>NZ_JAIVMG010000006.1 GCF_020177335.1 Stappia indica | reverse complement strand
TAGTAGCGCAGCGTGCGCCGGATGGCGCTGAGCGTGCCATACGCGTCGTCCGTCATGGTGACGGCGAGGATCGGCGCGGACACCGAGGCCATCCGCCGCAGCGCCGACCGTCGCTCCCGTGGCGGGTGGCTCTTTTCGAAGCGCGGCCCGCGAAAGCTCCACTCCCGGGCGACACCGGCGGGAAGATCCTCCAGCCACCCCAGCCGCCGGCCGGGGAAATAGCCGCAACAGGCCGTCAGCGCCGGCATGACGATGTGCCATTGCCAGAACATCGACAGCCAGTGCCGCCGGGCGTAGTCGCCGCACCAGGCGTATTGTGCCCCCACCGTCAGCATCCGGCTGACCAGCGGCGCGCTGGCCGCAAGCCCCGGCAGGAAGCCGCCGACGCTGTGGCCGACCACCAGCAGCGGCCGCTGCCGGCGCTCTTCATGCATCAGCCTGACGGCGGCATCGAAATCCTTCTCGCCCCAGTCGCGCCACAGGTAGTCGCAGCCCTTCAGATCGGCCGGCCGCGACGCGCCAATCCCCCGATAGTCATAGGTCAGCACATCGAAGCCCCGCCCGGCCAGGAACTGGGCGTAGCGATGATAGTAGCGGGCCAGCACCCCGGTGGCCGGGTTGATGATCACCTGGCCGCGGCGGCCGTTATCAGTGCCGCGCCAGAGATGGCCGCCGAGAACAACCCCGTCCTTGCAGGGAATCGCGAGCTCTTCGCAGCCAATCGGTTTCAGGTGAAGGACATTGTCGTGCATGTCGGTCAGCCTACGCCCACGCGCCCCTTGAGTACATTCACTAGTGAGTATACAATGGTCGCATGCAAACGAACAAACGCCCCACCCAATCGAGCAAGCGCCCCACCAGGGACGTGATCGTCCATGCGGCCGCGAAACTGTTTCGCGGGTTCGGCATTCGCGATGTCAGTCTGGACATGGTTGCCGCCGAAGCGGGCCTGACCAAGCGAACGATCTACTACCACTTCCGCAGCAAGGACGAGATCATCGCCGCCTATCTGGAGGCGCGCGACATGCCGAACCTTGAGACCTTCAAGCAGTGGTTCGACGCCACCGATGGCGAGCTGGCCGACAAGGTGGAGGGCATCTTCCGTAACCTCGCCGTTGCCGCCCATCACCCCAAATGGAAGGGCTGCGGCTTTCTGCGCACGACGGTGGAGCTGGTGAAGACGCCCGGCCATCCGGCGATGGAGATTGCCCGGGCGCACAAGAAACGGGTGGAGGACTGGCTGGCCGCCGAGATGACCGCCGGCGGACTGGCAGAGGAGAGCAAAACCCTCGCCCGCCAGATCCTCCTGCTTCTCGACGGCGCCTTCTCCACGGTGCTGCTCAACCGCGATCCCTCCTACATGGAGACCGCAGGCCTCGCCGCTGCCAACCTGGTGCGCCACGCACTGGCAACACGCGCCTGAGGCGCGAGGCCTCGGCATGAAAGTGACGAAAGGTCACTTTAACGACCCACAACAACCTCTTCCTTGAGAAGAGTAATTCCTGTTTCCCGTCCCCCCAATCCCTGCATCAGACCTGCACCTTGCCAGCCGTCTCCGCTGCGCAAAGCCCGCCCTTTTACCGCCAGGGCCACCCACACCCACACGCATAAGTTCAAAAAATAACCTTATCAACTTTACGAGGGTGCTATATAACCCGCCGCGCCTTAGCGAAGAGAGCCCCGCCTGTCTGTTTGACAAGCAGAGAGAGACACCGCTTCACGCAACTCGCCGCAGCCATCGGCGTTCGGCCTTGCACTTGATGTCGGAATTGCGCCGTCAACGACCGGAGTTCAGGACCGTATGAAAACCATCGCCTGTATGATCTTCCCCAGGTTCCAGAGCTTGGACGTCTCCGGCCCGTTGGACGTCTTCTCGGAAGTCAACACGCTGCTGGGCCCGGAAAAAGGGTACGAACTCCTGACCATTGCCACGCGGCCAGACCCGGTGATTGCCTCCAATGGCATGAAGCTGGTGCCGGACGTGGTCATCGGCGAGGACCACAAGCCCTTCGACATGGTGATCATCGCCGGCGGACCGGAGATACCGTTCGGCTTCGACGATGCCGTCGCCCTCGATTGGCTTCGCCAGATTCAACCGCGCTGCGACCGGTGCTGCTCCATATGCACCGGCGCCTTCATCCTCGGCTACGCCGGGCTCTTGGACGGCAAGAAGGCGACCACCCACTGGCTGCATACCGACCGCTTTCGCGAGTTGTTCTCGAACACCCTGCTGGAGCCAGAGAAAATCTATGTACGCAGCGGCAACATTCTGACCTCCGCCGGAGTGACAGCCGGGATCGACCTGTCCCTGGCCCTTGTGCGCGAGGATCATGGCGCCGAGATCGCCCTTCAGGTGGCCAAGAGGCTTCTGGTGGTCGCGCAGCGACAAGGGGGGCAATCCCAGTTCAGCCCCCTGCTGACCCCGGCACCCGCCGATGGCTCGCCCATGCAAAAGGTGATCGAATACATCCATCAGAACACCCACCGACGCATCCAGAACGCGGAACTGGCGACCGTCGCAGGCATGACGATCCGCACCTTCAGCCGCTATTTCTCGAAGGAGATGAAGGTCACCCCGCTGGAATACCTGGAGCTCCACCGCATCGAAATCGCGAAAATGAAGCTGGAAACCACCAGCAGATCCATGAAGGAAATCGCGTATGAATGCGGCTTCGGATCGACGGAGAACATGCGGTTGGCCTTCATGCGGCGGATCTCGATTGCCCCGAGCAACTATCGCCAGCTGTTCACGGTCAACCGGACCGGATCGAGCCAGCCACGCAGGGGCTGAGGGAACCCCTGCGTGGCTGAGGCGCACCTACCCGGTGGGATAGGGATACGCCTTGAACTCCGGCGTCGCTTCGCAGCGGGCCGAATGCGCCGCCAGCGCAGGATAGTCCTGCTCCCGGACAAGATCGGGGATCATCTCCCGGCTGAACCGCCAGGCAACGGCGCTCATGATGTTTGGCTGGGACAGCTCCTCCGGGTCCTTGTCGGACGCGCCGTTCCCATATTCCGCTTCAAGCAGCTTGTAGGTGGACGCCAGCTGCCGCTCGACCCGCTCCAGCCATGGCAGGTGCATCCTTTCCGCCGGACGCAAGCTCCGCTCGTAGACGACCTGAATGGACTTCTCGCTGGCGACGAGCGCCAGCGCCAGAACCCGATGATGGTGCGCCAGCCCATTGGTCGTGCTGTCGGGTTCATCCGTCGTCGCCAGCCGCCGCTTCGCATAGTCGATGATCAACGACGAATCCATCAGAACCTCGCCCTCGTCGGTCACCAGCGTCGGCGCCTTGACGGCGGGATTGACCGCCTCAAAGGCATCGAAGCCGCCGAACACCGACAGTTGATCCAGAGCGAACGGCACCCCCATCTTCTTCAGCGAAATCGCCGTTCGCCTGACAAAGGGAGAGTCCAGCATGCCAATCAGTTTCATCTAAAGTCCTACCTTTTCATCTACCAACGAGCCCCCGCTCAACAGGCGGACATTACGCATCCTCAACCTGTTTGCTTTCAAGCTGATGGAAAGGGCACCGCAGGATGCTGTCGTCCTCGGACAGCACATACTGCTGAGCTTCCCGGACGTTCGGGTCCTTGTAGCGCCCGAGCGCCGGCGACGGCGGAAGCGCGTCATAGGGCTGCATGCGCTTGCGGATATTGTTGAAGACGATGTTGGCGGCGCGATCGGAGAAGAGGATCCGGTCGAACACCCAGCGGGGCTGCAGGGACATCGCGAAGGTCGAGGAGCGGCGGCTCTGGCGCTTCACATGCGCGGGGTTGGTGCACACCACGAAGATCGGTTCGCCGTTGAAGCAGAACTCCCACTCCGGATCGTCGAGATCCTGCGGAATATCCTCGGGCCAGGGCTTGCGGTCGATCTTGGCCAACTCGTTGAGAATGGTCCAGAACCGCGCCGAGTAGTCCTCCAGCGGCTCAACGGTTTCCATACCGGTCAGATAGAGCAGCGCCGCGTTCTGGCCGATGGATCGCGCCTCTTCGAGGAACATGGCCAACTGCTCCCCGAACTCGGGAATATTCGGCGTCTCCTGGAACAGGAACCGCAGGTCATCATTGCGATAGCCATTGATGGCGAAGGTGCACGGAAAAGGTCGAAGGTCGCTGGTCAGCTGGCCGACAAGTTCCTTGTACACGACGGACTGCCAGCTCCCGGTCGGAAAGCTCGCTTCTGCACTCTCACGGGTATGATAAAGCTTGGTCATGTCATCCTCCCCAGGATCGATGAAGTCTTGAAAGGCACTCCCTCTGGTCACGCCCGCCCCCTGCCACGAACCGGCTGGGGCGGGCGGCAATTGTCTGGCGTCACATTGCGTTCAGGGCGTCTTCGACCCCCTTGGCGTAGTCCGGGCTCGCCTTCGCGCAATTGTCGATGTGGCGCTTCTGAATATCCTTGGACGCGCCGATCAGGCTTCTTGCCGTGTTGGAAAACAACTCGGCACGCTGTTCGGCAGTCATCAGATTGAACAGCGCCCGCGGCTGGGAGTAGTAATCACTGTCGTCCTCGGCGAAGGCCCAATGGGTGGCCTCGGCGCCCACGGACATCGGTGGCGGCATCCGGTCCCGATGATCGCCCCAGACGCCGGTGCTGTTCGGCGCGTAGCCGACCTCGCCACCGAAATTGTCGTCCACCCGCATGGCCCCGTCGCGGTGGAAGCTGGCGAACGGACAGCGCGGCCGGTTGACCGGGATCTGCTGCAGATTGGTGCCGATGCGATACCGCAGCGCGTCGCCGTAGACGAACAACCGCCCCTGCAACAGCTTGTCGGGGGAATAACCAATCCCCGGCACCACGTTTGCCGGCGTGAAACCGGCCTGCTCGACCTCGGAGAAATAGTTTTCCGGGTTGCGGTCAAGCACCAGCTGCCCGACCTCGATCAGCGGATACTTCTTCTGGCTCCAGACCTTGGTCGCATCGAACGGATTCTGCTTGCTCGCCGCCGCCTGCTCCTCGGTCATCACCTGGATGTACATGGTCCAGGAGGGGAAATCGCCGGCCTCGATCGCCTCGAACAGATCCCTGCCATGGCTTTCCCGATCGCGCCCGATCAACTCGCTGGCTTCCACGTCGGTCAGGTTCTCGATGCCCTGGTTGGTCTTCAGGACGATCTTCACCCAGACGCGCTCGTTGTCCGCATTGATGAAGCTGAAGGCGTGATTGGCAAAGCCATGCATGTGGCGGTAGGTGCGCGGAATCCCGCGATCGCTCATCAGGATCGTGATCTGATGCAGGGCTTCCGGGCTCTGTGTCCAGAAATCCCAGGTGCTGTTCAGGCACCTGAGGCCCGTGCGCGGGTCCCGCTTCTGCGAATGGCCGAGATCGGGAAACTTGATCGGATCCCGGAGGAAGAACACCGGCGTGTTCAGCCCGACGAAATCCCAGTTCCCCTCCTCGGTGTAAAAGCGGGCCGCGTAGCCGCGCACATCACGTTCCGCGTCGGCAGCGCCCCGCTCCCCCACCACCGTGGAGAAGCGAACGAACACCTCCGTTTCCTTGCCCAACTCGCTGAACAGTTTGGCGTTGGTGTATTTGGTGATGTCATGGGTGACGGTGAAGGTGCCGTAGGCGCCACTGCCCTTGGCATGCATCCGCCGCTCCGGGATGATCTCGCGGGTGAAATGCGCCAGCTTCTCCTGAAACCAGACATCCTGGATCAGGGCCGGCCCGCGCGGCCCCGCGGTTTGCACATTGGCGTTGTCAATGACGGGCGCGCCATTGATATGCGTGAGTGTCTTCATTCCAGACCTCCGAAGAATTTATTTTCGTCACATATGTGAAATTCAGTAAAACTAACTGGAAACCGGGTAGTACTTTCTCTGAACCATCATGGAGATGGTCCCGATCAGCACATAAAGCAGCAGAACAGTGGAAAGCGTCAGAAGGACAATCGACGAATAGTAGAGCCAGGGGTTGGGCGCCGAGCGGTAGAGCATCAGAAACCCTTGGGTCAGGGTCGACATACCGAAGGTGTAGGCCCAGTAGCCCGGAGCAAAGGCCTGCTGCCGCAGCCAGGCGAGCGAGAACACCACCGTGACCGCCGTGAACACCGCATAACCGAGCAGCGCATAGACGACGATCAGGTTGAGATCGGCCTTGGCGATTTCCTGATAGGCGACGAAAGCCACTGCCGACGGGGCCATGTAGATGCCCATGAAGTTCCTGAAGCGGACATCCAGGCCGGCGGTGAACAGGCGATCGGTGATGACCGAGTCCAGGATGAGCCAGGAAATCGCGCCCATGCCGAACAGGATCCACGCAAATTCCATGTAGCCGAAATGCGCTGCGGCAAGGGAGTTGACCAGCACGCTGGCGGTGTACACCAGATGCATCGACGGCGTTGTATGCTCCTTGCTGCGATCGCTCACCCAGAACCGGGACAGGCGGATCGAGGCGTAGAGAATGTTGAGGAGCGACCCGACCCAGAAGGTGATCAGCGCAAACTCCGGAACATACGGGGCAAGCGACAACGCCGTCAGCAGCAGCGACTCCGGCAGCAGCGCGAAGAAGGAGGCCTGCACCGGGTCACGCAGCTCGGAAACCGCCTGCGCGCGATAGCTGATCCACTTGTTCAGATAAAGCAGGAGCCACCAGGCACAGGAAACGACGGCAAGTCCTTGCAGGATTTCGCCGGGGATGGCGCTGAGCTGCAGCGACTCCGTCGCCCATCTCCAAGCGTTACCCGTCTCGGCAAAACCGAGTGTCATTGCGAAGAATGACAAGGGCGCAAGCGGAAGAATGCGACTAGAGGCGCCACTTAGCGCAGTTGAATTAGGTACATTTGTCA
Organism: Stappia indica; assembly: GCF_020177335.1. Taxonomy (GTDB): domain Bacteria; phylum Pseudomonadota; class Alphaproteobacteria; order Rhizobiales; family Stappiaceae; genus Stappia; species Stappia indica_B. The sequence goes on along the minus strand of NZ_JAIVMG010000006.1, from coordinate 249,485 downwards.
TTTCACCCCCACAAATGTCTAAGGTTCACGCTCCTTTTCTAATGGATTGACGAGACATATGTGACGCACAGGAACCTAGTATCAGGAAAAAATGCGCAATATTTCGGACAGACCGTCCGTTACTGAAAAACCTGCCACCGGGACCGCACGCAAGCAAGCAGAACCCAGGCCACGTTCACCTGCTCCAGCTCCCGATCCGCACGACAGATCGGGCACCGAGGCGCAGGGCGAACAGCTCTCGGACCGGCAGGAATGATCGGAGGAAAGAGGCGCTGCGGTGCGTCGGGACGCGATGCCCCGGGGCGAGAAGCCGGCGATAGGCGCTTTGCCAGCGGACAAGAGATCAGGCAGCGAAATACGGAAAGTGAGGCGCGGGGGATGCCCCCCGCGCCCGAGCCTTAGAAGTAGGTCAAGAGGGCCGAGATGATGACACCGGAGACAATCAGGTGAATCACGCAATAGCCCATGATGTCCTTGGCGCGCAGCCCGGCAATGCCCAGCAGAGGCAGAGCCCAGAACGGCTGGATCATGTTGGTCCAGGCATCGCCCCAGGCAACCGCCATCGCCGCGCGGGCCATATCGGCGCCCAGTTCCTGCGCCGCCGGCATGACCACAGGCGCCTGCACCGCCCATTGTCCGCCGCCCGACGGCACGAACATGTTGACCAGGCCGGCGGAAAGGAAGGTCCAGAACGGCAGGGTCTCGGTCGTCGCCAGGGAAATCAGGCCGTCCGAGATGGTCGTCGCCAGGCCCGACTGCACCATGATCGCCATGATCCCGGCGTAGAAGGGGAACTGGAGGACAATACCGGCGCCGCCCTTCATCGCTTCCTGCAGGCTGTCCAGCAGATGGCGCGGTGTGCCGTGCAGCACGATCGCGAACATCAGGAAGGTCATGTTGATCGAGTTGAGCGACAGCCCGCCCGACGTCAGGAAGTAGTTGGCAAGGTACAACAGGCCGGCGAGCCCGATGAAGCCCGAGAGAATCCGGCTGTTCTCCATCCACTGCGCGGGCGTCGTGGGCTCCAGCTCGACCTCGGCGGCCGGCGGATCGAGCAAGGCCGGATCCACATGCACGCTGTCCTTTTCGTCCGGCAACATCAGCCGATTGAGCAGCGGCACCGCAATGAACAGCGCGACCACGATGGCAATGTTGAAGGGAGCAAAGATGGTTTGCCCGGTACCGATCACCCCGGTGACATCCACGAACGGATGGCCTTCCGTGGCAATCGACAGCGGCACCGATCCGGCAAGCCCGCCATGCCAGACCAGAAAGCCCGAATAGGCGCTGGCGACCAGAAGGCGATAGTCAACCCGCACCTGGCGGGCCAGTTCCTTGGCAAAGAAGGCGCCAACCACAAGGCCAAAGCCCCAGTTGATCCAGCTCGCCAGCAGCGAGACAAGGCTGACGAGGATGATCGCACCACCAGCACTCGACACCCAGCTTGCCAAGAGTTCCAGCGCGCGCCGCACCAATGGCGTGCTCGCCAGCATGAAACCGGTGACCAGCACCAGAAGCATTTGCATCGAGAAGGTCAGGAGCTTCCAGAACCCGTCGCCCCACATGCTCACGATGACGAGCGGCCCCTGACCTTGCAGGAGCATCGCCGCCAGCGCGGCAATAATTGTCAGAAAAATCACGAAAATGAATGGATCCGGCAAATACCGGTCGACCAGCCGCACCAGCGGCCGGGCAAGAAAGTTCAGCATGGACGTTTCCCCTCGTTGTTGTTCCCGGTTTTTAAAATTCGGAACGACACCAAGCAGACACTGTCCCACCGCACCGGAGTATGCAACCGGAAGTAAGGAGCCTTCGGAAAATTGGTAGGGCCGCCATCGGTGCTTGCGGCTCAGCTCGCGTCTGAACGGAACGCCGGCAGACGGAACCGCGCACCGAACATGAGAGACCGTCTGCGAGGCGCTTAAAAAAACGCGGGACATCCGGAAGGAAGCCCCGCGAAGCGACAGACGTTTCAGGCAAAGCGCTGTGAACCAGCGCCCTCAGCGAGAAACATCATTCCCACTCGATGGTTCCCGGCGGCTTGGAGGTCACGTCATAGACGACGCGGTTGATGCCCTTGACCTCGTTGATGATCCGGGTCGCGGCGCGGCCGAGGAATTCCATGTCGTAATGATAGAAATCCGCCGTCATGCCGTCGATGGAGGTCACCGCGCGCAGCGCACAGACGAACTCATAGGTGCGCCCGTCTCCCATCACGCCGACCGTCTGCACCGGCAGGAGCACGGCAAAGGCCTGCCAGATCGCATCGTAGAGCCCCGCCTTGCGGATCTCGTCCAGATAAATCGCATCCGCAGCCCGCAGGATGTCGAGCTTCTCGCGGGTGACCCCGCCCGGACAGCGGATGGCAAGCCCCGGCCCCGGGAACGGATGCCGGCCGATGAAGTGATCCGGCAGGCCCAACTCCTTGCCGAGCACCCGCACTTCGTCCTTGAACAACTCGCGCAAGGGCTCGACGAGCTGCATGTTCATGCGCTCGGGCAGACCGCCGACATTGTGATGCGACTTGATCGTCACCGACGGGCCGCCGGTGAAGGAGACGCTCTCGATCACGTCCGGATAGAGCGTTCCCTGCACCAGGAAATCCGCGCCACCCAGCTTCTTCGCCTCTTCCTCGAACACCTCAATGAACAGGCGGCCGATGGTCTTGCGCTTCGTTTCCGGGTCGCTCTCGCCTTCCAGCTCGCCGACAAACCGGTCGGCGGCGTCCACCAGAATGAGCGGCAGGTTGTAATGCTCGCGGAACATGGCGACCACCTCGGCCGCCTCGTCCTTGCGCATCAAGCCATGGTCGACGAGGATGCAGGTCAACTGATCGCCGACCGCCTCATGCGCCAGCAGCGCGGCGACGGAGGAATCGACACCGCCGGACAGCGCGCAGATGACCTTGCCATCGCCCACCTGGCTGCGGATCGCCTCGATGGCCTGCTCGCGATAGGCGGCCATCGTCCAGTCGCCCTTGAGACCGGCGATCTTGTGCACGAAATTGGACAAGAGCTTCGCCCCGTCCGGCGTATGCACCACCTCGGGGTGGAACTGCACGCCGTAGTAGTTGCGCGCCTCGTCGGCGATGGCCGCGAAGGGCGCGCCCGTTGAGGTCCCCACCGCACGGAAGCCCGGCGGAAGCGCGGTCACCCGATCGCCATGGCTCATCCACACCTGATGGCGCGTGCCCTTGTCCCAGACACCCTCGAACAGCGGACATTCGTCCGCGATTTCGAGGAAAGCACGGCCGAACTCGCGATGGTCGCTGCCTTCGACCTTGCCGCCGAGCTGCGCGCACATGGTCTGCTCGCCATAGCAGATGCCAAGCACCGGCAAGCCGGTTTCGAACACCGCCTGCGGCGCGCGCGGACTGCCCATTTCCGTGGTGGAAGCGGGACCGCCGGAAAGAATGACCGCCTTCGGCGAAAGGCGCTCGAACGCCTCCTCCGCCAACTGGAACGGAACGATCTCCGAATAGACACCCGCCTCGCGCACACGGCGCGCGATCAGCTGGGTCACCTGGGAGCCGAAATCGATGATGAGGACGCTGTCTGTCATGTGCTGCTTCTACCCAATGCCCACACCGTTTTGAACCGAAATTTGCACGGCCCCGCCATGATTGTTGTGCAACGCGGGGAACTGGCCACAGATTTGCCGAAGCCTGATGCCAAGACCTTTGACCGGGCGACATGCGCCGCCTACGCTTTGCCATGCGACGAGTCGGATTCCCCGACCGCACCGACTCGCCGGCGAGCCGGGCGACCCCAGCCCCTCCCCGGCACAGGACCAGACCCCGACATGTCTTCTCCGCTTCCCTACACGTCCGAGAGCGAGGCCCTGGAACAGGCGGCCGCGCATGAACGCAACGGCGATTTCGATGCGGCGCTCAAGATCTACCTGACCCTTGCCCAGAACGATCCGGAGGCCCTTGACAGCAAGTACCGCGCCGGCACGGCCCTGATGCGCCGAGGCGATCTGGACGATGCGGTCACGCTGTTGCGCCAGGTGGTGTTCGCCGCCCCCGACCACCTGCCCGCCCGCACCAATCTCGGCAACGCCCTCTTGCTGCTCGGCCAGTCGGAACCGGCGCGCGACGCCTTCGTCGCCGTTCTCGATCTCGATCCGGGCAATCGCAACGCACTGTTCGGCCTCGCAACGATCCTGATCCGGCTCGGCGATCCTGGCCGCGCGCTGCCCCTCACCGCCCGGTTGTTGCAGGTGCTGCCCGACAGCGCGGCGGCCCTGACCCTGGACGCCGACGCCCGCGCGCCCCATGGCGACACCGCCGGGGCCATCGCCCAGTACCGGCATGCCCTGCGCGTCGACCCGCTCTATCTGCCGGCCCTGAAAGGGCTCGCCGACACGCTCTATCACCAGAACCGGCTGCAGGAGGCGGAAGCCTATGCCCGCCGGGCCATCGAGCGGCAGAAGGACGACCCCGAGCTGCTGGCCCTGCTCGGCGCAATCCTGATGGCACGCGAAGACTGGCCGGCCGCCGTCGAGGCGCTTGGTGCCGCCTTCGACCGCGACAGCAACAATCCCGCGCCGCTGGTGCAGATGAGCCTTGCCTGCCGCCGCTCCGGCGATCTGGCCGGCGCCATCCACCATGCACAGCGTGCCTGGACCCTGGCGCCGACCGACAAATCCGCCGGCAACGCCCTTGGCGCCGCCCTTGCCGCCGCCGGCGAAGCCAAGGGCGCGCGGGACGTTCTGATGGCGGGCGGGGACCGGAGCAGGCTGCCCGCGCACCTGTGGTCGGGGCTTGGCGCCCTGCAGGCGCGGCTGCTCGAAGACGAGGCCCGCGTGCGCGAGGAAGCCTTGCAAGCCGCCGCAGCCGCCACCTTAGATCTGGAGTACAGCGCGCCGGAGCAGGCCGAGCAGGATATCCCCACCGCGAAGCCTGCCCAGGCCCAAGAGGATGGCCGGCGGCAGTCCACATGGGAGAGCACCGGCGAGCCGGAGACGCTGCCGCTCTTTCCCGAAGACTGAGCGGCGCAGCCCCCCCAAAAAAAGCATGACGGGCCGGAAACCGGCCCGCCTGTCATGTCGTGCGGATCAGCGCCGGGACACAATCGGCCGCGCGCGGCCGTCAGCCCTCCTCGCGCCGGCGCAACAGGCCGATGAAGAAGCCATCGGTGCCGGTCGTCGCCGGGCTGAGCGTGGCATAGCCCTCTTCGGAAAAGCGCGGCCGCGCCGCATCTTCGCCGAACAGCGCGCCCCAACGCTCCACCAGCGACACCGGCTCGAACGCCGCGTTGCGGGCCAGGAAGGCGGCAAGCTGCTGCTGGTTCTCGCAAGGCAACAGCGAACAGGTGGCATAGAGCAGATGCCCACCGGGACGGACGAAACCGCAAGCGGCATCGAGCACCTGGCTCTGCTCCCTGAGCCGGCCTTGCAAGGCATTCTCCGTGACCCGCCATTTGGAATCGGGGCGCCGGCGCCACACCCCGGTGCCCGAACAGGGAACGTCGAGAAACACCAGGTCCATCCGGTCCTTCAGATCGTCGAGCGTTGCCGCTTGCGGATCGCGAACCTGCACGTTGCGCGCACCGGAGCGCTGCAGCCGTTCATAGATCGGCGCGAGCCGCAGCTTCAGCGCGTCATGCGCGTAGATCTGCCCGCGGTTGCCCAGCTCTCCGGCCAGCGCCAGCGTCTTGCCGCCGCCACCGGCGCAATAATCGAGCACCTGGGTCGGCGCCAGTGAGGTCGCCACCAGGGCGGCAAGCTGGCTTGCCTCGTCCTGAAGCTCGAACCAGCCCTTGCGAAACCCTTCCTCGGCCTGCACATGCGGCGCCTTGTCCTTGGCCCGTGCCGGCGGCAGGCGCAAGCCCACCGGCGAGATCGGCGTCGGCTCCAGCGGCAGATGCCCCATGCGCCGGATCACCCGGTCGCGGTCGCCCTTGAGCCGATTGACCCGCAGGTCGATCGGCGCCCGCCGGGCCAGCGCCTGCCCCTCGGCAACCGCATCCGCGCCATAGGCGTTCGAAAACTGCGGCCAGAGCCATTCGGGCACATCCGCGCGAACATGATCCGCCGCGCCGTCCAGATCGGCAGCGTCGAGCCGAGCCAGTTCCGCCGGCGTTACCGGCTCCGGTGCGAAGCGGTCGTCGGCAAGGGCGGCGACGAGACCGTCGACACCGAACTCCCAGGTCAGCGCATAGGTTGCAAGGATATGCGCCCGCGCCTCGGTGCTGCCCATGATGTGGCTCAGCGACAGCTTGTGCCGCAGCGCGTCGAACACCAGGTTGCCGATCACCAGCCGGTCGCCCGAACCGGCGAAGCGGTTGCGGCGCCCCCATTCCTTCAGCCCATCCTGTACGGGCCGCCGGTAGGTATCGACCTCGGTCAGGATATCAATCGCCGCGGCCAGCCGGCCTCCATCCTTCATGTCGCACTCGTTCCTTCAGTCAGCACCGCCGCGCTCCGGGCGCGGCCCTTGCTTGATCACCCGACACCCCGCCGCCGCCCTGCACCCGGGCAGTCGAAAGGGCGGCCCGCCCCATGACAGCAAACCGCCAGCGGGCGTCCGGTCGGGTCTCTTATGTTTTCGATCCGGAATACAGGACCTGACCTATCCCATCCGCGCGCCCTTGCCAACGTCCGCGCGCGCAGCACCCGCCCCAACCGCACAAAAGGCACGCGAACACAAAAAGAAAAGACAACTCAAGGTCGATAAAGAATCGCAATTAGTACCAATATACACCAAGAATTCAACCATAGCGTGTTATGCCTTTACTACGAAATAACGCTTGTATAACGACGAATGACGTTTCCTGCATAAAACCGGAGGCCGTAGCCATGCAGGATCTTACTCAAGGCACAATCGACGCCAGCGCAACACTTGACCCGAACAAGGAAATTCAGGCTTGGAAAGCCTTTTTTGCCTATGCCGCAGAGGACTTGCGGGGGAAGTCACCGGAACTTCTTGTCGCCTGCGCCCATCGCCTTCTTGAAATGGCGCACGAAAAAAGCGCGACGGAGGGCGGCACCCCGCCGTTGTCAGCAACGCCCCCGACGGACCTGGCGTCCTCCCCTTCGACCTGAGGCGACCACGCAACAGGCGCGAACACAGATAAGGGGCTGATATAAAAACGGGCGCGGGTCGTGAGACCCGCGCCCGTTTTTTCAATGCGCCGGAGATTGCTCCGGTCAGATGTTCGACGGATAGTTCGGGCTTTCCCGGGTGATCGTCACATCATGGGCATGGCTCTCGCGCAGGGCCGCGCCGGAAATGCGGATGAACCGGGCCTTTTCCTGGAAATCGGGGATCGACGCCGCGCCGACATAGCCCATCGCCGCGCGCAGACCGCCGGCAAGCTGATGCAGCACGCTGGCGAGCGGCCCCTTGTAAGGCACCTGCCCTTCGATCCCCTCCGGAACCAGCTTCAGCTCGTCGCGGACTTCCGCCTGGAAATACCGGTCCGCCGATCCGCGCGCCATCGCGCCGACCGAGCCCATGCCGCGATACGACTTGTAGGACCGACCCTGGTGCAGATAAACCTCGCCGGGGCTCTCCTCGGTGCCGGCCAGCAGCGAGCCGACCATGGCGCAGGACGCACCGCCGGCCAGCGCCTTGGCCAGGTCGCCGGAATACTTGATGCCGCCGTCCGCCACCACCGGAATATCCAGTTTGGTCGCCGCCTCGCAGGCCTCCATGATTGCCGTGAGCTGCGGCACGCCGACACCGGCAACGATACGGGTGGTGCAGATCGAGCCCGGGCCGATGCCGACCTTGACCGCATCCGCGCCCGCGTCGATCAACGCCTTGGTGCCGTCGGCGGTCGCCACGTTGCCGGCCAGCACCTGTGCACCGCTCCACTGCTTCTTGACCTGCCGCACCATCTCCAGGACCCGCTCCGAGTGGCCATGAGCGGTATCGACGACGAGCAGGTCGACGCCGGCGTCGAGCAGCCGCTCGGCACGCTCGAAACCTTCCGGGCCGACCGTGGTGGCGGCGGCGACGCGCAACCGGCCCTGATCGTCCTTGGAAGCATTCGGATTGAGCTGCGCCTTCTCCATGTCCTTGACCGTCACCAGGCCAACGCAATTGCCGCTGTCGTCGACCACCAGCAGCTTTTCGATGCGGTGCTGGTGCAGCAACCGCTTGGCCTCGGCCTGGCTGACCGTATCGCGGACGGTGATCAGCCCCTCATGGGTCATCAGCTCGCGCACCGGCTGCTCCGGCTCGGAAGCAAACCGCACATCGCGGTTGGTGAGGATGCCCACCAGGCGCCCCACGAACTGGCCACCCAGCCCACCGTTTTCCACCACCGGAACGCCGGAAATGCCGTAGCGCTGCATCAGGTCGAGCGCGTCCTTCAAGGTCGCATCGGGACCGATCACCAGCGGGTTCACCACCATGCCGGATTCGAACTTCTTGACCTGCCGGACCTCTTCGGCCTGCTGGTCGATGCTGAGATTGCGGTGAACGACGCCAATGCCGCCAGCCTGGGCCATGGCAATTGCCAGCCGCGCCTCGGTAACCGTGTCCATCGCGCTGGACAGGATCGGCAGGTTCAGCTCGATCCCGCGCGTCACCCGAGAGCGCAGCTCGGTCTGGCCGGGAAGCACCTGCGAGTGTCCGGGCAACAGAAGAACGTCGTCGAAGGTCAAGGCTTCGGCGCCGTGGGAAGGCTGGAAAAATGAGGGCATGGGCCAATTCCCTTTTCAGGAAAGGCCTCCGGGTGTCGAACCTGAACGGTCAGACAGGAGGCGGTCACGGTTCGGAGAAGTTGGCGCGGGTCATTAACACGCCGGTGACAGGAAGGAAAGCAGCTTGATGCGGGGCAGCCATGCAAGCGGCGCACCCCGCCCGGATGCATGGGAAAACGAAAGCACGCGCGCCGCGCCCCAGGGGCGCGGCGCGCGGGCGAATTCAGGTGCCGCCTTGCTGCATCAGGAGCGGCGCGAGCCCGCCACCTGCTGTGGAAGACGCGCCTTACAGGCGGCAGGAACAAACCCCGCCAGCCCCGGAATTGCTGACCTCAAGGCTATTCGCCCTCGCCGTTCCGCCCGCGGAACCCCTTCGCCAGAACATAGAGCTCGGGGCTCTCCTTGCGGCTTGCCGGCGGCTTCACATGGGCAATGCTCTGGTAGTCCCGCTTCAAATCGGCGAGCAATCCGCCTTCCGTGCCGCCGCGAAACACCTTCGACAAGAACGCGCCGCCCGGCGCCAGATTCTCCCGGGCGAACTCCGCCGCCACCTCGAACAGGTGAGTCGTGCGCAGGTGATCGGTCTGGCGATGGCCGGTCGTCGGCGCCGCCATGTCCGACATCACCAGATCGGGCAACTCACCGCCTAGCGCCTCCATCAGCATCTGCGGCGCATCGTCGTCGAGGAAATCCTTGAGCAACAGGCGCACGCCCGGCAGCGGCTCCATCTCCAGATAGTCGATGCCGACGATGCGCGGATCGGTGTCGGTGGATCCGATGATCGTCGCCGCGACCTGACACCAGCCGCCGGGCGCCGCACCCAGGTCGACAATGCGCATGCCCGGCTTCAGCAGCTTGTGCTTGTCGTTGATTTCCAACAGCTTGTAGGCCGCGCGCGAGCGATAGCCGTCGATCTTGGAGCGACGCACATAAGGGTCGTTCAACTGCCGCTGCAGCCAGCGCGTCGACGAAGTCTTGCGCCGCTTCGCGGTCTTCACCCGCTCGAACATTCCGCGGTCACCGTGGCCGCGCCCCGATCCGCTCATCCGTTCTTCCTTCCACGCCGCGACTGGCGCGCCGGACCATCCCGGCGCCAGACCTGATCGGCCGCCATCAATTCCATCAAGATTCCCTCGCGCAATCCCCGGTCGGCCACGCGCAGCCGCTGACAGGGCCAGCGCCGGCGAATTGCCTCCAGAATCGCGCAGCCGGCAAGCACAAGATCGGCACGATCAGCGCCAATACAAGGGTTGCCGACCCGCTCCTCATAGGGCATGGCGCGCAGCCGCTCAATCATCGCGGCCACATCCGCCGTTTCCATCCACGCCCCATCCACCCGGCGCCGGTCGTAGCGCTTCAGGCCGAAATGCACGCCGGCCAGGGTGGTGACCGTGCCGGAGGTGCCGAGCATATGCACCTTGCCGCCGCAAATCGCCTCGGTCAGTTCCCGCCCGAGCGAGAACGCCTCCAGATGCTGGCGGGCATCATCCACCATCGCCTCGAAGGCATCCGGCGACACATGCCGCCCGCCGTGCCGTTCGGCCAGATTGACCACCCCGACAGGCAGGGAGATCCAGGAGCGGATGAAGCGGGTCAAGGCGAACCCGCGCGCGCCGCAACGGTTGCGCAGATCCAGCCAGACGATCTCCGAGGACCCGCCGCCGATATCGAACAGCACCACCCCGTTGGCGTCCGGATCGACCAGCGAGGCGCAACCGGCCACCGCCAGCCGGGCCTCGGTCTCGCGCGAGGCGATTTCCAGCGCCAGCCCGGTTTCCTCGCGCACCCGCTCGATGAACAGCGGCCCGTTTTCCGCTGCCCGGCACGCCTCGGTGGCGATCAGCCGCGCCCGAGCCACACCCCGGTCCTGCATCTTGTCGCGGCAACTGGCCAGCGCCTCGATCGCCCGGTCCATCGCCGCGTCGCCGAGCCGGTTGTTATGCCCCAGCCCCTCACCCAGCCGGACGATCCGGGAAAAGGCATCGACCACGCGGAAGCCCCGGCTCTCCGGCCGGGCCACCAGCAGGCGGCAATTGTTGGTGCCAAGATCCAGCGCCGCATAGAGCCGTTGCGGCGGGACAAAGCGAGCCGGCGGCCGTCCGCGCGTACGCTCGGCACTCCCGGACGTGCCCGCCCCACCGCTCTCGCGCGGTGTCCGGCCACCCTTCGAAACGCTTCCGCGCGAAGCCTCGCCGTGCGGGGCGCTGCCCTGCGATGGAGCCGCACCGGCCTGCGCCGCGCCTTGCAAGGCTCCAGGCGTTTTGCCCCCACGCACAATACGTTCCGCCCGGCCGGCTCTTTCTCCCCGGGACGGTCTTGCGGCGCGAGAGAGCTTTTCCGAGGACCGGCTGGCGCCATCCTGCGCAGCCCCAGCGCCCCGCCCGGTCTCCCGGCCGGCACCGCCCTCGGCAACGGCTGTGTGGGGAAACTTTCCGGCGCGGCGTTCAGCGCGATTCGGTCGCCGCCGCTTCTTGCAGTTTGTCGCGGATTTCCCCTCGCCGCCCCGCTGACCCTGCGTCTCCCGCAAGTCCCGGCGCTCGGGCGCATCCTTTCGTTGTGGCCCATCTTTCGGTGGACCGGTCATTCGCGTTTCCCGACCCGGCGCGGATGTCGTCTGACGATCCGCGGAGCCCGCCGCGCCAAGCACCGGATCCTGATCGGACCGCTGCTTGCGCCTTCTGCGGGAGCGACGCCGTGCGCCCTTGCGCTGCGGCGTGCCCTCCGTTGCCGCGTCGGGATCCGGTCGGTCCTTGCCCGAACCGAACTGTCCCGATTCGCTCACCTTTGTCCCTTGCCGGCACGCCTGGCGCGCCTGATCCTGCTGCGCAGCCTCCAAACCCCTTCCGGGCGGCGCTGCGGCTATGGCTGTTGCCCGCAGTTTAACAGCTTGACGCCCAGCCGCAATCCGTGCGGCCCCTGGCACTCGTCCACAGCCCACACCGGAATTCTCTTTTGCGAGGGTTGACAGCAAGCCAGCAGCTTCATAAAACCCCCTCACATTCGCTGCTCCGGCGGCGACGGCCCGTGTTTCCCGGCAGATACTGCCATTTCTGAAACAGCGGCCACGGCTTTGGGGAATAGGTTAACGGTAGACCCGCGGACTCTGACTCCGTTAGTCCTGGTTCGAATCCAGGTTCCCCAGCCAAACCCTCTTTCAAGTCATTGATGTTGTTGAGATACTCGGGTTGTCAAGCCTGTTTTCTCAGTCATTTCACCCAACTGATGCCCAAAACTGGTCCCCGGACGTGGCGCCCAAAAGCTCCGTCCGGCTCAAGGATATTGGGCTATGGCGCGTCGACATGACGATCAAAATCTTCTGCGCCGCGGAAATGTCTGGTATTGGCGCCCTCGCCTTCCAGTAGCGCTTCCTCAATCCGACCTTAACCGGAAGCTGTCATTGAGCCTGAGACAATCGGATCACCACCGGGCTCGGTTCATGGCGCGCCGCCAGAACACCATGCTCGCGGAAATGAGGTTTCAACGGGACTTGAAGACCACACGCCAGGAAAGCCTGAAGGCACTGTTCAAGGCGGAAATCGACCGCATGAACGAGATGATGGATGACGTTGCCCCCAGGCTTTATCCAGCGCGACGGAGCCTCTGACTGTTGGTTTGGCCGATATGGCCGGGGTGGAAGTGGACGCGACCGCCTATCATCCGGTGCCCTGAGACCCATCTTCCGCCTCCCAGGCAAGCAGCCCGTCCAACTCCTTCGAACGCGCCTGGAGACTGTCCAACAGGGGGGCGACATGCGGCGCCCGGTCTCCTGGTGCTGCAAACGGGACTGCCTCACGCACGAAGTCCAGGAGCTTGCCCGTTGTCCTGCCAAGGGGAAGACGCCCGCGCAGCTCGGAAGCCTGGGCGGCGACCTGCAATTCCATCGCGAAAATCGACCTGCAGAGGATGGCGAGATCTCGGGTTCGGCGCGCGGCGAGACCCGCCATGCTGACCCGATCAAGATTGCCGTTCGAATGGCTGGAACTTGGCAATTCGCCGACGACCGGCCCGGTCAGCAATCTTGCTTCCGATGTGATCGACTTGTGGAACTGCGCCAGGCCGTTGAAGCCAGGTGCGCCAACGCCATCATCTTCAATGAGACCAGTGCACAATCCCGACCAGAAGGAATCAACCATCTTCGCGAGCCGCTCGGTCGAGCTCGTCACGACCGGAGAGAAACCGAGCCGCGCGACGTCGAGCGCCATCGCCAGCGACACCATGTCGAAATTGGCGACCGAAACCAGCATGTTTTCTTCAACCGAAACCACCGGATTGCCCTGACTGGCGTTCAGTTCGGTCGTGATCTGATCCAGCGCAAACGCAAGATTGTCGCTGGCGGCGCCGTGCAGCATGGACAGTGAGCGGAAGCACAACGGATCCTGCAGGGACCGTGGCCCTCCGTCGTTGAAGAGGTAGCTTCCCTCAAGGTAGTGCCGGATCTGCCGTCCATGACGTTGCAGGCCCCTGAGCGGCCGCGATCGGAGGGCCACTTCGGAAAGAGGCGATGGATTGGCAGCAAAGCCTTCCATGCTCAGCGCGCCGACAAGGCTTGCAAATTTCAGCAGGTCCGACAGATCTTCGATCGCCAGGGCCGCGGTTCCGGTCGACAGGGCGCTGGAATTGACCAGCGCCAACGCCTCACCGGCAGCAAGTTCGACATCGGCATAAAGCGCCAAGGCCAGATCGGAGATCGGCGACATGTCGCTCTCCCCCATCGAGCCCCAGGCATGAACCTCGACATGGCGATCATCGTTCAACGCACCGACCAGGATATCGGCGAGCAGCGGCCGAACACCCAGGCGTCCACTGGCCATGGAATTGAGGAGCACGAGCATCATCGCCCGTACCTCCTCATGAGAAGCGAGGGGGCCGTGGCCGAAATTATGCGTCAGGATCAGGCGCCGGTTGAACTCGATGATCTGCGCCGGATCGAGACGGGTCCCGGTCTTGGCTCCAACGCTTGTGGTCAGTCCATAGACGGGGATGCCGCGTGTGACCGCGTCTTCCACCACCCGCCTTGCCGCCTCCATGCGGGTGCGGCTCTCCTTCGAGAGTGACACCTTGCCGCCCGACTTTGCGACGAAAGCGACTTGGCGAGGCGTCAGGTCAAAACCGCTGATCTTGATCGTACCGTTCATCAAAAATGCCCTTGTGTTGCCTGTCTCGCCCCGCTGGCGTCGAACCAGATCGGCGCACCGGTTCGCAATGCTAGTGGGAGAACACGCCGACGGAACCACCGAACGGGCAATGTTTCATCAGGCGAAATATGACGGTGATGCCGGTCTGCTGCCTAATTGGGCAGGTCCGGCGGCGTGTCCGGTGACTTGCCATGAACGGCACACAGGATGCGTGCGACCTCTTCGGAGATTTCCCGTGAAGCGGCCTGCAGGATCGGAACATAGCGGCCGCAGGCTTCTGTCGCCGACGGGAAGGCGGAGCGAAAATAGGTGATGCCGAGACTTGCCAGCACGCGCCCGCCCTGCCCGAAAATCGGCACGGCAATCGTGTCGGAATTGCGCGGCTCGACATATTCGGCGCGGGTGGCAAAGCCGCGCGCCCGAATGCCGGAAATCAGACGATCCAGCATTTGCGGTTGCCGCGCCAGGTCGTTTTCCGCCTGCTGGTCGTTGCGCAACATCGACAGGATGAGTTCCCTTTCATCGTCAGGCGCAAAGGCGAAATACCCAAGACCGAGCGCACGGGTCAGCCACGCCAGCCGCATGTTGACCGTCTTGTGAAATGGCGACATCGCGCTGTCGGGCACGGTAGAGAACCTCACAACCACCGCATCGGTATCCGGCAGGGCGATCGAGATGGGCCATCGGTGCTTGCGGGTCAGGGCAATGGCCCATGCCCGGCCGGCCTCCACAACCAGCGGATCGCTATGGAAACCGGCGCTCAATGAGACCACCCGCGCGGTCAGCACATAGCCGCCCTGGCGGGAATCATTCTCAACGTAGCCATCGGCTTCGAAGGTCCGCAAAATGCGCACCAGCGTTGGCTTCGGCAATCCCGTCGTCTGGTGAAGCGCCGCAATGGTCGAGGATGGCTGGCAGTTCAACGCCTGAAGAACCTGGAGCGCCCGCTGGATGGAACGAATTGTCATCTGGTGGCACCTCTCCCAAGCCTCCGCACCGTTTCGGAGTGCGAAACGGCGGCATCAAACCCTTGTCGTGCGGTCCTGTCAACGCGCATCACCAGCGTGACATCGACCAGATGTGCCAGAACCGTCCAACGAGCGAGGGATAGCCAGTGAGTGCGGAGCAAAATCGCGCGAAAATGCGCAGCATGATTGCCGAGATCGATGACGTGGTGGTTGACCGTCTGATGCAGGGCGCCGTCGATTTGCATGTCCATTCCGGTCCGTCGATCATGCCCCGGCAAATCGATCATGCGCAGGCGGTCGAGCAGGCGGCGGCGGCCGGCATGCGGGCGGTCCTGTTCAAGGACCATCATTATTCCGTCGCCCCGTTCATTCCGATGATGGAGCGCATGTTGGGCGACACCGGCGTTTCCATGTTCGGCGGCCTCGTGCTCAACAACTCGTCCGGCGGGTTCAATCCTTCTGTGGTCGATTCCCAACTCAAGCACGGTGCGAAGCTCATCTGGATGCCGACCGCCCATTCGGCGAACCATATACGCAGCTCCGCCCGCAAGAGCCGGCTTGCCAGCAATGTGCAGCTGCGCCCGCCCTTGGCCCTTACGGTCGTGGACGAACGCGGCGGCATCATCGATCCGGTCAAGGAAATCCTGGATTCCATCGCGGAGGCGGACGCAATCCTGTCTTCCGGACATCTGCACGTCTGGGAGATCTGGAAGCTGTTCGAGGAGGCAAAGGCCCGCGGCGTCCGGAAACTGCTGATCAACCATCCGATGTACGGCCTGCATTTCACCTATGACGACATCCGCGAGCTGGCCGAGTTCGGAGCGGTGGTAGAACAATCCGCATGCCTTTATATCGATAGTCGATTCAATGTGTTCGAGCCGGAGCTTCTCGGGGAACACATTCGGGCAGCAGGGGTGGAACATTCGTCGATCGGATCCGATCTCGGACAAATCGACAATCCGACGCCGGTGGAAGGCCTGCGTCAGGCGATCAAGCTTTGTCTTGCGCTCGACTTCACGGAAGACGAGGTCTCCAGCCTGGTGCGCGACAACCCTGCCCGATTGGTCGGCATTCCCGTCGACTGAGATTGCACGACAGACTGCACAACAAGATTGGCTTTCGGGAGGGAACCATGAACGATCACGCACAAGAGGAAGCCCAGTTCGAAGCTGGCCCTCGCTCACTTGCCAGCATGGCCAGGTTTCTGGTGCGGGCCGCAACCGTTCTCATCATCGTGCTGGCGGTCAACCAGACCTTCAATCTGGGCTTTCTGGTTGGCGTGACGCTCATGGACATGCGGTTCTACTACGCCATCCTGGGCATCGCCCTGGCGATTGTCTTTCTGGCTTATCCGCTGAGCCAATCGCGACGGCAACCGCATGTTCCCTGGTATGACTGGACGTTGGCGACCATGTCCCTTCTGGTCTGCGGATATTTCTTCGCCCATGCGATGGATATCTCGCTGCTTGGCTGGGAAATGGCGCCGCCGCAGACCGCCGTCTGGGTGTCCTTCGCCCTCTGGGGCCTGGTGCTGGAGGCGGGGCGTCGATGCGGCGGCTGGCCGCTTGCAGCCATCGTCGCGGTGATGTCCCTGTTCCCGCTCTACACGCAATTCCTGCCGCAGGCGATCTCCGGGTTTCACTCGCCGGCCAGTTTCACGGCGGCCTATCACGCCATGGGCTCGGAGAGCATACTCGGCATTCCGCTGCGGACTTTCGGCAACCTGATCATCGGCTTCATCATCTTCGGCGCAGCCTTGCAGCATACCGGCGCGGGGGCGTTCTTCATGAACCTGTCCTTCGCCCTGCTCGGCGGGGTGCGCGGCGGCCCGGCAAAGGTCGCGATCTTCTCCAGCGGTCTGATGGGCTCCATGAGCGGATCGGTCATCACCAATGTGCTGACCACCGGCACCATGACCATTCCGGCCATGAAGAAGATCGGCATTCGCGGCACCTTCGCCGCCGGCGTCGAGACCTGCGCCTCAACGGGCGGCACCTTGATGCCGCCGGTGATGGGGGCGACCGCCTTCGTCATGGCCAGCTTCCTCAACGTCCCTTACGCCGAAGTGGCGTTGGCGGCGGTCATTCCCTCCTTCCTTTATTTCTTCGGTCTGTTCATGCAGATCGACGCGATGGCCGGCAAGGAGCGGTTGACCGGCATGGCCAAGGCGGACCTGCCAAATCTGAAGCAGACCTTCCGCGAAGGCTGGTACTACCTTCTGGTCTTCGCGGTCCTGATCTACATGCTGCTCGTCATGCGGCGAGAAGCGTTGGCGCCCTATTACGCGACGCCAATGCTGATCGTTCTCAACCAGCTTCTGTCGCGCAAGCACCGGTGGGGCTGGGCGGAGCTTGGCAAGTTCATCGACACGCTGGCCAGTCTCTTTGCCAATCTGGTGGCGATTCTCGCCGCTGTCGGCATGATCGTCGGCGCCCTGTCGATGACCGGGGTTGCCGCAACGCTCGTCAACGACCTCCTTCGGCTTGCCGATGGCTCTGCCCTGATGCTGCTGGCGATGGGGGCTGCGACCGGATTGATCCTGGGGATCGGCATGACCTCGACAGCCGCCTATATCTTCCTGGCGATCCTGCTTGCTCCGGCATTGGTCCAGGTCGGCCTGAACCAGATGGCAGTGCATATGTTCATCTTCTACTGGGGCATGCTGTCATTCATCACGCCGCCGGTGGCGCTTGGGGCCTTCGCGGCGGCCAGCATCGCCCGGACACCGCCCATGAAGACCGGCTTCGAGGCCATGCGGATCGGCAGCGTGATCTACCTCATTCCGTTCTTCTTCGCCTTCCAGCCAGCGCTGGTTCTGCAGGGAACCGTACAGGACACGATCATCTCGGTGGCCCTGGCGCTCATCGGCATCGCTCTCTTCGCCTGGGCTGTGCAAGGGTATGTTCCGGGTATCGGCGCCCTGTTTCCGAAGCGCCGGTACGCCTGGCTGCTGCGCCTGCTTCTGCTGATTGCCGCCGTCCTGATTGCCCTTCCGGCAACCATCGTGCCGGGCTGGTCGGATTTCGATCTGGTACTGCTCGCGGCGGCACTGTCCATACCGCTTCTCGTCTTCGCTGCCATGCAGAACCGCGCCGAACTGCGGCTTGCCGCACAATGAACAAAGGAACACCGAACACCATGCGGGTTGTCGAATTCAATGGAGCGGGCGGACCGGAGGTCCTGCGCTTCGCCGATCGTCCCATCCCCACACCTGCCCCGGGCGAGGTTCTAATTCGGGTTGCTGCGGCAGCCGTGAACCGGCCGGACATCCAGCAGCGCCGGGGCCTTTATCCAGCACCGCCCGGCGCGTCGGACCTTCCGGGGCTTGATGTGGCCGGCTGGATTGAGGCGGTCGGCGATGAGGTCCTGGGCCTTTCCATCGGCCAGCCGGTCTGCGCGCTTGCCAATGGCGGGGGCTATGCCGAATTTTGCGCGGTCCCCTGGCAGCAGTGCCTGCCGGTGCCACGCGGCCTGAACCTTGTCGAAGCCGCCTCCTTGCCGGAGGTCTTTTTCACCGCCTGGAACAACATCATGGTGCTTGGGCATCTGGGGCACGGCGAGAGCCTGCTGATCCAGGGCGGCACCAGCGGCGTCGGCATGGCCGGCATCCAGATCGCCCGCAAGCTGCGGGACGCAGTCGTCTACGCCACCGCCGGAACCGAGGAGAAACGGCAGGTGTGCCGTGACCTCGGCGCGAGCGAGGCCCTCGACTACAGAGGCGACTGGGACGGTATCTTGCGCAAACGCGTCGGTGAGCGGGGGATCGACCTTATCCTTGATGCCCAGGCTGGGCCTTACACCCAGCGGCAGCTCGATCTTCTGGCCTATGATGGTCGTCTGGTTCTGATCGCCAGCCACCTTGGCGCACAGGCAGAGGTCAACCTGCGGCAGCTGGTGCGGCGGCGCCAGACGCTGACCGGATCGACCATTCGGCCGCAGTCTGCGGAGCGCAAGGGGCGACTTGCCGATGACCTGCGCCGTGAGGTGTGGCCCCTGATTGAGGCTGGGGAGATCGCCACCCACCTGCACGCCGTGCTTCCGTTCAGCGAGGTTGCCGAGGCCCATCGCATCCTCGATGCCAACGAGCAGATCGGCAAGGTGGTCCTGTGCCTGGATGAGGCGGCGAAAAGGCCGCTCGAAGGCGCCTGACGGCAAAAGGGGAAGACGGTCATGACCGCAAGAAAGACACTGCCGTTACTGGGACCTGTGCCAGCCGACATACGAAATGTGCTCGAAGCCGAATTCACGCTGCTTTCGCCGGAAGAGGTGGCGTCTCTCGCCCCCGAGCGGGCCCGTGGTCTGACCCACGCGCTGACCACCGCTATGGGCGGTGCGCCGGAGGATCTGCTGGCGCGCCTGCCGGACCTGGAGGTGATCGTCAGTTGCGGTGCGGGACAGGATCGGTTCGACCTTGCCGGGCTGGAACGGTCCGGCATCGCGTTGCGCCATACACCCGATGTGGTGACGACCGACACCGCGGATATGGCGGTGGCGCTGCTTTATGCGGTCGCGCGCGGTCTTGTGGCCGGAGATGCCTTCGTCCGGTCCGGCCAGTGGCAGAAGGGGCGGATGGCGCCCTCGATGCGGGTCGCGGGCAAGAAGGCCGGCGTCGTCGGTCTCGGGCGGATCGGCCGGACGGTCGCCGAACGCCTGCAAGGGGCCGGCCTTTCGGTGCGCTACACCGGCCCCCGGGAAAAGCGCGAGGCGCCGTTCGTCTTCGAACCCGATCTGCTGAATCTGGCGCGTTGGGCCGATTTCCTGGTGGTCTGCAGTCCCGGCGGCGCTGAGACGCGGCACATGATCTCCGCCGCGGTGCTTTCCGCCCTCGGTGCCGGGGGCGTTCTGATCAACGTCTCGCGCGGCTCTGTCGTTGATGAAGAAGCCCTGCTGGCGGCGCTGGAAACCGGGGGTATTGCCGGTGCGGGGCTCGACGTGTTCGACAACGAGCCCGACATCGACCCACGTTTCCTGCAACTCACGAATACCGTTCTGCAGCCGCATGCCGCCGCAATGACCGCCGACATGCGTCGGGACATGATTGCCGAGGTTTGCCGATTGCTGCAAGTTGCCCGGAATTGACATTCCGAAGACAGTTTCGAGACAAAAAGAACAATTAAAAGCACCGCCGGAAGCCAATTCCGGCGGTGCTCTTCTTTCAATTGTCGGACCGTCAGAAGCCGGCGTCGGCCAGGGCCTTCGCCCGCGTGTCTGCCCACTTCTGCGCTCGTTCGCCTGCCGGCAGGCCCGCCCATGCATCCAGCAGTACCTGCTGGCGCCGCAGAAGCTTCTGATTGTGTGCCTCGTCGGCCTCGGTCCATTTTCCCGTTTCCTTCCAGTAGCGCACCGCACCGGCATGGTACGGGAGCACCCACTGGAAATTCTGCCGGTCCCCGGCAAAGCCGTTCAGCCCAGGCTCGGATTTCTCATAGGCCTGGAACTGATCCTGAAGCGCCTTGGTCATGTTGTAGACCACCTCCGCATCCTTGTCGGCATAGGCCGCCAGAACTGGAAAGGGGAAGCCCGCGCACTCAAGCGGCTTTTCGGCGGAGATGTTCGGCCCCATTGTCGCGGTGCGGGGAGAGAACTGTGGCTTCAGAGCTTGAAGCCGGGTCCAGCCTTCCTTGTCATCCTTCGGCAATGGCAACCAGGCGAGCCCGGAAGGAGACGCCACCGCCTGGGTCGCGAAGGTCGTCGTGGTCAGTGTCGTGACGGCATCGACCTGACCGTTGAAGAAAGCTTCCCAGGAGGCGGCAAAGCTGCCGACATCGACCTTTTCGACGTCATCCCAGGTCAGTCCGCCGAAAGCCAGGAAACCCGCCACATTGTTTTGCAGCGCCGGCGAGCTGACCACCCAGCCGATCCGCTTTCCCTTCAGATCGGCGACGGATTTGATGCCGCCATCCCCCTGCAGCGCCAATGTGAAGCAGTTCTCCGAGTTCGCGCCGGCAAGAAGCTGAAGGTCCTGCGGCCCCAACTCCTGCGCGGAGAAGGCCTCGGTCCCTTCCATGGCGTTGTAGGCTTCGGAGCCGACCAGTGCGAAATCGACCCGCCCTTGGCGAACCGGAATGGTGCGTGCCACGTCCGAGGTCGTCGGCAGGACCCGAAGGCTGACGCCATAGGCGTCGCTGATGGCCTTGCCGATCGCCACGGCCTGGGAATAGCCGGCGGAGCCGACGTCGTAGCTGGTCATCGACACGGTGGCCGGAAGCTTGGCCTCCTCCGCCACGCCGATACTTCCCCAGGCGAACGATGCGAGCGCCGTCGCGGCGAGCAAAGCATAAGGTTTCATGGTGTTTCCTCCTCCATTTATCGGAAATTGCCGGCTTGGCGGCGCCTGTCAGGATTGCTGGCGCCGCCGTTCCAGTTCCTGCAGGATTGCCGGCAGGCGTTCGTTGGCTCTGATGGCCAATTGTTCGTAGATGCTATTGCCATGGGCATCGACGCCGACGATCAGCGGCCCGAACCCGTCAACACGGAAGGTGGACAGGCGGAACTGCTCGATCAGATCGTCCCATCCGGTACGAACCCGTTCGACAACGCCGCTGGTCAGCGCCGGCGCCGCCCCTCCCGGCATGCTGAAATAGACACCGCCCACGTCCTTCAGCGCGGCCACCACATCCGGTCCGACGCCCCCCTTGCCGCCGATTGCCGTCAATGAGAACCGCCGCACCAGCGTCGGCAGATAGGCATCGAAGCGGGTCGAGGTCGTCGGGTTCACGTAGTGCGGCAATATCCGGCCGCCAGCTTCGTAGCAGCAGGTTCCCATGTGCAGAAACGAGTTGTTCAGGGGAACCGGCAACACACCATCGCCCCGGGCCACCGCGAACATGCGCTGATGCGTGACCCAACCGACGGTGACGGTCATTTCACCGTGCAGCCGAACCCGTTGCCCAAGGCGCAGGCCGCGAGCCACGTCAGGCGTCATCGGCAGTTGTACCGCCGTCGCCCCGCCCTCGCCCCGGTCACTCGACATGGGTGATCTCCCCAGCATCCGAGATTCGGGCGACCGTGCGCCGATTGATCCAGCAGTTGAAGCAAACGGCCACCGGGACGAAGCCATGACCGGCCGAATAGTCCACATGGACCGCGAGCGCGGTGGTGTCGCCGCCGGTGCCCATCGGACCGAAGCCCGTCGCATTGACG
This sequence comes from Stappia indica, assembly GCF_020177335.1. GTDB lineage: Bacteria > Pseudomonadota > Alphaproteobacteria > Rhizobiales > Stappiaceae > Stappia > Stappia indica_B. Next base: position 227,584 of record NZ_JAIVMG010000006.1, on the reverse strand, counting down.
GCGGCCAGCAGGCGCTCCTCCATTTCGGCGACCATCGGCTCGGGATGGGCCGTGCCGATGGGGCGCAGCACCGCTGACTTGGCGATCTTCGCCGCATTGTCGAACGAACCGCCAATGCCGACGCCAATGACCACCGGCGGGCAATGTTGCGACCCGGCCTTCATCACGCAGTCCATGACATAGGCCTCGATGTCAGCCAAGGTCGGATAGCTGAAGATCTCCAGCGCGGCCCACCGACCGGAGCCGAGCGCCTTGGGCGAACAGATCACCTCGACATAATCCGCCCCATCGATGACGTCGAAGCTGAGGATCGGCATGTCCTTGCCGCTATAGCTGCGCTCCAGCGTCAGCGGATGGGTGATGAATTGCAGGATCGGCGGATCGATGGTGTCGACCATTTCCGCGAAACCGTCGACGAAGCCACGCCGGATGTCTCCCGACAGCGTCACATTCGTACCGATCTTCACGGTGTAGGTGGGGAAGCCGGCATCGCTGCAGGCATGCCGGGATTGCTGTTCCGTCGTCTTGGCAACCCCCCTGAGGAAACGCAGATTGTCCCGCGCCCTGGGGTCGGTTTCGACCTGCTCTGCGGCAGCAAGCGCCCGATGGGTATCAGCGGGTATCTTCTTGAGTGCACGGGAATACAGATCGCGCGCAACCTCACGGAACTGTTCATAGCCAATACTCATATAGACGGCCCCTCCCGGCACAATGGACATCCCAGACCCGTCCATTGCTTTGGCCCATTTCCTATCTCCACGGTCTGCGCCCGACAATCGGCATCCGAGAGCGTTCCGGCTGGCGGAATGCACGACGACAAGCCGGCGTCTGTTCCGGCTGACGGAACGATGGTCGAGCGCGATTGCCGCCCCCGCCCTGCCGTGGCAGTGGCCGGCAACAGCCCGATCACGGGCCAGGCAGAATCGGGAGACCAACGGTGATGAAGATGAGTGTTGAGGAAGAGTTCCGGCAGCGCTTCCTCGCGGGCACGCGGTTGTGCGGCAGCTTCCTGAAGATCGCACATACCATGCCTGCGGAGATCCTGGGGGCCCTTGGATACGACTTCGTCGTGATCGATGAGGAACATGCGCCGATCAACCGCGAGAGCACGGATCGGATGATCCTGGCCTGCCGTGCCACGGAGATGGCCGCACTGGTCCGGGTCCAGAGCGCCGATCCGGCGGCGATCCTTTCGGTGCTGGATTGTGGCGCGACGGGCATTCTGGTGCCGCATGTGGACAGCCCCGCCAAGGCACGGGCAGTGGTCGCGGCGGCGCGCTATCGCGGCGGATCGCGCGGATATTCGGCGACCACCCGGGCCGGGGCCTTCGGCGGGGCAAGTCTTGCCGGCCATCTCGATGCGCAGGACAGCGCCGTGACGGTGATTGCGATGATCGAGGACCCGGCGGCGCTCAATGTGATCGACGAAATCATCGCCACGCCAGGTCTCGACGGGATTTTCGTCGGACGCGGCGATCTGACCGTGGCCTTCGGCCAGTCCCGCGCCGGATCGCCGCCTGTCCTGGAGGCCACCGACAGGATCATCGCGGCGGCGCAACGCGCGGGCAAGCCGGTGTGCATGATGGTTGCCTCTGCGGAAGACGCGGCTGAATTTGCCGCCGCCGGAGCAAGCGCCTTCATTCTCGCCTCCGACCAGACGTTCCTGCGCGCCGCCGCTCTCAAGGGCTTGTCCGGGCTGAAGCAGGTACTCGCATCGCCCATGAAGAAGGAGATCTGACATGTACGACAAGAACGACCCGCGAGCCGCCCTGCAAAAGTCAGCGCCGAAAGCACAAACCGAACCGGGATTGATCGCGGAGGAGCAATTCGCCGCATTCGATCGCGGGCAGCCTGACGAAACCGGCCCCGATGGCGACAGCCACTATCTTCGCGGCAACAATTTCGTCCTCGTCCACACGCGGGCGCACCCCGGCGGGCGGTTTGTGCGTGCGGGTCAGCCGGACGAATATGTGGTGCTCCTGCCCAATCCGACGGACAGCGCCGAAATCACCGCTGGCGATGAAACGCTGACCATCCCGGGGCATAGCATCGCGTTCGTCCCGCCCGGCGACAGCTGCGTCATCCTACCCCGGGGTGGCAGCCTGATCCGGCTGTTCACGGCAGCCTCTGAGGATCTCGTCGCGAAATGCCCGAACGCCTCGGCCTATGACACGCCGCGTCGGCAAATTCCGCCCTTTGTCGCATGGCCCGAGCCGGTTGGCGGCTGGAAGATCCGCAGCTATAGCCTCGATGTGCCGTCCGAGCCGGGTCGGTTCGGAAGGATCTTCCGTTGCACCACCTTCATGGTGAACATGCTTGATCCCCTCGACGGACCTCGCGACACGGCCCGTATGTCGCCGCATCACCACGATGATTTCGAGCAGTGCTCGCTGGCCCTCGACGGCGCCTATCTGCACCATCTCCGTTGGCCCTGGACCACCGACATGGCCGACTGGCGCGACGACCTGACCGTCTCGGCTCCGGCCCCGTCGGCACTGGTGATCCCGCCGCCGGTCATCCACACGTCCCGCGCGGTCGATCCGGGTCGCAACCAGCTGGTGGATATCTTCTGCCCGCCGCGGACCGACTTCAGCCAGAAGCCGGGCTGGGTGCTGAACGCTGCGGACTACCCGCTTGCCGAGTGAAGGCTCCGCGCCCCAGGCAGGCCCCGGGCGCCCCGGCCGCGCTTCCGGGTGTGGTGGCTCCGAGCACCCGCCTGGCGGCAGGGTGCCCAAGCCCTGCCAGTCGTGAATGGCGGCGCCGGACAGCGGGCCGGTCGACGCGAGAGCCGCCGCGATGGTGGCAATGTCACTGAGGACAGTCTTGCGCGACGCTCTTGACGGCAGGTCCGCTTAGCTGACCGCCGGGCCCGGCCCCGAATGGGGCTGAGAATGCGGGGCGGATGCCGCAAGCTGCGGGCAAACACCAGTTCACCGCGCAGATGACGCGACATGCACGAGCGCTATGGGAAATGGAACTCGATCCAGGTCCGGTTCCGTCGGTGGGCAGAACAAGGCGTCTGGGACGGCTTGCTGGAAACGCTGTTCCCGTCGCTCTCGCACGCCCGAACAACCCTTCATGCCTGGAGAAACGATTACAACCTCAACCGCCCCCACTCCCGCCTCGGTTGGCTGCCCCCGACCGCATACGCCGACAGTTTGAACCAGAGACGGGATCTGCCGCTCTGCCCGCACAGCGCAATCGGCAACAAGCCGCGGATATCGCTCATGAAAGGCTCATCGGCGCCTTCCGCCGCCTGAGCCAGATACCCCGGAAGTTCCGGTTCGGGCCGATCCAAGGACGGGGGGCACGTCAAGGTCACGGGAGATGAACCCGCTTCCGCTCAGACGCTCATGGGCGCCTGCGCTGTCACCGCCCTTTCACCCAGCGGCGACCGGAGCCAGCTGAGTGTTGTGCAAGGCTCTCAGAGGCTTGCCGCCCTCTTGATGGCGCGTCCGCCCTGCATGATCAGCGGCATGTGCGCCCCTTGTCCGGTCAGCAGGTCGAGGTTCTCCAGCGGGTTGCCCTCGACCGCGATGATGTCCGCATGGGCACCGGCGGCGATCACGCCAACTTCGCCTTCCATGCGCAGCACCTTGGCCGCATCCACGGTGGCCGAGCGGATCACCGCATCGGCCGGGATGTAACGCCCGCGCAATGGGAACTCGCCGGATTGCTCGGTCTGCATGCCGCCCAGAAGGTCCGACCCATAGCCCATGGTCACACCGGCTTCGTGCAGCTTGACCAGGCGCTCGAGCCCGGCTTCGCGCACGTCGGCAACCTTGGCCACGGACTCGGGCGGCAGGCCAAACTCGGCGCCGCGACGGGCCAGCAGATCGTAGGTGATGTTGGTCGGCACGACGAAGGCGCCTTCGCGCGCCACACGCTTGATCGTATCGTCGCCGATCAGGTTGCCGTGTTCGATGCAGTCGATGCCGCAGTCAAGCGCGCGCACGATTGCCTTGTCGTCATAAAGGTGCGCCGCGACATAGGTGCCGAAGCCCTTGGCGATTTCGACCAGCACCGTGAGCTCCTCGACAGAAAAGACGAGGTAGCCGATCGGGTCGGAGGGGGAAGAGACGCCGCCGTCGGCCATGACCTTCAGGAACTGTGCACCGCCCTTGAGTTCTTCCCGCGCCGCGCGCATCAGCTCGGGCTTGCCGTCGCAGATCCGGCCCAAAGTACCGAGCGCCTGCGCGTACCAGCCGACGTCGCGGTTGTCGTAGGGGCCGCGGTAGTCGGTGTGACCACCGGTCTGGGACAAGGCCTTGCCACAGATCACCAGCCGGGGTGCGGTGAAGTAGCCCTCTTCCACGGCCTGCTGCAGGCCGCGATCGGCACCGCCCAGATCTCGCACGGTGGTGAAACCGCGCATGATCATGTCCTTCATCAGTCTTGAGGCCTTCGCCGCCACCAGCGAGGACGGCATGGCCGCGTTCTGACCAAGGTTCGCGGTGGCCGCAATGGTGTGGACGTGGCAATCGATCAGACCCGGCATGACAGTCAGGCCCGCAAGGTCCAGCTCTTCCCCGGCGGTGAAACCAACAGAGGCACCGACCTCACGGATGCGGCCGTCCTCGATGGCGATCTGCATCGGAGCGGTCGGTTCGGGCGCTGTGCCATCTACGATACGAGCGTTCTTGATCAACAGGGTGGTCATCGCGGTCGTCCTTTCAAAGGGTCAGATCAGTGCCGGCGCGAGGGTCTGCGCGACAAGGGTCATCTCGGCCAAATCCTCGCGACCATAGGCGTCACGCTCAGCGTTCAGCGAAAGCACACCGACGCAGCGACCGGCCCAGATCACCGGGGCACAGGCGCAAGCCTCACAGCCTTTCGAAAGGATCAGTTCAGCATCGGGGAAGGCCCAGAGCACGTCCTCGCGCGAGTTTCCGAGCCAGCTTTGCCCGCCCTCCAGCACGATCTTGCCCCACTCGGTCAGCCCCATGGGCTTGAGCGCACCCACAGGGTAGTCCGATGCGGAGCTGTGCATCCGCATCACGTTCCCCGTGCCGGGAAGGTTCTTCAGCACGGTCAGAAAGCGAAAGCCGAAGCGGGCCTTGCAAGCGTCCTCCACCGCGCGGAACAGGGTGTGGGGCTGATCGTACCGCGCTTGCGCGGACAGCAACGCGGCAAGGTCGACGGGAGAAGTCATTGTCTTATCCATAGAAGAAGTTCGGGAGCCACAGGGCAATGGCTGGGAAGATCGCCAGCAGCGCGACCCCGACCAGCATCAACGCGAAGAAAGGCAGCGCGGCGCGGGCGACGTAGCCGATGGACCGGCCTGAAATGCCCTGCAGCACGAAGAGGTTGAAACCAACCGGCGGGGTCACCTGTGCCATCTCGACCATCAGCACGAGGTAGACGCCGAACCAGATCGGATCGAACCCCGCGTGCAGCGCCAGCGGCAGAGAGATCGGCAGGCTCATCACCACGATGGAGGTACCGTCAAGGAAGAAGCCGAGCCCGAGATAAAAGAGCGAGAGCACGATCAGCAGCCCCCAAGGCGGTAGATGCAGAGAGGCGATCCCGTCGGCGACGTCCGCGGGGATATGCAGATAGCCGATGGCGGTGGACATGAAGGCTGCGGTAATCAGGATTGAACAGACCATGGTCGAGGTCCGCAGCGCTCCCATAAGCGTATCGCGCAGCAGCGCCAGCGACAGTTGGCGTGTCACGGCGGCAATGACCATGGCGGCGATAACCCCCACGGCCGCGGCTTCGGACGGGGTGGCGATGCCGGAATAGATCGATCCCAGAACAATGGTCATCAGCGCCACCAACGGCGTCAGATCCCATATCGCACGAAGGAAATCCATCGCGCCGCGCTCTTCGCGCTGCGCCGGGACCAGCACGGGATTCAGCTTGGCGCGGATCATGATGTAGCAGGAGTAGAGCGCGGTAATCATCAGCCCGGGCAGCACGCCGGCGGCAAAGAGACGCGAGATCGATTGCTCGGCGAGGATGCCGTAGACGATCATCACGATCGACGGCGGGATCAGCAGGCCGAGGCTGCCGGCCCCCGCCAGCGAGCCCAGTGAAAGGCGGTCGTCATAGCCGCGTACGCCCAGTTCGCGCGTGGTGATACGGCCCACGGTGGCCGTGGTGGCGGGCGACGAGCCCGAGACAGCGGCAAACAGGGTACAGCCCAGCACGTTGGTGTGCAGCAGACGGCCGGGGATGTAGTCGACGAAGGGGGACAAGCCCCGGAACAGCCTGGTCGAAATATCGGTGCGGAAGATAATCTCGCCCATCCAGATGAACATCGGGATGGCCGACAGCTCCCAGCTGGTGGAATACCGGTAGATGATACCCGCCGCGATCGAACCAATCCTCGACAGGTCCATCCCGTGCAGAAAGAACAGAGAGGTGGTGGCAACGAGGGCAAGACTGACGAAGACCCAGACGCCAAGGCCGAGGAACAGCAGAAGGAAGGCCAGCGTCGCGGCCGCAGTGAGGAGCGTGTCCATGGGATCTCTCCAAAAGGGGGACGTGGCTTATTCGACGGGGGTAACCAGCGGCGTCTGCGGCGCGGGCGACGGATGCCGGGTGATGTGGCGCAGACCATGCGCAAGGGCGGCCAGCGAGAAGACGCAGAGCCCGACCATGATTGCCCCTTCAGGGATCCAGGTCGGGACAGCGGCCACAGAGGAAGAAACGGTGCCGCGAGACCAGGCACGCGCCACGCGGATCCAGAACATCCAGGCAAGCCCGGCAGACATCGCGGCGGCGATCAGCGCGGCGGCGGCCGTAAACAACTCCTGCCCCCGTGCGGGCAGATGCTCAAGCACGAGCCCGACGCGGATCAAGTCGCCATGTTCCAGCACATAGCCCAGCGACCAGATCACGCAGACACCGATCCCGTAGCCGACAAACTCATCAAGAACGAAGGTCGAGGTGGCGAAGAAGCTCCGCAGGATAATCTCGTAGGCGATGTGCCCCACCATGTAGATCATCGCACATGCGGCGATCACGGCAGCCAGTCGCGACAGGATGAACACACCGGAATAGAAGCGGGTCATGCAGAGCTCCGGGGAGGGAAAGAGAAAAGAGGTGCGCGGACGGCAGGGAGCTGCGGTCCGCGCCAGCCGGGAGCGGATTAGCGCTTTTTGTAAGCATCCATAATGGATTGCGCGCGTTCGCCGGTGTTCTCGACCCACTGGTCAATAAAGGGCTGGGCTGCGGCGGTCAGCGCAGCCGAGAACTCGGTCGGGATTTCCTCGGTCACGGCCATGCCGTTTTCACGCATGGTGTCGAAGTCCTTGGCGGTGGCATCCGACAGCAGGTTCCAGCCGAAGGTTTCGGCTTCCGCGGCAGCTTCCTTGACGGCGGCCTGCTGCTCCTCGCTCAGGTCGTTCCAGGCATCACGGTTCAGGTGGATCGCCTGCAGCGAGGAGGCGTAGTTCACGTTGGTGAAGTTCGATTGCTCTTCCCACATCTGCACACCGACGCCGCCATTGGGCGAGGTCAGAACAGCGTCGATGGCGTTGGTTGACAGCTGCGCCGGCACATCGGCCCAGGAAATCTGGATCGGAAATGCGCCCGCGTTCTTCATGGTTTCGGTCGAAGCGACGTCGTAGGTGCGAACCTTCACGCCCTCAAGATCCGCAGTCGCCGTGAAGGCCTTGTTCCCCCACAGACCGGACGACGGCCACGGCGTTGCCAGCAGGAGCACCTGGTTGTTGTCTTCCAGAACCTTCGCGTACTCGGGCCTGGACAACTCATAGAGGTCACGCACGTCCTTGGAGGTGGGCGCGAGGAAAGGCAGCGACGAGAGCTGGAAGATCGGGTCGATGCCGGTCCAGAACACCAGGGCCGAGGAAGCTGCCTGTAGCGCGCCATCGCCCACGGCATCGAAATGGTCGACACTCTTGTACCCCAGCGCGGCGCCGTGATGGACGGTGATTTCGATCTCGCCACCTGTCTTTGCGGTGACAGCATCGGCGAAGAACTCCGCAGTCCTCCCCTGCAGAGAGCCGGCCGGGTATTCACTCGACAGATCCCAAGTCGCGGACAGGGCTGGAGCGACCGCGAGTCCGAGACCCGCGGCGGTGGCAAGAAGCAATTTGATGGTCATGTGGTCTTCCCTTTTGCAGCCCGTTCGACCGGGCGGTGTCACCAGCCCGTTCGCGGGGCCACAGCGACGCCTTACGAACAGCGCTGTCCGCATCATGCAATCAGGATTGTTCGTAAATCAACCTTTGAGTCCCGGGAATTTTACGAGGGACCCAAAAACCGGCAAAAGATCAGCTTGCAAGCGCTTGAAATAACTTCAGACTTGCCGCGATGATTTTACGAGACAGATTTCTTTTGGCGAGGCAGGCACCCCACGTGTCACGCCTGTCGCGCGATCCGTTTCCACAAATCGATCAGCTTGTGGGCCGTCAGAGGATCGGAATCGAAGCTCTGGTGCATGGCGATGCCACGCAACACGGAGAGGTGTAGCTGCACCTTCAGATCGGCCTCGGCATCGTCGACATCGCCCCCGACGAGCCTGACGGCAATCCGGTCGCGCTTGCGGATCCACGACACAAGGATATCGCGCAGCACATGGCCAAGGTCGTTGTCCTGCCGTGCCGCCAGCATCAGTTCTATCGCGGCGATGTAGCGGTCATCGGAGAAGATGTTTTCCCATAGCGCATCGATCAGTTCGTCTACCGAGAGCTGTTCCTTCTCCGGGTCAAGCTTGAAGGGGTAGCCGTCCCGCCATTCGCTGACCTGTTTCTCGAAAGCCGCAACCAGCATGTCGTTGCGGGTGGGGAACTGGTGGGTCAGCGCCCCGCGCGAAACCTTCGCCTTCTGCGCGATCAGCGTGGTCGAGATCTGTTCGTAGCCCACCTCGACCAGCGCCTGCAGGGTCGCCTCGCAAACCTTGTTTCGGGTCTCCTGCGATCGCTCGGCCTGGGTGCGCCGAGGTTTTGCATCAGGGGGCGATTTGGCCTCTGCGCTCATGCTCTGTCCAATGCTCGTAAAGTTACAGACTGATCTACCTGTTTTTGCAGGCATTGCCAACGATCAGTGGAACTCCCCGGTCCCTCCAGGCGATCCGGCGACCAGGGGGTGAGCTTGGATGAGCGCCCTCCAGGGACACATTGGGACGCGCTCCAAAGCGTGCCGGTCGAGCGGAGAACGCCCCTCCCCTCGCAACACAAATGGCGCGCTCCCGTCTGCGAGAACACTTGGTCTCGCCGCATTTTCTTCTTGCGGTTTCCCGCCCCATGTCAGCGCCACATATCAAGCTGTGACGGCAAAAAACCGCCTGGCGCCAACCGGCCTCAGGCCGGTTCGGCGACCAGGTGGCGGTCACCGACATCGACGTAGCGCACGCGCTCGACGCTTTCGCCAAGAGCCCGGACGGGCGAGGGAATATCGCCGATCGGCACCTTGAACACATCGCGCCGCCGTGCCGGATCGGGGATCGGCACTGCCTCCATCAGCCGCTGGGTATAGGGATGGTGTGGGTTCTCGAACACCTGACGGCGCGTGCCCACCTCGACGATCTGGCCGAGATACATCACCGCCACCCGGTGGGACACCTGCTCCACCACCGCCATGTCATGGGAGATGAACAGGAAGGACAGGTCCAGCTCTTCCTGCAGCTCCTGCAACAGGTCCAGCACCTGCGCCTGCACCGAGACATCCAGCGCCGAAACGCTTTCATCGGCGATGATGGCCTTCGGCGATAGCGCCAGCGCCCGGGCGATACAGATGCGCTGCCGCTGGCCGCCGGAAAACTCATGCGGATGACGGTCCATCTGGTCGGGCGTGAGCCCGACGCGCTCGAACAGCGATGCCACCCGGTCCCGAAGCTCCTGCCCCTTGGCCAGTCCGTGAATGACCAGCGGCTCGCCCACCAGATCCCCCACCCGCATACGCGGATCGAGGGAGGCATAGGGGTCCTGGAAGATCATCTGCAGATCCCGGCGGAACAGACGATCCGCCTCGCCGCGCCCGTGCGGAATCGGGCGGCCCGCCACCTGGATGCTGCCCTCCCACGGAACGAGGTTCATCAGTGCCTTGCCGATGGTCGACTTGCCGCAGCCGCTCTCACCAACGAGGCCGAGGGTTTCTCCGGCGCGCAAGGAGAAGGACACGCCCTCGACCGCATGGACCCGCGACACCACCCGGTCGAGAATCCCGCCGCGCAGATCGAACCGCACGGTCAGATCCTTCACCTCCAGCACCGGTTCCGGGCCGGCGCCAGCAGCGGAGATCACGGCGTCCTGCCCGGTCATGGCGCCCAGCTTCGGCACCGCATCCAGCAGCTCGCGGGTGTAGGCATCCTTCGGCCGTTCGAAAACCTCAGACACCGCCCCGTGCTCGACGATCTTGCCCTGGTTCATCACCACCACCCGGTCGCCCATCTCCGCGACCACGCCCATGTCATGGGTGATCAGAATGACCGCCGTGCCGAAATCGCGCTGCAAATCGCGGATGAGCTGGAGGATCTGCGCCTGAATGGTGACATCCAGCGCGGTGGTGGGCTCATCGGCGATCAGCACCTTCGGATTGCAGGCGAGCGCCATGGCGATCATCACCCGCTGGCGCATGCCGCCGGACAGTTCATGCGGATATTGCTTCACCCGCCGCTTCGGCTCGGAAAGGCGCACCGCCTCAAGGGTTTCCAGCGCCCGTTTTTCCGCTTCCCGCCGCGACACATCCTGGTGAACGAAGATCGCCTCGCGGAGCTGCCGGCCGATGGTCAGCACCGGATTGAGCGAGGTCATCGGCTCCTGGAAGATCATGGCGATATCGCCGCCGCGAATGGCGCACATCTCCGTCTCGCCAAGCTGGCAGAGATCGCGCCCGCCCAAACGCACCGATCCACTGGCGACCCGGGCCATCGGCTCGGGCAAAAGCCGCATGATCGACAGCGCCGTCATGGATTTGCCGGAGCCGGATTCCCCGGCGATGCACAGCGTTTCCCCGCGCCTGAGATCGAAGGACAGCCCGTCGACCACGGTCTTCGCGCCATCGGGCGTGGCGACCTCCGTCTTCAGGTCCTGGACGGAAAGGACAATCTCGGCGGCAAGGTCAGGTGTCTGGGTCATCTCGGGTCGCACTGTCTGTAGGGACGGGATACGACCCGGCACGGGACAAGCCGCGCCGGGCCGCGGGCAGTCAGTCGAAAACGACTTTCGGGAAGTAGAACGAGACCACCCAGTTCGGAGCGTCGACGATCTCGGAGATCCGCAGATCGCCGCAGACCGAACACAGCATATAGGCATCGACCGGGTTGTAGCCGTGGCGGGCACACAAAAGGTCGATCATGTTCGACAGCGCCGCCTGAGCCCCTTCGTAAAGGTTCTCGCCAATGCCGGTGGTCACCTCATAGCCCTTCTCGTCGAGATGGCGGGTCACCGGACCCGGCGTCTCGAAGCGCGGCATCTTGAGGTTCTCGCCCTTCAGAAGGTCAAGCTCGACCACCGCGTTCATCGGGCTTTCGATGGCCGTGCCACAGACCTCGCCATCCCCCTGGGCGGCATGGGTGTCGCCGATGGAAAACAGCGCACCGGCCACCTCGACGGGGAGATAAAGCGTCGTCCCCGCCGCCAGATCGCGGATATCGAGATTGCCACCGACCCGGCGCGGCGGAACGATGGAATGCAGACCGGTCTCCGCCGGCGCCACGCCAATCGTTCCGGCGAAGGGCTTGAGCGGCACCTTGCCAAAGGGCGAGAACGCCGAAACCGTCGGCTTGTCCTTGTCATAGGACCAAACGTGCAGCGCCGGGTCCTTGAACTGGTCGGCCAGAAGTCCGAAGCCGGGGATGTTGGCCGTCCAGCCGAAGCCGGAGGGCTTGAACTGATGGATCCGCACCACCAGCGCATCCCCCGGCTCGGCCCCATCCACATGGATGGGACCGTTGACCGGATTGATCTTGCCGAAATCCATCTCGGCAACATCCTTGACCGTGCTTTCCGGCGTCAGCTGGCCGGCGGAACTGTCGATGCACTCGAATTCCAGCACCGTTCCCGGTGCCACGGTCTTGACCGGGGCAATCGAGTTGTCCCAGCCGAAGTGATGTTGCGCCGCATGGATCGTATAGCTCGCGGCCTTGCAGTTACTGCACATCTTTCGCCCACACATAATCGTAGTTGACGGGAATATGGACCGGATCGACGAAGATGGCGTCCGGGCCACCCAGGCGATCCGAGCGCATGGTGAAACGCAGCTCGTTGAAGACCGGAACCCAGGGCGCGTCATCCATGATGGATGTGAAGATCTTGCCCCACAGCTTCTCCCGTTCCTCCTTGCGGGCCGGGTCGGTGATGCTGTCGGCTTCCGCCGCGAGCTTGTCCAGTTCCTCGTTGCAGTACCAGGACCAGTTCCAGCCGCCCTTGACCGCACCGGCACAGCCGAGGATCGGGCCGTAGAAGTTGGACGGATCCGGGAAGTCGGCGATCCAGGCCATGCCGCCGGACCAGATCATCGGCGCCTGATCGGCTTCACCGCCGGCGGCGATAACGTTGGCCTGCGCCAGCGCCTTCAGCTCCGCCTTGATACCGATGGCGGCAAGATCCGCCTGGATCGACTGGGCGATGCGCGGGTTCGGATCGGTGTTGTAGACGTAAAGCTCGGTCTCGAACCCGTCCGGATAGCCGGCCTCGGCCAGAAGCTTCTTCGCCGCTTCCGGATCGAACGAATAGCCCTTGTAGTCCTTGTCATAGCCCGGCATGGACGGCGGCAGCGGCTGGTTGGCGACAACGGCACGGCCATTGATGATCCGCACCACCCGCTCCTTGTTGATCGCCATGTTGACGGCCTTGCGCACCTCGAGCTTGTCAAACGGCGGCATCTTGACGTTCATCGACACGTAGCCGGTCTGGAGCTGACCACCCTCGATGATCAGATCCTTGGACTGCGGATCCTTCATGACCTCAAGGAACTTTGCCGGCGGAATGCCATCGCCGGGAATGTCGGCCTCGCCGCGCTGCATGCGCAACAGGGCAACCACCGGCTCCTGGCCGACCTCGAAGGTGATCTGGTCGAGCTTCGGCGTGCCGGCCCGCCAGTACTCCGCGTTGCGCTTGAACACCAGGCGCTGACCGAGCGTCCATTCCTCAAGCGAGAAGGCACCGGAGCCCACCGGGTGCTTGCCGAAATCGGCGCCCCATTTTTCCACTTCCTCCTTGGGTACGACAAAGGAGAAGTTGAGCGCCATCACATGCAGGAAGGTCGCATCGGGACGCGACAGCTCGATCTTCACCGTCAGCGGATCGACCACGCTCACGCCGTCAAGGCTCTCCGCCTCGCCGGCGGCGACCGCGTCATAGCCCTTGATCGAGCCGAAGAAGCCGGCGCCCGGGCTCTGGGTCTTCGGGTTCACCACCCGGTCGAGGGAGTATTTCACATCCTCGGCGGTGAGCTTGCGGCCGTTGTGGAACGTCACCCCATCGCGCAGCTTGAAGGTGAAGGTCTTGCCGTCTTCAGAGATCGTGTAGCTTTCGGCCAGATCCGTCGTCAGGTCGGTGGTGCCCGGCTCGTAATCCATCAGCCCGTCGAACAGGCTCTTGATCATCGACCAGTTCTGCCAGTCGTAACCGATCGCCGGATCGAGGGTCGAGACGTCATCCTTGTAGGTGACGATCATCGAGCCGCCCTGCTTGATGTCCTCGGCACTGGCCGGGACGGCAAGGGTGGCGGCGAGAAGAGCGGCGCTTGCCACTCCCGTAAGATATCTGACTTTCATGCTCCAACCTCCGGTTCTTCGGTTTGACGGTTCGACATGGCCGCTCTGCTGGCGGCCTTCGGCATGCGCCGGGGCTCGTGCCTCAGCGCAGCTTGATGCGTGGGTCGATCAGGGGAGCGACCATGTCCGCGAGGAAATTGCCAAGGACGATGGCGCAGGCGGAAACCAGCGTGACGCCCATGATGATCGGAATGTCCACCCGCTGGATCGCCTGCCAGGCGAGCTGACCGATGCCCGGCCAGCCGAACACGCTCTCCACCACGACGATGCCGCTCATGAACAGGCCGATGTCGATGCCGATCATGGCGATGATCGGCAGCAGCGCATTGGGCACCGCATGGCCGAACAGCACCTGCACCCGCTTCAGCCCCTTGGCCCGGGCGGTGCGGATGAAGTCCTGGCGCAGGACGTCGAGCATGGCCGAGCGCATCATCCGCGCGTACCAGCCCGCCCCCAGGAGCCCCAGGGTCAGCGAGGGCAGCACCAGATGCATGAAGGTGCCGTAGCCGCCGATCGGGAACCAGCCGAGCTGCACCGCGAAGACGTAAAGCAGCAGGATGCCGATCACGAATTGCGGCGAGGAGACGCCGGTAAAGGACAGCACCATCAGCGTGGTGTCGGTCGGTGTGTTGCGCTTCAGGGCCGCGACCAGCCCCATGGTCAGGCCGATCAGCAGCTCGCAGAAGATCGCCCCGGCCATCAGCAGGAGGGTCGCCGGCAGGCGGGCGGCGATCAGCTCGGAGACCTCGGTCTTCTGCAGATAGGACCGGCCAAGATCGCCCTGAAGCAGGTTCAGCAGATAGCGCACATACTGCTCGTAGAACGGCAGGTTGAGGCCCAGCTGCTCGCGGATGTTCTCCACCGTCTGCGCGGTTGCGCTGCGCCCGGCGATCTGCCGGGCCGGATCGGCCGGAATGAGATAGAGCAGGATGAAGGTGACCAGCGAGACGCCGAGCAGGATCAGCGCCGACTGCAGCAGCCGCCGGATAACGTAGGAAACCATCAGTGCCTCCCCTTCTGGGTCGGGTCGAGCACCTCGCGCAGCGCATCGCCGAGCAGATTGAACGCCAGCGCCAGCGCGATGATCGCCACGCCGGGAAAGAACACCAGCCACGGCGCGGAGGTGAAGTAGGTCTGGTTCTCGTAGATGATGTTGCCCCAGGACGGTGTCGGCGGCTGAACGCCGATGCCCAGATAGCTGAGCGTTGCCTCAAGCAGCACGGTGGTCGAGATCCCGAGCGTTCCGAACACGACGATCGACGAAAGCAGATGCGGCAGAATATGGCGGAACAGGATCCGCCCCAGACCGGCGCCCATCGCCCGTTCCGCGACAATGAACTCCCGTTCGGACAGCGAGCGCGTTTCGGTGTAGACCACACGGGCCATCTGCACCCAGTTGACCATGGCGATCACCATGGCGACGATCCACAGGCTCGGGCGGAACAGCGCCGCGAGCGTGATCGCCAGCAGAAGCGCCGGAAACGCCATCATCAGATCGGTGAAGCGCATCAGCACGGTTTCGACCCAGCCGCGAAAGAAACCGGCGAGAATGCCCACCAGCGCGCCGACGGCAACGGCGATGCCATTGGCCACAAGGCCGATGATCAGCGAGGTCTGCGCACCGTAGATCAGCCGGGACAGCACATCGCGGCCGAGAAGATCGGTGCCGAGCCAGAAGCGTTCGCCCGGCGGCAGCGGCGCGCCCTCCAGGGTCAGCCCTTCAAAGAACTGCTCCGACGGGTCGAACGGAGCGACCAGCGGCGCGAACAGCGCCGCGCCGACGATGATGGCAATCACCACCAGGGCGATGATCGCCAGTTTGCGGCGCAGCAGCCGCTCCAGGGCGCCCTGGCGGCGTGGCTGGTGGCTTGTCTGGCGGCTTGTCTGGCCGGGGGCCGGGAGTGCCACGGCGTCAGGCTTTGCGTCTGTCGTCATCCGCCCCTCCAGGTCGTGCGTTGAGTTCATCGGCCGCATCCTCGATGGAGATCCGGCCGGCCATCGCCAGATCGCGCAAGCCGCGATAGGCCGTGTGGGCGTCACAGTTTCGTTGCAACATCAGGGTAAGAATGGCCTCGACCACCTGCGGACGTCGGGCAAGGCGCTGCTCAAGGTCCGCAATCTTGTTTTCATAGGCAAACCGGGCCTCGAACGAGCGCTGCGCCACCACCAGCGCGCCATAGATGCCGCTCGACCCGATCGGTTTGTTGAGATGGGCGCCCGCCCCGCGCCGGATGGCCCATTCCACCCGTCCCGGCGCCTCCGTGCCCATCAGCGCGATCATCGGCATCGGCTGGATATCCGCCTTCCAGGGAAACTGCCCCTCATGCGCCATATCCGCATCGAACACGAGTACGTTCGCCTCGCCGTGCTCCTTGCGAAGGTCCGGCCAGACGCATTCCACCTCGATGCCGAGGCGTTCAAGCTGCCGGCAGATGTTGTCCCGGTCCGCATGCGGCCGGTGCAGCACGACGGCCTTCCAACCACGGAAACTGGGGGTGCGGAACTCAGCGGCCATCAGGTCACCAGCCTCAATTGCGGCCCCGTCTCCCGATCAAGACCAGCGGCTCCGGACGGCGCGCGGGCAAAGCCCGCATGCGGATCGTAGTCAACCAGATAAGGGTCGGGGGCGAGCGGTGCGGGCCTGGTCCCCACCAGCCGGAAGTGAGCGCGGTCCCGCACGCTCGCGGCCCCTTCGACCACACCGATATGCGGCGTCAGATGAGCGTGCTGGGTCTGGCGGTCGATGACCACCGGACCGAGCGGCGTTGGCCTGGGACGGTCCGGCAGCCGGGCGATGATTCCTTGCGGCTCGGCCGCGCCGGTCTCGGCAATCGCCCGGGCAAGCAGCCAGGCGGCCAGATACGGGCCGGTGAACATCGCCGAAATCTGCGCGTCCGCGCCCCGCAGAAGCCGCATGCGCGCCAGGAACGCCCGGTTGTCCGCCGTATCGAGCGTTTCGAAATAGGTGGAGGTGGAGATCACCCCCTCGGCCGCAGCACCCAGCACCGGCAGCTCCGCTTCCGTCAGGTTGCAACTGATCACCGGACAGCGGGAGGGGAGGAAGAACGGGTCTTCCTGCCCCAGCGCGCGATAGGCCCGGAGAAAGGCATAGCTGCTGGTGCCGATCAGATTGTTGAGGATGAAGTCGGGGCGCTTTTCCCGGATCTCCTCGATCAGATGGGCCACCTGTTCATCGCCAATGGGAATGTAGCGCTCACCGAGGACGCAGCCGCCATCGGCCCCAAGCAGCTCACGGGCGATCCGGTTGACCTCCCAGCCCCAGATATAGTTGGAGCCGAGCAGATAGGCCCGGTTGCCAAAGGCCGGGACCGCATACTGAAACAGCGGCACCACGTTCTGGTTCGGGCAGGCGCCGGTATAGAGCACCCGGTCGTGACTCTCGAACCCCTCGTAAGGCGCGGTGTACCAGAGAAGCCCCTGGTGACGCTCCAGAACGGGCAGCACCTCCTTCCGGCTCCAGGAGGTCTGGCAGCCGATGATATGCCGGCAGCCCTCTTCGCGCATCAACCGTTCGGCCAGCACCGCGTAGCGGTCGGCCTCGCCCTGCGGGTCCGCCTCGACACAGGCGAAGCGAAAGGGAAAATCCCCACTGGCATTGATCTCATCGATGGCCGCGCGCGCGCCTTCACGCGCTTCCCGCCCGATCTCCGCATAAGGGCCGACGCTGGAAAACAGCACGCCCACCGGGATCTCCTGCCGCGTCATTGCTTGCCCCTGCCCTCCCTGTCTCGTGGCGCCCCGGCGCCCTGTTGCCGCTGGCCAGATCCCCGATCGGGATGGCTGGCCAAAACACAAAAAAACCCCGACCCGCAGCCTTGCACTAAGACTGCGAAAGATCGGGGCGCATTTGCCGTGCGGCGAACCACTTGCCGCTATTTGAAAGTAATGCTGAGCGATCGGATATCGCTTGTCAATGCGACCTGCTCAGCTTTCCGGCCTGCCTATTTTTTGACCAGACAAGCTTTCACGGCACCAGAGATCTGCGCAGCGAATGTCGCGCGATACCGAAAGCGAAATAAAATCAATGATAAAACTGACAGGGCCACGATCAGCGCCCCACCTCCTTCCCGGTAAACGACATGCCCCAACCCTTGGTCCAGTGGTCTCCCAAATCCACTGCCCGCAGTCAGCGTCACGCTCCCTGACCCTGCCGGGCTCGAGCGCCCGGATATGACTTCAAGAGAGCAGGGTAATATATTGAATAATATGAATATATTTTAAGGTCATCAGGAGGCGCGACGGACTGAAAATCAAGCCCTGCCCCGTGCGAGCAGGCTCCCGCAGATCGGCCTTTTGTCGAAAAGATCTGCGTTTCCCCAAAATGCGAAATTTTTTTGCACAAAACCCGGCCTTGCCCTTGCTGAAGTTACAGCCCAATAATGGAACCAATTATTGATTGGTACCATCAGGGCAGCCGATGACAGGAACCGACAAGCCGGCGCAGCGCAATTCCAGCCTCGCTCTGGAGCGATTGCGGATCCTCATTGACGAAGCCCGGCGGGAGGGACGCGAGCAACTGGCGACCGAGCGCGAGCTTGCCGAGGAGATCGGTGTCGGTCGCAGGGCGGTGCGCCGGGCGCTGGACGTTCTGGAAACCGAGGGCCGCATCTGGCGGCGTCAGGGCGCGGGCACCTTCATCGGCCCGGAGCCGGGCCATCCGGAGCGTCAGATCGCCAGGCTCCCGAAGATGAGCAACATGCTTGAGGTGATGGAGGTGCGTCTGCGCATCGAGCCGATCCTTGCCCAGTTCGCCGCGCTGCGGGCAACCCCCACCGACGTGGCGGCGATGCGGGAGCTGGCCGCCCGCGTTGCAAGCGCGGAGGATATGGACAGCCGCGAGCTCTGGGACAGCGCCCTGCACCGGGCCATTGCCAGCGCCGCCGGCAACACCCTGTTCCTGACCCTGTTCGACGTGGTCGACCGCGTGCGCCAGGACACCAACTGGCGTCATGTGCGTGAAGCCTTGCGTTCCCGGGAGACCATTACTCTCTACATGGCGCAGCACACGGAGGTGATCGACGCGATCGAACGCCGCGACCCGATCGCTGCGGAACTGGCCATGCGCCAACACCTTCTGGCGTTGCAGGAACGCCTCCTGTTCCAATCCTCCGCCAACCCGCCGGAGACCCGATAGATCCGCCGGCGCGCGTCCCGCCCAAGACAGCCCTTTTCACTCAGCTGGAAACGAAGAGACCACCATGACCATGTTCACCACCCGCCCGGAGATCAAGGGCACCTTCGGCGTCGTCACCTCCACCCATTGGATCGCCAGCGCCGTCGGCATGAGCATTCTGGAAAAGGGCGGCAATGCCTTTGACGCGGCGGTCGCAACCGGCTTCGCCCTCCAGGTGCTGGAGCCGCACCTGAATGGCCCGGGCGGCGACCTTCCGGTCATCTTCCACAACGCCGAGCGGAACGAAACCAAGGTCGTTTGTGGCCAGGGCCCGGCCCCGGCGGGGGCCACCATCGCCCATTACCGCGCGGAAGGCCTCGACCAGATCCCCGGCAACGGCCTGTTGGCAACGGTCATTCCCGGCGCCTTCGACAGCTGGATGCTGATGCTGCGCGACCATGGCACCCTCCCCTTGCGCGATGTATTGGCGCCGGCCATTCACTATGCCGAGCATGGTCACCCGATGCTGCCCCGGGTCAGCGCCACCATCGCCGGACTGAAGGAGTTCTTCGAAACCGAGTGGCCAACCTCCCATGACACCTGGGTGCCCGGCGGCGCGCTGCCGGAGGCGGACAGCCTGTTCAGGAACCCCGCGCTTGCCGCCACCTGGACCCGCCTGCTCAGTGAGGCGGAAACGAAATCGGGCCGGGAAAACCAGATCGAGGCGGCGCGGGATTGCTTCTATCGCGGCTTCATCGCCGAAACCATTGGCCGCTATCTGGAGAGCGCCGAGGTGATGGACGCCTCAGGCGCCCGCCACAAGGGGGTGCTGACCGCAGAGGACATGGCCGGCTGGAGCGCAAGCTACGAAGACCCGCTGACCGATGACTATCACGGTTGGACCGTCGCCAAGACCCAGCCCTGGGGCCAGGGACCGGTCCTGCTCCAGGCCCTCGCCCTGCTGCGCGGCTTCGACATCGCCAGCCTCGACCCGGCCGGGCCAGAGTTCGTGCATCTGGTGACCGAGGCGATGAAACTCGCCTACGCTGATCGCGAAGCCTATTACGGCGACCCGCTGTTCGCCCGCGTTCCCGTGGACCAGCTTCTGTCGGAGGACTACAACGCCGCCCGCCGCGCCCTGATCACCGACAGGGCCTCCTTCGACCTGCGGCCGGGCGTGCTACCGGGCTTCGAGGCGCAGGTGCAAAAAACCATGGCACAGGTCGAGGCCGCCGGCATTTCCGCCACCGGCATCTATGAACCGACCATGGCGCATCTTTCGGAAAAACGCGGCGACACGGTACACCTCGACATCATCGACCGCTGGGGCAACATGGTCTCCGCCACCCCTTCCGGCGGTTGGCTGCAATCCTCGCCGATCGTCCCCGGCCTCGGCTTCTGTCTGAACTCGCGCGCGCAGATGTTCTGGCTTGAGGACGGCCTCCCCTCCTCGCTGGCGCCGGGCAAGCGCCCGCGCACCACCCTGACCCCCAGCCTTGCCTTCCACGAAGGCCGGCCGACCCTCGCCTTCGGAACGCCCGGCGGTGACCAGCAGGACCAGTGGCAGCTAATGCTGTTCCTGCGGCTCGTGCACCATGGCCTGAACCTTCAGGAAGCCATCGACCTGCCGCTGTTCCACACCACCCATTTCCCCAGTTCCTTCCACCCGCGCCAGCGCCAACCCGGCCATATCATGGTGGAGGAAACCATCGGCGAAGCGGCCCTTGCCGCCCTGCGCGCCAGAGGGCATTCGGTCGAGGTGGCCGGACCCTGGACCATCGGCCGACTGACCGCCACACGGCGGGATGCCAACGGGCTGTTGCGGGCCGCTGCCACCCCGCGCCTGATGCAGGCCTACGCCGTCGGCCGGTAGGAATCGCTTTGAAAAACGGAGGGTCCGCCGGTCACGACCGGCGGACCGAATGTTCGCCGGCGATGATCACCCGGATGAGCGCGGCCACGGCCCGATGGGTTTCGGGATCCTCGCCGAGCGCGGCCGCATTTTCATGGGTGGCCGCGGCATCCTTGAGAATGCCGACAATCTCGCTCTCGGGCAGCAGTTTGTGATCGCTCATGGCAAGCAACAGGGACTCGCAGATCGCCAGCGCCGCCATCCCGGAAATTTCATTCTGTTGGGGCATCACGAACCATACTCCTGGCAAGAGCGACGACGGCGTTCACCAGACCAGTTCATTTATCTAGCCATATTCGCACAATTTAAATTATGCTGCACCGATCGAACTTGATCCAAACTGCTTTCTTTTCGCGTCCCCCCCATTTCTCTATAAAAAATACAAGGGAGGATTTGTTGACCGGAAGTTTTAAACTCCCTTTGGTCCGTAAGCTTGGAGCCTTCGTCACATTTTCCGAAGACGAGCTTTCCGTTCTGACAAGCCTGTTGCAGCGACGCCGGACCTTCGCCGCAGGACACGACCTGATGCGCCAGGGGCAGGTCGACCAGACCGCCTATATTCTGATCGACGGCTGGGTCTGCTCCCACAAGCTGCTGCCGGACGGCTCCCGGCAGATCGTCAATTTCCAGATCCCGGGCGATTTTCTCGGGCTGCGCAACGTCCTGCTGCACGCCTGCGACCACAACATCGAGCCGATCACCCAGATCGAGGTGTCCGAGATTCTGGTCAGCGACCTGCTTGAGGTGTTTTCCAGGACCCCGCGCCTGGCAACTGCCGTCCTTTGGGCCGCCTCGCGGGACGAGGCGATGATCGTCGAGCACCTGGTCAATCTCGGCCGGCGCGACGCCCCCCAGCGGATGGCGCATTTCCTGCTGGAGCTCGGCGCCCGGCTGTCCCTGGTGGGCATGGGCGGCAGCGGCGGCTACACCTGCCCGCTCACCCAGTATCTGCTGGCCGATGCGCTCGGCATGAGCGCGGTGCATGTCAACCGCGTCTTGCGCCAGTTGCGCGAGGACGGGCTCGTCACCTTCCGCAGCGGCCACGTCACCTTCGATGATCACGACCGCCTGGTGGAGTTGGCCACCTTCGACCCGGCCTATCTGGACCAGAGTGGACCGCTGATGAAATAGGCCGCGGCGGCGTGCCCCTGGCCGTTTCTCAATCTGACGCATCCTTCCGACCCCGTGCCTCGCGCAGGCGAAAGTAAAATCCGGCACTTTCGCTCGCGCCCTTTTCCGGATGCGTGTCGATGACATGGGACAGGCTGGGGATCGACCACCGGTCGATCAGCTCATAGCCCAGTGCCGTGACCTCGCGGAGAAAAGCCTCCTCATTGCGCATCTGATACGGCACCAGCGCCGGCCCGATCCGCTCCAGCGTCACATGCGGCGTTCCTTTGCGAAACGCCACCTTGTTGAGGATCAGATGCGGCGGCAGGGCCGGCATCCGTAGCAACAGTTGCGACACGGGCACGTCGAGATACTGCAGCAGCCCCGACCCGAGCAAGAGATCCGCCGGGCCGGCCTTGCTCAGGTCGGAGACGAATTCGAGCCCCATCAGCCCCTCGGTCGCGGCCCGTTGGCGCCCGGCTTCGACAATTGCCGGAACGTCATAGACAATCCAGCGTTCCGGCCAGGTTGCCGCGAGCTGCGCACGGAAGGCCAGGTATTTCGTCCCCATATGCCCGCCGGCATCGACCAGAGTCCGCACTTCGGGCGAAAGCCGTTGCAGCCAGAAGAGCACCGGATAGTCCCAGGGAGCGACCCGGCACATCCTGTCGAAGGACACCGGAGCCACTTCCGCATGGTCGTAGCCCGGCATGGCGCCTGCCGCCCGCGCCGCCGCCAGCGCCGTCTGATAATCGGGATAGCATCCGGAAAACCGGCGGGGGCGCGGCAACAGGTAACGCAACCGCCCGCCAAACGCCTGAAACGGGCGCAACGAGAACCGCAATCGCCCCACCGCGCTGCGCAACAGCGGCGTGATCGGCCTTGTCGTATGAACCGTCGCCATCATCCTTCCTCCCGGCGGAACTGGTCAGGCTTCCGCTCCCGTGACCCTGCCATCCTTCAGCACGGCCTCCGGCAACGGTGCTTCAATCGCCGTTTTGCGTAACAGGTAGAGAGCCGCAGGATAGATCACCGCGCCGCCAAGCACCTGCAGGGCCAGCCCCCAAACCGGAGCCAGTTCCGCACCACCCGCCAGATAACCGATCAGCGACACGCCGATGGCCATCGGCACGCAGGCGATGAAGATGGAACCGCATCCCATGATCGTGGGCCGCAGGTGCAAGCCGCCATGACGGCTCTGCAGGTACATCGACGTTACCAGCGCGATCAGCGCCGCCACGATCTGCCCCAGCGCGGCGGCGAGAACCCCGAACGGCGCACAGATGACGATCATGCAGATGGACATGCACCCATTGAACAGCGCCACCGTCGGCGCCTTGCGAATGGTGCCGGCAATCGACAGCAACGGCTCTGTCACGAAACTGGGAACCAGAAAGACCTGCTTGAAGGACAGCACCACCACCAGCACCGCCGCCGGCTGCCATTTGTCACCAAGCAGAAGCGGCACGAAATGGTCCGCAACGAGTGCCAGACCGATATAGACCGGCAGCGATACCGCCATCAGGATCAGCACGAAGCGGGTCGCGACCGCCCCCAGAGTTGCGGACGCCCCGTCCCCGCCCTTTGCCCCGGCCTTGCGGAAAAGCGTCCAGGCGAGCAGGCGCGCCGGCTCGGCGATCAACTCGGAGACCGCGGCGACGATGCGCTCGGCCGCGCGATAGAAGCCAGCGTCGGTCAGTCCAAGAAAACTGCCAATCGCCAGGGTGCCGGCGTAGGAGCGCATCTGCAGCATGACCCGCAACAGCAGGATGTGCCGGGAGTACTCCAGCAGTTCGGCAGTGAAACGACGATCGAAGCGGGGGATGAACCACCAGCGCGCGACCACCGCCGCGCCGAGCAGATAGATGCCCTGCATCACCAGTCGCCCAGCCACCAGCGCATAGGCCCCCCAACCGCTCCACAATCCGGCGACGGCGAACAGGAAACCGCAGCCCTCGGCGAGCAGCCGGATCTGCGCCTGGCGATGCAACTGCCCCCGCGAGATCAGAACACCCTCATAAACGCCCGAGAGGGCCGCCGGTATGATCCAAAGAGAATAAAGGGCAATCAACCAGGCTTCCCAGACACGCCCGAGGACATGCGCCACCCCCCAGGCCGCGACAAGCGCGACCAGGGTGAACAACAGCGCACTGAGGGTCGACATGGTTGCCACCTCATTCTTGCGCTGCTCGCATTGCATCGACTTCAAGAGGAATTCGCGCCAGCCGCACTCGGAAAAGACCACCAGGATCACCGTGAAAGCGGAGACAAAGGCATAAAACCCGAACTCAGCCGGAATGAGGATACGGGCGGCGATGATGAACATCGCCAATTGCAAGGCTTGCGAAACCAGCTTGCTGCACAGGGTCCAGGCACCGCCCCCCACGAGCGAGGACACTCGAAGGCGGCTCAAGGCCGCCATCACCGGCCACTTGCGCCAGTCGGCGCCGGGAGAAGGCCGGCGGGCCGTCATCGACCTCTGCCCGGATTTGCCGAACCGCTCCGGCGCGAGACCAGGTCGTCGTGAACCAGGGCCGGATCGACCTCACCCGCAGAGCCGCACATATTCTTGCCGCATCCTCGCGATAGAAGGCGTGAAGATTGGGGTTCTGTTTCTCTCACGATTTCGCGATACTGCCGCGACGGCATGGGAGTCGCCGGCTTTCGGTAGGCGCTTCCCGGCTGCTCAGGACGACGATCGGATTGGACAACGGTGGACAGGTTCTTGGACAGATACATGCCGGTAGGAAATGGAAAATACGTCATCCGCTGGGCCACAATCCTGTTTTGTCTTGCAATCTGGATCATTGTCGGATGGTGGCTGCTGCGCTGACCCTCCGTCCGCTCAGCATCCATTGCGGGCAAACAGCACCACACCGACGGTTTTCCAGAGGATGACGATGTCTTTCCACACCGACTGCGTTTCATAATATTCGACATCATATTTGACCCGCTCCCTGTACGATGTGTCATTGCGACCGGAAATCTGCCAAAGACCGGTAATCCCCGGCGTCAGTGCCAGATAATAGTCCGCGTCCCGTCCGTAGCGTTCGAGCTCGCTGGCCACCACCGGCCGCGGCCCGACCAGGCTCATCTCGCCGCGCAGCACATTGAGGAATTGGGGCAGCTCATCCAGGCTGCTGACGCGCAGGAACTTTCCCACCCGGTGGATGCGCGGATCGTTCAGGAGCTTGTGCTTTTCTTCCCACTCCTTGCGGCACTCCGGATCGTTGGCGAGCAACTCCGCCAGCCGCGCATCCGCATCGCGCCGCATGGTGCGAAACTTCAGACATGAAAACGGCCGGCCATTCCGGCCGATACGCTTGTGGCTGAAGATGAAGGGCCGGCCATCGGCCAGAAAGAGAACGCCCACGATCACCAGAAGGGCGGGCGAGAGGAACAGAAGCGCCAGGGCCGACAGGACGATATCCATCAAACGCTTGCCCCGGCCCGGGGTTCCGCGCACCTGCCCGATCCGGCCTTCTGTGGTCTGTCGGGAGGAGCTGCTGTGGATTGCGATTGTCTCTGGCATACCGGACCTCGCTTGTTCTCCTTCGAGGCTGCCAGCAGCCTCTGGCAAAAACAATTCACCCCGTTTGCCAGGGGCTACCGAATAGGAAGTAGGCTATTGCCCCCCCGGCAGACCCGCTGTCTCGAACGGGGGGACCGGCACGGCGCGCGGGGCAGATTGCGCCGCGATCGGGCGGGTGCGCTCCAGCACATCCGCATAGAGGCTCGTCAGCGCCTCGACCCACGACCGTGATGTCAGCGCCATGCCAGGCGCCGCCAGAAGAGCGCTGGCGCTCATGTGCCGGACCCTGTCGTCGTCGCGAAGAATTTCGCCAATGGCAGCCGCCAGAGATGCCGGATTCCCGCTCCGGAACGTTAGCCCGCACCCCTGTCTGGCGATTTCCGGAGCGAGCAGGGCCGCATCCGGCAAGATGACCGGAATACCGCTGCCGATTGCCTCGACGGCGACCAGCCCGAAGGGTTCGGGCACCCGCGAGGCAACCACCACCGCACGTGCCTTGCTGAGCAGCGGCCCGATCTCCGAGCGCGCTTTCCAGCCGTGAATCGCCACCTCCGGGTATTTGCGCTGCAACAGTTGCCGTCCCGCGCCGTCGCCGATCACATGCAACTGCGCTCCGGCCAGACGCGCCGCAATGGCCGCATCCTCGAACCCCTTTTCCGGCTCCAGCCGGCCAATGAAATAAACCGCATCGCCTGCCCAGGGCCGCGCCGTCGGCCAGAGAAACGGCTCGACCGGATTGCGGATCGCCCGCATCAGATCGCCCCGGACCCCCGCCCGCGCGAAATAGTCGCCCATCCCCTCATGGATCAGCACGATGTTTGCCGCCTGCTGCCGGACCGGGAAGAATCGCTCCCGCAACTCATGCCGCGCCAGTCGCCATGCCTTTTCATGCTGCCCCCGCTTGTCACAGCGGCTAGCCAGACAGCGCACCGACAACGGCGCGAGCGCGCACACAGTCTGCGAGCGGAAATTGACAAACCCGCCATTCGGGCAGGCAAGAAAATAGTCATGCGCATGCAGCACAGTCCGCTCACGCACCCGGGACAACACCCTGAAAATCGAAGGCGACAGGATCTTCGACCAGCCATGCACATGATAGATGGTCGCCGGGGTATCATGCTGGGCAATGAATGCATTCAGCTTCGCCGCCGCGCGCGGATTGTAGAGCCCCCGCGACAGAGCCGACAGCCGGCTTTGTTCCGTCAGCGGCCGCCCCCCCACCCAGATCGTCTCCCGGGCCGGGGTGAAAGCCCCCTCTCCGTCCCCGGCGAAGAAGGTGACCGAATAGCCCGCCGCCTCCAGAAGCTGCGCCGACAGGCAAGCGAGATTGGAGGCCCCTCCCGTCATGATGGAGCGGTCGTTGAGGATGACGATCCTGTCGGGTGTGCGGGTCATCGTCCCTAATCCATCGCCATGATCTTTTCCGGAGACAGCTTGCCGCGCACCAGATCGGCCATGGCGCGCAGATTGCCCCTCAGCCGGCCCCGCCGGTCGACCCAGGGTTCAGGACGCAGCACCCGCGCGGTATTCGCCACGATGTTGCGCGCCATCTGAATGCCTGCATGGCGGGCACCCATGGTCCGCTTGCGCATCAGATAGACCGGGTTGGCGATTTGCGAATAACCGAGCTTCACCCCCGAGGTCCGGCCTGTCTTGGTGCCCAGATGCACCCCGTTCAGCCCATCCGCGCGCACGGATCGACCCGCATGAGCAACCTGCCGGCTGAAATCGACGTCCTCCAGCCAGCCATAGAGCGGCAACCGCTCGTCGAACCGGGCACCGCTTCGGGCGATCGCGGAGACGCGAAACGCCATGTTGCAGCCATAGCCCGAATAGACCGGATGCAAGGCCTGACCGCGCCGTTCCCAGTCGCTTTCGTTCTCGGCCACGATGGTCCGGCCCTCGGCGACGGACAGCCCCGCACTGGTGGCGCCGTCCGCATGCACCGTTCCGGTGCACATCACGATGTCCGGCTCGTCCAGGAAGATCCGCTCCAACTCGCGCAGGAACGTCCGCCCCATCAGAAAATCATCATCGAGAAACAGCACCACATCGGCTCCGTCCAGATGGTCGAGAATATGATTCCGCTGGCGGCACAGTCCACGCTCCGACAACAGTTGCCGGGTCCGACAGGGAAGACTGCGCAGCGTCTGCGCGGGTATGTCCTGACGGGAGGGCGTGCACAGCACCACCTCATCGGGCAGCCGGACCTGCCGGGCCAGTTCGGGCAGCGTCTCCTCCAGAATGGGCCGGCGGTTGGAACTCGGGATCGCCACGCAAAGGGTGAGCCTGCCACGCGACTGCGGAACGTCGGTTCGGGGCAGATTGATTGTCGAGGTCATAGGCCGTGCTCCCGCCGGTTCGGTTGGCGCGCCCGTGCCGGACAGCGATCCTTGCGGCTGCGGTTGAAGACGATGCCGATCAGGCTGATCTGGGTCTTGCCGAACATGGACAGGGCTTCGGACAGCCGGTCGATCGTCATCTTGCGAGCGTCGTCCACCACCACGGCCACCCCATCCACCATGGTGCAGACCGAACGGGCATCCGCCGACTGGCCAAAGGCGTCCATGTCGACGATCACCACCTGATAGGTCTTGCGCAGGTCATCGAGCCACTGACGCAGGCTGACCAGATGGCCATAGGAGTAGCGTACCGGCCGCTCGCCGCGAATCCGCCCGCTGGTCAGGACCGGCAGCACCGGACTGCCGACAATGTCCAGATCCGGTGCCGACGCCATTTCAGGCTCGGCCGCGGCAGTATTTCCATGGGACTGCGCCAGGACGAGCTTCGGCCGCTCGCCCCGCTCGCCCAACGGGGTGTAAACCCGGGCTTCCAGCCCGTAAGCGGCTGCGTGCTTGGTCGCCAGCAGGCTGAGAGTTCCCGTCAGGAAGTCGGCATCGACGATGACCGTCGAGACTCCTTCGTTGAGATAGACCTGCGCCAGATTGAGTGCGATCGTGGTCTTGCCCTCCCCCTGATCCACCGAGGTGATGCCGATCGCCTTGCCCTTGTCGGAGGACGCCGCCGTGCCCACACCGATCGGCGCCTTGATGCTGCGCAGTGCCTCGGCAAACTCTGAATAGGGCGCATCGAGAACCGCGCGCCAGGGGTCGAACACCCGCCCCGGCCGCCGGAGTGGCAATCGCTGCAGAGCAGGAATGGCGAAGGTGCGCGTCGGCAATTGCGGCACGAAGCCGAGCGGCACCAGCCCCAGTTCCCGGCGCAGTGCCGAACCGGCGCTGAGCCTGCGGTCCATGGTCTCGCGCCAGGCGGCGATGAAGATACCGCCGGCGAGCCCGAGCATCACCGACAGAGCCATGATGATCGAGGTCTTCGGCGATTCCGCCATCAACGGCGTCGCCGCCGCCGTCACGATCCGCGCGGTCCCCAGTGGAAACGACTCGTTCTGCAAGGCGCCGATCAACTGCTGCAGGAAGCTTTCATACATGCGCCGATAGGTCGCCGCCCGGCTTTCCAGTTCCGCCAATTCGATCCGCGCAAGGTTCTTCTGGACATTCTGCGACTTGGAGGCCATCAGATCGGCCCGGATGGACTCCTCCCGCGCCCGCGCGATCTCCAGTTCCGAGCGATAGACGCTCTGCATGCGCACGAACTCGCCGCGTATGTCACTCTCAAGACGGGCAATCTCCGCCTCCACCGCAGTGATCGCCGGGTTATCCCCGCTGTAGCGAGCCTTCAGCATCTCCCGGCGGGACGTCGCCAGGCGGATCTCATCGCGCAATTTCTGGATCTGGGCGTTGGTCCCCGGATCCTCGATGGGCTCATCCGGGCTTTCTCCAGACACCAGCCGCGATACAGTCTCGTAGCGGGCCTCCGCCATTGCCGTTTCCGCGTGGGCGGCCAGCAACTGACTGTTGGTTTCAAGGATCTGCTGCTGATCGAGCGGCGAGGCCGTGCCGATCTGCGTGATGCCGTTACGCGCCCGGAATTCCTCAACCGCGGTCTGCGCCTCGCGGGCATTCTGGCCAATTTCGACAAGCCGCTCCTGAAGCCAGGACGCGCCTCGGCGGGCCGAATTGGCACGATCGTCCATGCCGCTGCGAATGTAGGTGCGGGCGATGGTGTTGGCGATCTTCGCCGCTTTGCGCGGATCGGTCGAGCGGTAGGAAATCTCCAGCACATAGGACTGACCGACCCGCCGCACCTCGACCCGGCTGAGGAACCCCGCCATGGTCTGGCGCATCAGGTCATCTTCCGCGCTGGCCCGTTGGGCCTCCGCGTCGGCGCCCCCCATTCCGGGGTCGGCGACCTCCTCCTGTTCTGCCTGGCTCCCGGACAGGCCGACGGCCTGCAGCCCGATCCCCACCCAGCGGCGAACGGTGGCGCGCAAGGAAGTGCTGGTGCGCACCTCCGGATCGTTCAGCAGGTCGAGCTCTTCGATCACCGAGCGCGCAATGGCCTCCGATTTCACGATCTGCACCTGGCTGGCGATTTCCGCCGACTCGATGATGATCGTGCCGGTGGAAACGTCCTGCGAGGCGATTTTCGCCTGCTGGGGATCCATCACCAACTGCGCCACCGCGGAATAAAGCGGCGGTGTGTAGTGGAGATAGACAACGCCGAGTGTTGCCGAAACCGCCGTCGTCAGCGCGAACAGTCGGAGATGCCGTTTGAAGAACGCCCAGATGTCCTGGAACGTGACATACTCCCCCTCACCCGACCGCAAATTGTCGAACTGGTCGCCACTGACGATATTGCTGATGCTGTGAATGACCATTGCACTGACCGCCGCTTTCGTCTGGAAAATCCCTGGCCTCAGTTCTGGACCGCCGCCGCGATCCGGTTCCCCTCATCCTCGACCACCGGCTTGAACCGCACCTGCACCACATCGCCCGGCGAAAGAAGAGTGCCGGCTGAGGCCATCACCGGCTCGGCTCCGGGCGCGGAGACGATGCGGTATTCCAGCAGATCGAGAGCGCTGTCGTCGGCCATCTGCATGCCATTCGCCTGCATCAGTTGAAGGGTCGTCAGGCGCCGGATCCTCAGGTCTTCGAGCTGGCTCTCCGCATCCTGCAGGCTGGCACTGACTTCGATCTTCCGCTGCCCCTTGAGATGAACCGCGTCGCGCTCGGTCTCGCTGAGCTTCTGCTTGGCCCGCGTCGAGGCGATCACCATGTCGAGCCGGTTGCTCTGCAAGTCGGCGACAACCCGCTCCAGCGAGGTTTGCCGCGACCGGACCACGGTCTTCTGGCTGACCAGCCGGGTGATGTCCTCCAGCTCCTCGCGGGCAATGCGGATCTGCTCGTCCTGGGTGCCGAGCTTCTCGTCAAGAACGTCGATTTCCTTGCGCAACAAGGTGCCCAGATCGCGAAGCGAGGCCATCTGACGCGCGAGGGCATCGATCCGGGTACGGAACTGGATCTTTTCCGTCTCCCGCAGCAGCCCGAGGACCGATCCGGGGGCTGCCTGTTCGAATTCGGTCGGGAAGACGATCTTGTCATGATCCCGGAACTCGGCCTGCAGCCGTGCCCGGCGCGCCATCTGCTGCTTGATCTGATAGTTGGTGCGCTGCAGATCGCCCGCATAGCGGATCTGTTCGACGTCCGAATACCGGTCGGCAATGCCGGTGCGCCGCTCGCGCCCGCCGGCCAGCGACACCGCTTTCAGGATCGTCAGGCCGGGGCTGTATTCAATCATCCCCGGACGATCCACATTGCCGGTGACGAACACCGGCGGATAGCGCACGATCTGCACGGTGACCGCCGGAACCTCCTGCAGGCCGGTTCGCCGCTGTAACGCGGTGCCAATTGCCTGCGCCAGGTCGCCCGGCACCAGACCCGCCGCCTCGATCTCGCCAATCAGCGGGACGGATACCGTGCCACTGACGGAGACGCCGTATTCGCCGGTGAGCGCCGTCCATTCCCGGTACTCACCCTGGGCAACGACCCATTCGACGACGGAAATCTTGATCCGGGTTTCAGGAAGCAGGCGGAAGTCTTCCGGACCGTTCGCTGCACGGGACGGAAGCGCCAACGCAAGGCCTGCAAGGAAAGCGAAGAGGACGCTGGCAACCAGGTTGATCCGGCCGCGCACTCCCCCCCGGCGCCCCCAGAGGCCCCTTGCCGAGGAATTCCAGTTCATGTCTCCTGCACTCACGAGATCCCCCCAAAGCCAACAACAGAACCTGACAGGTTCCATCATTGACTTTGCCGCCAGCGGGTAAATCCCCACCCGTGCAAGTCGTCTTCATCCAAATGGCTGCAACACTCTAATCGGCTTCCCCAAAAGGACAGGCCGGGAGCGGCTTCCTCTTCCCCCTTTGAAAACCTTGACAGCCACCTCCCCCACTCGGGGAATAGGCTCACTCCAAGGGATAGGCGTTTCGCCCCCATTGCCTCTTTCACCCGCGACCGGTTCAAAGACACTATCGGCGAGAAAAACCGGAGTGTTACCGATGCGCGTTGCGATCGTACATTACTGGCTCGTGTCGATGCGCGGGGGCGAGAAGGTCGTGGAAGCGCTCTGCGATCTCTATCCGCAGGCCGACATCTTCACGCTCGTCTACGACCCTGCCGCCGTGTCGCAGAAGATCCGCGAGCACAAGGTCACCACATCGTTCCTGCAAAAGATCCCGGGCGCCACCCGCCACTATCAGGCGCTGCTGCCGTTGATGCCGTTTGCCCTGGAGAGCTTCGATCTGCGCGGCTATGACCTCGTCATTTCCAGCGAATCCGGCCCGGCCAAGGGGATCATTCCGCCGCCGCAGGCCGCCCATGTCTGCTACTGCCATTCGCCCATGCGCTACCTGTGGGACCACTATCACTTCTACCGGGCGAACGCCGGCTTCCTGCAGCGCACCGCCATGCCACTGCTCGCCCCGGCCCTCAGGGCCTGGGACGTGACCACCAGCGCGCGGGTCGACCGGTTCGTCGCCAATTCGCACCACGTGGCCGCGCGGATCGGCAAGTACTACCGGCGGGGTGCCACGGTGCTTTACCCACCTGTCGCGGTCGGCGCGTTCCGCCCCGTGGACACGATCGAGGATTTTTATCTCTGCGCCGGCCAGCTGGTACCCTACAAGCGGGTGGATCTTGCGGTCGAAGCGTTCACTCGGATGAAGAAGAAGCTGGTGGTCATTGGCGAAGGGACGGAGCTGGCGCGGCTCAAGGCCATGGCCGGACCGACGATCGAGTTCCTCGGCCATGCGCCGTTCCAGGTCCTCAAATCTCATATGGCGCGATGTCGCGCGCTGGTGTTCCCGGGTGAGGAGGACTTCGGCATCGTCCCGGTGGAAGCCATGGCCAGCGGCCGGCCGGTTGTCGCCTATGGGGTTGGCGGCGCGCTCGAAACGGTCGTTCACAACCGCACCGGCCTTCTCTTCCCCGAACAGTCGGTCGATGCCCTGATCGACGCCATCATCGAATTCGAGACTTGCGAGGGCACCTTTCAGCCCGGACGGATCCGCACCCATGCCGTCCGGTTCAGCGAACAGAATTTCAGCGAAGGCTTCCGCGCCATCGTCGAGGAAGAGTTGAGCGCGCAGGATATGGGCCGGGTCGGTCAACCCAACCCCAGGATCATCACTCCGCCGCCCCGGCTGAAGAACCTCGGAGCCATTCACTGATCGCCCCTTCCGGGCTCCGGAAGACCGGCGCAGACGAGACAGCCCCGCAAGCGCGGGGCCAGACGTCATCGCGACAGTGAGGTCAGGACAAACGGGATTGGCGCCCCCCTCAGCAGAGAGAGACGTCATCGGAAGCGGCAAGGCTTGACCGGCAGACAGGGGGGCATGCCGTGTCACCGGCATCGCCCCCCGTATCGCCGCTCCACGTTCGTGGGCGGGAACCCGGCCCTTCGCTACTGCATGAGTTCCAGCAGCTTGTAGGCCACTTCCGTCCGGTTGGTGGCGTTGAGCTTCTTCATGATGTTGCGCACATGCACCTTCACGGTGCTCTGGCAAAGGTGCAGCTCATAGGCAATGATCTTGTTGGCCTTGCCACGCCGCAGGGCCTCGGCCACCTCCGCCTCGCGCGGGGTAAAGATATCCCCCGGCCCGCTGACGCTTTTTGCTGCGGATTCGATCATCTCCAGCATCGGCAACACATTGCTTGCCGGCAGGAACACACCTCCGGCCCGGGCCAGTGCGATGGCCTCCGCGGCAACCCCGATGCCCACGCTTGACGGGATGAAACCGCGCGCGCCGCATTCGATTGCCTTGAGCATCTGGCACAGGTCTTCGGTATCGGCGATCACCACGACCGGGATGCCGGAGAAACGCTCGACCACGGAGGTGATGTGCGCCCGCACCGACGCATCGTAGGTCGAGCCACCGCCGATGGCGAGCACGATCACCGACGGGGTGTCGTCGCTGTCCAGCCCTTCCCAATGGTCGACCGAGGACACCGGGACGACATTGAGCGAGGGGTCATGTTCCGAAAGGCTCCTCGCCAGGCAATCCCGATCCAGCGCTCGCCGGTCGATCAGAAGCGCGCAATCGCGCGCCTCGCCGCCAGCAATCGGAGGTGCGGTCTCGTCTGCGGTAGCACTGCAGAAATTGGAGACCGCCTCCAGTTGAACTTCAACGTCATTCTGATTTTGGTTCAAGTATTGCGCATCCATAGAGAATACTCCTGGATTGTTTTATTATGCACAGGCATTTTCTTCTAAAACCGAGGTCACCAACGTGGAACCCCGCCTCGACCAGGAGGCGCAGGACCGGAATTCACTGTTCGTGAGAGATCATCCGCCCACCGCCACTTCAGTACTTTTTACAGCCTTCGCCCGAAACGCCCATTAACATGGGTTAATAAATGGTGAATATATATAAAAAGACTCTTGTTTTCGACGAAAAATCAGATAAAGCCGATTCGTTTCCTCACCGAACCGTGATGATCTCTCACGAGCGCGTGAATACTGGCGTCATCTCCGAAACTCGCCACAGTCAAACCTGAGAAATCAAAAAAAACAACAACTAAGCCCACGCCCTGGGATCTGATATTCGCTCTGTCGGGCGGGTATACACCACGTCAGGGCTGGCGCAGGCCGCCCTCCGGGACACCGGAAATCACGCACGCGGGCCACCGCAGCGCCCAGAATCTTCCCCTAGGGAATTTAACGATATGGTTAAGAAACGACGCTGCCCGCATTGAGGAAGGCGCTGAGATCCGCATGCAGCCGGGCAATCCCTTCACGGGCTTTGGCAACCGTGGCACGCAACTCCACCGGATCGACCGCATGGGTCGCCACCTGATCGATCAGCCCGGCGATCTCCTCCGATGAAGTGCTTCGGTCGGTGACGAGAAACGCCTCTCGATGGGTGGAGCGAAAGAACCCTTCGACCTTGCTGTCCCACCCCAGGCCGACGACGGGAACGCCGAGGGCATAGGCGGCGATACAGGCATGCAGCCGATGTGCGGCCATCGCATCGAAGGCATCGATGGTCGAGAGAAGCTCCCGGGCGGTTTTCGGACGGGGCGCGACCTGAACCACCCCCGAAGCCATCATCTTGCGAACGGCTGGCACTGCCAGGATCGCCTCAAGAAAGGCCGCGTCCTCGCGGGCGCCGTTGCAAAACAGGGTGATACACCAGCCCCGGCTTTCCAGTACCTGCATCACCTCGCAATAGTCGCGAGCGCGCAGCATCGGAATGTCGCGCGCCGACTTGTCCGAGTGCCGCCGCAGGATCGCCGGATTGGTCACGCACAGCCCCGCATTGTTGCCGACACAACGTTCGAGCGGGCGCGGCAGATCCATGGAGCCGGCCAGCAACCCCGGATCGGGCACCAGGTGCGGGCGCCCCCCTTCGGGGAAGTGGCTCATCCAGTTATCCCGGGCGATCTCGTCGCGGACCGAGACATGCACCAGATCCAGGTTACGCAACCTGCCGAACAACGCGGACGCCTCCGGCGACCAGTTCCGGCTGACCCCCACCGCGTAGATCGACAGGGGCCGTTTTTGCCGCTGAACGCAGTCCAGCACCGCGCCGATCTTGAGCGGGAAGTTCAGATCGTCGTCCTGGAAGAGATTGCCACCGCCGATCACCACCGCATCGGCGGCGGCGATCCGGGCGTTCCAGTCGGGCAAGGAGGCCCGAAGCCTGCGGTCCAGCACCTTGCGCACCACGAAGCGACGCGCCGGCGCCGGCATTCGGCCAAGCAGTGCCAGCACGTACCCCCTCGCCCGGACCGCCGTTCCGACCTCGCTGCGCCCCGCCAGATCGACCGTCTCCACCTCCACATCGCTGCCGCATTGACGCAAGGCGGTCTCCAGGCAACAGGCAAGCAACCCGTCCCCCAGGTTTTCACTATGCTTGACGTTGAACACCAGGAGCTTCATTCGCAGCGCCCTTCGGTTGCGCCGCCGGTTGCCCAGGCCTTGCCCCTCAAGGGCGCAAGGGGCACCGCCCGCGTATCGAGATCCTGTCGTTCACGGACCGACCGGGACAGCGCCGCCGCCCCCCCCGCCAGAAGATAGGGGAGCAACCCTAGATCATAGACTGTGCCGGAAATCATCGCCGTCGCCAGGCTGGCCGCGAAACCCGCCTTGGCGGCCCGCACCGCGCGCACCTGATCGGCGACCGCGCCGGTGTCCGAGCGCAGCACACCATTCGGCGCCAGCAAGACCGATCCGGCGAACAGGAGGAACAGCATCGCACCGGCAACCCCGAGATTGGACAGCAGCACGAGCAGGAAGCTTGACGCCCGCGAACTGCCGAGACCGGCCCCGATCCAGGAGGTATCGAGAAAGGTCTGGAAGGCCGCCGCATTCCATTGGAAACGCTCCCGTCCCGACTGGCTGTTGGCCTTGGAGAACAGGATCTCGTCCAGATAGGCCTCGATCTGATCGACGAACTGCGGCATCGCGACCATGATGACGAGCATGGCCAGCAGCCCGACGATGGCGCCCATGACCAGGAAACTCGGACGTCCGTTGCGCGGGTTGGCCAGAGACGCGCTGAGGGAGCGTATGCCGAGGAAGCCGACGACAACCACAAGGCCGGCAAGTCCCGTTGCCGAGGTGGACAAGAGCACGGCCAGGAACAGGGCAGCGGCAAGAAGCCCTACATAGCCGTTCCGCAACCGGTCGAGCCACAGGCTTGCGACCACCGCGAACACGGCGAGGGTATAGGAGGCAAAGGCGGAGGCTTCGGAGAAGGTGCCGGAGATCCGTTTCAGACCGCCTTTCACGGAATCGGTCAACATCCCGTAGTTGGCCGTCCGGAAGAAATCCATCAGCCACGCGGTTCCGGAAAAATAGGTAACAATATCGGCGAGGGCGAAGACGAGGTCGACGGTCGCCAAAACCAGCATGGCGCCGACCAGCGCGGCGGCGGAGCGCGTCTGCCGGAAGAATGTGTAGCTGGCGGCAAAACACAAAAGACCGCCGATGGCATAGACCGACTGGGTGATGTTGCTCGCGGTTGGCCGCAACGGAACCATGGAAATGAAGTTGCGCGCGCCAAACATGCGCGTCACCGATATGGTCTCGGTCATGCCCGCGAACAAACGCGGCAGGAAGATCCCGCTTAACACTCCGAAGACAGTGAGAAGCAGGAGCCAGAAGCCCGGCCCCGGCAGAGCGAAGGCCGACAGGATCGGCCCCTCCCCATAGCCCGCGTACATGCGCAGGAAGAAAAAGACGAGAAACAGGTTCGGCACCAGAATGGACGCGCCGCCCAGCGCCGGCAGGCTGATAGCGGCCGCCGTTCCGAACACCGTCGACACTGCCATGAACATGAACATCCACTGCGGCCGTCGGCCCATCAGCAGCAGACCGAGCGCAAATGTCAGGATTCCCATGACTTGCAGGCTCATGCCAGGACGCTCCCCGATGGATTTTCAGGATCGTAGCATGGCCACCTACAGGTGTAATTCCATCACCCCATAAGCATTTTGAAGTAGAGATATAACCGAATTCAGGAATATGCGCGAATTTACACGGGGGAATAAAATTTCCGTCAATATTCCACTGACATGGAAGCCGTCACCATGCAACATCTCCCCCTTATCCCGACCGGGTTCCTGCGCCCTGCCCTCGCCGGCGCCGCCCTCCTTCTGTCCGCCCTGTCGGCCTCCGCCAATGAGGCGGGCATCGACACCGGCGACACGCTCGATTTCGAGCGCATGACCCTCAGCTTCGATGAACCTTTTGACACGCTCGATGTCTCCGCCTGGGGCCCCGGCACCCGCTGGATTGCCCATACCCCCTGGTCCGGCGACTTCGGCGGCGCCCGGTTTTCAAACCCGCAGGAGGGTTTCCCGTTCACCCTTCTCAATGGCGTCTTGCGGATCGAGGCGCGGCGGACCTCGACCGGTGTCTGGAGTTCGGGCCTGCTCGCCTCCGTTGACACGAAGGGCCGTGGCTTCAAGCAGCAATACGGTTACTTCGAAATGCGGGCACGCCTGCCCCTGGGCGATGGCGTCTGGCCCGCGTTCTGGCTGATCGGCATCGACCGGTCGAAATACACCGCCGAGATCGATGTGCTGGAATACTACGGGTACAAACCCGACGGGTATTCCGCCTCAGTGCACGTCTGGCACCGGGACGGGCGGCACTATTCCGACTTCGACCGCATCAAGGTCTTCCCGCAGAACGATCCGGAGGAGTTCAACACCTATGGCGTCAAGGTCGACGCCCAGTTCATTCGCATGTACTTCAATCGCAAGCTGGTGTGGAAGACCAAGACGCCGCCGGAAAGCCGCCAGCCCATGTTCATGTTGCTGAACCTGGCGCTCAAGGAAAACACCCGAACCTTCCCGGTGCCCAACCCGTCCTTCATGTACGTGGACTACGTCAAGGCTTTCCGCCTCGATCAGAAAGCCGTCCCGTTGCAGGTCAAGAAATAGCACCGCCCCATCGTTACCAGCGACACCTCCCGCATTCCTCGGGAGGCGTTCAGCCCGGCAGCCTCAGGTTGCCGGGCTTTCCGCGCTCCGCGGATCGGGAATGGGAAAAATCAGGTCATAGGCCCAATTGAAGATGAAGGCGTAGACCAGATAGAACAGCGCGAAGAACAGATCCATCTTGAAGGCCGCAAGCAGGCTGATGTCGAGATACCAGGCGATGAACGGCATTAGCAGCGCAAGCAGCCCGGCCTCGAACAATACGGCGTGCCCCACCCGCACCGCCAGAGACTTGCGCACGTCGCCGACAATCCGTAGCATCGCGTGGTCGAACAGGAAATTGTAGATGTAGTTCCACAACGTCGCGATGGTCGCGGCGACGATTGCGACCAGGCCGATGGCCTCCAGTGGAACGCCGAATGCCCAGCCGCCCAGCGGCGCGATGGTAAGCAATCCGATGATCTCGAAGCTGAGGGCGTGGCGGATCCGATCCCCGGTGGTTCGCATATGGGTCCCCGTGTGTTGCTTCGGGTCGTCCCGAACGAATGGTCCCGAACCGGGGGAGGTCGTCCTCACTTGCCGCGAAGATATAAGCTCACGATCCGACCATTCAAGAGAAGAACAACCACGAAGACGGACCACCCACGCCCCTGCTCAGGGAGTGCGCGTCGGCGCCCCCCCCGGCCCGAGCTTCGCTTGGCGCCGCGTCTGGGCCAGCTCTCCCCCTGCCGCAAGAGTATCGGCCAAGCCTGGACAGGCTCTCTCAGCGGCACGAGATCATCCGGTTTGCTAATCCTTTTGGTCGACCCGCAGACTAGTCAAACTCGGCCTTTCGGTCATTTGTCGCCCTTCGTCCAGCCATCGGCCAACCCCGCATAGCCACGGTACATCCCTTTGAACATCTATCCATTTTTGGCTCACGTGAAAAATTGTCGAAGAGGCAAACCGCAAGCGTAAAGGGTGGGCGGCCATCTCGCTCCCCCTTGTCTGCACCGACCGGTGCAGGCCAACCGGGCCCGGAGCATGGATATGAACCGCAAGGATCCCCTCACGGCGCAACACGATCCGTTTCGCGTAGAGCGTTCAGGTCACATCGTCGCTTATGACCGCGACCGCAGTCTTCAGGACGTCTTTCACCAACACGCCCGCGCGCAACCGGACCGCGTCGCCCTGACCTTCGGCGACCGACCCTACAGTTACCGCGAAGCCGACCGTCTCTCCTCCGCCCTCGCTCACCGGCTGCTGGAGCTTGGGGTACGCAAGGGCGACGTGGTCGGCCTGTTCCTCCCCCGGTCTGCGGAAACGGTGATCGCCATGTTGGCGATTCTGAAGGCCGGAGCAGCCTATACCCCGATCGACCCGGTCTATCCGGCTGAGCATCTGGACTATGTGATCGGTGATTGCGCGCCGAAGGTGATCTTCACCACCGCCACGGATCACGCAAAGCTTGCGGCCATTGCCAGTGTTCGCGGGGAGATCGTCGAGCTTGGCAACGCGCTGCGCCAGATCGAGGACCGCGACATTGAACCGCCCTCTGTGCCAGTCGGCGGCGGCGACATGGCCTATGTCATGTACACCTCCGGCTCCACCGGCCGGCCCAAAGGGGTGATGATCCCGCATCGGGCCATTGCCGACCTGGCGCTTGAGCAAAGCTACGTCAATGTCGGTCCGGGCGATGTCGTCCTCAATGCGGCGACCATCTCCTTCGACGGTGCCACCATGGAGATCTGGTGCGCGCTGCTGAACGGCAGCACCCTCGCAGGCTTGCCCGACCCCACCTTCTCCGTTTCCCGGCTGTGCGACGTCATCCGCCGGGAAAACGTGACCTTCGTCGTCCTGACGACAGGTCTTTTCAACCTGTTCGCCGATTCCGTCGACGGGTCGATGCCGAGCCTGACGCACGTGCTGTTTGGCGGCGAGGTCGCCTCGGCGACCCATATCCGCAAGTTCCATCGGATCTACCCGCACTGCCGGGTTACCAACGGCTACGGCCCGACCGAAGCCACCACCATGGTCACCTGCTTTTCGCCGCCGCCCGACTTCGCCGACACGGATGTGCCGATCGGCAAGGCCATCGCCCGCACCGGAATTCACATCATTGGCGAAGGCAACCGGGAACTGTCCGATGGCGAGACCGGTGAACTTGCCATTTCCGGCGACTGCCTTGCTCTCGGCTATTTCAAACGACCCGACCTGACCGATGAAAAGTTCAGGATGGTCGAGACCCGGCAGGGGCCGCGCCGCTGCTATCTGACCGGCGACCTCGCCCGGGTCGAAGCTGATGGTACAATCACGTTCAAGGGACGTGCGGACCGCCAGGTCAAGATCGACGGCAAGCGGATCGAGCTGGACGAGATCGAAGCGGCCCTGCGACGCGATCCGGAGATCGACGATGCCATCGTCTCCTGTCAGGCGACGCCGACCTCGAAACGGATCGTCGCCTATCTGAAACCACGGGACGCCAGCACGCCGCATCCGGCTTTCGCCAGCGCGGCCCTGGCCCGGCTGCGCGCAGCGGTGCCCGCCTTCATGGTGCCCAGCGCCGCCGTCACCGTTGTCACCTTTCCCATGACCCAGGCGGGCAAGGTGGATCGGGCAAGGCTTGCCCCCATTTCCTTGCAGGATGATGCACCGGCCTCGCCGAAGGCGTCCTCCCGCAGTCCCGTCGAGACAACCATCGCCCGCCTCTGGTCCGAGGTCCTCGGCCGTGACGCGATCCCGCTGGACCGCAATTTCTTCGATCTTGGCGGCACCTCGCTGCAGTTGATGCGGGTGCATGTCGGGCTGGAGGGCGCGCTTCAGCGCAGCGTCGATGTGATGGCCCTGTTCACGCATCCGACCATTCGCGGCCTCGCGAATTTTCTTGAAGGCAGGGGACCGGTCGCCCGTTCGGCCATGACCGCAACGCACCGGGCCGCCATCCGCCGCCAGTCCCTTTCGCAGATCAGCAGGAACAGGTCATGACCGAAACCACCGGACGGGACAGGTCCCCGCAAGCCGGCGATGCGCTTGCAGAAACAGGCGCCATCGCCATCGTTGGCATGTCGGGGCGCTTCCCCGATGCGCCTTCGGTCGACGATCTGTGGCAGATGGTCCGCGACGGACGCCACGCCTTCGCGCCCCTCACCCCGGAAGAGATCGAGGATGCCTTTACCGATGAGGAGCGGGCATCGCCCAACTATGTCGCGGCCAGGCCGCATCTTGAGGGAATCGAGGAGTTCGACGCCGAGTTCTTCGGCATGTTTCCCCGCGAGGCCTCCTTTACCGATCCTCAGCACCGCATCTTTCTGGAGATCTGCTGGGAAGCACTGGAGGGAGCCGGCTGCGACCCCCGGGCCTACCCCGGCCTGATCGGCGTTTTCGCCGGTGCCTCGATGCCGACCTACCTGTTGAACAATGTGTTATCCGACCGGGCAAAGCTCGAAGAATTCACATCCAACTATCAGATCGGCTGTTTCAATCAGTCGATGGGCGGCTTGCCGGACGCGCTCGCCACCCGGGTCGCCTACAAGCTCGACCTGCGCGGCCCCGCCGTCACCATGCTGTCGGCCTGCTCCACCTCGCTGGTCGCGGTCACCCAGGCCTGTCGGCAGTTGCAGGCCTATGGTTGCGACATGGCGCTGGCCGGCGGCGTGTCCATTACCATCCCGCAGCGACGCGGCTACATCTATCAGGAAGGTGGCATGGCCTCCTCCGACGGGGTCTGCCGGCCGTTCGACGCCGACGCCTCCGGCACGGTCTTCGCCAGCGGCGCCGGCGTGGTACTGCTCAAGCGCTATGACGATGCGGTGGCCGATGGCGACCGGATCTTCGCGGTCATTCGCGGTTGCGGGCTCAACAACGACGGCGCCGACAAGATCGGCTTCACCGCGCCCAGCATCCAGGGGCAGGCGGACGCCATCGCCATGGCGCTCGCCGAGGCAGAGGTCGACCCGGCCTCCGTCGCCTATGTGGAATGCCACGGCACCGCGACACCGCTGGGCGACCCGATCGAGTTCAACGGTCTCAATGAGGTCTTTATCGACCCTGACCTGCCGAAGGGAAGCTGCGCGCTGGGCTCGCTCAAGAGCAACATCGGGCACATGGACTGCGCCGCTGGCGTCTCCAGCCTGATCAAGACGGCCCTTGCCCTTCATCACGCGACCCTGCCGCCTATGGCGAACTACGCGACTCCCAATCCGCGCATTGCTCTAGATGACAGCCCGTTCCGGATCCTGACCCAGGCCGAACCCTGGCCGGACAGCGGAACCCCACGCCGGGCCGGCGTCAGCTCCTTCGGCGTCGGGGGCACCAATGCCCATGTGGTGTTGGAACAAGCGCCTTCGGTCTCAAAACCAGCCATTGACGAGGAGAGGTCCCGTCCGCTGATCCTGCCGCTGTCCGCCCGCACTCCCGAGGCGCTCGATGCCATGCGTCACCGTCTGGCGGAGCATCTGCGCGCCCGGCCGGAGTTGCCGCTCTCGCAGGTCGCCCGGACGCTCCAGAGCGGTCGCCGCGCCTTTGCCCGGCGCACCGCCATCGTCGCCTCCTCCACCGAACAGGCGGTCGAGCGCCTCTCCGCTGCCCGGGTGGAGGTCACCACCGCCGAGGACAGCCCGCCGCCGGTCGTTTTCATGTTCCCCGGCCAGGGCGCCCAGTATGTCGGCATGGCCGCTGCCCTTTATGCCTGCGAGCCGGTGTTCGCCCTTTGGATCGACCGGGGCGCGGAACTGTTGAAGCCCTCGCTCGGGCTCGATCTGCGCGACTACCTCTGTCACACCGGCCCGGTGCCGGAGGCGATAGCCGAGACCCAACGGGAAACCCGCATCGCCCAGCCCTGCCTCTACATCGTGCAGCATGCGCTGGCGCAGCTCTGGATCAGCCGGAAGTGCCACCCCGATGCGATGATCGGCCATAGCGTCGGTGAGTTCGTCGCCGCGACCCTGGCCAATGTGATCGGCTTCGAGGACGGGCTTGCCCTTGTCGCCGCGCGCGGCCGCCTGATGCAGGATCTGCCGCAGGGTGCCATGGTGTCGGTGCGCGCCGCTGCCGATGCCATCGCCCCGCATCTGCGGGACGGCGTCGAAATCGCGGCAATCAACGCCCCAACCCTCAATGTCATCTCCGGAACCTTCGAGGCGGTCGACGCCACCTGCGCCGCGCTGGAAAAGGCGGAGATCGCCTTCAGCCGCCTGCACACGTCCCATGCCTTCCATTCGGCGATGATGGACGGCGCCTCCGAGGCCCTGCGCGCGGAAACCGCCAAGGTCACCTACGGCACCGCGACGATCCCTTACATTTCCTGCGTCACCGGCACCTGGCAGACGGACGAACAGGGCGCCTCGCCCGACTACTGGGCGCGCCATTGCCGCGATGCGGTGCGGTTCGCCGACGGGCTTGCCACCTTGTGCGCCGACCGCAAGCCGGTGCTGATCGAGGTCGGCCCTGGGCGAACCCTTTCGGTCTTTGCCGCCCAGACCATTGCCCGTTCGGACCTTGCCGCCATTGTCCAGTCGCTGCCCGAGCATGACCGGGCCACAGAAGCCGCCGAAACCCTCGCCCAGGCCCATGGCAAGCTCTGGGCGGCTGGCTGCACCCTGCCCTTTCCCGAGCTGCCGGCCGGGACCGGCAAGACCTGGCTTCCGACCTATCCGTTCCAGCGCCAGCGCCACTGGATCGACGCCCCC
Source organism: Stappia indica (assembly GCF_020177335.1). Taxonomy (GTDB): domain Bacteria; phylum Pseudomonadota; class Alphaproteobacteria; order Rhizobiales; family Stappiaceae; genus Stappia; species Stappia indica_B. The sequence goes on along the minus strand of NZ_JAIVMG010000006.1, from coordinate 183,737 downwards.
GCATCGGTTCGGCGGGCCGGCGATGTGGCCACTGCCGTTCACGCCGCACCCGCGCCGGAAAGCGCGGCGAACACTGCCGCAGCACCATCGACAAACACACTGCCCGATCAGGGAGTTGCCTTCATGAGTGGAATCGATACTTCAGCCGCCGACCGCATTCCCGGCCTTGAGACGACCTTGCTGGAATTGCTGACGGACATGTCCGGCGAAGACCTTGGCCCCGAGGACCGGACCGCAAGCTTTCTCGAACTCGGCTTTGATTCCCTGTTCATCGGCCAGTTTGCCCAGAAGCTGGAGAAGCAGTTCAAGGTGAAGCTCTCGTTCCGCGAGCTCTTGAGCGACATTCCCAGTGTCGCCGACCTTGCCGCCCATCTCGATCGCGAGTTGCCGCCCGAGGTGGCGCAGCCCGCTCCTGCCGCAGCACCGGCTGCCGCTGCGACAATGGCTCCGGCCCAACCGGCGATGGCCTCCCCGTCCGCTCCGGCTCCCGCTGCCAGCGGCTCGGCAAATGGCGTCGAAGCGGTAATGCACATGCAGATGCAGATGATGCAGGCCGTCTTTTCGCAGCAGTTGCAGGCCCTGCAGGGCAGCGCCGGCCAGCCGGCGGTCGCCCCTCAGTTCGCGCCGGCAGCGAGCACGGCACCGGTCGCACCCGCACCGGCCATGGCCCCGATCCTGGCGGCAGACGCCACCCCCGCCCCGGCCACGACGACAGCGGGCGATGACACGGAGATCGGCGCCGATCGCATCAAGATCTACCGGCCCGGAGCCCGCCCCGGCGTGCCAGAACTGACGCCGGAGAAAACCCGCTACATCGACGGGTTGATTTCCGCCTACTCCGCCCGCAATGCCGGATCGAAGGCCTTTACCGACGCCAATCGGCCGCATCTGGCCGACCCGCGCACGGCGTCCGGGTTCCGCCCCGACTGGAAGGAAATGGTGTTCCCGGTGGTTTCCGATCGCTCGAAGGGATCGCGGATCTGGGACATTGACGGCAACGAGTACATCGATCTGGTCAACGGCATGGGCCAGACCGCCTTCGGTCATGCGCCCGATTTCGTTGTCGAAGCGGTCAAGACCCAGCTCGACAGCGGTTTTGCCATCGGTCCGCAAACCCCGCTGGCCGGCGAGGTCGCGAAACTGATCTCGCAGATGGTCGGCATGGAGCGCGTCACCTTCTGCAACACCGGCTCCGAAGCGGTGATGGCGGCCATGCGCCTTGCCCGCGCGGTTACCGGGCGGGACAAGATCGTGGTCTTCGCCAATGACTATCACGGCCAGTTCGACGAGGTGCTGGTCAAGGGCCGCAACCGGCTCGACAAGCCGGTGGCGCTGCCGATTGCGCCGGGCATTCCCGCGACCTCCGTCGGCAACATGATCGTGCTGAAATACGGCGCACCGGAAAGCCTCGACTGGGTGCGCCGCAACGCTGGCGACCTCGCCGCCGTGATCATCGAACCGGTGCAGAGCCGGCATCCGGACCTGCGTCCGGTGGAGTTCGTGCGCGAGCTGCGGACCCTGGCCACCGAAGGCGACTATGCCCTGGTCTTCGATGAGGTGGTGACGGGCTTTCGCGTCCATCCGGGCGGCATGCAGGCGATCTGGGGCATCAAGGGCGACATGGCCACCTATGGCAAGGTCATCGGCGGGGGGATGCCCATCGGCATCCTGGCCGGCGACAGCCGCTACATGGACGCACTCGACGGCGGATGCTGGCGCTACGGCGACGACAGTGCGCCGATGACCGCCCCGACCTTCTTTGCCGGCACCTTCGTCCGCCATCCGGTGGTGCTGGCGGCCTGCCGCGCCGTGTTGCGGCACATTGAGGGCGAAGGCGCGGCTCTCTATGGCCGGGTCGCCGAACGAACCGGACGGCTGGTGGCGGAGATCGAGGACGATCTGGCCGCTCGCGGCATTCCCGGCGTTCTTCCCAGCTTCAGCAGTTGGTTCACCCCCCGCTTTTCCGACACCGACCCGCTCGGTGCCCTGATGTTCCCGGAGTTGCGGATGCGCGGCATTCATGCGTTGGACGGTTACCCTTGCTTCCTGACGACGGCTCACAGCGAGGATGACATCCAGGCGATCGCCGCCGCCTTCCGCGACAGTGCCGACGCGCTTCAGGCCGTCGGCATCCTGGCTCCGGCCGGAAGCGCCGCCGCGCCCGGCTGGCGCGGGACGGATGCCGGCAGCTCCCCCTCGCTGCCGGCATCCACTCCCCTTACCGAAGCCCAGCAGGAGGTCTGGCTGTCGGCCCAGGCCGGCGACGAAGCCTCCTGCGCCTTCAATGAATCCTTTTCCCTCACCCTGGAAGGACCGCTCGACGAGGCCGCCTTCCGCACAGCGCTCGACACCGTGATCGCCCGCCATGACGCGCTGCATATCCGTTTCGCCCGCGATGGCAGCGGGTTCGAGTTCATTCCGGATTTCGCGCTGGAGCTGCCGCTGGTCGACCTGTCCGGCAAAGAGGACCCGGAGGTCGCCAGGCTCGACCTGGTCGCCCGCGAAGCACATATCCCGTTCGACCTGACCCATGGGCCGCTCGTGCGCGGCGCCCTGCTGCGGCTGGCGGCGGACCGCCATGTGCTGCTGATGACCGCCCATCACATCATCTGCGACGGCTGGTCGATCAACGTGATCATCGAGGAACTGGCGGCGGTCTACAGTGGCCTGAAGAGCGGTGAGGCCGCGGAGTTGCCCTCTGCCCTGTCCTACGCCACCTATGCGCGCGATCTCGCCCCCGGCGCCCATTCTGGCACCCGCGCCAGCGACGCGACGGAAGCCTTCTGGCTCGACCAGTACCGCACCGTTCCACCCTTGCCCGACATGCCGCTTGACCGGGACCACCCCGAACGGCGCAGTTTTGCCGGCGGAACCCGCACCGGCTTCATCGACAAGGATCGTTACAAGGCGTTGAAGAAGGCGGGCGGTCGCTCCGGCGCCACCTTGTTCTCCACCCTGCTGGCGACCTTGCAGGTCCTGGTGGCGCGCCTCTCCGGCAGCGACGATATCGTCATCGCCGTTCCCTCCGCCGGACAGAGCCTCGTCGGTGACCAGACCCTCGTCGGCCATTGCGTGAACCTTCTGCCGCTGCGCCAAACGGTTGCCGGCGACGCCGCCTTCGTGGCGCATCTGAAGGCCACCCAGCAGGTCGTCCTTCAGGCGTTCGAGCATCAGGATTACACCTACGGCACCCTGGTGCGGAAACTCGGCGTCGAGCGCGACCCCAGCCGACTGCCGCTGACGGAGATCCAGTTCAATCTGGAGCGCATCGGCGGCATGACCGAGTTCACCGGTCTGCGCGCGACCATCGAACCCAATGGCAAGGCCTTCTCGAATTTCGACATGTTCTTCAACATGATCGAAAGCGCCGAGGGGATCCGCATCGACGTCGACTACAATGCCGACGTTCTCGACCCGGCCACCGTCGACCGCTGGATCGGCCATTTCGCCACCCTGGCCTCGGACATCGCGGCGAATATCGAGACCCCGATCGACGATCTTGCGCTGATCCGCCCGGCCGAACTGCAATGGCTGCGCGAAGACCTGAACCAAAGCGCCCAGACCTATGAGGAGGACGCCTACGTTCACGCGCTGGTCTCGCGCCAGGCGGCGGCGCATCCCGGCAAGCCGGCGGTCGTCCATGACGGCAATGCGCTGACGTATGGCGAGCTGGAGGCCCGCTCGAACCAGCTCGCCCGCCATCTCAGGAAGGTACTTCCCGGCCAGGCCGCGCGCATTGCCCTGTTGCTCGACCGCTCCCCGGAGATGCTGATTGCACTGCTGGCGGTGATGAAGGCCGGCCATACCTATGTCCCGCTCGACCCGGAGCACCCCGAACCCAGACTGACGCAGACGCTGGAGGCCGCCCGGGTCGCCTGCATCCTGTGCGATGGAGAACGGAGCGCGGCGCTGGCCGGGTCTGAAACCACGGTCATCCGCCTCGACACCGACCGGCCGGCCATCGAACGACAGAACCGCGCCGCGCTGGCCGCGGCGGAAACCTCAGCCGCCGCCCCGGCCTATATCATCTTCACCTCCGGCTCCACCGGCACCCCCAAGGGAGTGGAGGTCTCCCACCGGGCGCTGACGAACTTCATGCAATCCATGGCGCGCGAGCCCGGCTTTGCCGTCTCGGACATCCTGCTGGCGGTGACCACGGTTTCCTTCGACATCGCCGCTCTGGAGCTCTACCTGCCGCTCATCGCCGGCGGGACGGTCGTCCTGGCCGACCGGGAGCAGGTGCAGGATGGTTTCGCCCTGGTGGATCTGACGGAGGCCTGCGGCGCAACCGTGATACAGGCAACGCCGACCCTGTGGCGCATGCTGGTCGAGGCGGGCATGCCGGCCCGGCCCGGGCTGAAGATCCTGTGCGGCGGCGAACCGTTGCCGCAGGATCTGGCCATGACGCTCTTCGGCCTCGGCAGCGAGCTGTGGAACATGTATGGCCCGACCGAGACCACCATCTGGTCGTCGGTAAAACGGATCGACGATGCGCAGGCGCCCGTGACCATCGGCCAGCCGATCGCCAACACCCGGCTCTACATCGTCGATCATGCCAACCGGATTGCTCCGATCGGTGTTCCTGGCGAGCTGCTGATCGGCGGCGACGGTCTGGCCAACGGCTATTTCGACCGGCCAGACCTGACGGAGAAGGCCTTCGTTCAGCTCGATCTCGGCGACGGCCGGCACGAACGGCTCTACCGCACCGGCGATGTGGGCAAGCGCCTTGCCGACGGCGCGCTCCTTCTGCAGGGGCGCATCGACGCCCAGATCAAGCTGCGCGGTTTCCGGATCGAACCGGGCGAAATCGAGGCCGTGATGGCGAGCGCCCCGGGGGTGCGCCACTGCGCGGTTGTTGCCGCGCGCAGCCCGAAGGGCGACACCCAGCTCGTCGGCTACGTGGTGCCGGAAAGCCCGGCGACGCCCCCCTCCTCCGCCGATCTTGCCACCCATGCCAGGGAGCGGCTTCCGGCCCATATGGTGCCGGCCTTCTGGACCATGGTGGAGGCACTTCCGCAAACCGGCAATGGCAAGCTCGATCGCAAGGCGCTCTCAAAGCGCGGACTGCCCCACTCGAAGGTGGCCGTCGAGCGAACCGCGCCGCGCACGCCTCTGGAGGAGCAGATCGCGAAGATCTGGCAGGAGATCCTGACGGTCCCCGAGATCGGCGTGGACGACAACATCTACAGTCTCGGCGCGGATTCCTTGAGCATCTTCCGGATCGCCGCGCGCCTGCTGGAGGCCGGTCTCGGCCTTGAGGCCAAGCATATCCTGCGTCACCCCTCCATCGCCGAGCTCGCCACCTTCGCCCAAACCCATGACCTTCAAGGTTCGAACGATGCCGACCCGCCGACCCCGTCCTTGCGGGAGTTCCGCGGTCAGCGCCGGCGCAACACCAGCCTCGGAGCCGCCTGATGACAACGATGCTCGTTTCCCCGCCCCGCACCGGGACCCCGCACAAGGTCGTCGCCCGCTTTCCCTGCTCGCAGTCGCAGCTGCGCTGGTGGATCCTCGATCAACTGGAACCGGGAAACCCGGCCTACAACATCGCCATCTGCTGGACGCTGAAGGGCGCCTTCAACGCCGATACCATCGAGGCAGCCTTCGCTTGGGTGATCGAGCGTCATGAGATCCTGCGGACCCGTTTTTCCGACGCCAATGGCCGGCCGATGCAGGAGGTGGTCGACAAGGTCCCCTTCAAGATGTCGGTCATCGACCTCAGGCGGGTCACGGAGGAACAGCGCGACAAGCGGATGAAATCCATCAGCGCCTTCATGGCCAAGGCACCGTTCGATCTCAACCTGCCGGGCCTGATCCGCGCCTCGCTGCTCCTGCTCGACAATGACCACGCGGTGCTCCTGACCACTGTGCATCATATCGTCTTCGACGGTTGGTCGATCCGGGTGCTGGGACGGGAGATCGGGGAAATCGCCTCGGCACTCGATGCCGGACGCGAGCCGAACCTGCCCGAACTGCCCCTGCAATATGGCGATTACACCCTGTGGCAGGAGGAGTATCTCAAGAGCCGACATTTTCGCGCGGAAACCGCGTTCTGGCGCGACCGGCTGGGCGATGGCCACTATTTCGAGGTGCCCCCCGACAAACCGCGCCCAGCTCTCAGAACCAACCACGGCGAGGTGGCCTCCATCCGCAAGCCGCTGGACTTCGGCGCGCGCATGGATGCCGCCGCGCGGGACCTTCAGGTCTCCCAGTTCGTCCTCGGCATCGCCGTCCTCAGCGCCCTGCTGCATCGCTTCACCGGCGAAGAGACCATCCTTGTCGGCGCACAGATCGCCGGGCGCGACGAGGTCGACCTGGAAGACCTCATCGGCGTGTTCATCAACAATCTCATCTTGCGCATCGACATGCCGGCGCAAGCCACCTTCGGCGATCACGTCACCTCGGTCCGCGAGACCGTTGCCGCAGCCATCGACCATCAAAAGATGCCCTTCAACAAGCTGGTCGAAACCCTGAACCCGCCGCGCGATTCCGCCCGCAACCCGCTGGTGTCGGTCAATTTCAACCTCCAGAAGGCGTTTCTTGAAGACCGGACCTATGGCGCGTTCGACCTCGTCGGCGCACCGTCGCTCTCCCCCGGCGCAATCTACGACCTGAACTTCTTCATGGTCGGTCGCCCGGATGGCTGGCGCATGTCACTGGAGTACAACACCGATCTGTTCGAGCGGCAGACCGCCGAGACCCTCCTCGATCTCTGGCAACAGACCTACGACCGCATTCTGTCCGAGCCGGCGGCACCGCTTGCATCCCTCCCCACCGTGGAACGGCAAACCACAAGCGATGCATGCTCCGATGCCGGGCTGGAGCGATGGCTGGAAGCCCATCCCGGCGTGTCGGAAGCCTGTGTTGTCGAGGCCGAGGCCGGACCGCCGCGCGCTTTCATCGTTCCGCGGAGCGACTATCCGGAACCGATCGACAGGTTGCCGCAGATCCTGCAGCGGGATTTGCATGGGCAGCTCGCCGGCACCGACGAGGTCCCGGACATCAGCGTTCTTCTGAACCTGCCGCGCCTGGCATCCGGCGCCGTGGACCGCGATGGCCTGAAGGCGCGCGGCGCGGCCAGGCAGATCCCCGCACCACGCACCCTCAAGCGGCAGTCGAAACAGGACATTCCCGCCAAACAACCGCCTCCCGCCGCTTTCACCCCCGACCCGGCGCATCTCGATGCCCTGGCAGCGATCTGGCAGGACGTGCTGGAGGTCGGCACGGTGACCCCGAAGGATGACTTCTTCGCCCTCGGCGGCCATTCCCTGTTGGCCCTGCGGATGCTCGCCCGTGTCCGGCAGCGCTTCGGCATCAAGCCGGACCTTGCGATGCTGTTCCAGACACCGCAGCTGCAAAGCTTCGCGGCTGCGGCCTTCGCCCCGGCGTCCCCCCCCCTGCCGGCGCCCGGCGCGTCCCCGGAGACCGCAAAAACCAATCCCTGGAAGCTGACAACCTATCGGAGCGGCACCGGTCCCGGCGCGATCTACACCATCAATCATCCCTTCATCTACTATCGGATGACCCATGACCTGCCGGCGGAAGCCTCGGTCTACAATCTCAACATGTTCGAGACCGAGATCGACGACGAACTGCGGTCCCGTTCCTTCCTCGACATCGCGTCGAGCGCGGTTGACGCCATGCGGATCGCCGAGGGGACCGGACCGATTGCCCTGCTCGGGCTTTGCGTGAATGGCACCCTTGCCATCGAGATGGCTCGGATCCTGCGTGAGCGAGGGCACGAGGTTTCCTTCGTCGGCGTCATTGACAGCTGGGCGCCGAACTACGTCAACACGGTTCCGCTGGATGTGCGCGCGCGGGTACGCTCCGGCAAGCGGATCCGCCGTGTCAGCTATTTCGCGACCCGGCTGCTCACTGGCAAGATCCCGCTGATCGCCTTCCTGAAGCACTTCCGGCTGACGCTGACGTTGATGACCAAGCTCGGCATCAAGCCCGGCGAACTAACGCCAGAGGAACGGGCCAACCGTGACGTGACGGACCTTCTGGTGGACGCCGCCCGCGAACACGGAACCGCGCCGCGGCTCGATACCTCCGTCCACCTTTTCCGCAGCCAGGCGGTGCATCCGCTCGCCGCGAAGGTCCACTTCGGCTATGTGATGGAAGAGGGCTCCGAGGGTCCGGTCCACACCCTGGAAGGCTGGCACGAATACGCGCTGACCGACAGCGGCATTCGCCGGCTTGCAACCATCTTGCGTGAGAAACTCGATGCCGACCGCCCATAATGGCCAGCCCCATTCCGGCTCTGATGGCGAACCACTCGGGGCCGGCCGGGACAGGTCGCCGCTGAAGGTTGCCCTCCTGATCGCCGGGCACGACCGGTTCGAGAACTGGCATCTGATGGCGATGGAGGACATCAGCCGCGATCCCCGCCTGACGCTTGCCGCCGTGCTTGTCCATCCCACCCCTTTCGGCACCAGAAGGGCAAGCACCGGCTTCAGTACGGTCAGCCGGCTTGAACGCGGCCTGCTGGCCCGCCCCCCCCGCTTCCAGCCCCGGGCGGTCGATCTCAGGAAGCTGCGGCATGAACCATTGCCGCTCGACCGTAAAACCGGGCACATCGATCCGGAGGCGACCCGGCGCCTGATCGAGGAGACCGGAGCGGACCTCGTTTTGCGCACCACGCCCGAAGGCCTGCCGAACCTGGCCCTCAGGGCCCTGCCACACGGGGAATGGGCATTCAACTTTTCCGACGAGTGGGGCGTCAACGCGGACTGGTACGGCTACGCCCCGGTGATGCGGCATGAACCAACCACGTCCCTTGCGCTGTACGCCCGCCACGAAGGCGAGGAGTCGCGCTGCATCGTCAGCATCGCCTTCAGCACAAAGTTCAGCGGCGCGCGCAACAACGCCTACGTCAAGGAGCGGGCGGCCGCGCTGTTCCTGCGCGAATTGCGGCGTGTCGCCGATCAGGTGGACGCCCCGACCGCGCCTGAAGATGTGGTCGGCGCGGCCGCGCCGCCGCCAGCGGCCGCCCTGCCTCGCTATGCCGCGACCCTTGCCCGAGAACTCGGACGGCGCGCCCGAAAAGCGGTGCTGGAGCGGTTGGGGCATGATCCGGCCATGTGGACGCTCTATCTCGGTCAGGGATCGATCGACGCCTTCGATCCGCAGGCGGCCCGGCAGGTTCCCCCGACCCCCACGGCGACGGAGACCAGCATCAGAGCCGATCCGTTCCTGTTCGAGCACGATGGCGCGTGCTACCTGTTCTACGAGACCTACAGCCATGGCGACACAAACGCGCATATCGCCGTCGGGCGACTGGATGAGGATGGGTTGACGCCGCTCGGCGAAGCGCTGCGCTGCCCCTACCACCTGTCCTATCCCTTCGTGTTTCGCGATGGCGAGGATATCTTCATGATGCCCGAGACCCACGCCGCGCGGCGGATCGAGATCTGGCGGTGTACCGGTTTTCCGCACCAGTGGGAGCTCTACGCGACCGCCCTGGAGGGCCAGTCGGCCGCCGACAGCGTGCTGGTGCGGTTGCAGGAGAAGTGGTGGCTGTTCACCAACCTGTCGACCTTCCACGCCTACGAGGACCATTGCTGCGAGTTGCATGTGTTCCAGGTCGACGGCCCCCGGCTCGGCCGTCTCGTGCCGCACCGGCGCAATCCGGTGGTGATGGGCAGCCTGTTCGCGCGCAATGCCGGACGGATCTTCGATGTCGACGGCAAGATCTACCGCCCGTCGCAACAGAATTCGCACGGGATTTACGGATACGGGCTGAACATCATGGAAATCGAACAGCTCGACCTTCTGACCTACCGGGAGCGCTGTGTGCGCACCATTCTGCCCGACTTCAAGCCGGAGCTGCTCGGCTGCCACCATTTCGATGCGGCCGGTGGCCGCTTCGTCCTTGATGCCCGCCTGAGCATCTGACACAGGCCGCGGCGGGCATCACCGTTCAGACAAAGCCGGCGGCCAGAAAATCCGCCAGCCGCAAGGCCAGACTGACCGCCGTGAAGGTAGGATGCGCATAGCTGCTGGTGGGCAGGACGCTGGCACCGGAGACGAACAGATTGGTCGTCCCGTGCACCTTCAGGTCCCCGTCGACCACACCGGTCTCCGGGCTCGCCGACATGCGCGTCAGCCCGATCTGGTGAAACCCGTCACTGGCCTGAACACGGATATGCTCCTGTCGCCGCTCTGCTGGCTGGAGCCAGTGCATCTGACCGTACCCGTGCTGGGCCAGCCATCTCTCGAACACCTCATGCGCCCGTTCCACAGACTCCATGTCCATCGAGGAATAGCGAAAATCCACCCGCGGGATCGGCACGCCTTCGCTGTCTGAGCGACCTGAAAGCGTCACTCTGCTCGCCGGGGTCGGCGCATGTTCGGCATGATAGCGCAAGGCGTAGATCCCGGCCGGGTTCTCGTATTGGAACAACGGCAGCCGCTGCGTATAGCCCAGACGTTCCCGGGTGATCCGGTAGAGCCCCGTCACGGCGCCGACCGGCTGCCGCAGGATGTTTCCCGCATGTGCACGCATGCCCAGTCGGAAGTCGAACGGCGTCGTCTTGTGGCCAGGCCGGAACTTGCCCATGTAGTCGGTGGTCAGAAATCTGAGGGAAAGCGCCAGGTGAAGCGCCGACAGCGTGGAGCTACGATAGTCCGGATCCCCCAGCGGATAGCTGACCGGCGCGAAATAGATGTTCAGCAGCTTCTCCCGGTCGAGCGCCGCGGGCGTGAAAGTGAAGATGCGCCGGACGAAACTGCCGTCCGGATTGGCGCTGAACTGAAACGGGCGAGCGGCGGCCGGCGGACGGAAGGCAATCCTCGCCACGCTCCCGGACAGGTGTCCCATGTAGTAACGCCCGACCGGTCCAGCCTCTCCGCCCAGGAAACGCGGAAAAGCACGCTGCATGTCGAGCAGCATCCGGGCATTCTGAATGCCACCGCAACACAGCACGATGGCCCGGGGTGTCAGGGTGTAGCGTTCGCCGCGCCGCAGGGCGACAATCCGGGTCACGGTACCGGCGAGCGGATCGAAGTCGAGTTTCAACACCCGCGTTTCCAGCAGCAATGCAACCTGCGCCGAAGCCTCCAACTCGGCGCCATGGCGCCGCCCCATATCCGCGCAAGGGCTGACGCGCATGTAGCGCCCGATCCGTACCGACGCCTTGCCCCCCTCACCCTCATCGTCGGCAAAGTGATCCTCCACCCCGAAAAAACGAGCCGTCGGCGTCACATAGGGGGCAAGCTCCTCCGCCCCCACCGGCGCACCCGAGTGCGGCACATAGGACCGCATTCTGAAGTCGATGGCCTCGTACGGGGAGCAGCGGGCGCCCCAGGCGCTCGAAGTGCCCCCCAGCCCCTGCCGCGTCGCTTCCTCGGAAGAGGCATGAGTGAGCGCATCGGCGAGATCGAGCTTGAAAGCGCCGCTGATATCGGTCACCGGGCTCATCGGACCGGCGTCGATCAGCAGAACCCGCCGCCGTAACCGCCCCAGGCGGAGAGCGAGCGCGATACCGACCGGCCCTGCGCCGATCACGCAAACACCTGGATTGGCCGCCAGGTCGGGCTCGATTGTCTCAACCCTCACGAGAACACTCCACCCCTCCTGGCCCGCAGGCGCGGTCAGTGCATGATCCGGGATCATTTTCCATGAGCGAACCGGTTGGGAGTACCCGACCAAAAGAGGTAGCGCCTTCCCCCTTCTTCATCCAAAGCGTGAGGGGCGATTGAATCACTTCATCAAGAGGACCCCGGAACCCCTTCGCATGACTCAAGAATTCCGACACAGCATCGAGCGTCGGCGGCAACGGCCAACCCCTTCAGGGCATCGAAGAAAAACGAAAAAGGCGGCCGGGAGACCCCGCCGCCTTTCCGATATCACCATTGGTGCGTCCGCAACCGTCAGGCGGGTTTGCGCGCGCCGATATCCCAGAACAGGCCAGCCATCAGGCTCAAGGCCTCGCGGCAGGTGGCTTTCACCACATGCTCGTTGGGGGCATGCTGCGAACAGCCGCGATAGGAATGCGGCACCCAGACGGTCGGCAGGCCGAGGATCTCGCTGAACGTGTCGTTGGGCAGCGAGCCGGCCAGGTTCGGCAGGATATGCGGCGCCTTGCCGGCGCTCTCCTCAAGCGAGGTGGCGACGAAGGTCACCCAGGGGTCGCTCGGATCGAGCCGGGTGGCGCGGAAGAACACCCGGTCCGCCGGGGTGATCTCGACCATCTGGAAGCCATGGGCGTCGAGATGACGGCGCAAGGCCGGCAGGATGTCGTCGGTGTCGGTCCCCACCACATAGCGCAACTGGCAATGCGCCTTTGCCCAGCCGGAGATGGCATTGACCGGCGCTTCCGGCACGCCGCTCTTCATGGCCAGAACGGCAAAGGAGTTCCAGCCGAACACCCGCTCGGCCGGCGACAGCTCTTCCTCGCCCCAGTCCTCGTCGATCCGCGGCCCGCTGCCCTCCTCGCTGAGGATCGGCAGATCGCGCAGCGCGGCGCGAATATCCGGCGTCAGGCTGGTCGGCCGCCACTCCGGGATTTGGATCTGACCGCGCGCGTCGACGATCGAGGCGATCGCATGGGCCAGCACCGTTGCCGGATCGGCCAAGAGCCCGCCCCAGTTGCCCGAGTGATGCGCCCCCTCGCGGAAATTGACGATCAGGTCGAAATTGACACCGCCACGCGAGCCCATGAACATGGTCGGCGTGTCCGGCTGCAGCCGGGGACCGTCGGAGGCGATCAGCACATCGGCGGAAAGCAACTCGCGCTCGGCGGCGCAGAAAGCGGCGAGCCCCGCCGACCCGGTCTCCTCCGACATCTCGATCAGCACCTTGACGTTGAAGCCAAGGCTGCCGCGCTCGGCCAGCACATGGGCCAGAGCGGCAATGTTGATGAGATGCTGGCCCTTGTTGTCCGCCGTGCCGCGTCCATAGAGCCGGTCGCCTTCCTCCACCACGGTAAAGGGCGCGAGCCCAGCGCGCCACTGGTCGCTCTGGGCACGGATCACATCGCCATGGCCATAGGTCAGCACCGTCTCGAACGCCGGGTCCTCAATGCGCTCACCGACCAGCAGCGGCCCGCCGCGCGGATCCGGATTGTCGAAGATGCGGCAGGTGAAGCCCAGCTCGGTCAGCCAGGGCAGCATCGCCTCGTCCAGGTAGCGGCGCAGCTCCGGCTTCTGGTCCGGGTTCTGGCTCTCCGTCTCGAAGGCGACGAGGCGGGCCAGGTCCTCCTTGAACGTCCCCTCATCGAAATAGGCTCCCGCCCGGGCAATCGCCCCCTCTCTCGATGCCATGGTCAGCTTCCCTCCCTTTCAAGTGCTGCATCGCCCCAAGGCGACATGATCTCGGTTGCGCCCATGTTCTCTCCCCCCTCGCGCAAGACCGCTGTCGGGCAGGCGAAGGCATAGGGAAACGTGGTGCGTTTTGTCGTGGTCACCGGCTGATCGGCGGCCAACGCCTCGATCACCGCAGCCGGCAGCGTCTCATCGGCAATCACTGTCTCGCCGCCGGACACGTCGATGCGCGGCGCGTGGAACGCCTCTTCCAGGCTCATGTCGAAATCGGTGAGGAGCGAGGTAAGCTGGCTGACGGCGGAGACGATCTTGCGCCCTCCCGATGCGCCGAGCGCGAAACGCCGCGCGCCTTTCTCGCCGATCACCGGGCAGACATTCATCAGGCAGCGCTTGCCCGCTGCAAGCGAGTTGGGCTTGCCCGGCTCCGGATCGAACCACATGATGCCATTGTTCATCATCAGCCCGGTCGAGGGTGACACCACCCGGGAGCCGAAGATCGACAGCAGCGTCTGGGTCATCGCCACCATGTTGCCATGCCGGTCGACGATGGAAAAATGCGTGGTGCACCCCGGCGCGCTCGGCGCCTCGCCGTCGCCCATGCCGGCAAGCCGGCTGCGATAGGCGCCCTTCAGCGCCCGCGCATAGGCGGCAAACGCCGCCCCATCGGGCTGATCGCCCGGCGCAAGCTCTGCTTCCAGGGACGCAAGCACCTCCGCCAGCGTCGGCCCGGCCGTCAGCCCCGGCAGCGCATGAATATGGGCATCGCGATAGGCCAGCTTCAGCGGCGCCTCGATCACTGCCCGGTACCCGGCAAGGTCATCGCGGCCAAGGCAGCCGCCCTTGGCCTGAACGTCCTTGACCAGCATCGCGGCGATATCGCCCTCGTAGAAATCGCGGTAGCCGGCCCTGGCCAGCCGGTCGAGGGTCGCGGCCATGCCGCTCATGTCGATGCGCTTGGTCGCCAGCGCCGTCCAACCGGCGATGGTCGGCCACTGACCGTCCTCCAGATACTGGGCCGCGGCATCCGGATCGCGGGCGAGCGAGCGGGTCGCCGAGGCGATGATCAGCGCCGCGTACCAGTCGACCAGCAATCCCTCATTGGCGAGCCCGACCGCCGGTTGCAGCAGATCCGCCCAGGGCAGCTTGCCGAACCGCTCATGGACCTGGCCCGCGCCCTCGACCGTGCCCGGCACGGCTATCGCCGTTGCGCCTTCCACGTTGCGGTTGCCGGCCACCGCCTTCCACGGGAAGAGGTCCCCCGCCGTGCCGTTTTCCTCAAGCGGATAGTCCGCCGGATCGAGTGCCTTCGGCGCCCGCATGCCATAGTTGACCGCATAGGCCCGGCCTTCGTCCTGGCGCCACAGCATCATCGCGCCGCCGCCGCCCGGACCGCTCATCCACGGCTCGACAACGCCAATGGCGAAGGACACGGCAACCGCCGCGTCCACCGCATCGCCGCCGGCGGCCAATATCTCGGCGCCAACCTCCGCCGCGCGCCGATGCTGGGCGGCCACCACCCCATGCCGCGTGCGCAGCACGGATTTGCGCACGCTCTGCGTTTTCGAAAAATTGCTGCTGCTCACAATCGGTCTTTCTTGTTCCACTGCCCCCAATGTTGGGGCCCCGGATCAGGCCACCGCCTGACCGCTCTCCTGGCCATAAAGATGGCACTCGACGCTGTGCTCGCCGTCGGAGGTGAGCTGCGGGGCAACGCCCTTGCAACGCTCCATCACCCGGGCGCAGCGCGGGTGGAAGTGACATCCGGTGGGCGGCTCGATCGGGTTCGGATAGGTCGCGCCCAGATGGGTATCCGGCACACCCAGGTCCGGCTCCGGCGTCAGCACCGAAGCAAGCAGCGCCTCGGTGTAGGGATGGCGCGGCTCATCGAACAGCGCCCCGACCGGCGCTTCCTCGACGATCCGGCCGAGATACATCACCGCCACCCGGGTCGCGAGATGCTCCACCACTGCCAGATTGTGGCTGATGAACAGGTAGGTCAGGCCGAACTCGCGGCGCAGCTCACCGAGCAGATTGAGGATCTGCGACTGCACCGACACATCGAGCGCGGAGGTCGGTTCGTCGCAGACGACCACCTCCGGCTTCATGATCAGCGCCCGGGCGATCGCCACCCGCTGACGCTGACCGCCGGACATCTGGCTCGGGTAGGAGTTCATCACCCGCGACGGCAGTCCGACCACATCGAGGATCTCGCGCACCGCCTTGTCCTGCGAGGCGCTGTCGCCGATCCCATGCACCCGCAAGGGCAGCGAGATGATGTCGCGGATCGACTTGCGCGGGTTCAGCGAGGAATAGGGATCCTGGAAGATCGGCTGGATCCGGCGGGCCAGCAGCCGCCGGTTCTGGGCGCCAATCGGCTCGCCATCCACCAGCACCTCGCCGCTGGTCGGCGCCTCCAGGCCGAGCAGGATCTTGGCAAGGGTCGACTTGCCGCAACCGCTTTCGCCGACGAGACCGAGCACGTCGCCGCGCTGCAGGGACAGGGACACGTCATTGACGGCCTTCAGCGGCTTGCGCTCGCCGAACATGCCCTGCTTGATCTGATAGGTCTTGGAGACGTTCCTCAGCTCCAGGACCGGGGGGGATGCGTTGCCTTCGCTCATGCCGGCTCCTCCACACCGGCCCGGCGGCCGGCTTCATGCACGCAGCGGAAATTGTGACGGCCGTCGGCGCTTTCCCGGAAGGGGATTTCGCCACGGCACGCCTCGGTCGCCTCCTCGCAGCGGGTGCGGAAGACGCAGCCACTGACCTCGCCGACCAGCGAGGGAACGATACCGGGGATCGACCCCAGTTCCGATCCGCGCTCGGTCTTGCCAGGCACCGGAATGCAGCGCAGCAGGCCGCGGGTGTAGGGATGCATCGGCGCGTCGAACACCTTCTTCGCCGTACCGGCCTCCACCAGCTCGCCCGCATACATCACCGCCACCTTGTCGGCGACGCGGGCCACCACACCGAGATCGTGGGTGATCAGGATCATCGCCACGTTCATTTCCCGGGTGAGATCGACCAGGAGCCGCAGGATCTGCGCCTGAATGGTCACGTCGAGCGCGGTGGTCGGCTCGTCGGCGATGATCAGTTCCGGCTCGCACATCAGCGCCATGGCGATCATCACCCGCTGGCGCAGGCCGCCGGAGAGCTGGTGCGGATATTGCGACAGCCGCCGCTCCGCACCGGTGATGCCGACCTTCTCCAGAAGCTCCACCGCGCGCCGGCGCGCCTCCGCCTTGCCGACCTTGCGATGCAGCAGCAAGGCTTCCATCAACTGATCGCCGATGGTGTAGGCCGGGTTCAGCGAGGTCATCGGCTCCTGGAAGATCATCGCCATGCGGTCGCCGCGCAGCGCCCGCATCTTCCTGGCGCCAGCCTTGGTCAGGTCGGTGCCGTCGAACACCAGCTTGTCGGCCTTGCGCTCGATGCGCTTGCCGAGCAGATCCATGATCGCCAGCGAGGTCAGGGACTTGCCCGACCCGCTTTCGCCGACGATGCACAGGGTTTCGCCGCGGTCCAGATCGAAGTCGATGCCGCGCACCGCGTGCAGCGTGCCCGCTCCGATGGGGATGTCGAGACGCAGGTTGCGGACACTGAGGACAGGCTCACTCATGGGGCTTTCCTCCTTAGCTGCGGTTTTCGGGAGCGGTGACATCGCGCAGCCCGTCGCCGAGCAGGTTGATCGCCAGCACCAGGACGAACAGGGTGATGCCGGGAATGGCCACCAGCCAGGGCTCGAACAGCATCATCTGCTTGCCTTCCGAGACCATCAGGCCCCAGGAGGGCGTCGGCGGCTGGACGCCCAGCCCGAGGAACGACAGCGCCGCTTCCAGCAGGATCGCGTGGGCCATCTCCAGCGTGACGACGACGATCAGGTTGTTGACGATGTTCGGCATGATCTCGCTGAGGATCACCCGCGAGGTCGAACAGCCAATCGCCTGCGCGGCGGTGACGTATTCGCGCGAGCGCACCTGCAGCGTGGAAGAGCGCATCACCACGGCGAACCGGTCCCACAGCAGGAAGCCGAGCACCAGGATCACCACCTGCAGCGAGCCGCCGAACACGGCGACGATGGCGAGCGCCACCAGCACCACCGGCATGGCCAGCCGCACATTGATGAGGAAGGTCACCGCCATGTCGACCCGGCCGCCGAAATAGCCGGCGGCAACGCCCATCGCCGTGCCGATCAGGCCGGAGATCAGGGCCGCGAAGCCGCCGATCAGCAGCGAGATCCGCGCCCCGTAGATCAGCCGCGAAAGATAGTCACGGCCAAGATGGTCGGTGCCCAGCGGATGCTCCCAGCTGCCGCCGAGAAACACCGGCGGCTGCATCCGGGCGAGCAGGTCCTGGGCGTAGGGGTCATGCGGCGCCAGCAGCGGGGCGAAGATCGCCACCAGCAGCAGCAGGCCGAGAACGGCCACGCCGAACAGAAGTCCCTGATGACCGAAGACGCGCTTGCGCAGCATCTGGCCGGGTGTCGGGCCCTGGATCTCCTCCAGGAGGGTATCGGCTGTGCGCGTCATCTCAAGCCACCCTGATGCGCGGATCGAGCCAGGCATTCAGCACGTCCGACAGGAATGTGAAGACGATGTAGAACATCGAGAAGACCAGGATCAGCGCCTGCACCGTCGGCAGGTCGTTGCGGCCAATGGATTCCCAGGCCAGATACCCCGCCCCATGCAGGGCGAAGATCGATTCCACCACGATGGAACCGCCGAGCATGAAGCCCATCTGCACCGCCGCCAGCGACACCACCGGGATGATCGCGTTGCGCAGGGCATGCTTGAACAGCACCCGCCCCTCGCCCGCGCCCTTGGCCCGCGCGGTCCGGATATAGTCCGAGCCGAGCACGTCGAGCATGCCCGCGCGCGTCAGCCGCATGATCGCCGGCATGGCGTAATAGCCCAGCACGATGGTCGGCATGATGAAGTGCACCCAGGTCTTGGTGCCCGAAGGCGGCAGCCAGTTGAGCTGGATCGAGAAGACGACGATCATCATCAGGCCGAACCAGAAGCTCGGCATCGCCTGCCCCATCACCGACAGGAACAGCGCGAAACGGTCGATCAGCGAGTTCGGACGGATCGCGGCGACCACACCCAGCGGCACCGCCGTCAAGAGCGCAAAGGAAATGCCGCAGACGCCGAGCGTCATGGTGATCGACAGCCGTTCCATGATCAGATCGGCGACCGGCAGGCGGAAATAGTAGCTTTCGCCGAAGTCGCCCTGCAGCGCCCGCGACAGCCATTCCCAGTACTGGACGATCATGGGCCGGTCGAAACCATAGAGCCGGCGGATGGCTTCGATATCGACATCGGTGGCCTGTTCGCCGGCGAGCGCCGCGGCCGGATCACCCGCCATGAACAGCAGGCTGAAGCTGATCGCCGATACGGTCAGCGCGACGAGCACGGCAAGACCGAGCCGTTTCAGGATGAAGTTTAGCAAGGGGGTATCCCGCGGGTTGGGCACGCCAACGGCCGCACCGGCCAGCCCAGGGCCGGCGCCGTCCGTGGCCAGGAACGACGACCGGCCGGAACCTTTCTTTCAGGTCCCGGCCGGAAGAACCGTTCAGCCTAGTTCCAGGACATGTCCACGAAACGCAGGACCTCGTCCGGCGTCGGGGTGTAGGACACCTCGTTGGTGAACACGTAGTTGGTGTTGTAGGAGAACATCGGCACCCAATAGGCCTGATCCGCGATCTTGGTCAGGGCCTTGGCGTAGTACTCCTTGCGCTTCTCCGGATCGGTGGCGCTGTCGGCCACGTCGAGCCAGTCGCGCACCTCCTCGTCGCGGGAATCATCCAGCGAGCCGAACTTGAAGAACTGGCTGGTGATCGCCGAGGCGTCGTTGATGGAGTAGGAGCCCCAGGTCTGGAACGAGACCGGCGTGCCGCCCTTCATCCGCAACTCGCGCAGGGCCGAGTACTGCAGCATGTGGAAGTTGGTCTTGATGCCGACCGCGTTCAGGAAGCTGGAGATCGCCTCGGCATACTCACGGTCCCGATAGGCGTAGTAATCCGTCTCGAAGCCGTCCGGATAGCCGGCCTCGGCGAGCAGCGCCTTGGCCTTTTCCGGGTCGTATTCATAGTTTGCAACGTCCTGGAAGCAGCCGAACTGGCTGGGGAAACAGGCGGTGCTGATGACCTTCGACTTGCCCTTCAGGAGAGCCGCGACCAGCGCTTCCCGGTTGACGGCATGGGCAACGGCCCGGCGCACGCGCACGTCGGTGAAGGGGTTTTTCTCACCGGTCCGACCCGCCGCATCCAGCGTCAGGTAGCCGATGCGCATGGTGCTTTCATTGGCGACGGTGAACTGCTCCATCGCCCCAAGCTTGCCCGCCTGGTCGGCCGGAACCTGCCAGATCAGATCGAGCGAGCCGCTGAACAGCTCCGCCATCTGGGTGTTGACATCGGGGATCGTGCGAATGTCGATCTTGCCGACCTTCGGCTGGCCCTTCGGGCTGTCGTGATAGCCCTCGTACTTCTCCAGCACGAAATGCTTGCCCGGTTCCACCTCGGTCACCTTGTAGGGACCGGTGCCCACCGGCTTCAGGCCCATGCCCGTCGGGCCGGCCTCGGCATAATACTCGTTCGGATAGATGGACACCGGACCGGACAGGAACTCGATCGCCGCCGGGAACGGCTTCTTGAGCGAAATCCGCACGGTGTACTTGTCGACCTTCTCCGCCGACTTCATCCAGTTGACGTTGCGCTGGGTCTTCGCGCCATTCTTTTCGTCGGCGACGTAGTTGACGGTGTAGACCACATCGTCGGCGTCGAATTCCTCGCCATTGTGGAACTTGACGCCCTCGCGCAGCTTGAACTCCAGCGTCAGGTCGTCGATCCACTCCCAGGACGTGGCCAGGTTGCCCTTGTACTCGTTGGTCACCGGATCGCGGTAGACGAGCCCGTCCC
Organism: Stappia indica; assembly: GCF_020177335.1. GTDB lineage: Bacteria > Pseudomonadota > Alphaproteobacteria > Rhizobiales > Stappiaceae > Stappia > Stappia indica_B. Next base: position 163,555 of record NZ_JAIVMG010000006.1, on the reverse strand, counting down.
AGACCGCACGCTGCAACACCACACCCTCACGCGAGGAGTTGAAGTAGCTGTCGACGTTTTCCAGCTCCTTGGTGAAGGCGACATTCAGCGTGTCGTCCGACTTGCCCGCATGAGCCGCACCCGCGACCATCAACGCAAGAGCGGCAACGCCGCATTTCAGGGAAAGAGACTTCATGGATCCTCCACATGGGCTGGCACGGCGCTCCCGTACGCCGGCGAAATCATTTTCATTGTATCATATTTCGATACAATGTATTTGATAATGGTATATCACCTTACTTCGGACAAACTCGTCAAGAGCCGTCAGGTAGAAAAACAGCTCGACGTAGGGGAGAGGCCCGATGACCATGGCGGATCGGAAGCAGGATACGTTATTTGTCAATTCGTTGGCCAAGGGCCTCCGGCTTCTGGAAGCTTTTGACGAGGAGCATCAGAGCCTTGGATTAAGTGAACTGGCAAAGCGCACCGGCCTCGACAAGAGCGCGACCCAGCGGTTTGCCAACACCCTCTATCAGACCGGCTATCTGATGAAGGATGAAGCGACCCGGCGCTTTCGCCCCTCGCATAAATTCGCGGAAATGGCCTATGCCTACCTCTGGTCCGACCCGGTGGTGCAGCTGGCGATGCCCAAGCTGATCGAGCTGTCCGGACGCCTTGGCGAGACGATCAACATGGCGGAACTGTCCGGCTCCGACATTGTCTATGTTGCGCGAATCCCCTGCCAGCGGACCACCTTTGCCGCCACGCTGGTCGGCCGCCGGGTTCCCGCGCTCAACACCTCGGGGGGCCGGGCGATCCTGGCGATGCTGCCGGAAGCCGAGCGCCGCGCCTGCATCGAAAACTGGCCCTTGGCCCGCTTCACCCCGGAGACGACCCAGGATCGCGACAAGATCGCCGAGCTTGTCGAGGAAGCGGCGCATCTGGGCTACTCATTTTCCCGCAATGAGCTGATTCTCAAGGAAATCGGCGTTGCCGCACCGATCATCGGCGCGGATGGCCGGCCGGTTGCGGCCGTGCATTGCTCGGTCTCCGCCTATCACTGGACCCGGGAGAAGGTTGAGAAGGACATCGTGCCCTTCCTGCTCGACACCGCCAACAGCATCACGCCGAGCCTGCGCTGACCAGCGTTTCGGACATCCGGCGCGGAGTTCAGCCGTCCTCCAGGGCCACCGGCCGCATCCATAGGTAAAGAGCAAAGCCGGCAAGGGTCAGCAGCGCCGAGGCGCCCAGCGCCGCCCAGGCCGCGCCGCCGGTCGGCATTGAGGCGATCCACGGCCCCACCGCGCCGCCAATGGCTCCGCCAACGCCCCAGCTCATGTTGAAGACGGCGAAAAACGTCGCCACCGCCCGCCCGCCGGCGTGCCGCCCGACCAGGATCTCCGCCGCCGCGAGAATCGCGATCTCCGCCGCCGAGAACAGCCCCACCAGCACCAGCAGCGGCCACAGCCCCGGCGTGAACCCGACCGAGGCAATGGCGAGCCCGCCAACAGCGGCGGCGGCAAACAAGAGACCAAGAGTGCCGAGATAGCGGATCAGCGCCGGCACGACAAACAGCACCAGAAAGCCGATCGCGCCATTGACGACGAGCACCGATCCGGCCCAACTGGCCGAACCTCCGCGCGCGGTCGCCTCGATGGGAAACGCCGCGAACAGCTGGGCAAACAGCGCCCACCACGGCACCAATGCAAGGCACAGCACCAGGAACGGCTTGTCGCCGAGAACCGAGCCAAGACTGTCGCGCACCGCTTGCGGCCGATGCGCACGCAGCACCTCGGCGCGCTCCAGCAGCGTGCCGCAGGCCAGTGCCAGAAAGAGCAGGCCGCTGAGCAGCAGCGGCAAGGCGATGTCAATCATCGCCAGTCCGGCCCCGGCGAGCGGCCCGAACACACAGCCAAGGTTCAGCCCTTGCGCATTGGTGACGATCAGCCGCTCGCGCTCGGCCTGTGCCTGCGCGCCGATCACCCCATAGGCGCCCGCCTCGTAGATCGCCGTTCCCAGACCGAGCGCCGCCGCCATCAGCACCGCGTCCCGCTGCCCCGCCGCCAGATAGAGACCGAGAAAACCGGCGCCCCGCAACATGAGGCCGGTGGTCACCGCCGGCCACAGCCCGAACCGGTCGACCAGCGGCGCGACCACCACCGGCATCACCCGCGCGGCGATGAAATAGACCGCCAGAACGCTGCCCACCGCCACCACCGGAAGCTTCAGCACCTCACTGCAAAACACCGCCAACAGCGGCATGGCCATGAAATGCGAGCCGTTCATCAGGGTCTGCACCGCCACCAGCCGCCACAGCGCCGCTGGCAATGTGACCCGCCGTTTCCTCGCCGAAGCCCTGCCTTCCGCGACACTTGCTCCTGCCTTGCTCATCGCGCCGTCTCCTCACCCCTTCGACGGTTTCGACAGGGGCGGCAGCGGCCAACGCCGCCGCCCCGGGTCACTCCTTGCACTGCCCGCCGATCAGGCGACCATCTGCGCGCGGAACGCGGCAAGCGTGCGTTCGCTGAGCCGTCGCGCCTCCTCTGGCGAGTTGGCCACCGTCATGTATTCGAAGGCATTTTCCAGATCGTAGTCGACGTTGAACGGGATCACCCCGCTCTCCTTGCCCGGCTCGAACAACAGCCCGTGCGCCGCGAGGGTCGCCACCAACTGCCCTCGCTCGCGGCAAATCCCGTGATTGTAGCTCTTGATATGCTTGGCCCCGAGCACCCGGTCGCCGAACTGGCGTCGGGCGATCTCGAAGATATGGGTGCAGCCGCCGCAGCGACCGTTGATCTCGTTGACGTGGCAACTGCCATTGGCCACCAGACCGTCGATGTTGATGTAGCCGCGATAGCCCAGTTGCGACACCGCCGCGACGATGCGGGCACTGTGGTCGAGAAACAGGGTCCGGTGGTGCAACGCATAGCTGCCGGGGATCTCGAAGCCGACCCACAAGGGCTCCATGTCCATGGTGCCATCGTTGAGGTGACGGAAACGGCCTGGCCCCTCGATCAGATATTCGCTGTAAAGCACCGTCTCGGTCGGCAGGTATTCCTCGACCACTGCCGCTTCGGTGACGCGCGGCACGATCCGCTCGCACAAGGCACGCCCCTCCTCGACCGTATCGTAGCGCTGCACCGAGGAAGAGCCCTGGCTGCGCCCCGAGGTGCGCGGTCCATGGACGATGAGATTGCCGAAACCGCCGGAATGCCGGTCGAGCTTGATGATGAAGTCCTTTCCGGCCTCGACCATGCGCAGGATCGCCCGGCGCAGATCCGCCGCGTTGTCGCTGATCGCCCCTTCGGGAATCGGCACGCCAAGACCGGCGGCGATCTTGCGGAAGGCAGTTTTCTGGTTCAGCAGCGTCGCCCCACCCTCGCCGTAGAACCGGTCGGCGACCTCAACACCGATCTCGCGGGCGAATTCCGCCATGTAGTTGTCGGGAAAATAGGCGAGCAATTCGCGCGGCCGCCGATCTTCCGGCAGCGCGGCGATGACCGCTCGGCATTCGGCGACGAAACCGGGAGCGAACAATTCCTCCTGCCGCAGAAAGGCGCAAGGGCCGTCCGTGCGCGGCGCCAGCAGCGTGATGTCGGAAGTCGCGCAGCCGTTGAGCTTCGCCCAATAGGCAACGATCTCCGGCTCCGGCGCGGTCGGCAGAACCACCACGTCGCCCGGTCGGGCCATCCACAGCATCCGCTGATTGCACAGGATGATCTCGGACTGTTCCTGTCGCGTATAGCGCGACACATCCGCCACCTGATGCTCATTGTCGACATTTCCGATGATCAGCTTGGTCATTTCCTTCCCTTTCCTTGCCAAGCCCCGCGCAGAGCGCGCCAGGCCGTCCCTGGAGGCCGCCGTTCTTGTGCGGTCTTGTTTTCGCAGTCGGGTCTCCCGACCCGGAATGCACTGCACACCGGGCCCGAGGACCTTTGTCGGAAGATGAAAAGCGGGGATCCTGTCGGCGCAGCAGACGGGAAGCGGCTTGCGCCCCGGTGCGGCGGAGCAGCGCTAGCCGGCCGCCTCCGCCGCCACCTCGCGCCGCTGCGGCCGCACCACCACGGCGATGGAGAACAGCACCAGCCCCATGCCGGTGATCTGTAAAAGGCTCAGGGTCTCCGACAGGAAGACCCACGACAGCGGCGCCGCCACCACCGGCTGGATCAGGAGCACGATGGAACTGGAGGTCACCGGCAAATGCTTCAGCGCCCCGGTCACCAGCCCCTGCCCCGCCACCTGCCCGATCAGCACCAGAACGGCGATCAGCCCCCAGGTCGACAGGGAGGCGGAGACGAAACCGCCGCCGAGGAATACCAGCGGCAGAAGGCACAGGGCGCTGCCGGCGGTGACGATCACCATGATCGAGACGGAGGAAGCCCCTGCCAGCTTCAATTGCCGGACGGTCACCAGATAGGCGGCGTAGAAGGCCCCGGCGAGCAAGGCGATGGCATCGCCCCAGAGATCGCCGCCGGAGGTGAAGGCCGACACCCCGACCAGCAGGGTCGCGCCGAGGAGCGCCACCGGCAACGCCTGCCAGAAGGCGCGCTTCGGCCGGTCGGTGAGCCCGAGAATACCGTAGACCCCGACGAAGAACGGCGCGCAGTTGGTGAAGAGCGTGGCGATTGAGGCATTGGTCAGGCGAATGGCGACATGCATGGCCACCAGATCCGCCGCGAACAGCAGCGCCGCCAGCCCGTAGAGCATGTAGAGCATGCGCTTTGCCGCCGCAGGTGCCGCCGGCTCCCCCTCGCCCGCTTCGGCGCGGCGCGCAGCATTGGGCCGGTCCCAAAGCGCCCACAGCATGAACAGCGGCGCGGAAAAGGCGACCCGGTAGAACGCCGACAGATCGGCGGAGATCGGCAGCGCCTTGACCACCACCGGCGACATGCCAAGACACACCCCGCCGGTGACGAGCATGGCATAGGCACGGAAATTCTGCTGCGATGTCAACATGGCGAAACGGTCCCGTGTGGCCCGGAGCGAACCGCCGCTCTGGGCCGGCGTGTGTGGGGTTGCGGCGGATACGAGGGGCTCAGACATGACTGCACTGCTTTTCCTCGAACCGGCTCAGGAACCGGTCTCGATCAACGATTGCCCGGGTATGCCGTCCGGCCAGGATGCGTTCCGAACCGTCGTGCCCCTCGATCAGGAACGTCAGCAGCTTGCCGTCGATCTTCTCCAGCTCCGCCTCCAGCCGGATCGTCCAGCCAAGCGGCGTCGGCGCCAGATGCCGGACATCATGGGCAAAGCCCAGGGTCATCCGACCTTCCTCCAGCGTGCCCTCAATGGCCCGCATGCAGGCCAGCTCCGCCAGCCAGAGCAGCACCGGCGTTGCCAGAACCGGCACATTGTTGCGCCAGTTGGTGGCAAGGTCCGTCGGCTTGACCTCATGGACCAGCACACCCTTCAGGTTCGGTTTCAGCGGGATCATGGACATGATGGCTCCTGTTGATTGGAGGTTGGGGCGTTGCGCCGGACAAGAAGCTCGCGGCCGGCGCCGGACAGGGCGATGGCAAGGCGCTCGATGATGGTGTCGATCACCGCGTGCGAGCTGTTGAGCGGCGGCGCGACGATCACCGCATCGCCTGCCGATCCGGCGATGAAACCGGCTGCCGGATAGATGAGAACGCCGGCATCAAAGGCATGGCGCACCACGCAATCGGCCGCGTTCAGCTCCGGGTCGAACGGTGCGTAGCTGATGTCGTCGTGGATCAGTTCCAGCCCCCAGAACATGCCCCGTCCGCGCACATCGCCGACAAAGGGCAGGTCCTCGCTCATCTCCTGCAGCCGCGCGCCAAGGTAGGCCCCCGTCGACGCGGCCCGGGCGATCAGGTCCTCGCTCTCCAGCACATCGAGCACCGCATTGGCGGCGGCCGCCGCCACCGGATGGTTCGAGTGGGTGTGCCCGAGGGTGAAGGACGCGGCCCGCGCCGTCAGCAGGTCCTGGATCCGGGCATCGACCAGCACGCCGGAAATCGGCAGATAGCCGGCGTTCAGCCCCTTGCCGAGGCAAACGATATCGGCGTGCACCGCATCGTGGTCCATCCCCAGCCAGGCGCCGGTACGGCCAAGGCCGGTCAGCACCTCATCGGCGATCAACAACACATCGTGCCGGTCGCAGATCTCGCGGATCGCCTTCAGATAGCCGGGCCGTGGCACGATCGCCGCCCCCGAGGCGCCGACGATCGGCTCGATGATCACCGCCGCCACCGCGTCGGCGCCATGCAGCCGGATTTCGTCCTCAAGCGCCCGGGCGCAGGCAAAGCCGCAACTGTCCGGCCGCTGACCGAGCGGGCAGCGCAGGCAATAGGGCGTGGGCAGGCTCGGATCGCCCGAAAGCCCGCCGCCGCACGACCGCCGCCGGGGCCAATGGCCGGACAGGCCGAGCGCGCCGATGGTCGCGCCGTGGTAGCTGATCCGCCGGCTGAGCACCCGCGTCTTGCCCGGCTGGCCGGCCTCGCGCCAGTACTGCTGCGCCAGCCGCACCGCCGTTTCCACCGCCTCCGAGCCGGAGTTGACAAAGAACGCGCTGGCATAGCCGAGCTTGTCGCACAGCCGGGCGGCAAGCCGCTCCGCCGGTTCGTTGGCGAACTGGGTGCGGTAGAGGAAACTCGCCGTCTCAAGCTGGCGGCGGATGCACTCCACCACATGCGGATGGCCGTGACCGATGGAGCAGGCAATCGCGCCGGAGGAGCCGTCGAGCCACTCCTGCCCGCTGTCGGAGGTGATCGTCACGCCGGAGGCGGTGACGGCCACGGGGTAGACCTTGCCGGAAACCGGTTTGATCAGGGACATGACAGCCTCCTAGCACCAGTGGTGAATGGCAGCGCCGGCGGTGAAGCCGGCACCGGCGGCGGCGAACAGCATCCGGTCGCCGGAGTGAACCTTGCCGGCCATCACCGCTTCATGCAGGGCAATCGGAATGGTCGCGCCGACCGTGTTGGCGTAGCGGTCCATGTTGAGGTGGAACCGGTCGAAGGGGATGTCCGCCCGCCTGGCGATCTCGCCCAGCAAGCTGCGCGAGGGCTGATGCGGCACGACGATGTCCACGTCCGAGCTGGTCATGCCGTTGCGCGCCAGCACCTCGTTGATGCAGCGCGGCACCGCGTGCTTCGCCGCGTTGAACACCGCCGGGCCGTTCATGTCGAAGCTGTCGCCCTGCCCCTTGATGGAAAACGCCTGGGCGGCGGTGCTGTCGGTGAAAAGCTCCGCATCAAAATGTCCATGGGCGGTTTGCGGCCCGCTCTCCAGCAGCGCCGCGCCGGAGCCGTCGCCGAAGAACACGCAGTCGCGCCGCCCCCAGTCGGTGACCCGGGAATAGATGTCCGCGCCGATCACCAGCGCCCGGCGCGCCTGGCCCGCATGCAGCATCGAGGCGGCCGTGGTCAGCGAGAACAGGAAGCCGGAGCACACGGCGGAAACATCGAAGGCGATGGCGTTGGTCAGCCCGGCCTTCTTCTGCACGAAGCAGGCGGTGGCCGGGGCCCGCTGGTCCGGGCTCGATGTGGCGACGATCACCAGGTCGATGCTGTCCGCCGCAACGCCCGCGTTGCGCAGCGCCTCCCGGGCGGCCTTGGCGGCGAGATCGGATGTCTGAACCCCGTCCTCGGCGATCCGGCGCTGGCGGATGCCCAGGGTATTCTCGACCCATTGCGGGTCGATGGCCGCGTTCCGTTCGCGGCGGATCTCGTCATTTGTGACGATCCGCTCAGGAAGGCACACCCCTGTCGAAATCACACGCAGTGCAGGCTTCATGACAAATCTCCCGGTCAGGTCGAAATTGGCCGGACCGAAGCCCGCAAATCCCGAATTAATGGTTGCATGTCCGCTCAATTCGCTTTCAGATTGATTTCATCCTATCGAGCCCGACCGGACCTTTGAAATGAGTTCGAAAAATAGATCGCATGAGGAAACGTCATGGGATTGATCAATGTAGATGTCGACCTGCTTCGGACCCTGGTTGTTGTCTCTGAAATGAAGAACTTCACGGCGGCGGGCGAGAAACTGCACCGAACGCAATCGGCGATCAGCCTTCAGATCAAGCGGCTTGAAGGTATTGTTGGAGAAACGATTTTCGATCGCGGCAGCGGTAAGGAAATTCGTCTCACAAAATACGGTGAGATGATCAAGAGCTATGCGAACGAGATCTTGCGTCTCAACGATGCGCTCATTCAGGAAATCCAGACGTCCAGCGCGGTGACAGCCCTGCGGATCGGGATGCCGGACGATTACGCCCAGTTGCTGCTGCCCCGGGTGATCAACGAGTTCTCCAAGCGCAACGAGATGACGGAAATGCAGATCGTCACCGATCTGTCGACCACCCTGTCGAAGATGATCGACCAGGGCGACCTCGACATAGCCTTCGTCACCCGGCACGAGGGGATCGACGGGATGAAGCTGCTGGATGAGCGGCTGAGCTGGGTCACCGTTCCCGATTCCCGCGTGGCACTGGACACCCCCCTGCCCCTTGCCCTGTTTCCCGAAGGCTGCGGCGTGCGGCGCAATGCCATCGAGGCGCTGAACGCCATCGGCAAGCGCTGGCATATCGCCTATTGCTCCAACAACTTCTCCTCACTGAAGACGGCGATCCTGGAACGCCAGGCCATCGGCGTCCTGCCCGACCGGGCGGTGCCCCAGGACCTGATCCGCATCGGCCCGGAATACGGCTTGCCCAACCTGCACAGCTCCGAGCTTCTGGTGAAGGTCAACCAGCAGGCCTCGGCCAGCATCGTCCGGCTGGCGACCTTCCTGTCCCACGCCTTTCAGGTCGGGGTGTCCACACCGCCGGCACCGCAGGACGATACCGCCACCACTGGCACGGCCGACCGGCCAGACTGAGCGCCGCGTCGCCAGTGACCGCTCATCAAACTGAAAACGGGACCGGAAATCAGACCTGCAACTGCGTCAATCACCAGAAATGACAAGACGTCAGCCGGCATTAATTTCGCTCATCGACAAGACATACCGAACTAATTTCTTTTTCTCGCCCTGCCGTGTTTGGGTCATATCGCCGGAACGCAAGCTTCCGCACGAATTTTGACCGGACTTCATTCAGGACGAGGATGCTGTCATGAATTTCGAATTCAGCGAATACCAGAAAGACCTTTTCACCCGCTACGCAGAGATCGGCCAGCAGGCCGCCGCCAATGCACAGCAACACGATGCAGACGGAAGCTTCGACCGCGCCACCTGGGACCGCATGAGCCGCGAAGGGCTGTGGCGGATCCCGGTGCCGAGGGCGCTCGGCGGGCTTGGCGGAAGCTGGACCGACTGCGCGGCGGCGATGGAAGGGGTGGCCTCCACGGCGGAGGATCTTGGCTTCCTCGTCACCATGCTGGGCCATGTGGGCTCGCTGCGGATCATTCTGGAGGAAGGCAGCCCCGAGCAGAAGGCACGCTGGCTCGAAACCATCATGCAAGGCCATGTCGGCGTGACCGCCATGACCGAGGCGAGCGGCGGCTCCGATCTCGCCCGCATGTCGGTGTCGGCCCTGCCCACCGAGGACGGTTTGCGGCTGCATGGCGAGAAGGTGCATATCACCAACGCACCGATCGCCTCCCACGGCATGATCGCCGGGCGCATTCCCTCGCTGGGGGAAAAGCGCGACATCACCCTGTTCTTCGTCGATCTCGACGCCGACGGCATTCGCCTCGGGGCGACGGAGGACAATCTCGGGATCCGCACCAGCCCCACCGCCAACATCGCCTTCGACGGCGCGCGCATCGACCCGATCAACATCATCGGCGAGCCGGGCGACGGGTTGCGGATCCTCTACCGCATCATCTCCTTCGAACGGGCGCTCTATGGCATCATGGCCTCCGGCCTGATCGAGAACATGCTCGAAAAGTCGATGCAGCGGGTGGAAAGCCGCCAGGCCTTCCGCCGCCCGCTGGCCGATTATCAGTATGTGCAGGGCCGCATGAGCGACATGAAGATCGCCTCGGTGGTCTGCCGGCTGATGACCTATGCCGGGCTGGAGAAGCTGGCCGCCAACACCGACGATGCGTCCATCGTCTGCTCCGTCGGCAAGTTCCTGGCGGGCGAAAAGCTGCTGGAGGCCGCCGAACACCTGGTGCAGTTGCACGGCCATCTCGGCTTCATGAACAACCACCTCAGCCGCCAGTTGCGCGACGCGGTGGGCATGCGCATTGCCGGCGGCACCAGCGATATCCAGCGCATCAACATCTTCAACCAGATGCGCCACCAGCACCACCTCAACGCCAATGCCGCGCCGGTGCATATGGCCGCGGCCGAATAGCCCGCCGCTGCCCAGGAAAACGAAAGGCCCGCGCCGTCTCAGCCGACGGGCGGGCCTTCTGTCATCTATCGGTCTGATAGCGCACCGACATGCGTCAGCCCTTCACGGCGGCGGTGATCAGGATCTCCACCTTGTAATCCGGCGTTGCCAGCCGGGATTCACCGCAGGCGCGGGCCGGCGGATTGGCCGGATCGACCCAGGCATCCCAGACCGCGTTCATCTCGGCGAAATCATCCATCGACGCCAGCCAGATGGTTGCCTGCAACAGCCGCGACTTGTCGGAGTTCACCTCCGCCAGCAGCGCATCGATCCGCGCCAGAATGGCCTCGGTCTGCTCGGTCACGCTGGCGCCGGGCTTGCCGACCTGACCGGCCAGCCACACGGTGCCGTTGTGAACCACGGCCTGGCTCATGCGGGGGCCGGGCTCGATGCGGGTGATATCGGACATCAACTTCAATCCTTCTTGAGGTCAGGCACGTGCAAGACGTGCGGGGGAAAGCGCCGCCAGCAAAGGCGCCGGCAGATCAGAGGTTTGCGACAGGCACAGGTCGGCGGCAAGGCGCGACAGCACCGGCGAGGTCTGGATACCGTATCCACCCTGCCCGGCAAGCCAGAAGAAGCCGTCCGCCTCGGGATCGAAGCCGACCACCGGCGTGCGGTCGGCGGTGAAGGTGCGAAGACCGGCCCAGCTCCGTTCCACCCGGGTCACCGGCACGGTCATCGCCTGTTCATAGCGGTGCAGCCCCTCGGCCAGCACCATGTCCTCCGGCCAGGCGTCATGCGGCTCCACCGGATCCTCATCCGCCGGAGAGACCATCAGCTTTCCCGCTTCCGGCTTGGCGTACCAGGTCTCGCTGGCACTGACGAGCGCCGGCCAGCCGGTCACGTCGCAGCCTTCCGGTGCCGGCAGGATCGCCGCAGAACGGCGCAGCGGCACCAGCCCGGCCGGGCGCACGCCGGCACGCTCGGCAACGGTATCCGCCCAGGCCCCCGCCGCGTTGACGAGGATCGGCGCGGCATAGGTCTCCCCGCCCGCCTCCACCTGCCAGACACCGCCGGTGCGGGTGATGCGGGTGGCCGGCGCCGAAGCGACGACCCGCGCGCCGTTGTGCCGCGCCATCCGCGCGTAGGCCTGCAACAGCCGGTCGACGTCGATGTCCTGCGCCGCCCGCTCCAGCGCGGCGGCCACCACATATTCGGGGTTCAGGATCGGGAACATCGCCACCGCCTCGGCGGGGGTCACCCGCTCCAGCCCGTCGGAGCCATCAAGGTAGCTCTCCAGATCACCTTCTTCGCCGGCGGTGGCGACCACCAGTTCCCCGCGCGGGGTCAGGAAGGGCGTGTCGGAGAGGTCTCCACCGGTCGCCAGCAGCGGCTCGGAGGCCGCATTCAACGCCCGCAAGCTGGCGTTGCCGTAGTTCTTGATGAAGATCGCCGCCGAGCGGCCGGTCGCATGCCGGCCGATCACGTCCTCGCTCTCCAGCACCACCACATTGGCCGATCCGGACAGGCGCGCCGCCGCACCGATCCCGGCGATCCCGCCACCAATCACCAGGATATCCGCTGTCGTCGTCATTCCGCTTCAAACCCCTTCAGGAAACTCGCCAGGTTGTCGCCAAGCTCCGGCGCAAGATAACCGCCTTCCTGCACCAGCAGCGTCGGCAATCCAAGCCCGCCGATGGCCGCGCCGATCCGCCCGAATCCCCCGGTCGTGATCGCCAGCCCCTTCAGCGGATCATTCTCATAGGCATCAAGACCCAGCGCGACAATCAGAACATCGGTGCCAAAGGCCCGGATATGTGCGAACGCCGTCTCCAGCGTCTCCAGATAGGCGTCGTCGCCCGTACCGCGCACCAAGGGCAGGTTGAGGTTGGCGCCGCGCCCGGCACCCTCGCCCCGCTCCGAGGCATGGCCCCAGAAGAACGGGTAGAACCGCACCGGATCGGCGTGGATCGACACGGTCAGCACATCGCCGCGCTCATAGAAGATGCCTTGCGTGCCATTGCCATGGTGCACATCGATATCGAGGATCGCCGGCCGCAGCCCATGGGCGCGCAGCCGCTCGGCGGCAATCGCCGAATTGTTGAGGAAGCAGAACCCGCCGGCCAGATCGGCAAAGGCGTGGTGCCCCGGCGGCCGGCACAGGGCATAGGCGGAGCGGGCGCCGCCGCGCATCAGGTCAGCGCCGGTGATCGCGGTCTGCGCCGACCAGTAGGCCGCCTCCCAGGTTCCGGCGGAGATCGGACAGGAGGTGTCGGCCTGGTGGAACCCGGCCTGCCCTGCGGCTGAGCGCGGATAGCTGGCCGTGCGCCGGTCCGGATGGATGTTGGGGATCACCTCCTCCGACGCGCCTTCGATGCGGCTCCAGCGGGTGTGGATCGTCTGCAGGAACACCAGGTATTCCGGCGAGTGGATGGCGGCAATCGGCCCCATCCCGTGATCGTCCGGCGCGGCGATGTCGCAGCCGGCCGCCCGCGCGCCCGAAAGAAGCGCGGAGATCCGCGCCGGCTGTTCCGGATTGGCCAGCCGCGCACCATTGGCCATGAAGTGTTTGGGATCGTGCTGTTCCTGGCGCTGGTCGAATATCGCTTTCATGGCTCTCCCGTCAGTCCATTGAAGTGAAGATGATCAAGGCGCATCACTGTCTCGCCGGCCATCGGCGTGAAGCCGAGCCGGTCGTAGAACGCCCTGGCGCGCGGATTGTCGTCATAGACCGACAGTTTCAGGAACTTCACGTTCCATTCCGCCGGTGCTGTCCTGATGGCAGCGGCGAGAAGGCGCGGCCCGAGACCCGCGCCGCGCGCCGCGCCGGACACCCAGAGGTCGGACACATAAAGCCCCGCCCCGCCCGACACGGTGGAGAACACCGGCGAGTACACAAGCGCCCCGACCACGGTGCCCGCCTCCGTTTCCGCCAGAAGGCCGCGCAGGATCGGCGAGGAGCCGAAGCCGTGCCGCACCAGATCCTCCGGTCGGGTCCCATGCGGGTCGCCAAGGTCGTGGGAGAGCTGCGCCAGCGCGTCGTTGAGCCGGCCGGCATCGGTCCTGGATGCCAGCCGGATGGAAATGCCATCATCTGTCATAGGGAAATCTTGTCCGCACCTTTCAGGCCGAGCATGGCGCGCGCCTCCTCAGGGCTCGCCACCGTCCGGCCGAGTTCCTCCACGATTGTGCGGATCTTGCGAACCTGATCGGCGTTTGCCCGCGCCAGTTCGCCGCGACCGATGAACAGGCTGTCCTCCAGCCCGACCCGCACATGCCCGCCCATCGCCGCCGACATTGCCGCGAACGGCATCTGCTGGCGGCCGGCGGCAAGCACGGAGAAGATGTAGCTGTCGCCGAACAGCTTGTCCGCCATCTTCTTCATATGCGCCAGATTGTCCGGATCCGCACCGATGCCGCCGAGAACGCCGAACACGAACTGGATGAAGAACGGCGGCTTGACCAGCCCCCGGTCGGCGAAGTGGCGCAGCATGTAAAGATGCCCCACGTCGTAGCATTCGAACTCGAACCGGGCTCCGCGCTGCGCGCCCAGCTCATCGAGCACCCGGGCGATGTCGCGCGGCGTGTTCTTGAACACCAGATCGTCCGAGCCCTCCAGGAACGGACGCTCCCAGTCGTGCTTCCACTCCGTGTAGCGCGCGGCCATCGGATAGAGCGCGAAATTCATCGTGCCCATGTTCAGCGAACACATTTCCGGCGCCACCGCGCGCGGCGCCGCCAGCCGGTCATCGAGCGTCATCACCGCACTGCCGCCGGTGCTCAGGTTGATCACCGCCGCGCTTTCCCGGTGGATCCGGGGCAGAAAGCCCATGAAATCCTCCGGCCGGGCGGACGGCGCTCCGGTCTGCGGATCGCGGGCGTGCAGATGCAGGATCGCCGCGCCCGCCTCGGCCGCGGCAATCGCCTGATCGGCGATTTCCGTGCCGGTCACCGGCAGATGCGGCGACATGGTGGGCGTGTGGATCGACCCGGTGACCGCGCAGGTGATGATCGTCTTGCTCATGAATTCAAGATCCTTCAGGCCGCGTCGGTCAGGTGCGGCGCCACCTCGGCGACGAACTGGTCGAGCGTCAGGGTCAGAACCGCGACGATCTCCTCCACCTGCGCCGGGGTGGTGATCATCGGCGGACAAACGAGGAAATGATCCCCGGAATAGCCGCCCCGGGTGCGGCGGGAATAGATGATCAGCCCGTTTTCATAGGCCAGCTCCACCAGCCGGTCATAGGCTTTCAGCTCCGGCGGCAACGGCGCCATGGTCGCCCGGTCGGCCACCAGCTCGAAGGCCAGCAGCAGCCCCTTGCCGCGCACATCGCCGATGATCGGATAGCGTTCGGCCAGCTCCTCCAGACGGCTCTTCAGCAGCTCCCCGACGACGGCGGCATTGCCGGCAAGCTGCTCCGCCTCGATTTCCTCCAGCACCGCGAGCCCGGCAGCACAGGCCAGCGGATTGCCCGCATAGGTGAAGCCATGCAGGAAGCCGCCGCCATCCAGCACCGGCTCGACGATCCGGTCATGAGCGATCATCGCCCCGAGCGGCGCATAGCCGGCGGCAAACCCCTTGGAGACGACCAGAATGTCCGGATCCGCACCGAAATGCTCACCGGCGAAGAACCGTCCGGTCCGCCCGCCGCCGGACATCACCTCGTCATGGATCAGAAGCACGCCATAGCGGTCGCAGATTTCGCGGATCCGGCGCATGTAGCCGGCCGGCGGCACCAAGGCGCCGGTCGAGGCCCCGCCCACCGGCTCGACGATAAAGGCCAGCACGGTTTCCGGCCCTTCCGCCAGAATGCGCGCTTCCAGCATGTCGGCATAGTGATGGCCGGTCGCCTCGCTGTCCGGGTCGAGCCCGTCGAGATAGGCGCGCGGCGCCGGGATCTTCGGCATGGGCCGCATCATCGGTTCAAACGACGCGACCAGCGGCGCATAGCCGGTGAGCGCCAGCGCCCCAAGGGTGCAGCCATGATAGCTCGGCTCGCGCGAGATCACCTTGCTGCGCTGCGCCTCACCGATCGCCACCGCGTATTGCCGCGCCAGCTTGATGGCGCTTTCCACCGCCTCGGAACCGCCGGAGACGAAGAACACCTTCTCCAGCCCCTCCGGCGCCAGCGCCGCCGTGCGCGCGGCCAACCGTTCCGCCGGTTCGGTCTCGAAATGCAGCCGGTAGCCGAAGGTGGATTTTTCCATCTGCCGGCGCATCGCCTCCAGCACCCGCGGGTTGGAATGGCCGATGTTGCAGACCATGGCACCGGAGGAGCCGTCGATGTAGCGCCGGCCCTCCACATCCCACATGTAGATGCCTAGGGCGCGGTCGAGCACCGGTCGGCGGTTGCGGCTCTGGTAGAACAGATGGCTCTTGGCTTGGGTCGTCATTGCGTGGATCCGGCAAGGAGGGTGCAATCACGCGGGCGCAGGCGGAGCGACACCCGCTCCCCTTCCGCGAATGGATGACTGTCGATCATGTTGATCGCCTGAAGCTGCACGTCGCCGACGCGCAGGAAATAGCGGGCCGCAAGCCCCTGATAGTCGACCGTCTCGACCAGCCCGTCGAGGACGAGATCGCCGGCGGCGGATGTGTCGGCTGCGTCGGGCCGTTCGAGCTTCAGCTTTTCCGCCCGTACGGCGAGCTTCACCGGCCCCGGCCCGGAGACATGCGGCGCCCGCTCGCGCGGCAGGGTCAGCCGCCCGACGGCAGGACCTTCCACCGTCACCCCGTCGCCATCGACGGTGAGGCAGGTCGCCTCGAGAATGTTCGAGGCGCCGAGAAAGCGGGCGACGAACTCGGTCGCCGGCGTGGTGTAGACGTCTTCCGGCGCGCCGGTCTGCTCCACCCGCCCCTTGCTCATCACCACGATATGGTCGGACAGGGCCAGCGCCTCGGACTGGTCGTGGGTGACGAACACGGTGGTAATGCCGACCCGTTGCTGGATCCGCTTCAGCTCCACCCGCATATCCTCGCGCAGGTTCGCATCCAGCGCCGACAGCGGCTCATCGAGCAGAAGCACATCCGGTTCGATGACAATCGCCCGCGCCAGTGCGATGCGCTGTTGCTGGCCGCCGGAGAGCTGACCCGGATAGCGCGACCCGACGTCGGGAAGCTGCACCAGCTCCAGCGCCTCGCGCACCCGCCGCTCCCGGTCGTCGCGGGAGACCCCGCGAAACTTCAGGCCGAAGGCGACATTCTCGGCGATGGTCTTGTGCGGAAACAGCGCGTAATTCTGAAACACCAGCCCGAGATTGCGCTTGTGGATCGGCACATCGTTGACGCGCCGGCCGGCAATGGTGATATCCCCCTCGCTCGGATCGAGCAGGCCGGCGATCATCCGCAAGGTGGTGGTCTTGCCGCAGCCCGAAGGGCCGAGCAGGCTGACGAACGCACCTTCCGGGATGTCCAGCGACATGCGCTGGACCGCGGTGAAGCTTCCGAAATTCTTGACGATATTGGTGAGGCTGACGGCGCCCACGGGCGATCTCCGATCCGGTCCTTGAGGTCAGCCGGTGCCCCCACGTGCGCAGCGGCACGCGGGAACACCGTCGTTGATGCGATGGCGTCAGTAGCCCTTCTGGATGCGGCTGAAGGCCTTCGACCATTTCTGTTCGTTGCCGTTCCAGTAAGCCGGATCGGCGAAGGTCAGCCCGTCGAGCGTGCCGGTCGGATCGAAGGCCGGCAGGGTCGGGATGATCTCGCCCAGTTCGACCTTGGTGGGATCGAGCGCCGGCGGATAGCTCTGCCCCTCGGCAACCGCGATCGAGGTCTCCTTCGCCAGCATGAAGTTCAGCAGTTCCTCGCAGGGCTCCATCGGCGAGCCCTTGATGACGAAGAGGCATTCCTGCCAGCCGAAGCCGTTCGGCGGGTCCATGTAGCCGATGTCATGGCCTTGCTGCTGCAGGGCGTGCACCCGGCCCGACCAGGCCTCGGTGACGTAGATTTCCTCTTCCGCCAGAAGGCTCATCAGCTCCGCGCCGGAGCTCCAGTATTTCAGCAGGAGATCGCGGTGGGTGCGTAGCGCGTCCCAGATCGCATCCATGTCGGTGGCCCCGTTCGGGTCCTGGCCGGTCTGCAGCGAGGCGTACCAGATGCGCGTGCGCCAGTCGCTCCAGCCGGCGATCTTGCCCTTGAAGCGCGCGTCGAGCAGGATCTTCGCGCCCTTCTCCTTCATCTCCTCATCGGAGATGTACTTGCGGTTATAGGCAAGCCCGGTGGTGCCATAGTCATAGGGCACACAGGAGAGCGAGCCGTCCGTCACCTTGCGGAAGACATCCACCAGCTTGGGGATGACATTGGCAAGGTTCGGGATATTCTTCTCGTTCAGCGTCGAGCTGAGGCCGAGCCCGTGGTAGCGGGCATAGTCGAACACGCCGGACAGATGGGCGATGTTGTATTCGCCCGGCTGGCTCGCCTTGACCCGCGACAGGAATTCGTCGCCGCCGCCGAAGGTGCCGTCGACCACCTTGATGCCGCTGGCCTTGGTGTAGGGATCGAAGGCATGCTTGCGGAACGCCTCCGAGACCACCCCGCCCCAGCCGTCGAAGCGCACCTGCTCGGTCGCCGCCAGCGCATGGCGGGCAAAAGGCGTCTGCACGCCATAGGCCAGACCGGCGGCACCGATCAGCCCGAGGAAGGAACGCCGGTCGATGCCGCCGTTCATGTACCTTTCGCGCAAGCGTTCGTAGCGTTTTGTATTGTCCATGGTTTTTCCCTCTCTGGAATGGGATCGCTTCTCGGCGGTTGCCCCTTTGACCGGCGCGGTTCTATCCGCCGCGCTTCATGGCCATCCGCCGGGCAATGGCAATACCGAGAAGCGGCAGGCCGGCGGTCAGCACGATCATCACGGTGCCGAGCGCGTTGATCTCCGGCGAGATCGAGTTGCGCAGCATCGCGAAAATCTGGGTGGGCACGGTTTCCACGCCACCAGGCTTCCAGAACAGCGTTCCGGTGATGTCGTCGAAACTGATGGTGAAGGCGAACAACATGCCGGCGAGAACCGCCGGCGACAGCAGCGGCAGAGTGATCTGGAAGAAGGTCTGCACCGGGCTGGCGCCAAGGCTCATTGCCGCTTCCTCCACATCCCGGCGGATGCCGACGAGCCGGGCCTGCACCACCAGAATGACGAAGGGCAGCGTGAAGATCACATGGCCGGCCAAGAGCAGCGCGAAGCTCTTGTTGACCGCCAGGGCGTTGAGGAAGAGGAGCAGCGCCACCGCCAGCACCACCTCCGGCACCAGGATCGGCGCGATCAGCAGCGTGGAGATCAGGTTGCGACCCGGCACCCGGTAGCGCACCAGCGCAAGGCTCGCCAAAACGCCGATGGTGGTGGAGATCACCGCCGTCAGCAGCCCCAGCACGATGGAGGTGCGAAAGGCACGCAGGATCGCCTCGTTGCCGGCCAGTTCCGCGAACCAGCGCAGCGACAGGCCGGTCATGGGAAAGCTGCCGAACTGGCTGGCGTTGAAGCTCAGGAGCACGACCACCGCAATCGGCAGGAACATGAACAGATAGACCAGCACGGTCCAGCCGCGGATCAGTGCCCAGCCCATCAGCTCAAGCCTTTCATCAGTTGCGCCATGCCAAGGAAGTGGTTGTAGAGCAACACCAGCGCGCCCAGCACCGCCAGCAGCATCAAGGACAGGGCGGAGCCCATCGGCCAGTCGAGCTGGGTGATGATCGCCTCGAACACCAGGTTGGCGAACATGGCATCGCTCGGCCCGCCAAGAACGATCGGCGTGATGTAGGTGCCCGCCGCCAGCACGAAGCAGAGCAGCCCGCCGGCGGCCAACCCCGGCAGTGACAGCGGCAGGGTCACCTCCAGGAAGGAGCGCCAGCGCGTCGCCCCGAGCGAACAGGCCGCATCCTCCAGCGTCGCGTCGATGCCATCGAGGCTGACGAAAACGTTCAGCACCATGAAGGGCAGCAGGAAATGCACCAGCCCGAGCACGACAGTCGCCTCGTTGTAGAGCATCGGCAGCGGCTCGCTGATCAGCCCGAGCGCCATCAGGCCGGAATTGACCGCCCCCGAGGCGCCGAGAATGTTGATCCACGACATGGTGCGGATGATGTAGCTGATCCAGAACGGCAGCATCAGCAACAAGAGCAGCAGCGCCTTGTTGCCGCGCGAGCGGGCGATGAAATAGGCCGCCGGATAGCCGGTGAGCGCGCAGACGATAGTGGTCACCGCCGCGATCTTCAGCGTGTTGAGCAGAATGTCCCGGTAGAACGGATCGCTGAGCGCTTCGCGCCAGTTGTCGAGGAAGAAACCGGCCTGGTCGGCGCCGGTCGCGGTGCGCAGCCAGAAGGAATAGACCAGGATAAAGCCCAGCGGCACCACCAACAGCAGCCCCACCGCCGTGATCGCCGGCGTGAGCAGCAGAACCGGCTGCCGCGCCTCGCGTTCCTCCAGTGACATGCAACCTCCCCGTTTCTTGCGTGGAAGGTGACAGCCGGGCTACCATTGTTCAAATAGATAATCCCAATCATGGATATCGTTCTCATCAATGGCTCAATCACCCCCGCCCCTTTCGCCGGCCGCCGCCCGGCGGATCGCCGAACAGCCGCCGGAGCGGCTCGCCCGCGATCTCGACTGGAACCTGCTGCGCACCTTTCTGGTGCTGGCCGAGGCGTCCAGCATTACCGATGCGGCCGACCGGCTGGGGCTGAAGCAGCCGACCGTCTCCAGCGCGCTGAAGCGGCTGGAAGACCGGCTCGGCAAGCGACTGATCGACCGCTCGCCCGGGCATTTCCGGCTGACCCGCGCCGGCCAGCTGTTGCACAAGGAGGTGGTCGACATTCACGGCGCGGTGCTGCGGCTCGGCACCCTGATCCGCGATGTGGCCGACGAGGTGCGCGGCCATGTGCGCATCGCCATGGCCAGCCATGTGATCTGCCCGCTGTTCGACGCGGCACTGAACGCCTTTCACACCGCCCATCCGCACGCGACCCTGTCGATTGATATTTCCGCCAGCCGGGAGGGGATTGGCGCGGTGTTGGCCCGGCGCGCCTCCCTTGGCGTCTGCCTGGTTCATGACAAGAGCCCGAAACTGGAATACCGCCGGCTTTACCGGGAGTTCTTCGGGCTTTTCTGCGGCCCGAGCCATCCGCTGTTCGGCCGCGAAGGGCTGACCAAGGCGGATCTGGTCGGCCATTCCTCGGTCAGTTTCGTCACCGACCAGATGAGCGATGCGCTGCGGCCGGTCACCCTGATGCGCGCCGACGCCCAGCTGGAGGATCAGGTAGTGGGCACCTCCGCCCATCTTGAGGAGGTGCGCCGGATGATCATCGCCGGCCTCGGCATCGGCCCGCTGCCGGTGCATGTGGTCCGGCGCGACATCGAGGACGGGCTGTTGTGGCAACTGCCGCCCTATGACGTCATGCCGGCTATCGACGTGCATGTGGTCTGGAACCCGAAGGCGGTGATGAACCGGGCGGAGGCCGCGCTTCTGGAGGAACTGCTGCGGCGGATCGACGAAACCCCCATCGCCGAGCGCACCTACACTTAGAGAACCCTAGGGTAGCGGCGCATCAATCCCCTCCATGAAGGCCCTGACCGTGTGGCTGGGGCGGCGGGTGCCATGGCGCAGAAGGAAGAACGGGCGCGGCGCCAGCGGCAACTCGATTGCCGCCAGCGTGCCGAGCCGGATCGCCGCATCGGCCACCAGCCGCGACAGAACCGCAGCCCCCGCACCGGCTTCGACAGCGGCGCGCACCGCCTCGTTCGACGGCAGTTCCAGGGCAATCTGAAGGTCGGCGAGTGCAAGCCCGACGCTGGCCGCCAGCCGGTCGAGCATCACCCTTGTCCCGGAGCCGGGCTCCCGGGTAACGAAGGTCAGCGACATCAGCGCCGCCGCATCGACAGTCGGCAGCCGGGCGAGTGGATGATCCGGCGCCATCACCAGCACGAGCCGGTCCTCGCCGACCCGTTCGGGCAGAAGCCGCGGGTCGGCCACCGGCCCTTCGACGAAGCCGAGCGCCGCCCGCCCCTCCAGAACCCAGCCGCGCACCTGCTCGGTGTTGCCGATGGTCAGGCCGATGTCGATGCGGGGATAGGCGGCGCGGAACCGGCAGAGCCGCTGCGGCAGCCAGTAGTTGGCAACCGTCTGACTGGCGGCGAGCTGCAGGGTCCCGCGCTTCAGGCCGGCCAGATCGGCCAGCGCCTCTTCCGCCGCCCCGGCGCGGGCAAGCACCGCCCGCGCCTCATCGAGGAAAACCGCCCCCGCCTCGGTGAGGCGAATGCCCCGGCCGACCCGGTCGAACAGGGCCACGTCGTGCCGCGCCTCCAGCGCCGACACCGCCGCCGAGATGGTCGACTGGGTCAGGTTGAGCGCCTCCGCCGCGCGGGTGACATGCTCCCGTTCGGCGACCGCGACGAAGATCCGCAACTGCTCCAGTGTCATGGCCTGTCCCCGTTTGGCCCGGACCCTAGCCCGCCACCAGATGGACCAGCAACAGGCTGACCACGGCAATGAACAGGGAAGCCACCGCGCCGAGGACAAAGGGCCTTGGCCCCCGCGCCCGCAGGCTGGCGATATCCGTTTCCAGCCCCATCGCCGCCAGCGCCAGCGTCAGCAAGGCCGTGGTGACCAGATTGGCGCCCTCGCGGACCGGAACGGGGATATCAATGATGCTCGCCAGCACCACCATCGCCACGAATCCGGCGACGAACCACGGGATCGGCACACCGCCGGTTGCCGCGCTGCCGCCGTTTTTCCGCGCGCGGCGACGGACCATCAGCCCCAACCCGAGCACCATCGGCGCCAGCAGCATCACCCGCGACAGCTTGGCCACCGTTGCCGCCTCGCCCGCCTCCGGCCCCACCTGGAACCCGGCGGCGGCCACTTGCGCAATCTCGTGGATCGAGGCCCCGGCCCAGATGCCATAGCCGTCCGCATCAAGGCCGAGCACGGCCGGCAGCAGGGGATAGACGAACATCGCGATGGAGCCGAAAACCGTCACGCAGGCGATGGCATAGGCGACATCCGCCTGGGAGGCGCGGCTGACCGAATTGGCCGCCACCACCGCCGAGGCGCCGCAGATCGAGGTGCCGCTGGCGATCAGTTCCGCCAGGCTCCGGTCAACGCCGATGCGGGCACCCAGCCAGACGGTGAAGGCAAAGGTGGCCACAAGCGACAGCGCCACCACCAGAAAACCGGCACCGCCGAGACCGAGCACATCGGCCAGGGTCAACTGCAGCCCCAGGAGGATAACCGCGAAGCGCAGCACCCGGCGCATGGCGAACACGACGCCGGGACCGGCCCGGGCCGGAAGGCCGACGGTGTTGCGGATGACCATCGCCAGGGCAATGGCGATGATCATCGGGCTGAAGGCGGTGAGACCAGGCAGATGCCGGGCCGCATAGGCGGCGGCGGAAATTGCCGCAACCAGCGACAATCCGGGCAATAACGCGAACAATTTTTCGAAGATTTGCGCCATCCGCCCGCGTTCGGGGATCGAATCCGTCCTGCTCATGTCGACCTCTCGTTGTACCGAAAGGCAACATGGCAGGCCGGAAACGTTCGAACAAACGGATTATTTCGCTCAATTCATTCGCGTGGAACGATGAATGAGCCGAGCGACGGGCGCCGCCGCCGATTACATCACCGGCATCACTGGCTTCACCTCGGCGGCATTCTTCGCTGAAGCGGTCTCATAGGCCAGGATCGCCCCGGCGAGATCCTCCAGCGCGGCGCCGACCGACTTGAACAGGGTGACTTCGCTCGCGCTCTGGCGTCCCGGCGCGGTGTTGCGGCACAGGTCGAAAAGATCGGCCTGAATGTCGCTCTCGCGCAAGGCTCCGGACATCAGCGCCTGGACGATATCCCCGCCCTCCTTCATCGCCCCGGCCCTTGTGTCGACAAAGACGCGGGCGCGGGACACCGCCGCGTCGTCGCTCTCGCGCATGCTCGGCTTGAACGCGCCGACCAGATCCACGTGGCAGCCCTCGGGCAGCCAGTCGCCATGGATCAGCGGCGTTTCCGACAAGGTCGCGGCGCTGACGATATCGGCCTCGCGCACTGCCGCCTCAAGATCCGGTGCCGCCACGCAATAGATGCCGAGCGTTTCGGCAATCTCAGCCGCCGCTACCTTGGCCTTTTCCGCATCCCGGCCCCAGACCGAGATCCGCGACAAGGGCCGCACCGCCGCATGGGCCGCCGCCAGATTGGCCGACAGCCGGCCTGTGCCGACGATCACCAGATGCCGGGCATCCTCCCGCGCAAGGTAATCGGCGGCCAGCGCCGAAGCGGCGGCGGTGCGCCGGGCGGTCAACTCGCCGCCATCGACCAGCGCCAGCATCTGCCCGGTTCGGGCATCGGACAGGCAGTAGCTCGCCATCACCGCCGGCAGGTCGCGGCCACCATTTCCGGGAACGACAGTGGCGAGCTTGACGCCGAGATAGCGCCCCGGCACCCAGGCCGGCATCAGGAGAAGGGTTCCGTCCGCCTCCCCCGGCACCTCGAAGTCATGGTGATGGCGCACGGGCATTTCGCAGCCATCGCGAAACATGGTCCGCAGGGCCTCGATCAGCGGCGGCCAGTCGAGCGCGTCTCGCGTGGCATCCTTGTCGAGTTGCAGCATGTCATGTCCTTTCAAGGGATTCGGGGTCGGAAGGCGGGAGGGATCATGACCGCAGGCACCGCCCCGGTCCAGTCATCCAGTCCAGTCATCCAGTCCGGTCGGCCTCAACTCTGGCGAGAGGCACCCGGCGCAGGGCGCGATCCGGATTTTTTGGCGGAAAACCGTTTGCGCGCCCGATGCGTGGGCTCTCGCCCTACCCGGCGAGGCTGCGGGCGCCGTCGAGAATCAGCCGGGTGGCGATGCGCGCATAGTCCTCGCGGCTGACCGCCCCCCCCTCGCGGAACCACATGTAGTGCCAGTTGACCATGCCGAAGAGGCTCATGGTCACCGGCTTTAACAACTCCGATCCGCCGCCCAGCGCCGGCACCGCATCGGCCAGCGCGGCAGCGAACATCTTGACCAGTTGCCGCTCCCGCTCCTTCAGCTCTTCCTGCTGCTCGGGCGGCAGCCGCTTCATCTCGTTGATCTGGATCTTGTGTTCGGCATTGGCGTCACGATAGGCGTCGAGCAGCGCCCCGACGCAGGCCTCCAGCCGCGCCTCACCGGGCGCCGCCGGTGCCGCGGCCTCCTCCACCGCCGCGTTCAGCTCGTCGAGATGGTCGCGGATGATGTCGAACAGCAGGGCGTCCTTGTTGGCGTAGTAGTGGTACAGCAACGCCTTGGAAACACCGCATCCTTGCGCGATCTGGTTCATCGACGCGCGGTCGAACCCATGCTCGGCGAACAGCGCCGCCGAGGTCTTCAGGATCGCCTTGCGCTTGTCGTCGTAGTCGTCCGCGCGCGGTCGCGCCATGTTCGTCTCCGTCAAGGAAAGCGGGAGCGGAAAGCACCGCACCCGCCCGGGTCAGTCTTGTCTTGCGGCGCCCCCTGAAAAGGGGCCGGACCAGAGCCCCAACAGGCACCTGGGTCGGCTCGCGAACCGACGTCCGCGCCGTCCTAGCTCTTGGGCCGGTTGTCGATCACGCGCCGCGCCTTGCCCATCGAACGCTCCACCCCGCCGGGATCGGCGACATGCACGCGGGCGCTGATGCCGATCACGTTTTTCAGGTGCGCCCGCAGCTCCGCGGCGGCGGCGGCCCGGTGCGCATCATCGGCATGGGAGGGAAGCGCTTCGACGTGGACGGTCATTTCGTCCATCCGCCCCTCGCGTGTCAATTCCACGAGGTAATGGGGCGCCAGCGCCGGAACCCGCAGAAGTTGTTCCTCGATCTGCGTCGGGAACACATTGACCCCGCGCAGGATCATCATGTCGTCCGACCGGCCGGTCACCTTTTCCATGCGGCGCATGCTGCGCGCGGTCCCCGGCAGCAGCCGGGTCAGGTCGCGGGTGCGATAGCGGATGACCGGCATGGCCTCCTTGGTCAGCGAGGTGAAGACCAGTTCGCCAATCTCGCCATCGGCCAGCACCTCGCCGGTGTTGGGATCGATGATTTCGGGATAGAAATGATCCTCCCAGATATGCAAGCCGTCCTTGGTCTCCACGCATTCGCTGGCAACCCCCGGCCCCATCACCTCCGACAGGCCGTAGATATCGACGGCGTGCATGTCGAACGCCTCTTCGATCTCCTCGCGCATGGAGTTGGTCCAGGGCTCGGCGCCGAAGACCCCCACCTTCAGCGGCGACTTGCGCGGATCGAGACCACGCGAGCGGTATTCATCGAGAATCGCCAGCATGTAGGACGGGGTCACCATGATGATGTCCGGGCGGAAATCCTCGATCAGCGTCACCTGCCGCTCGGTCATGCCGCCGGACATGGGGATGACCGTCAGCCCAAGCTCCTCCGCGCCGTAATGGGCGCCGAGACCGCCGGTGAACAGGCCATAGCCATAGGCCACGTGGCATTTCATGCCCGGGCGCCCGCCGGCAGCCCGAATCGAGCGGGCAACCACACTCGCCCAGACCTTGAGATCGCTGCGGGTATAGCCCACCACCGTCGGCTTGCCGGTGGTGCCGGACGAGGCATGAACCCGCGCCACCTGCTCTTGCGGCACGGCAAACAGGCCGAAGGGATAGTTGTCACGCAGGGTCTGCTTGGTGGCGAAGGGGAACTTCGACAGATCCGAAAGCGTCTTGAGGTCGTCCGGATGAACGCCCGCCGCGTCGAAGCTCTGGCGGTAATGGGCGACATTGTCATAGGCATGGCGCAGCGACCATTTCAGCCGGGCGAGCTGGAGATCGGCGATTTCCTCGCGCGAGGCGGTTTCGATCGGATCGAGATCGCCCGGACGCGGCGACAGGTTGAGCATAGGTATCCTCCCGGTAAAAGCTTGGCCTGAGCGGCCTATTTCGAATCCTGAACGGCCGCTGCCATCGCCGCCTCCGGCACCAGCGTGCCGGCGATGGTGCGCGAATTGCCGCGAAATTCTGCGATGGTCTCGCCCTGCTGGTTGGCCACGGTCACGTCGGTGATCCCGGACCGGCCCTCCCGCCAGCGTTCATGTGCGGTCGCCGTCAGCCGGTCGCCCAGCCGGGCCGGCCGCAGGAACGAGACGGCGCAATGGCTGGCCACGGTGTTCTGGTTGTGGCTGTTGCAGGCAAAGGCGAAGGCGCTGTCGGCCAGGGTGAAGACGAAGCCGCCGTGGCAGATGCCATGGCCGTTGACCATGGTCTCGGTCACCGTCATCGCCAGCACCGCATGGCCGGGGCCGACCTCGACAATCTCCATGCCGAGCCCCTGGCTCGCCTTGTCCTCCGCCCACATGGCATCGGCGCAGGCCCGGGCGAGCGCCGCCGGATCTCCGGCGGCCCCGGTCGCGCTCACGCCCCTTCTCCTTGCGGCGTCTCTCCTTGCGGCGGCAGGCCGCTGAAGGCCGGCGGACGCTTGGCCATGAAGGCCGAAACCCCTTCCGCGTAGTCGGGCGAACGCCCGGCGCGCCCCTGCATCTCCCGCTCAAGATCGAGCTGCTGGTCCAGCGTGTTGTCGCCGGCCGCCTCGATCGCCTGCTTGATCAACCCAAGACCAAAGGTCGGCGCCGCCGCCATCTGGGCGGCCAGCGCGCGGGCCTGGTCCATCAGCTCCGCATCCGGCACCGCCTTCCAGATCATCCCCCACGCCTCCGCCTGGGCCGCCGGAACCGGAACGGCGAGCATCGTCAGCGCCTTGGCCCGGGCAAGGCCGACCAGATGCGGCAGGCTCCAGGTGCCGCCGCAATCCGGAACGAGCCCGATCTTGGAAAACGCCTGAATGAACTTCGCGCTTTCCGCCGCCAGCACGATGTCGCAGGCCAGCGCGATATTGGCGCCCGCCCCGGCGGCCACCCCGTTGACGGCGGCGATCACCGGCTTGGGTAGCGCCTTCAGCCGCCGGATCAGCGGATTGTAATGGGTGCCGATGGTCTCGCGCAGATCGGGCGGCGGACCATCGCCGGACATGTTCCGGTCGCCAAGGTCCTGGCCGGCGCAGAAGCCGCGCCCGGCGCCGGTCAGAAGCACGGCGCGGATTCCTGCGTCGGTTTCGGCGATGGTCAGCGCGCCGCGCAGCGCCTCCTGCATCGCATCGTTGAAGGAATTCAGCTTGTCCGGCCGGTTCAGCGTGATGACCAGAACCCCGCCGTCGCGCTCCACCAGCACCGACGCCTCCGAAGCAACCGTCTTTGCCTCGCTCATACCCACTCCCCCTTTTGCCGCGGCCACATCGGAAAGCCTCCTCGCCTTCCGCCTGCGCCGGCGCATCCGGCCAGCGCCGGCTGCATTTTTTACTTGACTGACCAACCGGTCGGTTAATTATTATGATCGTCAATCAGGCGCTGTCAATCGTGGCGCCGCACTCAAATCACCCGGCCCGGCAGGGACCGGCGGATGGCGCAGCAGCGCGGGGAGAATGATATGGCCGGCTTTTTCGACAAGCACAGGGAAACCCTCGACAAGGCCGTCACGGCGATCCGTGAGCGGGGCTTCTGGTCGGCCTATCCAGAAATGCCGTCCGGCAAGATCTATGGCGAGACCGCAAAGGCCGATGGCGAGGCCGCCTTCAAGGCGATGCTCGGCAAGCCGTTTGAGCTGGACCAGCCGACGACCGGCGGGCGCGTCGGTCATGAAATCAGCCCCTTCGGCCCGGATCTCGCCATCACCTACCCCGAGGCAACTCCGGACATGCTGGTAGAGGCCGCCAAAACGGCGATGGCCAGCTGGGGCGCGGCGAGCCCGGAGGAGCGGGTCGGCGTCTGCCTGGAGATCCTCGCCCGCATCAACGCCCAGAGCTTCCTCTTTGCCAATGCGGTGATGCACACCTCCGGCCAGGCCTTCATGATGGCCTTCCAGGCCGGCGGCCCGCACGCCCAGGACCGGGGCCTTGAGGCCATTGCCTATGCCTATGACGAGATGAGCCGGGTGCCGGGCGTGGTGCGCTGGGAAAAGCCGCAAGGCCCGAAGGACCCGATCGTCCTCGACAAGCGCTTCCGCATCATTCCGCGCGGGCCGGCGCTGGTGATCGGCTGCGCCACCTTCCCCACCTGGAACAGCTATCCGGGCCTGTTCGCCAGCCTGGCCACCGGCAACCCCGTGATCGTCAAGCCGCATCCCGGCGCGATCCTGCCGCTGGCCCTGACCGTGCGGATCGGCCGTGAGGTTCTGGCCGAAGCCGGGTTCGACCCGAACGTGCTGTTGCTCGCCGCCGACACAGTCGAGGCGCCGATCGCCAAGGAGCTGGTCACCCATTCCGGCATCGCCATCATCGACTACACCGGCTCGCCCGCCTTCGGCACCTGGATCCGGGAAAACGCCGGCGGCCGGCCGGTCTACACCGAGGAGGCCGGGGTCAACTCGATCGTCGTCACCGGCACGGATTCCTTGCGTGGCATGGTCGGCAACATCGCCTTTTCCCTGTCGCTCTATTCCGGGCAGATGTGCACCGCGCCGCAGAACATCTACGTGCCGCGCGGCGGTATCGACACCGATGAGGGCCACAAGTCCTTCGACGAGATCGCCGGCGCGCTGGCAACCGCCGTCGACAAGCTGCTGTCCGACCCGCAGCGCGCCGCCGGTGTGCTCGGCGCGGTGCAGAATGAGGCAACGCTGGCCCGCGTCGCCGATGCGCGCGGGCTCGGCAAGGTGCTGCGCGACAGCGGACCGGTGGAGGGCATGGAGGAGGCCCGCTCCGCCACGCCGCTGATCCTGGCCGTCGATGCCGCCGACGAAAGCGCCTATCTGGAGGAACGCTTCGGCCCGGTGAGCTTCGTCATCGCCACCGATGGGGCGGAGGACGCGATTGTCCGTGCCGCCGCTTCGGCTCGCAGCCGGGGCGCCATCACCGCCGCGCTCTATGCCACCGACGAAGCGGTGATCGACCGGGCGGCGGATGCCTTCGCCGAGGCCGGTGTCAGCCTCTCGGTCAACCTGACCGGCGGCGTCTTCGTCAACCAGAGCGCGGCCTTTTCCGACTACCACGTGACCGGCGCCAATCCGGCGGGCAATGCCTGCCTGTGCGACAGCGCCTTCGTCGCCAATCGCTTCCGGGTGGCCACCGTGCG
Source organism: Stappia indica (assembly GCF_020177335.1). Lineage (GTDB taxonomy): Bacteria > Pseudomonadota > Alphaproteobacteria > Rhizobiales > Stappiaceae > Stappia > Stappia indica_B. The sequence goes on along the minus strand of NZ_JAIVMG010000006.1, from coordinate 134,273 downwards.
CCGTCCGGTAGCGGCCTGACCCGGGGCCAGAGGGCAGGACTAAAAACGAGACGTACAACGAAACTGGCAACAAGACTGGCTAAATGGGAGGAGAAACCATGACGAACCTGATGACACGGATGGGACTGGCGGCGCTCTTTGCCGGCGCCGCCGCGATGGCGAGCCCGGCGAGCGCCGCCGACACGATCAAGATCGGCTCTTCGCTGGCGATCACCGGCCCCGCCTCGTTCCTGGGCGATCCGGAAGCCAAGACGCTGGAGCTTTACGTCAAGAAGATCAACGAGGCCGGCGGCGTCAACGGCAAGCAGCTGGAACTGGTCGTCTATGACGATGGCGCCAACGCCAACAACGCCCGGACCTTTGCCACCCGCCTCGTGGAGGACGACGGCATCGTGGCGATGATCGGCGGATCGAGCACCGGCGCGACCATGGCGATGATCCCGGTGTTCGAGGACGCGGGCATTCCGTTCATCTCGCTCGCCGGCGCGGTGGTGATCGTCGATCCGGTCAAGCCCTTCGTGTTCAAGACCCCGCATACCGACAAGATGGCCTGCGAGAAGATCTTCGAGGACATGAAAGCCAAGGGCATCGCCAAGGTCGGCATGATTTCCGGCACCGGCGGCTTCGGCAAGTCCATGCACGGCCAGTGCCTTGGCGTTGCCGGCAACTACGGCATCGAGATCGTCGCCGACGAGACCTATGGTCCGAAGGATTCGGACATGACGCCGCAGCTCACCAACATCAAGAGCGCGCCGGGCCTGCAGGCGGTGGTCAACCCGGGCTTCGGCCAGGGGCCGGCCATCGTCACCCGCAACTTCAAGCAGCTCGGCTTCGACGTGCCGCTCTACCAGAGCCATGGCGTGGCCTCGAAGTCCTTCATCGAGCTGGCCGGCGATGCGGCCGAGGGGGTGCGCCTGCCCGCCTCCGCGCTTCTGGTGGCCGAAAAGCTGCCGGATGACGACCCGCAGAAGGCGGTCGTGACCAGCTACAAGGCGGCCTATGAGGAAGCCACCGGCCAGCCGGTCTCGACCTTCGGCGGCCACGCCTATGACGGGCTGATGATGCTGGTGGAAGCGATGCAGCGCGCCGGCTCGGAGGATCCTCAGGCGATCCGTGATGAGCTGGAAAAGACCAGCGGCTTCATGGGCACCGCCGGCGTCGTCAACATGTCGCCGAGCGACCATCTCGGTCTCGACCTCACCGCCTTCCGGATGCTGGAAATCCGCGACGGCGACTGGGTCCTGGCCGACTAAGCTCCCGGGGCTTCCCCCGCGCATTGCCGACGCCGTCCGGAGCTGATCCGGGCGGCGCCGGGTGCGGGAGCCGCCCTCCTGGATGGTCCCTGTCGCGGCACCGGCGCGTTATCGCCGCCGCCGCATGATCGGCGAAGAAACCCATGCCCGATTTTCTGCAGTTTTGTGTCTCCGGCCTGACAGTCGGCGCGGTCTACGCGCTGGTCGCGCTCGGCTTCACCATCATCTACAACGCCTCGGACGTGGTGAACTTCGCGCAAGGCGAGTTCGTCATGATCGGCGGCATGACCACGGTGTTCATCACCGCCGCCGGCGTGCCGCTGCACTTCGCCATTCCGGCGGCGATCCTCGCCGCCATGGTGATCGGCCTGTTGCTGCACCGGCTCGCCATCGAGCCGGCGCGCGGCGCCTCCGCCGTCACCCTGATCATCATCACCATCGGCGCCTCGATCTTCCTGCGCGGCGGTGCCCAGATCGTCTTCGACAAGCAGTTCCATTCGCTGCCCGCCTTCTCCGGTGACACGCCGGTGATGATCGGCGGCGCGGCGGTGCTGCCGCAAAGCTTCTGGGTGCTGGGCGGCGCGGCGGTGATCGTCGCTCTTCTGTGGTTCTTCTTCAACCGCACCCTGCTCGGCAAGGCGGTGCTGGCCACCGCCGCCAACCGGCTGGCCGCGCGGCTGGTCGGGATCAACACCTCCTTCGTCGTCGGCTTCTCCTTTGTGCTCTCGGCGGCCATCGGCGCCATCGCCGGCATTCTCGTCGCGCCGATCACCCTGACCAGCTACGACATCGGCGCCCTGCTGGCGCTCAAGGGCTTCGCCGCGGCGATGCTCGGCGGCATGGGCAACCCGCTCGGCGCCATCGTCGGCGGTCTGGCCGTCGGCCTGCTGGAAGCGCTCGGCGCCGGCTACATCTCCTCCACCTACAAGGACGCGATTGCCTTCATCGTCATTCTCGCGGTGCTGTTCGTCCTGCCCGGCGGCTTCTTCGGCCGCGCCAGCACGGAGCGGGTCTGACCATGCGCGCGCTTCTTGCCCACCGTCTCGCCGCGCCGGTCGCCATTGCGCTGATCGTCGTCGCCCTCGCCTTCATTCTGCCCTCCAACTTCTACCTGCGGGTCGCCGCGCTGGTGTGGATCTCTGCCCTGGCGGTGATCGGCCTCAACCTTTTGATGGGCTTCGCCGGTCAGGTCAGCCTCGGCCATGCCGGGTTCTTCGGTCTCGGCGCCTATGCGGTCGCCGTGCTGCCGGCGCAGTTTTCCCTGCATCCGCTGCTGGCGCTCTTGGCCGGGGCGCTGGTTTGCGGCCTGATCGCCTTTGTCGTCGGCCGGCCGATCCTGCGCCTCAAGGGCCACTACCTCGCGGTCGCCACCCTCGGTTTCGGCATCCTGATCGCCATGGCGATTGCCAATGAAAGCTGGCTCACCGGCGGCCCCGACGGCATGCCGGTGTCGCGCCTGACCCTGTTCGGCTGGCGTGTGCGCGGGGCAAGCACCTGGTACTGGATCACTGGCGCGCTGCTGGTGCTCGGCGCCTGGCTGGCGGTCAACCTAGTGGCCAGCCCCACCGGGCGGGCGCTGCGGGCGCTGCACGATTCCGAAGTGGCGGCCCGGGTCGCCGGCGTTGACGTCGCCCATTACAAGCTGATCGTCTTCGTCATTTCCGCCGTCTACGCCTCGGTCGCCGGCTCGGCCCTGGCGCTGGTCAACGGCTTCGTCACCCCCGACAGCGCCAATTTCATCCACTCCATCGAGCTGGTGACCATGGTGGTGCTCGGCGGCATGGGCTCGGTGTTCGGCTCGCTGGTCGGCGCGGCGATCCTCGTCGTGCTGCCGCAGGTGCTCACCACCTTCCATGACTATGAACACCTGCTGCTCGGCCTGATGATGATGGTGATCATGATCGTTCTGCGCAGCGGCATCGTCCCCAGCCTTGCCGCCCTGATCCGGAGGACCCGGCCATGAGCATTCTCAAGGTCGAGGAGATCGGCATCGCCTTCGGCGGCGTCAAGGCGGTCGACAATGTCTCCTTTTCAGTCGAGGCCGGCACGGTGTTCTCGATCATCGGCCCGAACGGCGCCGGCAAGACCACCCTGTTCAACCTCATCTCCGGCGTCTACCGTCCACGGCGTGGCCGGGTGATCCTGCAAGGCCAGGACGTCACCGGCCTGGAGCCGAACCGGCTCGCCCGCTGCGGTCTGTCGCGCACCTTCCAGAACCTGCAGGTGTTCTTCCGCATGACCGCGCTGGAAAACGTGATGGTCGGTCGTCACCTGAAGGAACGGCGCGGACTGCTGGCGCATCTTCTGGCGCTGCCCTCCACCGCCCGGCAGAACCGGGAAAGCGCCGAGATCGCCAGGCAACTGCTGGAGCGGGTCGGGCTCTCCGACTATGCGGAGACCCCGGCCAGCGCCATGCCCTATGGCGCGCTGAAACGGCTGGAGATCGCCCGCGCGCTGGCCGCCGAGCCGCAGGTGCTGCTGCTCGATGAGCCGGCCGCCGGCTGCAACCCGGTGGAGACGGAAGAGATCGAAACCCTGATCCGCAGGATTGCCGATGAGGGCATGACGGTGGTGCTGGTGGAACATGACATGAAGCTGGTGATGCGGATTTCCGACCGGGTGCATGTGCTCGAACAGGGCCAGACCCTGACGGAAGGACGCGCGGACGAGGTTCGCGCCAACCCCAAGGTGATCGAGGCCTATCTCGGCACCCATGGCACCCGGGAGGCCTCCCTTGCGCTCGGATGATCCCCTTCTGAAAATCGAGGGGCTGCGCTCCGGCTATGGCCGGATCGAAGCCCTGCACGGGGTCTCGCTGGAGGTGCGCCCCGGCGAGGTGGTGGCGCTGGTCGGCGGCAATGGCGCCGGCAAGACCACCCTGCTGCGGGCCATCTCCGGCGTGCAGCCGATCACCGCCGGTGGGGTCCGGTTCTCCGGCACGGATCTCACCCGCACCAGCGCCCATGCCCGGGTCAAGGCCGGCATCGCCCAGGTGCCGGAGGGGCGGCAGATCTTCTCGCCGCTATCGATCGAGGACAATCTGCGGCTCGGCGCTTACCTGCGCAAGGATGCGGAAATCGCCGCCGATCTTGAGCGGGTCTACGCCCTGTTCCCGGTGCTGAAGGAGCGGCGGAAGAACCCGGCCGGCGGCCTCTCCGGCGGCCAGCAGCAGATGCTGGCCATCGGCCGGGCGATGATGAGCCGGCCCAGGCTGTTGTTGCTCGATGAGCCCTCCATGGGGCTGGCGCCGGTGCTGGTCGATCAAGTGTTCACCATCATCGCCCGCCTGCGCGAGGAAGAGGCGGTGACGGTGTTCCTGGTGGAGCAGAACGCCTTCGCCGCCCTGTCGATCGCCGACCGGGGCTACGTCATCGAGACTGGCGAGATCGCCATGACCGGCAGCGGCCGCGAGCTCCTGACCGACGAGCGGGTGCGCGAGGCTTATCTCGGGGTCTGAATCACCTTGCGAACAAACCGGGCGAAGTCATTGATGTGACTCCGCTCCCGCCAAGCGCGCACTGAAACCCGAACACCTCCAGCAGGGGAGAAATCGACAGGCCATGTCTCCCCGATCCCGGGTCGTGCTGGCGCTTGCCCGGGAGGACGCGGAGTGTGCGGGAATGTCGGGAGCGCGACAACCGAGGCCACAAAAACGGGCGTCCTCCCGGCCCCCGAGCCGGGACCGGGGAGCCGAGAGCAGAGCGCGTCCAGCCTCATCGGAACCGACGCGCCAACGTTTCCAGCGCAGGAAATCGACAGGCCGTGCCTCGCCGATCCCGGGTCGCGCTGGCGCTTGCCCGGGAGGACGCCCCCGCAGAGGAACATGTGTGGGGCAAGGGCGCCCGGTTTGGGAACGCCCGCCCCCTCGCCTCACATGGCGTCGTAGTCGAGCACCACCTTGTCGGTGACCGGGCGCGACTGGCAGGTCAGCACGAAACCGGCCTCCACCTCCCAGGGCTCCAGCGAATAGTTCACCGCCATATCCACCTCGCCGGTGACGACCTTGGCCCGGCAGGTGCAGCACATGCCGCCCTTGCAGGAGAACGGCGCCTCCACCCCGGCGCGGATCGCCGCGTCGACGATGGTCTCGCCGGCGGCCACCGGCACGCTGACCCGCGCCCCGTCGATCACCAGTTCGGCGCTGGCCGCATGATCGATATCCGCATCCGCGTGGGCCGGCTTGGGGGCATGGGCCGGGGAGCCGTCGGCGGGGGTGAAGAACTCCCGGTGAATGCGGGCCGGATCGACCCCGAGCCCAGCCAGCACCGCACCGGCGGTCTCGATCATCTCGCCCGGACCGCACAGGAACACCCCATCGGCCTCCGCCGCCGGAACCACATGGGTCAGCAGCGGCGTGAGCTTGTCCGCATCGAGCCGGCCAGACAGCATCTCCACATCCTGGGTCTCGCGCGACAGCACATGGAAGATGCCGAGGCGGCCCGGGAACAGGTCCTTGAGATCCTCGATTTCCTCTTTGAAGATAATGCTTTGCGCCGTCTTGTTGCCATAGAGCAGGAAAAACTCGCTCTCCGGCTCGCGGGCCAGCACCGTGCGGATCATTCCCAGCACCGGGGTGATGCCGGAGCCGGCGGCAATCGCCACCAGCATCCGCCCGCCACCTTCATACGCTGGCAGCAGGAAACGGCCCGACGGGGTCATCACGTCGATCTCGTCGCCGGCGCGGATGTTCTCGTTGGCATAGGCGGAGAATGCGCCGCCCTCCACCTTCTTCACCGCGACCCGCAATTCGCCGTCATCCTCGCCGGCGCAGATCGAATAGGAGCGACGCACGTCGGCCCCATCGATGGTGGCGCGCAGGGTCAGATACTGGCCGGCGGAAAAGCGGTAGCTTTCGCGCAAACTCTCCGGCACCTCGAACGAAATCGAGACGGCATCGGCGGTCTCCCGCTTCACTTCCCTGACCTTCAGCGCATGAAATCGCGGCGACATGCGGGGCTCCTCCCTCGGTCGGCGGACACAGTGGTCCGGGCCGATATCAGTGACACTTGAAATAATCGAACGGTTCGGCGCAGGCGCGGCAGCGCCACAGCGCCTTGCAGGCCGTCGAGCCGAATTCGGAAACCTTCTCCGTCTCCAGCGAACCGCAGCGCGGACAGGCGACCTGGTCGTCGCCGAACAGCGCCCGGCGCGAGGCCTTGCCCGCCGGTGGGGCGATGCCATAGGCCCTCAGCTTCTCGCGCGCCTCCGCGCTCAGCCAGTCGGTGGTCCAGGCCGGTGACAGCACCGTGTTGATGCGCACGGAGGAAAACCCCGCCGCCAAGAGCGCCGTCTCGATGTCCATGGTGAACACCGCCATCGCCGGACAGCCGGTGTAGGTCGGGGTGATGTCGACCTCGACAACGCCGCCCTCCCGCACCCGCACATCGCGCAGGACGCCAAGGTCGGCGATGGTCAGCACCGGAACCTCCGGATCGGGCACCTGGCCGGCCACCTCCAGCGCCCGCAGCCGCTGCTCTTCCAGCGCCAGCGCCTGCACCGTGTCGGTATCCCCTGCCGCGCTCATGATCTCACCAGTTCCGGCCCGGATAGGCCCGCTGCATGTATTGCATCTCCGACAAAAGGTGGCCGAAGCTTTCCGAATGGCGCCCGTCGCGGCCGCCGGTCTGCATCCAGCCTTGCGCCGGCAGGGTCAGCGTCGCTTCCTCCAGCACCCGGCTGAGGGTCGCAAGCCAGCCCGCGCGCAAGCCTTGCGGATCGACCGCAATGCCGGCCGCCACCAGCTGTGACACGGTATCGTCCGCCTCGAACAGCTCGCCGGTGTAGGGCCACAGAAGGTCGATCGCCTCCTGCATCCGCCGCTGGCTTTCCGCCGTGCCATCGCCGAGCCGGATCGTCCATTCGCTGGCATGGCGCAGGTGATAGGCCGCCTCCTTTTCCGCCTTGGCGGCAATCGCCGCCAGCGTCGCGTCGCTGGAGCCGGTCAGCTTCTCCCAGAACGGCAGCATGAAGGCGGAGAAGAACAACTGGCGGGCGATGGTCTGGGCGAAATCGCCATTCGGCTGCTCCACCAGCAGGCAGTTGCGGAAGGCCCGCTCGACCCGCAGGAAGCAGAGCTGATCCTCGTCCCGGCCCTTGCCCTCCACCTCGGCGGCATAGCTGTAGAGCGCCCGCGCCTGGCCCACATGATCGAGCGCCACATTGGCCAGGCCGATATCCTCCTCCAGCGTCGGCGCGTGACCGCACCACTCGCCAAGACGCTGACTGAGGATCGCCGCGTCATCGGCGAGCCGCAGCACATAGGTGAAAAGCGCATCCGTCATGGCCCGTCCTCACATGTTGCCGACGTCTTCGGGGATCTCGTAGAAGGTCGGATGCCGATAGATCTTCGAGGCGGTCGGCTCGAACAGCATCCCCTTCTCGGACGGGTCGGAGGCGATGATCTCCGCCGAGGGCACGACCCAGATCGACAGCCCCTCGCCGCGCCGGGTGTAGACATCGCGCGCCGCCTGCAGCGCCATTTCCGCATCCGCCGCATGCACCGAGCCGCAATGGCGGTGGGCCATGCCCGTGCGCGAGCGAATGAAGACTTCCCAAAGCGGGGTGGTTTTCTCGGTCATGCTGCTCTCCCTCCGGCGCCTCCGCGCCGCAAATCCTGAACTGTCCTCTGGTCCGAACGCTGACGTTATCCGGCGGCTATTCGGCGGCGACCTGCGCCGCCGCGCGCCGGGCGGCCCGCTTTTCCGCATGGGCCAGCGCCGCCTCGCGCACCCAGGCGCCGGCCTCATGCGCCTTCTGCCGGGCGGTCAGCCGCTCCCGGTTGCACGGGCCATCGCCGGCGATCACCCGGGAGAACTCGTCCCAGTCGATCTCGCCAAAGGTCCAGTGACCGCTCTCCGCATCGAAGGCGAGCTTCTCGTCGGGGATCGTCAGCCCGAGGAAATGCGCCTGCGGCACGGTGGCATCGACGAATTTCTGCCGCAGCTCGTCATTGGTGAAGCGCTTGATCTTCCAGGCCATCGACTGAGCCGAATGGGTGGAGTGAGTGTCGGACGGACCGAACATCATCAGCGACGGCCACCACCAGCGGTCAAGCGCGTCCTGCACCATCGCCTTCTGCTCCTCGGAAGAGCGGCACATCTCCAAAAGCAGCTCATAGCCCTGGCGCTGATGGAAGCTCTCCTCCTTGCACACCCGGATCATCGCCCGCGCATACGGCCCGAAGGAACAGCGGCACAGCGGGATCTGGTTCATGATCGCCGCCCCGTCGACCAGCCAGCCGATGGCGCCGATATCGGCCCAGGTCAGGGTCGGATAATTGAAGATGGAGGAGTATTTCGCCCGGCCGGACAACAGCTGCTCGGTCAGTTCCTCGCGCGAGACGCCAAGGGTTTCCGCCGCCGAATAGAGGTAGAGACCGTGCCCGCCCTCATCCTGCACCTTGGCCAGCAACGCCGCCTTGCGCTTCAGGGTCGGCGCGCGGCTGATCCAGTTACCCTCCGGCAACATGCCGACGATCTCCGAATGGGCATGCTGGGAAATCTGCCGCACCAATGTCTTGCGATAGGCCGCCGGCATCCAGTCGTTCGGCTCGATCTTCTCTTCCGCATCGATCCGCGCCTGAAACGCGGCGAGACGCTCCGCATCCTCCGGTGCAGATGTCTCGGTCTCACGCGCATTGAGTGCCTGGGTGTACATCTTGGCTCTTCCTCCTCGACCCCGCCTCACCACGGTCGCTCCCCGCCTGCCGGGCGCTGTCTGGAACGATTATAAGTGACAGCAATTTTATTCTTCAATCATTTTCTGTCACACATTGCGCCGCAATGCGGCAAGTCCTTGAAGGCAAGAGAGCTTCAGTCGGGAAATCGGTCGAAATAGCTGGCGTCCGGCGCCGGCAGGGCGCCATCGCGGCACAGCGCCCGCTGCGAAAGCCACTCGTCGGAAGCGGGCAACAGCTGCCGGTAGAGCCGGGCGCACAGCGCATTGGCGGCAAGCCCCGGCCAGTCTCCCGGCAGGAGATCCGGTGACAGCCCCGGGTCGCGCAGGATCAGCCGGCGATAGGCATGGATCAGCAGGAGCCGCGCCACCATCGCCTGCTCGCCAACCACCGGCGGCGCGCTTTCCAGCGCATCGGCCAGCGGCGCGAATCCTTCGATGAACTGATGATAGCGCCGGGCCAGCGGCGCCAGATCGAAGGCCCGCTCCACCAGCTCCCGGCGCGGCCCGCTGAGGACATCGGCGGCCAGCACCGTGCAGCGCTCCGCCCCCTCCCCCGCAAGCGGCGGGCTGACATCGGTTCCCAGCAACACGCCGGGCGCAAGCTGGCCATAGCCCGACTTCAGCGCCGCATCGCGCAAGCCCCCGCGCGGATCGCCATCGGGCAGACAGACGATCCGCAGCCGCGCGGATGTCGCTTGCCTCGGAGTGGCATATACCCGGGCGATTGCCGGGCCAAAGGCCGCGCGCCCGGCCCCTGACAGCGCATAGTAGCTGAGCCGCCCGACCCGAGTGCGCTCCAGCCAGCCGTCCCGCGCCAGCCGCGACAACGCCGCCCGCACGGCGGCAGCATCAACGCCCATGGCGCCGAGCAGTTCCGAGACCGTGCCGGCCCAGACCTCGCCGCCGCGCGGGGCAACAGCATCTCCGAAGAAGGTGATGATCAGCGACCAGACCCGCAGCGGCTGGGCGTCATGCAGCCGGTCGAGCAGCACCGCGAGCGCGGCCTCCGCCGCCCCCTGGCCACTCCCGCGCTCCGCGCAAGACGGCGCGGCCGCATCGCCCGACTGGCTCTCGCTCATGCCACTGCTTCCCGTTGCCGGCAAAAGGAACTCCGGCTCATCAACCGGTCCATTAAGCAGATTGACACAAGCCTTGAAACCGCAAAAACGCCCCTTGGTCAGGAACGCTCCTACCTGTCCCCATCCGGTTTGCGGCCACCGGCGGCAACCCGCGCCGGAACCAGCGCCTCACGCGGCATCAGCCAACGCAGTGACCACTGCCGGCGCTTTGACCCGCCCGCATCGCCGTCCTTGGTGCTGGGCAGCGCCATGACCGCCGCCCCCATTGCCGCGGAACACAGGGTGATCATCAGCCCGAACAGCAGCACGAGAATCGGCACCAGCGGCTCCTGGGAATTGAGAATGAGGCTGCGCAGGTTGCCGGTGTCGAACCAAAGCAGGCCGCCCAGCACCATCACCGAGACGAAGGCACCGATCAGCCAGTTGATCGCCAGCATCCGGAACAAAGGCAGGCGCCACAGGCCCCGCACTCCGGAGCCTGCCTCGAACACCATGTTGTCCTTGCGCGAATTATCAATGCTCATGCGCTCTCCGCCCATTTTCACCCGAACCGCCGTGCCCGGGCCGCCACATTTCGACAATGACCGGTCCCACCGACCTTGTCCACGTGTCGGATCGGCGCAGGTCAGAGGTTGCCAGCCCGCCCGGTTGCAAACCGAAAATTCCCCAACGTTAAGTCTTGCAGATGACATATGGCGCGCTTATATAGGCCATCAATATATCGAACCGATATATCAAGATTTGCGAACATTCAAATCAAAGCCACCACCTGGTCGCGCCCGGCAGGGGCGGCGGCCAAGCGGCGGAGACAAGAGCGATCATGAGCGTCAGAACCCTGTGCCTCGCCATTCTCAACTTCGAGGACGCGACCGGATACGAGATCCGCAAGCAGTCCACGGAGGGCAAGTATCGCTACTTCTTCGACGCCAGCTACGGCTCGATCTACCCCACGCTGGCGCGGCTCGAAGCGGAAGGGCTGGTCACCGTGCGCGAGGAAGCGCAAAGCGGCAAGCCGGCGCGCAAGGTCTATTCGATCACGCCGGCGGGCCGGGCCGCCTTCATCGCCGCCCTCAGCGAACCGGTGGCGCGCGACACCTTTCGCTCCCCCTTTCTGCTGGTGGCCATGTGCGCCGATCAGGTTGGTCCGGGCGCCGTCCGCAATGCCATAGACGCGCGGCTCGGCTACCTGCGCGAGGAACTCGGCCTGATGGAAACCATGCAAGGCGAGTGCCCGAACGAGGCCACCCGCTTCATCCTCGACTATGGGCGCACCTGCGTTGCCCATGACATCGCCTTTCTCGAAAGCAACAGGGCGCGGCTGGAGGAAATTGCCACCGGCCCGACCAAGGATCTGCCCCAGGCAGCCGAGTAGCCAGATGCGCAACCCACCGGCCAGTGCCCCAGGCAGCGCTCAATCCGGAGCAACGACACGATGAAACTGCGCTTTTCCTACTTCCTCGCCATCGGCATCATTGCCGGTGTCGCCGGCTGGATGTGGACCGGAACCTATATCGAGGGCGGACTGGGCGAGACCGAGGGCAGCATCCCGCCTCCGGCCGAACGCAGCCAGGCGGCCGATGCCACCCTGTTTCGCGTCGAAGTGCGCGAGATTTCCGCCGAGCCGCGCCGTTCGGTGCTGATCATTCGCGGACGCACCGAAGCGGAAGCCCGGGTGGCCGTGCGCGCGGAGACCAGCGGCCGGGTTGCCGAACGGCGCGTCACCGAAGGTGAGATCGCCAAGGCCGGCGATGTGCTCTGCGTGCTCGATAAAGGCGCGCGCGAGGCCAAGGTCGCCGAGGCGAGAGCCCTGCTCGCCCAGGCCCGGCTCGATCACACCGCCGTCACCCAGCTCAACGAAAAGGGTTTTGCCGCCCAGACCCGGGTTGCCGCGCTCAAGGCGGCGATGGATGCCGCCGCCGCCAAGCTGGAGGAACAGGAGCTGGAGTTGTCGCGCACGGTGATCCATGCGCCGATCACCGGCATCGTCGAAAGCCCGATGGTGGAAACCGGCACGATCCTCGCCACCGGGCAAGTCTGCGCCACCCTGATCGACGCCGATCCGATCCTCGCCATCGGTCAGGTGTCCGAACGCGACATCAACGCCCTGCGCATCGGCCAGCAGGCCGAGGTGGAGCTGGCCACCGGCGGCAGCGTTTCCGGTAAGGTCCGCTATATCGCCCCGGCGGCCGATCCGGCGACCCGCACCTTCCGGGTGGAGATCGAGGTCCCGAACACTGACGGCCGCGTGCGTGACGGCATCACCGCCACCGCCCGCGTGCCGCTGCTCGAACAGCGCGCCCACCACATCAGCTCCGGCATCCTGACGCTCAACGACGCGGGCACCGTCGGCGTGCGCGCGGTCGGGCCGGACAACACGGTCAGCTTCTATCCGACCCAAATCCTCGGCGGCGACACGGACGGCATCTGGGTGGGCGGCCTGCCCGAAACCCTTCGCGTCATTGTCGTCGGCCAAGACTATGTGATTGAGGGGCAGACCGTCGAACCGGTCGTGAAGATGGCGGAGGCCACCCGATGATCTCCATGCTTGAATCCGCGCTGCGCCGGCCGCGCACCGTCCTCACATTGATGCTGGTGATGGTGGTGGCCGGGGTGCTGTCCTATCTCACCATCCCCAAGGAAGCCGATCCGGACATCGACATTCCGGTGTTCTATGTCTCCATCACCCAGCAGGGCATTTCGCCGGAAGACGCGGAACGGCTGCTCGCCCGACCGATGGAAACCGCCCTGCGCGGTCTCGACGGGCTGAAGGAAATCACCACCATCTCGGCGGAAAGCCATGTCAGCGTCTTGCTGGAATTCGACATCAGCTTCGACAAGGACAAGGCGCTCGCCGATGTGCGCGACAAGGTCGACCAGGCCAAGGCGAAACTGCCGGACGAAGCCGAGGAACCGACCATCATCGAGACCAACTTATCCCTGCAGCCGACCATCTATGTCGCCCTGTCCGGCGCGGTGCCCGAACGCACGCTCTACCGCCATGCGCGGCGGCTGAAGGACCAGATCGAGGCGATCCCGACCGTGCTGGAGGCCAATCTCTCCGGCCACCGGGAGGAGATGCTCGAAGTCATCATCGATTCCATGAAGCTGGAATCCTATCAGGTGACCCAGCAGGAACTCCTGACCTCGCTGACCCAGAACAACCAGCTGGTGCCCGCCGGCTTCCTCGACAACGGCCAGGGCCGGTTCAACGTCAAGGTGCCCGGCCTCGTCGAAAACGCGGTGGATGTCTACAACCTGCCGGTCAAGCAGAGCGGCGAAGGGGTGGTCACCCTCGGCGACATCGCCGAGATCCGCCGCACCTTCAAGGACCCGGAGACCTTCACCCGAGTCAACGGCCAGCCGGCGATCACCATCAACGTGGTCAAGCGCAAGGGCACCAACATCGTCGAGAACAACGCGGCGGTGCGCCAGGTGGTCGAGGAGGCAACCGCAAACTGGCCGGCGCCGATCCGCATCGACTACCTGCTCGACAAGTCGCGCAGCATCTTCGAGATCCTCGGCTCGCTGCAATCCTCGATCATGACGGCGATCTTCCTGGTGATGATCCTGGTGATCTGGGCGCTGGGGCCGAAGTCGGCGCTGCTCGTCGGCATCGCCATCCCCACCTCCTTCATGGTCGGCTTCCTGATCCTCTCGGCGATCGGCATGACCGTGAACACCATGGTGATGTTCGGCCTGGTGCTGACCGTCGGCATGCTGGTCGATGGCGCCATCGTCATGGTGGAATACGCCGACCGCAAGATCGCCGAGGGCATGCCCACCCAGGAGGCCTATATCCGCGCCTCCAAGCTGATGTTCTGGCCGATCGTCTCCTCCACGGCGACGACCCTCGCCGCCTTCCTGCCGATGCTGCTGTGGCCGGGTGTCGCCGGCGAGTTCATGAGCTACCTGCCGATCATGGTGATCATCGTGCTCAGCGCCTCGCTCTTGACCGCGCTGGTGTTCCTGCCAGCGACCGGCGCCGCCCTTTCCGGCCTGATTGTCGTGCTCGGGCGCCACGCCGGTCTTGTGACGAGCGCCCTGGTCGGCATCGGCGCCGCACTCGCCCTCTCGGCTCTGCCCGTGCTGGCGGCGCTGCCCATCATCGCGAAGCTGCCACTGTTGCTCCTGGCCGCTGTGCTCATCGGCGCGGCGGTTCACCGTCCCTTGCGCCCGCTGGTCGCCCGCTTGCGCGCCCGCCTGCGCGCCCGCTCCCGCCAGATGGCGGAGGAGGAACGCAAGGCGGCGCAACTGCTGTCCGCCGGCGAGCATTTCGAGCCCGCCAAGGTCAAGGGCGCAACCGGCGCCTATCTGCGGATGCTCAGCTTCTGCGTCGGCACGCCGCTCGGCAACGTGATCACGCTGGCCAGCGTCGCCATCATCGCCGCCGGCATCACCGTCTATTTTCTGCAGCACAATCAGGGCAGAGAGTTCTTCATCGAGGACGAACCGGAAGCGGCCATCGTCCTGGTCTCCGGGCGCGGCAATTTCTCGGTGCATGAGGCACTGGGGATCGTCGGCGCGGTGGAGCGAGAGGTGCTCGCCGTCCCCGGCATCGAGAACGTGGTGATGGCGGTCACCTCCGCCGGCGGCTCGACCGGTGGCGGTCTGATCGGCGGCGCCCAGGACAAGCCCGCCGACGTGATCGGCGAGTTGAACATCGAGCTCGCCGATTATTGCTGCCGCCGCAAGGCGGAGGAGATCTTCACCGAGATCCGGCAGCGCACCGCCATGCTGCCCGGCATCAAGGTGGAGGTGCGCAAGATCGAGGGCGGTCCGCCCACCGGCAAGGACGTGCGCCTGCAGGTCACCTCCACCGACTACGACACCCTGACGGCGGCGGTCGCCCGAGTGCGCGACCATGTGGATGAGATGGAGGGCCTGCGCGACCGCGAGGACAGCCGGCCGCTGCCGGGCATCGAATGGCAGATCAGCATCGACCGCGAACAGGCGGGCCGCTTCCAGGCCGGCATCGGCTCGGTCGGCTCCATGGTGCAGCTCGTCACCAATGGCGTTCTGATCGGCAAGTACCGCCCGGACGACAGCGAGGACGAGGTGGATATCCGCGTTCGCCTGCCGGAGGCGGAACGCACCCTCGACCGGTTCGACAGCCTGCGTCTGCAGACCCCGCTCGGGCAGGTGCCCCTGTCGAACTTCATCGACCGGGCACCGCAGCAGAAGGTGTCGTCGATCACCCGCCGCGACGGTCTCTATTCCATGGAGGTGAAGGCCAACATCATTGAAACGGAAACGGTCACCACACCGGACGGCGCCTCGCGGCCGCTGACCCCGGATGACAAGGTGGCCGAGCTCGGCGCCTGGCTGAAGACCCAGGATTTCGGCGATAACGTCTACTTCCGCTTCCGCGGCGCCGACGAGGACCAGAAGGAATCCGGCGAGTTCCTGCAAAAGGCGATGATCGGTTCGCTGTTCCTGATGTTCCTCATTCTGCTGACCCAGTACAACAGCTTCTACCAGACGGTTCTGACCCTCTCCACGGTGGTGATGTCGATCTTCGGCGTGCTGCTCGGCATGGCGCTGACCGGGCAGAAGTTCTCCATCATCATGACCGGCACGGGCGTCGTCGCGCTCGCCGGCATCGTCGTCAACAACGCCATCGTGCTGATCGACACCTACAACCGGTTCCGCCATGACGGCATCGAACCGGTGGAGGCGGTGCTGAAGACGGCGGCCCAGCGCATCCGGCCGGTGCTGCTGACCACCGCCACCACCGTCGCCGGTCTGGTGCCGATGGCCACCCAGATCAACTTCGACTTCGCCGAGCGGGTGATCACGCAAGGATCGATCACGGCGGTCTGGTGGGTGCAGCTCTCCACCGCGATCATCGCCGGCCTGTCCTTTGCCACCATCCTGACGCTGATCCTGATCCCGACCATGCTGGCCTTGCCGACGGTCTGGGGACGGGTCTTCGCCAGGCTGCTGCGGAAGAAGGGGGATGCGGCCGCGGACGACGCCGTGGCGGCGCAGGAGAGCGGGACGCAGACCGCGCCCCTGCCCGGCCCGTCCAATGTCACGGCGCTGACCGCGCGGCCGGCCACCACGAAGGAGACGCCGCGCAGCGCCCCGGACACCCTGCCGCACGCGGCGGAATAACCGGCCGGTCCGGCACGAACGATCCGACAAAAAAGAAAGGCGGCGTGGGAACCCCCGCGCCGCCTTTCTTTCATGCTGACAAACCCTCTTTCATCTCCGGAGGAGACCTCCCGGACTTTTCGCGGGGCGTCCTCCCGGACGGAGCGCAAGCGAAGATCCGGGATCGGCGAGCCACCACCTGCCGGCTTACCCTCCGCTGGAACCGCGCACGCTTCGGCTCTCCGGTCCCGGCTCGGCGGCCGGGACGACGCCGAGAAACCAGAGCCCGTCCGTCAGCCGGTATCGTCCTTGTCGTTGTCGCCGAGGTGGTCGAGGTCGGTGTCGTCCTCGCTCTCATCCTCGTCGGCCTCCGCAGTGTTCGCCCCGCCGATCCGGCCATCGCGATACTTCGCGTGCCAGTGCAGGGCAAAGGGGATGGAGATGAGATAGCCGGTGGCCCCCACCGCCAGCATCTGGAACGGGTAGCTGACCAAAAGCGCCACCACGAGCACCGCCGCCACGAACAGCGGCAGCACCAGATCGCGGCGAATGCGCGAGCCCAGCTTCTTGCCGGAGAAGGTCGGCAGGCGGCTGACCATCAAGAGGGCGATCAGCACCACATAGACCGCCACCACCGGCGCCAGTGCCGGCCAGTGCGGCAGCAGCCCGACGAATTCCAGATAGACCGGCAGGAGCACGCTCAAGGCACCGGCCGGCGCCGGCACCCCGGTGAAGAAGTTGACCGCCCAGGCGGGTTTGTCCGGATCGTCGATCGAGACGTTGAACCGGGCGAGGCGCAAGGCGGCGGAAATGGAGAACACCAGCGCGGCGATCCAGCCGATCGAACGCACCTCGTTGAGCAGCCAGGAATAGAGGATCAACGCTGGCGCGACGCCGAAATTGACGAAATCCGCCAGCGAATCCAGCTCCGCGCCGAAGCGCGAGGTGCCCTTCAGAAAGCGCGCGACGCGGCCGTCCAGCGCGTCGAGCACGGCCGCCAGCACGATGGCGCCGATGGCGTAGTCCCAACGTGCCTCCAGCGCCATGCGGATGGCGGTGAGCCCGGAGCACAGCGCCAGCAGGGTCACCAGATTGGGCAGGACGAGACGAAGCGGCACCCGGCGAAAGCGCGGCGCCCGGCCGCGCCGGCGGCGCGTCGGGCCCGGATCGTAGGGAGCAAAGGGAGCGGACATGGCGCGAGTTACCTTTGTATGCGTTGCATGGGGGCGATGCGCCGAACCGGCGAACCCGGATGGGCTCAGCTTACCCGGGTCAGAACGCTGTCCCGCCCCGCGCCGGACAGATCCGCGACGACACTCTCGCCCGCCACCATGGTCTGGCCGATGGCCACCTTCACCGATGCCCCCTCCGGCAGATAGACATCCAGACGGGAGCCGAAGCGGATCAGGCCGAACCGTTCGCCGGCGCCGATATTCTCGCCCTCGTTCACGAAGCAGACGATCCGCCGCGCCACCAGGCCGGCAATCTGCACCACGCCGATGCGGGTATCGCCATTTTCGATGACGAGACCGTTGCGCTCGTTCTCCTCGCTCGCCTTGTCGCTCTCGGCATTGACGAACTTGCCGGCGCGATAGGCGATGCGGGTGACCCGCCCGCCGATCGGCGCCCGGTTCACGTGGCAGTTGAACACATTCATGAAGATGCAGACGCGCATCATCGGCGCCTCGCCCAGCTCCAGCTCAACCGGCGGCCGGGCCATGCCGATCTGACAGACCGTGCCATCGGCTGGCGACACCACCAGAGCATCATCCAGTGGCGTCACCCGCGCCGGGTCGCGGAAGAAATAGCAGACCCAGCCGGTCAGGATCAGGCCGATCCAGAACAGCGGATCGAAGAACCAGCCGAGCACCAGGGTGGCGACACCGGCGATGGCGATGAAGGGCCAACCCTCGCGATGAATGGGAACAAGGGTTTTCGAGATCGTATCCGTCAGCGACATCAAGCCATCCAGTCAAAAGAGCGATGGCGCGCCGGCCGTCCGGCGCGCAGGGCCCCATTTGCACCGGAGCGGGCAGGAAAATCAATCCGCAGCGGCAATCCGCTCACTCCGCCGGCACTTCCTCGCCGGCGCGCGGACCGCGAACGATATAGCCATCGTCGGCTTCGGTGACCGCCCGCAGACGCTCCTCCGCTTCCGTGGCTTCCTGCTGCCGCGCCCACATGGAGGCGTAGAGCCCCCCAGCGGCAAGCAGCTCCTGATGCCGGCCGCGCTCGACGATTTCGCCCTTTTCCAGCACCAGGATCGTCTCGGCATTGACCACGGTGGA
Source organism: Stappia indica (assembly GCF_020177335.1). Taxonomy (GTDB): domain Bacteria; phylum Pseudomonadota; class Alphaproteobacteria; order Rhizobiales; family Stappiaceae; genus Stappia; species Stappia indica_B. Next base: position 115,883 of record NZ_JAIVMG010000006.1, on the reverse strand, counting down.
AAGCCGATGGGCGATCACCACGGTGGTGCGGTTGCGCGACACCTGATCGAGCGCGGTCTGGATCTCCCGCTCCGTGTGGGTATCGAGCGCCGAGGTCGCCTCATCGAGGATCAGGATCGGCGGCGCCTTGAGAATGGTGCGGGCAATTGCCACACGCTGCTTCTCGCCGCCGGAGAGCTTCAGCCCGCGCTCACCCACCTCGGTATCGAATCCCTGCGGCAGGGTCTCGATGAAATCGGCGATCTGCGCCATCCGCGCGGCCTCGCGCACCTCTTCATCGCTCGCCATGGGCCGGCCATAGCGGATGTTGTAGGCAATGGTGTCGTTGAACAGAACCGTGTCCTGCGGCACCATGCCCGTGGCCTGCCGCAGGCTGTGCTGGGTCACCGCGCGCAGGTCCTGCCCGTCGATGGTCACCCGCCCGCCGGTGACATCGTAGAAGCGGAACAACAGCCGCGAGATGGTCGACTTGCCCGCCCCCGACGGGCCGACGATCGCCACCGTCTCCCCCGCCGGCACCTCGAAGGAAATGCCCTTCAGGATCGGCCGGTCGGCATCGTAGTGGAAGCGCACGTCCTCAAAGCGAAGGGTCCCGCCATTGACCGCGAGCGGTGCGGCATCGGGCGCATCGGTGATTTCCGCCGGCTCGGCCAGAAGATCGAACATCGCCTCCAGATCGGCCAGGCCCTGACGGATTTCCCGGTAAAGGAAGCCGACGAAATTGAGCGGGATCGCAAGCTGCAGCAACAGCGCGTTGATCAGCACGAAATCGCCGAGGGTCTGGGTGCCGGCCATCACCGCCTGAGCCGAAAACACCATGCAGATGCCCGTACCGATGGCGAGAATGAACGCCTGCCCGAAATTGAGCCAGGCGAGCGACGTCCAGGTACGGGTCGCGGCGACCTCGTAATCGGCCATCGACCGGTCGAACCGCCGGGCCTCCATCTCCTCGTTGCCGAAATACTTGACCGTCTCGAAATTCAGCAGGCTGTCGATCGCCTTGGAATTGGCGTCGGTGTCGCTGGCATTCATCTGCCGGCGGATGCCGATACGCCAGTTCGAGGTCTGCACGGTAAACCAGGTGTAGGCGACGATCATCACCGCCACGACCACCACATAGGAGAAACCGAACTGGTACCAGATCACCCCGGCCATGATGGCGAATTCAAAGATCGTCGGAACGCCGTTGAGAATGGTGAAGCGAACGATGTTCTCGATCCCCTTCACACCGCGCTCGATCACCCGCGACAGACCGCCGGTCTTCCGCTGCAAGTGAAACCGCAGCGACAGAAGATGCAGATGGCGAAAGGTGAGGAAGGCCAGTTGCCGCACCGCATGCTGTCCAACTCGGGCGAACAGCGCATCGCGCAACTGGTTGAAGCCGACGAACAGCACCCGGGCCACATTATAGGCGATCACCAGCATCACCGGCGCCAGCAGCCAGCCGGGCACCACGCCATCCCCGGAAAGCCCGCCGTCCCCGGCCAGCGCGTCGGTCGCCCACTTGAAGAAATAGGGCGAGATCACGGTGACGATCTTGGCGATGATCAGCGCGACCAGCGCAAGGCCGACCCGCACCTTCAGGTCAGCCCGGTCATGGGGCCAGATGAAGGGCCAGAGCCCGCGCAGGGTGGACAGGGTCGAGGCCTCGTCGGCGGACACGCGCGGGGCCACGCCGGAACGGCGACTGGTCATGCATTCTCCTTATCGCGGCGCCTCACTGGGCCGCGGGCTGATCCGGATCAATCGCCAGAGGCGCGCGGAGCGTCGGTGGTTGCCGCGCGCAAGAGCGCGAACAGATCCCCCACCTCCCGCGAAAACCGTTCGATCACCTCCGCACGGAGCGAATAATGGCAGCAGCGGCCATCGTCCCGCCGCTCCACCAGCCCCGCCTCCCGCAACACCGACAGGTGCTGGGACACCGTCGACTGGGCCAGCGGCAGGCATTCCACGATCTCGCCGCAGCAGGCGGCCTCGCAGCCGGCCAGGGTCCGCAGGATCTCGATCCGCGCAGGGTGCGACAGGGCACGAAACAGCTCGGCGAGCGCCCGGCAGTCGCCCGGCGCCCCACAAGTTTCGGAAACGGTCATGCTTCGAATCCGGGCATGGCGATTTCAACTCATCGTTAGATGGCGATAGCATCGTATTATGACGATGAATTGTCAATCCGCGACGCCGATGCCCCGCTGAGCGCTCGGCAGTCAGTTCTGCGACGGCCAGTTGCGGTCGCCCTCGGGCATCATGAACACCTGCCCGGGATAGATCAGGTCCGGATTGCGAATCTGATCCTTGTTGGCCTGATAGATGGTGGTGTAGCGCAGACCCTCGCCATAACGCCGCTGCGAGATGGTCCACAGATTATCACCGGAGCGAATGATGATGTTGGCGATCTGGCGCTTGGCGGCATCGCCGCTCGCCCCCTCGCCGCCGCCCATGCTGCCGGAAGCCGCCACCGGCCGCAGCACGATGTCATCCTCGTCCGCCCGGTTGAAGGTCACCTCGGCACGAGCCGTCACCGCGCCGGTGTTCGGTGCCACCTGGTCGGCCCGCACCTCCACCTCGCCCGGCGCCACCGCGCTGTCCGCCTCCAGGAGCCAGCGGCCCTTGCTGTCGGTGCGCGCCTCGCCCACCAGCTTGTTGTCGAGATAGACCCGCACATCGCTGTTCGGCTCGCCGGCCCCGGCCACATAGACCTTGCTGTCTTCCGTCTCCACCGCATCGACCGTGACCGTCGGGGCGGCGGACGGCGCGCTGGTCGCATCCTCGGCCGCGCTCTCGGCCGGTGCCGCAGCCTCTGACGGGGCCGACGCATCGGGCTTGTCGATCGCGGCCGCCGCAACCTGATCCGCCGGCGCCTTGCCGCTGGCGGACTCCGTTGCCGCTTCCAGGGCTTCCGGTTTCTGCAGAATTTGCGAGGCAGTGCCCGGCGTGTTGAGCATCACCAGCACCTCGCCGCTTTGCGGATCCTGCGGCACCGACACCGCCAGGCTCTGGACCGACTGCGCGGCGGTTTCACCCTCGGCATTGTGAACTTCCAGCGTCACCGAATGGGCGCCCGGCGCCAGCGGCTCGTCAAGCACGATGGCAAATTCGCCGGTGGCATTGGCAATGCCCCTGCCGACCACCTTGCCATTGGACAAAAGCGCGATGATCGCCCCGGGCTCCGACCGGCCAGCCACCACCGCCGAGCCGTCCCGCTCCACGCGCATCAGGTCAAATGTGGGAACCGCAGCGTCTACCTCGCCCGCCCCCGCATCGCTCGCCGCCTCGCCGGCATCGGCGCTCTGCCGGGCTGCGGCGCCAGATGCGGCCGCGTCAGTGCCCGCTGGAACAGCGCTCTCGCCCTTTTGCGGGGCCTGCGCCGAGACCTCGGGGGCCGGCTTGCCCGCCTCGTCCTGCTGCTGCGTCTTCCACCAGCCAAAGCCAAGGGCGCCGGCAACGACGATGCCAGCGACCACGAGCAGTTGAACCAGGACTTTTCGCGACATGAAGAAACCTACTCCCCGATCCCCTGTGCCACGACCGGAATCGGCCGAGGATCACAAGTTGACCGTCTTTCGAGGGCCGGCGCAACGCTTCCACGCATCAACGGCGGCAAGCCACGCCCGAAACGCGCCGATAACGGCCACCCCAAAACCACTGCCCCGAGGCCGGCAGGCATGGTTATACCGCTTTTCCCGGAGCGGCAAGCGCGCCCGCTTGCGCTCCCCGGCTCAACTGGCCGCTTGACCGGCATCGCGCCGCAATGCCAAACAGATCGCATGAGCGATCTCAAATCCATCTGCGTTTACTGCGGCACCGGCGAGGGCACCGACCCGGCCTATGTGGCAGCCGCTACCACCCTGGGCCGGAACATCGCCGAGGCTGGTCTGTCCCTCGTCTACGGCGGAGGCTCCATCGGCCTGATGGGCGCCGTCGCCCGCGCGACGCTGGAAGCCGGCGGCAAGGTCACCGGCATTATACCCCGCTTCCTGCAGGAGCGGGAGGTGATGATGCAGACCGTCACCGAGCTGATCGTCACCGAGGATATGCACGAGCGCAAACGGGCGATGTTCGAGCGGGCCGACGGCTTCGTCGCCCTGCCCGGCGGCATCGGCACCCTGGAAGAGCTGGTCGAGGTGCTGACCTGGGGCCAGCTCGGCCGCCACCGCAAGCCGGTGGTGCTTGCCGACATCAACGGCTTCTGGCGCCCGCTCGTCGATCTCTTGGAGCATATGAAGAGCGAAGCCTTCATCCGCCCCGGCTTCGAGATCGACTATCATGCGGTCGGCCGGGCCGCCGACATCGTTCCCACCCTGCGCGAAGCCTGCAAGGTCGCCACTCAGGGCGCCCAGCTCGCCGATTTGAACCGGTTCTGAGCGGCACACCTGCCCTCACCCAAGGCGCAACACCCAAGGCCAGCGCGGGAACCCCGCGCCGGTCGCCCCCATGCTACATCACCTTTTCCGGCCGCACCCGGGCCCGCCGCCGCCAGGCGTCGGCGGTGAACAGCGCCAGCGACAGCCAGATCAACACGAAGGTGGCAAGCCTGAGCGTGCTGATCGGTTCGTGATAGATGTAGACCGCCATCAGCAAGTGCAGGCTGGGCGCCAGATACTGCAGCAGCCCGGCGGTGGTCAGCGGCAAGCGCCGCGCGCCCCCGGCAAACAGCGCCAGCGGCACCGCCGTGACGATGCCCGTGCCGGCGAGCAGCAGGAACAGCCCCGGCCGGTCGAGCGGCAGCACATCCGCCGTTCCCGTGACGCCGGCATAAAGCAGGTAGCCCAGCGCCAGCGGCGACAACAGCAGCGCCTCGACCATCAGCCCCGGCGAGGCGCCCACCGGCACCATCTTGCGGATATAGCCATAGATCGCGAAGGTCACCGCCAGCACCATCGCCACCCAGGGAAAGGTGCCGAGCGCCATGCCTTGCGCGCCCACCGCCAGCGCGGCGATGGTGAGCGCGATCTTCTGGGTGCGGCTGACCTGCTCCTTCAGCACGACCATGCCGATCGCCACGGAAACCAGCGGATTGGCGAAATAGCCGAAGCTGATCTCCAGGATCCGCGCATTGTCGATCGCCCAGATGAACACCAGCCAGTTGACCGAGATGATCAGCGCCGACAGGGTCAGCTTGCCCCGGATCCGCGGGTTGGCGAGGATCGCGCGCACCTCCGAAAGCCGGCCGCGCAGCCCCAGGAAGATTGCCAGAAACAGCACCGACCACAGGATCCGGTGCGCGACGATGATGTCGGCGTCGATGTCCCCGGTCCATTTGTAATAGACCGGCAGGAACCCCCAGAGCAGGTAGGCGGACACCATGAAGATCATGCCGAGCCGCCATTCGGCCCGGGCCGCCTCATCGGACGCAAGTGAAGTCATCGCGGATGCGCTTTCAGCCCCGAAGGGCCGACCCGCTAGCGGGTCGCCTTCAGCAGCGTGTAGGTGTGGGAATCGATCAGCGCCTGGAACGACGCATCGACGATATTGCCGGAAACGCCGATGGTGAACCAGCGTTTATGCGTGCGCCGGTTCTGGCTCTCCACCAGAACGCGCGTCACCGCATCCGTGCCGCCGTTGAGGATCCGCACCTTGAAGTCGATCAGTTCCATGGCGTCGATGGCGTCCTGATAGCGGCCGAGATCCTTGCGCAGCGCCTTGTCCAGCGCGTTCACCGGACCGTTGCCCTCGGCCACAGACATGAGAAGCTCGCCATCGACCTCCAGCTTCACCACCGCCTCGGAGACGGTCACCAGCTCGCCGAGCGCATTGTGCCGCCGCTCGACCATCACCCGGAACGACTTGACGTCGAAGAACTGCGGCACCTCGCCGAGCCGGCGCCGGGCCAGAAGCTCGAAGGAGGCATCCGCCGCCTCATAGGCATAGCCCTGCGCCTCCCGCTCCTTCACATCCGCCAGCAGCGCATCAAGCCGGGGATCGGCCTTGTCGACGGCAATCCCGAGCCGCTGCAATTCGCCAAGCAGGTTGGACTTGCCCGCCTGATCGGAAACAAGTACCCGGCGCCGGTTGCCGACCGTCTCCGGCGGCACATGCTCATAGGTCTGCGGCTCCTTGAGGATTGCCGAGGCATGAATGCCGGCCTTGGTGGCAAAGGCATTCTCGCCAACGTAAGGCGCGTGCCGGTCCGGCGAGCGGTTGATGATCTCGTCGAAGGCGCGGGAGATGGAGGTGATCTCCGCCAGCGCCTCACCGCTCACCCCAAGCTCGAAACGGGCGCGATAGGCCGGCTTCAGCATCAGGGTCGGGATCAGGGTGATCAGGTTGGCATTGCCGCAGCGCTCGCCGATGCCGTTGAGCGTGCCCTGGATCTGGCGCACGCCCGCCTCCACCGCCGCCAGCGAATTGGCGACCGCGTGGCCGGTGTCGTCATGGGCGTGAATGCCCAGATGCGCGCCCGGCACCACCTTGGTCACCGCACCGACGATCTCGCGCAGCTCACCCGGCAGCGTGCCGCCATTGGTGTCGCACAAGACCACCCAGCGCGCGCCCGCCGCATAGGCGGTGCGGGCACACTCCAGCGCATACTCCGGATTGGCCTTGTACCCGTCGAAGAAATGCTCGCAATCGACCATCGCTTCCCGGCCGGCAGCCACCGCCGCCTCGACGCTCTCGCGGATCGAGACAACGTTCTCCTCGTTGCTGCAGCCCAGCGCCACCTTGACGTGGTAGTCCCAGCTCTTGGCGACGAAACAGATTGCCTCGGCGGCAGAATCCAGCAGCAGTTGCACGCCCGGATCATTGGCCAGCGACCGCCCCGCCCGCTTGGTCATGCCAAAGGCGGTGAAGGTGGCCTTCCGGGTGCGCTTTTCGGCAAAGAACGCCGTGTCGGTGGGATTGGCGCCCGGGTAGCCGCCCTCCACATAGTCGATGCCGAGCCGGTCGAGCAGTTCGGCGATGACGATCTTCTCCTCCACCGAGAAGTCGATGCCAGCCGTCTGCGCCCCATCGCGCAAGGTGGTGTCGAACAGGTAGAGGCGATCGCGTGTCATTGACCCATCCTTGAACGTCTGACCTTCCGGCGCGGTCATCGTGCCAGTTCCCATGTGGTTTCCACCGTGCCGGTGTCCGCATTGCGCGCATCCTTCAGGACAACGCCCTCGGCGGCGAGCAGATCGCGGATCCGGTCCGCCTCGCCCCAGTTCTTCGCCGCGCGGGCCGCGTTGCGCTCCGCGATCAGGCCGTCGACCCGTGCCGCCAGCTCCGGATCCGCCGCCCGGGCCGTGACCTCCTCCGCCGCCGCCCGGATGCCGGTGAGGTCGACGCCGAGGAAGTCGAGCGAGGCCGCCAGCGCCGCTTTCGCCTGGGTATCGCCGCCGCGGGCCTCCCGCGCCAGCCCGTGCAACACGGCAATGGCGCGCGGGGTGTTGAGATCGTCGCACAGGGCCTCCACCAGCGCATCCGGCACCTTGGTATCGGCCTTGTCCGCCGGCATGGAGGCCAGCAACGCATCCCACTTCTGCAACAGCCCCTCGGCCTCCGACAGGCTCTTTTCGGTGAAATCGAGCGGCTGGCGGTAATGGGTCATCAAGAGGGCAAGCCGGATCGCCGCGCCGGGCCAGACCCGCCCGCCAAGCTTTTCCGTCTCCAGCAGGTCATGCACGGTGATGAAGTTGCCGAGCGATTTCGACATCTTCTCGCCTTCGACCTGAAGGAACCCGTTGTGCAGCCAGTAGCGGGCCATCACCTCGGTCCCGTGGCTGCAACGCGACTGCGCCACCTCGTTCTCATGGTGCGGGAACACCAGATCGGCACCGCCGCCGTGAATGTCGAAGGTCTCGCCCAGATGGCGCCGCGCCATTGCCGAGCATTCGATATGCCAGCCCGGCCGCCCCGGCTCCTCGATGCCGCACGGCCCCGGCCAGCCAGGTTCGCCCTCCTTCGACGGCTTCCACAGAACGAAGTCCATCGGGTCCTTCTTGTAAGGCGCCACCTCGACCCGCGCTCCGGCCTGCATGTCCTCCAGCGACCGGCCCGAGAGTTTGCCGTAATCGGCCATCGAACCCACATCGAACAGCACATGGCCCTCGGCCACATAGGCATGGCCCTTGGCCACCAGTTGCTCGATCATCGCCTTCATCTCGGCGATATGCTCGGTCGCGCGCGGCTCGATGGTCGGATCGAGCGCGCCCAGCGCCCGCATGTCCGCATGATATTGCGCCGCCGTGCGTTCGGTCAGCTCGCCGATCGACACCCCTTCGGCCGCCGCCCGTGCGTTGATCTTGTCATCCACGTCGGTGATGTTGCGCACATAGGTGACGTGCTCCGCCCCGTAGAGGTGACGCAGCAACCGGAAGAGAGTGTCGAACACGACCACCGGGCGCGCATTGCCGATATGCGCATAGTCATAGACCGTCGGCCCGCAGACATACATGCGCACGTTGGTCCGATCCTCGGGGACGAACACGTCCTTGGTCCGGGTCAGGGTATTGGTCAGCTTGAACGCATGGTCAAAGCTCATGGTCGAACATCTCCTGGCCGGCTGGCCGGGGCGTCCGTCTCATCTCCCGTCGGGAGGCATCACGCATGAGGAGAACGGCCACAGCCAGCGGTGTCGCTAGCTGCAAATAATGAGAATCGAGATTCGGTTCCGCGTGGCCGTTGTCATGGGGAGCGTTTTGGCCCGATTGCCGCAGCGGGTCAAGCATTTCAATGCGCCAATTCCTTTGTGGTTGGAACCGGGCGCACGGTCGATCCACTCTCCCCGTTTACCTTCCGGTTGTGTAGGATGACGCCACGGTCGCCGGAAAAGGGAGAATTCAATGCGTCTTGCCACCACCATCCTTGCCGCCTCGCTCGCGGTGGGGTTGCCGCTTGCCGGCCTGCTGTCTCCGACAGCGCCGGCGCTTGCCCAGTCGGCGGCGCTGCCGGACATGGATGGCACGGCAACAGCGGAGAAAGTCCCGGCCGACCTGCTCCCGACCGATCCGCTGGCCTTTGCCATCGCCGCCCGGCTCGACAGTGCCGACAGCATGATGCTGGATGCCGCGCTCAACGCCGGCAGCGAGGAGGAGGCCGAACTCAGCGTCCGCGATTTCTACCAGCAGCGCCAGTTTCAACCGCTCTGGCTCTCCGAGGATGGGCTCAACCCGTTCGCCAAGGAGCTGCTCGTCGCCCTTGAAAACGCGGGCGAACATGCGCTCGACCCGGAGGATTACGACCCGGACCGGCTCGCCCAGCTCGCCTTCAACGCCGCCGGCGTGGAGGATCTGGCCGCGCTCGACGTCGCCCTGTCGAGCACCTACGTCACCTATGCGAGCCACCTGGCCGCCGGCCGGGTCAAGCCGAACCGGGTCAACAAGTCCCTGAAGCTCTTCCCGCTGGCGCCCGACCCGGTCACCCTTCTGGATCTGGTCGACTCCAGCGAGAGCTTCACCGAAGTGCTCGAAGGCCTGTCGCCGAATACCCCCAACTATGACCGGCTGCAGGATCGCCTCGCCGACTACCGCGTCAAGCAGGCGGCCGGCGGCTTCACCCTCGTGCCGGGCGGCCCGGTGCTGAAACCCGGCATGACCGACGCCCGGCTGGAGGCCCTGCGCGCCCGGCTGATCGAAGAAGACCTTCTGGCCGCCGGCAGCCATTCGGGCAACGTCTATGACGGTGCCCTGCTCGCGGCGGTGAAGCTGTTTCAGGAGCGGCACGGGCTGGAGGTCGATGGCGTCATCGGCAAGAACACCCTTGTCGAGATCAATGTGCCGATTTCGGCGCGGATCGAACAGCTGGCGCTCAACATGGAGCGGCGGCGTTGGATGCCGGACGATCTGGGCGAGCGCTACGTCTTCATCAACCTCGCCGACCAGAACCTGAAGGTGGTGGATAACGACAAGACCGTGCACACCACCCGGGTGGTGGTGGGCAAGCCCTATCATGCCACCCCGGTGTTTTCCGACCAGATCACCTACGCGGAGATCAATCCGTTCTGGACGGTCCCCTTCTCGATCGCGACCTCGGAATACCTGCCGCAGCTTCAGCGCAATCCCGGCGCCCTTGCCGCCAAGAACATTCGCATCTTTTCCGGCAATCGCGAGATCAGCCCCTATGCGGTGGACTGGAACGGGGTCAGCCGGCGCAATTTCTCCTACACGCTGCGCCAGGACCCGGGCCCGAGCAATGCCCTGGGACGCATCAAGTTCATGTTCCCGAACAAGTTCAGCATCTACATCCACGACACCCCGTCGAAGGCGCTGTTCTCCCGGGCCCAGCGCTCGTTCAGCCATGGCTGCATCCGCGCGGAAAACCCGTTCGATCTTGGCGATGTGCTGCTTGCCCGCGATGGCTGGAGCAAGGAGCGGCTGATTGCCGCCCGAGACACGCAGAAGCGCCGCATCGTCAAGCTGAAGGAGCCCATTCCGGTCCACCTCACCTACCTGACCGCCTGGGTGAACAAGGATGGCTCGACCCACTTCCGCCGGGACGTCTATGGCCGGGACAAGGTGCTGAAAACCGCGCTGACGACGAATCGCCGCGCCGACCTTTGAGGCACGGCAGCGGTCGCGGCGCCCCCTCCCCCCCGCACTGCGGCCGCAAGGAAACTGAACGGTGGATAAACGCTCCTCTCAGGGGCGGTTCACGGCCCGAATGCGACGATCACGCATCGATCAGGTCTCGCGTATCGGGTGTTTTCTCATGTCCCAGATGTTTCGTCAGGTGCTCGCCGCACTCATTCTGTCCGTCGCTCTTCTCTCACCGGTTGTCCTGATGGTCTCCGCGCCAGAGGCTGGAGACCGTTCTGAAATGCGGCTTTCCCGCGTGTCGGACTGCATTCCCGATGCCTTTGGCTGCAGCGCCGGAGCATACCACATGCATTCCACACGTTGACGAAAGGGAAAGTCGCGACGATAGTCTCCCGCGTGCCATTTGCGCCGGAGGGCGGCAAACCGGCACCATCGTCAAGACGCCATAGTCCCGCAGCACACTTTCTGGGAGACGGCGGCACAGGCCAAGGGCTCGACAGGAATAGAACGGATGATCGACGCGCTGCAGAACAAGGCAGAGGACGCAGCAAGCTTTCTCAAGATGCTGGCCTCGGCCCCACGGCTGATGCTCCTGTGCAACATGGCGGGCGGGGAAACCAGCGTCGGTCACCTGGCTGAACAGACCGGCATGCGCATGCCGACGGTGTCGCAGCAACTGGCCCTGTTGCGGGCGCAAGGGCTGGTGCGCACCCGGCGGGATGGCACCACCATCTACTACAGCCTCGACAGCGAGATCGCCATCGACGTGCTGGCGCTGCTGCAAAAGCACTTCTGTCCGCCCGAAGAGATCCAGGCAACAAAGGAGCGCGCGGCCGCGCAATAAGCGTCGTCCCCGTGCCAGCGCTCCCTCACGGGCGCAACGCAACCGCCGCGCCCTGAACGTCGCGGTTTACTCGTCGAGCCAGTCGGCACAGGCCGGCGCTTCCGCCCCGCCCCAGGGCATGATCGGCACGGTCGAGGTGGAGTTCTTCGGGCTGCCCTCGATGATCTTGTCCGAATAGACCAGATAGACCAGCACATTGCGCTTGGCATCGCAGCCACGCACGATCCGCATCTTCTTGAACAGGAACGAGCGGCGCTGGCGGAACATCTCCTCGCCCTGCTCGAACTTCTCCTTGAACGTCACCGGCCCAACCTGACGGCAAGCGAGCGACACGTCCGAGACCTCCTCGGCCACGCCCAGCCAACCGGACACACCGCCCTTTTCCGGAACGGTGAAGTGGCAGGCCACCCCTTGCACGATCGGATCGTCGATCGCGTAAGTCGCCAGCTTGTGATCCGGTGTCAGCAGCTTCCAGACCGTCGATTTCTTGAAAATCAGGTCCGGTTCGCCCTCCGCCTGCGCGCCGCTGGCAAGCCCGAGCCCGAGCCCAAGTGCGAGCAAGGTCACAAAGGCCGCACCGGCCAGCCGTGTCATCAAGGTCATCCGGTCTGTCTCCCCGAAAGGTTGTTGGCGCCGAAAGGCCGCCGGTCCCGATATGGGGGCAAAGGCGCGAAATTGCGAGGGGCTCGGGCCAAGGCCCGGCCGGAGACCACGCAGCGCGGCGGTTCGCCCTGCCCTGCCCAGCCTATGACACTTCACACCAAAAGCGCGCCCAGATGCACCAGCCCCACCAGCGGCGACGGGGTCGCCAGCAGTGCCAGGGATGCCAGGCTGAGTGCGCCCAGCACCAGGATGACCACGGCCAGGCGCCGCTCCCCCTTGCCCCGCGCCAGCCGCCAGAGCGCAAGGTGCAACCCGACGATCAGCACCAGGAAAACGCCGGCCAGGAGATACCCGGCCGCCGGCCCACTTCCGCCGGCGGTGGCGGGGCGGATCAGCAACGCCGGCAGAAAGGCGCCGGCCAGCGGCAGCGCCAGCACATGCACCAGCACGGTCCAGACAAGGGCCACGCTCTGTGGCGGAGGTGAGGTGTTGGCCGGTCGTGTCATACGATTCGCGTGAGCCCCGTTGCACTATGTCGAGGTGACATGCCCCGTGCACCGCTGGCAACCGGTTTCCGCGCGCATCCAGACCGACGCCGGGACACAGCACCGTAGATGTGCTTGATGAAGGAGAGGTGGTTTTGCAGGAAAGCGATGACGGCCCCCACCGAACTGGCCTAAACTCGTTGCGCTCGCATCTTTACTCTTATTGCGAGCATAAAGAGAATATTCAACCAAAATCAAGGGCCGTATCGCCATCATGACCGCCACGCCGCCAACGCTGAAGCTGGAGGCCTTTCTCCCCTACCGACTGAGCATCCTGGCCGAGGCTGTCAGCCAGTCGCTCGCCGGCGTCTACCGGCGCCGCTACGGCATCGCCATCCCGGAATGGCGGGTGCTGGCCACGCTCGGCCAGTTCGACAGCATGACCGCCAAGGAAATCGGCCTGCACTCGCGCATGCACAAGACCAAGGTGTCGCGGGCCGTCGCCACGCTGGAAGAGCGCCGGCTGGTGCGCCGCCACACCAACAGCCGCGACATGCGCGAGAGCTTTCTGGAGCTGACCAGCGCGGGCCGCCGCATCTACGACGAACTCGTACCGGAAGCCCTTGGCTTCGTCGACCGGCTGCTCGCGCCGTTGTCGGAGGAAGAGCGGACGACACTGGAGCCGCTGTTGCAGCGCCTGACCGAGCGCGCCTTCGAACTGAACGACCGGATGGACGAGCGACCGGACGGCACAGGGAGTTAGCGCGCAATTTACTAAACTCCCCGGCTTTTGTTGTGTCGAGGCGGCCCGGCGGCGATAGTTCAGCAAGAGATTTCCCACAAGGGAAACGTGCGAATGAGCCAGGGACGGCAAGAGGTGATGAGAAACGCCAAACGGCAGCGCGCCACCGCGCCCGTGACGCGCGCGCTCCTGACGGGCGTGCTGCTGACGGCTGCGCTGCTGGTCGCGGGCCCGCAAGACGCCTCCGCCGCCACCTGCTCGGCTCTGGCCGCCGAACTGAGCCGCAGCACCGCGCGCACGCCGCAATCGGCGGAACAACGAAAATGGGCCAAGGCAGCGCGGCAACAGGCCAAGTCCCTGTCGCTCGCCGAGCGGGATGCGCGCCATCTCGGCTGCAACGCAGGCGGCGCCGATGCCTCCTGCTCCCCCCTCACTGCCAAGATCAAGAAGATGCGGGCCAATCTGGCAAAGCTGGAGCGCAAGCGCGACCGGCTCACCCGGGGCGGCGGCGGTGCCAAGGCGCGCACGGCGCAGCTCAGGCGCGCCATGAAAAGCCAGGGCTGCGGCACCACCCGCAGCGCCCGGTCGTCAGATCGCGGCGGCGGATTTCTTGCGCTGTTCGGCATTGGCCGGAACACGGATAGGGCAGACGACAGGGGCGGCCCCGTGCAGGCATCCTCTGCGGCGACCGCGCCGGACCGGCGCCGCTCCAGCGTCCGCGTCACCTCCTCCAGCGACCGCAGTGCGCCCCGCCGGGCCATTGGCCAGACCTACCGCACCATGTGCGTGCGCACCTGCGATGGCTTTTTCTTCCCCATCAGCTATGCGGTGACCGAAAACGGCCTGAGCCGCGATGCGGCCGTCTGCCGCTCCATGTGCCCCTCGGCGGAAACCCGGCTGTTCCTGCATCGAAATCCGGGGGAAACCCTCGACGACCTGGTAGCCCTCGACGGCACGCCCTATGACATGCTGCCGAACGCCAACCGGTTCCGGACACAGTTCGTTTCAGGTTGCAGTTGCCAGTCGGAGAACAGCGAGCGCCAGACCATGGCCAGCCTGATCACCAGTGGCGACGATGCCGAGGCCGCCGGTTATCTGCGCGACAGCATTGCGGGCAAGGCCGAGCTAAAAGCCCCCCAGCCAAGAGTACCAAGGGGCGCCGATCCGGACACCGCTCTTAACCTGCGCCTCGGCTTTGCCCCCGAGCGTGCGCCGGCGCGCCTGCCGGTGCTCGGGCGCCCTCAGGCCGAAACGACACCGACACTCACCGAGGTGGCGCCGCAGGCAGAGCCCGCCGCCCCTGCGGTGACGAAACCCGCCGAGGAGGGCAAGCGCCCGGTCAGGGTAGTCGGGCCACGCTATTACGTCGCCCAATAACCGGCAGGAAGGTCTTCATGTCCGGCCCATGCGCGGCACCGGTCAGGGCCAGCCGCAGCGGCAGGAACAAGGCCTTGCCCTTACGCCCGGTCTGCGCCTTCAGCGCGCCCGTCCAGGCGCCCCAGGTGGTTTCGTCCCAGGGCTCGGCCGGCAGCAGCTCCGCCGCCTGCTTCAGATACTCCGCATCCTCGAGCGCCGGCGCCGCATCGGCCGGCATGTCCGCGCCGCCCGCGACCACCTGCCACCAGCGCTGCGCGTCCGCCACCGTCTCGCAATTCGCCCGCACCGCATCCCAGAACGGCGCGCCGCCGCCGATACCAAGCGCCTCAAGCCGCTCCGACACCGCCGCGAACGGCAGACCGTGAACCAGCCGGGCATTGAGCGGGCGAAGGTCGTCCGGATTGAACTTGGCGGCTGAGCGGGAAATATCGGTCAGCTCCACCTGCCCGGCCAGCGCCGCAAGGCTCTCCGCCGGCTCGATGGCATGGCGGGTGCCGGTGAGAACCGCCAGAGACGCCACCGCCAGCGGCTCGTAGCCCGCCTCGCGCAGCGACCGCAGCGACAGAGCCCCCTTGCGCTTCGACAGCCCCTCGCCGGACACGGTGGTCAGAAGGTTGTGATGGGCGAACACCGGCGGTTTGGCGTCGAGCGCGGCGAAGATCGCCAGCTGCACGGCGGTGTTGGCCACATGATCCTCGCCGCGAATGACATGGGTGATGCCCATGTCGATATCATCGACAATCGACGGCAGCGTATAGAGGTAGGTGCCGTCGGCGCGGATCAGCACCGGATCGGACAGGGAGGCCAGATCCACGGCCTGTTCGCCGCGGCACAGGTCCTGCCAGCTTTCCTCCGTGCGCACGGTGGAGAACGGATCGCCCGCATGATTGGGCAGAAGGAAGCGCCAATGCGGCTTGCGCCCCTCGGCCTCCAGTGCCGCCCGCTCCTCCGGGGTGAGCCGAAGCCCGGCCCGGTCATAGACCGGCGGACGACCAAGCGCCCGCGCCCGCGCCCGGCGGCGCTCCAGCTCCTCGGCAGTCTCATAGCAGGGATAGAGCAGCCCGGCGGCCTTCAGCCGCTCCGCCGCCGCATCATAGGCGGCGATCCGCTCCGACTGGCGACAGACCCGGTCCGGCACGATGCCGAGCCAGCCAAGATCCTCGGCGATTGCCGCAGCGAACTCGGCGGTCGAGCGCTCCAGATCGGTGTCATCGTAGCGCAGCACGAAGCTGCCACCGGTCTTCAGCGCATAGAGCCAGTTCAACAGCGCCGGTCGGGCATTGCCGATATGGAGAAATCCGGTGGGCGAGGGAGCAAATCGAACGGTAACGGTCATGACGCTCTCTTACCCAGAAGCAGCACGGGCGGCAATCCCGATCACGCCGCCCTCCCCGTTGCCCCATTCCCAACGATCGCAAGACCTCCGGCACGCCGGACGTTGAGTCACGCCCCGGCTCTTCGCCGGTGGACCACCGACGTCCAGATCAACAAGAACCAAACGGGGAGCGCCGGATGATTTTCTCAAGGAAATCGAGCGGAAAGGAGCCCGCCCTACCGGGAAAGGACGAGCAGGGAGATCTCCCAGAGAAGGAAAACCAGAAAACAAACCTATAAATTGATTAATTTAAATAATGCAACCCAATAATACATTAAAAAATCAAAAAATCTTAAATATAAAAACATATTTTAACATAAATAACCATTCATTAACGATGATTTACTAGATTTCGCAATGAAAATAGCCGCGATACTGCAACCCCCCATAGAGCCTGACCGCGACGTCAGACATAATCGAAAAACAACCGCATAAGAAGGTGAAGATCCTTGCTAAATCACATCAAGATTTCAAAGAAGATATTTGGAGGATTCGGCACGATCCTCCTCCTTCTTCTTGTCATCAGCACCGTCTCATCCCTCAATCTCAGCAGCGGAAGCGACAACTTCGCCCGCTACAGAGCCATTGCCATCCAAACCAACCTTGCCGGCGAGGTACAGTCCAATCTTCTTGAAGCGCGCCTGGCGGTGAAGAACTTCATCCAGCGCTCTTCCCAGGAGGATGTGGCAACCGTCGAAAACCGCATCCAGCGGACCCGGGAGCTTGGCCGCGAGCTGAACGAGGGGCTCGCCGGATCGGAGATCGGAAAGATCATCGCCAATGCGGGCGAGGAAATCACCGCCTATACGGACGGCTTTGCACAGGTGGTCCGTCTGCAGGCGGAGCGCGACGGGCTGATCGCCGACGTCCTCAACAGCGCCGGTGTGGAAATCGAGCGCAAACTGACCGAAATCATGCGCAGCGCCTATGACGACCGGGACGTGGGAGCCGCCTACCGCGCCGCCAATGTCCAGCGCAGCCTGCTGCTCATGCGGCTTTACATGGCCAAGTTCCTGGTCACCAGCAGCGACGCCGATTTCGACCGCGTCGTCCAGGAAGGAACCGCGATGGCGGAGCTTCACAAGAGCCTGGTCATCGAGCTTCAGGACCCCACCCGGCGCGCCCTCGCCAAGGAGGTCGGCTCCCTGCGCGAAGCCTATATCGCCGGCGCCACCCGCATTCACGACGCCACGATCGAGCGCAACAGGATCACCGCCCAGGCTCTCGACGTCTATGGCCCGAAGATTGCGCAGGAGATGGAGCAACTGAAGCTGGCCATCAAGGCCGAACAGGAGAGTCTCGGTCCGCAGGCCACCGCCGCCATGAGCCAGGCCGTCGTACTGACCGTGACCGTCGCACTGATCGCCATCGCCCTTGGACTTTGGGCCGCGTGGTTCATCGGCCGCGGTATCGCCAACCCGATCCGCGCGATCACCGAGGCGATGAAGACCCTGGCCGCCGGCGACAAGACCACCGAGATCCCCGGGCAGGATCATCGCGACGAGATTGGCGACATGGCCGCCGCGGTCAACATCTTCAAGGAGAACATGATCAAGGCCGACACCCTGTCGGCGCGCGAGGCGGAAGAAGCCCGGGCGCGTCAGGCACGGGCCCAGCGGATCGAGCAGCTCACCCAGAACTTCGACGCCAGCATCTCGGAACTGCTCAATGCCGTGGCCAGCGCCTCCACCGAAATGGAGGGAACGGCCAGCTCGATGTCGACCATCGCCAACGACACCAACGACCGGGCAACCACCGTGGCCAGCGCCGCCGAAGAAGCCTCCGCCAATGTGCAGACGGTGGCCTCGGCGACGGATGAGCTGTCCAGCTCGATCCAGGAAATTTCCCGCCAGGTGGCCCAGTCCTCCAGCATCGCCGGCCGCGCGGTGGAACAGGCGGACAAGACCAACGGTCAGGTCCAGGGTCTTGCCCTGGCGGCCCAGCGCATCGGCGAGGTGGTGAGCCTGATCTCGGCAATCGCCGAACAGACCAACCTTCTGGCCCTCAACGCGACCATCGAGGCGGCCCGCGCCGGAGAAGCCGGCAAGGGCTTTGCGGTCGTCGCCGCCGAGGTCAAGGAACTGGCCAACCAGACCGCCAAGGCAACCGAGGACATCAGCCAGCAGATCGGCTCGATCCAGACGGAGACAGACGAGGCGGTGGCCGCGATCCAGGTGATCGGCCGCACCATCACCGAGATCAACGAAATCGCCGCCGGCATCGCCGCCGCCGTCGAGGAGCAGAGCGCCGCCACCGGCGAAATCGCCCGCAACGTGGAACAGGCATCGATCGGCACCCAGGAAGTGTCCAGCAACATCATCGAGGTCACTCACGGTGCGACCGAGACCGGTGCGGCGGCCACCCAGGTGACCGGTGTCGCCGCCGACCTCAGCAGCAAGGCCGAACGGCTGAAGGCCGAGGTGGAGCAGTTCCTCGCCGACGTGCGCGCCGCCTGATACCAAGGCACGTCGCCGACCCCGACCGGGCCGGCGCTACCACAAACAGAAGGCCCGCCGATGCCCAGCATCGGCGGGCTTTTTTGTGGCAGAGCGCCTCAGCGCCATGGCGCCCCCTTGCCTCTTGCCCCTCCCCGGCCTGCCCTTCAGCTCATGAAAAACCCCGCCGCCGGAGGCCGGCGACGGGGTAAATGTGATACCCCCTAGGGGCGTCCTCCCGGACGGAGCAAAGCGGAGATCCGGGATCAAGGAGCCACGGCCTGTCGGCTCCATCCTCATGACAACGAACGTCGTTCGGCTCTCCGATCCCGGGTCGCGCCAGAGCTCGCCTGGGATGACGCCGAGAAATAGCGCAGGGGTTATTCTTCTCCCGACATTGCCCCACACTCCACGTCTTCCCGGACGCAGCGCACGCGGAGATCCGGGACCGGCGAGCCACAGTGTGCCGGTTCCAGACCCATGAAAACGCCGGGCTTTTGGCTCTCCGATCCCGGCACGGGGGCCGGGATGACGCCGAGGCGCGAGGCATCGATTGCCGTCATGCGCAAGATCATCGCCCTCCTCAATGTGCGCTTGAGAGACGAATTGACTGGAATGAGTTGATGACGCCGAAAGGTGTCGTTGCCCTCGATCAACAGTCAGACCCCGCCGCCGGAAACCGGCGACGGGGTCTTTTTCGCGGGGAAGTTTCACTGAAAGCGGCGGTACGGCGGTGCCGCCCTGCCCGGCGACGTGCCTACTCGGCCGGCGCCGGGCTCGCCGTCACCGCCTCGCCCGCATCGTCGTCAGTGACCGGCTTGCGGTCCGGATGCCCCACATACATGTAGAACATCGGCACCACGAACAGGGTGAAGATGGTGCCCACCGACATGCCCGAGGCAATGACCAGGCCGATGGAGTAGCGCGCGGCCGCGCCCGCCCCCTCGGCCAGCACCAGCGGAATGACGCCAAGCACCATCGCGCCGGTGGTCATCAGGATCGGCCGCAAACGCTCGCGCGCCGCCTCGACGATGCCCTCGCGTTTGCTCAACCCATGTTCGTCACGCTGAGCATTGGCGAACTCCACCATCAGAATGCCGTGCTTGGTGATCAGCCCGACAAGGGTGATCAGCCCGACCTGGGTGTAGATGTTCAGCGTGCCCAGACCGAGGTTCAACGGCACGATCGCCCCGAAGATCGACAGCGGCACCGACATCATGATGATGAACGGATCGCGGAAGCTCTCGAACTGCGCCGCCAACACCAGATAGATCACCACCACCGCCATGGCGAAGACAAACAGGATCGTCGAGCCCTGCTTGATCTCCAGCCGCGACTGACCGGCGTAATCCTCGAAGAAGCCATCGGGCATCGCATCCCGGGCAATCTCCTGCAAGGTGGCAAGCCCCTCGCCGGAGGTCACGGTGGGCAGCGGCAACGCGGCAATCGTCGCCGAGTTGAGCTGGTTGAACTGCTCGATCGCCGCAGGCGCTGCGGTTGCGTCGATCTTCACCACCGCCGACAGCGGCACCATCGCCCCATTGGCCGAACGCACGTAGAAATAGTCGAGCCGTTCGGGGTTCAGACGGAACGCCCGGTCGACCTGCGGGATGATCTTGTAAGACCGGCTCTCCCGGTCGAACTTGGACACCTCCGCCTCGCCGACGAGAATGTTCAGCGTCTGGCCAATGCTTGAGATCGGCACGCCAAGGGTCGCCGCCCGGTCCCGGTCGATCACCACCCGCACCCGCGGGCTGTCATAGGACAGGGAGTTCTGGACGACGATGAACTTGCCCGAGGCCATCGCCTTCTGGCGGATTTCCTCGGCGATCTCATACACCTGCTCAGCCGCGCCGGTGGACTGCAACACGAACTGGATCGGCAACCCGCCACCGGCGCCCGGCAGGGAGGGCGGCGCGAACACGAAGGCCTCGACGCCGGCCGACTTCTGCAGGCGCGGCTGGATCATCTCCTGGATCGCCTTCTGGCTCTCTTCGCGCTCGTCCCACGGCTTCAGCGCCCAGATGGCGAAGGCCGAATTGGTCGAACCGGTGCCAACCACCTGGAACCGCGCCTCCACACCCGGCACATCGTCGGTCAGATCGTAGAACTGATCGGTGTAGAGCTTGGTGTAATCGGAGGTGGCATAGCGCGGCGCGGTGGTCAGCGCGAACAACGCCCCTTGGTCTTCCTCCGGCGCCAGTTCGGTCTTGGTGTTGACGAACAGGTAGCCGGTGGTGGCGAGCAGGATGGTGACGATTGCCAGCGTCGCCGGCTTGTAGTTCAGCGAGCCGTCGAGCCGCCGTCCGTACCAGTCCGCCAGCCGGGTGAAGATCCGGTCGACGAAATGCTGGAACCGGCTCGGCTTGCTGGAGAGCAGCCGCGCCGACATCATCGGCGACAGGGTGACGGCGACGAAGCCGGAAATCACCACCGCACCGGCCAGCGTGAAGGCGAACTCGCGGAACAGCGAGCCCGTCAGCCCTTGCGCGAAACCGATTGGCGCGTAAACCGCCGCCAGGGTGATGGTCATCGCCACCACCGGGCCGAAGATCTCCTTCATGCCGACGATGGCCGCCGGCAAGGGTTTCATCCCGTTTTCCAGGTGCCGGTGAATGTTCTCCACCACGACGATGGCGTCATCCACCACAAGGCCGATGGCCAGCACCATCGCCAGCAGCGTCAGCGTGTTGAGCGAATAGTCCAGCCCCCAGAGGAAGAAACAGACACCGACCAGCGACAGCGGGATCGTCACGATCGGCACCAGCACCGCCCGGAACGAGCCGAGGAACAGGAGGATCACCAGAATGACGATGACCACCGCCTCTGCGATTGTCGTGAACACCTCGCCGATCGACGCCCTGATGAAGCTGGTGCTGTCGTAGAGCACCGTGATCGACACCCCTTCCGGCAGGTTGGCGGAAATCCGTTCCAGCTCCGCCCGCACCCCGTCGGCAGTGTCCAGCGGGTTGGCCGAAGGGCTCGGCATGATGCCGATGAACACGCCCTGCCGGCCGTTGAAGGAGACCTTGGTATCGGTGTTTTCGCTGCCCAGCTCGATCCGTGCCACATCGCGCAGCCGCACGATCTCGTCGCCGTCGGAGCGGATCGGCAAGAGGCCGAAGGCTTCCGGCGTCTGCAGCGTCGTCTGCATCTCGATCTGATAGGCGACGTACTCGTTCTCGGTCTTGCCCGGCGCCGACAGGAAGTTGGCGCTCTGCACCGCAAGCTGGATATCGGTCGCCGTCACGCCGCGCGCGGCCAGCTTGATCGGGTCGATCCAGATGCGCATGGCGAAGGTCTGACCACCCAGCACCTGGGCATCGGCGACACCCTCCACGGTGGAGAGCTGCGGCTCGATCACCCGCGAGATGAACTCGGTCATCTGCTGCGGCGACATGATGTCGGACAGCACCGACAGATACATCAGGGCGAAGGTGTTGCCGGTGCCCTTCTGGATCACCGGGTCCTCCGCCTCACGCGGCAACTGCCCGCGGATCTGCTGCACCTTGGAGATCACCTCCGTCAGCGCCGCATCCGGGCTGGTGTTGAGGCGCATCTGCACGGTCACCGTCGACATGCCGAGCGTGCTCTTGGAGGTGACGTAATCAACGCCCTCCGCCGTCGCCACCGCCTTGGCGACCGGCGTGGTGATGAAGCCCTGGATCAGATCCGCACTGGCGCCCGGATAGATCGTCGACACGGTGATGACGGTTTCCTCGACCTCCGGATACTGCCGGATCGTCATGTTGAGGATCCCCTGCACACCAACCAGCAGGATGATCAGACTGACGACCGTGGACAGCACCGGCCGGCGAATGAAGACTTCGGAAAAGTTCACGATTCACCTCCGCCAAGGCCCGACGTGGTGGACGGGTCGATGGTGTTGTCGATCCGCACCGGCGTGCCGATGGACAGCTTGTTCTGGCCGGCGGTGACGATCACGTCGCCCGGCTTCAACCCTTCGGTGACCTCGATCACGCCGAGATAGCGGCGGCCGGTCTTCACGAACACCTGACGGGCGACGAGCTTCTTCTCGCCTGCCTCGCCATCGTTGCCCGCCTCCGGCTTGGCCGCGTCAGGCGCCCCGTCCGCGTCCTCCTCAACCTCGACCTCACGCACCGCATAGACATAGGAGCCGTAAAGGCTCATCACCACGGCGGTCTGCGGCAGGGCAATCAGGTCCTTTTCGATCGGCAGTTCGATGCGGATGGCCGCGAACTGACCCGGGCGCAAGGCATAGTCGGCGTTGTCCACCTCAGCCTGCACCGCCACCAGCCGCGAATTCGGGTCGGCCTTCGGGTCGACACCAATGATCTCGCCGGTGTGGTCCAGATGCTCCGCATCGAGCCCGAGGCGGATCGTCTGACCAAGGCCGATCGACTTGATCTGCCCTTCCGGCACGTTGAAGTCGACCTTCATGGTGTCGAGATCCTGCAGCGTGGCGATCACCGCGCCCGCGCTCAGATACTGACCGAGGTCGATGCGCGGAATGCCGATGGTGCCGGAGAACGGCGCCCTGATCTGCTTCAGATCGAGCTGCGCCTTGACGCGCTCCAGCAGTGAGCGAGAGGCATCGAGCGCCGCCCGGGCATTGTCCAGCACGGAGGCGGAGCTGACGCCGCGCCCGGCCAGCGCCTCGGCCCGGTTGAGCGCCTGCTGATCGCGGGCCAGATTGGCCTCGGCGGCGATCAGGTCGGCCTGCTCGACCGCATCGTCGAGCTGGACCAGCAGCGCCCCGGCCTCGACCTTGTCATTGGCCTTGAAGTGGATTTCCCGCACCAGACCGGGCGCGCGCGAGGCGACATCGACACCCTGCCGGGCGACGATCGTGCCGATCGCCTCGATGCCGGGGTGCCAGTCCTGCGGCTCCACCACCAGGGTCGAAACCGTGACGGTCGGGCGCTGCATGTTGGCAAAGAACTGGCCGATCATCTTGTCCCGGAAGACATTGAACCAGATCAGGCCGGCACAGGCGGCGAGAATGACGAGGACAAATAGGAAAGCAAGAATGCGCTTCAGCATGGGGCTCTCGGACGGGCTCGGTGCGAAAATGTGAATGGGAACAGCAGGACCGCCATGGCGTCACGCGGCCCTTCGCCTGCGTGCCACCGGAAAAACCGGAGCCTACCGTATGTCATGGTTATTCCTACGTAGCTTGTTTCTTTACCGTCCAGACGGTAAAGTCAACACCCTGTCCCCTCCACCGGGGATAGGGCGACAGACGAGGGAGCAACTGTGGCACGGACAACACAGAAGAAACAGGGCGCCACCAAACGCGGTACTGAAACACGCGTGCGGATCGTGGAGGCCGCCATAGAAGTGGTGGCGGAACAGGGCGCGCGCAAGTTCTCTCTTGATGCAGTCGCCCAGAAAGCCGGCATTTCCAAGGGCGGCCTGCTCTACAACTTCCCCACCAAGGCCGCACTGATGACCGCCATGGTCGCCCGGCATGTGGACGGGTTCGCCTCCCACTTCCAGAAGGAACAGGAGCGCTTTGCCAGCGAAGGCCACCCCGACCCGCTGATGCGCGGCTATCTGGAGACCTTCCGGTTTCATCTCTGCCGCAAGAGCAGGCCGCCCTCAGGCTTTCTCGCGGCAATCGCAGAGGCGCCGGAACTGCTCGACCCGGTGCGGGAAAAGAACGCGGAGCTGATGCAGACCATTCGCGCGTGCTGCAAGGACCCGCAATTCGCCATGATGACCTTCCTCACCCTGGAAGGCATTCGCCACGGCCGGCTGTTCGACGTCGATGAGATGTCCGACGCGGAAACCCTCGCCGTGATCGACCGGTTGATCGCCCTGACCGACCGCGGCAGCGCGGGAGAGACCACAGCGCACACGGCACCGCAGCAGGGCTGACCGGCCGACCCAATTCCAGGTTCCAGCCCTGCCCTCACCGTGCCCTTTCAGTGGCGGTCGCGGAACCGGTTGGTGATCGGATAGCGGCGGTCGCGGCCGAAATTCTTGCGGGTGATCTTCACCCCCGGCGCCGACTGCCGCCGCTTGTACTCGGCGATGTAAAGCAGATGCTCGATCCGGTGGATCAGTGCCCGGTCATGGCCGCGCGCCTCGATCTCGCTCACCGACATCTCGTTCTCCACCAGGCATTCGAGAATATCGTCCAGCACTTCGTATTCAGGCAATGAATCCTGATCGCTCTGCCCTTCCCGAAGCTCGGCGGAGGGCACCTTGACGAGAATATTGGTGGGGATGACCTCGCCTTCCGGCCCGAGCATGCCCGCCGGACGATTGTCGTTGCGCCAGGCGGCCAGCCGATAGACCTGCATCTTGTACAGGTCCTTGATCGGGTTGAACCCGCCGTTCATGTCGCCGTAAAGGG
Source organism: Stappia indica (assembly GCF_020177335.1). Taxonomy (GTDB): domain Bacteria; phylum Pseudomonadota; class Alphaproteobacteria; order Rhizobiales; family Stappiaceae; genus Stappia; species Stappia indica_B. The sequence goes on along the minus strand of NZ_JAIVMG010000006.1, from coordinate 91,228 downwards.
TCGCATACCCCACCGACATCTCCGACTTGTTGCCGGTGGTGGCGACCATGTAGCCGAACTTGTTGGAAATCGCCATCAGGATGACACCGCGCGCGCGCGACTGGATATTCTCCTCGGTGATCCCCGCTTCCGTGCCGCTGAACAGACCGGAAAGCGCCTCGGTGAACCCCTCCACCGCTGGCGCGATCGGCACCGTGTCATAGCGCAGCCCCAGCGCCTCGGCGCAGCCCCGCGCATCCGCGAGGCTTTCCTCGGAAGTGTAGCGGTAGGGCAGCATCACACAATGCACCCGCTCCGGCCCGAGCGCATCCACCGCCATCGCCGCGACGATGGCGCTGTCAATGCCCCCCGACAGCCCGAGCACGACGCCGGGGAACCGGTTCTTCTCCACATAGTCACGCAGGCCCAGCACGCAGGCCGACCAGCGCGCCGCATCGAGATCCGGCAGCGATGCGACCGGCCCGCCGTCACAGACCCAGCCCCCGGCCGACTGCCGCCGCCAGTCGGTGACCGTCACCGCCGCCTCGAACTCCGGCATCTGGAACGCCAGCCGGCGATCCGCCTGCAGCGCGAAGGAGGCGCCGTCGAACACAAGCTCGTCCTGGCCACCAACCTGGTTGCAATAGACCAGCGGCAATCCGGTCTCCACCACCCGCTGCAGCATCATCTGCAGGCGGATCTCCGGCTTGCCCGCATGAAAGGGCGATCCGTTGGGCACCAGCAGTAACTCCGCCCCCGTTTCCTGCAGACACTCGCAAACCTCATCGCTCCAGGTGTCCTCGCAAACCGGAACACCGAGCCGAATGCCGCGAAAGCCGATGGGCCCGGGCAGCGGCCCCGCCTGGAACACGCGCTTTTCGTCGAACTCGCCATAGTTCGGCAAATCCACCTTGAAGCGCACCCCCTCGATCCGCCCGCCATCGACCAGCGCCACCGCATTGTGCAGCTTGTCGCCCTCGCGCCAGGGCAGTCCGATCAGAACCCCCGGCCCGCCATCTGCCGTATCCGCCGCCAGATCGTCGAGCGCGTGCCGGCAGGCCCGCAAGAAGGCTGGCTTCAGCACCAGATCCTCCGGCGGGTAGCCGGACAGGAACAACTCGGAAAACAGCACCAGATCGGCACCTGCGGCAGCGGCCTCGGCCCGGGCCTCGCGCACCAGCGCAAGGTTTCCGGCGATATCGCCAACGGTCGGATTGAGCTGGGCAACCGCCAGACGCAGGCGGTCATTGGAACGGGGGGTGGTCGTGTCGATCATGCTCCCCGTTTAGCCCGCAGGTTGTCCGAGCGCAATCATCCACCGTCGCCGAAAGTCAGACCGCAGAACGCTTCCGCGACAGAGGATCAGATGAAGACCGCCGCATCCTGCGCGGATGGCGCAGCTCCGCCCGAAGGCGGGGCCAGCGACATGCCCCTGCCAGGGGCGGGCATCGCGGCGCGCGGCACCGGATGCACCGCCTCGCCGCAGCGCAGGAAGGCGCGATTCTCGGTCACCACCCGTTGCAGCCGCTGGTAAAGCAGCGCCGGGGAGATCGGCTTGGCCAGGAACTCATGAATGCCGAGCTTGACCGCGCGCAGGATCACGGGCTTGCGCGCATCGGCGCTGACCATGATCACCGGCGTCATCGCCAGCCCGTCGTTGGTGTCCCGCCGCAGGAGAGACAGGAAATCGGCACCGCTGACCGGCGCCATCAGCCAGTCGCAGATCACCACATCCGGCTGCCTGTCGAGAATGACCGCAAGACCGTCCGCGCCATCGGCCGCCTCGAACACCCTGCGAATGCCGAACCCACTGAGAATGGCGCGAAACAGCGACCGCATATGCGCATTGTCATCAATGACAAGAACGGCAATTCCTGAAAGATCCAGTTTCATGGCGCCACGGTCCCCCTTCCCGTTTGGCCCGCTCCAGATAATATTCCTGAATTCGAAAAATTCCGTTACGTGAGCGAACGGCGGCGGCGCAACAAGGCGCCGGGTTCGAAATAGTCTTGAAAGAAAGTCATGATGCAAAAAGCGCCCTGGAGGGCGTCTTCCCGGACGAAGCGAAGCGGAGATCCGGGACCGGCGAGGCACGGCCTCTCGGGTCCAGCCGACTGAAAACGCACGTCTTTCGGCTCCCTGATCCCGGGTCGCGCCAAGGCTTGCCCGGGATGACACGGGAAGTGCCGCTGCTCTTTGCCAGCGTCCGAGCCCCGCTGCACCGACATGCAGCGGGGTCCGAAGCGTCAGCTGGCTGCGGCCTGCGGTGCGGAGCCGCGCAGGTCCCGCTCCTTGCGCACATTCTCGGCAACAAGGAACGCCAGTTCGATCGCCTGCTCGGCGTTGAGACGCGGATCGCAATAGGTGTGGTAGCGATCGGCCAGATCCTCGGCGGTCAGCGCGCGGGCACCGCCGGTGCATTCGGTCACGTTCTTGCCGGTCATCTCCACATGGATGCCGCCGGCATAGGTGCCTTCCGCCCGGTGCACGGCAAAGAAAGCCTCCACCTCGCGCAGGATCCGGTCGAACGGCCGGGTCTTGTAGCTGTTGGCGGTGATGGTGTTGCCATGCATCGGGTCGCAGGACCACACCACCTTGCGCCCTTCCCGCTCCACCGCGCGCACCAGCGCCGGCAGATGCTCGGACACCTTGTCCGCACCGAAGCGGCAGATCAGCGTCAGCCGGCCGGCCTCGTTCTCCGGGTTGAGCGTGTCGATCAGCTCCAGCAGCCCGTCGGCGGAAAGGCTCGGGCCGCATTTCAGGCCGATCGGGTTCTTCACGCCGCGGAAATACTCCACATGCGCATGATCCGGCTGGCGGGTGCGGTCGCCGATCCACAGCATGTGGCCGGAGGTGGCGTACCAGTCGCCGGAGGTGCTGTCGACGCGGGTCAACGCCTGCTCATAGCCCAGCAGCAATGCCTCGTGGCTGGTGAAGAACTCGGTCGAGCGCAGCTGCGGCGCCGTGTCCGGATCGATGCCGCAGGCCCGCATGAAGTCGAGGCTTTCGGAAATCCGGTCGGCCAGCACCTGATAGCGGTGGCTCTGCGGGCTGTCCTTGACGAAGGACAGCATCCAGCGATGCACATGGTCGAGATTGGCAAAGCCGCCCTGGGCAAAGGCGCGCAGCAGGTTCAGCGTCGCCGCCGATTGCCGGTAGGCCATGATCTGGCGCTGCGGATCGGGCTCGCGATTGACCGCATCGAAATTGATGTCGTTGATGATGTCACCGCGGTAGCTCGGCAGCTCGACGCCATCCTTGGTTTCCGTCGCCGACGAACGCGGCTTGGCGAACTGCCCGGCGATCCGCCCGACCTTCACCACCGGCTGTGCCGAGGCATAGGTCAGCACCACGGACATCTGCAGGAAAACGCGGAAGAAGTCGCGGATGTGATCGGCGTGATGCTCGGCGAAGCTCTCGGCGCAATCGCCGCCCTGCAGCAGGAAGCCGCGTCCCTCGGCCACTTCGGCGAGCTGGGCCTTCAGCTTGCGCGCCTCACCTGCAAAAACCAGCGGCGGAAAGTCTGCCAGGCGGCGCTCCACTTCCGCGAGCGCTTCCGCGTCGCGATACTCCGGCACCTGCACGATCGGCTTCGACCGCCAGCTTTCCGGTGTCCAGTTCTGCGCCATCACCTCAACTCCCAAAAACCCGATCCGCCGATGAGCGTCTTCCCGCGCACCGGCCCTTGTCTGCATTGCGTGTTTACATCGTGTTGCACGCAACAATGTCCAGCCGCGACGTCGTCGCAGGCCGGGTGAGCGCGGTTATACACACCTTGCCCGGTTGAGGCCACCGTTTATGCCCGGTTCTGGCCGGCCGCGGGCGCCCACGGCCGGGCCGATCAGTCTGCCGGCGCCAGATACCGCACCCCTTCGCCGGCCAGCATCTCGTCGAAGCGGGCGAGCAGCCCGGCGTCGATTGCCTGAGCGCGCGGATAGCGCGGCGCGGCGCGGTCGGCCAGGATCGGCGCGTGCCAGCCATGGGTGGAGGCGATGAAACGCGCCACCCCCTCCTCGCCCCAGAAGGCATGAAAACCGGCCAGCACGCAATCCACATAGCTTTGCAGGATCGGATGGGTCTCATCGCCCCATTTGCGGATTGCCGTATCGGCCTGGAACAGGAAGGCATCGGCGCCGGCCGGCGCGCCATCGGCGGCTCCGCGAAACTGCGAACCGATGCCATCGATCCGCTCATAGCGGCGCTCGCGCTGCTGCAGCACCGCCAGCCCCTCCGCCGGTTCGCTGACCATCACCCCGTCGATGGCACAATCCGGGTCGGGCACCACCGTCAAGGTGCACACGCGCGGCCCCTCGTGCTCCGTCCACCAGGCCCGCCATTCCCGGCGCCAGCCGGCAAGGGTGCCCGGCGTTGCCCGCGCCGCCGGGTCCAGCGTGCGCACATTCACCAGCGAGCCGTAGCCGAAATAGGTGATCGTCATGGGTGTTTCCGGTCCTTCACCACCGCCTGCCGTTTCCCACAGGAGATGCAATCGTGTTTTCGCCAAGCCCCGCCCCACTTAACCGCTGACAGGGCCCCTTGGCCAGCCGCCACAGGCTGGCAGGAGGCGGAAAGCGTCTTGCAATCCCCGGCAAGGCGCCTTAGACAAGCGGTCGCGCGATCTGGCCGGCCATCCGGCGCCGGATTGCCGCGCCTTCTCCCTTCCCCGCCGGGTTACTGGCCGGACGGAGAGCAGCGAGGTCGCCAGAGGCGGCCCGGAACGGGCGGTTAGCTCAGTTGGTAGAGCGCCTCGTTTACACCGAGGATGTCGGGAGTTCGAGTCTCTCACCGCCCACCATTTTCCCAAGATTTGATACGGGCCTTGCTCTGGGCAGCTTCAGCCGAGCCGGGCTGTGCGCAACAGCAAGCACAACCTCCTCTCTAGCGCCCAACTACCACGATAAGTTAGCCTCGGCGCATTGTTTTCCGCGCCAGTGTTGCTAGCGCACTCGCAGCAGATCCGCCCGCATTCCCATCGGCGCACGCATCGTGACCATGAAGGGCGGCGACGAGGCCAATATTTTGCTCGCGACCAGAGACGCTGCCGCTCCTAAGGCGCCGCGATGCATCTGGGAGACCCGCAAGCGGAGCATGAGAACAGGCCACGCTTGATCTGGCCTAAGCGCCTGAGCACATTCAGCGATTTTGAACATACCAGAACTATTGTCAGACGCCGTTTTCTCTATAATTTCGTTGATCATTCTGTATATATTTTTGAAGAGAAATCAAGGCGAGAGGCAATAAATTGGATATAGAATTTCCTTTAAGCATATTGAAATCAGTCTGGAGTCACCGCCCAGATGGGCGATGGGCAATCTCAAACTTGAAAAGTCTAACACTTAAACCAGAAAAACCTGGCGATGACAGGTACTTTCTTCTCGGTGGTGACTTTGAATTAATGACCAATCGACCGAATAGGCAGATCGCAGATGCCTTGTCTCTGTTCGGCACCACCGACTATCTGATGCAGCAGAGCATTGTGCCTGTGGTTGCGTGGAATGAGGGAGAATCAGCCATCAGATGCATAGGAACTGCGTCAATCATCAGTTGCACCGGATATCTGATCACGGCGGCTCATGTCCTGCTGGACCCAATAGAAGCTGGATATGGGGCCACCCACATAGGAGGGCATCAGTATCGAAAGGACCTGAACTTTGGCGTGCTCATCCCATACATGGCACCAGCTGGGGGCATCTATTTTGCGAAAGCGTTTCGGTTCTTCCCCTTCCAAAAGATGTGGGTATGGGGTGATTGGAAACAAAGCCCGCTACTCCATGAAGACGACCGGTGGGAATATTTAACCGATGTGGCTGTCTGCAAAATCCGAGAAATGCCAAATGGGCATGCGCACCAGCCCTTAAACATGTCTCTTAATCCCTTTGTGCCCGGCGAGGCGGCCTATTCGTTGGGCTACGCAGAATTACCTAACATCGAGATTAACCCAAATACAAGCGTAATCTCAGACAGATCTTTTAGCCTCAACATCTATGTTACTGCTGGAAAAGTCCTACAAACGTTTCCTCAGAACCATATTGCGAGAGAGGTTTCCACACCCGGACCATGCTTTGATTTCAATGCTCGCGTTCCCGGAAAAATGAGCGGCGCCCCCGTTTTCGGAGCACAAGGGGCCGTGATCCGTGGAGTCGTCAGCCGCAGCTTTTCAGGTGAGGAACATGCCTACGGCTCGATGCTCGGTCCTGCCATGGCGCTCCCGATGGATGAGCCCGAGGTCAATGGACAATCACTTCGTTCGCTACTCGAGCGGGGGAATGAGGGGATGTCACAGGTCCATGGTATTGGACTATGAGTAAATTTAATTGATCCCTAATATAGATAAAGCGACACAATAGAAGCATCGTTCCCCACGCCGCCCTAAGAAGCTCAGCTCCCAGGTCTTTGGGGCAACGGTACGCGCCCCTCCAGTCCACCATGAAGACTGGAAGCGCCAATGCAAGCTAACTTCATGCTCATTATTTGACAGACAGCGCACAGATTAGGTGCACCTACGTGACGTTCTGTCAGCACAAGCGGTCGGCGCCGCTCTCTTTTGGGGCGAGGTATGGGAAGGAGAATTTGCGCGCGCCTGCTCACGGGAAAAGGTAAGGAAGTCTTGGCCTTAGACACCCAGAGGCCGCTCTCTCACCGCCCGCCGGGCGCTGGCCACGCTACAGCCACAGGCCGTGGGTGTTGCGCATGTAGGTGACGGCGGCGGCATCGGCGTCTTCCCGCCCCACCCCATCCAGCACCGCGGCATTGAGCGAGGCCAGCGGCGAGGACATGGTCTCCACCGGATCGAGCACATTGGCGTCGAGCCAGATCGGGATCCCCTTGCGGGCCACCATCCCCGACAGCCAGACATCATCCACCGACCAGATCACCGGCGGAATGTCGCAATCCTCCGGCGCGAACCACTCCGGCCGCACCAGCACCCCATGCCCGCCTTCGAAGATGTCGATGTAGCCGGAGCGCTTGAACGCCCGGCGCGGCGGATCGGGCAGCGTGGCGCGCGCCTTCCCGGCCCTGATGTCCCGCAGCAGAAAGCGGAGCTGGAAGGGAATGTCGGTGATCCGCCAGCGACGCACCGCTCGGGGGCGCAATGCCCGCTCAGAGCCGCCCGGCGCCAGCCAATGAGCCTCCTGACCGCTCTGGGCGATGGCGCAGCCCGGATGCCGCTCCTTTGCCGCGAGAAACCGCGCGATCCAGTCCGGATGGAAGATCTTGTCATCGTCGCAAAACAGCAGGTCGCAATCCTGGCCCTGCAGCTCCATGGCCGCCGGCAGGACCTTCGACGCCGGTCCCATATCCATCTCGCAGCGACGGATCTCCACCCCCTCGGGCACCTCCGGCAACACACCATCCCACTCGGGAAAGCGGCGATAGGCGCGCGGAATGTAAAGCAGGACCCGGTCCGCCGGGCGGCTCTGCGCCAGAATGCTGCGCAGCGTGAGATCAAGCCTGGGAAAACGTGGCGGGATCGCCGAAAGGGAAACGGCAAGCATCCGGTGCTCCATCCTTTTGCCAGCCTTTCGGGCGCAACGCCGCCCCTGTCCGGGAGACCGGCTTCAGACAGAAAAGCAGGCATAAAAAAAGACCCCATGGCCGAACGCCACCGGGGTCTTTTTGATGGGCCGGACCACTCGTCCCGGGTTCCCGGGGAGCCGTCCGCCTGGCGCGCCCGCATTCTGCAGCCAGAATGCGGGAGCTTCCAGGAGCCTTCTGCCTGATCAGGCGTTGACTGCGTCCTTCAGGCCCTTGCCGGCCTTGAACTTCGGCGTCTTCGACGCCGGGATCTGGATCGTCTCGCCGGTGCGCGGGTTGCGGCCCTCGGAGGCAGCGCGCTCGGAAACGCTGAAGTTGCCGAAGCCGATGATCCGGACTTCGTCGCCGCTCTTCAGGGTGTTGGTGACGGCTTCGAGAGCAGCGTCAACAGCTTCACCGGCCTGCGCCTTGGTGAGACCGGTCTTGTCCGCGACCGCAGCGATCAGATCATTCTTGTTCATGGCAGTCCCTTTCCTGGAAACAGCAAGCCCGTCGATTCGTGACAGGCCTCGGGGCAGGACACTCTTGCGATTTCCCGGCCTTGGCAAGCTGAAAGTGGCGGAATTCCGCGATTTTTCCGTCATTTTGGCAAAAGAAAGGGCCCCGGCTGGCACCGGAGCCCCCATTTCTGTGGAAAGCCGTTGGCTCAATGGGCCAGGACGTTCGGCCCATCCTCGTCCGAAACCACGGCCTTGCGGGCCGCATCGGCCGCCGCCTCGTCCCATTCGATCGGCTCGGGCTGACGCAGGAGCGCGGTCTTCAGGACATCCTCCATCCGCGAAACCGGGATGATGTCGAGGTCGTTCTTCACGTTATCCGGAATATCCGCCAGGTCCTTGGCGTTGTCTTCCGGAATGAGAACGGTCTTGATCCCGCCCCGCAGCGCGGCCAGCAGCTTCTCCTTCAGCCCGCCGATCGGCAACACCCGGCCACGCAGGGTGATCTCGCCGGTCATCGCCACGTGGCGGCGCACCGGAATGCCGGTCATGGCCGAAATCACCGCCGTCGCCATGGCGATGCCCGCCGACGGTCCGTCCTTGGGCGTCGCGCCCTCCGGCACGTGCACGTGGATATCGCGCCGGTCGAACAGCGGCGGCTCGATGCCGAAATCGACCGCCCGCGAGCGCACATAGGACGCCGCCGCCGAAATCGATTCCTTCATCACGTCGCGCAGGTTGCCGGTGACGGTCATCTTGCCCTTGCCGGGCATCATCACCCCTTCGATGGTCAGCAGCTCGCCGCCCACCTCGGTCCAGGCCAACCCGGTGACGACACCGACCTGATCCTCCAGTTCGGCCTCGCCATACCGGTAGCGCGGCACCCCGAGGAACTCCTCGACAACCGCCTCATCGACGACGATGGCCTCCTTGTCGTTCATCAGGATGTCCTTGACCGCCTTGCGGGCGAGGGTCGCCAGCTCCCGCTCAAGGTTACGCACGCCCGCCTCGCGGGTGTAACGCCGGATCACCATGCGCAGCGCCGCGTCGCCCACCTCGAACTCGCCGGCCTTCAGGCCATGGTCCTTCTCCGCCTTCGGCAGCAGGTGCCGGCGCGCGATCTCGACCTTCTCATCCTCGGTGTAGCCGGCGATGCGGATGATCTCCATCCGGTCCATCAGCGGCGCGGGGATGTTGAGCGTGTTGGCCGTGGTCACGAACATCACATCGGACAGGTCGTATTCGACCTCCAGATAGTGATCCATGAACGAGCTGTTCTGCTCCGGATCCAGCACCTCAAGCAGCGCCGAGGACGGATCGCCCCGGAAGTCCATGCCCATCTTGTCGATCTCGTCGAACAGGAACAGCGGGTTGGACTTCTTCGCCTTCTTCATCGACTGGATGACCTTGCCGGGCATCGAGCCGATGTAGGTGCGCCGGTGACCACGGATCTCCGCCTCGTCCCGCACGCCGCCCAGCGACATGCGCACGAACTCACGGCCCGTCGCCTTGGCGATCGATTTGCCCAACGAGGTCTTGCCGACGCCCGGAGGACCGACGAGGCACAGGATCGGCCCCTTCAGCTTGTTCGCCCGCTTCTGCACCGCCAGATACTCGACGATGCGCTCCTTGACCTTCTCCAGGCCATAGTGGTCGGTGTCGAGCACGCTCTGCGCATGCTTCAGGTCATGCTTGACCTTGCCCCGCTTGCCCCAGGGAATACCCAGGAGCCAGTCGAGATAGTTGCGCACCACCGTCGCCTCGGCGGACATCGGGCTCATCTGCTTGAGCTTCCTGAGCTCCGCCGTGGCCTTTTCGCGCGCTTCCTTCGACAGCTTGGTCTTGGTGATCCGCTCTTCAAGCTCGGCAACCTCGTCGCGGCCATCCTCGCCGTCGCCGAGTTCCTTCTGGATCGCCTTCATCTGCTCGTTGAGATAATACTCGCGCTGGGTCTTCTCCATCTGCCGCTTGACCCGCGAGCGGATGCGCTTTTCCACCTGGAGAACGGAAATCTCGCTCTCCATCAGGCCCAGCACCCGCTCCAGCCGCGCCGCGACGGAGGTGATCCCCAGGATCTCCTGCTTTTCCGGAATCTTGACCGCCAGATGCGAGGCGATGGTGTCCGCCAGCTTCGAGTTGTCGTCGATCTGCCCGATGGCGCCCAGCACCTCCGGCGAGACCTTCTTGTTCAGCTTGACGTAATTCTCGAACTCCGAGACCACCGAACGCGACAGGGCCTCCACCTCGACGGTGTCGGCCTCTTCCTCTTCCAGCACCACCGCGCGGGCCTCGAACAGGTCGCTGCGCTCCGTGTAGTCGGAGATCGACGCACGCGCGCCGCCCTCGACCAGCACCTTGACGGTGTTGTCCGGCAGTTTCAGCAGCTGGAGAACGGTCGCCAGCGTCCCGACCTTGTAGATGTCCTCCGGCGCGGGCTCATCGTCAGAGGCGTTGACCTGCGTGGCAAGCAGGATCTGCTTGTCCGCACTCATCACCTCCTCAAGGGCGCGAATGGACTTCTCACGGCCAACGAACAGGGGCACGATCATGTGCGGGAACACGACGATATCCCGCAGCGGCAGAACCGGGTACAGCGTGCCCTCGCCGTCTCCCTCGCCCATGGGCCGCGTTTCGAACTCAGTCATAGATCGTCCTTTCCTTGCGAACCCGCCGCCCCATCAAGTGGCGGATACGGACGGGCGCATTGGCGGCAGCGGCGATGGATCGAAACGGCACACACCGATCACACCACCTGGCCGGTCACCACCGCCCCGAATGGGCACGGATGGCATCCGCCCCGCTGCCTGTTGCCTCATTAGGTGGCTCCCACCCCGGGCAGTGTCAAGGCAAGGGGCCAGACCAACCGGAACTTTGCTCTCAACATTAAGCGGAAAAGCCGCTGATTCGCGTAAAAACAACGCTTTCGCACAAGCAATCGGTGGAAATCCGCCGGCCGTTCCCCGCCCCCCGCACCGCCCTGGCGTCCGCAGAAGGCCGCCCCTCGCCCCAACGCAAAACGGCCCCGATCCTTGGCAAGGACCGGGGCCGCCGATTGTCAGATTGCGCGGCACGCGGCAGGAGGCCGCGCGGCGATCAGTTTCAGGCGCTGGTGGCCGAGTTTTCCGCCCGATCCTCGTAGATGTACAGCGGACGCGCCTCGCCGGTGACCACCTCGGCGGAGATCACCACCTCCTTGACACCCTTCAGCCCCGGCAGCTCGTACATGGTGTCGAGCAGGATCGCCTCCAGGATCGACCGCAGACCGCGTGCACCGGTCTTGCGCTCGATCGCCTTGCGGGCGATCGCCTTCAAGGCTTCCTCGTGGTAGGTCAGCTCGACGTTTTCCATCTCGAACAGCCGCTGGTACTGCTTGACCAGCGCGTTCTTCGGCTCGGTCAGGATCTGCACCAGCGCTTCCTCATCAAGGTCGATCAGGGTGGCGATCACGGGCAAACGGCCGACGAATTCCGGAATCAGGCCGAATTTCAGCAGATCCTCCGGCTCCAGCTCGCCGAACAGCTCGCCCGCACGCCGGTCTTCAGGCGCCTCCACATTGGCCTTGAAGCCGATCGAGGTCTTGCGCCCGCGCTCGGAAATGATCTTCTCCAGACCCGCGAACGCCCCACCGCAGATGAACAGGATGTTGGTCGTGTCCACCTGCAGGAACTCCTGCTGCGGATGCTTGCGCCCGCCCTGCGGCGGCACGCTGGCGACCGTGCCTTCCATGATCTTCAGCAGCGCCTGCTGAACGCCCTCGCCCGATACATCGCGGGTGATCGAGGGGTTGTCCGCCTTGCGGCTGATCTTGTCGACCTCGTCGATGTAGACGATGCCGCGCTGCGCCCGCTCCACATTGTAGTCGGCCGACTGCAGCAGCTTGAGGATGATGTTCTCCACATCCTCACCGACATAACCGGCTTCGGTGAGCGTCGTCGCATCGGCCATGGTGAAGGGCACATCGAGGATGCGCGCCAGCGTCTGTGCCAGCAACGTCTTGCCGCAACCGGTCGGACCGACGAGCAGGATGTTCGACTTGGCCAGTTCCACATCGTTGTTCTTCGACGCGTGGTTCAGGCGCTTGTAGTGATTGTGGACCGCGACCGACAGTACCTTCTTCGCGCTGTTCTGGCCGATCACATAGTCATCGAGAACATTGCGGATTTCCTGCGGCGTCGGGATGCCGTCACGAGACTTGACCAGCGAGGATTTGTTTTCCTCGCGGATGATGTCCATGCACAGCTCAACGCATTCATCGCAGATAAAGACGGTCGGGCCGGCGATCAGTTTGCGCACTTCATGCTGGCTCTTGCCGCAGAAGGAGCAATAGAGCGTGTTTTTCGAATCGCCGCCGCTGGCCTTAGTCATCAGGTAAACCCCGCGTGGTTCGGAAGGACCTTGTCCCCCCGGTGTTTATTGGTGAAAGAAGCGCGCGGCGCGTCTTCCTCCGGGCTCCGGGCACACCACCCACCGGTCAGTGTCCCGGAATCTCACCATGCTTCCACCTCAAAAATCAATATTCGTTTAAGGCAGGGGCATGGCGACGGATCGCCCAAGTCCCGCTGAACGGCGAAAACCTCGCCATTCATAGGTTATTTAGACGTTTCCTCGGTACCGCCAAGCACCGCCGCGCGATCGACAATCACTTCATCGACGATGCCGAAGGCCTTGGCCGTCTCCGCCGACATGAAGTTGTCGCGATCGAGCGCTTCCTCAACCGCATCGAGCGACTGCCCGGTGTGGGTGACGTAGATCTCGTTCAGGCGCTGCTTCATCTTCAGGATTTCCTGAGCATGCAGCATGATATCCGCCGCCTGGCCGCGGAAGCCGCCGGAGGGCTGATGCACCATCACCCGCGCATTCGGCAGCGAGAACCGCATCCCCTTGGCGCCAGCCGCCAGAAGCAGCGAGCCCATCGACGCGGCCTGACCGATGCACAGGGTCGACACGGCCGGCCGAATGAACTGCATCGTGTCGTAAATCGCCAGGCCCGAGGTCACCAGACCACCCGGAGAATTGATGTAGATCGCGATTTCCTTGGTCGGATTTTCCGCTTCCAGATAAAGAAGCTGGGCGCAGACCAGCGTCGCCAGATGGTCCTCTACCGGGCCGGTCAGGAAAATGATCCGCTCCTTGAGCAGCCGCGAATAGATATCGTATGCGCGTTCACCCCGGTTCGTCTGTTCGACGACCATCGGAACGAGTGAACTCATGGCGAAATCAACTGGATCCTTCATGCCTCGTCCATGTTTTGGAGGAACGCCCCCTGCCTGAGAACCGCATCGTGTCAGCGGGTCGGCAGGCCTTCGGGAGGGACGGTCTCGGCCTCGGTCTTCTTGAGTCGAAAAAAGCGACACCCATACATAGGGGATGTCGCTTCATTTCGAAAGGTAGGTGCTAGTTGCACACAGGCAAGGGTTAAAAGTGCGTGCCGCCGATTACGACGACGCGCCCTCTTCCTCGTCCTCTGCCATCAGCTCTTCCTTGGTCACGGTCTTGTCGGTCACCGCGGCAAGTTCGAGGATGTAGTCCACCACCTTCTCTTCGTAGATCGGAGCCTGGAGGCTGGCCAGAGCGGTCGGGTTGCTCTTGTAGAACTCGAACACTTCCTTTTCCTGGCCCGGGAACTGACGCACCCGATCGTACAGCGCGCGCTGCACTTCCTCGTCGCTGACCTTGATCTCGTTCTGGTCGCCGACTTCCGACAGGACCAGGCCAAGCCGCACGCGGCGCTCGGCGATCTTGCGGTACTCCGCGCGGGTCTCTTCCTCGGAGGAGCCCTCGTCCTCGAAGGACTTGCCGGCGTTCGTCATGTCCGCCTCGACCTGGCGCCACACGCCGTCGAACTCGGAAGCGACCAGACGCTCGGGCAGATCGAACTGGTAGCGCTCGTCGAGCTTGTCGAGAAGCTGCCGCTTGATCTTCTGGCGGGTCATCGCGCCGTACTGGCTCTCGATCTGGCCGCGGACGATTTCCTTCAGCTTGTCGAGCGAGTCGAGGCCCAGCCCCTTGGCGAACTCATCATCGATGGTCACCTCACCGGCCGACTGCACTTCCTTGACGACGATGTCGAAGGTCACCGGCTTGCCGGCCAGGTGCTTCGCCGGATAGTCCTCGGGGAAGCTGACCTCGATGGTCTTCTCGTCGCCGGCCTTCAGACCGACAAGCTGCTCCTCGAAGCCCGGGATGAACTGCTTGGAGCCGATCACCAGCTGGCCGTTCTCGTCGGCACCGCCGTCGAAGGGCTCGCCATCGAGCTTGCCCAGGTAGCTCATCAGCACCCGGTCGCCATCTTCCGCCGCACCGTCCTTGGTCTCGAACGGCTTGTTGTTGTTGGCGATCTGCGCGATCTGCTCGTCGACTTCCGAATCGTCGATCTCCACCACCGGGCGCTCGATCGAGATCGTCTTGAAATCGATGATCTCGAATTCCGGCAGGATATCGTAGCTCATCGTGAAGGCGATATCGGCGCCGCCGGTGAGAATCGCCTCGGCGTCATCGTCAGCCAGATCGATTTCCGGCTGGAGCGCAGGCTTCTCGTTGCGCTCCTGAACGGCCGAGCGCGTGGTCTCGGTGATCATCTCGTTGAGCAACTCGGCGGTTGCCTGGCGCCCGTAGAGGCGCTTCAGATGGGCAGACGGAACCTTGCCCGGGCGGAAGCCCTTGATCTGAACCTTGCCCTTGAGATCTTCAAGATACGTATCGAGGCGGCTTGCAAGCTCAGACGCCGGAATGACGACTTTCAGTTCGCGTTTCAGCCCCTCGGCCAGGGTCTCTGTTACCTGCATGGTCGTGTGCTTCGTCCTTGATCGAGAACGTCTTTCCGACAGCTCGTTTGAAAATGATGCCCTGTACCGGGTCTGCTTCGGGTTCAGGCCATACGTGGTGCGGGCGGAGGGACTTGAACCCCCACGGCTTGCGCCACCAGAACCTAAATCTGGCGTGTCTACCAGTTCCACCACGCCCGCAACTTGCGCAGCGCCTTGAACCGAGGCGCGGCCTCTATAGCACCGCATATGACAGGGTCAAAGGAAAATCCGGGCTTGAGGCCGTCCCTCCCACCCTTCATTTATCGCTTTTCCTCCATCATTTGGCGCAAGACCACCCGCAAAGCCGGCTCAAGATCCTCCGCCGTCAGCGCCGCCCCAGCCTCGGCGCCGGCCTGGCCATGCAGCCAGACCGCCATGCAGGCGGCCTCGAATCCCGGCATCCCCTGCGCCAAGAGGCCGGTGACGATCCCCGCCAGCACATCGCCGGAGCCGGCGGTCGCCAGCCAGGGCGGCGCGCAATCGTTGATCGCCGCCCGGCCGCCGGGCTCGGCGATCACCGTGTCGCCGCCTTTCAGCAGCACCACCGCGCCGCTGCGCCGAGCCGCCGCCCGCGCCCGCTCCACCTTGGACGGCAGACCGGCGGCGGACAGATCCGGAAACAGCCGGGTGAACTCGCCCTCATGCGGCGTCAGAACGACCGCCGCCGCCTCTCCCGCGCCCGACCGGCTCAAAGCGGCAATCAGCGCGAACAGCTCCTCAGGCGCATCCGCATGGCTGGTCAAGGCATCCGCATCGAGCACCACCGCGCGCGGCCCGGCAAGGCAGGCACGTGTCAGCGCCCGCGTCCCCTCGCCCACTCCGGCCCCCGGCCCCAAAAGCACCGCGTTGAGCCGGGGGTCGGCGAGCAGATCCGACAGACCGTCTTCGCCGCGAAAGGAGCGCACCATCACCGCCGTCAAATGCGCGGCATTGACCAGCGCCGCCGAGGGCGGGGTCGCCACCGTCACCAGCCCGGCGCCGCAGCGCAGTGCCGCCCCCGCCGCGAGCCGTGCCGCGCCGGTGCCAAGCGCCGGACCGGAGATCGCCACCGCATGGCCCCGGCTGTACTTGTGCCCCTCCGGCCCCGGCGGCTGCCACGCCCCCCGCCACAGCTCCGGCGTGTTGCGGAACAGCGCCGGCCGCACCGTCTCCAGCACCCTGTCCCTGATGCCGATATCTGCGATCTCCAACGGGCCGCACAGACCACGCCCGGGATAAAGCAGGTGCCCCGGCTTGGCACGAAAGAAAGTGACCGTGCGATCCGCCGCCACCGCCGCGCCGAGTATGGCGCCACTCTCCCCGTTCACCCCCGAGGGCAGATCGACGGCGAGAACCAGAAGCCCCCGGGCCTCCCGCGCCGCGTTGACCTGCCGCACCGCCGCCGCGACCGGGCCGGTCAGCGGCCGGTCAAGCCCGGCCCCGAACAGGGCGTCGATTACCAGTCCTGCGGCAGCAAGATGCGCGCCCAGCACCTCTTCTTCCTGCGCCTGCGGCAACGTCTCAGGCGAAACGCCAGCCTCCTTCATCGCCGCGAGCGCCAGCGCCGCATCGCCCCGCGCCTCCCAGCCGCCCGGCAGCAGAACGACCCGCACCTTGTAGCCACGCCGCTTCAACAGGCGGGCCGCGACAAACCCATCGCCGCCATTGTTGCCCGGCCCGGCCAGCACGAGAATGCCCGCGTCATATCCGGCCATACGGCAGGCGGCATCGGCGACCGCCCGTCCGGCGACCTCCATCAGCTCGATGCCGGGCACCCCGCCCTCGATGGTCAGCCGGTCCGCCTCGCCCATCTGCACCGGTGTCAGCAATTCGCTTGTCATCCCCGGTCCCCGCTGCCGGCCAGCACCACATTCTGGGGTTCGGACAACTCCACCAGATTGCCCTCCGGATCGCGGATGTAGATCGAGCGCAGCGGCGAGAGCGCGCCGGTGCGCGACACCGGCCCCTCCTCGATCCCGACACCGGCCGCCTCCAGAGCGGCGATGGCCGCATCGAGCGAGGCGACAAGGAAGCACAGATCCGCCGACCCGGGCGCGGGCCGCTCAGCCACCGGGGCATAATCGTGACCGGGCGGATGCAGGTTGATCTTCTGGCTGCCGAAGCGCAGCGCCCGGCGACCACCGCCAAACACCACCTCCTCCATGCCCAGAACCTCGCAATAGAACCTGACGGCGGCATCCATGTCCGTGACCGTCAGAACGATGTGATCGAGTGCCATGATCCGCATCGTGACCTCCTTGTTGCCCTGCCCTTTCCGCCGCTTCGCCTGGCGGCCCCTTCAGACAGGCTCATCGCATTTCGCCGGGAATGGCGGCCAAACGCAACCGCCTTGCCGCAAACGCCCCGAACGGTCTCGCCGTTGCCCAGCGATTGCGCAACCTGCCGCCCGCCGATGCAATCGGCGGCACCGGCCGCCGATCCGCCTGCCTTGTTTTTCTGCATATTTATTGTGCAACGTGAGCAGAAAATAAACAGGCGCCGAGAAGCAACTGCGGCAGGCTGCGGGTTTGCGCGCGCGATTGCCCGAATAACAGGCTGTTTTTTTCGGCAGGCGGGACTGGCACGGCCCATGCTAATCAAGGGACACGGCCCCGAAACACGGGGACCCGCTTTTTTTGAACCCGGGCGACGTGAAGTGGCGGAGACGATGAAAAAGATCGAAGCGATTATCAAGCCGTTCAAGCTCGACGAGGTCAAGGAGGCGCTTCAGGAAGTCGGCCTCCAGGGCATCACGGTGACGGAGGCCAAGGGCTTCGGTCGCCAGAAGGGCCATACCGAACTTTATCGCGGCGCCGAATACGTCGTCGACTTCCTGCCCAAGGTGAAGGTCGAGATCGTCCTCACCGACGATCTGGTCGACAAGGCGGTCGAGGCCATCCGCAACGCGGCCCAGACCGGACGGATCGGCGACGGCAAGATCTTCGTCTCCTCCATCGAGGACGCGGTACGCATCCGCACCGGCGAGACCGGAACGGACGCGATCTAGCCTCCCGGCCGGAAGGCGAATGGCGCCCCGCGGCATGGAACGCCGGCCTTCCTCGACATCCAGAGCGGTTTCCCGCTGTCGTGAAACCGCTTCATCCATGAGCTTTCATGCCGTCTGGCGCAGACGACCGGTTTTCGGTTTGCCAGAAGCGGCACCAGTGACCACCACGAATGACAGGGAAGTTTTCCATGACGACCGCCATTGAAGTTCTCAAGGAGATCAAGGACAAGGACATCAAGTTCGTTGACCTTCGCTTCTCCGATCCGCGCGGCAAGATGCAGCATGTGACCATGGACGCCGGCCTGGTGGACGAGGACATGTTCGCTGAAGGCGTCGCTTTCGACGGCTCCTCCATCGCCGGCTGGAAGGCCATCAACGAGTCCGACATGATGCTGGTGCTCGATCCCGAGACCGCACACATCGACCCGTTCTTCGCCCAGTCGACCCTGTCGATCATCTGCGACGTCATCGACCCGGTTTCCGGCGAGGCCTACAACCGCGACCCGCGCACCACGGCCAAGAAGGCCGAGGCCTATGTGAAGTCGCTGGGCATCGGTGACACGGTGTATGTCGGTCCGGAAGCCGAATTCTTCATCTTTGACGATGTGCGCTTCTCCACCGACCCCTACAACACCGGCTTCCAGGTGGATTCCTCCGAGCTGCCGTCGAACATGGGTTCGGAATACGACACCGGCAACCTCGGCCACCGTCCGCGCACCAAGGGCGGCTACTTCCCGGTTCCGCCGATCGACAGCTGCCAGGACATCCGCTCCGAGATGCTGACCGTGCTCAAGGAAATGGGCGTCACCGTCGAGAAGCACCACCACGAGGTGGCTGCGGCCCAGCATGAGCTCGGCATCATGTTCGACACGCTGACCCGCAACGCCGACAAGATGCAGATCTACAAGTACGCGGTGCATCAGGTCGCCCATGCCTATGGCAAGACCGCAACCTTCATGCCCAAGCCGGTGTTCGGCGACAACGGCACGGGCATGCATGTGCACCTGTCGATCTGGAAGGACGGCAAGCCGACCTTCGCCGGCAACCAGTATGCCGACCTGTCGGAGACCTGCCTCTACTACATCGGCGGCATCCTGAAGCACGCCAAGGCGCTGAACGCCTTCACCAACCCCTCGACCAACTCCTACAAGCGTCTGGTCCCGGGTTACGAAGCGCCGGTGCTCCTGGCCTACTCCTCGCGCAACCGGTCGGCGTCCTGCCGCATCCCCTTCACCTCCTCGCCGAAGGCAAAGCGCGTCGAGGTGCGGTTCCCGGATCCTTCCGCGAACCCGTACCTGTGCTTCGCGGCCATCCTGATGGCCGGCCTCGACGGCATCAAGAACAAGATCCATCCGGGCGACGCGATGGACAAGAACCTCTACGACCTGCCGCCGGAGGAGCTGAAGGACATTCCGACCGTCTGCGCCTCGCTGCGTGAGGCACTGGAAGCCCTCGACGCCGACCGCGACTTCCTGAAGGCCGGCGGCGTGATGGACGACGACCAGATCGACTCCTACATCGAGCTGAAGATGGAAGAGAACATGCGGTACGAAATGACCCCGCATCCGGTCGAGTACGACCTGTACTTCTCGGTCTGATCCACGCCATTACCCAGCGTGACCAATCAAGCCCCCGGCGAGCCATCGCCGGGGGTTTTTTGTTGCTCGCCGGGCAAGGACTTCCGTTCCCCCCTCCGAACAGCGCGCGGTTGGCGGCGGGAGAAGATCCGGAACACCGTGGCTCTCCGGTCCCGGGTCGCGCTCACGCTTCGTCCAGGAGGACGCGGAGGGTGGGGCGAGGTCCGAAGGAGACCAGTCGTTGCCACAAGGAAGGGCGTCATCCCGGCCCCCGAGCCGGGATCGGAGAGCCAAAAGACTAACCTTGCCAGAGGGCTGGAACCGACACGCCGTGCCTCGCCGATCCCGGATCTGCGCTTCGCGGCGTCCGGGAGGACGCAGAGGATGGGGCAAGCGCGGGGGGCTGCCCGCCCCAGGGGTCAGACCAGCGCCATGATCCGGCTCGGCCCGCCGGTCGCCCCCTTGATCTTCGGCGCGCCGACCACCAGCGTCGCCCCGCTGGCCGGAACTTCGTCGAGCGCGGCAACGCACTCCAGCCCCCAGCGCCCGCTCGGCAGCCAGCTGTAGTGGGTATCGAAGGTTTTGGACGCCCCGTGGTCGAGCGACAGGGTATCGACCGCCATGCCGACCACGCCCTGTTCCATCATGTAGAGCGCCGCTTCCTTGGAAAAGCCCGGGAAATGCATCACCCCGTCGCCATCGGCGTTGCGAAACCCCTCCCCGCCGACCTTGCCGGCCCAGCCGGAGTTCATCGCCACGCAGCCTCCCTGCGGCAGCGGCCCGACGGCAGCCTCATAGGCCTTCAGATCCTCCACCGAGACCTGATAGTCCGGATCGGCGGCCGCCTTCTCCTTCACATCCAGCACCGCCAGCGGCACCACCAACTGGTCGATGGCGATCTCATCGGCGGCGGGAGCATCCTTGGCGAAATGGATCGGCGCATCGAGATGGGTGCCGGTGTGCTCCACCAGATGCCACTTGTACATGTTGAAGCCGTTCTCATCGAAGGCGGCGGTGCGTTCCATCTCCAGTCCGGGCACGCCGAAAAAGGTGGGAAAATCTTCCCCGAGGGTGTGGGTCAGGTCGACCACCCTGGAAAATCCGTTAGTGGCCGCGCGGGCCGCGCGCGGCGGCGGAAAGGCGGTGAAGACAGCGGCGCCGGCGAGCGTGCCCGCCACCCCCTTGAACAATCCGCGCCGGCTGAGACGGCGCGCCACCACGTCCTGGCATCCCGGAACACACATAACGATCCTCCCTTGCACGTCTGACAAGAGCACCATGGTAGGGTGCACCTTTCGCTGCGGCAATCACCCCCGCCACCGCGCCTTCCCCTTGCACGGCGCGTGTTTTCCCGCCATTGATCCGACCATGTTACAGATCACCGACCTCACCTTCCGCATCGCCGGCCGCACGCTTCTGGAGCGGGCCAGTGTCACCCTGCCCAGCGGCGCCAAGACCGGCTTCGTCGGTCGCAACGGTGCCGGCAAGTCCACCCTCTTCCGCCTGATCACCGGCGATGCCTCACCAGAGAGCGGCGAGATCCGCATGCCCAAGGGCCTGCGGATCGGCCAGGTGGCGCAGGAGGCCCCCGGCACGGAAGAGACCTTGCTGGAGATTGTGCTGGCCGCCGACACGGAACGCACCGCCCTTTTGGCGGAAGCGGAAACGGCCGAGGATCCGCACCGGATCGCCGAGATCCACACCCGGCTGGCCGACATCGACAGCCACACGGCGGAAGCACGCGCGGCGCGCATTCTTGCCGGCCTCGGCTTCGACGCCGAAGCCCAAGCCCGGCCCTGCTCCTCCTTCTCCGGCGGCTGGCGCATGCGCGTGGCCCTTGCCGCCGTATTGTTCTCCGAACCGGACCTGTTGCTGCTCGACGAGCCGACCAACTACCTCGACCTGGAAGGCACGCTCTGGCTGGAGAACTATGTCTCCCGCTATCCGCATCAGGTGCTGCTGATCAGCCACGACCGCGACCTTCTGAACAAGGCGGTCGATTCCATCGTCCATCTCGACCAGTTCGGCCTGACCTTCTATCGCGGCGGCTTCGACAGCTTCGACCGGCAGCGGCGCGAAACCATGGCGCTCCAGGAAAAGAGCCGCGAGAAGCAGGAGGCCCAGCGCAAGCACATGCAGGCCTTCGTCGATCGCTTCCGCGCCAAGGCCACCAAGGCACGCCAGGCCCAGTCGCGGCTGAAGATGCTGGAGAAGATGGAGCCGATCGCCGCCATTCGCGGCGCCGAGGCACTGCCGATCTCCTTTCCCAACCCCGATGGCAGCCTTGCCCCGCCGATCATCCGGCTGGACGATGTCGCCGTCGGCTATGGCGAGACCACCATCCTGTCGTCGCTGGCGCTCAACATCGACAATGACGACCGCATCGCCCTGCTCGGCGCCAACGGCAACGGCAAGTCGACCTTCGCCAAGCTGATCGCCGGCCGGCTGGAGGCGATGAGCGGTAAGATCACCCGGGCGCGCAAGCTGAAGGTCGCCTTCTTCGCCCAGCACCAGCTCGACGATCTCATTCCCGCCGACAGTCCGGTCGCCCATGTGCGCAAGCTGATGCCGGACGCGGCCGAATCCAAGGTACGCGCCCGGGTCGACCGCTTCGGCCTGCCGACGAGCCGTATGGACACCCCCGCCAAGGATCTGTCCGGCGGCGAGAAGGCGCGCCTGCTGCTGGGCCTTGCCACTTTCGACGGCCCGCATCTGCTCATCCTCGATGAGCCGACCAACCACCTGGATATCGAAAGCCGCGAGGCGCTGATCCAGGCGATCAACGACTATGACGGAGCGGTGGTGCTGATCTCGCATGACCGGCATCTGGTGGAGGCCTGCGCCGACCGGCTTTGGCTCGTTGCCGATGGCGGGGTGCGCAGCTTTGACGGCGACATGGAAGACTATCGCCGGCTGATCCTGCAGCGTGACCGGGGCGAGCGGAAAAACCGATCCGAAGCCGAACCGGCATCGGCGGCAACCGACGCCGCCGAGGAGGAACGTTCGGCCAAGCGGCGCAACGCCGCCGAGCGCCGGGCGCAGCTCGCCCCCTTGCGCAAGGACATCGCCGCCGCCGAGAAGGAGATGGCGCGGATCACCGAAAAGCTCGCCCGCATCGACGAAACCCTCGCCGATCCGGACTTTTTCACAAGAGATCCGGAGCGGGCGACGAAGTTCGCCAAGGAGCGCGCCTTCATGGAAAAGAAGCTCGCGAAGACCGAGGAGCTCTGGCTGGAGCTCTCCGCCGAGCTGGAAGGCGCCTGAGAAAACACCGCCGCCAACGAGCGGGAGAAAAGAAGATCGCGTGCGATGCCGCAAGGGGCGCAACCTCAGCCTTCTTGCGGCAAGGCGCGGCGCACGCGATCAATGACGCCCCAATGTTTGCACAAGCTTCCTAAACTTCGACTTAGATTCCCCCCATTCGATTGAGAGTTTTGGGAAACCTGAGTCGCTAGCCTTCTCGCAAGCAACACGGAGCAGGAAATTCATGACGCCGCAGTTCAACCGTCTCCTTCTCGCCACAGCGGTGACCCTCGCCCCGACCTTTTTCACGGATATCGCCCCCAACCAGCTTTCAGGCTGGAGCGCTGAAGCCGGCAACGGAAACGGCAATGGCGGCGGCAACGGCGGTGGAAATGGAAACGGCGGCGGCAAGGGCAACGCCGGCGGAAACAGTGGCGGGCATGGCGGTGCCGGCGCCAGCCGTGGCTCCATGGGCAATGGCGCGGCACGCTCGCAAGCGGCCCGCGCCGCACGGACGGAGCGCGGAAACGGCGGCGGCAATGGCGGCGGCAATGGCGGCGGGACGGTGAACGCGGTCGGCCACGGCGTCGCCAATTTCATCGGCGGCCTGTTTGGCGCTGAAACCAAGCCGGCCAAAGCCCAGAAGGCAAAACAGGCTACGCACAAGCAGCAGCAGCGCAACCAGAAGGTCGCTTCGGTTCGCCGCGATGCGAAGGCGACCCCGACGGCCAAGCCGCGCGAGCGCAACCTCCACGCCAAGCTGGGCGGGCTCAATTCGCTCAACCGCAACGTCAACGCCTACCTCAATGCCAATGATCCGCGCATGGTGGCCATGCGCGAATTCATCGACGCATCGATCGACTATGAAAATGCGGTCGAAAAGATCGACGCCCTGAAGGAGGCCTTCGCCGAGGCTCAGACCAGCTTCGATGAGACCATCGGCGCGATCGCACCCCATGACGACTACGACTATCAGGGCAAGAGCCTGACGGAGCTGAACGAACGCCTCGACGAGTTGAACGGGATCGACCGCGAGGGCCTCGACGACGCGGAAATCGAGGCGCTCGACGCCGAGGTGGCCGCACTCGACGAAGCCCTATCCAGCGAGGCCGCGACGACGCTCTCGGAGGCCGAAGCGGAGCTGGCCGAGATGGAAAAGGACCTTGAAGCTCTGGAAGGCGCCGCCTCCGACGAGGCGCTCGCGGAAGTGCTGAAGGAAATCTCCAATCCGGGCAAGAACGGCGGCCTGGCCCCTGACGCCGAGATCGATCCGGAGGTCCTCGACTGGGCCAAGGATGTGCTCGGCGTGGGCGACGCCGTCGGCCGTATCGACGAGGTTCGCGCCATCCGCGAGGCGGATGAGGCTGAGGCGACGGCCGAGGTTGAGACCAACGGCTGATCGGCACGGATAAAATCCAGTTTGAAGCGGCGGGCGCCCATCGGCCCCGCCGTTTTTTTATGCGCACGCCTGCAAGGAGCACGCCCTACGGGCGGCGGTAGACCGCCCTTATATGGGGGATGACCCGCTCGCCCTTGCGCAGCTCATAGGGCGTCTCCTCGACCTTCTCCAGCCCCAGCGCCTCGAAGCGGGCAAGCTCCGACGGCGTCAATGGCCAGGGCGGTCCGTCCGACTCCGTCCCCTCCACCCGCGACCGGGTGAGGATCAGGAGCCGCCCACCGGGGGCAAGCAGCCGGGCGGTGGCGGGAAAGGCGGCGGCGCGCAGCGCACCGTCCAGCGCCTGCAGCGTGTAGCATTCATGCACGAGATCGAAGGCGCCGATCCACGCCGCCGGCGGATCAAACAGGTCGGCGGCGCAATAGCCCACGCTGCTTGCCGGAAACCGCCGGCGCGCCCAGTCGATGGCCGCCGGTGCCAGATCGAAGGCAGTGGTGGCATAGCCGGCGGCGGCCAGCGCCTCGGCATTGTCGCCCAGGCCGCAGCCGACATCGAGCGCCCGCAACGGGGCTTCCGCCTCCCCTCCGGGATTGTCCGCGAGCCAGGCGAGAAGCTCAGGCTTGGCGGCAAGGTCGGCCCAGGGGACGGCCGCCGGATCGCCGCCAGCCGTCTCATAGACCGCATGAAACCAGGCGCTGCGATCCGCCCGGTCGCCGCCCTTGGCGCCGAACAGCCCGTCGAGCCGGTCGCGTGCCGCATCGCGCCGGCCGGCGAAATCCGGATCCTTGGGCGAAGCGCTCATGCCTTCTTCTCCCAGCGTCCGCTTTCCCCCTGCTGCCAGTAGGTGATCGCATGGCCGGCGGCCTTCGCCGCCTTCCACTGGCCGCGCGCGTCCATCACCGCTTCCGGATCGCCGCCATCGAACAGGAAGACACCGCGCTGATAGGGGGACAGGTCCGGCGGCACCGCGCGGTCGACGAGAAAGCGCACCTGCGCCCCGTTGGGATTGTCCTCGCCGCAGGTGAGAAACACCGGCTGCGCCGCCTCGTGCCCGTCGGCGGAGGTGCCATGCGGCAGGAAGCTGTCGTCGCGATAGGTCCACAAAAGCGCGTCGAGCGCCTGGCACCGCTCCGGCGAGCCGGCTTGGACGACAACCCGCCAGTCCCGCTTGAGGCAGGTTTCCAGAAGGCCCGGCAGCACCTCTTCCAGCGGCTGGCGGGTCAGGTGATAGAACAGCACATCGGCCAACACGGCACCTCATCTTGTCGGGCGGCGAAAACTGCGGCAGTTGCGCAACACCGCTCGGCGGAAGCATGTGGATGACGCAAAGCGGCTTTGCCTTCAAGCCGATTCACGATTAACCAAATGCCAACTGCCGGCGCGGCACCATTGCGTCGGAGATTCCCTGAACGGACTGCCCCCTGACCGGTGCGTCGCCAAATCCAGTGATGGACGGTACGCCCCCTCCCATCGTCAGGGCAATGGAGAACGATTGAATGGCTGTGCGGATTGCTTTGTTCTTTGGCCTTGTCCTCGGCCTTGCCGGCGCCACCACGGCAATGGGCGTGGTCGTCAGTGAACCCTCCGGCTCCTGCGCCGCCTACAAGACCTGCTGAGGCCCGATCCCGGCCGCCTCACGGCCACCAACAGGCCGACGCACCGACCGACCCGCCGCTTGCCGGCGGGTTTTTTATTGCCTGAAAGAGCCAAACCGGACGGCCGACGAAAGGCAGAGGCTGCTTTACGCCAGACATCGCCGCATTCTCCGCGTCTTCCCGGGCAAGCATCACGCGCGACCCGGGACCGGCGAGCCACAGCCTCTTGGATCCAGTCCCATGAAAACACAGCTCTTTCGGCTCTCCGATCCCGGCTCGTGGGGGCGGGATGACGCCAGGAGGGGCTGCTGCCCTTTGTCAGAAGCAGGAGCCGGGCGCCTGCCAGCGTTGTTTTTGCTGACAAGACCAACAACGGACGCGGGACCCCCCGCGCCCGTTGCGGCGAGCTGCATCAGCCCTCGTAATGCTCGCGCACCAGCCGGTCGAGCAGGCGCACGCCATAGCCGGAGGCCCAGCCCTTGCTGGTCTCGGTCTTCGGGCTTGCCATCGCCGTGCCGGCCACATCGATATGCACCCACGGCACATCATTGACGAAGCGCTGCAGGAACTGGGCGGCGGTGATCGAGCCGGCCATCCGCCCGCCGGTGTTCTTCATGTCGGCATTCGGCGTGTCGATCAGCTTGTCATACTCCTTCGACAGCGGCAGGCGCCAGACCTTCTCATCGGTCGCCGCACCGGCTTCCGCGAGTCGTCCCACCAGCGCGTCATCGTTGGAGAAGACACCGGCGTGCTGGCTGCCGAGCGCCACCAGAACGGCGCCGGTCAGGGTGGCCAGGTTGATCATGAACGCCGGCTTGAAGCGATCCTGCGTGTACCAGAGCGCATCGGCGAGCACGAGCCGGCCTTCCGCGTCGGTGTTGATCACCTCAATGGTCGCCCCCGACATGGCGGTGACGATATCGCCCGGTCGCTGCGCCTTGCCGTCAGGCATGTTTTCCACAAGACCGATGACGCCGACCACATTGACCTTGGCCTTGCGTGCGGCCAGGGCGTGCATCAGGCCGGTGACGGCCGCCGCCCCGCCCATGTCGCCCTTCATGTCTTCCATGCTGGCGGCCGGCTTGATGGAAATGCCGCCGGTGTCGAAGACGACGCCCTTGCCGACGAAGGCCACCGGCTGCGCGTCCTTCTTGCCGCCGTTCCAGCGCATCACCACCAGCCGCGGCGGGGTTTCCGAGCCTTGCGCCACGCCAAGAAGCGCGTTCATCTTCAACTTCTTCATCGCCTTTTCGTCAAGCACCTCGACCTCGACCCCGAGATCGGCGAGCGCCTGCGCCCGCTTGGCGAATTCCAGCGTGGTCAGCACGTTGGCCGGCTCGTTGACGAGATCGCGGGCGAGAACCACGCCATCGCTGACGCCGTCCGCCTCCGCCCAGGCCTTCTTTGCGCCCTTGGCATCCGAGGTGCCGATCTCCACACGGGCCGGTTCCGTCGGCGCATCCTCGTCCTTGCGCGACTTGTAGCGGTCGAAGCTGTACCCGCGCAGCTTCATGCCCATGGCAAAGGCCGCCGCCATCTCCGCAGCAATATCGCCGCCGGGCGCCTCCAGGCAGACAGTGGCGGCCTTGGCCGAACCAATGGCGCCCATCGCCACGCCGCCAAGCGCCATCCAGTCCGTCTCGGAAAGCTCCTCTGCCCCAAGGCCGATGACGATCAGCCGGTCAAGGCCGAGACCCGCCGGTGCGATGAGGTCCAGGGTCGTGCGCGCCTTGCCGGAAAAGCCGGCCGTCTCCGCCGCCCGGGCGAGCAAGCCCTCGGCCCCGCCGAGCAAGTCCGAGGTAACCGCGCCGGCGGACAGCTTGTCATTCACGAAAACGACCGCCACACCCTTGCCGGGGACGGACAGTTTGGAAAAGGAGAGTTTCGGCAACAAGACAATGACCTCACGATTGAACGGTGACAAGCCGCATCCGGCTGCCGGAACCATGGGATCCGCGACACGGATCGGTTGCAGGCGGCCTGGCGACCTTGGCGCCTAGAATGGTCCGGGAACCGCCTCCCGGCAAGCGCCAGCGTCTTCATGTCGCGTTAACCCTTTTTATTTCGGGAGTATTTACCTAAATTCGGTCCTATATCTTCAGGACCCAGAAACCCAGCGACCGGCCGCGAGGCATCTCGGCCGCCTTCGACCGATCAGACCGCGGCGCCCGATGACGACCTTTGAACGCTATGTTCTGCGACGCCTTTCCGCGGCCTTTCTGGTGACGCTTGCCGCCCTTGCCGGTGTCGTCTGGGCCACCCAGGCCTTGCGCCAGCTCGATCTGGTGACGGCGAAGGGCCAGACCATTGTCCAGTTCATCGGCATGACGCTGCTGGCCATGCCGTTCCTGGCCCTGGCAATCGCCCCCTTTGCCTTCCTGATCGCATTGATCGTCGTGCTCAACACCCTGTCGAACGACAGTGAGCTGATCGTCATCAACGCCTCCGGCGCCTCGCGCACGGTGCTGCTGCGCCCGGTGCTGGTCGCCGCCATGCTGGTTGCCGTGCTCTGCGCGCTGCTGTCCACCACCATTGCCCCGCTGGGCCTTGCGGCGCTGCGCGATGAAATCACCCGGGTGCGCGTCGATCTGGTGGCCAATATCGTCCGTCCCGGCCGGTTCATCAGCATCGAGGACGGGCTGACCTTCCATATCCGCAACCGGAGCGGCGACGGCCAACTCGACGGGCTCCTGATGCATGACCAGCGCGCCGCGGACAAGGTGCTGACCTACGAGGCCGCCCATGGCCGGATCGTCGAAGCTGCCGACCGCACCTTGCTGGTGATGCAGAACGGCACGATCCAGCGACGTACCGGTGAGGACGACAACATCTCCATCGTCCGCTTCCAGTCCTATGCCTTCGATCTGTCGAGCATGATTCCGACGGCGACCACCGCCACCTACAAGGCCAGCGAGCGCTCGCTGGCGGACCTCTTGTCGCCGGCGCCGGATGATGAGTATGCCGCCGCCTATCCGCAGCGGCTCCAGGCGGAGTTGCATGACCGCCTGTCGCAGCCGCTCTATCCGCTGGCCTTTGCCGCCATCGTCTTTCTGTTTCTCGGCCAGCCCAGCACCACGCGGCAGAACCGCCATGTGGCCATCCTCGCCGCCCTTTGCCTGTCGATCCTGTTACGGACCGCCGGCTTCGGAATGCTGACACTGGTGCCGGCCGTCCCGGCCGTTCGATTCGGGCTCTATCTGCTGCCGCTGGCCGCGATTGCGCTGGCCGGCTGGGCGATCATCCATGGACGCACCCCGCGCTGGGTGCTTTTCCTGACCCATCTCGGCGATCAGCTCGGCGATTGGCTCGCCGGGATCGCCGCCCGCTTGACCCGCAGCCGTCAGGATGGCACGGCGTAGCATGATCATGGGCATGAGCATCACGCGGCGAACCCTCGCCACCTATTTCTCCTGGCGCTTTCTCGGCGCCATACTCGGCCTGTTCGCGCTTGCCGCCATCCTGATCTTCATCTTCGACCTGCTGGAGCTGCTGCGCCGTGGCGGCGGGGAGGACGATGCCGGATTGATCCGCATCAGCCTGATTTCCCTGCTGCGTACACCGCAGCTGATGGAGCAGGTGCTGCCCTTCGCCGTCCTGTTCGGCTCCATCGCCGCCTTTCTCGCCCTCAGCCGCAAGCTGGAACTGGTGGTCGCCCGTGCCGCCGGCGTGTCCGTCTGGCAATTCATCGCCCCGGCGCTGATCGTCGGCATTGGCCTCGGCGTGTTCGCGGTAACGGTCTACAATCCGCTGGCGGTGGTGCTGCGCGCCCAGTCCGATGAAATCGCGTCCGGGCTGTTCGGTCGGGAACAGAATTTCCTGATGCAGACCACCGGCGCGACCTGGCTGCGCCAGGACGGCCTCGACGGGGAATCGGTGCTGCATGCCAACCAGATCCTGGCCGGCGGCGCCCGGCTCTATGGCGTGACCATCTTCAGTTTCGACCGGGACGGCTATTTTTCCGAGCGAATCGAGGCGCGCGAGGCGCGGCTCGGCGACAAGGTCTGGAACCTTTCCGATGTCACCGTCTACACGACCGAGGCCGATCCCCGAAAATATGACGTCTACACGATCAGCACCTACCTGACGCCAACCGAGGTGCGCGAGAGCATCGCCGCGCCGGAATCCATCGGCTTCTGGGACCTGCCGCGGGTGATCGAGCTGTCGCAACGCGCCGGTTTGCCGGCCTATCGGTATTCACTTCAGTATCAGACACTTCTGGCGCGGCCGGTGCTCCTGGCCGCGATGGTGCTGATTGCCGCCTGCGTCTCCCTGAGGGTAACGAGGATGGGGGGTATCGGACGGCTGATTCTGGGTGGCATCCTTGCCGGGTTCGTGCTTTACGTTCTCTCGGAGTTGGGAAAGGATCTCGGAGGTGCGGGAATCGTGCCGCCGATCGTTGCTGCTTGGGCGCCTGGAGTGTTTGGAGTTCTGATGGGTTTTACGATCCTCTTGCATCTGGAGGACGGCTGATGTCATTGGCCGCAGTCCTTCCGCAGATGGCTCGTATGTGCCGTGGCGCGGCCCTGCGCGGCGTGTCGCTTGCCGCCCGGCTTCTGCGCAGCACCGCCCTGGCCGGCCTGGCGCTCGGCACCGTCGCCGCCCCCCTGCTTCTCGCGCAGGGCGTCGCGGCCCAGTCGGAGCTGGCCGATTCGCTCGGCGCCCGGGTCGACGAGAAGGAACCGCTACTGCTGGAGGCGGACGAGCTGCGCTACGACTTCAAGCGCGACCGGATTTCCGCGCTCGGCAATGTGCAGATCTACTACGGCGGCAACACCGTCGAGGCGAAGCGGGTCGTGTTCGACCGCCGCAACAACCGCCTGCGCGCCGAAGGCGACGTCCGCATGACCGAGCCGGACGGCAATGTGCTTTACGCCCAGGAGCTGGACCTGTCGGAAGATCTGCGCGACGGCTTTGCCAGTGCGCTGCAGCTCGACACGCCTGAGCGCACCCGTTTCATCGCCGAAAGCGCCAAGCGCGAGGACGGCAACCGGACCACGTTCGAAAACGGCGTCTACACGGTCTACACCCGGCCGACAAACCCGCCGGGCAAGCCACCCCTGTGGAACGTGCGCGCGACAACCATCGTCCACGACCAGCAGGAAAAGAGCATCGAGTTCTCCGATGCGGCGCTTGAGTTCTTCGGAAAGCCGTTGATTTACCTGCCGTATCTGACGATGCCGGATCCCACGGTCAAGCGCAAGACCGGCTTCCTGATCCCGACCTTGGCGATCGGCGACCGGATCGGCGCAGGTGTGCGCATTCCGTACTACATTGCCCTTGACCCCAACTATGATTTGCTACTCTCGGCGACCCCGCTGAGCAAGCAGGGCGTGCTGGCGCAGGCCGACTGGCGGCAGAAGCTCGCCAACGGCGAGTATTCGGTGCATCTGGGCGGCCTGATGCAGGCCCAACCCGGCGAGTTCGGCACGTCGAGCGGCAACCGGCGCTTCCGCGGTGTCATCGCCTCGACCGGTACCTTCGACATCAACGACCGCTGGCAATGGGGCTGGGATGCCTCGTTCCGCTCCGACCGAGCCTTCCTGCAGGACTACAAGTTCACCCGCTTCGGCAACGCCAGCGATGTGTCCAAGGTGTTCCTGACCGGGCAGAGCGAGCGCAACCGCTTTGACCTGCGCGCCTATGCCTTCCGCATCTCGCAGGAAGACTATGCGGCAACGCCCGCCTCGCTGAATGCACCCGGCTTCCTGCCGGTCGGCTCCCAGCTCCAGGACAAACAACCCCTCGTCCACCCGGTGCTGGATTACAACTACATCTTCGAGGACCCGGTCGTCGGCGGCGAACTCTCCCTCACCGGGAACTGGACCAGCCTCACCCGCGACCAGACGGATGCGGTGCAAATCGGCGGTGTTGGCGGCGTCACCCGTTTCCGCGGCGTTGAAGGCACCTTCACCCGCACCAGCCTGCAGGCGGACTGGCGCACCACGGTGATCGACCCGCTCGGCCAGATGTTCACCCCCTTCGCCTATGTGAAGGGCGACCTGTTCTTCCTCGCCTCGGCGGACAAGAACGTTGCCGCCCTCACCGACGAGAGCGTGGTCGGCCGGATCATGCCTGCGGTGGGCCTGGAGTACCGCTTCCCGATCCTTGCCACCTTCGAGGGCGGCAATCAGATCTTCGAGCCGATGGCGCAGATCATCGTCCGCCCGAACGAAGGCCGGATCGGCGAGTTGCCGAACGAGGATGCGCAAAGCATCGTCTTCGATTCCACCACCTTGTTCGAATACGACAAGTTCTCCGGCTTCGACCGCAGCGAGGGCGGCACCCGCGCCAACCTCGGCCTGAAATACAGCCTGCAGCTCGACAATGGCATCAATGTGAGCGCCCTGATCGGCCGCTCCTTCCATCTCGCCGGCACCAACTCCTTCAGCCAGGCCGACATTCTCGATGCCACCAGCAGCTCAGGCCTGGAAACCGGCGCCAGCGACTATGTCGGCAGCCTGTATTTCGACAGCCGGCAAGGCTTCCGGATCGGAGCGCAGGGGCGCTTCGACGGCGAAACCTTCGCCGTCCAGCGCGGACAGATCGAGGCCACCGGCATCTATGGCCCGCTGACCGGCAATCTCGCCTACGCCTATCTCTCGCCGCAGCCGAGCATTGGCATCGAAACGTTGCGCCAGGAGGTGATCGGCTCCGCCAGCCTGCGGCTTCAGGAGAATTGGCGCCTGTTCGGTTCGGTGCGCTACGATCTGGAGAGCAACAACACGGTCCGCGACAGCGTCGGCTTCGGCTATGACGATGAAGGCTTCTCCCTCTCGCTGGCCTATTCGGAAGACCGCAGCCGCAACAACGGGCAGACCACCGACCGGCTGTTTTTCCTGAGGCTGGGCCTGCGCACGCTCGGCGACACGCAATTCTCCACCAACGGTGTCAACTGACCCAGCGGCGAACGGTCAGGGGCGTAGCCCTCGTTCTGGTGGCCTACGTTCGGAATTTGGCCGTTTTCTGGTGTCAGCAGACTGTCCGAACAAAGATTGGCATTCGCCCCAAGCGCGCGGCAACTCTCCGCGCGGCCGGCATGGCGGCCAGCGAGACGAAACAGGAAGGGGGTACGGGATGACGATGATGCGAAGGCTGCGTGTTGCGGCAATGGCGCTGGTGACGGCGGGACTGCTCAGCGCGCCAGCTACGGCGCAAACCTCGATCAAGGTTCTCGTCAATGATCGCCCGATCACCAGCTATGACATTGCCCAGCGGGCCGGTCTGATCCGTCTGACCACCCGGGTGGGCGGATCGACTGCGCGCCGTCAGGCGACCGAAGAGCTCATCAACGATGAACTGAAGCTACTGGAAGCCAGCCGCCGCGGCGTCTCGGTCTCCAAGGGCGAGGTCGACGCAGCCTTCGCCACCCTCGCCTCCCGCGTCAAGCTGTCGCCGAAGAAACTCTCCGGCGTGCTGCGCCAGTCCGGCGTCAACCCCGGGACCCTGCGTGATCGCCTGCGGGCGGAGATCGCCTGGGGCCAGGTCATGCGCAGCCGGTTCCAGGCGGAAGTGCGCATCGAGGAAGCCGATGTCATCGCCGCCCTGCAGCGCGACAATGACAAGGACGCGCAAAAGAGCATGGAGTATCGGCTCCAGTCGGTCATTTTCGTGGTGCCGGCAAAGGCACCCTCGGGGCAGAAGTCCAAGCGCAAGGGCGAGGCGCAGCGTTTCCGCTCGCAGGTCTCCTCCTGCGACCAGGCCGCAACCCTGGCCAAGCAGTTCCGCGAGGTGGTGGTCATGCCGACCCAGCTCCGGCTGGAATCGGAATTGCCGGACAACCTGCGCAAGGCCGTGGCGAAAACCGCCGTGGGCAAGCTGACCTCGCCGGAAAGCTCCCAGAATGGCTACGAGATGATCGCCGTTTGCGACAAGCGCGAGATTGCCAGCGATGCCGCCGCCCGGGCCGAGGTGGAGGACGAGCTGCGCAACAAGGAAGGCCAGCAGCTCAGCCGCCGCTATCTTCGCGAACTGCGCCGCAAGGCGCTGATCGACTATCGCTGAGCGGATGATGCGCACCAGCCTGCGTCCCCTCGCCGTGACAATGGGTGAGCCGGGTGGCATCGGCCCCGATGTCGCCTTGCACGCCTATGACACCCGCGTGGAAGACGCTCTCCCGCCCTTCTACATGATCGCCGACCCCGCCTTTCTTGCCGCCCGGGCCCGACGTCTCGGCCTGCGGCTGAAGCTGCGCGAATGCGCCCCGGAAGAGGCGCTGGAGATCTTCCCCGATGCGCTGCCGGTGGTCCCCTTGGACGGACCGGTAGCGGATACCCCCGGCACCGCCGATCCGGCGACCGGCGCGCAGGTCATCGCCGCCATCGAACGCGCGGTCGCCGACACCATGGCCGGCAAGGCGGCAGCGGTCGTCACCAATCCGATCCACAAGAAGGCGCTCTACGACGCCGGCTTTCAGCATCCTGGGCACACCGAGTTCCTCGGCGCTCTCGCGCGCCAGTACGGCGCGGAGCGACACCAGCCGGTGATGCTGCTGGCCGGCCCGGACCTCCTGGTCGTCCCCGTCACCGTGCATATCCCGCTGAGCGCGGTGCCGACCGAGCTGACCGGCGAGCGTATCCTGTCCACCGCCCGGATCGTCCATCACGACCTTGTCACCCGCTTCGGCATCGCCAACCCGCGCCTTGCCATCGCCGGGCTCAACCCGCATGCCGGCGAAGGCGGCGCCCTGGGACAGGAGGACGATCAGGTGATCGCCCCCGCCATCGCCCGGCTGCAGGCCGAGGGCATCGACGCCACCGGCCCACTGCCGGCCGACACCATGTTCCACGCGGAAGCGCGCGCCGGCTATGATTGCGCCCTGGCGATGTACCACGACCAGGCACTGATCCCGGCCAAGACCCTCGCCTTCCACGAGGCGGTCAACGCCACTCTCGGCCTGCCCTTCGTGCGCACCTCCCCGGACCACGGCACGGCGCTTTCCATTGCCGGGACCGGCGAGGCCCGGCCGGACAGTTTCGCCGCCGCCGTGCGCCTGGCCGCAGTGATGTCCGATCCGGGCCTGATCGAATGAGCCCGAGTGCATGAGCCAGATCGACACGCTGCCCCCCTTGCGCGAGGTGATCCAGACCCATGATCTGCGCGCCAAGAAGACGCTGGGGCAGAATTTCCTGCTCGATCTCAATCTGACCCTGCGCATCGCCCGCACCGCCGCGCCGCTGGAAGAGGCCACGGTGCTGGAGGTTGGCCCCGGCCCCGGAGGGCTCACCCGGGCCCTGCTGGTTGCCGGCGCCAGGCGCGTTGTCGCGGTGGAAAAGGACGAGCGCTGCCTGCCGGCACTGGCGGAGATCGCCGCCCATTATCCCGGCCGCCTTGAGGTGATTTCCGGCGATGCGCTGCAAATGCGCCTTGCGGACATCGCCGGTGACGGGCCGCTGAAGATCGTCGCCAACCTGCCCTACAATGTCGGTACCCAGTTGCTGATCAACTGGATCGCCTGCGCCAACTGGCCACCGGCGTGGCAATCGCTGACGCTGATGTTCCAGAAGGAAGTGGCCGAGCGCATCGTCGCCCGCCCAGGTTCGAAGGCCTATGGCCGGCTCGGCGTGCTGGCCGGCTGGCGCTGCCATGCGAGCCTTGCCTTCGATGTCAGCCCCAAGGCGTTTACCCCGCCGCCCAAGGTCACCTCGGCAATCGTCCACCTGACCCCGCGCGCCGCGCCGCTCGCCTGCGATCTGAAGGCGCTGGAGCGGGTCACCGCCGCCGCCTTCGGCCAGCGCCGCAAGATGCTGCGCGCCAGCCTGAAGCCGCTGGCCACGGATGCCGAAGAGCGGATCGTCGCGGCGGGCATCACGCCAACCGAACGGGCCGAGCAACTGTCGATCGAGGAATTCGTTGCCCTCGCCAACGCCTTTGCCGGCGCGACCTTCAGCTAGTAGAAAACGGCTGGCTGAAACGCCAGACCGCAGAGAAAACCGGCGGCTCAGTCGTCCGCCGGCGCCTCTCCGGTTTCCCGCTTCAGGTCTTCGACCATGCCGTCGATGAACGAACCGATGGCTGGGCTGCGCTCGCGCCGCAGGCGCTCGGCCTTGAGGATCGACCGGGCGCCGTCGAAAGCGCGCTGCAGATCGTCATTGACGATCACATAATCGTATTTCGACCAGTGCTTCATCTCGCCAACGGCGGTTTTCAGCCGGCGCTGAATCACCTCGGGGGTATCCTCCGCCCGCCGGTGCAGCCGCGACTTCATCTCGGCGATCGACGGCGGCAGAATGAACAGCGACACCACGTCCGGACGCACCGTCTCATAGAGCTGGAAGGTGCCCTGGATATCGATGTCGAACAGAACGTCCTGGCCGCTCTCCAGTGCCTTTTCCACCGGGTCGCGCGGCGTGCCGTAGAAATTGCCGTGCACTTCCGCCCATTCCAGCAGCTCGTCGCGGGCGCGCATCTGCTCGAACCGCTCCAACGTGATGAAATGATAGTGCACGCCGTCGATCTCGCTCGACCGACGCGGCCGGGTCGTCACCGAAATCGACAGTTTCAGGTTGCTTTCATGATCGAGCAACTGGCGGGCGATGGTCGACTTGCCCGCCCCCGATGGCGAGGACAGCACCAGCATGACGCCCCGGCGCCGTGCATCCGCCTCGTCCGAGGTCACCACGGTTCCGCTCGGAAACTCGCTCATCATCTACTCCAGGTTCTGAATCTGCTCGCGCATCTGGTCGATCACCGCCTTCAGCTCAAGCCCGATGGCCGTCAATTCCGTTCCGTTGGACTTGGAGCACAGGGTGTTGGCCTCGCGGTTGAACTCCTGCGCCAGGAAATCCAGCCGGCGGCCGATGGCGCCGCCGCCGTCCAGAAGCTCCAGCGCCGCATCCACATGCGCCTTCAGCCGGTCCAGCTCCTCGCGCACATCCGCCTTGGTGGCCAGCAGCGCGGCCTCCTGATGCAGCCGCGCCACATCGAGCCCCGTTCCGGTTTCCATCAAGGCTTCCACCTGCGCCGTCAACCGCGCCCGGATCGCCTCCAGGGAGCGACAGGGCGCGGCTTCGGCCGCCTCACGCAGCTCCGCGATCCTCGCGAGCTGTCCGCGCAGCACGGCCTCGATGGCCCTGCCTTCGGACCGGCGCATCCCCTCAAGCGCGTCGAGGCCGGTTTCCAGCGAGGCCTTCAGCGCCGCCAGCAAGCCCGCGCGCTCCGCCTCGTCCTCTTCCGGTTCCTTCCACTCCACCACGCCGCGCTGGTTCAGAATCCCGTCGAGCGACACGGGCGCGGCCTCCGGCAGCCTGCGGCGCAACGCCTCCAGCGCCGAAAGAACGGCGGTCAGCGCCACTTCATTGACCTGCGGCGCCGCCTCGCTCTGGTCCCGCTGCAGGCTGAGCCCCACGGTCACATTGCCCCGAGCAAGCCGCCGCGTCACCGCCTCGCGGCAGGGTGCTTCAAGCGCATCGAACCCGACCGGCAGGCGCAGGCGCACATCGAGCCCCTTGCCATTGACCGAGCGCAGCTCCCAGCTCCAGCGCGCCGCGCCGTCCCGGCCGTCGACCCGGCCGAAGCCGGTCATGCTGGAAACCGGACCGGTTTCCCGACCGCCACCGCTCATTGCGACACGTCGGGATTTACGGCGGGCTCTGTCGCATCGCCGTCCTTGGCCTTTTCCGCCTCGGCGGCCTCGGCCGCCTTGCGGCGCGCCTCCTGCTCGACCTTGCGCCAGTTGGCGACATTGCGCCGGTGCTGCTCATAGGTCTCGGCGAACACATGCCCACCGGTGCCATCGGCAACGAAATAAAGATCCTTGGTGCGCGACGGATTGGCCACCGCCTCCAGTGCTGCCCGGCCCGGATTGCCGATCGGTCCCGGCGGCAGCCCGTCGATCTGGTAGGTGTTGTACGGGTTGCGCGCATCCAGATCGGAGCGGGTGATCGCCGAGCGATCCTGCTGCCAGGCGGAACCGCCATGCAGCCCGTAAAGGATCGTCGGATCCGACTGCAGCCGCATCGACTTGCGCAGCCGGTTGATGAACACGCCAGCCACCCGAGTGCGTTCATCCGACCGCGCCGTTTCCTTCTCGACGATCGACGCCAGGATCACCAGCTCTTCCGGGCTTTCCAGCGGAATGTCCTTGTTGCGCCGCTCCCAGATGCTGGCCAGAGCATTCTTCTGCGCCTCCATCATCTGCTTGATGATCTGCGCCCGGCTGGTGCCACGGGTGAAGGTATAGGTCTCCGGCAGCAGCGAGCCTTCCGGCGGGATCTTGTCGAGCGTGCCGGTCAGCACCGGATGCTCGCGCACCCGCGCCACGATCTGCGCGCTGGTCCAACCTTCCGGCACGGTCACCGTATGGTAGACCGCCTTGCCCTCCACCAGGTCTTCCATCACCTGTCGCATCGAGCTGCCGGCGGTGAAGGCGTATTCGCCGGCCTTCAGCTTCTGCGCGTTCTTGTGGGCGAGCACCCCGGCCCAGAATATCTGGGCGTTGTCGATCACCCCCTGATTCTCCAGCGTATCGGCAATCACCGACAGGCCGGACCCGGACGGAATGACAACGGTCTTGTCCACGGTCATCGGACCGGGCGCGTCGAACTGGGTCTTGCCCCAGTAAAGCAGACCGCCGGCGGCAACCACGCCGATCACGGCAACGCTCAGCAGGAAATTGATGAAGATGACGATCGGGTTGCGCGCGTGCCGCGACCGCGAGGGCGGTGGCGGTGCCGGATCCGGCTGGATCGCTTCACGCGGACTTTTCGGATGCACGCGCAGGGAGGACGCAGTGTCCTCCGTGCTGCCTGTGGATCCATCGTTGGGCGTCTCGGTCATGATCCCATCCGGTCAGGTTGAACGAGTGAATGGGTTCGCCACATGAAGCGAAATTATGGCCAAACCGCGAAGAAGGTCGCTTGTATCAAGCGACCTTACGGAACACCAAAGAGGCGTTCGTGCCGCCGAAGCCGAAGGAATTCGACAAAGCGGAATCGATGGTCATCGGCTTGGCCTTGTTCGGCACCAGATCGATCTCGGTCTCCACGGAGGGATTGACCAGATTGATCGTCGGCGGCGCCATGCCATCGCGCATCGCCAGAAGCGAGAAGATTGCCTCGATCGCACCCGCCGCGCCGAGCAGGTGCCCGGTCGAGGACTTGGTCGAGGACATGGTCATCCGGCTTGCCGCATCACCGGCCAGACGCTGGATCGCGCCAAGCTCGATCTCGTCGCCAAGCGGCGTCGAGGTACCATGAGCATTGACGTAATCGATCTCGCCAGCCGACATGCCGGCCCGCTTCAGCGCCGCCTGCATGCAGCGGTAGGCGCCATCGCCATCGGAGGACGGTGCAGTGATGTGATAGGCATCGCCCGACATCCCGTAGCCGACCACCTCGCCATAGATGGTCGCGCCGCGTGCCTTGGCCCGCTCGTATTCCTCAAGCACGACCACGCCCGCGCCCTCGCCCATGACGAACCCGTCCCGGTCCTTGTCATAGGGGCGCGAGGCCTCGCTCGCCCGATCGTTGAACCCGGTGGACAGCGCCCGCGCCGAGGCGAACCCGGCCAGTGCCAGCCGGCAGACCGGCGATTCCGTACCGCCGGCGACCATCACATCGGCATCGTCGAGCGCGATCAACCGCGCCGCGTCGCCAATGGCGTGCGCACCGGTGGAGCAAGCCGTCACCACCGCGTGGTTCGGCCCCTTCAATCCATGACGGATCGAAACATAGCCGCCCGCCAGGTTGATCAGGCGACCGGGAATAAAGAACGGAGAGACCCGCCGCGGACCCTTGTCGCGCAGCACATGGGCCGTTGCCTCGATGCCCTGCAACCCGCCGATACCCGACCCGATCAGCACACCGGCGCGGATCTGCTCCTCATAGGTCTCGGGCTTCCAGCCGCAGTCGGCAATGGCCTGCTCGGCCGCCGCCATGGCGAAAACAATGAAATCGTCGACTTTGCGTTGCTCTTTCGGGTCCATCCAGTCGTCTGGATTGAAGGTCCCGTTCGACCCGTCGCCACGGGGGATCTGACAGGCGATCTGACACGCCAGGTCTTCGACCTCGAAACTGGAGACCCGGCTCGCGCCGCTCTCTCCCTTGAGAATCCTGGACCAGCTTTCCTCGACACCGCACGCCAACGGCGTGACCATACCAAGGCCGGTAACGACAACTCGCCTCATCACAAATCCATCTTTGTTCACATCGGGCGACGCATGCCGCCCGATGTGAAGAAGTTCAAATCAAGCGGCAGCCTTTTCAAGGAACTTGACCGCATCGCCGACGGTCAGGATCGTCTCGGCAGCGTCATCGGGAATCTCGACCCCGAACTCTTCCTCGAAGGCCATGACCAGTTCCACGGTGTCAAGGCTGTCAGCGCCAAGATCGTCGATGAAGCTGGCTTCCACGGTCACCTTCTCGGCGTCCACGCCGAGGTGCTCGATGACGATCTTCTTAACCCGATCCGCGATATCGCTCATTTTATGATCCTTAATGTTTCCAACGGTTTCCGCATATCCAGCGCCCAGCGCCGTACCTTGTACCCGATCTTCGGAACTCGGTGAATTGGGTACCAGCCCGAACCGACACCAAATCCTGTGGACCTCGTCCGTCTGGTCGGCCGCGCCCGAGCGCCAATCGTCCATGTTCGCGTCTGCTGGCCGGCGGGTTCGTAACACACTTTCCCAGCATTGACCAGCCGCCCGGACCGGGCACGACAGGCATCCGGGAGCACCATGCCCCCGGCGCCAATTCTTCTTTTAAATCATTGCCATACCGCCATTGACGTGCAGCGTTTGCCCCGTAACATAGGCTGCCTCGTCGCTGGCGAGATAGACGGCGGCGGCGGCGATTTCACCCGCGGTGCCGAGCCGACCTGCCGGCACCGTGCCGAGGATCGATTCTTTTTGCTTGTCGTTCAGCGCATCGGTCATCGCCGTTTCGATGAACCCCGGCGCGATGGTGTTGACGGTGACATTGCGGCTGGCAACCTCACGCGCCAGCGCCTTGGCCATGCCGATCATACCGGCCTTGGCGGCAGCATAGTTCGCCTGTCCCGGATTGCCCGTGGTGCCGACCACCGAACCGATGCCGATGATCCGGCCGGAGCGGCGGCGCATCATGCCCTTGACGGCTGAGCGGCACAGCCGGAAACCGGCGGTCAGGTTGACCTCCAGCACCTGCTCCCACTCCTCGTCCTTCATGCGCATGAAGATGTTGTCGCGGGTGATGCCCGCGTTGTTGACGAGAATGTCGAGACCGCCCATTGCCGCCTCGGCCGCCGGCACCAGCCCCTCGACCGCCTCGCGATCGGACAGGTTCGCCGGCAGCACATGCGCCCGCTCGCCGAGATCGGCGGCCAGCGCCTCCAGCTTCTCCGCCCGGGTGCCCGACAGGGCCACGGTCGCGCCGCGCGCGTGGAGGGCCCGCGCGATTGCCTCGCCGATCCCACCGGTCGCACCGGTAACGAGAGCCGTTTTTGACGTCAGATCAAACATGCACAGATACTTTCCGTTGTTGTCCCAGTATGCCTATCAGGGGTTGGCCAGCCGGTCCATCAGGAGATCGACATCCTCCGGCGTGTTCACGGCAATGCCGGTTACCCCACGTGCGATGCGCTTGACCATGCCGGTCAGCACCTTGCCGGTACCGATCTCGAAGGCGGTATCCACACCCTCGGCGGCCATGAAGCCGACCGACTCGCGCCAGCGCACGGTTCCGGTCACCTGCTGCACCAGGAGCTTGCGAATCTCGTCCGGATCAGTGACCGGGCCAGCCAGCACATTGGCCACCAGCGGCACCACCGGCGCCTTGAGCTCAACGGCGGCAAGCGCCTCGGCCATCACATCGGCGGCCGGCGCCATCAGCGAACAATGGAACGGTGCGCTGACCGGCAGCAGCACCGCCCGGCGGGCCCCATGCTCCTGGGCGATCGCGATTGCCCGCTCCACCGCGCCCTTGTGGCCCGACACCACGACCTGCCCCGGCGCATTGTCATTGGCCGCCTGGCAGACCTCATCGCCGGCCGCTTCCGCCGCCACCTTTTCCGCCGTCTCGAAATCGAGGCCGAGCAGCGCCGCCATGGCGCCCTCGCCTACCGGCACCGCCTGCTGCATGGCCGTGCCGCGAGTGCGCAACAGCCGCGCCGCATCGCCGATGCTCAGCGCGCCCGCGGCGGCCAGCGCCGAATACTCACCCAGCGAATGACCGGCGACGAAAGCCACCGAACCGGCAAGGTCGAGACCGCGCGCTTCCGCCACCCGGATGGTCGCCAGGCTGACCGCCATCAGCGCCGGCTGAGCATTGGCCGTCAGGGTCAGCTCGTCCGCCGGCCCGTTCCACATCACATCCGAAAGGCGCTGAACCAGCGCTGCGTCCACTTCCTCGAAGACCGCGCGCGCCTCGGGAAAGCGATCGGCCAGCTCCTTGCCCATGCCGACGCCCTGGCTGCCCTGGCCGGGAAAGGTGAATGCAATGCTCATCTCGTGGCTCCGTCTTTCTGCCGCGCCACCCCAGCGGGCGCACAAATGAAGTTGCCGCAAAGACACGGGCCAACGCTTGCCTGTCAAGCCGTTCGCCATAAAAAAGCCTGCGGAAAGCGCGCCGGCCCTTGCGAAACACCGCAATTGCTGTATAAGCCGCGCGTCGTTCGGAACTCTGGCCGGGGGCTGAACGGAAGGCCGATG
This sequence comes from Stappia indica, assembly GCF_020177335.1. Classification (GTDB taxonomy): domain Bacteria; phylum Pseudomonadota; class Alphaproteobacteria; order Rhizobiales; family Stappiaceae; genus Stappia; species Stappia indica_B. Next base: position 49,049 of record NZ_JAIVMG010000006.1, on the reverse strand, counting down.
GCCGGACCGCGCAAACGGTTTCGACCCTTGGCAGGATGGCCCGATTCCCATCCGTCTTCCCGTGTCTCCGCCTTCGAAGTTGCTTCGTCCGCCTTCTAGAAGGCTCGAAGAGGCTTAGCGCCGGGTTCCGTGAACCGCACGAGAGGAAGGCACTGATATGCCGCTTTACGAGCATGTGTTCCTGGCTCGCCAGGACGTCTCGGCCCAGCAGGTCGAGCAGATGGTCGAGCAGTACAAGACGCTGATCACCGAGAACGAAGGTTCCGTTGGCAAGGTGGAAACCTGGGGCCTTCGCACCCTGGCCTACCGGATCAACAAGAACCGCAAGGCGCATTACACGCTGATGAACCTCGACGCATCGCCGGCGGCGGTCGCTGAGATGGAACGTCAGATGCGCCTCAACGAGGACATCCTGCGCTTCATGACCCTCAAGGTCGAAGAGCACGAGGAAGAGCCCTCCGCAATGATGCAGAAGCGCGACCGGGACGACCGTCGCCGTGGCCGTGGCGACCGCCCGGAGCGTGGTGGCGACCGTGATCGTGGTGACCGTGGTGATCGCGGCGGCCGCCGCGGCGAAGACTCGTAAGGAGAGAAACGATGGTTGATATCGCTCAACTTCCGACGCGCCGCCCGTTCTTCCGCCGTCGCAAGACCTGCCCGTTCTCCGGTGCCAACGCGCCGAAGATCGACTACAAGGACGTTCGTCTGCTGCAGCGCTACGTTTCCGAGCGCGGCAAGATCGTCCCGAGCCGCATCACCGCGGTGTCCGCCAAGAAGCAGCGTGAGCTGGCCCGTGCGATCAAGCGCGCCCGCTTCCTCGGCCTGCTTCCCTTCGTGATCAAGTAAGCACCTTGACGGGTGCGGCCGGCCTCGGGCCGGCCCGGATCACATTCGGCTGGGGTCTGGCGTCACGGCGCCGCCCCTAACCGCGCGGCGGGCTCCTCCCCGCGCGGGACAGACCACAAGGACAAAGACCAATGAAGATCATTCTGCTGGAACGCGTTGCCAAGCTCGGCCAGATGGGCGACACGGTGAAGGTTCGCGACGGCTACGCCCGTAACTACCTTCTGCCGCAGGGCAAGGCGCTGCGCGCCAACAAGGCCAACCTGCAGCGCTTCGAGAACGAGCGCGCGCAGCTTGAGGCCCGCAACCTGGAGCGCAAGACCGAGGCCGAACAGGTCGCGGGCACCATGGACGGACAGTCCTTCGTGATCGTGCGCCAGGCCGGCGAGACCGGTCAGCTCTACGGCTCGGCGTCGCCGCGCGACATCGCCGAGGCAATGACCGAGGGCGGCTTCTCCGTGGCCCGCTCCCAGGTGCGCCTCGACCGTCCGATCAAGACCATCGGCCTGCACACGGTTGCCATCGTGCTGCACCCGGAAGTCGAGGTCAGCGTGACCGTCAACATCGCCCGTTCCGCCGACGAGGCCGAGCGCCAGGCGCGTGGTGAAGACCTCACCAGCCGCGAACACGACACGTTCGAGTTCGAGGAAGATGAGGAAGAGGAAGGCACCGAGGGCGAAGAGGGCGAAGGCGAAGAGGCCGCCGCCGAGGACGAGACCTCCGAAGAGGCTCTCTGAGCAAGGCTCCGCCCGGGCTCTGCCCAGGACTGAACAAAAACAAGGCCTCGCCGGCAACGGCGGGGCCTTTTTCTTTGTCACGCCTCGCCGGCCCGTCTCCCGCTGCGGCGGACAGACCTTCTGAAGGCAGGCAGACCGCGCGGGAGCATTCCGCCAGGCCTCCGCAAGGCCACGACCGAACCAACTGACGCCCGATCGCCCCGCACCTTTTACAAGGCCACGCCATATATTAAATCTTGCGACTGCAGTCTTCGCCCAAAGTAGCTTGACGAAGTGAAATCCATGTGCAAGATCAAATGTAATATATTCCAGAAATCACTGTTGATCTTAACTAGATGATAAATATAAATAAATTTAAAAAATATTTATTTATATTTTCAAAAATATTTCTGATATCTATATTTTTGATTTCAGTTCTTATTTTCAATTCTGGATCAATCTATATATGGCTTGCAAAGTGGGGGTTTATCGATGTGTGGTAGGATCTCAAATCAAGAAGCCGGCGCGGATGTATCCTTGAGCGCTGAGCCTTCTCGGAAGCAATTTAACATGGACGAATGCAAGACAACAACCGTAACCCGGCGCGGGCTGCTCGCCGGCGGCCTGGCGCTTTCCATGGCCGCGCCGCTGGTTGCCTCGCGCGCTTCGGCGGAAACCGCCGCCATGCCTGTCTCGCCCGATGAGGCGATGCAGCGGCTGATCGAGGGCAACGCGCGCTATGTGGCGAACACCCCGATCAACACCGACCATTCGGTCGGGCGCGCCAACCGGGCGCTCGGGCAACAGCCCTTTGCCGCCATCGTCAGCTGCGCCGATTCCCGTGTTGCTCCGGAACTGATCTTCGACCAGGGACCGGGTGAGTTGTTCGTCATCCGGGTGGCTGGCAACTTCATCAATGAGGACGGGCTGGCGAGCCTTGAATACGGCGCCGCCGTTCTCGGCATCAAGCTGATCGTGGTCCTCGGCCACAGCGCCTGCGGTGCGGTCGACGCCACCATCAAGGTGGTCAAGGAGAAGACCACCCTGCCGGGCCATCTGCCGAGCCTGACAGATGCCATCCGGCCGGCGGTGGAAAGCGCCATGGCCAGCGATCCGGGCGACCTTTTGGTGGCCGCCACCGCCGAGAACGCCCGGCTGAACGCGGCAAAGGCGCAAGACGCAGCGCCGATCCTGTCGGAGCAGGCCGCCGCCGGCAAGCTGAAGTCCGTGGCCGGCGTCTACGACATCGCCACCGGCAAGGTCAGCTTCATCTAAGCGGCCCCACGCCGGCAGCGCCCCGCCCGCACACCGGGCGGGGATTGCGAACGACGAGACAAGCCCCGCCAAAACTGGCGGGGCTTTTGCGTCTGGGAAGGCAGCAGCACCGCGATGATTTCGAGAATTTAAAAGAACAAAAGATCCAAGAAAGCATAAACTCCAAAATTCACATAAACCCAACTTAGATAAATGCTGCAATGCAAAATATTTTACCCTACGACAGGTTCGGACTTATTCGAAAAATCGTGTAAACTCACAAAGCAAATATATGATCACGGCAACGGATCGGCGCGGTGCGGCTCCTCCTCGCGAGGGGGAACCTTGCATCCCAGCGTAGATGACGTACGGCACCTGTCCATCCGTACCGCAACCCGTCGCTTGAGATCGACGCCGGCCAATGGTGCAGCGTCTCGGCCACCCTGATGGCAGGCGCAGGCATTCGACGGCATGAGATCTCTGACGGAGCGCCCTAGAGTGGGAGCATCTCATGAAACAGGATGTGATTGTCGCTGTCGTCGCAAGTGTTCTCTCCTTGCTGGCAAGTTGCTTTTCCGCCAGCGCTCAGGACCAGAAGAACGCCCCTGAGCCGGTTTCAATCGAAGCTGCTCTCTCCGATGCCAAACTTCTCGGCAAGGGAACCATTGAGGCCTATTCGAAAAACGAAAAGGCCCTGGTTGTCCTTCCCACAGCAGCATTCGAGCGGTTGTTCCTGTGGTACTCCGAAACGGTCACCGTGCCATCCGGCGCAGATGACCATCTATGGTTGGGCGGCTCTGTCGTCCAGTTCCAGCATCGGGGCGACAAGGTCTTTGTCCGCGACCTGACCGCGGCCTTCGGCAATCGCATCGGCGACACCCAAGCGCCGGAACTCGGCCAGCAAACGGGGGCGACGATCAATCCGATTGCGATTGCCGTGCGCCGGTCCAACGAGCCGCCGATCGCGGCCATTTTGCCGGTTGTCGCCTCGGCCGAGGACGGGCGCGTTCTGGTCGATATCACGGCGCTTTTCTCCAACGACATCGACTTCATGTCGGCGCGTGCGCTGATCGCCAAGACCGGCCTGACGCCAATCAACGTCAATCCGGCCGCCTCCTACATCACCAGCGTGCGCATATTCCCCGAGAACTTCAATGTCAGGACGCATCTGACCTTCCTTGCCAAGGCCAAGGACCCGATTGCGCCGCCGCGGAACATTTCGATGCGGGTCGGTCACTCGCTCGTCATGCTGCCCGAAAAACCGATGGCCGCACGGCAGTTCGATCCCAGGGTCGGGTATTTTCGCACCGGTTCCGGCGTGACTGAACAGGATTCCGATTTCACCGTCTATGAGGACGCCGGCCGCGTGGCGCAAACGCAAGGCTTGATCATGCGGTACAGGCTGGAGAAGAAAACCCCGGACGCTCCGGTCAGCGACCCTGTCGAGCCGATCGTCTTCTACATCGGCCGCGAGGTGCCGGACCGGTGGCGGCCCTATCTGAAACGCGCGGTGGAGAGCTGGCAGCCGGCCTTTGAGGCTGCGGGCTTTTCCAACGCGATTGTCGCGCGCGATGCCCCGTCCTTCGCGGACAATCCGGACTGGACACCGGAGGATGCGCGCCACAGCACCATCAGGTGGCTTGCCCGGCCGACGCAAAACGCGACCGGACCGCATATCGTCGATCCGCGATCGGGCGAGATCCTGTCGTCGCACGTGGAGGTCTGGCCAGGGGTCATCACGATCTTCAGCCAATACTATTTCGGCATCCATGCCGCGCTCGACCCAAGGGTCACCTCTCTCCCCTTGAGCGAAGAACTGCAGGGACGGCTGCTGCAATATGCCGTTGCCCATGAAGTCGGCCACGGCATTGGCTTGCGGCATAATCACCTGGCATCCACCGCCTATTCCATCGCCCAGATGCGCAATCCGGAGTTCGCCAACAACGCATCCGGGGCAACCACCTCGATCATGTCCTACGGACGCTGGAACCAGGCAGCGCAACCCGGAGACGGCGTCACCAAGTTCATACCGGATCCCGGGCCTTATGATTTCTTCGCGATCAAATGGGGCTATGGCGATTTCGGAAAGGCACCGGATCAGGAAAACAAGGCGCTCGCCAGTCTCGTCGAGGCGGCGCAAGCCGATCGCCGGTTGCAATGGGCTGCGGGCGAACTGGCCGGCGAAATGGAGATCTGGAACGCCGACCCTCGCGTTCTGATGGAAAGCACAGGGGTGGAGCGTGTTGAAGCCACACGGCTCGGCGTCACCAACATTGTCCGGGCGATCGAGAAGCTGTCGGCGGCAACGAAGGGCGACGAGACGGAACTGGCAGCCGCCTATGGCGCAATCCAGACCTTCCACATGCGCTTCCTGAAATCGGTGACGAAGCTGATCGCCGGCGTGGAGGCCTATCCCTGGGCGCCCAGCCCCTACAGGCGACTGGTTCCCGCCGAGCAGCAGCGCGCCGCGATCCACTACCTCCTCGGAGAAGGTGCTCGCAGCCTGAATGCCTATCTGGAGCCGGGCCTGATCGAGCGCATCTCCGTTTTTGGTGGAGCGGAGGCAATCGCCGGCCTGCAGGCCTCGCTGGTCGACGATCTGTTCGAAGTTCTGCCAAATCCGGGGTTTCCGTCCGGCATCAAAAAACTTCCATTGCTGGAGGCCCAGAAAGCCGGAAACGCCGCCGCCTATGGGCCGCTGGACTTTGCAGATGACACCTATGAGGCGCTCTGGAGCAACCTGTCGTCCGCGCCAACCTGGCGGCGCGTCTTGCAACGCGCCTATCTGGACAACATTGCTGCGATCCTGAAGGAAGAAAGGACCTCGAACCGGGCCGACCGGCTGAAAGCAAGAAGCGCCATGGCCCAGGGGCTGACAGCCGCATTCGCGGCGAGCATCACGTCCTCAAGCGCCGAGACAGTCTTTCCGGGCTGGGCGCGGGACATGTTGCCAAAGCTGGCGGATCGTCTGGAGATCGCCGCCGATGAAGCCGGGACCGCGGACGAGCGCTACCATTTTCTGGCAATGGCAGCGCGTGCCAGACAGCTCGCCCGGTAGGCCGCAACCGGCCGGGGCAGGCTGGAAAGCTGAGCCCCCTCAAGCCCCCGAGCGCTTCGGCGCAGCCGCCGCGCGTCCGCTTCTCCCGGTCCTTACTCCGGCTGCAGCAGGGCGCGGGTGGCGGCGAGCAGGGCTTCATCGCCGTAGTGCCGGGCGGCGAAGGAGAGCCCGACCGGCGCGCCCTCGACAGTCAAGAGCGGCGCAGTGATTTCCGGCAGCCGGCCCACACCGGAAAACGACGTGATCGCCATGGTCGGATCGTAGAACGCCAGCACCGCCTCCAGACTGGTCAGCGACCCCTTCAACGGGGCAATCACCGGTGTGGTCGGGAAACAGATCACCGTGCCTTGCGGCAGCGCCGCGTTGATCGCCTCGAACAGCCGCTCGCACAAGGCAAGGCTGTCGAGCGCGGCGATCCGGTCGAACGCCCGCACATTGCCATAGGCCATGGTAAAGACCGCGCCGAGCTCCGGCGCGTGGGTCTCGATCCAGTTGCCGCCGGTGTTTTGAAACTCCGCCGTCTGCAAATTGCGCAAGGCCTTTGCGTTGCAGTCGGCAAGCCCCATGTCGCGGCCGACCAGATCTGAAAACCGCACCCGCTCCGGGACGATGCCGGCGCGCGCGCTGATCGCGGCCAGCGCCTCCTCCGCCGCCCGGGCGACCGCGCCGTCACAAAGCGCGAACGCATCCTCCAGAATCAGCAGCCGCTCAACCGCCGGCTCCCCACCAGCCGTCGCATCCCCTTCCGGCGCGCTGCGCAGCAGCACCCGCATCGCCTTGTCGAGCACGGCGAACCGGTCCGCCACCGCCCCGACCGTGCTGACACTCGGCATGAACGGCAAGACCCCGGCTTCAGAAATCCGGTGCAGCGACGGGCGCATGCCCCAAAGGCCGCAGAGGCTCGCCGGAACCCGGATCGAGCCGCCGGAATCGGTCCCAAGGGAGAAATCCGCCAAGCCGCCGGCGACCGAGGCGGCGGAACCGCTGGACGAGCCGCCGGGGACACGCTCCGGCGCCCGCGCATTCACCGGCGTGCCAAAGAAATGGCTCTCGCCGTCGAGGCTGTAGGTGAACTCATCGGCGACCACCTTGCCGACGCAAGTTCCGCCCGCTGCCAGCAGCTGATCGACGCAAAGCGCGTTCTGCTGCGGCGCGGCATGGGCATCGCGCCAGGCCGGGCTGCCGTAGGAGGTTTTCCGGCCGGCCAGATCGATGTTATCCTTCACCGTGAAGCGCAAACCGTCGAGCACCCCGCCGCGATAGGGCGGGATCGACAGACGCTCGACCAGCGAGCCGGTCGGATCGGATGCGGAAACGTGCGGGGAAGAAGCCATGAAAATCTCCGGAAAAAACTGCAAAATACGCAAAGACCGATAGCCAATCGGACCGTGCGGCTCAACCGTCCGCGACGGATCGCGGCGCCCCGGCACAGACCTCGCGCACGCAGTCGCGCAGCCAGCGATGGGCCGGATCGGCGTCCAGCCTCGGGTGCCAGAGCAAAGACACGGTAACCTCCGGTACGAAAACCGGCAGTGGAAAACTGAACAGACCATCGCGCAGGGAAACGGTGTGTCGCTCGGGAACCGCGGTCACCAGATCCGAGCCCCGCACCAGCGCCAGCGCCGAGGAGAACCCGCCGACGATCACGGCAATCTCCCGCGCCAGCCCGAGCGGCTGTAACGCCTGATCGACCGGCCCCGCCTCCCGGCCCTGACGGGAAACGAGCACATGCCGCCCGGCCGCATAGCGCGCCGCTGTGATCTCCCCCTGACACAGGGCATGCCCGGACCGCACGACGCCGATGAACCGATCACGAAACAGCGCCTGCGCCCGCAGCTCCGGCCCCATCTCCTCGCCGACGACCCCGGTTTCCAGATCAACAGTGCCCTCGCGCAGCGGCGCGCTGTCCCGGTCCGGCTTTTGCACGAAGCGCAGACGCACGCCCGGCGCCTGACCGCTGAGGCGGGCCATCAGATCCGCGCCGTAACTCTCCACGAAACCTTCGCTGGTCCTCAGGGTAAAGACCCGCTGCAGCCGGGCGAGATCAAGCGCCGCTGCCGGGCGCAAGGCCGCTTCCGCTTCCGCGACCAGTCCAGCGACCCGCTCCCGCAGCTCAAGCGCCCGAGGGGTGGGCACAAGCCCGCGCCCGGCGCGCACCAGCAGCGGATCGCCCGTCGTCTCGCGCAGGCGTTTCAACGCCCGGCTCATGGCCGAAGGGCTGAGCCGCAACCGCGCGGCGGCGCGGGCAACGCTGCCTTCGGCCAGCAGGACATCCAGAGTGACGAGCAGGTTGAGATCGGGCCGCGACATGGGCCGGACCCTAGCATGATTCCGGCCATATAGAGCGTTTGATGCATGAATAAGCTGCAAATGATGCGCGTTCCGCCATGCCTGACAAGCGACTACCTGTGGGTGATCTCCACCTGCAGAAAGTCACCCGATGATCCCGGCCAGATTTGAACCCGCTCTTTTCGGCCTCCTCCTCTCCGGCCTGATGTCGCTGGTGGTCTCGGCGATCTCCACCTGGCGCAGCGCCGGGTTGGCCGAAGGCTTTCCCGGGCTCTGGCTCGGGGCATGGCTTGCCTCCTGGCTTGTCGCCTTCCCGCTGGTTCTGGCCATAGCCCCCATTGCCCGCCGCGCCGTGCGCCGGCTTGTGCGAACCAACGAGGAGGTGACCCGATGACGACGACAAGAGACGATGCAGGCGTCGCACATAAGGGCGGATCGCCCACCGCCCGCTGGGCGCTCGTCAGCCTGTCCCTGTCGGTGCTGTTGTCCTCCCTCGGCACCAGCATCGCCAATGTCGCCCTGCCGAGGCTCGCGGAGGTGTTCGGCGCCTCCTTCGGCCAGATCCAGTGGGTGGTGCTCGCCTATCTCCTGGCCATCACCACCCTGATCGTCAGCGCCGGACGGCTTGGCGACCTGATCGGCCATCGCCGGCTGTTGCTTGTCGGGCTGGCGCTGTTCGCCGCCGGCTCCGCCGCTGGCGGCCTTGCCCCCGGTCTGCCCTCGCTGATCGCCGCCCGCGCGGTGCAGGGCCTTGGCGCGGCGATCATGATGGCCCTTTCCATGGCCCTTGTCGGCGCCGCGGTGTCCGGAGAAAGAACCGGCAGCGCCATGGGGCTCTTGGGAACCATGTCGGCGGTCGGCACCGCGCTCGGCCCCACGCTCGGCGGCGTTCTGATCGCCGGCGCCGGCTGGCGCGCCATCTTTCTGGCCACCGTACCGCTGGCCCTGCTCACATTGGCTCTTGCCTGGCGCAGCCTGCCGGCGGAGAAGCGCGGGGCCCGCGCGGACCGACCACGCATCGACATGGTCGGAACGACACTGCTCGCGGCATTCCTCGCCGCCTATGCGCTCGCCATGACGCTCGGGCGCGGCGACTTCGGCGCTCTGAACATCGCCCTTCTCGTCGGCGCCGCGCTTGGCGCCCTCCTGTTCGGACTGGCGCAAACCCGCGTATCCGCGCCCTTGATCCGGCTCACCGCCTTCCGCGATGGCACCTTCAGCAGCAGTCTTGCTGTCAACGCGGTGGTGGCAACGGTGATGATGGCGACCCTGGTGGTCGGGCCGTTCTACCTGTCGCAGGCGCTGGGGCTCAGCGCGGCAATGGTCGGCCTTGCCATGTCGGCCGGCCCGATCATCGCCGCCCTCAGCGGTGTCCCGGCCGGCCGGCTGGTCGACCGGCTCGGCGCACCGGCAACGGTCCGCCTCGGCCTTGGCGTCATGGTGGCCGGGTCCTTCGGCCTGGCGATCCTGCCGGCCCACGTCGGCCTTGCCGGCTACATCACCGCCATCGCCCTGCTGACACCCGGCTACCAGCTGTTTCAGGCGGCCAACAACACATCCCTCATGCAAGGGGTCGACAAGGCCCGCCGCGGCGTCATTTCCGGCCTGCTCAACCTGTCGCGCAATCTCGGGCTGATCACCGGCGCCTCGTTGATGGGCGCGGTGTTCGCCGCCGCTGCCGGCACCAGCGACATCTCCCAGGCATCTCCCGCAGCGGTCGGCACAGGATTGCAGGTCACCTTCGGGCTCGCCGGACTTCTGGTCGTCGGCGCGTTTCTTCTCGCCGCCGGCACTCAGCCCCGGAAAAGCGGCGGAGGATGATGATGCGCATAGCTGATCGGCGGGTTTTTTTTGCCCCTTTCCCGTCAGTTCGGCTATGAGGGACGTGGCTCGCGCGGCAAGGCCCCTGAAAGGCGCCGCGCGGGCCGTCTCACATGACGACCTTCACCATCACGGACAGTGAATATCATGACCGCTTTCAAATCGGAGTTCTTGAAGACCCTCCAGGAGCGAGGCTTCATCCATCAGATCTCGAACCCGACCGGGCTCGACGATCTGTATGCGTCCGGAACGGTCACCGCCTATATCGGCTTCGACTGCACGGCGAAAAGCCTGCATGTCGGTTCGCTCGTCCAGATCATGATGCTGCACTGGATGCAGAAGACCGGTCACCGGCCGATCACCCTGATGGGCGGCGGCACCACCCGGATCGGCGACCCGACCTTCCGCGATGACGCGCGCCCGCTTCTCACCGGCGAGCAGATCGAGGACAACAAGGACGGCATCCGCAAGGTGTTCGCCAATTTCCTGACCTTCGGCGATGGCCCGAAGGACGCCTTGATGCTGGACAACGCCGACTGGCTGCTCGGCTTGCAGTACATCGACTTCCTGCGCGAGGTCGGCCGGCATTTCTCCGTCAACCAGATGATCCAGCGGGACGCGGTGCGCCTGCGCCTTGAGCGCGAACAGCACATGTCCTTCCTGGAATTCAACTACATGCTGCTGCAGGGCTACGACTTCGTCGAGCTGTACCGGCGCACCGGCTGCCGGGTGCAGATGGGTGGCTCCGACCAGTGGGGCAACATCCTCTCCGGCGTCGACCTTGGCCGGCGCATGGAAGAGGTGGAGCTGTTCGCCCTGACGACACCGCTTCTCACCACCGCGTCCGGCGCGAAGATGGGCAAGACCGCCGCCGGCGCCGTCTGGCTCAACCCGGACATGCTCGCCCCTTACGACTACTGGCAGTTCTGGCGCAACACCGAGGACAGCGACGTGGAGCGCTTCCTCAAGCTGTTCACCACCCTGCCGCTGGACGAAATCGCCCGCCTTGCCGCCCTTGGCGGGTCGGAGATCAACGAGGCGAAGAAGGTGCTGGCCACCGAGGCGACCGCCATGGCCCATGGCCGGGAGGCGGCGGAGGCCGCCGCCGCGACCGCGCGCCAGGCGTTCGAGGAAGGTGCGCTGGCCGCCGGTCTGCCCACGGTGGAAATCCCCCGGGCCGATCTTGCCGCCGGTCTCGGCGTGCTGGCGGCCTTCGTCGCCGCCGGCCTGTGCGCCTCCAACGGCGAGGTGCGCCGTCAGGTCAAGAGCGGCGGCGTGCGCATCAACGACCAGCCGGAAAGCGACGAGCGCCGCAGCCTGACGGAAGCCGATCTGGTGGACGACGGGGTGATCAAGCTCTCGCTCGGCAAGAAGCGGCACGTGCTTCTGAAGCCGGTCTGACCGGCGCCAGAAAGCATCAGGACCCGATTACAGACGGGAGGCGGATCACCGCCTCCCGTTTTTGTTACCGGTACTCGAAGATCTTGCGGAAGATGCCCGGCGCCATCACCGAGGCCGGATTGACCGTCAGCACCGGATCGCTGACCGGTCCGGACAGGCGATAGGTAACGCCGATCAGCCCCTCATCCGAGCCGCCGCCAAGGGCGAAGCCGAGGATCGGGATCTTGGCGAAGAGATTGTTGAGCGCGAAGATCGGCACGAAAGTGCCGGTCATGTCGAGGGTCCGGCTGGCCAGATTGACCGTCCCGGAAATGTTGCCTCCGACCGTTGCCCCGGCAAGGGTTCCCTCCGTCACCCGCAACAGATCGCCCTCGCGCCGGAAGGCGATGTCGAGCGCGCTGAACGAGGCCTCGCCCTTGCGGGCGGCACCGCGCAAGCCTCGCTGGCTGCCTTCCGGGTTGGCCACCTGCGGCACCTCTGCCAGCTTGCGGATCGCCGGATCTTCGGTGATCGACAGCCGACGCACCTTGAAAGTGCCGTGCCAGGTCTTGTCGCCCGGCATCTGCATCACAAGCACACCGCGCCCGCCGCGCATGCGCTTGTAAAGATCAGTGAAGCGCAGCAGCGCCCCGGTATCGGCGATCTCGCCGCTCAGGGTCCGTCCGCCCGAGCCCGGCGTCAGGGCAATGTCGAAGCCGGCCCGGGCGCCTGTCTTGCCCGATAGCGTCAGACTGCGCAAATTGCCGCCGCTGCTGGCCAGCCGCAGGCGCACGTCATTGGCCACCACACCATTAAAGCCCGTCAGCCGGTCGATTTCCGCATTGACCTGGACGCTCGCCGCGCCCTTCCCCGAACCGCCCTTGCCGCCTTCCGTGAAGCTGGCGACAAGGCCGCGCCCGTCGAAACGCCGGGCCCTGAAATCGGCGACATAACCCTTGCCCTTGCGCGAAATCCGCAGGCTGGCCTCATCGCTGGGACGCAAGGCGAACCGGTCGAACCGTGCGCCGGTAAACCCTCCTGCCTCGCTGAGATCGATCGACCCGGCGATATCGACCCCTTCCGAGGTCAGTTCGAAGTTGCGGACCTGCCGGCGCCCCTCCCCCTGATACATCGTGAAGCGCGCGCGCGCCGGCACGCCCTGGCTCTTGATCCAGCCGACTTGCGGCAGATGCACCCGCGCCCGCGTCAGATCGACGTCATAGGCCATCCCGTCGGCGGTATCCTCCGTGGCCAGCCGGAGCTTGCCGGTGATGAACTCGCGCAGGTCGAAGCCACGGGCGGCCAGCTCCTTGGCGGTGACATCCAGCACCACCCCCTGCCGCGAGGCCACCGCCTCGCCGCCCGGCCCCTCGAACGGCACCACCAGATCCAGATTGGCCGCCAACCCGTCAAGCCGCCCCGTGCCCTTCAACTCCAGGCGGTTGGCATTGGCATCGAAGGTCAGATTGGCCCGGGACAGCTTGTGCCCGTTGATCGGCTCGGCATTGGCGAACTTGCGCAAGGCGCCGGTCACCGACCAGTCGACCTCTTCGACCGGCACATCCTTCTCCAGCGCGAACCGCGCACGGACGTCGAGATTGCCTTCGCCCGACACATCCGCCGGCGCGATATCCCGCTTCGACAAAACCAGGAAAGGCTCGGCGTCGATCAGGCTGGCCAGACCTTCCGCCGGCCCACTGACCGCCAGCTCCAGCTCCCCGGTCTTGATGCCGGACTTGCGCAGATCCGGAATGCGAAACACGGTGCGCCCGAGATCGAGCGGATCGGTATCGCCCGCCACCATCACGCCGCTGTCGGCGGAAACCGTTAGCATTACGTCCGCCACCTCAATGGTGCCAGTCAGGCGCTGCGCCACCGGGATCGTGCCGATGGTCTTCAGGCTGACATCGGCGAAGGCGATGTCGACGCGAACGTCATTGCCGGACCAGCCCGGATCCGGATCCTGGGAATCGAAGGCCGGCGGCTGTAGCGCCACCGTCGCCCGCCCGTTGAGGATCCGCCCGTCGATCATGTGCTCGATGATCCAGGCCCGCGCCGGCGGGACCATGGTCACCGGCCAGAGCCGTTTCATGGTCGCGACCGGCATCGGCCCGCTTTGCACCGCAAGCGCCAGATAGGGACCATCCTCGGCAAGGCGCAGCGAGCCCGCTCCATCCATCGACGCCGTGCCCGATTGCAGCACCAGCGTATCGAAGAACACCTCGCGGCGACGCAGGTCAGCCCGCCCCTTGGCGGTGAAATTTTCCAGCAGGAACGGCGGTCCGGGCACATCGCTCGGCCCGATGCGGCCGTTGCGGGAATCGATTCGGTAGGACCAGAGGCTTCCCGGCTGCCTGGGGGGTTCGACCACCCCTTCGAAGGGAAACACCGTGTTGCCGCGCATGTAGACCGAGGGCGCGATCAGGAAGCCGGGGCGTCCCTCTTCCCAGAGAAGCTGCACGTCGATCCGGTCGAAGCCGACAATCGCCCGCCCGGTGTTGATCCAGCCCGGCGTGACGATCAGGCTCGCGCGGGTGGTCTGGAATGCGCCCGCGGCATCCAGCGACACCTCGATGGTCGGCTGGATCGGCACGCCAAGCCCCCTGCCGGTCGCCAGCTCCGCGTCGACCGGCATGAACTCGCCAATGGTGACATCGCGCAAGGCCAGGGTAATGGTCCGCTGGCCTGTCTCCGGATCGACCCGCCGCAATGCCTGCGCCCGCCAGCGACCGAGGCGCCCGGCGACCTCGGCTTCCATGCGCAAGGTCAGGTCTTCGTCATGGGTAAGTTCGGCGTCGATGCCGGAGATCCGATAGGTCTCCTCCGCCTCGGCCAGCACCTCGCCGGACACGATCTCGATGCGGGAAATGCCCCGGCGGGAGAGCTGCTGCCCCGCGAGGATACCGATCTGGTCCATCGCCTCGGCGATGCCGGACATCTTCGGTACGGAGGTGGTTTCCGCCGGTTCGGTTTCCAGCTCCAACCGCGGTTGCTCCAGCACGATTTCGGAGATGGAAATGCGGCCGGTCAGCAGCGAAACCAGATCGAGCGGCGCGGAAATACGCGGCAGAAACAGCGAGAGCGGGCGGGCGCCTTCCAACTCGACGGCGGCGTTCTCCAGCTCCAGTCGCGCCGGCAGCCCCTCGGAAAGATCGACCGTCGCGGCGCCGATGGTCAGGGCAACGCCGTTGAACGACACCTCGCGCTCGATCATGCGCGCGGCAAAGCCAATCGAGATCGGCCCCTGCATTGCCCGGATCACACCGAGGCCGACCGCCAGCACAATCAGCACAAGGCAGGCGCCCGCCACGCGCCTTGGCCAACGCCGGCGCGAGTGCCGCAATGAATCGCGAAGCGGAATATTACGTCGAATCAATCGCTTATACAGATTTCTATTCCTTGACCATCAACAATCGCCGCAGAACCGAATCATCGAGATGATACTAGCGGTTGCCAGCCCCTATCGCGACCTTCGGATGGTCGCCGGCCCCGGGGACTCCGGACCTTCGAGAATCTGCTACTAGTCGAAGCAGCATGTGACGAAAGGAAGGCAGAATGACGAAACTCGAAGAAGGAAATCCCGCCCCGGATTTCGACCTGCCGACGGATGGCGATCGGCGGCTCGCCCTCGCCGATCTCGCGGGCAAGATGGTGGTGCTGTACTTCTATCCCAAGGACGACACGCCCGGCTGCACCAAGGAGGCGATTGCCTTCAGCGCCCTGCGGGAAGAGTTCGAAAAAGCCGGCGCCGTGGTGATTGGCGTCTCCCCCGACACCCCGGCCAAGCATGACAAGTTCAAGGCCAAGCATGGCTTGAGTGTGCATCTGGCGGCCGACACCGATCAGGCGACGGCGAACGCCTATGGCGTCTGGGTGGAAAAATCCATGTATGGCCGCAAGTACATGGGCATCGAGCGCTCCACCTTCCTGATCGGCCCCGATGGCGCGCTTCTGAAGATCTGGCGCAAGGTCAAGGTCGCCGGCCATGCCGAAGCGGTGCTGGACGCGGTGCGCGCGCAAGGGTAACCCCCTTCGCGCACTCTTGTTTCAGTCCCAGAACGGAAAGCCGCCGGCCGACATGTCGATTTCCCCCACCCGAACGGATGTTGAAGGCCACGCCCCGGCCTCGCTGGCCTGCGGCGCCCGGCAGATCGTTGCCGCCGCCGATCTCGATGAGAAGATACGCCTGTCCCATGCGACGGCCCGGGCGTGGTTTGCCCGCACCCTTTCGGTGCGCCGGCGCACCGCAGCGGCGGCGATGCCCGATCAGCCCGGGCGCCCGGAACGCCCCCTCCTCCTGCCGCCGCGCGACATGCCAAAGCGCGCCGCCGGCGGCCGCCAGGGCAAGATCGCGCTGATCCACTCCCTGGCGCACATCGAGCTGAACGCGGTCGACCTCACCTGGGACCTGGTCGGGCGCTTCGCCGACCGCCAGATGCCGCGCTCGTTCTTTGACGACTGGGTGCGGGTCGGCCTTGAGGAAGCCAAGCACTTTTCCCTTTTGCGGCAGAGGCTTGTCGAACTTGATTCGCATTATGGCGCATTGCCGGCCCATCACGGCCTGTGGGAAGCGGCGGAGAGCACCGGCGACGATCTCGCCGCCCGGTTGGCGGTGATCCCCTTGGTGCTGGAGGCACGCGGCCTCGACATCACCCCGCCGATGATCGAGAAGACGCTGGCCGCCGGCGATCGGGAGACGGCGGCGATCCTGGAAATCATCTACCGGGATGAAAAGCGCCACGTCGCCTTCGGTGCCAAGTGGTTCCGCTTCGTCTGCGACCGCGACCGCTGCGATCCGGAAAGGCGCTTCCAAGATCTGGTCCGCCGCCATTTCAAGGGGGGACTGAAGCCGCCCTTCAACGACCGGGCCCGCGCCGAGGCAGGGTTGACCCCCGGCTTCTACCGCCCCCTCGCCCGCCTGATCGGTTGAGACGGCCATTCCTTAGTATTTGTTAACCTTAATCAACTCTAATCCCGCTGGATGGATCGCGTGACCTTTCGCGCAAGGCATCATCCGGAACGGGGCTAAAGAGTATGACGGAACACGGGGCACGATCAGACAGGGTGTTCGGCAAACGCAAGGAACCGCACCGGGTCATCATCGCACGCGGCGAAACGGTTCGCTCCTTCACCATTTCCCCTTGGTTCGCCGGCCTTGCCACCGGCGTCGGCCTGTTGTTTGCCGTCGGGTACATCGGCGCGACCGCGTATCTGGTTCTGCGCGACGACATCATCCAATCCTCCGCCGAACGCCAGGCACAGATGCAGCTTTCCTATGAGGACCGCATCGCCCAGTTGCGCGCCAAGGTCGACCGGCTGACCAGCCGCCGGGTGCTGGAGGCCCAGTCCATCGAGGAACGGCTCACCGCCGTGCTCAGCCGGCAGCAGGATCTCGACAGCCGCCAGTCCCGCGTCGCCTCGCTGATCGCAAAGGCGGCAAAGACCGGCATCCGCGTCGCCATCGGCAACCCCATGCCACAGAGCAAGCCGGACCGTCCCGAGGGCCTCCTTGCCTTTGGCCCGGACACGGACACCGGCGACACCGGCATCGGCGGCATGCCCGAGCCCATCGAGCTGATGCCGGAGCTGCAGTTGCGCGGCAGCCAGGGCGAGCGCCCGGCCGGGAAAGCGATCAATTCCCCCGCCGCCTCTTCGGCCGCAACCGCCGAGGACAAACGCGCCAGCCTGATCGAGGACGTGTCCGGTTCCCTTGCTCGCATGGACACGGAAGCGAATCTGGCCCTCGACGTGATTGCCATGTCCGCCGAACGCGATCACGCCACCATCGTCGGCGCGGCGGATCGGCTCGGTCTGCGCCTTGCCGGCATGCCCGCCCGCACGGCAACCGAAGGCACCGGCGGCCCCTTTGTTGCGCTGACCGCCGGAACCGGCTTCGATGCCCGCTTCGAGCGGGCGGAAAGTGCCCTTCTTGCGCTGGAGAAGGTCAAGCAGGCCGCGCGCGGCATTCCGGTCCGCAGCCCGGTTCCCGGCGCCCCGATCTCCTCGTCCTTTGGCCCCCGCCTCGACCCGTTCATGGGCCGGATGGCGATGCACACCGGTACCGATTTCAAGGCAACGCGCGGCACCCCCATCCAGGCCCCGGGCACGGGCAAGGTGGTTTTCGCCGGTCGCAATGGCGGCTATGGCAAATCGGTGGAGATCGAGCACCCCAGCGGCGTCGTCTCCCGCTTTGCCCATATGAGCCGGATCGCCGTCACCGAGGGCCAGACAGTCTCCGCCCGCGACACGATCGGCTATGTCGGCTCCACCGGACGCTCCACCGGACCGCATCTGCACTACGAAATCCGCATCGGCGACAAGCCGCTCAATCCCGCCCGATTCCTGACGGCCGGCGAAACGATCACCCCGATCATCGAGAACTGAGCCCTTCCCTCACCGGTGAACGGAAAAGGCGGCGCCCCATGGGCGCCGTTGTCGTTTCCAGCGCTTGACGACGCAATCACACGCCTCCGGGTCCCTTGCGCACCCGGTTCGGCGACCTCTGTCATCTGGCTGCAACACTTCTCCCTTAACCCGGCGGCGCAAGGGAGAACACAGCACATGCCAGCAATCGAAGCCCGCTCCGTTTCAAAAGCGTTCGAGCGCAACAAGCCGGTCCTCAACGATGTCTCGCTGTCGATCGAGGATGGCGAGATGGTGGCCCTCATCGGAGCCTCCGGCTCGGGGAAGTCCACCCTTCTCCGGCTGATCTCGGGCCTGGAAACCATCGACCGAGGCAGCGCCAGCGCGATTTCCGTGTTTGACCGCACCGTTCAGGCAAGCGGCGGACGCACCACCGAGGCCCGCCGCATCCGTCGCGATGTCGGCGTCATCTTCCAGCAATTCAATCTCGTCAATCGCCTCAGCGTGCTGCGCAACGTGCTCGCGGGGCGGCTTGGCAAGACGCCCTTCTGGCGCGGCACCCTCGGCCTCTTCACCCGCACCGACCGCATTCGCGCCCTGCAGGCGCTGGAGCGGGTCGGCATCATCGACTTCGCCCATCGCCGTGCCTCGCGCCTGTCCGGCGGCCAGCAGCAGCGCGCGGCGATTGCCCGGGCGCTGACCCAGGAAGCACGCCTGATCCTCGCCGACGAACCGATCGCCTCGCTCGACCCGGCCTCGGCTGAAAAAGTGATGGAGACGCTGGCCCGCATCAACCGCGAGGATGGGGTGACGGTGGTGGTGTCGCTGCATCAGATCGACCATGCCTTCCGCCATTGCCAGCGGATCATTGCCCTGAAGCAGGGCACCCTGGTCTATGACGGCCCGGTCAGCGGCATCAGCCGTGCCGACCTGGCAGCTCTTTACGACAGCGACATGCTGTCGACACCGGACATGCCCTCAGGCCCGAGACTGGTCGGGCATGGCGGCGCGGCGCCCGAAGCCGCGCCGAAAGTGGCCGCACTGGCGGTCGCGAACGCGTGAGCCCGGACGGCGCGCGTCAAAAGGTTCAATCAGGAGAAAACCCATGTTGAAGAAAGTCCTTGTGGCGGCGGCTTTCGCGCTGTCCGCAACCGGCATCGCACAGGCTGAAGAAAAGGGCGCCCTGCCCGAGACCATCAACTTCGGCATCATTTCCACCGAGAGCGCCTCGGTTCTGGAAAAAAACTTCCAGCCCTTCCTTGACGACATGTCCAAGGCGCTCGGCGTCACGGTCAAGCCGTTCTTCGCCTCCGACTACGCTGGCGTGATCGCCGGCATGGGCGCAAAGCAGGTCGACCTTGCCTGGTTCGGCAACAAATCGGCCATCCAGGCCGTCGACAAGGCCGGCGGCGAAGTCTTCGCCCAGACCATCAAGGACGACGGATCGCGCGGCTACCACTCCCTGCTGATCACCCAGAAGGACAGCCCGCTGAACTCGCTCGACGACGTTCTGAAATGCGACAAGACGCTGACCTTCGGCAATGGCGATCCCAACTCCACCTCCGGCTTCGCCATCCCCGGCTATTACGTCTGGGCGCTGAACGGCAAGACCCCGGAAGAGTGCTTCGCACGCGTGACCTCCGCCAACCATGAAGGCAATGCGCTTGCGGTTGCCGCCGGCCAGGTCGATGTCGCCACCAACAACACCGAAAGCATCTACGCCCGCCTTGCCAGCTCCAAGCCGGAAGCCGCCGCGAAGATCAAGGAAATCTGGCGCTCGCCGCTGATCCCGTCCGACCCGATGGTCTGGCGCGCCGATCTCTCGCCCGCCGCCAAGGAGAAGCTCTACTACTTCTTCATGCAGTACGGCCGCTTCGGCGACATGGAGAAGGTCGCCCGTGAGCGCAAGATCCTCGCCGGCCTGTCCGATGGTTGGGGGCCGTTCCTTGCCTCCTCCAACGCTCAGCTTCTCGACGTGCGCCAGATCGAGGCGTTCAAGGCCAAGCTGAAGGCCGAGGCCGCCGGCGACGCCGAGGCAATCAAGGCCGCCGACGCTCTGCTCGCCGATCTTGCCAAGCAGGCCGAGATCGTCGGCAAGGCCGGCTACTGAGCCAGCCTGAAGCCGGCTACTGAGCCAGCCTGAAGGGAGACCGGCCCCGGACCGGGGCCGGCACCTGACACCGGAATATCCGGGCCGCAGGCACCCCCTGCGGCCCGTCTGCCAATGGGAAGGAAACGAACATGATTGCGGATACGGGCCGAATGACCGCCGAAGCCGCTCTTTCGGACGCCGTGCGCGCGCAGATGCAGCCGCGCTGGTCGAACATACTGCGCCTTGCCGCCATCACCGGCGTGATCGTCGTCCTGCTGGCCCTGTCGTACTATCCGGCGGAAATCAACAACTGGACCCGACTGCTCAAGGGCAACGACTTCCTCGACGGGATGGTCGCCCAGTTTCTCAATCCGGATTTCACCGATCTCGATCTGTATCTGACCAAGATGCTGGAGACGGTGCAGATCGCCCTGTGGGGCACGGTCCTGTCGGTGATCTTCGGCGCGCCGCTCGCCCTTCTCGCCTCCAGCAACATCGCCCCGGCCTGGGTTGTCTTCCCCATGCGCCGGCTGATGGATGCAAGCCGCGCCATCAATGACCTGGTGTTCGCGGTGCTGTTCGTCGCCGTCGTCGGCCTGGGCCCCCTGCCCGGCGTGTTGGCGATCTTCGTGCACAATCTGGGCATCATCTCCAAGCTGTTTTCCGAGGCGGTCGAGGCCATCGACGAACGCCCGGTGGAAGGCATCCGCACCACCGGCGCCAGCCGCATTCAGGAAATCCTCTACGGCGTGATCCCGCAGGTCATTCCCCTGTGGTCGAGCTTCTCGCTCTACCGCTTCGAGACCAATGTGCGCTCCGCCACCGTGCTCGGCATCGTCGGTGCCGGCGGCATCGGCTTTACCTTCAACGAGGCCTTCAAGGGCTTCCGCTTCGAGGAAGCCAGCGCCATCATCATCGTCATGGTGCTGACGGTCACGGTGATCGACATGATCTCCAGCCGCCTGCGCAAGATGCTGATCTAGCACCGATCGCACTGGGACGGCACGCACCGAACCCACGGGCCGGAGACAACGACGCCCCGGCCCACGAATACAAAAACGGCGGCCTCCTTCCCGGGGGCCGCCGTTTTCGTTTCGGTTATCTGACCGGAGCGTCCTACTCGACGTCCTCGACCTCCTCCGGCGCGCCGCCGAAGGCGCGCTGGGCAAGGGTCGCTTCCATGAACTTGTCAAGATCGCCGTTCAGAACGTCCTGCGGGCTGGTGCTTTCCACCCCGGTCCGCAAGTCCTTCACCAGCTGGTAGGGCTGCAGCACATAGGACCGGATCTGGTGACCCCAGCCGATCGAGGTCTTGGACGAGGCTTCCGCGTTCGCCTGTTCCTCGCGCTTCTGCAGCTCCAGCTCATAGAGCCGGGCCTTCAGCATCGACCAGGCGGTGGCCCGGTTCTTGTGCTGGGACCGTTCGCTCTGGCACTGCACGACGATGCCCGTCGGCTGGTGCGTGATGCGCACGGCCGAGTCGGTGGTGTTGACGTGCTGCCCACCGGCACCCGATGCGCGATAGGTGTCGATCCGGCAATCGCTCTCGGCGACATCGATCTCGATCGAATCGTCGATCACCGGATAGACCCAGGCGGAGGCAAAGCTGGTGTGCCGCCGCGCCTGGCTGTCATAGGGAGAAATGCGAACGAGACGGTGGACACCGGATTCGGTCTTGAGCCAGCCATAGGCATTCTCGCCCTTGACCTTCAGCGTCACCGACTTGATCCCGGCCTCTTCGCCGTCATGGATCTCCAGCACCTCGACCTTGTTGCCATGCTGCTCGGCCCAGCGGGTGTACATGCGCAGGAGCATGTTGGCCCAGTCCTGGCTTTCCGTGCCGCCGGCACCGGCGTTGATCTCCAGATAGGCATCGTTACCATCGGCTTCGCCGGACAGCAGAGACGCGATCTGACGCTTCTGGACATCGCCGCGCAGCGCCTTCAGCGCCGTCTCGGCCTCCTGGATGACGTCCTTGTCACCTTCCATTTCACCGAGCTCGATCAGCTCCAGATTGTCGTTCAGGTCGGCTTCCAGCGCGCGCACGCCGTTCAGCCCGTCATCGAGCTGCTGGCGCTCACGCATCAGCTTCTGTGCCCGCGCGGGATCGTCCCAAAGGGTGGGATCCTCGGAGGCGGCGTTCAGTTCATCCAGACGGGAAACTGCAGTATCCCAGTCAAAGATGCCTCCTCAGCAGGCTTATGGCCTGCTTGATTTCGTCGACAACGGCCTCGGTTTCGGCGCGCATCGCAACTCCCCTTGTTGGTTGGTGCGGGAATGGAATGGCAAATCATCGGCCGGCGCGAAGGCCGGCCCGGCTGCGGACCATAGTGGAAGGTCCGCAGCGCTGTAAACCGCCTTGACGGGCAAGGTCTTGCCCAGGGCTCAGTAAAGCCCGCCGGTTCCCGTCATCACCGCTTCGCCCGCTTCCGGCGAGACCGTGCGCGGGATGCCCACGTCGTTCTGGAAGCCGATGATCGAATACTCGTCCGGCGGTGCGGTGCCCGGCTTGAAAGCCTCCAGGATCGTCCCCGGAGCGCCCGCCGAAGCGCGCAGGCCCGTGCGCCGGTTGATCGGGATCAGTTGCAGCCCGCGCGGCACCCGGAACTCGACCGGAGGCGTGTCCGCCAGCGCTTCCTTCATGAAGTCGATGAAGATCGGCGCGGCGATCTGGCCACCGGTGGCGCCACGGCCCATCGGCTTGGGTGTGTCGTAGCCAACGAAAACGCCAACGGTAAGGTCCGGCGTATAGCCCACGAACCAGGCGTCCTTCTCGTCGTTGGTGGTGCCGGTCTTGCCAGCGACCGGACGGCCGAGCTGCTTGACCTTGGTCGCAGTGCCGCGCAACACCACACCCTCCATCATCGAGGTGATCTGATAGGCGGTCATCGGATCGAGCACCTGCTCGCGATTGTCGATCAGCTCCGGCTCGCTCTGCTCCGCCCAGTGATCGGCGATACAGGCATCGCAGATCCGCTCCTCATGCCGATAGACGGTCTTGCCGTAACGGTCCTGAATGCGGTCGATCAGGGTCGGCGTCACCTTGCGCCCGCCATTGGCGAGCATCGCATAGGCGGTGACCATGCGCAGGACGGTGGTCTCGCCCGCGCCCAGCGACATGGACAGCACCGGCAGCATGTCGTCGTAGATGCCGAACCGCTTGGCATATTCGGACACCAGCGGCATGCCCATGTCCTGCGCCAGCCGCACGGTCATCACGTTTCGCGACAGCTCGATGCCAAGCCGCAGGGTCGAGGGACCATAGTACTTGCCGCCGTAGTTCTGCGGCCGCCAGACCGGCAGGCCCGGCCCTTGGCTCAGCTCCAGCTCCGCATCCATCACCACGCTGGACGGCGTGTAGCCATTGTCGAGCGCGGCGGCGTAGATGAACGGCTTGAAGGCCGAGCCGGGCTGGCGATAGGCCTGGGTGGCGCGGTTGAACTCGCTCTGGGCGAAGCTGAACCCGCCGACCATGGCCAGCACGCGGCCGGTGAACGGATCCATCGCCACCAGCGCACCGGACACCTTGGGGAACTGGCGCAGCTCGTAGCGCTCGCCCAGCTTCTCCACATAGATGACATCGCCGGGGTTGAGCACATCGGCCACGCTCTTGGGCGCGCGGCCCTTGACCCTGGCCCATTTCACGCCCTCGAACGGCAGGGTAACCCGGACCCGTTCGGTCGACAGGGCACCGCTGACCAACGTCTCCGGCTGCAAGCCGACTTCCGCCGCCTTGTCGGAGACCGACAGAACGACGCCAAGCTGCCACTCGGGAAGATCGGAGAAGGATTTCGCCTTGGCCAGCGCCTCGCCCCAGTCGCCCGCGCCGAGCTCCAGCGTTTCCACCGGACCGCGCCAACCGCCGCGACGGCGGTCGAAATTGATCAGGCCGGCCATCAGCGCCTTGCGGGCGATCACCTGAAGCCTGGGGTCGAGCGTGGAGCGCACCGACAGCCCGCCTTCGTAGAGCCGTTCCTCGCCATAGATGGTGACCACCTTGCGGCGCACCTCCTCGGCGAAATACTCCGAGGCGAACAGCTGCGATCCGCGGGTGCGCGGCTTGACCGCCAGCGGCTTGGCCTTGGCTTCCTCGCCGGCGGCGCTGTCGACGTAGCCGTTCTGCACCATGCGGTCGATCACCCAGTTGCGCCGGATGATCGCCTCCTCGCGCTGGCGGAAGGGATGGTAGTTGCTCGGTCCCTTGGGCAGCGCGGCCAGATAGGCCATCTCCTCAAGGGTGAGTTCATGCACCGATTTGTCGAAATAAAGCAGCGACGCGGCAGCAACGCCATAGGCGCCGATGCCGAGGTAGATCTCGTTGAGGTAGAGCTCAAGGATCTCGTCCTTGGTGTAGGCCTGCTCGATCCGGAGCGACAGGATCGCTTCCTTGACCTTACGCTCGATCGACACTTCGTTGGTCAAGAGGAAGTTCTTGGCAACCTGCTGGGTGATCGTCGAGGCGCCCTGCGGCCGGCGGCCGGTACCGTAGTTGCGCGCATAGGTCAGCGCGGCGCGGGCGATGCCTTCCGGATCAATGCCGAAATGCTCGTAGAAATTCTTGTCCTCGGCGGACAGATACGCCTGCTTCAGCAGATCCGGGATCGCCTGGATCGGTAGGAACATCCGGCGCTCGCGCGCGTATTCGGCCATCAACTGGCCGTCGGCGGCGTGCACGCGGCTCATCACCGGCGGCTCGTAGTTCTTCAGCGCGGTATAGTCCGGCAGGTCCTTGCTCATCTCCTGGAGATAAAGCCACACGCCGATCGCACCGATCAGCGCGAAGACCGCGCCAATGCCGAACAGATAGCCAAAGAACTTGATCAGAAATCTCATATACCCGGCTCGTTGTTTCCGAAAACGTCTGCCATGCCCGCCTCGCCCAGTCACCTCGGCCCAGTCGCTTCGGAGCGGCCACCTGAGCGCCATCCTCCACCCCTCACCGGGCCGCCGCCCCTGGGGGCGCGGCGCGCGCACCGCACCGCTGCGGCTCGCAAGGTATCGGCACGCCCCATTCCATCAGCGACCAATATGGCGATGCTGAGGCGCGCGCAACCACTTGCCCCACCTTAACCCATGCCGAGAGGCAAATCAGTCCGCCTTGGCACCCGGCGTCACGGACAGCCGCAGGGCCGCGCTCTTGCCCCGACGCTTGGCAAAATATCGGTCGATCGCCCCGCTGATCGCCGAGGACATCCGCTCGCGCCACTCGCTCGTGGTCATCAGCTTTTCATCGAGCCGGTTGGACAGATAGCCAAGCTCCACCAGCGTCGAGGGTACGTCATGGGCCGTCAACACCCGGAAACCGGCGGAACGATGCGGGTTCTTCACCATCTTCGCCGCGCCGCTGAGCTCGCCCACCAGGGTCCGCGCGAACAGATGGGAGAAAGTCTTGGTCTCCTGCCGCGCCAGATCGATCAGAATGTCGGTCACTACATCGGGTTCGTCGGCAAGATCGATACCGGCAATGATATCGGAGCGGTTCTCCCGCTCCGCCAGCGCGGCGGCGATCTCGTCACTGGCGGTCTCCGACAGGGTATAGACACCGGCGCCGCGCACCTGGTCGCGGCCGATGCGCACCGAATCGGCATGGATCGACACCAGAAGATCGGCTTCCAGCGCACGGGCGATCTCCACCCGCTCGCGCAGCGGAATGAAGATGTCCGTGTCTCGCGTCATATGCACATCGTAACGGTCGAGCGCGTCGAGCTTCTTCTTCAGGAGCCGCGAGAACTCCAGGACCACGGCCTTTTCCAGCGTGCCGCCCGTCCCGGCGGCGCCCGTGTCGATGCCGCCATGCCCCGGGTCGATGACGATCACCGGCCGGTGCTTGACCTTGCCGCCGGCAAGCCGGTCTCCCTTGTTGCTTGGTGTCGTCGCCGATGCCACCGGCGCGGCGGCGGTTGCCTCCCCGGCCTTGGCGAGGAAGGCGGAACGCGAGGTCTTCACCAGATCGAGCACGAACCGCGCCGGCTGGTCGGAAACCGACGGCAGAACGAACACCTTGTCGACCGCCACCGGCGCGCGCAGGTCCAGCACGATCCGCGACTTGCCCTTGGCGAACAGACCGAAGCGCCAGGCGCCGACCAGCCCGCGTGCCTCGGTGCCGGCACCTTCCGGCAGATCGAATCGCACCTCGGGAAAGTCGATGACCAACCGGTGCGGGTCGGCCAGAACCGACACCGTGAACGGCACCGCCTGCGTCAGATCCATCACGAACCGGGTCCGGGTATCGTCCCCGGCAACGCGCGCCTCGCGGGCGACCGGCACCGCCGGCCGGGGGGGCTCCTCGGCGCGCAGACCGACCGTTCCGGCGAAAACCGCCGCGATCAAGGCCACACCGCACAGTGTTCGCGTAAAAATGGTCACCAAGGCACCTGCAATTCATCTTTCGCCCGATGGCGCCGCCGCCCCTATCCCAAGGGATACCCTTAGGCAAGTTAACCTTTCATTGACAATAGGGCGAGGCGGCAGAGAACGGGAAAAGATCGAGTTTGCTTGCCAACACTCGTTCGCGCCCGTAAAAGATAGGCAACGGGTCTCGGTTTCGGACATGCGTCGAATCGGGACGTTCTGTTGCCATTGACCGGCGCCCGGCCTGGCCAACTGTCCTCGCGTCATCCGTAATAGATTACGTGGCAGCTTGAACCCGGGGTGGGCAAATCCCGCGTGCGTCACTGGCTCGCTCGAACGATATCAGCTTGCGCATACCCGCAGGGCGTTCGACCGAAGCCGGGATAAACCGATTTAGGGACGGCCGGGCGCTCTCGGACCAGGCCCGTTCGCAGGTTGCTCCTGCGTGTTGTTCTCGAGGTGTGCCAAACCGGTTCACCGCTGCGAAATATAGTTCAGACAGGCGCTGAAATGACCACATGCGCGATGACGTTCCGACAAGGGAATGAGGCTGGCGACTTCCAGGTCGCCGCCCCCTTTGGGATCGCCGCGCAGTGCGCCACCCCTTCAACCTTCACATCGAAGAACAGGACGACCGTCACGTCGCGGCTGCATCGGGCACGATCCCGATGCCGGGCCGGGGCGGCGGTCGTGGAGATCCCCATCAATGGCAAACAAAATGCTGATCGACGCCACGCATCCGGAAGAGACCCGGGTCGTCGTCGTGCGTGGCAACAGGGTCGAAGAATTTGATTTCGAGGCCGCAAACCGCAAACAGCTTCGCGGCAACATCTATCTTGCCAAGGTAACGCGCGTCGAACCGTCGCTGCAGGCGGCCTTCGTCGATTATGGCGGCAACCGCCACGGCTTCCTCGCCTTCAGCGAGATCCATCCGGATTATTACCAGATCCCGATGGCCGATCGGCAGGCCCTCCTCGACGAGGAAGAGGCCGACGACGCCAGTGCCGAGGAAGTGACCGAAAAGCCCCGCCGCCGTCGTGGCAAGGCCGCCGCCGCCGCCAAGGCCGAAACCGAGGAGGACACCGTCGCCTCGGAGGCCTCGGACAAGGGCGACGACGAGAGTGCCAGCGGCAACGACAACGCCGTTGCTGACGCGGAAAACGCCGTCGAGGACAATGGCGCGGACAGTGCTGCCGACGACAATGACGACAGCGATGGAAACGGCGACGACGACGTGGAATCGGTCGGCGCCGAAGATGCGATGGAAGAAGTGCCGCAGCGCGTCCGCCGTCATCGCAAGCAGTACAAAATTCAGGAAGTGATCAAGCGCCGCCAGGTGCTGCTGGTTCAGGTCGTCAAGGAAGAGCGCGGCAACAAGGGCGCGGCGCTCACCACGTATCTTTCGCTGGCCGGCCGCTATTCGGTGCTGATGCCCAACACCGCCCGTGGCGGCGGCATTTCCCGCAAGATCACCAACCCGACCGACCGCAAGCGTCTCAAGAAGATCGCCTCGGAGCTGGAAGTGCCGGAGGGCATGGGGGTGATTCTACGCACCGCCGGTGCCAGCCGCACCAAGGCCGAGATCAAGCGCGACTTCGAGTACCTGATGCGGCTTTGGGAGAATGTGCGCGACCTGACGCTGCAATCCTCCGCCCCCTATCTGGTCTATGAGGAAGGATCGCTGATCAAGCGCTCGATCCGCGACCTTTACAACAAGGACATCGAGCAGGTCCTGGTTGCCGGCGACGAGGGCTACCGCGAGGCCAAGGACTTCATGCGGATGCTCATGCCGAGCCACGCGAAGAACGTCCAGCCCTACAAGGAAGCGACGCCGATCTTCTCCCGCTTCATGGTCGAATCGCAGCTTGACGCCATGTTCTCGCCGCAGGTGACCCTGAAGTCCGGCGGCTACCTCGTCATCAACCAGACCGAAGCGCTGGTGGCGATCGACGTCAACTCGGGCAAGTCCACCCGCGAGCACAATATCGAGGACACCGCCGTCCAGACCAATCTGGAAGCGGCGGAGGAAGTGGCACGCCAGCTTCGCCTGCGCGACCTCGCCGGTCTGATCGTGATCGACTTCATCGACATGGAGGAGAACAAGAACAACCGGGCGGTCGAGCGCAAGGTCAAGGATTGCCTGAAGAACGACCGGGCACGCATCCAGGTCGGCCGCATCTCCCATTTCGGCCTCTTGGAAATGTCGCGCCAGCGCATCCGCACCGGCGTTCTGGAAAGCTCCATGACGCCCTGCCCGCACTGTCATGGCACCGGCATGATCCGCTCGGTCGAATCGGTGGCCCTGCATGTGCTGCGGTCGATCGAGGACATGCTGCTGAAGGGCGTCACGCACAATCTGATCGTGCGCACCACCACCGAGGCGGCGCTCTACATCCTCAACCAGAAGCGCGCGCATCTGTCCGATCTGGAGGCCCGTTTCGGCCTGGAGATCGCGATCGAGGCGGCGGCGATGGAGAACGGGCACCATTACCTGATGGAGCGGGGCGAGCCGGTCGAACCGCGCGAGATCGAGGCCCAGCCGCTGGTTCAGCCGCACATGGTCACGCCGATCACGCCCGACGATCAGGATGAGGATGAGATCGCCGAGGAGGCGGAGACCGAACGCACCCGCGACGAAAGCGCCTCCGGTGAGGACGATGGTTCGGGGCGCAAGCGCCGCCGGCGCCGGCGTCGGCGCAAGAGCGGTGGTGGCGACGAGGAGAGCCGGCAGGACGCCGAGCGCGACGAGACCGCCGGCGAAGACGACAGCGACGACAGCCAGGGCGAAGCCGCTGCGGACAAGAGTGCCTCCGACGAGGATGGCGACGATGATCGGGCACGGCGCAAGCGGCGGCGTGGACGACGCGGCGGCCGGCGCGGTCGGCGCGACGGCGAAGGCTCCGAGGAGACCGTCGAGGCAACCGCCGAGGCGTCGGACACGTCGACGGAGACGTCGGACGACGCTTCCAGCGAAAGCCCTACCTCCGACGCTGTTCCGCAGACCGCTCCGGACGCGGCTTCCGAGACCATCGAAGCGGCACCTGCGGAGGCCAGCGATGGCGAACCCGCTCCCACCGCCATGGAGACCGCTGGTTACGAGACCGCGGAAACCGTTGCAGCCTCCGAAAGTGAGGCAGCCGAAGCTACCTCTGCGGACGAGACCGCCCTGGCACCGGTGAGCACAGCGGACGATAGCGGCGACAGCGCACCGGCCGAGACCATGGCAACGGAAACGGCGGAGGCGATCGAAACGCCGGCGGATGAACCGGCGCCGCTCGTCGTCACCGAGGCAGAGGCCGAGGCCGAGCCCCAGACCAAGGCTGAGCCCGAGGCCGGGCAGGCCGACGTTGACGAAGGCGAGACGGCGACGCCCGAGGCGGAGCCGGAAGTTGCAGCCGAAGCCGAGCCGGCGCCCGTGGCGCCTGCTGCTCCCAAGGAGCCGGTGGTCGTCAGCGAGAAGATCAAGGGCGACGGCACCGCCGAGGAGAAGGAGACCGGTCCCAAGCGGTCCGGCTGGTGGCAGCGCCGCAGCTTCTTCTGATCGCAAGGTCACGACAGACAGGGAATACCGGCCCCGCCGGCGTTCCGCCTCTTCGCAAACCCCGTCGCACATGCGGCGGGGTTTGTTTTTGACCGGGAGGAATTCGACGTGGCGTCGCCTCAGTCCTGGTCCGGGCGCCTCCGTTCATCCTTGTGGGGAACTGGCGGCCTCGGCCCCCGGCAGGCACCGATGAAGACGGCGCCGATGCCCAGAACGGCGGTGAGCATGGCCGGCAGCAGCGCCGGTTCCAGTGCTTCGGTGCGAATGGCGGAATAAAGACCGAGGGTGCCGCCGAGACAGCCGAGCCAGACGCCCGACAACCCAGGGCGCGCACTCAGCCGCACCGCCACGTCGGGATGATGCGATGCGGCCCGGATCTGCGCCCAGAACTGGAACCCGTCGAAGGGCAGGATCTGCAGGGACTTGCGGCCGCGCTGGTCGTCGCGGTCGGTGGGGTCGAAGCCTCCGAGCCCGTCGCGATACCAGGAGGACATGACGAGCACATCGGTGCCGGGCCGGATGCGAATACGGCCCGCGCCTGGCTGGTTGTATTTGCGGGTGAAGCCGGAATCCATGTCCCGGACCTGACAGACGATGTTGTAGCCATTGTCCGGATTGACGATGCGCACGAGGCAGCGGGAGGGAAAACCCTTGGCCCAGATCCAGCCGTCGTTGGCCTCGTCCTGCATGGCCGCCCGAATGATGTACTTCGTCATCGCCAGCCCACCTTCGCCGCTCGGTTTCAGGCTAGGGCGCAGGCAGGAAACTGGCAAGGCATGCCGGGCGAGGCCTTAGGGCCCCGCCCGTCTCCGCTTATCGCTGACGCGGCAACCAGTCGCCGAGCCGGTCCATCGCCTCGCGCATGTCCTCATGGGTGCCAGCGAAGGAAAAGCGAATGAAGCGCGTGCCCTGGAACGGATCGAAATCTGCGCCGGGCGTCGCCGCGATCCCCGCCTCCTCCAGCATCGACCGCGCGAAGGCGGTGCTGTCGTTGGCGAAGGGGCGCACGCTGGCATAGAGATAGAAGGCGCCATCCACCGGCAGCATCTCGTCAAAGCCGAGCGCGGGCATCCGCTCCATCAACAGCGCCCGGTTCTTGGCGTAGACCGCCTTCACCGCTTCCAGCTCCTCGGTCGCGGAGAAGGCTGCGGCAGCGGCGCGCTGCGACAGCTCCGGCGGGGAGATGTAAAGGCTCTGTGCCAGCCGCTCGATCGGCCGCACCAGCACCTCCGGCACTACCATCCAGCCAATCCGCCAGCCGGTCATGCAATAGTATTTGGAGAAGCTGTTGATGACGATGGTCTGATCGGAAAACGTCAGCGCGGTTTCCTGCTGACCGGCGAACACCAGCCCGTGGTAGATCTCATCGGAAATGAACCACAGGCCCATGTCCTCGCAGGCGGCGATCAGCGTGCGCAGCGCCTCCGGCGTCATCATCGTGCCGGTCGGGTTGGCCGGGCTTGCCACCAAGACGCCCTTCAACGGCGCCTCGCGATGGGCCGCCTCGATCAGCTCCGGCGTCAGGGCCCAGCGGGTCTCGGGACCGACCTCGATCTCCACCGGCTCGATGCCGAGGGCACGCAGGATGTTGCGATAGGCCGGATAGCCGGGGGCGGCGATGGCGATCCGATCGCCGGGATCGAAGGCGGCAAGGAAGGTCAGATTGAACCCGGCGGAAGAGCCCGTCGTGGCGATGATCCGCTCGGTCGGCACCTCGGCGCCGAAGCTGTCGCGATAGTAGCCGGCGATGGCCTCGCGCAGCAGCGGCAGGCCGCGCGCCTCGGTATAGCCGAGCCGCCCGCCATCGAGCGCCGCGCGGGCGGCATCCAGCACCGGCTTGGGCGCCGGCGCGCCCGGCTGGCCCACCTCCATATGCAGGATATGCCGGCCGGATGCCTCCAGCGCATTCGCCCTGGCCAGAACATCCATGGCACGAAACGGCTCGACCTCGGAGCGTTTGGAAGGGTGAGGCATGACATCTGTCCTTTTCAATCGGCGGCCGATGGGCCGGTGCCGGTCAAGCTGATGCCGCATTCGCCTTGTCAAAGTCGTGCCAGCACAGGTTGACCGCCGTCAGGCTGCTCCCTACCCTCCAGCCGAAGCTCTGTCGAGAGCCGCGCATCAAAACGATCGAGACGACAAGGCGCTGCCATGAACCATCGCCCAGCCGCATCGGCGGCCGAAACGCCCCCCCGGCGCCTCCGCCCCCGGCGGCTCCTCGCCCTTGCCACGGCCGGCGTGATGGCGCTGACCGCCACCATCCCTCCCGCTGCCGCGCAGCGCTCCCTTCCGCTCGTTCGCGATGCGGAGACCGAGGCCTTGATGCGCGACTATGCCGCGCCGATCTTCGACGTTGCCGGCATTGCCCGCTCGCAGGTCGACATCATCCTGGTCAACAAGACCGACTTCAACGCCTTTGTCGCCGACGCCCGGCGCATCTTCATCAACATCGGCGTGATCCTCGATGCGGAAACCCCCGGCGAGGTGATCGGCGTTCTGGCGCATGAGACCGGGCACATCACCGGCAATCACCTGGTCCGCATGCGTCAGGCTCTGGCCAACGCCCAGTTGATGGCCGCCCTTGGTATCCTGCTCGGAGCCGGCGCGGTCGCGGCCGGCGCCTCGGCCGGTTCCAGCAGCGCAGTGCAAGGGGGGGCCGGCGCGCTGACCGCCGGAGCCGGCCTTGCCCAGCGGACGCTGCTTGCCTACCGGCGCGGCGAGGAATCGGTCGCCGACCGGGCCGCCATCACCTTCCTGGAAAAGACCGGTCAATCGGCCAAGGGGATGCTGAAGACCTTCTCCCGCTTCGCCGACCAGGCGCTTTTCTCGGCGAAATACACCGATCCCTACGCCCAGAGCCATCCGATGCCGCGCGAGCGGCTCAACGCGCTGGAAACCCTCGCCAAACGCAGCCGCTACTACAACAAGCCGGCGCCGACCGCCCTGCAGGCGCGTCACGACATGGTCCGCGCCAAGCTGCTGGCCTTCACCAGCCACCCGAATGTGGTGGCCCGCGCCTACCCCTCGTCCGACCGGTCGCTGGCGGCCGAGTACGCTCGGGCGGTGGTGTCGATGCGCACCAAGAGCCGCCGCACCAGCGTGAAGATGATCGACGCGCTGATTTCGCGGCAGCCGGACAATCCCTATTTTCATGAGCTGAAGGGGCAGGCGCTGCTGGAATCAGGCAGCCCGAAGGCGGCGATCGCCCCCTTCCGCAAGGCACTGTCGCTGCGCCCGCGCGAGGCCCAGTTCATGATCTGGCTTGGCTTCGCCCTTGTCGCCTCCAACGACAACGCGCGCCTGGGTGAGGCGGAAAAGATGCTGAAAGCGGGTCTGCGGATCGATCCCAATTCGCCGATCGGCTATTCTCAGCTCGCCATCGCCCATGGGCGGCAGGGCGAGGCGGCCGAGGCCGACCTTGCCACCGCCCGCGGCCTGATGGCCCGGGGTGACTTCCGCGGCGCCAAGCGCTACGCCACTCGCGCCCGGAAAAAATTGAAACGCGGCACGCCCGCCTGGCTGCAAGCCGACGATATCGTGTCCTACCAGCCACCGAAATTGCCGGGCCGGTCCTGACCCCGTCCGGAACACCCAACAAGTCCTCTCGCAATTGCGCGCCTGTTGGCGCATACGGGTGCTCCCACCCGCCTGGAGACAAAGATGAAGAAACTGCTGCAGACCGCCATGCTGGCGCTGGCCGTTGCCCTCCCCGCCCTGCCCGCCCCGGCTCTCGCGGAGGAGCCGCTTGCCCGCGCCGATGTGGAAACCATCGTGCGCGAGTACCTTCTCGCCAATCCGGAAGTGATCCGCGATGCGATCAAGGAACTGGAGCGACGCGAGGTCGCGGCGGCGAACAAGGCCCGGGCCGATGCGCTCAGCACCGTGTCCGACGTCTTGTTCAACTCCACCCGCCAGGTGGAGATCGGCAATCCGGATGGCGACGTCACCCTGGTGGAGTTCTTCGACTACAACTGCGGCTACTGCAAGCGGGCCATGGACGACATGCTGCGTCTCCTCGATGAGGACAAGAACCTGCGCGTCGTGCTGAAGGAATTCCCCGTGCTCGGACAGGGCTCGGTGGAGGCCGCGCAGGTCGCCATCGCGGTGGCGGCGGTCGATTCCTCCAAGTATCTGGAGTTTCACAAGATGCTGATGGGCGGCCGGGAGCAGGCCAACCGCGCCCGCGCCCTCGACGCGGCCCAAAAGGCCGGCCTCGACATGGGCAAGGTGGAAGCGGCGATGAACGATCCGGAAGTCAGCGCCACCGTGGAAGAGGTCTACATGCTGGCCAACCGGCTCGGCCTGACCGGCACCCCGTCCTATGTGGTCGGCAAGGACGTCGTGATGGGCGCGGTCGGCTATGACGAGTTGAAGGAAAAGATCTCGGCGGCGCGCAACTGCGACGAGAGCAGCTGCTGAGCCCTGTGGCACTGAAGAGCCGATCGGGAGTTGTCGACACTCCCGGTCCGGTTTCCCCTTTTCCTCCCCGGGGCAAATGCATATAAGGGGCGGTGTGATGCGCGCGCATGATCGATGTCGCGCCGCCCTTAGCGGGGAATGAATGTCCGCCTCCATCTATATCCTCAATGGCCCCAACCTCAATCGCCTCGGCACCCGTGAACCGGAAACCTACGGCAGCATGACGCTTGGCGATATCGAGGGCCTGTGCCGCGATGTCGGTGAGGATCTCAATCTGGAGATCGAATTCCGGCAGTCCAATCACGAAGGGCTGCTGGTGGACTGGATTCAGGAAGCCGGCGACCTGGCCCAGGGCCTGGTGCTCAACCCGGCGGCCTTCACCCATACCTCCGTGGCGATCCACGATGCCATTCGTGCCGTCGAAATTCCCACCGTCGAGGTGCATCTGTCGAACGTGTTCGCCAGGGAAGCATTTCGGCATCATTCCTATGTGTCGCCGGTGGCCCTCGGTGTGATCTGCGGCTTCGGCGCGACCGGATATCGGCTCGCGCTCGAAGCGCTTTCCACCGTCATCAGGCCCTGATCCGCGACCGGAGCCCAACAAGAAAAGACGATGTCAGACAAGAAGCAGAAGCTCGATCAGGATCTGATCCGCCAGCTCGCGGAGCTGCTCGACGAAACCAAGCTGACCGAGATCGAACTGGAGCGCGACGATTTCCGCGTCCGGGTCGCCCGTCAGATCACCATCGAAGCCCCGGTTCACGCCGCGCCGCGCGCCGAGGCGGCAGCATCCGCCCAGCCGGCGGCCGCATCGGCTGCGGCCGACCCGTCCGGTCACCCCGGCGCGGTCCCCTCGCCGATGGTCGGCACCGCCTACCGGGCTCCGGAGCCGGGTGCGCGCAATTTCGTCGAGGTCGGCGATACGGTCGCTGCCGGTGACACGCTGATGATCATCGAGGCGATGAAGACCATGAACCATATCCCGGCGCCGCAGGCCGGCCGGGTGACCGCTGTGCTCGTCGAGGACGGGCAGCCGGTGGAGTATGGCGAGCCCCTCGTCATTCTTGAATGACGGGGGTTGAACCGATGTTTTCCAAGATCCTGATCGCGAATCGCGGCGAAATCGCCCTGCGGGTTCTGCGCGCGTGCAAGGAACTGGGCATCCAGACCGTGGCGGTGCATTCCACCGCCGATGCCAATGCCATGCATGTGCGCCTCGCCGACGAGAGCGTGTGCATCGGCCCGCCCTCGGCCACCGACAGCTATCTCAACATTCCGCAACTCTTGGCGGCCTGCGAGATCACCGGTGCCGACGCGGTCCATCCCGGCTATGGCTTCCTGTCGGAGAACGCCCGGTTCGCGGACATTCTGGAGGCGCATAACATCGCCTTCATCGGCCCCACCGCCGATCATATCCGCATCATGGGCGACAAGATCGAGGCGAAGCTGACCGCCCAGCGGCTCGGCATTCCGGTGGTTCCCGGCTCCGACGGCGCCGTCACCCCCTCGGACGACGCCCATGCCATAGCCCGTGAAATCGGCTATCCGGTGCTGGTCAAGGCCGCCGCCGGTGGCGGCGGACGCGGCATGAAGGTCGCCGAGACCGAAAAGGACCTCGACCGGGCCCTGTCGACCGCCCGGGCCGAAGCCAAGGCCGCCTTCGGCGATGATGCCCTTTACATGGAAAAATACCTGGGCAAGCCGCGCCACATCGAAATCCAGGTGCTGGGCGACGGCCAAGGCAATGCCATCCATCTGGGCGAGCGCGACTGCTCCTTGCAGCGCCGGCACCAGAAGGTGTGGGAAGAGGCGCCCTCCCCGGCCCTCAATGCCAGCCAGCGCACCGAAATCGGCGAGATCGTCGCCGATGCCATGCGCAAGCTCAAGTACCGCGGCGTCGGCACCATCGAGTTCCTCTATGAGAACGGCGAGTTCTACTTCATCGAGATGAACACCCGTCTTCAGGTGGAACATCCGGTGACGGAGATGATCACCGGCATCGACCTCGTCAACGAGCAGATCCGCATCGCTTCCGGTGCCAAGCTGACCATCCGTCAGGAAGATGTGCTGTTCGAGGGCCATGCCATCGAATGCCGCATCAACGCGGAGAACCCGCGCAGCTTCGTGCCCTCGCCGGGACAGATCACCTACTACCACCCGCCGGGCGGGCTGGGGGTGCGGGTCGATTCCGGTGTCTATCAGGGCTACCGGATCCCGCCGTATTATGACAGCCTGATCGGCAAGCTGATTGTCCATGGCCGCAACCGGGTGGAATGCCTGATGCGCCTGCGCCGTTGCCTCGATGAATTCGTGGTCGACGGGATCGAATCGACCATTCCGTTGTTCCGCGATCTGGTCGACAATCAGGATATCGCCAATGGCATGTATGATATCCATTGGCTGGAAAAATATCTGGCAGCGACCGGCGAGGACTGATCCGGATCGACGATCCTGATCGGTTGCGGACCGGAGACGCTGCACTCCGGGACGAAAGCACATGGCCGCAAACAAGAACGACGCTCTGGAGATCACCCCGCAGGTACTGCTGAAGGCCTATGCCTGCGGGATCTTCCCCATGGCGGAATCGGCGGACGATCCCAACCTGTTCTGGATCGAGCCGGAGCATCGGGGGGTGCTGCCGCTGGATAGCTGGCACATCCCCAAGCGGCTGCGCCGGACCCTCCGCCAGGATGTGTTCGAGATCCGGATCAACAGCGATTTTGACGGCATCATCGACGGCTGTGCCGCCCCCATGCCGGGGCGGCGCAAGACCTGGATCAACAGCGAGATCCGCCGGCTCTACGGCGCGCTGTTCGACATGGGCTATTGCCACACAGTGGAAGCCTGGCGCGAGGGCCGCCTCGTCGGCGGACTCTACGGCGTCTGCCTCGGCGCGGCGTTCTTCGGTGAAAGCATGTTCGCCTTTGAGCGGGATGCCTCCAAGGTGGCGCTCGCCCATCTCATCGCCCGACTGGTTGCCGGCCATTTCACCCTGCTCGACACCCAGTTCGTCACCGAGCATCTCGCCCAGTTCGGCGTCATCGAAGTGCCCAAGCTCCGCTACGACCGGATGCTGGAAGCCAGTCTGACCCATAGCGGCGACTTCTTTGCCCTGCCGCGCAATGCCACCGGCGCCGATGTGCTTGCGGTTCTCGGGCTGGCGTAACGGCAGAACGGGCTTCCCGCGCTGCCGGCGCGGCCTTGTGGCCGGTCAGCCGAGGTCCAGTGCCTTTGCGATTTCCGCCGCCAGGTGGCGCGCTTCCTCCGCCCCCTTGCCACGCGCATCGGTCTCCAGCACCGTCTTGCCGATCCCCATGGAGGCGGCGAAGGCGGTACGATTGCCCAGACGCGCGTCACAGACCTGGAAGCCGTTCCCGGCGATCTCCTCCAGAATTTCCGCCGTCAGCGCAGCGCGCGGCGGCACCCGGTTGAGCACCACCATCGACGCGGTTTTCTCGCGTGCGGCGATCTCGACCGTCTGACCGGTGGCCCACAGGTCCACCTGGGTCGGCTGCACCGGGATCATCACCAGATCGGCCGCCTCGATGGCCGGGCGCACGTCCGAATCGGTCTTCGGCGGCGTATCGATGATCACCAGCCCATGATCGCGCGCCAGCGACCGCGCCTCGCGCCGCGCGCCCCAACCGCTGGATGTGCGGAAGGTCAGGCCGGTGGCGCGTTCGCCAAGCGCCTGCTCGCGCGCTTCAAACCAGGTGCCGAGCGATCCTTGCGGATCCACATCGACGAGCGCCACCGGAAAAGCGCCGCTCTGCGCCAGGGCCACAGCCAGATGCGCGGCCAGCGTGGTCTTGCCCGATCCGCCCTTCTGCTGCGCCACCGAAAGAATTCTGCCACTCATGTCATCGCCTCCGGCGACAGTGTTGCACTGCGAAAGGCGGCGGACAACGCTGAATTCGCCCGACGCCGCAACAAAATGGAAAGACGCCCCGCCGGCCGGCCAGTTGCATCCGCTGGACCGGCGCCCGGGCTTCCCCTAGTAATGCAACCGATCCTATTTCCGCACGACTCGGGCCCGGTCCCGTCGCGCCCCCGCCCCCTTCAAATAAGGACATGTCGCATGGCTCAGTTCGTGATCGCTCCCCCCCGCCAGCCGAGCCTTGCCATTGAGAGAAGCGCCGAGCGTTTCCCCCTGCGCCGGGTGTATTGCGTTGGCCGCAACTACGCGGCCCACGCCCGGGAAATGGGGAACGACCCGGATCGCGAGCCGCCGTTCTTCTTCTCAAAACCGGCGGATGCGGTCTGCGACGCCGGCGGCACGGTGCCCTATCCGCCGCTGACGGAAGACCTCCATCACGAGATGGAGCTGGTGGTGGCCATCGGCGTCGGCGGCAGCGACATCGACCCGGCTGCGGCCAACGATCACATCTGGGGCTATGGCGCCGGCCTCGACCTCACTCGCCGCGATTTGCAGGCCCAGGCCAAGAAACTCGGTCGCCCCTGGGACTGGGCCAAGGGTTTCGATCAATCCGCCCCTTGCGCACCGCTGATCCCCGCCGGCCGGATCGGCCATCCGGTTTCGGGACGCATCTGGCTCAAGGTCAATGGCGAGCTGCGTCAGGAGGGCGATCTGGCCGACCAGATCTGGCCGGTCGCCGATATCGTCGCCATCTGCAGCCGCGCCGTGCGCCTCGAGCCGGGCGATCTGATCCTGACCGGCACCCCGGCCGGCGTCGGCCCGCTGCAGCCCGGCGACAAGATCGAAGGCGGCATCGAAGGCATCACCGATATTTCCCTGACCATCGGTCCGCGCGCATGATCCCTCCCCTCCTGCGGAAGGGGCGCGCGTGACGCCCGCCGGCCCTGATCGCGCGCCCGCGAGCCGGTTCCGGCCGCTCCGCGCCGGACCGCTGGTGGTGCTGCGCTCTCTGGCGTTCCTCTTGCTGGTCCTCGCCTCTCTCGTGCTGATGTCGGTGCTGACCCCGCTCCTGATCATGCCACGGCGCGCCTGCCTAGCGATCGTCCGCCAGGTGCTCCGGTTCTGGCTGTGGCTGCTGAAGGTGATCGCCGGTCTCGACTACGAGGTGCGAGGCCGTGAGAACCTGCCGATAGGCGGCTGTCTCGTTGCCTCCAAGCACCAGTCGGCCTTCGAAACCCTGGCGCTGCAGGTCATTCTCGACGATCCGGCCATCGTGCTGAAACGAGAGCTGACCCTCATTCCACTTGCCGGCTGGACCATGTGGCGGCTGGGACATATCAGCATCAACCGCACGGCCGGCGCCTCCGCCCTGATGAACATGGTGCGCGATGCGCGCGCCCGGCTGGCCGAAGGGCGCCAGGTGGTGATCTTTCCCGAAGGCACCCGCAGCGCGCCGCTGGCGCCGCCCAGCTACAAGTCCGGGCTGTCGGCACTCTATCGCAGCCTCAGGGTTCCGTGCGTCCCGATTGCGCTCAATTCCGGCGTGTTCTGGCCCCGGCGCAGTCTGTGGCGCTTTCCCGGACGCATCGTCATCGACATCCTGCCGCCCATTCCCCCCGGCCTCGATCAGGAAGCGTTCCGCGCCCGCCTGCAGGAGACGATCGAAGACCGGACGCGGATCCTGGTGGAAGCCGCCGAAACGGGTCGCTAACCAGCGCCGCCTCAGCCGGCGACGCCCGCCGGCAGCGGCGCCCGTTCCCGGCCGAGGCTGCGGCCGATCACGAACAGGTCCGGCGCGAACATCGCCAGATAGACGATGAAAGCGGAGATCGCGACGATCTCCTGCAGCGTGTAGATGTAATAGACCGTGTATTCGATGGTATCGGGCACCAGCCCCTTCAGCACGAACATCGCCAGATAAAGGACCGTAGTCGCGGTGATAATCTTCGCTGCCCGAACCCTGAGGGCATTCATCCGCGGCAACAGCGCCAGCCGGGGCCGAAGGCCATCGTCCGGCACATCGACCAGCCGCGAGCCGAGATACCCGCTGAGGAGAATCGCCGTCCCCTGACCGAGGAAGAACAGATAGCTGCCCAGCATGTGCAGATCGTGATTGTTGCCGAAGGTGTACTGGGTACAAACCACCATGCCGCCACTGCCGATGATCTGAGCCGAAAGGACAATGACCAGCCAGCGCATCAGCGACCGGCGCCGGCGCTCCTCGCCCGCCCCGCAGCGCGCCAGGATACCCAGCCGGTAGCCGTTGACGATCGGCACCAGCGCCAGGGCGATGATCGTCGTTACCGCCAGGATCATCGCGGCAAAGGGCGTGCCGATCACCGGATCAGAAATTGCCCGGCTGATCGTTGGAGCGCTATGCTGGACGTAGTCGGGGTGACGCTGGTAGAAAGCCCAACGAGCCCAAACCATCATCGGTATCTGAACAAGGGGAATGGCGACGATCGGCGCACTGAACACCAAGCCGAGAACAAGCCCTCTGCGCGACATCATGTTTCCCAGCCCATTCGACCTTCCCCGATTGCCTTGACCATGCCCGTCGCGCACATGCCCCACCAGATCGACGGCAAAGGTCATCGCGCCGCAGCGCCAAGCAGCATTGCCAGTCCTTACCGGATTGCCGCCCCGTATGACAAGCCGCGCCCCACAGACCGGATGGTCAGGGAGACCTGCAGGAAAGCTGCCGCGCGCGCTATCGGTGCATTTCCTGCTGGATACTAAGCCGACAAGGACTTATGACAGCCCGAAAGACGTCGGGCCAACAGGGACAGACAAGCCACATGGAACAGAAAGTCGACGGGATCGCACCCGAGACGCTTGACCGCCTCCTTGACCTCGTTGCAACGGAAGGCATGGTCGAACGGGACAAGCTGACGCCGGATGCCACCTTCGAGGACCTGGGCATCCAATCGGCCGACATGGTCGTCATCCTGATGGCGATCGAAGAGGAATTTGGCGTCTACATTCCGGTGGACGGCGATCTTGCCGACGCCCAAACGGTTGGGGACTTCCTGAAGGTCCTCGCGGAACGCATGAAGGACAATGCGGCGTGACACAACACAATCGACGCATTGTCGTGACCGGCATGGGTGCGATCACGGCTGCGGGCAAGACTTGCGACGACCTGTGGGAGGCGGCCCGCGAAGGCCGCTCCGGCGTCTCGCAGCTGCAGCTTGAGCGCTTCCCCACCCAGCGAATCAAATGCGCCGCGCATATTCCCGATTTCGATCCGACCGGGTTTCTCAACGCCCAGGAACTGAAGACCACGGACCGGTTCGCGCAATTCGCCATTCTGGCCGCACGCCAGGCGCTGGAACAGGCCGGCCTCGACATTGACGAGCCGCGCGGCCTGCGCACCGGCGTCATCATCGGCTCCGGTATTGGCGGTGCCAACACCAACGACGATGGCCATTACGGCTTTTATGTCAGCAAGGGCCGCACGGACCTGATGACCATCGCCAAGGTGATGCCGAATGCGGCCGCCTCCCAGGTCAGCATGCGCTATGGCGCGCGTGGTCCCTCGCTGGCGATTTCCAGCGCCTGCGCCTCCGGCACCCAGTCGATCGGCTATGGCCTGCAGATGATTCGTGCCGGCATCATCGACGCCGCGCTGGTCGGTGGCAGCGAAGCGCTGCTCACCCCCGCCACCTTCCGCGCCTGGGAAGTGCTGCGGGTGATGGCGCCGGAAGCCTGCCGCCCGTTTTCGGCAAAGCGCAACGGCATGGTGCTGGGCGAAGGCTCCGCCGTCCTGATGATCGAGGAGCTGGAGCACGCGCTGGCGCGCGGGGCAACGCCGCTGGCGGAAATCGCCGGCTATGGCAGCACCAGCGACGCCAGCGACCTGCTGCGCCCAACCGTTGAGGGTCCGGCTTCTTCGATGGAGGCCGCACTGGCCGATGCCGGCCTGGCGCCGGAAGAGGTCGGCTATGTCAACGCGCATGGCACCGGCACGGTTCTCAACGACATTTCCGAGACCCAGGCCCTGCGTCAGGTGTTCGGCGATCATCTCGATGCCCTGCCCGTCTCCTCGACGAAGCCGATCCACGGCCACGCGCTTGGTGCGGCCGGCGCCATCGAAATGGTGATCACCATCTCCGCCATACGCGCGGGCGTGGCGCCGCCGACCATCAACTGGCTCGAGCCGGATCCGAAATGCACGCTGGATCCGGTGCCCAACACCGCCCGGCCGCATCCGATCAACGCGGCGATCAGCAACTCCTTCGCCTTTGGCGGCATCAACGCCACCCTGGCGGTGAAGGCCTACGCCTGACACCATGGCTCAGGTGGAGGACATGGCCGACTGGCAGCCCGTCGCCGACGTCGATTTCGACACGCGGTCCGAGACCGTCGCCGCCTTCGCGGCGGCGCTGGCGGGTAAACCCGCTGCGGAAGCGACAGAGCCCGTGCAGCGGGTGCCGGCGACCTTTGCCTTCACCGTTTTGTCGCGGCCAGAGGTGCTGCGCGTGCTGGAGGGGCTCGCAGCGGATCGTAATGCCGTGCTCGTCCATCAGGCGCAGCAGTTCGAATATGTCGCCCCGCTTCTGCCCGACAGCCGCTACCGGGCCGTGGTCGACTGGCACCAGGTGCCGGAGCGCGCCGACCGGATCGTCGTGCGGGCACGCCTTCAGGACGCGGACGGCACCGAAGTCCAGCGGCTGCGGGCGGAAATCGTCCTGTTCGAAAATCGTCGTGGTCGCGAGGAGGACCCGTCCTTATGACTGCGGCCTCCCCCTCTCTTCCCGTGCCGGCTATTGGCGAACGCCTGCCCGAGTATCTGGTGACAGCGCTGGATGGCGCGCAGGTGGCGGCCTATGCCGCCGCCTCCGGCGACCACAATCCGATCCATCTTGACGAGGATGCCGCCCGCGCGGCGGGACTGTCGGGCACCATCGTTCACGGCATGCTGGTGATGGGGCAGTTCGAAGCGACCTTGCGCGCCTGGCGGCCGGAGTGCCGAATC
Source organism: Stappia indica (assembly GCF_020177335.1). GTDB lineage: Bacteria > Pseudomonadota > Alphaproteobacteria > Rhizobiales > Stappiaceae > Stappia > Stappia indica_B. The sequence goes on along the minus strand of NZ_JAIVMG010000006.1, from coordinate 6,067 downwards.
GAGACGATGCAGACCCGTTTCCTGAGGCCGCTGGCGGTTGGCGGCGGCCTTCGCATCGAAGGGCGGGTTGCCAAGGTCGAGACCGAGACGCCGCTCCGGCTGATCGTCCGGCTGATGGTGCGCGACGGTACCGGCACGCCGATTTGCGTCGGCGACGCCCGGATCGGGCTCTGAAAGCCCCCCCCAAAAAACCTCAGGATAGACAGCTCGCTCAAAGGGCGAGCGTATCCCCCGCTGGCGCATCTTGCGCCGCCCCGTCGCCAAGGGTCTGGAACCAAGCGGTCAATGCCTCCACGGTCGGAGCAACCTTGACCGCAAGCCCACTGGCGAACTCCAGAAAGGCCGCCTCGTTCATGCTGTTGACGGCAACGGCGACGGGAATGTCGTGGGACACCGCTTCGCCGATCAGATCGCGAAAGCCGCGCCCATCCGCCTCATGCTTGCCGAACTTGTTGAGAACCAGGATATCGGCGGACGTGTCGAAGCCCGACGCGACCTCGGCAACGGCGCATTCCAGCGCATCCGGATCGAGCCGACAGCCCCGCGCTTCCGGCCCCAGCGACTGGGATATGCGAAACACCGCCCCATCGGGCAGCACCTGCACGTCCATATCGCAGGGATGCTCCTCGCCCCGGTCGGTGTTGATCTGCACCACCCCGTGGCAGTTCAGGCCGCGCGCGACAAGCGCGGCGGCAAAGCGCGCGAGCACCTGATCGGTGTCTCCCCGTCCGGGCGCCATGATATAGGCTATCGTCATCTCGTCACCTCTTCCCCTCCCGGGGTATCACATTCGCGCGGCGGCAGAAATGCCCAGACTGCGCGCTCCTACACCGGCAATGGCGAAACGCCGAACAGATAGGGATGGGCCGCCAGCAGCAGCAGATAGACGCCGAGCGCCAGCCCGCAGCGCAAGGCCAGCCCGGCGGCCGACTGCGGCACCGGCACCACGGGGCCGGCACGAACCTTTGCCAGCAGCTCATCCCAGCGCGGCCCCATCTCCCGGCGTCGGCGCCGGTCGACGATCCACATGCCCAGCAGCGCGAAGCCGGCGAAGGTGCCGAACAACAGCACATGCGCCAGATCGCCATTCGGCACCAGATGCGCGCCCGCCCAGAGCGCCAGCGCCAACAGCAGGGGATGGCGGGTCCAGCGCACCAACCCGGGGTGTGCCGGATCGAACCTGTCGTTGCCCGCCCCGCCAAAGGAGAACGGATTGGGCCGGCCGAGCGACAGCGCCAGCAGCAGACAGACCACGCCCATCACGGTCAGCGGCACATGGTTTTGCCAGGGCGCCCAGTCCCAGAGCCCCACATAAGGGGCCCGGCTTGACGCCTCGATCAACCAGCCCAGCACGAAGAGCGACAGCGCCGAATAGGCCAGCGTGAAACCGCGCGCGCCCAGAACCCCGACGAGACGCCGCTTGACGGGCGGGCGCAGCGGCACCGAATGGGTCAGGAAGAACGCCGCGAAGGCGAGTGCATATTCGCTCCACCCCATGGCTCAGCGCACCGGCTTGGGCAGCAGAAGAAGCGGCCCGTACAGGATGGCGAAGCCGAGGAAGGCCAGAAGCCACAAGCCGCCGGCAAGAGAATAAAGCCCGGCGGCCATATCGGGCAGAAACCCGGCCAGCATCCGGGCGAGCACCGACAGGATCAGCGCCAGATAGACCGCCCCGGTCCCCTTGCCTGCGGTCAGGGCGCGGCCGGTGTGTCCAAGGGTCGCCCGCGTCATCACCGCGACGGTCATCACGCCGATGGCACCGGCCATCCACAGATGCTGCGCGGCGGCCAATTGCAGCAAATCGGGAATGAGGATCGAGACGCCGATGGCCAGACTGCCGAGCGGCACGAAGCCGTAACCGACGTGCAGGATCCACACCAGCGGTTCGGTACCGGTCCGCCATCCGGCCCAGCGTCCGAGCCGCACGGCCTGCACCACGCCGGCCAGGATCAGCCCGCCGCCGGTCACCGCCCGCTCCGGCATAACCACCCAGGCGCAGAGCACGAACAGGGTCAACAGGATCGCCGCCTTGTCGAACGGTCCGACGGCCGAGGGCCGCGCCGGATCGCCCTCCCGCACCAGCCAGTTGCGGGTAAAGGACGGGACGATCCGCCCGCCGATCACGGTGATCATCATGATGCCCGCCGCCAGGCCAATGCGCAGACCAAGCCCCTGCGCCGCATAGGCGCCGCTTGCCGCCTCCCAGTGGAACACGGCATTGCCGATGGTCAGCACCAAGAGCATCGCCAGAACAATCAGGTTGCGCCAGTTTTGCCCGGCGACGATCTCCCGCGCAATCACGCCCGCCAGCACGATCAGACAGGCGAGATCAATGAGCGCCACGATAAGCGGCGACAGGGCGGCGGAGAAGAACACCGCGAGACGGCCGGCCAGCCACAGCCCCGCGAGCCCGGCCAGCGGCCAGCCGACGATCGGCAGCCGCCCGGTCCAGTTGGGCACCGCCGTCAGCAGAAACCCGGCGACGACGGCACCGAGATAGCCGAACAGCAGCTCATGGGCGTGCCAGGAGACCGGATCGAAGGCGGTCGGCAGCTCAAGATGCCCGGCGAGCATCGGCACCCAGAGCGCCATCGCCAGGCCCGCCCACAGCCCGGCAAACAGAAAAAACGGACGAAAGCCATAAGTCAGCAGCGCCGGACCGGTCCAGGCACGCATCTGTTCCGCAGTCGAGGCCATGGTTCCACCTCTTGCCAAAGCGACATTCCGGTGCCGCGCACGGCGACCATGTCGCACACCCTGCCGGCACCCGGCATTTGCCTTTTGCTGTAAACCGATGTAATGCGCATTGCAAATACCAATTCAGGGCCGTGGCGATGCGTCTCACCACTTTCACCGATTTCGGGCTCCGGGCCTTGATGCGTCTGGCTGGCGAGCCAACCCGTGCCTTTTCCACCGCCGAACTGGCGGAGGAGTTCGCCGTGTCCCGGCATCATCTGGCCAAGGTGATCTCGGTCTTGGCCGGCGCGGGGCTGATCGCCACGCGGCGCGGCGGCGGCGGCGGGGCGATACTGGCCCGGCCCGCCGACCAGATCCGCCTTGGCGAAGTCGTGCGTCTGCTGGAAGCCGATCAGGTGCTGGTGGAGTGTTTCGCCCCGTCGGGAAACCTCTGCACCCTGACCCCGCGCTGCCGGCTGAAGGCGCGGCTCGCCCGGGCCGAAGCGGCCTTTCTCGCCACGCTCGACGAAAGCACCCTCGCCGATTGCATCTACACCCCGGCGGAAAAGGTATAGGGTACGCCCCGCTCAGGCGGCAGGGCGCGTGATGCAGTCCTTCAGCGCCGTTCCAGGATTGGCAAGGTCAGCGGCCTCCATCGCCGCACCGGAGGCGACGAACCGCCGGGCCATGCCCAGAGTCCGCTTGGCGTCGATGGCGATGACCCCGCGCAAGCATCCCTGATCGAGAAAGAAGCGGGTCACGCCACCCCCCGATGGCTCCTCCCGCTCCACCTGCGCGAAGGCATCGTCGCAAGCCCCCAGCATCTGGATGGTGTGGCCGAACTGGGTCGACCAGAACCAGTCAGGCTCATCCACCGGCGGTTCCTGTCCGAGGATCAGATGGGCAACCGCCGCTGCCGACTGATTGGCGTTTTGCCAGGATTCGCGCCGCATGTTGCCGCGATGACGATAACGTGCGCAGTCGCCAATGGCGAAAACTGAAGGATCAGCGGTGCGCCCCTGTGCATCGACCAGAACGCCGTCGTCGCAGTCCAGACCGGCGGTCCTGGCCACTTCATCATTCGCCTGCATGCCGATGGCGGCGATCACCAGATCCGCCTCAACCAGATCCGTACCGAGGCGCACACCGCGCGCGCCTTCCAGGAACGGCCGCGTACCAAGCCGAAGCCCGACCCCCGCGTCCCCATGCATCGCGGCAAGGCGACCGGACAGCCAGCGCGGGGCGACCCGCGCACACAGCCGCTCGGCGGTTTCCGCGACATGCACCTCGAACCCGGCCGCCCGGCAGGTCGCTGCGGCTTCAAGACCGAGCCAGCCGCCGCCAAGGATCACCGCGCGGCGCCGGCCCGCGCTGGCCCGGGTCAATTCCGTGGCAAGTGCATCCGCATCGCTCACATCGCGGATGGAGAGAAGTGGAGCACGCCACCCCTCCGGAGGTGTCAGCCGGCGCGCCCGTCCGCCCGTGGCCAGCACCAGATGCGTATAGGACAGTGTTTCGTCTCCAGCGCGCAAGGTCTGCGCATCCCGGTCAAGACCGTCGACGCATGTGCCAAGTCGCAGGTCGATATCGGCGGCGCGCGCGGCCACCGGCGTCAGAACCACCAGCTTCTCGAACGGCACAGTCCCTTGCGCATAGCCCTTCGACAGTTCCGGCCGCTCGTAGGGCGGCACGGTTTCCGCCCCCAGAAGCGTGATGCGCCCGGCGAAGCCCAGCTCGCGCAGCTTGAGCGCCGCCCCGGCGCCGGCCTGTCCCGCGCCGGCGATGATCACATGTTCCATCCCACTGCCCTCTTCTGATAAACTGCATCCTGATTCAAGCTCTTGCCTCCTGCAAAGGATTGCCCTCTTGACCGGCGAAGCCGACGAGACCGAAGCGCCGGCGACGCCGCAGCGCCGCAAACGCAGCCCCACCCGCCGCCATAAGGACGCGCCGCTCAACGAGCAGGACTGGATCGACGCCGCCACGACAATCCTCGTTCGCGAGAACGTGCGCGGCATCAAGATCGACACCCTGTGCAAGATGCTCGGCGTGACGAAAGGCAGCTTCTACTGGCACTTCGCCACGCGGAACGAGTTGCTGGTCGCGCTCCTGTCCAACTGGCGCCGGCGGATGACGCTCAATGTCATCCGCTCCATCACCCGCTCGGGCGAGAAGGCGCTGGAGCGGCTGCGCAACCTGATGGCCCTGCCCCGCCAGCCGAAATCGCCGGCCTTTGCCCAGATCGAATCGAGCATTCGCGACTGGGCCCGCCGGGTGGACATGCCGCGCGAGGTCGTGGAAGAGGTCGATGAGATCCGCCAGGACTATTTCGAACGGCTGTTCCGCGACCTCGGCTATGGACCGGAGGAGGCCCGCCGGCGCGGCTACGTCACCTATTGCCTGATGATCGGCGACGCCACCTTGCACCGGACCCTCGACCGGGTGTCGCAGGAGGAGTTTCTGGAGACCGCGCTGGCGATGCTGGCCCCGCCCGCGCCCGCGCCCCCTCCGGCGGACGGGGACCGCCCGGAAAGCTAGCCTCCCTATCCCCTCACCTTGCCTTCGCCAGATCGAGGGCGACATCGGTGATCATGTCTTCCTGGCCACCGACCATGCGGCGCTTGCCCAGTTCCACCAGAATGTCACGGGTGTCGATGCCGAAGCGGTCCGACGCCTGTTCCGCATGGCGCAGGAAGCTGGAATAGACCCCGGCATAGCCGAGCGTCATGGTCTCCCGGTCGACCCGCACCGGCCGGTCCTGCAGCGGGCGCACCAGCTCTTCGGCCGCGTCCTGCAGCTTGAACAGATCGCAGCCATGCTGCCAGCCCATCAGGTTGGCCACCGCGACGAAGGCTTCGAGCGGCGTGTTGCCGGCACCCGCCCCCATGCCGGCCAGAGAGGCATCGACCCGGGTCGCGCCATGCTCCACCGCCACCACCGAGTTGGCCACCGCCAGCGACAGGTTCTCGTGCATATGCGCGCCGCGTACCGTTTCCGGCTTCAGCACCTTGTCATAGGCCTCGAACCGGGCCGCCACATCGCGCATCACCATGCCGCCGCCCGAGTCGGTCACATAGACACAGGCCGCGCCATAGCTTTCCATCTTGGCCGCCTCGCCGGCCAGCACCTCCGGCGGCGTCATATGCGACATCATCAGAAAGCCGCTGACATCCATCCCCATCTCGACGGCGGCGGCGATATGCTGCGCCGACACATCCGCTTCGGTGGAATGGGTGGCGACGCGCACGGAGGTGACGCCCACGTCCCGGGCACGGCGCAGGTCCTCGATGGTGCCGATGCCGGGGATCAGCAGCGTCGTCAGCCGGGCACGCTTGCACACCTTGGCTGCCTCGGCGATCCAGGCCGCATCCGTGCATTTGCCGAAGCCATA
>NZ_JAIVMG010000005.1 GCF_020177335.1 Stappia indica | reverse complement strand
GGCCTGGTGGCCATTGCGGGGACCTCAACACCCGATCCCATCCCGAACTCGGCCGTGAAACGCCCCAGCGCCAATGGTACTGCGTCTCAAGACGTGGGAGAGTAGGTCGCCGCCAGGCCTGCAAAGCGCAAACAAAAAATCTCTACAACAACCGCACGATCCTCAAAGCGCGCCAAGCGCGCCAAGAGTTCGCACGCGTCACAACTCGGCGCGGGGTGGAGCAGCCCGGTAGCTCGTCAGGCTCATAACCTGAAGGTCGCAGGTTCAAATCCTGCCCCCGCAACCAAAATCACAAAAAACCTCCGCAGGCCTCGCCGCGGAGGTTTTTGCGTTCAGGCGCCTCGACCCGACCAACATAACCCGCCACCGGGATTTTGATGGCTTCTGAGGCGTTCTTTGTCATACGCGATCCGCTCACCGGCAGCGTACAAGCAATACCTTGATGATGCCTGCGCCGAACACCTAGTCATCTATCATCAGAGATCGATGAACGCTTTGTCTGCGGCTGGTCCGAGGGGACGAGCGGGCGATGTCGTCGGTCTGGGCGCTGGTGGAGGAAGAACCCCCGCGTCCAAACAAGCCACTTTGCCCCTTGGGTCGGCCTGGCGAGGCGCGCCGACGATGCGCCTGCGGTCGTTTGGTTGCACCCGCAGGTCGCTTGAACACAGGGAACGAATGCGTATGAGAAGGTTTCGCGTGTGGGGTGTATGATCAGGTTGTTGAGTCGATAGGGGGGGAAAGTGGAGGCGGGAGATGAGCGGGCGGACTAAACGACAACATGTGGTGCCGCGGTTCTACTTGCGCTATTTCGCGCAGCCGGATGGCGAGCTTTGGACCCACGACTGTGTTGCCGGGGTGGCTCGAAAGACAACGCCTGAAAAGACGGCCTTTGAGACGAATATCTATACGCCGCTTGGTGAGGGTGGTTCTCGGATTGATTTGATCGAGGAGTCGCTTGCGAAAATCGAGTCGCGAGCCGCCGAAATCTATTCAGAACTTTTGGATTTTAAGCGGTTGGGTGAGGGCGCGAAATTCGACTTTGCGGTATTCTTGGCCACGATGTTCACCCGGAGCCCGGCTCAGATCAGGCAGTTTGCTCAATTCATGGGCGAGATGGCTTTATGGGCCGGCAGACAAGAAGTGGAACGAGATTATAGGCAGAGGGAAAAGGCTGGCGAGGTTTCAATCGAGGATCTTGCCGTTCGTGAAATAATCCACAACAACGACATGTATAAGATGAATATCGATCGTCGAGTCGGGCTCCTTGCGTTTCAGGAGGCAGAGACCTTGGCTAGGCTCATGAGTCGAATGACCTGGAGTTTTGAAATCTGTGACAGCCAGCAATTAGTCACAAGCGACAATCCAGTGTTTTGGGTCAAGGGGGGTGGGCCGGCCGACCTTCAAGACTATGGGTTCGGGCTGAGCAATCGCAACGCCGTCGTGCCGTTTCCACTAAGCCCAAGTGTAATACTGCGACTCGATTGGGGCGCCGACGGAGCGTGGAAGAAATTCAAGCTGGAACGGCAACGCGCAAAATTGGCGAATAGGTTTCAAGCAAAGCATAAAGAGCGGTTTTTATTTTTTCGAGACCGAGAGCAGGGGATGATAGAGCTTGGGGTGAAGTATAGGGATGGCGTTAAAAAATATTATTTCTGGTGTCTCCTCACCGAAGATGGAAGTTTTGCGAAAGCTTTAAAAGAACGGAGTCTTCGATCGTTTTGAGGGAATTATTGGGGGAAAGGGGGCAAATATCTGGACTTAAATTGAAGAGCTCGATAGGTAGTATTAAAAGTTAGATAATACTTGAAGTCGAATGTAATGTTGACGGCGAAGCAGAAATTTATAAAAAAAGCCGGTAGGCGAGCCAATGCCGAATTTAGCGGGAACGCTCTCGGTGCCGCCTCAAGATAGTTCTTGGCGGAGTCTCCGAAAACGCAGTGCGAATCCATGGGGGTTACTATCCCTCAAAGACCCGCGATTGGCATTTCGAGTAGAGCAAGCGGATCACGCCTTCGGAGGGCTGATGTTTCTTGGAAGCGTAGAGCTAAGACCCGCTGGGAGCTGGATAGAGCGTCCAGCGAAGGTGCCCGGTGCTGCTACTGGATACGGGCGCGGAGGTTGTCGGTGATCAGTTCCATCGCAAGGACGATGACGAAGATCACGAGAATGATCGGCGAGGCGTTGCGGTACTGAAAGAGGTCGAATGCGACCTTCAACTCCTGACCGATGCCGCCTGCGCCGACGAGGCCGAGGACGACCGAGGAGCGCACGGCTTTTTCCGGAGCGAACAGCGATGAATTGGTCAGCGAGGGCGCGATGTCGGGCAGGATCGCCTCGCACCGGAACTTCCGGGGGGGCTGGCGCAGGCGGCGGAAGGCGCTGATGAGCCTTTCATGAGCGATTTCGGGGGCGTGTTGCCGATTGCGCTGTGCGGGCGGACATTGTTGTAGTCGTGACGCCTTGCCGGGGAAACGCCTCCCCAGTGGCCCTTGTCGAGGTTCTTCGTTCCTTACGGTTGCGCGGGGCGGTGCGCGCCTTTCGCCGGCTTGCCATCTGTCAAAAACTGGAAAATCACCAGCGCTCGCACCTGACATGTGCTTTCAGCCTAGCTCTGCGTACGGGATTCGATCCATTGTTCGCGACGCTGATTGACCTGAAACAGACCATTGCTCTTCAGCCGGTGGGGTCATGTGCTGTCCGATGCGAAACCAAAGCTCGACACCCCTCGGGCGCGTTCGGAAAAGCTGAAGGGCCGGTTGATCGGCGGATAGGCGCGGGACGGGCAATCGGGTCGTTCGCAGAGATAACAATTCACCCCGATCGGCACCGGCTGCACCGCGCCGAGGTCCAGATCCTGCGCATAGATCAGCCGCGGCGCATAGGCGATGTCGCAGCCCAGCCCGATGGCAAAGCGCGCTGCCGGGCTGGCATAGGTGCCGACCTGCCGCGTCACCGTGCGCGCGATGGAGAAATAGGTGGTGCCGTCGGGCATGGCGATCACCTGGGTCTGCACCCTGTCGGGCGTCTCGAAACAGCTATGAATGTTCCACAAGGGGCAGGATCCGCCGAACTTCGAGAAGTGGAAGCGCCCAGCGCTGAAGCGTTTCGACACGTTGCCGGCGCGGTCCATGCGCACGAAAAAGAAGGGCACGCCACGCGCCTCGGGGCGTTGCAGGGTGGTAAGGCGATGCGCCACCTGTTCGAAACTGGTGCCGAAGCGCTGGCACAGCAGTTCCACATCGTAGCGCGCGCCCTCCGCCGCCTTCAGGAAGCGTCGATAAGGCATCAGGAGGGCGGCGGCAAAATAATTGGCAAAGCTGGCCCGCGCCAGCGGCAGGGCAGCGTCGGAGACGCCTGCGCCCGCAGCCTCGGCCGCAATCAGATCGTCATATTCCAGCCGCGCCAGCTGCACCGCGATCTGGAACCGCCGTCCGGGCTGATCGAGCCGCTCCGACAGGTTCAGGTGCTTGCGGTGCGGGTCCAGCAGCCGCAGCAGGCCGGGCATCACCTCTTGCGGCAGGATGCGGACGCGATAGCCATGCGCCTCGCGCAGGCGGTCGTTCAGCACGATCTGCGGCTCGGTCCGCCAGATCGTCAGATCGTCGGCCAGGGCCTCCGCTGCGCGGTCGAGCGCGTCGATGTGATTGCGGCGAGCGTGAAAATGCGCTCGCACCTCGTCGACCGGACGCACGGTCTGTTCCAGCAGTTCCACCTTGTCGCGGTCGGAAAACGGATTCTCCTCGGAAATCGCGGCCATCGCCATGGTGCGGTATTTCTCATGCAGTCGTAAAAGTCCACGCGCCAGCGCCGGGGAAGCATTCACCACCTCTTCGATTTCCGCGCGCGGTACGCTTTCGGCAAAGAGTGGATCCTTCAGAGTCGCCTCCAGATCGGCTTGCAATTGCAGATCGCCACCGCCGGCGATCTCTCCGGCCGAGAAATCATAGACCTGACTGAGCTTGACCAGCAGATTGGCGGAAACCGGGCGCTGATTGGCCTCGATCAAGGTGATGTACGAAGCAGAGACATCCAGGTCTTGTGCCATCTGCGCCTGGGTTAGTCCCAATGTGCGCCGCAGCCGCTTGAGCCGGGCGCCGATGATCAGCTTCTCTCCGCGCTTTGTCATGACAATCCTAACAAGACCACCGGTTCAGGTGTTACAAGGATTACAATAAAACCCATATATAACAATATGATAGTTCATTTTCTCGGTCATGTTACTAACATCACATCTGCCTGCCGACGTCAAAGAAAGGTCGATGCGATGACACTTGCCCCATTCCTTCCACCGTCCCGGTTGGGGCCGCGAAACACCCGGGCCGACGCGTGTGGGATACGGAACGGGTGTGACTGATGGATCCGCTTCGCACCGCTTCCCCCTTTGGCGATCCGCAGATTTTGGGCGCTTTCGCCCTTTGCCAGACATCCAATTGCCCGACAAGGAGATACGACATGTCGCAACAGCCGTCCTATGCCGCCCTGCATGAGGAGGTCCTGTCCCGCTATCCGTCCGGACGGACGCCTGGAGGGGTGTCGGTGAACGACATCGTGCAGCTGAAGCTCCAGAATACCTGGGCGACCCATCTCGACATTGCCCGCGAGATGGCCGGCGTGATGCGCGCTGACATGGCGGCCTATGACGCTGATCCGGCGAATTTCACCCAGTCGCTGGGCTGCTGGTCGGGTTTCCACGCACAGCAGATGATCAAGGCCGTCAAGCGGCTGCGGGGCACGACCAAGGGCACCTATGTCTACCTCTCCGGCTGGATGGTTGCCGGCCTGCGCAATCGCTGGGGGCATCTGCCGGACCAGTCCATGCACGAGAAAACAGCCGTCGCCGACCTGATCGAGGAGATCTACACCTCGCTGCGCCAGGCCGACGAAGTCGCGCTCAACGATCTGTTCAAGGAGCTGAAGGCTGCGAACACCGAGGCCGAGCGCGCCACAGCGATCGCGAAGATCGACAGCTTCGAAACCCATGTCGTGCCGATCATCGCCGATATCGACGCGGGCTTCGGCAACGAACACGCCACCTATCTGCTGGCGAAGGAGCTGATCAAGGCGGGCGCCTGCGCGTTGCAGATCGAGAACCAGGTGTCCGACGCCAAGCAATGCGGCCACCAGGATGGCAAGGTCACGGTCCCGCGCGAGGATTTCATCGAAAAGCTGCGCGCCTGCCGTCTGGCCTTCGAGGAACTGGGCGTGGATGACGGCGTGATCGTCGCCCGTACCGACTCCCTGGGGGCGGGATTGACGCAGAAAGTGCCGGTCTCGGTCCGGCCGGGCGACCTGGCCGCTGAATACATCAAATGGCTCGACACCGAACCGATCACCGGGGCCAACCCGATCCAGGAGGGTGAACTGGCGCTCTATCAGAACGGGGCGTTCGTCAAGCCGCGCCGCCTGCCCAACGGGCTTTTCCCCTTCAAGCCGAATACCGGCCGGGCGCGCGTGATCGAGGATTGCATCGCCTCCCTGAACGAAGGCGGCGCTGACCTCCTGTGGATCGAGACCGACACGCCCAATGTCGACGAGATCGCCTCCATGGTGGCGGAAATCCGGGAAAAGGCACCGGGCGCCAAGCTCACCTATAACAACTCGCCCAGCTTTAACTGGACACTGAACCTGCGCAAGCAGGTCCGTGCCCAGTGGATCGCCGAGGGCAGGATCGCCGAGGGCGATTATCCCGATGGCAACGCATTGATGAAAGCCGATTTCGACGACTCCGATCTCGGACATGAGGCCGATGCCCGGTTGCGTGCCTTTCAGACGGATATTTCCGCCCGGGCCGGCGTGTTCCACAACCTGATCACCTTGCCCACCTTCCACCTCACCGCGAAATCGGTGGACGAGCTCAGTCGTGGTTATTTCGGCGAGGACAAGATGCTGGCCTATGTTGCCACCGTCCAGCGCGAGGAAATCCGCCGCGGCATCTCTGCGGTCAAGCATCAGCACGAGGTCGGATCCGATCTGGGCGATGCCTTCAAGGAGATGGTCGGCGGCGAGCGTGCGCTCAAGGCTGGTGGTGCGGCGAACACCATGAACCAGTTTGCTGCCGAGTAGGCATGTCCCGGGCCGCCTGCACCAATCATGGGCGGCCCGGATACCGGAAACAGGGAGAAACGGTCATGAATACCTCCACGGATTTTCGACGGGTCGAGCAGCCCGAAACCGACGGCCAGACCCGCGCCATTCACCGCGTTGCCGATGCGGTGCATCGGTTGAACGAAGCCGTCCAGCGGGCCGTGGACGAAGGGGTGTCGGTCGAGCTGATCCGCGTCTCTCGTCACCACAGTGGCGGTGGGACCTGGGGCGACCAGATCGTGCCGACGGTGCGTGAGCCCCGTGCCTTGACCGCGGAGGCCAGTTGAACCGGCGGTTTTCTCGGCCACCGGCTGCATCCGCTCAGGTTGTCTTCTGGGGTTTTCCCGAGGAATAGGGGGCGAAAAGCGAGCGGTTGGGGTCCGGCGCCAGTTCGCGCCCTCCCATGGGGAAGGCGCGCTGCGGGCAGGCCGGCCGGTCGCAGACCTTGCAGCCCGCGCCGATCGGTGTGGCAAGGTCGGGAGTACGCAGATCGAGGCCACGTGCGTAGACGAGGCGGTCGGCATGGGCAAGGTCGCAGCCCAGCGCCACCGCAAACCGCTTGACCGGGGCACCATATCCGCCCGCACCGTGGCTCACGGTGCGGGCGACCCACAGGTAGCTGCGTCCGTCGGGCATCTGCGCGACCTGCGTCAGCACCTCGCCGGGGCGGGAGAAGGCTTCATAGACATTCCAGAGCGGGCAGGACCCTCCGATCCGTGAAAAATGGAAATCCGTGGCTGATTGCCGCTTCGAGATATTTCCTGCCCGATCCACCCGGATGAAAAAGAACGGCACGCCGCGCGCGGTCGGGCGTTGCAAGGTCGATAGCCGGTGGCAGGTGGTCTCGAACCCGACGCCGAACCGTCGGGCAAGCAATTCGATGTCATAGCTTTCCGTCTCTGCCGCTTCCAGGAAGGCGCCATAGGGGAGGATCAACGCGCCCGCGAAATAGTTGGCGAGACCGATCCGCAGCAGATCGCGGGCCTCGGCGCTGTCCATGCAGGCCCCCTCCACCAGGCGTTCGATTTCCGCCCCCTGTTCCAGCAAGGCCAGTTGCGTCGCCATCTGAAACGCCTGTTGTCCCGGAGCGAGGCGGGTGGACAGGTGCAGGATACCAGCCGCGCGATCGAAGCGCCGCAAGGTTTGGGCTCGTTCTTCGAGGGCGACGCGGATGCCATGGCGCCCAGCCAGCCGGTCGGTCAATCCCTCGGCCATGCGTCCCGGTCGCAGGCCCCGGCCAATCGCTTCCGCGGCCTCGTCGAGCAGGGGAATATAGTTTCGGTGGTCGTAGAAATAATCGCGCACCGCCTCGAAAGGGGCGCGTGAAGTGCCTGGCTCTCCGCTCAGGTGATCGCTCATAGCATCGATGCGCTCGGCGGTCTCGCGCAGTCGCGCCTGCATGGCAATGATGGTTCGTGCGACGGCGGGCATGTTGGCTGCGATCTCGCGCACCTCCGCTAGCGAGGCGCCGGCGCCCTGATCTGCCAACGCGGCCCGCAGATCCGGGATCAGCCGCGCCTCTTCTCCTTGCGAGAACAATTGCACATCCAGGCCGAAGACGGCGTTGAGCCGTAACAGAACGGGCACGGTCAGCGGACGTTGGTTCTTCTCCATCTGATTCAGATAGCTGGGTGACAGCTCCAGCGCCCGCGCCAGCGCTGCTTGTGTCAATCCCCGTTCCTCGCGCAGGCGCCGCAGTCGCACCCCCATGAACGCTTTCTTCAAATTGCCCCCTTCGCAACATTCGCAGATGTTGCTGCAAATCTTCGCAAAATAACGCTTTTTCAGTAGTTTAATGGAGATATCAAGCTGTGGGAAGCTGGTCTTGTTAATCTTGCGAAGGATCAAGGCGGAGCTTCAGATGCCCCAGACTCCAGATGATCCGGCCATGCCCGATGCCGTGCTGGTCGAGATGATCTTTCCCGAACAGGCAAATCACTACGGCACGCTGTTCGGTGGCAACGCCCTGTCGTTGATGGCCAAGGCCGCCTTTGTAGCCGCGACGCGGCGGGCTGGCTGTGCGGTGGTGATGGCCCGCTCCGACCGGGTGGATTTCACCACGCCGGTACGGGTGGGGGAGCTGCTGGAGTTGCGCGCTGCGGTCATCCGCGTCGGGTGCAGTTCCATGAGCGTCGAGGTCACGGCCGAGGCATGGGATCTCGATGGCAGCACCCGTCGCGACGTTCTGTCAGGTCGGTTCGAGATGGTGGCCGTTGACGCGGCCGGGCGCCCCCGCGCCATCGCAAGCACGGTTCAGAAAGAGGAAGAGACTGCATGAAGACGCATGAGGTGCGGACGTATAAATCCGCCGAACATCTGGCCCGTGAAGACCAACTGGCCTGGAAGATCGCCGAAGTGGCGGCCGATCCGGTTGCGGTCGAGGCCGATGTCACCGAGATGATCATCAACCGGGTGATCGACAATGCGGCGGTCGCAGCCGCCTCGCTGGCGCGCCGCCCCGTCGCCTCGGCCCGGGCGCAGGCGCTGTGCCACCCCTATGCCCCGGGCGCGACCGTCTTCGGCATGCCGGCAGAGACCCGGGTCAGTCCGGAATGGGCGGCCTGGGCCAACGGCACGGCGGTGCGGGAGCTGGATTTCCACGACACCTTCCTGGCGGGGGACTATTCGCATCCTGGCGATAACATCCCGCCAATCCTCGCCGTGGCGCAGCATTGCGGCCGGTCCGGTGCTGACCTGATCCGGGGTCTGGCCACCGGCTATGAAATTCAGGTGGATCTGGTGAAGGGCATCTGCCTGCACGAGCACAAGATCGACCATATCGCCCATCTCGGCCCTTCTGCCGCTGCTGGTATTGGCACGGCGCTGAACCTGCCCACCGAGATGATCTATCAGGCGGTGCAACAGGCGCTGCATGTGACGACCACCACTCGTCAATCCCGCAAGGGCGAGATTTCCTCGTGGAAGGCCTATGCCCCTGCCTTCGCCGGCAAGATGGCAATCGAGGCGGTTGACCGGGTGATGCGCGGTGAAGGTGCCCCCAGCCCCGCCTGGGAAGGCGAGGACGGCTTTATCGCCTGGCTGCTGTCGGGGCCCGAAGCTGTCTATCAGGTGCCACTGCCCGAAAAGGGCGAGGCCAAGCGCGCGATCCTCGACACCTATACCAAGGAACATTCCGCCGAGTACCAGAGTCAGGCGCTGATCGACCTTGCGCGCCGGATGGGGTCCAAGATCGGCGATCTGTCGAAGGTGAAATCTATCCTGATCGAAACCTCGCACCACACCCATTACGTGATCGGCACCGGCGCGAACGACCCGCAGAAAATGGACCCGGGCGCCAGCCGCGAGACGCTGGACCATTCGATCATGTATATCTTTGCGGTCGCGCTGGAGGATGGCGGCTGGCATCACGAGAAGAGCTATGCGCCCGAGCGCGCCAAGCGATCCTCGACCGTGGCGCTCTGGCACAAGATCTCGACCGCCGAGGATCCCGAATGGACGCGCCGCTATCACGCCCGTAATCCGAAGGAAAAGGCCTTCGGCGGGCGGGTCACGGTCACGCTCGAGGATGGGGCGACGATCATCGACGAACTGGCGCTTGCTGATGCCCATCCTGATGGGGCGCGCCCCTTCGTGCGCGCAAATTACGTCAGAAAGTTCCTGACCCTTTCGGAAGGTGTGCTGAGCGCATCCGAGCAGCAGCGCTTCCTCGATGTGGGCGAGGGGCTGACCGATCTCAAGGCAGGCGATCTGGGGAAACTCAACTTCGCGGTCGACGCCGACATGCTCGGTGCGCCGCGTCCGCATGGCATCTTTGACTGGGGGACGAAATGAGCGGTGACGTCAGAAAACCGAAGAAATCCGTGGCGCTTTCGGGGGTCACGGCGGGCAATACCGCACTTTGTTCCGTGGGCCAGAGCGGTAATGACCTGCATTATCGCGGCTATGACATCCTCGATCTGGCCGAGGCCTGCGACTACGAGGAAGTGGCGCATCTGCTGATCCACGGGCACCTGCCCACTGCGGCCGAGCTGACGGCCTATCGCGCCAAACTCCGGGGCCTGCGCGGCCTGCCCAAGGCGGTACGTGAGACGCTGGAAGCGATTCCGGCCGCCGCCCATCCGATGGATGTGCTGCGCTCGGGCGTCTCGGCGGTGGGCTGCGCGCTGCCCGAGGCGGCGGATCACAACACGCCCGGCGCGCGCGACATCATCGACCGGTTGATCGCCGCGCAGGGCTCGATGCTGCTCTACTGGTATCACTACGCCCAGAACGGTCGCCGCATCGAGGTGGAAACCGAGGACGAGTCCATCGCCGGGCATTTTCTGCACCTGCTGCACGGGCGGGCGCCGTCCGAGGATCAAGTACGGGCGATGCAGACCACGCTGAACCTGTATGCCGAGCATGAGTTCAACGCCTCAACCTTCACCGCACGCTCCATCGCGGGAACGGGATCGGATGTCTATTCGGCGGTGACGGGGGCCATTGGCGCGTTGCGCGGACCGAAGCACGGCGGGGCGAATGAGGTCGCCTTCGAGATCCAGAAGCGCTACACCACGCCCGATGAGGCCGAAGCGGACATCCGGACAAGGATGGAGCGGAAGGAAGTCGTGATCGGCTTCGGACACCCGGTCTATACCGTCTCGGACCCCCGAAATGTGGTGATCAAGCGCGTCGCCCGAGCGTTGTCGGATCAAGCGCGCTCGACGAAGATGTTCGCCATCGCCGAACGGATCGAAGCGGTGATGATGGATGCCAAGAAGATGTTTCCGAACCTCGACTGGTATTCAGCGGTCTCCTACCACCTGCTCGGGGTGCCGACGGCGATGTTCACGCCGATCTTCGTGATCTCGCGCACCGCCGGATGGGGCGCCCATGTGATCGAGCAGCGCGAGGACAACAAGATTATCCGGCCCTCGGCCAATTACACCGGGCCGGACAACCGTGTCTTCGTGCCGCTCGACAAGCGCGGCCTGTCCCTGTCTGCCGCTGCGGAGTGATATCATGACCTATCTGATTGCCGATGACCTGCCGATGGAAAGCGCCGGGCGACGGTTCCGCAAGGTGTTGAACCAACCGGGAATCCTACGGCTTCCCGGCGCCCATAACGGCCAGGCGGCCTTGCAGGCGAAAGCCGCCGGCTTCGATGCGCTCTACCTTTCGGGCGCGGCGATGACCGCGTCGATGGGGTTGCCCGATCTGGGGATCATCACCATCGACGAGGCGTGTTTCTTCATTCGACAGATCGCGCGGGCGTCCGGTCTGCCGCTTCTGGTTGATGGCGACACCGGCTATGGCGAGGCGCTGAACGTCATGCATATGGTGCGCGCCTTCGAGGAGGCCGGTGCCGGGGCGGTGCATCTGGAAGACCAGCTTCTGCCGAAGAAATGCGGGCACCTGAACGACAAGAAGCTCGCCCCGGCGGCGGATATGGCGGCCAAGGTGGCGGCGGCGGCGAAAGCGGCGCGCGATCTCGTGGTCATCGCCCGCACCGATGCGGCAGCCTCGGAGGGGATCGAGGGCGCGATCGCCCGCGCGAAACTCTATGTCGAGGCCGGGGCCAATGCGATCTTTCCCGAGGCCTTGACTTCGGTCGAGATGTTCAAGGAGGTCCGCGCGGCACTGCCCGGTGTGAAGCTTCTGGCCAATATGACCGAGTTCGGCCGGACGCCTGCATTGACCGCACAGGAGTTCCAGGATCTTGGCTATGACATGGTGATCTGGCCGGTCTCGTCCCTGCGCGTCGCCAACAAGGCGCAGGAACGGCTTTATGCGGCCCTCGCCCGCGACGGGGCCACCACGGTGATGATCCCTGAAATGCAAACCCGCAAGGAGTTGTATGACACGATCGGGCTCAACGCCTTCGAGGCGCTGGATCAGAGCATCGCCGCCTCTGTCGCGCCTGAGTGGAAGGTATAGCTCGCTCCCTCGCATGGCCATCCTTTGTCTGTTTGCCTCTCACTGAGAGCAACCCAGCTGGGAGTGGTGATGACAGAGAATCCAAATTACAGGTAGGATGTGTGACAAGGAGTCATCTCCAATGATCGACATTCAGCCTCTGACCATCCTGCGCGAGATCGACCGGACAGGCAGCCTGACCCTTGCCGCCGACCGTTTGAATCTGACCCAATCGGCGGTCAGCCACGCGATCCGGCGATTCGAGGAGCGTCATGACGTCAAGCTCTGGGAGCGCGAGGGGCACAAACTTCGCCTCACACAGACGGGAGACTATCTTCTGGGGTTGGCGCTGCGGGTGCTCCCGCAGCTGGAACACGGCGCGACGGTGCTTGAAGACTTTGCGCGCGGACGGCGCGGCGCGATCCGCGTGGGGATGGAATGTCACCCCTGCCAGGACTGGCTGATGCGGGTGGTGGACCCGTTTCTGGCGGAATGGCCCGATGTGGATTTGGATGTGACCACGGCCTTCCAATTCGGCGGGCTGGCTGCGCTCCTGGGCCATGAGATCGACGTTCTCGTCACCCCCGACCCCGTTGAGCGTCCGGGCCTCGAATACACACCCGTTTTCGATTATGAACTGGTTCTGGCGGTGGCCGAGACACATCCTCTGGCGCAGAAACAGCGGGTCCAGCCCCAAGACCTGACTAGCGAGACCCTGATTACCTACCCCGTCTCGCGCGAGAGGCTGGATATCTATACCCGCTTTCTCGTTCCGGCCCATGCCCTGCCGCGACGCCATCGCACGGTGGAAACGACCGATCTGATGTTGCGGCTGGTGGCTTCGGGGCGTGCCGTCAGTGCGACCCCTAACTGGCTTCTGCGCGAGGCAAAAGGGGTGACAGGCGTTTCGCTCGGCGAGGGTCTCGCGAAGTCCATTCATTTGGGCCATCGCACAGGCAAAACGGCCAGTTATCTGGACGGATTCATCCATCTGGCCAAGAGTGTCCAAATCTGAATTGGCGCCGCTCGGTCGGGGCAGGCTTTCCCTTCGCCCTGGGCACATTTGTATGCTCGCAGACATAGCCGTTTCAGGCGTGGACTGCGCTTCACATGACAGCGAGTCATGGTTCTCTGAATTATCATCATTTTTCTTCATGTTCTGGCTCGGGCATACAACAGATGTGGCCCAACGCGTCGGCACAGGCTGGCCACAGGCTGTGCCCATCTGAAAACGCACTCGGGCGCTCACTGAACAGGAAAGAAATGGCCTCGGGCTTTGTCTCGGCAGCCAGGAGACCAGACAACGATGATCAGAGACTTCACCTTCACGATCAAGAGCATTCGTTTCGACGAAGATTACGCGCCAGCCGACAGCACCCGGCTCACCACCAATTTTGCGAATCTCGCAAGAGGGGAGAGCCGGCAGCAGAACCTGCGCAATGCGCTGCAGATGATCGACAACCGCTTCAACAGCCTAGCGGTGTGGGACAATCCCGTGGGTGACCGCTACGGCGTTGAGCTGGATATCATCTCGGTCGATCTGGATATCGATGGCGGCGGGAGCGCCTTTCCGGCCATCGAGGTCCTGAAGACGACGATCCACGACCGCAAGGCCGACGCGCTTATCGAAGGGCTCGTCGGGAACAACTTCTCCTCCTATGTGCGAGACTACGACTTCAGCGTCCGGCTGCCGGAGTACAACAAGGATCGTGCCGGCTTCGGCATTCCGGACGACTTCGGCGATCTGCACGGCAAGCTGTTCAAGGGCTTCGTGTCCTCAGAAACCTACAGGGCGCAGTTCCGTAAACTTCCGGTGATCTGCCTGAGCGTCTCCCACAACAAGATCTATCGACGGACAGCTAATCACCACCCCGTTCTGGGCTTTGAATACCAGCCGAACGAAAGTTCCCTGACCGAGCAGTACTTCCAGAAGATGGGGCTTCAGGTCCGCTACTTCATGCCCCCGGAGAGCGCGGCGCCGCTGGCCTTCTACTTCTTCGGGGATCTTCTCAATGACTACTCGAATCTGGAACTGATCGGGACCATCGCCACGATGGAGACATTCCAGAAGATCTACCGGCCCGAGATCTACAACGCCAATTCCGCCGCCGGCGATTGCTATCAGCCGAGCCTGGAGCATCAGGATCACTCGCTGACCCGCATCGTCTACGACCGCGAAGAGCGAAGCCAACTGGCCGCCCAGCAGGGCAGATTTGCCGAAGACCACTTCATCAAGCCGCATCGGGCTGTTCTGGACGCATGGTCCGCCCGGTTCGCCGCCTGACCCACCTCAAGAAAGACAAGGTTATCCGATGACTAAGCTGCTCCCCACCTCGACCGCCGGCAGTCTCCCCAAGCCCTGCTGGCTCGCCGAGCCCGAAAAGCTCTGGTCGCCCTGGAAGCTACAAGGCGCGGCGCTTGTGGAGGGCAAGCAGGACGCCTTGCGCGTGACCCTCTCTGAGCAACAGCGCGCGGGGATTGATATCGTCTCTGACGGAGAACAGACCCGTCAGCATTTCGTCACCACCTTCATCGAGCATCTGACCGGCGTCGATTTCGAGAAGCGCGAGACCGTGAAGATCCGCGACCGCTATGACGCGAGCGTTCCCACCGTTGTGGGGGCCGTATCCCGCGACAAGCCGGTCTTCGTCGAGGATGCGAAATTCCTGCGCGCGCAGACCGACAGTCCGATCAAATGGGCGCTGCCGGGACCGATGACGATGATCGACACGCTCTACGATGCCCACTACCGCAGCCGCGAGAAACTGGCATGGGAATTCGCAACGATCCTCAATCAGGAAGCCCGCGAGCTCGAGGCCGCCGGGGTCGATATCATCCAGTTCGACGAACCCGCCTTCAACGTGTTCTTCGATGAGGTGAATGACTGGGGCATTGCCACCTTGGAACGTGCGATTGAAGGGCTGAAATGCGAGACGGCCGTCCATATCTGCTACGGCTACGGCATCAAGGCCAATACTGACTGGAAGAAGACCCTCGGCTCGGAATGGCGCCAGTATGAGCGGACCTTCCCCAAGCTCCAGGCCTCCAATATCGACCTGGTTTCGCTGGAATGCCAGAATTCGCACGTCCCTATGGACCTGATCGAGCTCTTGCGCGGCAAGAAGGTGATGGTCGGCGCCATCGACGTGGCGAGCAATACGGTCGAAACCCCGGAAAAGGTGGCCGAGACCTTGCGCAAGGCGCTGCAATTCGTGGATGCGGACAAGCTCTATCCCTGCACCAATTGCGGAATGGCGCCGCTTTCCCGCGATGTCGCTCGCGGCAAGCTCAGGGCGCTCGGCGCAGGCGCTGAGATCGTCCGGCAGGAGCTTTCGGTCTCCTTGGCGGCGGAGTAAGTCGCGACCAAAACGGCTTGCGCCCACGTCCCAACGTCCAGATACCTAAATGAGATCGATATGGCTTTACCCCTGCGTGGTCAGCGCGGCTGACCGGGCAACAAGCCCGCGACGCACACCCATCCTCGGGGGGCTTTGCCAATTCCCATGCCATGTCGGCCTTATTTATGAGGGCGTTGCCTGGAGCGTTCCAAAGCTCCTGTTCGCTATAAACTGAAGCGGCTTGGCTCGGCGTATTGCGTGCGGGACCTGTTGGGGTGCGGACGGGGAAGGCCAACGCACTTTCTCCGGTGGCACGATTTCTGCGCGTCCAAGCGGCAATAGGATCCGCAAAAGGCGCGAACGGCCAGTTTAAGGGCGAGCGCACGTCTGTGCCGCGATGATCGCGCGCCTCATTGCAGCGCAGGTCTTTGAGGATATGCGCCTGCTTCACCTTTTGTCAGGAGAACATCTCCATGTCTGACGTCACCGCTCAGGGGGCCATCGACCCACGTGCCTTGCGCGATTGCTGCGGCCGTTTCGCCACCGGTGTCACGGTCATCACCACCCGCACGTCCGAGGGCGATCACGGTATGACGGTCAGCGCCTTCATGTCTGTCTCGCTTGACCCGCCGATGGTCTCCATCTGTCTCGATCGCCGGTCGAAAATGCTGGGAAAACTCCGGAAATCGGGTCGTTATGCGGTGAACATCCTGTCCCAGCGCTTGCACCCGTATGCGCTGCATTTCGCGGGGCGACCGGACGCGACATTGCCGGATGTCTTCCTTGAACGCCACGGGCTGCCGGTATTGCGCGGCGCCGCAGCTCTGATAGTGGCCGATGTCGTACAACAGGTCGAGGCAGGGGATCATGTCCTTTTCCTGGGCCATGTCCGGCATCTGGATCATGACCAGGAAGCTGCGCCACTGCTGTTCCATGCAGGGCAGTTCGGCAGCTTTTCCGCCGATCCCGTCGGTTAGACGTTGCGAAACCTGGCCTTGCGGCCCCTCCTTGTGGATCGTTGGGACGCGCCAGCCCAAATACGACTTCGCCATTTTGGCGCACGGGGCGGAGCGATAGGCTCGCTGAGATCCGCAACGCCGGTCCTGACAGACTGGACTGGGCCTCCCGCAAGGTTTTGAGTTGGCGGTTCGGCAACACGATGCATGCCGACTTCTGCAACGAGGCGCAGAACGGGCCATCGCCAGCCACGGGCAGCCCGAGACAATGGACACAGATCAGGGATCGCAGTTCACCGGATCGGTCTGGATCACGGCGCTGAGCCAGGCCGGCGGTCCTATCCCGCGCTTGATCGCCGAAGCGCATGGCGCCGGCAGTTCCCGGGGCATGGGATGAGAACAGGAGGGCCGAGCCGTGGCGTCGACGGGATGCGGCGCGCGTCTCAGTCCCCGCCGGACTTTCGGGCGGCGGCTGAAAGCATTGCGTTGCCGAGGTGCCGGTCGCCCTGGGCATTCAGCATTTCGCCGGCATTGCGGATGTCTTTCGGCTCCTTGTTCTGGCTGAGCTTGGCCTTGCCGACCAGGCGAGTAATCTCGACCTCCAGCCCGACGATCGCCTTGACCATGGTCTCGATGAAGTCCCTTGGAGCGTCGCCCATCTTCCATGGGGCGGGCTGGGCGGCCTCGTGCATGTGGCTCAACCGGGCGACATTGCGGCGGACATAGGCCGTGTCATCATGGACCGTGATGCGGCCGTAGGCATGTGCAACACGGTAGTTCCATGTCGGAACCTGCGTGTGAAACACGTGCTTGCTCGGATACCAGTTTGGCGAGATGTAAGCATCGCCGGCCCGGAACACGATGAGCACTTCGTCGCCGGTCTTCACGTCCTGCCAGACCGGGTTTGCACGCGCGACGTGGCAATGAAGAGTGCCATGCTTCCCCTGGGTCCGGTTGAGTTCGAAGGGAATGTGATTGGCGTCCAGTCCGCTCTTTCCGTGGGTGATCAAGGCGCCGAGCGGGTTGTTTTCGATCAGTTCGTGAAGGACGTCCTGGTTGGGCTCATCGAAATGGGGGGGGACGTACATCTCTGTTCCTTTCACAAGCCGCGTGGGGTCGCTGTCAAGATCCTGGCCGGGTTGTCATGGCGCATCATGAGGAAATGGCGAACCGGCGTTCTGCGGCAAAGCCGATTGGATGCGCGGTACGCCGGGCGCCGAAAAGGCATTGCCGGCAGAAGACCGCGACAGCAAGGTCGCGGGCCGGGCAATGGCAGCGCGGCGGCGCCGGCATGCCGCGCCCTGTCAGTGACAGAGCGGGATGCCGATAACCTTTTCCATCTGCTTGAGAAGTCGATCTGCCTTCGCATCGGCTTCCTCCGGTGTCGCCGCCGATACGGCGAACATCCCGAACGAGCAGAGATTGTGGTCGAGCCTCTCCACCGTCTGACCCTTTTGCAGGGGGATGTCGCAAAAGACCGTATCGGCTGCGAAGGCCGCCTGCCAGTTGTCGTCGAGATCGGCTCTTGCCGTGGCGCGTTCGCGCGCGCCCAGCACCCGCGAGGCGACCGATGCCGTCATCGCCGGCGGAGGGCCCATCGGCTTGTCGAGAAATGTGTCGATGAGAATATCGTAGACGTCGGCGCCGGTGAGGCTCTTGTAGAGCAGAGGCAGCGTCCCGCCCATCAGCCGGGGGTTCACCTCAAGCAGACTGGGCTTTTCATCGGCATCGAGAATGAGTTCGACATGGAAGATGCCGCGATCGAAACCGAGCGCATCGATCACGGATGCCACATAGTCGTGGATGTGGGCGACGCTGTCGGGATCCGTGACGCCGGGCATCGTCGAACCGAGTTCGTTGATATCCGTGGTTCCGGACCTCTTCCGGCGCGAGAGTGCGAGAAGCTTGAAGCCGTCGCTTGCCACCGCCACTTCCGCAGAGCAGAGCGTGCCGTCCAGAAAGGCCTCGGCAATGATGCGGCCATCTGCGGAAAACTCCTGCCTGAGACCTCCCGTCAAGGAGGACAGAAGGTTGTTGTAGTCCCGGTAGTATTCCTCGATCTCCTCAGGAGTGGAGACAACCTTAGCGGCGATGCTGCCCAGACCCCGGTTTGGTTTCAGGACTATCGGAAACCCGTACCTCGAGGCGAAATCCAGGGCGTCCGCAGCGCTTTCCGCCAGCATGCATGGCAGATCGCAGATGCCGCGTTCGGCAAGGCGCTGCCGGCAAGCGAACTTTGCTCCTGCAAGATGGGTGGCTTTTGCCGAAGTGGAGCGTATCCCCAGGCGTGCACATGCCTCGGTGAGCGGCCAGGCGGAGGCAGAGAAGATCGGGATGCCGGCATCAATGGGATACCGCTGGTGGATGCGTTGCACCGCCTCGGTCAATGCATCGGTATCGGTGTAGTCGTCGATGGTCTCGACGTTGACCTTGTCGAGTATTGGGTTTTCCGGGTCGTCGCGGAAAAAGCTCGCCAGATCGGGCGTGGTGATCATCGAGACCGAGTGGCCGCGTGCGACCGCGGAGCGCAGCGCGCCGAGGCCCATCTGATTGATACTTCCGAAAAGTACGTGTGCCATCAGGCCGGGCGCTCCGGATTGGTTCGCAGGTTGACTGCGAGGCTGACGAATACTGCCACTATAGCGAGTGCCGATGCCACCGCCAGCAGCGAAGTCATGTCGGTCGCCCAGGCTCCGAGATAGACCACCAGCATCATGCCGCTGGTCATGCCGGCGAGGCTGTAGGCATTGACCGTGGGCAGGAGTTCGATGGGGGTTCGTGCAACCATGTCAGCCTGGAAAACGACGAACGCGACCTCGAAGGTCATGATGAACAGCCCGTACATCGCCAACCGTCCAACTGGCCCCAGAGGAAGGAATGTGCCGATGCAGAGCATCCCTACCGCGGCAACCAGCGGCAGGGCGGACCTGTACGCGTTCATGAACCCTTGCAGGCGACCGGCGGCAACCGCTCCGACCATGATCCCGATACTGCTGACGATCTGAATGTACATCGTTCCGTCGTGATCAAGGTTTAGGTACTGGAAGGCAAATTCCGTGCGCGCGACGTTGTGATAGCCTTGGAAGACGGCGGTGGACAGCACCAGGTAGCAGGCCGCCCGCAAGAGGACAGGATCAGTCTTCGCCAGCGCCACCACTTCCCGCCGGCGTTGCGCTCCCTTCGGGACATCGATCCGGACACTCTTCAGGCTTCGGTAAAGGAGTGCGGATGCCAGGAAGGTCAGGGCATCCAGATAGGCAATCTCCAGAATAGAGATCCGGTTGATCATCAGCAGTCCGAGTATGGCGCCGAAGGAGGAGGCCAGATACTGGGAGGTGGCAAAATACGAGATTGCCTGCTTGATCGACGTCGGCGGCACATGTGCCTTCAAGGGAAGTATCCGCAGGGATTTGTTCGTCGCCTCCAGAAACCCGTGAACCGCCAGAAGTCCGAGGCACAGCCACACCGACCACTGCAGGGCGAGTGCCACCAGGACCACCAGACCCGCCGCCGCGACGTCGTTCCAGACAAGGATGTCGATGATCTTGAACCGGGAGGTGAGCCAGCCGACCGCGGGCGGGCTGGCGATGGCAAGGAGCCACTGCGTGCCGAAAACCGCCGAGGACAGGAAGGCCGAACCGGTCTGCTCGTAAACCAGCGCGGAGATGGAAAGGAGCAGAAGAAAGGTCCCGGACATGGACAGCAACACGCATGCCCAGGAACGCAGGTAGATGCTGTCGGTTGCGAGCCTGTAGGTTCCCGGCGCCGTAGCAGCATGGTCGGTGGACATCTGTTCTCTTCCTGATGCTGTCTGTGCGAAAGTCGCGCGGCAGCGGTATGACCGGTTGCAGCTTTTGGCCCGGTTGCAGCTACTTGATCGCCAGGTAGCCGACGAACGACAGGTACCGCATGATGCTTGTCATGTCGGTGAAGCCGGCTCTCGACATGAGGTCGCGGTTCGCCGCCTCGGAAAACGGCTCCAGAACCCCCTTCAGGCTCCGGCTCTTGCCGATGATGTCGGTCGCCGAATAACCGTTCATCAGCTTGAACTCCTGATAGAGCTGCATAGTGATGTCCTGAAAGCGGGCGTCGGGAAACCTCATCTTCTCGAAAAGGATCAAGCCACCCCCCCAGTTGAGGGAGGAGAAGATCTTGTCGAAGACCTCCTGGCGATGCTTCGGCAAAACAAACTGAAGCGTGTAGTAGGAGAGGATCAGGTCGGCTTTCAGGAAGTCGAAGTCGACCACGTCAGCGACGACATACTCGATGTTGTCGAAATCCCGAGACCTCTCCCGCGCGTCCGCGATCATGTCGGGCACCGGATCGATGCCGACAAACCGGACGTTCTTGCCCTTGTGGTACGTCGCCAGTTTCCGCAGGAGTGTCCCTGTGGAACAGCCGATGTCGTAGACGACCGACCCTTCGTGAATGAAGAAATCCGACATCTGGACGCCCACTTCGTGGCTTTCCGTGTAAAGCGGAACGGACTTCGACACGTGTTGATCGAACACCTTGTGGACGTTGCCGGCAAAGGTCCAGCTTCCGTTTCCCGCCCCGAGGCCGTCACCCAGGGTCATGAGGTTGTCCGCGTGCCCCTTCGCGGGATCCTCCTTGCCGCTGACGGATGGGGTTTCTCTGGTCGCGGCGGAATCGTTCTTCTGCCCTGTGGCCGCTGCAGCATTCGCCATCGTTCCTCACTCCCAGATCTGACTGTCGGTCGTGGCGTAGATGAGCCTTTCGTACTTGATCTGCTTCGCCGTCCATTGTTCCGGATCGGCAAAGGATTTCCGGTCGTCGTCGCTCATCGGGTGGAAGTGCGGCTGCTCGCAGGTCCGGAAGTCGAGGCATTCGTAGATCGTCATGCCCGCGTCCCTGAGCATCGCGAGGATCTGGTCATGCGAGTAGTCGACCAGAAGGTCGTCGGCGTGCACCTCGACCAGAACGTGACGGATCTGTCTGCCGAGCGTTTCCGCCATGCCAGCCAGGACCTTCCCCTCGGCGCCGTGCACGTCGATCTTGGCGATGTTCGCGTCGATGTCTTCCCGCGCCGCATAGTCGTCCCAGCGCGCGGCCTCGACCGTCTCGGTGGGAAATCCGTCCTTCGCCCTCATGGTCCGGTCGGTAAACGAGACGGTTCCGTTGCTGTCCGACAGCGCGACCTTGTGCAGCCTTGCGGGCAGTCGGTTGAGCGCGAGGTTCTGTTGCAACACGTCGAACTGCACGGCGCCCGGTTCGAAGGCGTGGATGTCGGCGTGCGGGTAGAGTTGCGACATCAGGCAGGTGAAGTAGCCGTAATGTGCGCCGATATCGAGCAGCACCGGCGCGGCCACCTTCTTCATGAGCGCGTCGAGGATCGTCGTCGTCGTCGGTTCGTAGGCGTGTCCCGGGAGCGTTTCCGCGGGAACACTTCCATCCGGATCCAGGAAGTCGAAGACCGCGCCCCTTTCGCTGTATTGGTCGACCAGTGCAGGTTGTTCTTTCGCCGTTCCCATGGTTTCCCCCTCGTTGGCCTTGCATCGTTTGCCGGTGCGACGCGCTCAGCCTGTTATGCCGGCAGTCGCAAAACGCTCGGCGACATCCTCGCGTTCGAGCAGTCCGGTTTCCTCCAGCAGGCCGGCCAGGCCCGTAGAGCAGGCTCTCGCGTAATCGGTGACAGTCTGGTCGCGATAGGTTTCGGCACAGACCTGGCGAGCCTCATCCGGGCTCAGGCCGACGAACTCCAACTCGGCGACAATGTTCGGGATATCGGGAGCCACGAACGCCATCAGGTAGTTCGGCATGCTTGCCGCAAGGCGAACCGCCTCGTCCTTCGCAAGCTGTCCGAGAAAGGTCTTCAATATGTCCCGATAGAAGGCGTGATGCCGGCTTTCATCCTGGGCATGGTCGGTCATGATCTGCCGGATCGCGAGGGGCGTGTTTTCCTTCAGCCCCTCGCGCACGTTGTTCAGGCTGACGGTGATCAGCATCTCCGAGACGGCCGTGAAAATGAACTGCCTGATTGCCGTCTCGACCGGGTCTCCATCGATCTTTTCGTATTCAAGCAGGAAGCTGGGGCGCCCTTGCGGTGCCGGACGGAAGTCGCTCTGACTGTACACCTGTTGCAGCATGTCGGCACAGAACAGGGCGTGATAGGCCTCGTCGCAATAGACCTTGTAGGCAAACAGGATCTCGTCCCCGGAAAGCGCAACGGGAGCCTTGTTGGACACCAGCCTGCTGGTTGTCGTGTTGACCACGAGCGTCTCGAGATTCACCGTGAACGTCAGGTAGCGATAGAGCCAGAGTGCCAGAAGGTGCGGGATCTTCTCCGGATACCGCGACGTGACGATCTCGTGACTGGCGACCGGCACGAGGTCTCTGGGGAAGAGGTCGAGGTGGACGTCCTCCGGGTCGATCACTCTGCGGGGGGATCGCCGGACGCTGGCCTTCTCGTGCCAGTTGGCGAAGAGGCGAGGACCCATCCGGTGGGGGCAGGCGGTGTGCGCCTTGTCGCAATCGCGCGCGAACTGGCATCCTGTAAAGAACCCGGTAAGACCGCACATCAGGCTTTTCCCCCCGGTCCGGAACGGGGAACAGCACGGGACAGGCCGAACTCGTCGTGCAGCAGGTCTGCGAGCCGTTTCAGTCCATCGCGCGCCTTCGGTTCAGGGTTCAGGGTGAAGTTCAGCCTGAGATGATGCCGCTGGTTCTGCCGGGAGAAGAACTCGCGTCCGGGCACGTAGGCGACCTTGCTCGCCTGGATCGATTTCGCGAAGATCGCTTCCGTGTCCATGTGTTCGGGAAGCGTGAGCCACACGAACATTCCCCCGTCGGGGCGACGGCACTCGACTTCGGCAGGGAACAGCTCCGCGATCGCCTCAAGGAGGGCGTCCAGTCTTTGCGAGTAGACGTCGCGCAACCGGTCCACATGAGTGTCGAAACCGTCGCCAAGAAGGCGCGCCGCGGCGGCCTGGCTGATGGGGTTCGTCAAAAGGTCGGCGTTTTCCTTCTGCCGGACCAGAAGCGTCAGGAGGTCGGTCGACGCACAAACCCAGCCGATCCTGATGCCCGGCGCGAGTGTCTTTGACAGGGTGCCGCAATAAAGGGTGCGCGTGCCTTCGATTGCACCGGTCCGCTCGCAATCGAGCTGAAGGATCGACTTCGTTCGCTGGGAGCGGTAGCGCAGCTCCGTATAGGCTGCGTCCTCGATGACCACGAAGCCCTCCTTGTCGGCCCTTCCAAGAAGTGCCAGACGCTGGTCTTCGCTCAGTGTGTATCCGGTCGGGTTGGCGAAGTCCGGGACCACGTAGGCCATGCCGGGGCTGGATGCCCCGGGGGGCTGGTCGGAGAACTCCACCATGGGGACGCCCAGCCCCCGGAAGACCTGCAACGCCCCCAGGTATGACGGGGAATCGACCAGAACCGAAAGTTCGCGGTCGGCAAAGACGCGGGTGCAAAGCTCGATTGCCTGCTGTGACCCCGTCGTGACGAGAATGTTCTCAGGGCCGCACGGAACGCCCCTGGCCGCCATGTGCTCGGCCAGGGCCTGCCGCAGGTCCGGATGTCCCTGCGAGGCTCCATATTGCAGCACGTCGCTCCCGCTGTCTTCGAGCGCGTTTGCGAAGGCGTGCCGGATACGCTCGCGCGGGAACAGGGTCGGGTCGGGAATCCCGCCGGCAAAGGAGATGATGTCGGGCCTGTCCAGAACCGACAGCACGTTGCGGATCGCATTGGGAGCCAGTTCGCTGGCGATCTGCGAGACCCTGACCGACTGAGGGGGCGTGCGGTTCACGAAGTTCATCTCAGACCGTTTCTTTGTAGAAATAGGTTTTCCGCCGGCGGATCTGTCCGTCCTTCAGCGCATAGATGTCGCAGAACTCGGCGTTGAGGCGTGCGCCATCCTTCGTGTGGCAGGAAAACCTGCCCTGGCAGACCACTGTGTCGGCGTCCTGCACGATGTCGACCACCTGGTGCCGGCCGACCCGGACGTTCCGCACATTGCGGTAGAACTCCATGATCTCGTCCCGGCCAAGGAGGGGCGCGTAGCCGGGCCTTTCGTAGATCGCCGTCGGGTGGAACATTGCCGCAAGCGTCGGCCAGTCTTCGCCATCGATGGCCTGAAACATGCCGAACGGAACGGATGTGGCGGCCTCGGCGGATGCCGGCTGGCCTGCGTGGATATCGATGGCAGTCATTGGCTTTGCACCTCCAGGCTTCGTCTGCGGAAACGGGCGAGAACGGATTCGGCCAGCGCGAGGCAGGTCGACGGCTTGCCAAGCGTTTCCGGAGCAAGGGTGGACCAGTTCCGGAAGACCTTTCGCATGGGAGCGCCGAGCCCGTAGTAGTCGACGTAGTGGATGCCCTGGTCCTGTTCCGCCTGCCGCAGGTAGAGAGCCATGGGCCAGTCTTCCCGCCGTGCGAAACGATGATGAAAGTCGTGGGCGGGAAGGGTGACGACGCAGACACTGCTTCGGGCGAGAAGGTGCGGGATCATGCGTATGGCCCATGCGGTCCAGGCAAGGCCCCCGCCCACGACGCCAAGGCCCGGCTGGGGCGCTTCGATCAGGAAGAACCGTCCCCAGGAGGCCCTCATGACGTAGTCGCGATAGGGCTCTTCCTTGCCGCGCGGCGCGAGCCAGTTGTGTTCGCTCGGGAACTGGAGGGCGGAACTCAAGGCAAAGCCTGGAAGCACCGGCAGCAACCAGGCGACCAGCAGCGTCTCGAACCCGTTGGTCGCGTAGGTCACCGCAGCG
This sequence comes from Stappia indica, assembly GCF_020177335.1. Classification (GTDB taxonomy): domain Bacteria; phylum Pseudomonadota; class Alphaproteobacteria; order Rhizobiales; family Stappiaceae; genus Stappia; species Stappia indica_B. The sequence continues at coordinate 258,446 of NZ_JAIVMG010000005.1, read as the reverse complement.
ATCGTGGCCGCCCCCAGAACGGCGACGACCATTCGCCAGACGGGCGCCGTCACGAAGGTGGTCTTCATCCGGAAGAAGAACGAGAGAAGGTGATATCGCGGAGAAATCAGAGTGAGCATGAGCCGCGGCAGGTAATAGCTTTCCTTGCGCCCAAGCTCGAACCCCATCAGCCCGATCATCGCGATATCCGGGTCCTCCGTCGTGCAGATGCCCGTTTTTCCGTGATGATCGTGGTTATGCCGGTGGGCATAATCCTCCATGTTCGCCGAGATGATCGACAGGCTGATGAGATTACCCAGGATGTGATCCCAGCGCTGTTTGAAGGTAAGCGCCGCGTGCCCGGCGTAGTGGGCATCGCTGGCAAGGGCACGTGCGCCGTTTACGGTCGCCAGCCAGAACAGCGGCACGGTCAGGAGCCAGGCGCCGCCCAGATTGAAGGCGGCAGCAGCGCCTAGGATGCCGATGAAGTATTTGGCGTAGTCATAGGCCAGCGCGCCGACCGGCGAGAAGATGACCAACGGCCGGCTTCCGGAAAGCGGCTTTCCGCTGATGAAGGTGATCGCTGGCTGGACCCACGACGGGAACCGGCGAAAGCTCTCTCTGGGATCGGGCCCGCGCTCGGTGTCATGCGACTTCGATAAGCTGTTGGCGTTCATTTCGGGCCTCATTCAGCTTGTAGTAGGTCTTTCCGACGACATAGCCGTCGAGTCCATGCTCCACGGCATAGCGGTGAAGGTCGCTCAGGCGATTGATGAATCCTGTCCCCTTGAAGTTGAGCGAGGTGTTGCACAGCACCCCGTAGCCCGTCCTTTGCTTGAAGGCGGAAAGCAGGGCGTGAACTTCAGGGTTGTCGTCGCGGTTTACCGACTGGAGCCTGGCGGAGCCGTCAACGTGCGTCACGGCCGGGATGGCGTCGGTCTTCACCTTCTGGAAGTAGAGCATGTGAGGGCTGGCGCCGTCGTTTTCGAACAGCCTGTCCACTTCCTCTTCGAGGCAGATCGGTGCAATCGGCCGAAACCCCTCCCGCGCCTTGACCGCGTTCAGGCGGGCATGCATCTCCTTTGTCAGCGGCGATGCGAGGAGGGAGCGGTTGCCGAGCGCCCGTGGGCCGATCTCGTAGTTGCCCTGCACCCAGGCGATGACGTGGCCGCGCGCCAGATCCTCGGCGATCTCGTGAAGGTCCAGCGCACGCTTCTCTGCGACGTCGATCTCGCCGTCATCGACGTCATTGATGAACGGCTCGCCCGCATAGACGCTCCACGCCAGTTTCGCCGAGCCGGTGTAGTGATGCTGGGCTTCGGCCGCGGTGCCGATCGCCGAGCCTGAATCGTTGGTGCAGGGCGGGACGAAGACATCGGCAAACAGCCCGCTTGCCTTCCAGGCCGAGTTCCAGTCGCAATTGAGACCGCAACCACCGGAGATGACGAGCGGAAGACCTTCCGTCAGGTTCGCCTTGGCGAATGAATGGAACCTCTCGAAAATCGCGTCGGAGTGAAATCTCGCGAGCTGTTTGAAAGCGTCGGATTGAATGCCGATATTGAAGTAGGGACTGTTCTTGAAGGTCGCCTTGTCGAGCGTCAGAAGGATGGAGTCCTGTTCCAGGATCCGGTCGATGACGCGCCGTTGCTCCGCATCGGGAGTGCCCGGACTGCCGTAGGAGGCAAGGGCCATCAGCTTGCCCGCATCCTCGAAGCGGAAGTGGCCGAGACCAACCGGGAAGGACGGATCGGCAAGGGCATAGAGATAGGCATACTTGTTGCCGGGATCGACCAACGGCTGGCCGATGTGCTCGACGGTCATGCCGCCGTCCACCCGGTAGAACGAGCCGATGTTGCCCTCCCACACCAGCGCGTAGAACGGCTCCCCTTGCGGGAAAGGCGATAGCGCAAACGAACAGAAGATGTGAGAGCGTTCGTGCGACGACGCGAAATATTTGATCTCCTGGCCGAAGATGCGGCGGGTTTGCGAAATGACGCAGTCGTCGTCCCAGCCGAAATACCTGCCGTCCGTCGGAGCGGAAACTGAGTGAAATCCCTTTGCCCAGCCGGACATGGCGATCACGTCCGGCATATCCGGACACAATTCCATCGCCCTTTGCACCAGGGCTGGCGTGACGACCTCGTAGCGGGGCCAGGAATCCTTCTCGGCCTCCATGCTGAAGACCAGCCGGCCATTCTCGACCAGACAGATGTGGCCGTCATGACCTGGTTTGAACGACAATATGCGCATGCTCCCCCCACGCTCCGGATAGCCATTGTTGCTCGCGCCTACGCGTTTCAGGTCCAGCTTATGGTTTCACGATCGTCGAGGTTCGCGAGCAGGAACGAGATCGTCGCCCGTCCGGTTTGCTGGTGCCCCTCCAGGATGGTGACGGCATGGACGAAGCGGCCGTCGAAAACGTAAAGGTCACCCGCCCTTATGGGCACGTCGAAGCACTCGATCCCATCAAGGCACTCCGGCGGATACGGCGATCCGGTCACCTCAAGCCCCAGCGCGACCTTTGAAGCCAGATCCGGCCGGATGTTCCACATGCGCAGCAGGCCGCCCGATCCGTTTTCAAGGCAAAGGTTGACCGCGCCGAGAGCGTTCCTGCGCGCCGCCGTCTGGATCTCGAAACCGTCCTGCAAGGGATCGAGGCACTGGGACTCATCGTCGTGGGCTTCGAGCGCGAACTCCTTTTCGCCGCTCCAGGACCGCATCACGAAGCGGCAAGTCTCCTGCCCCTTGCAGACCGCCTGTCTCAGGCGGCGCCCGCGCCGGCCAAGCTCCCGGTTCAGATCATTTCGGAATGCTTCCACCGGGTTCGTCAGGCCTTCGAAGAGCCCCGGCAGGTGCCTGTTGGCCTCCGCCGATTCCCCGGCGTAACGGTGCAAGGGCTTTCGGTAGTGATAGGTGCCGAGATACTCGGCAGGAGCGTCGGCTCCCCGCGAATAGCGGAAGGTGTTCCGCCAGAAGTTGTCCTTGATCGCGTCGCAGGCTTCCTGGTGAAGATAATTCCGGTAGATGACACCCAGCTGGCGCCCCTCCAGCACGTCGGCCACCAGAGACATGTCCCCGGCCTGGCCCTCGCAGAAGCGGAATTCTTCTGCCGGCTTTCTTTCACCGGACAGGCCCCGGAAATTCAGCCCTTCCTTCTCCACGCGAACGTCCGCGACAGCTTCCGGCATCACATTTCCCCCCCAAGATGCGATCTGCAATTATGTAAGCAAGACTGTCCTTGTCAGGATCATTGACTATCCCTGCGGTTGTCAAGAAGATTCTATGTGCCTTTAGATTGTAAAAATTGCGTAATGAATTCTCGCTGGAGGTTAGTGTCGTAACAACGAATGACCATGAAAGAGAAGTGATGACGGATCAGAGGATTGTTGAGTGGATGACCCGAAATGAATTAGGGAGATCCGCAAGGGAAGGGCGGCGCATACGAATGGGCAGGGCGCAGCCCGGGCTCCTGCTTTCGGGATCCCGGACTGCAACTTAACGTCAATTGAAGGTCATGGGACGGGCGGAGACGGGGGTGGGCGGAGACAGAGTCGCCCCATCGTCCGGTCGTTCTTCGCACCGCTTGCCGAAACCGGGAACGTGACTGGTGCGATTTGCTGTTTCGGGCGGATGGCCTGTGCGGCTGGCCCTGCGAGCGTTTCGCTACTGGATGCGGGCGCGGAGCTTGTCGGTGATCAGTTCCATGGCCAGCACGATCACGAAGATCACGAGAATGATCGTCGAGGCGTTGCGGTACTGAAAGAGGTCGAACGCAACCTTCAACTCCTGACCGATGCCGCCGGCGCCCACGAGGCCAAGGACGACCGAGGAACGCACGGCTTTTTCCAGCGCAAACAGCGATGAATTGGTCAGCGACGGCGCGATGTCCGGCAGGATCGCGCCGGCGAGAATGGAACTGCGGCGGGCGCCGATGGCCGTCAGCGCGTCCTGCGGATCCTTTTCGGCATCTTCCATCGCTTCGGCGAAGAAGCGGCCGCAAAAGCCGATGGTGTCGACCATGATGGTCATGGTTCCGGCGACGGCGCCAAGGCCGACGGTGGCGACGAACAGAAGGGCCCAGACCAGATCGGGCACGGTTCGCAAGAACGAGACAAACGCCTTGAAGACATAGTGTCCGCGCCCCAGCGGCGAGACGCCGCGCGCTGCGAGCCAGGCGACCGGCAGGCTGAGGACGATGCCGATGGCCGCACCGACCAGGGCGATCTGGAAGGTCTCCAGAATGCGCACGCCGACACGCCAGAGAAAGGCCGGCTCGGTGTTCGGCGGCAGCATCCTGCCGACAAGATCGACCATGCCCGGGAGGCCGGTGGCGAGCTGCTGCGGGGAGGGGGCAACCTGCCCCATGGAGGCCAGGATCAAGGCGCCCAGCGTCACGATGGCAACGAAATGCGTGGGTGTGAGGCCGGAAAGGCGACTGGGAGCCGCGTGCCGGATATCAGTCATCGAATGTGTCTTTCAGATCTTCTTGCGAGACCTTGTCGCTCGCCTTGTCGAACAGGATCCGCCCGTTCTTGAGCGCCACCACACGGTTGGCATAGGTGAGGGCGTGGTCCATGTCGTGCGAGGTGAACAGCAGCGTGATGCCATGGTCGGCGCACAGCCGCGCGAACAGTTCCATCACGTTTTGGCCGGAGAGCGGATCGAGACTGGCCGCCGGCTCGTCGGCGATCAGAAGACGCGGCTGGCGCACCAGCGCTCGTGCAATGGCGACACGCTGTTGTTGCCCGCCCGACAGGGTGTCGGCGCGAGCGAGGGCGCGGTCGGCAAGGCGCACGTCGTCGAGTGCCTCCATCGCACGCATCCGCCAGGCCGTCGGCGCAAGATGGTGCGAATGGGCGCGCCAGCTTCCCGGTGTGCCGAAGAAACCATGTACGACGTTTGACAGGACGGTTCTGCGTCGCACCAGGCAGTGTTTCTGAAACACGAAGCCGGTCTTCAGGCGAATGCTGTCTTGCACGGCCCGGTGGTTTCTGGCGGACAGGTTCTGGTTCATGGTCGCCAGCGAACCGCCCGAGATGCCATGCAGGCCGATCAGGCATCGCAGGAGTGTGGATTTCCCAGAGCCGTTCGATCCGATGAGGGCCACGCGCTCGCCGGCGGAAATGGCGAGATCGACACCCTTGAGGATCGGACGACGCTGGTCATAGGACTTCATCAAGCCCCGGGCGTCGATGACAGGCGTGCCGCTTCGGGCGGCCGGGGTCGGCCGCCCATCTGTCACGTCCGCACGCGCGGGAAGCCGCTGGGGCTCCCGCGCGGGCCGGTCGAGAAGGGCCTCACTCGCCGACGAAAGCATTGCTGTCGACGCCAATGGTTGCATACATGGAGCGGACGTAGTCGTAATCGCTGTCGCTCACCTCGTTGAGGAAGAAGCCGCCCTTGTATTTCTGGTTATCGTCGCCCTTGAGGATCGCAGCCATCAGCTTGTCGGATTGTTCGACAAAGGCCTTCTTGATCGCGGCGATGGCTTCGGGGTCGGCATCCTTGCGCGCCACCAGAATGTCGTTGGGCAGGTCACGCCCGCGCGCGATGACGGTGAAGGACTGGTCGGGGAACGCCTTGCGGATCGACGCCAGATGCCCTTCGTTCATGCCGATGGCCTGGACATCGCCGCGAATGAGCGCTTCCGCCGCCACATTGCGCGAGATGATCTGGGGCTTGTAGTCGGAGCCATAGGCCAGGCCGAAATCGGCGAGAACCTGCGCCGGGCCGAGGTGCTGCGAGGTCGAGCCGACGGACCCGAAGGTGACGGTCTTGCCCTTGAGATCGTTGACCGATTTGATCGGTCCCGACGACATGGCGACGATCTGAGCGTAGTAGTTCGGACGCTGCCAGGCGGTAACGATCTTGGCGTCCGTCAGCCCGTTGATGACGACATATTCGGCCGGCCCGGTCAGCACCAGGTCCACCAGTCCCTGCTTCAGCGCTTCGACCGCGGCCGTGCGGGAATTGACCGGCAGAAGTTCGATATCCTGGCCGGATGCCTCCTCAAGAGCTTTCTCGAAGGGCGCAAACTCCTGTTGGAGTGCTTCCAGCCCTTCGATGTCGGTCACGGCGAATTTGATTGGCTCTGCCTGAGCGGCCCCGGCGAGGACCAGAGCGGCGGCGGTGACGAGTGAGCGGATCATCTTTTCTCCAACAGATTGCTGTATACACAGGGATGTCACACACCGCGTTCATAGAGGAGCCGCATAACACTTTCGTGACGAGTGGAGCGGTGTCGAACATGGCGAATGAGTGGGTGATCTCCGGCGGTGAGGTGCTGACGGAGGAAGGGTTTGCAGCGCAGCCGCTGCATCTGGGTGATGGAATCATTCAGGAGGAGGGCAGTGCCGGAGCGCAGCGGTTCGATGCATCCGGCGCCTGGGTGCTGCCTGGCATCGTCGATGTTCATGGCGATGCGTTCGAACGCATTCTCGAGCCGCGACCGGGTGTCCGGTTTCCGCCCGAGGTTGCCTTTGCCGAAGCGGGTGCCCAGCTTCTCGCCAACGGGATCACCACGGCCTATCACGGGCTCACGGTTTCCTGGGAACCGGGGTTGCGTAGCATCGACCACGCGCGCGACCTTGTCGCCGCGCATCGCGCGATTGCGCCGCGTCTCGGGGGCGACACCCGCCTGAACATCCGCTGGGAAACCTTCGCCATCGACCATGTCGACCAGGTCCTTGCCTGGCTGGACAGCGGGTCCGGCGACATTCTGTCGATCAACGACCACACGAGCGCCAATCGCACCCTGGAGGCGGGCGCGCCCAAGCTTGAGCGCATGGCGGCGCGCATGGGTGTTTCCGCAGTGCAGGCAAAGCGGCTGATCGACGAGATCTGGGCGCGCCGCGATGAGGTTCCGGAGGCCATGGCGCGGCTGTGCGAGGGCGCGCGCCACCGCAACGTGCCGATCCTGGCGCATGATGAGGTGACCCCGGAGGGCAGGGCGGAAGGCCGGCGCCACGGCGTGACGGTCTCGGAGTTCCCGATGACCGAACAGATGGCCATTGCCGCACGTGAAGCGGGAGAGCATGTGATCATGGGCGCGCCGAATGTCGTACGCGGTGGCAGCCATAATGGCGCGCTATGCGCCGGCAGTGCGGTCCGGGCCGGCCAGTGCTCCGTGCTGGCGTCCGATTACTACTATCCCGCACAGCGCCATGCGATGTTCCGGCTTCTGGACGATGGCGCCTTGCCGTTGGAAGAAGCGTGGCCGATCGTCTCTGCGAACCCCGCCGAGGCGGCCGGGCTGACGGATCGGGGACGGATCGCCCCGGGTCTGCGCGGCGACCTTCTTGTCATGGACCGCGCCACGCGCGACATTCGGGCCGTGTTCGTCGCGGGAAGGAAGGTGTTCGAGCGTGGCTGATGTGCCCCCGGGAAGTGCGAATCAGGAAGGGCTTTCCGAGCTGGCGGCGCTTGCCGCCATGCCCTACAAGGCAAGGTCGGTGCGCCCCATCTGGTTGCAGATCTACGACCGGCTTGCGGATGTGATCCGCAGGGAGGTCGTGGCGCCCGGGGCGAAATTGCCGGGAGAGGTCTATCTGGCCGATCTGTTCGGCGTGAGCCGCATCACCATGCGGCGCGCGCTCGCCCTGCACCAGAATGAGGGGCTGTTGCAGGCGCGCAAGGGGGTGGGCATCTTTGTCCGCTCGCGGCCGCGCCGGTTTCTCATCCGCAATGACATGCAGTTCGCCGAGTCGCTTGCGGTCGATGGGGGTGACATCACCTCCAGGACCCTCTGGCTCGGCAGGCAGAGGCCCAGTCCCGAAGCGGCAGAGCTTTTCGGCATCGCGCCGGATGACGAGGTGATCTGCCTGCATCGGCTGCGCCAACTGGATGGTGCGCCGATCTATGTGTCGCGCAAGGAGTTTCCCGCCGCCCGGTTCCCTGAGTTCGAGGCGCGCTATCGCCAGAGCGGTTCGGTCAAGGACGTGTTTCAGAGTGCCGGCATCGACAGTTTTTACCGGTCCGAAACGCGGGTTCTCGGCGGGCTTGCAAGCCGCAGCGAGGCCGAGGTTCTCGAAATCTCGCCGAAGACGCCGGTGCAGTATGTGACGGCGATCAACTGCGATGCCTCCGGTGCGGCGATCGAGTTCAACCGTGGCTGCTGGCCGATGGCGAGCGTGGAACTGGTGTTCGCGGTGCCGCACTGACCGGCGTGGGCCTGTCCGCGCTTCGGCCCGCGCGGGCAGGGGGATGTGCGTTCGGCTGCCCGGGATGGGGGCTTTTCAGCTCCCCACCTTGGCCAGCACATCGGCCTTCAGGAACCGTTCGATGAACAGCATGAAGCCGACCGAGGGCACCAGCAGGATGAGCGCGGTGATCGAGGCGATCTGATAGTTGCCCTCCATCGACGCGGTGAACAGCAAGAGCGGCATGGTGGTGACATCGGGAACGCCGACGAAGAACGTGCCGGTGAATTCATCGAGCGAGATGAGGAAAACGAAGATCGCGCTTGCCATCAATCCCGGCAACGCCAGCGGCAGGGTAATGGTGCGGAACACGGTGAAGGGGGAGGCGCCCATATTGGCCGCTGCTTCCTCCAACTCCCGGTCTACGGCCGAAAAGGCGGCGGTGGCGATCCAGACCGAGAAGACGAGCCCCTGGATGGTATGCACCAGCACGACGCCAGTATAGGTGCCGTTGAGCCCGAGGCTGTAGAAGATCCGGGCAATGTTCATGTGTACGGCGAGCGAGGGAAACGCCTGCGGCAGCAGGAACAGAAGCAGGAAGGCGGAGCGCCACGGCAGCCTGCCGCGCCCGAGCGCCAGCCCTGCCGGAATGGCCACGGCGAGGGACGCGATCACGGTGAACACTGCGATCAGGACCGAATTCCCGAGAGATTCCATCGCGTTGCCCTGAGGGCGGAAGACCCGCTCCCAGAAAGCGAAACCGTAGCTTTGCGGCAGCTTGGCGGGGAAATACCAGGTTTCGGCCACCGACCAGATCAGGAGATTGGTGATCGGTCCGAAAATGGCGAAGGCCAGCAGCGCCAGAAGGACGGCGATGATACTGGTGCGCAGGATGTTCATTGCGGCCGTCCCCCTTCGCGCACGCCCTGGCGCAGATAAATCCAGGCAATCACCGCGGTCATTGCATAGGTGATGAAGCCAAGCGCGTTGGCGACGCCATAGTCGCTGTAGGCATTGATGCGCCAGGCCATGTCGACGGTGATCATGGTCGGCGTCTGGGCGTTGATCATCAGCGGCACCGACAGCACCGACATCATCACCACATAGGACAGGATCAGCCCGACCATCAGCGTGGTGCCGACCTGCGGCACGACGATGCCGAGGAGAATGCGCAGCCGGCCGGCCCCCAGGTTGCGCGCGGCCTCGATGGTCGACCGGTCAAGCGCGGCCATGGCGCCGGCGACCAAGAGCGCCACGAAGGGCGTCTGTTTCCACACGAAGGTGATGACGATGCCGCGCCAGTCGAGAAAGCTGGCGGCGGCGAGCGGATCCATCAGTCCGGTGGAGGTGATGATGTTGTTCATCATGCCGTTCTTGGCCAGAAAGGTGCGCATGAGCTGGGCCGAGACCACGAAGGGGATGAACAGCGGCCAGCGATAGAGCGTGCGCAACACGGTCAGCGCCACCCGGTTCTCGCCAAGGGTCAGGTAGCCGCCGATGGCCACCGACATGGCGCCGATGATCAGGGTCGACAATGTGACGATGATCAGCGTGAACAGCACGTCCCAGGAATAAAGACCCCAGGCCTTGATGAAGTTCTGCAGGCCCCAGCCACCGAGGTCCTCGTCGCTGAAGGCCCAGATCAGCGAATAGCTGAGCGGGTAGAGGAAGAGCAGGCCGAGCAGCACGACGGCTGGGGCGATCAGGAACAGAGAGGCGCGACGTGAGAGCATCGGGGAGCCTTCGCAAGAGAAAAAGCGCGAGCCTTGCGGGGGCTCGCGCTTCGATGCCGTGAGGCGATCAGTTGGAAACCTTCACTTCATAGGCTTCGCGGATGTCATCGAAGAACGGGCCGAGCGGGAACGGCTTGCCCTTGGCGGCCAGATCGGCCGGGGTCACGTCGGTGAACAGCTTGTCCCAGGTGGCCTTGTCCAGAGTGCTCTCCACATGCTGGGCGTCGATGCCCGGATACCAGTTGAACCGCTTGACGATGCCTTCGGCCTGCACGTCGGGGCTGGTGGCCAGCTCGATGAACTTGCGCGCGGCTTCGGCATTGGCGGCCTTGGCCGGGATCGCATAGTAGTAGGGCTGGCCCGGCATGCCCGGCTCCGGCAACAGCAGCTTGAGGTTCGGGTTCAGGCGGCCGTCGGCCTGCCAGGTGTAGAACATGTCGACCCAGACCGGACCCATGACGATCTCGCCTCGGTTCATCATGTCGAGCGTGCCGGCATTGCCCGGGGTGAAGGTCACGTTCTCGTTGAAGGCCTTCAGCTCAGTGAGGGCCTTGTCCCAGCCCGCCTTCAGCTCCGGATCGTAGGGGCCGTTCATCAGCTGGTCGGTGTTGCCCGCATAGGCGTACATCCAGCCGGTGGTGAAGGCGACGCCGGACATGCCGTTCTTGATGCCGTTGTAGCCGAACGCGCCGGGATGCTCGGCCGTCCATGCCTTCAGCTCGTCAAAGCTCTTGGGCGGGTTGGCGACGACGTCCGGGTTGTAGGCGATCGCGGTCTGGCTGTGGAACATCGGCATCACATAGCCCTCGACATTGGTGCCGAGCGCGACCTTGGCGGTGTCGCGGGTCGCCAGCTTGCCGGTGGCGATATCGCCGACATAGGCCTGCAGCAGGCCGTCGGTGACCATTTCACCGGCCTTGAGCTGGGTGACGACGACCACGTCGGTATCCCAGGCATCGTTGCCGGACTGGGCGACCAGCTTTTCCATGATCGTCTGCGAGCCGGCATCGCCGGCGCCGGTGCCGACGATCTTCACCGTCCAGCCCGGGTTCTGTTCCTCAAAGAGGGGGCCGAGATAGTCGGTGACATAGTCGACCATGTTCTCCGAGCCGCCCGAGACGACGTTCAGCACGTTCTGTGCCTGCGCGGCGCCCGTGCCGGCAAGGACAATGGCCGCCGAGGCCAGAAGGTTCGTAATCTTGAGTGCCATGGAGTTTCTCCATTCAGGGGGTGAGGCGGGCCAGGGGCCGCCCATTTCCGGTCACGGGTGTCTGGGGCTATGCAGGAAACAGACTGAGGGCCGTGGCCGGTATGCTCACATCGATCGCACTGCCGATGGGCACCTTCGCGGGATCGTCCGCCAGAATACGGGTGCTGCCGATCCGCACCTCGTGGCGATAAACCGATCCCAGATAGGAATGCTGGATGACCGTGCCCTTGAGGGCCAGGCTCTCGCCCGGCTGTGGCGCCGGGCCAAGCCGCACGGCATCGCTGTGAAACATCACCTCCACGGGGCCGTCCTGGGCCTTTGGGAAATGGACCCCGGCCTCAGATCCGCTTGCCCGGGGAAGCTGGCAGGTGGCGTCGTCCAGCTGAAGCTCGACAGCCCCTCCGATGAGGCGGGCGGTGGCGTGAAGCGTGTTGCCCGCGCCCATGAACCGGGCCACATAGGCATTGGCCGGCGTGTGAAACACCTCCTCCGGCGTGCCGACCTGGGCGATGCGGCCCGCGTTCAGGATCACCACCCGGTCGGCCATCGACATGGCCTCTTCCCGATCATGAGTGACGAGAATGGTGGTCAGGCCGAGGCGTTGCTGAAGGTCGCGGATTTCGTGGCGCATGGTGGCGCGGATGCCGGCGTCGAGGTTCGACAGGGGTTCATCGAGCAGCAGGACGGGCGGGTCGATCGCCAGCGCCCGTGCCAGCGCCACCCGCTGACGCTGACCGCCCGAAAGGGCCGCGATCCTGCGATGAAGCAGATCTTGCAGGCCCACCAGATGGGCCATTTCCTTCACCCGCGTCTCGATTTCCGCGCGCGACTTGCGCCGGAGCTTCAGGCCATAGCCGATGTTCTGCGCCACGTTCATGTGCGGCCACAGCGCGTAGGACTGGAACATCATCGCCATGCCGCGCTTTTCCGGGCCCACCCCGGTCATGTCGTGCCCGTCCACATGCATGGCGCCACCCCGCACAGGAACGAACCCGGCAAGCGCCCGCAGCAGCGTGGTCTTGCCGCAGCCCGAGGCGCCGAGCAGGGCGACAAACTCGCCTGCGGCAACCTCCAGATTGATGCCCGACAGAACGTCCTGCTCGGAATAGCCCACGCGCAGGTCGCTGAGGCTGATACCTGCGCCGAGCTTGAGGGGAGCGTTAGCGAGAGCGGACTGATCCAGGGGCATTCGGTGCCTTCCACAAAATCTGGGTGAATGCTATGAACACGTGTTCACATAACTGCGTGAAGTAACAAGTTTGTGACGTGACCAATAATTTTGCAAATTGCGGCAGGGTGCCGGCAAACAGCGAAGGCGGGATTCTTAAGCGATGCAGAACAAGGACCGGCCGTCCCGCCGGATCACGGCAGCCCAGGTGGCGGAGGCGGCAGGCGTATCGCGTTCCGCCGTGTCGCGCGCCTTTACCGCGGGCGCCTATCTCGATCGGGCCAAACGCGAGAAGATCCTGAAGGTCGCGCAAGAGCTTGGCTATCGCCCCAATGCGCTGGCCGCCGGGCTGCAAGCCGCCGGCCGTTCCGACCTTGTGGCCATCGTGACCGGCGATCTGGTCAACCATTACGATGCGGAAATTCTGGCGCGGCTCGTCCAGTCCCTGCGTGGTCTGGGCAAGTGGCCGGTGGTGCTGGGCGGGCATGAGGACCTGCGAGAAGAGGATGTGCTCGGCGTGCTGGGCTATCCACTCGACGCGCTGATTCTGCGCGGCGGCAGTGTCGCCGAATCCGTGGCGCTGCATTGCGCCAAGCTGAACATCCCGATGATCCTGTCAGGCCGGGTGATGACCGCACCGGGCGTCGACTGTGTCTGTTGTGACAATGCGCGCGGTGCGGCGATGGCGGTGCGGGCGCTTGTGGCGCGGGGGCGCCGAAAGCTGGGCTATCTCGGCGGGGTGCCCCATCTGTCGTCCGATCAGGACCGGCGCACCGGATTTGAAGCCGCGCTCGCCGAGGAAGGCCTTTCACCGGCCGTGCTGGCGCATGCGGACTACAGTTTCGAGGGCGGCTATGCGGCGGCACGGGATCTGCTGGCCGGGGGGGCAGAGATCGATGGGCTGTTCTGTGCCAATGACGCAATGGCGCTCGGCGTGATGGCGGCGGCCAGGCAGGAAGGCGGCCTCAGCATCCCTGAGGATCTGTCGATCATCGGCTTTGACGATATTTCGATGGCGGCCTGGCCGGGGTTCGATCTCACCACCGTGCGAAACGACATGGACCAGACCGTTTCGCAGATCCTGCGCCTGTTGAGCGCGCGGCTTGAAGCTCCCGGCAAGGACAATGAGGTCGCCTGGATCGAACCGGAGCTGATCCTGCGCGGAACGCATTGATCGAAGGCGGTGCCTCCCGGGGGCATTGCCTGAGAAGCCGCCGCGCCCGGCGCTCCGCGCTGGCAAAGACTTGGGAGACTGTGCTAGCAGCGAGAGCAGAACCTCCCTCTGGCCCCCGAGCGCTGCCCGATGTCAACGCAGAAACAGATCCGCACCTGCTCCATCTGGCGCGCGCTGGAGGTGATCGGCGATGCCTCCATCGTCATGATCATCGAGGCCTCGTGGCTCGGGGCCAAGCGGTTCGACCAGTTTCTGGAGATGACAGGCTTGCGCAAGGCGCTGATCAGCGCCCGGCTCAAGCGCCTGGTCGAGGCCGGCGTGATGGTGAAGGTGCCCTATTCGCAGCGGCCGCCGCGCTATGAATACCGGCTCTCGCAGATGGGGATCGATCTTTACTGGGTGTCGCTGATGATGCTGCGCTGGGAGCGCAAATGGGGCTCCGGCAAGGCACGCGATGCGGTGCGGCTGACCCATGTCTCCTGCGGCGGGGAGTTCGAGCCGGTGCCGCAGTGCCTGACCTGCGGCGAGGAGTTCAGTGCCTTTGACGTGAGCTGGCGCGAAGGGCCGGGGGTGGGGCTGATGCCCGAGGCCTATGCGCGAAGGCGCCAGCACCGGGAAGCGGTGGCGGCACGCCCGGACGGTCCGGTGCTGATGGTCGAAGCGGCGCAGATCATCGGCGATCGCTGGGCAAGCCTCGTGCTGCGGGCGCTCTTCACCGGGATCACCAGCTTCGAGAAGATCCGCGCCGACAGCGGGATGGCCACCAACATCCTGTCCGAGCGGCTCAGCTGGCTGCAGAGCCAGGGGCTCGTCGCCAGCCGCGAGGGCGATGAGGCATCCGGTCGGGGCGGCTATCGGCTCACCCGCAAATCCATCGACTACTACCCGGTGCTGGTCATGCTGCTGCGCTGGGGCGACAGCTATTTCGCGGCCGCCGAAGGGTCGCCGCTGCTTCTGTTTCATGGCGCGGATGCCCATCCGCTCGATGCCGCAGTGGTCTGTTCCTGCTGTAGAAAACCGCTTCATCCGCGTGATGTGCGCTTCGATTTCTCGCCAGGCTGAGCGCGCATTTTCGCCACTCCGTTTCAGCGCTGGCTGTGTCGTGATGGCGTGATGCGACAAAGTTGCTTGCATTACCGAACTTACATGCTACCGTCGCCAATGAGTTCGATTATGCAAGTGGGGGGGTGTCGATGGATGCTGCGACGAAACGGATCGAGACCGGCGAGCTGACCGGGATCAACACGCTGAACCCGTATCTGCAAGGGGTCTATGAGCCGGTGAAGCGCGAAGTGACCGCGCTTGAGCTGGAGGTGATCGGCGAGATTCCGAAAGACCTTTTCGGTGGCTACTACCGCAACGGCCCCAATCCGGTGCATGCCCCGACCGCGCTGCATCACTGGTTTGACGGCGACGGCATGCTGCACGCGATCTATTTCGAGAACGGCAAGGCCGAGTACCGCAACCGCTACATCCAGACCGACGACCACCGGGCGGAAGTCGCCGGCACGCTCGACGCGGGCGGCATTCTGCTGCCGGCCAATCGTGAGCGGTCCGGTACCGTCTACAAGGACACCGCCAATACGGACGTGGTGCTGCACAATGGCGAGTTGATGGCGCTGTGGTATGTCTCCGGCACGCCGGTGCGGGTGAACCCGCGCACGCTGGAGACCATCGGCAACGAGACCTTTGGCGGCAAGCTGCCGCGCCATGTCTCGGCGCATTCGAAGGTCGACGGGCGCACCGGCGAGTTCGTCTTCTTCGACTATTCCCTGACCGAGCCGTGGATGAGCTTCGGTGTGGTGTCGGCGAACAATGAGCTGGTGAATTTCGACCGGGTGGAGCTGCCCGGGCCGCGCCTTCCCCATGATATGGGGCTGACCGAGAATTATCTGATCCTGCATGACCTGCCGGTGCTGATGACGGAAACCGGGCTGCGCCGGGGCACCTGGAACATCCGCCACGCCGATCAACCGGCCCGCTTCGGCGTGGTGCCGCGCAACGGGCGCGGCGATCAGGTCAAGTGGTTCGAGACCGACAGCTGCTACATCTACCACGTGGTGAATTGCTGGGAGGAAGGCGACGAAGTGGTGATGGTGGCCTGCAAGATGCAGCCGCATGGTCACCGCGCCGGCAGCGAATTCGGTGCCTACGGACCGATGGTCGAGGTGCTGAGCCTGCACGCGGTCCCGGTGGAATGGCGCATGAACATGCGTACCGGCGCCTGCACCCAGCGCCAGCTCGACGACCGCATCGGCGAGTTCCCGGTGGTGAACCTTGAGCATACCGGCTACCACAGCCGCTGGTCCTACCATGTCTCGATCAAGTCCGACGAGATCCGCCTGCTGTTCGACGGCCTTTACAAATACGATCTTCTGTCCGGCAAGGCCGAGGAACACATGTTCGAGCCCGGGGTCTATGGCTCCGAGCCGGCCTTCGCCCCGCGTGTCGGCGCCACGGCCGAGGATGATGGCTATGTCATCACCTTCGTCACCGACGAGGCGACGGGCCGTTCCGAGGTGCGGATCCTCGATGCCCGGAACTTCTCCGATGCGCCGGTGGCCCGGGTGATCCTGCCGCAGCGCATGCCGGCCGGGTTCCATGGCACTTGGGCGCCGGGCGAGGCGTTCGTTCGCTGACATGACCGCATTCATCTACGATGCGGTGCGAACCGCACGCGGCAAGGCGAGGCCCGACGGCGGTCTTGCCGCGCAAAAACCCCAGGATCTCGTCGCCGCGCTTGTCGCGGCGATCGGGAGCCGTGTCGGTGCGGCGCTCGCGCCCGAAGCGCTGATCCTTGGCTGTGTCGGCCAGATCGGCGCCCAGGGCGGCAATCTCGCGCTGGTCTCGAAACTGGCTGCCGGGCTCGATGAGGGCGCCAGCGCCTTCACCGTGAACAACTACTGTGTCTCCGGGCTCACCGTCATCGGTCAGGCTGCGGCGATGGTCGCCAGTGGTCAGGCCGGAAGCGCGCTCGCCGGCGGGGTGGAAATGATGTCGGCGGTGCCGTTCCTTGCCGACAAGGCAAGCTACTACACCGACGCCAGCTTCCCGCCGCGCACGCGGTTTCTTCCCGTGGCGCTGGCCGCCGACCGGCTCGCGGAGGATGAGGGCATTTCCCGCGAGGAGATGGATGCGCTGGCGCTCCTGTCCCAGCGCCGCGCCGCCGGGGCGGAGGGCACCACGCTGACCGCCTCGCGCATTCCTGTCGCCGGGCTCGACCGGGAGGAAAGCGTCCGGGCGACCTCCGCCGAGGCGCTGGCGGCACTGGCGCCCGCCTTTGCCGAACTGGCCGGGGCCTATGCCGAGGCGCTGCAGGGCCGGCGGCTCGACCACCGGCACACCATCGCCCATGCCCCGCCCATGTGTGACGGCGCGGCGCTCGCCCTTGTCGGCGCCGAAGGCGTGGTTGAGGCCGCCCCCCGCGCCCGCATCCTTGCCTGGGCCGAGGTCGGGGGAGATCCTGCTGCCTCGCTCACCGCCGGTTTCGCGGCGATGGACCGGGCGCTCGACCGCGCCGGGTTGCGGCTGGAGCAGATGGACCGGATCGAGTTCATGGAAGCCTTCGGCGTCACAATCGCGAAATTCATGCGCGACTGTGGGCCCGACCCGGACAAGGTGAATGTCAGTGGCGGACACATGGCCAAGGGCCATCCGCTGGGTGCATCCGGCGCGATCCTGCTCTCCACATTGCTGGATGCGCTTGATGCATCGGGGGGGCGGTATGGGTTGGTGGTGGCGACCGGCGCGTCCGGCACCGGTTCCGCGATGATCGTCGAACGGCAGGGGATTGAGCCATGGACGTGATCGACAAACGCGCCGCGCTGGTGGCCGCGCATGCCCCGCTTGTCGCCCGGGCGATCGCGGCGGTCGGCAGCCGCGAGAGCTGGAGCCCGTTTCACGATACGCCATCGACGAAGGTGCATGGGCCGGAAAAGCCCCGCACCGGCAAGGCCGCGTTCGAGGAACGCCTTGGCCGCCCTTACGATCTGGGCCAGCCCGGCGTGCTGGGATGGAGCGGGGAAGAGGTCTCGCCCTATACCGGCGAGCCATTGGGCATCACCTATCCGGTCAGCGACCCGGAGGCGCTGATCGCCGCTGCCGATGCGGCGCAAGGGGCGTGGGCCACTGCCGCGCCGGCGTTGCGGGTGGCGCTCTGCGCCGAGATAGCGATGCGGCTCTATGACCGCAATTTCGAGATGACCCATCTCATCATGCACACCACCGGACAAAGCTACACCCAGGCGTTCTCCGGTTCCGGTCCGAATGCGCTCGACCGAGGGCTGGAAGCCCTTGCCCATGCCGCCCGTGCCATGGAGGCGGTGGTTCCGGAGGCGGAGTATCGCCGGACCTTCGGGCGCGAGGACGTGGCGCTGACCAAGCGCTACACGCTGGTGCCGCGTGGCATCGGACTGGTGATCTGCTGCGCCTCGTTCCCCACGTGGAATGCCTATCCGGCCATGTTCGCCAGCCTTGCCACCGGCAATCCGGTGATCGTCAAGCCCCATCCCATTGCGGTGGCACCGATGGCGCTTGCGGTGGAGATCGCCCGTGCGGTGCTGACGGAATATGGCTTCGATCCCAATCTGGTGACGCTGGCCGTCGACACCCGGGCGGAGCCCGTCGCCGGCCGGATCATCGCCCATCCGGCGGTGCAGATCATCGACTTCACCGGCAGCCCGCGCTATGGCCGCGAGCTGGAAACCACGATCACCGGCAAGCTGCTTTACACCGAGACCGCCGGGGTCAATTCGGTGGTGGTGGAAAGCGCCGAGGATCTGACCTCTGCCATGCGGGCCATCGCCCGGGCCAGTTCGCTATTCTCGGCGCAGATGTGCACCAGCCCGCAAGTGATCTATGTGCCCAGGGACGGTATCGACACCGCCGCCGGACATGTCTCCTTCGATGAGGTCGCGCAGGCTTTGGTCGATGAGATCGACGCCATCGCCCGGGATCCGGCCATGGCCGCCGGTATCATGGGGGCGGTGCAGGGGCAGGTGAGCCTCGATGTGGTGGCCGATCTGGCGGCGACCGCCGCGCGCGAGGGCTTGCGCGTTCTGCGCAAGGCCGGCCCTTATGCGCATCCGCACTATCCGAAAGCGCGCACTCTCACACCGCTGGTACTGGCGGTCGAGCCGCAGCAGGTGGAGCTTTACGCCGAGGAGCGGTTCGGCCCGGTGCTCTTCATCGTCGCCGCCGAGAGCGGGCGTGCGGCGGTGGAGGAGGCCACCGAGCTGGCCCGGACCCGGGGCACGATCTCCTGTTATCTCTATTCCACCGACGAGGCGTTCACCGACCGGGCGCTGCCGCTTTATGAGAGCGCCGGGGCGAACCTGACCATCAATCTCACCGGGGCGATGTGGATCAACTTCGCCGCCGCCTACAGCGACTATCACGTCACCGGCCTCAATCCGGCGGGCAATGCCTGTCTGGCTGACGCCGCCTTTGTCGCCGCGCGCTTTCGCATCGTGCAAAGCCGGCGTCCGATGAGGTCCGGCGCATGAGCGGCGTTCATATCCTCGGCGCGGCGATGACGCGCTTTGGCAAGCATCCCGCCGAGAGCGTGAAGAGCCTCACCGCCACGGCGGTGGCGGCGGCACTCACTGACGCGGGGCTCGGCACCGGCGATATCGAGGCGGCGTGGTTTGCCAACACCCGCCAGCCGATGCTGGAGGGGCAGAACACCATTCGCGGCCAGATTGCCCTGCGGGCGGCCGGCATCACCGGCATTCCCATAGCCACGGTGGAAAACGCCTGCGCCTCGGGCTCGACCGCCCTGTGGCAGGCGATGGCGGCGATCCGTGCCGGAATGGTCGAGGTGGCGTTGATCGTCGGCACCGAGAAGATGGTCTATCCGGACCGGCCGGAACAGGTCGCGGCGGCCTTTGCCGGCGGCACTGATGTTCATGATCGCGACGGGGTGCTCGACTACATCGTATCGATCGGCGGCGAGCGCCCGGGGCCGGGCCGGAGCCTGTTCATGGACCTTTATGCGGCTCAGGCCCGCAGTCACATGGCGCGCTTCGGCACCCTCCAGGAGGATTTTGCCCGCGTCGCCGCCAAGAACCACTCCG
Source organism: Stappia indica (assembly GCF_020177335.1). Taxonomy (GTDB): domain Bacteria; phylum Pseudomonadota; class Alphaproteobacteria; order Rhizobiales; family Stappiaceae; genus Stappia; species Stappia indica_B. The sequence goes on along the minus strand of NZ_JAIVMG010000005.1, from coordinate 238,970 downwards.
CCGGCGCGCTGAACCCCAACGCGCAATACCGCACCCCCTTCACGGTAGAAGAGGTGTTGGCCGACAAGCCCATCGTCTTCCCTTTCACCCGTGCCATGTGCGCTCCGGTGAGCGATGGGGCCGCTGCCGCCGTGGTGGTCGGCGAACGGGCGCTACGGCGCCTCGGCGCGCCGCGCAGCGTGCGTGTGCGCGGCTGTGCGCTCAGGAGCGCAACCGAGCGGGCCAGGGATGACTATGCGAGCCACGTTGGTCGCCGGGCGGCAGAGGCCGCTTATGAGATGGCCGGCATTTCTCCCTCGGATGTGGATGTCGCCGAGGTGCATGATGCAACCGCCTACGCCGAGGTGCAGCAGATCGAGAACCTTGGCCTGGCCGAACCCGGCACCGTCGGGGCGCGGCTGCGGGCGGGCGACTTCGCGCTGGGCGGCAAGAGCCCGGTGAACCCCTCCGGCGGATTGCTGGCCAAGGGGCATCCGATCGGCGCGACCGGCATTGCCCAGCTTCATGAGCTCGTCACCCAGCTGCGCGGTGAGGCGGGCGCGCGGCAGGTTGCGGGCGCGCGCATCGCCGTTGCCGAGAATGGCGGCGGCTTTCTCGGGGTCGAAGAGGGCGTGACCGTCGTCACCGTGTTGGAGGGGCCGGCATGAGCGCGCACCCGATTTCCGCGCTCTATCGCGATCTCGACACGAAGCGCGACCGGGTGGCGATCCACGACGGCGCGACCACGATGCGCTACGGCGCGCTGGTTGATCTGGTTGACCGGGCGGCGGCCGATCTCTTACGGCAGGTGGCGCCGGGCGCGCGGATCGGGTTATGCGCGGAAAACTCCTGGGGCAACATCGTCGCCTATCTGGCGATCCTGCGTGCCGGCGCGGTCTGGGTGCCGATCAACCCCAACAACGGCGCGGGGCTGAACAGCGCGCTGATGGCGCGGGCAGGGCTGGCGCTGGCCCTGTGCGATGACGCCTCGCGCACCAGCCTCGGCGATCCCGCAGCGCCGGTGATCGGTCTCGATGGCTGGCTCGCCGGACCGCTGCCCACGGGCGAGTTGCCGGCCATCGCCGACCGGCCTGCCGCAGCCTTCGCGATCAAGTTCACCGGTGGGTCCACGGGCGTGCCCAAGGGGGTGGTGCAGACCACGCGCAGCGCGGGCGCGGCCCTTGCCTCGCTGGAGGCGTTCTACCGGTTCGGTCCGGAGGATGTGCATCTTGCCGTCGCGCCGCTCTCGCATGGGGCTTCCCATTACATCCTGCCGGTGCTGGCCGCCGGTGCGGCCCATGTGGTGCTTGCCCGGCCCGACCGGGCGGCGATCCTCGAAGAGCTGAAGCGCCGGGTTTCGGTGGTGTTCCTGCCGCCGACCGTGATCCGGATGCTGATGGATGAGGCGGATTTCGGCCCCGCCGATTTCCCGGCTCTGCGCCACATCACCTATTCGGCGGCGCCGATGGCCCCTGCGGTCATCGAGGAGGCGATTTCCCGTTTCGGTCCGGTGCTCTCCACCCTCTATGGCCAGACCGAGGCGCCGATGGCGATCACCGGGCTCACCCCGGATCAACTCGCCCGGCCGGAGCTGCGCGCCACCGTCGGTTTCCCCTTTCCTGGCATAGAACTGGCGGTTCTGACGGAGGAGGGCAAGGTGGCAACCCATGAGGCGACCGGCGAGGTGCTGGTGCGCGGCGATCTGACCGAGACCTTCTATCTCGATGCTCCTGATCTCACCGCCGAGGCCCGTCACAAAGGCTGGCTCAGGACCGGCGACATCGGCCGGATCGGGGTGGATGGCGCGCTTGCCATTGTCGGGCGGGCGAAGGAGATGATCATCACCGGTGGCTATAATGTCTACTTCGCGGAGGTGGAGCAGGCGCTGGTGGCGCATCCCGGGGTGCGCGACGCCTGTGCCTTCGGGGTGGAGGATCCGGTTTGGGGGGAACGGCTGGAGGTGGCCGTGGTAACGGGGGCGTCGGTCGAGGAGCTGCACGCCTTCATGCGTGAGCGGGTCGGCCCGGTGCGCACACCAAAACGGTTTCACCGGGTCGCGGGGCTGCCGCGCAATCCAGTGGGCAAAGTGGTCCGCAGTGATGTCCGGACCCTCGTGTCACAAGAACAAGCGTAGATTTCAGGGAGGAAACGCGCGCAATGATCATCATACCGCAGGACAAGATCGCGAGCTACAAGGCCAGGGGCTGGTGGGGAGACACGCGCCTTCAGGACCTTTTTGCCCGCAATCTCGCCCGTGACCCGGGTGCCGAGGCGGCCGTCGATCCGCTCAATTGCGAGGATCTGATCGGCCGGGCGCCGCAGCGCCTGAGCTGGGAAGCGCTTGACGATCTGGCCGAGCGCTATGCGGCGGTGCTGACCGCCCATGGCATCGGCAAGGACGACGCTCTGGTGGTGCAACTGCCCAATCTGGTCGACTTGCCGGCGATCTACCTTGCGTGCTGCCGGCTTGGCGTCATCGTCAGCCCGACACCGGTGCAGTACCGGGAAAACGAGCTTGCCTTCATCGCCGCAAGCATTCGGGCCAAGGGCATGGTCAGCGCGGCGCGGATCGCCGGCTATGCCGGCACTGCCGCCGCCTTGCAGGTCAAGGAGGAGGTGGCGAGCCTTGAGGTGGTGTTCTCGCTCGGCGAGACCGTCGCGGGCAGCGTCGGGCTCGATGCGGCGCTGACCGGGGTCACTCCGGCGATGCGGCAGGCGGCGAAAGCGGCCATAGAGGCCGCCGCGATCACTGCCGATGATATCGTCACCATCTGCTGGACGTCCGGCACCGAGGCGCGGCCCAAGGGCGTGCCGCGCAACCACAATGAGTGGCTGGTGATGGGCGAGGTGGTGGCCGATGCCGCCGAGCTGGAAACCGGCGACCGCATGCTGAACCCTTTCCCGATGGTCAACATGGCCGGAATCTCCACCGGCTTTGTCGCCTGGCTGATGACCAGTGGCACGCTCGTCCAGCATCACCCGTTCGATCTGGGGCTGTTTCTGCGGCAGATCCAGGAGGAGAAGGTGGCCTATACCGTCGCGCCGCCGGCGATCCTCAACATGCTGCTTCAGAACGAGGCGCTGGTGGACGGGGTCGATTTCAGCCACTTGCGCAACATCGGCTCCGGATCCGCGCCCTTGTCGGAATGGATGGTTCGGGGCTTCAAGGAAAAGTTCGGCATCGAGATCGCCAACTATTTCGGCTCCAACGAGGGCGCGGCCTTTCCCAGCACCTATCACGACTTTCCCGATCCGGCGCAGCGCGCGGCGTTCTTCCCCCGCTTCGATCCGCGCTTTACCTGGAAGGCGGTGCTGCATGACCGGTGCGAGACCCGACTGGTCGACCCGGCGACCGAGCAGCCCGTGAGCGAACCCGGCATCCCTGGGGAGCTGCGCATGAAGGGACCGTCGGTTTTCGCCGGTTACTGGGAGAACCCGGAGGCGACCGCCCGCGTGTTCGATGCCGATGGCTGGTTCCGCACCGGCGATATGTTCGAGATCGCCGGCGACAAGGATCAGTTCTACCGCTTCGTCGGGCGCTGCAAGGACATCATCATTCGCGGCGGGCAGAACATTTCGTCGGAGGAGATCGAGGGCTATCTGCTGGCCCATCCGGCGGTGGCGGATGTGGCCATTGTCGGAGAGCCGGACGACAAGCTGGGCGAGCGGCTTTGCGCCTTTGTCGTGTTCAAGGCGGGACAGAGCGCCGGCAAGGACGAGCTCAACCGGTTCCTGCGCGAGGAGAAGCACGTCGCCATCTTCAAGCAGATCGAGCGGCTGGAAGAGAAGGAGCAACTGCCGCGCAACCCGGTCGGCAAGCTGCTCAAGCGCGAGCTGCGCGCGGAGTTCGCCTGATGACCGAGCCGCTTCTCGCCTCCATGCGCCTGCCGGTGATCTGCGCGCCGATGTTCCTTGTCTCCGGGCCCGAGCTGGTGATCGCGGCGGCCAAGGCCGGGATCGGCGGTGCCTTTCCCACCACCAACCTGCGCACCCCCGCCGAGCTTGATGAATGGATGGGCACGATCACCCAGGCGCTTGAGCCGGGTGACGGGCCCTGGGCGGCCAATCTCATCACCCATTCCAGCAATACCCGGCTGGCCGACGATCTGGCGCTGGTGGCGGAATACAAGCCGCCGCTGGTCATCACCGCACTGGGCAGCCCGAAGCCGGTGATGGAAACGATCAAGGGCTATGGCGGCAAGGTGTTCGCCGATGTGGTCAACCTCAAGCTGGCGCGCAAGGCCGCCGAGGCGGGGGTGGATGGCATGGCCTGCATCAGCACCGGTGCCGGCGGTCACACCGGGCATCTTTCGCCCTTCGCCTTCATCTCCGCCGTGCGCAGTTTCTTTGGCGGGATGATCGCGGTGGGCGGCGGGATCTCCGATGGCGCGGGAATTGCCGGCGCCATCGCCGCCGGTGCCGATCTGGTCTACATGGGCACCCGCTTCCTGCCCGCCACCGAAAGCCGCGCCGCCCCGGCCTACAAGGCGATGGTGCTCGATGCGGGGATCGACGATCTGACCGTCACGTCGGCGGTGACCGGCACACCTGCGTCCTGGCTGAACGCCAGCCTGGAGGCGGCGGGCTATGACCCGGCGAGCCCGGGCGCCCCGGCCAAGCGGGAATACTCCGGCGATGTGGCCAAGCGCTGGCGCGATATCTGGGCGGCGGGCCAGGGGGTCGGGAAGAGCCGCGCCATCGAGCCGGTGTCCGAGATCGTTGCCACGCTGGAGGCCGAATACCGCGCGGCGATCGCGCAGCTTTCGGCGAAGGTCCCCGCATGACGGCGCGGGCCGTGGACTTCTCGCTCGACCCGGACAAGACCGGCTACGAACTGGCGCAGCGGTGGCTTGAACAGCGCCAGCCGGGCGGGTTCTTCGAGCGGCTGCGGGTCGAACCGACAGAGGTCTCAACCGGCCGGATGATGCTGCGCTGCGAGATCGACGCCGGCCACGCCAATCTTGCCGGCCTCGTCCATGGCGGCGTGACCGCCTCGCTGATCGACATGGGCGGCGGCGGTGCGGCGATGACCCTGATCGGCGCGCACGAAACCATCCTGACCTCGGATCTTGCCGTACGCTACCTTGCGCCGGGCAGGCTCGACCGCGGTCCCTTCACCGCCACTGGTCATGTCAGCCACCGGAGCGGACGGCGTATGGTGGCACAGGTCGAGGTGCTGGACGCCACCGGCACGGTTCTCGCCGAGGGCAGCATCGGCGTGGCCATTCGCGCCCGTTCCGTGCAGTCGGGAGAAGACAAACCCCGGGACCGCCGCTAAGGTGTCTTCACATCTTGTGATTGTGCGTCCTGCGATTTGCTCGCTCGCGGGCGCGCCTTGCGCGTGGAGGCGTCGATGGAGGTGGGGGAGAGGTCGCAATCCCTGGCGGTCGGAATGGCATGGCTCGACCGGGCCCAGGCCGTGGATGCGTCGTTTCAGGGCCGAGCAGGCGTGCTGTCCGCCGGGTATGGTCCGGGCGATGCCTATCCGGTCTTCGTCCGGCGTGCCTCGGGCGCGCATGTCGAGGACGTCGACGGCAACCGCTATCTCGACTTCCTGCAAGGCTTCGGCTCGGTGGTGCTTGGCCATGCCGATCCGCAGGTTTCCGCCGCTGTCACGGCAGCGCTGGCCGATGGAGTTGCGCCATCCCTGCATCTTGAGAGCCAGGTGACACTGGCCGAACGGCTGGTGCGAACGGTTCCCGGGGCGGAGATGGCTGCCTTCCTGAAGACCGGGTCCGATGCCACCTCGCTCGCCGTGCGCCTATGCCGGGCCTACCGGAAACGCGATCTGGTGCTGCGCTGGGGCTATCATGGCTGGCATGACTGGTGCGCGCCGCGTCCCGGCGGCATACCGGCGGAGGTGCGCGCGCGAACCGCAGCGTTCACCTACAATGATGCCGAGGGTTTGGTGGCCCGCTTGCAGCGCGATGGCGAGGCGGTCGCCTGTGTCATCATGATGCCGGTTGAAATCGATCCGCCGGAACCGGGGTTTCTGGAGGCGGTTCGGGCGGCCTGCGATCATCACGGCATTCCGCTGGTGTTTGACGAGGTGCGCACCGGCTTTCGGCTGGCCCCCGGGGGCGCGCAGAGCCATTTCGGCATTGCCGCCGATCTTGTCTGCCTCAGCAAGGCGATGGCGAACGGGCACGCGATCTCCGCCGTTGCCGGTCGGCGTGCGATCATGCAGGGCATGGCGGATGTGTCCGCCTCCTCGGTGTTCTTTCGCGGCGCCGATGGTTTCGCCGCAGCCCATGCGACCCTCGACCGGCTGGAGGGCGGCGCTCCCTACCGGCGGCTCTGGTCGCTGGGGCAGGCGCTGTCCGATGGTCTTGCCCGGGCCGCAAGCGAGGCCCGTGTGCCGGCCCGCCCGGCCGGATTGCCCGTCATGCCCTTCCTGCGCTTCGACCACGGCGATCCCGCGCTCGATCAGGCGGCGATGCGGACCTTCTGCAAGGCGATGCTGAAGCGTGGCGTCCTGCTGCATCCGGCCCATCACTGGTTCACCTGCCTGGCGATGACCGAGGAGGATATCGCCGGGACGGTCGCCGCCGCGCGGAACGCCTTCGCGGAGGTGGCTAGCGCCTGCGTGGCCTGATCGCCCTACCAGGAGCGGCCAAGGGCCGCCGCCAGATCGCGGCTCTCCTGCCCGTCGCAGGAAAGGTCGCGCCCGCGAAAGACCGAGACGGCCACCAGACCGCGCCTCAAGGCGTCGATATCGCCGTCGAGGCCCGATCCGTCGCCCGGATGCGGCGTCGCGGCATGAAAGCGGGCGCGGTCCGAGGATATCGAATTGGGAATGTTGAGGTTCACAAGATGTGGCGCTGGTGCGTCAAGCAGAGAGCCAAGCGCCAGCGCCGCGACCCGGGCCGCCAGATCGTATCGCAGCGGTCCGGGGTTGCGCTCATCGACCGAATGAACATCGTCGAGACTGACGGCGATGGCCGGAAGGCCAAGCCACATGGCGGTGAGGGCCGCGCCGAAGGTTCCCGAATGAATGAGGTCGCGGCCGACGTTCGGTCCCGCATTGACCCCGGCGATCAGGAGACGCGGTGCCGGGGCGTCCTCGCTCGCGCCGGCAAGCAGGCACCGGGCGACAAAGGCGGGCGCGGCGTCATGGACCCGGCACCTGATCCCGGCCACCTCCGCCAGATCGAAGCGTGCATGATCAAGGTCTTCCGGTGCGGCAAAGCCCGTGGCCGTGCCGTTGCTCGGCCAGGAGCGGGTCGTCGCCCCGGCCCGGAGCGGCCAACCTCCCTTGCGCAGAGCGCCGATCAGTGCGGCGAAGCCCGGCGCGTCGACCCCGTCGTCGCAGGTCACGGCAATGGGGGCACCCGTCATGGCTGCTCCCTCCATGGCGTGGTTCCTTCAAGCACATTCAGGGTTTCGGCCAGAAAGGCCTCCAGTCGGGAGCGGACTTCAAGGGGAAGCGGCGGCAGGTCGGGCAGGGCGCCGACGAGCGCATAAAGATCCCACTTCCGGTGGTAGGGCGCGGCGCCGCTGCCTTCGCAATAAAGCGCGGTGAAACGGTCGGCGGCGTCAAAGCCGAGGTCATGCACCAGATTCCAGCGCATGTGGCCGATGTCGGCCTGCGGGTCGCCGATACAGGAGGTGACCCAGTCGACGACGCCGCAAAGCGCCTCGCCCTCGAACAGAAGGTTGCCGAAGTGAAAGTCCCTGTGCACCAGATGGGGACCGTGGCTGCCGTGTTCCAAATCCTCTGGCCAGAGAAAGTAGAGCTCGATGGCGCGGCGCCAGATCTCCGGCCGATGGCTCCAGTCCGGGGCGAGGATGGGCAGCGTTCCGGTGATGTAATGCGGTGCATAGCGGGGGAGCGTCGCCCGCTGTTCCTGCGGGATCGGCACTTGATGCAGGTGCCGGGCAGCACGCGCGGCGCAGTCCAGATGCGCCGCCGTGAGATGGCGCGGCGGGATCGTCCGCCCGGGCAGGGCGGTCATGGCGAGCATTGGCGAGGGGGCGGATATCTGCCCGACAAGGCGCGGTGCGGGCAGGCCGCTTGCCGCCGCGAAACCCAGCATCCGGGCTTCCCGCTCTGGCAGGTCGGGTTCCCGCGCAAGCCATTGCCGGTCGCCATGGCGGCGGATGACAAGGGGGCGGGCTTTCGCGGGCAGGTCAGTCCAGTCGGCGCGGAACACATCCGATCCCGAGCCCTGACCGCCGGCAAGGCGGGTCAGCCGGTCCGGGGCGCTGCCGACAAGTCTCGTCGCCCAGCGCCGAACCTCCTCCGTGGCGGCCGCGTCAGCACGCATGATGCACGTCGATGAACCGTTGCCGCCAGAGCGTTGCGACCGCGTCGGCAATCTGGTGTTGGTCCTGGTCTGCTTGTCTGGGGGACTGCGACCCGCGCGCGCCATTTTCCTCCGGCTCAAGCAGCATTGCGAACAAGGGGGCGGGCAGGGTGGTGCGATACCGCCCGGCCCGGGTCAGGGTCACCTGCTCCGCGTCTTCCTTTGTGATCTCGACCCAGGGATCGAGGCGCCAGCGCAGGGCCGGGAGATGGTCGATCAGCGCGCCGGCCTTGCGGACCTCGAAGCCGCCGACGAACAGGCAATCCAGTTCGGTGGTGAGGAAGGTGCGCAGTGCGTCCCTGGCGCTCTGGACGATGGGCTCGTGACTGTTGTTGAAGGAGGTGTTGAGCAGAACCGGGCAGCCGGTCCGCGCCTTGAAGGCGCTGATAAGGCTGTAAAGTGCGGGGTTGGAGGAGGCCGCCACGGTCTGCAGCCGCGCGCTGCCATCCACATGGGTGACTGCGCCGAGCTGGGCCTGGTGAACCGGGCGGACGCGGCTGACGAAGGTCATGTGGTCGAGGTTCAGTGCCGCATCGGGCGTGTCGAACAGCGCCGTCGCCTCCTCGGCCAGCGCCGCCGGGGCAAAGGGGCGAAAGCTTTCCCGCTGCTTGATGGCGAGGTTGATCCGCTGCCAGTTCTCCTTGGGGCGGGGGTCGGCGAGAATGGACCGTGCCCCGAGGGCGCGGGGGCCGAACTCCGAACGTCCGGCGGCAAAGCCGATGATCTCTCCTTCCGCCAGGCACTCGGCGGCCCGTTCTTCGGGCGCCGCGATGGGGCGCGCTTCAACCAGCAGACCGAACCGCTCCAGCTCCGCCGCGATCTCCGCATCGCGCTCCAGCTCCGGTCCGAGAAAGGCAGAATAAGCGGCGCCGGTTGCCGTTGCTGTCGGGCAGGGCGCTGGGCGGGGTGGAGGGGAGACGGCCAGTGCCGCGCCGATTGCCGCGCCCGCGTCATAGGCGGCGGGGTAGGCGAACACCGTGTCGAAGTCTTCGGTGCGGGCAAGGCGCGCGTTCATGACACAGTTCTGGGCAACGCCGCCGGCAAGGCAAAGCGCGCGGGCGCCGGTTCGCCCCACCCAGGGGGCCAGGAGATGTTGGACGGCCCGTTCCAGCAGCGCCTGGGCGGCGGCAGCGAAATCGGCGGTCACCCGGTCCGGCATTCCCGCACTTTTGCCGCCGACCCGATGACGAGCCGCCAGTGCCGTCAACCCGTCCAGGTCCAGCTCATAGCCGCCGTCGGCGAGCGGGGTGAACAGCGCCATCATCCCGGTTTGCAGCGCCGCCGCATCACCATAGGGGGCGAGCCCCATGAACTTGTATTCCTCGAAATCGCGAAACCCGCCCAGCTTTGTCGCCAGACGAAAGAAGTGCCCCAGGGAATGGGCGGCACCATGGTTGGTCAGGAGGCGCAAGTCGCCCCCTCGGGCATCGAAGAGGCTGGACGATACATCCTCGCCATTGCCGTCGACCACCAGCACCAGCGCGTGATTGAGACCCGAGGCGCGGTAGGCGGAAAGGGCGTGCGCCTTGTGATGATTGATGAAAAACAGCTTTTCGTCGGCAATCTCCGTCTCGAAGGTCGCCGACAGGCGCTCACGCAGCAATTGGCGCACCGGCGGCGGCGCGGGCAGGCCGAGCTTGCGGCAATCGTCCTGCAGCGACCGGTCGTAATAGGCCTCCTCGAAGAAGAAGGCGAAGGCGTCGATCTCTCCAGGGGCGAGGCCGCCAAAGGCGGTGCAGGCCCGCAAGGCCTCCACCGGGAAGGCATTTGTATGCTTTTGTCGCGACAGCCGCTCCTGCTCGACTGCGAACAGCACCTCACCATCAATCGCCAATGCCGCCGCCGCGTCATGAAAGAACAGCGGTGACAGGCCCGGCGCGACGGCGGGAAAGGCGATGTGGTCCGGTCCGCCGCTGAAGCCGATCGCCTTCACCGGGTCGGGTCCTTCGCGGCGGCAGCGAACAGGCCGTCCTCGTCGGTCGGGCCGACGCGCCGGCGTCCGTCCATCCAGGCGGTCGGCAGGCCATTGACCGCGCCAAGCCCCTGCCAGATATCGAAGCCGAGCAGCCTCCGCTGGGTGTCGGACAACTCGGCGAGCAACTCACGACGCAGCGAGCGGGTGAAGTTCTCCTGCTGGCGGATATAGGGCCGGCAGTAATAGGCGAAGATGCCCCGGCGGGGCATGTCTTGCGTGAGATTGCTGCCGGTCCCGTGCCAGACCCGGCCATCCATGCACACAAGCGCGCCTTGCGGAGCGCAGAGTGGCAGGGTCTCGGCGTCCGGGGCGGGCGGTGTCATGCACTTGTGAGACCCCGGGATGATCCGGGTTGCCCCGTTCCGCTCGGTAAACGGGTCGACCACCCAGATGAAGTTGACCACTTCCGCCCGTGGCCAGGGCAGGGGGATGTAGCCCTGATCCGCGTGGAGGTGCTGGGAGGTATTGCCCGGATTGGCGATGTTGGCGGTGATGCTCGACAGCAGGCAGTCCGGATCCAGAACGGCCCGGGCAAGCGCCAGGGCAAGCGGATGCTCGATCAGGTCGAGAAAGGCCTTACCCTTGTTGGCGAGCATGAAAATGCGTTGATTGCCATGGGAGTACCAGCAGGTTTCCTCCGCGCGCTCGCGTGCGGCAACGGCGTCGATCTCTGCCTTGAGCACGGCGATGGTATCGGGCGTCAACGCTCCTTCGATGACGCAGAAGCCCGTGTCTGCCAGGCGGCCGAGCGCATCGCTCACTGTCTCATCCATGATCATGCACCACCCATTTGTCGTCGAAGACCAGAAAATCGAGCCGCATGGCGCGGAAGGCGTCTATCGCTGTCAGCGGATCGTCGACGATCGGTTCGCCGCGCCGGTTGAACGAGGTGTTGATGAGAAGCCCGGGAGCGCCGGCGCCCTCCATCGCCCGCAGGATCCGGGCGACCGGTTCGCCGTCGTCCTCCACCCGCTGCGGCCGCGCGGTGCCATCCACGTGAACGACGCCCGGCGCCACCTGCCGGCAGGTTTCGCTGACCGTGGCCGCGCCCACCATGTAGCGATGAAGGTTTGGCGCATCCTGCCAATAGGCGTTGCAATGGCCGGCAAGGGCGACCGGGCTGAGCGGCCGCCACAATTCGCGGGACTTGCGGCTGTTGACCGTATCGCGCGCCTCGGCGCTATGGGGGCGGGCGAGGATCGAGCGGTGGCAGAGCGCGCGGGGGCCGGCTTCGGACCGACCGGTGAAGAGCGCGCCGATGCGCCCCTCCGCCAACTCCCCGGCAAGGCGTGCGGCCTCGAACGGCGTGCGTGACAGGCCGCTGGCGCGGATCGCGCGGTGGATCTCCGCCTCGCTGGCGCCGCGCCCAAGGTAAGGAGAAAGCGGCGCGGCGATCCTTGGCGGGGCCACGAACCACGCCGCGCCAAGGGCGACACCAGCGTCATGCGGCACCGGCGGCACATAGACCGGCTCGGGCAGCAGCCCGTTGGCGGAACAGTTCAGCGCCACCCCGCCGGCAAGGCACAGGCGGGTCTCCCCGGTCAGTTCGCGCGCCCAGTCCACCAGTTGCCCCATCAGCGTCTCAAGCCCGGACTGCGCCGCCCATGACAGCGACACCGCATCCGCGCAGGTGTGAAGCTCCGCCACCGGTCTGGAGGATTTGCGAAAGCCCGAACGTTCGAAATGCCGGTTCCATTCGGCCACCACCGCATCGTATTCGCTGTCGCGCGGCAGGTCGAAGGGCGGGGCGATGCCGTCCTCGCGGATGCGGAACATCTCGCCGGCGGCCTCAGTACCGCGGCCATAGGCGGCAAGTCCCATGGTCTTGCCCGCCTCCAGGAAGCTGAGGCCGATCCAGTTGCTCACCGTATCGTACATGGTGCCGATGGAATGGCTGAACGGCAGCCGGGCCTTGCGCACCGGAAAGGCGCCGCGCTTGGCGTGGTAGACCGAGATGGCCTCGTCGTCGCCATTGCCATCGACGATGAGAATGGCGGCGGAGGGCCAACCCGAGCCGTGAAACGTGCTGAGCGCATGGGCGGTGTGATGCGGCACGAACACGAGGTCCGGCCGGTTGCGGCAACTCGTGCCCAGGCAGGCATCGAGATAGGCGGCCCAGTCGTCGAAACTCCAGAGCCGGCCGGGCAGCGGCGGATCGAGCGCATCCCGGTCGCGCCTTGGCCATTGCCGTGGCAGGTCCCAGCCGATGGCGACCGTGGCGATCTCCTCCACTCCGATCCCGGCGATGTCGAGGCAGGCCTTGATGGCCCCTGTGGGGTACTGGTGCAGGCCGTGCTTGCGGCGCGAGACCCGTTCTTCCTCTACCAGCGCCAGCACGGTGCCGTCGGCGTCGATCAGCGCCGCGCTCGGGTCGTGCCAGCCAAGGGGAGGCGCATTGAGGCCGAGAATATACATTGCCTGTCAGTCCCCTGATTGCACGGCCGGATGCGGTGCGGGCGAAGAAGAAGCCGCCGTGGCCGCCGCAAGGCCGGGTGTGAGCGCGCCAAGCCAGACCTCCGCCAGCCCGTCGGTCACCTGGTCCCAGCCGGGCAGTTCGCGGGCAGCAAGGAGGGAGGCGCGGGCCATGTTGCGGCAAACCTCGGGCGAGGTGAGAAGCGCGGCGGTGAGGGCGGCAAAGGCGGTGGGGTTGGCGGTCGCCGCCACCGTCCGCCGGACCTCCTCGCCGAAGCCGCGCAGGGAAAGCGGCGTTGCCACGATCGGCAATCCGGCGCACAGGGCTTCGACGATCTTCATCTTGTGGCCGCCGCCGAACCGCAGCGGGCTGACGAGGAGGGCGCAGCGGGCGGCCACTTCGGAAAACGTGTCGAAGGGGCTTTCGATCTCCACCCCTTCGGCAAGTGCGGCCTGGCGCCTCAGCCCGTCGTCCATCTCTGCCCCGGCAAGGAGAAGCTCGGCCTCCGGGTTCAACTGCCTGACACGGGGCCAGATGTCCCGCAGCAGGTAGCTGCAGGCATCGCGGCTGGGCGCCCATTTGAAATTGGCGACATAGAGCGCCCGGCCGCTTTCCGGCGCCGCCAGCGGCTGCGGCGCGGCTTCACCGCCATTGACCAGACAGACCGTCGGCACTTTGGGTGCCCGTGCCCGCAGGATATCCGCATCCTCGCGGGTAACCGCGATGCACGCGGCGGCCCGGCGCCAGCAGGCAACCTCGATCTCCTCCGCGAGGGAATGCACCGCGGCGGCGCTCCGCTCCTCGCCCTGAACCCGGGTCCGGTCGCGGTCGAGCTCGAACTCGATGTTTTCCTCTTGCAGAACAATGGGCAGGCCAAGGTTCTCCGGAAGGTGCTGCATCAGGAAGTAGCCTTCGCAATGCACCAAGCCGGGGGCGAAGCTGCGGGCCAGCCAGGCGATCACCTCCCGCCCGATCGGGGCTGCATGGGCACTGATGCGCTCGGGCAGGGAAGGGCCGGCGGCAGGGGGGGCGGCATCGCCGGCGGCAACCACCGTGGTGGAGGCAAAGGCCAGCGGCGGCGCCTCGACCGCGCCGGCCTCTTCCGGAAAGTCCGGCGTGAAGGCGACATAGTGGATGTCGAACCGGCCGGTCAGGCGGCGCAGCAACTCATGCTCCCGCCGGGCGCCGCCGGAATCCGGATACCGCCGCAGCTTGTTGGTGAGGTAGAGCATGGCGGGTCTGCCCGGCCGCGGATCAGCGCCGCGCCGAAAGACGGCTCTTGAGCGGCAGAACGGAAACCGGATTTCAGCCATGGGGCTTCTCGACAAGGAAATCTCCCAGCGCCAGCGCATCGATCTCGGTGGACTGAAACAGGCGGATCGTTTCCGCCGGACGGAGGCAGATCGGCTCCTCCGGGCCGTTGAGCGAGGTGTTGATCGCGATGGGCGTGCCGGTCTTGCGATGAAGATGGGTCAGAAGGTCGTGAAAGCGGGGATTGGCGCTGCGCGTGACCAACTGCGGCCGGGCGGTGCCATCCACATGGGTGACGGCGGGAATGCGACGGCGCATCTCCGGTCTGACCAGCGCGGACACGATCATGAACGGGTTGGGCGTTCCGTCGAAATAGCTGCTGAAGTGCGTGTCCAGAACGCTCGGCGCCAGCGGCCGCCAGACCTCGCGCTGCTTGATCCGGTTGATGCGGGCAAGGGTCGCGCGCCGCGCCGGGTTGCCCAGAAGACTGCGTGCGCCGAGCGAACGCGGGCCGATTTCCGCCCGTCCCTGATGCCAAGCAAGGATGCCATCGCGGGCGATTACGTCTGCGGCTGCCTCGCACAGGGCGGGTGCGGCCAGTTCCCGGTAGGGCAGGCCGGAGGTGTCGAGCGCGGCGCGGATTTCCGTGCGCGTGCTCTCAAGCCCCCAATAGGCGTCACGCATCTCGCCGGGCTGGAAGGCGGTGCCGTAGAGCTCCCGTGCCTTGACCAGCGCTGCCCCATAGGCAACGCCGGAATCTGTTGAAGCCGGCTGCACGAAGAGCCTGTCGCAAAGGCCGGAGCGGGACAGGACGCCATTGGCCGAGCAATTCAGCGCCACGCCGCCGGACAGCGTCAGATCGCGCGATCCCGCCAGGCTGACAGCCCGTTCGGCGAGCGTCAGGATGGCGTCTTCAAGGGCGGCCTGGGCGGAGGCGGCGAAGTCCTGATACGCCATTACCTCTGCCGTCTCCCGCCGGCAATGCGGAAACGATTGCTCGCCGAAGAACGCCAGAAGGTCTTCTTCCCGGTTGTTGATGCCGGTCCGCCCGGGCGTTCGCGCATTGTGCCGCAGGGTCCAGAGCCGGCCGCTCTGGTTGCGGTCGGCCTCAAGCGGCATCGGCTGGCCGGGGGTGCCGTAGGAGGCAAGCCCCATCAGCTTGCCGGTCTGGAGGCGGGAGAAGCCGGCATAGAGCGCGGCGGCTTCATAAAAGAACCCGAGGGACTCCTCGACACCGTAGGACACGGGCAGCGAGAGCTCCTTGTTCTGACAGACGGCAAGGCTGGTCGAGGCGTCTTCGCCCATCGCATCCATCACCAGCCCCGCCGCCCGGTCGAAGCCGCTCGGGTAAAAGGCGCTGGCCGCATGGGCGAGATGATGTCGGACGGAGACCATCGGAGGAGGTGCGCCGCCGTCAAGAAGATCGGCGGGGAGAATGCGCTCGGGCCGGTCGAAGGGCAGCACCTTTCGCCTTTGCTCTGCGTCAAGGCAGAGCCAGCGTGCGAGCGCGTCGTGATCCGACCCTAGGGCAATGCAGTCGAGATCCGCCGGGCCGATGCCGGCAAACTCCAGACAGGCCCGCAGCGCCTCCGCAGGCGGCTCGTCGATCGCGTGTTTGGTGCGGGAGAGCCGTTCCTGCTCGACCCAGACGACCAGCCGGCCCTCGTGAAGCAGCACTGCGGACGCATCGTGGGCACCATGGTTTACCCCCGCAATCCAGCCCGTCCGTCCTGCCGCCACCTTGGATCCTCGTCTGGGACACTATGCACGCAATACTATCAAGGGTTTTTGGTTGTTCAAGTTCGGAAAATCTCTTTTTGATTGAGTTGGTGAGACGCTAGGGCGATCCGTTTCCGGCGCTCTGCTGCCCCTTGGGCAGATGAGATTGACTTTCAGAGTGAGTTGTTTCTTGATTGCGCGTATCGTTTTGGTTGTGTGTGGAGGTAATGATGTCCGGAGCGAGCGAATACGAGCGGGCCCGCCGGTTGGCCGATGATCTGGTCGACAAGCTGCCGCAGGCGATCGAGGCTTTGTCGGCCATTGCGAACGGCGTCGAAGCCAACGCGAAATCGGTGCCAGCCGGGATCGAGGCCATGCCCGGGATGGCCAATCTGGAAGCCGAGCCGGCTGTGCTTACTGGTGTGGAAACCGATCCGGCGGCGCTGGGCCTTGAAACCGCTCCGGGGCAGATGGCGGGGTTGGAAACCGGGCCGGTGCCCTCCGTCGGGGCTGTCCGTTCGGCGGAGGCCTTGATGGAGAATATGGAAGGCATCCTGCATTCGGTTGAATCCGGCCCGATTGCCAATGCCCTGAGGGATCTTGCGCTTTCCGCCGAACCGATGGCCCCAACGCTTGAGGGGGCACCGCAGATCGCCGAGAATATCGAGGGCGCGGCCCATGCGCTGGGCGCACTGGCGCAGTCGTTCGAGACGCTCCCCGCTGCGGGCGCCGAACTGGCCAGGACCCTTGAACAGGTGTCGAGCTATGCCGAGCTGATGGCGGATAGCGTCGAAGGCCGTTGACGACCGCATCGCTTGCCTCGCCCAGTCCCGATCCCCCCTCGCCGGACCGCGCGCCATCCTTGAGCGAGCGGTTCCGGGCCGTGGAAACGGGGCGCGTCGTGCTGTTCGACGCGCCGGCTCTGGCCATGGATCTGGATGTGGATTTGGCAAGGCTGACGCCAAAGGTCCGCGCCGGCTTTGTCGCGGCAATGCGCGCTTGGCTGTTGCAGGAAGCCGCGATCGTCTCGCAAGAGCAGCTTTCCCATGACACGGTGAACGCTGCCATCCCCGTCGGCGACCGGAAGCTTGAGGGGTTCCGGCCGCCGCGCTATGGCCGCGCCTGCTTTCGCCTTGTCGACGATCCGGTGCCCGGCTGGGCGCGGTCGAACCTGCCACATCTGGCGGGTGCGAGCGTGGTCGAGCCACGCCCGGACAAGGTGTGGCTCGATATCAAGGGTGTCGGCGTGGGGCCCGGCTGCACGCCGCAGCGGCGCGCCTATTCCAACGGGTTGATGAGCCTGTCCGAGGCCTTTGAGGAGTATCTGTGGTCGCGCCTTGTCGGCGCGGTGTTCCACCACTGCGAGGCGCCCTGCGCCAGCCTGCCGATCTACGCGATCATCGATCTTGGCTTTGCAATCCTGGACGAAACCGGCGCACGCTTGCCGGCGGCGGTCTGCGTGCGGCGTGGGCATCTGCGCTCCTGGGTCTCGGATCTGCCGATTGCCCGCTCGGAGGAGCAGCGCGCTTGTCTGAGCGTGGAGCTGATGCTGCGCCGCTTCGGCCTGACCAGCTCGGCGGATGACCCGATCCGCCTCGACAGGAAGCCCGACGGTGTCTGGCTGAGCGACTGCCCGGGTCTGAAGGCGCCGGCGCGGGTACCGGAGGCGCTGCTCGCCGGTTTCGAGGGACGCCGGTTTCCCATTGAGGTGGAGGGGGTGAACATTCAGATCGCCCGGTCGGGACGCAGCAGCGGCCTGGAAGTGGTTGACTTCGGCCATTTCAAGACCCGCAAACGGTTCGAGCGGCCGCTGGTCAGCACGGTGGCGAATTGGCCGGGAGCTTTCGGCGGGGTGCTCTGGCCGGAGGACGCAGGCTTTCCGCAGCCTGACCCGGGGCTTGTGCCGGTGGGAGATTGCTGGGGATGGAGACAGCATCCCGAAAGGGGAGAGGTGCGGGGCACCGCGCTCGTGGCCGACCGGCTGGCGCAAAAGGCGCAATCGGCGGCAGCAGCGGGTGAAACCCTGAAGGCGGAGGTCGATGCCCTGATCGACCGGGCCGCTTCTGGCTGGAAGGAGGAGGGCGGGCGGTGAAGGCCGGCTTTCAGGACAAGGCCGGGACGCCCCCCGATATCCTGAAAGCCGACATCATCTGTTTGGCGCTGGATCAGAACGCGAAGCCGAGCTTGGCGTTGAGGCTGTGGCTCTGCGCATCACCGGCGATTTGCCCATTGTAGGACAGCCCCAGCACGGCGCCGGCCTCAAGGCCAAGGTTCAACCCGGCCTCAATGATGGCCGCGTCGGTGGCGAGCGGAACCCCGGTCACGGTGAAGGCACTGCCGCCGACAAGCGCGTGGGTGGCGTCGGGGGTGATGTCGCCGAAGGCGTGCTGCCAGCCGCCCATGCCGTGCAGCACACCGCTGAGGCCGCCAAGGCGAATATCCCGTCTGGCACGCAGGCCGAGCGTGGTGAAGGTGACATCGGTGGTCTGACGCCCTGCCACCAGCGCCGCCGCGCCGCCCTTTTCGGTATAGCCGCCGGTCGAATGGCTGACATGCGCCAGGCTGACGAATGGATCGAGGGTCACCGCTTTCGTTTCGACCCGGTAGCCCAATTCACCGAAGGCTTGCGCGGTGCCTGCGTGATACTTGCCCGAAAGCGTGTCGCGGAAGCCGCTGAAGGCAACGGTGCGGGTGGTTCCGATGTCATGCCAGGAGTAGGCAACACCGGCGCTCAGGCCGACCGCGCCCCATTGCCGCCCGCCGTAAAAACCGAGGTGGAAGTTGTCGCTGCTGCCGGAGGAGGCGCGTTCATCCACCTGGAAAGACGAGTGACTGTAGCCGGCCATCAGGCCGAGGCGCCAGTCTCCGGCCATCGCATCGGCGCCCACGAGCAGGCCGCCGCTGGAGTGCGTGCTGCCGGCCGCGTTGCCGTTGCCGGAGATGTTGTTCCAGGAGCCGAAGCCGGCGCCCCAGAGCGCCACTGGCGTGGAGCGGTCCGTTCCGACCGGCGCGGCGGCTGCGGCCTCCTCGAAGGCAACGCGCACCCGGTTGGTGGCCAGGTCGCGGATCAGGCGGCTGTCGGTGATGAAGCCGGTCTTCGCCGAGGCGTGGATTTCGCCGGAGATGGCATCGAAGGCCCGGGGGGCTTCGGTGGTGCTCAGCCCGACGATCGCCTTGACGAGGTCGTTGGTCGGGTCGAGGCTTTCGGCGCCCTGGGCCGCGTGCCGCTGATTGGGCGTGTCGGCGAGGCTGGCGAAATCCGTGTCGTTGCGCACAAGGGTGAGATGAACGGCGTTGGGATCATAGGAAAGCGAAGCGTTGAGGAAGGCGAAGTTGTCCGTCACCGTGTCGAAGGTGCCGGTGACACCGCCGGTCCCGGTCAGGATGGTGTAGGTGGTGCTTGGATCGTAGGTCGATCCGTCATCCAGGCCGTTTTCGGCACGGACATTGACCGTGCCGCCATTGATGGTCACCTGGCCGGTCGCGGCGATCAGGTCGCTGTGTCCGGCGCTGTCGACCTCCACCTCATAGGCCGAGCCGCTCTCAAAGGTCAGGTCGCCGGCCACGTTCTGTGTGCTGATGGAATTGCCCGGCCGCAAGATGCCCCCGGAGCCAACGGTGACTGTGCCCACCGTGCCCGAGCCGCCCAGCGCGCCGCCGTTCAGAACATCCAGCGTGCCGCCCAGCGCGCCGCTGCCGCCAACCCCGACGATCAGCGTGCCGCCAGAAACTTCAGTGGTCCCGTTGAAGCCGGAGTTGTCTCCGGTCAGGGTCAGCGTGCCGGCGCCGGTCTTGTGAAACCCGCCGGGGCCGGTGAAGGTGCCCGCCAGCGTGGTGTTGGCACCATTGCCACCAGCTGTCAGCGTGTTGCCCTGAAGCTCGATACTGGTCCCGGCAAGGCCGCTCAGGGAGCCAATGGTCTCGCTGCTTATGAGCCGTAGCACGCCGCCCTGGAGGACCACCGCGCCGGTGTCGGCGATCGCCTGACCGTTGGTCAGCACCAGCGTGCCGGCTTCAACCACCGTAGCCCCGGTGTAGGTATTGGCGCCGCTCAGCGTCAGCTTGCCGCTGCCTTGCTTGGTCAAGCCGCCGACGCCGTCAAGAACCGCGCTGCTGTAGACCGAAAAGCCCTGGGTGTCGATGAAGCCGCCTCCGGCGGCAAGGGTGATGTCGCCGGCATCGAAGGCGGCAAACAGATTGGTCTGATTGTCGGTCAGGCGCAGAATGCCGCCATCGAAGATGAAATTGCCGTCGCCAGAGCGTTCGGAGACCTGATTGGTTTCCAAGACACCGCGCGCGCCCGGCGTCCCGCTGAGGATCACCGTGCCGCTGGCGGCGCTGAAGCTGCCGACAACTGTGGTGTCCGACGACACCCGGGCACCATCGGCGATGGTGAGGGTGCCTTGCCCGGCAAAGCCGACGGCGAGTTCGCCTGCAACGTCCCAGAGCGACCCAGAACCGGTCACCAGGACGGTGCCGGTGCCGGTTCCTTCATCGCCGAGCATGGCGCGGGTGCTGCTGACCGTTCCGCCATCCTCAATGACCATGGCACCGGTGCCCATGCGGCCGACCTGCAATTCGCCCGTGACCGTCCAGCGCGATCCGCTGCCGGAGACCAGGACCTGGCCGGTGCCAGTGCTGGAATAGCCGATGTGGCTGTTCTGGCTCTCGACCAGACCGCCATTCTGGATGGTCAGCGTGCCTGCGCCGAAGCCGCCGACATTCAGGATACCGCCACTGCTCCAGCGCGAGCCGGCATCCGTCACCAACACCGCGCCGGTTGCTCCCGTGCCCCAGCCGATCTGACCGTTGTAGGCGTCAACCGTGCCGCCATTGCGAATGACGAGGGAAGCGTTGTCGCCACTGCTTACTGCGACGTAGACGTGCCCGGAGGCGTGGTCGATGCTGCCGCCGTCGACCTCCAGGGTGCCGCCGTACACCGTGGTGCCCCCCGCGTAGCTGTTGTCGCCGGTCAGGGTCAGCGTGCCGGACCCGGATTTGAGCACACCGCCCAAGCCCTGGAGACCGTGGGAGGTTTTGACCGAAAATCCTTGCGTGTCGATATACGCGTTGTTGTAGCCGATCGTGATGTCGCCGGGGTCGAAGCCGGCGAACAGATCCGTCTGATCGCCAGTGAGGCGGAGGATGCCGCCGTCAAAGCGGAGCGTGCCGCTGCCCGCGCCCACGCTGACCTGACCGGTTTCCAGAGCGCCGCGCTGGGAAACCGTGCCTGTGAGCCGAAGCGTTCCATCCCCGCCCGGGTTTGCACCCAGCAGAACCTCGCTGGCGCTGACGACGCCGCCATTCTGGATGTACAATCCGCTGGTCAGGGTCTCGCTGACGGTCAGGCTGCCCGGGATTGTCCAGGG
Organism: Stappia indica; assembly: GCF_020177335.1. GTDB lineage: Bacteria > Pseudomonadota > Alphaproteobacteria > Rhizobiales > Stappiaceae > Stappia > Stappia indica_B. Next base: position 217,958 of record NZ_JAIVMG010000005.1, on the reverse strand, counting down.
ACTTGGCCGGGTGCCGGTGCCGCCGCCATCGACGGTTTCATAAGACCCGTTGATGACCTCCTGAGCCCATCCGGAAGAGGCGGGACACATCAATGCCGCGGCCAACAACGCGGTGCTGGCACGCAGCCAGGTCTTTCTCGCCTCCATCGTCTTCCGCGCGGTGCAGGGTCTCGACGGCATCACTGATTTCATGGGGGACGTCTCTGGCTATTCAAATGATCAAGGGTCCGGAGATCCGCGGATCCGGAGATTGGCCGAACGGTAAAAGTCCGCTATTGGAATAGCCATCTGATTTTTTTATCATTTTGACGGGGAGTTATCATTTGTCATGACGCGCGGTGACGAGGTGTGCAAAACAGCGGGCAAGGGTGGGGGCACGGCGGAGCGCATGGATCAAGGCGTTGACGCGCCGGAATGGCGCATGGTCGGTGGCAACGCCATTGCCATTCCCGGCGCCCAGGGACGGGTCGAACGGCTCGTCTTCGACAAGGGCGTTGCCATCTACCGCTCGGAGATCGAAGCGGTCGCCGATTGTCGCTTCACCGTCCCCAACCAGTTGCCGCAGCCCTGGCTCGGCTTTTCAGTGCAACTGGCCGGGTCCGCCGCGCTGAGCACCCTTGGCGGCAAGACCTGCGCCATGGCGGAAGACACTTTGGCGCTGATGCGGGTGGGCCCTTCCGGGTTCGTGCTGGACCTGCCCGCCGGAATGTTGATCCGGCATACCGGCGTGGCGGTGTCCTTGCGCATCCTGAAGCAGCAACTGAACGGAACCATGCCGCTGCGGCTCGCCCCCTTCATGGAGCGCGGCAAGACGCTGGAGCGGTTCGAGACCTTGCCGTTGCCAGCCAGCGTCAAGACACTGGCGACGGATCTTTTTGGCCCCAGCCTCGACGGGCCGCTGCGGGCGATGACCATCGAGGGGCTGGGCAAACAACTGTTCAGCCAGGCGCTTCGCGCGTTTTGCGAGCACAATCCGGTCGGGCAGCCCTTCACCGCCTGGGAGCTGATGCGCTTCGACGAGATGTTGGCGCATATCCGCGACCATCTCGATGACACTCTCGCCGGCCGCACCTTCGCCGCCCAGGCGGGGTTGAAGCTGGCGCGGGTGGAGCAGATGTTCAAGGCGCTGCGCGGTGTCAGCCTGGCGGCCTTCGTGCGCGGCGAGCGGCTGCGGGCCGCCCGGCGCCTGTTGCATGAGGAGAAGCTGCCCGTCAGCGAAGTGGCGATCCGGCTCGGCTACCGGCATGTGGCCAATTTCTCGCGCGCCTATCGCGCGCAGTTCGGCGAGGCGCCGGCCACCACCTTGCATCGGCCGCGCAACAGGACGCCGCAACGGCGGTAGGTGTGCGTGCTGATGGCGCGGGCCTTGCGCCATCGGTAGCCGCGATCAACGCGCGTGCCTAGAACTCGCGCACGAAATGATCCTCGGACACGGCGTGCATCCGGGTGGCCGGATGGGTCCAGTCGAGGGCGCGCACCGGGCTCATCAATTCGTCGGTGATCAGGCCGCCGCGCTCGCGCCGCGTCTCCGGGTTGGGGATCGGCACCGCCTCGATCAGCTTTTTCGTGTAGGGGTGTTGCGGATCGCGCAGGATCTTGTCCCTGGGGCCGGTCTCGACGATCTCGCCCAGCAGCATCACGGCGATGCGGTGGCTGACCCGCTCCACCACGGCGATGTCGTGGCTGATGAACAGATAGGCCAGATCCAGTTCCCGCTGGAGGTCGAGCATCAGGTTCACCACCTGTGCCTTGATCGAGGCATCGAGGGCGGAGACCGATTCATCGGCGACGATCAGGCTGGGGTTGAGGGCAAGGCTGCGGGCGATGCAGATACGCTGGCGCTGCCCGCCGGAAAACTCGTGCGGGAAGCGGAGGGCGTGCTCCTCGTCCAGCCCGACCAGACGCAGAAGCTCGGTGACGCGCTCGCCGATCCGCGCGCTGTCCATCAGCCCATGCACATGCATCGGTTCGGCGATGGCGGCGCCGACCGCCTTGCGCGGGTTGAGCGAGCCGTAAGGGTCCTGAAAGATCATCTGCATCCGCCGGCGCGCCTGACGCAGCTCGGCGTGGCTGGCCGCCATCAGGTCCTGCCCCTCGAACAGGATTTCGCCGGCCACCGGTTCGATCAACCGCAGGATCGAGCGTCCGGTGGTCGACTTGCCGCAGCCGGATTCGCCGACAAGGGCGAGGGTTTCACCGGCGGCGAGCGACAGGGACACATTCTCCACCGCATGGACATTGCCGACCGGGCGGTTCAGGAGCCCGCCGCGCACGGCAAAGCGCGTGGTCAGGTTGCGAACCTCCAGAATGGTCTTGCCCCGGTGATCGGCCTCGTTGTCCGGCTCCGGGCCGGTGCCGTTGCTGTCGAGCGTGGGGAAGCGCCGCGGCGTCTGCGTGTCGCCCAGCCCGCCGAGCTTCGGCACGGCGCCGAGCAGCATCCGGGTGTAATTGTGCTTTGGCGCGGCGAAGAGCTCGCGCACCGGCGCTTCCTCGACCTTGTCGCCGCGCAGCATGACCACGACCCGGTCGGAAATCTCGGCGACCACGCCCATGTCATGGGTGATGAACATCACCGCCATGCCGATCTCTTTTTGAAGCTCGCGGATCAGCTCCAGGATCTGCGCCTGGATCGTTACGTCGAGCGCCGTGGTCGGCTCGTCGGCGATCAGAAGCTTGGGCTGGCAGGCGAGTGCCATGGCGATCATCGCCCGCTGGCGCATGCCGCCGGAAAAGCTGTGCGGGTACTCGTCGATCCGCCGCCGCGCGTCGGGAATGCGCACCAGATCGAACAGCCGCAGAACCTCCCGGTCCGCCTCGGCGGCGCTCATGCCGCGATGCCGGCGCAGCACCTCGCCGACCTGAAAGCCGATCTTCAGCACCGGGTTGAGGCTGGTCATCGGCTCCTGGAAGATCATGCCGATATCGCCGCCGCGCACATCGCGCATTGCCGGCTCGTCGAGGCCGAGAAGGTCAACGCCATCAAGGGTGATCGCTCCTTCGATCCGGCCGTGGCTCTGTTGCACCAGCCGCATGATCGACAGGGCGGTGACCGATTTGCCGGACCCGGATTCGCCGACGATGGCGACGGTCTCGCCCCGGTCGACGGTGAAGCTGACGTCCCGCACCACCGGAACCCAGTCGCCATCGACCCGGAAGGAGGTGGTCAGATTGTCTACCGAAAGGATGGGATGGGTCATTGTTCCCCCTTCAGCCGGGGATCGACCGCATCGCGCAGGCCATCGCCCAGAAGGTTCAAGGAAAAGACGACGATCAGGATCGCGAGCGAGGGGAAAAGGGCCAGCCAGAAACTGTCGAGAATGTTCTCGAAGCCCTCGCGGATCATGCCGCCCCAGGTGGCGGTCGGCGGGTTGACGCCAAGGCCGATGAAGGCGAGCGACGCCTCCACCCGGATGGCGGTCGCCAGCCAAAGGGAGCCCATCACCAGCACCTCAGGTGCGATGTTGGGCAGGATATGCCCGAACATCAGCCGCGGATGCGAGTAGCCGAGCGCATGGCCCGCCTCGATGAACTCGCGGTTCTTGACCGCAATGGTCGGCGCCCGGGCGATCCGCGAAAACGGCGGAATGGCGGTCAGGGCGATGGCGATCACCAGATTGGCGACCGACGGGCCGAGCATGGCGACGACGATCAGGCCGAGGATCAGCGACGGGAAGGCGAGCAGCACATCCATCACCTGCATGATGAGAAGATCCGTCCGGCCGCCGAAATAGCCGGCGATCATGCCGATCAATGTGCCGATGACCATGGCCGATCCGATCGCCATCAGGCCGATGGTGAGGGAGATCCGCGCGCCCCAGAGAATGCGCGAGAGCGTGTCGCGGCCGTAATAATCGGTGCCGAGCCAATGCGCCGCCGAGGGCGGTTTGAGGCGGTTGAGGATGTTCTGGTCGAGCGGGTCATAAGGAGCGATGACCGGCGCCAGCAGGGCGAGCAGTGCGACGATCAGGAACACTGCCAGCCCGATCCAGGAGGTCTTGTTGGCGTTGAATGCCTTGAACAAGCCTGCGGCGAGAGAGGCGAGCGCGATCCGGAGATAGGCCGACCGCGACAGGCGGGGAGAGTGCGAGGGCGACGTCATGCGTATTTGATCCTCGGGTCGATCAGGCCGTAGGTCAGGTCGGTGACAAGGTTCACCAGGACGACGATCAGCGTGTAGATCACCATCATGCCCTGCAGCATGGTGTAGTCGCGCTGGTTGAGCGCGCCGACGATCAGCTTGCCGAGGCCGGGACGGTTGAAGACGATTTCGGTCAGCACCGAATTGCCGATCAGGATGCCGAGGTAGAGACCGACCACGGTGACCACCGGGATCAGCGCGTTCCGGAGGCAGTGGCGCCAGACGATGACGGCGAACACCAGCCCCTTGGCATGGGCGGTGCGCACATAGTCCTGGTTAAGCACCTCCAGCATGGCCGAGCGGGTCACCCGGGTGATGTAGGCGGCCATGATCAGCCCCAGATTGATCGCCGGAAGGGCCAGATCGCGCAGCCGGTCGGCAAGGCTGCCGCCCTGACCGGAGCTGATCACCGGGAACCAGCGGAGCTGGATGGAGAAGAACAGCAGCAGCAGCACCGCCGAGACAAAGGCGGGAAAGGACAGGCCAAGCAGCGAGCCGATGCGGGCGAGGTAGTCCGGCAGCTTGTTGCGCCGCACCGCCGACCAGACGCCGATGGGGATGCCGACCACGACGCCGAGGATCAGCGAGGCGATGGTCAGCTCCAGCGTTGCCGGCAGAACCTTGATGATCTCCTCGATCACCGGTCGGCCGGACACCATGGAGATGCCCCAGTCACCGACCAGAACCCCGCCGAGAAACGCCACATATTGCTGATAAAGCGGAACATCCAGCCCCAGCCGGACCCTGAGGGCCTCCAGCGCGGCCTGGCTGGCCTGGTCGCCAAGGATTGCCAGCGCCGGATCGCCGGGCAGCACCCGGACGATGAAGAAGACGATGGTCAGAACGGCAAAGAGCGTGATCGCGGCAAAGCCGAGCCGCTTCAGGATAAATGCTGTCATGGGTAAGCGCGCCCCTGTCGCGTGCGGCGGACCCTGTCGCCAGGACGAAAGGTCCGCCGCACGGCGGATGAGTGCCGCCCCCGGAAGGGCGATGCGTCGTCACATGCCGGGGCCGCCGTGTCGCGACCCCGGCGCCGGCCATGCGCGGTCCGATTACTCGGAGAAGGCGGCTTGCTCGGTGACGGGCGGGCTGAGGTTCAGCGATCCGTTGACGGTGACGCCGAGGTCGAGCGTGTCCTTCCAGGCCCAGAGCTGCATGCTCTGCACCACCGGAACGGCACAGACCTCGTCCATGATCTTCTGCTGGGCGGTGGCCCACAGGGCGAGCTGCTTGGCCGGATCGGTTTCGACGCGGGCCGCCGCGATCTCCGCATCGGCAACAGCGCAATGCGAGAAGTTGGCAATGGCCGTCTCGGTGCCGACCGTGGCATCCGAATGGAAGAACTGGGAGAGGTAGACGTCGGCCACCGGGAACCGGGCCGCCGCATAGTGGGTGACCTGGCTCATGTCCTTGCGGATCTGCTCATGGAAGGTGGCGTGTTCGACGGTCTCGATCTCCAGGGTGATGCCGGCTTCGCGCAAGAGCGCCTGGACCGCTTCCATGGTCGAGAGCATGCCGGGCAGGGTGGTGTGGATCGCCTTGATCGTCACCCCGTCCGGATGACCGGCTTCGGCCAGCAGCGCCTTGGCCTTGTCGATGGAATACTCATAGGTCGGCACGTCGGCGGTGAAGCCAAGATGGCCCTCCGGCACCGGCGAAAGCGCGGCCAGCGTGACGTCCGGTCCCTTGAACTGCACCATCGCATCCCGGTTGATGGCATGGGCGACGGCCCGGCGCACCCGCACATCGTCCAGCGGCGGCATGGTCATGTTGAGATGGATGACGGACATTTCGCCCGGCTTCATCACCGTGACCTTGGTGCCGGGGACTTTCTGGATCCGCTCGACCCAGGTCTGTTCCTGTTTGCCGTAGATCATGTCGATCTCGCCGGCCTGGAAGGCAAGGTCGCGCGAGGAATCGGAGGGAATGTAGCGGTAGTAGATTTCCTTGATCTTCGGCTCGCCGCGATAATACTCCGGATTGGCGACCAGCTTGACGTATTGCTGCGGCTGATACTCGGCGAACATGAAGGGACCGGTGCCGATCGGCGTGCGCTGATACTCCTCGCCAAGCGCCTCGACCGCATCCTTGCAGACGATGTTGCCGCCGTGATAGGGCACCAGCAGGCCAAGCAGGCTCGGCACGGTGTTCTTCAGCTTGATCGTCACCTCGAGCGGACCGGTCGCCTCGATGCTGTCAAAGGCGGTGTAGTCCTTGGCGAAGGCGGAGACCTCCGGATTGGCCGACCGTTTCAGCGAATAGACCACATCCTCCGCATCGATCTTGCCGTAGTCACCGTGGCATTCCACGTCGTCGCGCAGGGAAAAGGTCCAGGTCAGCCCGTCGTCGGAGGTGGTCCAGCTCTTGGCGATGTCCGGCTCGATGAACTCCGGGCTGGCTTCGCCCGGCTTGATCCGCACCAGGCCGCTGAACATCCAGTGCAATAGCCCCTTGTCCGGGGTCGAGGTGGCAACATGCGGGTCGAGCTTGCCGGCGTCGGCGCTGCCCATGCCCACATTCAGCGTGGTGCCGGCGGCAAAGGCATTGCCCGCCACCAGCAGTCCCGCCAGCGCAATTCCCATCCTTGCTTTCATGTTTTCGTCCTCTGGTCGGTTGGTTCTTTTTTTATGGATGACCCAGGTTCACGCCGTTCCCTATTGTCTGGGTTCTAAAGCGTGTCCTCCAGCCGGCAATTCACCAGCATTTCCGCCATGGCTGCCGTATTCGGCAGGGCCAGTGCCAGGGCGGTTATTTCCGCGAAATCCTCCGGGTCGATCATCGCCTCGCGGCTGATCTTGGTGACCCCGTCGGTCAGGTCGGTGGCAACGAAGCTCGGGCAGATCGCCGTGGCGCGCACGCCATGATCCCAGCCGATGCGGCGGGTGCCATGGGTCAGCGCCATCACCGCGTGCTTGGTCATGTTGTAGGCGATGTTCTCGTTGCGCACCCTCTTGCCGGAGAGCGAGGCGACGTTGATCACCCGGCCATTGCCGGCCGCCTTCAGATGCGGCAGGCAGATCCGGGTCAGGAACAGCGGCCCCTTGACGTTGATCGCCCAGAGCGCATCCAGCTCCGCTTCCTCGCCTTCCTCGATCGAGAATGTGTTGGAGGTGCCGGCATTGTTGACCAGCCCGTCGAGCCGGCCGAACCGGTCGAGCGTGGCGCCGAGCCAGGCTTCGTGGCTGGCCCGGTCGGCCGCGTCATAGCGTGCGCACAGAAGCTTGTCCCCCCCGGGTGCCCCTTTCAGGCCGGCTTGCACCCGTTCCGGGTCTCGCGCGCCGGCGCTGACAGCATAGCCCTTGGCAAGAAGCGTTCGGGCAATGGCGAGACCGATCCCCCGGCTCGCTCCGGAAACCATGATGACGCGACCTTCGGGGTTGAGCAATGGGCTCTCCTTATCCGTGCAGGGTGAGGGGGGCAGTGGCGACGGCGCCATCGGCGAACCGGTCGAAGCGGAAGGAGGCAAGCCGGTCGTCCGGTTCCTCCCCAATGGCGAGCCGCGCGGCCATCGGCCCCGTCACCGGGCCGATGCCGAAGCCGTGCCCGGAGAAGCCAGCGGCGACGACGAGATTTTCAACCCCCGGCACCCGGTCGATGACGGGAAGGGCGTCCGGCGTGAGGTCGAGGGCGCCGGCCCAGACGTCTTCCAGCTCCGCCTCGGCAAAGGCCGGAAGCACGCGGCGCACCTTGTCGATGGTCGCCTGAACCGAACGTATGCGGGGGCGGATGGCCGGAACGCCGGCGCGCTCGACCAGGCCGCCGGCCCAGTCCTCCGCGCCGCTCGTCACCCGCAATCGTCCGGTGAGTTCCTGCCGGGCCGCCATATCCGCATTGGCAACGCCGAGCACCGGGGCGAGAAGGGGAGCGATGGGCGCGCTTCTGAGCACCGTGACCATCGGTCGGCGCAAGGGGAGGCGCACGCCGAGCGGAGCCAGAAGGTCGTTCGCCAGGAAGCCGGCGGCAAGCAGCACCGCTCCGGGGGCAAGCGCGCGCCGGTCGGTGACGACACGGGTGATGCGCCCGCCTTGGGTCTCGAAATGGCGGACGGTCTCGCCGAAGGACAGCACCGCGCCTTGATCGCCGGCCCGCCGGGCATAGGCGGAGACGGTGGCGACCGGGTCCGCATGCCCATCGGTCAGGCAGAAGGACGCTGCGATCACCTCGTCGGACAGGGGCGGGGCGATCTCGCGGATCGCGGCGAGGTCCGCAAGATAGCGCAGATCGAGGCCTGCGGCAGACTGGTCGGCGACCAGCGCCCGGATGGTCTCGGCCTCTGCCGCATTGCGTGCCAGCCGCAGATTGCCGGAGCGGCGATAGCCGGTCTCCGCGCCGAGCCGTTCGTCGAGCTCCGGCCACAGGGCGACGGCGCTACGCGCCAGCGGCAGTTCCGCCGGGTGGCGCCCAGACTGGCGCACCCCGGCCAGCGTCCAGCCAGAGGCCATCGCCGCCGGGCCATAGCGGTCGATCAGTTCGACCCTTGCGCCGCTTTCCGCCAGCTCCAGCGCCGCAGCGGTCCCGGTGATCCCGGCGCCGATGACGAGCACATCCGGTGCGGGGAGGGGCGCGCCGGTCATGCGGCAACCTTCCTGCCGAAGCGGGCGAGGGCGAAGGGGGCCATGTCGACCAGCGGTTCTTGACCCTCGATGTGCTGGACAACGAGCTTGGCCACCCCGGGGCCGATGCCGAAGCCATGGCCGGAGAGCCCGGTGGCGATCACCAGTCCGGGCCAGCCGGCCGGCTCGTCGATCACCGGGATCTCGTCGGGCATCACGTCGATGAAGCTGCCCCAGGTCTCCGCGACCTCGATGCCCTCAAGCCGGGGATGCAGCGCCTTGGCGGCGGCCAGCACGGAGGCCAGCAGCGCCTGATCCGGTGCCGGATCGAGCACCCGGACCTGTTCAAACGGGGTGACCTCGTCGGCCTGCCAGCGGTGCCGTCCGAGCGGGCCGAAGAACTCGCCGCCAACGCGGATCTTCAGGATGCGCCAGCGGTCGGCGATCACCGGCAGGAAGGCGCGCAGGTGCCGAAAGGCGGCGGGGATGATCTGGAATTCCGCCGCGCCCGAGCGGGCGATGGTGTAGCCGCCATCGGCCCGCCGCCGCAGCGACGCCTTGGTCGCCCCCACGGTGCCGGCGATGATTTCCGGCGCCGGCGCGGTGCGCAGCACCGAGGATTTGATCGCCAGTTGCGGCAGGAAAATATCAAGGTTTTCCAGAAAGGTCCGCGACCAGGCGCCGCCGGCGAGAACCACTGTCTCGCAGGCGATCTCGCCCCGCTCGGTGACGACACTGCTGACCCGTCCGCCCAGGCGCTCCACCGACCGCACCGCGCAGCCTTCCAGGATCACCGCGCCGCAGCGCGCGGCAAGGCGCGCCATCGCCGGAACCGCAAGCGCCGGCTCGGCGGTCGCGTCGGAGGGCGTGTGCAGGGCGCCGGCGAAGCGGCGGTCGTCGCGCTTCAGAAGATCGTCGGTCTCTCGGGGGGAAAGCAGTCGCGCGCCATGATCGAAGGCGGCGTTTTCCGTCAGCCAGGCCTCGTGCCGGGCAAGCTCGGCCGCGTTACCGGCGAGATAGGTGGTGCCGCGAATGCCATAGCCGATGTCCTCGCCGAGCCGGGGGGCGATCTCGCGCCACAGCCTGGCGCTCTCGATCATCAGTTGCAGCTCGCGGGAATCGCGTCCCGCCTTGCGGATCCAGCCCCAGTTTCGCGAGGACTGCTCGGCCGCAATCCGGCCCTTTTCGCACAGGACGACCGGAATGCCTTTTTCGGCAAGATAAAGCGCCGTGCAGACGCCGACGATTCCGCCGCCAATAATGACGACCTGGCTCTTTTCCGGCAGCGCCGACCGCTCTTCCATCCCGCTCACAGTGCTCTCCCGACATGTGTCAGCTTGTCACAGTGGGCAGGCTGTGGATATAACGCAAATACCGTTTCCTTCGTTACACATACGGAAATGTTATAGCGAAAATGCTGTCGCAACGTTCACTCGAGGCGTTTCAGGCCGTCATGCGCACCGGCACGGTCTCCGCAGCCGCCGAGGAATTGGCGGTCTCTCAGCCGGCGGTCAGCCGCTTGATCCGCGACCTTGAGGAGCGGCTTGAGTTGTCCTTGTTTCGCCGCTACGGCGGCCGTGTCGTCGCCACCCGCGAGGCGCACGAACTCTGGACCGAGGTCGAGCGCAGCTTCGTCGGCCTGACCCAGATCGAACGGGCGGCGGCACAGATCAAGCAGGGGCACCGGGCGACCCTGACGATTGCCGCGGCACCGGCCATCGCCCAGTCCGCGCTTCCCGAGGTGGTCGCCTTGATGCTGGCGGAACGGCCGGAATTTCGCGCCGAGTTCCTGTCGATGACGACCCTGCCAGTGGTGCGGCAGGTGGCACTGCGCCAGTGTCAGATCGGCTTTGGCATTCCGAGCCAGCACAAGTTCGAAATCGACGTGATCCGCAGCGGATCCGTGCCCTTCCGCTTTATTGCCCCGCCGGATCATCCGCTGGGCGCGCGGCAGGTGATCCGCCTGCGCGATCTGTCAGGGCTCGATTTCGTCGGCTTCGTCGATTCCACCATGTCCGGGCGGACCTTCGACCGGCTGTTCGCCAAGATGCGCCACCCGCCACTGCCGAAGATGAAATCCTACCTGTCGCATATCGTCTCCGCGCTGGTGCTGCGCGGCATCGGCGTTGGCATCATCGATGCCTTCACCGCCGAAGATCACGCGCGCATGGGCGGCATTGTCCGGCCGATCGAGGTCATTGAGCGCTTCGAGTATTCGATCATCAAGCCCCTTGGCGACAAGCTGAGCGGCGAATGTGCCGCACTGGTCGAGACCTTCGAACGCTACGTGGAGCGCTATCAGGACGCCTAAGGAGCTAGGGGCAGCAGGGGGCGCCGGAAACCAAAAAAGCCAGCGCCGGAGCGCTGACCTTATCTGGTGCATATCTCAGCTTGTTAACGGCTGGACTGCGTTTTCTGAACGCAACCAATATTGTACATGGCGTCGTTTTTGTCAATCCTGCCGTGAGCAATCTGGGGGATGGGATGACGAAAATTACCACTCTGGGCCTCGACCTTGGAACCAACTCGCTGGGCTGGTGCCTGATCGAAACCACGGGCGAGCCCGGCGCGCGGGAGGAGGGGCGCATTGTCGACATCGGCGTGCGGATCTTCTCGCAGGCGGAAATGGCTGGCCGTGACCCGCAGTCGAAGGCCTCGCTGGCGGTGGCCCGGCGCGAGGCGCGCGGCATGCGCCGCCGCCGCGACCGCTATCTGAAGCGCCGCGCCCGGTTGCTTGACCTTCTGACCGAAAGCGGCCTGATGCCGGCGGAGCCCGAGGCGCGGGCTCGGTTGCTGAAGGAGACCTCCGACGGCAAGGGCGGCGATCTGGACGCCTCCGTCCATGCCTTGCGCGCCCGCGCGCTCGACCATGCCTTGACGCCGCATGAGCTGGGGCGGGTGCTGTTTCAGCTCAATCAGCGGCGCGGCTTCAAGTCCAACCGCAAGACCGACAGCAACGATGCGGAGCAGGGCAAGATCGCCGCCGCCGTGACCCGTCTGGAAGAGCGGATGCTGGAGGACCAGGCCCGCAGCTTCGGCGAATGGCTCGACATGCGCCGCCGCGCCGGCCTGTCCGTGCGCGCCCGCATGACCGCCGACGGCAAGGGCTATGATTTCTACCCCTCGCGCGCCGTTCTGGAGCGGGAGTTCGACCGCATCTGCGACCGGCAGCGGCTGTTTCACGCCGACCTTCTCACCGAGGGGCTGGTGGCGGAGCTGCGCGAGGTGATCTTCCACCAGCGGCCCTTGCGGCCGGTGATCCCGGGCAGATGCTCCTACAACCCGGCGGAAAGCCGCCTGCCGAAGGCGCATCCGCTGTTTCAGGCCTTCCGGCTGATGAAGGAGGTCAACGAGCTGGAAATCGTCGGCGAGGACCAGAAACACCGGAAGCTGACGCCCGAGCAGCGCGACGCGCTGGTCCTGCTGCTGCGCACCGGCCTCAACAAACAGGGCAATGCGCCCTTTTCCAAGCTGCGGCGCCAGTTGAAGCTCGGCAAGGAGGTCCGCTTCAACAAGGAAAGCGACAACCGCTAGGGCCTTGATGGCGATGTGGTGTATTTCCGCCTGTCGCGGCCGGAGTGTTTCGGCAATGACTGGAGCGCGCTGCCGATGGCCCGCCAGGCGGAGATCACGGAACGGCTGCGCACCGCGAGCGACCGGGATGAGCTGATCGTCTGGCTGCGCACCGACTGCGGTCTTGCCGCTGATAACGCCCGCGCTGTTGCCGATACCGTTGTGCCGGAGGGCTTCGGTCGGCTGGGCGAGACCGCGCTGTCCTCACTGCTCGACGAAATGACCCGAGGCGTGGACGACAACGGCTTCGTCATCACCGAGGCGGAGGCGGCGATCCGGGTCTATGGCCGCACCAACTCGCAAGGCGATCCCAACCGCGAGGCGGAGGAGGATTTGCCGAAGTATCAGCAGATCCTGGAGCGGCACATTCCCCCCGGCACCGGCGGCAAGGCCGACCCCAAGGCCCCGGAATGGGACGAGGTGATGGGCCGCATCACCAATCCGACGGTGCATATTGCCCTCAACCAACTGCGCCGCGTGGTCAATGGCGTCATCGCCAAGCATGGCCGCCCGAACCGCATCGCCATCGAGCTGGGGCGCGAGTTGAAGCTGAACGAGCAGAAGCGGCAGGAGGTCAACAAGCGGATCGGCGCGAATACCAGGGCGGCGAAGGAGCGGTCCGAGAAGCTGATCGAAACCCACAAGCAGCCCGATACCGGCTACAACCGCTTGCGGCTGAAGCTCTGGGAAGAGCTCAACCCCCAACCGGTCAACCGGGTCTGCATCTATTGCGGCAAGCCGATCAGCGGCAACATGCTGTTCAATGGCGAGGCCGATGTGGATCATATCCTGCCCTATTCCAAAACCCTGGATGACGGCGAGGGCAACAAACTGCTCTGCTGCCAGCCCTGCAACCGGGAAAAGCGCAACCGCGCGCCGGCGGAGGTGCCGCAGTGGCGGGGCCGCTATGACGAGATCCTCGCCCGCGCCACCACCTTGCCGAAAAACAAGCAATGGCGCTTCGCCGAGGATGCCATGACACGCCATGGCGAGGAGGAGGGCTTCCTCGCCCGGCAGGTGACCGACATGCAATACATGTCGCGGTTGGCGCTCACCTATCTGGCGGCGCTCTACCCGGCGGAGGAAGCGGGCATTGACGGGGTGTTCCGTCAGCACAGCCGGGTACGGGCGCTGCCCGGGCGCATGACCGAGATGCTGCGCCGCAACTGGGGCCTCAACGATCTTCTCTACGACCACAATCACGCCGAGGTGGTGAAATCCAAGAACCGGCTCGACCATCGCCACCATGCCATCGATGCGGCGGTGATCGCTTGCACCTCGCGGGCGTTGATCCAGAAGCTGGCCTCGGCCTCCGCCCGGGCGGAAACTGAGGGGGCGGAGCGGGTTGCCCGCGAGGTCCGGCCGCCCTGGCCGACCTTCCGTGACGAGCTGCGCGAGAAGGTGCGCGCCACCACCGTCAGCCACAAGCCCGATCATGGCACCGTGTCGCGCGGCGGCTATGCCAACGGGCGCGGCCAGACCGCCGGCAAGCTGCACAACGACACCGCCTATGGCTACACCGGCGAAAAAGACGCCAAGGGGAACGATCTGGTGGTGCGGCGGGTGCCGCTGTCGCATTTCAAGAAGCCGGCGGACCTGATGGCGATCCGCGGCAACGCCCATGGTCATTCGGAATTGCGCGACCGGCTGTGGGAGGCAACGCGCGACACCGAAGGCAAGGCCTTCGAGGCGGCGGTGCAGCGGTTCATCGAGAAAGACGACAAATTCGCCGGCATCCGCCATGTGCGGGTGGTCGAGCCGCTGAAAACGATCCCGATCCGCGATGCCAATGGCCGTGCCTACAAGGGCTACAAGGGCGACAGCAATCACCGCTACGACGTCTGGCAGTTGCTTGATGGCAAATGGAAGGCGGAGGTGGTCTCCACCTTCGATGCGCACCAGCCGGGGTGGTGTTCGCCCTTGCGTGCCGAGCACCCGACGGCGAAGAAGGTTTTCAGCCTGCAGCAGGGTGACTGCGTGGCGCTGGAGGGCGAGGACGGGCGCCGGCTCTGCCGCGTGGTGAAATTCGCCGAGAGTGGTCAGTTGATACTTTGCGATCATCACGAGGCGGGTGCTCTGAAGAGCCGTGATGCCGACAAGCAGGACCCGTTCAAATATATCTCTCGCGGGGCCTCGACCCTGCGCCGGGACCGGGCGCGCCAGGTGCGCATCGATGAAATCGGCCAGGTGTTCGACCCGGGCGCATGGTGGGAGAAGGCGCCGGATTAACCACGGATTAACCTTGCGCGCGCGGCAGGTCGCATCTGGTGGTAGTATGTCTCCATGCAACGCGTGGTCGATCTGTCATCCGACGGCCTGCATGTGGCCGTCCACCGGGGGTTCCTCACGGTCTCGAAGGACCGTGAGGAACAGGGGCGCGTGGCGCTCGATGACATTGGCGCGGTCATTGCCCATGCCCATGGGTTGAGTTGGTCGAACACCGTTTTCACCGTCTGGCCGAACGGTCCGTGCCGGTGGTGCTGTGTGCGGCCAATCATGCGCCGATTGCCTGCGTCTGGCCGCTGGAGGGGCATCACGCGCAAGGCGCCCGGCTGAATGCCCAAGTCGGGGCGGCACGCCCTCTGTCAAAGCGCCTCTGGCGCGATATCGTCGCCGCCAAGATCCGGATGCAAGGGGCGGTGCTCGCCTCCGCCGGCGGTGAAGCGGGGGCCTTCGACCTTCTGGCGCGCAAGGTGCGCTCGGGCGATCCGGATAATGTGGAGGCGCAGGCCGCGCGTCGTTACTGGCAGGCCTTGATGGGCCCGGAATTCCGCCGCGACACCGGTGGCGACGGCGTGAATGCGCTGCTGAACTATGGCTACACGGTGCTGCGGGCGACGGTGGCCCGGGCCATCTGCGCCGCCGGATTGCACCCCACCATCGGGCTGCACCACAGCAATCGCGGCAATGCCTTCGCGCTGGCCGACGATCTGATGGAGCCGTACCGGCCGCTGGTCGACCGTCTGGTTTTCAACCTCAGCCGCGACGGCACCGAGACGGTGACGCCCGAGGCCAAGCGTGTGCTGGCGGCTTTGAGCGGGTTCGACCTCGCCAGTGTTCAGGGCATGACACCGCTGCATCTTCATGCGGCCCGGCTGGCACAACAGCTCGGTGCAGCCTTTCAGGCGGGAAAGGGTGAGCTCGACCTGCCGCGTGCGCCCGAACCGCTTGTCCTCGTCGGTCTGGGCCGGGAAGGGGAGGCGCTGTCATGACCACGCTTTACACACAGAAACGGGGAGAGCGGACGGCGCCGACATACCTGTCCGCTTACAGGCTGATGTGGATGCTCGTGACCTTTGACTTGCCGGTGGAGACGAAGAAACAGCGTGCCGCCGCGACCAAATTCCGGCAATATCTGCTGGATCAGGGTTTTGAAATGAGCCAGTTGTCGAATTATCTGCGGCTGGTGAACGGCCTGGAGCAGTTCGAGACGCATGTGCGCCGGATCGAAGCCAATCTGCCGGAGCGGGGCGATGTCTTCATCTTTCAATTTACCGATCGGCAATACGAAAACATCGTTCGCTTCAGCGATCAGTCGCGCCGCGCGCGCAAAAAGAATCCCGAACAGATCGCGCTTTTCTAGCAAAGGCTGGGCGAATTTGCCGCCGAGAAAGGCCCAATCCGCTTGGGTTTTCAAGGGATTGGGCCCTTATCTACGGTAGCAGTTCAGAAAACGCAGGCCAACCGCAACTATCCGCGGGGGAGAGATTGTTGCCGTAAACGGTAGCAGTTCAGAAAACGCAGGCCAACCGCAACCCATGGCGCGGCGGATCGAGGAAACCCGCAACGGTAGCAGTTCAGAAAACGCGGGGCCAAACGGAAAACGCCGGAGCGTCGGGCTTCTCAGCCCAGACACCCCGGCGCTTCAGAGCAAGGTTGCCGATTACTTTTCGGCGCAGGCGCGGATCTTCTCCAGATCCGGACCGTTCGGCGTGCGGCCGAGATTGAACGGCGCGGAGGCATCGCGCCAGCCGCTGTAATCCTGCAGGTAGCTGAGCTGGCTGAGGTAGACCTTGGCCGAGGACGGGTTCTCGCAGGCGGTGTCCTCGATCACCTTGTTTGCCATCAGCTGGACCTTCTCCAGCGTCTCGTCGTCATAGCGGGTGATTTCGACGCCCGCTTCCTGGAACTGCCGGTAGGCTTCCGAGGCGCGCTTTTCCGTGAAGGCGAGCGACCACAGCAAGGTGGCGTCGGCCGCGATCTTCAGCTTCTCCTGGGTCTCCGGCGACAGCGCGTCCCAGGCCTGCTTGTTGATCATCACCCCGAACACCGAGGCGGACTGGTGCCAGCCCGGGGTCGCCCAGTGGGTCGTGACCTGATGGAAGCCGCCGGAGTAGTCCACGTTCGGCGTGGAGAATTCGGCACCGTCGATCACGCCGCGTTCCAGCGACTGGTAGATCTCGCCGCCGGCCATCGACACCTGATTGCCGCCGAGCTGCTCCAGCAGACGGCCCTGCTCCAGACCGGACAGGCGCAGGCGCTTGCCCTTGAGGTCTTCCAGCGTGCGGATCGGCGAGTTGGTGCGGAAGCCGGATTCGTTGTTGGTCACGCCATAGGGCAGGTAGACCATGCCGAACTTGCCATAAACCTCGTCATAGATCTTGGCGCCGCCCCACTGCTGGATCCAGTTGACGTAGTCGACGGCGTTGAACAGGCTCGCGGTGGTGGCGAGCGGCGAGAAGGCGGGGTCGCGGCCGGCCCAGTAGCCCGGCCAGTCGGCGCCGGCCTGGATGGTGCCGGATTCGACCGCGCCGAACACCTCGCCGGCGGGCACCAGGCTGCCGCCTTCGTAGAAGTCGATCTTGAGGTCGTCGCCGGTCAGCTTGTTGGCCAGCTCCACGAAGTGCTGATCGGTGGCGATCAATTCAAGCGAGGAGGGCCAGGTCGTGGTCATGGTCCACGTGTCGCCGGCACTGGCCGGGCTGCCGACAAGGGCCAGCAGGGCCACGCCGGCCATCAGCTTCGTTGCTTTAAGCATATAAGATTCTCCCACTCTTATTTGGTCGCGTAAAGAACGTCCGGCAGCCATGTCACCAATGCGGGGAACAGGGCCACGACGATGCACATCATGATGATCAAGCCGATAAAAGGCAGGACCCCCATGATGATATCGGCCGTTTTGACCTCCCTTGGGGCTATGGCGCGCAAGTAGAACAGCGCATAGCCGAAGGGCGGGGTCAGGAACGATGTCTGAAGAACCACCGCCATCAAAACGACGAACCACAACAGGTTGATGTTCATCTCCTGCACGATCGGCAGGAAGATCGGGAAGGACAGCAGCACGATGCCGGTCCAGTCGAGGAAGGCGCCCAGCAGGAAGACGATGAACATCATCATCGTGATCAGCAGCCAGGGCTCCATGTCCAGCGCACGGATGATCTCCTGCACCGCACGCAAGCCGCCGGTGATGTTGAAGACACCGGTGAACGCGGTGGCGCCGATGACGATGAACAGGATCATCGCCGAGGTGCGGCCGGTCTCCTTCAGGGCGCCGTAAAAGGTATCGAGCCGGAACTTGCCGCGCAGGATGACGATCCCCAGCGCCAGCGCCGCACCGATCGCCGAGGCCTCGGTCGCGGTGGCGATACCCGCCAGCAGGCTGCCGAGAATGCCGAGGATCAACACCAGCGGCGGGGCCGCCTCAATCGCCAGAAGACGCAGGAGCTGACCCCGGCTGACCTTCTCGTCCGGCTCCACCGACGGCGCCATGTCGGGCCGCAGCACGGCGACGACGGCGACCCAGCCAGCGTACAGCAGGCCGAGCAACACGCCCGGAACCATCGAACCGGCGAACAGCTCGCCGACCGAAAGCGGCGAGTAGCTGGCCATCAGGATCAGCATGATCGATGGCGGGATCAGGATGCCGAGGCAGCCCGAAGATGCGATCACGCCGGTCGTCAACCGCGGGCTGTAGCCGTATTGCAGCATCGGCCGCAGCGCCATCACGCCCATCACGGTGATCGAGGCGCCGATGATGCCGGTCGTCGCCGCGAGCAGGATCGAGATGAAGACCACGGCAAGGGCGAGGCCGCCGCGCACATTGGACATCAGCAGTCGCAGGGTCTCGAACATGCGGTCGGTGACGCCGGAATCGGACAGGAACCGGGCCATCAGCACGAACAGCGGAATGGCGATCAGGGTGTAGTTGTCCAGCACATCGCCGAAGATACGGTTGATGACGATGCCCAGAACCAGCGGCTTGCCGGCGATCAGCGCGCCGAGAACCGCTGTGCCGCCAAGGACGAAGGCCAGCGGATGCCCCATGAACAGGCCCAGCAGCAACAGGCCGAACATGGAAGCTGCAATGAGATCAGGCGTCATGTCGGTTGTACTCTTCCCTGTTCAGGACCAGCTTGAGGAACTCGGAAATTCCCTGCAGCAGCAAGAGCCCGGCGGCCACGCACATGGCGATCTTCAGCGGATAGACCGGCAATTGCACGGAGCCGTAGGTTGTCTCGCCTTGCGCCCAGGAGCGCTGGGCGAACTCCCAGGAGCGGGTGAAGAACACCCAGGCGAAGGGGAAGAAGAAGATCGGATACCCGGCGGCCTCGATCCAGCGGCGCGGCGTCGGCCGGAGCGCGCCGGTGATGAGGTCGACCTTCACATGCGCCTGATGGCGCAGCGCATAGCCGCCAAGCAGGACAAAGTAGAACCCGAACATCTGTTTGGAAACGTCAAAGGCCCAGCGGGTTGGGTCGTTGAATGCGTAGCGCATGATGACGTCATAGATGATGATACCCGCAAAAATGATGGCAATGACACAGACGACCCGTCCCACAACCTCATTTATGCCGTCGATAAAGCGGAACAGCATTAATCCTCCCTGCATTAAGACCGTTCACGCCTGAGCGGTTCTTCTTATCGAATTCTTGAATCAGCTCCCATGCTGACCAAGTTGTGCGACAATAATATGTAACGTCAATATCCTTTGGGGCGCGTCCTGAAAAACCATCGTCAGAACCGAAGCCCCTCCTCCGCGGGGGATTCTGACGAGAGCTGTCTGTGTTCGGACGGCCCGAGTTCGACCTTATGGGCAGTGAGAATGAGTGGGAAACATTCAGGCGTGTGTCGGTTTGATCTGAAAGGTCAGCGATATGGTCACATATCGGGATGGTTGCCGCTCATGATAGCCAGATGGCCGCATGTCGCAAGACGTTCGTGCCCGATCCCGACAGCTTTCCCGCAGCTGTGCACCGGCGAATAGGCGCAAGCGTCCGAAAAGGGGACGGCGGCGCCCGATCCGCCGATCGGCCGCTTGTGGATTTGCCTTTGGCGGCGGCGGATGGCATTACGTGTTTTTTCGTAGATGAACGATTGCGTTCCGGTGGGGGCGAGCATCGGCGGTAAAGGCAAGCCGGCGGTGTTGGAGGGAAGTATTTCAGGGTTTGTCAATTGCTCTGAGCTATTGCTGACCTGTAAGGACAAGGCTCCGAAGTCGATGCATGGTATTTTGGAAAATGAGGCCAAGCGTCTTGAGGCATTGCGTGCGATCGCGATCCTGAACACGGAGCGCACGCCGGAATTCGATGCCATCGTCGAAGCTGTTGCTGAGATTTTCGACTGCCCGATAGGGCTGGTATCGCTGGTGGATGATGACTACCAGTGGTTCAAGGCCCGCTGTGGGATCGACCTCGACGGCACTCCGATGGATGTTGCCTTTTGCAACTGGACCATTCGTAGCGCGAGCCCATTGATCGTGCCGGATGCCACCAAGGATCCCCGCTTTTGTAACAATCCGCTGGTCACCGGCGATCCGTATGTCCGCTTTTACGCCGGCTGCCCGGTTTCGATCGACGGCGTGCATCGCCTCGGTGCCTTGTGTGTGGTCGACTATGTGCCGCGTCAGCCGAGCGAGGCGCAGATGCGCCAGCTCTGCCGGCTGGCAACGGCCGTGGAAGGCCTGATCCGCTCGCATGCACATGCGCTGGAGGTGACGCGGGCCAGAGCCGAGGCCGACCGCCTGAACCAGAAACACCGGGAACGGCTGGCGTTGTTGGAGGACGTCGTCGGTGTGGCCGGCGTCGGCGGCTGGCAATTGGATATGAAAACGCGCCAGGTGACCTGGACCCGGCAGACGCGGCAGATCCACGAAGTCGCTGAGGATTATCAGCCCACGCTGGAGACGGCGCTGGCGTTTTATCCGCTGGAAGCGCGGACGAAAATCACCGAGGCCATCGGGCGCTGCCAGACCGATGGCGCGGGCTGGGACCTTGAAGTGCCGTTCCGCACCGCCACCGGTCGCCCGCGCTGGGTCCATGCGGTGGGGCGGGTTATCGTCGAAAATGACGAGGTCTGTCGCCTTGTGGGCGCCATTCGTGACGTCACACCGCAAAAAGCCGCGGATCTGCACATTCGTCGGTCCGAAACCCTTTACAAATCGACGCTCGAGGCTCTGACGGAGGGGATTCTCGTCCTGGGGCGGGATGGGCAGATCTGCTCTTACAACCCGGCCGCCTGCCGGATTCTCGGCCTGTCGGCGGAGCAACTGGCCACGGCGCATATCGGTGAAATCGCTCGGTTGTTTGGTCCGGATACGAGCGTGGGGGGGGAGCAGGGCAATCCGTTCCTGCGTGTTCTGGAAGCCGAGGAAGCGAAAACCGCGACCCTAGGCCTTTGCGGTGATGGCGAGACGGGCCAGCGCTGGTTGACGATCAACGTGGTGCGGATCGCCGAGCGGTATGAGGATGGCGAGGCGGCGATGGTCGTCTCATTGACCGATATTACCGACGGGAAGCGTCAGGCGGACATGCTGGCTGGCGTGTTCGAAAACTTTCCGGGCGGCGTCGTCTTCTTCGATCGGGACATGCGGTTGCAGGCCTATAACGAGGCGTTCAAGCAACTGCTTGACCTTCCCGACGAATTTTTGGCGCAAAAACCGGATCTGGAAGCCTATTTCCGGTTCAATGTGAACCGCAGCGAGTATGGCGAGGGCGAGGCCGATACGATTATCCGCGAGCGGGTGGAGCGCCTGTGCAGCGGCGA
The DNA here is from genome assembly GCF_020177335.1 of Stappia indica. Classification (GTDB taxonomy): domain Bacteria; phylum Pseudomonadota; class Alphaproteobacteria; order Rhizobiales; family Stappiaceae; genus Stappia; species Stappia indica_B. Next base: position 196,712 of record NZ_JAIVMG010000005.1, on the reverse strand, counting down.
GGCGCACAGCTACGAGCGGGTGCGACCGGATGGGACGGTTCTTGAAATCAAGGGCACGCCGGTCCCCGGAGGCGGCCTTGTGCTGACCTTCGCGGACATCACCGAACGCAAGCAGACCGAGCGGCGCTATATCGAGAATGAACGGATCGCGCGGGAGAAATCGACCGAGCTTGAAATCACCCTTGCGAACATGAACCAGGGGGTGAGTGTGTTCGACGGCGAGGGCCGTCTGGTGCTCTGGAACCGTCAGTATATCGACCTGTTCGAGATGAATCCCGAGGAGGCGTGGACCGGCGCCCCCCTGACCGAGTTGGTCGAGGCCAAGAAGGCGCGGGGGGATTTCGAAGGGGATGTAGCGGGTTACGTGGCGGACCTGCGGGCGCGGCTGCAGGCTGGCGAGGTGGTGCGGGTGCGGTTCCATCTGGGCTGTGGCCGTACCGTTCTCACGGTCCACGCTCCGTTACCCGATGGGGGCTGGATCGGCACCCACGAGGATGTGACGGAGCAGGACAAGGCTTCCGAACGGATCCTGCATGCGGCGCATCATGACACGCTGACCGGTCTCGCCAATCGCTCGCTGTTCAACCGGCGCCTTGAAGATGCAGTTGCCGACGCGGCCGGCGGGACCGCAGGCTATGTGCTGATGCTGCTGGACCTCGACCGGTTCAAGGCCGTGAACGATACTTATGGCCATGGGGCCGGCGATGCGCTGCTTGAGGAGGTGGCGCGGCGTCTTCGCAAGTCCGTTCGCGATACGGATCTAGTCGCCCGGTTCGGCGGCGATGAATTCGCGGTCATTCTGGAAAAGGTCGAGGACCGCGAGCTTGCGGGCATCGCCGGGCGGATCATCGAGACCCTGGGGCAGGCTGTCGATGTCGGCGAGAACCTGGCGTCGGTCGGCGTCAGCCTGGGCATTGCCCGCATGCCGACCGGAGCAAGCGATATCCGTGCCGTCATGAGAAATGCCGATGCCGCCCTCTATCAGGTCAAGCAAGAGGGCGGCAACGGCTATCGGCTCTTTCGGCCGCAGGAGACCAAGGCGCTGTAGCGCCGATGTCATGGCTCGGCGTGGAAGCAATTCCGCGCCAGGCTCCGGGCGGCGAGAGCGGCCTTTTAGTCGAGATCGATCCGCACCGGCCAGTGGTCCGACCCGGTCGCCGTATCATCGATGCTGACCGCGCGGACCCGGTGGCGCAGGGAGGCGGAGACAAAGCAATGGTCGATGCGGCTGCCGGCCGGATGGCTGCTGCCGCCGTTTTCGTCATTGCCGGCCGCCACATAGGCATCCACCAGCCCGTCGGTGTTGCACAGCCGGCCATAGCGGCCGGTCATCGGTCCGGTGAGGGTGGTATATTCCGGGCTGGTGTTGGTGCAGTTCATGTCGCCGACCAGCACCACGTCACGCGGCATCGGCGGCATCTCGCCTTCCGTCCAGCCTGCCGCCGGGTCCGGGTGCCCGCCGCACCAGGCGCCGCCCTCCGCAGGGGCCCGGCGCAGGATGTCGAGGATTGCCTCGACCTGCGGCATGCGGGTTTCCGAACACAGATGACTGAGGTGGACGCTGTAGAAGCGGATCGGCCCGATGCCCGGGTCGATCACCGTTTCCAGCAGACCCTGCTGGATCGAATGCTGGTCGAGGGTGCCGAATTTCGGCAGTGGAAAGTTGCGCGAGGAGAGGATCGGGAAGCGCGACAGCACCATGGTGCCGAACTGGCGCCGCCGGTTGACCAGCTTGCCGCCCTCATCGCGGTAGCTGGCGTCCATGTCGAGATTGGCGCCATAGACCCAATGATGGTCCGGCAGCAGCGCGGCCAGCGCCTCCGCCTCATCGACCATGCCCGAACGCTGCCAGTAGCGCTCGACCTCCTGCAGGCCGATGATGTCGCCATCGCGGATCTCGTCGGCGATGCGCGCGAGGTCGTAGCGACCATCGATGCCAAGGCCGTACTGGATGTTGTAGCTGATGATCCTCATGCCGAAAGCTCCGCCTCGGCCGCGGCATAGAGCGCGGGCTGGTCAAGATTGACATAGTCGACGCCGGCCTCGGCGATCTGCCGGAACACCGCCGGATCCTCACCGGGGTAGTAGATCATGGTCTCGTGATCGAGCTCGCGGCAGGAGGCGAGCACCGCCGGCGTTGCCTCATCCACCTCCATTTCGACCATCGCCGCGCCAAACAGCGGCCGGGCGAGGGAAGGGGTGCGGGCAATGTCGAGGGTGATCATCGCCCGCATGTCGGGGGCGGCCGCGCGCATGGCCGCGCGCATCTCCGGCTTGAAGGAGAACCAGAAGATATCCTTGGCCATGCCGAGGTCGCGGATCATCCGCGCCAGCTTCGCCGGGTCGCACCACTTCAGCTCCACATAGGCGCCGGCGCGGCCCTTGAGGTTTTCCAGGAAGGCATCGAGGCGGGGCACCCGTTCGCCGGAAAACCGGGGATCGAACCAGCTTCCCGCATCGAGCGCGTCGATCTCCGCCGAGCTCATCCGGGCGATTGCGCCGGAGCCGTTGGTGGTGCGGTCGACGGTCTGGTCATGCATCACGTAGAGCACGCCATCGGCGCTTTCGCGCACGTCCAGTTCGATATAGGCGCCGCCCAGCTCCAGGGCCTTTTCCGCCGAGGCGAAGGTGTTTTCGGGCGCGAGCCGGCAGGCGCCGCGATGACAGACCATTTTCGTGCGGGTCAAAACGAAATCTCCACGCGGATTGCTTCGTGATCGGAAAGGTTTTTGCCATCGGGGCCGATGGCGGCGACGACGGCGGGGGCGGAACAGGCAAGGCCACGGGCGAAGAACCAGTCGATCTTCTTCAGCCTGCGGTCATCGGCCGCCGTCCAGGGATGGTTGCGGGTGGTGGGCTCGGCGGTGTTGCAGGTGTGCCAGTCGAAGCCGGCATCGGCAAGCCGGGCGAACATCGGTTCCGCGTCTTGCGGGCGTTCCAGCAGCGCCGCGCCCTCCAGCCCGGCATGCATTAGCCCGATGCTGTTGAAGTCGCCGCCGATCAGCACCGGCTCGTCGCCGCAAAGCTGAGCTACATGCGCCAGCAGGGCCGCCATTTCCTGGCCGCGCTCCTCCGGACCGAGGCGGCTTTCGAAATGCACCGCCACCACCCAGAACGGGCGGGGCGCCGTGTGGCGTACGGCGATCGCCATCCGGCTGCCGATGCGGCGTTGATCGCGCTGCGCCGCGTCGATGTACCAGAAACCGTCATCGTCGAGCGGCAACAATGCCGCCCGGTCGATGGCAAGGCGGCTCAGCACCGCGTTGCCATGCAAGCCCCCCAGGTTGCGTTCGCCCGCGTGCTCGGACTGCTCGCGCTGATCGCCGAGCCCCAGTTCGATGAATTCGGTGCCGAAGGCCTCCCCCATGGCCAGCCGTTCGGCCAGCTCCGCCGAGGTGTCCCGGTTGCCGGCGCGCGCCATGCCCAGGTCCAGCTCCGTCAACAGGCAGATATCCGCCTGCTCGCGAGCCAGAACGGCGGCGCTTTGCTCCACATGCTTGCAGCGTTCCAGGTTCCAGGAGACCACCCTCAGCCGGGTGGCTGGTGCGGCGGCGATGCCAGGCTGGCAGAGGCGCACATGGTCGAAACAGCCGGAGGTGCGGCGCAGCTCCGCATGCCGTTCCGGCGTGGCGGTGCCGCTATTGGCGGCCGCGCGCCAGTCTTCGGACGGCGGCGTCAGGGTGGCGGAGGAGGCGGTGACGACCGGCCAGGTGGAGCGCTCAGACATGGGCGCAAACTCCATGCATCAGCCGCGTGGTCGCGGCGTCGAACACTAGACTGTCGGCCCCATCGAAGGTAAGGGAAAGTTTCGCGCCGGGCGCAAGGCGTGGCATCGAGGTCGCTTCGAGGAAGTGCAGGGAGCCGATCGGCGTATCGGCGGTGTAGAGCGTTTCCCGGCCCATCGGCTCACTGGCGGTGATCGTCGCGGCCAGCCCCGTCGCGGCCTCGCGGATATGCTCCGGCCGCAATCCCAGCTTGACCGGGCCGCCGTGCTCGGTGCCGGCTCCGGTCGCGCGCAGGCGCTTGTCGCCGATCTCCAGCGTGTCGCCGGCAAGCCGGGCGTCGATCAGGTTGATCGGCGGCGAGCCGATGAAGGCGGCGACGAAGGTGGTCTCCGGCGCCCGGTACAGATCGGTCGGCGTGCCGATCTGCTCGACCCGGCCCGCATTCATGCAGATGATCCTGTCGGCCATGGTGGTCGCCTCGATCTGGTCGTGGGTGACGAGGATGGTCGTCACCCCGAGTTCGCGCTGGATACGGCGGATTTCCGCGCGCATGGACAGGCGCAAGGTGGCGTCGAGGTTGGACAGCGGCTCATCGAGCAGGAGCAGGTTCGGCTTCTTGACCAGCGCGCGGGCGAGCGCCACCCGCTGCTGCTGGCCGCCGGAGAGCTGCCCTGGGCGCCGGTCGAGCAGGTTTTCGATCTGCACCAGCCGGGCGATCTCCCGTGCCTCCCGTTCCGCGTCAGTCCGGGGCACCTTCTGGAAGCGCAGCGGAAAGAGGATGTTCTGCAAGACGGTCATGTTCGGATAGAGCGCGTAGGATTGGAACACGATGCCGACATTGCGGTCGCGTGCTTCCACGTCGTTGACGCGGGCGCCGTCGAAACGGATGTCGCCGCTGCTCGGCGCGTAGATGCCGGCCAGCATGAACAGCGTGGTGGACTTGCCGCAGCCGGAGGGGCCGAGAACGGCGACGAATTCGCCATCCTTGAGATCGAGGCTGATGTCATCGACGGCAACGGCCGTCCCCCAGTCCTTGGTGACGTTCTGTAGATCGACGCGGGCCATGATTTATCCTTTGACGCCGCCAAGCGTCAGTTGCGTGAGGTATTTCTGGAGGAAGAGGTAGAGCAGGAGGCTCGGCAGCATGTAGAACACGCTGACGGCGGCGACGAGGCCATAGTCGACGCCCATGACATCTTCCGCGACATAGTAGAGATAGGTGGACATCACCCAGTAGGAGTTGCCGGTCCGGAGGGCGGTGACGAACACGTATTCCTCCCAGCCCTTGATGAAACCGAGCACGGAGATGGCGATGATGCCGCCGCGCACCTGCGGTAGGACCACATGGCGGAACGCCTGACGGCGGGTCGCGCCATCGGTCATCGCGCTCATCTCGATGTCCCAGGGAACCGCGTCGAAGAAGCCCTTCATGATGAAGATGTAGAAGGGCAGGTCGATCACCGTGAGAACCAGGATCGGACCGCTGAGGGTGTTGAGCAGGCCGACCCAGAAGATCACCAGGAAGATCGGGATCGTCAGCATCCACGGGTGGAACACTTCCAGCAGCAAAAGGCTTTGCAGGAAGAAGGAGCGGCCGCGAAAGGCAAAGCGCGACAGGTAGTAGCCGGCCAGCGTGGCAACGATCACCTTCAGGGTCATGGAGGTGAGGGCGACCAGCAGCGAGTTGCCGAAGGCTTCCCAAACCCAGGGGAACTGGCCGCCGATGGTCGCCGCCCCGCGAATGTCCTCGATCAGGTTGGGATTGACGAGAAAGCGGTAGTTGTTGAGGTGAAGGTCCGCGCCGATCAGCACGTAAAGCCCGATGAGGCAAAGGCCGCCGAGCAACAGGCCGGCGATGATCCGCGCGCGGACGGACGCGATGAAGGTATGCACGCCTGCATAGGCGAGAACGCAAGGCACCAGCACGGCGCAGGCCTTCCACAGGACGGCGGCCTCGACTCCGCCGGTGCGGGCGGAGACGGAGATCACCACCACCCAGAAGAACGGCAGGATCACAGGCAGCGACACCAGCGTCAGGAAGGCAAGCAGCAGGGCGCTGCGCACACGCCGGCCGCGCCGGGCTCGCGTTGCGAGCCGGTTCCAGTCAATGGCGGTCATCACTGCACCTCGATTTTCGGCTTGGCGAGCAACGCCTTCATGTTGGACATGCGCCACATGAACATGGCCGTTGCCATGCCGATGACGATCAGGATCAGGGTGATCGCCGCGCCATAGGCGTATTGGCCAGAGCCGATGTCCGGCGCGAGGGTCTTGGTATAGGCCAGCATCGCCATGGTCATGGTCGAGCGCGAGGCGCCCATGATCAGGAAGATGTACTCAAAGCTCACCAGCAGAGAGAGGGTCTGGAACACGGTGATGTAGCTGAGCGGCCAGCGCAGTGCCGGCAGGACGATGTGCCAGGTGATGGCCATCGGCCCGGCGCCGTCGGCCCGCGCCGCGTGAAACAGATGCTTGGGGATCGAGCGAATGGCGCTGGTCAGGATCAGCATGCCGATGGAGGCGCCGATGAAGCCGTTTGCCATCACGATCAGGACCATCGGGTGATCCAGCATCATGTTGATCGGCTCCATGCCGAAGACATTGATCAGGACCTGATTGAGCAGCCCGCGTTCGGTCGGGTCCACCACCCAGATCCACAACAGGCCGTAAACCACGGAAGGGGACATGCGCGGCAATAGCCAGACCGCGCGGAAGAACGCGCCGAGCCGGTCGCTCAAGGCGGTTGTCGTCAGCGCCAGGATCAGGCCGAAGGTGATGTTGAAGATCGTCAGGGTGCAGAAGACGTAGATCGCGGTCAGCGACAGCGCGCGGTAGAACGAGCCGCGCAGCTCGAAGCCGAACCAGGCATCCTTGCTGGGCCGGACCAGCTTGTCGAACTGGCGCGTGGTGAATTCGCCGATGGTGACCGTCTGGGCCATGTCGGTGAAGGCGACCACCAGATCGACGACGATGGGCACGACGAGCAGGGCAAACAGGAGAAGGATCGCCGGGCCGAGAAAGATGAGCGCGTTGCTGGCCTGGCGCGCGGAAGCTGAGGAGGGCATGGGCTGGGAACCGGATGGTTGGGGGCACGGCAGCGCCGCGCCCCCCGGATGAAAGGGGATCAGTCGAGAATGATGACGTCTTCGCCAAGCTCGGTTTCGAGCTCTTCGAGGACCATCTCGACCGCCTCATCCACGGTCATTTCGCCAGTTTCCACCGCCTGCACGCCCTGGAAGGTGATGGCGTTGTACTGGCCGACGCGCGGATGGTTCGGCATGAACTCGGCGTATTCCAGCAGCGGCACGCCGGCGACCAGACCCCAGCCTTCCTTCTGGAAGGCGGGCATGGCCATCTGGCCGTAGTTGATCGGCGTGTGGTTGGTGGTGACCGCGTGGCGGGTGTTCGGCACATGCTGGGAGGCAAGGGCCACGAGCATCGCCGCCAGGTCCTTGTTCGGCGTGTCGCCGACCACATAGACGATGGGATGCGACAGGTTCTTCGGCGTGCCGCCCTTTTCGCCGGCCGGAGCGTTGATCCAGGTGATCTTCTTGAAATAGGCGTCCTTGTCGAGCGGATCAATGCCGAAGGCTTCGAGCTGGGCGCCGAGGTTCCAGATGCCGTGGAACTTGGCCATCGCCTTCTCGCCGCGGAACGCGGCATGGACGCTGTCCCAGGAATAGCTGGTCATGTCGGCGGGGATCGCGCCCTGATCGACGCAGGTCTTCAGCCAGCCATAGTATTTTTCCAGGCCGGATTTGGAGACCTGCAGGCGGGCTTCCTCATCGTTGTACATGTCGATGCCGAAGGCGGCCATCGCCATCTGGAAGTCCGGACCGACGTTCGGGCGGTGCACCAGACCGAGCTCGGAGGCACCGGCATCCTTCACCTCGGCGGCGAGGGTGCACATGTCGGCCATGGTGAACTCACCGGCGTTGACCTTGGCCGGCAGGCTGGCGATGAACTCCTCGGACTTGCCCGCCTTGCGCAGCATGTCGTTGTTGAGGAAGAACATCCGCACTTCGCCGTCCTGCGGCACGCCGTAGCGCGCGCCCTTGTAGCTGACCGCGTTCCAGAGGGCAGGGATGATGTCGTCGTAAAGGCTCGGGTTGGCGGCGATGTGCTCTTCCAGATTGGCGGCCAGGCCGGCCTTCACGAAGGAGCCGATCCACTCATGGGCGGCGACGATGATGTCCGGCGTGTCGCCGACCGAATGCGCCTTCAGCACATCGAGGGCGTCGGCATCGAAGCCCTTGGCGTTGGTCTCGATCAGCTCGACCTTGACGCTCTTGTCGGAGCCGCTGGCGGCCAGCATCTGGTTGAGGGTCTTGGCCGCTTCGACGATGTTGCCGGCGCGCAGCGGGCCCGAGCGGTCGGCGCGGGACCAGAGGGTGAGGGTGATTTCCTCGGCGAAGGCGGGGGAGGCGGCGCCCGTCAGGGTCGCCGCGGCCAGGCCGGCCGCGATAAGGCTGCGAAAAGTCATCCGATGGCTCCATGAGTTGGCGCGGGGTGGCATGGAAGGAGGAGCTTCCAGCGCGCCCCGATCCGGGCCTTGGAACACATCGGTGCAACAGCGCGGTTTCAGTTTCTTGGCAGTTTTATGAACTGCGATCGGAAGGCCCGCGCCGCCTCAGGGTGTCGCCGGATCGTCGCTGTCGGCGGTCAGGGACTGTTCCGCTTCCTCGGTCGGCTGGCGGGTGAAGCCGCTGACGCCGGCGGTTTCCTGATAGTCCCGCTTGATGGCCACCGGGCTCACCACATAGCAGGTGATCAGCTCCGCCAGCGAGCGCAGCGCATGCATATGGATGCGCTCATAGCCGTGCGAGCTGTCCACGCCGAAGGTGATCAGCGCGGTGCGCACATCCGCCCCCGCTTCCAGGGCGCTGGCCGAATCCGAGCGGTAGTAGCGGAACACGTCCTTCTGGTAGCGGATGTCGTTCTCCTGACACAGCTCCACCAGCTTCTTGGTCAGGTGGTAGTCGAACGGGCCGGTCTGGTCGGCCATGGAGAAGGTGACACCGAACTCGCTGGAGTTCTGCCCCGGGGCGGTGGTGCCATTGTCCACCGTCAGCATGGAGGCGACCTCCGGCATCAGGATCGACGAGGCGCCGACCCCCACCTCCTCGGCGATGGTGAACAGCCAGTGGATGTCGACCGGAGTTTCCGCGCCGGCTTCGTTCAAGGCCTTCAACGCCGCGAGGGTGACCGCGACCCCGGCCTTGTTGTCCAGGTGGCGGGATATGATGAAACCGTTGTCGAGGAATTCCGACTGCGGGTCGATGGAGACGATGTCGCCGACCTCGATGCCGAGCCGGTCGAGATCGTCCCGGCTGTAGGCCAGTGCATCGACGCGCATCTCGACGTGGTCCCAGCCGACCGGCAGGGTGTCGATTTCATCATTGAAGGTGTGACCGGAGGATTTCAGCGGCAGGATGGTGCCGCGATAGGCGCCCGAGCCGGTGAAGATTGTGGTGCGGGCGCCTTCGGCAAAGCGTGCCGACCAGTGGCCGATCGGCACCAGCGACAGGCGGCCATTGTCCTTCAGGAACTTGACCTGCGCGCCGAGGGTGTCGAGATGGGAGACGATGGCACGGGCGCCGCTGTCCCGGGCCCCCTTGCGGATCGCCCGGATCGCACCGCGCCGGGTCAGCTCCACCTTGAGCCCGAGTCGTTCCAGCTCCACCGAGACGAAGCGGACCACCGTGTCGGTGTACCCGGTCGGGCTGGGGATGTTCAAAAGCGCCTGGAGTGTTTCGGACAGGTAGTCGGTGTCGATGGTCAGGCGCATCATGCCTCGCTTGCCGTCTGAGGTGTTTCCAAGGCAGCCTGCCGCACCGGTGCGGGAATGGACAGGGGAAACAACAGGTCGATGAACCGTTCCGCCGTCGGCTGCGGCTCGTGATTGGCCAGCCCCGGCCGCTCGTTGGCCTCGATGAAACGGTAGTCCGGCAGGGTGGGTGCCTTGACCATCAGGTCGATGCCGGTGACCGGAATGTCGATGGCCCGCGCCGCCGTCACCGCCGCCTCCACCAGCACCGGATGAACGATGTCGGTCACGTCATGGATGGTGCCGCCGGTATGAAGATTGGCGGTGCGGCGCACCTGCAGCTCGGTGCCGGCCTCCAGAACGCTGTCCATGTCGTAGCCGGCCTGACGAATGGTGCGTTCGGTTTCCGCATCGATGGGAATGTGCGATTCTCCGCCGGTGGCCGCCAGGCGGCGCCGGCTTTGCGCGGCGATCAGCGCGCGGATCGGCTGCTGGCCATTACCGACGATCACCGGCGGACGCCGGACGGCGGCGGCCACCAGCTTGTAGTTGATGACGATCAGGCGCAGGTCCTCGCCGGTGACGCATTCCTCGATCAGCACCGTGTCGCAAATCTTGCCTGCGGTCTCCACCGCCGCCGCGATCTCCGCCATGTCGGTGAGACCGACGGCGACGCCGCGCCCCTGCTCGCCGCGCGCCGGCTTGACCACCACCTTGCCATGGGCGGCGAGAAAGGCCTCCAGCTCCGCCGGGCCCGCGTCGGCCTGGATCTGCTGCGGGACGGCAACGCCCGCCGCCTCGACGACGGCGCGGGTGGCGGTCTTGTCATCGCAGATCGACATGGCAACCGCGCTGGTCATGTCCGACAGGCTTTCGCGGCAGCGGATCGTCCGCCCGCCTTGCGACAGGGAGAAAAACCCCCGCTCCGCGTCGCTGACCTCCACATGAATGCCGCGCCGGCGGGCTTCCTTGACGATGATCGTGGCGTAAGGGTTGAGCGCGCTATCCACCTCCGGGCCGGTGTAGAGGGTCTCGTTGATCGGGTTCTTGCGCTTGACGGTGAAATAGGGGACTCGCTCGAAGCCGAGCTTTTCGTAAAGGGCGATGGCCTGCTCGTTGTCATGCATTACCGACAGATCGAGATGGGCGAGGCCGCGGGCGGAGAAATACTCCGCCAGATGCCGGACAAGCGCCTGGCCGACGCCCGGATGGCGCGCCTGCGGATCGACCGCGAGGCACCACAGCGACCCGCCGCGCTCCGGATCGTTGAAGGCTCGGGCGTGGTCGACACCGGTCACGGTACCGAGAATGTCGCCGGTGACTTCGTCTTCGGCGACGAAATAGCAGATCGAACGGGCGTCGCGCTTGGCCCAGAAGAAATCCGGCGGCACCGGCACCATGCCGCGCGCCGCGTAGATCCGGTTGATGGCATTGGCATCGGCCTGGGCGGTCAGCCGGCGCAGGAAGAAGCCCTTGGGCGCCCGGCGTGAGGCGCGATAGGTCGACAGGTTGAGACGAAAGGTATGGGACGGGTCGAGAAACAGCTCCTGCGGCGCGTTTGCCAGCAGCACATGCGGATCGCGCACATAGACCGCAATGTCGCGCCGGTCGGGAAGTTCGCCCTGCAGCTTGGCGAGCAGCGGTTCCGGATCGGCGAAGGTCTGGCCGAAGATCAGCCGCCCCCAGCCAAGGTCGAGGGCGGAGTTCTCGACGAGCGTCGGCCCGTCCTGATCCTGCATGCCGATCGGCGGTTTCAGTCCGTGTTCACGCATCCGCTTCAGCCGATGCGTGTAGGCATCGCGGCCGCGCGCCTCTCGGGGCGGGCGCCCCGAGCCCTCGCCAGCGGGTTTCTTGCCGGTCATGTCGCGCCTCAGATGTTGTTGGTCTGCAACCACATTTCCAGCAGTGCCACCTGCCAGAGCTCGGAGCCGCGCAAGGGCGTGATATGCGCGGTCGGATCGGCGAACAGGGTGTCGAGATACGCCTGCTGGAACAGGCCGCGCTCGCGGGCCGCCTGCGAGGACAGCGCGTCGCGCACCATGTCGAGATAGGGACCTTGAATGTATTTGAGCTGCGGCACGGGGAAGTACCCCTTCTTGCGGTCGATGACCGCGCTGGGCACGACCTGGCGGGCCGCTTCCTTGAGAACGCCCTTGCCGCCCTGGGCCAGCTTGTGCTCCGGCGGGATCGTCGCGGCCAGTTCCACCAGCTCATGGTCGAGGAACGGCACCCGGGCCTCCAGCCCCCAGGCCATGGTCATGTTGTCGACCCGCTTGACCGGATCGTCGACCAGCATGATTTCCGAATCCAGCCGCAAGGCCCGGTCGACTGGCGTTTCCGCGCCGGCCTGCATCAGATGCGCGGCGACGAATTCCCGGGAGGCATCGGTCTGTGCCAGCCACTCCGGCGAGAGCTGGCGGGCGAGCGTCTCATGGGGCCGGTCAAAGAAGACGCGGGCATAGTCCGACACCACGTCATTGGAGCCGGCCAGCGGCGGATACCAGTGATAGCCGCCGAACACCTCATCCGCGCCCTGGCCGGACTGCACCACCTTGATGTGCTTGGAAACCTCGCGGCTTAGAAGAAAAAAGCCGATGTTGTCATAGGAGACCATCGGCTCGGACATGGCGGCGATGGTGTCGGGCAGGGCGCCCATCAGATCGGCCGAAGGCACGAAGATCTGATGGTGATCGGTGGCAAAATGCTTGGCGATCAGGTCCGAATAGACGAACTCGTCGCCCTTCTCGCCATTGGCGCCTTCAAAGCCGATGGAGAAGGTCATCAGGTCCTTCTGCCCTTGCTCGGCCAGAAGCCCGACGATCATGCTGGAATCGACGCCGCCGGACAGGAGCACGCCGACCGGCACGTCGGATACCATCCGCCGGCGCACGGCCAGGCGCAGGGCTTCCAGCACCCGGTCGCGCCAGTCGTCGGCGGTAAGTTCGGCATGGGCCTCGCGCCTTGCATATTCTGCCGACCAGTAACGGGTTTCCCGGCTGGTGCCATCGGCCTCGATACGCCGGACCGTTGCCGGCGGCAGCTTGCGCACACCCGAAAGAATGGTGCGCGGCGCCGGCACCACCGCATGAAAGCTCATGTAGTTGTGCAGGGCCGCCGGGTCGATGCCGGTGTCGACGTCACCGGCGTCAAGGAGCGCCGGCAGCGAGGAGGCGAAGCGCAGGCGCTGGCCCGTCTCCGCCAGGTAGAGCGGCTTGATGCCGAACCGGTCGCGCGCCAGTGTCACCGAGCCGTCGCGGCGGTCGAGAATGGCGAAGGCGAACATGCCGTGGAACCGTTTGACGCACTCCGCGCCCCAGGCATGGAAAGCCTTGAGGATGACTTCGGTGTCGCCGTGGGAGAAGAAGGAATAGCCCTTTTCCTCCAGTTCCTTGCGCAGCTCCGGATAGTTGTAGATGCAGCCGTTGAAGACGAGCGACAAATCGAGATGCGGGTCGGCCATCGGCTGGGCCGCCTTGTCCGACAGGTCGATGATCTTCAACCGGCGATGGCCGAGCGCCACGGGTCCTTGCGCCAGGATGCCGGAACTGTCGGGGCCGCGTGGTGCCAGTCGCTCGGTCATCCGGGCCACGGCCCGGGCATCGGCAAACTGTCCGTCGAAGCGAATTTCACCGGCAATTCCACACATATCTGACTGGCACCTTTTCGTTTTCTGTCATGTCTTCCGATCCCGCAGCCTCACATGGCCAAGTGACCGTTTTGTGTGCGCTGCGGGAAAGGTCGGCGAATAGTTAGTACACGAATGATTTGAAATCAAATATTTCGTGGTGTAACGAGCGAGGGGGAGGCATCTGGAGAAAATCATGTCGCGACAGAATGAGACCCCGCCGGCGGATCCGGTAACCGTCGTGCGATCGATCCGCCGGATCGTGCGGGCGATGGATGTGCGCTCCAAGCGCGTGGCGCGGGAGACCGGTCTGACGATCCCGCAGATCGTCGTGCTTCAGGCGGTGCGGGATTTCGAGGCAGCGACCACGGCGGCGATCTCGCGGCACGCCAACATCAGCGCGGCAACCACGGTGACCATTCTGGAAAAGCTGGAGGCGCGCGGCATCGTCGAGCGGCACCGCAGCACGGTCGACCGCCGGATTGTCCATTCGCGGCTGACCGAACGGGGGCGGGCGCTGCTCGCCGAAGCGCCGCCATTGTTTCATGAAGCGTTCTTCGCCCGGTTCGGCGAGTTGCCTCCCGAGGAGCGGGCGACCATCGTCCGCGCCTTTTGCACCGTGGCCGATATTCTCGACCCGAATGAGGTGCCGGTGGGCACCGAGGCGGGGATTTCCGTGTAAGACGGCAACGCGCCCCCGGCCGGTAAGAACGGGCGCGCGTCAGGCAAGCAGAGGCCGGCAAACGAGGGGTTGAGCGTTAGCCCAGAACCTCGGCGACCGCGTCACGGGTTGCCGCGACGATCGTGTCGGCTTCCTCAAGGGTCAGGCACAGCGGTGGCGCGAAGCCGAGGATATCTCCCTGCGGCATCGCCCGGGCAATCACCCCCCGGCGCAGCATCGCCGCGGCCAGCGCCGCGCCGACCTTCTTGCCCGGATCGAAGAAGCGGCGGCTGGCCTTGTCCTCGACCATCTCCACCGCGCACAGCAGCCCTTCGCCGCGCACGTCGCCCACATGGGCGTGGTCACCAAGTGCCGCGCGCATCTCGGCGTTGAAATAGGCACCGGTTTCCCCCGCATTGGCGACGAGCCCGAGGTCGTCGATCAGCTTGAGATTGGCCACACCCGCCGCCGCGCCGATCGGATGGGCGGAATAGGTCCAGCCATGGCCGATCGGTCCGTTCTCGTCGGTGCCCTGTTCCAGCACTTTCCAGACCTTGTCGGCAATGATCGAGCCGGACAGCGGCGCATAGGCCGAGGTCAGCCCCTTGGCGATGGTGATGATATCGGCCTCGATGCCATAGTGATCGGAACCGAACATGCTGCCCAGACGCCCGAAACCGGTGACCACCTCGTCGGCGATCAGCAGGATGTCGTGCCGCTTCAGCACCGCCTGGATCGCCGGCCAGTAGCCGGCCGGCGGCGGCACGATGCCGCCAGTGCCGAGCATCGGCTCGCCGATGAAGGCGGCGATGGTGTCGGCGCCCTCGCGGGCGATCAGGGCTTCAAGCTCGGCAACGCAATGGGCGACGAAATCCGCCTCGCTCATGTCGAGATCGGCCCGGCGGAAATAATCCGGCGCCTCGGTGTGCAGCACCTGCGCCAGCGGCAGGTCGAACTTCTTGTGAAACAGCTCAAGGCCGGTGAGTGAGCCGGTCATCAGCCCGGAACCGTGATAGCCGCGCCAGCGGGAGATGATCTTCTTCTTCTCCGGCCGGCCGAGGATGTTGTTGTAATACCAGACCAGCTTGACGTTGGTCTCGTTGGCGTCGGAGCCGCCGAGGCCGAAATAGACCTTGGACATGTTGGCCGGCGCCCGGTCCAGCACCATCTTCGCCAGGGTGATGGAGGCTTCCGTGCCGTGGCCCACATAGGCGTGATAATAGGCCAGTTCCCGCGCCTGGGCGGCAATCGCCTCGGCAATCTCGCTGCGGCCATAGCCGACATTGACGCAGTAAAGCCCGGCGAAAGCATCCAGCAGGCGGGTGCCGTCCCGGTCGGAGATGTAGACACCGTCGCCGCTGGAAATGACCCGTCCCGGGGCCTCGCCTCGTGCATGCTGGGCCAAGTGGGTCGAGGGGTGGAAGAAGTTCTCCCGGTCCCATTGCGCGAGTTGGTCGTTGGTCAGCATTTCTCTCTCCCTCAAATGACCTTATGGCCGGGCCGTTTTGGCGCTGGCAGACCTGGCAAGGCGCCCGGTCCGTCGCGGTTGTCCGTGAGCATAGCCCTGCCGCGCAAGGCGCAACAGCCGATGGAATCGCCGCGCGCCGGGCAGTATCTCGGAACCACTGTCCGCATTGCCCGGAGGATGGGCCGGAACGGGCCGAACATGCATCTGAAGAGGGGGCGGGCGGCCAGACGATCCGTCTTTTTTGACGCCCCTTGCCGGTCCGTTCAGTCTGCGGCCGAAAGCAGGGTATCGAAAGGCAGGACGTGCCCGGTCTTGATCGGCTTGGTGACGATATAGGTGTAGTAGCGGGCAAGCCCCAGCCCCTGATCGAGCAGCCGGTCGATCAGCGCCTGATAGCTTTCGACATCGCGCGTCACCACCTGAAGCAGATAGTCGAAGCCGCCGCCGAGCGCCCAGCACTGGAGGATCTCCGGATAGGTGGTCACCGCCCGCTCGAACGCCTGGAACGCTGCGGCATTATGGGTTTCCAGCTCCAGGGTGACGAAGACGGTGACATGCGGGGCGGTCTTGCGCAGCGAGATTTCCGCGCGGTAGCCCTCGATGATGCCGGCTTTTTCAAGCCGCTTCAGCCGCTCCCAACAGGGCGTCGGGCTGAGGTTGATGCGCTTGGCCAGCGCCGCCTTGGACAGGCGGCCCTCTTCACTCAGAACCTTCAGGATGGCGATGTCGCGGTCGTCGAGGCGGATCATACCGGGCGTCATAGCGGGCATCGGCGGCCCCTGTCCATCGCCGCGTCTGCCCGTTGCCGGAGAGGCGCGCGCAAAAAATCGGCTGTCCAACCGCGGGTGGGCCTGTGTAACAATTCGCGCCGGGAGCGATATCGGGCTTTGGGGGAGGCGATATGCCGGCGAGCGAACTTCCATTCACCAGTGGGGAATATGCGCGGCGCCTTGCAAAGGTGCGCGCGGCGATGGCGGAGGCGGGGCTGGACCTCCTGTTCATCGAGGACCCGTCGAACATCGCCTGGTTGACCGGCTATGACGGCTGGTCGTTCTACGTCCATCAGGGGGTGTTGGTCTTTCACGACGAGGATCCGATCTGGTGGGGCCGGAGCCAGGACGCCAATGGTGCGGTGCGCACCGTGTGGATGGCGGATGACCGGGTGGCGTCCTATCCGGATCACTTCGTCCAGTCGACCGTGCGCCATCCGATGGAAACCCTTGCGGCGATCATCCGCGACAAGGGCTATGGCGCGCGCCGGATCGGCCTTGAGCTGGAGAACTACTATTTCTCGGCGAAAGCCTATCTGACCCTCAAGGCGGAACTGCCGGAAGCGGATCTGGCGGACGCCACCGCCCTGGTCAACTGGCAGCGGGCGGTGAAATCCGATGAGGAAATCGTCTTCATGCGCCGGGCGGCGCGCATTTCCGATAAGATCATCGACGGCATCGTGTCGCGCATCCGCCCGGGCATGAAGAAGACCGATCTCGTTGCTGATATCTATGCCGACGCCATTCGCGGAACCGACGATGCCTGGGGCGATTATCCGGCCATCGTGCCGCTGTTGCCGAGCGGATCGGACGCCGCCGCGCCGCATCTGACCTGGGACGGGCGGCTGATCGAACGGGACATGGCGACCTTCTTCGAGATCGCCGGCTGCTACCGCCGCTATCACGCCCCGTTCTGCCGGACGGTGTTCATCGGCACGCCGCCGCAATACCTGCGCGATGCGGAAGCGGCGCTGGTGGAGGGGTTGGAAGCCGGGCTCGATGCCGCCCGCGCCGGCAACACCGCGGCCGATGTTGCCCGTGCCCTGGCCGCGCCGCTGGAGCGCGCCGGTATCGAGCGCAGCGCCCGCTGTGGCTATCCCATCGGCATTTCCTATCCGCCCGACTGGGGCGAGCGCACCATTTCGCTGCGGCCGGAGGATGACACCGTGCTGGAGCCGGGCATGACCTTCCATTTCATGCCCGGCCTGTGGATGCAGGATTGGGGGCTGGAGATCACCGAAAGCATCCTGATCACCCCTGAGGGACCGGCGGAATGTCTGTGCCAGCGCCCGCGCGCGCTCTACGTTCAGCATTGAGAGGGCATGATGCTGCTGGAAGAGACCCGGGCGATCCTCGCCGACCTGATTGCCTTTCCGACGATCTCGTCGGACAGCAATCTGGAGTTGATCGCCTATGCCGCCGACCGGTTGGGCGCGCTGGGCGCGCGCATCTCCGTGATGCGCGACGACAGTGGCCGCAAGGCCAATCTGTTCGCCACGCTCGGACCGGACACCGGCGGCGGCATCGTTCTGTCCGGCCACAGCGACGTGGTGCCGGTGGCCGATCAGGAGTGGTCCTCCGATCCTTTCACCTTGCGCGAGGCGGAAGGGCGGCTTTATGGCCGGGGCAGCTGCGACATGAAGGGCTTCATCGCCGCCTGTCTGGCAGTGGCGCCGCGCTATGCGGCGGCAGAACTGCGCCGGCCGGTGCATTTCAGCCTCACCTATGACGAGGAGGTCGGCTGTCTCGGTGCCCGGCATCTGGTCGATGAGCTTGCCGCCCAGGACATCAGGCCTGCGGTCGCCATCATCGGCGAGCCGACCGGCATGAAGATCATCGAGGGGCACAAGGGTTGCTGTGAATACACCACCGTGTTCACCGGTCTTGAAGGGCACGGCTCGCTGCCGCACCGGGGGGTGAATGCGGTCGAATACGCGGTGCGCTACGTCTCGCGGCTGATGGAATTGCGCGAGGAACTAAAGCGCGATGCGCCGCGGGACAGCCGGTTCGACCCGCCCCATACCACGGTTCAGGTTGGGCGGTTGATCGGCGGCGTTGCCCACAATGTGATCCCCGGCCATTGCGTGCTCGATTGGGAAATGCGGCCCGTCCGGCATGAGGACCGCGCGCGGCTGTTGGCGGCCATGGAGGCTTTCGCCCGGGACAGCCTGCTGCCGGAGATGCGCGGCGTGGCGCCGGAGGCGGCCATCGTCACCCATGTGATCGGCGAGGTGGAGGGGCTGGTGCCGGCGAGCGACAACGAGGCCCGGGCGATTCTGTCCGAGCTGACTGGTGCCAATGACGCCGGTGTCGTCTCCTTCGGCACCGAAGCCGGGCTGTTCCAGTCGCTTGGCATGTCGGTGGTGGTCTGCGGTCCCGGGTCCATCGAGCAGGCGCACAAGCCCGACGAGTTCGTCAGTCTCGACCAGCTCGATGCCTGTCTTGCCATGCTTCTTGGGCTGGAGCGCAAGCTGGCGGGATAGGCCATCCGGCGCGAAGGCGCGAGCGGACGGAGTGCCTTCGGACCATTCCGATGTTGCTTTGAGCGGCGAAATCATTACGTCTAGGCGCAACGGCCGCGCGGGATGCGCGCGGCGATCTATCGACCGGGGCCATTCGTCAATGGAGCAGCTGAAACTCGCGGCACTCGACGCGGAGGATCTTGCCGTGATCTCCGCGCAGGTACAGGACGCCGTTCTGAAGGTCGGCGACATTCGCTATTATCCGGCGGACGGGCAACTGGTGCTGGTGATGAACCGTTTCGCCTGGGACGTGGAAAACGGCGCATCGCGCAAGAGGCATGAGCGCCGCCGCGCCGCCCTGTCCTTTGCCGGCGTCAGCGCGCTCAAGGCACAGAATATCCGTCAGGACGCCAAGGACGCGGTGCTGTCGCTGCTGGCCGTTGAATTCGAGGAAGGCGCGGCGCCGGCCGGCCGTCTGCGGCTGGTCTTTGCCGGCGGCGGCACGCTCTCCGCTGAGGCCGAATGCATCGAGGCCCGGCTGACCGATCTCGGCGCGGCCTGGGAAACCGAACATCGTCCAAACCACGATATCGGCTGATCGCCGGGCGCGCGGGGCGGCAATTTGCCTCGCGGGGATTGCGCGACGCCGCATCCTGCCCTATCCGCCCTTGGTGAAAAGGGCAGGGAAGAGCGAGCCACGGTCACCGTGGACATGGCGCGCTGCTCTTCCTGTTTTCCTGAAATTTCCGTCCGGAAGCCGGAGCGGACCCAACTGGAGAGACGATCTTGGCCCAGCGGCTTGCGACCTCGGATGACACCTTTAGCCAGGATTTCGCGGCGCTGCTCGCCGGCAAGCGCGAAGCGTCGGTCGATGTCGATGCGGCGGTGCGTGACATTCTGGAGGATGTGCGCAGCCATGGCGATACGGCGGTGCTGCGCTACACCGAGCGCTTCGACCGGCTGGCGGCGACCAGCATGGCGGAGCTGACCGTCTCGGCCGAGGAGATCGCGGCTGCGGTCGCGGCGGTGCCGGAAGAGACGTTGGCCGCGCTGACGCTGGCGCGTGATCGGATCGCCTCCCACCACCGTCGGCAGATGCCGGAGGACGACCGCTACACGGATGCCATCGGCGTGGAACTCGGGTCGCGCTGGACGGCCATCGAATCGGTCGGGCTCTATGTGCCGGGTGGAACGGCGAGCTATCCCTCCTCGGTGCTGATGAACGCGGTTCCGGCCAAGGTCGCCGGCGTCGAGCGCATCGCCATGGTGGTGCCGAGCCCCGACGGGGTGCTCAACCCGCTGGTGCTTGCCGCCGCTCATCTGGCCGGCGTGGAGGAGATCTACCGCATCGGCGGGGCGCAGGCGGTGGCCGCGCTCGCCTTCGGCACCGAGACCATTCCCGCCGTTTCCAAGATCGTCGGCCCGGGCAATGCTTTCGTGGCTGCGGCCAAGCGGCGGGTGTTCGGCACTGTGGGCATCGACATGATCGCCGGTCCGTCGGAAATCCTCGTGGTGGCCGATGGCGAGAACGATCCGGACTGGATCGCAGCCGATCTTCTGTCCCAGGCCGAGCACGATGCCAGCGCCCAGTCGATTTTGATCACCGACGATGCCGGTTTCGCGGCGGCCGTCGAAACGGCGCTGGAGCGGCAGCTCGCCCGGTTGCCCCGGGCGGAGGTCGCCGGCGCGAGCTGGCGCGATTTCGGCGCGGTGATCCTGGTGGGCGACATGGCCGAGGCGCCGGCGCTGGTCGATGCCATCGCGCCGGAGCATCTGGAACTGGCCGTGGCCGATCCGGAAGCCCTGTTTGCTCGCATCCGCAACGCCGGCGCCGCGTTCCTGGGGCGCTACACGCCCGAGGCCATCGGCGATTATATCGGCGGCTCGAACCACGTGCTGCCGACGGCGCGCTCCGCGCGGTTCTCCTCCGGCCTTTCGGTGCTGGATTTCGTCAAGCGCACCTCGGTGCTGCGCTGCACGGCGGAAAGCCTGCGCGAGCTCGGTCCGGCGGCGATTGCCCTGGCCGAGGCGGAAGGGCTCTCCGCCCATGGCCGATCGGTGGCCCAGCGGCTCAATCTCTAGGCTGTTTGCACAGAAGGCGGATCTCCGGCTTGTCGGAAGGGCCTCTGGCACGATAGGTGTGGGAAATGGGCGTGACGGGGGACGGGAACCATCCATGACTTCATCGCAGGAAGCGGTCAGGACCAATACGGCCCGACTGGTCGCGGTCGAGCTTGACGAAGCATCCATCGTTCGCTCGACGCCCGATATCGAGCACGAGCGGGCGGTGGCGATCTATGATCTGATCGACGAGAATGAGTTCGCCCCCGAAGGTGTGGGCGAGGGGCCATTCCGCCTGCGCCTGTCGCTGGTGGAAAAGCGCCTGGTCTTCGCCATTTCCCAGGAAGACGGCGAGCCGATCGTCACCCATGTTCTGTCCCTGACACCGCTGCGCAAGGTGGTGAAGGACTATTTCATGATCTGCGAAAGCTATTTCGAGGCGATCAAGACGGCCACGCCAAGCCAGATCGAGGCCATCGACATGGGCCGGCGCGGGGTGCACAATGAGGGCTCTCAGATCCTGATGGAGCGCCTTGAGGGGAAGGTTCGCGTCGACATGCAGACGGCGCGGCGCCTGTTTACCCTGGTCTGCGCCCTGCACTGGAAGGGGTGAGAGCGGTGGCGCGGCCGGGACAGGCGCCCGGTGCCGTCCTGTTCGCCTGCGGCATGAACGCGGTGCGGTCCCCGATGGCGGCGGCGCTGACCCGCCTGCTTTTCCCGCAGCGCATCTATGTCAAATCCTGCGGTGTGCGCGAAGGAGAGCCCGATCCCTTTGTCGACGCGGTGATGCAGGAAGTGGGTTGCGATCTCGCCCGGCATCGGCCCAAGACCTTCGAGCAGCTCGACGAGTCCGGCTTCGACCTGGTGATCACGCTGGCTCCCGAGGCCCATCACAAGGCGCTGGAGATGACGCGGACGGAGGCTGTGGAGGTCGAATACTGGCCGACCCCCGACCCGACCCTTGCCACCGGCTCGCGCGAGCAAATTCTTTCCAGTTACCGCGAGGTGCGAGATCTGCTACAGACGCGGATCAAGAAGCGGTTTGGCTGGACGCCGACCCCCGGCGGTTGATGGTTCGGGGCACGGATGCCGTGGCGGCGAAAACGCCGCGATTTCGCGTAAACCTGCCTGTTCCCTTTCTTGTTGCGATCCGTTAGGTTCGCCGCCACATCTAGCATGACAATCAGGAATCCATATGGCTAAGGAAGAAGTCCTCGAGTTTCCGGGGGTGGTTTCGGAACTGCTCCCCAATGCGACCTTTCGCGTGAAGCTGGAAAACGACCACGAGATCATTGCCCATACCGCTGGCCGGATGCGCAAGAACCGGATTCGCGTGCTCGCCGGCGACCGGGTTCTGGTGGAAATGACGCCCTACGACCTGACCAAGGGCCGCATCACCTACCGTTTCAAGTGATCCTGCCTGTCGTTGCCGCCCCGGCGGCCACGCGGCGGACCGAGAGGCCGCGCCTGACATGACCGACCGTCCCCAGCTTGTCCTGGCGTCCGCCTCGCCGCGGCGCCTTGCGCTGCTGCAGCAGATCGGGATCGACCCGGACACGCTCATGCCGGCGGATATCGACGAGACCCCGCGCAAGGGCGAGACCCCGCGCGCGCTGGCTCAGCGGTTGGCACGCACCAAGGCGGAAGTGGCGCGCCGCGCCGCCGATCGGGTCGAGGAAAACATCGACGGGCTGGTGCTGGCCGCCGACACGGTTGTCGCCGTCGGCCGGCGCATTCTGCCGAAGGCCGAAACCCGCGCGGAGGCCGAGGCCTGCCTGCAACTGCTGTCGGGGCGTGGACACCGGGTCTATACGGGCCTTTGCGTCAGTGCGCCGAAGGATGTCGCTCGCCAGCGTCTCGTGGAAACGCGGGTGCGCTTCAAGCGCCTGTCTCGCGCCGAGATCGAGGCCTATCTGGCCAGCGGTGAATGGCGGGGCAAGGCCGGGGGCTATGCCATCCAGGGGCTTGCCGGCGCCTTCGTGGTCAAACTGACCGGCTCCTATTCCAATGTGGTCGGCCTGCCGCTCCAGGAAACATCGGCCCTGCTTGGCGGTTTGAAATACCCGGTTCTGGGATCCTGGCACGATCCGGCGCGGGTCCGCGCCTGATCGTTTGCAGGCCGATGCACGCACGCTTGGCATAGCGGGCGGTCGACGGTCGTGCCACACTGACATACACTTGAGCCAGGCATGGCTCGCTCCACACGGGAAATGGCATGACGGATTCTGAGGACAAGAAGACCGCACAGCGGCCCGT
The DNA here is from genome assembly GCF_020177335.1 of Stappia indica. Lineage (GTDB taxonomy): Bacteria > Pseudomonadota > Alphaproteobacteria > Rhizobiales > Stappiaceae > Stappia > Stappia indica_B. Next base: position 173,917 of record NZ_JAIVMG010000005.1, on the reverse strand, counting down.
GCGGCCCTGTCCGCAATGCGGAAAGCTGTCGTTGGAGGCCTTCTATCCCTTCTGCTCCAAGCGCTGTGCCGATGTGGATCTCAATCGCTGGCTGTCCGGCAGCTACAGTGTGCCTGTTGTCGAGCTCGAGCCGGAAGACCTTGAGGAACTGGCGCGCCGGCAGGAGGAAGGCTGACCCTGGCCGGGGAGCCGGGACGATACCTTGCGGATCACTGTGATCCCGGTCACGTCGTCTCGCTGCTCAGAGGTATAGTGTTGGTTCTGCGCATGGTGACATGCGGCGAACGTTCTGGAGGCTGATACGATGCGCCGTTGTTGTCCTCTTCGCCTATCCCGCGCCGCTGTTCTGCTTCTGCCGGCTCTTCTGCTTGTCGGCAGCGTTGCCGGAGCTCGGGCCGAGGACGGGGTAGGGGTCGCCAGCGCTGTCGACCAGAGCGCCCGGAGCCAGCGCGGCGCCGGCCCGCTGAAAACGGTGCGGATCGGCAAGGCCGTGTTCCAGAACGAGCGCATTCGAACCGGCGGCAAGGGGCTTGTGCAGGTGCTGCTCGCCGATGGGTCCAATTTCCTGATCGGGCCGAATTCCGATCTGGTGATCGACGAGTTCGTCTATCAGCCGGCGGGCACCAGCCGGATGATCGCCACCTTCGGCAAGGGCGTTGCCCGCTATGTCGGTGGCAAGCTGTCGAAGACGCGCGGCGGCGTGACGATCCGCACCCGTCAGGGCACCATCGGCGTGCGCGGCGGCATGGCCAACCTGCTCGATCGCGGTGATCGCTCAATCTATTCGTTCCTGTTTGGCAAGGACCTGACCTTTGTTGGTCGGGATGGCCGCAAGCTGCGCGTCTATCGGCCCGGTTTCGCGATCGAGGCCAGCGGCGGCGCCGGGCGTGTGATCCGGACGCCTCCCTCAATGACCCGCGAGGTGGCGCGATTGCTGACCGGGCGGGGCGGATCTGGCCGGCCCCCCTCCGAAGCCGCCTTGCAACGCTTTTCCAGCGTCAACTCGGCGACGCCGCCGCAACCGGGTCAGCCGATCCCGGCGCCGGTGATCCTGTCCACGCCGCGCCGCGCGCCGGATGGCTACGTCGACTACAACCGCGCCAACCAGGCCTATGCCGGCCCCCGAAAGGTTCTTTGCACCTACGGGTGCTGAGGTACGCTTGGTCTTGGCTCCTTCTTCTTTGCCTGACCACCACTCCTGATTGCCGCTGATCGAACCTACCTGCGGCGCTGTTGGCTGCGTGATACCAGCGGTGAATTGCGAAGAGAACCCGCTCTGTCGCAGTGCTTTCACTGGACCTCTTCAAGCCATGGTGGCACTGTTTGCCTGCCGGTTTCGGGGGGCGCTGCCTTCTTTTTCACGGCGTCCCGGAAGGCCCCGGCATGTCAGTGGGGCCGGCATGTCAATTGGGAGAGATGGTCTATGAAACAATTGGTTTATGGATTGAGCCTGGCGCTGCTCGGGCTGGGCGCGACACCGTCACAGGCCGACTATGCGTTGACCATCCTGCATATCAACGACCTGCATTCCCGCCTCGAACCGATCACCAAATACGATTCCACTTGCGCCGCCGACGATGATGCCGAGGGCAAGTGCTTTGGTGGGATCGCCCGGGTCAAGGCGAAGGTCGACGAGCGCCGCGCCGCGCTGGCGGCGGAAGGCAAGAACGTCATTACCCTCGATGCCGGCGACCAGTTTCAGGGCTCGCTGTTCTACTCCACCTACAAGGGCAAGGCGGCGGCCGAGTTCATGAATGCCATCGGCTTCGATGCCATGGCCGTGGGCAATCATGAGTTCGACGATGGTCCGCAAGGGCTGGCGGATTTCCTTGAAAAGGTCGAGTTCCCGGTTCTGTCGGGCAACATCGGCGTGGAGAACGAGCCGTCACTGAAGGGGAAGGTTCCGGGGTCGGTTATCCTCGATGTCGGCGGGCAGCGGGTCGGCATCGTGTCGGTCCTGGCCGAGGATACGGCCGAAACCTCCTCGCCGGGCAAGAATGTCGGTTTCTTGCGGGCGGAGACCTATCTCAAGGGGGCGGTCGAGGGCATGGAGGCCGCAGGGGTCGACAAGATCATCGCCCTGACCCATGTGGGTCTGCCGCGCGATCTGGAGGTGGCCTCGCGGGTGCCGGGCATCGACCTGATCGTCGGTGGTCATTCCCACACGCTGCTCTCCAATACCGACAAGAAGGCGGCTGGTCCCTATCCGGTGCTGGTGCAGAACCCGCGCGGCCGCCAGGTGCCGGTCGTCCAGGCCTATGCCTATGGCAAGTACCTCGGCGAAATCGAGGTGGTGTTCGATGACGATGGCAACGTTGTCTCCGCTGCGGGCAACCCGATCCTGCTCGATGCTTCCGTCCCGGCGGACAAAGCGGTCGCCGCCCGGGTGGCGGAACTCGCCGTGCCGCTGGAGGAACTGCGTACCAAGGTCATAGGCAGCACCAGTGACACGATCGACGGATCGCGCGACAGCTGTCGCTTGCAGGAATGCACCATGGGCAATCTTGTGGCCGATGCCATGCTGGCCCGGGTCAAGGACCAGGGCGTGCAGATCGCCATTCAGAACGGCGGCGGGCTGCGCGCCTCCATCGATGCTGGGGAGGTGACCATGGGCGAGGTCATCACCGTCCTGCCGTTCCAGAACACGCTCTCCACCTTCCAGCTCAAGGGCAGCGATGTGATCGCCGCGCTGGAAAACGGTGTGTCGCTGGTGGAGGAGGCGGGTGGCCGTTTCCCGCAAGTTGCCGGCATTCGCTACTCCTGGACCCGGGCGCGCAAGCCCAAGGAGGGGCGGATCATCTCCGTTGAGGTCGATGAGGAGGGTACCTGGGTGCCGCTCGACCCGGAGAAGGTCTATGGCGTCGTGTCGAACAACTACATGCGCGGCGGCGGCGATGGCTATCGCATCTTCGCCGATGCCGGAGCCAATGCCTATGACTATGGCCCGGGCCTTGAAGAGGTGGTCGCCGACTATGTCGGGAACCTGCAAGGCGGATACACGCCCTATCTGGACGGGCGCGTGCGCGAGGTGAAATAGCGCCGCGCCAGGAGGTGGAGCGCGCTCTACGCCTGCTGCCTTATGACGCCGTCCGGTTTCCCCGGGCGGCGTTTTTTGTTGCCTTCGCTCTGAAGCCAAGGGAATGCGCGGTGTTGTGACAAGGCAACATGCAGCGAGAAACCGGGGTGGGCGAGGTCGCCGGGTGGGACTCATCGGACGGCATGACCTAGAGTTATGTTCGGTTTCCTGAAAGCCTCCGGGAGGGTGCGGTGAGCGCAGTGCGCGGCCGGTCGAATCTGTGTCTGGTGTCCGGTCTTGCGTTGCTTGTTGTCTGCGGGGCGGTGAGCGCGCCCGCATGTGCGGAAGCGGATCTGCCCGGAACGACAGGTCTTGAGGTGGAAAATCCCGCGCTGCTTGCGCGCCAGGCGGAGCTTCTTGCCGCGATGCTGCGTGATCCGGCAAATCTCGACATCGCCTTCGAATACGCCGCGCTATCCGCGCGGATCGGGGATTTGGAAGCTGCGGTCGGGACCCTTGAGCGGATGCTGGTTTTTGCTCCCGACCAGCCGCGTATCCGGTTGGAGCTGGGGGCGCTCTATTTCCGCCTCGGGTCGTTTGACATGGCCCGGACGCATTTCGAGGCAGTATCTCAGACGCCCAGCGTCCCTGAGGAGGTCGCCGCGCGCGCGGCGACTTTCCTGACGGAAATCGACGGGCAAGAGGCGCCGGCGACGCTGTCCGCGACGCTGATGACCGGTGTGCGCTATCAGACCAATGCCAATGCCGGTCCCGGCGGGCGCGTGGTGGTCCTGAACGGACTTCCCTATCTGCTCGACAACACCTCCTCGGGCAAGCCGGACTGGAACGTGTTCGTCGCCGGCAACGTGCATGGGGCCTATGACCTTGGCAATCAGGGCGACCTGCTGGAAGCCGATCTCCTGTTCTATGGCGGGCGCTATCTGGACATCACCCGGCTCAATACCGAGTTGGCCGAACTGACCGTCGGACCGTCCTTCAATCTGGCGCGGTTCGACATCGATGATGCCCGGCTCGGCGTCTATGGCATCATTGGCGGCGTGCGTCTGAACGAGGGCAACTACTCCGGCGCGCTGGGGGCGGGCACGCGGTTTGCCATCCTGCCGTCATCGCTGTCCAGCGTGACCGGCCGGGTCGAGTTCCGACGGCGCTGGTTCCGCGACACGCTGACCTATCCCACGATCAGCAATCGGGATGGCTATCAACTGCTCGCCCAGATCACCCATACCCGGCAAGTGACAGAAAACTGGGCGGTGCGCGGCAAGCTGCTAGGGGATTTCGAGGAAGCGAGCGCCAATTTCGAGCAAAGCTGGGAACTGGGCGTCGCACTCGGCGCCACTTATTCCTTCGCCTCACCCATCGAGCGGCTGGATTTGCCCTGGCTGCTGGACGCCGACGCAGGCTACATCCGGCGCGAGTTCGCGGCGCCCAATCCATCGGTGAGCCTCACCGAAAGCGAATACGACAATGAGTTCTGGCTGCGCGGTGCGGTGACGGTTCCGCTGCGTTTCGATGTTGCCCTGGCGCTGAGCGCCGAATTCCGGCGGATGCAGTCCAACTACCAGATCAAGGATTTTTCGAATTTCTCGACGGCGTTGAGCGTCATCAAGACCTTCTGAGGCAGGTTTGTGGTGCTGATTCTTCGCCAAGGGGCGGGAGGTTTGCACAGGAGCAGCGCCCCGGGCGTCGATGGTCCGGGTCTCTCCGTCCGGTGATCTTCCCAGTAGCGCAACGGGGGAGGTGGGTACTGGAAGGTACAGAAAACCGCCATTCTTGCAAGGAGGGAGCCGGGCGCGCTGCCGGACGGCGGCGGCGGCGGGAGGCGGAAAAATCCCGGGGTGAAAGTCACTTGTGTAAAACTTGAAGCCGGCAACTGGACAGGTCCGCAAGGGTCTTCTATAAAACCGGCACTTCGAAGCGCTCAGCACCTTTTCGCAGCGCTCGGGCCCAGGTAGCTCAGTTGGTAGAGCAGCGGATTGAAAATCCGCGTGTCGCTGGTTCGATTCCGGCCCTGGGCACCACTTACCCCATTGAAATCGTTAGAAGATTTTTCGGGTGGCATCGCTGTTGCCCCTCGGTTTGACGGGATTTTCAATCCGGTTTGACAGTTTTTGTTCGCCGGTCGTTCACGGCGGTTTCGAAAATGGCGCCCACATCCCCCATCTTTCGGCGAAGGTCGGCGGCCTTGCTGTAGTGCCGGGCCATGTCCTCGGTCTTCTGCCCGAGTGCATCGGCAATGGTGCGGTCATCGCAGCCGGCTTCGCGAAGGATCGTCGCCACGGTGTGGCGCAGGCCGTAGAGCGTGAGGCCGGGTTGCACCTTGCCGGCATCCTCCAGGTTTCGGCGCAAGGTCGTCCAGGAGGCCCGGAAGCCGGAGACCGTCCAGGGGCGGCCTTTTGAGTTGGCGCACAGCGTCAGGGCGTCGTGTGCCGGCGCCGCGTCCAGGATGTCTTGCAGCGGCGCGATAACGGGCCAATAGACCGGCGCGCCGGTTTTGGAGCGTTCCGTTGCAATGGCGCCGTTCTTGAAGAAGGTGCGGGGCAGGGTGAGCGCGTCTTGCGGTCCCAGGCCGGTGAACATCATCAGCCCGAGCGCCGGCAGCATTTGCGCGGGGGCAGCCTCCAGCACCGCATGCCGTTCGGCATCGCTCCAGGGGCGGTTCGCCATGGGTGCGCCGCGCTTCCGGCGCACACCTCGCACACCAAGCGCCGGGTTGACCTTCACGAACCCGCGTTCCTTGCCCCAGGAGAAGAGAAGGGAAATCACCTGTTTGACATAGGTGCCGAAGCGCGCGCCCCGTTTGGCTTCCGCCCGGTCGCGGATCTTGACCACCAGCGGCGAGGTGAATTTCGCAAGTTCGGTGTCGCGGATCGGGTAGAGGTAATCGAACACCCGTTGATAGTCGGCGCGGGTGCGTGGTGCCTTTTCCATGAAATCAGGGCTGGCGCGGTATTTCTCAATGAGCTTGCCGAGCGTTCCCGGCTTGGGTTCGCCGGCGATGGCAAGCGCGTCGGTGATGCGCTGGCACTCGGCGAAGAAGGCGGCCGAACCAAGCGGCGCCCGGTCCAGGTTGACTTTCTGCCGCGTCTTGCGGTGGTAGCACCGCCACTTGCCGAAGCGGTCCTTGAAGATCTGGAAGCCGCGCACGCGCACCACGGTCATGGGATCAGCCCAACTTGTCGAGGATGGCGTCGTCGCTGTCGGCGTCTCCCGCCTTGAGACCATCAAGCCATGCGTCGAGGTCGCGAGCGTCCCACAGGCGCAGGCCGTTCGGCATTTCCACTGCGGTGACCGGGCAAAGGCCCTCGAATGCCTTGGCGGCCATTCCGCAGTAGCTGGCCGCAGCGGATTTCTTGAGCATCCGGAACGGGGGAACATTCACTTCAATAAGGGCTCTGTTCATCGTCTCACCTCGCTTGAAAAAAGCGGTCTGCCCATGCCCGTCATGAGGTGCCAGCGGCGGCGGGCATGGGCTTCAGGCGGGACCGCGCCGCCCAGGAGGCCCGCCGCTAGATCGCGTGGCCGGTGATCAGGATGCGCCCGGTGGCGGCCGCCAGCGCGGCGGCTTCAAGCGCGGTGCCGATCCGCAGATTGGCGGTTGCGGTGGTGGTCACCACCTTGGCGGTGTCGTCCCAGTAGATCGGCGCACCGGCCGTCAGGGAGGCGCCGGCATCCTTGTCCAGGTCGAACACGCCATCGGTGGCGATTTCCACCTGTTCGCCTTCCAGCGCCGAATTTGCGGCAACGCCGAACAGGTGATCGACCAGGACGCCATCCCCGGCGTTGAGGCCGCCGGCCGGCGCGGTGACGGTCACGAATTTTCCCTGTTGCACGAAGTTCTTCATGTCATGTGCCTTTCGAGGAATTGATGTAGACGACGCGGGCAGCGGGCTTGCCCGAGTGTGCGGATATCTGCCGCTCCAGGTCGGCAATCGCTGCCGCAAGCTCGCCGTCGCTGCGATACTCGACCTTGCTGCCATCCGAATCGATGGCGCGGCGGCCGCCGACGCGGATCTTGCGCAGCGCCTCCAGCCGTGTTGCCAGCTCGGCGAGCGTTGCCATTACTGCCCCTCGTTCATGTACCAGCCGCGCCAGTCGAGAAACGAAGCGCCGTAGTCGAGCCGAACTTTGACCTCCACGCCATCGACCTCGAAGCCGGCGCGGCTGTCGGTCTGCGGCCCTTCCGAACCCATGAGATAGGCATATTCCAGCCCCTCGACCGTGGCCGGATCGGCGGCGATGTACCAGCGCTTCACGTCGGTCAGGCGGGGTTCCACCACCAGTTCCAGCTTGCCGCCGAACACATTCACGTCGGCGGTCTTGGTCGGCTGGATCGCGGCAAGGATTTCCTCCGCCGTGGTCTCCAGCTCCGGCGGCACCACCAGGAATTTCGGGGCAATGGCGATCGGCCGGCCGTTGATGCCTTTCTGCCGGCGCATGGCGAGCCGTGCGGCGGACAGTGCGTCCTTGGAAAGCGCCCCGCCAGCGGCGGCAAGGTTGCCGTGGTCGGCGTGGAACACCGGCTTGCCGTCATCCATCACCGGGCCGATGCCGCCGCCCTTGGTGAGAAGGTCCACCAGGAATTGCGCCTCGAATTCCGAAGACGCGGTGCCGAGCTTGCCGGCCAGATCGGTGAAGGCCCCGAGATCGTCGTTGACCAGCGCTTGCCGGGTCAGGCCGACAATCGTCCCGTAGGTGCCGATTGCGTAGGTTTCCTTCGCCTCCACGAAGCCCGAATACTTGTATTCGCCATGCTCGTTGACCTTCTCCAGCCTGGCGATATCGGCCGCCTGCACCTTGGTCTTGGCGCGAAAGTCCTTGTGGGTGGTCTGCCGTGCCAGCCGCTTCAGCGTGCCCGGTGCCGAGGCATAGGCCGCCCGCAGGGTGCGGTTCGCCGTGTCGGCGAAGATGGTGGCAAAGTCGCTGGTGGTGTGCAGCGCCCGGGTGATCGTGTCGGCCGGGTTGAGGCCGGTGGTGGAGACGCCCGAGCGCTGCAGGCAATCGCGCGCCATGTCCAGCGTCGTCATGCCGGCGAAGGCCCGCGCCTGATCCGACAGCTCATGTGCCGGGTTGACCCGCGTTGCATAGACCGCTTCGCCCATCCGCGTGGCGATGGTCGCCGGGTCATCATGGTGGTGCATTGCGCTGGTGCGGGCGGTCGGTGCGGCCGCGCGCTGCGTGCGCAGGGTGTCGAGCGCCGCGGCGCGTGCCTCGGTTTCGCTGGCGCCGCGGTCGATCTGCGCATTTGCCCAATCGGACCCCAGATCAAAGGTATTGGCGAGCGCCCGGATTTCCTGATTTGCCGCCGCGCGGGTTTCCGTGGGGGCGGGCGGCGTGGCCGCCGGCGCCGCATTGGCCGGGGGCGCGTCCGGAGTATGTGTTTCGGGGGGCATGGTGGTTCCTCGAATTTGTGCGGCGGGGTCGGCTCCGACCGCCACAAGGCTGACTTCGCGTAGCTCCCACTGCGTGACGGTGCGGACCCGTGCGCCCGAATTCGGGTCCTTGCCGTCGCGCCATGTCTTCGGGAGATAGCCGACACTCACGTTTCGGATGATCCCGGCGCGGACGTCCTGCCAGACGTCATCGCGGCGGGTGGAAAACTGAACCTTGACGATCAGCCGCCCCGGCTCGAAGCGAACCGAGCGAACGACGCCCAGCACATTGTCGAGGCCGTCTTGCCGGTGGCTGTCCAGCAGCGGCAGGCCCTCCAGGCGGGTCAGGTCCACCGCGCCTTCGCTGACCTCCAGCACCTCCAGAAAGGTTCCGCGCATGTCGTGGCGGGGAACGCCTGCGCCGGTCGAGGCGACCAGCTCGACGGTGCGCGCCTTGTCGTCCACGGTGGCGGGGGTGAAACCCGCCCGCATCAGGGTCGGAGCGGTCATTGTACTGCCTCCTGTTGGCCGATCCCGAGCCGGTCGAGCCGCGCCGCGTCGGCGGCAATCTCCGCGTCCACGTCTTCCGCGTCATAGCCACGTTCGGCGATGATTTCGGAGCGGCTGCGCAGCCGGTTGTTCAAGGCGACTTCCGCCGCCTTGGCATCGCTTTCCGGGTCCACCCAGGGCCAGGCCGGGGGAAGCCACTTGGCCGCTTCGAAGGCGGCGGGGTCTGCCTGATAGGCCGTCGCCGGAATGGTGCCGGCAAGCACCTGGTGGCGAATGAAGGAGCGCCAGACCGGCCGGCACAGGCCGAACACCATCACATGGTGTTGGATCGACTGGCAGAAGCGGCGGAACTCCAGCAGCGCCGCCCGGGCGCTCGAATAGTTCACCTGGGAATAATCGCCGGTCGCCTGTTCGTAGGTGACGCCCATGCCGGCGGCGATCAGGCGGAAGGTGGTGCCCATCAGCGCCCCCGCGCCGCCCTGGTCGGGCACCTCCGGGAACTCCACCGACTTGCCCGGCGGCAGGGGAATGAGCGCGCCCGGTTCCAGCCCGGCTTGCAGCACGGTCCCGCTTTGTTCCCCTTCATAAAGGGGGCTGCCATCGGTTTCGGTGATGAACCCGGCGTGCAGGGCGGCGACCTTGGCCCGCATCAAGAGCGCATCGCAAAGGGCATCCAGCTCCCGTGCCGGCAAGAGGACAGGGGCGAACCAGGACAGGCCGCGCACCTGGCCGGGAACCAGCGGACGGAACAGGTGAATGATGTCGCTCGCCGGCATCCGCGCGGGCGCGCTTGGAAGGCCGGCGAGCGTATCGCCCGGCGCTGCCCGGCGAATGTGATAGGCGGTGATCCGCCCGAAGGTGTCGAATTCCACGCCCTGATAAACGGCGGCCCCGCTTTCGTGGGTGCGCGTCATGGAGCGGTCGAGCTGTTCCGGGTGCAGCCTGCGCAGTTGCGGCGCGCCCGTGTCCGGATCGGGGGTGAAGGTGAACAGCGCCTCGCCGAAGCTGGCAAGGTCGCGTACCGCCAGTTGCTGGAGGCCGTAGAAGTCTGTCAGACCGTCCGCGTCCGCCGCATCGGTCCAGGTCTTGAAGCGCCGGTGCAGCGCCTGGCGGGTCGCCTCGTCCTCATGTTCGGAGCGGGGCTTGATCCCGTCGCCGGCAATGTTGGTCGCCAGGCATTCCAGCATCCGCACCCCGGTCGGGTTGTTGAGGCCGTAGTGCAGGGCTCGGGCGGCGACCGTGGAGGCAACCCCGTGCAGCGTGCCGGCGCTGGTGACGGTTGGCGCATCCCGCCAGCGGCGGCCGCCGCCGCCCGCGTCGAGCGAGCGTTTCGGGAAGACGGCATCGAAGATGCGGCGGGCGAGGGGGCGCATGGGTCAGGCCTCGCCGCCGGCGTCCGGGGTGAACAGCCGACGGAAGAGCGGGGCAAGAGAAAGCACGCCGTGGAGGGGGTATCGCAGCGCCCGGCGCTTATGGGCCATCCGGATAAGCCCTTTGTCCGCTTCCGACAGGTCTTCCCCGCCGCCTTCCAGAGCGTAAATGAGCCGTTCGTTCGGCCACGGATGTTCCGTGAAGTAGAAGCCGATGAGGTTGCCCTCCAGATCGCCCCCGTAAACGAAGTGCCAGTGGAGTTCGCCCCGCTTTGCCGCGTCTACAACCGTCTCGATACCGCTCGGCTGGCGCAGGTATCCATCTTCCTGGATCCACGGATATCTGTGATCGAGGTTCTTGAAGGCCCGTCCCAGGCCTTCGAGTCGGGATACATGAACGCCCGAGTTGACGAAGAAGTTGTAGAGCCTCGCCGCCGCCAGGTGACGGTCGTTGTAGTAGGATCGGGAATGAGGATCATTCCCCGACCGTTCCGGGGGTTCGAACATAAACAGGCCGTTCACCGTCCAGTGACGGATTTGCCGTGCGAGATAGCCCTCTTCCTGACCTGTGCAGCGTGCGAGACGTGCGGTCATGTCCTTGACGCTCATCCTGCTCATAAGATCACCTTTCCCAACAATAAATGTTGCATATTGATAGGTGGTGCGGGGCACTCTGTCAATTGTTTGTGACATTATTTGTTGGAAGTTGTGGTGTGCGCCCTTTCGCACAGGTGGAACGGGTGCCATTCGTGGGCCATGAAGTGATCGGCGCCGAGGCTATTGGGGTCCTCGCCGGTCGTTGCGGCGATGGCGTCCACGGCGGAATAGAGCGCGCGTGTGAGTGCCCGCAGAAGCGCGGAGACCTCGTAGGCCGGCGCGTCGTCGGGGATGAATTCGTAAAGCTTGTTGGCGAGATCATAGGCGAGCATGGTTTGCACCATGGCGCCGGCCGGGCTTGTCGCCAGCGTGCCGCAGGCTTCCGCCTGCAACAGGTCGATGCGGTCCAGCACCTCACGTTCCATGCGGTCCAGCCGGATCTTGCGAGCGCCCTGCACGGCGCATCCTTCCCCGTCCAGCCGCGCCCATTCACGCGACAGCTCGGCAAGTTCCCGGCCGATGGCCGCAACACGACAGTCAGTCATCGGGAACCCTCCTGGTGGCCATGCGCCCACTGGCGTTGATCGTGCCGCGTGGCGGGGGCGGTGCCGTCGTCCTCGTGGTCGGCTGGGTCGTGTTCCAGTGCCGGGGCGTGCAGCTCATCGAAGGACCAGAAGTGCAAGCGGCTGTCCTGCCGCTCCGATCCGTGCACCGTCCAGCCGTGGGGATACTCGCCCTCGCCGGAGGGATCGCGCTCGCCGCGCTCCCGGTGCGGGCCATCGCCCGGCCAGGAGAGGTAGGGCTCGCCGTCGCCGGTTTCCTCGTAGTCACAATCCCCGTCGATCTGGTCGAGCAGGGCGACAAGGTTCTCAATCGCCGCTTCGATGCGGGCGCGGGTGGCCGGCTCGATTGTCAGCCAGACCGGGACGCACCTTCCCCGTTCACGAAAATGGATGCCCATCCGTGTCTCCTGTGGTATGAAAAGTGTAACGACGTGACCAATTAGGCATCCTGAAACGGTCACGTCAAGACAAAATAGTCACAGGGTAACACAATGAATGCGGCTCAATGCCGAATGGCGCGTGCAGCTTTGGGCTTGGGAATCAGGGAGGTTGCCGATTTGGCGAAGGTCTCTCCCACGACCGTCACGCGCCTTGAACGCGGGGAAGAGCTGAAGCCGCGCACGGTCGAGGCGATCCGCGCCGCCCTGGAGGCGGCCGGCGTGATCTTCATTGACGAGAACGGCGAAGGGGCGGGCGTGAGGTTGCGGAAGACATGACTGCCTTGGCTATCCTCCACGAGCTTAAAGAAATGAAACGCCCCCTAGATTGGGGCCGTATTCGCGAAATTACAATTGAGCTAGATAATATATCTCTGACGAATGAAGAAAAAAGATCGATTGGACGTATAAAAACTGCAACGGAGAGAAATTTTAACTCCGCTGTATCCGCAGTTTGGCAAGCGTTTGGTCGTCGCGTAACTGATGAGGATGGTTTTCCTTTATCTCGAAGGTAAGTGAAATAATTCTGGAGTTTGGCGAGTGATCCCTACCGTCCCCTTTCGAGGTGTCTATTACCCTCCTGGCCGTGGTCGTAGCCACGATGAAGTTATGAGGAAGAACAAGCTGGTAGAGAAGATCGTCAACTACGTGAATCATCAGATCGCTGATGATCCGAGCAAGCACCAACAGTTGTCGTTCCGGATGATCGCTTTGGAGCTCGGATGCACCGAAAATGAAGTGCATGACGCCCTCGGTGGCGATGGCGGAAGTGGATGTTTTCTGGTCATCAATTCCGAGCAAAGAGAGGCACTGGAACTATATCGGTCGACCAGTTGACGGCGAAGGGATTGCCATGATGGCAATGGCGAGGGGCCTGCATCATGCAGGCCCCTTCGGGTGTTCGTATGGCACGAATACCTCGCTACCCCATCCACCCCGACCGGATCACCCCCGCCGGCTTCGTCGGCCGCACCTCCGGCCGCGCAAGTGCGTCCCGCCGTTCGTCCCAATTCGGATTGATCACCTGCCGGGCGGCGAAGGCGTAGACCATGCAGTCGAGCGCTTCCGCCCGTCGCCCGGCGATGCGCTCGAACCGCCGTTGCGGTTGTCCCCGAGCATAGCGCACCACGGCGCGCTCGCTGGCGAGCTGTTCGAACCACACCGCCGGCAGCTCCCGGGAAAAGCGTACGCTGGTGCCGGACGAAAGCCGGCCGGCCAGGTGGCTCTTGATCCCGTCCACGCCGACAATCCACAGCCGGCCGCCCTTGATCCGGCTCTTGGAACGCTCGATCCATGGCCGCGCGCCGGACGCGCCCTTGATCGCCAGCACCTTGCGCCCCGCGCGCGGGAAGGCGAAGGCATAGACCGCTTCCATGGTCTCGCCATCGCCGGAATCAATCGCCACCGCATCGAGCGCCAGCGTGCCGCCCGAGGGGTGCGGGAAGCGGGTTTTCAGGAGGCTGTCCAGCTCCGCCCAGGTGGCGCCATCGGCCGGCAGGCCCCAGACCACGGAATGCCCCAGGGCGAAGGCATCGCCCGTCCGGCCCCAGCCGACGAAGGTGATTTCCAGCCGGTCGCGCTGCACGTCCACGCCCGCCGTCACCGCAAGTACGTCTTCCGGCAGCGCCTCGACCGAAAACCCTTCCGCGCGGGCGGCAAGTGCGGCTTCGTCCAGTTCCTCGCCTTCCGCGCGCCAGCCTTGCCCCAGCACCGTGTTGACGAAGGTCTGGAGCAGTTCCGGCGTGTCCTTCGCGGTGAGGAATTCCGCCGCCAGCTTGCCCCAGGAGGCGTTCGCCAGCGGTGACACCAGCGCATTGACGCGGAAGCCGGCATGCCCTTCCACCTCCGGCGCGGTGGCGCGCCAGCGGCCGCCGGCGATCATGGCCGGCTTGTGCCGTTCCTCCACCACCGAACCGCAGGCCGGGCAGGCCCAATGCGCGTCTTGCGGCTGTCCCTCCGGCCAGTGGATATCCCGCCAGGTGATTTCCTGAAACGCGCCGCAGCCGGGGCAAGGCACCTCGAACACCCGCATGTCGGAGCGGCCGTAGGCGTTCAGCACATGCGAGGTTTCTTCGAAGATCGGCGTGGAGCCGATGACAATCTTGCGATCAGGAAACGACAGGGTGCGCTTTTCCGCCAGCAGGATGGGGCTGCCCTCGGCGGTCATTTCCATGGCGTCGGCCTCATCGACGATCAGCACGCGGGTGTTGTGGGCGCGCAGGTTGCGCGGTGATTTCGACGCCACCACCTTTAGCGATCCGCCGGGGAACCGGCGCGACAGCAGCGTGTTGCGGTTCTCCCCGCCGGCTTCGCCGGTCAGCGCCCCGGCCAGCACCGGCGAGGCTTCGAAGGTGGGTTCCACGTTGGTCACGACGAAGTTTCGGCAATCGTCCTCGGTCGGCAGCACGAACAGCACCGGCGCCGGCTCGTTGACCACATGCGAGGCGAGCGCGCCGACCAGCAAGGTGGTGTAGCCGATGCGGGCGGATTTCACGACGGTGACCCGCTCGATGCCCGGATCGCTGATGGCATCGGCAATACCGCGCTGGAACGGATAGAGGCGGATCGGGCCGGGCAGGGCGGACACATCCGCCGGCAGGCGAATTTCGGTTTCGATCCAGTCGGACAGCGCCAGGCGCGGCGGCGGCTGGAGCGCCCGCAGCGCGGCGCGGCGAACGCGGGAAAGCGGTTCATTCGGCATTGGCAAGGTCCTCCAGCGCGTGGCGTAGTTCCGTGTCGATGGCGCCGACGTCATGGGCGGTCAGGTGCGGCAGCACCTGCCGCAGCCGGGAGGGGACGGCGAGAAGCCGGGAGCGCACGCGCCGCAGCATGTCGGTCCATTCCCGTTCCACATCGGCGGCGGGCAACAGGTCCTGGCGCAACAGCGCGTTCTTGAGCGCGGCATGGTCCGCCTGTTCCTTCACCAGCCGCGCCCGTTCGGTCGCCGCGTCGGTGCGGGCGGCAAGCGGCAAGTCGCCCTGGTCGCTTTGGGCGGCGGATCGCTTGGGGTCGATGTTGGACTGGATCCACAGCCGGCCGCGCGCAACGTCAATCCGCCCGTCCGGCTCCACCGGCAGGCCGGCGCGGATCATCTGTGACACCCGCCCCGGCGACACGTTGGCGACCTTGGCGAAATCCGACTTCCGCAAGGTCCGGGGCTCCCCGATCATGTCCGACATATGCACCTTCCGCATATCTAACCCGTTGGCATCATTTGCTTTTAGCTATCAATTTGACTTCAGCGAGAAAAACGCCGGGCTGTGTCTCCCCGCATTGCCTGAGCCTAGGAAGGACCCAAACGCTGGCAGTCCTCCAGGGCGTCGAGAACGTCCACGGGAAACAGCCACCCCTTTTCTCCATGCAATCGGATAGTCATTGGCGGCTTGCCCTTGCGCTGGTGATAGACCTCCGAAAGCCGATCCCATCGCGGATCAGACCGGGGCACGAATTCGGCGCGCTGGCGTCCCGCCTGTTCTGCCGATGATGGAGGTGAGGACGGGGCAGGCGATGCGTTGTCGGTGCCGCTTTCGCCCTGAGCTGGTGCGGGGCTCTCCGGTCGCGGGTGTTCCTCGCGCGTATGCGCGCGCGTTTTTTTTATTTCTTTCTTTTCTATTTGGGGGTCACCGGTGAACCCTTTTACAGGGTGGTTTTGAACCCCTTTCGGCTCATTGCTGGCCCCCTTTTCAGAACAAAAGGGTTCACCGGTGACCCCCTTTTCGGCTGTGTCCACGAGACGATCAAAGCGCAGTTCGTAGTAGTTGGGGTGCCCGCGCCCGCCCTTGCGATGCACGGAAATCAAGCCGACCTTCTCCAGCTTCCGAATAGCGCGCTTGGCGCTGCTGTCGCTTGTGCCCGTGGCTTCCGCCAGGGTGGGCACCGTTGGCCATGCTCTACCGGATCGGGCGTTGATGTAGCCGCACAGAACGATGCCGATGCGCATTTCGGCTGGCGTTAGTCTCTGGTCGATACCAAGCGCCATCATCCAGTTGGCCTTGTCCGAATACTGGATGCGGTAGGTGGCGGGTTTGCGCCCGCGATCCTTCAGAGACGTGACCCTGTTCATCGGCTGCACTCCAGCCGGTCGGCGAGCAACAGCAGGCGGTCGGCCGCGTCGTGCTTGTCCTCAAGGTAGCTTTCCGGCGTCGCGTGCCGGCGCATTCCAATGCGCAGGACAAGGCGCGCCAGATCCCGGATTTCCTCCGAAATCGCGTTTGACAAATCGCCGCTAAGTGCTTGATTTCGTGTCGTCGGTTTGACAGGGGAATTTCGGCTAAAGCGCTGGCGTCCGGAAAGTCCATCGGGATTGAAAATCCGCGTGTCGCTGGTTCGATTCCGGCCCTGGGCACCACCCCCTCTCTTCAGTGCAAAGAAGTCGGCCGCGGTCAGGTCGGGCCGAAAATTCTCATGGCCTGTGGCTGTCGCAGGTCAGGCTTCGGCGAAACCGGGGGATTGGCCGTCCCGCTCGGGATATGAGTGCTGCTTCACACCTGTTACTGCAAGTGTTGGTTTTCGCGCCGCCAATCTGAAGCGCCTATCTTGTCACGACTGATAGTCCTAGGTCCGCCGCGGGTTGGGTTATGGGATTTCGCGAGGCGGTGACGGCGCTCCAGGCGAGGCGGCCCCCTCAGTCTTGTGTCGGGGTACCTAGGACTGGAATTGGCTTGAAGCGCTAAGAAATGAACGGGCGACAGATTGCCCGGTCATTGATGCTATGTCATTGATAGAATGATTTTTTCGTTCGGAACGTCGAGTTGCTCCATGAGTCGGTTGCCGCGAGTGAATTTTCAGCGCAAATGCACGATCGCCTTTAAATGGTAGTTCATGCAAAACCTACGCTGTGGAGGCGCCTCGCCATGATCGGTGCCTGCACGATCCTATCGGGCTGCCTGAGCGATACAGAGAGCCTGACATCGGCGGCGCCCGATCAGCCCTGGTCCTCGTCGGGGCAAGCCGGCGACTATGGCGTTAGCGGGACGCTGGAGGCCAGGCGCGAAGAACCGGCCGTGGTGCAAACCGGAAAAGCCTACAGTCTGGTCGAGTTGATTGATCTTGGCCAGAGACGGCATCCTTCAACTCGAATTGCCTGGCAGCAGGCGCGGCAGGCCGCGACCGCCGTTGGCATGGTGGAGGGAACCTTCCTGCCGCTCATCACCGCGAATGTGATCGCGGGCTATCAGGATGTGGTGACGCCTCTTCCAAATCTTAGGGGAGGGACGGATTACGTCAGCACACAGGCGGGTGGGGTTACCCCAAATATCGCGCTGCAATGGCTGCTTTTCGATTTCGGTGAGCGCCAGGCATTGCTTGAGGCGTCGAAACACACGGCTTACGCGGCCAATGTGAATTTCAACGGCACGCATCAGGCGCTGATCTACAACATTGCGCGGGCCTATTATCAATATGGCGCTGCCAAGCAGAACTTCACAATCGCCAAGCAGACATTGGCGAACAGCCGAAAGGTGCAGGCGGCGGCGGAGGCGCGTTTTTCGAACGGGTTGGGAACGAGCATCGAGACCGCGCAGGCAAAGCAACTGGTTGCCCAGTCGAATTTCCGCATGGTGCAGGCGCAGGAAAGCGTGAAGGATGCATATCAGGGCCTGATCGGTGCCGTTGGCCTGTCGCCGAAATCGACCATTCGCATTGCGACGTCCGCTGCACGTCGACTGCCCAAATCGCATGCCGTGCCGACGGACAAGGTCATCGAACAGGCGCTTTCTCGCCGCCCGGACGTCCTGGCAAGCTACGCCGCAGTGAAGGCGAGCGAGGCGAACGAGCGCGCGGCCGAGGCGGCCTTCTTGCCAAAGGTCTATCTTGGGGCAGTTGCCGCCGCCAATCGCGGCCGGGTTCAAGCGGGAGGTCTTCCCGGTGTTGGTCTCCAGGGCACGACCAGTGGCGTCATGCTCGGTGCGACAAT
The DNA here is from genome assembly GCF_020177335.1 of Stappia indica. Lineage (GTDB taxonomy): Bacteria > Pseudomonadota > Alphaproteobacteria > Rhizobiales > Stappiaceae > Stappia > Stappia indica_B. The sequence continues at coordinate 156,120 of NZ_JAIVMG010000005.1, read as the reverse complement.
CCCGATCTATGACGGCAATATCCGCGCAAATAAGGAACGTCAGGCGGCCTCCGCCACGGCAGCTGCGGAAGCCGCACATGAGCAGACGCGAAATACTGCGGTGCGCGAAATCCTGATCGCCTCCAACACGCTGGAGTCCGCGCTGGCCTCCTATGAGGCGGCGAGCGAGCTGCGCCGCGCGGCCTCGGTGACCTATGATGCCGCGTTCGAAGCCTACCGGAACGGATTGGGCACTCTGACGGACGTTTCCACTTCGGAAAGTGGCTTGCTCGATGCCAGGCAAGCGCAGGCGGATGCGCATGCCGCCTCGCTGATTGCCGCATCCACGCTCGCCTTTACACTCGGCAATATGACATCGAGCACAGCGCCGGGACTGGCGATGCCCTGATGCGGGGCATCTGCTGCGGGGCATCTACCTGAAATGAGTTGAGGCACGGAGGCGGTCGGGTCGCTGGACGTGCTCCTGCCCCTCGCTCAGGCCGTCATTGTTGCGGTCTGTTTGCTTTCCCGCATCATCAGCAGTGCGCCGGTCAGGAAGCCGAGGGCGCCGAGGCACAGGTGAAGGTTGGCGACGGTCGCGATCCACCCCGGTTCGGGGCCTCTGGGGATATAGGCGAGAATGCCGGCGGTCATGAAGAAGATGCAGCCCAGGAGATTGGCGAAGGCGATCTGCCAGTCCAGATCTTTCGGTTTCCACGACCAGTAGGCATGACTGATTTCCATGAAGGCAAGAGAGCCGGAAATCAGGAACAGAACCGAGCCGATCATGCCGGGAAGCCAGATCGTCAGGTCGGCGATGTACCAGTCCGGTGGCGGGACGATGGCATCGAAGGTGTTGAAATTGAACATCACGGTGCCGGCGAACTGGGTGATCGTGCTGAGCCAGCCCAGATTGGACGGGCGCCAGCCGATCAGATGAAGCTCTCCCGCTTTGACTGGGGCAGGGGGTGCGGGCGAGAAATCCGGCGCGTTTGCTGCCTGAAGGTTCTGCAGGAAGCCTGCCGTCGTGAAGAAGATCGAGCCCAGGAAGAAGACGAGCCCGATCTGCCAGAGGGTCAGTGATGTCGGCACCATCGAGAGAACCGCTGCGCCAATGAAGTGGAGCGATCCCACGGAGAACAAAAGACCGATCCACCAGTTGTAGGCGGGGCGGTGCCAGAAGGGGACCTCCGTCTGGTCGGGATGCCGCAGCAGGCCCTTGCGGCTCTGGCGCGCGCGCCAGAGGGCGCGGCGCCCGTGCAGCCGGAAACGGCGCAAGGTGATGAAGGGCGCCGGCCCGGCCAGCGTCATGTCGGCCGGGCGTTTGGCGGAGAGCGTTTCGTTCATCGCGGGCGCTCTAGCGTTTGGTAAGCCGCCAGGGGTGCCATCAATGATGGAACCCCGACGCATCCTCCTCGCCGAGTGGCGTTTTGCGCGGATGGGCTTCCAGATGAGTGAGTGCGGCCTTGATGTCATCGATCAGCAGAGAGCAGAGGTCCCGGCTCACCCCATTGCGCACGAGAATGCGCTGGATCGCCAGCTCCTCGCAATTGGCAGGCAGGGTATAGGCCGGCACCTGCCAGCCGCGCACACGCAGCCGGTCGGCCAGGTCGAACAGGGTAAAGCCGGGATCCGTCCCATCCTTGAGCTTCCAGGAGACGGCGGGAATACCGCGCTTCCGGTCGCCGTCGAACACAATGTCGAATGGCCCCAGCGCGGAAATCTCCCGGGCCAGATAGGTGGCGCTGTCATAGCAGGCCGCATGGACCTTCTTGTACCCTTCGCGCCCGAGGCGCAGGAAGTTGTAGTACTGGCAGACGATCTGCCCCCCGGGGCGGGAGAAGTTGAGGGCGATGTCCTTCATGTCGCCGCCCAGGTAGTTCACCCAGAACACCATGTTCTCGGGCAGATCGCTTTCCTGTCGCCACATCACCCAGCCGACGCCGAGCGGAGCCAGACCGAATTTATGGCCCGAGGTGTTGATCGAATGGACCCGGGGCAGGCGGAAATCCCATTCAAGTTCCGGGGCGCAGAAGGGAGCGAGAAAGCCTCCGCTGGCGCCATCCACATGGATCGGAATGTCCAGCCCGGTGTCCTGCTCCAGCTTGTCCAGCGCATCGCTGACCGCCTTCACCGGTTCGAACTCGCCGGTGAAGGTCACACCGAGCGTGGGAACCACGCCGATGGTGTTTTCGTCGCACAGTTTCAGCACCTCCTCTGGGGTCATCAGGAAGCGGCCGTTCTCCATCGGAATTTCGCGATGCTCGACATCCCAGTAGCGGGTGAACTTGTGCCAGCAGACCTGAACCGGTCCGGTGATCAGGTTCGGCTTGTCGGTCGGTTTCCCCTCGGCGCGGCGTTTGGCCTCCCAGCGGCGCTTCATCGCCAGACCGCCAAGCATGGCCGCCTCGCTCGATCCGGTGGTGGAACAGCCCGTGGCCGGCCCCTCGGGCGCGTGCCAGAGATCGGCGAGCATGCGCACGCAGCGGGCTTCGATCTCGGCGGTCTGCGGATACTCGTCCTTGTCGACCATGTTCTTGTCGATGCACAGGTCCATCAGGTCGTGGATCTCGGGCTCTTCCCAGGTCTGGCAGAAGGTCGCGAGATTCTGACGGGCATTGCCGTCGAGCATCAATTCGTCGCGTACGGCGGAATAGACCCGCCTCGGGTCTTCCTCACGCCCGGGAAAGTCCGATTTTGGCAATGACAGGGAAAGTTCCCTCGCGCCATAGACTTCGTCATACGGGCTATCGAATTTGCGGCTCATCGGGATCTCCGTTGCAATGGAAAGAGGCGGTCGTATCGGGCGTCTCCGGCAAGGCCCGAAGCAGGTGGAGGAGTGTCAGGCCGCCTTGGCCTGTTTGAGCGCTTCGGTCGTATCGCCCGAAACACCATCAAGACGGTCGATCGGGAGGACGCAGACACGGCCCGCATCGGCGAGCGCGGCCAGGTCGAAGCTGGCGTAGTTCAGGCTGCGATAGGTCCGCAGATGGAAGCGCTTGCGATCGAGGTCGGACAGATTGGTCCAGCAGGTGAATTCGGTCGCGTAGGTCTCGTTGTCGGCATGCGGAAGGCCCGCGACCTCCAGATGACCGCCGCCCGCGCTCGGATAATCGATGGTGGCGCCTCGGGGGCGGTCGAAGTTGTTCATGACATGGGCCAGCGTCAGAACAGCCAGGTCGGGCGTTGCCGCCTTTTCGGTGAATTGAGCGTAATAGGCCGCACGGACAAACCGGCCGACGGAGGTATTGGACGCGGGAAGTCCGGCCGTGGCGATGCCGGAATCGGGTTGAACAGCCTTGTAGCTGCCGAAGGTGGCGCTGGAAGCGTCGACATTGGTAAGGAAAGTGTAGTTGTTGAGGTTGGTCAGGTGCCAGGGGAAGTCGGGGCCATTGGTCATCACGCCGACCGGATTGTCATAGACGGACATCTTGCCGTTGTTGAACTCGATCACCAGGGAGGCGCCACTCGTGTCATGGACGACATAGTGGAAGGGGGATTCCACGCCGCCCAGCAGCGTCAGCGCTTCCAGCAACACAGGCTGAGTTTCAAGCGCGGCCTTGACCTCGGCCACGGTGGCGAATTGCCCGAGTGCCCAGGTCCCGAGATCCGAGGCCGAGAGCACTGCCTGCGTCGCGGAGACGGATTGCGACGCGCCGCCGGCCGCCGGGTAGGACAGCAGGCTGAAGGTAAGCCCCTGATCGTTCATACCTTCCAACGGCTTGAAATCGGCGATGCCGAGAGGCGCATCGGCGGTGGGCATCCGTGCGGGCATGGTAACGGCCAGAAGACCGTACTTGCCGGTGTATTCCAGCGCCGGGTGTCCTTCGAGCTGGGACGCATAGGGCAGGCCGGCCGGGAAATAGACGACCTGATACGGAAGGTCCATGGTCAGCTCCAGGGTCCGGCCGAAATAGACCTTGTCCGAAGCATCGCGGTAGATGAGGGAGGTACACATGGCTTCGATGACCTTTTCTCTAAGTGCGGATCGGGATTACGCGTGCGAGACGGCCGGCGCGATGGCTGGCTGTTCATTGGCCAGTTCCTCGGCCAGTCGGGCGAGCTTGGTGGACACCTGTGCGGGCATCTGCGATCGGAAACGGATTTCGGAATAGAGGCCGAGCAGGTCCTGCCGGATGGCCTGCAATCGCCGAAGCTGGTCGTTGCTGACGCGATGCCGACGCGGTTCGAAATAGGCCATGCTCAGGAGGTTGGTCGTTTCTTCCAGCGTTTTTAGAACGTCGGCCGAGGCTGTGACATCGGCCATGCGCGCGTCGGGAGTGCGCTCCGCGAGCGAGCCAAGGGCGTCCACCACCTTGCCGAGGCGGACACGGATGTCGCTGACGATGCTGGTGGGCCAAAACTGCGTGAAGAGAACGTAGATCACGAAGATGCCGAGCAGGATGCCCAGGATTCGGTCGCCGGCTTGTGAAAATTCAAAACTCGGCCCGAAGCCATTGAGCGTTGTCAGCAAAAACGCCAGTGCGATCTGTACGCCGGCATAGGAAATTCGCTCATTGCCCGAGGACACCCAGGCGGCGATGAACACGGCGGTGAACACGAGAGCCATCAGGCCGCCCACGCTGGTCAGATGGGGCATCACGAAGAGCAGCGCAGCGACGCCCATTGCCGCGCCGACGAGGCATCCGACAATCCGCAATGTCAGCTTGCGCACCGTCTCACCGGTGGTGCCGAGCGCGGCGACATAGCAGGTGATCAGAGCGGTATGGATCCCGTCCCAATCAATGGCCGTATAGATCAGATAACAGAGCACTGCGGCGATCGACGTTTTCAGCGCATATCTCTGGTGCTTGGGGGAGGAAAAGGCATCGGCGACCAACGGCGGGACGGGCACGGGTTTCGGGTTGCCGCCGCCGTCCGCCTGACTCAGCTTGCCAAGCGCTTCAAGGATGGTCCGCTCAGCCCGACTCTCTGCCGGAAGTTCCGCAGTCGGTGCTTCGGGACGCGCCCTCGCGGCGATGCGTTCCGCCGCATCGCGCAGCCTTCCTGCGAGCGCTGCGCGCCGTTGCGGGGAGATGGTATCGGATGGAGCCTGCGCCGTCAGCGCGATGCGGTAGCTTGTCTCCACCGCACCGTTGAGCCAACTCGCCTGAGCTTTCGGAACAAGGTGCAGTAGCTTGACCAGAAGCATTTGCTGAAGGGAAGCATCATTGCCTTCCGCCAGCAGCTCATCGAGCCTGTCATGATTTTCAGGCGTTTCAAGGGCATCGGCGGCAGCGCGAAGCCGGTCGACGATCCTGTTCCGCACGTGCGTATGCGATGGTGTGCCGAGCAGGAGGTTGAACAGCACCATCAGTGCCATCGGCATGCAGGCCATCTTCCAGGCAGCAAGAAGCCCCTGATCACCGATCTGCCCGACGGGAACGTCCGTAACCAGGGTCATGATGAAGGCGATGATCAGGCCCACGATCGCTGCCTGCTCTCCCAGCGGCGTTGTCGAACTGAGGAACAGGAAGACATAGGAGGCAAAGAACATGATGGCCAGGCGAATGGCCGGACTGTCGATGCTGAGGTTGATCACGGGAATCATCAGCAGCACGACAAACGAGGCGAGGCCGATGAGTCCGACGCCGAGCAGGCAGTTCATCACCGCATCGGGTTTCATCAAGAAAATGACCAGATAGCAACTGATCGCCGCTTCCGGGATGTGGTAGGCCATCGCCACCCCAGTCACCAGTGCGCAGAGTAGCGCAATGCGCCACGTCATTGCAAGGCGACCGTCGAACGGTTGCAGGTCGCGCCAGGCCTGCACGACCAACTCAGCGAGGGGCGATCTAGCAGCCGTCATTATCGCGATGAATGGTTGTGACCGCGGACGCTCCGACCCTCATCAGGTCTTGCGGCGGGTCCGTCAGACGGATGCGCACCGGAAATCTTTGCTGGACACGGACCCATTCGAGCGACTTCGGCACGATGGGAAGCGAAACGGGCAGATTGATCAGATCCTTTGAGCTAATGCCCCAGCCCACGCCATCGACCACGCCCTTGATATGCCTCTTGCTGTCGGCGAGCACGTAGACCGTGGCGCAGTTTCCGACCGAAATGCCCGGGATCACCATTTCGGTGTAGTTCGCGTTGACGTACCAGACATCGGTCTTGATGAGAGAGAACAGGCCCTGTGCCGGAAGGACATAATCGCCTTCCGAGATCGTGAGGCCGACCACGCGTCCGTCGTGCGGTGCGCGGAGAACCGTGCCGGCGAGTTCATGTTCCGCGATGGCCAGAGCGGCGCGGCGAGCGCGCACCAGCGCTTCCGCACCGACTTCATCCCCGATCAGCGCTTGAGCGGCTTCCTGTTGGCGCTGCGCCTCCCGCAGGCTTACCTCCGCATCGCGCTTCAGCGTCCGGGCGTCGTCCACCTGCTGGGCCGAGACATACCCCTTGGCGGCCATGGGAAGAAGCCTTTCGAGGGATTGAGAGGCCAGGTCGAGATTGGACTGTGCCCGGGTGACCTGTTCGTTTGCGATTTCCGCGTTGGCAAGCTCGGCCTTGATGTTGCGGGATTGATCGCTCGCGGCGGCCTGGGCGATCTCCAGGTCGGCATGGGTCTGCTCGACTGCGAGCCGGTAGGCGGTGTCATCCAGCTCGATCAGGATGTCGCCCTTGCGAACGAAGGCGTTTTCGCTGACGTGCACCGCCTTGACCCGCCCCGCGACACCGGTTGCCACCTTGATGACCTCCGCCAGGACCGAGGCGTCATCCGACATGGGGTTGTCCTCGGAGACCAGATGGCTTCGATAGGCAAGCCCTGCAGCCGAGGCGATCACGAGGAGGCTGATGGCCGTACCGGCGAAGATGGCAATGCGGCCGGTCGTCTTGGAAGTCATGAGTCAGCGTCCAAAGAACAGAAGGGAGATCAGATAGGTCAACGCGAGCGCCATGCTCATGTACATCGGCACCCGCCAGCGCAGAATGTCATCAAAGCCCGTGACGACGAACACGCCGCGTAGGACAACAGTGAAGATCACCGCAGCGAAGAGGCTGATCAGCCAGGACGGGAAGAAGCTTCCGAAAAGCGGGACGGAAGGGGCCATCGACATTGTGGACGAAACCAGACTGGAAGCCATCGTTACTCCTGGCCATTTCCCCTCAGACGCGAAGTAGGACGCGCGACTCACTGAACGGTAGACGAAGCGCGAGCATGGTGCAAAGAGGATTGCCGCGATTTGCGGGGACGGTGAATTCTTTGGAAATTCCAGACGTTACGAGAGTTACGGTTTTGATGTGACCGGGACATGTCGGGTGTATTGAAAGCAGAGTGAAACGCCTTGTCCCTTCGGGTCGGTGATGGCATGACACACATCTGGTTGTATCGGCGATGGAGAGATGGATGCGGCTGCGTCTAGGGGAAAAATACGGGCACCTGGTTCATGGACTGAACTGTGCTTGCCATAGCCCTGAAGCTCTCGATCTCTTCAAGCGTGTGGAAGACGGGTTGTCGCGTCGCTCCGTGCTGCGCGGCATTGCCGCGAGCCTGGCGGCTCCCGCTCTGGGGATGGCGACGCCAACCTTCGCGCAGTCCTCCGCCAAGCCGATCTTGCTCAAGAATGTGCGGATCTTCGATGGTCTGTTGGCGCAATTGACCGAAGGTCGGAACGTTCTGGTGGATGGCAACAAGATCGCGGCACTGCCGGGCCTTGGTGATGAGGTGGCGGGGGCCGAGGTCATTGATTGTTCCGGCGGGACCCTCATGCCGGGGCTGATCGACGCACATTGGCATACGATTCTTGCTGGCATTTCGCAGATGACAGCCGCGACGGCCGATGTGGCCTATGTGCATCTCGTGGCGGCTCAGGAGGCCGAACGCACGGTCCTGCGCGGTTTCACCACGGTTCGTGATGTGGGTGGGCCATCTTTCGCGATCAAGCGGGCCATCAACGAAGGACGCATCGCCGGCCCCAGGATTTACCCCTCGGGCGCGATGGTGTCGCAGACATCGGGGCATGGCGACTTTCGTCAACGCAGCGAACTGCCCTGGTCCACGCTGACCAATTTGAGCCCTACGGAAAAGGCCGGGATCTCCGCGATCGCAGATGGCGTTCCGGAGGTGCTGCGCCGGGTCCGTGAACAGCTCATGCTGGGCGCCAGCCAGATCAAGATCATGGCGGGGGGCGGTGTCGCCTCGACCTATGACCCGATCGACAGCTTGCAGTTTTCAGAAGATGAGATGCGCGCAGCGGTAACGGCGGCGGCGGATTGGGGCACTTATGTGTGTGCCCATGTCTACACGTCGCCGGGTATCCGGCGCGCATTGGCCTGTGGCGTCAGGTCGATCGAACATGGTCAGCTCGCGGATGAAGAGACAGTACGCCAGATCGCTGACCTGGGAGCGTGGTGGTCCATTCAGCCCTTCCTCGCCGATGAGGATGCCAACGTCTACGCGACGGCCGAGCAGCGGGCGCAGCAGAAAATGATTGCGGAAGGCACCGTGCGGGCAATCGATCTCGCCCGGAAGCACAATGTGAACCTGGCCCTTGGGACCGACATCCTGTTCAATCCCAAGGCCACGGGCACTCAAGGCAAACAGCTCGTGAAATTCGCCAGATGGTATGAAAACGCCGATGTCTTGCGGCTCCTGACCAGCCGAAATGCAGAGCTTCTCGCGATGTCCGGCCCACGAAATCCCTATCCTGGCAAATTGGGGGTGATCGAAACCGGTGCGCTTGCCGATATTCTGGTACTCGATGGTAACCCGCTGGAAGACATTAGCCTTATCGCCGATCCAGATGCGAACATGAAGCTCATCATGAAGGATGGGAAAATCCAGAAGAACATTTTGGGGGCATAGTCTTGCGTACGTTGTTGGTTGTTCTTCTGACTGTCCTCGGCGCCACCGTGTCGCTCGCGGAGGAGGGGACTAAAACCTCAGCGGGAGAGGTGAACCACGTGGTGCCCGTCCGGTCCTGGGCATTGCAGGTTACTCCCTATGTCTGGGGGGCTGGTATCAGCGGAGATATCTCGCCATTTCGGAGAGGTCCGACGATCGGCACCCGGAAGAGTTTCGCCGATGTTCTCGGTGATCTCAATCTTGGTGGCTTCGTCAACATCTGGGGACGCCACGAGCGCTTCGTGTTCTCCGGTGATCTTCTGTATGTCGCGACCACGGACAGCAAGTTTGTGCGCGGTGTTCCGGTCGTGGGGGCGGTCGATACCTCGGTCGACAGCAGGCAGTTCACATCCACCTGGCAGGCTGGCTATCGGCTGGTCGATGGTTCGGATTTCACCCTGGATGCCTTGGGCGGTCTGCGCCTTTGGCATGTTTCCAATGATGTTCGGGTTCGGGTGGCCGGGCGCAACGTCAAATACGGCGAGGATTTTGGCTGGGTCGATCCGGTGATCGGTGCGCGTGCTTTTCTTCGTGTCGCCGAGAACCTGTCGCTACAGGCGCAAGCCGATGTCGGCGGGTTCGGGGTCGGCGCCGATATGACCTGGTCCGCCCTGGTCACTGCCAATTATACGTTCTCGGACCATCTTTCGGTGTCCGCCGGGTACAAGCTTCTCGACACCGACTATGCCCGTAATGGCCATGTCTTCGATACGACCCTCAGCGGGCCGGTTCTCGGTATCACCTATCGTTTCTGACCGGTCGCAGGGCGGCGCGGTCGATGCCAACCGCCTCTCGCAATCATGGTGTATCTGTCAAAATTTACACGTCTGGAAATAAAGCAATAACACCTTCCGTGTTGAATTCCTTCGCTGCCGGGCGCTTGCCAGCCTCGGCTGGCGCCGTGAAGGGTGCGCCGGAGGGGGCCCCGTCACGGTGGAAGACGCAGACTTCTACGGCTTGGGGAGACACCGTTTGACCGACCATAATCATACCGTGATGGCGAACCGTCTTGCGATCGAAGGCGGCGATCCGGTGCGTACCGAGCCGTTGCCCTGGGAGTTGCCGGGGGCCCACTGGATCGGTGAGGAAGAGCGCGCACTGGTCGAGAAGGTGGTGTTGGCGCAAAGTCCTTTCCGGTTTTACGGGCCGGATCCGCAACATATGGTCGAGACGCTGGAGCGGGAGTGGTGCGAAACCCACGGCCATCGCCATGCGCTGGCGGTCTCCTCCGGCACCGCGGCTCTATCTATCGCCCTTTCGGCGCTGGAAATCGGTCCGGGCGACGAGGTGTTGATCGCCGGCTACATGTGGGTCAGCTGTGTTTCAGCGATTGTGCGCTGCGGCGCCATTCCCCGTCTCGTCGATATTGACGAGACCTTCTGCATGGATCCGGAGGATCTGAAGCGGAAGATCAACGAGCGCAGCCGGGCGATCCTGTTGGTGCACATGAGCGGCGCGCCGGGGCATGTCGACCGCATCGCCGCCATTGCCCGCGAGCATGGGATCAAGCTGGTCGAGGATTGTGCCCAGGCGGCGGGAGCCAGCCAGAATGGCACGTCGGTTGGCCGGTTCGGCGATATCGCGACCTTCAGTTTCCAGCTCAACAAGAACATGACTGCCGGCGATGGCGGAATGGTGGTCAGCGATGACGATGCCCTGTTCCGTCGCATCGTCGCGTTGCATGACCTCGGCTATGCCCGAAACAGCGCCGGCCGGCTCGATCCCTCGGACGAAACCTGCCAGCTTTGGGGCGTTGGCGCGCGTATGTCCGATCTGGCGGGCGCCATGGCACTGGCCCAGTCGCGCAAGCTGGCGCAGATCACCGGTGCCATGCGCTCCGCCAAATGGCGGATCCGCGAGGCGCTGTCGGATATTCCCGAACTGACCTTCCGCACCGTGCCGGACCCGGATGGCGACAGCGGTCCGTTCCTGATCGCCAGCTTCGCGGATGGGGATCTGTGCGACCGGTTTGTCGCCGCGCTGCGGGCTGAGGGCATTCACGGTCCGGAAGGTTCGCTCGGGTGCCTCGCCATGCGCGAATGGGGGCTGCACTGGTATTTCAACATTCCCAGCCTGACGGAAAAGCGGTCCAACAGCCGGGACGGTTTCCCCTGGACCCATCCGCTGAACGCCTTTGCCGATGAGATCGACTATCACAAGGGTGCATTGCCGCGCTGCGATGATCTCTGCAGCCGGTCGATGTTGCTGACGATTGCCTCGAAGCTGACCGACGCGGATGTGGACGACATCGTCGCGGCCTTCCGCAAAGTCGCCAATGCCTTGTTCCGCCGCTAAAAACGGGAAAACCATGTCTACTCTTTCATCCATTCTCGCGTCCGATCCCTTTTCCATTTCGAAATCCACCACCAACATCGACGTGCTGATCGTCGGCTCGGGTACGGCCGGCGTGACCAGCGCCATCGAGCTGGCCCGCAAGGGACTTTCGGTGGTGATCCTGGAGGCGGGGCCCTTTGTCCTGCCGAACCACGTCGGCTCCTCGCCCTTCCGCAGCCGGGGCGAGATCACCCCGCAGATCCACAATCTGGTGCGCTACCGCACCGCCTGGAGCGACCGGGCGAACTACCGCGAGGATGTGGCTTCGCCGCTCAACAACGATGCCTGGTCGGCGGTGGGTGGGCGCACCCTGTTTTGGGGCGGCTGCACGCCGCGCTTTTCCGAGTGGGATTTCGGCGACTGGCCTCTGAACTATGAGGAATTCGCCCCCTACTACGATCACGCCGAGGCGTTGATGCATGTCTCCGGGCGCAGCGAGCAGCGGCCGCCGTTCTTTCGCGGCGCGGCGCAGGACACGATCCTGGAGCGTCTGCGCGGCGCCGGTATCGAGGCCGAGCATGCCTCGCTTGGTGTCGACACGCAGGAATCGCGCAATGGCTACGTGCCGCGCGGGTTCGACTGCGCCGCCGACCGCCTGCTGCGCAGTGGCCTCCTGAGCCAGACGGTCGCCCGGGGGCGCATCACTCTGGTGCCGGACACGCTGGCCGAACGGGTCGACCACAATGGTCACGCGGTCACCGGCCTGATTGCCCGGGGCACGCAGGATGACCGGCGGTTCCGCCTCGTCGCCCGCCACTACGCCTTTGCCGGCGGCGCGATCCAGTCGACCCGGCTGGCCCTGGCCTCGGGGTTGAAGGACGTGCATCCGCTGGTCGGCAGTCACATTGCCGATCATCTGTTCATTCAGGGCCTGTTCAAGCTGAACGCGCCGGTGAACGAGCCGATCTATACCTTCATTCCAGCCGCCGAAAACCGGCCCTATCACATCCAGGTTCAGGGGCCGTTCGATGAAACCTGGTACTCGCCGTATCACGCGACGGTCTGGCTCGATTGCGATCCGCAAGGGCTTTACCTGCTGGCCTATTGCTTCGGCGTCGGCGAGGCGGCCAAGAGCAATGAAGTGCGCATGACCGGGCAGGCCGGCGATGGGCCGGGGAGCATGGGCGAGTATGTGGTGCTGGCCGACCGGACCGAGAGCGACCTGCGCATTCTCGACGAGATGAACGCCTTCCTGCCGCAGGTGGCCCAGGGCATGGGGGCGGAGCTGGTGCGCAGCCAGATCAACCCGCCGGGCGCAGCGCTGCACGAGATCGGCGGCTTGCGCATGTCGGCGGAGCCGGGCGTCGGCGTGACCGACACCTACGGGCGGTTCTGGTCGCTGGGCAACCTGTCGGTTGCCGATTCCGCCGCCTGGCCGTCGCAGGGCTCCGCCAACAGCTATCTCACCATCACGGCCTGGTCCTTGCGCCATGCCGAGGGCGTTGCCGCTCAGCTTGAGGAAAAGGCCTGATCATGCTCATTCGTCTTGTTGCGCTGGCCGCGCTGTTCGGCTTCCTCTTCGGCTTTGACGAAGGGGTGATCGCCGGCGCCCTGCCATTCATCACCAAGCTGTTCGGCATCACCGCGGCGGGCGAGGGCATGGTGACCTCCGCCGTGCCGCTCGGTGCGGTCGCCGGTGCGGTCCTGGCGGCGATCTGGGCGGATGCGCTCGGTCGCCGCATGGTGCTGATTATCTGCTCGCTGCTGTTCGGCATCGGCGCGCTCGCCAGTGGCCTTGCCAGCGGCGAGGTCGTTCTGGTCGTCGCGCGGCTGCTGCTGGGCATTGCCATCGGTGCCTCGGCGCTCGCCGCGCCAATGTTCCTGGCGGAACTGGCTCCGGCGCGTCAGCGCGGCGCGGTGGTCTCCGCCTTCCAGTTGATGATCACCATCGGCATTCTGGTGTCCTATCTGATCGATATGATGCTGGAGCCGCTCGGGGCCTGGCGCTGGATGCTGGCGCTCGGTGCCGTGCCGGCCATTGTCACGCTCGGTGGCATCTGGTTCGCGCCGGAAAGCCCGCGCTGGCTGGTGATGCGCGGCCGCAACGAGGAGGCGGAAGCGGTCATCGCCGCCGTACAACCCGGACTGGGCCGCGACGCTGCGGCCGGTATGGTTCGCGATATCGCCGCCGCGCAGGCCGCCGCACCGAAGAGCCCGGACTGGTCCGGGTTCCTGTCGGCGCGGATGCGGCCGATCGCGTCTTTCGCCATCATCGCCTTTCTGCTGCAGCAGGTCAGCGGCATCAACGCGGTGATCTACTATGCGCCGACGATCCTCGGTCATGCCGGGTTCGATGGTGCCAGCACCCAGCTTGCCGCGACCGTCGGCATCGGCATCGTCAATGTGCTGATGACCGTGGTGGCGATGTTCATTGTCGACCGGCTCGGCCGTCGGCCCTTGTTCATCATCGGTTTTCTCGGCGCAGCCGCCAGCCTCGCGGTCATTGCCATGACCATGAATTCGGGCGATCCGGAGATGGCGCCGGTCGCGCTGGTCGGCCTGTTTGTCTACATCGCCTTCTTCGCCGTCAGCCTCGGGCCGCTGCCGTGGATCTACATGTCCGAGCTGTTCCCGTTGTCCATGCGCAGCCGGGGCATGGCCATGGCCTCGGTGGCCAATTGGGGCTGCAACTTCCTGGTGGTGTTCCTGTTCCCGGTCGTGGTTGCCGAGGCCGGCGCGGCGGTCACCTTCGCGATTTTCTGCGGCTTTTGCGTGCTCGGAGCCGTCTACGCCTGGGCGCGGGCGCCGGAAACCAAGGGCGCAAGCCTTGAGGACCTGGAAAAGCGGGGGCTTGCGGCCACCGCATGAAGCCCCTGCCGACCATAGAAGGACCGATGGCGTTTTCGCTGGCGCGTGTTGCTCTGCTGACCGTCGCCAGCGGCCTGTTGTTCGGCTACAGCACCGCCAGCATCGCCGGCTGGCTGGAACCGATCGCCGGCACCTACAACCTGTCGATCGCCGGACAGGAGTATTTTACCGTTTCGCTGGTGATCTCCTGCTTCGCCGGCGCCCTGACCGCCGCGCCATTGGCGCGGATGTTCGGGCGCCGTCCGGCCCTGCTGGTGGCCTTCCTGCTGGCGCTCGGCGGGTATTCCATCACCGTGCTGGCACCGGGACTTGGCTGGCTGGTGATTGCCCGTGTGATGATGGGCCTGGCGGTGGGCATCTCCTCCACCGTCGCGCCGATGTATGCGGGCGAGGCGACCCCGGCGCACCGGCGGGGCGGCGTGGTGTCGCTGTTCCAGCTTGCCGTGACCCTCGGCATCCTCGCCGCCTATGCCGTGCCGTTGTGGCTGGAGGACCCTGACGCCTGGCCGGCGGCCATCGGCGGCGGGGCGATCATCACTCTGTTGGGCCTTGCGGCGCTGGCGAGCGTACCGGAAAGTCCGCTATGGCTGGAAAGCGCGGGCCGGAGCGAGCGGGCCCGGCGTGCCGCCGCCGCCCTTGGTGTGGAGCATCAACCGGCGGTGCTGGCGGTGAATGCGCTTTCAGAACGGGACCGACCGGCTCCTTCTTCCTTGCGGGATCGGTTCGGCTCCTTGCGCCAGGGGACCACCGTGGCGGTGCTGGCGCTTTGCTGCGCGATGTTCATTCTGCAAAACCTCAGCGGCATCGACGGCATCCTCTATTACGCGCCGAAGATCTTCATCGAATTGGGCTTTCCCGCCGGTGTGGCGGCGCTCGGCGCCACCTTCGGCCTGGGGCTCGTCAATGTGGTGGCGACGGTCATCGCCATCCTGGTGGTCGACCGGCTGGGCCGCCGCCCATTGGCAATCTACGGCGCGGCGGTGATGGTGCTTGGACTGTGCGCTGTGGTGGCCGCCAATCTCTTCGACCTGCCGCTGCTCGGCCTTTCCGGCCTGTGCGTCTATATCGCCGCCTTCGCCATCAGCCTTGGGCCGCTGCCTTACGTGCTGATGGCCGAACTGGTGCCATCAACCTATCGGGAAGGCGGTCTGTCGGCAGCCTCGGCCACCTCTTGGCTCTTCAACGCGCTGGTGGCGGCTTTCTTCCTGACGGGAGTCACGGCATTCGGCCTTGCGGTTGTCTTCATGCTGTTTGCGGCCATCTGCGCACTGGCGCTGGTGGTGGCCGTGATCTGGATCCCGGAAACCCGGGGCTGCGCCCTTGAGGAAATCGAGGAGAAGGTGATTGCCGGCAGGCCGCTGCGGCGGCTCGGGCGGTCGTGACAAGCGGGAGGAGTGCGTGCCACGTCCGCAAGTGTCCACACCAGTCTATCAATGCGGGTGACGGCGTGCCCTTGCCATCGCGACGATTGTCGGTGACAAGAAACCGCTCAAGTTGTTCTCTATTTGGCAGCCTTCATGACCGTTACCATCGTCACCGCCGCGAATGCGGTTTTCGGCAGAACTCTTGCGCAGTTTCTGCTCAGTGTCAGGCGCCGGGGGCTGCACAGCCAACACCGGATCCTTGCCTATGATCTCGGCCTGACGCCGGAGCAGCGCCGGGATCTGAGCGCGCGTTTCCCTTGGTGCGAGATCGTTCGCTTCCGCTTCGAGGATCATCCGGCGCATGTGGCGGTGGAGGCCAAGACCTTCGCCTGGAAGCCGCTGATCATCGCCGAGGTTGCCGAGCGTTTCGGCGGTACGGTGTTCTGGCTCGACAGCGCCACCCTGTTTCACGGTGACCTTCGTGAGCCGCTGGAGGTCTTAGCCCGCCATCAGGTCTATACGCTGGAGGGGCAGTCGAACATCGACCAGTGCTGCGAACCGGCGGTGCGGGACTATCTGCGGATCGAGCCGGATTTCCTGCACCGTCAGGTGCGCATCGGCGGGGTTCTGGGGCTGGATACCGCCACCCCGGCGGCGCGAAAGCTGATCGCCACCTGGCGCGATCTGGCGCTTGATCCGCGCGCCTTTACCGCCGAACGGATTGGCCACAATGCGGATCAGACGGTGCTGAGCGTGGTCTTATTCCGGATGGAGCAGGCCGGCGAGTTGGTGCTCAACCCCGGCGACATCGACATCAGTTCGTTCCGCCCGGTGCGCTGGCTCAGCTCCCGCAACAAGGTGCTTGGCGGTCAGCCCCTCTGGGCCGATCCGCTGGTGCGTCTCGGCTACCGAGCCTACAAGGTCGGCGACAGGATCAATCTGCGCTGGCAGGATTTCTGCACCCGGCGCCTCTTGGGCCTGCACCGCTGGCCGAAGGAGCATTTCCAGGTCTTCGTCATGCGGCCCGGTGACAGGGCACCGACCCCGGTGCGTGCGCCAGCCTTGAGCTACTATGCCGATCCGTTCCTGATGCGCCGGGATGGCCGGCTCTGGCTGTTCGTCGAGGAGTTTGAATACCTGGAGCAATGCGGCCGGTTGGTGGCGATGGAGCTGGATGACGCGCTGCGACCCGGGCCGGTGCAGCCGGTGCTGCCGCTGCGCGAGCATTCCTCATTTCCCTATCTGTTCCAGATCGGCGAGCGTCTGATGATGGTGCCGGAGACCTGTGCCCTCGGTGCGCTCGATCTCTATGAATGCGTCGGCTTTCCAGACCAATGGCGCCGGGTGCGCCGGTTCTTCCATGACGTGGATGCGGTCGACACCAAGGTGTTTCACCGCGGTGGGAAGTGGTGGCTGGTGACCTGCATGAGCGCGGGCGGGGAGGGCGCGCGGACCCTTCATGTCTTTTCCACCGACGATCTGGAGACCGGTGCGCTGACCGCTCATCCGGTGAACGAGGCGCGGCATTTCGCCGATGGCTCGCATGGGTATGGGCGCGGCGCCGGCAGTCTGTTCCTTGATGCGGACGGGCCGATGCGGGTGATCCAGAAGAACACGGATTATTACGGCCAGGCGGCCGAGGTGCGCCGGATCGCGCCGCTCACGCCTGAGGCTTACGCGGAAACGCCGGTGGGACGCGGTCATCCGCTCGCCGATCTGGTGGCGCTGGTCTCACCGCATCATGTGGCCATGTGTGAGGGGGCGGTGACCTTCGATGTGCGCGACCGGCTCGGTTTTGCCTCCGGCCTGCCGGGCATCGGCCCGCGTCTTGCGCCGATCGACCCGGTGGCAAAGCGGTTTCTTGCCGGCGACCCGTCAGTGACCGCCGCTGTCGCCGATGCGGTCAGCCGTCTTGAGACCCTAGGGGTGCGCGCTGCGCCGGGCCTCCCACACGCCAGCGTTCAGCCATGTGACGGATGACGATGGTGTTGTTGCGGCCTTCGTCTCCGCCTTCCCCACGATTGATCAGCCCGAGGCTGGAGGCGCGATACAGCGATTTGTGCGACCAGAGCTGAAAGCCGGCCCGGGCGGCCGGGATCACGTATTTCGGGGCCTCGCAATGGCCGGAGATCCACACATCGTCGACGAAGAATGCCGCCTCCGGCGCGCCCTCATGGGACAGCATCCCGGCCATGTCCGGGAAGAAGCGCGGGCGCACCAGATACCCGGAGAACCCTTGCAGGATGTCGATTTCCCGGCGCTGGCGGAGACGCCGCGCGCGGATTGGCGCCGGCGGCAACATGTAAAGGTTTGAGCGGATGGTGGTGGGGCGGTCGGTCAGATCCTCCGGCACCACCCAGCCGGACAGCGCCGGCGCGGCATTTGGGTCTGCTTCCGCAGCCGCGGTCAGCCCGGCAATGAAGCCCGGCGGATAGATCCGGTCATCATCGACAACGATGATGGGCGCGTCGGCGTCGACGGCGGTCAGGGTCGGAAACAGCTTGGTCGCCGGGCCGACATCTTCGCAGCGGATGATCCGCACGGTGGCAAGCCCTTCCAGTTCCGGTGGAATCTCGTATCCGCAATTCTCCCGGCGTGAATGGTGGGGCACGTTGATGCGGATTTCAGCCGGCGGCAGCGATTGGTCCATGAGGCTCTTCAGCGTCATGGCGATATGGCCGATCCGGCTCGGGATCGTCGTCAGCGAGACGATCGCCGGGCTGCGGACCGCAGTCGCGGCCACTTTCCGGTCGAGCTCTGCCAGGTCGAGCCGGGACAGCCGGCGCGCGCGCCGCAGGTCGGCGATCAGCGTTTCGCCCTCGAAGAAGTCATGCACCGAAATCGCGGTGGCGATACCGCCTCCGACGGCGGCAAGGGCAAGCGGCAGAACGAAGGACATGGCAACCGAGTGAATTTGAGGACCTGGGCCGCGGAAGGTCGCGGTCCGGGCCTTCGGAGTCAAGACCCGGTGTTGCGGTCTTGTGTCGGGGCGCATGGGTCAAGGTCTGGCCGGGCGCATGGGGTCATATTGCGTGTGTGATACAATTAGTGTATCATGCACATATGAAGTTCGATCACGAAGATATCCCGCTGCATTGGGTCAACCGCCTCGGCTTTCTCGTGCGCAAGGAGCTCGCGCAGGCGTTCCGGGAGGCGGGGCACGATGTCAGCGCGGAAGAATGGGCGGTTCTGCTCGTTCTCTGGAGCCGTGGGGCTCAGACGCCAAGCCACCTGGCCAACATGACCATACGCGACCGGACGACAATCACCCGATTGGTCGATGGCATGGTCGCAAAGAAGCTGGCGCAACGGCGCGAGGATCCCGCGGACCGGCGCCGATCCCTGATCGGCCTTGGCTGTGAGGGAGAACGTCTGCGGCCGTTGCTGATCCCGATCGCCCAATCGCTGATCGCCAGGGCCGTTGCCGGGATTTCTGGAAACGATCTGGCGATCACCGTCCGGACCCTCCGGCAGATGACGCAAAATCTGATGCCGGAACGCTGACCGGGAAACCCGAAAAGTCAGGAAAACCAAGATGACTGGCTACAACTACGATGCTTTTTCGACCGATGACTATGATTTCGAACGTGCGGCGGGGCCTGAGGTTGGCCGCAAGGCTCCAGATTTCAAGCTGGAAACAAGTGACGGTGAAATCCGCAACCTGCTGGAGTTCGAGGGCGACTTTCTGGTTCTGGAGCTCGGCAGCATCACCTGCCCTCTGTTTCAAAGCCGCCGTGGCGTGATGAGCCCGCTGAGCCAGGAATTCCCCAACGTCTCAAGCGCTGTGCTTTATGTGCGCGAGGCGCATCCGGGAGCCGGCATCCAGGGGCACAAGACCTTCGCAGACAAACGAGCCTGCGCCCGCCGCCTCAAGGAGGAGGATGGCGAAACCCGGTTGGTCTATGTCGATGATTTTCAAGGGACCGCACACAAGGCCTATGGCAGCATGCCCAATGCCGTCTACATCATCAACAAGAACGGCTGTGTCGTTTACAAGGCCGAGTGGAACAATCCAGGCGCAACGCGCAGTGCGCTGAAGAGCCTGATCACCGGCAAGCCGATTCGTGCCAAGAGCTACTTCCGCCCGGCTCGGCCAGCCACGGTCCACAAGACCCTGAGGCGCGCGGGCAAGGGGGCGGCAGGGGATTTTTTCAAGGGCCTGCCGTTCCTGTTCTGGACGAATGTCATCAAGCGCAACCTGAGGCTCGTCTTCAATCGTCCCCTGCCGGTTTCAGCCGACACGAAGTGCTGAGCGATCGGGTCGGGCTGTCCGGCAAATCTGTGCGGGAGGGCGGGATCAAAGGCCTGATTGCCACGCCCGGATGCCATCGACCGGCCACAGCAGCATGATGACGTTGAGGGTGAGATTGTCGCGGATGACGAGGGCGGCAACCGCCTCCATCACCAGGGCGAGGCCGAGCGTGACGCGCCAGGGCAGTTTGGCCGCGAGCCAGAAACCGACCAGCATCCACAGGATATCGGCCACCGAGTTGATCACGCTGTCGCCGACATAACCGACGGCAATGGTCGCTTCCCGGTAGCGGTCGATGATGATCGGGCTGTTTTCCAGGATCTCCCACGCGGCCTCGATGAGAATGGCGCCAACCGCCCGCCAGCCCAGCGGCACCCGGGGCACGGTGAAGTGGAACAGGGCGTAGAAGATCATCCCGTGGATGATGTGTGAGGGGGTGTACCAGTCCGACAGGTGCTGGGAGTTGTCGCTTGAGATCACATCGCCGGTCCACAGCTTGATCTCGCCGCAGGTGCAGATCGGCACCCGGCCCATGGCCAGCAAGATGGCCGCAGTCGCTGCGAGCAGCGCCGTAGCAACGAAAAAGGGGAGAAGCCGGGAAGAGGAAGCGGTCATCGTCGGATCCGGTGTTGCAGGCGAGGAGAAGGATGGGGCAGGCAATCCACGAATGCTGCCCCGCATTCGTGGCACTGGTATTTTGCGCCGGTCTTGACTAGGGTCCCGCGCACGAAACAAAGGGTGGCGCGGCGATGAGCCGGCCCGGAGGTGGGATCGAACCGGCTGGCTGGCCGGGAAGCCGGTCCCTCCCGGCCGGTTGTAATGGGCAAGGACCGGAGCTTTAGCCCGGTCCGCTGGACCCGCGCAAGCCGCCGCAGTCGATTTCTAAGGAGCAGGCATGAGCCTCAGCGAACTTCCGCAGCCGGCCGAGGCGCCCGGCAAGAATGCCCCCTATCTGTCGCGGCGCACCTTCGCGATCATCTCGCACCCGGATGCGGGCAAGACGACGCTGACGGAAAAGCTGCTGTTCTCGGGCGGCGCCATCCGCGCCGCCGGTCAGGTGCGCGCGCGCGGCGAGCGCCGCCGGGCCCGTTCGGACTGGATGAAGATCGAGCAGGAACGCGGCATCTCGGTGTCCTCCTCGGTGATGACCTTCGAGCGCGGCGGCATCACCTTCAACCTGCTCGACACGCCGGGCCACGAGGATTTCTCCGAGGACACCTATCGCACGCTGACCGCCGTCGACGCGGCGATCATGGTGATCGACGCGGCCAAGGGCATCGAGACCCAGACGCGCAAGCTGTTCGAGGTCTGCCGCCTGCGGGATATCCCGATCATTACCTTCGTCAACAAGATCGACCGGGAGGGCCGGCATCCGCTGGAGGCGCTGGACGAGATCCAGGAGGCGCTGGCCCTCGACGTCACGCCGATGACCTGGCCGGTCGGCATGGGCTCGGACTTCTTCGGTGTCTACGACTGGCGCAACAAACGCTTTCTCACCTCCAGCGAGGGGCGTGGCCAGCGCTTCGACACCATGCGCGAGGTATCGGGTCTTGAGGATCCGGTGCTGACGGAGACGGTCTTTGCCAACGTGATGACCGAGCTGGAGGAGAACGTGGAACTGGGCGCCGAAGCCTATCCGGAGTTCGACCGCGAGGCCTTCCTCGAAGGACATATGACGCCGGTGTTCTTCGGTTCGGCACTGCGCGACTACGGCGTTGAGGAGATCATCGAGTTCATCGCCGCGTTCGGCCCGGCACCTCACGCCCAGCCGGCCACCGCCCGGGTTATCCGTCCCGAGGAACCGAAGGTGTCTGGCTTCGTCTTCAAGGTGCAGGCCAACATGGATCCCAAGCATCGGGACCGGATCGCCTTCGTCCGATTGTGCTCGGGCACCTTCAAGCGTGGCATGAAGCTGAAGCATGTGCGCGCCGGCAAGACCATCGCCGTCTCCGCGCCGATCTTCTTCTTCGCCGAAGAGCGCGAGATTGCCGAAACCGCCTATCCCGGCGATGTCATCGGCGTGCCCAACCACGGCCAGCTGCGCGTTGGCGACACGCTGACGGAGGGCGAGGAAATCCACGTCACCGGGCTGCCGGCCTTTGCGCCGGAGGTGCTGAGGCGGGTGCGGCTGAGCGACACCATGCGGGTCAAGCAGATGCGCCAGGGTCTGGAGGATCTGGCCGAGGAGGGGCTGGTGCAGATCTTCAAGCCGAGCATTGGCTCCAACTGGATCGTCGGTGTCGTCGGCGTGCTGCAGCTCGATGTGGTGATCGACCGGCTGCAGGTCGAGTACCAGACGGAAATCGGCTTCGATGCGGTGCAGTACAACACCGCGCGCTGGATCGAGTGCGACGATGACCAGGTGTTGCGCCGCTTTCTTGATGCCAGCCGGGGCAGTCTTGCCTATGATCGGGATGACCGGCCTGTGTTCCTGTTCAAGAACGCGTGGGAAGTCTCCTATGTAGGCGAAAAGAATCCGGAGATTCGATTCCGTGAAACTCGGGAAATTGTTCATACGCCCGACTGACAGCAACGCTGGTCTCCGCCTCTGAAATGAGGCGGAGGTTGCCACGTTTCTGACGTATTCGTGAAAAAGGCGTAATTTGTGCGCTTTTTCTTGCAATGCGAGACGAACGCGACTACTTAGGATGTTCGCCGGCGAATATTTAAGGCGCCGCGACTCTGTTTGTCGATCTCTCTTGGAAACCAGAAAGGGGGTCCGGGTATCTTGGCCCTGACGAGCACACCTGTCCCGACTCTGTCCATGCGCTTTGGCCGCGCCATCGAATTGGTGCGCCTGTGGCTTGGTGGCAAGCCACCGGCCGTGCAGGTGGCGGCGTTGCCCTGGAGGCGGATGCCATCCGGCCAGGTCGAGGTGCTGCTCGCAACGAGCCGTGATACCGGACGCTGGGTGTTGCCCAAGGGCTGGCCGCAGAAGCGGCGCACGCTGAGCCAGTCGGCGGCGCAGGAGGCCTGGGAAGAGGTCGGTATGGTCGGCACCATGAGCGAGAAGGCCATGGGCAGCTACGGTTATAACAAGCGCCTCGACAATGGCTTCGACCGCCGCGTGCGCGTCTCGGTCTTTCCGTTGCGGGTGACCTCGCAGGCGGACAGCTTCCCGGAAAAGGGACAGCGGGAGATGCGCTGGTTCTCGCCGGAAGAGGCGGCGCGGCGTGTCCACGAGCCGGAGCTTTCCGCGCTGCTGCGCATGATCTCCACGGCCGATCTGTCATCATGATGACTCGGACGCAGCCCAGACTGGCGAGGGGCAGTGCGGTGCGGGGAACGTGAGAGGCGGAAGGTGACCATGAATGTCTTTCGCCCGCCCTCGACCACGACCCTCGACAAGGATCTGGAAAAATTCACCTACGTGGAGGAGGCCACCACCTTCCTGTCGCGGTCGCGCGTGGCGCAGGCGGCGGGGCTGGTGTTCCTTCTGGTCTGCGCCGGCGTTGCCGCGCTTGTCTTTCAGGGCAATCCGAACTGGCTGCTGATCGCGGCGGCCATCGCCGTCGGTGGCTATCTTGCGCTGAACATCGGTGCGAACGACGTGGCCAACAACGTCGGCCCGGCGGTGGGCGCGCGGGTGCTCACCATGGGCAGTGCGCTGCTGCTGGCCGCCCTGTGCGAAAGCGCGGGCGCTCTGATTGCCGGCCGGGAAGTGGTGACAACCATTTCCGCGCGCATCGTCAATCCTGCGATGTTCGCCGATCCGGCCGATTTTCCGTTGGCGATGATGGCGGCGCTGATTGCTTCTGCGCTCTGGATCAATCTGGCGACCATCCTGCGGGCACCGGTCTCCACCACCCATGCGGTGGTGGGCGGCGTGTTCGGTGCGGCGCTGGCCACTGCCGGGGCGGTGGCGCTCGACTGGCACACCATCACCGCGATTGCCGTAAGCTGGATGGCCTCGCCGCTGCTCGGGGCGCTGATCGCCGCCCTGTGCCTCGCGTTCATCAAGGATCGGATCATCTACCGGCAGGACAAGATCGCCGCCGCGAAATGCTGGGTGCCGGTGCTGTTTGGCGTCATGGTCGGGGTGTTCGCGGTCTATCTGCTGGCCATTGGCATGCCGGGGGCGAGCATTCCGCTACCGGCGGTCGTGGCAACCGGGCTTGCAGCGACTGGTCTGACGGCGACCCTGACCGCACCGATGGTGGCGCGCGCTGCGGAAGGTTTGGACAATCGCAATCAGTCACTGCGCTATCTCTTTCGTTGGCCGCTGATCCTGGCGGCGGCGATCCTCTCCTTTGCCCATGGCGCCAATGATGTGGCCAATGCGGTCGGCCCGGTCGCGGCCATCGTCGGCGCACTCGGCGGGACAAACGGTCTGGCGGGGGCGGGGCCCGGCCTGTCCGGCTCCGGCCTTATGTTTTCGGTGTTGCTCGTCGGAGCGGCGGGCATTTCCTTCGGTCTCCTGCTGTTCGGGCCGCGCCTTGTGCGCATGGTCGGCGAGCGGATTACCCGGCTCAATCCGATCCGGGCGTTTTGCGTGGCGCTGGCCACCGGGATCACGGTGCTGATGGCGAGCGGGCTTGGTCTGCCGGTGTCCTCCACCCATATCGCGGTCGGAGCGGTGTTCGGCGTTGGTTTCTACCGCGAATGGTTCATGAACCGGGACCGGTTGCAGAAGGCGGTGCGGCGCCGCTCGCCCTTCGATGAGCGCGGTGTGCTCAGGGAGGCGGAGCCGGCGGATCTGCGCCGCCGCAAGCTGGTGCGCCGCGCCCATGTGCTGACGATCGTCACCGCCTGGGTGGTGACGGTTCCCTCGACCGGGGCGCTGGCGGCGTGTATCTGGTACGCTTTGCAGTGGCTTCGCTGATCCTTCGCACGGGTTCCGAAATGTCGAAGCAGAGCGGTGTGGCCCCAACGCCGGCAGGCAGGAAACATGTTTGAAACGAGATACCGGAAGAGGATCGAGGCGGATCTGGCGCGCTGGACCGGCGAGGGGCTGATCAGCTCCGAGACGGCGGGGCTGCTACGGGCCGACGTCGCCGGACGCGCGCCCGCCGGACTGCGGGTGCCGATGCTGCTTGGCGCAATCGGCGTCATCTTCCTGGCCCTGTCGATTGCCGCCTTCGTGGCTGCCAACTGGGACGGCATCCCCCGTGTGGCGAAACTGATCGGCATTTTCGCCGCGATTGCCGGTGCGCATGGCCTCGCCGCTGTGCTGGCGGGCCGGGGGCGCAAATGGGCGGCGGATATGGCCACCATGTTCGCAACGCTCGTCTTCATATCCGGCATCGCGCTGGTCGGGCAGATCTATCACCTGCCCGCCGATTGGGAAGGCGGCGCCCTGCTGGTGTCGCTGGGGGCGCTCGCTGCCGCCTGGCTGACCCGGTCGCGCGGTGCGCTGGTGATTGCCGCCATCGCCGCGCTTGCAGCCATTCCCTGGTGGGAAGATCCGGCGACGGAGCTCATGTCGATCTTCTGGACCTCGGCGGCACTGTTTGTCGCCTGCCTTCTGCATGTCCTGCGCTTTTCTTCCTTCGCCGGCCGCGTGGCGGTTCTGGTGCAAGGGGTGGCGGTCTATGGCTGGGTTGCGGCCTGGTGGATTCCGGCGATCCATGACGAGGGGCCATATCTGCTGGCCATCGCCGCCGTTGCCGCCGCGCTTGCCGTCTGGGGCACGCTGCTGCGCGGCGGGCGGGTGCTGGGGCGCTCGCATCCCATGCTGGCCGGCCTGCCGTTGTTCGCCGGGTTGGTGCAAAACAGCGGCATCATGCTCTTGTCGATTTCCAGCATTCTGACCATCTCCGCCGTGCTGTTCGACGGCCGGAGCGATCCGCTGGCGCTCGATGCTGCGGTGATCTTCGATCTGCTGCCGGTGCTGGTCATGCTGGCGGCGGCCCTCATCGGCTGCGGCCTGATGCTGGCCGGTGGCGCCGACAAGAAGGCGCGGCGGGCGGTCTGCATCGTCGCCCTTTTGAACCTTGCCGGGCCGCTGCTGTTTCTGGTGCTGCCCTATGCCACGGTGCTCCATGCCGCCATTGCCTGCGCGGCGCTGATCGCCGTCAGCGCTCTTGGCGTTTATCTTTCGGTCGGGGCCTGGACCGTGGCGGGCAATCTCTGGCTCGCCATTTTGCTGCTTTTGCTGTTGCACGAGACCATCGGCTCGCTCCTGGGGCAGTCGGCGTTCTTCCTGGTTGCCGGTCTGGTGATGGTTGCGGTGGCCTTTGTCAGCGCGCGGATGATGATGCGTCGCCGGGCGGCGACCACGGCGGAGGAGCGGACATGAGCACCGCCTTGCGCTCTTCCTGGCTTCGCTGGGGGCTTGCCGCGCTGATCCAACTCCTGCTGGTCGCCCTGCCGCTCGCCGACCGGCTGTCGGTGCATTATTCCGGTGTGGAGGTGACACTGGCCCTGCGGCCGGTCGATCCGCGCGATCTGTTGCGCGGCGACTATGTGATCCTCAATCCGGCCATCGGCGAGGTGGATGTCTCCGAGGTCGGGCGCCCCGAGAACCTTCAGGCCGGCGACCGGGTCTGGACCGTGGTGGAGCCGGATGCGGACGGCATTTTCCGGGCGGTGGACCTGCTCCACGCGCCGCCCGCCGCCGGGCGCGTCGCCCTGAGCGGCACGGTGCGGCGGATTGCGGCGGGAGGCCGCGTTCTCATCGACTACGGGCTTGATGCGTTCTTCGTGCCGGAGGGGCGGGGCCGCGAGATCGAACGGCTGGATACCAGCACCTTGCGGCTGGTGGTGGCCGTCAGCGCGGACGGGCGCTCGGCGCCGCTGCGCCTTCTGGCCGATGGCAAGGTGCTGCTGCAAGACAGCGCCTTCTGATGTGTTTCGGGCCGCCCGTGGGCGGCCCGGTCGTCTCTTGATAACGCTCTGTTTCGCGGACGGGCCGGGCCGGTGGTGCTCAGTCGCCGTCCCCCTCGGCGAGCATCTCCAGCTCCAGCCAGGTTTCCTCCGCCTCCGCCAGCTTGTCCTGTGCCTTGGAAATCTCGGCCATCAGCTTGTCGAAGCGCTTCGGGTCGCGGGCAAAAAGATTCGCGTCCTCAAGCTCGCCCTGCATGGTGGCGATCCGGCTGGTGAGCGCGTCGATCTCGCCGGGCAGGGTCTTCAACTGATGCTGCTGGGTGAAGCTGAGGCGGGCCTTCTTCTTCGGCTTTTCTTCTTGCGGGCGTGGTTTCGCGGCCGCCTTCGCCGGCGCGGAGGAGGCGGCCTTGCGGGCCGCGACGCCGGCGCCGCGCTGGGCGACCATGTCGGAATAGCCGCCGGCATATTCGGTCCAGCGGCCATCGCCCTCGGCAAAGATCAGCGAGGTTGCCACCCGGTCGAGGAAGTCACGGTCGTGGCTGACCAGAAGCACGGTGCCGGGGTAATCCGCCAGCATCTCCTGCAGCAGGTCGAGGGTTTCCAGATCGAGATCGTTGGTCGGCTCGTCGAGCACGAGAAGGTTCGACGGGCGGGCCAGGGCCCGGGCCAGCATCAGCCGGCCGCGCTCGCCGCCGGACAGGGCGGCGACGGGAGTGCGGGCCTGTTCGGGGGCGAACAGGAAGTCCTTCATGTAGGACATCACATGGCGGGTGCCGGAGGGCAGGGTGACCATGTCGCCGCCGCCGCCGGTCAGCACGCCGGCGACGGTGTCGTCATCCTTCAGCGACTCCCGCGCCTGATCCATGGTCACCATTTCCAGGGCAGTGCCGAGGATGACCGTGCCTTCGTCGGGCTGGAGCGAGCCGGTCAGGAGTTTCAGCAATGTCGTCTTGCCCGCGCCATTCGGACCGACCAGTCCGACCCGGTCGCCGCGCAGGATCCGGGTGGAGAAGTCGCGCACGATCGGTCCGGTGCCGAAGTCCTTGCTGATCCCGCGCGCTTCCATCACCCGCTTGCCGGAGGTTTCCGCCTCGCCGACGGTGAGCGTTACGCTGCCTTGCGGTCCGCGATGGGCCTTTTTCTGGCTCCTGAGATCGGCCAGTTCGCGCACCCGGCGCATGTTGCGCTTGCGCCGGGCGGTGACCCCATAGGTCATCCAGTGTTCCTCGCGCTTGATCTTCTGCGCGAGCTTGGCCTGGTCCCGTTCTTCCTGCTCGAACACCTCGTCGCGCCAGGCCTCGAAATGGGCAAAGCCCTTGTCGAGCCGCCGCGAGGTGCCCCGGTCGAGCCAGGCCGTGGCCCGGGTCAGGTCGGCGAGGAACCGGCGATCATGGCTGATCAGCACCAGCGCCGAGCGCATCGAGGCGATTTCGCCTTCCAGCCATTCGATGGCCGGCAGGTCAAGGTGGTTGGTCGGCTCGTCGAGCAGCAGAATGTCGGGCTCCGGCGCCAGGGTGCGGGCGAGCGCCGCCCGGCGCTTCTCGCCGCCTGACAGGGTGCGCGGATCCTCCGCCCCCGTCAGTCCAAGGACGTCCAGAAGATATTGCGCCCGGTACGGATCATCGCCGGGGGCAAGCCCGCCGCTGGCATAGTCGAGGACGCTGTCATGGCCGCTGAGATCCGGCTCCTGCGGCAGATAGCGGATGGTCCGCCCCGGCTGGACGAAGCGCTCGCCGGAATCAGCCTCGATCAGACCGGCGGCGATTTTCAAGAGCGTGGACTTGCCGCAGCCATTGCGGCCGACAAGGCCGATCCGGTCGCCTTCACCGACCTGGATTTCTGCGCTGGTGAGCAGCGGCGTGCCGCCAAAGGTGAGGGAGATGTCGCGAAGATGCAGAACGGGAGGCGCCATGAATGAGCCGATTGAAACCCTGAGAGATGGCCGAAGCGGGAACCGGCTCCGGCATGCGGTGGATGAAACGGACGCAGAGCGTCAGGTGAGTGTGCGGGCGCGTTCCAGCAGTACGCGGGTCATGTCGATCAGCTTGCGCATTTCCGCGCGCGCGCGGTCCGCGTCGCCAGCCTCTACCGCCTCCAGCACCAGCCGATGCTGATCGAGAGCGATCGGGTCGGTGATGCGCGGATCGGAGGTGACGACGATCGAGGCACGCAAGGCATTCTCGATGCAGGCACCGAGGCCGGACATCAGCGCATTGCCGCTGGCGGCCAGCAGCAGCCGGTGAAATCGCACATCGGCATCGAGTGTCGCCTGGGTGCGGCCACCATCGGCCGAACTCATGGTCTCCAGGGCCTCGCGCAGATCGGCGAGGTCCTGCGGGCTGGCGTGCTCCGCCGAAAGGGCGGCGGCCTCCGGTTCGACCAGGTCGCGGATGCTGAGAAGCTCGTCCAGGATCTGATGCTGCGGTACCACCTTGCGGCGCCAGTGCAGCATCTGATCATCGAGGTAGTTCCAGTCGACCGCCGGGCGCACACTGGTGCCATGCTTTGGCCGGGAGGTGATCAGCCCCTTGCCGACCAGTGTCTGCAAGGCTTCGCGCAGGCAGGTGCGGCTGACGCCAAGGTCGGCGAGCAGGTCCACTTCGGTGGGGAGCGTGGTGCCCGGCGGATAGGTTCCGTCGAGAATCCGCAGTGCGATGGTTTCCGCTACGGCGGATTTGAGGTTGCCGCGAAGCTGCGGCGCAACATCCTGCATGGCGTCCGTCTTCTGTCTTGCGGCGGATCCGCTGAATTGGTCAGGCAAAGGCATCACGCATTGTCGCCTGCAAATCAAGGGGCGTGTCCGCCTCGCCCATGACAGACGCAGAAAAGTCGCGGTTGGACGTGCGGGGACGCGGAGGGAAGCTGCCTCCTTCGAATGGGAAGATTATGCGGCCGGAATCCTTGAGAGAGGAATGATTTTCCGGAGTCCTCGAAGTTTCGGAAAATCATATGTTTTCAACGTGGTTTACCGGATCGAGAGCGGCGGGGCTATTGTCTTCCTGGGGCAAGGGTGGAATGTTTGAAAAATGCCACCGCTGGTGTGTGCTGCCCGAGCCTGGAGGAGAGGTGGGGCGCGCGCCACGGTCGATGCCGACCGGCAAACGGGCGGGTCTGCGGATTTCGGGCACATGAATTGCAAATACCAGGGAGAGAACAATGACCAAGACTGTCCGTTCGGCGTTCTGCGCCACACTGCTGGCCGGGGCGTTGCTGACCGCAACTTCGCTGACCGCCGCCGCCGAGGTGGTGTATCACCGGGGCAATGACGGCAATCCGGAAACCCTTGACCAGCACAAGACCTCGACCGTCGCGGAGGGGCATATCCTGCGCGATCTCTACGAGGGGCTGATGCTCCACGATGCCAGGGCGAAGGTGGTGCCGGGCGTGGCCGAAAGCGTGGAGGTGTCGGATGACGGGTTGGTCTATACCTTCAAGCTGCGCGATGCGAAATGGTCGAACGGCGAGCCGGTGACCGCTGGTGATTTCGTCTATTCCCTGCGCCGCCTCATGATGCCGGAAACCGGTGCCAAATACGCCAACATGTTCTATCCGGTGAAGAATGCGGAGACGATCAACAAGGGCGAAGCGAAGCCGGAGACGCTCGGGGCTGTCGCTCTTGATGACAAGACCTTGGAAATTACCCTGGAACAACCGACCCCGTATTTCCTGGAGCTCCTGACCCATCAGTCCAGCCTTCCGGTGCATCCGGGCAGCGTCGAAGCTCATGGAACGGATTTCGTCAAGCCGGAGAACATTGTCACCAACGGGGCCTACACGCTCACCGAGTTCACGCCGAACGACAAGCTGGTCGCGGTGAAGAACGCGAATTATCACGGCGCCGACAGCGTCACCATCGACAAGGTGATCTTCTATCCGATCGAGGATCGCGCTTCATGCGTGCGCCGCTTCGAGGCCGGGGAAATTCATTCCTGCTCGGACCTGCCGACCGATCAGATCGCCGCCTTGCGCACCAAGTTTGGCGATCAGGTGCACACACCACCTTATCTCGGAACGTATTATTACGCGTTCAACATGAAAAAACCGCCGCTTGATGATGCGCGGGTGCGCCGCGCCCTGTCCCTGGTGGTCGACCGGGAATATATCGGCGAGGACATCTGGGGCGGAACCATGGTGCCGGCCTATTCGCTGGTGCCACCGGGGATCAACAACTACGGCGAGGCTGTCGAGGCGGATTACAAGGGCAAGGCGATGCTCGACCGCGAGGACGAGGCGTTGAAGCTTCTCGGCGAGGCCGGTTTCGGTCCGGACAAGCCCCTGAAGCTGGAGATCATGTACAACACCTCGGAGAACCACAAGAATACGGCAATCGCCATTGCCGACATGTGGAAGACCATTGGCGTGGAGACCTCGATGGTCAACCGTGACCTTGCCAGTCACTATGCCCACCTGCGTGAAAAGGGCGATTTCGACATCGCCCGTGCCGGCTGGATCGGTGACTATTCCGACCCGCAGAACTTCCTGTTCCTGGTGGAATCGGACAACGTCGGCTTCAACTACGCGAATTACGCCAACCCCGAGTATGACGCGCTGATGGACAAGGCCGTCGCCGAGACGGATCTGGAAAAACGGGCGGAGATCCTGCGCCAGGCGGAGACCATGTTCCTTCGGGATCTGCCATTCCTGCCGATCCTCTACTACTCCTCGCACAGCCTGGTATCGCCCAAGCTGTCCGGCTGGGAGGACAATCTCATGAATGTGCATCCGACGCGGCTGCTGTCGATCGGCAACTGACGGGCCGGCGGCGGGGAGGTTCCGGCTTTCGCGGACCGCCCCGCCGCCTCGTCTGTCGCTCCGCCGGCGTGACATCCACCGGTGGACGCCCGTTGTCTGACAAACCTGGAGCCTGCATCTGATGCTCGGCTACGTGCTGCGCCGGCTGTTCACGGCGATCCCGACCCTGTTCTTCATTGTCACCGGGGCGTTCTTCCTGATCCGCGTCGCGCCGGGCGGACCGTTCAATCTGGAACGGCCGCTCGAAGCCAAGGTGATGGAGAACCTGAACAAGATCTATCATCTCGATAAGCCGCTCTGGGAACAGTACCTCTATTATCTCGGCAATCTGATGCGCGGCGACTTCGGCCCGAGTTTCGTCTATCGCGACTTCTCGGTGTCCGAACTGTTCGCCTCGGGCCTGCCGGTCTCGGTGCAGATCGGCGCCTCGGCGCTGGTGCTGGCGCTGGTGTTCGGCACGCTGCTCGGCGTTGCCGCCGCCTTGCGCCAGAACCAGCCGGCGGATTACGGCGTTGTCGGCCTCGCCACCCTTGGCATCACCATTCCCACCTTCGTCATCGCGCCGCTCCTGTCGCTGGTCTTCGGCGTCTGGCTCGGGTGGCTGCCGGCCGGCGGCTGGGGCGATGGTGCCTTCGCCAACAAGGTCCTGCCGGTGGTGACGCTGGCCTTGCCGCAGATCGCCGTGGTCACCCGGCTGACGCGCGGAGCGATGATCGAGGCGATGCGCTCGCACCATATTCGCACCGCGCGCGCCTATGGGCTGAAGCCCTGGACCGTCGTTGTCGTGCATGCGCTGCGCTCGGCGATCCTGCCGGTGGTGTCTTATTCCGGACCGGCGGCGGCGGCGCTGCTGACGGGCTCGGTGGTGGTGGAGACCATCTTCGGCATTCCTGGCATTGGCCGGTATTTCGTCCAGGCGGCGCTCAATCGCGACTACACGCTGGTGATGGGCACGGTGATCGTCATCGCCATCTTCATCATCATCTTCAACCTTGTGGTCGATCTGCTCTATGCGCTGATCGACCCGCGCGTGCGGCTGGGGTAGCGACATGGCGACCATGGACACAACCGCAGCCGCGCCGGTTCGCGGGCGTTCGCTCTGGGATGACGCGCTGATCCGGCTGAAGCGCAACAGGGCGGCAATCGTCAGCCTGGGGTTCCTCGTGGCGATGGCGCTGGCCTGCATCATCGGGCCGCTGCTGACCGGTCATGGCTATGATCAGGTGTATCGCTCCTATGTGAAGGTGGGGCCGAGCCTGACGCCCTATCCGCGAGCGGAGACGGTGGCGCCGGCAGCCCGGCGGGCGCTGCGCCGCGCCCGGGTCGAGGTCGGCGAGGATATCGTCATCGGCGACGGCATCGTGCGCATTCCGGTCTCCTCCGAAGGCGAACTCGACCAGCGCGTCGTGCGCTACATCGACCGGGGAGATATCTTCTCCGGCGGCCGGCTGGAGAACCTTTCCGCCGATGGCCGCTCTGCGGTGATCGTCGCCGATATCGCGCAGCTCACCTTCCTGTTTGGCACCGATGCGACCGGCCGCGACCTGCTGACGCGCACGCTGATCGCCGGGCGGATCTCCATGACCATCGGCCTTTTGGCGACGGTGGTGGCGATTGTCATCGGCGTCACCTATGGCTCGCTGTCCGGCTATCTCGGCGGACGCGCGGACCTGTTGATGATGCGCATCGTCGATGTGTTGTACTCGCTGCCCTTCATCTTCTTCGTGATCCTGCTGGTGGTGTTCTTCGGGCGCAATTTCGTGCTGATGTTCATTGCCGTCGGCGCGGTCGAATGGCTCGACATGGCGCGGATCGTCCGGGGCCAGACCCTGACCCTGAAACGCCAGGAGTTCGTGCAGGCGGCCGAAGCGCTCGGGGTGGAGAATATCGGCATCCTGCGCCGGCACATCATCCCCAACCTGACCGGGCCGGTGGTGATCTACATGACGCTCCTGGTGCCGAAGGTGATCCTGCTGGAAAGCTTCCTGTCGTTCCTCGGTCTTGGCGTGCAGGAGCCGATGACCAGTTGGGGCGTTCTCATCGCGGAAGGCGCGCGGGACATCGAGGGCAACCCGACCATGCTGCTGTTCCCGGCGCTGTTCCTTACCTCGACGCTGTTCGCCCTCAATTTCATCGGCGATGGCCTGCGCGATGCGCTCGACCCGAAGGACCGATAAAGATGACGGCAATGACGGACGCGGTAGCGGCGGAAACCGTTCTCGACATTCAGGATCTGCGCGTCACCTTCCAGACCAACGATGGTCCGGTGGCGGCGGTGCGCGGCGTCGATATCAGTGTGAGCAAGGGCGAAACGGTCGCCATCGTCGGCGAGAGCGGGTCCGGCAAGAGCCAGACCATGATGGCGGCGATGGGGCTGCTCAGCGACAACGGCCGGGCCGAGGGGCGGGTGCTCTACCGGGGGGAGGACATCCTCGGCCTGCCGCTGAAGCGCCTCAACAAGGTGCGCGGCGCCCGCATCACCATGATCTTCCAGGAGCCGATGACCTCGCTCGACCCGCTCTACACCATCGAGCGGCAGTTGTGCGAACCGATGATCGAGCATGGCGGGCTGGGCCGCAAGGCGGCCGCCGCCCGGGCGCTGGACCTGCTCAAGCTCGTCGGCATTCCCGCGCCGGAAGACAAGATCAAAGCCTATCCGTATGAGCTGTCCGGCGGTCAGCGCCAGCGGGTGATGATCGCCATGGCGCTGGCCAATGACCCGGATGTTCTGATCGCCGATGAGCCGACGACGGCGCTCGACGTGACCACCCAGGCGCAGATCCTGGACCTGCTCGCCGATTTGCAGAAGCGCATCGGCATTGCCGTGGTCTTCATCACCCATGATTTGGGCATCGTCCGGCGCATCGCCGACCGGGTGGTGGTGATGAAGGACGGGGAGGTGGTGGAAACCGGGCAGACGGCGAAGATCTTCGACCGCCCGGCCCATCCCTATACCCGGATGCTTCTGGATGCGGAGCCGGAGGGCGAGAAGCCGCCGGTCGGTGAGGACAAGCCGATTGTCATCGACGGTCAGAAGGTCGGGGTGTCCTTTGCCATTCCGCGAGGCTTCATGAAACCGCCGGCCTTGTTTCACGCGGTGGAGGATGTATCGCTGGTGGTGCGCGAGGGGCAGACCCTTGGCATCGTCGGCGAAAGCGGGTCCGGGAAATCGACCTTGGGGCGGGCGCTTCTGCAATTGCTGCCCCATTCCGGACGGGTGCATTTCGATGGCAAGGACATCTCCAACGCCGGCAAGCAGGTGATGCGCCCGCTGCGCCGCCAGATGCAGCTTGTGTTTCAGGATCCGTTCGGCTCGCTCAGCCCGCGCATGACCGTCGGCCAAGTGGTCACCGAAGGGCTGCTGGTGCATGAGCCGGGCCTGTCGGCGGGCGAGCGCGATCGCCGGGCCTGTCAGGTGCTGGAAGAGGTCTCGCTCGACCCGGCGATGCGCAACCGCTACCCGCATGAGTTTTCCGGCGGACAGCGCCAGCGCATCGCCATTGCCCGCACCATGGTGCTGAAACCAAGGCTGGTGGTGCTGGACGAACCGACCTCGGCGCTCGACCGCACCGTGCAGAAGCAGATCGTCGAGCTGTTGCGCGGACTTCAGGCCGAACACCGGCTCACCTACGTTTTCATCAGTCACGATTTGGCGGTGGTGCGGGCGCTGGCCGATACGGTGGTGGTGATGAAAACCGGCAAGGTGGTGGAGGCCGGACCGACGGCGGCGATCTTCGAGGCGCCGCGCGATCCCTATACGCGCGACCTGATCGCGGCGGCCGCGCTGGAGCCGATGCACGGCAGGGTCGTTGACGCATGAATGCACGCTCGCGCTTTGTCGCGGGATCGGCTACAACACGGACGATCCGGACATCGGGTATTCGGGAGTGATCCATGGAAATGAAACGGCGCCTTGACGCCAGTGGCGCGTTGACGCGGCGCAGCCTCGTTCTTGGGGCCCCCTTGGTGCTGGCCGCGTGTCAGACCTCGGGCGTTGCGACGAGCGCGGTCGTTGGGCTGCACAATCAGCCTGCGCTGCCGGGGGAAGGGTTCGATTACGCGGCGGCCTATGCGGCGACGACCGATTACGACTTCAAGGTCCCGGCGCTGAACTACAAGAAGTATGACCGCAAGTACTGGCGGCAGGTGGTGGACTACGACACCAGCGAGCGGGCCGGGACGATCATCGTCGACCCTTACGGCAAGTTTCTGTACTGGACGCTCGGCGGCGGCAAGGCTCTGCGCTACGGCATCGGCGTTGGCCGGGCCGGCTATGCCTGGAACGGCGATGCCAAGGTGCGGGTGAAGCGCGTGTGGCCGATCTGGCGCCCTCCACGGGAAATGATCGCCCGCAATCCGGCTCTGGAGAAATACTGGAAGGACGGCTACCCGCGCGGCCCGAAGAACCCGCTCGGCGCCCGGGCAATGGACCTGTGGCAGGGCAGTGTCGACACGCTCTATCGCATCCATGGCACCAAGAAGCCGGACAGCATTGGCCGCAGCGTGTCCAGCGGCTGCATCCGCATGTGGCATCAGGACATCATCGACCTGTTCAACCGGGTGCCGCTGCACACCAAGGTGGTGGTGCTCGACAAGGCCCACTCGACCAGTTGATGGCAGTGGGCTGAAACGGAAACGGCGCGGCTTGGGGGCGGACCCTAGCCCGCGCCGCCCCGGGGGCGCAGCGAGGCGACGAAGTCGTTGAAGCGCTCGCCCTGGATCAGGATATGGGCGCGCAGCGCCTCTTCCGCACGCGCGTCGTCGCCGTCGAGAATGGCCGCGACGATCGCCTCATGCTCCTGAAATGAAGTGCCCACCCGGTTGCGCACATGCAGTTGCAGCCGGCGATAGGGCTTCAGCCGGCTTTGCAGCACTCGTGCCTGTTCGGCGAGAAACTCGTTGCCGCTGCCGCTGTAGATCGCTTCGTGAAACTGGCCGTTCGCCTCGAAATAGGCACTGGGGTCGCCGCTTTCGGTGGCTCGGGCGCAGGCTTCATGGGCAGCGACAAGCCGGGTGTGCTCGTCGGCCGTCATGCGCCGGGCGGCGAGACGGCCGCACATGGCCTCCAGCTCCGCCATCACCTCGAACATCTCGATCAGCCGGCGAATGCCGATTTCGCGCACGAAGGCGCCGCGCCGGGGGCGAATCTCGATCAGCCCGGAGGCCGCAAGCTCGATCAGCGCCTCGCGGATCGGCGTGCGCGACACGGCGAAACGCCGCGCCAGCGAAGCTTCGTCAAGCCGGGTGCCCGGCGGGTAGACGCCGCCGGCAATGTCCTCTTCCAGAACTTCACGCAGCGCCTTGGCGGTACGGGTCGCGGTGGGGGCATGGGGGGCGGTCTCTGTGCTCATAGGATCAGAATATGCACATTCTTCCATCTTGTATACAAAAACCGTTGACTTGAATGCGTGGGGCGTGATTGCCTTACAGTCCGGGCGGGAGGAACCGGCCAGGGATTGGTGGCGATCCGCCATTGGGCGCAAGCCACGGAATGGATTTTCAAAAGAAACGCCGGGCGTCGGCAAGGCCGTCGGACGGTGATGGGAGGAACAACATGTTGCAGAAACTGGCGAAGGCGGCCCTCGGGCTGACCACTGCGCTGGCGCTTGCCATTCCGGCGGCGCAGGCGGCGGACAAGGTGTTGAAGGCGTCGCACCAATGGCCGGGCGGCAAGGGCGATGTGCGCGACGAGATGGTGCAGATCCTTGCCCGCGAAGTGGCGAAGGCGAATGTCGGCCTTGAGATCAAGGTCTATCCCGGCCAGTCCCTGTTCAAGGCGCGTGAGCAGTGGGGGGCGATGACCAAGGGGCAGCTCGATATTGCCGCGTTCCCGCTCGACTACGCCTCGGGCCGTCACCCGCAGTTTTCCGCGACCCTGATGCCTGGTCTGGTGCGCAACCATGACCGGGCCGCGCGCCTCAATGCCTCGCCGTTCATGGATGACATCAAGAAGATCGTCAACGATGCGGGCGTCGTCGTTTTGGCCGATGCCTGGCTTGCCGGCGGCTTTGCCTCCAAGAAAGAGTGCATCACCTCGCCGGAGACGATGAAGGGGCAGGTGACCCGCGCCGCTGGTCCGGCGTTTGAGCAGATGCTGGTCGGGGCAGGGGCGTCGATTGCCTCCATGCCCTCTTCGGAGATCTACACCGGGCTCCAGACCGGCGTTCTCGACGCGGCCAACACCTCCTCCGGCTCCTTCGTCTCCTACCGCCTTTACGAGCAGGTGGTGTGCCTGACCGCGCCGGGCGCCAATGCGCTGTGGTTCATGTATGAGCCGATCCTGATGTCCAAGCGCAGCTGGGACCGGCTCGACGAGGCCCAGCAGAAGGCGCTGATGGCTGCCGGCAAGGTGGCGGAAGCCTACTTCCTGGAAGAGGCCAAGGGGCTCGATGGCAAGCTGATCAAGGCCTACAAGGACGCGGGCGTCGAGGTGGTGGAGATGTCTGCCGACGACTATGCCGCCTGGCTGGAGATCGCCAAGAAGACCTCCTACAAGGAGTTTTCCGAGAAGGTTCCGGGCGGTGACGAGCTGATCGCCAAGGCGCTCGCCGTCGAATAAGCCGCGCCCAGCGGGGAGGGCCGTCGGAGCATCCGGCGCCCCCTCCCTTGCGGGTCCGAACGCCGCGTCGGCTGGCCGGACAACCACCGGCCCCGCGCGGCGGATCGACACCGAACCGGCATTCGTCGTCCGGTCGCATCAGAAGACTTCCGTCATGCAACTTTACATTTCCGCCATCTCGGCGCTGTCGCGGGTGTTCGGGGTTCTGGCCATGCTCTTGACCGCCTCGGCGGCGCTGGTGGTCACGCAGATGGTGGTGCTGCGCTACTTCCTGAATGAATCCACCATCTGGCAGACCGAATACGTGATCTATGCGCTGGTCGCCGCCACCTTCCTCGGCTCGCCCTATGTGCTGCTGGAAAAGGGGCATGTGAATGTCGATCTTTTGCAACTGCAGGCAAAGCCGCCCCTGCGCCGGCTGATGCAACTGCTGTCGGCGCTCGTCAGCATCGCCTTTTGCGCACTTCTCGGCTGGTCCGGCTGGACCTTCTTTCACGAGGCGCTGGTCGGCGGCTGGCGGACGGACACGGTCTGGGCGATCCCGCTTTGGATCCCGGTGCTGCCGCTGCCCTTGGGCGTCGGCCTGCTGGTCCTTCAGTATATCGCCGAAATCATGAAGCTTTATGGAGGCGCGCGATGACGCCGATGCTGTGGGGGGCCGGTGTTCTCGTCGCGCTCCTGTTCCTTCTGGGGATCGGAACCCCGATCGCCTTCGCGCTGGGCTTTGTCTCCATCGCCGCGCTGATCCTCGCCGATGGCTGGGGCAGCCTGTCGATCCTCGGCGAAACCTTCTTCGGCGGGCTGGCCTCCTTCGGGCTGGTGTCCATCCCGATGTTCATCCTGATGGGGGCTGCGGTGGCCTCCTCGCCGGCCGGCAAGGACCTCTACGAGGCGCTTGACCGCTGGCTCAACCGGGTGCCCGGCGGGCTGGTGCTGTCCAATCTCGGCGCCTGCTCGATCTTCGCCGCCTTGTCCGGATCCTCGCCCGCCACCTGTGCCGCGATCGGCAAGATGGGCATCCCGGAGATGACCAAGCGCGGCTATCCCAACGAGATTGCCGCCGGTTCGATCGCCGCCGGCGGGACGCTGGGCATTCTCATTCCGCCGTCGATCACCATGATCGTCTATGGCATCGCCACGGAAACCTCCATTGGCCGCCTGTTTCTCGCTGGTCTGCTGCCGGGCGCGTTGCTGACCGCGCTGTTCATGGCCTGGACCATCTTCGATTGCCGCCGGCGCGGCATCGGCCTTGATGCACTGGGCCGGCGGTTCACCTTCCGCGAGCGCTTCGCCGCCCTGCCGCGGGTGCTGCCGTTCCTTGGCATCATCGCGGCGATCCTGTTCGTGCTCTATGGCGGCATCGCGACCCCGTCCGAGGCAGCGGGCGTCGGCGCGCTGTTCTGCCTGATCTTCGTCGCCGTGATCTATCGCCTGTGGCGCTTGTCGCTTTACAATTCGCTGTTCCGCGACACGCTGAAGGAAAGCGTGATGATCATGATGATCATCGGCGCGTCGGAGCTGTTCTCCTTCGCCCTGTCGTCGCTGTTCATCACCCAGACCATCGCCGAATGGATCGCCGCCCTTGACGTGAACGCCTGGGTTCTGATGGCGATCATCAACGTGTTCCTGCTGTTCGCCGGCTTCTTCCTGCCGCCGGTGGCGGTGATCCTGATGACCGCGCCGATCCTGCTGCCGATCATCATCCAGGCCGGCTTCGATCCCTACTGGTTCGCGGTGGTGCTGACCATCAATATGGAAATCGGGTTGATCACGCCGCCTGTCGGGCTCAACCTTTACGTGATCAACGGCATTGCACCGAACATCACTTTGGGGGAGATATTGCGGGGCTCCTTGCCCTATGTCGGCTGCATGGTCGCCGCAATCGTGCTGTTGTGTCTGATGCCGGGGATCGCCCTGTGGCTGCCCAATCTCGTGATGGGAACCGCCTTATGAGCAGTACCAGCTTCTTCAACGACCTCTTGTCCTCCATCGCCGAGCAGGGCCGCAACCTGCTGGATCTTCGCCGGGAACGGGTGCCGAGCGGGAAGGGGCTCGGCGACCTGTGCGAAGCGCTGCTGTCGCAGCGCGGCGAGGCCTCCGGGGTGGCGCTGGCCCGCGATGTGCTGACCAGCTACGCGGGCCTGTCGGACGCGGAGCGCTACGCATTCTTCCACGACCTGAAGACCCGGTTCGGGCCGGATGTCGATGGGGTGGCCGAAGTGGCGGCGGCGGTGCTGAAGACGCCGGGTGAAGAGGCCTTGCTGCGCCGCTTGCATGCCCTGTCCGAGCCGCGCCGCCAGGAGTTGATCCGTCGGCTGAACCTTGCTCCGGGCGGAACCTCGGCGCTGGTGCGCATGCGCACGGACCTGCTTGCGGCCATGCGGGCCGATCCATCCCTGAAGGACGTGGACCGGGACTTCGAGCATCTGTTCTCCTCCTGGTTCAACCGTGGCTTCCTCGTCATGCAGCGCATGGACTGGTCGACCCCGGCGGCGATCCTGGAGCGGATCATCCGCTATGAGGCGGTACATGAGATCAGTGATTGGGAGGACCTGCGCCGGCGGATCGATCTGCCCGACCGGCGGATCTATGCCTTCTTTCATCCGGCACTGGTCGATGATCCGCTGATCTTCGTGGAAGTGGCGCTGACCCGGGCAATCCCCGAGGCGATCCCGCCGATCCTGGCCGAGGAGCGGGCCGAGGTGTCCGCCGGTGAGGCCACCACCGCCGTGTTCTACTCGATTTCCAACTGCCAGGAGGGCTTGCGCGGCATTTCCTTCGGCAACTTCTTGATCAAGCAGGTGGTGGAGGAACTGCGCCGCGACCTGCCGAACCTGAAGACCTTCGTCACCCTGTCGCCGGTACCCGGATTCCGCGCCTGGCTGTCCGGGGCGCTTGCCGATCCGGAAAGTGTCGCCTGTGCGGTCTTGTCGCCGGCCCAGATCGAGGCGCTGAAGGAAGCCGGTGGCACGGCGCCGGAAGAAGGGCTGTGCGAGCCGCTACGGGCCCTTTGCGCGCATTACCTGGTGCGTGAAAAGAAAAGCGGTATTCGTCCGCTTGACCCGGTTGCCCGCTTTCACCTGGGCAATGGCGCCCGGCTGGAGCGGATCAACTGGGACGCCGATCCCTCCCGCAATGGCCAGCGCCAGTCCTGTGGGATGATGGTCAATTATCTCTATGACCTTGGGCATATCGAGAAGAACCACGAAGCCTTTGCCGCGACCGGATCGGTGGCGGCGGCAAGCGCGGTCTCCCGTTTGCTCAAGGCTGTCCCTGAAAAGAAGAAGGCTCCGGATCCGGTCGCATGACGCAGAAAAATCATCTCTTTTCCGAAATTCGTGAGGCGGTGCGCGATCCTGCTGCGCCGTTCCTGCAGGCCCCGTCCGGCGAGATCACCAGCTATGCGGACATGTTGGAGCGCTCTGGTGCCTATGCCAATGCGCTGACGGCGCTCGGTGTGGTCCCCGGCGACCGGGTGGCCGTGCAGGTGGACAAATCCGCCGAGGCCCTGATGCTCTATCTTGGCACCGTGCGGGCCGGTGCGGTGTTCCTGCCGCTGAACACCGCCTATACCCCGGCGGAGGTCGCCTATTTCGTCGGCGATGCCGAGCCGGCACTTCTGGTGTGCGATCCCGCGCGAACCGAAGCGCTCACGCCCATTGCCGGCAAGGTCGGTTGCCGGCTGGAAACCCTTGACGGGAATGGCAAGGGCTCGCTGGCGACCCTGGCCGATGAGGCCGCCGGCGACTTCGCCGATGTGCCGCGCGGGCCGGATGATCTGGCGGCGATCCTCTACACCTCCGGCACCACCGGTCGGTCGAAGGGCGCCATGCTCAGCCATGAGAACCTGGCCTCCAACGCGCGGATGCTGGTCGACTACTGGCGCTTCACCGATAAGGATGTGCTGCTGCACGCCCTGCCGATCTTCCACACCCACGGGCTGTTCGTTGCCAGCAATGTGACCCTGCTGGCCGGCGGGTCGATGCTGTTCTTGCCGAAGTTCGATCTGGCGGAGGTCCTGCGACTGATGCCCCGGGCCACCACCATGATGGGCGTGCCGACCTTCTATGCCCGGCTTCTGGGGTCTGATGCCTTCACCCGGGACCTGGCTCAGCACATGCGTCTGTTCGTCTCCGGTTCCGCGCCGTTGTCGGCGGAAGTGCACAAGGCATTCAGTGCCCGCACCGGTCATGCGATCCTGGAACGCTACGGCATGACCGAAACCAACATGAACACCTCCAACCCCTACGATGGCGACCGGCGTCCGGGCACTGTCGGCCTGCCGTTGCCGGGGGTGGAACTGCGCATCGCCGATCCGGAGACCGGCAAGGTTCTGCCCGATGGCGAGGTCGGCGGCATCGAGGTGCGCGGTCCGAATGTCTTCAAGGGCTACTGGCGGATGCCGGAAAAGACCGCCTCGGAATTCCGTGCCGACGGGTTCTTCATCACCGGCGACATGGGGCGGATCGACGAGCGCGGCTATGTGTCGATCGTCGGCCGGGCCAAGGATCTGATCATCAGCGGTGGTTTCAATGTCTACCCGGCTGAGGTCGAGGCAGTGATCGACGAGATCGATGGCGTCGCCGAAAGCGCGGTGATCGGCGTGCCCCACGCGGACTTCGGTGAAGGGGTGGTTGCCGTGGTCGCGGCGCACAAGGGGGCGGCGCTGACCCCGGAGAAGGTCATCGCCCCGCTGGCCGACAAGCTGGCGAAGTTCAAGCAGCCGAAGCAGGTCTACCTGCTGCCCGAACTGCCGCGCAACACCATGGGCAAGATCCAGAAGAACGTGCTGCGCGATCAGTTCAAGGACACGTTCGGCGCCGGTTGACCGGCGTCTTCGCGACCGGTCTCTGCCTGAAAGAAGAACGCCCGCCGCTTTCGGCGGGCGTTTTTGTTTGTGCCCCTTAGGCGCGCCGTGCGCCGCGCGCCGCACCCGTGGGGGCTGGCGCTCCGTCCGCGTTGACACGGCGGGGTTCAGATCATAAGAGTCGAAATGTAATAACATTACGATTCGCGAGGTTCAGATGAGAGTTTCGATGGCGGCGGTTGCCGCGCTGGTGGTTTTCGGGGCGGTTCAGGTGGCGAATGCCCATGGGGTCTGGGTTGCCGAGCGGTGGGGCGAGCTTGGCCTTGTTTATGGCCACGGCGCTTCCGATGACCCTTATGATCCCGCCAAGGTCGCGACGGCGAAGGCCTTGGATGAGACCGGTAAGCCGGTGCCGGTGCAGGTTGTGAAGCAGGAAAGCCATGTGCTGCTGGCCCCGGAAAGCGAGGCGGCGGTGGTCCTGGTCGACTTCGACAACGGCTTCTACACCGAGGGCAGCGACGGCAAATGGGTGAACCGGCCGAAAAGCGAAGTGGAGGGCGCCCGTCAGGCAGGCCGCTATTTCAAGCACACCCTGGCGATCCGGCACCTGCATGGTGAGATGCCGAAGCTGCCCGAACAGGATCTGCAGATCGTGCCGCTGGGCAATCCGACCGAATTGAGCGCCGGCAAGCCGTTGCGGCTGCGCGTTCTCTACAAGGGGAAACCGCTGGCAGGGGCAAGGCTCATTGCCGACTACGTCAACATGTCGGAGACAAAGCTGGATGCGACCGACCCTTCAGGTGAGGTCGAGATCACGGTCCGCAACAATGGGCTGAATGTCATTGCCGTGGCGCATGAGGTGCCGCTGGAGAACGATCCGGATGCTGATCGCATCCAGCATTTCGCGACGCTGTCCTTCGAAGCCGGGCATGGGCATTCCCATTGAGACGTTGGCGGGTCGCGGACATTTGTCCATGACCCGCCTTTGCCGGAGAGGCTGGAAGCTTCCGGTTTTCTAGAACATGTCCTCGGCGGTGGTCAGACCCAGCACTTGCCAGTCCTGCATGCCGCCGCGATAGTAGTAGATCTTGTCGGCCGGGAAGCCCTCGCGGACCATGGCGGCGATGGCCATCGGGCTCTGGGCGCAGGCCGGGCCGTTGCAGAAGGCAAACACCTTGATCGCCTTGGCGCAGTCCCACGCCCCTTGTGCGCCGCTGCAGCCCAACTCATCGAGGCGCATCGCCACCTCGGTATAGGGAATGTGAATGGAGCCGGGAATGGTCGACTTCACCCGCCATTCCATCGTCCGCATGTCGACGACCGCGGCACCGTCATCCTGCAATGCTTCCAGCACTTCCAGCTCGCCGACCGGATGGACGCCGGCAACCGGAACCATCGGCTGCAGGACGCCGCCGATCAGCTGCATGTCGTTCTTCTGGCGGGTGATCTCGACCGGTCCCTCGTCGGTCTCGATGGTGACGGAGGTGACCTTCGGGCTGATCTGAAGACCGTCGGCGGCATAGCCGGGGGTCGACAGCAGCGCCAGCAGGGCGGCGCCGGCCAGGACTACGGATCGTTTCATGTTTCTTCCTCCCCTTGAGCGAGCCTTGCAGCTTTTGCGTGTCGGCTCGAAAGTCACATAGATGATTTCGAATGTGAACGCATAAGGCAAGAAAAAACGCCGCGCGGGTTGCGCGGCGTTGAACCGTTTCGTCTCAGGGGTGTGACGGGGAGGGCGGGCGTCAGGCCGCGTCCGTGCGCCGGTCGAGAGCGCGCAACTCCGTATCGAAGGCCTTGGCGAAGGCATCGAGCGCATGCATGAGCTCTTCGCTCGCTTCCTCCAGGGCGCTCAGTTGTTGCGCGGCCTGGGCTGCGTTTCCTTCAGCATGGGTGTCGAGGGCGGCCCGCGCTGCCTCGTGGCAACGCTGATGCGGCACCGCGACGGCCTGATAGGCGGCATGCCGGCGGATGGTCGGTTCG
Organism: Stappia indica; assembly: GCF_020177335.1. Classification (GTDB taxonomy): domain Bacteria; phylum Pseudomonadota; class Alphaproteobacteria; order Rhizobiales; family Stappiaceae; genus Stappia; species Stappia indica_B. The sequence continues at coordinate 111,672 of NZ_JAIVMG010000005.1, read as the reverse complement.
GTGATGCCATCGAGCCAGTGCCCAAGCCGGCATCCATGATGGTCGTTAATGGTGACAGGCGTGGTTGAGGCCCGCCCCAGAACCGTATCGACGACCTGCTGCTTGAACAGGATATGGTCGATTTTCACCATTGCGCACATGGAGCGATGGGAGGAGACGTCGCCCCAGGCCGCGGCATGGCTTGAGAAGCGCTCGTTGCTGCTTTCCAGGGTGAGGCTCATGTCCCGCAGACGGTTTTCATTTTCTTCGGCAAGGTCGGCAACGCCGGTGATGCCGGCGGCGATTTCATGGCTTGCCTCCTTCTGCTGCTGAAGGATCGAGGAGATGTCCTGCATGCGTGCCGAAACGGCGCCGATCTGATCGCCGACGGTCTGCATCCGCTCATTGGCACCGGCAATGGTCGCTTGCCCCCGGTCGACCGCTTCGCGTGAGGCGGCGATCGATTGCTGGGTGGTCACCATGCCCGCCTGCAGTGCCTCGATCCGCCGGGCAATGTCCTCGGTGGCCTGCGCCGCCTGGGTGGCCAGGTTCTTGACCTCGCTGGCGACCACGGCGAAGCCGCGTCCGGCCTCTCCCGCCCGCGCGGCCTCGATCGTGGCATTGAGGGCAAGAAGGTTGGTCTGGTTGGCGATGTTTTCGATCACCCCGAGGAACTCGCCGATTTGCTCCGATGCCTTGTGCAACTCGCTCAGGTTGGCCGCGCTTTCATCGGAAGCCGCGGCAATGTCGCCGATGCGGGCGGAGACATCCTCCATGGCATCGAGGCCCGCGCTCACCGTGGCGTTGGTGGCATTGGCTTCCTGTGCCGCGCCGTCGCTGTTTTCCGCGATCTGCTCCACCGAGGCGACAAGCTGCGACGCAGCGGCGGAGATCGCCTGGCCGCTTTCGGTGGCCCGCTGGGTATTCTGCGACAGGGTTGCCATGGCCACGGTCATCCGGTTGATGTCGGCGGCAGTGCCGGCAAGGGTGCGCAGGCTGGTCAGGTCGTTTTCGCGCCGGTTTTCCTCCGCCCTGAGCCGCAGCACGCCGGTTTCGTAGGCATCATAGGACATGATCATGTCGAGGAAGGCCCGGCTGATCATCACCTGCAGGGTCGCGGCGAGCTTTCCCGGCGACAGCCGGTGGCGCCGGGCCAGGGCGGGGATGGCATCCACCAGCAGCCGACCATAGGACGCCAGATACCATTGCACGTCGAGGCCGATGCGCACATGTGCCTCGCCGATGCGCTTGGCCCGGGCTTCGAACTCGCCATCCGGTGCGTGATTGAAAATATGGTCCCAATGCGCCATCTGCGCGGATTTGAGACGGGTGACCTTTTCCTGCGATCCGCCGATCTTGTCGGCCAGCTCCGGAGTCCGGTCGATCGCCTGGTAGAAGCTGCCGAGGATGTCCGGCATGACCGGCATCAGCTCCTTCCAGACATTCCTTGCCTGAGCCTCGTCGAATTTGTCGGGCGCCATGAAGCCGGTAATTGCCTCGGTGAGAGAACGTGCGGCCGTCTCTGGTGCGGCGTTGGTCATGTGAACGTTCATGCAGGCGATCCCCAGGGTCTGTAACCGGCTTATCGGTGTGTTACGGCCACATTTGGCGATATCCATGAAAAATCCCCTAACCAGCCGCCTGCTTCTCTCTACGGGTTTTTGCTGGTCATGCGAGTGGGGCAAGGGGGCAAGCCTGGCGAAACGGCGCGGAAATGCTGCGAAGGCAGCGCAGCTTTTGTCGTGGCGGCGCGAATCGCCGATACTGCCGCAAACGGGGCCGGGTCCGCCGCACGGATGGCGCGGACGGGCGGCCGGATCAACTCGGCCGCAGCCTGCCAAACGCGCTTGGCGGAGATGGCGCGCGGCCCCACATCGATATCGACATGACGATCCAGCAGGACACGCGGCAAGCATGACCGTTAGCATTGATATGGGAGAGGCAACCAGCGGCGGTCTGGCAGGTGCGGGCGGTGCCTGCCTCGATCTTGAGGAACTGCTCGCCACCCGGCTTCTGGTGCAGGGCAATTCAGGCTCCGGCAAGTCGCATCTCCTGCGCCGGCTGCTGGAGCAGAGCGCGGCCTGGGTTCAGCAGGCGGTGATCGACCCGGAGGGCGATTTCGTCACGCTCGCCGACCGGTTCGGCCATGTGGTGATCGACGCAGCGGCCAGCGAACGCGATCTGGCGGTGATCGCCGCGCGGGTGCGCGCGCACCGGGTGTCGGTGGTGCTCAATCTGGAGGGGCTGGAACCGGACCGGCAGATGAAGGCGGCGGCCACCTTCCTCAATGCCATGTTCGAGGCCGAGCGCGACCACTGGTATCCGATGCTGGTGGTGGTGGATGAGGCGCAACTGTTCGCGCCGGCGGCATCCGGCGATACCGGCGAGGACGCGCGCCGGGTGTCGCTGGGGGCCATGACCAATCTGATGTGCCGCGGCCGCAAACGCGGTCTCGCCGGGGTGATCGCTACCCAGCGTCTGGCGAAGCTGGCCAAGAACGTCGCGGCGGAAGCCTCGAATTTCCTGATGGGGCGCACCTTCCTCGATATCGACATGGCGCGGGCGGCCGATCTTCTGGGCATGGAAAAGCGGCAGGCGGAGGCCTTCCGCAATCTCGACCGCGGCCATTTCGTCGCGCTTGGTCCGGCGATCTCGCGCCGGCCGCTGACGATCCGTATCGGCCAGGTGGAAACGGCGGGACGTGGTGGGGGGCCGAAGCTGACGCCCTTGCCGCAGGCGCGGCCCGAGGAGGTGCGTGATCTTCTGTTCCAGCCGGCCAGTCGGGAGGAGCGGACGGCGGTCGAAGAGCCCAAACCGCAGCCGGTGATGCCGGCCTCGGAGGTGCTCGACCGGTTGACCCGGCAGGCCGCGGCGCGCGAGGTGGTGGAAGCCGAACCGCTCGATCTGGAAGCGCGGGAAAAGGCCATCGACGCGGTGATCGCCGAACTTCTGACCGACGGCGAGGCGGCGTTCCAGCCCGTCGCGGCGCTTTATCAGGATTTCCTCGTGCGCTGCCGGATTGCCCGGCTCGCCGGAAAACCACCCGAACTCGCCGACTTTCGCCAGCGGGTGGCGATGGTGCGCGCCGGTGTCGAGCAGCATCAGATCGACCCGCAGACCTGGGCGACGGCGGAGACGGTGGCCCAGAATCTGCCGGAAGAAATGCGCGGGGTCTACCTGCTCTTGGCCAAGGCCGCGCTGGAAGGAGGTCCGTGCCCGCCGGATGCGGAGATCGCCCGGGCCTATGGCACACGCTCTCCCGGACGGGCGCGCTGGCTGCTGACCCATATGGAAGAGCAGGGCTATATTGTCTGCGTCAACGATCTGCGTGGCAACCGCATCGTCACGCTGACCGATCTGGATTGCCAGACAAGCCCGCCGCCGGCGCGCGCGGTGGTCTGAGGGCGCGGGCTCTGACCTTAACGTGGGCCGGGTCCGGGTCGGTCCACCCGGCGGCAGCCATAGCCAATCGGGCACTTCGGATTGTCCAGCGTCGGACCGTAGTTCGGCTCCAGAATCTCGTAGTGCGGGCAGTAGCGCCGGTCTGCGATGAAGCGGGAATAGGTGTAGGTCCCGGTCGACATGACGACGGCACCATGCTGCTGGATGAAGGCCTGTGCCTGTGCACAGGTCATCGATCTTGTGTCGGGACGCGCCTGAGCCGGCAGGCTGGCGATCGCGAGAGCGACACTTGCCGTGAGCGTCGTTAGCAAAGCAGGTGAGTGACGATTGAACGGGAACGAGGTCATGATGTGTCTCCCTTGTTCAAGAGAGAATCCTGCCTTGTGTTCCGGTTTCGATCAAGAGCCCCAAAAGGGGGAGGAAAGCGCCCGGATGGACAGGGCAGGCACCCCGACGGCCATGCCCTCGGGGTGCTTGGGCTTTAGCCGGCCGCGTGGTGCAGCCGGTGGTACAGCATCGGGTTCTTGGCATAGGGCGCCAGTGTCTTGGCGATGGCCAGAACGGCGAGATCCGCCAACGGCTCCAGAATGATCACCATCATGTAGGCGGCGCCGAACGAGCCGATGGCACTGAGGTTCTCCGCTCCGAAGCCGCTGCCGTAGAATGCCCAGAAGGCCACCCAGACGACAATTCCGCCCTGATAGGCGGTGGAGAGCGCCAGGGCCTGCCAGTAGGTCACGTCGACATAAGGCGTGCGGGCGGGAATGATCTTCCGGGCAAGCAGGCTGACCGCCCAGAGCGGCACCACCAGTGTGGTGATGTTCATGCCGTATTGCGGCAGGTCGAAGGGGGCGAAGAAAACGCCCTGCAGGAGAAGGCCCGCAGCCAGACCGATCGCCGCCGGTCCCGCGCCGAAGACGAGATAGAGCGTCGAGCCGAGGATGAAGTGCACCTCGGAGACGCCGACAGGATAATGCGGCATCAACTCGAAGAAGCAGAAGACCAGGGCGGTGGTCGCCAGGCTGCGCATCACCAGTGCGGAGAAGCCGCCGTCGTGACGGATGGTATCGACGGCCATCTTGGCCATCAGTCCAAGCGAGGCGGCAGCCGTTGCGTAGCTGAGGACGATCTTGGCGCCGTCAACGACGCCGGGTTCGATATGCATGAAACTCTCCTGTGCGCACCCACCGTGCGAGAGGGGTGAAGACTGTGCGAGGCCGCACGAAGCCGATGGCAGGTCTCCTGGCTTGCGGATCGCGTCGTCACCCGCCTTCCCAGCTCTTGAGCCAGTGGCAAAATGGGTGTCGCTTGCCGCTCACAGTTGCGGGGGCAGCCACGGTCTTGGCCCCTGATGGGTAGCTCTCACCGTGTTCCCTTTTAATCCGCCGCACGTCGCTTGGCGGAACCATCGGCGGCGACGATGCAGAATTTCGACCGCGAAGGCAAGCATCCCGCCGCTGTTTCTGGGATGCATCAGCAGTTCGCGCTGACCCTTGCGTATCGGTCTGGGGGAGGAGAGTTTCAGAGCCGGATGCAGGGAGGCGGCCGTCCCTGACCGGCGGCGGCAATCTGGAACGTCATGCCGTTTTGTGGGTTTGCCGCAATTTGCTGCGCGCTCAGCTCCGCACGCGCCGAGGTGACATAGAGCGTGGTGCAATCCGGCCCGCCGAAGGCGGGGCAACTGACATGCTGTGCGGGCACGTCCAGATTTCGCAGCAACTGGCCATCCGGCGAAAAAACCGCAATCTTCCCCGCGCCCCATTGTGCCACGAACAGATTGCCGGCCCTGTCGACCGCCGCGCCGTCGGGGCCGCCCGACATCTGTGGCCTGCCGATCAGGATCTCCGCGTCGCCTGCGGGAAATCCGGTGTCGGGTGCAAGAGGAACCCGCAGGATCTCTGCCTTGGCCGTGTCGGTGAAATAGGCAAAGCGCCGATCGGGAGAAAAGCAAATCGCATTGGGAATGGTCAGATCGGCGAACAGCCGACGGACCTCGCCGCGGTAGAGGCGGTAGAGCGCACCGGCACCCGGTTCCGCGTTCTTGCCCATCGTGCCGACCCAGAACCCGCCCCAGGGATCGGCCTGACCGTCATTGGAGCGGGTAAGCGGATTGTCCGGTTCGAGCGGCGCGATCAGGGACCTTGCACCGTTCTCGATATCGAGACGATAAAGCCCGCTTTCCGTGGCGATCAGCAGGGTCACGTCATCGATCCAGCCAGCCGAGGACGCATGTTCGTCAAACTCGTGGTGCGTTTGCAGGCCGTCCCCGGTGCGGGCGAGCAGTCGCTTGCCCAGAATATCGAACCAGAACAGTTGCTGGCGGCGCGGGTGCCACAACGGCCCTTCGCCAAGCTCGCAAATGCGGTCGTCGTGGATCACTTTGCGGCCTCGTCATAGGCTTCTACCAGGCGCTTCGCCCGCGCGGCGATGTCGGCAGTGGTCATGCCGGGCTTGTAAAGCGCGGTGCCGATCCCAAAGCCATCGGCGCCGGCGGCGATCCAGTCGGCAAAGTTGTCCGGCCCGGCGCCGCCGACCATGAAAACCTTGGTTGACGCGGGCAGGATCGCACGGATCGCCTTCAGGCCATCAAGGCCCAGCAGGGACGCGGGGAAGATCTTCACGCCGTCGGCGCCGGCCTCAAGGGCGGTAAAACACTCGCTCGGGGTCAGGACCCCGGGGAAGCTCTGCATCCCGTGCGCCTTGGTGGCGGCAATAACCTCGGGATTGCAATTGGGTGAGACCACCAGCCGGCCTCCAGCCTGATGCACCTGCCGGACCTCCTGCGGCGTCAGAACCGTGCCGGCGCCGATCAGAGCCTGATCGCTATAAAGGCGCGCCATGGTGCCGATGCTGGTCAAGGGGTCGGGGGAGTTCAGCGGCACTTCGATTTGGTCGATGCCGGCCTCGATCAGAACGCTGGCGGCGTCGGCGGCCTCCTGCGGGGTGATGCCGCGCAAGATGGCGATAAGCGGACGGGTCATCCATTTGTCTCCAATGTCTGGTGGATGGCGTGAAGACCGGCCCTGGTCATCTCCGCCGCATCATGGCAGCTGGCGGCGACGGCGAGTTCGGCAAGGCCGATGCGATAAAGCTCGCTCAGATGCGCCGCGCCGATGATCGCCACCGGATGGGCCTGCAACTGGCTGCGCATCGCCGCCAGCTCCGCACCGATCAGCAGGCCGGACAGGCGCGCGCGTGCGGCTGCCGGGTCGATTCGCCCAAGCAGATGCTGTGCGCGCAGGGAAAACAGGTTGAGGGAGAGGGTTTCCGGTTGGCGCAGCATGGCTCTCAGACCCGGCCGGAAGGCGGCAAGCGCAAAGCCCGTCTCGGCGATCGAATGGCGCAGCACCGTGTGTCGAGACAGGGCCGCGAACAACTCGCCGGTCATGGACGTTTGGAAGGAAAGGACCTGATTGTCGCGCACCCGGGCCCATTTGCTGTGACTGCCCGGCAGGCAGATCAGGCCGTCGAAATCCGGATTGCCTGCCAGAAAACCGGCGATCTGGGTTTCCTCGCCGCGCATCACGTCGGCCGGCTCGTCCTGGCGCAGGCCGGGAACGATATCGACCCTCAGCCCGGGCAGTCTGACCGGCGCTTGCACCAGTCGTACCGGGCGAGCCGGGCAGGGGACGGGCTGGTAGGGGGCTTCGATCCAGCCCTGGCGCGAGCCGACCATGCCGCAGGCAATGACGTGCAACACCCGCTCACCCAGCCAGGGCGCCAGCAAGGCACGCAGCACCGGCTCATAGTCGTCGCGGTCAAGCGCGCCCATGCCCTGGCGCGACGCAAGGGCAGCAAGGTCGCGCCCCTGTGCGTCCATGGCGAGGGCGCGTAGATGCGTGGTGCCCCAGTCGACCGCAACCCAGGCGATGTCGGTCAAGGTGGCCGCGCTCATCCTGACACCACGACGCCGCCATCCACCGCCAGGGTCTGGCCGGTGATCATGCGGCTCGCCCGCGATGACAGGAACAGGGTCGCATCGACGATATCCTGCGGATCCAGCGGCTCCTTGAGACATTGCCGCTCAAGATGCGCGGCGAGCCCCTCCGGCGTCACCCAGAGGTCCTTCTGGCGCTCGGTCAGGACCCAGCCCGGGGCGAGAGCATTGATCCGGATCCGGTCGGGACCGAATTCCCGGGCCAGCGAGCGGGTCAGCCCGGTGATGCCCGCATTGGCCGCCGTGTAGGCGGGATAGCCGGTGTTGCCCATCATGTAGCTGATGGAGGAGAAGTTGACGATCGCGCCGCCGCCTTTGGCGCGCATCCCGGCGACGACCGCCTGACAGGCAAAGAAATAGGCCTTCAGATTGATCGCCTGCATCCAGTCCCAGAACTCGGGCGTGACCTCCTCGCTGGTGTGGCGCGTGTCATTGGCAGCGTTGTTGACCAGCACCGTCACCGGACCGTGGCGCTCGGCCGCTTGTGCGATGCTGGCCTTGAAGGCCGGCGTGTCGGTGATGTCGCAGCGGATGAACTGCGGGCGGTTGCCGGGATGCTTGTCGGCCATTTCGACACAGAAGCCGGAGGCGTCGGATCGCCCGACAAAGGTGACGCGCGCGCCCTGCTGCAGGAAACCATCGGTCAGCGCGGCGCCGATGCCCGAACCGCCGCCGGTGATGAACACCGACTGGCCTTCCAGATCGCGAAACAGACTTGTGCCCGACATCAACGGCCCTCCCGCAAGGCAGGGCGGATCTCTCCACCTACAGAAAAGCCGGGATCGCCCCCCGCGTCCAGTTCGTCCTGGCCGGTGCTCGTGTGGCGGTCGTTGCTCATGCGGCGCTCTCTCCCCCAAAATCATTTAGTCTCAAATAATGAAACTAAAATCCATATATTGATATTAGTGAGGAATGGCGCTAAAGAAGTCAACATGAACAGTGCGTCGAACATGCCGCCAATGACAGGAGCCGTGCCCGAATGACCGCTGAAAGCCCGTCGCAGAAAGGTGGCACCGTTGGCAAGGCCATGGAGGTGCTGGATTGCGTCGCCCGGTTCGGGACGCCGGTGCGCTTTTCGCAGATCCTGGAAGTTTCACGCTTTCCCAAGCCGACTCTCTACCGGCTGGTCAGGACGCTGGCCGACCTTGGCATGCTGGATCATGACGCGGACAAGGACACCTACATGCCTGGGCGCCGGCTCCTGAAGCTGGCGCATGTTGCCTGGGCGCAGTTTTCGCTCGCCTCCATCGCCCGGCCGCACATCGACCGGCTCGGGCAACAGGTGTCCGAGACCATCCATCTGGCGCAGCTCGATCAGGGGCAGGTGCTCTACCTCGACAAGCGCAACGCCCGCGATCCGGTGGAGATGTACTCGCAGGCCGGCAAGGTGGGGCCGACCTACTGCACCGGTGTCGGCAAGGCGATGCTCGCCTTCCTGACGCCGGAGGAGCAGGAGCGGGTAATCGCGCTGCAAAGCTTTCACCGCTTCACGCCGCACACGCTGGTGACGCCGGAAGCCCTGCGCGCCCGTCTCGAAACCATTCGGACGCAAGGCTATGCGCTGGATGAGGAGGAGCATGAGACCGGCATCATCTGCATCGCCATGCCGGTGCTCAACGGGTCGGGGCGGGTGCTGGGCAGTGTGTCGATCACCGACACGGTGCTGCGCACCACCTGGGCCGCATTGAAGGAAAAGCTGCCGTTGTTGCGTGAGACGGTCGAGCGGATCGGTCACGACGCGCAGGATTGGCATTATCCCGGCATCTGACGCCGGAGGTTTGTGCACGGAAGGCCCGGAAAGGGTGCCGGGAAACGGGGGGATCACTCAGGTAATGGCAGGCATAACGCTCAACAAGGCCATCAAGCGATACGGGGCCGTGGACGTCATCCATGGCATCGATCTGGAGATCGAGGACGGGGAGTTCTGCGTGCTGGTCGGGCCGTCCGGCTGCGGCAAGTCCACGTTGCTGCGCATGGTGGCCGGTCTGGAGGAGACCTCCGGCGGCGACATCCATATCGGTTCGCGCAATGTGACCCGGCTCGATCCGGCGGCCCGCGGCGTGTCGATGGTGTTCCAGACCTATGCGCTTTACCCGCACATGACGGTTGCGGAAAACATGAGCTTCGGCCTGCGCATGAACGGCCACCCAAAGGCGGAGATTGCCGCCAAGGTCAAGGCGGCGGCCGATATCCTCAAGCTCAACGACTATCTGGAGCGCAAGCCCAAGGCTTTGTCCGGCGGCCAGCGCCAGCGGGTCGCCATCGGTCGCGCCATCGTGCGGGGGCCGGAGGTGTTCCTGTTTGACGAGCCCCTGTCCAATCTCGATGCCGAACTGCGCGTCGAGATGCGGGTGGAGATCGCCCGCCTGCACAAGGAGATCGGCGCCACCATGGTCTATGTGACCCATGATCAGGTCGAGGCGATGACGCTGGCCGACAAGATCGTGGTGCTGCGGTCGGGGCGCATCGAGCAGGTCGGAACCCCGCTCGATCTTTATCATGATCCGGACAACCGGTTCGTGGCCGGCTTCATCGGCAGTCCGGCGATGAATTTCGTCAAGGCGACCGTCCGCGATGGCCGGGTCCATGCTCCCGGCCTGTCGGACGAGGCGTTCGCCGTCGATATCGCGTTGCCGCCAAACGGCACGGATCTCTTGGTCGGGGTGCGCCCGCATCACATCGCCATCGACCCGCAAGGGGCCAGCCACACGCTGATCGTCAAGGAGGCCTTGGGGGCAATGTTCCACGCCTATCTGGAAGCGCCGACCGGCGAGCGGATCGTGGTCGAGGTTCCGGAAGCCGAAGCGGTCGGGCTGCAAGGGGAGGTCGGGCTGCGCATGGGGCCGGATCGCCTGCTCCTGTTCGACGCGCGGACCGAGCTGCGCCTGCGCTGAGACCAAAAACCCGCCCGCAGCCAACAGGCTGCGATGGCGAGCGAAGGTGTGAGGCAACGCTCCCGATCACGGGTCGGAGTGAGCGGTCTGTCTCGCATGGTCACATTGGAACTCATTGAAAAAACACAGGAATCGTCTCTTGACAACTCGAAGGGCTCTGGAGAAGATTTCTTATAATAAAACTAAGTTTCATTATTTGAGACAACCAAAAGGAGGGAACGAAATGTCGATCAAATCCGGAATTCGCAAGGTCAGATCGGCCATGGTGGCCTTGACCACATCGGCGCTGATTGCCTTGCCCGCGCTGGCCGGGACGGCGATGGCTGGCGAGTTGGTGATCAACACGGATTCGTCATTTCCCGCGGTGAAGAAGGCGTTCCAGTCGGCAGTCACCGGGTTCGAACAGGAGAACCCCGACATCAAGGTGACCTGGAACGTCTTTGACAATGAGGCCTACAAGTCGGCGATCCGAAATTTCCTGTCGGCGGAGTCTCCGGATCTGGCCACATGGTTCGCGGGAAACCGCATGTTGCCTTACGTCAATGCCGGGCTGTTTGCGCCGATTGACGATGTCTGGGCCGAAAACGGGCTCGACAAGACGTTGAAGGCGGCGGAAAGCGCGGTCACCTTCAATGGGACCAAGTGGGCGGTCCCCTACACCTACTATCAGTGGGGGGTCTACTACCGGAAGGATCTCTTCGCGAAATTCGGCATCGACGTGCCGACCACCTGGGAAGAGTTCAAGGCCGCCGGTGCCAAGCTCCAGGAAAATGGCGTTACGCCCGTGGCGATCGGCACCAAGTTCCCTTGGACGGCCGCCGGCTGGTTCGACTATCTCAACCTGCGTACCAACGGATACGACTTCCACATGGCGGTGACGCGCGGCGAGATCCCGTGGACCGATGAACGCATTCGCAAGACCATGGGGCATTGGGAAGAGCTGCTGAAAGCCGGCTTCTTCCTGGAAAACCATGCAGCCTACAGCTGGCAGGAGGCCTTGCCCGCCCTCGTCAATGGCGATGCGGGCATGTACCTGATGGGCAACTTCATCGTCGCCCCCTTGCAGGAAGCGGGACTGACCGAGGATCAGTTGGGGTTCTTCCAGTTTCCCGCCATCGATCCGGCCATCGCCATGGCCGAGGACGCGCCGGCCAACACGCTGCATCTGGCGGCGGGCGCGCGCAACGTTGCCGAGGCCAAGAAGTTCCTCGCCTATATCGCCCGCGCCGATGTGCAGACCAGGATGAATGAGATCATGGGGCAGCTGCCGGTCAACGCAAAGTCGAGCGTTTCCGACGATCCCTATCTGCAGGCGGGCTTCAAGATGCTGTCGAATGTCGATGGCGGTCTGGCGCAGTTCTTTGACCGGGACGCTTCGGCGGCGATGGCCAAGGCCGGCATGGAGGGGTTCCAGGAATTCATGGTCAAGCCGGAGCGGCTCGACAAGGTCCTGGCGCGTCTTGAAACGGTGCGCCAGCGCCAGACCCAGTAGCGCTCAGGGGGCTGCGTGCGCGCAGCCCCGCATCTGGCTCAAGACGGAACTCTGCAATGTCTTATGTGACCCGTGTCTGGCAAGACCATAAAACCACGATCACGCCATGGTTGTTCCTGCTGCCAGGCATCCTCATGTTCGCGATCTACATCGTGATCCCGATCTTTCAGTCGATTGCGATTTCCTTCTATCGTTGGGACGGATTGGGGGAAAAGACCTTCATCGGCCTGGAGAACTACCGGGAGCTGATGCGGGACGATATCTTTTTTACCGCCCTGCAGAACAACGTGATCTGGCTGGTGCTGTATCTGCTCGCCTTGCCGGCCGGGCTGTTTCTGGCGCTGTTCCTCAATCAGACGACCCGTGGCATCCGCATCTACAAATCCCTGTTCTTCTTTCCCTTCGTCATCAGCCAGGTGGTGGTGGGGCTGGTCTTTTCCTGGTTCTACGATCCAAGCTTCGGCCTGTTTAACACAGGCTTGATGAAGATCGGCCTGTCGCCAATCCCGGTTCTGGCCGACGAGCGCTTTGTCACCTACGGCGTGATCATCGCCGGTCTCTGGCCGCAGATCGCCTATTGCATGATCCTCTACCTGACCGGGTTGAATGCCGTCGACGGCGAGCAGATCGAGGCCGCGCGGCTCGACAACGTGCGCGGCTGGCGGATGCTCTGGTACGTGATCCTGCCGCAGCTGCGACCGGCCACCTTCATTGCCCTGGTGGTGACGGTGATCGGCGCCCTGCGCTCTTTCGACCTGATCTCGATCATGACCGGCGGCGGGCCCTGGGGCTCCAGCCAGGTGCTGGCCTACTACATGTATGAGCAGGCCTTCTCCGAATACGGCTTCCGCATGGGCTATGGCGCCGCCATCGCCGTGGTGCTGTTCGCCATCATGTTGATCTACATCGGCTTCTTCCTGGCCAAGATGTACCGCGACGAGAAGGGCCGGTAAGATGTTTCCAACACCGATCGACAAGACATCGTCTGCCACCCGCGTTGCCTACAAGGTTGCACTGCCTGTGGCGCTCCTGCTGTGGCTCTTGCCGCTTCTGGCGGTGGCGCTGACCTCGGTGCGCTCCTCCGCCGACATCACCTCCGGCAACTACTGGGGCTGGCCGACCTCGTTCAATCTCGTCGAGAACTACACGGCCATCTTCACCAATTCGCCGCTCGCCGCCTATCTGCTCAACAGCTTCAAGGTGACGATCCCGGCGGTTCTCGGTGCGATTGCCCTGTCCTCGCTGACCGGATTTGCGCTCGGGATCTACAAGTTCCGGTCAAACCTGTTCGTGTTCTTCCTGTTCGTCGCCGGCAACTTCATTCCGTTCCAGATCCTGATGGTGCCGGTGCGCGATCTGTCGATCCAGCTTGGCGTCTACAATTCCATCTATGCGCTGATCCTGTTCCATATCGCCTTCCAGACCGGGTTCTGCACCCTGTTCATGCGCAATTTCATCCGCACCCTGCCGTTCGATCTGATCGAGGCGGCGCGGATCGAAGGGGTCTCGGACCTGCGCATCTTCTGGTACGTGGTGCTGCCGCTGATGCGGCCGGCGCTGGCGGCGCTGTCCGTTCTGGTCTTCACCTTCGTCTGGAACGATTACTTCTGGGCCACGGTGCTCACGCAAGGCGCGCATGCGCAGCCGATCACCGCCGGGATCAAGTCGCTGAACGGCGAATGGATCGCCGCCTGGCATCTCGTGTCGGCCGGTTCCGTGGTTGCCGCCTTGCCGCCGGTGCTGATGTTCTTCCTGATGCAGAAGCATTTCATCGCCGGCCTGACGCTCGGCGCGGTCAAGTAGCGGCCGGTTTCTAGCCGCCCCCGAACACCTCTCTCCTCTCCAAACCTGGGAAAGCCTGACATGCAGCGCGCGCTTGGAGTTTGCTACTACCCTGAACACTGGCCGGAGCAGCAGTGGGCGGACGACGCCCGGCGGATGGCCGAGGCCGGGCTGACCTATGTCCGCATCGCCGAATTCGCCTGGGCGCGCATGGAGCCGAAGCCCGGCGAGTATCGATGGGACTGGCTGGACCGTGCCATCGAGACGCTGGCCGGGGCCGGGTTGAAGGTCATTCTCGGCACGCCGACCTCCACGCCGCCGCGCTGGATGCTGGACAAGTGGCCGGACATGCTGCCGGTCGGCCGCGATGGCCATGTGCGCAAGTTCGGATCGCGCCGCCACTACTGCTATTCCCATCAGGGCTTTCGCGAGGAATGCGCCGTCATCACGCGGAAGATGGCCGAACGCTATGGCCGCGACGGGCGGGTGCATGGCTGGCAGCTCGACAATGAGTATGGCAACCACGACACCACCGTGTCCTACAGTGCGGCGGCGCGCGAAGGCTTCTGCCAGTGGCTTGCCGACAAGTATCGGACCATCGATGCGCTCAATGAGGCCTGGGGCAATGTCTTCTGGTCGATGGAATACGACAGCTTCGAGCAGGTCGATCTGCCCAACCGGACGGTCGCCGAAGCCAACCCCAGCCATTGGCTGGACTTCCTGCGCTACAGTTCCGATCAGGTGGCGGCGTTCAACCGCGTCCAGAGCGCGATCCTGCGCGCCCACAGCGACGCGCCCCTGATCCATAACTTCATGAGCAAGTCGACCGATTTCGATCACTACAAGGTCGCGGCCGATCTCGATATCGCCAGTTGGGACAGCTATCCGCTCGGTTATCTGGAAAAGCATTCGGCGCTCGGCGAGGCGTGGATCGAGCGCTATGCACAGCAGGGCGATCCGGACTTCCAGGCCTTTCACCACGATCTTTATCGCGCCGTCGGGCGCGGGCGCTGGTGGATCATGGAGCAGCAGCCGGGGCCGGTGAACTGGGCCGTCTACAACCCCGCGCCCTTGCCCGGAATGCCGCGCCTGTGGGCCTGGGAGGCGTTCGCCCACGGGGCGGAGGCGGTGTGCTTCTTCCGTTGGCGCCAGGCGCCGTTCGCGCAGGAGCAGATGCACGCGGGCCTGTTGCGCCCGGACAGCGCCGACGCGCCGGCCATTGCCGAGGTGCGAAAGGTCGCGGCCGAAATGGCTGCGTTGCCGGAGGCCGAAACCGCCCGCGCGCGTGTTGCGCTGGTGTTCGACTACCAGTCTGTCTGGGCCTGGCAGATCCAGCCGCAGGGCAAGGGGTTCGAATATTTCAACCTGGTGTTCGACTTCTACCGCGCCCTGCGCCGCCTTGGCCTGTCGATCGATATCATCGCCCCCGATTGCCCGGACCTCAGCCAATATGATCTGGTGGCCATGCCGGGCCTGATGCAGGTGCCCGATGCCTTGCAGCAGGCGCTGCGGGCCTTCGGCGGCACGGTGATCGCCGGGCCGCGCACTGGCTCCAAGACCGGGGATTTCCGCATCCCGGCCGAATTGCCGCCGGAAATGCCGGGCCGCATCTGCACCGTCGCCCATGTGGAAAGCCTGCGCCCGGGTGTCCGCCGGCCGCTCAGCGGCGGCGGCGCCATGCACCACTGGTTCGAAGCGCTGGAGACGCAGGCGGCGGTGGTCGACCGTCTTGCCAGCGGCGAGCCGGCCATCGTTGCCGAGAACAAGGTGATCTATCTCGCCGGCTGGCCGGACGACGCGGCGCTGCAGCGGGTGCTGGAGACCGCCTGTGCCGGGGAGGGGATCCCCACCTTGCAGCTTTCGGGGGGCTTGCGTGTGCGCGACAGCCGGACCCATCGCTTTGTCTTCAATTACGGACCGGAGCCGGCGCTGTTCGAAGGCCAGACCATCGAAGTCGCCGATGTGATCTGGCAGGACCTGCCCGATACACCAACGAAAGAGGCAAACTGATGCAGCACCTCCATCACTTTTTCATCGATGGGGCCTGGGTGCCGCCGCATCGGCTGAACGCCATCGAGGTTGTCGATCCATCGACCGAACAGCCCATCGCCTCGCTGGCGCTTGGCGCTGAAGAGGATGTGGAGCGGGCCGTGACGGCGGCTGCAAGGGCGTTCCTGAGCTGGAGCGAAACCCCGCTCAAGGAGCGCAAGGCGGCGGTGGTTCGTCTGGCCGAGGTCTACCAGCGGCGCGCCGAGGAGATGGGCGCGGCGATCAGCCGTGAGATGGGCGCGCCCATCGATCTGGCGACAACCGCACAGGTCGGGTCCGGCAGCGGTCACTTCCAGACCTTCCTCGACCTGATCGGCGGCTTCGAATTCGAAGAGTGGCTGGAAGCGGACAGCCACTGCCACCGGATCCTCAAGGAGCCGATTGGCGTGGTGGCGCTGATCACGCCGTGGAACTGGCCGATGAACCAGATCGCGCTGAAGGTGGTGCCGGCGCTGCTCACCGGCTGCACGGTGGTGCTGAAACCCTCGGAAATCGCGCCTCTGTCCGGGCATCTTTTCGCCGAGATGGTTGCCGAAGCGGGGATCCCCGCCGGGGTGTTCAATCTGGTGCATGGCAATGGCGCCGGTGTCGGTTCGGCGCTGACCGCCCATCCCCGCGTCGACATGGTGTCGTTCACCGGCTCCAACCGCGCAGGCGTTGCCATCTCGAAGACTGCGGCCGACACGATCAAGCGGGTCAGTCTGGAGCTCGGCGGCAAGGGCGCCAATATCCTGTTCGACGATGCCGATGAAGAGGCGGTGGCGCGCGGGCTCGCCAGTTGCTTCCTGAACAGCGGGCAGGGCTGCAATGCACCCTCGCGCATGCTGGTGCATCGCGGGATCTATGAGGAAACCGTCGCAAAAGCGGCAGAGATCGCGCGCGCCGTTCAGGTGGCGCCAGCCAGCCGTCCCGGCGACCATATCGGCCCGGTTGTCTCCCGGGCGCAGTATGAGCGCATCCAGGGGCTGATCGCTTCGGGGCTGGAACAGGGCGCGCGGCTGGTGGCCGGCGGCCTCGGCCGTCCCGAGGGGCTGGAGATAGGGTATTTCGTCCGGCCCACCGTCCTTGCCGATTGCACCAATGACATGACGGTCGCGCGGGAGGAGATCTTCGGTCCCGTGCAGGTGATCATTCCCTTCGACAGCGAGGAGGAGGCCATCGCCATTGCCAATGACACGGTGTTCGGTCTGACCAACTATGTGCAGAGCGCCGATCTCGACCGGGCAAGGCGGGTGGCGCGGGCGCTGCGCTCCGGCATGGTCGAGATCAACGGTGTGGGGCGTAGCTGGCGTACGCCGTTCGGCGGCTACAAGCAATCGGGCAGCGGCCGCGAAGGCGGGCTCTGGGGCATCGAGGAGTTTCTGGAGGTCAAGGCCGTCAGCGGCTGGGACGGCACCGGCTGACCGAAAGGCAGGCACCGCTGCCGGCCGGGAAGCCTTTGATCATCAAGGCCATGACCGGCCGCATGATCGCGGCCGGCATGCTCCGCGCCCGGGCGCGACGGATCGCCGCAGTTTCGTCAAGGGATCCCGTTTCCGGAGCGGCGCGCGGCGCAGCGTTCCGCTGCGTCGCGGCCTGGTTGCGGTGTTGGCGCAGTGCATCCTGGCCGTGGCCCTTGCACTCGATAACTCCTTGTTCAGGTTGCGTAATCCGGCTGGTACGCCGTATTGGCGAGCTGCAAGCCGTTGCCGGTGAGCTGGCCCGATTCGGGATGCTGTCTGGCGGCAACCGCCCTAGCGCAGTTTCTTCCCGGTATTTCGGGGGGGCAGCGCCAGGCACCCCATGGATCAAGCCAAAGTACGATTGATGAACACCTTTCAGACCGACTTCCGTCTTTCACATCAGAACTTGCGCCCCAAATTCCAGCGCCTGGCCGTGCTTTTGACCACCAGCGCGCTTGTGTGCTGCGGGCCGGCCGCGCTGGCTGACGAGATTATCGACGGCACCGATGAGACCGTGATCGGCACCGGTGGCGGCACCATCGGCAGCCCTTGGAACATCGCTGGAGACCTATACGTTGGCGACACCGGAAACGGCTCGCTCAGCATCGAGGCCGGCGGCAGGGTCCAGAACGCGTTCGGCACCATCGGTACCGAAGCAGGCTCACAAGGGACCGTCACGGTCACCGGCACTGGCTCGGTCTGGTCCAACACCGTCAGCCTCGTGGTCGGCGATTTGGGAAAAGGCACGTTGAACGTCGAGGCAGGCGGCAGAGTCGAGAGCGATCTCGGCTACATTGGCTCTGTTCCAGGCGGGCACGGGAGCGTGACGGTCACGGGGGCTGGCTCGATCTGGTCCAGTTCCTTTAGTCTCGTGGTCGGCGATTTGGGAAAAGGTACGCTGAACATCGAGGCCGGTGGCAGGGTTGAGAGCGGTGTCGGCTATGTTGGTTCTGGCGCAGGTTCGAATGGAAGCGCCACGGTCACGGGCGCTGGCTCGATCTGGTCCAACAGCAGTGACCTTTACGTTGGCGATTCCGGAAGCGGCGTGCTGAGGGTCGAGGACGGCGGCAGGGTGGAGAACCGGATCGGTTACATTGGTTTTCTCACCGGATCTGCGGGGGAGGTCACGGTCACAGGGGCCGGTTCGGTCTGGGCCAATGCCAGTGATCTCTACGTCGGCAATTCTGCAAGCGGCAAGCTGCGGGTTGAGGCCGGTGGCAGGGTCGAGAGCACCGTCGGCTTCATCGGCGGCGGGGCAGACGCCGACGGGCTGGTCACCGTTACCGGCGCCGGTTCGGTCTGGTCCAGTCTCACCAGTACCCTTGTCGGCTGGCATGGAAACGGCACGTTGAACGTCGAGGCAGGTGGCCGGGTTGAAAGCGGATTGGGCGTGATCGGGGTCGGAGCGGGCGCACAAGGGACCGCGACGGTCTCCGGGGCCGGCTCGACCTGGTTCAGCAGTAGTGACATCTATGTTGGAGATGCTGGAAACGGCACGCTGACAATCGAGGCCGGCGGCAAGGTCGAGAACAAGAACGGCATCATCGGCTTTGACCCCCACGGGGATGGGGGCGTTATCGTCACAGGCCCTGGCTCGATCTGGGCGAATACCGGCATTCTCACGGTCGGCCACGGAGGCGCCGGGACATTGACCATTCGCGATGGCGGCACCGTCGATGGCGCCTTCACGGTGATGGTTGCTGCGACTTTCGGTTCGACCGGCACGGTGAACATCGGTGCGGCATCGGGAGACGCGGCCGCCGCCGCCGGCACGCTGAATGTGTCAACACTTGCCTTCGGCGCGGGCACTGGCACGCTCGTCTTCAATCATACCGAGACGGCCTATGACTTCACCACCGGGGTCGCGGGAACCGGCACGATCCTGCACGAGGCCGGAACCACCCGTCTCACCGGCGATTATGCCGGCTTCACCGGTTCGGCCACCGTGTCCGGCGGGACGCTGTTGGTCAACACAGCCTTCAACCGGGCCGTCTCGGTGCTGAGCGGCGGCGCCCTCGGCGGCACTGGAACGGTGGGCGATGTGACGCTCGACTCCGGTGCGACGCTCGCGCCCGGCAATTCCATCGGCACGCTGAATGTCGCCGGCGATGTGTCGTTCGGCGCCGGCAGCACCTATGCGGTCGAGGTCAATGACGGCGGCTCGGTGGCGGGCGTCAACAACGATCTGCTGCATGCAACCGGAACGGTGACCCTCGACAGCGATGCGACCGTCATGGTCAGCCCGGAAAACGGCGCGGATGCCGGGAAGACCTACGCGAGCCCGACCACCTACACGATCCTCACCGCCGATACTGCGGTCAATGGCACCTTTGGCTCCGTCTCCGACAACTTTGCCTTCCTTGACTCGTCTCTCAGCTATGACGCCAACAACGTCTATCTGACCCTTGTGCGCAACAACTTCAGCTTCGCGTCCATGGCGGGAACCCGGAACCAGGCGGCCGCCGCTGGTGGCACCGAGAGCCTCGGACAGGGGAATATCCTGTTCGACACGGTGCTTGGGCTTAGCGCAAGCCAGGCCCGGGGGGCCTTCGACGCAGTGTCGGGTGAGGTCCATGCCTCGTTGCAGGGCACGCTGGCTGAGGACAGCCGCTTTGTCCGCGATGCTGCCAAGGACCGTATTCGCGCCGCCTTCGCTGGCGTGGCCGCCGCCGAGATGCCGCAGCTTGCCCTCCATGGCGGCAGCGGCGTCGCCCCGCAGGACACAGGAGGGACCGTCATCTGGGGGCAGGCCTATGGTGCCTGGGGCCGGAACGACACTGACGGCAATGCGGCGACCATCGAGCGCAGCGCCGGCGGGGTGTTCTTCGGCGCCGATGCCGAGCTTGGCCAGGGCTGGCGTGCCGGACTTGTTGCCGGCTACGGCCACACTGACGCCTCGGTGGACGCCCGTGCCTCCAGTGCCAAGGTCGACAACTACTCGCTCGGCGCCTATGGCGGCAACCGGTTCGGCCCCGTCACCCTTGGCCTTGGTGCCGCCTATACCTGGCAGGACATCGACACCACCCGCGATGTCGCCTTCGGCGGTTTCACCGATCGTCTGACCGCCGATTACAATGGGGCCACGGCGCAGGCGTTTGCCGAGGTCGGGTATTCGCTGGACACCGCCTTTGCCCGGCTGGAGCCCTTCGCCGGGGTGGCGTTGATCCACCAGCGGGCGGACCGCTTCACGGAAGCGGGCGGTGCGGCGGCACTGACGGTGTCTTCGTCATCGCAGACCCTTGGCGTGACCACGCTGGGTGTGCGCGGAGAAACCCGCCTTGCCACCTCAGGGGACGTGACGACAATGCTCACCGGGTCGCTTGGCTGGCGGCATGCGTTTGGCGATATTTCCCCGGACGCGCGGATGCTGCTTTCCGGCGGAACGCCGTTCACCATTGCCGGCACGCCGATTGATCGCGATACGGGCCTGGTGGAGGCCGGCGTCCGGTTCGATCTTGGCAAGGGCATGGGCGTCGATCTGACCTATCGCGGCGAGTTTGGCGCCAACGCGCTGGATCAGGGGGCCCGCGCGGCGTTCTCCGCACGGTTCTAGAGAAAACCCAACCTCCGATACTTGATTGCTCGATGGGACGGCTACGGTCGCCCCATCGGGTGCGCAGGACATTTCAGCGGCGGGTGAGCAACCATCCGCACCGGCCGCCGCTATCGACGTACCGCTACGACACAAGCGGGCTTTCGCCTGTCCGGTGGTGTTCAACCGGAATGGCGGCGAGCGCTTCGATGGACGCGGTGATTCTGTTCTCTTGCATATAATGGCCGATCAACAGCAGTGCCTTGTCGATCTCGCCTTCGAACAGGGCGCGATTGATCCTGGTCGAGAACAGGATGAATTGGCGTGTGGGGTGTTCCATGTCTGGCCTCCTCGATCCTGAACCAGGACTTTGATAGCCGCCCGATACGCCAAACCAAACATCGCAAATTGACAGCCATCTGGCGAAGTGCAAGCCTGATCATCCTTGGGTTGCGTTTTGTGCGAGGGTATATCCATGATCCACGAGACGGGGGCGGACACCTCTCTCAGCGAGATCGACCGCGGATTGATTCAGCTTCTCACGGAGAACGCGCGGCGCTCCAATACCGAGCTGGCGGCGATGCTGAACGTCTCGCGGATGACCGTCAAAAACCGGATCGACAGGCGGGTGGATCGCGGGATCATCGAGCAGTTCACGATCAAGGTCAAAGCCGGGAACGATGAGAGCCGCGATGGCGAAGTGGCCTTCTTCCACATGAAGTTGAAGGGGTCCTTTTGCAAACGTGTCTATGAGCGGCTCAAGGGCTGGCCCGAGCTGGTCGGAGCCTGGTCTATCGCCGGGGAAACGGACATGATCGCGCTCGTCCATTGCCTTGGATTTGATCGCCCGGAAGCTTTGCGTGAGCGCCTGGCAAGGTTCCCGGAAGTCGAGCAGGTGTGGACCGCAATGGTGCTCCGTCAATGGGCGCACAAGGCCTCGCGCGCACCGGACTACGACCCTCGGAACGGCCTGGATCGTCTCGATCTGCACATGCAGGAGCTCGGCGCTGCCGGTGGTGACGCCTTCTCGAGCCGCACACGCCCCTGAGCGCGCTGACCGATGCAAAGAGGTTTGCGCCGTCGGTCATCCGGCGGTTGTCAGGCACAACGGCGGGAGGTGAGGCGGGGGCTATCGGGACAGTCTTTAGACGTGATGGTCTTGAATGCGCGATGCGGGTCCGCCCATGGCGACGGGGGCTTTGAATGCGTGCAACAGAAACGACGCAAACGTCGGTGTTTCTGTCCGGACAGCTCGGCCCGGCAGGCAATGCTAATCTAAGTCTTTGGAAAGAATGGTCGGAGTGGCAGGATTTGAACCTGCGACCCCCTCGTCCCGAACGAGGTGCGCTACCAGGCTGCGCTACACTCCGACATCACGGGGAGAACTGCTTGGTGCCGTCTCGGGTGGCGGCGTTCTCTCGTCGTGTGGCGGGTACATAACACCCGTTTTCAGGCTTCGCAAGCCTGCTTATGGCCGGGTGCGACATTGACCTGTGAATAACCGGCGGGGCCCCGGAGCGAGCGGCGTTGAGGCGGGGTGCGGATGGCCCATCCGCTGCCGCCTGCTGTGTTGGGTGTGGATGAGCGTCCCCCCGGCGGCAATGCGGTGCTTGCGCGATGCCGGGCGGATCGCTATACAAGCGACCGGTCTGATGGGGCGTCGCCAAGTGGTAAGGCAGCGGCTTTTGGTGCCGCCATTCGCAGGTTCGAATCCTGCCGCCCCAGCCATCCTCTCCGTTCCAGTCTTTTGCTAGGCCCCCTGATCCGGTCGCGACCCGTCGGGGGCGGGCGTCATGGATGCATCTGCCTGATATTTCCGCTTCGCAGAAATAATGTCGAACGCCACAATGGTGGGGCAAGACTTCAGGAACCGCGATGCGGAGAAGGCGCAGATGCTTGACCAGATACTGATCGTGGCAGGATTGACCGCTCTGGTGATGATCAGTCCCGGGCCGGATATGATCATCGTCATGCGCAATACGCTGCTTGGCGGACGCCGCGCGGGGCTGGAGACCGCCCTTGGGGTGCTCCTTGGCAATCTGGTCCACATCACCTATTGCGCCATCGGCATCGGCTGGCTGATTTCCCAGAGTTTGCTGGCGTTCTCGCTGCTGCGCTATGCCGGTGCGGCCTATCTCATCTATCTCGGGATCATGAGTTTCCGCACCGCTGCGCGAAAGATCGAGCTGGAGCCTGCTGCCGGGGAGGTCCGCCGCCGCGCGTGGGTCCTGCAGGGGCTGTTCAACAACATCCTCAATCCCAAGGGGACGCTGTTTTATCTGGGCGTTTTCACCATGGTCATCACGCCGGAAACGGGTTGGTCGGCGATGGGGCTTCTGGTTGCCGTCATGATGGGCATTAGTGCCGGATTCTGGCTGATTTTCGTGCAGACGCTCGATCTCCGCCTGGTTCGCAAATCCCTTGAGAGCAGTCAGCGCGCGGTTGCCCGTGTTTTTGGCGCCCTGCTGATCGCGCTCGGCCTGCGCGTCGCCTTGTCGGGGTCATGATCCCTCCCGATGCGGTCTGATCTGTCTTAACGGAAAGCGATGGCGGCATACCTCTCGAGCCACCTCCACGAGTCCGACCAGCGCTTTTCGCCATGCCAGATTACTTTCGCGCCTAGCGTGTCGCGCTGCGTGCGCCAATCTTGCAGGGGCGCCGCCGCGATACATGCGTGCAATGCGCGAAGAATCTTGCGCCAACGGCCACGACGGTTACCGCCTAGCCGCTGGGCTATTCTCCTCCGTGGAAAGGGGGATTCTGGGAAATACAAAATCTGTCTTAGGGGCAATTTCGTTAAATTTCATCATGACGCAAGGGTATATTTTTCTTTTTCGATTTATGGCGCAAGGTTGTATTTTTTGATTTGTTCAATTTCCCAATTTATCTGATTTTTGCTTTATGACCTGTGGTGAAAGCATGTTGATAAGTGTGTATCTTTAATCAATCCATAAGATATGGCAGCTTAGAATTCCAATTGCGGAGGTTGATTTCTGCAATCTATCGGAGTTCTTGGAATGTCAGACTTGGGGTCGCCGGATTTGGCGGGTCGGATCGGTTTCGCCCGGATCGACGCGGAGACGCGACGGCTGGTGCAGACGCTCTGGCCGATGGTTGAGGAGGCGCTCCCGGGCATCCTTGAGCGCTTTTACGCGCATCTCATGAAAGAACCCTCGCTGAAGGCGATGCTGGAAGGCCGGGTAACGGGCTTGCAGTCGGCGCAGACGTCGCATTGGCAGCGGCTGTTCTCGGGGCGGTTCGATGATGACTACGTCCGCAGCATCGACCGCATTGGCCGCGCTCATGGCCGCATCGGTCTGGAGCCACGCTGGTACATCGCCGGCTATCAATTCGTTCTCAACGAATTGGCCGAGCTGGTTGTCGGCAGGTTCCGCTTTTCCGCGCGCAAGACCTCGGCTGCCATCGTCGCGCTGAACAAGGTTGTTCTGCTCGATCTCGATTTTGCGATTTCCACCTATCAGCAGATGCTGATCGAACAGCGTGTGGCCCAGACCAACCGGCTGAACGCGGCTGTGGAGACCTTCAAGGTCAAGGTGGAAAGCGCGCTGCAAAACGTCGAGGTCAGCGCGAACCGGATGCAGGAGCAGGCCGGGACGTTGTCCGGCGTCGCCGGATCGGCCACGGATGAGGCGGTCTCCGCATCGGCCGCTTCGGAAGAAACCTCTGTCAGCGTGCAGACGGTTGCCTCGGCCGCGGAGGAGCTGTCCAGTTCGATCGAGGAAATTGCCCGGCAGGTGGCCGGTGCCTCGGAGGTGGCCCGCCGTGCCAACGGCATGGCCGATACCACCTCGCGGGAGGTGGCGCGCCTGTCCGAAGCCGCGCAGAAAATCGGCGACGTGGTGCGTCTGATCACCGATATTGCGGCGCAGACCAATCTTCTGGCCCTCAACGCGACCATCGAGGCGGCGCGGGCAGGCGAGGCGGGGCGCGGCTTTGCCATCGTCGCTCAGGAGGTGAAGCAACTCGCCGGCCAGACATCGAAGGCGACGGAAGACATCGCCAAGCAGATTTCCGAAGTGCAGTCCTCGACGGCCAATGCGGTCGATGCCATTTCCGCCATTTCCTCGACGGTCGGCGAGATCGATGAACTGACCTCGGCGATTGCAACCGCGATCGAGCAGCAGGGGGCGGCGACGCGCGAGATTTCCGAGAATGTGCAGAATGCGGCGCAGGGAACGGTAACGCTGTCGGCCAATGTGACGGGCGTCAATGCGGCGATTGATGCAACCGGCAAGGCGGCGGAGGATTTCCTCACCGTTTCCGCGACCTTGCGCTCCCAGTCATCGGATATATCCAACCAGGTCCGTGCGTTCTTTTCCGAAATCCGTGAGGTGGCGGGCGAGAAAGGCGGCGCGCACGCGGCCTGAGCGCAGGCGGTTCCCTCGAAAGGGAACCTTGCTGAACGTTCCGCCTGGGCCGGTCCTTTTCTCTGGGCCGGCCCGAGCCTTTTGGGGGGCGTGGACTATTCGGCCGCGGTTGCCCGGTCCGACCGGTACTGGCTCACCCGGGCCGCGCAGAACTTGAACTCCGGGATCTTGCCGTAGGGGTCGAGCTGCGGGTTGGTCAGCCGGTTCGCCGGCGCCTCGAAGAAGCAGAACGGCACGAACACCATGCCATCGGCAACCTCGCGGTCGGCCCGCAGGGTTGCCGTGATTGCCCCGCGCCGTGTGGTCACGGTCACGCTTTCTCCTGCCGTGAAGCCCTGGCGGCGGATCTCGAACGGGTTCATGGCCGCGATCGGTTCCGGCTCCAGCGCATCGAGCGCGGTGGAGCGCCGGGTCATGGCGCCGGTATGCCAATGCTCCAGCATCCGCCCGGTCGTCAGCACCAGCGGGAAGGTGTCGTCGGGCAACTCGTCCGGCGGCAGAAGGTCCGCCGGCACGATCCGCGCCTTGCCGCTTGGCGTCGGGAAGCCTTGCGCAAAGATGATCTCCGAGCCGGGCTCATCCGGGCTTTCCGCCGGATAGGTGACGCAGCCTTCCGCGACGACCCGGTCCCAGGAGATATTGTCGAGCGAGGGCATCCGCTCGCGCATTTCCTCGTAAACCTCGCCCACATGGCTATAGGACCAGTCAAGGCCGATCCGATTGGCGATCTCGGCGATCAGTTCCCAGTCCTGCCGCGCCGCGCCGGGCAGCGGGATCGCCGGTCGGCCGAGCTGCACCTGCCGGTTGGTATTGGTGTAGGTGCCGAGTTTTTCCGCATGGGCGGAGGCCGGCAGCACCACATCCGCGTGCCAGGCGGTCTCGGTCAGGAAGATGTCCTGCACCACCAGATGATCGAGCTTGGCAAGCGCGGCGCGGGCGTGGATCTGGTCCGGGTCCGACATCGCCGGGTTTTCGCCCATGATGTACATGCCCCGGATTTCGCCCGCATGGATCGCATCCATGATCTCCACCACGGTCAGGCCGCTCTTGGGATCTAGGGGCCGGCCCCAGGCATCTTCATAGGCGGCGCGAATCTCCGGGTCCTCCACCGACTTGTAGTCGGGGAACACCATGGGGATCAGGCCGGCATCGGAGGCGCCTTGCACGTTGTTCTGGCCGCGCAGCGGATGCAGGCCCGTGCCGGGCCGGCCGATCTGGCCGGTGATCAGCGCCAGCGCGATCAGGCAGCGGGAATTGTCCGTGCCATGCACATGCTGCGAGACGCCCATCCCCCAGAAGATGATCGAGCGCGGGCTGGTGGCGTAAAGCCGCGCAACCTCACGCAAGGTGGCCGCGTCGATGCCGCAGACTTCCGCCATTGCCTCGGGGGAGAAGTCGCGCACCTTCTCGCGCAGCGCCGCGAAGCCGTCCACATTGGCCTGGATATACTGCTCGTCGTAGAGCCGCTCCTCGATGATCACATGCAGCATGGCGTTCAGCATCGCCACATCGGTTCCGGCCTTGAAGCGCAGGCCGTGGCTGGCATGGCGCATCAGGTCCTGACCGCGCGGGTCCATCACGATCAGCGCCGCGCCGCGCTTGGCCGCCTGCTTCAGATAGGTGGCGGCAACCGGGTGGTTCTGGGTCGGCCGCGCACCGATGACGATGATGCAATCGGTGTCTTTCGCCGCCATGAATGGCGCGGAAACCGCGCCGGACCCGACCCCTTCCATCAGGGCTGCCACTGAGGAGGCGTGGCACAGCCGGGTGCAGTGGTCGACATTGTTGGTGCCAAAGCCCTGCCGCACCAGCTTCTGGAACAGATAGGCTTCCTCGTTCGAGCCCTTGGCCGAGCCGAAGCCGGCCAGAGCCGAACCGCCCGACTGGTCGAGGATCTGCCGCAGGCCGCCGGCCGCCCGCTCCAGCGCTTCCTCCCAGGTGGCTTCGCGAAACACCTCATAGGGGTTGGCCGGGTCCAGCATCTCCTGGCCGTCTTTCGGCGCATCGTCGCGGCGCACCAGCGGCTTTGTCAGCCGGTGCGGGTGGTGCACATAGTCGAAGCCGAAACGGCCCTTGACGCACAAGCGGTTCTCGTTGGCCGGACCGTTGCGCCCGTCCACCTTGACGATCTTGTCGTCCTTCACATGCACGGTGGTCTGGCAGCCGACGCCGCAGAACGGGCAGAGCGTATCGACGGTCCGATCGGCGGTCAGGGTCTTGTGCCGGGCCGCACTGTCCATCACCGATTTTTCCAGCAGTGCCCCGGTCGGGCAGGCCTGCACGCATTCGCCGCAGGCAACGCAGGTCGAAGCGCCCATCGGGTCGGAGAGGTCGAAGATCGGCCGTGCGCTGCCGCCGCGATAGCCCATGCCGATGACGTCGTTCATCTGCACCTCGCGGCAGGCCCGCTCGCACAGGCCGCAGGCGATGCAGGCATCCAGATTGACGGCGATGGCCGGGTGCGAGGCATCGTAGCGGGCGGCGCGGTCGATGCCTTGCGCCGCCGCGCCGTCGCCCGTTTGTGCATAGCGGCTGGCATAGCGCGAACCGGCAACGCCGACCCGGTCGGACCAGATCCAGAAGTCGGCCTCCGCATCCGGAGCTTCCGTCCGCTCCGGCATGTCCGCCGCCAGCAGTTCGAACACCATCTGGCGCGCCTTGACCGCCCGGTCCGACCCGGTCTTGACGACCATGCCCGGCGCCGGCTTGCGGATGCAGGAGGCGGCCAATACCCGCTCGCCGTCGATCTCCACCATACAGGCGCGGCAGTTGCCATCCGCCCGGTAGCCCGGTGCATCCTTGTGGCACAGATGCGGGATCGCCGTGCCGCAGCGCTGCGCCACCTGCCAGATCGTCTCGTCGGTCTGTGCCTCGACCTCGGTGCCGTCGAGGGTGAAGGAAAGTGTCTCGCTCATCGGGTTTCCTCCCCGGCAAAGAATGTAAGGACCGACCGGACCGGGTTGCTTGCCGCCTGACCGAGGCCGCAGATCGAGGCATCCCGCATCACCTGCTCCAGATCCTTGAGACGCGCATCGTCCCAGTCGCCGGCCTCCAGCATGGCCACCATCTTTTCCGTCCCGGCGCGGCAGGGGGTGCACTGGCCGCAGCTCTCATCCTTGAAAAAGCGCAGCAGGTTGAGCGCCGCGCCGCGCAGATCGTCCTGGTCGGACAGGATCACCACCGCATGGGAGCCAATGAAGCCGCCATGTTTCTCGAAGGTGCCGAAATCCATCGGCAGATCGGCCATGGAGGCCGGGAAGATGCCACCGGAGGCGCCGCCGGGCAGGAAGGCGCGGAAGCTGTGGCCTTCCTGCATCCCGCCGCATTCGGCGATGATCTCGTTGATGGTGCTGCCGCAGGCCATCACCTTGACCCCCGGATCGCGGACCCGGCCGGAAACGGAATAGGAGCGCAAGCCGCTGTGCCCCTCCTTGCCCTGTTCGGTGAACCAGTTGGCCCCGCGCTCCAGGATGTCGCGGATCCAGTGCAGCGTCTCCACATTGTGGTTGAGGGTGGGGCGCCCGAACAGGCCGACCTCGGCGACATAGGGCGGTCGGTTGCGGGGCAGGCCGCGTTTGCCCTCCACCGATTCGATCATCGCGCTTTCCTCGCCGCAGATATAGGCGCCGGCGCCGCGCCGCAGCTCGATCGGGGCGTGGTCGGACAGACCGCTTGCCGCCAGCGCGTCGATTTCCTGCCGCAGGATTTCCAGGACGCCCGGGTATTCGTCGCGCATGTAGAGGTAGATCCGCTCCGCCTCCACCGCCCAGGCGGCGACCAGCGCGCCCTCCAGCATCCGGTGCGGGTCCCGTTCGAGAAAAAACCGGTCCTTGAAGGTGCCGGGCTCGCCTTCATCGCCATTGATCGTCATCAGCCGGGGCCCGGGCTGGGCGCGCACCAGCTCCCATTTCCGCCCGGTGGGAAAGCCGGCGCCGCCAAGCCCGCGCAAGCCCGCGCCGGACAAGTCGGCGATCACCTCTTCGCGGCTGCGCCGGCCGTCGAGACAGGCGCGCAGCAACTGGTACCCCCCCTCGGCCCGGTAGGCGTCAAGACGCAGGGCGTCCGGCACCCGGACGGCGGTCTCGCCGGCGGCCAGCGCGGCAAGCAGGGTGTCCGCCCGCGCATGGCCGATCTCGTTGCGGCCGATCTGGGCGGCCGGTGCCTCGGCGCAGCGCCCCTGGCAGGGTGCGCGCAGGATCCGCACCTCCTCCGGCCGGGTGCCCTGTTCCAGCTCGGTAATCAGCGTGTCCGCACCGGCAAGCATGCAGGAGAGGGAATCGCACACCCGGATCGTCACCGCTGGCGGCGGTGTCTCTCCCTCGGCGACGATATCGAAATGGTGATAGAAGCTGGCAACCTCGAAGACCTCGGCCTCCGAAAGGCGCATCTCGGTCGCAAGGGCCTTCATATGGGCGGCGGAGAGATGGCCGTATTTGTCCTGGACCAGGTGCAGGTACTCGATCAAAAGGTCGCGCCGGCGTGGGGCATTGCCCAAAAGGCTCCGGATCTCGTCCAGTGCCGCGTCGTCGAGTGGGCGTCCCTTGACGCGCCCGTGTTTCGCAAATGCTGTTCCCTGGCGTGCTCCTGCCATGATGGCGCTGTTCCCGTCCTGCTCCCGTCATCCTCGCCATTGTATTGGTGCAAGGACGAAACCTCGATTTCGATCAATGTTCTGGAGCAGAACTCGCCAGACCTTTGGGAAATGGCGGTACTGCCCTTGCGGGAAGGAGGCGGAGGTTCGGCGGCAAAATCAAATCGCGAATGCCTATCGGTTGATCAGGCCAGGTTATCGTGCGGCTCGCGCGCCTCCATGGCGACCTGCCAGATGGCTTCGGCGAAGGGCGGGACCGGCTGTCGCTGTGGCACCACCAGGCCGATCCGTGGCCGCGACGGATGCGGCGCGAGGGGCCTGACGGCAAGCGGGGCGACACCCAGCATGTCGACGATGAGACGTGGCAGGATGGCGACGGTCTGCGCCCGCTTTGCGCCAACGCCAGCACGGCTGAGGATCGACAGGAAGCTGTTCGATTCAAAGGCGATCCTCGGGGTGATCCCCGCCTTGGAAAAGGCAATGTCGAGGATCCGGCGGTTCTGCATGTCCGGGGTCAGGAGGGCAAGCGGCCACTGGTCGAGCGCACTCCAGGGCACCGGGTCGTCGGCGGTGGCAAGCAGATGCTCCGGGCCGACAAGGCAATAGGTCTCGCGCAACAGCGGCAGCGTATCGACCTGCGAGAGCGGCTCGTTGCCGAGATAGGTGAGCCCCGCATCAAGGGTGAAGTCGGCAAGGCCGTCCTCGATGGCGCGCGATGTCAGGCTGGCACACATGGTCTGGATGCCGGGGTAGCGCTCCGCCAGCATGGCGGCGAGCCGGCCTGCCAGCGGCGTGGCCGTCGGTACCACGCCAAGGCGAAGCCGACCGGTCAGGCTGGCACCGCCCGCCACATCCTGCCGCAGCCCGTCAAGGTCCGCCAGCACCCGGCGTGCGCGGATCAGTACCCGCTCGCCGGCTTCGGTGAAACCGACGAAGCGCTGGCCGCGCTCGACCAGCGGCGCGGCGAAGGCCTCCTCCATGCGCCGGATACGTGCCGACAGCGCCGGCTGGGACATGTTGCAGGCCCGGGCGGCCTTGGCGAAATGCCGTTCCGCCGCCAGCGAGACCAGAACGCGCAGGTCGGCAAGGTCGATGGGGGGCAAATTGCTCAAATGATTGTCCTGTCTCCCGCGTGCCGAGTGTTGCCGGCACCTCCTCCAGCGGGAGAATAGCCGAAGCGGCCTCCACCGCGAACCTTTGCGGGAAACCGGCGCTCGCCGCGAACCTTTGTTGCCGTCACGCGACGCTGTGGCCGGTCTGACCGCTGATCTTGCCAGGCGTCTTGCTTGCGGTTGCCCCAAAGCGGGCGCGCCCCGGATCCACTGTCTTGCCCTTTGCCCTCGGCGAATCGTGAGCGGGCAAGCCCGGGGAGGGCCATGGCGCCAAGTCGTGTGGACAAACCTGATCCATCTTCGTTGTGAAACGTCTTTGCTGACAACAGCGGACCCCATCGCTATGCTGGCTTTATGGCTGGAGGCGGCCAGCAGCCCGCGCCCCCTAAAGGGGGAATGGCGAATGCCTCCCGTTCAATCCTTCCTGACCGTTCAACCGTCGGGCGAAGGCGTTGGCAATGCGGGCGCTGACGAAGACTTCGCCGGGACGAAGGAAGCGGCCATGCGCGACTATCGCGATGCAAAGGCCATGGCAAAAGCCATGCGGGAAGCACTTGCCGAGCGTGGGGCGACGATCACCCATAGCGAGGCACTGGAAATCATCGCCCGTCAGTTCGGGCTGTCGAACTGGAATGTCCTGTCGGCGAAAATTGACGATGACGAGGTCGCGCGATCCGACGAGGGAATTTCCCTTGAACAGGCGGTGCCCATCGTCCGTATCTTCGATGTCGAGAAGGCGAACGAGTTCTACCTCGGATTTCTCGGTTTCACCGTCGATTGGGAGCACCGCTACGGCGACAACTTCCCGCTCTACATGCAGATCTCGCGATCAGGGCTCAGGCTGCACTTATCTGAACATGCGGGAGATGCGAGCCCCGGTGGCAACATGTGCGTCCACATGACGGGCATCCGCAACCTTCACAAAGAGCTTCAGGCCCAGGATTATCGCTACATGAAGCCTGGACTTCAGGAGGAGGATGGCCGGATAGAACTGCAGGTCATCGATCCCTTCAATAACCGCATTCGGTTCATGGAGCTCAAGCACCGATAAAGCATTGGTCTCGGGTGAATTGGGCCCTCCGTGCTGCATTGGCGATCCGCCGAAGCCATGGTTCAACGCTGCCCTTTGAGGAGGGCAGCGCTGGTTCGAGGACTGCTGAGCGACGTGGATCGGGCGTTCTTCGCACCGCTCCTGATTGAGCTGCGTTCGCGCGGCGGCCGTCTGCCGCACGATCATCGCAAGGTTCCGGACGGCATCTTCCGGATCACGCGGACGGGTTTGCCGTGGCGTGATCTGGCGGAGGCGTTCGGCTTTTGCCTGCCTCCCGGGCAGGCCTCGGACTTGGCCGTTTGTGAGGATTGACCGGCTCGCGCCTGCTCATAGGTCGCGAAAGGCTTGAAAATGAACCGCATTTCCTGCGCTTCCGCTTCTTGGTCAGGCGCAATCCGCCTCAAGCCAATTCGAACTCATCTATGAAACTGGACCCTGGAACTGCCGTTATGGAAAAGTTCTTCGGAACGGAAAAGGACGTGCCCCTGGTCAGAAAAAACCGCCCGCCCTTGTTTGGAGAGGGCGAGCGGTCGATCCAGATTGCAAAGGTCGGACTATGACTTTGTGAAACTTCCTGTGCCGTCAGGCAAATAAACCCTGCGCCGAAGCGCTCTGAAATTCCCCCCAACTTCCCCCGGTCTGCCTGTTTTCGTCTGCTCGCCGTTTCTATCGCCCTCGTGCCTGCAGGCTTTTTTCAGATTGCGCCGCAGGCTACGCTGTCGCCCATCGGATACAATGCAGTGATCTGTCACGGCATGACCCGCGGGTAGAAAAATGGTCGGCGGATGCCATGCCGAATCCTCCTCGAAACGACATGGAGGATGGAAGATCTGCCGTCAGGCGCTCATTCCATCCCGAGACCACATGCAGCAAGCCATACACCGCCTGCCCGTGTGCCTCATTTCAGGCCTGCTCCACCTCAGGCACCTTCATCCGCCAGACCGTCCCGACTGGCGTCGGGACATCAGGTTCTGTTCTGTCGCCCCCCTATGCCGGGGCGATAGTCGCTCCGACTGCTGTTTGACGAGGTGAAAAACGGGCCGGGTTGAGGTTCAACCCGGCCCAGTTGGGTCACGTGCGATCCGGAGGCTTGAAACAAGTTCAAGGCGGTCCGCATGTGTCTTGAGGTCTGCATTCTGCCGGAACGGGGCGAACCATCCCGACATGCGGCGGAGAGCCGACCGCAGCCCTCAAGGGCACTCGTCAAACTGAAAAACCGATATCTTCCAAGCCGCGACAACGCCTCGTCGTTGCCACGGATGCATCCAACACCAGCCAGCGTTATCTGTGCGTGATTTTCAAATATGCGAATGTGTCGGGTCTGCGGCGAGGGGAAAACGCCGGTAGGATAAGCGGTTGTGGGCTTGTCCCGAACCTATCTGGAGGGAACCGAATGCGCGAGGAAACCCGAGAGGCCCTGAGGGCCGCAGCCGATCTTGTGGCCGGCCTGCCATTGCCCGAGGCGGTTGCGGGTGCTGCCTGGCGCCTGCTGCGCGGCGTCGGGGCCGGGGAGGCAGAGGTCAGGGACGCGGATCGCGATTTCGCGGCATTGCTGCGGGCAGCGGCGCGGCTTGACCGGTTGTTCGAACTTCCGGTTCCGGATGCGCCGGGACTCGGTTGTTTCGGAGCACAGGTTTCCAGCGCGGCCTTTGGCGCGCTGCATGATGCACGTACCTCCGTTTCCGGCGTTGGCTCAGATCGGCTGAGCGCGTTTCGCGCCTGTGTTGCCGAAGCCGTGGAGTTCGTCTCCCAATTCGAGACCGAGGGGGAAACCCGTGCCCAGCCCGCAGACGAGACCCTGACGTCGACCGAGGAAGAATGCGCGCCCTTGTGGCCGCTGCTGGGGACGGCGGAGCTGCGGGCCGGCGACGATATCGCGGCGTTGCGCCTGGCCGACGGGGTTTGGGTGCGTCTTCCCGCCGCCCTGTGCTGGCGTCGCTCGCAAGGACGGTTCGCCAATGGGCTGAGTTTCGCCATGGGGCTCGGTGTCGCAGCCGGTCGGAACGGGTGGGAAGCCGATTGCCGGGCGATCCTGGAGTGGATCGAACGGGATGCGGTGGCGCTGTGGTGGCGCGGAGGGCGGCGCGGCCGCGCGGTGTCGCTGGAGGAGCTTCTTTCCGGCGAGACGGGAGCCAGGCTGACGCGGTATCGTGCCGATGCGCGGGATCGGCGGACGTGGTTTCTCGACCTTACCGG
Source organism: Stappia indica (assembly GCF_020177335.1). GTDB lineage: Bacteria > Pseudomonadota > Alphaproteobacteria > Rhizobiales > Stappiaceae > Stappia > Stappia indica_B. The sequence continues at coordinate 77,825 of NZ_JAIVMG010000005.1, read as the reverse complement.
CGAGATTGGCGTTCCCGTTGCCGCCGCCCTGTCGGTGGACAGTCAGGGACGGGGGTTTTGCTATGGCTTTGCCGCGCGCGCGTGTCCGGATGCGGCGCGCCTTGCCGCGCTGGAAGAGCTGATGCAGATCGAGCTTGCCGACCGGGTCGTGGCGGCGAAACGGCTGGAAAGCGGGGAGGAGGCGCTGAACGACATGGATCGGCGGCACCTGCGCCGCAGCACCGGGGTTGCGGGCGATTGGCCGATCCTGCATCCCGCTGGGCCTGCCCTGCCACCGGCAGCGCCCTTGCCGGAAGAGCCGGAAGCGCTGTTGCCCGATCTGGTGGAGCGCTTGGCGGGGCAGGGATTTGCCGTGCATCGGGTGGATCTGACCCGGCAGGACATCGGAATTTATGTATCGCGTATGTTGATCACCGGATTGCAACCTGACCCCTCGGATGTGGTATTGGAGCGTTTGGCAACTCAAAGGCGATCCAGTGGAGATGATACGGCCGCCGAACGGGTGGGGCTTTACTAGCACCCCGGATGGTGGGCGGGGTGGGGGCGCTGGCGACGAGGCGCCTCCGTGTCGGGGGAGCCTTGGAAAAAAGAAATGCAAGGAGTGCATTGCCCGGCGGGATAACCTGTCGGCAATCGCGCGCGCAAGATGCGGGATGGCAGCGATCGTGGATGACGCCAGGGCGGCTGAGCAGGCACAAGGGGATGCGGTTCCCGGACCCGATGGTGTCCGGCCGCTCCTCCATGCGTGGCTGCTGGGGACGCCGCGTTTCGAGATTGGCGGGAAGCCGATCGTCTTTCGCTCGCGCAAGGCGGAGGGGCTCTTGGGCTATCTGTGCCTCAGCCCGGACGGGCGGCTGTCGCGGGAGCTGGCCGCGAATCTGTTCTGGGGCGATAGCTCCGAGCATCACGCCCGCTCCTCGCTGCGCCAGACCTTGCTGATTCTCCGGCGCAATCTGGAGGTGGTCGGCTTCGATGCGCTGAGCTCCGACAAGGTCTGCATCAGCATCGACCTGTCGCGCGTGCGGATCGATCTCGATCAGGTTCTGGAGGCTGGGACGGCAATCGCCCCGCGGCTGTTGTCGGAAAAGCGACTGTCGGAGCGCTTGTTCGAGGGCGGCGAGATGCTCGCCGATCCGTTCACCGCCTGGCTGCGTGTCCGCCGCCAGCAGGTGCATGACCGGCTGCGTGGCATGCTGGAGCCGATGATTGTGGTACGTGAGGGCAACTGGGACCAGGTCGAGGATGCGGCGGTGGCCCTTCTCAACCTCGACCCGACCCACGAGCCGGCGTGTCGTGCCTTCATCACCGCCCGCGCCGCGCGTGGCGACTATACGGCGGCCTTGAGGGCCTATGAGGATCTGTGGAACGTCCTTGAAGAGGAGTTCGACACCCAGCCGGCGCGGGAGACACAGGCGCTGATCGTTGACATCAAGCTCGGCCGCTTCCCCTCCTGGCTGCGTCAGACCCCCGCGGCCGAGGGCGGCGCGGCTCCTGCTGCCGAGCCTGTGACAAGCGGCGGCGGGGAGGGCGCTGTGCATCCGGCCGATGGCCCGCGCCCGGTGATCATCGTCGACGAGATCCTGCAGGTCGACGAAACCGGAGCGGACGCTCGCCTGGCTCGCGTGTTCCGGCATGACCTGATCTCCCGCCTCGTGCGGTTTCGCGAATGGTCGGTCGCCGACGGGCTGACGGAAGAGCTGTCGGCTTCGTCGACACCGCTTTACCGGGTGGCGATCAGTGCCATGCGCTCGCAGCACAGCGTTTCCTATTCGGTAACGGTCAAGAACTGGCGTACGAATGCCTATGTCTGGGGCCGTAACTCCGAGGTCGGTATTGGCGAATTGTTCACGCGCCAGTCCAGCCTCGTCGCCGAGATCGCGCTGGCCATGAACGTCAACATTTCCGCCGAACGGCTCGCCAATCTGTCGCGCATGCCAGAGGCCACGCTCGATCACTATGACCGGCTGCTGATGGGGCAGCGGCTGCATTTCACCTGGAAAATCGAGGAATCGCGGCGGGCCGAGGCGATGATCTCCGAGATCATCAAGGAAAATCCGGATTTCGGGCCGGCCTATAGCAGCCTCGCACAGATCATCAATTCCCGGCACATCATCTTTCCCGGGGCGCGCCAGTCGCCGGAGACCCTCGATCACGCGGCGGCACTCGCGCGCACGGCGTTGGGGCTAGACCCGTTCGATTCCCGTGCGCATCTGTGCATGGCCTGGACCGCTGCCTTGCAGCGCCGTTTCCAACAGGCCGAGGCACATCACCGCCAGGCGCTCGAACTCAATGACAACGACCCCTGGACGGCGCTTTCGGCAGCGCACGGGCTGGCCTACTACGGGTATCGGGAGGAGGCGGGGCGGATCGCTCGCCAGCAGCGCCAGACCGGTCTGCTGACCTCGCCGCTGCACTGGAGCTACTACGTCGGCATCATGTTCCTTTGCGGCGACTACCAGGCCTGCATCACTGCGTTTCGCTATCTCAGCGGTGGCTATCTCGGCGTTGAGGCCTGGTATGTTGCCGCTCTCGCGCAGATCGGCGATGTCGCCGAGGCGCAGGCGCAGCGCCGGGAGCTTGAACAGCACATCGCCGAACGCTGGGTGCGTCCGGAAAAGCCCTCCCGCGAGGAGATCGCCCGCTGGGTCGGCAACTGTTTTCCAATCAGTGATCCGGCGGTCTGGCAAAGCCTGCAGGACGGGCTGTCCCAGGCTGGGTTGACCCTGCCGTCCGATCTGGCGCCGCCATCCGAGCCGGCCCCCGCTGGCTCCTGACGCGGGGCCGGGCGAGCGCCGTGCAAGGGGCGCGCCCGGCTACCAGAGCGGATGCCGGTCAGGTGCACACGGCGATGGTGTAATCGGCCACCCGGCTGAGGAAGAAGTCCGAATGGGTGAGCTGCTCCTCGCCGCAGACCATGTCGGCGTAGAAGGGCGGCAGCGGATAGCGCTCGGTCGAGCCGTCGGCGTCGTGACGGGCGAACCGGTCCAGCGACTGGGCGATGATCTTGCGGGGCGGCAGGCGCAGGAAGAAGACCTCCTCCGAGGGCTGCACCACCTGAATCGCCTTGAGCCGGTCGGGCACCGAAGCGATGTTCCGCCCTTCGACCTCGGCCTTGAACTCGGCAAGGGTCTCCGGCCAGGGCTTGCGACCGATAGCGTAGTCGGCAATCAGCCGGCCGAACGCCTTGTGATCGTGGATCTTGATGCGCTCGAATTGCTGTGGTGCGGGAGGGCTTTCCTTACGTGATGTGGAGGTCATGAAAGAGGGAGCGCTCTGCACCTGAAAGTCTTCTCTCTCATATTCAGATTGCGGTCTGTCCATTTTATCAACTCCAGCATGGTGTTGGGGACGTCCGGGCCGAAAACCACCTTGGCCGCCTCCCCGGCAACCACGGAATTAGACGCCTTGTGGGTATGATCGTCAAGGTATTGGTAGGTGGCATTTGCAATTGCAATCCATGCGAGTGGCCCCGGTCTGTGGCCGTTGTTGGACGCGGTTGCCTCGACCAGGAAATACAGCAGCGGCGGCGGATCGGTGATTGCGATGGCCCGGTAGGGGGCGATGTCTATGCTGTCGTCAGCGTGTCACCCCACAGCGCGGCTTCCTTTTGCGACGACAGGCGCGCCGATGGCTGTGGCGACCTGGGGGCCTGTGTCCAAGGCGGTCGACCAGGCAATGATCCTGTCGCCTCCATGCCGGTTCCACCGTCGTACAGTGTAGGCATCCAGATTGAACGGACGCTGATGCTGTGATGTGATCGTTATTCGGCACTGCGAAAGCGCTTCGGCGAAGGTGAGAGAGGCCAGGTGCAGATCTGGCACCCGATGGCATGGGTAGGAGGAGCTGTCGGGAGGAAAACGAGGGCCTGCCGGGGGAGGCGGAGGCTCTCTGGTGTGTTTGCATCGGCGTTTAACCCGTGATTGTGTATCTGGCCGGTTTCATGCCGGAGCCCGATGCCCTAAGGTCGCCGTATGGTGCGCCGGATAACCTCCCCGGAGTTGGAGGTTTCTGCTGACCGCTGCGGCGTTCCATGGCGTGAACAGGGGTGGGTGACCAGACATGATTCGGAGCGAACCCAAGGTTCTGCTCGTGGAGGACACGTGCGCATTGGCGGAAACCTACAAGGCGTATCTCGCGCCTCAGGGGTGGGACGTCCATGCGGTTTCGACGGGTGCCGAGGCGATGGCCTTCATTGGCCATGAGGCGCCCGGCGTCGTTGTTCTCGACGTCAATCTGCCGGACGGCAATGGCCTCGATCTGCTCAGGCAGATCAAGGCGCGGGAGATTCCGTGCGAGGTGGTGATCATCACCGGCAAGGCCTCGGTGAGCATGGCGGTGGAGGCCATGCGCGAAGGTGCGTTCGACTTCGTCATGAAGCCGTTCAGCGCCGACCGACTGCGCGTGACCATCCGCAATGCCTTCGACCGCCTGAACCTGGCCAACCGGCTGCAGGAATTGGGCTCGGACCGGTTCGAGGGCATGATCGGCCGATCCTACGCCATGCAGACTGTCTACCGCATCATCGGCAATGCGGCGCCGACCAATGCCACCGTGTTCATCACCGGGGAAAGTGGCACGGGCAAGGAACTCTGTGCCAATGCCCTGCATCGGCTCAGCAAGCGGGCCGATGGGCCGATGATCTCGATCAACTGCGCCGCGATCCCGCGCGATCTTCTGGAAAGCGAGATCTTCGGCCACGTCAAGGGCGCTTTCACCGGCGCCCTCGCGGACCGGCAAGGGGCGGTGCTCTCCGCCGATGGCGGCACGCTGTTTCTCGACGAAGTGTGCGAGATGGATGCGCGGCTGCAATCGAAGATGTTGCGCTTCCTGCAGGAAAAGACCGTGCAGCGGGTGGGCGAGGACAAGGTGCGGCCCGTCGATGTGCGCATCGTCTGCGCGACCAACCGGGATCCGATCGGGGAAGTGGCCGCCGGCCGGTTCCGTGAGGACCTGTATTACCGGCTGCATGTGGTGCCGGTGGAACTGCCGGCGCTGCGCGACCGCGACGATGATGTGATTCTGATCGCCCGCCATTTCCTGGATCGGTTTTCCCGCGAGGACGGCAAGGGCTTCAAGGGGTTTACGCCCGCCTGCGAACAGCGACTTCTGACCTATCCCTGGCCGGGCAACATTCGCCAGTTGCAGAACGTGATCCGCAGCGCGGTGGTGCTCAACAATGGCGAGATGATGGATGAAACCATGCTGCCGGTGTTCGCCGGAGGCTCCGAGCCTGCGGTCCCGGCGGCTGCCGCCGGGGATGCGCCTGTGGGCTCGGGAGGCTTGGGACGCGGTGCACCGCCACCTGCGCCTGAGGCGATCGAGCCACTCGATCAGGTGATCCGCCGGACCATCGAGCGTGCCATCGAGGCCTGCGGCGGCAACATCCCCCGGGCGGCGAATGCGCTGGGCGTCAGCCCCTCGACGCTCTACCGGCGCATCCAGATCTGGGGACAGGAGCAGAAAAGCCCGGGCGAGTGAGCTTTTCTGCGTCCTCGCACGCCGTTCAATCCGCGGCCGACGGGCGCGTCTTGCGCTCCGTATCGGCCCCGGTGGCGTCACTGGCCGCAATCTCCTCCTGCGCCGGGCCGTCATCGGCCGGCAGCGCGTTCATCGCCTGGCGCTGACGGGCAATTTCGCTGATGTGCTGGCGCAACGTCGGATCTTTTGCCGTCAGCTTGTCAAAATCGCTGCGCGACAGCACCAGAAGGTGACAGTAGCCGAGCGCACGCACATCCGCCGTGCGTGGTCCGCCGGTCAGAAGGGCGATCTCGCCGAAACAGTCTCCCCGGCCAAGCCGGATGCGCCGGTCGCCCGTCGCGACCTCGACGGCGCCGGAGGAGATGAAATAGGCCGCATCGCCCCGCTCGCCCTTGCGCACCAGTAGGTCGCCCGGAACGGCGAACCGCGGGCGCATCAGACGGGAAATCGCGGCAATGCGATCGGCGGGCAGGTCATGGAACAGCGGCAGGTTCGCGGTCAGTTCCTCCGTGCGCATGCCAAGATCGAGCCGGGGACGGCGGTCGGCTTCCGCGCGCGCTTCCTGAACGCTCTGCGACAGGTGCGAATAAAGCTCGGCGCCGATCAGGTTCTGCGAGAACAGCGCGCGATAGCCGTCTTCCTCCAGCCTGAGGGCGGCTTTTTGCAGGAAGCGCTGGTCGAGGCTGTCCGCGTAGTCGGGGTATTGCAGGCGCAGGGCCTCCAGCGCAGTGGTCGTCGCCTCGCGCCGGTTGGCGAGGATTTCCGTCAGGATTTCCCCGACCCGGCTGCCGAGCAGCGGAGGGATCTTGTCGCCGGTGAAGGCGATCAGCTCATCCAGCACGATGCGGCTGAGCAGCAGGCTTTCGTAGCGGTCCGCCAGCAGGCGGGCCAGCCAGCGTTCGTATTTCAGCCGCCGTTGTACCCATTGCGCCAGCCGCATGGTGATCGGAAAGTCGAGGGAGTCCCGGGCGCCGCGGTTGTATTCGACACGGCCGCCGGCCCGCGCCCGGTCGCCGATCCGGCCGATCTTGGCCAGAAGGTTCTCGGCGGTGTGGATCGAGGCCGTGCGCTGGCGCAGGTGGCGCAGGACGATTTCCCGCTCCCGGTTGGAAATCGCCACCAGGCCGATGGTGACCCGGTCCCGGTCTAGAATATCCTCCGAACGGGCGGCGCCATCGGCGGCTTCCGCCGCGCGGGCCCGGTAGGGCGCGTCCACCTGATCCGCCGGGCCGGGGGCGATGTGATACTGGGTTACCGCCCGGGCAACCCCCTCGCGCACGTTGTTGAGCGCGAAGGCCAGAACCTGGTTGCGCATCGCCGCGTCGAGCGGCGCCAGACGGTCGAGCTTCAGCAGCTTGATCAGTGACTTCAGCGTGGTGCCGTAGACCAGCAGCGTGAACAGCACGAAGCCGGTGGCCAGAACGGCAACGAACCGCTGCACCTCCGGATCGATCGCCGGGTTCTCGGTCACGCCAAGCGCCAGGGTCAGGGTGATGGCGCCGCGCATGCCGCCCCACAGGATCACCGCCATGAAGGGGCGGCTGACCGGCTGTGTCAGCTTCAGCGCGGCGAGCACCGGCAGCAGCGCATAGAGGATCACCGCCCGCGCGGCCAGGGCGGAGACGACGACGATCGCCAGCAGCAGGATATCGTTCCAGCCCACATCGACCAGCAGCTTGGGCACGAGGATCGAGGCCAGCACGAAGATCAGGGAGGAGGCCCAGAAGGCGATCTGCTCCCACACGTCGTTGAGGTAGGTCCAGCCATCGGGGGTGACCCGGGAGGGGCCGACCAGATTGATCAGGATGCCGGCGCCAACCACCGCGACCACACCGGACACCCCGGCGAAATGCTCGGCGACCACATACACCAGATAAGGCAGGGCGACGCTGAGGGTCACCTGCGCCAGGCGGAAATCGCGCACCAGCGGCAACACGTGGATCAGCACCTGGCCGCCGATATAGCCGATGGCCAGACCGCCGCCGAAGCTCTTGAGGAAAAGGATCAGGCCGGTTTCCACATCCGCCGTGGCGGAGCCGGTGAGCACGCCGAGCAGGATCGTGAACAGCGCGATCGCGGCCGCGTCGTTGAGCAGGCTTTCGCCTTCCACCAGCCGTCCCAGCCGGGCCGGGGCGCCGATGTCGCGAAAGATCGCGACGACCGCTACCGGGTCGGTGGTGGCGACGATGGCGCCGAGCAGCAGGCAGGCGATGAGCGACACGCTGGTAAACGGCGAAAGGGCCAGACCGATGAAGGCGGTGGCGACCAAGACCGCGACCACCGCCATGACGAAGATCACCCCGCCATCCTCGGCCATCCGCCGCACGTCCAGCGTCAGGGTGGTCTGGAACAGCAGCAGCGGCAGGAAGACATAGAGGATCGCCTGGGAATCCATCGGGAAGTTGACGAACAGCCCGGCGATTTCGTTGAAGGTGTTGGTCTTCGGCGTATAGAGCAGCCAGGTGGCGAGCAGGCCGATGGCGACGCCGACCACGGCCAGCAGAACGGAAGGGGCAACCCGCAGGCGCCGCGCCAGCGGCTGGATCAGCGAGATGACGACGAGCAGTCCGGCGATGCCGACGGTGACGAGCGGTGCGTTCATACTCTCCCTATCGCCGCTTGATGCGACAGTTGCGAGGCGAAATTACGAGAATTTGTCGCCCGCTTGCCTGATTTTGGCCATCCTGGTCGTTGCCGGCGACCGGCGCGGATCCGGTCAGCCCATGACCGGTCGCGGCTTGCGTTCCGACAGCGCGATGCCCAGCAGCACCAGCGCCAGTGCCGCCGCATGATAGAGGTGGAATGGCTCTCCCAAAAGGGCGACGGCGAGAAACGAGGAGAAGATCGGCACCAGGTTGATGAAGACGCCGGCCCGCTCGGGTCCGATCAGCTCGACCCCGCGCATGAAGAAGATCTGCGACAGGAACGAGGGGAACAGGGCGATATAGCCCACCACCAGCCATCCCTTGGCGGTTGGCCATTGCTGGGTTCCCTGCACCAGTTCTATGGCGAAGACCGGCAGGGAGACGAGGGCGGCGATCACCGACAGCACTGTGAAGAACACCATGCCGGACACAGCCGGCCGGTTGCGCAAGAGCACCGCGTAGACCGAATAGAACAGGCAGGCGAGAATCATCAGCCCGTCGCCGGGATTGACCTCCAGCGTGGCCAGCCGGGACAGATCGCCCTGGCTGGCGATCAGCGCGACCCCGGCCATGGTCACCACCACGCCGAGAACCTGCACCGCGCGCACCGGCGCGCGCAGCAACACCAGGGCGCCGAGCAGCACGAACATCGGCATGGACCCTTGCAGGATGCCGAGATTGAGCGCGGTGGTGCTGTGGGCGGCGACATAGAACAGCGCGTTGAAGGCGGTGAACCCAAGGGTTCCCATCAGCGCCATTACCGGCAGGTGCTGCTTCAGCATCGGCCATTCGGCCTTCACCTGACGCCCGTAAAGCACCACCATCAGGCCCGACACCATCACCCAGCGCAGGAACACCACCGCCAGCGGCGAGACCTCGCCAATGGCAAGGCGGCCGGCGATGGTGTTGCCGGCCCAGAACAGGGTGACCAGTACCAGCAGCAGGATGGGGCGCGCATAAAAGCGGGTCAGAAGGGATGGACCGGTGACGGGCATGGGATCTCATCAAGGTGAGGACGACCGGGAGGGGCGTCGCGGCGAACGGCCGGATCGGGAAAGGGCCCGGGCGAAGGCGGTGGGCCGAGAGTGCTATCGTATGACGAATGCGCTGCCCGGTTGCAAGCGTCGGCTGTCCCTTCCACGCTCCCCCCGCGTGCTGGATTGTTTCCCTCAGGGAGGAAGTCTTTTCGATTAGGGAACAATTGACGGGGTATGTCCGCTTTTCGATGATGCGGTCCCGATTTCAAACATCGTCGCCGCCGCCATCCGTCACGGTGCTGGCGCCCGAACATTGCTGGAGAGCCCGACACCATGGACAGGATCGAGATTGCTGGCCTCAAGGTTGCGCAGAACCTTTATCGGTTCGTCAATGAGGAGGCGCTTCCGGGCACCGGCGTCGATGCGGAACGTTTCTGGAGCGGTCTTGCCGGGCTCGTCGAGGAATTCGCACCGCGCAATCGCGAGCTTCTGGCGATCCGCGACGACATGCAAAGCCGGATCGACGCCTGGCACCGGGCAAATCCGGGGCCGGTCGATGCGCCGACCTACAAGGCCTTCCTGACCGAGATCGGCTATCTGGTGCCGGAAGGCGCGGATTTCTCGGTGACCACCGCCAATGTGGATCCGGAGATCGCCGAGCTTGCCGGGCCGCAGCTTGTGGTGCCGATCACCAACGCCCGCTATGCGCTCAATGCCGCCAATGCCCGTTGGGGATCACTCTATGACGCGCTCTATGGCACCGATGCCATGGGCAGTTTGCCGCAGGCCGGCGGTTACGATCCGGCGCGCGGGGCGGAGGTGATCGCCTTCGCCCGGACTCTCTTGAACGAGCGCGTGCCGCTGACCGGCGACTGGACCGCGGCGTCGGGCTTGCGTGTCGAGGAGGGCGCCTTGCGGGTGGAGAACGGCACGGGCGGGGCGATGACCCTGGCCGATCCGGCCCAGTTCGTCGGCTATCGCGGCGATGCGGCATCTCCCGAAGCGGTGCTTTTGCGCAAGAATGGCCTGCATATCGAGATTGTCATCGACCCGACGCACCCGATCGGCGGAGAGGATCCCGCCGGCATCGCCGATGTGGTGCTGGAAGCCGCCGTCTCGACCATCATGGACTGCGAGGATTCGGTCGCGGCGGTGGATGCGGACGACAAGGTCGTCGCCTATCGCAATTGGCTCGGCCTCAACAAGGGCGATCTGGTCGCCGCCTTCGACAAGGGCGGCAGGTCCGTCGTTCGCAAGATGGCCGGTGACCGCAGCTACACCGCGCCGGGGGGGGACACGGAATTTTCGCTTCACGGCCGGTCGCTGATGCTGGTGCGCAATGTCGGTCACCTGATGACCACCCCGGCGGTGCTGGACGCCTCGGGAGCGGAAATCCCCGAAGGCATCCTCGACGGGCTGGTGACGGCGACGATTGCGATGCATGACATCGGCACCGGCGGCGCGGATGGTGGCGGCTTGCGGATGAACTCCCGTGCCGGCTCCTTCTATGTGGTCAAGCCGAAGATGCACGGCCCGGACGAGGTGGCCTTCGCCGATCATCTGTTCGCCCGCATCGAGGAGGTGCTCGGCCTTGCCGCTGCCACCCTGAAGATGGGCATCATGGACGAGGAGCGGCGCACCACGATCAATCTCAAGGAGTGCATCCGTGCCGCTGCCGCCCGGGTCTGCTTCATCAACACCGGGTTCCTCGACCGCACCGGCGACGAGATGCACACGTCGATGGAAGCCGGGCCGATGATCCGCAAGGGCGACATGAAGGGGGCGGCCTGGATCCAGGCCTATGAGAACTGGAACGTGGATATCGGTCTGGAATGTGGGTTGCCGGGCCATGCGCAGATCGGCAAGGGCATGTGGGCCATGCCGGACCTGATGCATGCGATGCTGGAGCAGAAGATCGGCCACCCGATGGCCGGCGCCAACACCGCCTGGGTGCCGTCGCCCACCGCCGCCACGCTGCACGCGCTGCACTATCACCTGGTCGATGTCGCGGCGCGCCAGCAGGAACTGCGCGCGCGGGGACGGGCCAGCCTTGACGATATCCTGTCGATCCCGCTGGCCGCACGTCCCAACTGGACGGCGGACGAGATCCAGGCGGAACTGGACAACAACGCCCAAGGCATTCTCGGCTACGTGGTGCGCTGGGTGGACCAGGGCGTCGGCTGCTCCAAGGTTCCGGATATCAACGACATCGGCCTGATGGAGGATCGGGCGACCTTGCGCATTTCCTCCCAGCACATCGCCAACTGGCTGCGCCATGAGGTTTGCAGCGCCGATCAGGTGATGGAGACGATGAAGCGCATGGCCGCCGTGGTCGACGGCCAGAACGCGGGCGATCCGCTCTACCGGCCGATGGCGGCGGATTTCGATGGCTCGATTGCCTTCAAGGCGGCCTGCGATCTGGTGTTCAAGGGGCGCGAACAGCCCTCCGGCTACACCGAGCCGGTGTTGCACGCGCGCCGGCTGGAAGCCAAGGCGGCGGCCGGTCTTCGGTGACCGGCGCGGCCGTGCCCGATCCGGTCAGGTGATGGCGCGGCCGAAATGCCGGTCCGCCCGGCGCGTCCGGGTCCGGCCGTGCGGGGCGAGGAGGCGGCGCAGGCGCTCTTGTTCCGCATCGCTGTAGACGAAGCGCCAGCCGGATAGAATGCCATCCTTCCAGCGTTGCTCGGCCTGAAGCTCCAGCCCGTGTGAGACGATGGCGATGCGGGCGCTGACGGCGACGTCGGGCAACAGGTGCGAGGAGATGCAGCAGCCGGTGACGCTGATGTCGAGCATCCGCGCCGGGACGGGCCCCTTCATGGTGATGACCATCACCTGACAGGCGGCGCGGGCGCGCGGCGCCTGACGCCGCTCATGAGGCTGGGTTCCGGTTGCCGGTCCGAGTGGGACTGGCAGGCGCTGCGCGATACCATCTTTCATCTGCCAGCAGTCCTCCCGGGTGCTTGCCAATCGTTGATCGGCCCGTGTGTCGGGCAATCGTACCATGGATCGTTGACTCGAAACCGAGGCCGATCGAGGCGAGCATCGGTCACTACCGGGCCGGATGCGCGCTTGGTCATCACATATCAGGCGAAAACATACAACCTGTATGTTGTATTTAATGGGGCGTGGCCGCTACGCAGGGTTGGGTGTTGCGCGCTGGACACTTATGCTGCGGCGCAGCGCGGCAGGCTGATCCGGGCGTTGAGACCGCCCTCTCTCCGGTTTTCCAGCGTCAGCGTGCCGCCATGGGCATGGACGATGGAGCGGGCGATCGACAGGCCAAGACCGATGCCGCCGGTTTCCTCAGAGCGGGATTCCTCGATGCGCACAAACGGGTCGAACACGTCCTTGAGCCGATCCGGGGGAATGCCCGGCCCGCTGTCCCGCACCGACAGCACGAGGCTGTCCGGACGGCTTTCCAGACTGAGCTCCGCCGTGCCGCCGTAGCGGATCGCGTTGTCGATCAGGTTGCGCAGGGCCCGCTTCAGGCTGATCGGGCGAATGGTGGTGACGATGCGCGCCTCTGGCCGCTCGAAGGTAACCGGGCGGCCGGTGCTGCGGTAGTCGTCGGCGATGGCATCGACGAATTCGCCAAGGTCCGTCTTCGCCGCCGCTTCGCGCGAGGACTGGTCGCGCGCCAGCGCCAGGGTCGCCTCGACCATGTGCTGCATTTCGTCGAGGGTCTCGATCATCTTCTCGCGGTTTTCGTCGTCCTCGATGAACTCTGCACGAATGCGCAAGGAGGTGATCGGCGTGCGCAGGTCGTGACTGATGGCACCGAGCATGCGGGTGCGGTCGCGGACGAAGCGGGTCAGCCGGTCCTGCATCACGTTGAAGGCATGGATCGTGCCGCGCACCTCGGCGGGACCGGTCTCCGGCAGCGGATCCACATCCTCGCCGCGCCCGAGCCGGTCGGCGGCGGCGGCCAACTCGCGCAAGGGGCGGGTCAGGCGGCGGATGGTGACGGCGATGATCAGCACGATGGCGCCCGCCATCAGGCCGATGGAGACCAGCATCGGCAGATAGGTGTGGCGCGGCAGACGGAAACGGGTGGCCGCGTTCAGCCACTGGCCGTCCTTGAGGGGCACGCTCATCGCCAGCGCAATGATGCCGGTGCGCCGGCGCCGGTCTCGCGCCTCCATGTCACGCCGCTCGCGCCCCTCCGTGTCGCGACGCTGCGCCCATTTCTCCGTGGCGCGCGGATGGCGGATGGAGCTGGGCGGTTTGGCCATCACATCGATGCGGATGTCCCGGTCGTCTCCCAGTTCCTCGCGGAACATCTCCACCAGGCGGCGCTCCGCCGGCCGCGTTCCGCTGGCGGCGAGCGCCGGCTTGCTGTCCACCTGGAACCAGAGGAAGTGGCTGGAGACGGCCTTCAGGATCTCCGGATACTGCGACTGCGGCGCCTCTTCCAGCACCCGCACCAGCGACGCGCCCCGTGCCAGGAAGGTGCTGCGCGCCATCTCCACCAGCGCCACCCGTCGTTCGCCGGCGAAGATCCACAAGGTGAAGACCTGCGCCACCACAAGGGCAATGAGCAGCAGGGCGATCAGCTGGCCGGCGAGCGACCGGGGCCAGAGGGAAAGGCGCCAGTTCGTCATTCGGTCCCGTCCTCGACATCGGCGGTAAAGGTGTAGCCGCCCCCCCAGACGGTCTTGATCAGCTCCGGGGTCTTCGGGTCGGCCTCGATCTTGCGCCGCAATCGGCTGACCTGATTGTCGACGGATCGGTCGAAGACGCCCGGGCTGCGGCCGGACGTGAGGTCGAGCAACTGATCGCGCGACAGCACCATCTTCGGACGCTTGAGAAAGGCGACGAGGAGCTGGAACTCGCCGGTCGACAGCGGGATCGCCACCCCGTCGGCGCCGGTGAGGAGCCGCTTGGGCACATCGAGGCGCCAGCCGGCGAAGGCAAGGGTTTCTGCTTCCACCGGGTCCCGGTCCTTCGGCACCTGCATCGACCGGCGCAGCACCGCCCGGATGCGGGCCAGCAGCTCTCGCGGATTGAATGGTTTGGTGACATAATCGTCTGCGCCGATCTCAAGCCCGACGATCCGGTCCGTATCCTCGGCCATGGCCGTCAGGAGGATCACCGGAATGGTGTCGCTTTCGACCAGATGCCGGCACAGCGACAGCCCGTCCTCGCCCGGCATCATGATGTCGAGCACGATCAGGTCGACGGCAGCCGCCTTGAGGAACTTGCGGGCCTGCAGTGCGCTATCGGCGGCCGAGGCGCGAAAGCCGTTCTTGCGCAGATACCGCGCCAGCGTCTCGCGAATGTCGCGGTGATCGTCGACGACGAGGATATGGGGGCTGTGGTCGGTCATGCTCGGTCCGGCTGGGTCTGCGCCTGTTTCGTTGCTCTATAGGTAGTCGGTCGCGCCGCCGGCGGGGAAGGGCAATTGTAATCAACTGTATCAGGCCGGCAGGGCAAGACAGATTGCGACACATGCGTGGTCTTCCCGGCATAGTTCTGCGACAAACGCTCCCTATCTCAGGGGCATCGCATCGAAACCCGAAAGGATGTCTCGCGATGAGTAATTTCAGGAAATTCGCCGTTGCCGCCGTTGCTGCCACGCTCGTCGGCAGCCTCGCTGTCCCCGCACTCGCCGATCGTGGCGGTTGCCGTGGGGGCGAGGGCGGCTGGCACCATGGCATGGGCAAGGGCATGGGATCCGGGCACCACGGCATGGGCATGGGGCGCGGACACCAGGGCATGGCACAGTGGTTCGTGGTGCGGTTCGACACGGACAAGGACGGCCGCGTCACCCAGGCGGAAATCGACGCCACGCTGGTGGACATGTTCGCCAAGGCCGACGCGGATTCCAGCGGCGGCGTGTCGCTGGAGGAGTTCAAGAAGGCCTATGCGGCCGAATTCGCCAATCGCAAGGTGCGCAGCTTCCAGCGTCATGACGTGGATGGCGACGGCAAGCTCACCAAGGCCGAATTCGACCGGCGCATGAACCGGATGATGGACAGGATGGAAAAACGCGGCGGCGGCAAGGGCGCCGGCCGGGGTCCGGACGGCATGGGTCGCATGGGCCAGATGCAGGACTTCGATGCCGATGGCGATGGCAACGTGACCCGGGAAGAGGTCGAGGCAGCCCGTGCCAAGCTGTTCGCCGATGCGGACAAGGATGGCGATGGCGCGCTGACCCTTGAAGAGTACGAGGCGGTCTGGGTGGCGCGGTCCGACCGGCGCATGGTGCGCATGTTCCAGCGTCTCGACCGGGACGGCAACCTGTCGGTGACCCGGGAAGAGGCCACCGAGCCGATGGCAAGCATCGTCAAGCGGATGGACCGCAACGGCGACGACGCGCTGTCGATCGAGGATCGCGGCCGGTATGGAAAGGGCATGCGCGGTCATCACGGCAAGCGCGGTGAAGGTATGCGCGGCAAACGCGGCGGCGGCGATTGCGGCAACGGCGGACAGGGCCAGGGCATGAACCGCGGCGGCAACAACTGAGGCCCTTGCGCGCCGTCTGACCGGCGGCTGTGAGGCAAGGTGACGGACAAGGCGCGGAACGTGAGGTTTCGCGCCTTTCCCCATGGTAAGAAAAGCATGGCCCCATGGTCAAAAAAACACGGTGCGTCGCGTGATTTCCGCTTGAATGTGACGCCCCCTTGCCGCATATACCGGCTTGCCCAAATTCGCACGTGCCCGTGGTCGTTCAATCGGTCAACCGATGGCAGCCGCTCAAGGGCCCGGACCCATCCGGAGAGAGCGGCAAAACGAACGGCTTAAAGCAACGACGTAAGAGGGCTTTTTTGGTCTCTGCCGGGGTTCCAAGTCCCGGGGTCACTGAAGAGGCACTTATTACATCATTGCCGGCCGTGCGGTGCGGGGACCCCGTTCCAATCCAAGGCAGCTCAATCGCGGGACGGCCACTGACACGAGGTTGTCAGGCGCCCGACCGATCGTGTTTGCAGGAAATGTCTTGCCCGTCTCCATCGCGGTCGAGGCCCTTCGTGCATGCGCGCCCTGCGACTTGAACCGAACGGGTGAATGCCATGAGCGAGCGCATCCTCGACTTCCTCCGCCAGCGACGATCCGACGGCCCCTGTGTTGTCGTCGATCTCGATATCGTGCGCGACAACTACCTGACCTTCAGCCATGCCCTGCCGGACACCCGCGTGTTCTACGCGGTCAAGGCCAATCCGGCACCGGAGATCATCCAGCTTCTGGCGGATCTCGGCTCCTGCTTCGACTGCGCCTCGCTCGCCGAGATCGCGATGGTGCTGGCCACCGGCGCCGGGCCGGAGCGTATCTCCTTCGGCAACACCATCAAGAAGGAGCGCGACATCGCCCGCGCCCACGCACTCGGCGTCAGCCTCTTCGCGGTCGATTGCGAGGCGGAGGTCGACAAGATCATCCGCGCCGCACCGGGTGCCCGGGTGTTCTGCCGCATTCTGTGCGACGGTGTCGGGGCCGACTGGCCGCTGTCGCGCAAGTTCGGCTGCGCGCCGGAAATGGCGCCGCGCGTGCTGGAACACGCCCATCGCGGCGGTCTGGTCGCCCATGGTGTGTCGTTTCATGTCGGCTCGCAGCAGGCCAATGTCGAGGCCTGGGACGGGGCGCTGTCCACTGCCGCGTGGATCTTCCGCGAAATGGCGGAGCGTGGCATCCACCTGGCCATGGTCAATCTCGGCGGCGGTTTTCCCGCCCGCTACCTGAAGGACATGCCCGGCGTGCCGCACTACGGCGAGGCCATCCTCCGCGCGCTTGGCACTCATTTCGGCAACCAGATCCCCGAAACCATCATCGAGCCGGGGCGGGGCATGGTCGGCGATGCCGGGATGATCGAAGCGGAAGTGGTGCTGATCTCGCGCAAGTCCGACCATGAGGACGAGCTGCGCTGGGTCTATCTTGACATCGGCAAGTTCAACGGGCTGGCCGAAACCATGGACGAGGCGATCCGCTATCCGATCCGCACGGACAAGGATCACGATCACCGGGCGCCATGCATCCTGGCCGGGCCGACCTGCGACAGCGTCGATGTCCTTTATGAAAAGACCCCCTATGAGCTGCCGGTTTCCCTGTCGATTGGCGACAAGGTGCTGATTGGGGCCTGCGGAGCCTACACCACCACCTATTCCTCGGTGGCGTTCAATGGCTTCGAGCCGCTCCGCTCCTATGTCATCTGATCGCGGCCGCCGGTAACACCGGCGGTCCCGACCGCTCATTCTTCAGAAAAAAGGGGATCCCCCGCATGACGACCGATCGCACAGAGGTGGACGCGGCGGCCGCACCGGAAGGCGTGGAAGTGGCGCCGGCACCGGCCTCGTCCGGCAAGGCGCATCCGGTTCATGGCACCATTTCCGGCCCGATCGTGATGATCGGCTTCGGCTCCATCGGCAAGGGCACGTTGCCGCTGATCGAGCGCCACTTCCGCTTCGATCCGGCGCGGGTCACGGTGATCGACCCGGTCGATGACGCCCGTGCGCTGGTCGAGGAGCGGGGCTATGCCTTCCGCAAGGTGGCGATCACGCCGGACAACTACCGCGAGGTGCTGGCGCCGCTCTTGACCGAGGGCGCCGGGCAGGGGTTCTGCGTCAACCTGTCGGTCGACACCTCTTCGCTCGATCTGATGAAGCTGTGCCGCGAACTGGGGGTGCTGTACATCGATACGGTCGTTGAGCCCTGGCTCGGCTTTTATTTCGATGACAGCGCCGGGCCGGAAGCGCGGACCAACTACGCGCTGCGCGAGACCGTGCGCCGCGAGAAGAAGAAGAACCCGGGCGGCACCACCGCCGTTTCCTGCTGCGGCGCCAATCCGGGCATGGTGTCCTGGTTCGTCAAGCAGGCGCTGGTCGACATCGCCCGCGACACTGGCACCGCCTTTGAGGAGCCGACCACGCGCAAGGGCTGGGCCAAGCTGATGCGCAAGGTCGGGGTCAAGGGCATCCACATTGCCGAACGCGACACCCAGCGTGCCCGCGCGCCCAAGCCGATGAACGTGTTCTGGAACACCTGGTCGGTGGAAGGTTTCGTCTCCGAAGGCTTCCAGCCCTCCGAGCTTGGCTGGGGCACCCACGAAAAATGGGCGCCGAAGAACGCGCGCAAGCACAAGAAGGGCTGCAAGGCGGCGATCTATCTGCTGCAGCCGGGGGCGAACACCCGGGTGCGGAGCTGGTGCCCCACGCCCGGCGCCCAGTACGGCTTCCTCGTCACCCACAATGAATCGATCTCCATCGCCGATTACTTCACGGTGAAGAAGGACAAGAAGGCGGTCTATCGGCCGACCTGCCATTACGCCTATCACCCGGCCAATGACGCCGTGCTGTCGCTGCATGAGCTGTTCGGCGCGGCCGGAAAGGTGCAGCCGGAATTCCACGTGCTGGAAGAGGACGAGATCGTCGACGGCGTCGATGAACTCGGCGTCCTGCTCTATGGGCACGCCCGCAATGCTTATTGGTATGGCTCGCAGCTTTCGATCGAGGAAACCCGGGAGCTCGCGCCCTACCAGAACGCGACGGGCCTGCAGGTCTCCTCGGCGGTGATCGCCGGCATGGTCTGGGCGCTGGAAAACCCTGAGGCGGGTATCGTCGAGACTGACGAGATGGATTATCGCCGCTGTCTGGAGATCCAGAGGCCCTATCTGGGGCCGGTGAAGGGCTACTACACCGACTGGACCCCGCTTGCCGACCGGCCGGGCCTCTTTCCCGAGGATATCGACGAAAGCGACCCCTGGCAGTTCCGCAACATGCTGGTGCGCTGACGTCCGGCGGAATCACGGCAAAGCCGAATACCGGTAGGGGGCGTGTCCCAGAGGGGGCGGACAACCTTCGGTATTTCGGGTAAGATGTCGCCCGCGCCATTCGGCAAGGCTCTTCATTGGCGGAATCCCGCCAATGAAGAGCAGGCGACGCTGAAAAACCTGCCCCGTTTCGTGCTTCCATGCTCGACGGCGCGGTGCTGAATGGCTACATACGCGGCGTCCGCCGCGCGGGTCCTCCGCGTGGCAGGTGAGGGATACATGCCAGCATGAAGCCGACCAATCCGGTGTTCACCGGCCTGCAAACCACCATTTTCGAAACCATGTCCCGGATGGCGAATGCCAACGGCGCGATCAATCTTGGTCAGGGGTTTCCGGATGTGGACGGCCCGGAGGACGTGCGCCGTATCGCCGCCTCCGCACTGATCGACGGGCCGAACCAGTATCCGCCGATGCTCGGCCTGCCGGAGCTGCGTCAGGCGGTGGCGGCGACCAACAAGCGGTTCTACGACCTTGATGTCGATTGGCAGAGCGAGGTGCTGGTCACCTCGGGAGCCACCGAGGCGCTGGCCGACAGCCTGATTGCCCTGCTGGAGCCGGGCGATGAGGTAATCCTGATCGAGCCGCTTTACGACTGCTACCTGCCGCTGGTGAAGCGGGCCGGCGGCATTCCGGTGCGCCTGCGGGTGACCCCGCCGCACTGGCGTCTCGACCTTGAGGCGCTGGCCGGTGCCTTTACCGAAAACACCAAGGCGATCCTCATCAACAACCCGATGAACCCGGCGGCGAAGGTGTTCAGCGAGGATGAGCTATCGGAGATCGCCAGGCTGTGCATCGAGTATGGCGTCTATGCGATCTGCGACGAGGTCTATGAGCACCTCTTGTTCGACGGCCGCGCGCACATGCCGCTGATGGCCTTTCCGGGCATGCGCGAGCGCTGCGTGCGGATCGGGTCCGCCGGCAAGACCTTTTCGCTGACCGGCTGGAAGGTCGGCTACATCACCGCCGCGCCGAACCTTCTGGACCCGATCGCCAAGGCGCATCAGTTCGTGACCTTCACCACCCCGCCCAATCTGCAAAAGGCAGTGGCCTACGGGCTGGCGAAGGAGGACGATTACTTCTTTGAGCTGCGCGACGACCTGCAGGAAAAGCGTGACCGGATCTCGCGCGGGCTTGCCGCGCTGGGCTTTGGCGTGCTGCCCTGTGCCGGCACCTATTTCGTGACCTGCGATGTCTCGCCGCTCGGACTGGAGGGCGATGACGTCGCCATCTGCCAGCAACTGGTGGAAGAGGCGGGGGTGGCGGTCGTGCCGGTCTCGGCCTTCTATGTGTCCGATGCGCCGTCCAACTTTGTCCGGTTCTGCTTCTGCAAGCGCGACAGCGTGATTGACGGGGCACTGGAGCGGCTCGGCGATTGGGTGGCAAGCCGCCGCACCGCTGCGGGCGCTGACCGGGAACGCCAGGTCGCGGCGGCTGGAGACATCTGATGGACAATCCGGTGCTGGTGGAGGTGCTGCGCGGCGAAACCATCGAAAGCCGGCACCGGGGCGCCCTTGCGGTGGTCGACGCCGATGGCGCGCTGGTCGCCAGCATCGGCGGTGTCGCGACACCGGTATTCCCACGCTCCGCCGTCAAGGCGCTGCAGGCGCTGCCGCTGGTGGAATCGGGCGCGGCCGACGCGCTCGACCTGTCGCCGGCGGAGCTGGCGCTCGCCTGCGCCTCGCACAATGGCGAGCAGGTGCATGTCAACGCGGCGCGGGTGATGCTGATGAAAGCGGGGCTCGATGAGAGCGCGCTGGAATGCGGCAGCCACTGGCCGAAGCGCATGCAGGATGTCGCCCACCTGCACCAGCGTGATGAAAGCCCCTGTCCGCTGCACAACAACTGCTCAGGCAAGCATGCGGGCTTCCTCGGCCTTGCCCGTACCCTTGGCGTTCCGACGCAAGGCTATGTGGAGCCGGAGCATCCGGTACAGCAGGAAGTGCGGGCCGTGCTGGAGGAAATCAGCGGCGTCTCGCTCACCCAGGCCGCCCGCGGTACGGATGGCTGTTCGATCCCCACCTACGCCATGCCGCTCGATGCGCTGGCGCTGGCCTTCGCCCGCTTTGGCACGGGCGCCGGACTGCCGCCTTTGCGCGCGGAAGCGGCGGAGCGGCTTTATGACGCCTGCGTCGAGACGCCCTTCATGGTCGCCGGCACGGAGAGGTTCTGCACCGGCGTCATGGAGCTGTTCGGCGGCCGTGTCTTCGTCAAGACCGGCGCTGAGGGGGTTTTCACCGCCGCGCTGCCGGAGCTTGGCTTCGGCGTGGCGCTGAAATGCGAGGATGGCGGCACCCGCGCCTCGCAGGTGATGATGGCCGCCGTGCTGGAGGCGCTTCTGGATCTCGACGAGGACGAGCGAAAGGGGCTGGAGCCCTGGCTGCACCCGCGTCTCGACAACTGGAACGGGCGCGCCGTCGGCGCGGTGCGGCCAGTGGCAGAGGCGTTCGCGCCGCTGCGTGCGCTCGCCTGACCTGTCCCGCCTGAGACCTCCCGCCAAGGCATCCGGCCTGATCCCGGATCAGCCCGCCACGTTGCCCTGGATCGTCAGATGCGGGAACGCCTCCGCGCCCACCTGCGTCAGATCCTTGGTCACCGCCTCTTTCCAGCGGTGGCCGATGATCGCGCCCCGGCTTGCGTCCTGAATGATGTTGTTGGCGATCAAGGCCGGTCCGGCACCGTCCACCACGGTGACGCCGATCCCGGTCGGGCAGGCGCGGATCACATTTGACGTCGCCGTGACATTGCGCAGGTAGGGCCCCCAGCCCATGTGAATGCCGAAGCGCGGCGCCTCCTCGATCACATTGCCGGTGAGTGCGGTATCGGCCTCCACGGCGATACCGATGCCGAAGCCCTGCACCTCGGCCGGGTAGGGGCCATCCACGGTCAGGTTGCGCACCACATTGCCGGAGCAGGTGGCCAGCCGGCCGCCATCGAGGAAATTGGCGATGGAAATGCCGATGGTCCCGCCATCGACCAGATTGTCGGCGATCACCGCGCCCTGGAAGGCGAATTCGGAGTAGATCGCGGTTTCGCCGGAGCGCAGGCAGGAATTCCCGTTGATGACGATGTTCGATCCGGCATTGGACCGGATCGCGGAAAAGGCGCAATCGGTCACCCGGTTGCCGCTGACGATCACGCCATGGGCGCGAAAGACGTTGATGCCATTGCCGTTCTGGCCGGTGCCGCCATCCTTCGCGGCGATCCGCTCCACCCGGTTTCCGGAGACCAGGGTGCCGTCCTCGCCCTCGCTCCAGCGGTAGACGAGGATGCCCGCATTGGCGCAGTCGTGTACGTGGCAGTCGGTGATCGAAAGGCCGGTTGCCTCCACCGAGCGGATGCCCGCCTGCCGGGCGCCGGACACCGTGCAGGCGATGATGCGCCCGGAGCACCGGTCCAGCGCCAACCCGGTCTTGGCGCTGCCGGAAATGGTGCAGCTTTCGAGGGACAGATCAGCCGCGTCGGAGAAATGCAACAGCGCCGGCGTGTAGTCGCCAAGGTGCTTGTTGCCGCCATCAAAGTGAATGCCTTTGAGGCCGATGGCCGCACCCTTTTCGCTGTAGACGAGGTGGCCGCCGCCCAGATAGTCGAACCAGGTCTGGCCGGGGATGCCGACAAGGCGGGCGCCGCCGGGCAGGCGAAGGTTGGCCACGGGATAATGCCCGCTAGGCAGGAACAGCGCGCGGCCGCGTTCCACCGAGGCGTTGATCGCCTGTTGCAGCAAGGCGCTCTGGTCGTCGCCGGCATTGGGGCGCACGCCAAATTCGCTGGCCTCGATCGTGCCGCGCAGCCCGGCAATTCGGGTGGCCGCCCGAGCCGTCGCCGGCACTGCGGCAAGGGCGAAGCCTCCGCCGAGCAGCAGGCTGCGGCGCGACAGGCCGCGCAGATGCTCGGTTTGCGTGTCTTCAGGCGCGCGAAGGCGGGCCTGCCTGTCTCGTATCATGCCATCTGCCTCTTGTTCCCGCCGTGGGGCGCAAGAGGCGTGCCGGACCCGCTGTGCCGATCCGGGACAGATCCGGAAGATGGATCAGGGAGCGGTCCAGATGATGCGTTGGATCATCGCTTTATCCAGCTGGTCGCTCGGCGGCAGCCGGTCGAACGGGCCTGCGTATTGCGAGATCGCATAGACCAGGGTGACCCGGTCCGCTCCCCTCGACTTGCAGATGGCCATGCCACGCCACAGGTTGCGGCCGACCCGGCAGTCGCCGCGACGGCTGCCGACCTCGGCGAAGGTCATGCCGATGCGCTCGCCGTTCGGCCCCTGCAGGTGATGGGTCACGCCATGCACTTCGCGAATTTTACCATCCGCCCCCTTGAACACCTGCAGCACCTGGAAACCGTCGGAATTGAACGCGCCGATGGCCCATTCCGTCTTGTTCTCCGTCGCAGATTGCAGACCCTCGGTGGTGAAGCCCGGAAGTGCTGCCTGGATGGCCTTGGCGGAATAGGCGGTCTGCCCGTTCAGATTGCCCACGCCGGCCTCGGAAATCTGCACCAGCGTGACATCGGAGGTGCGAGCGACGATGACCGGGCCGGTGTCCTCGAAGGTGGGGGAGCAGGTGGCGACGAATGCCGCAAGGATGCAACAGATAAGGGGAAGTGCGGAGCGCATGATATCTTTCAAGGGGTTACGCTGGGTTGCCGGTGCGAATCGACCGATCCCCGCGCGGGAGTGCAATGCGAGAGGGTCTTTTGTGCATCCGGGTGAGGCGGCAAGGCAAGGGCCATGGCGACGCTGCCCCGGAGAAGGGGCGTGGAAAACCGGTTTGAATCGAAGGTGTAATCGCAATCATTGGTTGATTGAAATGGTATTAGACACTAATATGGTGCGATGAGGTGTTTGAGAATCGTTACGGAAGATTGCACTCCTCGTTCGGGCTGAATTGCGAAGAATCTGGATCGTCCACGAGTTAACGTGTATCTTGCTGTGTATAGTTTTGACGAGGGCAGAGTGGCCATTTGCTCCGCTGAGAAGGTGGCGGTGTGGCTCTGTCAGCAGGTTCCGGTTGGCTGTCCGGATTAGAGAAAGCCAGAGGATTGCGGGGAATCATCAGGGCGAGTTTCTCCGCGCTCGATATACTCCGACGACGTTGTTCACTGAAAGGCAGGACCATGGCCGACCCGACAGAGATTCAGTCCAAGGCTGCGGCGATTGCGGAGGCTCAGACCGGCAAGCACGTTCTGGATGTCATCGAGGCGCAGCTGCGCCGGATGGGGGCCTCTCACATCCTGGTAACCGGGCTGCCGATGCCCAATCGCCCGATTGAAGGGCTGGTGCATCGCCTCAGGTGGGCGGATGAGCGGCTCGGCGGGATCGAGCGCTCGGGGATCGACGCGGAGGACAGCGCGCTGATGCTGGGGCTGATGCGGTCTCGGGCGTTCATCTGGGACGTGACGGCCGGCGACACCACCCATTCTGAGCTGTTTGCTTCGATCGGCGCCGACACCCAGGTCGTCGTCGTGCCGATCACCGAGGCGCATCCGTTCCAGGCGCTGGTGCTGGGCGGCGGCGAGCGGATCAATGGCGGCAAGCTCGAATTGTCGAATCTGGAGCTGATCTGCAATGCCGCGTTCCGGCGGCTGATCGAGCTTGGGGTGATCTCGACGCAGCGGCCGGGTGATCTGTCCGCGCGCGAGCGGCGGGTGCTGGAACTGACGGCGCTGGGCAAGACCGCGAATGACATCGCCAGCCTTCTGGAGATCTCCCAGCGGACGGTGCATGCACATCTGCAAAACGCCAGCGCCAAGCTCAATGCGTCGAACAAGACCCATACGGTGGTCGAGGCCCTGCGCTACGGCCAGATCCGCCTCTGAGCTCAGCAGCGCCTGCAGACGGCACCGGGCATGAGCGGTGCCCGTTGTAAACGGGCGCTCCGCTATTCCCCCACATCGCACTTGCTCTTGCTCGGCGGTTGCATTCGCGCGCCGAAGGCGCTGAACTTGCGCTCATACAACTGAGTCGCCCGGAACACGCACCGCGATCGGGCTGGCGATGGTTGGCGATGATTCTCAGGGGACAGGTCAAGTGAGTGAAGGGAAGAGGCTGGAGCGCGCCTGCCGTTTGTCAGTGTGGCGACGGGCGGGGGCGATTTCCTTGACGGCCTTGCGTGAGGTCCGCGTTCCCGCTGGCGAGGGCCGTTTGTGAGCGGGGCGGGCGTTTCGCCGCTGCGCACGGCGCTGGCCGGACTGTTCGCCATGGCGGCGGCGATGGGCATTGGCCGGTTCGCGCTGACCCCGCTGCTTCCCTTCATGATCGAGGGGATCCCGCTTAGCGCTGCGGAAGGTGGGCTGATCGCCTCCGCCAACTATCTTGGCTATCTGGTGGGCGCGCTGGCGGCGATGCGCGGCGGCACCGATCATCTGCGGCGCGGGTTCTTCCTCGCGCTCATCGCCAGCGCCGCCACCTCGGCGATCATGGGGCTCAGCGACAATCTTCTGTTTCTGTCGCTGGTTCGCTTCGCTGGCGGGGTGGCCAGCGCCTATGTGCTGGTGTTTTCCTCGGTTCTGGTGCTCGAACAACTGGCGCGCGATGGCCGCCCGGGCCTGTCGGCGGTGCATTTCGCCGGCGTGGGTCTCGGCATCGCGCTGTCGGCAGCGGTCGTCGGAACGCTGTCGCGTTTCGGGTTTTCCTGGCCGGGCCTGTGGCTGGCCGCTGGGGCGGTGTCCGCAGGGCTTTGCCTGTTGGTGGGCCTCAGTCTTGGCGCACGCGGCAAGGCCGGCGGCGCGCGGCGTTCCGGAGATGCAGCAAGCGCGGCGCAGAGCGTTCCGGCAGGGCAGGGGGACAGCGGCGCGACGGCGGCTCCCGCCCCCTCGACGGCCCTGCTGCGCCTGTCTCTTGCCTATGGTCTGTTCGGCGTCGGCTATGTGGTGACCGCGACCTTCCTGACGACGATCCTCAGGACCAGCGAGGGACTGGCTGCGCTGGAGGCCCCCATCTGGGCGCTGGTGGGCCTGTGTGCGGCAATCTCGATCCTGGTGTGGAACCGTGTGGCCGCCCGGATCGGCGGTGGGCGGGCGTTCGCGCTCGCCTGTGTGCTGGAGGCCGTGGGAGTGGTGGCCAGTGTCACAGTCACCGGTGTTGGCGGCTTCGTGCTGGCCGCGATCCTGTTCGGCGGCACCTTCATGGGGATCACCGCCCTTGGCCTGATGGAGGCGCGGCGCTTGTCCGCCGCCAATCCGCGCAAGGCGCTTGGGTTGATGACGGCCTGTTTCGGTGCCGGTCAGGCGATCGGGCCGGTGCTTGCCGGTGTCGGCGCCGATCTGTCGGGCAGCTTTGTCCTGCCCTCCCTGGCGGCCGCGGTGGCCCTTGTCCTGGCTGCGGGCCTTGTCGGCATCGGGGGTGACGAGGGCGGCTGATACGCCCTCGTCAAAGTCGGCTTTCTGGGCCGATGTCAGCTCTTGGCGAATTCCCAATAGAGCTCCCGGGCCCGGGCGGCCACCGGGCCGGGCGCAAGGTCTCGGTCCTCGATCCGGTTGATCGGCACCACCTTGTAGTAATTGCCGGTCGAGAAGATCTCGTCCGCATCGAGGAAGTCGCCATAGCCGAGGGTGCGTTCCTCCACCTGATAGCCGTCGGCGCGCAGCAGGCCGATGATCCGCTGCCGGGTGATGCCATTGAGGAAGGTGCCGTTCCAGGCCGGCGTCAGCACCACCCCGTCCTTGACCATGAACACATTGGCCGTGGTCAGCTCCGCCACATTGCCGAGCATGTCGAGCACGATGGCATTGTCGAAGCCGCGCCCCTTGGCCTCGACGATGGCGCGCGCGTTGTTGGGGTAGAGGCAGCTGGCCTTGGCGTTGACCGGCATGGTCTCCAGCGTCGGACGCCGGAATGGCGAGAGCGTGACGGAGATCGCCGTGCCTTCAGGTGCCATCGGCGCTTCGAACAGGCACAGGCAGAAGCGGGTGCTCTCCGGATCCGGCGCGATGGTGCCGATGCCATCGCCCTCCGCCCAGTAATAGGGCTTGATGTAGACGGCGGCGTTCGCGTCGAAGCGCTCCAGCCCTTCCCGGGTGAGTTCCATCATCCGGGCGACCGTCATGGTCGGCGTCAGGCCGAGCGCCCGGGCGGAGTCATTCGCCCGCTGGCAGTGCAGGTCGAGATCTGGCGTGACCCCTTCGAACGCACGGGCGCCGTCGAACACGCTGGAGCCGAGCCAGGAGGCGTGGCTGCGCGGTCCGATGATCGGCGGATTTCCCGGATGCCATTCGCCGTCAATCCAGTTCCAGGTGGTCGACCTCTCGGTCATGGGCGTCTCCCCGTGTTGGCGCCGGCGCTTGGCGGCCGGTCGGTTGATCGCCGGATCGAACGCCCTTCGCGCGACAAGGTCAAGGCCTTGCTACCGGGAAGGGAGAAAACAACCACAATGTTCTGCCCCGCGGCCGCGTTCGGGTGACTTTTCCCCTGAAGGGGCGAAAAGCGAAAGAAATCCTGTGGGGGAAGGTTTTGAAACGCGAGACGCGCGACCCGGGCCGGGAAGGTGTTCGCGGTGCCGGGATTGATCGGTTGTTTCTCTTATGTTCTCATCTGAATGTTGCATTGTCCGTCGACGGCGAGGAGGGCGACATGGAGCAGAGGCTGACACTGGTGACGCTGGGCGTGGAGGACCTCGCCGGGGCCCGCCGGTTCTTCGAAGAGGGGCTGGGCTGGCGGCCCGCAGGCTTCGGCGGCGACGACGTGGCGTTCTATGACACCGGCGGTTCCATCCTCGGGCTGTTCGGCCGGGCGGCGCTCGCGCAGGATGCGGGCGTTGCGGACGATGGCGGCGTCTTCACTGCAACTTCGATCGCCTGGAACGGGCGCAGCGAGGCGGAGGTCGATGCCGCCTTCGCCGAGGCGGTGGCGGCCGGGGCGGAGCCGATCAAGCCACCGCAGGCCGTCTTCTGGGGCGGCTATTCAGGCTATGTCCGTATTCCCGGAGGGCATCTGCTGGAACTTGCTTTCAATCCGGTCTTTCCGCTCGATGCGTCAGGCAGGATGCAAGTGCCGCCGCCAGCAGGATGAACGCGGCTTTTTGCGCCGCACAAAAGCATTGACCTTGGTCTGTGATGGCTGTTTTCTTGGCAGCGGAACAAGAAAAAGCATGCCGCGCAAAGGGTCATCATGTCTCTCTCCCCGCAAAAGCCGATCTCGGCCTATGTGTTCGACGCCTATGGAACGTTGTTCGATGTTCATGCGGCGGTGCGCCGTCACGCGAGCGGGATGGGCCCGGAGGCGCTGCGCCTGTCGGTGATCTGGCGGGAAAAGCAGCTTGAATATTCCTGGACCCGGGCGCTGATGGATCGCTATGTCGATTTCTGGTCGCTGACCGAACAGGCGCTCGATACCGCCTTTTCCATCGTCGGCATGGAAAACCCGGAACTGCGGCGCAAGCTGCTCGACGCCTACTGGAAGCTGGATTGCTATCCGGAGGTGCCGACGGTTCTGAAGCGGCTGAAGGATGAGGGGCACCGGCTGGCGATCCTGTCGAACGGCTCGCCGCAGATGCTGGAAGCGGCGGTGCGGGCCGCCGGCATCGAAGATCTGCTGGACGAGGTGTTCTCCACGGATCTCCTGCGCACCTACAAGACCCGCCAGGACGTCTATGAACTGGTCACCAACCAGTTCCGCATCTATCCGGAAACCGTGTCGTTCCAGTCATCGAACCGCTGGGACATCGCCGGCGCCAGCGCCTTCGGCTTCCGCACGGTCTGGGTCAACCGCACGGGCGCGGCCGACGAATATGCCGATCTGCCGCCGGCGGCGGTGCTGACCGACCTGAACGGGCTGCTGGCGCTCGGCTGAAGCGCCGGCGCCAGCAGGCTTTTTTCGGCGTCTCTCAGGTTTGCGAGCGTTCGATCCACTTCGGCGTTGACGGCGGTTGATAGGCGGCGAACGCATCGAGCAGCGCACCGGCATCGGTGTCGACCAGCACCATCGCGCGCATTTCCGGGCGCACGAATTGCTCGTCCCGCTGCAGGTCGAGGAAGCTCAGAAGGCCGTCGTAATAGCCCGCGGCATTGAGAAAGCCGCAGGGCTTGCGGTGATAGCCGAGCTGGCCCCAGGTCCAGATCTCGAAAATCTCTTCCAGCGTGCCGGCGCCGCCGGGCAGGGCGATGAAGCCGTCGGAAAGATCCGCCATCATCGCCTTGCGTTCATGCATGGAGCGGACCACATGCAGCTCGGTCAGCCCCTCATGGGCC
The DNA here is from genome assembly GCF_020177335.1 of Stappia indica. Taxonomy (GTDB): domain Bacteria; phylum Pseudomonadota; class Alphaproteobacteria; order Rhizobiales; family Stappiaceae; genus Stappia; species Stappia indica_B. Next base: position 48,789 of record NZ_JAIVMG010000005.1, on the reverse strand, counting down.
AGTTCCTTTTCCTGCAGGGAGACCGGCAGCACGCCGACCACCTCACCGCCGGCGGCAAGGGCGGCATCGGCGACAACGCCCATCAGCCCGACCTTTGCCCCGCCATAGACGAGACGACGGCCGCTGCGGGCAATCGCCTGACCTGCCTGTTCGGCGGCGGCCCGGTAGTCCGGCCGTCCGCCCATGCTTGAGCCACAAAAGACACAAATGGATTTCAACTGCCTGTCCTTTTTTCTCGGGAGGGCGTGTGCCGGCGCGCCGCTGGGCGCGCCGGGCTCAAGGCTGTCAGCAGGCGCTGATCACTCCGCCGCGAGGGCGTCGAGCACCCGGGCCCAGGAGCGAATACCCTTGTGGAAGCTGGTCATTTCATACTTCTCGTTCGGCGAATGCACCTGGTCGTCGTCAAGGCCGAAGCCGATCAGCATGGAATCCATGCCGAGCATGGTCTTGAAGTCGCCGACGATCGGGATCGAGCCGCCGCAGCCGATCAAAGCTGCTTCGCGGCCCCATTCGTCGGACAGCGCCTTGCGTCCCTTGGCAAGGGCGGGGCTGTCGAACGGCATGCGCAGCGCCGGGCTGCCGCTCTGGTCGTGGAACGTCACGGTGCAGTCGCTCGGCATCTGCGCCCGCACATAGGTGCGGAACGACAGCCGGACCTGATCGGGATCCTGGTCGCCGGTCAGGCGGAACGAGATCTTGGCATGGGCGGCGGAGGGAATGACGGTCTTGAAGCCGGCGCCGGTGTAGCCGCCCCAGATGCCGTTGACCTCGCAGGTGGGCCGGGTCCAGATCTGCTCCAGAACCGAGCGATCGGTCTCGCCCGCCGGCTCCTTCAGGTCGACCCCACCGAGGAAGGCCTCCTGGTCGAAGCCAAGGCTGTCCCAAAGGGCGGTGACATCCTCCGGCATCTCCACGACGCCCTCATAGAAATGGGGCAGGGTCACCCGGCCGTTCTCGTCATGCAGCCCGGTGAGGACCTTGGTGAGCACATGGATCGGATTGCGTGCCGCACCGCCGAACATGCCCGAATGCAGGTCCTTGTCGGCGGCGGTGACGGTCACCTCCTCCTTCACCATTCCGCGCAGCATGGTGGTGATCGCCGGGGTCTCCCGGTCCCACATGCCCGTGTCGCAGACCAGCGCCAGGTCGCAGGACAGTTCGTCCTTGTTGGCGGTGAGGAACGGATGCAGCGAGGGCGAACCGGATTCCTCCTCGCCCTCCAGCAGCACCGAGACGGAGAGCGGCAGGTCGCCGGTTTCGGCGATAAAGGCCCGTGCGGCCTCCACGAAGGTCATCAACTGACCCTTGTCGTCGGCCGCGCCGCGGGCAACGATCATCTTGCTGCCGTCCTCGCGGGTAACGATGCGCGGGGCGAAGGGGTCTTCCTCCCACAGTTCGATCGGGTCGATCGGCTGGACATCGTAATGGCCGTAGAACAGCACATGCGGTCCGGGCTTTCCCTCGCCCTTGCGGTGACCGACCACCATCGGATGGCCGGTGGTGTCGCGCACGGTGGCGGGAATGCCGATCTCGGTGAGTTCACGGGCAAGCCACTCGGCCGCCTGGCGGCAGTCGTCCTTGTAGGCCGGATCGGTCGAAATGCTCTTGATGCGCAGAAGGTCGAACAGACGGTTCAGCGAGGTGTCGAGATCGCTGTCAATCCGCGCGAGAACCCGGTCAAGCTGCGACATGAGATGCTCCAGAAACAATGTGATGATGGCAGGATTTGAGGGCCGTACATGGCCACAGATCACCAGGCGAGGCAAGACGCAGGCGGGGCCGTTTTCCGCAGATCGGAAAACGGCCCCGCGCATTGGCTGTCCGGGAGAGGCGATCTTTGCCCTAGAAGTTGCTCACCTGGACGCAGGCGCTTTCGATGTTGGCGCTGGTAATTTGCGTGCCGTTCACCGAGAAGGCGTCGCCCGCCGCCTGATTGAGCGCGCTCGCCATGTAGGGGGAGCGGCCGCAATCGTTGCCCGAGTTGGTCACGCTCACATTGCCGTTCATTCCGGAGAAGGTGCCCATCATCCAGAAGCCGGCCTTGGCGGCACGGTCGATGGTGATATCCGCGAAGGTCAGATTGTCCGCGGGGTTCATCATCTGCATCAACTGGATGCCGATGACGTCGACGTTGGAAATCGAGATGTCGCGGAAGTCGGAATCGCGAATCTCCTGGATCATCATGCCGCTGTTGCTGGCGTTGGCGATCGTGAGGCCCTCGAAGTGATAGCCCTTGTTCGATTCGGCGCCGACGATGATCGAACCATCGCCGCTGAAGCCGCTGATGTTGATACCGCTGCGCTTGCCCAGGTTGGTCACCGCGCCAAGATTGGTCAGGGAGGAATTGCGGTAGGCGATGTCGCCGGAGGCGACGAAGGCAAAGCCGTCCGCGCCGGTCCGGTCGATGTTCAGCCGCTCCAGGTCGGCATTGTGCACATAGTGGAAGACGGCGCCTTCCTTGGCGGTCTCGGTGATCGCCATGTCGCGGACGGTGAGGTTCTTCGAAACATTGGCGAAGAAGCCGGTGCCGACCCGGTTGATCGAGACGCCCGAAATATCGGCGCCATCGACCCGGTCGAGACGCAGGCCCACGCCCTTGACCAGCGCGGTCGGGTCGAAGTTGCTGAAGCCGTCCGCGCCGGCGAAGCTGATGTCCGACATGGCGACGTTGCGCACCGTCAGGCCAGCGCCGTTCTCCACGTTGACGCCGCCGACCGCCTGGCCGGCCAGCCGCAGGTCGGCCACGGTGACCCCGTTCGCGCCTTGCGCGGTGATCGCCGTCCGTCCGCCCGTCAGCGTGAAGCCGGTGACGGAGCTGTCATTGGCCATCTGGAAGATATCGGCACCCGCGTCGGTGGCGTTGAGGTGGGCGCCGCCCACCCGCACGCTGCGCCCGGTCAGCGGGTTGCGCACGTCGAAGGCGCCGGCCACGCGCTGGTTGTCGGACAGGGTGATGGTGCCGGAGATGTCCACCGGGCCGGTACCGCCATGGACGAAGATCTGGCGGGCGGAGCCGGCGCTCGCGATGTCGCTTTCCAGCGTTGCGCTGCCCGCGTCGAGGATCGTGAGATTGTCGAGCGCGGCGCCGGTTGCCGCATCCACACCGGTGACCGCCCGGCCATAGGCGCCCCCTTGAGCGACGATGTCGACATCGCGCACCACCGTCTCGGTCATGCGCTTTTCCAGCGGGCTGAGCTGCGGGCCCTCGTCCATGCCAAGCGCACGCTGCAGCGGCAGGCGCAGGCGGGCGCCGAAGAACCCCTGGTTGCCGCGTGGTTCGTCATACTGGTATTCGGCGAGAAGGCTGAGCCGGGTGCCTTCCACCAGCACATCGTCGATACGGTATTCGGCGCGTACCCGCGGCCCCCAGATCGTATCCGCCTTGTCGTCGAAGAAGGCGTAGCCACCCGCGTGAAGCCAGAGCTGGTCCTTGCCCTCCGGCAGCAGGCTCAGGCCCTTGAGCAGGGCGCCGGCTTCGGCGTCGAAGCCGGTCATCGCCCGTTCCTGACCCTCGCGCACCGTGATGCCGCTGCCGCCCACGTTGGCGGTGTCGAAGGCCGCAACGGACTGGGTGGTCTTGCCGAAGGGGAGGTAGGCATTTGCCCGCAAGGTGAGCGCCTCGGTCATCACCTCGCCGCCGAGGGTGAACTGGGTGAAGTGGCTGTTGTGCTCGGTGCGGCGGTAGTCGAAGAAGCCGTAAGCGCCGGCGATCCAGCGCCCGTCGATGATCTGGCGCACACCAAGGCCCGCGTTGACCTCCTGCGAGCCTTCGCTGCCGAACGTGCCGCGAATGTCGGTGTAGATCAGTCGGTCGAAGCTCTGGAACAGCGGCACGAACACGGATGTCTCGCCGATGCTCCGCTTGGTGCCGGCCTTGCCGCCGACCTCGATATGCGGCCCCCATTTGCGGGTATCGCCGGTGCTGCCATCCCCGGCAAGGGCACTGGCGCCGAGGAGGGGAACAAGGGCGAGGGAGCCGCAAAGGGCGGTGGTGGTCAGTGTCAGCGCCGGCCGGCGGCGAAGGGTCTGGGTCATGGCGTTGCCTTCCCGGGCCGCAGGGCGGGCAGCGGCGCGCGCGAAGGCGCTCGCTCCGCGCCACCTGGCGGTGAACGGGACTTTCCGAATCTGGGATGTGATGGAAACGGCCGCGGGCCTGGCGGGAGGAGCTGGGGGCGGTCCGAAGAGGTCAGGGCCTGACCGGGAGGTCAGAACATGGGCGCCTCGATAGACCGGGGCAAAACAGGAGTCAATGACTCAAGAATTAATAGTTGGTTGAAACCGCTTGATCTTTTCTCGCGAAAGGGGAGTTTGGCGCTTCTTTGACCAAAGACCCGACGGAAGGCGGGTCGCAGAACTTGAGGGAAGCGTCAGGGCAACAGTCTGGCGTCCCCTATTTCTGGCCCGCGCCGTTCGGTGATGATCACCTCCAGCCGCAGGGAGCCGATGGCTTCGTCCAGAGCCGTGCGCAGCCGGGCCTGGAAGGCGTCGATCTCGGCCGCCGTGACCGAACGCTGCGGATCGAGATAGACCGCCACATAGTGGCTGCGCCCGGCGCGCAGGACGGCGCAGCGCAGGTAGCGGAAGCCGGTCTCCAGCGCAGCCGCGCGGGTGCGGCGGGCGACAGCGGCGACCGTTGCCGGAGGGGCGCTGATGCCGGCAAGGTCCGCCAGCGAGCGCAGGAACAGGCTGACCGGTTGCCAGATGATCAGCGCCACGAGGGTGACGACGATGAGGGCATCGCCGATCGGGATCAGCGGTTCCAGCACGGTGCCAGGCAGGAAGGGCAGGGACAGCAGCGCACCGCCGGCGCCAAGGCTGATGGCCCCATCGATCAGCGACGCCTTGCTTTCGGTCTGGAGAATGGCGCTGCGCCGTCCGGTGGTGACGTAGGCGCGGTGGTAATTGTAAGCGAGACCGGCGCAAATCAGGACCACGGTGACCGCATAGACGGCGATCGGGCCGAACACCAGCGTCGGCACTGTGCCGCCGGTCAGATAGGTGGCGATCTTTGACAGGCTGACGAACAGGGCGAAGATCAGGATGCCGATCAGGATCATGCTGCGGAAGGTGACGTAAAGCGCTTCGTCGAAGTCATAACCCCAGGGGCGCCGCCGGTTCGCGGGGCGGGCGATGGACAGGCCAATGCGCGCGGCCACGATGGCGGAGAGGAAGTTGACTGCGGAATAAAGCCCGTCCACCAGCATCGCATCGGAGTGCGACAGCAGCGCGGTGGCGACACCGGCGACCGCCATGAAGAGGTTGGCCCATTTGCCGACCGTCAGGGCCCGAGCCTCGATCTCCATGTCGCTGCGCGGTGGGTGGGCGTTTGCGGGCATGCCTGTCTCCTGCGCCTGCGTTCGGGGGGGCAGCCTAAAATCCCCGCTTCATCGAACCGAGAATACCGCGGGCCAATGCCCGGCCAAGTGCGGAACCGAGCGAGCGCACCACCGATTTGACCGCCGTATCGGTGACGCTGTCGGAGCGACGGCTGCGGCTGCGGCTACGCGACGGGGCAGGCGTGTCGTCCCGGCCGAAATCGGGCACGGAAAAACCCGATCTTGTGCGGCGCGGCGCCCCTCGGCGCTTGGTCTCCTGCGCTTCCCGGTCGCGCTGGCGCTCTTCCAGTCGGGCGGCCTCCTCGGCGCGCCGGCGCAGGACCTCGAAGGCGGAGTCCCGGTCGCGCGCCTCGTCGTAGATCCCGGCGACGGGGCTGAGCCGGATCAACGCGCGGCGCTCGCTGGCGGTCAGCGGACCGAGGCGGGAGGAGGGCGGCCGGATCAGCGTGCGTTGCACCACCGAAGGAATGCCCTTGCCTTCCAGCGTCGAGACCAGCGCCTCGCCGACCCCCAGTTCCATGATTACCTGCTCGGTATCGAGCTCCGGGTTGGGGCGGAAGGTCTCTGCGGCGGCCCGCACCGCCTTTTGCTCGCGCGGGGTATAGGCGCGCAGCGCATGCTGGATCCGGTTGCCGAGCTGGGCAAGCACGGTTTCGGGCACGTCCAGCGGGTTCTGGGTGACGAAATAGACGCCAACTCCCTTGGAGCGGATCAGCCGCACCACCTGTTCGATCTTGTCGAGGAGCGCCTTCGGCGCCTCGTCGAACAGAAGATGCGCCTCGTCGAAGAAGAACACCAGCCGGGGCTTTTCCGGGTCGCCGACCTCGGGCAGCTCCTCGAACAGCTCCGACAACAGCCACAGGAGGAAGGTGGCGTAGAGGCGAGGCGCGGCCATCAGCTTGTCGGCGGCCAGCACGCTGACGACGCCGCGCCCGTCGCGCGAGATCCGCATCATGTCGCGAATGTCGAGCGCCGGTTCGCCAAAAAAGGCTTCTCCGCCCTGGCGGTCGAGCACCAGAAGCTGGCGCTGGATCGCACCGACCGAGGCTTTCGACACATTGCCATAGAGCTTGGACAGTTCGGAGGAGCGCTCGGCCACATGGGCGAGCAGGGCCTGAAGGTCCTTGAGGTCGAGCAGCAGGAGCCCCTCGTCGTCGGCCAGCTCGAAGGCGACGTTCAGAACCCCTTCCTGGGTGGGGTTGAGATCCATCAGCCGGGCGAGCAGCAGCGGCCCCATTTCCGACACGGTGGTGCGGATCGGATGGCCCTGTTCGCCAAAAAGGTCCCAGAACACGGTCGGGAAGTCCTCATAGACATAGTCTTCGAGAAAACCGATATCGGCTGCCCGCTTTTCCAGGAAATCCTTGGGCTCGCCGGCGGCGGCGATGCCGGACAGGTCGCCCTTCACATCGGCGCAGAACACCGGCACGCCGGCATTGGAAAAGCTTTCCGCGAGGATTTGCAGGCTGACGGTCTTGCCCGTGCCCGTGGCGCCGGTGATCAGCCCATGGCGGTTGGCAAGGCGCAGCGACAGGTATTCCGGCTTCACCGAGCCGCCGAGGAAAAGTCTGTCGTCAGCGCTCACGTCATGGTCTCCGCTGTTTGCCGGTAGTTGGGGGCGTCACAGATGCGCCGCAGGGCCGGTCAGAATAGGGGCAACCCGTGATGTACCTTGCGGTAACGGCGCTGTACAGCCGTTGTGATCCGCTTCAGTCTATTGTCAGATACGTCCTGCATTGAAGCGTGATTCTGGAGAAGGCGCATGGACGAACTCATCAGCCGCATCGCCAGCGCCGTTGGCGTGAGCGAAGACGTCGCCGGACAGGCGGTGAAGATTATCCTCAATTTCCTCAATTCGGATGGTCCCAAGGAGCAGGTGGCCCGTTTGATGGCGGCCCTGCCCGGCGCCGAGGGACTGCTTGATGAGGCTGGCTCCAGTGGTGGTGGTCTGCTCGGCAGCCTTGGCGGCATGATGGGTGGCGGCATGGGGGCCATGGCCGCGCTCAACAAGCTGACCAACGTCGGCCTCGATATGGGGCAGGTACAGGGCGTGACCCGCGAATTGGTCTCTTTCGCCCGCGAAAAGGCTGGACCGGAGCTCGTCGACGAGGTGGTCGACGCGATCCCAGGTCTTGGTCAGATCCTGTAATCAGGCATTGCAACGCCGGCTGCGTTGAGGCCGGCTTCATTGGTGGAGAAACTGATGTCGTATCCCATTATCGAAATCGAGGGCATCGGCCCGGTCTATGCGGAGAAGCTGACGGCGGTGGGGATCAAGACCACCGGCGACTATCTGGAGCGGGCCAAGGACCCCAAGGGGCGCAAGGCGTTGGCCGAGGAGACCGGCATTGACGACAAACGTATCCTGAAATGGGCCAACATGGCCGATCTGATGCGCATCAGCGGTGTCGGCGAAGAGTATTCGGAGCTGTTGGAAGCGGCCGGCGTCGATACGGTCAAGGAACTGAAGCACCGCAATGCGGAAAATCTCGCGGCGAAGATGAAAGAGGTCAACGACGAGAAGAAACTCGTCCGCCTCGTGCCCAGCGAGAAGAACGTGGTGAAATGGGTCGAGCAGGCGAAAGAGCTGGCGCCGATGATGACCTACTGAGGGCCGGCCGAGGCCGGTTCGCCGCGCCGGCGGCAATCCGGCAGGCCTCGCCGCACGTGCGGCAATCCGACCATGAAGACCGGTGCCTTGTGCGGCGCCGGTCTTCACGCTGGCGCCAAACGCGGGGGAAGTCTCCGCAGCTAGCGCTGGGTAAATGTCGCACACATCGGGGATTTTCCTGATCGGACATTGCCGAGCGCGGGAGACATGCCTAAGTTGCCTCCCGTGAGCGAAGCCGGACCGGCCCTCGGTTCGTGGCTTCGGCAAGAGACATGCCCCATTCGGAGGACCTCTTTATGGCATTTGAACTCCCGGACCTTCCCTACGCCTATGATGCTCTGGGGCCCTATATGTCGGCCGAGACGCTGGAGTATCACCACGACAAGCACCATCAGGCCTATGTCACCAACGGCAACAATCTGCTGAAGGACTCCGGCCTGGAAGGCAAGTCGCTGGAGGACATCGTCAAGGAGAGCTACGGCAAGAACGCCGGCCTCTTCAACAACGCGGGCCAGCACTACAACCACATTCATTTCTGGAAGTGGATGAAGCCGAATGGTGGCGGCTCCTCGCTGCCGGGCGCGCTGGCCGCGAAGATCGACAGCGATCTCGGTGGTTTCGACAAGTTCCGCGCCGATTTCATCGCCGCCGGCACCACCCAGTTCGGCTCCGGCTGGGCCTGGCTGGCCATGAAGGATGGCAAGCTGGTCGTGATGAAGACGCCGAACGGCGAGAATCCGCTGGTGCATGGCGCCGCGCCGCTGCTCGGCGTCGACGTGTGGGAGCATTCCTACTACATCGACTACCGCAACGCCCGGCCGAAGTACCTGGAAGCCTTCGTCGACAACATGATCAACTGGGACTATGTGGACGAGCTGTTCCAGGCAGCCTCTTAAAGGCCCCCGGATACGGAAAAGGCGGCCCTGGTGGCCGCCTTTTTTGTGATGGCAATGCCCCCAAGGGGTGCCCTCCCGGACGAAGCGTCAGCGAAGATCCGGGGGCGGAGAGGCACGGCCCCTCGTCCTTGCTGATTGAAAACGCAGGTCTTTCGGCTCTCCGATCCCGGTTCGGGGACCGGGATGACGCAGGAGTTGCCTTTGCTCCGGACGACGCCACTTCATGGGCAACGGCGGCCCGACACCGGACACCGCCCCACACTCCGCGTCCTCCCGGACGAAGCATCAGCGAAGATCCGGGACCGGAGAGCCACGGCGTTTCGGTGTCAGTCCGTTGGCCTCGCGGCAGCTGCCTTTGTCCTTTGGCGGCAGTCTGAAAAAAAAGCGGCCCCGGTGGCCGCCTTTTTTGTGGGTCCCGCGGATAGGGGGCGCTGGCGCTCAGTAGCCCTTGCGGCATTCGCGGGTGAAGGTCTGCAGCAGGAAGCCGGAAATATAGCTCACGAATGCACGGCATTCCGCCTCTGTCTGGAAGCAGCCTTCCCGCGAATAGGGGCGGGTCTTGAAATCGACCTGCTTGCGCCCGCCAACCAGACCGCGCCAGATGTTGTCCGCGCCGTATTGCGCCGCCATGGCGCGGCAGTCATAGCGCGTGCCATAGGTCTGCGGCACATAAGCCTCGTCATAGGTCGGCGCGAACAGGATATCGCCGACCACGCTGCCAGTGGTGGTGCTGGTCGGACTGCAAGCGGCGAGCGTGAGGCTGGCGGCGAGAACGGTGGCTGTCAGCGGTCTGGACATGAGGCTCCTCTGGGCGGATAGGCGGCTCCACCGTGGCACGGGGAGCCGCGACGGTGTAAGCCCTTTGACAGGGCCTGTCGACGCTTTTGGCGTCGGCACGACAGTCACACCGGCACGAGTGTATCTTCGATGAACAATGCGACCAATGCCGCGAGCCTGCAAGCCCTGGGGGGCACCGGACTGGACGAGGGCACGGCGAACCGGCTCTGGCAGGCCGGGCGGGTCATTGAGCTCCCGGTCGGGCAGCGGGTTTTCGCCCCCGGAGAGGCGTGTCAGGGCTGGCTTTTGGTTCTGTCCGGCTCGGTGCGGGTTACGTTCACCGCCGATACCGGGCGGGAAATGCTGCTTTACAGGGTCGCGAGCGGCGAAACCTGCGTCCTGACCACCGCCTGTCTCTTGGGCGAGGATCTTTATTCCGCCACCGGCGAAACCGAGGCGCCGACCCGCGCCTTCATGCTGCCGGCGCCCTCGGTGACACGTTTTCTCGACGAATCGCCTGCATTCCGGCGCCTCGTCTTCAATGGCTTCGGCCAGCGCCTTGGCGAGATCCTGAAGCGGATGGAGGACGCGGTATTCCACCGGATCGATGCCCGGCTGGCGCGCCTGCTGCTGGAAAAATCCGAAGACGGGAAGGAGATCGCCGCCACCCAGGCCGAGCTGGCCGGAGAGCTGGGAACGGCGCGGGAAGTGGTGTCGCGCCAGATCGCCCGCTGGGCGCGCGAGGGCATTGTCGCGCGGCAACGGGGCACCATCGCCGTGTTGCGCCCGGAGGGACTGCGCCGCTTGGGCGAGATATCCTCCGAGGAACTGTGACCTAGTCACCGACAGCTGTCAGATGGATCTGATAATTTCGGGAAATCGAAACAAAACGGGCGGCGCCGGAGGATCCGGCAGGCCGCGCGCCTGATGCTGGGAGACATGACATGGCACTGGTAACCACCAATGTGGGCACGGCTGATCGTATTGTGCGGATCATCGTTGGCGTGGCGCTGATCGCCTTCGCGCTGTTCGGTCCGGCGGACATCACCTGGAAATGGGTCGGCTGGATCGGCGTCATGCCGCTCCTGACCGCCTTTCTGAAATGGTGCCCGGCGTACACAGTTTTCGGCATCCGCACCTGCAAGGCAGATTGACGGACAAGGCGGATTGGCCGACAGACTGACCCGGGAACAGGCCGGGTGAGGGAGCAGGACGGGGCTTCCGGAGACTCTGGCTTTCCTTGAGATGTGGATGCGGCGCGAGGGAGCCCCTCGCGCCGCATTCGTATCTGGTATCGGTGCGCGCCGGGTATCACGCCTTTCCGGTCACCTTCAGGGCGAAGGCATAGACCAGCGCCACCTCCTTCAGCCGGTCGAACCGGCCGGAGGCGCCGCCATGGCCGGCATCCATGTTGGTCTTCAGGTAAAGCGGCGCGTCATTGGTGCGCCGTTCGCGCAGCCGCGCCACCCATTTCGCCGGCTCCCAATAGGTGACGCGCGGATCGGTCAGACCGCCAAGCGCGAGGATTGGCGGGTAGTCCCTTTCCGCAATGTTGTCATAGGGCGAATAGGCGGCGATCGTCCGGTAGTCGGCCTCGCTGGCAATCGGGTTGCCCCACTCCGGCCATTCCGGCGGAGTCAGCGGCAGGGTGTCGTCGAGCATGGTGTTGAGCACATCGACGAACGGAACCTCGGCGATGATGCCGCCGAAGGCGTCCGGCGCCATGTTGACCACCGCCCCCATCAGCATGCCGCCGGCGGAGCCGCCTTGCGCGACGATCCGGTCCGCCGAGGTGAAACGTTCCGCCGCGAGGTAGCGGGCGGCGGCGACGAAATCGGTGAAGGTGTTGGCCTTCGCCTGCCGGCGCCCGTCCGCGTACCAGCGAAAGCCCTTGTCCTTGCCGCCGCGAATATGGGCGATGGCGTAGACAAAGCCCCGGTCGACCAGCGACAGGCAGTTGGTGTTGAAGCTCGCCGGGATCGAGATGCCATAGGAGCCGTAGCCGTAGAGAAGGCAGGGCGCGCTGCCGTCGAGCGGTGTATCGGCGCGGTAGAGCAGGGTGACCGGCACGGTCTCGCCATCCTCGGCGGGCACCTGCAGGCGCCGGGTGACATAGTCCGCCGGATCATGGCCGGAGGGCACTTCCTGCGTCTTGCGCAACACCCGTTCGCGGGTCTCCATGTCGTAGTCGAACACCTGGCTCGGCGTCGTCATCGACGAATAGGAAAAGCGGATGCGGTTGGTGTTGAACTCGTACCCGTCCGACATGCCGAGGGAATAAGCTTCCTCGTCGAAGGCGATGGCGTGTTCCAGCCCATCGGCGAGCCGGCGCACGACGATGCGCGGCAACCCGTCCTCGCGCTCCAGCCGCACCATGTGCTTGGCGTAGACGGTGACGGAGAGGATCAGCCGGCCTTCCCGGTGCGGCACCAGGTCCTGCCAATTGTCGCGGCCGGGCGCGTCCACCGGCGCGGTGACGACGCGGAAATCCTCCGCGCCATCGGCGTTGGTGAGGATGACGAAGCGTTCGCCGTCATCCTCCACCGAATACTCCACCGCCGTTTCGCGCGGGGCGATCAGGCGCGGTTCGGCGGTCGGGTCGTCGGCCGGGATCACCCGCACCTCGGAGGTTTCGTGATCGTGGCTGTCGATCAGGATGAAGCGGGCCGATTGGGTCTGGCCCACGCCCATGAAGAAGCCCGGATCGGCCTCCTCATAGACCAGCACGTCGCCGGCCGGATCGGTGCCGACCTCGTGGCGGAACAGCTTCGAGGGCCGGTGATTGTCATCGAGCCGCACATAGAACAGATAGCGGCCGCAGGCGGACCAGACACCGCCGCCGCCGGTGTCGGGAATGCGGTCGGCAAGATCCGCGCCGGTGGCCAGATCGCGCACCAGAAGCGTGTAATACTCCGATCCCTTGTCGTCATAGGCCCAGGCGAGCCGGGAATGATCGGGCGAATGCATCGCTCCGCCGAGACGGAAATAGGCCTTGCCCTCGGCCTCCTTGTCGCCGTCGATCATGAGGGTTTCCGCGCCGCCCTCGCGCAGGCAGCGCACCAGCTTCGGATGCTGGCCGCCGGTCACATAGCGGATGCCATAGGCATAGGGGCCGTCGGGGGCGGGAACGGAGCTGTCATCCTCCTTGATCCGGCCCTTCATCTCGGCGAACAGGGTGTCCTGCAGGCCGGCGGTGTCGGCCATGCCCGCTTCCAGATGCGCGTTTTCCGCTTCCAGATAGGCGCGGATGCCGGCGTCCAGCGTTTCCGGCTGGCGCATTACCTCCTGCCAGTTGTCGGCACGCAGCCAGGCATAGTCATCCGTCCGCGCGATCCCGTGGATCTCGTGGGTGACGGGACGCTTCTCGGCACGCGGGGTTTCGGAAGGGGCGGCGGGGGGAGGGGTCTTGTTCAGCATGATTTCGGAGGTAGGCGCTTTGCCGGGCGATGGCAAGAGGCCGCCACTCGAACACGTGAAGCCCGAACACCTCGTCCCCGAACCGGATGCTGGCCCGGCAAGGCCGCCCCCGATCCTTCGCAACGTCGGGAAGGATCGGGGGCGGTTGGTGTGTTGCGGGCTTACTCGGCCGCTTCGCGGAAGGCCGGATTGTGGGTCTTCGGCTTGGCCTTGAGTTTCAACTCGCGCAGCTCCTCGCGGGCCCGCTCGCCATTGCGCAGGAGCTGGAACTTGCCCGGCTGGTACTGCTTCGGCGCGAAGACATCATCCACCCCGTATTCGCCGGCGGCGCGCAGGGTGAAGGCCGGGTCGGCCAGATGCGGCCGGCCAAGGGCGATGAGGTCGGCGCGACCCGCGGTCAGGATCGTGTTGGCCTGATCGGCCGTGGTGATCGCCCCGACCGCCATGGTGGCGATTTCGGCCTCGTTGCGGATCTGGTCGGCGAAGGAGGTCTGGAACATGCGGCCATAGACCGGCGAGCTTTCCGGGCTGGTCTGGCCGGTGGAGACGTCGATCAGATCCGCGCCGGCCTCGGAGAACGCCTTGGCGATGGCGACGCTGTCCTCGCCGGTCAGGCCGCCCTCGATCCAGTCGGTTGCCGACAGGCGCACCGACATGGGCTTGTCGGCCGGCCAGACGGCACGCATGGCCTTGAACACCTCCAGCGGGAAGCGCAGCCGGTTTTCCAGCGCGCCGCCGTATTCATCCTCGCGGATGTTGGTGACCGGCGACAGGAAGCTGGCCAGCAGGTAGCCATGGGCGCAATGCAGCTCGATCATGTCGAAGCCGCAGGCGATGGCACGCTCGACGCTGGCGACGAAATCCGCCTTGACCGCATCCATGTCGGCCCGGTCCATCGCCTTCGGCACCTGGCTTTCCGGGTAATAGGGCAGGGCGGAGGCGGCCAGGATCGGCCAGGCCTCGGCCTCCGGCAGCGGCCGGTCCATGCCCTCCCACATCAGCTTCGAGGCGCCCTTGCGCCCGGCATGGCCGAGCTGCAGGCAGATCTTCGCATCGGTCTGACCGTGCACGAAGTCGGTGAGGCGGGTCCAGGCGGCCTGCTGGTCGTCGTTCCACAGGCCGGTGCAGCCGGGGGTGATGCGCGCGCTCGGCGAGACGCAGGTCATTTCGGTGAAGACCAGTCCGGCGCCGCCCATGGCGCGCGAGCCGTAGTGGACGAAATGGAAGTCCTGCGGCACGCCCTCCACGGCTGAATACATGCACATCGGCGAGACGACGAAGCGATTGGCCAGCGTCATGTCGCGCAGGGCGAAGGGCTGGAAGGCCGGCACGGTCGGGTTTTCGGTGTCGATGTCGAAACCGCTGTCGCGCAGCTTGCGGGCGAAGGTACGGGTGGCCTCGGCGACGAACTCCGGTGCGCGCAGCTCCAGATTGTCATAGGTAATGGCCTTGGACCGGGTCATCACGCCGAAGGCGAAGGTCACCGGGTCCATGTGCCAGTAGCGCTTGACGTGCTCGAACCACACCAGCGACACATCCGCCGCGTGCTGGGTCTTTTCCACGTCCTCGCGGCGGCTGACCTCGAAATCGGCCAGCGCGGCGCTGATGCCGTCCGTGCGCATCACGCTTTCGTAAAGGGCGATGGCGTCTTCCATCGCCAGCTTGGTGCCCGAGCCGATGGAGAAATGGGCGGTCGACTTGGCATCGCCCAGGAGAACCACGTTGCCCATGGTGCTGCGGGCGTTGCGGATCATCGGGAAATTGCGCCACATGGAGCGGTTGATCAGGAGCGGATGGCCGTCCAGTTCCTCGGCGAAGACGCCCTCCAGATAGGTGGCGGCCTCCTGCTCGCTCATGTCGCCGAGGCCGGAGCGCTCGAAGGTCTCCGGATCGGTCTCCAGCACCCAGGTCGAGCGGCCCGGCTCATACTGGTAGGTATGGGCGATGAAGATGCCCGCCGGCGTTTCCTTGAAATAGAAGGTGAAGGCGTCGAGCGGCTTGGTCGAGCCCATCCAGGTGAACTTGTTGGGGCGCAGGTCGACGCTCGGCTGGAAATGATCGCGATGGGCTTCGCGCACCGCCGAGTTGATGCCGTCGGCGGCGACGATCAGGTCGGCGCCCGCGAACTGGGAGAGGTCGGTGATGTCGGTCTCGAACCGCATCTCCACGCCCAGCTCCCGGGCCCGCTCCTGCAACAGCAGCAACAGGGTGCGACGGGAACAGCCGCAGAAGCCGTTGCCGCCGATGCGGAACGAGGCATCCTTGTAGTGGATCGCAATGTCGTCCCAATAGGCGAAGTTCTCGGTGATCGCCCGATAGCTTTCCGCATCATACTGCTCGAAAGTCTCAAGCGTCTGGTCGGAAAAGACGACGCCGAAGCCGAACGTATCATCCGGACGGTTGCGTTCATGGACCGTGATGCTGGCCTCCGGCCGCGCCTTCTTCATCAGAATCGCGAAATAAAGACCTGCGGGTCCGCCTCCGATCACTTCAATACGCATTGACCTGTCCCTTCTCCCAGTTGCCGTTCCGCCTCCCCGGTTTCGGGCAACGACGGCTTGCGTCCATTCGAGAGATATTTTAAGCTTAAAATAATTGAGGATGCAATGCCGATTTGGCAAGGGCCCGGATTGGCGGAAATCCGGCGAAACGGGCCGGCTCGAAGAGGAGGTGCGACGTGACGAAGGGTCCGTTCGACGGCCGGCATGTTCTGGTGACCGGGGGCACGCGCGGCATTGGCGTGGCGATTGCCCGAAAGATGGTGGCCGAAGGCGGCGTGGTGACCATTCTGGGCCGCAATGCGGTGCGGGCGGAGACCATGGCGCGGGAGATCGGCGCCGCCGGTTTCGCCGCCGCCGATGTTACCGACCGGGCAGGGCTGATCGCCGCGATTCGCGAGGCCGAGGAGCGCCATGGCGGTGTCGCCGTTCTGGTCAACAACGCCGGTGCGGCGGAAAGCGCACCGTTCCTGAAGACGCCGCCCGAGCAATTTGCGCGAATGCTGTCGATCAATCTGGAAAGCGTCATCACCGCCTGTCACGCGGTGTTGCCCGGCATGATCGCGGCGAAGGGCGGACGGATCATCAACATCGCCTCCACCGCCGGTCTGAAGGGCTATCGCTATGTCTCGGCCTATGTGACCGCCAAGCATGCGGTCGTCGGCCTGACCCGGTCGCTGGCACTGGAGACGGCGGAAACCGGCATCACCGTCAATGCGGTCTGCCCCGGCTTCGCCGATACCGATCTGGTGCGCGAGAGCATTGCCCGGATTCGGGAAAAGACCGGTCGCGACGAGGCCGAAATCATCGCGGAGATGGTGCGCGACAATCCGCAGAAGCGGTTGATCGATCCGGCCGAGGTGGCCGATTGCGTGGCCTGGCTTGCCGGCGACGGTGCCGGTGCGGTCACCGGGCAGTCGATCGCCGTGGCCGGCGGCGAAGTGATGTGAGGTCGTGATGGGTGAGACAATGCCGGATACCGGCCCGATGACAGTCGATGCGGAAACCCGGATGCAGGGCGGGGAGGATCACCGTGCCGAGTTGCGGCTGTGGCTGCGCCTTCTCACCTGCACCACGCTGATCGAGAGCCAGATCCGCTCGCGGCTGCGGGCGCGCTTCGATGTGACCCTGCCGCGCTTCGATCTGATGGCCCAGCTTGAAAAGGCGCCCGAGGGCATGACCCTCGGCGATCTGTCGCGCCGCATGATGGTGTCGGCCGGCAATGTCACCGGCCTTGTCGAGCGTCTGGTGCAGGACGGGCTGGTCGACCGGCGTCCCGCCCCTGGCGACCGGCGGTCGGCACTGGTCAATCTCACGGACAAGGGCCGGAAGGCGTTCGAGGAGATGGCCCACGATCACGGCGATTGGATCGGCGAGATGTTCGACGGTCTCGACGAGGCCGACATCGACACCCTGATGCGCCTTCTTGGCAAGGCAAAAACCTCCGCCCGCGCTGCCCAGGCCCGGGTCTTACCGACCTCTACAGACAAGGATGACGCCCATGGCTGACATGGCTCCGCAGATGGCTCCGCTGGAAACCTACGCGATCACGCTGCCGGTTCGGGACTATACGCCCCGGCACTTCCTGCTGGAGGTCGACGGCAAGACGGCGACCATCACCCTCAACCGCCCGGACCGCAAGAACCCGCTGACCTTCCAGTCCTACGCGGAGCTGCGCGACCTGTTCCGCGCCCTGCAGTTCGACACGGAAGTGAAGACCATCGTGATCACCGGCGCCGGCGGCAACTTCTGCTCCGGCGGCGATGTGTTCGAGATCATCGAACCGCTCCTGTCGCGTGACATGCCGGGCCTGTTGCAGTTCACCACCATGACCGGTGAACTGGTTAAGGCGATGCGCGCGTGCCCGCAGCCGATCGTGGCCGCCATCGACGGCATCTGCGTCGGCGCCGGCGCGATCATCGCCATGGCCTCGGATCTGCGCGTCGGCACAGCGGGCGCCAAGGTCGCCTTCCTGTTCAACCGGGTCGGCCTCGCCGGCTGCGACATGGGCGCCTGCGCCATTCTTCCGCGCATTATCGGTCAGGGCCGGGCCAGCGAGCTGCTCTACACCGGCCGGGTGATGAGCGGCGAGGAGGCCGAGCGCTGGGGCTTCTTCAACCGGCTCGCCGAGGCCGATAGCGTTCTTGCCGAGGCGCGCAAGCTGGCCGACAGCCTGTCCGCCGGACCGACGTTCGCCAATTCGATGACCAAGCGGATGCTGCACATGGAATGGGACATGTCCGTCGATCAGGCGATCGAGGCGGAAGCCATGGCCCAGGCGGTGTGCATGAAGACCGAGGACTACACCCGGGCCTTCAACGCCTTCGCCGCCAAGCAGAAGCCCGTGTTCGAAGGCAATTGAGGAGCTTTGCGATGACCGACATGAGCTTCCTCGACTGGCCCTTCTTCGATGAGGGCCACCGCGTCTTTGCCGCCCGGCTCGATGCCTGGGCGGCCAAGACGGTGCCCGGGCTGGTCGATCACCATGATGTCGACGGCAGTTGCCGCCGGCTGGTGGTCGCGCTCGGCGAGGCCGGCTTCCTGCGTGCCGCCATCCCGGCGGCCGAGGGCGGGCTGCATGAGCGGCTGGACGTGCGCACCCTGTGCATCGCCCGTGAGACGCTGGCACGCCACAATGGCCTTGCCGATTTCGCCTTCGCCATGCAGGGGCTCGGCACCGGCTCGATTTCCCTTTACGGGTCCGAGGAGCTGCGCGCCCGCTATCTGCCGCCGGTCGGGCGCGGTGAGAAGATCGCCGCCTTCGCCCTGTCGGAGCCGGCCGCCGGATCGGACGTCGCAGCGCTTGCCGCCACCGCCGAGCCGGACGGGCCGGATCATGTGCGCATCAGCGGCGACAAGACGTGGATTTCCAACGGTGGCATCGCCGATCACTATGTGGTGTTCGCCCGCACCGGCGAGGCGCCGGGCGCGCGCGGGCTGTCCGCTTTCGTCGTCGATGCCGACGCGCCGGGCTTTTCCGTGCGCGAGCGGATCGACACCGTGGCGCCGCATCCGCTGGCGACCCTCGATTTCGACACCGTGCGGGTGCCGGTCAGCCAGCGCCTCGGCAAGCCGGGCGAGGGCTTCAAGGTGGCGATGGCGACGCTCGACATCTTCCGCTCCACCGTCGGGGCTGCGGCGCTGGGCTTTGCCCGCCGCGCGCTCGATGACACGCTGACGCATACCACCACGCGCCAGCTTTTCGGCGCGCCGCTCTCCGACCTGCAAATGACGCAAGGCACCCTCGCCGACATGATCGCCGATGTGGATGCGGCGGCGCTGCTGGTCTACAGGGCCGCCTGGACCAAGGACCAGGGCGCGCCGCGCATCACCCGCGAGGCGGCGCTGGCCAAGATGGTGGCCACGGAAAACGCCCAGAAGGTGGTCGACCGCGCGGTGCAGCTGCATGGCGGCAACGGCGTGCGCGTCGGCTGCAAGATGGAGGAGCTGTACCGCGATGTCCGGGCCCTGCGGATCTACGAGGGCGCCACGGAAATCCAGAAGATCGTGATTGCCCGCCAGGCGATTGCCGACCATGCCGCCCGCGCACAGGCGGCGGCAGCCGAATAACGACAAACAATACCGCCGGAAAACCGGCGGGAAGACCGTCCAGAGGAGAGGCTTATGGCCAAGTCAGCCCATCTCGATACCTTCACCGCCGACAACCTGCCGCCGCGCGCGCAGTGGCCGGACCTTATCAATCTCGACCGTCTCGGCTATCCGGAGCGGCTCAATTGCGCCAGCGAGCTCATCGACCGCAACGTGGCCGAGGGGCGCGGCGACAAGCTGGCGCTGGTCTCTCCCGACGAGCGCTGGACCTATGCGGAGCTGGCGGAGAAGGTCAATCGCATCGCCAATGTTCTGGTCACCGATTTCGGTCTGGTGCCGGGCAACCGGGTGCTGTTGCGGTTCCCCAACACGCCGATGATGACGGCGGTCTATTTCGCCGTCCTGAAGGCGGGCGGGGTGGTGGTCGCCACCATGCCGCTGCTGCGCGCCAAGGAACTGGCGGCCATCACCGACAAGGCGGAGCTGTCGCTGGCGATCTGCGATCACCGGCTGGCGGAGGAAATGGAACTGACCCGCGGGCGCACCGACCGGCTGAAGACGATTGTCTACGCCGGTGGCGGCACTGCGGAGGCGCTGGAAACCCGCATGGCGGCGGCTTCGGCCGAATTCGCGCCCTGTGACACGGCGGCAGACGATGTCTGCCTGCTCGGCTTTACCTCCGGCACCACCGGCGAGCCGAAGGCGACCATGCATTTCCACCGGGACATGCTGACCATCTGCGACTGCTATTCGGCAAAGGTGCTCTGCCCGCGCGAGGATGATGTGTTCATCGGCTCGCCGCCGCTCGCCTTCACCTTCGGTCTGGGCGGGCTGGTGCTGTTTCCCTTCCGCGTCGGGGCGACGGCGATCCTCCTGGAGCGCGCCGGGCCGGACGAGTTGCTTGCGGCGATTCCGCAGATGCGCCCGACGGTTCTGTTCACCGCGCCGACCGCCTATCGGGCGATCCTGGCCCGGAAAGGGGACGCCGACCTCTCGTCCTTGCGCAAATGCGTGTCCGCCGGCGAGGCGCTGCCCAAGGCGATCTGGGACGACTGGTTCGCGGCGACCGGGATCAGGATCATGGACGGCATCGGCGCCACCGAGCTGTTGCACATCTTCATCGCCGCCCGCGAGGACGAGCTGCGCCCCGGAGCCACCGGCAAGCCGGTGCCGGGCTACGAGGCCAAGGTGATCGGCCCCGATGGCGCGGAGGTGCCGGACGGAACCCCGGGCCGGCTGGCCGTGCGCGGTCCCACCGGCTGTCGCTATCTGGCCGACGACCGGCAGGCGAATTACGTGGTCGATGGCTGGAACGTCACCGGCGACACCTACATTCGCGATGCCGACGGCTATTTCTGGTATCAGGCCCGCTCCGACGACATGATCATTTCCGCCGGCTACAACATCGCCGGACCGGAAGTGGAAGGCACCATGCTGGCCCATCCGGCGGTGGCCGAATGCGGCGTGGTCGGTGCTCCGGATCCGGAGCGCGGCCGCATCGTCAAGGCCTATGTGGTCTTGAAGCCCGGGGTCACCGGCGATGCTGCGCTCGTCAAGGAGCTGCAGGACTACATCAAGGCCGAGCTGGCCCCTTACAAATATCCGCGCGCCGTGGAGTTCGTCGACAAGCTGCCGCGCACCGAGACCGGCAAGCTGCAACGCTTCGCCCTGCGCGAGATCGCCTCCCATGAGGACACGGCCCGTGCCGCGTCCTGACCCGTAACCTTTGTTCCTGATCGACAGCGGAGATCGCGTCTTGACCACCACCCTGAATGCCGGCGCCAAAGCCGCCACCGCCGTTCCCGACACCAACCCTGCCGGAACGGGAGTCTCTCCGGTCCAGCCCGACGGCTGGCCGACCCCGAAGGGCTATGCCAATGGCATGGCCGGGGAAGGGCGGTTCGTCCTCACCGGCGGCCAGATCGGCTGGAACACCGAAGGCAAGTTCTCCGCCGATTTCGTCGAGCAGATCCGCCAGACGCTGGAAAACGTCGTGGCGGTGGTGCGCGCGGGCGGCGGCGGACCGGAGCATATTGCCCGGCTGACCTGGTATGTCACCGACATGGAGGCCTATCGCGCCTGCCTCAAGGATCTCGGCCCGGCCTATCGCTCGGTGATGGGGCGGAACTTCCCGGCGATGGCCGTGGTGCAGGTCCTGTCGCTGGTGGAGCCCGAGGCGATGGTGGAAATCGAGGGCACGGCGATCCTGCCGGCCTGATTGTCTCGGCCAACGACCATTGCAACCGCCGGCGCGAAAGGCCTTCGCGCCGGTGGTTTTCGTTTTGCGTCAGGCGCTGGCGGCCACCTGGGGCTGGCGCGCGCGGGCGAGCCTGGTGACCACGTTGCGGATGATCCGGTGCCCGGCTTCCTGATCGAGCGACATGATCGATTCCGGGTGGAACTGCACGGCGGCGATCGGCTCGCGTTCGTGCTCGATTGCCATGATCACCCCATCGGCGCTTTCGGAGGTGATCCGCAGCCCCTCCGGCAGAGTGTCGCGCCGGGCATGCAGCGAATGGTAGCGCCCGACGGTGACCGGTGAGGAAAGTCCGGCAAACAGCAGCGAATCCCCGGTGAAGGTCACCGGTGAAGGCTTGCCGTGCATCGGCACCTCAAGCTGGGCCAGCGAGCCGCCGAGTGCCTCGGTCAGCGCTTGCAGGCCGAGGCAGACGCCGAAGATCGGCAGGCCGCGCGCCCGCGCCCGGCCGATGGTGGAGGCGCAGTCGAAATCGCTCGGGCTGCCCGGTCCGGGCGACAGCACCACCAGATCCGGATCGACATCGTGGAACACCGCGTCACTGACCGGCGAGCGGTAGGTGGCGACCTCCGCCCCGGTCTGGCGGAAGTAGTTGGCAAGGGTGTGGACGAAACTGTCCTCGTGATCGACCAGCAGGATGCGCAGGCCCGCACCGGGCAGGTCCCGCTCGGTGTTGCCGCCGGCGGGGCCGGTCTGGCCCGCCTCGCGCACGGCGGTGCGCATGGCCTCGGCCTTCAGCTCGGTCTCCGCTTCCTCGTCTTCCGGCACACTGTCGTAGAGCAGCGTCGCGCCGGCGCGGATCTGCGCCACGCCATCCTTGATCCGCACGGTGCGCAAGGTGAGGCCGGTGTTCATCTCGCCGTTGAACAGGATCGCGCCGATCGCCCCGCCATACCAGGCGCGCGGGGTGCGTTCGTGCTTTTCGATGAACTCCATCGCCCAGCGTTTCGGTGCGCCGGTGACGGTGACCGCCCAGGTGTGCGACAGGAAGGCGTCGAGCGCGTCGAGGTCGTCGCGCAAGGTGCCCTCGATATGGTCGACCGTGTGGATCAGCCGGGAGTAGAGCTCGATCTGCCGCCGGCCGATCACCCGCACCGATCCAGGCACGCAGATGCGGCTCTTGTCGTTGCGGTCCACATCGGAACACATGGTCAGCTCCGCCTCGTCCTTGGCGGAATTCAGCAGCTTGCGGATCTGCGCCTCGTCCTCGATGGCGTTGCGGCCCCGCCGGATGGTTCCGGAGATCGGGCAGGTTTCCACCCGCCGGCCGCCGGTCACCCGCACATACATTTCCGGGCTGGCGCCAACGAGGTATTCGGCATTGCCCAGATTGATGAAGAAGCCGAAGGGCGAGGGGTTGATGTCCTGCAGTTTGCGGCTGACCGCCGAGGGGGGCGCCGGGCAGCGCTCATAGAAGGTCTGGCCGGGAACGGTCTCGAACAGATCGCCGCGCCGGAAATACTCCTTCGCGGCGCGCACCAGCTCGGCGTATTCGCCGGGGGCATGGTCGCCGCGCCCCGGATCCTCGCTCGCCGGATGGTAGGGCACCGCCTCGCCATCGCGGGCGAGCCCCTCGGTGGAACGGTCGCCGAAGGAAAAGTCATACTCCAGCACATGCGCCTTGCGGCCATAGTGGTCGACCAGCAGGATTTCGTCCGGCAGGTAGAGCACCACGTCGCGCTGGTCGTCCGGGCGCTCGATGACGAGGTCGATCGGCTCGAACTGGAAGGCAAGGTCATAGCCGAAGGCGCCGTAAAGACCCAGATGCGGGTCGTCGCAGGCAAACAGCGCGGAAATCGCCCGCATTACCGAGAACACGGAGGGCTGGCGCGAGCGCTCTTCCTCGGCAAAGGCCCGGCTCGGCACGGCGATCTTGATGAGGAGCGTGTCGCCATCGCGGTCGAGGCGGGCGATGTCCGGGTGGCCTTGCAACGCCTGCTCGATGGCCGGCACCAGCACCGCGCCCCGGGCGTTCAGCGCCCGCAGATTGGCCCGGCGTCCCTGCGCCTCCAGCACCAGCGGCGGATTGGCCAGCGCCATGTCCCAGCGGGTGTAGCGGCCGGGATACTCATAGGAGGAGGAGAGGACCACGCCGCGTTCGCTGTCGAGCCGGTCGACCCAGCGGGAAATGCCTTCCGCGTAGTCGGCTGGCCGCGAGGCGACGGAGACGGTGATGCCGCCCTCTGTCTGGAAGGTCTGTGCGTGTCCCGCTTGCATTTCATTCTCCTGTACCGCTGCCGCTGGAGGTCTCCGCAGGCTGCTGGATACAAAAAAGCCGCCGGCGGGGTCCGCGGCGGTCTGTTCGAAACTGCTTGAGTGACATCAGGTCACGGGCTGTCGATTGCCGCCTTTATGAGAGGCGCCACCACCAACCGCTGGACAGGGTCATCATCGTGTTCATGGCATCGTCAGTAGCGCAATCGGCCGCCGCGCGCAACGGCCGATTGCCAGCAGGCCGGGGAGTTTTCTCCCGGCCGTTTTTGCGGGCCGAGGTCAGTCGTCCTCGACGAACCGGCCAAGACGCACCGCCGTCATGCCCTTTGTCAGTCGGCGGGACGGCATGATCAGCACCATCCGGTCCTCCGGCGTGGTGACCGGCCGGTCGCCGTCATGGCCGATCACGGTGCCGGCCTTCTCGATGACTTCCTGCCCCTGATACTCGGCGGCAAAGTGGAATTTGTCGCTCTCCACCGTCACCGCCGTGACGATCTCGATGAAGCTTTGCGGCTCCGGCAGCGGGCGGGTGGCAAGCACCTCGGCGCCGAAGTCGGTCTCCACCGTGCCGCAGGCGCGCAGGAAGCGGATGCTCGCGTCAATGGCGACCTCGGCGCTCGATTTTTCCCAATGCTGGCCGCATTCCACGAGCAGGGCGTTGCGCGGGCTCTGCGGATCGCCGAAGGCGGCATAATCGCGCAGGCGCTTGCCCGCCGCGTGTCCCTCGTCGCTGACAACCAGCTGCGGCGCGCGCAAGGACCGGGCCAGATCGCGGCCCTTGCGGTGGGCGCCGGACAGGATCAGCGGCGCGGTGGCGTTCTGCATCGAATGCAGGTCGAGCAGCAGGTCCACCGTGTCGAAGAACGGGCGCAAGACGGCGGCGCGGCGACGCTCCGCGGTATCGCCGCCGGAAAGGGTTTCCGGCTGCCACAGCCGGTTCATGTCCTCATCGGCCCAGCGGGAGGCGAACGGGTCGGCCGGGTCGAACCGGTCATAGGCATCGAGATTGACGAACACCAGCGACAGCCGCCCCTTGAGCGGTTTCACGTCCTGACGGAACAGCCAGTCGAGGGCGATGGGGCCGCAGAGTTCATTGCCATGCACGATGGCGGAGATCGCCACATGCGGCCCCGGCCGGCCGCTGTCGAGGGTGGTAATTCCCTCAAGGCCGATGTTTCCCGCCCGGTAGGGGGTGATGTCGACCTTCGGCAGGTCGATGGAGAACGGGGGCGTGCTCGTGGCGTCCATGCGGGCGGGCTCCTTGGAAGTGGAAATGTTTGTTGTCAAAAAAACGTCGGATGGGTCAGCGGCAGGCTTCCTCGATCAGCCGGTCGAGAAACGCGGTGCAGTTCTCCAGCTCGGAGATGGCGATGAACTCGTCGGCCTTGTGCGCCTGCTCAATGGAGCCGGGGCCGATGACGATGGTGGGGATGGCGCCGATCTCGACGAACCGCCCGGCCTCGGTGCCATAGGCGACCTTGCTGTGGCCATTGCGGCCGGCAAGCCGCTTGGTCAGCCGGGTGATCTCGGCCTCCGGATCGGTGGCGAGCCCGGGGAAGGAGGAAATCTCCTCGAATGCAATGCCGGTGCCTGCGGCCCGGGCGGTCATTTCCGGCTCCAACTCCTCGCGGGCGTAGCGCATCACCTCGGCGACCAGCGCATCCGCATCCTGATCCGGCAGCACGCGAAATTCGAAGGCGAAGGTGCAATGCTCGGGCACGATGTTGAGCGCCGTGCCGCCGGCGATGGTGCCGGTATGGGCGGTGGTGACGGGAATGTCGTAGAGCGCGTCGCTCGGCCCTTCGGCCAGCGCGATCCCCATCTCCCGCACTCG
Source organism: Stappia indica (assembly GCF_020177335.1). Lineage (GTDB taxonomy): Bacteria > Pseudomonadota > Alphaproteobacteria > Rhizobiales > Stappiaceae > Stappia > Stappia indica_B. The sequence goes on along the minus strand of NZ_JAIVMG010000005.1, from coordinate 23,400 downwards.
GAGCAACAGCCGGGCGGCATAGTCGATGGCGTTCACCCCGTGCGGTGCCAGCGAGGAGTGGCAGGGATAGCCGGTGACGATGGCCCGGTAGGAGCGCTTGGCCTTGTGCCCGATCACCACCTGCATTTCCGTTGGCTCGCCGACAAAGCAGGCGCGGGGCTTGGCGACCGTTTCCACCAGCTTGGCAATCAGGCTCGGCACGCCCTTGCAGCCCACTTCCTCGTCATAGGAAAAGGCCAGATGGATCGGCGCCTTGAGATCGCGGGCGGCCATCTCGCCGACCTTCGACAGGCAGCAGGCGAGGAACCCCTTCATGTCGCAGGCACCGCGTCCATAGAGCCGGCCATCGCGTTCGGTCAGCGAAAAGGGCGCGCTGGTCCAGTCCTGACCGTCGACAGGCACCACATCCGTATGGCCCGAGAGCACATAGCCGGGCACATCCACCGGGCCGATGGTGGCCAGCAGATTGGCCTTCTCGCTGGTCTCGTCGTAGATCCGCGTCGAGCGGATGCCGCGCGCCTCCAGGAAGGCCTCGACCCAGGCGATCAGCTCCAGGTTGGAATTGCGGCTGGTGGTGTCGAAGCTGACGAGATCCCTGAGGATGTCGGTCGGTGATGGGGTCACGGTCTGCAGCATGAGGGTCCTCTGGTGGCCGGTTCAGGCCGGATGCGAATACGCATCCGCCGGCACGGTGCGGCGCGCGTATTCAATGAAACGCTGGGCGATCGGCGTGACCGGCCCGGCGGGCACGAAGAACTTGGTGACGTAGTCCACCCGGGGCGAGAACCGGCGGAAGACCAGGCCCTCATAGGGGCGCAGGCACACCGGGAACGGGTTGACGAGACCGATGCCGACGCCCTCGCGCACCATCTCGCAAATGGCGATGCTGGTGGCCGTCTCCGCCCTGATGTCGCGCTGGATGCCCCGCTCAGTGAAGATCCGGTCGTAGACGTTGCGCTGGTGAAAGCGCCGGGTCAGGGCGATGAACGGCTCGTCCGCGAGATCTTCCGGGGTGATCTCCACCTTGTCCGCCAGCCGGTGCCCGGCCGGGATCGCCGCATGGGCCACCGCGTGGCGGAACGGGTGAACGGTCAGCCCGTCATGGCGAATGAAGCCGTCGCTGATCCCGAGGTCCGCATTGTCGTCCGCCACGGCCGCCACGGCGTTGTTCGACATGCCGATTTCCAGATGGATGGTCGTGCCAGGGTTGTGCTTCAGGAACGAGCCGGACAGCCAGGACATCAGCCGGTGGCTCAGGGTCGGCGGCGCGGCGATCCGCAGGCGTTTCGGGTTGGGCTTGTTGCTGTCGGCGGTGCGCAGCCGCGCCAGCGTGGTGAAGATCGGCTCGATCTCCTCGTTCAGCGCCAGCCCCTCGGAGGTGGGTTGCAACCGGTTGCCGGTGCGGCGGAACAACGGCCGGCCGAATCGCTCCTCAAGCTGGGCGAGCGCCCGGCTTACCGCCGGTTGGGAAATCCCCAGCCGATGCGCCGCCGCTGTCGTCTTGCCCTCGCTGATGACCGCCCGCAACACTTCCAGCTCGCGCAATGTGAAGCCGTTGCGCCGGGCGGAGCCGGCTTGTTCCCGATCCATCTATTTGCCTTGAGAATATCAGTATGTTGTTTTGTTATCGTTTTCAGATTGTCGATCATATAATCGCATAATAGCCTTCCCGACAAGCTGCCGGGGTTCACCGCGATCCTGCCCCGGCGAAACACAAAAGCGACAAGGGATCGGGAGGGGAGACTACCAAATGACGTCTGTTCGAACGCCGCTGTTGCGCGCGGCCGTGGCCTTTGCCTGTGCGGCTGCCGTGAGCGCCCCGGCGCTGGCATCCGATCTGCGAATCGGCGTGGCCTCGGAAGCCACCTCGATTGATCCGCATTTCCACAATCTGGGACCGAACAACCAGATCGCGTCGCAGATCTTCGACCGGTTGATCAACCAGGGCGACCGGCAGCAGCTTGAGCCGGGCCTTGCCGTGTCGTGGAAGCCGATCAACAACACGACCTGGGAGTTCAAGCTGCGGGAAGGGGTGACCTTCCATGACGGCTCGCCCTTCACCGCCGACGATGTGCTGTGCACCTTCGCGCGGGCGCCGGAGGTGCCCAATTCCCCGGCCAGCTTCTCCACCTACATCAAGGGCAAGACCTTCAAGAAGGTCGATGACTTCACGGTCCATGTGACGACCGACGAGCCCTATCCGACCATGGCCAACGACCTGTCGGTGATCCCGGTGATTTCCGATGAGGTCGGCTGCGGCGCCACCACCGCCGATTTCAACGACGGCAAGGCGGCGATGGGCACTGGCCCGTTCAAGTTCGTCGAATACGTGCCCGGCGACCGCATCGTGCTGGCGGCCAACGAGAATTATTGGGGCGGCCGTCCGGAATGGGACAAGGTGACGATCAAGCCGATCAAGGCCGGTCCGTCGCGGGTCGCCGCGCTTTTGGCCGGCGATGTCGACATGATCAGCGGCGTGCCGACCACCGACATCGGCACCTTGAAGGAAACCAAGGGCATCGTTCTGTCGCAGGGTGTGTCCAACCGGGTGATCTACCTGCATGTGGACCAGTTCCGCGAGAATTCGCCCTTCGTGAAGGCCAACGGTGGCGGCGACATCAAGAACCCGCTGATGGACCAGAAGGTGCGGCTGGCGATTTCCAAGGCGATCAGCCGCGAACTGATCCGCGACCGGGTGATGGAAGGGCTGTCGATTCCCGCCGGTCAGCTTCTGCCCGACGGCTTCTTCGGCGTCTCCGACAAGCTGAAGCCTGAGGCTTACGATCCGGAAGGGGCGAAGGCGCTTCTGGCCGAGGCCGGCGTGCCGGACGGGTTCGAGCTGACCATCCATGGCCCGAACGACCGCTACATCAACGACGCCAAGATCGTCGAGGGCATCGCCCAGATGCTGACCCGCGTCGGCATCAAGACCAAGGTCGAGACCATGCCGCGATCGGTCTATTTCAAGCGCGCCTCCACGGGCGCGGAGGGCGGTCTGCCCGAATTCTCTCTGATCCTCGTCGGCTGGGGTGCCGGGTCGGGCGAGGCTTCTTCGCCGCTGCGCTCGCTGATCGCCACCTATGACAAGGAAAAGGGCATGGGTGCGGCCAATCGCGGCCGGCATTCCGATGCCAAGGTGGATGAGCTGGTCGAGCAGGCGCTGAAGACCGTGGACGATGGCAAGCGTGCGGCACTGCTCGCCGAGGCGACGGAACTGGCGATGGCCAATCTGGCGATCATCCCGATCCACTACCAGGTCAACACCTGGGCCTCGCGGGAGGGGATCGTCTACACGCCGCGTTCGGACGAGTACACGCTCGCCCATTACGCCCGGTCCCAGTAACGGCTGACTGTCCGGCGGGACGGGGACGGATGCCCGTCTTCGCCCCGCCGGACTTCTTGGGGGAAGCCCCTGTCCCGGTTCGCCCGTTCTCCGCTGTCTTCACGTCTTTCGCGCCCCTCTGCGCTCCCGTGGAAAGATCCCGGCCCATGAGTGTTTTCATCCTGCGCCGCCTCATGCAGAGCGCTTTGGTGATGGTGGCGATGGCCGCCATCGTGTTTTTCGGAATGCATCTGGTCGGCGATCCGGTCGACATGTTCGTCTCGCCCGACATGGATCAGGCGGATATCGAGCAGGTGGTGCGCGCGCTCGGTCTCGACCGTCCGATCCTGGAGCAGTTCTGGGCCTTCGTCACCAGCGCCCTGCAAGGCGATCTCGGCCAGTCCTTCGTCTTCGGCCAGCCGGCGCTGGGCCTGATCCTGGAGCGGATGCCGGCGACCCTGGAGCTGGCTTTCATCGCGCTTCTGATGGCGATCGTCTTTGGTATTCCGCTCGGCCTTTACGCCGGTCTCAAGCCCGACAGCCCGGTGTCGCGCACGATCATGGCCGGGTCCATTCTCGGCTTTTCACTGCCCACCTTCTGGGTCGGCATCATGCTGATCATGGTCTTTGCCGTCATGCTCGGCTGGCTGCCCTCCACCGGGCGCGGCGAGACCGTCGAGGTGCTGGGCGTGCCCGTTTCCTTCCTGACTCTGGACGGTCTGCGCCACCTGATCCTGCCGGCCTTCAACCTGGCGCTTCTGAAGATTTCGCTGGTGATCCGGCTGACCCGTGCCGGCACCCGGGAGGTGATGCTGCAGGACTACATCAAGTTCGCCCGGGCCAAGGGGCTGGGGCGGGGCCGCATCGTCGGCGTTCATGTGATGAAGAACATCCTGATCCCGGTGGTGACCGTGCTTGGGCTGGAGTTCGGTTCGCTGATCGCGTTTTCGGTGGTGACCGAAACCATCTTCGCCTGGCCCGGCATGGGCAAGCTGCTGATCGAATCCATCCAGCAGCTCGACCGTCCGGTCATCGTCGCCTACCTGATGATGATCGTGTTCCTGTTCGTCGTCATCAATCTGGTGGTGGACGTCCTTTATTCGATCCTCGATCCGCGCGTGCGGCTCGGCGATCGCGGCGCGTGAGATCCGGCCATGACCACACCCAACACGCAACCGGGCGCCACGCCTCCCGGCGGTTCCGCGCTGGCGGCGGCGATGCCCGCCGTGCCCCCGGTAGAAAGCCCGCTCCGGCGCTTCCTGTCCGACTTTTCCGCAAGCTGGCTGGCGCTGCTGGCGACGCTGATGCTGGCGGTGATCATCCTGATCGCCCTGTTCGCGCCCTGGATCTCGCCGCAGGATCCCTATGATCTGGCGGTGGTCTCGATCTTCGACGCGCGCCTGCCGCCCGGCAGCACCAGCATGGACGGCACCACCTTCTGGCTGGGAACCGACGGGGCCGGACGCGATCTCCTGTCGGCGATCTTCTACGGGCTGCGCATCTCGCTCTCCGTCGGCGTGATGTCCGGGATCATCGCCATCATCGTCGGCATGAGCGTCGGTCTCGCCGCTGCCTATGCGGGCGGGCGCACCGAAACCCTGATCATGCGCGTCGTCGATCTGCAATTGTCCCTGCCAGCGGTGCTGATCGCGCTGATCCTGCTCGCCATTCTCGGCAAGGGCGTCGACAAGATCATCATCGCCCTGGTGATCGCCCAGTGGGCCTATTACGCGCGCACGGTGCGCGCCTCGGCGCTGGTGGAGCGGCGGCGGGAATATGTGGAGGCCGCCGCCTGCCTCGGTCTCGGCCATGCCCGGATCGTCTTTCGCCACATCCTGCCCAATTGTGTCGCGCCGCTGATCGTCGTCGGCACGGTGCAGACCGCCCATGCCATTGCCCTTGAGGCGACGCTCTCGTTCCTCGGCGTCGGCCTGCCGCTGACCGAGCCCTCCCTTGGCCTGCTGATTTCCAACGGCTTTGAATACATGCTGTCCGGCAAATACTGGATCGCCGTGTTCCCCGGGGTGGCGCTGTTGCTGACCATCGTTTCCATCAACATCGTCGGCGACCAGTTGCGCGATGTGCTCAATCCGCGCCTGCAGAAGTGAGACGACCATGAGCCAGACCTCACCGGTGCTCCAGGTCGAGGACCTGCAGACCCATTTCTTCACGCGGGCGGGCGTTGCCCGAGCCGTCGACGGCGTTTCCTTTTCCCTCGGCCGGGGTGAGGTGATGGGGCTGGTCGGCGAGAGCGGGTCGGGCAAGACCGTGACCGGCTTTTCCCTGCTCGGCCTCGTCGATCCGCCGGGGCGGATCGTCGGCGGGTCGATCCGGCTCGGCGGCGAGGAGCTGATCGGCCGCTCCGAGCGGGACTGGCAGGCGCTACGCGGCACCCGCATCGCCATGATCTTCCAGGATCCGATGATGACCCTCAATCCGGTGCTGCGCATCGACACGCAGATGATCGAGGCGATCCGGGCCCATGCGCCGGTGTCGGAGGCGGATGCCCGGGAGCGGGCGCGGGCGGCGCTTGCCCGGGTCGGCATTCCCTCGCCGGACGAGCGGCTGGCCGCCTATCCGCACCAGTTCTCCGGCGGTATGCGCCAGCGGGTGGCGATTGCCATTGCCCTTCTCAATGAGCCGGATGTGATCGTCGCCGACGAGCCGACCACCGCGCTCGACGTCACCATCCAGGCGCAGATCCTCTACGAGGTGCGCAAGCTTTGCGCGGAAACGGGAATGGCGATGATCTGGATTACCCACGATCTGGCGGTGGTTGGCGGTCTCGCCGACAAGGTGGCGGTGATGTACGCCGGGCGCATTGTCGAGGAAGGGCCGGTGGACGCGGTGCTCGATGGGCCGCTGCATCCCTACACCCATGGGCTGGTCGGATCCGTGCCGAGCCAGAACCAGCGCGGCCAGAAGCTGACCCAGATCCCCGGCATGGCGCCGTCGCTGTTGTCGTTGCCGCCGGGCTGCAGCTTCGCACCCAGATGCGCGCGCGCCGATGGCGCCTGTGCGGTCATGCCGGATCTGGTCGGCTCGGGAGACGGCCGGGCGATGCGCTGCCACCATCCGCATCTGCCGCCTGGCGAGGCGGCAGGCGGCGCAATCGGCGAGACGGGGAGGGCACGGGCATGAGCGGCGAACAGCCCTTGCTCCGTCTGGAAGGTGTTTCCAAGCGCTTCACCAAGCACCTCGATGCGGCGGAAAAACTCGTCAATCTCGTCGGTGGTCGCCGCCGGGAGGAAGTGGTTCACGCGGTCGACGATGTCTCGCTCGACGTGCGCGAGGGCGAGGTGGTCGGCCTTGTCGGCGAAAGCGGCTGCGGCAAGTCCACCCTCGGCCGGGTGGTGGCCGGGGTGCATCAGCCCAGCGATGGAAAGGTGATCTGGCGCGGCAAGGATGTCTCCGGCCTCACCGGCGCGGCGCGGCGCGACGCGCTGCTGAAGATCCAGATGATCTTCCAGGACCCCATGTCCTCGCTCAACCCGCGCATGCGGGTGGCGGATATCATCGGTGAAGCGCCCCGGGTGCATGGCTTGGTCCCCGCCGCCGATATCCCGGCCTATGTGGATGAGATGCTGCAGCGGGTGGGGCTCGATCCGGCCTACAAGACCCGCTATCCGCACCAGTTCTCCGGCGGCCAGCGCCAGCGCATCGGCATCGCCCGGGCGCTGGCGGTCAAGCCGGACTTCCTTGTCTGCGACGAGAGCATCGCCGCCCTCGATGTGTCGATCCAGGCGCAGGTGCTCAACCTGTTCATGGACCTGCGCACCGATCTCGGCCTGACCTACCTGTTCATCTCCCACGATCTCGGCGTCGTCGAACATCTCTCCGACCGGGTGGTGATCATGTATCTCGGCCGGGTGGTGGAAAGCGCGCCGACCGAGGCGCTGTTCGGTGGGCCGAACCACCCCTACGCCCGCGCCCTGCTGGACGAGGTGCCGCGCATCGACCGGCGCAAGCGCGCGTTCCAGCCGGTCAAGGGCGAGATCCCGTCGCCGCTCTCGCCGCCCTCCGGCTGTCATTTCCATCCGCGCTGCCCACATGCGACGGCGCGCTGCCGCGAAGAAGTGCCGCGCCTGCGCGAGATCGCGCCGGGCTGGACCTCCGCCTGCCATCTCAACGACGAGAGGGGGTGAGGAGATGGCGAGTGCGGAAGACGGTGCCTTCACCTTGCGCTATCCGCAAGGGAAGGTGGTGCCGCTGCTGTTCGACAGCCCGCATTCCGGCACCTGGTATCCGGAGGATTTCGAACCGGCCCAGCCGCCCGAGCGCTACCGCCGGGCGGAGGACATGTATGTGGACGAGTTGTTCGCCGCGGCGCCCGGCCTCGGCATTCCGCTGATGGCCTGCCGTGTCGGTCGGAGCTACTGCGACGTCAACCGGGCGGCGGATGATCTCGACCCGGCAGCGGTGCGCGAGGCCGATGGGCTGAGCCTTGCCCCCGGTCCCAAGGCGCGGCTCGGCAAGGGGGTGATCTGGACCGCGACCCCGCCCGATGGCGCGCCGCTGCTTGCCCGGCCGCCGACCGGGGCCATGGTGGTTGCCCGCCTTGCGCGTGTCTGGCAACCCTATCACGACGGGCTATCGGCGCTGTTCGAGCGGGTGCGCCGGGAGACGGGCGCCGCCCATGTCTATCACCTCGACCTGCATTCGATGCAGCCGTTGGCCAATGTCATGCATGAGGATGCCGGCGGCGCGCCCCGGCCGGACATTGTACTATCGGACCGGGAGGGAACGAGCTGCGCGGGAGACTTCATTGACGCGACCCGGGCGATTCTCCTGGACCTCGGGTTTTCCGTGCAGATCAACGATCCGTTCCGGGGGGCGGAGATTCTGCGCCGGCATGGCGATCCCGCCTCCGGGCGCCATTCGCTGCAGATCGAGGTCAACCGGGCGCTCTACATGGATGTGGAAACCTACCGGAAGACGGATGGTTTCGCCTCCCTGTGCAGCCGTCTGGAGGCATTTTCCGCACGCCTGCGGGATTGGGTCGCGGCCCGCTGAACGGCTTTTTGCGCAAGGTCCGCTTGATCTTTTCGTCTGGACGGGGCACCTCACTTCGGCACTGTTCGAACTCCCCCAAGTCCCAAGGACGAGAAAGATCTCATGAACATCGGCTTGTCGCGCCCCAAGGATCAGATCCGCTGGCTGCTCCTGGAAGGCATCAGCCAGACCGCCGTCAATGTGCTTGGCACCGCCGGCTACACCAATGTGCAGCATCTGAAGACCGCGCTCGACAAGAAGGCGTTGATCGAGGCGCTGCAGGGTGTCCACATGCTGGGCATCCGCTCGCGCACCCAGGTGGATGAAGAGGTTCTCGCCGCCGCCGGGACGCTGGTCGGCGTCGGCTGCTTCTCGGTGGGCACCAATCAGGTGGATCTCGTGGCCGCCAACCGGCGCGGCATCACCGTGTTCAACGCGCCGTTTTCCAACACCCGCAGCGTCGCCGAACTGACCATCGCCGAGATCGTCATGCTGATGCGCGGCGCCTTCACCAAGTCGACCGCCGCCCACAACGGCCGCTGGCTGAAAAGCGCCGCCGGCAGCAACGAGGTACGCGGCAAGACCCTCGGCATCATCGGCTACGGCAACATCGGCTCCCAGTTGTCGATGCTGGCCGAGGCGATGGGCATGCGGGTGATCTACTTCGATCAGACCGACAAGCTGCGCCACGGCAATGTCGAGCCGGTGTCGGATCTGAAGGAGCTTCTGGCCGCCTCCGACGTGGTGTCGATCCATCTGCCGCAGACGCCGGAAACCCGGGGCATGATCGGCCGCGACGAGATCCGGTCCATGCGCAAGGGCAGCTACCTGATCAACAACGCGCGCGGTACGGTGCTCGACATCGAGGCGCTGGCCGAGGCGTTGAAGGACGGGCATCTTGCCGGTGCGGCGGTGGATGTCTTCCCGACCGAGCCGAAGTCGAATGACGAGGAGTTCGTCAGCCCGCTGCGCGGTCTCGACAATGTGATCCTGACGCCGCATGTGGGAGGCTCGACCGAGGAAGCGCAGGAGCGCATCGGCGAGGAAGTCTCCCGCCGCCTCGTGGAATATTCCGACGTGGGCTCGACCATCGGCGCGGTGAACTTCCCGCAGGTGCAACTGCCCAAGGGCACCAACAACACCCGCTTCATCCAGGTGCAGCGCAATCTTCCGGGCGAGCTGGGCAAGCTGAACGACCTGTTCGCCACCTGGAAGATCAACATCGCCGCCCAGCATTACCAGACCGATGGCGAGATCGGTTATGTGGTGCTCGACGCCGATGGGCCGGTGGACCGGGCGGTCGAGCTTCTGGAGGAAATCCGGGGCCTGTCCGGCACGATCCGCGCGCGACTGCTCAACCGGGTGTGATCCGCACGCCCTTTCCCTGAAAGGGGAGACGCCCCACATATCGGAACGCTTCGCCGCGCGAGACGCGGCGGAGCCAGCGCGGCGAGGGATGAGGGCCATGCAGCTGAATGCGGATTTTACAGCGCCGGCGGTGGTTCATGCCGACCGGCTCGACTGGATCCCCTCGCCGATGGCGGGGGTGAGCCGGCGGATGCTCGACCGGCTCGGCGGCGAAGTCGCCCGCGCCACCTCCATCGTCCGCTACGATCCGGGCAGCCGGTTTCCCGCCCATACCCATACGGGCGGCGAGGAGTTCCTCGTGCTGGAAGGCGTGTTCCAGGACGAACACGGCGACTACCCGGCCGGCACCTATGTGCGCAATCCGCCGGGTTCCTCCCATGCGCCAGCGGCGGCCGGCGGCTGCACCATCTTCGTCAAGCTCTGGCAGTTCGACCCGGAAGATCGCACCCATGTGCGCATCGACACCGGCAAGGCGGCGCCGGTGCCCCACCGCGCTCGGCCGGGCGTGTCGGTGTTGCCGCTCTACCGCGATGCCCATGAGGATGTGCGCATTGAGGTCTGGGACGCAGGCAGCGACATTCGCCTTGCCGATGCGGGCGGGTTGGAACTCTTCGTGCTGGAGGGCGGCTTCACCCATGACGGCGAGCTGCTTGGCAAGGACGCATGGCTGCGTCTGCCACCGGGCATGGAGCTGGCCGCACGGGCTGGCGCGTCCGGCGCGCGGGTCTATGTCAAATCCGGCCATCTGCGGACGGTGACCGCGCCCCCCGGCTCTTGAGGCGGGTTACATGAGCCGGGCTACTGGCGGATGGCCTCAAGGTCGAGATGGATCTCTACCATGTCGCCGACAAGCTGGTTCTCCACCGCATAGACCATGCCGAAATCCGAGCGTTTCAGCCGGGTTTTTGCGCTGATGCCGGCCACATAGGTTCCGCCGAACGGGTAGGGGCCGATCTTGTTCAGTGTCACATCGAGCGTCACCGGCCGGGTCACGCCGCGCAATGTCAGGTCGCCGGTCACGGTGCCGGTGCGGTCGGTCACCGGCGTGGCATCGGTCATGACGAATGTCATCAGCGGGAATTGCTTGGCGTCGAGGAAATCGGCACTGCGCAAATGCTGGTCGCGCTGGGTGTGATTGCTGAACACGCTGGTCGTATCGATGGTAACGCGAAGGTCGCTCAGCGCCCGGGTGTCCTCATCAAAGACGAACCGGCCTTCGCCCTTCAGGAACATGCCCCAGAGCCGTTCATAGCCGATGTGCTCGGCATTGAAGACGATGGAAAAATGCGCCGGGTCGATCACGAAGGTCCGGGGTTCGGCGCTGGCTGGCGCAAGGACGAGACACAGCAGCAGCGCGCCGGCGCCGAGCCGGCGAAGCGCCATTGTCAGCCCGGCCGTTGTCAGCCAGCAGAGGCGGGGGCGTGCGTGCGCCATAGCCGTCACCTCATCAGTCGTTCCACAGCCAGGCCGCGCCGCGAACGCCGGAGCTGTCTCCATGCATCGCCTTGCGGATCGGCACGTCATACTGATCTGAGAAGATATGCGGTTGCATGGCCTCCGGCAATGCGGCGTAAAGCTCCGGGATGTTGGACATGCCGCCGCCCAGCACGAACACGTCCGGGTCGAGGATGTTGGCGACCATCGCCATCGCCCGGCCGAGCCGGCTGATATAGCGCTCCAGCGTTGCCTGCGCCGCCCGCTCGTCGGCATGCACCCGCTCCATGATCTGCGCGCCGGTCAGTTCCTCGCCGGTGCTGTCGCGGTAGTCGCGCTGAAAGCCGGTGCCGGAACACAAAAGGTCGATGGTGCCGCGATGGCCGGTCCAGCACATCGGCCCGGGAAACTCGTCCTCGCGCATCCACGGCAGGGAGATGTTGCCCCATTCCCCGCCGATGCCATTGGCACCGCGATGGGCCTTGCCGTCGATGGCGATGCCGGAGCCGCAGCCGGTGCCGATGATGATGGCGTGGACGATTCGTGCGCCGGCCCCGGCGCCGTCCGTCGCCTCGGAGACGGCCAGGCAATTGGCGTCGTTCTGGATCCGCACCGGGCGCCCCAGCGCCTGCTCCAGATCGCGGTCGAGCGGCTTGCCGTTCATCCAGGTGGAGTTGGCGTTCTTGACGAGGCCGGTGGCCGGCGAAAGCGACCCGGGAATGCCGAGCCCGACCGTGCCGCGTTGCCCGGCCGCCTGTTCGGCGGCGGCGACCAGATCGGTGACGGTGCGGATGCAGCCCTCATAGTCGCCGCGCGGGGTCGGCAGCCGCTTGCGAAAGCGTTCCTCGCCATCAAGACCAAGCGCGATGATCTCCATCTTGGTGCCGCCCCAGTCGATCCCGAGCCGCATGGGTACTCCTCCGTCCACTGTCATCTCCGCCCGGCTGGCGCTGGCGTGCCGTCCGCCCGTTCCGCCGCTTCGTCCGCGCGCCGTGCCGCAAGGGCTGCGTCGAGGCTGGGGGCGGCGGCCACCAGCTCCCGTGTATAGGGATGGTGGGGCTGGTCGAACACCGCGCTGGTCGGCCCGCGTTCGACGATTTGCCCCCCGCGCATCACCATCACCTCGTCGGTGATCGCCCGCACCACCGACAGGTCATGGGAGATGAACAGATAGGCCAGCCCGAGGCGGGCGCGCAGGTCGGCGAACAAGTCGAGGATCTGCGCCCGGATCGATACATCCAGCGCGGAGACCGGTTCATCGGCGATGATCAGCCGCGGGCGGGTGACGAGCGCCCGGGCGATGGCGATGCGTTGCCGCTGACCGCCGGAAAACTCATGGGGATATTTGCCCGCGTCAGTGGCGGAAAGTCCCACCTCGTCGAGCGCGTCCCGCACCCGCTGGCGTTTCTCCGCCGGGGTGATCTCCCGGCGCAGCAGATGCAGCGGCTCGGCGATGATCCGCCCCACCTGATGGCGCGGATTGAAGCTGCCATAGGGGTCCTGAAACACCACCTGCACCGTCCGGTGCACCGCCTCCCGGGTTTCGCCCCGAGCGGAAAACGGATCCTGTCCGAGCACGGAGATGGCGCCGTCATCCGGCGCTTCAAGCCCGAGCAACGCCCGCGCCAGCGTGGACTTGCCGCAGCCGCTTTCGCCGACCAGCCCGACGCTCTGGCCCGGATGAATGTCGAAGCTGACCCGATCGACCGCCGTCACCGGTGGCGGGCGGCGAAACAGCGACCGCCGCCGTCCGGCATAGCAGCGCACCAGATCGCGCACGCACAGCAGCGGCGCCGTCTGGGGTGAGGGCGGTCCCGCGGGGGCCTCTGGTGCGCGCGCAGGCACATGGGTCGTCGCCTCCAGCAGTGCCTGGGAATAGGGATGGGCGAGATTGGCGAACAGATGGGCCGTCGGCCCGGTCTCGACGATTTCGCCGGCCTTCATGATCGCCACCCGGTCGGCCATGCGCGCGACCACGGCCAGGTCGTGGCTGATCAGCAGGCACCCCATCTTGCGGGTTTCGACGATATCGCGGATCAGGTCGAGGATCTGCGCCTGGATGGTGACGTCGAGCGCGGTGGTCGGTTCGTCGGCGATCAGCAGTTCCGGATCGCAGGCGATGGCGAGGGCGATCACCACCCGCTGCCGCTGTCCGCCGGATAGTTGATGCGGGAACCGCTCCGGACCGACCCCGGCGGTGGTCAGCCCCACCCGGTCGAGCAGGGCGCGGGCCCGCTCCGCCGCCTTACTGCGGGAGAGCCGCAAATGCCAGATCAGCCCCTCGGCGATCTGCGCGCCAATGGTCTTGACCGGATTGAGCGCGGTCATCGGCTCCTGAAACACCATGCCGATGCGCCGGCCGCGCAGGCGGCACAGCTCCGGCTCGGGCATGGAAAGAAGGTCCGCTCCGGTAAGACGCAAGGTGCCGCGCACCTCCGCCCCCTCAGGCAGCAATTGCATCGCCGCCAGCGCCGTCATGGATTTGCCCGACCCGCTCTCGCCGACAAGGCCAAGGGTTTCGCCCGGCGCGATGCTCAGATCGACAGATCGGAGGATCGGCGTTCCGTGGATCGACAGCGACAGGCCGCGCGCGTCCAGCAGCGTCATGGTGCCATCCCTTGCGACCGCCGCCGCTTCAGGCGCGGATCGAGCGCATCGCGCAGGCCGTCGCCCATCAGGTTGAGCCCGAGCACGGTGAGGACGATGGCCAGCCCCGGATAGAGCGCCAGCGACGGCGCCATCATCATCATGGTCTGCGCCTCGTTCAGCATCCGCCCCCAGGAGGCGAGCGGCGGCTGGGCGCCGAGCCCGACGTAGGAGAGGCCGGCCTCGGCGAGAATGCCGAGCGAAAACTGGATCGTTCCCTGCACGATCAGAAGGTTGGCGATGTTGGGCAGAATGTGCTCGGCGGTGATGCGCAGCTGCCCCTTGCCGGACACGCGCGCGGCCAGCACGAACTCCCGCGATCCGGTCGCCAGTGCGCCGCCACGCGCCACCCGGGCGAACACCGGGATGTTGAAGATGCCGATGGCCAGCACCGCGTTGACCGCGCCCGGCCCGAGGATCGCGGTGATCATCACCGCCGACAACAGTGCCGGGAAGGCGAACACCAGATCGTTGAGGCGCATCAGCGCTTCGTCGAGCCAGCCGCCGCGCGCGGCTGCCAGAAGGCCCAGCGGCACGCCGATGAGCGCGCCGATGCCCACGGCGAGGAGGGCAACGGCGATGGAGGTGCGCGCGCCCACCATCAGCATCGACAGCATGTCGCGGCCATAGTGATCGGTGCCGAAGGGATGGGCGAGGGACGGGCCTTGCAGCCGGTCGGCGACCGAGAGAACGTCGATCGGGTAGGGCGTCCAGACCAGCGACAGCGCGGCGGCGGCAGTGACCAGGCCAACGATGGTGCCGCCGACCGCCAGGGCCCGGTGCTGCCGCAGGGTGCGGAGGAACGCGCGCACGGCCATGGGCTCAGCGGCTCCGCAGGCGCGGATCGGCCAGCGCATAGGCCAGATCCACCAGGAAGGTGACGAGGATCACCGTGGCGACCAGCAGCACCACCACGCTGCGCACCACGATCAGGTCCCGCTGGGTGATGGCCTGGAAGATCAGCCGCCCCAGCCCGGGCAGGTAGAACACGTTCTCGATGATGATGGTGCCGGCGATCAGGAAGGAGAATTGCAGGCCGAGAATGGTCAGCACCGGGATCAGCGCGTTGCGAACCGCATGGCGCCACAAGGTGGCGTGCCGAGTCAGCCCCTTGGCCCGGGCGGTGCGGATGTAATCCTCGCCCAGCGTGTCGATCAGCGCCGAGCGCATCACCCGGGCGAGGATCGCCGCCTGCGGCAGGGCCAGGGCGATGGCCGGCAGCAGCAGCGCCTTCAGCGCCGGCACCAGCCCCGCTTCCCAGCCGGGAAAGCCGCCGGAGGGCACGAGCCGCAAACTCACCGCGAAGACGAACACCAGCAGCATGGCGAACCAGAAATTCGGCACGGCAATGCCGATCTGGGCAAGGCCCATCAGGCTGCTGTCCTGCCAGCTTCCGCGCCGGCTGGCGGCGATCACCCCGACCGGAATGGCGATGGCGGTGGACAGGACGAGCGCCAAGAGCGCCAGCGGCAGCGAGACCAGCAGGCGCGCGGCGACAAGCTCCGAGACCGGAACCGCATAGGTGTGGCTGATGCCGAGATCCCCAGTGACAAAGCCCGCGACCCAGTCGCCGTAGCGCAGCAAGGCCGGCCGGTCGAGGCCAAGTTCGCCGCGCAGTGCGGCCAGCGTGTCTTCGCTGGCATTCATGCCCAGCATCAGTTCGGCCGGATCGCCGGGCAGGATTTCCAGAACGAGGAACACCACCAGCGTCGCCAGCAGCAGCGTTGCGGACAGGCTGGCCAGTCGTTTGGCGGCATAGACCAGCATGGGGTCTCACGTCTCCGGAAGATTCTCTTGTGTCGGTCTGAAGGCTATAGTGGATGTCTTTCCCGGAAAAGGGAGAATGCACCGGAGCTGCAACCGTGAGGCCCTGTGGAGAAAAGGTGAAAAACCGACGCTCTTGCAGGTGCATCGGGCCGTGGGAGCAAGTAGTCTCTGGCTCCCATTCAACGAGAACAGGATCCCGGGTGCCCTCATGACCTTCTGGAGCAAGTTTGCCCTTGTCGGCCTCGCCGCGCTGCTGCCGCAGATGGCCGCCGCCGAAACGCGCATCACCTACAAAGCCGCCAAGACCGGATCGTCCTACTACCAGATGGCGGTGCAGATCGCCGAGGCGGTCAAGGCCGGCACCGATGGCGAGGTGATCGTCACCGTCGAGGAAAGCCAGGGCTCCGTCCAGAACGTGATGGAAGCGGCGGTGCGTCCGGGGAACTACTTCTTCACCTCGCCGCCGGCGCTGATCGGGCTCGCCCAGGGCGGCAAGGCAATGTTCAAGGACAAGGGCAACCCGAAGTTCGACGAGATCCGGGCGCTGTTCCCGATCCCCTCGCTGACCATGCATTTCGTCATGCGCTCCGACAGCGGCGTGACGGATTTCCCCGGCATGGCCGGCAAGACGATCCTGATCGGCAAGGGCAGCTTCGGCGCGCGTGAAGGGGCCAAGTATCTTGAGCTCTTCGGCCTGACCGACAAGGTCAAGCTCGCCGACGCGGAACTGTCGAACGCCGGTCCTGCCCTGAAGAACGGCCAGATCGACGGTTTCGTCACCTCCGGGTCCTACCCGGCGCCGAATGTGATCGAGGCCGCCGCCGGCACCGGCATCACGCTGCTGTCGCTCTCCGACGAGCAGATCGCCAAGACCAAGCGCACCAAGCTGGTCATTCCCGCCGGCACCTATGCCGGACAGGACGCGCCGGTGACCACCACCTCGCTGCCGGTGATCGCCTACACCACCACGGCGATGGACGACGACACCGCCTATCTGATCACCCGCACCTTCTGGGAAGAGAAGGCGAAGATGGCCGATACGGCGCCCTGGTGGAAGGGTGTGACCACCGAGATGCTGGCCAACATCAGCGGCAAGATCCATCCCGGCGCGGCGCGCTACTACGCCGAGGCGGGCGTTGCCCTGACTGACGCGCAGAAGTGACGACATCGTCTTGACCGGTCGCCGCCTTTGGTGGCCGGCAAGGTCTCCGGACCCGGCTTTCCCGTCCATCGATCAGGACGGGGCCGGGCCGGTCTTTCCGGAAAGTTCGCGAATGTCTGTCCCCGCCCGCCTGTTCTGGACGGCGCTTGGCGCGCTGTCGATCGGCTTTCACCTTTATCTGGTGTTCTCCGGTCTGGTGCCCAATCTGGTTTCCCGGCCGCTGCACATGGCGCTGGCGTTGCCCTTCGTCCTCGTGCTGATGGCCGGCAGCGCCTCCGCGCGCCGCTCCGGCGCGGTGATCGCCGCCATCGGCATCGGCGTCTGTCTGTGGATCGCGCTGAACGCTTCGGCGCTGGGCGATCAATACGGCTACCTGACCGGGCCGGGGCAGATGGCGCTGGCGCTGGTGTTGCTGGCGGTGGTGCTGGAGATGGCCCGCCGCGCCATCGGCTGGCCGCTGCCGCTGGTGGCCGCGCTGGCGCTGGCCTATGCGGTCTGGGGCGAATACATCCCCGGTGAGTTCGGCCATTCCGGCCTGCCGATGTCCAGCCTGTTCGGCACCCTGACCATCACCGAAGGCGGGGTCTGGGGCTCGCTGACCGGGGTGTCCGTCTCCGTGGTGTCGATCTTCGTGATCTTCGGCGCTGTGCTCAATGCCGGCGAGGCCGGGCAGGGCTTCATGAATGTGGCTGCCGCCGCCGCCGGACGGCTGCGCGGCGGCGCCGCCAAGGTGTCCGTCCTGTCCTCGGCGCTGTTCGGCTCGATCTCCGGCTCCGCCTCGGCCAATGTCGCCTCCACCGGGGCGATCACCCTGCCGGCGATGACCCGGCTCGGCTATCCGCGCGCGCTCGCTGGTGCGGTCGAGGCGGTGGCCTCCTCGGGCGGTCAGATCATGCCGCCGCTGATGGGCGCCGGCGCCTTCGTCATGGTGGAGCTGACCGGCACCCCCTATGTGGGCATCATGGCGGCGGCGGCGCTGCCGGCGCTGCTTTACTTCATTGCCGTCTGGGTCGGTATCGACGCCTTTTCCCTGCGCCATGAGCTGAAGGGGCTGCCGGCCGACGAGCGCCCGTCGCCGCGTCTCGTGCTGATCACCTCGGCGTTCTTCCTGGTGCCCTTTTCGGTTCTGCTCTGGGGCATGTTCGGCGCCGGGGTCACCCCGCAATACGCCGCCTGTCTTGCCATCGTCGCCGGGGCGCTGCTGCTGACGCTTGACGTGCGGCTCAGCTTCGATCGCCGGCGCACGCTGGGGCGGATCGAAACCGTCTGCATCACCGGCGGGCGGCAGATCGCCACCATCGCCGCCATCATCCTGTGCGCCTCGATCATCATCGGCGTGCTCGGCCTCACCGGGCTCGGCGTGAAAATCACCTCGCTGATCCTGTCCGGCTCCGGTGGCCTGCTCTGGCCGGCGCTGCTGCTCACCGCCATTGCCTGTCTCATCCTGGGCATGGAAGTGCCGACGACAGCGGCCTACGTGATCTGTGTGTCCGTCGCCGGCCCGGCGTTGATCGACCTGGGGCTGTCACCGCTGCAGGCCCATCTCTTCGTCTTCTGGTATGCGCTGTTGTCGACCATCACCCCGCCGGTCTGTGGCGCGGTGTTCATCGCCGCCGGCATGGTCGGCGAAAACTGGCTGAAGGTGGCGATCTCGGCGATGGCGCTGGGGCTCGGCCTCTATCTCGTGCCGCTGGGGATGATCGCCAATCCGGCCTTGATCGAGCTGACCGCCGCCCCGGTCGCCGCATTGCTGGCGATGGTCAAGGTCGGCGCCGGCCTTGCCGCCATCTCCTGCGGCGTGATCGCCCCGCTCAATCCGCTGCTCCGAGCTGGGCTCGTGCTGCTCGGGGCGGCGCTGCTGTTCCTCGGCGGGTAATCGCGCTTCGGAGCACAAGCTGCGGCGACAACTGAGGGAAGGGATAAGGCTCCGCCCAAGGGGTCACTTCGGCGGGCAGGCCGCATCACCGGCACGGCCCGCCGGTGCGCCGCCCATGAGCACATCGGCCGAACCGGCCGCCACGCAGCCCTCCACCGGCGCGATGAAACGCACCGCTGGTTGCCCCTCGACCATGATCCCCGGCACGGTCTCGAACATGCCGGGCGGGCAGGTCGCCACATCCGACAGCCGTAGCGCGGGCCGGCCGTTGATCATCACCGAGGATGCGCCGGTCTGGGCGCAGGCCGGCATGTCCTGCGCTGAGGCGACATGCGGGAAGGGCAGCAGCGCCAGCAGTACCCCGGCGAAGGCGCACCGCGCGGCTCTGGACGCCCGACGCAGGCGGGCCGGCGGATGCGGGGCGGAGAAGGTGATGTCAGGACAGATGCTCATCGCGCGACTGTAAGCTCCGGGCGGTGATCGGAAAAGGCGAAAGGGGATCGGAAGGGTCGACCTGGGCGGGCCATCGCTCCGAAAGTGCGGTATCCGTCCTGTCGGTTTTGCCTCGGCGTTGCAGCGAGCGCCTGCGTCCTCCGCCTTGTCCCGGACATTTCCCCCGCTCCGCGTCCTCCCGGACGACGCGCAAGCGGAGATCCGGGATCGGCGAGCCACGGTCTGTCGGGTCCAGTCCATTGCAAACGCGCGTCTTTCGGCTCTCCGACCCCGGGTCGCGCAAAAGCTTGCCCGGGATGACGCCGGGAGGAGCGGGTTGCCGTTACCGCCCCGGCCTGCCGCTTTTCTTCGGGCGGCCGCGATGGCGTTTTTCTTCTGTCGGGTCCTCGTAGGAGCCGGCGCCGATCTTGCCGCGCACGACCGGGCGGACATCCTCTTCCGCCGTGGCCGCATCGGGGCGCCGCTTCTGCGGCGTCGGCTTGCCGGACAACGGCACTTCCGTCCGGCCCACCGTCATTTCATCGAGGGTATTCTTGCGCACCTTCGAGGCCGTGGGCAGGTTGGCGCTGGCGCCGTATTTCTTGTCGCCGCGATAGCCGCCGCTGCGCTCTTCCACCGCCGACTGGCGCGCCAGCGGATCGTCGGCGACGGCCAGCTCCGTTTCCTGCAGCCGCTTGACCTCGTCGCGCAGCCGCGCCGCCGTCTCGAACTCCAGGTTGGCGGCCGCCTCGCGCATCTGCTTTTCCAGATCCTCGATATGGGCCTTGAGATTGTGGCCGACGAGCCCGTCCTCCTCGGCGAAGCCCGAGTCCACCGTCACGTGATCCTGTTCGTAAACGCTCTGCAGGATGTCGCCGATGGTCCGGCGCACGCTTTCCGGCGTGATGCCATGCTCGGTGTTGTAGGCGGTCTGCTTCTCCCGGCGCCGGTTGGTCTCGGCGATGGCCCGCTCCATCGACCCGGTGGTCCGGTCGGCGTAAAGCACCACCTTGCCGTCGACGTTTCGCGCCGCGCGGCCAATGGTCTGGATCAGCGAGGTCTCCGAGCGCAGGAAGCCTTCCTTGTCCGCATCGAGAATGGCGACCAGCGCGCATTCGGGAATGTCCAATCCCTCGCGCAACAGGTTGATGCCGACCAGCACGTCGAAGGCGCCGAGACGCAGGTCGCGAATGATCTCGATCCGCTCCAGTGTGTCGATGTCCGAATGCATGTAGCGCACGCGCACGCCGTTCTCATGCAGGTATTCGGTCAGGTCCTCGGCCATGCGCTTGGTCAGCACGGTGACCAGCGTGCGCAGGCCCTTGGCGGCGACCACGCGCACCTCGCCCAGGAGATCGTCGACCTGGGAGGAGGCGGGGCGAATGTCGATCTGCGGATCGATCAGCCCGGTCGGACGGATCACCTGTTCGGCGAAGACGCCGCCGGCTTCTTCCATCTCCCAGGAGCCGGGGGTGGCGGAGACGCAGATGGTCTGCGGCCGCATCGCGTCCCATTCCTCGAAGCGCAAGGGCCGGTTGTCCATGCAGGAGGGCAGGCGGAAGCCGTATTCCGCCAGTGTCGCCTTGCGGCGGAAGTCACCCCGGTACATGGCGCCGATCTGCGGGATCGTCACATGGCTTTCGTCGGCGAAGACGAGCGCATTGTCCGGCAGGTATTCGAACAGTGTCGGCGGCGGCTCGCCCGGCGCCCGGCCGGTGAGGTAGCGCGAGTAGTTCTCGATGCCGGCGCAGGAGCCGGTCGCCTCCATCATCTCCAGATCGAACAGGGTGCGCTGCTCCAGCCGCTGCGCCTCCAGCAGCCGGCCATGGGCGGTGAGTTCTTCCAGCCGCTGTTTCAATTCGGATTTGATCGACTTGGTGGCCTGTGCCAGCGTCGGCTTCGGTGTCACATAGTGGGAGTTGGCGTAGATCTTGACGCTCTTCATCTCCGCCGATTTCTGCCCGGTGAGCGGGTCGAACTCGGTGATCGCCTCGATCTCGTCGCCGAACAGCGACACCCGCCAGGCCCGGTCCTCATAGTGGGCGGGGAAGATCTCGACGGTGTCGCCGCGCACCCGGAAGGTGCCGCGCTGGAAGGCGGCGTCATTGCGCTTGTATTGCAGAGCGACGAGATCGGCGAGCAACTGGCGTTGGTCGATGCGCTCGCCCACCTCGATGGCGAAGGTCATCGCCGTATAGGTCTCGACCGAACCGATACCGTAGATACAGGAGACCGAGGCGACGATGATCACGTCATCCCGTTCCAGCAGGGCCCGGGTGGCCGAATGGCGCATCCGGTCGATCTGCTCGTTGATCGAGCTTTCCTTCTCGATGAACGTGTCCGTGCGCGGGACATAGGCCTCCGGCTGGTAGTAGTCGTAGTAGGAGACGAAATATTCCACCGCATTGTCGGGGAAGAACGATTTGAACTCGCCGTAGAGCTGGGCGGCCAGCGTCTTGTTCGGCGCCAGGATCAGCGCCGGGCGCTGGGTGCGGGCGATCACCTGCGCCATGGTGTAGGTCTTGCCCGAGCCGGTGACGCCGAGCAGAACCTGGGTCTTGTCCTCGTCGGCAAGCCCCTCGACCAGATCGGCGATGGCGGTCGGTTGATCGCCTTTCGGCTCGTACTCCGAGACCAGCTTGATCGGCACGCCGCCTTCGGACTTTGCGGGGCGAACCGGGCGGTGCGGCGCCCAGGCCTCGCCGTTCTTGTGCAGCGGGTTGCCGCTCTCGATCAGCACCGACAGGGCGCGCACGGTTTCGGTATGGCCGGTGGAGCCATCGGACATCTCCGGCGGCGGTGCCTTTCCCTTGCGCTTGTTGCGCTTTTTCGTCTCCGCGACCTGCTTTTCCAGCAGCGCCTCGGCATCCTCCAGCGAGATGTCGAGCCCGGCGACCGGATTGAGCCCGCCGGCGGCGCGTTCGCGCGGGTCGTTGCTGGCGCCCATGGAGGTGCCCCGGGCCGACCGGGCCGGTTTGGCCTTGGCGCCCGTCTTGGTCGCGGCCTTGTCGGCCTTCTTCGCCTTGGATGGAGCTGCCGGTTCTTGGGTCTTGTCAGCGGAAGTGGGAGCGCCGTCTTCCTCGGATATCTGCCGCGCCCAATCGGACACCCCGCCGGAGAGGCGCGCGCCCTCGAAAGAAGCCTGAGGCGCTTCGCCGAAACCAGTGGGCGCATCGTCGCCGGTGGGCAGCGCGTCGGGGTCGGGCGCGCCGGCATTCGGACGGGAGGAGGAGGGTCGCTTGGCCATGGCGGCAATATGGGGCGAAAGCCTCGGCCGGAAAACCCCGCGCTTGCGGCTTGTCCGCGCATTTCCGCTCTCCCCGCACCGTTGCTGACAGCACGGTGGCAGCAGGAGGGAGGGGAAAGGCCTGGGCGTCGGTTCTCTCCCGCAGGAAATGCCGTGGCCGGGTCTCCGCTTGACAAAGCCGCCGCAAGCGAAGAGGTACGGCCCCAGGTGCCGGGCAGGCATGACGGGATGTGGGGGAGAGATTGTGACCTGGTCGAGCGAAATCGGAAAAGTTGCCGAGCTGTGCAAGCAGGCAGGTGATGCGATCCTGCGGTTTCACCGCTTGGGCGTGGACGTCGAACACAGTCGATGTATTGGTGGGTTGCCAGGCTGTTTACAGAAGCCGATCGTTTGACCCTTGTCTCCTTTATCCCCGTCCGGGCGGAACAGAGAACCGTGCGGGATCTGCTCGACGGTGTCGAGTGCATTGAGGTATTTGCGCGATACGCCGATTGAAGAGTGTCGTCGGCGTTCTCCAAAAGCGCTCCGTAAGAAGGCGGATTGGGAAAGCTGCCGAAATTTACCGGTGCCGCAGCGCTTGACGGTGGCCCGGAACGTGATGGGATAATGGGGAGACTGCGTTGGCGTTCTGAAAAAGGCGCAGCCGAGTTGCAACGTTTCGGTTAACGAATTGCGATAGTACTATAATCCTGTTTACCGCGCAGGTTTGGCGGAACCAGATTGACTGTTCCCCGTCAGCGCTCATGGCACAGATTTGAGGTTGTGATTTAAGGAGGATTTGGGCTTCGTCGTAGTGACGAAGGAACGAAGATGAAGCCCAATGAGCTACTCCCCATCGGCTGGACAGGATCTGGCGTAATTTAAGCTACTCGTTGCACCTGCTGATCGGGTTGGTTGATATCATTTCTCTGCCAATAGGCCAGCACCGGAGGCTTGCCGCCGAGGGCTGAGTGAGGACGCTGGTGGTTGTAGAAGGTCATCCATTTCCGGATGGCCGCTTTCGTCTCTGATCCGGTCTCCCAGGCATGCAGGTAGACGCACTCGTATTTCAGGGTTCGCCACAGCCGCTCAATGAAGATGTTGTCGAGGAACCGACCTTTCCCATCCATCGATATCCGGACGCCCGATCGGCGGAGCCGATCCGTCCAGGCGAA
>NZ_JAIVMG010000004.1 GCF_020177335.1 Stappia indica | reverse complement strand
GGCCTGGTGGCCATTGCGGGGACCTCAACACCCGATCCCATCCCGAACTCGGCCGTGAAACGCCCCAGCGCCAATGGTACTGCGTCTCAAGACGTGGGAGAGTAGGTCGCCGCCAGGCCCGCTAAGCGCAAACAAAAAAACTCTCTACTATAAACATGCGTCCGTAAGTCGCGGACGACAGGAAAAGGCATCGGAATTCCGCATGCCATTGCCCACCCCCCGATCTCCTGCCAAACCTTATGCAACCGTCGATGACGTCTGTCTCGAACGCGGGCAACGGGCCGTTTTGCGCGAGATTACCGTCTCGCTGCAGGAACATCGGATCGGCCTCGTCGGCCTGAACGGCGCCGGCAAGAGTACCTTCCTCAGACTGTTGAATGGGCTCGTCCGCCCTGATCAGGGCACGGTCGAGGTGTTCGGCCATGACAGCGTGCGCGATGCAAAGCTGCTGCCGCGCCTCGTCGGCATGATGTTCCAGAACCCGGACCATCAGATCATCTTTCCCACCGTGCTGGAGGAAATCGCCTTCGCGCCGCGCCAGTTTGGCGCGAGCAAACGCGAGGCGGAATCCGCCGCGCGGCAATTGTTGCGCGCCCATGGCTGTGAAGACTGGGCAGAGCGACCGGTATCGCTGCTCTCCGAAGGGCAGAAACAGCTGGTCTGCCTGCTGGCGGTGGTGGTGGTCGAGCCCCGGTTGTTGTTGCTCGACGAGCCGTTCGCCAATCTCGACCCGGCTCTGCGGCTGCATTTTCACAAGCTGATGATGCAATTGCCGCAAAAACTGGTGTTGATCAGCCACGATCTTGACTGTCTCGACGGGTTCGACCGGATCCTCTGGTTCGACGCCGGACGTATCATTGGCGATGGGGCTCCTGAGGAGATCCTGCCGCGGTTTCGCGCCCATGCACAGGAGCGGGCGGCGCGACTTTCGGCGGATATGCTGTGACGGGGGTCTATCTGGAAGGGCGCAGCTGGCTGCATCGCTTGCCGGCCTGGGTTAAACTCGTGTGCCTTGCCGTCATGTCGATGCTGCTGTTTCCGGTCACCGACCTCACTCTTCTTGCGGGCGCATTGGCCGGAACCCTCTCCATTTACGCGAGCCTTGGACGCTCGGCTCTGGCGGCCTTGACCGCGTTGCGTCCGGTGTTTTTCCTGCTTGTCTGTCTGTTGCTGTTTCACCTGGTGCTCGGTTCGCTCGCGACCGGGCTGGTGATGTTGCTGCGGCTCGTCTGTCTCGTGCTGCTTGCCTCCATCGTCAGCCTGACCACACGGCTAGACGACATGATCGACGCGCTGGCGCCGGTATTGCGTCCGGCGGAATTGGTTGGTCTTTCCCGGCGGCGGCTGGCGCTGGCGATCGCGCTGGTGCTCCGGTTCGCACCGCAACTTGCGGCGGCGGGCGGGCAACTCGGTGCGGCCTACCGGGCGCGGACAGGGCGGCGCGGCGGGCTCAGATTGGTTGCTCCCCTAGCCCTTCAGGCTCTAAATACCGCCGATCATGTAGCGGAAGCCATTGCCGCGCGCGGCGGTGTCGACCCGCGACCTGTGGATCCAGCGCCTCTGACAAGGAGACCGATGTGAGCAAGACCATGACCGCTGACCGAAGCCTGGTGCATATCGCGATCTATGCGGCAATGATCGGCGCGCTGGGGCTGTTGCCGCCGTTCAGCCTGCCGATGCTGGGCGGGGTGCCGATCACAGCGCAAACCCTCGGGGTGATGCTGGCGGGCACCATGCTTGGCCCGGTGCGCGGCGCCCTCGCGGTGCTGCTCTTCTTGTTTGTCGTCGCCCTCGGCATGCCGCTGCTGGCGGGCGGGCGTGGCGGGCTTGGCGTTTTTGCCGGTCCGTCGGTTGGGTTTCTGATCGGCTGGCCGATTGGTGCGTTCGTCTGCGGCTTGATGATGCAGGCGATGCGCGCGGCGTCGACCTTCACGGCTGCGCTTGTCTCCGCCTTCGTCGGTGGCATCCTCGTCATGTACGCCTTCGGGATTCCGGGGCTTTCCCTCATGACCGATCTCACCCTCGGCCAGGCGGCGCTCGGTGTGCTGATCTATCTGCCGGGGGATACCCTGAAGGCGTTTGCAACGGCGGTGATCGTGCGGGCGGTGGAGCGGGGCCGGCCGGATGCGGTGCTGACCCGGCAATGAGCTTTGTCGGCCAGGCGATCCCGGATCACGCCCGCGACCGGTCCGATGCTCTGGCGCTTTCCTGCGGCGATGCGTGTTTGAGTTGGGAGACCTTTGCCGCGCGGGTCGATGCGCTCAGCGCGGCGGTTCGCGGCAGCGTCGCCCCGGGTGGGCGCGTTGCGCTGACAACCGCCGAACCGGTCTCGCTGCTCTGTGGTTTTTTCGCTGTGGCGCAGGCCGGGCGGGTGGCGGCGGTGTTCGACCCGCGCCAGTTTGCGGCTGGCATCGATGAGACGGCGGCCGAGCTTGCCTGCGCGCAGCTCACGGAGGTCGGAAGCACTTCGATTGCCGGGTATGATGCCGCTGAGAATGTGCCGCATTCGGAGCAGCTCTTCTATATCGGCTTTACCTCCGGCTCCAGTGGTCGGCCCAAGGCGTTTCAGCGCTCGCATCGCTCCTGGACGGAGAGCTTCCGGCTCTGCCGCGAGGCCTTTGCACTGGGACCTGAGGACAGGGTGTTCATTCCCGGCAGCCTTGGTCATTCGCTGCATCTGTTCGGCGCGGTGCAGGCGCTGGACATGGGCAGCTTCGTCGAGATTGCGCCGCAGTTCCATCCCCGGCAGATCCTGACGCGCCTGCGGGACAGCGCGGCGACCGTTCTCTACGGCACGCCAACCCAGCTTCAACTCCTGAGCCGCGCCGCCAGCCAGATCGGGTTGACCTTGCCGGGGGTGCGCCGGGTGCTGGTCAGCGGGTCGAAATGGAATGGCGGCGAACGCGGCGGCGTGCAGGACCTTTTCCCCAAAGCCCGCCTTTTTGAATTTTACGGAACCTCCGAGACCAGTTTCATCTCATATCGGCGAAGCGGGGATGGCAGTCCGGTCGGCTCCGTCGGGCGCCCCTTCCCGGATGTTGCGGTATCGATCCGAACAGTGAGCGGCGACTTCTGTCCGCCCGGCGTGCCGGGCGCGATCTGGATCGCCAGTCCGCTCTTGTTCGACGGCTATGCGCTTGGCGGGGAAGCGGATACCTGTCGCGATGGAGCCTGGCTGACGGTGGGCGATCAGGGTTGGCTCGATGGCGAGGGGCATCTCCATCTGGCCGGTCGTCGCAGCCGCATGCTGGTCACCGCCGGGGTCAATGTCTATGCGGAGGAAATCGAGGCAGTGCTGGCCGCGCGGCCGGATGTGCTCGGCGTGGCGGTATTCGGCCTGCCAGACCCGGTTCGAGGCACGCGGATTGTCGCGGCCATTCGCCCGTCGGGGGAGGCCTTTTGCGGTGACGCCTTGCGGCGGGCCTGTCTTGAGCATCTGCCGCCGATCAAGGTGCCGCGTGCCTTCTATGCGATGGAGGACTGGCCGCTGACGCCAGGCGGCAAGCCGGATCTGCCGGCGCTGGAGGCGCGGGTGCGGCAAAGGGAGAGCGACAATGGCAAGACAGGCGATCCTCGTCGCCGCCCGGCGTAGCCCGGTTGCCCCGCGCGGCGGCGCGCTGAAGACACTTGAGGTCGACGCGCTGGCGGCGCCGGTGCTGACGGCGTGCCTGGACGATGCCGGCCTTGATGGGGCGGCGGTCGATGAGGTGATCGTCGGCAATGCGCTCTATGGCGGCGGCAATCCGGCGCGCCGGCTGGCGCTGTTTGCCGGCGTGTCGGAGAGCGTGCCGGCGCTGACCCTCGACCGGCAATGTTGCTCCGGGCTCGATGCGATCCTGATGGCTGCCCGGCTGATCGAAAGCGGTGCGGCGGACTGCGTGCTGGCCGGCGGGGTGGAGAGTTTTTCCCGTGCGCCCTTGCGGCTTTCGCGGCCACGCGGGCCGGACGAGGCGCCGCGCCCCTATGATCGTCCTCCCTTCACCCCCTGGCCGGAGCGGGATCCGGAGATGGCCGATGCGGCCGCCGCCCTTGCCGCCCATGCGGGGATTGGCCTTGAGGACCAGCTTGCCTATGCGGTGGCAAGCCATGCCAAGGCCTGCGCCGCCCGCGAGGCCGGGCGACTGACGGCGGAGCTGGTGGAAAGCGCCGGGCTCTCGCGGGATGCCTTTGCCCGGGCTCTGTCGATGGCCACCGCACGCCGCTCCCGCGCGATCGCCGGGGAGGGCGAAAGCCGGATCCTGACGGCAACAACCGCCGTGGAAGCGGATGCGGCGGCCTTTGTCTGTGTGGTGTCGGATCGGTTCGCGGCGACGCGCAGCGTGCCCGACGGGTGCCGGCTGATCGGCGGGGCAAGCGCGGGCGCGGATCCGGAACTGCCAGGACTGGCGCCGGTGGTCGCCGGTCAGAAGGTGCTCGCCGCGACCGGATTGCACGCGGGCCGTATGGCGACGGTGGAGGTGATGGAAGCCTATGCGGTGCAGGCCATGGCCTGCGCCCGGGCGCTGGAGCTGCCCGCCGCTAGCCTCAACCGGGGCGGCGGTGCGTTGGCGCGCGGTCATCCCATCGGGGCGTCGGGCGCGATCCTGGCGGTGCGCCTCTTTCACGAGTTGCGCGGCGAGCCAGCCGGCGCCCTGGGCTTTGCGGCCATTGCCAGCGCCGGCGGATTGGGTACCGCTGCGATCCTGCAACGTCTGGCCGGTTGAGGGAAATGCGTTCCCGCGTAGCGGACCTCCGGGTGCATTCTTGACGAAAAAACGAGGTCGAGCCCGCGCGGACGCGGGGAAGTACTGGTCGTGCGGCTGATTTCCTGAGAATATGTCTTCTCTTCCTGCGTCAGTTTGCATAGGCTTTGGTCCATGTATGCGCCGCCACCTGCTTCGGACGATCTTGCGTTGTTCCTCGATTTCGACGGAACGCTTGTCGAAATCGCGGAAACACCGGATGCAATCGAAACCGAGGCCGCGCTGATTGGCAGTCTGCAACGCTTGATCACGCGCCTCGATGGCGCGTTGGCGATTGTCAGCGGCCGGCCGATCGCCGAAATCGACCGCTACCTGCGCCCGTTGAACCTCCCTTGCGCCGGGCTGCATGGGCTGGAAGCGCGGCT
This sequence comes from Stappia indica, assembly GCF_020177335.1. Taxonomy (GTDB): domain Bacteria; phylum Pseudomonadota; class Alphaproteobacteria; order Rhizobiales; family Stappiaceae; genus Stappia; species Stappia indica_B. The sequence goes on along the minus strand of NZ_JAIVMG010000004.1, from coordinate 325,378 downwards.
CTTCCCGGGTATGCCGGTGGAGCGGGCGCCGGTGCGCCCGGAATTGGAGACGCTGAAGGCGGCCCTCGCCGGCAGCGGGCTGCTGGGGCGCGGCGTGTCGCTGGAGGACAAGGGCGCGGCACTTGCCGTTCATTTTCGCATCGCTCCAGATTGCGAACCGCTGGTGTGGCAGGTGATGAGCGAAGCGATCTGCGATCTGCCGGATCTGCATCTGGTGCGCGGCAAGATGGTGGTGGAGGCAAAGCCCGCCCACCGGGACAAGGGCTGGGCGCTCGAAGCGTTCATGGAGCGGCCGCCGTTTTGCGGCCGCACGCCGGTCTTCGTCGGCGACGATATCACCGATGAGGATGGGATCCGTGCGGCGGAGGCCATCGGCGGCTTCGGCATCAAGGTCGGGGAAGGGGGCAGCCTTGCCCGGTTCCGCCTGCGAAATGTGGCCGACGTCCACCGCTGGCTGGCGCAAGACATGCCCGCCAGCCTGCATCGCCGGAAATCGCGTCCATGAGTGCTGGCGACATGCCCGCTGGTGAACAAGCGACGCTCGACCTGGCGCTTGTCGGCAACTGTTCCTTTGCCGGGCTGATCGACAGGATGGCCCGGGTGGTGTGGTGCTGCCTGCCGCGGTTCGATGGAGATCCGGTGTTCCACGCCCTGCTCGGTTCGCGCGGATCGGCGGCGGATGGCGCCTTTGCCATCGAGCTGGAAGGCGCGGCGCGCAGCGAGCAGGCCTATCTGCAAAACACTGCCATCGTCGTGACGCGGATCTTCGACGGCCAGGGCAATGCCATCGAGATCACCGATTTCGCGCCGCGCTTCCAGGCCAAGGGACGGATGTTCCGGCCAACGGCGCTGGTGCGGCGGGTGAGGCCGCTGGCTGGGCACCCGCGCATCCGTGTGCGCTGCCGGCCGTGTTTCGCCTATGGCAGCCAGGCGCCGGAGCGCTCCTTCGGGTCGAACCACATGCGTTTCGTCGGCGCCGGCCAGGCGATCCGGCTGACCACCAACGCTTCGATCACCTATGTGCGCGAGGAAACGCCGTTTCTGCTCGACGGGCCGCTGTCCTTCTATCTGGGACCGGATGAAAGCCTGACCCGTCATCCCGATACCCTGTGCCGCGAGTTCGAGGAGGAGACCACGCTGTACTGGCGGCTGTGGACCCGGCGCCTCGGGCTTCCCGTCGACTATCAGGAGGCGGTCATTCGGGCGGCGATTACCCTGAAGCTCTGCACCTTCGAGGAAACCGGAGCCATCGTCGCGGCGGTGACCACCTCAATCCCCGAAGCGGGGGGAAGCGAACGCAATTGGGACTACCGCTATTGCTGGCTGCGCGATGCCTTTTTCGTGGTGCGGGCGCTGAATTCGCTCTCCGAAATGGAGACGATGGAAAACTACCTGCGCTATCTCAACAACATCGCCTCCAGCACCAATGGCGATCATGTGCAGCCGCTTTATGGCATCGGGCTAGAGAAGAAGCTGATCGAGCGGACCGTGGATCTGCCGGGCTATCGCGGCATGGGGCCGGTGCGGATCGGCAATCAGGCCTATGAGCATTTCCAGCATGATGTTTATGGCAACATCGTGCTCGGCGCGGCGCAGGCGTTCTTCGACAAGCGGCTGTTGCACCAACCCGGCGTGGACGACTTCGAGCGGCTGGAGCTGATCGGCGAACGGGCCTTTGCCCTGCATGACCAGCCGGATGCGGGGCTCTGGGAGCTGCGGACCCGGGCAAGGGTGCACACCTCGTCCTCGCTGATGTGCTGGGCGGCCTGCGACCGGCTGGCGCGGATCGCGGGCCAGTTCGGACGCATGGAGCGTGCCCGGCTATGGCATGGGCGGGCGGAGCATATTCACCGGACCATCCTGCAATGTGGCTGGAACGAGGAGGTCGGTGCCTTCGTGGAAAGCTTCGGCGGGCGCGATCTCGACGCCAGCTTGTTGCTGATCGCCGAGGTCGGCTTCCTGCCGGCGGAGGATCCGCGCTTCATCGCCACGGTGGAGCGGGTTGGCACGGTGTTGCGGCGGGGCAATCATCTCATTCGCTACCATGCGCCGGATGACTTCGGCACGCCGGAGAATGCTTTCAACATCTGCACCTTCTGGTACATCGACGCGCTGGCCCGGATCGGCCGCAAGGAGGAGGCGCGCGAGATTTACGAGACGATGCTCTCGTGCCGCAATCATGTCGGGCTGTTGTCGGAAGATACCGACCCGCACAGCGGAGAGTTGTGGGGCAACTTCCCGCAGACCTACTCGATGGTGGGGATCATCAATGGCGCGGTGCGCCTGTCCGCCGATTGGGACAGTGTCGTCTAGCGCCCTTGCTACGGGGACCGGTCCGTCTGGCAAGGATTGCGGGGCAAACTAACGGGATTGCGTGTTTCCGGCTCTGCGGGGAACACCCACGCGCGCGGCACAAGCCGCCGGGCGGCCTCTGTCACCGCCGTTTCCCGGACACGCTCTCCGCCGGGGGGAGGGCACCGCTACGAACCAAATGGAGGACCCCAATGTCACGCCTTGTCGTCGTCTCGAACCGTGTCGGCCCGCTGAAGGACACCGGCCGAGCGGGCGGATTGGCGGTCGCGCTGGTGGACGCACTGACGCAGGCGGGGGGCATCTGGTTCGGCTGGAGTGGGGAGATTTCCGAGGAAGGCACCTTCGGCAATGTCCGGAGGGTTGGAGCGCGCAAGGTGCTGATGGCGACCCTCGACATGACCCAGGCCGATTATGATGCCTTCTATGTGGGGTATGCCAACAAGACCCTGTGGCCGGTGCTGCACTATCGGCTCGATCTGGCGGTATTCGACCGCCAGGCCGAGGAAGGCTATCTCAGGGTCAATGATCGCTTCGCGTCGCGGCTGCGTCCGCTTCTGAACGCGGACGACACGATCTGGGTACATGATTATCACTTCCTGCCCTTCGCCGCTTCGCTGCGGGCGATGGAGGTGGAGAACCCGATCGGGTTCTTCCTGCATATTCCCTTCCCGGCGCCGGAGGTGTTGGCGGCCTTGCCGAATGCGGCGCAGATGGTGTGGCGGATGCTCGCCTATGATGTCATCGGTTTTCAGTCCCGCCGCGATGCGGCGAACTTTCGCCGGTTCGCGGTGGAGGAACTGGGCGCCCGTGAGGCGGAAAACGGAGACCTGCTGCTCGGGGGGCGCCGGGCTGTCGTACGCGCTTTTCCGATCGGCATCGACGCGGAAGGGTTTGCCCGGCAGGCGACGACACCGGACGCCCGGCGCCACACCCGGCGGGCGGAAAAACTGCTGGCCGGCCGGCAGCAGATCATCGGTGTCGACCGGATCGACTATTCCAAGGGATTGCCTGAGCGGTTCCGCGCCTTTGGCCGGTTGCTGGAGGATTACCCGGAGAACAGGGGGCGGATTTGCCTGATGCAGGTGGCGCCGCCCTCCCGGGCAGAACTCGATGCCTATGCGGAGATCCGGCGAGAGTTGGAGGAGTTGACCGGCAACATCAACGGCCGTTTCGCGGATCTTGACTGGACGCCGATCCGCTACATGACCCGCTCCTTTACCCGGCGGGCGCTGGCCGGGCTCTACCGGGCCAGCCGGGTGGCCCTGGTGACGCCCTTGCGCGACGGGATGAACCTTGTCGCCAAGGAATATGTGGCGGCGCAGCGGGCGGAGGATCCGGGGGTGGTGGTGCTGTCGCGCTTCGCCGGCGCGGCGGAACAGATGTCCGAGGCGCTGATCGTCAACCCGCATTCGGCCGAAGAAGTGGCGGCGAACCTGCAAGCTGCGCTGACCATGCCGCTGGATGAGCGCCGCGACCGCTGGCAGGCCCTGTTCGACCGGATCTGCGAGAACGATGCCGCATCCTGGGCGCGGGCCTTCCTTGCCGCGCTGGAGAAGGGCCGGGCGATGGCGCCGCCGCGACCTGCCGGTGCCGCCATCACCCATGAGGCTGTCAGAAAGGAACGATAGCCTAGCTGTCCGTGCCCTGCTTCAGCACGCCCCGGCGGATCTGGTCTTCCTCGATGGATTCGAACAGAGCGCGGAAATTGCCCTCGCCGAAGCCCTCATCACCCTTGCGCTGGATGAATTCGAAGAAGATCGGGCCGATCACCGTCTTGGAGAAGATCTGCAGCAGGATCTTGGTGGTGCCGCCATCGATGACGCCCTCGCCGTCGATCAGGATGCCATGGCGCTTCATGCGCTCGATCGGCTCGTCATGGCCATGCACCCGCTCATGGGAACGCGCATAATAGGTCTCCGGCGGGCCGGGCATGAACTTCAGCCCGTTTTCGGCCAGCTTGTCGGTGGCATCGTAGATCCCGTCGGTGCCGACGGCGATGTGCTGGATGCCCTCGCCCTTGTACTTGCGCAGGTATTCCTCAATCTGGCTCTTGTCGTCGGTGGATTCGTTCAGCGGGATGCGGATCTTGCCACAAGGGGAGGTAATCGCCCGCGACACCAGCCCGGTCAGCTTGCCGGCAATGTCGAAGAAGTGGATCTGCCTGAAGTTGAACAGGGTGCGGTAGAAGTCCCACCACTTGTCCATGTTGCCGCGATAGACATTGTGGGTCAGGTGGTCGAGGTAGTAGAAGCCGACGCCCTCGGGCTTCGGGTCGACCGCATCCAGCCAGTCGAATTCCGCCGAATAGGCCGATCCCTTGTCGCCGTAGCGGTCGATGAAATAGAGCAGCGAGCCGCCAATGCCCTTGATCGCCGGGGCGTCAAGGGTCTTGTCGTCGCCCTCATAAGGCTCCGCCCCTTGCGCCACCGCGTGGCGGAAGGCATGGGCCGCGTCGACGACGCGCCAGGCCATCGAGGGGGCGCAAGGCCCGTGCTGTTCCACGAAGCGCGTGGCGAAGGAGCCGGGCTCGGCATTCAGCACATAGGTGATGTCGCCCTGACGATAGAGGGTGATGGCCTTGGTCTTGTGACGGGCCACCGGCACATAGCCCATCTTGCGGAACAGGACATCGAGCTTTTCCGGCTCCGGATGGGCGAACTCGACGAATTCGAAGCCGTCGGTGCCGGCCGGATTGTCGGCGCTGATCCGCGCCGGCGGCGCGTCATGTGGAAACGGTCCCATGGTCTGTCCTCCTGTGCCCCCCGTCCGGGTGCATTTATTTCAGGTTTCAAGGATAGCGGAGCCGGGCCGCACGATGTGTGCAAAGAGGGTTGCTCCTGTGCGGCGATCCGCACAAGATGTGCGCTCTGTTGTGATATGGTGCATGATATGGTCGAGATTGACGGGTTTGATCGGAAGATCCTTGCGCAATTGCAGGAGGATGCCTCTCGCACCAATCAGCAGGTGGGGGAGCGGATCGGCCTGTCGGCCTCGCAGGTGTCCCGGCGCCGGCAGCGGCTGGAGGAGGCGGGGGTCGTCCGTCGTTACCGGGCGGATATCGATCCGGCGGCGGTCGGTCTTGCCGTGGTCGCCTTCGTCGGCGTTGCGCTCAATGCGCACAGCCGGCAGAACGCTCGCCGTTTTCGCGACCTGGTGCGCAGCCTGCCCGAGGTGCAGGAGGCGCATGTGCTGACCGGCGACATGGATTACATGCTGAAGGTGGTGGTCGCGGATCTGGCGGCGCTGTCGGTGTTCATCAACGATGAGCTGTTGCCCCATGATGCGGTACGCAATGTGCGCTCGTCCATCGCGATGGAAACGCTGAAGGACGACAACCGCTTGCCGTTTGCCATGTGAGGGGTTTTCCGCTTGCGCCGACCCGGCGGCCACCCCAAATGCGGGGGCGAGATATTGTCACGCTGGATGGAGACCCTTGCCCATGTTCGACGCGAAAAAACTGCTGGATGGCTTTCTGGGAAACGCGGCGGGCGGCGCGCAGCAAGGTGGCGGCGGCGACATGATGGCGCGCGGTCAGGACTACCTGCGCTCGAACGCGGGCGGCCTGGCGGGCGGTGCTCTCGCCGGCGGGCTGGCCGGCCTGCTGCTCGGCACCAAGGGCGGGCGCAAACTGGGCAAGAAGGCCGTCACCTATGGCGGCATGGCGCTGGTCGCCGGTCTTGCCTACAAGGCCTACCGCGATTGGCAGGGTAACCAGGGGACGGCGGCGCCTGCCCCGGCTTCGGGGGCTGCCTCCGGGGACCCGGCGGTGTTGCCGCCACCGGCGGAGTCTCCCTTTGCCCCGGAGCAGCAGCCGGGCGGCGACCGGGCCTTTGCCCTTGTGCTGCTGACGGCGATGATTTCGGCAGCGAAGGCCGATGGTCATATCGATGCGGAAGAGCAGCGCCGGATCTTCGACAAGCTCGACAGTCTGGAGCTGGACAATGACGCCAAGGCCTTCGTGATGGACGAATTGCGTGCGCCGCTTGACCTGGACCGGGTGGTGGCGGGTGCGTCGACCCAGGAAGCGGCACTGGAGATCTTCGCCGCCTCGCGGCTCGCCATCGATCCGGATCATCCGGCGGAAAAGGCCTATCTCGATCTGCTGGCCGCGCGGCTTGGGCTCGATGCGGGGCTGGTCGCCGAGATCGACCGGGCGGTGCGCGAGACGGAAACGCTCTAAGCCCTTCGTCGCGGTTGCCGGTTCGGAGCTGCGAGGTGGCTTGCCTTTGTCGGCGCCCGGTTGCATCGTTCTGTCCGAAAGCCTGCTGGGAGGATCTATGCGCGAGCTTGGGGATTGGGATTATGTGATCGTTGGTGCGGGGTCGGCCGGATGTGTCCTGGCCAACCGCCTGTCGGCCGATCCGGATGTGCGGGTGCTGCTTTTGGAGGCGGGCGGCAAGGACGATTACATCTGGATCCATATTCCCGTCGGCTATCTTTATTGCATGGGCAATCCGCGAACCGACTGGGGCTTTTTGACCGCTCCGGAGCCGGGCCTCAACGGGCGTTCGCTTGCCTATCCGCGCGGCCGGGTGCTGGGCGGCTGTTCGGCGATCAACGGCATGATCTACATGCGCGGCCAGGCTCGGGATTACGATGGCTGGCGGCAGATGGGGCTGACCGGATGGGGCTGGGACGATCTCGTTCCGCTGTTCCGCCGGGCGGAAGATCACTACGAACTGGATGACGAGATGCACGGGCGTGGCGGCGAATGCCGCGTCGAGCAGCAGCGCCTGTCCTGGGAGATCCTGGATGCGGTGCGTGAGGCCTGCGCCGAAACCGGCATCCCGAAGATCGACGATTTCAACCGGGGTGACAATTACGGCTCCTCCTATTTTCAGGTGACCCAGCGGGGCGGGGTGCGCTGGACCGCCGCCAAGGGCTATCTCAAGCCGGTGCGCTCGCGCGCCAATCTCAAGGTGGTGACGGGGGCGCAGGTGACCCGGCTGCGGCTGGACGGGGGGCGGGTCACCGGGCTCGACCTGACCGTCGGCGGGGAGCCGGCGCGGGCCGGCGTTCTCGGCGAGGCGATCCTGTCCGCCGGGGCCATCGGCTCGCCGCAGATCCTGGAACTGTCGGGGATCGGCGATCCGGCGGTGTTGTCCCGGCACGGTATCGAGGTGACGCAGGCGCTGCCGGCGGTGGGCGGCAATCTGCAGGATCACCTGCAATTGCGCACCGTGTTCAAGGTGGAGGGGGCGGTGACGCTCAATCAGCTTGCCGGCAACATCTTCGGCAAGGCGAAGATCGCCGCCGAATACGCGCTGAAACGCTCTGGGCCGATGTCGATGGCGCCGAGCCAGCTTGGGGTGTTCGCCCGGTCCGATCCCTCGTTCGAGACCGCGAACCTCGAATATCACGTACAACCCCTGTCGCTGGACCGGTTCGGTGAGCCGCTGCATCCCTTCCCGGCGATTACGGCCAGTGTCTGCAACCTGCGTCCCGACAGCCGGGGGCATGTGCATATCGTGTCCGCCGACCCGGGGGCGCATCCGGAGATCCGGCCCAATTACCTATCGACGGACAGCGATCGGAAGGTTGCCGCCGACGCGCTGCGGTTGACCCGCAAGATCATGGCCGCGCCGGCGCTGGCCCGCTACTCGCCGTCGGAGTATCTGCCGGGCCCTCTGCTGCAAAGCGACGAGGAACTGGCCCGTGCGGCCGGCGATATCGGCACGACGATCTTCCATCCGGTCGGCACGTGCCGCATGGGCATCGATGCGGGGGCGGTGGTCGATGAACGGTTGCGGCTGAGCGGCATCGCCGGCCTGCGGGTGGTCGACGCCTCGGTGATGCCGACGATCACCTCGGGCAACACCGCCGCGCCGACCATGGTGATCGCAGAGAAGGCAGCCGATCTGATCCGCGAGGATCGCCGTGCGGCGACGGGACGATAGGGGACAGCGGGGCGATTGCGATTGTCCGCCGCGCTGACCATACGTAAACTGCGGGTATGAGGGATCTGCGGCGCGCGGCACGGCACAATGCCGTCTTTCTTGTTCTGATCTGCCTGTCCGTGCCCGTGACGGTGGTGGCGGGCTGGGTGACGTGGAGTGTCAGTTCCCGGCTTTTTACCGATGAGGTCATCACCCGTTCGCAGGCGCTGCTGGCGGTGCAGGCGGCGACGCTGGAGCGGCAGCTGGACAAGTTTCGCCTGTTGCCGCCCTTGCTGGCGCAGCGGCCGGATGTGCGGGAGCTGGTGCTGACGCGCGACCGGAGCGCCGGCGAGCGGGTCGCGGCGATTGCCGCCGGCATGGCGGGGGCGCAGGAGGTCGCCTTCTACGACCCGGCCGGGCATCTCATTGCCTCCAGCCACATGCTGCCGCGCGGGGCCGGGTTGATGCCGGCCCGCGACATCACTGCCTTGCCGCTGGAGGAAGCGTTGCAAGGGCGGCTTGGCCGCGCCTATCGGCCGGGCAACCGCAGCCTTCCCGGCAGCTATGTGTTCGCCTCGGCAACGCGCGGGGCGCAAGGCTCCAGCGGTGCGGTGGTCGTCTGGGTCAGCCTTGGCGAGGTCGAACAGGCCTGGGCCCTGAGCAAGGCGCCGCTTGTCGCCGTGGATGGCGAGGGGCAGGTGGTTGCAAGCAACCGGCCGGTCTGGCGCGGGCAGCGGTTGTCCGATCAGGTCGAGCCGCTGGGGGCGGTGACGGTGACCCTCGCGGAGACTGACAGTGAGGCGGAGACGGATCCGGCGGTGCTGCCCGGGGTGCTCGGTCTGGTGGGGTTGCCCGACGAAGGGCCGGACCGGTCGTTTTTGAGGATGACCCGCCGGTTGCCTTTGCTGGGCTGGCAGGTGATCGCCTTTGCCGATACCACCGCCGCGCGGTCGCAGGCGTTCAAGGCGACGGCAATCGCGGTGCTGGCCTGCCTGTTGTTCTCTGGCATCGGTTGGGTGGCGCTGGAGCGGCGTCAGGCCGGGCTTCGCCGCATGCGTGAGGATCGGCTTTCGGCGCTCAGGCTGGAACGGCGCGTGCGGCAGCGCACGCGCGATCTCTCCGAGGCCAATACCCGCCTTGCCAGCGAGGTGCGCGAGCGCGAGGCGGCGGAAGAGGAATTGCGCCGGATGCAGGCGGATCTGGTGCAGGCGGCCAAGATGGCGACGCTGGGGCAGATGTCGGCGGCACTTTCCCATGAGTTCAACCAGCCGCTGGCCGCGATCCGCTCGAACGCGGACAACGCCAAGCAGTTCCTCGATCTGGGCCGGCTGGACAAGACCGGCGCCGGGCTCGACAAGATCATCGTCATGGTCGAGCGGATGGCGGAAATCTCGCGCATCCTGAAAGGCTTCAGCCGGCGGGCAGGCACCCGGCTCGGCCCCATCGCCGTCAAGCCGGTGATCGACGAAGCCCTGATGTTGCTCTCGCCGCGCCTGAAGCAGACCGGCGCGCGGCTGGAAGTGCGCCATCTGGACGGACCGATCCAGGTGATCGGCGGGCATGTGCGTCTTGAACAGGTGGTCCTGAACCTTGCCGCCAATGCGCTGGATGCGGTCGAGGATGAGGCGGATGGGGCCGTTGTCCTGAGCACCTATCTTGACGGGGATTTCGGGGTGATCGAGGTGGCCGACAACGGTCCGGGGGTCGCCGACGAGCTGTTGTCGCAGGTGTTCGACCCGTTCTTCACCACCAAGGATGTGGGCAAGGGCCTGGGGCTTGGCCTGTCGATTGCCTACAAGATCGTTCACGATTTTTCCGGCACGCTGGCCATCGGCAGGGGCGAGACCGGCGGGGCGGTGTTCACCGTGCGCCTGCCGCGCGCCGACCGTGCCAGCGAGGCTGCGGCATAGCCATCAAGGGCAGGTGAATGGACAAGGCAACGGTACTTCTGGTCGATGACGAGGCGGATCTGCGCGAGGCGCTGGCCGAGGGGCTGGAACTGGCCGGGCATCAGGTCTCGGCGTTTGCCAGCGCCGCTGGCGTGGCGGAGCATCTGGCGCGCGATCTTTATGGCGTGCTGGTCACCGACATCCGGATGCCGAAGACCGATGGGCTTGCCTTGATGCGCCACGCGCTGGAGATCGATCCGGCCATGCCGGTGATCCTGATCACCGGCCATGGCGATGTGCCGCTGGCGGTGGAGGCGATGCGGTCCGGCGCCTATGACTTCATGGAAAAGCCGTTTCCGGTCAGCCGGCTGGCCAATGTGATCGAGCGGGCGCTGGAAAAGCGCCGGCTGGTGCTGGAAAACCGCATTCTGCGCGAACAACTGGCGCAGCGCACCGGACTGGAAGGGCGGCTCGTCGGGCGCTCGCCGGTGATGGAGCGGCTGCGCGGTCTCGTCGCCACCCTGGCCGATACGGATGCGGATATCCTGATTGTCGGTGAGACCGGGGCGGGCAAGGAGGTGGTGGCCCGGGCCCTGCACGAGGAAGGGCACCGCCACGGCGGGCCGTTCGTCGCGCTCAATTGTGGCGGCCTGCCGGCGGAGGTGATCGAATCGGAGCTGTTCGGCCATGAGCAGGGGGCGTTCACCGGCGCCAGCCGGCAGCGGATCGGCAAGCTGGAGCATGCGCAAGGGGGAACGGTCTTTCTCGACGAGATCGAATCCATGCCGCTCGACCTTCAGGTCAAGCTCCTCAGGGTGATCGAGACGCGGACGATCGAGCGGCTTGGCTCCAACAAGACCATTGCGCTCGATATCCGCTTCCTGGCAGCGACCAAGGACGATCTGGTGGTGGCGGGCAATGAGGGGCGCTTCCGCAAGGATCTGTTTTATCGGCTCAATGTGGTGAGCGTCGAGGTGCCGCCGCTGCGCGCGCGCAAGGAAGACATCCCGTTGCTGTTTCACCATCTGGCACGGGAGGCGCGGGCGCGCTACCGGCGGGAGATCCCCGATGCCACCCCCGCCTTCATCACCGGGCTGATGGCGCGCGACTGGCCCGGCAACGTGCGCGAATTGCGCAATGTCGCCGACCGGTTCGTGCTGGGGTTGGAAAGCGCCGATGGGCCGTCCGGCTTCGAGGCAGGGCAAAGCCTTGCGGAGCGGGTCGGGGCCTATGAGCGGGCGGTGATCCAGGATGCGCTGGCGCGCAACGGCGGCAGCCTGAAGGCCACCTATGAGGCGCTCGGTGTCTCGCGCAAGGCGCTTTACGAAAAGATCCGGAAATACGGTCTCGACCGGGATGCGCCGCTGGCCGAAGGCTGAGCGGGGCAGGCGGAGGGGCGGCGCGGCGCAGGTGGTGTGTCGGTTCCCACCCATTGGGGCGAATGTGATGGGTCGGAACCGACACATGACGCCCGGACGTGTGGCGAGTGTGGTTCTCGGGTGTGGCGGATTCCTGCGGTTTCGCGCGTTTGGCACGCAGGTTGCCTAAGGGGTGAGGCATCTGGCCGGGCTTTTGCCGGCGGCAGATGCCACCGGGGGCACGAGGCACCCCGGGTCAAACCAAGTCTGGGAGGACACCCATGAAGAAGTTCGCCACGGCCGCGCTTGCGGCTGCGTCCCTTGCCTTCGCCGCGCCGGCGTTTGCCGAGGACTGCCAGGACGGCGAGATGGTCATCAAGTTCAGCCATGTGGTGGCGGCGAGCGGCCATCCCAAGGGCGATGCGGCGACCATGCTGGCCAAGCGCGTCAATGAGGAGATGAACGGCAAGGCCTGCATGCAGGTGTTCCCGAACTCCCAGTTGTTCGATGACGACAAGGTGATGGAAGCCCTGCTGCTCGGCGACGTGCAACTGGCTGCGCCGTCGCTCGCCAAGTTCGAGGCCTATACCCTGAAATACCGGTTGTTCGATCTGCCGTTCCTGTTCCAGGATCTGGCCGCGGTCGACCGCTTCGCGGCGAGTGACGCGGGCAAGGGCCTGCTGAACGCCATGACCGACGTGGGTTTCGTCGGGCTCGGCTACTGGAGCTCCGGTCTGAAGCAGTTTTCCGCCAACAAGCCGCTGTTGCTACCGAGCGATGCCAAGGGCCTGAAGTTCCGGGTTCAGACCTCGGACGTGGCCGTCGCCATGATCGAGGCCATGGGCGCCAATGCGCAGAAGCTGGCCTTCAAGGAGGTCTATGGCGCGCTGCAGACCGGCGTTGTCGACGGGCAGGAGAACTCCTGGTCGAACATCTACACCCAGAAGTTCTTCGAGGTGCAGGACGGCATCACCGAAACCAACCATCAGCTGCTTGCCTATCTGCTGGTGACCTCGGACGAATGGCTGAACGGTCTTGATCCGGATGTGCGGGACCAGTTCCTGACGATTGCCCAGGAAGTGACGCTGGCGGCCAATGCCGCCGTGGCGGACAAGGAGGCGGCCAGCCGGCAGCGGATCGTCGATGCGGGAACGGAAATTCGGACCCTCACGCCGGAGCAACGCAAGGCCTGGGTCGATGTGATGAAGCCGGTCTGGGCGAAATTCCAGGACGACATCGGCGTCGATCTGATCGAGGCCGCCGTGGCGTCGAACAACGCCAGCTGATCGTGCCCTGACCATGGTCCGCCGGGGAGGAGCGCCTTCCCGGCGGATGGTCAGGAGACCGGGCTCCCGTGCCCGATGCGGACCGGGTCCGCGCCCCATCACCACTCCATGCCCGGAGAAAAACGATGCAACGCGTCGACAACTGGGTCACGCGCTTTGAGGAAGGCATGCTCGCCGTTCTCATGGCGGCGATGACCATCGTTTCCTTTTCGCAGGTGGTTGCCCGCTACGGTTTCAATTCCGGCTGGACCGGTGCGCTGGAGTTCACGCGGATCCTGTTCGCCTGGCTGATTCTGTTCGGCATGAGCTATGGCATCAAGATCGGCGCGCACCTCGGCGTGGATGCGGTGATCCGCCTGTTCCCGCCGCGCCTGTTCCGGTTCTTCGCCATTTTCGGCGCCCTGTGCGGTGTCGCCTATGCGGCCATTCTGTTCTCCGCCGACTGGCTGCAGTTCTTCGGCATCAACGCCCGTGGCGGCGCGCTCGATTACTGGCTGAAGATGTACAAGATCGGCATCGGCCTCGATGACCTGCGCTATCCGGAGTTCGTTCAGGAGACCTTTGGCACCCAGGAGCGGGTGCAGCGCTGGATCGCCTATCTGATCCTGCCCATCGGCCTCCTGCTGCTGGCCTATCGCTGCCTGCAGGCCACCTGGCAAATCATCACCGGCAAGCGTGACCTGATCATCGCGGCGCACGAAGCGGAAGAGCTCGTCGCCGAAAACAAGAACATCATCAAGGATTAAGGGGGCGTCATGGAGGCCGGTGTACTCTTCATCATGGTTCTCGGGCTGCTGTTCCTCGGCGTCCCGATCGCGATTGCCCTGGGACTGTCCAGTGTCCTGGCGATCGCCTTCTTTTCCTCCGACTCGATCTCTTCGGTCGCGCTACAACTGTTCACCGCCTCGCAGAACTACACCCTGCTGGCGATTCCCTTCTTCATTCTCGCTTCGGCCTTCATGTCGACCGGCGGTGTCGCCCGGCGGATCATCCGCTTCGCCATCGCCTGCGTTGGGCACATCCGTGGCGGTCTGGCCATCGCGGCGGTATTTTCCTGCATGCTGTTCGCCGCCCTGTCGGGCTCCTCACCGGCAACCGTGGTGGCCATCGGCACCATCGCCATCGCCGGTATGCGCCAGGTGGGCTATACCAAGGAGTTCGCCGCCGGTGTGATCGCCAACGCCGGTACGCTGGGCATCCTGATCCCGCCGTCCATCGTCATGGTGGTCTATGCGGCGGCAACGGATGTGTCGGTCGGCCGCATGTTCCTGGCCGGTGTGATCCCCGGTCTGGTCGCCGGCCTGATGCTGATGATCGCCATTTATATCAATGCCCGCATCAAGAACATGCCGAAACAGCCTTTCGCCGGTCTGGGTGAGATCCTGACCTCCGGCGGCGAGGCAGGGTTCGGCCTGCTGCTGATCGTGATCATTCTCGGCGGTATCTACGGCGGCGTCTTCACCCCGACGGAAGCGGCCTCGGTGGCGGCGGTCTATGCCTTCCTGATCGCTGTCTTTCTCTATCGGGACATGGGACCGCTCAAGGGTGTGCCGCTGCGCCGCGACGGCGAGAGCCTTGAAAAGGCCATCCTGCGCAACCTGTGGCTGACGGTGGTCAATTTTCTGCCCGGCTGTTTTCATCCGGAAACCCGCAAGGTGCTGACCGACGCGGCGAAGACGACGATCATGCTGATGTTCATCATCGTCAATGCGCTGCTGTTTGCCCATGTGCTGACCTCGGAGCGCATTCCGCAGACGATCACCGACTGGATGATCGGTGCCGGGTTCAACTGGTTCACCTTCCTGATCGCCGTGAACATCCTGCTTCTCATCGGCGGACAGTTCATGGAGCCTTCGGGTCTACTCTTGATCGTCGCACCGGTGGTGTTCCCGATCGCCATCGAGCTGGGGGTCGATCCGGTACATCTCGGCATCATCATGGTGGTGAACATGGAGATCGGCATGATCACGCCGCCGATCGGGCTCAATCTGTTCGTGACCTCCGGGATCACCGGCATGAGCCTCATTCAGGTGGTGCGGGCCTCCATGCCCTTTGTGCTGATCCTGCTTCTGTTCCTGGTGCTGGTGACCTACACGCCGGCGCTGTCGACCTGGCTGCCCTATTCGCTGATGGGGCCGGAGATCATCACCAACCGCTAAGCGGTCTCGCCATGACGCGGGGCGGTTTGCCGCCCCGCGTTTGTTCTTTCAAGACGTCAGGTATCGGCCTGATCCGGCTATCCGGCGTCCGGACCGACGTAGATCGCGGCGGGTCGCAGCAGGCGTCCGCCGGCCTGCTGTTCCAGCGCATGGGCGCACCAGCCTGGGGTGCGCCCCACCGCGAACAGCGGCGTGAACAGGCGGCGGTCCAGGCCGATCGCATCCAGCAGAACGGCGGTATAAAACTCCACATTGGTGCGAAGCTTTCGATCCGGCTTGTGCCGGGCCAAAAGGCGCTGGGCGGCCGTCTCGATGGCCTCGGCCTTGCGCAGGGCCGGCAGATCGGGGGAGAGCAGGGCAAGCCCCTCCTTCAGCACATCGGCGCGCGGGTCGCGGGTGCGGTAGACCCGGTGGCCGAAGCCCATCAGCCGGCGTCCGGCGGCAAGCTCGTCGGCAATCCACGCCTCCGCAGCCTCGGGGCTTTCGATGGCGTCGATCATGTCGAGCACCGGGCCGGGCGCGCCGCCATGCAGCGGTCCCTTCAGCGCGGCCATGGCCCCCAGCACCGCGTCGCCGAGATCGGCGCCGGTGGAGGCGATCACCCGCGCGGCGAAGGTCGAGGCATTGAGACCATGGTCGAGCACCGTCACCAGATAGCGCTCCAGCGCAGCGATCTCCTCCGGTCGCGCCGGCGTGCCGCGCAGCATTCGCAGCAGATCGGCGGCGCTGCCAAGGGACGGGTCGGCCGGCAGCGGCGCCTTGCCGTCGGCAAGTCGGGCGGCGGCTGCCAGGAGCAGCGGCTGCGCCCCGGCAATGGCGATGGCCGGATGCAGGTCTCCCGCCAAAGGAAGGGCAGCAAGGCCGAGCCGCATCCGCTCATAGACGCCGAGCCCTGTGGGCGCGGCGCACATGGCCGGGAGGGCAGCACTGGCGCGCTCGCGCGCGGCGGCGAACAGGTCCGTCAGGCGGGCAAGATCGGCCTTCGGCAGGAAACCCGCCCAAAGCAAGACGGTTGCCGCCTCGAACGACAAGGTGCCGGCGACGTCGCGCAGCTCATGGCCGCGCAGCAACAGCCGTCCGTTCACCCCGTCCACATGGCTCAACACGGTTTCGGCCACGGCGATGCCCTCAAGGCCGGGAGCGGCAGGCGTGACCGGTGTGACCCCGGCCGGGGTGTCGGCATCGGTACTGGCACTCCTGAGGCCTGGTGTCTGGATGGTCATGGCGATCCCCTTCCTGTCTGGTTGCATGGCATGTGGGGGATCATTCAGGGCGGGGGTTGATATCGTCAATATTGATAAATAAAATCAATCTATGGATACACCTGTCTACCTTTCCGCTCCGGAGGCAGCCAATGAACTCGGCATTCGCCAGGCAACGCTCTACGCCTATGTCAGCCGGGGGTTGATCCGCTCGGTTGCCGGGCCGGGACGCTCACGCCGCTACCATGCGGAGGATGTGCGGCTGTTGCGTGACCGGCGCGAGGGCGGGGAGGCCGATGGCGGCGGGTCGACGCCCGGCGGGCCGGTGCTGGAAAGCGCGCTGACGCTGATCGATGAGGCCGGGCCGATCTACCGCGGGCATGCGGCGGTGGCTCTGGCGGAAACCGCCTCGCTGGAGCGGATCGCCACGCTGTTGTGGGATTGCGCCACCGATCCCTTTGCCCGGCCGGCGCCGGATTTGCCGCTGGTCCCACCGGCGGGACTGCGGCCGCTGGAGCGGGTGATGACCGTGCTGGCGGCCTGGCCGATGGTCGACCCCTCCGCCTATGGGGTGTCACGTCCGGTGCTGGAGCAAAAGGGCGCGGCATTGGTCCGGGTCGGCGTGGCGGCGCTGCTCAATCGCGCCCCTTCGACCGAGCCGGTGCATCTGCAACTGGCGAGCGGCTGGGGCGTTCAGCCCGGGCCGGGGGCGGAGCTGATCCGGGCGGCCTTGGTGCTGTCGGCCGACCATGAGTTCAACACCTCGGCCTTTGCGGTGCGCTGCGCCGCCTCGACGCGAGCTCCCTTGCATGCGGCGCTGGGCGCCGGGCTCGGTGCCTTTTCCGGTGCCCGGCATGGGGCGTCGAGCGAGCGGGTGGAAGGGTGGCTGGACCGGATCGAAAGCGAGGCGGATATCGACAGCCTGATGCAGGAGCGGCTCTATCGCGGCGAGGATCTGCCCGGGTTCGGCCACTCGATCTACACGGTGCCGGATCCGCGGGCCGCCGTCCTTTTGCGCAAGATCGCTGACGCCGGGCTGGAGCATCCGCTGGTGCCGTTGCTGCCGAAACTGACAGACACCGCCACCCGGCTGTTCGGACAGGCGCCGAACATCGACTTTGCGCTGGCGGCGCTGCGAAGGGGGCTGGGCTTGCCGGAATATGCCGGCATGTCGATGTTCTGCGCCGGGCGGCTGGTCGGGTGGATCGCCCATGCGCTGGAGCAATACCAGCGGCCGGAACAGATCCGCCCACGTGCCCGCTATGTGGGCGAGCGCCCGCGCTGAGACGCGGCCGCCCGCAGAGTGGCGGTGTCAGACGATGCTGCCCAGCTTCATGGCGATGCTCATGTCGCCGCTGACCTTGATCTTGCCGGTCATGAAGGCGGTGGTCGGGTTGAGGTCGCCGGCCAGGAGCTTGGCCAGGTTGTCCTTGGAGATGCCGATGGTGCAATCGGCATCGGCATCGTCGTTGCTGACCTCGCTGCCCTTGACGAGGATGACGCCGTCGTCGCCGCAGTCGAATTTCACGCTCTCATCAATGCCGCCGCCGGCGACCTTGCCACGGACGGTGTCGGTGAGTTCGGCAATCGTCATGTCTTTGTCTCCCTTGTCCGGGCGCTTCAGGCCCGGTGATCTGCAGAGGCAGAAAACATGACGTTTACGTAATCGTCAAGGTTGCTTCTGCCTCTCCCCGAATTTTCCGCCGAAGGTTTGGCATGGGCGTGGCAGGGGCCGCAAGACCGGCGGCTGGACCCTAGAGGATCGTCACGCGGTTGTGCGGGACGATCAGGTAGCCGTAGAAATCATAGGTGACAATGACGTCGGCGCCGGCCGACTGGCTGGTCGGTCCCTGATTGACGGTCCAGTCCGCAGTGGCCGGATCGGTGATCGGGTTGCCGGCGAAGTCGAAATTCGTCACTTGATCGCCGCCATCCTTTTGCGACCAGGCTCCGCCGGTCTGGTCGTAGCGAACCCAGTGGTAATCGCCGGGCCAGCCGAGGCGGGTGTTGGCCGGGGAGATCAGCAGGGCGACCGCGTGGCCGTTGCCGACCTTCAGCCAGTTGACTGGATAGTCGGTGCCGAGCCATTGCAGCCCGTCTGCCTTGGCCCCTTCGACAACCGCCTCTCCGGTGGGGGGGAAGTCGAGGAAAATGCCGCTGGCCCGCCCTGGCTGGGCGAAGGAATTGGTGGCGATGTCGCAGCTGTAATTATAGCAGTTGTTGTTTGGCTGGAACCTTGCGGACATGAAGGCGCCGCCGCAATCGGTCGGCGGGGCGTAGACGGTCGCGCCGGTGTTCTCGATCGTATCCCCGTATTTCTGCACGTAGCGGGTCTGGCCGGTCGCCTTGTCGACCACCGGCACGCTCTGCGGCGCAATCACATGGGCCTGGTCCAGAACCACGCTCAAACGCACGTCGTCGGGGTGTACCATTCCGGAAAACTTGGGATGCAGGCTCATGAAGGCCTCTCTATGACTTGCGGAAAGATCAATCAAGGGTAGCATGGGCTGGCGCGAATGCAATATATGCGCGTATATTGTCGGCGGGGCACGTGAAAGTTTTGCCTTCGCCCTCTGACCCTACGGGAGGCCACTCATGTCCTTCGCGATCCGTGTTCTTTATACCGGTGGCACCATCGGTTCGGTGGACAGTCCGCTCGCGCCCCTGTCGGGTGCGGATTTCTGCCAGGCCTTCGACCAACTGGTGGGGCCGACCATCTTGCAGAAATATCCGGATGCGCAGATCAGCTACGATTATCTCGACCCGACGCTGGACAGCACCAACCTGCAACCGGCGGATTGGTGCACCATCGCCGCCCGGTTGATCGGCCAGCCGGGCGATACCACGCTGTATTCCAGCCATGATGCCTTTCTGATCCTGCATGGCACGGACACCATGGCCTGGACCGCCTCGGCACTGTCCTTCCTGCTGACAGGGCTGGGCGCGGATGGCTATGCCAATGCGATCCTGTCCAAGCCGGTGATGGTCACCGGTTCGCAATTGCCGCTGTTTTACCGGGCGACCCCGCAGGACGCGCTGTCGATCCTCTACAACACCGATGCGCTGCGCAACGTGCTTGGCGCCATCGATGCCATGCGCACGGGAATGCCGGCGGTCGGCCTGTTCTTCGATGATCGGCTGATGCTGGGCAACCGGACCTTGAAAACCAATGCCTCGCATTTCGATGCCTTCACCTCGCCGAACCATCCGATCCTCGATCTGACCGGCATCGAGGTCTATCTGGACAATCGCCAGTTCCCGCCGGGACCGTTCCAGTCCTCGCTGGCGCTCGATGACCCGGATGCGCTTGCCCGCCTGCAGGATCAGACGTCCTACGTGGCCGCGCATATCGACGATGCGGATGTACTGAATTTCCTCGCCTTCCCGGCGCAATACGACACCGGCGCCTCACCAACCACCAGTGCGCTGGCCAGCATGCTGCAAGGTGCGCTCAGTGGCGATGGCAAGGTGGGCGGCTTGTTCCTGCAAGGCTATGGCGAGGGCAATTTCCCCTCCGGCGACCCGGACGATCCGGAAAGCGGGGCGGTCTACAAGGTGCTGAAGAGCGCCCATGATGCCGGCATGGTGATCGTTGCCGGCACCCAGGTGATCGCCGGCATCGTCAACTCCACGGCCTATGCCTCCGGCTCCTGGCTGTCCGATTGCGGCTGTATCGGCAATTACGACATGCAGGGACCGGCCACCCAGGCCAAGCTTCTCTATCTGCTGGCGCTGCGCGACTACGAGAGCCGGGGCTGGTCGCAGGCGATGATCGAGGACATGATGCGCACGCCGATCGCCGGCGAGATGATGGATGTCAACCGGCTCGATTGCCGGGGCCTCGGCTTCCTGGCGCCGGGGCAGTCGATTTCCGCCTTCGACGGCAGCGCCACCCTTGTCAACGATCCCGATCTCGGTCCGGTCCTGCAGGATGCGTCCGGCACCCAGCTCTGGCGGGCGATGAGCGGTGCCTTCAATGCGCCGGGCCGGCTGGTGATGCAGGATGACGGCAATCTGGTGCTCTATGACCGGCGCAATGCGCCGGTCTGGGCGACCCGCGACTATTCCGTTGGTCAGGCCTATTCGGCGCTGATCCTGTCCGGCTCGACCACCAGCGGAGATCTGGCGCTCTATGTCTACGACTATCACAACGGCGAGGTGACGGCGGTGCTCTACGGCAGCGTGCCGGGGTGAGCCCCGCGATGGGCGCCGGTCGCTGGCGATCCGGCGCCCGCTCCTGCGCGGGCTATTGCGCCTTCGCCCGCCAGCGCCGCAGCAGGGCGGCATTGGTCACGACGGAAACCGAGGACAGCGCCATGGCCGCCCCGGCGAGCGCCGGGGTCAACAGGCCAAGTGCGGCGAGCGGAATGCCGACGACGTTGTAGGCGAAGGCCCAGAACAGGTTCTGCCGGATCTTGCGCACGGTTGCCCGGGAGACGCCGATGGCATCGGCGACAAGGTCCGGACGCGGGCGCATCAAGGTGATGCCGGCGGTCTCCAGCGCCACTTCCGAGCCGGAGCCCATGGCGATGCCGACGCTGGCAGCGGCCAGGGCCGGGGCGTCATTGACCCCGTCGCCGACCATGGCCACGGTCCGGCCTTCCTCCACCAGCCCGGTGACGGTTTCCGCCTTGCCCTCCGGCGGCACCCCGGCAATCACCTGCTCGATGCCCAGCTCCTCGGCAACGGTGCGGGCCACCGCCTCGGTGTCGCCGGTCAGCATCACCGGGGCGACATTGAGTTCGGCCAGCCGCGCCAGCCCAGCGGGCGTTTCGGGGCGCACCGTGTCGGCGAGGGCGATCACCCCAACCGCATGGCCGGCAATGGCAACGGTGGCGCAGGTCTTGGCCTCGGCGGCGAAGCTGCGGGCGATCTGGTCAGCCATGAAACGGTCGACGCCATGCGCCTGCAACAGCCGGCTGTTGCCGATCAGAACGGTCTCGCCGGCGATCTCGGCGATGATGCCCTGGCCGGGAACGGCGCGGAAATCGCTCGGCCGGGAGAGCTGCAGGCCGCGTTCCTCGGCCGCCTCGATCATCGCCCGGCCCAGCGGGTGCTCGCTCGGCAACTGGGCCGAGGCGGCGATGCGCAACAGCCGGTCGTCGTTGCGGTCGAAGGCGCGGATGTCGGTCACCGCCGGACGGCCTTCGGTCAGCGTTCCGGTCTTGTCGAACACCACCGTGTCGACCTTGTGGGCGATTTCCAGCGCCTCGATGTCGCGGATCAGGATGCCGGCACGGGCGGCAGCGCCGGTTCCGGCGACGAGGGCGGTGGGGGTGGCCAGGCCAAGGGCGCAGGGGCAGGCAATGACCAGCACGGCGACGGTGGCGCCAATGGCCGCATCCAGTTCCGCGCCGGTCAGCCACCAGCCGGCGAAGGTGGCGATTGCAACGAGGACCACGATTGGCACGAAGATCGACGACACCTTGTCGACCAGCTTCTGCACCGGCGCCTTGCTGCTCTGGGCGGCCTCGACCAGTCGGATGATGGCGGAAAGCTTGCTGTCGGCCCCCAGCGCGGTGGTCTCCACCGTCAGCGCGCCGGAGCCGTTGATCGTGCCGCCGATCACCTCATCGCCGACGGTCTTGGCGACCGGCAGGCTCTCGCCGGTGACCAGCGATTCGTCGAGATCGCTGCCCCCCTCCAGCACCCGGCCATCGACGGGCATGCGCTCGCCCGGCTTGACGAGGACCCGGTCGCCGGGAAAGAGCGCATCCACCGGCACGGTTTCGATGCCGCCGCTCTCGGTCAGGCGATGGGCGGTGTCCGGCCGCAGCTCGGTCAGGGCGCGAATGGCGGCGGTGGTGGTGCGCTTGGCCCGGGTTTCCAGCAGCTTGCCAAAGAGAATCAGCGTCAGGATGACCGCCGAGGCCTCGAAGTA
Organism: Stappia indica; assembly: GCF_020177335.1. Lineage (GTDB taxonomy): Bacteria > Pseudomonadota > Alphaproteobacteria > Rhizobiales > Stappiaceae > Stappia > Stappia indica_B. The sequence continues at coordinate 303,414 of NZ_JAIVMG010000004.1, read as the reverse complement.
GAGGTGCCCGGGGTTTTCCGGCCAGGCGCGCAGGGTCAGGATGGCACTGTAGAGGTAGGCGGCGGTGGTGCCGAGCACCACCAGCACATCCATGTTGGCGCCGCCGCCGGCAAGCGCGCGCGCCGCACCCACGTAAAACCGGCGTCCGACCACGATCTGGACGATGGTCGCCAGAACCATCTGCACCATGGCCGGCGGCATCAGGTCGAGGCCGAAGGGGGCGGTCACCATGCCGGCGACCAGCGGCAGGGTCAAAAGGGTGGAGAAGACCAGAAGCGCGAAGGTGCGCCGCTCCTCCGCCCGGGTCGCCGCATCCGCCTGTTCCTGCCGGGCGCGCTCGCTGCTGGCGTCGCTGGCACGCTCCTCGGCGCCGAAGCCGGCGCCTTCCACCAGGCGGATCAGGGCGTCCGGGCCGGCGCTGCCGTCGGTCTCCACCAGCGCGGTTTCCATCGGCAAGTTGACGACGGCGCGCAGCACGCCGGGGGCGCGGGTGAGCACCTTCTCGATCCGGGCGGCGCAGGCGGCGCAGGTCATGCCGGTGACCTGAAGCTGCACCGCCACGCGGGCGGGGTCGGTGCTGTCCTGCTCAATCTGAAGACCCATCTGGGACATCGGAAAACTCCTTGAATGCCGTTTCTCGCGCCGGCCGAATGTCGGGGAGGACGGGCCACAGCGGCGGGCACGGCGATGCGTTGCCTTGCGTATAGGCATTCCAGTCACTGGAGGGTCAAGCCCCGCCGTAGTCGCGGGCGGCAGCAGGCCAGCGGCATGGGGTCACGGGCCGGCGTCGGCGCGTCCTTCCTCGACCGCGTGGCAGGCAACCGCACTGCTGCCCGCGTTCACGCTGCCAAGTTGCGGCAACTCGCGCCGGCAGCGGTCGTTGGCCAGCGGGCAGCGCGGATGGAAGGTGCAACCGGAGGGCGGGTTGATCGGGTTGGGGATCTCGCCTTCGATGGCGCGCCGTGGCCGGCCGGACATGGTGAGGTCGGGGATCGCTGCCATCAGCATCCGCGTATAGGGATGCTGCGGGCGGGCGAACAGATCGCCGCTGCCCGCGATCTCCACCAGTCGGCCGAGGTACATCACGCCGATGCGCCGGGCCATGTGCCGGACCACGGCCAGGTCGTGGCTGATGAACAGGTAGGTGAGGCCGAATTCGTCCTGAAGGTCGCGCATCAGGTTGAGGATCTGCGCCTGCACCGAGACATCCAGCGCCGAGGTCGGTTCGTCGCAGACGAGAAACTCCGGCCGGGAGGCCAGCGCGCGGGCAATGCAGATGCGCTGGCGCTGGCCGCCGGAAAACTCATGCGGATACTTTTGCCCGTCGCGCGGATGCAGGCGCACCAACTCGAGCAATTCGCCGACACGGGTGGCGATGGCCTGCCGCGAGCGCTCCAACCCAAAGGCGCGGATCGGTTCGGCGATGATCCGGTCGACCCGCCAGCGCGGATTGAGGCTGGCATAAGGGTCCTGAAAGATCATCTGGATGCGGCGGCGCAAATCGCGCATGGCGGCACTGGAGGGCGTTTGCCGGCGCATGTCGATGCCGTCGATGCGGACCTCCCCGGCGCTCGCCTCCAGAAGCCCGACCACAAGCTTGGCGACCGTCGACTTGCCGGAGCCGGATTCGCCGACGAGCGCGAAGGTCTCGCCCTTGTCGATGGCGAAGGTGATGTCCTGGGCAGCCTTGAGAAAGGCCTTCGGCTGGCGTTCCAGCACCCGGTTGAGCCAGGGGCGGGAGACATCGAAGGTACGGCCGAGGCCGCGCACCTCGACCACCGGCTGTGGCTGCAGCGCGCTCATGCGGTCTCTCCTTCGCCGGCCTTTTGTTTGGCCGTATGCACCAGCCAGCATGCGGCCTCGCCTTCACCGGCGGGCATCAGGGCGGGACGCTCCCGCCGGCAGCGGTCGAAGGCTTGGGCGCAGCGCGGGTTGAAGGCGCAGCCGGAGGGGATGGCATCGAGACGGGGCATGGCGCCGGGGATCTGGGTCAGGCGCTGCTGGTCGCCGCTCAAGGTGGGGATCGCCCCCATCAGGCCGACCGTATAGGGGTGGCGCGGGTTGGCGATCACATCCCGCACCGGGCCGATTTCGGCAATGCGCCCCGAGTACATCACCGCCACCCGGTCGGCGGTTTCGGCGATCACCCCCATGTCGTGGGTGATCAGCATCACCGCCGTACGGTGATCGCGGCAGATGCGCTGCAACAGGTGAATGATCTGCGCCTGCACCGATACGTCAAGCGCGGTGGTCGGCTCGTCGGCGATCACCAGCTCCGGTTCGGCGCAGAGCGCCAGCGCGATCACCACCCTTTGACGCATGCCGCCGGAGAACTGATGCGGATAGGCGGAAAGCCGCTGGGCGGCGGCGGGAATGCCCACCTCGTCCAGCAGGGCGATGGCCCGCTTGCGTGCCTCCGCCTCGGAGACCGGCAAATGGGTCATGATCGTCTCGATGATCTGGTCGCCGATGGTGAACAGCGGATTGAGACTGGTGAGCGGATCCTGGAACACCATGCCGATGCGCTTGCCGCGGACCCGGCGCAGGGCCGCCGGCGACAGGGTGTCGATCCGCTCGCCCTTCAGGCGGATCTCACCGCCGGCGATCCGCCCGGGCGGCTCCAGCAGGCCGATCACCGCCGCGCCGGTGAGGGACTTGCCAGCGCCGGATTCGCCCACGACGCCCAGCACCTCGCCTTCGCGCAGGGAAAAGGAAATACCATCGATGGCGGTCAGGACGCCGTGGCGGGTCGGAAATTCGACCCGGAGGTTCTCGACCGAAAGCAAGGGGATCTGTGTCATCGTGCCAGCCCTACCGCAGCTTGGGGTTCAGCGCGTCGCGCAGCCAGTCGCCCAGCAAATTGACCGCAAGCACCAGAATGGCCAGGGCGAAGCCCGGGAACATGGCGATCCACCATTCGCCGGAAAACAGGAAGTCATTGCCGATCCGTACCAGGGTGCCGAGCGAGGGCTGGGTCGGCGGGATGCCGACACCGAGGAAGGAGAGCGTGGCCTCGGTGATGATGGCAAGGCCGAGGCTGATGGTCGCGATCACCAGAACCGGGCCGATGACATTGGGCAACACATGCCGGATCATGATCAGAAAGGGCGGAATGCCGATCAGCCGGGCGGCCTGGACGTATTCCTTGTTGCGCTCCACCAGCGTCGAGCCGCGCACGGTGCGGGCGAATTGCACCCAGAAGGACAGGGCGATGGACAGCACCAGGATCCAGAAGGCATACCGTTCCCGGTCGAGATTGCCGAAGACGGCGCGGGCGACACCGTCGATCAGAAGCGCGATCAGGATCGCCGGAAAGGTGAGCTGCACCTCGGCGATGCGCATGATGATGGCATCGGTGCGCCCGCCGACATAGCCGGCGACAAGGCCGAGCAGGACGCCGACGACCGCCGCCAGCAGCACCGAGACGAACCCGACCGCGAGGGAGATGCGGGCGCCGTAGAGGATGCCGGAGAAGACATCGCGGCCCTGATCGTCGGTGCCCAGCAGATAGAGCGGATCGGCGCCCTCCATGCCAACCGGCGGCAGCTGCGAATCGAGGATCGACAGGCTGGCGAGATCGAACGGATCATGCGGGGCGAGCCAGGGCGCGAAGGCGGCGCCGATGATGGCGGCAAGGGTGATGAGCGCGGAGAGCATCGCGATCTTCGACCGCAGGAAGGAATGCAGCATGTCGCTCTGACGCAGGCGGAAGACGACGCCGCGGCGTTCCGTGTCGAGGTTGTCGCTGATCGGGGACATCGGCTGGCTCCTCAATGGGACGCGCGCTCGACCCGCAGGCGCGGGTCGACGACGAAATAGAGCAGGTCGACGATCAGGTTGATGACGACGAACAGGAAGGCGATCAGCATCAGGTAGGCGGCCATCACCGGAATATCGACATTCTGCACCGATTGCAGGAACAACAGCCCCATGCCCGGCCACTGGAACACGGTCTCGGTGATGATCGCGAAGGCGATGATCGAGCCCAGTTGCAGGCCGGTGATGGTGATCACCGGCACCAGCGTGTTCTTCAGGGCGTGGCGGAAATGGATGCTGCGCTGGCTGAGACCACGGGCGCGGGCGAACTTGATGTAGTCGGTGCGGATCACCTCAAGCATTTCCGAGCGCACCAGCCGCATGATCAGTGTCATCTGGAACAGGCCGAGGGTGATTGCGGGCAGGATCAGCGCCTTGAGGCCGCTGATCGTCAAGAGCCCGGTGCTCCACCAGCCGAAATCCACCACCTCTCCCCGCCCGAAGCTCGGCAGCCATTGCAGGGTCACGGAAAACAGGAAGATCAGCAGGATGCCGATGAAGAAGGTCGGCAGCGATATGCCGATCAGCGAAATGGTGAGAAACAGCTTGGACAGCAGGCTGTCACGGTTGAGGCCGGTGTAGACGCCCATGGGAATGCCGCAGAGCAGGGCCAGCAGCGCGGAGACCAGCGACAGCTCCAGCGTTGCCGGCAAGCGCCGGCCGATCAGATCGACCACCGGCTGGCGGAACTGATAGGAGGTGCCGAAATCCAGTTGTGCCGCGCGGGTGACGAAGCGGGCGAACTGGACCAGAACCGGATCGTTCAGTCCCAGTTGCTCGCGCAAGGCCTCGCGCTGTTCCAGCGAGGTGTCCAGGCCAACCATCTGGTTGACCGGATCGCCGACATAGCGAAACAGGGTGAAGGAAATCAGGGCGACGACGAGCATGACGCCGATGGCCTGGAGCAGACGGCGGATGGTGAAGGCAAGCATGAAGCCTCGATGAGTGGAAAGCCTGGAAAGGTCCGGCGGGCGGCGCGGATGAGGTCGCGGCCCGCCGGAGATCCCGTTGCCGCTATTTCTTCACGACCCAGCGGAAGTGGAACTGGTTGTCCGCCCGTTGCTGCAGCTCGACCCGGTTTGAAACGCCCCAGGCAAGCCCCTGCTGATGCAGCGGAATATAGGCCACATCGTCAAGGGTAAGGCGATAGGCGTCGACGATCAGCTGGTCGCGCGTGTCCGGATCGTTCTCGGCGAAGATCCGCGCGGTGAGGGCATCGACCTCCGGATTGCAGTAGCCGCCGAGATTGAACGGCCCGCCGGTGCCCTTGTCGTTGCGACAGCCATGCAGGTCGGCGAGCACGTTCGAGCTGTCGAAGGACGCCGGGGTCCAGCCGAGCAGATAGAACGAGGTGTCGTAGCCGCCGGAGGCCAGCACCTTGGCGAAATACTGGGCCTTCGGCTGGGCGTTGAGGTCAACCTGGATGCCGATCCGCGCAAGGAAGGCGGCGACCGTCTGGCAGATCGCCTCGTCATTGACATAGCGATCGTTCGGGCAGTCCAGACTGACGCCGAAGCCATCAGGGTAGCCGGCTTCGACCAGAAGCGCCTTCGCCGCCTTCGGATCATAGGGCAGGCGCTCGAAATCACCGGCCCGGGAGAACAGGAAGGGCGAGATCATCAGGGCGGACGGCGTCGACAGGCCGCGCATGATCTTGTCGCGGATCGCGTCAAGATTGAGCGCCTGGTAGAAGGCCTTGCGCACCCGCACATCCTTGAACGGGTTCTTGCCCTTCACTGTCGAATGCAGCAACTCGTCACGGCGCTGGTCGAAGCCGAGAAAGACGGTGCGCAGCTCCGGACCCGTCAGGGCGCGCGTGCCCTCGTTGCTCTCCACCCGCTTGATGTCTTGAACGGGCACCGGATAGACCATGTCGAGATCGCCGGACAGGAGCGCGGCGATGCGGGTCGCGTCCGAGGCGATCGGTGTGAATTCGACCGTATCGAGATTGTGGATCGCGGTGTCCCACCAGTCGTCATAGCGCGCATAGACGGTCTTGACGCCGGCCTCGTGGCTGACGACCGTGAACGGGCCGGTGCCGTTGGCGTGAAGCGAGGCGTAGTTCGGCGTGGTGTCCGAGGCAGAGGTGACCTTGACCGCGTCATTGGCCTCCGTCCACTCCTTGTCCATGATGAACCAGGTGTCCCAGGAGTAGTGAAGGATCGGGTTCGGCTCGGGCAGGACGAAATCGACGGTGAAATCGTCGATCTTCTCCACCTTCACATCCGGATCGATACGCGAGGTCAGGTCGGAGCCTTCCGAGCGGACGCGCCCAGCGGAGAACACCACGTCATCGGCATTGAAATCGTTGCCATTGTGGAATTTCACGCCCTTGCGCAGATAAAAGCGCCAGCGATTCGGCTCGATGATCTCCCAGCGTTCGGCAAGGGCCGGTTCGATTGTGAGGTCCGGTGCCCGGCGGGTCAGCCCCTCATAGACATTGCCATGGGAGCCGAGCGTGAAGGTTTCGTTCAGGGTATAGGGGTCGAGCTGGTTGAGGGTGCCTTGAAAGGCGTATTTCAGTGTCTCGGCGGAGGCTGCCGTAAGGGTTGTCGAGGCTATCGCTCCCGCAAGAGCCAGTTGTCCGATGATGCGCATGTTCCCCTCATTGTTTTCTTTTGTTTTTTCATGCGGATTGCCTCATGCCGATCTTTCGCCAGTCGATCACAAGTGGTCTTAACCATTTTTTGCAATCCGTCGCCTCGCATCTAAACAAGCCTGAAACCGCGCGTCCAGCGTGCTTTCGTCTATTTGCGAGAGGGGCGCGAATCAGATGTTTCAGAAACGGCTGATCGGCGGCGAGCCGCGCCATTTTCAGCCCATTTCATGGGGGGCGGTCCAAGCTGGGCCGTCACCGTCAGGTCCTGTTCATTCCGCCGCGTTTTCCGTCGGGCTGGCGAGAGCTTCGCGCAGCGGTGTGGGCGGGGTCACGGCATAGACGGTCATCGGGCGACTGCGGCCGCGTACTTCGATTTCCGTTTCCCGAGCCGCGTCGCAGGAATATCCGGCGATCCTCAGGACCTGCCGCGAGACGACCAGCGTCTGGCCGAGTTCCTTGGAGGCGGCTTCCAGCCGGCTGGCGATATTGACCACGTCGCCAAGGGCGGTGATGCGGGTGCCAGCTCCCAGGTTGCCGCCATCGGCCGCGCCGATCCGGCCCAGGATCACCTGCCCGGCATGAAGGCCCATGCCGATCCGCAAGGGGGTCTCGAGCTGGCTGGCCAGTTCTACGTTCAGGTGCTCCAGGTTTTCGGCGATGGCATTGGTGGCGGCAAGAGCATTGCGGCAGCCGGACTGGATGCCGTCGGTCATGCCGAAGATCGCCATCACCCCATCGCCGATGAACTTGTCGACATAGCCTCCGCAGGCCTCGATGGCCCGGGCCGTTTCGCCAAGGTAGCGGTTGAGCAGGAACACCACGTCATAGGACAGGCGGCTTTCGGTAATGCCGGTGAAGTTGCGCAGATCGACGAAGAGGATCGCGGCTGGCTGCTCCACCCCCCAGTGGTAGGCATCGCCGGAGGTGACGTTGCGGCGGGGTGCGCCGCGCGCCGGCACCAGCGGCTGTACCTTGAGCGGGGCGGTGGGGCGGATCTGGCAGGCGAGCCGCACGGTGTCATCGGCGCCGATCCGCGCCAGCACCTGTGCTTCCTGGGTGGAGGGCGGCGGCAGGCTGTCGCCGCCGGCCAGAATACGGGTGCGGCAGGTGGAGCAGCGTGCCCGTCCGCCGCAGACATCCGCATGGGCGATGCCGTTCATGCGGCTGACTTCCAGCAATGTCGGGCCCGGGACGACCCTGAGGGTTCTGCCGCCCGGGTATGTGATGGTAATGGTCTCGGCGAAGCGGCGACGGATGGTGCGCACCAGAATCGCGGCCACGACCAAGGCCAGCAGACCGAAAAATCCCCGTTGCAGAATGAGGATCAGCGGATCGGACCAGGTGATCATCTCCCCGGTGAGGGGGAAGGGGACCTGTTCCACCAGGGCCAGCCGTCGGGCCGCGCCGATCCAGCCAAGGGACGCGAGCACCGGCACCAGCACCGCCACGGACAAGAGCCAGGGGAACCAGCGCCGGTAGACCTTGCTGAGGCGGAGCCAGAAATGCAGACCGATCATGCCATGGGTCCAGACCAGCACCATCAAGGTGGTCTGGTTGACGAGCAAACCGGGCCAGAAGATCGTCAGCACATTGCGGTAGGTGTCGGCGTAGCCGAAGCGGGCGGCGAGCCCGGCGGTGCCGATCACATGCGGAATCAGCAGATAGGGAATGGCCAGACCGAGCAGCAACTGGATCCATTGCCAGACCGGCATGCGCCAGGTGCGCCGCCGCGCGGTCTTCCACAGGGCGAGGGCGACATGGGTGAGAATCGCGGTCACGAGCAGGAGCTCGCCCAGCGGGTTGCGCCAGACGGCCAGGAACAGCTCGCGCCCGGCCTCCATCGCCTCAAGCGACCAGAGCCCGAGCATGTGATTGAGGAAATGGGTGAAGGCGAAGGTCAGGAGGGTCAGGCCGCTCACCAGACGCAGGCGCTGCCGAAACGCAGCGGCGCTCGCCGTACCTGTGGTTCCACGCGTTTCGACCATTGCCATTCGCCTTGTGTTGTCGTCCCTATGATGTGCGCAAGAGATGGGGCACGGTCAAATGCCACAAACGTTCCGACATTCAGGGAGAGACGATGACTGTCACGATCTACGGGATCTCCAACTGCGATACCATGAAGAAGGCGCGTTCGTTCCTAGCAGAAAATGGTGTCGATCATGTGTTTCATGACTACCGGAAAGCCGGTCTGGACGCTGATTTGCTTGCGCGTTTCGTGCAGGAGTTGGGCTGGGAGGAGCTCGTCAACCGGCGCGGTACCACGTGGCGCAAGCTGCCGGAGGAGACACGCGCCGGTGTGACCGATGCGGCCTCGGCGATTGCGGTACTGGTGGCGAACCCCTCTTTGATCAAGCGGCCGGTGCTGGATGCGGACGGGCGCTGGCTGGTCGGATTCAACCGGGAGGAATGGGCGACTGTGTGCGCGTGAGGACGCGCCCTCTCCCCGCAGCGCCCGCAAGGCGGCGGGGAGAGGGCTGTTCCAAGGGGGACGTCAGGGGCGCCAGAGGCGTTCAAGATCGAAGGCGTGGATGTCCTGCAGCAGCTCGACGAAGCCGCGCGCGGCATGGTCGAGCGAAGCCTGTCCCTTCGCGGCGCTGGCATTGGCGGCGTTGCCGACGACGCCCGCCGGATTGAGGTCCTGCGCCTTCCAGCCGAACTGGGCCGGCCCATGACCGCGCAGATGCTTGAACTCTTCGATGAAGTCGAGCTGGGTGGAGGCAAAGTCGCGCGCCTTGTCCATCTTGACGAGATCCGGGCGCAGATACAGCATCAGCGAGGTCTCGATATCGCCGCCGTGGATGCCGTAGGTGAACTCCTTCGGCGGAAACAGCCCCTCGGGCTGACCGAAGCGGGACCAGCCGGTGGCGGTGACCAGCATGTCGTGCTTCACCCGCAATTCCCGGGCGACGATGTCGCTGATCGGCACATTGCCGCCGTGAGAGGTGATCAGCACCATCTTGCGGATGCCGGCGCGGAAAACGCTTTCGCCGATCTCGGTCCAGGCGCGGGTGGCGGTGTCCCAGGACAGCGTCAGGCTGCCGGGCGAGGAAATATGTTCGTTCGACTTGCCGACCGCCTGGACGGGCAGGAAGGTCGCCGGAAGATCGTCCGGCAGCAGCTCCAGCACCCGTGAGATCTGTCCTTCGGCGATGCAGGTATCGGTGAAGACCGGCAGGTGCGGGCCGTGTTGTTCGATGGCGGCGACCGGGAGGATCGCGATCCAGTCGGAGGTGTCGGCTTCGGCGAAATCGAATGCCGTCATCTCGTGCCAGAACCTGCGGGGGAGATCGGACATGGCTGCCTCATTGTTGCGGGTCGGATCGTGCTGTGGCGCGGATCGCGCCGGCCGGCGCAAACCATAGCGCATTCCGCATCACGCGCAGCGCCGGGAAGCGGCTCTTGCACATTAAATCGTTTGAATTTTCTCGGCAGGTGCATTTCCTCGCCGCGCCGGACAGGGTATTCGGGGACGCTGCATTTGTCCTGCCTGTCTTTTCTCATCCGGATTTTCCAGCATGCTGCTCAGAACACCGCGTGTCGCCGTTTCGGCGCTCTTCTTCTTCAATGGCGCTTTGTTCGGGTCCTGGGCCTCGCGGGTGCCGAGTGTCCGGGCGGCGCTCGATCTCGGTGAGGGCGAGCTGGGGCTTTACCTCTTGTGCATGGCGCTCGGGGCGATCCTGTCGTTTCCGCTCGCCGGCCGGCTGGCGGATGAGATCGGCGCGGCGCGCACCTCGCGGCTGGTCGCCATTGCCCATGGTCCGGCGCTGGCGATGGTCGCGCTGGCCTCCGAGCCTTGGCATCTGGCACCGTTGCTGTTTTTCCTCGGTGCCTGTCACGGCGGCATGGATGTGGCGATGAATGCCTTCGGCGCGGAGGTGGAGCGGGCACGCGGACGGTCGATCATGGTGTCGTTCCACGCCATGTGGAGCGTTGGCGCCGGGTGCGGCGCGGGCATCGGCGCGCTGGCGATCCTGAATGGCCTTTCCGTTGCCACCCATTTCTCGTTGTTTGCGCTGTTGACCGCCATTCCGGCGCTGTGGCTGTCGGCGATCCCCTGGCAGGGCATTACCGGGCGCGGTCAGAAGAGCCCGTTGATCGCCCTTCCGCGCGGCAGCCTGATCCTCGTCGGCATGCTCGGTTTCTGTGCCATGATCGGCGAGGGGGCGATTGCCGACTGGGGGGCGATCTTCCTGGTCGATGTGCTGAACGCCGGCGAGGCCTATGCGGCGCTGGGCTTCACCTTCTTTTCCATCTTCATGGTGACCTTTCGTTTCGCCGGGGATCGGCTGGTGGTGCGGTTCGGCCCCAGCAATGTCGCCCGGGTCGGCGGGGTCGTGGCGGCGAGCGGCATCCTGACGGTGGTGCTGGCGCCCAATGTGGTGGTGGCCTGGGCCGGATTTGCGCTGACGGGGGCCGGAATGGCGCCCTTGGCGCCGCTGGTCTATTCCCGCGCGGCGAGCGATCCGGTGATCTCGCCGGGGGCGGGGCTCGCCAGTGTCTCGACCCTTGGCTACGGCAGCCTGTTGCTCGGCCCGCCGCTCGTCGGCGCCATTGCCGAGGGGCTGTCGCTCACCGCCGGGTTCGTCTTCCTGGCGGTGATGGCTTTGATGGTGACGGTGCTGGCCCCGTCGCTGCGCAGCGACAGGGCTTGAAATCCGGCAGGGCCGGACGGGCCGGGGGCGGTCAGAAGCTCTCCAGGAACCGGCGCGCTGCGGCGCCATGCTCGGCCCGCAGCCGGTCGATATCGAGATGCACCGGACGTCCGTCCTCCACCGTCCAGTCGCCGGCGATCATCACCCGGTCGGCGGTGTGGGCGCCGCACAGGACAAGGGCGGCGAGCGGATCGCCGGCGCCGGAAAAGCGCAACTCGTCCAGGGTATAGAACGCAAGATCGGCCTGCCTGCCGGGTTTGATGGCGCCGATGTCCTCGCGTCCGAGGCAACGGGCGGAGCCTTCCGTCGCCCAGCGGTAGGTGTCGTGATGGGTGACGCTGGCTGCGTCATAGGTCAGTCGGTTCAGCATCAGGGCGTGGCGCAGGCTCTCCATCAGATTGGAATTGTCATTGGAGGCCGAGCCGTCGACACCGAGGCCGACAGGGCAGCCGGCCGCCTCCAGCTCCTTGGTGCGGCACTGACCGGAGGCCAGCGTCATGTTGGAGGTCGGGCAGTGGCAGACGCCGACACAGGCATGGCCCAGCCGCTTGATCTCGTCATCGTTGAAATGGATGCCATGGGCGAGCCAGACCCGGTCGTTGAGCCAGCCGCATTCCTCCAGATAGTCGACCGGACGGCACTGGAAGTGGTGCAGGCAGTAGTCGTCCTCGTCGATGGTCTCGCCGAGATGGGTGTGCAGGCGGCAGTCGAACCGCTCGGCCAGGGCAACGCTTTCGCGCATGAGCCGCTTGGTCACGGTGAAGGGGGCGCAAGGGGCGAGCGCCACCTGGATGCGCGAGCCTTCGGACCGGTCGTGGTAGCGCGCCAGCACCCGCTCGCAATCGGCGAGGATGGTGTCCTCGTCCTGCACCACCGTATCGGGCGGCAGACCGCCGTCCTTCTGGCTGAGGTTCATCGAGCCGCGGGTGACGGTCATGCGGATGCCGAGCCGGGTGGCCTCCTCCACCTGAATGTCGATGGCGTCTTCCAGGCCGGCGGGAAACAGATAGTGATGGTCGGAGGCGGCGGTGCAGCCGGACATCATCAGTTCTGTGAGCGCCAGCCGCGTGCCCATACGGAAGGTCTCCGGGGTGACGTTGCGCGCCCAGATCGGGTAGAGCGCGGTCAGCCAGGGAAACAGCTCCTTGTTGATGGCGGCGGGATGGGCGCGGGTCAGGGTTTGGAAGAAATGGTGATGGGTGTTGATCAGCCCCGGGATCACCACGTGGCGGGAGGCATCGAAGGTGCGATCGACCGGCTGCGATGGCTGCTGACCGGCGGCGACACATTCGGCGATGCGGCCGTCCTCGATGACGACGCCGCCTTCAGCCTCCGGGGCAAGAATGGCGAGCGGGTTCTTGATCCATTGGCGCATGGATATCCTTCCTGTTGTCGTGTCGACCTGCAGGCTTGGATAGCGGCCTTCGGTGAAGAACCTGGCCGCCCGAGTTCCGCACAGGGAAATCGAAGTGGGGTCCGGCGGTGGCCCGGTACGGCAACTGCCGTCCGGCCGACCCGCCATCAAGAAAAGTAGCAGAGGCCCGGCCGTCGTCGCAATGGCTGCGAGCGTGACCCCGCGTCGCTCAGCCGGCGGCGATGACCTCGACCTCAACGACGAATTCCGGCCGGGCGAAGCCGGAGACGATCATCAGCGTGGAGGCCGGCGGCGGCGAGCCGATGAAGGCGTCGCGCACCTTCATGTAGCCGGGCAGGTGTTCGCGGCCGGTGACGAAGGCATTGATGCGCACGATGTTGTCGTAGCCCAGCCCCGCCTCCTTGAGGATCGCGCCGATGTTTTCAAAGCACAGGCGGGTCTGACCTTCCACATCGGCCGGAACATGATCGTCGGCGGCGATGCCGAGCTGTCCGGAGCACAGCACCAGCCGGGCTCCGGGCGGGACCTCGATGCCGTGGCTGTAGCAGGCGAAGGGCGCGCGGATGCTGGTGGGCGTCAAGGCCTTGGTCATGGCGGCTCCATTTGCGGGAGGTCTTTCGGAAGGCACCATTCCAGCGGGAAACAGCAGTGTTCGCAAGACCCCATCGGGCGGATGCGCATTGTCTGCGTCTTGTGCCGTGGTTGCCGCTTTTTTGTGCGATCAAGCTGGGGTAGGCTTCCTTCGAGGAACGCGGGAGGGGGAGGAGAAATACACGGGCCGGTCAGGCTTTGGGGCACGCCGGAAAGAATTGACGCCCCCTCGCTGGCTGGCACGTGACTTGCTGATACCGGAAAATGAAACAAGTGCCGGGGCTCCCTTGCGGCCCCGTCGCGCCCCTTGGGGCGCGGGAGCGGCAAGAGACTGCGACCGCGAGGATGGTCACGGGCGGCACGGGGACAATCGGAGGCGGACAGCGACATGCACAGGATGTTGGAAATCGGGCGGAAGGCGACCGTTGCGGCGGTGTTCGCCGCCGTGGCCGGTCTTGGCGGGACGAGCGGCGCCCAGGCTCTGGAGAAGGTCAGTTTCGGCACCAACTGGCTCGCCCAGGCCGAGCATGGCGGGTTCTATCAGGCGGTGGCGGATGGTACCTATGCGGCCTGCGGTCTCGATGTCTCCATTGTTCCGGGCGGACCGCAGGTCAACAACCGGGCTCTGCTCCTGGCCGGCAAGCTGGATTTCCACATGGGCGGCAACATGCTGCAGGTGTTCTATGCCAAGCGCGAGGACATCCCGGTGGTGGTGGTCAGCGCGCTGTTCCAGAAGGAACCGCAGGTGATCCTCACCCATCCGGGCAAATATCCAAGCTGGGAGGCGATGGCCGGCAAGGCGCCGCTCCTGATCGGCGACAATGGCTTTGCCTCCTACTACCAGTGGATGATTTCCGAGTTCGGCTTCACCGTCGAGCAGCGCCGGCCCTACACGTTCAATCCGGCGCCCTTCCTCGCCGATCCGAGTGCTGGCCAGCAAGGCTATGCGACGGCGGAGCCCTATGCCATCCAGAAGGCAAGCGGGGTCATGCCGGACGTCTTCCTGATCGCCGATCACGGGTTCAGCACCTATGCCACGACCATCGAGACCATGGCCTCGACCGTGGAGAACCGGAAGGACGTGGTGCAGTGCTTCGTCGATGGTTCGGCGCTTGGTTGGTACACCTACCTCTATGGCGACAACTCAGCGGCCAACAAGCTGATCCAGGAAGCCAATCCGGAGATGGCGGCGGAGCAGATCGCCTTTTCCGTCGAACGGATGAAGGAATACGGGATCGTCGATTCCGGCGACAGCCTGACGCTCGGCATCGGCGCCATGACCGATGGCCGCAACGCCGATTTCTACGCCAAGATGGTGCGGGCCGGGGTTGTCGAGGAGGGACTCGACATCACCTCGACCTACACGCTGGAATTCGTCAACAAGGGTGTCGGGCTCGATCTGAAAAAGAAGCTCACCGGCAAGTGATCCCGCAAGTTCAGGCAATCGATCCGACATGATAGAGCAACAGACGGAGATGCCGGCGTGAGTGCGGCATCCAGTGACGGCGCGCCGCGAGGCATGGCATCGCGGCCGCTGTCCGAAACCCCGCCGATCGTTTCCCTGCAGGGCATCACCAAGAGCTTCTCCAACGCTACGGTCGCGCTGAGGAACCTGTCTCTCGACATCGGCGCGGGAGAGTTTGTCAGCCTGCTCGGGCCCTCGGGCTGCGGCAAGTCGACGGCGCTGCGCCTCATCGCCGGCCTGTCGAGCCCGACCAACGGGCGGATCGTCTGGCCGGGCGAGGCGCCGGGCCAGGGCGATCACGAGCTCGGCTTCGTCTTTCAGGAGCCGACACTGATGCCCTGGGCCAGTGTCTTCGCCAATGTGCACCTGCCGCTGCGGCTGAAGGGGCGCTCGGTGGCGGCGGCGCGCGACGAGGTGATGGACGCCCTCGACATGGTCGGGCTTGCCGGCTTTGCCGACAGCTACCCGCGCGAATTGTCGGGCGGGATGAAGATGCGGGTGTCGATTGCCCGGGCGCTGGTGACACGGCCCAAGCTGCTGCTGATGGACGAACCTTTCGCCGCGCTCGACGAGATCACCCGGTTCAAGCTCAACAACGACATCCTGCGGCTTTGGGAAACCCTCGACTGGACGGTGATCTTCGTCACCCATTCGGTTTTCGAGAGTGTCTACCTGTCGAACCGGATTGTCGTCATGGCGGCCCGGCCGGGGCGGGTGGTGGCGGATCTTGCCGTCGATGCGCCCTATCCGCGCACCGAGGAATTCCGCACCTCGCATCTTTACAGCGACTATTGCCGGCAGGCGTCGGAGGCGCTGCAGGCGACCTTGAACGAAGAGGAGAGGGCAGAGTGAGCAGCGCCGATCTGACCGGCCTGTCCGGGCCGGCGCCCGGGCTCGATGTCGCCGAACGCCGCAAGGCCCGCCGCGCAAGGGTCGAACGGTGGGCCCGATGGCTGTTGCCGGTGGTGGTGATGGCCGCGACCATCGCCCTGTGGCAATGGTATGTGGTGGCCTACAAGGTGCCGCATTACATCCTGCCCGGTCCGGACCGGGTGGTCGATGCACTGGTGCGCGACTGGCCGATGCTCTGGCCGGCGCTGCTGGTCACGTTGCAGATCACCCTCGGCGCGCTGGTGGTCGCCACCATCGGCGGGGTTGGCCTGGCGGTTTTGTTCGCCCAGTCGAAATGGGTGGAGATGTCGTTCTTCCCCTATGCGGTGATCCTGCAGGTGACACCGGTGATCGTCATCGCGCCGCTGATCTTCATCTATGTGCCCTCGAAGATCGTCGGGCTGTTGATCTGCGCCTGGATCGTCGCCTTCTTCCCGATCCTGTCGAACACCACATTGGGGCTGAATTCCGCCGATCACAATCTGCGCAACCTGTTCCAGCTCTATGGTGCGACCCGCTGGCAGACCCTGCGCTATCTGCGGCTGCCGGCGGCGCTGCCCTATTTTCTCGGCGGGCTGCGGATCGCCGGCGGCCTGTCGCTGATCGGCGCGATCGTCGCCGAGTTCGTCGCCGGCACCGGCGGCGTCGGCTCCGGCCTTGCGTTCAAGATCCTGGAGGCCAGCTACCGGCTCAACATCCCGCGCATGTTTGCCGCGATCCTGCTGATCTCGCTGACGGGCATCATTATCTTCGCCGTGCTGAGCCTGGTGACCCATCTCCTGTTGCGCAATTGGCATGAAAGTGCGGTGAAACGCGATGGTTGAAGCAATTTCCCCGCCTGGGCAGGAGCGTTACCTGCTCGTCAATGCGACCCTTCCCGGCAGCTTGACAGCCGGCGGGCTGGACCATGCGGGCGATGGTCTGGGGCGGGCGGATATCCTGATCGAGAATGGCGGGATCGCGGCGGTGTCGCCCTGCGGTGTCCTGCGCGGCCAGGGGCTGCCGAAAAGTGAGCTCGATGGCGGGCTGGTGCTGCCCGGGTTCATCGACATGCATACCCATCTCGACAAGGGGCACATCTGGCCGCGCAAGCCCAATCCGGACGGGACCTTTGACGGGGCACTCGCCGCCGTGGACACGGACCGGGCCGCCCATTGGTCGGCGGAGGATCTGCGCCGCCGGATGGACTTTGCCCTGCGCTGTGCCCATGCCCATGGCACGGTGATGATCCGCACTCATCTCGACAGCATGTCGCCGCAGGACGCGATCACCTGGCCGGTGTTTCGCGAGCTGCGCCGGGACTGGGCCGACCGCATCGAGCTGCAGGGGGCGGCGCTTTATGGGGTGGATCTTTTGAACACGCCCGGCTTCCTGCCGCGTATCGCCGACCGGGTGGCGGAGGCGGGCGGTGTGCTTGGGGCCGTGACCTACATGATCGACGGGCTGGAAGGGCATCTGGACAGCCTGTTCCAGGCTGCGGCGGAGCGCGGGCTCGATCTCGATTTCCACGTGGACGAGACGGCGGATCCGGGCGCGCGGTCACTGCGGCTGATCGCCGAAGCGGCGCTGCGCAACCGGTTCGAGGGACGCATTGTCTGCGGTCATTGCTGTTCGCTGGCGCGGCAGGACGCGGATGAGGTCGACAGGACGCTGGATCTGGTCGCGCGCACCGGTCTCGGCGTTGTCAGCCTGCCGATGTGCAATATGTATCTGATGGACCGGAAGGCCGGGCGTACGCCGCGCTGGCGCGGTGTCACCCTGCTGCATGAGATGAAGGCGCGGGGCATTCCGGTGGCGGTTGCCTCCGACAACACCCGCGATCCGTTCTATGCCTATGGCGATCTCGACATGGTGGAGCTGTTTTCCCAGGCGACCCGCATCCTCCATCTCGATCATCCGGTGGGGGACTGGATCGACGTGGTCACGCAGGCGCCGGCACGGATGCTCGGCGATGCCGCCCATGGCCGTCTCGACCCGGGCGGGCGGGCCGATCTGGTGGTGTTTCGGGCCCGCAACTGGAACGAGCTGGTTGCCCGGCCCGGCGGGCCGCGCACAGTGCTGCGCGGCGGGCGGGCCATCGACCGGGACTTGCCCGACTATCGTGAACTCGATGATCTGATGGAGCGTTTGTGATGAATGATCTTGCCGCGCTGAAGGCGGACCTTGAAGGTCTGGCGATCGAAGACAATCCGCAGATCGTCCGACAGAAAAGCCGCGATTTCTTCTGGTACTCGCCGGTGCTGAAGCGGCAGCTCGACGAGGTGTGCGCCGATATCGTCGTGACCGCGACGAACGAGGCGGAGGTGGTGCGGGTGCTGCGTGCCTGCTACGCCCATGATGTTCCGGTGACGACCCGTGGGGCCGGCACCGGAAACTACGGCCAGGCCATGCCGCTGTCGGGCGGTGTGGTGCTCAATCTGGCGGAGATGAACAAGGTGCTGGAGGTCTCCACCGGCATGGTGCGGGCCGAGGCCGGGGCGATCATGTCGGCGATCGACGACGCGGCCCGGCCGAGCGGTCAGGAGCTGCGCCTGCATCCGTCGACCTATCGGACCGCGACCATCGGCGGTTTCGTCGCCGGCGGGTCCGGAGGTGTCGGTTCGATCAACTGGGGCGGCTTGCGCGATTTCGGCAATATCCTGCGGCTGCGGGTGGTGACGATGGAGGCGGAGCCGCGCATTCTGGAGCTGTCCGGGGCGGATCTGCACAAGGTCAGCCATGCCTATGGCACCAACGGGGTCATCACCGAGGTGGTGATGCCGCTGACGGCGGCCTATGACTGGGTCGATGTGCTGACCGGTTTCGGCAGCTTCGCCGAGGCGGCCCGTTTCGCCGATGCGCTGGCCAATCAGGACGGGTTGCTGCTGAAGGAGATCGCGCCGATCGCCGCGCCGGTGCCGCATGACTATTTCCTCCGGCACCAGAAGTTCATCCGCCGGGATCAGTCGGTTTGCGCGCTGATGGTCGCGCCTTTCGCGATGGATGCGTTTGCCGCCTTCACCAGCCGGTTCGGCGGCGTGGAGATCCTTTATCGTTCGGACCTTGCCAGCGACGAGGACAAGCAGGGGCTGCCGCCGGTGTATGAGCTGGCGTGGAACCACACCACCTTGCGCGGCTTGCGGGTCGACCCGACGATCACCTACTTGCAGGTGCTCTACCCGTTCCCCGACCATGTGGAAAAGGCGGTGCATCTGGCCGATCTCCTTGGCGACGAGGCGCCCGCGCATCTGGAATTCGTGCGCTTCGACGGCCGGAACACCTGTTTCGGCCTGCCGATCATCCGGTATTCCTCCGAGGACAGGCTTGAGGAGATCATCCGCATTCACGAGGACCGGGGCTGTCCGGTGTTCAACCCGCACTGCTACACGCTGGAAGAGGGCGGCATGAAACAGACGGATGCGGTGCAACTGGCCTTCAAGAAAGAGGCCGATCCGAAGGGGCTGCTCAATCCGGGCAAGATGATTGCCTGGGAAAATCCTGATTTCGACTTCAGCAGCGACCAGACTTACCTGTTTCCCGGCCTGGCCAGGTAGGCGGCCAGGCATTTTCGCCGGAGGGCGGGCCGGTGGGGGCCCGCAGCCGGTGCGGGAGAGGGGCGCCCGCCCGGGCGGCCTCCGGGTGCGACGAGGACGTCTTGATGCGGGTTCTGCTGATCCATTGTCATCCGTGCGGGGAAAGTTTTGGCGCGGCGCTATGCGCGGCGGCGCGGGATGCGCTGGAGCGCGGCGGGCATGAGCTGCGCGTCACAGACCTCTACCGCGAGGGCTTCGACCCGGTGATGTCGGAGCCGGAATGGCGGCGGTATCACGACGAGGAGGTCAACCGCACACCAGTGGAGCGCCATGTGGAGGACATCCTCTGGGCCGAGGCGCTGGTGTTCGTCTATCCGACCTGGTGGTTCGGCCTTCCGGCGATGCTGAAAGGGTATCTCGACCGGGTCTGGGTGCCGCATGTCACCTTCGATGTTCCGACTGCGGCGCGCGGGATGCAGCCGAGAATGCAGCACATCTGCAAGATCGCTGTGGTCACCACTTGCGGGGCGTCGTGGCTGGTGTCCTGGCTGATGGGGCAGCCTGGCCGCAGGACCATCCTGCGCGGCATTCGCGCCCTGTGCGCGCCGCGCTGCAAGACATGCTATCTGGCGCACTACAACATGGACAGCTCCACCCAGGATAGCCGGGTTCGTTTCTTGAAAGCCGTCGAACGACAGCTCGGCAAGTTCTAGGATCCAGACTCTGGCGGAAAAGCAGCGCCATCCCGGTAAAGTGTTTTGCCTCGTAAGAATGAACAGGGCACATTTATGGTCTCTGGCGGCATGAGCGCTTTCGCGGGTGCTGCCCGATCCGGTGGCTATGTCACAAAGGGTTCATTTGCCGGCATTAGAAAGTGCACCATGGCGTTCAATTACAAGAAAAGCGTGACGTTTCGTCTGGCGCAAACCGCCAAGGCCCATCGTTCGCGCGCTGGCACCCACCTTGCCCGGATCGGCTTGCACCCGGGGCAGGAAGCGGTTCTCAAGATTCTGTCCGACAATGACGGGCAGACCATGAGTCAGCTCGCGGCGGTTCTCTGCGTCCAGCCGCCCACGGTGACCAAGATGGTGACCCGGCTTTCGGCGCAAGGGTTGTTGCGCCGGGCCGCCTCCGAGACCGACGGGCGGCTCTCCCGGGTGTTCCTCACCGAAGAGGGGCGGGCACGGGTCGAGATCATCGACAAGTCATGGAAGCGGCTGGAGCGGGAAGCGCTGGTCGGGCTCGATGACAAGGACCGCAAGAAGCTGCGCAAGCTCTTGCGGCAGGTGGAGCGCAATCTGGGCGCGCGCGTTGGCGAGGATCCGGAGATCGAGGATCTGGAAGAGCCCCCCGTCGCCAGTTGAGTTGAGGGGGGCGTTCGCGACGTAAGGGGCCTGGCGGACGCGCCGGGCTCTTGTTGTTCCGGCTCGTGCCTGTCTCTTGAGCCGAAGATCTAGCCGAGGCCGGCGGCACGGGCGGCGATGCCGGCCAGCGCGGCAAGGATGACCACCTCCGCGACACCGCGTTTCAGCAGGAACAACAGACAGCCGGCGAGCAGCGCCAGTATTGCGGCCAACGGGTCGAGGCTGGCGGGAACGGGCAGGGATGTGTCGAGCCATCCGCTGTCGATGGGGATGGTTTGCGTGAAGAGCACGTTGATCGCGAACCACAGGGACAGGTTGAGGATGGTGCCGACCACTGCGGCGGTGATGCCGGACAGGGCATCCGACAGCCAGGCGATGCTGCGCAGCCGTTCCATGTAGGGGGCGCCGACGAGGATCGCCAGGAAACTGGGGGCGAAGGTGACCCAGGTGGTCATCATGGCGCCGAGGACGCCGCCGATGGCCGGCGGGAACGGTGCCGGCTGACCATAGCCGCCGAGGAAGCCGACGAACTGGGTCACAAGGATCAGCGGACCCGGCGTGGTTTCGGCAAGGCCGAGACCGTCGAGCATTTGGCCGGCGCTGAGCCAGCCATGGGTCTCGACCGCCACCTGGGCCATGTAGCTGAGCAGCGCATAGGCGCCGCCGAAGCTGACCACCGCCATCAGCGAGAAGAAGCCGGCGATGTCGAGCAGGATATGCTCGGGCAAGAGCAGCAGGACGAGACCGGCCGGGGCACCCCAGAGGCCAAGGCCGATCGCCAGCCGGGCTGCTGTCTGCCGCCAGCCAGGCACTGCGGCCGCCGGTGGGGTTTCTTGCGGGGCGGCGGGAGCGGACCGGCGACGGCCGCGACCGAACAGGGTGCCGGCCAGCGCGGCGGCGGCGATCACCAGCGGAAACGGCAGGGCGAAGAGGTAAAGGGCGAGGAAGGCACAAAGCGCGATCCCCCAGGCACTGGCGGTGATGAGGGCGCGGCCCGCGAGGCGCAGGAGCGCTTGCAGGACGATGGCGAGAACGCCGGCCTTGATGCCGAAAAACAGGCTCTCCACCACCGGGGTTTCGCCATGGGTGACGTAGAGCGCCGAAAGGGCCAGCATGGCCAGTGCGCCGGGCAGGATGAACAACAGGCCGGAGATGATGGCCCCGCGGGTGCCGGCGACGATCCAGCCGCAATAGGTGGCAAGTTGCTGCGCTTCGGGGCCGGGCAGGATCATGCAGACATTGAGCGCGTTCAGGAAACGCTCTTCCGAGACGGCCTTGCTGTCGGCCACGTATTCCCGGTGCAACAGAGCGATCTGCGCCGCTGGGCCGCCAAAGGACAGAAGACCGATGCGCAGCGCACGCCGCGCCAACGGGCCGAGGGCCTGTGTCTTGCCGGCGTGTTGCATCTCTGGGTTCCCGGTCATCTGGTGGTCACTCTCGTGGGGCTGTTCAAACTTGCGCGCATAAAGGCTTTGCCGATCAGTTTGATGACGGCAAGCGACTTTCCCGCAAGAAAGGGGTAAGAGGGGCGTGTTCGCGCAATTCGCGCCTCAAGAACCTCTCCGCCTGCCCCCTGGGCTGGCCAGCTCTGCCCTGCCAAGATGGTGACCTGCCATGAATACCCGTTTCTTGCGTCGCGATCCCGCGGCAGGAACACCTGAAGTGCGCGAGCGGTTGCTCGGGATCGCGTTGATTTCCTTTGCCTTCTTCTGTTTGTCCGTGCTCGATGCGACGGCCAAGTACCTGGGCGCGACCCTGCCGGCGGAACAGATCGTCTGGACCCGGTTCACCACCCATGTGGTCTATGCGGCGCTGTTGTTTCGCATCTGGCGGACACCGCGGCTGCTGCAAAGTCGTCGTTGGGGCTTGCAGATCCTGCGGTCGCTGTTGCTGCTTGGGACGACGGTGTTCAACTTTATCGCTGTCCGCTATCTGCAGCTTGCGGAAACGATCTCGATCATGTTCGCCGCGCCCTTCGTCGTCACGGCACTGGCCGGGCCGCTGCTCAACGAATGGGCGGGGTTGCGGCGTTGGCTGGCGATCATCGTCGGCTTCATCGGCGTCCTGATCGTGACCCGGCCCGGCTTCGGCGGGATGCATTGGGCCGCGCTGCTGTCGGTCGGTTCGATGGTCTGCTACGCGCTTTATGCCCTGACCACACGGATGCTGGCGCAGACCGATTCGCCCGTCGGCATGTTGCTGATCTCCGCCGTGGTGGCGAGCCTGGCGATCTCGCCGGTTGCGATCGATGTCTGGGTGGCCCCGCCCGACCTGACAACCTGGCTGTTGTTGCTGTCGACGGGAGCCCTGGGCTGCATCGGTCATTTCGCGCTGATCCGCGCCCATGTGCTGGCCCCGGCGCCGGTGCTGGCCCCGTTCATGTATGTCCAGATCCTGTGGATGGTCGCGCTGGGGTATCTGATCTTCGCCGATGTGCCCGGTGCCTGGACGGTGATCGGGGCCTCGGTGGTGATTGCCTCCGGCCTCTACATTCTTTATCGCGAACGCCGGGTGGGCGGCGCGGAACCGGATGCGGAGACCTCCGGGCGGACGGGGACATGAAACGGTCGCCAGCCCACATCGGGGGCGGTATGGTGGGCGGCGCCTGTTCCAGCCGCTGTTTCACGCGACCGTTCAGGTGTTGTCAGCGAGAGGTCGCAGCGTGAGCAGGAAGACACCGCCGATGTCTGAAGGGACCGCCCGGGAGGCGGACCGCAAGCGGCGCGCGCGCCGACTGACCCTTGGCGATCTTGCCGCCGAACTCGATGTCTCGACCGCGACCGTGTCGCTCGCCTTGCGGGATTCGCCGCTGGTTGCCGGGGAAACGCGCAAGCGGATCAAGCGCCACGCAATCGAGGTCGGTTACATCTACAACCGGTCGGCGGCGGCGTTGCGCACGGCGCGGTCCAACATGATCGGCATTGCCGTCCACGATATTCTCAACCCCTATTTCGCCGAGGTGTTCCGCGCGCTGGAAGACGAGCTGGAGCGGGAACATCAGGTGGTGCTGATCTGCAATCATCGGGACGACGCGACCCGCCAGCGCAATTTCGTCGACAGCCTGTTGCAGCACCGGATCGACGGGTTGGTGCTGTGCGCCTCGGTCGGAACCACGGCGGAGGAAATCAACGCCATCGCCCGGTCCGGCATTC
The DNA here is from genome assembly GCF_020177335.1 of Stappia indica. Taxonomy (GTDB): domain Bacteria; phylum Pseudomonadota; class Alphaproteobacteria; order Rhizobiales; family Stappiaceae; genus Stappia; species Stappia indica_B. The sequence goes on along the minus strand of NZ_JAIVMG010000004.1, from coordinate 279,997 downwards.
CGGTCACGCTGATCTGCCGCGATGTGGAAGGCGCCGAGGTGCCGGTGGTGCGCGGCGACGATGTGGCCGGTGCCCGGGCCCTGACCGAACACCTGATTGCCCGTGGCCATCGCCATATCGCCATGGTCGGCGGGCGGCGGCAAAGTTCGGCCGGTCGCGACCGCAATCTCGGCTGGCGGCAGGCACTGGAAGCGGCGGGGATCGATCCTGCGGCGCAGCTCGATCTGCCGGAACTGATGACCCAGTCCGATGGCCGTGATGCGGTGCCGCGCCTGCTGGCCGCTCGGCCCCGGCCCACGGCGGTGTTCGGCTTCAACGACCTGTTGGCGCTCGGCATGCTGTCGGCGCTGCGCCGGGCCGGCGTCGAGCCGGGGCGGGACATGGCGATCGTCGGCTATGACGACACGGACGGGGCGGCAACCCGCACGCCGGCGCTGACCTCCGTGTGGAACTGCCCGGACGAGATCGGGCGCCGGGCGGCGGATCTTATCCTGCGGCAGATCGCCGGGGAGAAGGTGGGCGCGGCGCGGCTTCTGATCGCGCCGGAACTGAGGATCCGCGAAAGTTCGCCGCCGCCCCTGAAGAGCGCGGGCGCGCCGGGGTGATCGGGCCGGGCTGCGGGGATGGGAGACAGCGGACAAGATGGACAGTGAGGGAGATGGCGTGATGTCGGCGGTGGAGATCCTGATGGTGGGCCGCATGCCGGCGCTGGTGGAGCGGCAGCTACGGGAGCGATTCACGCTGGTGACGGGCGCGGATACCAGCGATGTGGCCTTGTCGCGGGTGCGCGGTGTCGCCTCCGGGGCGCATGCGCCGGTCGGCCCGGAGCTGCTGCAGCGGCTGCCGGCGCTGGAGATCGTCGCCAATTTCGGCGTCGGCTACGATTCCGTTGACGTTGCCTGTTGCGCCGAGGGCGGCATTGTCGTCACCAACACGCCGGATGTCTTGACGGAGGAGGTGGCCGATACCGCGCTGGGTCTTCTTTTGATGACCGCGCGGGAGTTGTCCGCCTCGGAACGCTGGCTGCGGGCCGGACGCTGGGCGCGGGATGGGGCCTATCCGCTGACCCGGACCACCTTGCGCGGGCGCACGCTCGGCATCCTCGGTCTTGGCCGGATCGGCAAGGCGATCGCCCGGCGGGCCGAGGCCTTCGGCTTGACAGTGATGTATCACGGCCGCCACCGGCAGGAGGATGTGGCCTATCCCTATTTCGAGACGCTGGAGGGGCTGGCGGGGGCCTGCGACACGTTGATGGTGGTGGCGCCGGGCGGGGCGGAAACCCGGCATCTGATCGATGCGAAGATCCTCAAGGCGCTGGGCCCAGAGGGGATTGTGATCAACATCGGCCGGGGCACGGTGATCGACGAGGCGGCGCTGATCGAGGCGCTGAAGGCAGGCACGATCCTGGCCGCCGGGCTCGATGTGTTCGAGCATGAGCCAAGGGTGCCGCAGGCGCTGATCGACATGGACAATGTGGTGCTGCTGCCGCATGTGGGGTCGGCCTCGCAACACACCCGCGACGGGATGGGGCAGCTGGTGGTCGACAATCTGGCGAGCTGGTTCGGCGAAGGCCGCCCCCTGACGCCGGTGCCCGAGACCCCAGTACCGCAGACACCTGTAACCGTTACAGGGCCATCTTAACGAATTTTTATCCTTAACGATGCGTTAACGCCCTTTTCGCATACTGGCATCAGGCAGGCGGCTTGTTCTGAGGACTTCCGGCGATATTTCGCGGCGCGCGGCGATGACGCCCGCGCGTCCTTCGACCGGAAGCCGGGCCGCCAGGCTCCCATGTGCCGGCAGATCGCCGGCCGAGCAAGGAGCGAGATCATGGGCAAGCAGTTCAATCAGATCGGCGTCCTGGTGTCCTGGGCGCTGTTCGCACTGTTGTTTTTCGGAACCGGCATCACCGGGGCCGAGCAATTGGCACGCACGGTCTCCGGCAACTGGCAACTGGTCGACGAGATGTCCGGCGCCAATTGTACGCTGGTTCTGGGCGCGCGGCCGGCTGCGGTTGCCGGTCCTGCCGGGGTATTCACCGCACGGGCGGACGATTGCCAGGCGCTGTTTTCCGGAGCGCAGGATGTCGCTGGTTGGGTGGCGATGCGCGAGGGCGGCCTTGCCCTTGTTGATGACACGGGCGCGATGCTGGCGGCGTTCGACGTGGGCGAAAGCGAGGGGCTCGTCTCGGTGGAGCCGTCCGGTGTGTTCCTGACGCTGATCCCGGAGACCACCGTCGCCGTCTCCGCGCTGATCCCGACCGTGCGCTGACGCGGATCTTCAGGACATTCGTTGCAGGTGGGCCGGCCGGAGCCGGCCTCCTCCTCGTGGCTGATGCCAGCTATCGGCCGGCGGCGGCCGCGGTGCCCTGGTTCTCTTCAAGAAACAGCTTCATCCGCGTGAGCGCCCGGGCGATGTTCTCCGCCGAATTGGCGTAGGACAGGCGAATATACCCCTCGCCGAGCGTGCCGAAATCCGGGCCGCCGATCACCGCCACACCGGCGTCTTCCAGCAAGGCGCCGGCCAGGGGCTTTGCCTGCCAGCCGGTCGCTGAAATGTTCGGGAAGGCATAGAACGCGCCCATCGGCGTGCGGGCGCTGACCCCGGGCAGGGCGTTCAGCCCATCGACCACCAGTTTCCGCCGCATATCGAATTCGTGCATCATGTCGGCGACCGCGTCTTGCGGTCCGGTCAGTGCGGCCAGACCGGCGAATTGCGCCGGCGCGTTGACGCAGGACCAGGCATTGACCGCCAGCTTGCGCGCCTTGTCGATCAACTGGTCCGGCCAGACCGCGTAGCCCAGGCGCCAGCCGGTCATGGCATAGGTCTTGGACCAGCCATCGAGCAGGATCAGCCGGTCGCGCAGGGCCTCAAAACCCATCAGCGAGCAGTGTTCCGCCCCGTCATAGGTCATCTGACCGTAGATCTCATCGGAGAGAATGGCGATGTCCGGCCGGTCGGCAAGGCCGGCGACGAGCTTCTCGATCTCGGCGCGCGGGGTGACGCCGCCGGTCGGGTTGGCCGGCGAATTGAGGATCAGAAGCCGTGTTTGCGGCGTCAGCAGCTCAAGGGTTTCCTCGGCGGAAAAGGCAAAGTCGTTGCTCTCGCGGATCGGCACCGGCACGGGCCGGGCGCCGGTGAACTCGATCATCGAGCGGTAGATAGGAAAGCCCGGGTCGGGGTAGAGGATATCGACGCCCGGGGCGCCGAACATCAGGATCGCCATGAACATGGTGACCTTGCCGCCGGGCACGATCATGATGTTTTCAGGCGATGCCTCGGCGCCGGTGCGCCGCGCGACATCGGCGGCCACCGCCTCGCGCAGCGGCAGGATGCCGGTGGCCGGGGTATAGCCGTGATGACCGTCGCGCAGCGCCTTGATGGCGGCTTCGACAATGTGCTCGGGCGTGCGGAAATCGGGCTGGCCGATGCCGAGATTGATGATGTCGCGGCCCTCATCGGCCAGCCGGGTCGCCCGGGCCAGCACGGCGAAGGCGTTTTCCTCGCCAATCCTGTCGAACCCTTCGATGGTCGTGAGCATCCGTTCCCCTCCCTTGGCGGCCTTTCGCGCTGTGCGGCCCTCTTGCTTCTTGTTACGGTGCCGGGCGGCGGAAGGAAAGCACCTGGCAATCGACAGGCGGTCCAGGTGGGGCCTATGCTGGCCGCGCCCGGCGGCGGAACGAGGATGCCATGCCCCTTGCCCATCTTGAGACATCGGTCGGTTTGCTGGAGGTCGAGGCGCGGGACGGGGCCATCGTCCGGCTCGGCTGGGAGCGGACCGGGGAGGCTGGCTCCTCGCCGGTGCTCGATGCGGCGCTGGCGCAGCTGGAGCGCTATTTCGCCGGCACGCTGACGGTGTTCGATCTGCCGCTGGCGCCAGCGGGCGGCGCGTTCCAGCAACAGGTGCATGCGGCCATGCTGGCGATTCCCTATGGGGAGACCCGCAGCTATGGCGAGATCGCCCGGGACCTTGGCAGCTACGGCCAGCCGGTCGGGCGCGCCTGTGGCGCCAACCCCATCCCGATCATCATCCCCTGCCACCGGGTGCTGTCGGCAAACGGCCTTGGCGGCTACTCGGGCGACGGCGGGACCGACACCAAGATCGCCCTTCTACGGCATGAAGGGGGCTATCCCTTCCTGCTGTAGGCCGCGCGGCGCGGCGACACCCACGCGCCCCTTTGCCATGGCCGGCAAAACGCTATAGTGCGGCACAAGATCTCTTCCCGGTGCGGTTCGTCTTGAACCGGCGCCGGCCCCGGCTGACCGAAAAGGCTTCAGGTTCGATGACGACTGCAAACGACGGCAAGATCCCCGTAACCGTGCTGACCGGCTATCTCGGCGCCGGAAAGACCACCTTGCTCAACCGCATTCTCAGCGAGAATCACGGCACCCGCTATGCGGTGATCGTCAACGAGTTCGGCGAAATCGGCATCGACAATGATCTTCTCGTGGAATCCGACGAGGAGATCTTCGAGATGAACAACGGCTGCATCTGCTGCACCGTGCGCGGCGATCTGATCCGCACCGTCGAGAACCTGATGAAGCGCAAGGGCAGCTTCGACGCCATCGTCGTGGAAACCACCGGCGTCGCCGATCCGGCACCGGTGGCGCAGACCTTCTTCATGGACGACGATGTGCGCGACAAGGCCAAGCTCGATGCGGTGGTCGCGGTGGTCGATTGCCGGCATGTGCTGCAGCGCCTTGCCGACACCAGCGAGGCCGAGGACCAGATCGCCTTCGCCGATGTGGTCCTGCTCAACAAGACCGATCTGGTCACCGCCGCCGAGCTTGCGGCGGTGGAGGCACGGATCCAGTCGATCAACCCGTATGCGCGGCTGCACCGGACCGAACGCTGCTCGGTCGCGCTCGACGCAGTGCTGAACCGGGGGGCGTTCGATCTGGACCGGGTGCTGTCGCTCGACCCGCATTTCCTGGAACCGGCCGAGCATGCGCATGAATGCGGGCCCGATTGCGACCACGACCACGGGCACGATCATGACCACGGGCACCACCACCATGACCATGATCACGCTCATGCGCATGACGCGCCCCATGCGGTGAAGAGCGTGTCGATCACCGCCGGCGAGCTCGACCCGCAGGTGTTCTTTCAGTGGATCGGCAATGTCAGCCAGGTGCAGGGGCCGAACATCCTGCGGCTGAAGGGCATCATGGCCTTCCGCGACGATCCGCAGCGCTATGTGGTGCAAGGGGTGCACATGATCCTGGAAGGCGATCATCAGCGCGACTGGAAGGCGGATGAGGCGCGCGAAAGCCGGCTGGTGGTGATCGGCCGGGATCTCGATTTCGCGGCGCTCACGACCGGTTTCAAGGCGTGCGAGGCCTGAGCGGGGATGTTGACACTGGCACCTTATGAGTTCGGCGGCTTCGTCGTTGCCGCCGGTTTTCTGGGCGACACCCCGATCTTTGCCCTTGGCGATGGCACGGTGCGTCTCTTTCCGGACGGGGCGGAGCGGTCCGTCGAGGTGCATCAGGGCGGTTTGCTGGCCGCCTGCCGCAGCCAGGACGGCGCGGCGCTGATCACCGGCGGGGATGATGGCCTGGTGCGGCGCACCGCTGTCGATGGCACTGTCGAAACCCTGGCCGAACTGCCGCGCAAGTGGATCGACATCGTTGCCGCCGGGCCGCAAGGGGCGGTGGGGTTCGCCTCCGGGCGAAACGCCCATGTGCGGCTGGCCTCGGGCGAGTTGCGCGATTTCTCGGCCGCGCGGGCGGTTGGCGGGTTGGCCTTCGCGCCGAAGGGGTTGCGACTGGCGGTGGCCCGCTACGACGGGGTCACGCTTCACTGGGTGAACACCCAGGCGCCGGCGCAGGAGCTTGCCTGGAAGGGCGCCCATGCCCGCGTCCTGTTCTCGCCGGACGGCAAATACGTGGTCACCACCATGCCGGAAAATGCCCTGCATGGCTGGCGCCTGTCGGATGGTCAGGACATGCGCATGACCGGTTATCCGGGCAAGGTGAAATCCGTCGACTGGTCAGCGCGCGGACGGTATCTGGCCACCTCCGGTGCCAACGCGGCGATCCTCTGGCCGTTCTTCGGCAAGACCGGACCGATGGGGCAGCAGCCCTTGCAGCTCGGCACCCGCTCCGATCAGCTGGTGACACGGGTCGCCTGTCATCCGGGCGAGGAGGTGATCGCCATCGGCTATCAGGACGGCATGGTTCTGGCGGTGCGGTTCGCCGATCAGCAGGAGGTCTTGTTGCGCCGGCCGGGCCGCAGCGGCATCAGCACCCTCGCCTGGGATGGCGCCGGTGCGCGATTGGTGTTCGGCACCGAGGAGGGCGAGGCCGGGTTGATCTCGCTGGCCGGCTGACCGGTGCTTACCGGCGACAGGTCATGATCGGGGGGAGGCATTCGTGGATACACTGAGCAGGATGCGCTGTTTCCTGAAGGTGGTCGATGCGGGCGGTTTTTCCGCCGCCGCGCGCGAGCTGGGCCGTTCCAAGGCGCTGGTGTCGAAATATGTCGGCGAGCTGGAGGACGAGCTGGGGGCCCGGCTGCTCAACCGGACCACCCGGCAGATCTCGATGACCGAGGTTGGCCATGCCTTCTACAAGGAGGCGAGCGATATCCTCACCCGGATCGATGATCTCAAGGCGTCGGTCCAGAACACCCATCAGGCGGCGCGGGGCAAGCTCAGGATCAGTGCGCCGCGCTCCATGGGCGATGATTTCATCAATCAGGCGGTGATGGACTTCCTGGTCGCCGAGCCGGATATCTCGATCGATCTGCGGCTGGAGGACCGGTTCGTCGATCTGGTCGAGGAAGGCTTCGACGTGGCGATCCGGGTGAGCGAATTGACCGACTCCAGCCTGATCGCCCGCAAACTGGCACCGTTCCGCGGTGTGATCTGCGCGACGCCGGCGGTGATCGAACGCTACGGGGTCCCGCGTCAGCCGCAGGATCTGGCGGAGCTTCCCTGCATCATCGACAGCAACTACCGGTTCCGCAACAACTGGCAGTTCAAGGGAGAGGCAGGGCGGATCAGCGTGGCGGTCTCCGGCCGGGTCGAGGTGAACAGCGCCCAGGCGGCGCGGGCGGCGGCGCTGCGCGGCCTTGGGTTCTTGCGCACGCCGCATCTGTTCGTGCACCGGGACATGGTGGCGGGCGATCTCGTCGAGGTGCTGCACGACCACCAGCACGACGGCCAGGCGATCCACGTCGTCTACCCGCACCGGCGCCATCTGTCGGGCAAGGTGCGGGCCTTTGTCGATTTTCTCTCAGACTGGTTCGCCGCCAAGCGCAAGCGCGGCGAAATCTGCTGAGGAGGCGGCGGATCGCCCCGCCGCCTCGTGAAGACGCGCCTCAGCGACCGTCCAGCCGTTCCCGGGCGATCTGGTCGGCCACGTCCTGGGTCGACAGATCGAGCGCATCCGCGCGCTGGAAGATATCCATCAGGGTTGAGCCGATGGCGAGCACCTTGGCGCGTGCCGCGCTGTCGTCGCCACCCGGGCGGGCGAGGGCGATGGAGATCACGCCGCCGGCGTTGATGGCATAGTCGGGGGCGTAGAGCACACCGCGCGCGCGCAGCATGGTGCCATGGCGGGCTTCGGCAAGCTGGTTGTTGGCGGCGCCGGCGACAATCGGGGCGCCCAGTTCGGGAATGCTGGCGTCGTTGAGACCGGCACCGAGCGCGCAAGGGGCGAAGACATCGGCGACGGCGGCATGGGCGCGGTCGGCGGCAACGACCGTGGCGGAGAATTCCGACACGGCCTTCTCCACCGAGGGCGTGTGGATGTCGGCCACCAGCAGCCTGGCGCCGGCCTCATGCAGGTGACGGGCCACCGTCATGCCCACATGACCGAGACCCTGGACGCAGACCGTGCGTGCCGTCAGATCGTCGGAGCCGAAACGATGGGCAACTGCCGCCTTGATGCCGGTGAAGACGCCAAGCGCGGTGTAGGGCGAGGGGTCGCCGAAGCCGTTGGCCGAGGTGCCGCGCACATGGGCGGTCTCGTTGGCGATGATGTCCATGTCGGCGCAGGTCATGCCGACATCCTCGGCGGTGATGTAGCGGCCGCCGAGCCGGTCGACCTGGCGGCCGAAGGCGCGTAGCAGCTCCGGCGTTTTCTGCGTGCGCGCATCGCCGATGATCACCGCCTTGCCACCGCCCAGATCGAGGCCGGCGAGGGCGTTCTTGTAGGTCATGCCGCGCGACAGGCGCAGCGCATCGGTTTCCGCCTCGGCGTCATTGGCATAGGCCCACATGCGGCAGCCGCCGAGCGCGGGCCCGAGCCGGGTGTCATGAATGGCGATGACGGTGCGCAGGCCGGTGGCCGCGTCGAAACCGTGCATCACCTGTTCATGACCGTCGAAGTCGGGGTGATCGAACAGGGAAACCGGCGCGCTTTGCGTTGGCCGGCGCGACAGCGGGGCGTTCATGACTGTTTCCTCCAGAGCGCGGTCGTATCGCTTGGCCATGTGGAGACGACTGGCCAGTCGGTCGATGCGTTTTATGAAGGGTAATATGCCCGCGATATGGCGGAAGATCGCTCTTTTCTGCCGACCTTTGCAGGAAATGTGGGAGGAAATATACTCATAGGGAGGAATTTCGCGAAAATCCTCCCTATTCGTGATCTTGCATGCGATGCCCTGTCGCTTCGCCTTGCTGTTGCCGTGAATTGCCGAAACAAACCGGAGGTGCGAGAACCACGGATAATTGCGTGGATTCGCACATTGGAGGCTTGGCTGTCGATGAGGTTGGATTTTGCCCGGGCGATTGTCGCCCTGTTGGCGCTCTTGGTGCCTGGGACACAGGCCCTTGCCCATCCGCATGTGTTCGTCGAGGCCCGCGCGGAGATCGTGTTCGACGCGGCGGGCCGGCTCGCGGCGGTGCGCCATGTCTGGCGGTTCGACGAGGCGTTCACCGCGTTTGCCGTGCAGGGGCTCGATGCGGACGGGGACGGCACGTTGTCGCGCGAGGAGCTGCAGCCCCTGGCGCAGATCAATGTGGAATCCCTTGCCGAGTATGATTTCTTCACCTTCCTCTACAAGGGCGAGGATGAGGTCGCTTTTGGCGATCCGGTGGAATACTGGCTCGATTTCTACGGCGGACGCCTGACCCTGTTCTACACCTTGCCGCTCAAACAGGCGATGATCACAGATGCCTCCTCGCTGACCCTTGAGGTCTTTGATCCGAGCTATTTCGTTGCCTTCGAAATGACGCCGGATGCCCCGTTCTCGATGGTGGATGCGCCGGCGACCTGCACGCTGACCTTCACCCCGCCGCCGAAGCTCGATGAAGGCACGGCGATGGAACTGGCGCAGATCCCGGCGACGGAGCGCGAGCTTTCTCCGGATCTGATGCAGGTCACCGAAACCCTGTCCAACTCGGCAAGTGTCGGGTGCAAGTAGGAGTGCAAGCAGGAGCATGAGCATGCGCAAGGCCTTCTCCCTCCTGGCGGCAGCCGCTCTGGTCTGCGTCGGCGTCACCGCCGCCGTGGCGGCGCCATCGCCCTTCGGCGTCGGTCTGCCGGAGCCGGCGCTGACGCCGTCCGGGCCGTTTGCCGGGTTTTTCGCCTGGGTGGCGATGAAGCAGAGCGCGTTTTATGCCGCGCTGACCGGCGCGCTGAAGGAGATGCAGGCCGATGGCACCGCCGGATGGTGGCTGATGGCTCTGTCCTTTGCCTATGGCGTGTTTCACGCGGCCGGGCCTGGGCATGGCAAGGCGATCATCTCCTCCTATGTGCTGGCCAATGAGAAAACCCTGAAACGCGGCGTGCTGCTGTCCTTCGCCTCGGCTCTGGCCCAGGCGGTGACGGCGGTGGCGGTGATCGGGGTGGCCTCGGTGCTTCTGAAGATGACGTCGATCGCCATCACCGAGACGACCCGCTGGTTCGAGATCGGCTCCTATCTGGCGGTGATGCTGCTCGGGGCGTTCCTCGTCTGGAGCAAGATCCTGCGGCCGATGTTCGGCCCGCGCCGCGCCGCCGCGCTCGGTGCCCAGGCGGCGGTCGCCCATAATCATCATGACCACGATCATTCGCACCACGGTCATGATGGTCATCACCATCATCACCATGGGGATCATGCGCATCACGATCATGACCATGGACCCGGCGAGGTCTGTTCCAGTTGCGGCCATGTGCATGCGCCGCCGCCCGCCCTGCTTCAGGGCAAGATGTCGCTGGCCCGCGCCTGGTCGGTGATCCTGGCGGTGGGCCTGCGCCCCTGCACCGGGGCGCTGGTGGTGCTGGTCTTCGCGATTTCGCAAGGGTTGGCCTTGGCCGGCGTGGCGGCGACTTTCGCCATGGCGATCGGCACGGGGATGACCGTCTCGGTGCTGGCCATTCTGGCGGTGACGGCCAAGGGGGCGGCGATGCGGCTGACCGACGGTCGGCGCGCGCTGGTCCTGCACCGGGCGGTGGAAGGCTTCGGTGCGCTGTTCGTCTTCGCCATCGGGCTGACGCTGTTTGTCGCGGCGGTGGGCTGGGGATAGACCCGTCTCGCTGACCGTCTGCGAAGGGGGCTTCAGGTTTCTGGAACCATCTCGCGTGCGGCGGCCTGCTCCCGGTGAATGACATAAAGCCCGGCGGCGATCGTCAGGGCGATGCCGAAGGCGGCGGTGCCATCGGGCAGGTCGTGGAAAATCGCCCAGCCGATCAGCGTGGCGAAGGGGATTTCCAGATACTGCATCGGAGCCAGCGTGGCAGCTGGCGCCAGGCGCAGCGACCAGGTCATCAGCAGATGGGCGAGGGTACCCAGAATGCCGAGGCCGAGAAGCAGCAGTGTCTCGCGCGCGTTCGGGAAGCTCAGTTGCAGCGTGGCAATCTCGCTGTCGCGGGTGAACAGCAGGGCGATGGCAAGCAGAATGGCGGCCATCGCGCCGCTGACCGCCTGCAGGCCGATCGGATCGGCGATCTTGGCCACGCCGCGGGTCACCAGCATGTAAAGGGCGAACACCACGGCCACCAGCAGCGGCAACAAGGCCGGGGCGCCAACCGCATCGTAATTCGGCTGGATCACCAGAAGCGTGCCGATGAAGCCAATGAGGCAGGCGGCGATCCGGTGCGGACCGACCTGCTCGCCCAACACGAAGCGCCCCAGCAGCAGCATCAGGAACGGCATGATGAAGGCAATGGCGATGGCATCGGCCAGCGGCAGGTACCGCAAGGACAGGAACATGGCGCCAATGCCGAGGATCTGCAGCAGGGTGCGCAGGAAGGTCAGTTGAAGCAGGCGTCCGGACAGGGGCAAGGGCTTGCCGCTGATCAGGGCGAGCGGCAGCAACAGCCCGGTCTGGATGGCGAAGCGGACAAGCAGCAAGAGAGCGAGCGGGATCGTGTCGCCAAGGATCTTGGCGATGCCGTCGCCAAGCGGTGCCAGGAAACAGAACCCGAGCATGAATAGAATCCCGACGAGCGGGCGATCATGTGTCATTTATCAATTATAAGATGTTGTAAAATTCATTGAAAGCGCAATGGTTGCATTTGGCCGTGCATGACCACAAGGTCGCGCCCGCCTGGCCGCCGGCGAGGGCTCCTGGCCGGTGGCTGCGGGCGTCAGGCGGGGGGAACGGGGGTTCCGTCGCGCCCCAGTTCGATCGGTTCGCCATGCGGTGTGGCCTCCGCTGCCCGTTGCCAGGCAAGACGGCGGGCTTCCATCCCGCTCGCCGAGGTGACCTTGTGGCCGGTGACCATCGCCTCCAATGCCCGCAGCCAGTGCCGGTAGTAGCTGTCGCCGCAATCGGGATCGCCGGCGGCCTGGGCGGCGCGGATCTCGGCGGAGAGCATCTCCGCCCATTGCGACCAGGTGAATAGCCCCTTCTCATGCAGGGCGAGTGTCATGGCGAAGGCGCGGGCCTCCCAGGGTTCGCGAAACACCGGCTCGGTGCCCTTCTTCGGCATCTGGGAGAAAAGCGCGGCAACCTGTTCGGCGGTGGTGGTCTCAGAGCGGGTCAAGATAGGGCTCCCACAGGTCGATCCTCAGGCTGAGATCCTCGGCGGCATCCGCGCCCCAGATGGCGCGCCCGTCAAAGGCGACGCCGTAGAGCCAGGTCGGGTTCTCGCCCCGGCCGGCGGCGCTGTCGTCGGGAAAGACGTGGCAGCCGTGGATCGTCTCGATGATGCCGGTCTGCCCCCGGCAGTAGCGCGGAATGCGGGTGTGCCCCTCCGGATGCATGATTTTCGCGCGTACCTTGTCGCCGATGCTGAACCGCGCCGGCGCGGAGGCGGGCCGGTCGACCGGCCCGCCCTTGGCAAGAGCTGCGTCGACCTGGTCTGCTGCAAGCACGCGCTTGACCGGTCGGCTCTGGCGCAGGCTGTGGCCGGCGGCAATTTCCTCCGGCCGGACCAGATCGCGCTCGGCGAGCAGGGTCTCCAGGCCGGCGAGCCAGATCTCGTAGTAGCTGGAGGCGAGGTAGCGCTCCGGGGGCATGCTTTCGCGTGCGAAGCGCGACATGTCGATGTTCCATTCGCCGGTCGCACCCATGGCCAGGGTGATGGCGAAGGCACGCTTCTCCCACGGCGCGTGGAACACCGGCTTGACCGGTTCGGGTGTGATGGGGCCGAAGCCCATCATGCCGCCAAGGTCCTGGGCGCCGTTCATCGCCCCGTCTCCGCAGCCTGCTGCGGCGAAAGGGCAAGCCCGGTGCCGATCATGCTGTCGCGGGTGACCAGCCGGGCCAGCTCCTGTTCGCTCCAGCCCTCGGTGCCTGCGGGCCGCATCGGCACCACCAGATAGCGGACTTCAGCGGTGGAATCCCAGACCCGGATGCGGGTCTTTTCCGGCAGGGTGACCCCGAAATCGGCCAGGACACCGTGCGGGTCGCGCACCACCTTGGCCCGGTAGGGAGCGGATTTGTACCAGACCGGCGGCAGGCCGAGCACCGGCCATGGGTAGCAGGAGCACAGGGTGCAGACGATCATGTTGTGCTGTTCGGGGGTGTTCTCGACCGCGACCATGTGCTCGCCCTGCCGGCCGATATAGCCGAGTGCGTGGATCGCCGCCGTGGCATCCCGGCGCAGCCAGTCGCGGAAGTCCGGTTCGCGCCAGGCCTTGGCGACCACATGAGCGCCATTGTGCGGACCGACCTTGGTTTCATAGGTCTCGATGAACCGGTCGAGCGCCTGCGGATCGACATAGCCCTTTTCGATCAGGATCGATTCCAGTGCACGCACGCGCAGTTCGGTCTCCGACAGGTGCGATCCCTCGTGCGAATGCCCCGCATGGCTCTCGCCGTCCTGTCCCGGCCCATGATCATGCGCCATATGGTCTCCTCCCCAGAGTGCGGCCTCTTTTGCCCGCGGCGCACCTCCCGTGCGACTCGAAGCGGGCAAAAGGCGATGGTCATCAATTCATCGGCGAAGTCCGATGTTGCAAAACGTCGCGTCTCGCCATTCTCTCCCTGGCGGTTTTCAGGCCGCGCTGCGGGCCGTGGCGGTCATCTGCGCCCGGGCCGCCTCGCCGAAGGCAGCGAACAGCCGTGCCGAGGCGGTGTCGCTGCCGACCCAGTATTCCGGATGCCATTGGGTCGCCAGCGCGAAGCCGGGATGGGCATCGACGGAAACCGCCTCGATGGTGCTGTCCTCCGCCCGTGCCTCAATGGTCAGGCCCGGCGCCAGCGTGCCGATCGCCTGCCGGTGCAGGGAGTTCACCTCCACCCGGGCGTCGCCCAGAACCGCGGCAAGCCGGCCGCCGGGAATGATATCGACGTGATGGGCAAGAGCGAAGCGTTCGTCCATGCTGCCGCTTTCCGGCGCGCGGTGATCCTGCCGCCCCTCGATCTCCTGCACCTCCGATACCAGGGTGCCGCCGAGCGCGACATTGAGCTCCTGCAAGCCCCGGCAGATGGCGAACAGCGGCAGGCGCCGCGCCAGCGCCCGGCGAATCAGCGGCAGGGTGGTGGCATCGCGCCGCGTGTCGAAGGGGCCGTTGCGCTCATGAGCATCGCCGCCATACAGCGAGGGATGCACGTTGGAGCGCGAGCCGGTGAGCAGCACGCCGTCGACCCGGTCGAGCAGACTGTCGAGATCGAGGGCGGGCCCCAGCGCCGGCAACAGAACGGGCATGGCATCGGCGCCATGCACGAGGGCATCGAGATAGCTGGAAATCGCGGCGTGCCAGTCGAAGCCATCGATGGGCTTGACGTCCGCACTGACGAGAACGACCGGTTTGCGCATGAGAGCTCCTGTCGGGCCGGAATCGGGAATACAACTTTCGGATAGTATCTTGAATTCTGTCCTACTTCCTCACGGTCGCCCTTGTCTATGCGATCCACATGCGTTTTATATCACAGTCAAGGTGCCGTTCAGAACGAGGGCGCTTGGTTGTGCCGGGCAATCAACAGAGCTCCGGCAAACGTTTGAAAACACTTCCGGGAGGGGACGTATGGATCGCCGTTCATTTATCAAGAAGGCCGGGCTCGTCGGAGCGGGCGCCGGAGCCACCGCGCTTGCCGCGCCGGCCATTGCCCAGGGCAACCAGACCTGGCGCATGGTCACGACCTGGCCGAAGAATTTCCCCGGGCTTGGCGTTGGCGCGCAGCGTCTGGCTGACCGCATCACCGCCGCCTCCGGCGGGCGGCTGACCATCCAGGTCTATTCCGCTGGCGAACTGGTTCCGCCGCTGCAGTCGCTCGACGCGGTGATCGATGGGTCCGCCGAGATGAGCCATGGCGCGGCTTACTACTGGCAGAACAAGAGCCCGGCGCTCGCCTTCTTCACCGGCGTTCCCTATGGCATGACCTCGCGCGAGCTCACCGCTTGGGTGCGCTACATGGGCGGCCAGCAGGTCTGGGACGAGATCTACGATCAGTTCGGCGTGCAGGGCTTCCTGTCCGGCGACACCGGGACCCAGGCGGGTGGCTGGTTCCGCGAGGAGCTGACCGGTCTCGATTCGGTCAAGGGCCTGCGCTTCCGGACCCCGGGTCTTGGTGGCCGGGTGTGGGAGAAGCTTGGCGCCACCGTCACCAACATGGCCGCCGGCGAGATCTTCCAGGCCTTGCAGTCGGGCACGCTGGACGCGGCCGAGTTCGTCGGACCGTACAACGATCTGGCGCTGGGCTTCTACCAGGTTGCCAAGAACTACTACTTCCCGAGCTTCGTGGAGCCGGGCCTGGCCACCGAGCTGGTGGTCGACAAGGCCAAGTACCAGGCGCTGCCGACCGACCTGCAGGCGATCGTCCGTGACGTCTGCCAGGCGGAGTACGATCAGGTCGCCTCGGACTTCTATGCCAATGACCCGCGCGCTCTGAAGACGCTGGTCGATGAGCATGGCGTGATCGTGCGCGAGTTCCCGGCCGACATCATGGAGGCGGGTGCCAAGGCGGCCGAGGAGATCCTCGGGGGCTTGCGCGATTCCGATGATGCGCTGACCAAGAAGACGACGGAAAGCTTCATCGAGGCGCTGAACATCCTGCGCACCCGCACCGAAGGCACCGACGGCGCCTTCATCGAGGCGCGCAAGAAGTACTTCAAGATCTGATCCGGCGCGACACACGCTGGAAACGGAAAACCCCGGCCGCAAGGCCGGGGTTTTTTGTTGTCCGCGAGGGACGGGGAGTAGCGGAGCGGTCGGCGGCGTAGGCGTTGCTCCGCTTTCCTTATTGGTAGAGCGCCTTCGGCAGCCAGGTGGCGATCTGTGGGAACGCGAACATGATGGCGATGGCCAGCATCTGCAGCAGCACGAAGGGCAGCACGCCCTTGTAGATCATCGCCGTCGACACGCTGTTGGGCGCCACCCCGCGCAGGTAGAACAGGGCGAAGCCGAAGGGCGGGGTCAGGAAGCTGGTCTGCAGGTTCACGCCCACCAGAATTCCGAGCCAGACCGGATCCACGTCCAGGGCAAGCAGGATCGGCGCGGTGATCGGGATGACGATGAAGATGATCTCGAACGTGTCGAGAATGAACCCCAGCAGGAACATGATGAACATCACCACCGCCACGGCGGCGAGCGTGCCGCCCGGCAGGTTGGACAGGAACTCATGTACCAGGTTGTCGCCGCCCATCAGCCGGAAGACGATGGAGAACACCGAGGCACCGAACAGGATGATGAACACCATGCAGGTGATGGAGGCCGAGGCGATGGCGGTCTCGCGCAGCACCGTGAAGGACAGGCGCCAGCGCAAGCCGGCCAGCACCATGGCACCGACCGCGCCGACGGAGGCCGCTTCGGTCGGCGTGGCAATGCCGCCAAGGATCGAGCCCAGCACCGCCAGGATGAGCATCAGCGGCGGGACCAGCGCCACGGCAACCTCGCGCAGGAGGTCCTTCTTCTCCTCCGGCGGAACCGGGGTCGCCGGGCAGGAGGCCGGGTCGAAGATCGCCTTGAGCGCGGTCCAGCCGAGATAGAGACCGACCAGCAGCAAGCCGGGCAGCAGGGCGCCGGCGAACAGGTCGCCGACCGAGACCGGCACCGGGGCGAAGTTGCCCTTGGCCATCTGTACCTGCGAATTGATGCCCGACAGCATGTCGCCCATGAAAATCAGCACGGTCGAGGGTGGAATGATCTGGCCGAGGGTGCCGGAGGCGCAGATGACGCCGGAGGCAAGCCTCGGGTCATAGTTGGCCCGCAGCATCGCCGGCAGCGAGATCAGGCCCATGGTCACCACCGTTGCGCCGACAACGCCGGTGGAGGCGGCCAGAAGGGCGCCGACGATGATCACCGACATGCCGAGGCCGCCGCGCATGTTGCCGAACAGCTTGCCCATGGTGAGCAGCAACTGTTCGGCGATCTTCGAGCGCTCCAGCATCACGCCCATGAAGATGAACAGCGGCACGGCGACCAGCACCTCGTTGGTCATGTAGCCGATGTAGCGGTTGGCGAGAGAACCGAAATTCGACGGGTCGAACACCCCGAACCACATGCCGACCAGCCCGAACATCAGCGAGACGCCGGCCAGGGTGAAGGCGACGGGAAAGCCCAGAAGGAGGAAGCCGATGATACCGAAAAACATGAGCCCCGACAGGAGCTCGCCAACAAGGACAGGATCCATCAGGCGCTCGCCTCCGGTTTGACATCCGTTTTCGCGTCGTAGCGCAAGGCTGCGGGCAGCAGGGTCTCATTCCCGGTCAGCACCAGGATCGAGCGCAGCGCCATCGCGATGCCTTGCAGCGCGACCAGCACCGCAAAGCCGAGAATGAAGGTCTTGAGAATGAAAAGCCCGGGCATTCCGCCCACATTGGCGGAGGCCTCGGTGAGCCGCCAGGACCGGCTGACGAAGCTCCAGGCGTAGTAGAAGACGACCCAGGTGAAGGGCAGCAGGAACAGGATGACGCCGATCAGGTCGACCAGCGCCTTTCGCCGTACGTTTGCGGGCCGGTAGAAAATGTCGACCCGCACATGATCGTTGCGCAGCAGCGCAAAGCCGGCGACCGCCGTGAACATGGCGCCGTTCAACCAGATGTAGAGATCCTGCATCCAGACGAAACTGCTGGAAAAGACATAGCGCTGGACGACCACCGTGAAGCAGACGGCGACAATGGCCAGTGACAGCCATGAGAAGATGTTTCCGATCAGGGTGTTGAGACCGCTGATGATCCGGACGATGGCGGCAAGCGCGCGCATCGGCTCAGACCCTGCCGCGCGCGCTGCGCGGTGCATGTGGATATGTCATGATCGGCCCTCTTTCCCTCCCGTAAAAAAACGGTGCCGGCTGTGTCGCCGTTTCTCCCGTCCGCCCGTCGCCGAGCGCTGTCTGATTAGCAGCTTTGCGGCTTCTGCAAAAGCAAGGCAGGGCGAAAACTCCGCAATTTTAGCGAGAAAAGACGGTTTTTTGTCCCTGGAAGCTGCGCGATGCACGGAGCGCCGATCCGGATATACTGGAAGGGAATCACGGCACGGCCGATAGTGGCGGAAGCGGCGCTCTCGATGAACCGGACAGGAGCGGATCCTGATCCGTGTCCGGTCCGGGTTCCGCCGGGAGGAGACAGTTGACCATGCGCAATCGGGTTTCGCTCGATGACAAATACGATCTGAGCAAGGAGCGGATCTTCCTGTCCGGCACCCAGGCGCTGATCCGTCTGGTCCTGATGCAAAAGGCGCGCGACCGCGCGGCCGGGCTCAACACCGCCGGTTACGTGACCGGTTATCGCGGGTCGCCGCTCGGCGCGCTCGACCAGCAGTTCCAGCGGGCGGCCAAGGTGCTGGCGCCGGCGGATGTGGTGTTCTCGCCGGCGATCAACGAGGATCTGGCGGCGACGGCGGTCTGGGGGACCCAGCAGGCGGAGATGCGCGGCGAGGGGCGTTTCGACGGGGTGTTCGGCATCTGGTATGGCAAGGGGCCGGGCGTCGACCGGTCGGGCGACGCGTTCCGACATGCCAATCTGGCCGGGACCTCGCGCCATGGCGGTGTGCTGGCGCTGATGGGCGACGATCACACCTGCGAAAGCTCGACCACGGCGCATCAGTCCGAATTCGCCCTTGTCGATGCGATGATGCCGATCCTCAACCCGGCGGGTGCGCAGGAGATCCTCGATTTCGGCCTCTATGGCTGGGCCTTGTCGCGCTATGCCGGGCTCTGGGCCGGGCTGAAACTGGTCAAGGACAATGTGGAATCCACCGCCTCGATCGACGGGCGTCTGGACCGGGTGCGGCCGATCCTGCCGGAGTTTCCGTTTCCGCCGGGCGGGGTGCATGTGCGCCCGAGCGATCATCCGCTGGCGCAGGAGGCGCGGCTGCATGAGGTCAAGCTGCCGGCGGCGCGCGCCTTCATCGCCGCCAACGCGCTCGACCGGGTGGTGCTGTCGGGCGGACGGGCGCCGGGGGTCGGCATCGTGTCCACCGGAAAGAGTTTTCTCGACGTTGTCGAGGCGCTGGACCTTCTGGGCATCGATGAGGTGACGGCGGCCGACCTGGGGCTGGCGTTCTACAAGGTGGGCTGTCCCTGGCCGCTCGATGCGGACCGGTTGCGGGCCTTCGCCCGGGGGCTGGAACTCGTGATCGTGGTGGAGGAAAAGCGGGCCCTGATCGAACCGCAGATCAAGGAAATCCTCTACCGCACGGCGGATGCGCCGCAGGTGCTGGGAAAGACCGACGAGACCGGGGCGATCCTGTTTCGCGCGCCGGGCGCGCTGGAGCCGATGCAGATCGCGCTGGAGATCGGCAAGCGGTTGCAGGCCCGCCGGCCGCAGGAACGGCTCGCCGCCCGGATCGCCGATCTGGAGGCGCGCAGCGAGCGGCTGCGGCGGACCGGAGACGTTGCCGTCCGCAGCCCGTATTTCTGTGCCGGCTGCCCGCACAATTCCTCCACCCATGTTCCGGAGGGAAGCCGCGCCTATGCGGGGATCGGCTGCCACTACATGGTGCAGTGGATGGACCGGCGGACCGAGGGCTACACCCAGATGGGCGGCGAGGGGGGCAACTGGATCGGCGAGGCGCCGTTCTCCCGCACCGGCCATGTGTTCCAGAACCTTGGCGATGGCACCTACAACCATTCCGGCGCGCTGGCGATCCGCGCGGCCAAGGCTTCCGGCGTCAACATCACCTACAAGATCCTCTACAACGATGCGGTGGCGATGACCGGCGGCCAGGCCCATGACGGCGGGCTGACGGTTGACCAGATCGCCCGGCAGGTGGCGGCCGAGGGCGCGCGGCGGGTGGTTCTCGTCACCGATGAGCCGGGCAAGTATCCGCCCGCGACCAATTGGCCGGCGGCCATGTCGATCCACCATCGCGACGAGTTGCTGGAGGTGGAGCGGGAACTGGCGCGCGAGCCGGGGTTGACCGTGCTGATCTACGATCAGACCTGCGCGGCGGAAAAGCGCCGGCGGCGCAAGCGCGGGCTCTTCCCCGACCCCGATGAGCGGATCCTGATCAACGACCTGGTGTGCGAGGGCTGCGGCGATTGCGGCGTTCAGTCCAACTGCGTCGCTGTGCAGCCGGTGGAAACCGAATGGGGCCGCAAGCGGACCATCGACCAGTCGTCCTGCAACAAGGATTTTTCCTGCGTGAAGGGGTTCTGCCCCTCCTTCGTCAGCGTGCGGGGGGGGATGCTGAAGGGCCGGGCGGTCAACGCGCCGGCGGCGCCTTCCGTGCCGGAGCCGGAGATCGCGCCGCTTGACCGGGTGCACTCGATTCTGATCACAGGCGTTGGCGGCACCGGTGTCGTCACCGTCGGCGCGGTGCTCGGCATGGCAGCGCATCTCGACGGGCTCGGCTGTGGCATCATCGACATGGCGGGCCTGGCGCAGAAGGGCGGGGCGGTGACCAGTCATCTGAAGCTGGCGCCGCGTCCGGAGGATATCTCGGCGATCCGGGTCGGCACCGGCGGGGCCGATCTGGTGCTGGCCTGCGACATTGTCGTCGCCGGATCGGCGAAGGTGCTGACTTCCATGCGCGAAGGCGCGACCACGGCCATCGTCAACACCCATGAGACCCTGCCGGGCGACTTTGCCCGCAATCCGGATTTCAGCCTGCCGGGCCGGCGGTTGGTCACAGCCATCGAGCAGGCGACGGGAACGGGCCGCAGCCGCTTCATCGACGCGACCGAAGAGGCGACCAAACTGTTCGGCGATGCGATTGCCGCCAATATGTTCCTGCTGGGCTATGGCTGGCAGCTGGGCGCGATCCCGCTCAGCCGGGAGGCGATCGAGGATGCCATTCGGCTCAACCGGGTTTCGGTGGAGATGAACCTTGCCGCCTTCGCCTGGGGCCGGGTGGCCGCCGTTGATGGCGAGGCGCTCGCCCACGCGGTGCGAAGCAGTGAGGCGGTGCCCGAGCATCACCGCCTGTCGGAAAGCCTTGAGGAAATGATCGCCCGGCGCAGCCGGTTTCTCGCCGAGTTTCAGGACAAGGCCTATGCGGAGCGCTTCGAGCGGCGGATCGCGGCGCTGAAAGCGCGGGCGGAACCGTTCGGCACTGACGGGGAGGCGTTGGTGCGGACCGGCGCGCGCGAATTGTTCCGGCTGATGGCGATCAAGGATGAATACGAGGTGGCCCGGCTCTATTCCGGCAGTGCCTTCCGCCGGCAGTTGGCCGATACCTTCGAAAGCCACGGCCGGCTGGAGTTCCACCTGGCGCCGCCGCTTCTCAGCGGCACCGATCCGCGCACGGGGCGGCCAGCCAAGCGCCGGTTCGGCCCGTGGATCATGCCGGTGTTCGGTCTTCTGGCGCGGATGAAGCGTTTGCGCGGCGGGGTGTTCGATCCGTTCGGCCGAACGGAAGAACGGCGGATGGAGCGTCGGTTGCGCGACCGGTTCGAGGCGATTGTCGACGATGTGGCGGCAGCCCTCGATGCCGAGCGCATCGGTGCGGCCACCGCGCTCTTGGCCTGGCCGGAGACCATCCGCGGCTTCGGGCCGGTACGGGCGGCGGCAGCGGAACGGGCGGAGGCAAGGCTCCCGGAGTTGCTGGCAGCCTGGCGGGCCGGGGCTGAGGCATCGCGGCAGGCGGCGGAATAGCGCGCGGGCGGCGGCTGGCGGCGGTCAGCCGCCCCAGTCCACCTGGGTGGTCAGCATGTAGCCGGAGCCGTAGACGGTGCGGATCAGTGACTGGCCGCCGGGCCGGGTCAATTTCTTGCGAATGCGGGAAATGCGCACGTCGATGGCACGGTCGAGCGCGTCGTCGCGTCCGCCGTGCTCCAGCAGATAGTCACGGCTGAGCACCCGTTTGGGCGCGCGCAGCAGGGTGGTGAGGAGGGTCGTCTCGCTGGTCGACAGGAAGGTCTCGGTTCCGTCCGGGCCCACCAGGCGATGCGATCCCGGCTCGAAGCTCCAGCCGGAAAATCGGGCGATTTCGCAGCTCGGTGCGCTGGGGGCGGGCTCGGGTGCGGCCCGGCGCAGCAGGGAGCGGATCCGGGCAACGATCTCGCGCGGATCGAACGGCTTGACCACATAGTCATCTGCACCGAATTCCAGTCCCATGATCCGGTCGGAGGCGTGGGCCCGGGCCGACAGGACGAGAATCGGCACCGGCGCATGGGCGCGGATGCGGTTGATCACCTCCATGCCGTCCATGTCCGGCAGGCCGAGGTCGAGGATCACGGCGGCGGGGGCACGGTCTTCCAGCGCCAGAAGAAAGGCATCTGCGGTGGCGAATTCCTCGGTGTTGAACCGGTAGGTGGCCAGCGTTTGCGTCAGCAGGTCGCGAATGGCGGCCTCATCCTCGACGATATGGATCAGGGCGTCTTCGGGCGCCACGGCCCCCTTGTCGCGGATCGGGTCGGGATGAGTCATGAGGCAAGGATCTCGCTCATGGTCTGTGCAAGGGCGCAGATGGTGAAGGGCTTGGCCAGAACCGGGCAGTCCCCAGCCACGCAGTCCGTTGGCACACCCTCCTGCCCCGGTCCGCGTCGGTAGCCGGTCATGAGCGCGGTCGGCAGGTCGGGACGGGCACGGCGGATCGCGGCAACGAGATCCATCCCGTTCATCTGACCCGGCATGACGACATCGCTCAGGACCGCTTGAATGTCGGGGACGGAGGCAATCAGGTCAACTGCGTCTTTCGCCTCATTGGTGACAAGCACGGTGTAGCCGAGAGCGCAAAGCTGATCGCGCACCACATTGGCGACGTCGGTGTCGTCATCGACCAGAAGGATCAGCTCTCCGTGGCCTGCGGGCATGATGGTGTCGCCGGTGCCCGTTTCATCGGCGGGAATGTCCTGATGGACGGGCAGCAGCAGGCAGATGCGCGCGCCCTCGCCCGGCTGGCTGTCGATGGTGATGCCGCCACCGGCCCGACGGGCGAAGCAATAGACGGTGGGTAGGCCGAGGCCGCTGCCGGTGCCGAAGGTCTTGGTGGAAAAGAACGGATCGAAGGCCTGCCGGCGCACCTCCTCGCTCATGCCCTGGCCGGTATCGGCAACCAGAATGCGCGCATAGCTGCCCGGCGCAATGCCGATGGCCTCGGCCTCCGATGTCTCCAGGTGCGTCTCGTCGAGGGTGACGGTCAGCTTGCCGCCCTGCGGCATGGCATCGCGCGCGTTGAAGATCAGGTTGACGAGGGCGTTTTCCGCTTCCGACGGATCGATCCGGGCGACCAGCGCCGGCGCCTGGCTGGCAACCGTGAGGGCGATGGAGGCCGGCAGGGAGCCGGCGACCAGCCGTTCGATGTCGGTCAGCAGCGCGGGCAGGTGAACCGGCTTGGCGTCGGGGGCATCGCCGCGGGCGAAGGCGAGAAGGCGTCGGGTCAGGTCGGCGCCGCGCTGGGCCGCTTGCAGCACCGGGTCGAGATGGGCGGCAAGATCGGGCATGGCCGGCGCTTCCGCCTTGCGCCTCAGACTGAGAACATTGCCGATGATGATCGTCAGGAGGTTGTTGAAGTCATGGGCAACGCCGCCGGTCAACTGTCCGACCGCCTCCATGCGCCGGGCCTCGGCAAGGGCCACTTCGCTGCGTTTCTGGTCGGTGGCGTCAAGCGACAGGACGAAACAGCCGAGTGTGCGCCCGTCGAGGGTCCGGTCCGGAATGAGCGTGGAGCGCATGTGCACCAGCCGGCCGTCCTTGCGGGTGCGCGAATACTCGTAGGACACGGCCTCGCCTTCGAAGGCCCGGTCGATATGCGGGACGATCTGCGGGTAGAGCTCGGGGCCGATAACCTCCTCGGCGGGGCGTCCGACAATCGATTCCACCGTGTGATCGAACCATTTGGCATAGCGCCGGTTGGCGAAGCGGTAGACCGGCCCCGGGCCGATATAGGCGATCAGCGCCGGCACGCTGTCGGTGACCAGGCGCAGCCAGTCCTCGCTCTGGCGGAGTTGCCGGGTGCGTTCGGCGACGGTGCGCTCCAGCGTCGCTTGCTGCTGCCGCTCGCGGGTGACATCGGTGTAGGTGGTGACGAAACCGCCAGCGGGTAGCGGCGCGCCGGTGACCAGCACCACCTGCCCGTCGGGCCGCTTGCGCTCGAAGGTGTGCGGCTCGAACAGCCGCGCCCGCTCCACCCTCCGCGCGACCAGCACCTCCACGTCACTGTCGCCATATTCGCCGCGCGCGGCATTGACGCGCAGGAACTCGGCCAGATGGGTGCCGCGATTGGCCAGATGCCAGGGGAACTCCAGCATCTCGAACAGGCGTCTGTTCCACGCCACCAGACGCAGGTCCGCGTCGAAGACGGAAAACCCCTGGTTGATATGGTCGAGCGCGGCCTGCAACAGGTCGAGGCGGTCGCGATAAAGATCTCCGGTCAACATGAGCGGATTTTAGGCAAAGAAGCGCCCGTGTCGAAGAAAAAGCGAAAGGGCGGGTCGGCGGAGGGCCTTGCCTGGCCTCCGCCCTACCAGGACAGGGAGGCTGACACAATTCGTTGCAATTGGCACATACTGGCGCAACGTGCCGCGAATAGCGTTGCAGTTGAGCGCGCACCTGCGTCAATCTCGGGAAAGTCTCCAAGAAGAGAGAAGAGGTTGAACGGTTCAGGATGTGATAATATCGGCACGCTTGAAAACGCGACCCCGGACAACCGGGGCGTCCAGAAGGGAAGAAACGCTATGGCAGGGTCGCCCGTCGTCGAGCGCCTCGACGAGGACACCTTTCCGAAATTCCTCTTGCGCAATGCCAGGGTCTTCGCGGACCGTCCGGCCATTCGCGAGAAGGATCTCGGAATCTGGCAGGCATGGACATGGGCGGAGGCCCTTGAGGAAATCCGTGCCTTTGCTCTCGGTCTTCGCGGCATCGGGTTTTCCGCCGGTGACAAGATCGCGATCATCGGTGGCAATCGTCCGCGCATGTACTGGTCCATGGTTGCCGCGCAGTCGCTCGGCGGCATGCCGGTTCCGCTCTACGCGGACTCGGTCGCCGAGGAGATGGCCTATGTGCTGGAGCACGCGGAGGTGCGTTTCGCCTGCGTCGAGGATCAGGAGCAGGTCGACAAGATCCTGTCCACGTCCGACGCGCTGCCGAAGCTGGAGCAGATCGTCTATGACGACCCGCGCGGTCTGAGAGACTACGACCACACGCGGCTGCACAGTTTCGAAGCTCTGCAAGAGGCAGGGCGGGCGGCGATGGCGGCGGACGGATCTCTTGAGGCGGCCTGGCTCGATGGCATCAAGGCGGCCAAGGGCAGCGACCTTGCGATGATCCTCTACACCTCCGGGACCACCGGGCGGCCGAAGGGGGTGATGCTCTCCTTCGACAATCTGGTGATTTCCGCGCGCAACGGCAATGCGTTCGACAAGCTCGACGAGCATGAAGAGACGCTGGCCTATCTGCCGCTGGCCTGGATCGGCGACTATGTCTTCTCCATCGCCCAGTCCTATATCGCCGGCTATTGCGTCAATTGTCCGGAAAGCCTGGAAACCGTTCTGTCCGACCGGCAGGAGATCGCGCCGACCTATTTCTTCGCCCCGCCGCGGGTGTTCGAGGGAATGCTGACGCACATCATGGTGCGGATGGAAGATGCGGGTCCCCTCAAGAAGAAGATGTTCGACGGTTTCATGGCGCTGGCGCGCCGGGTGGGCGAGCGCATTCTCAACGGGGAGCCTGTCGGTTTCCGCGACCGGCTGGCCTACGCGCTCGGTGAGATCATGGTCTACGGGCCGCTGAAGAACCAGATGGGCTTCACCCGGCTGAAGGTCGGCTATACCGCCGGCGAGGCGATCGGTCCGGAGATCTTCCGCTTCTATCGCTCGCTCGGGCTCAATCTCAAGCAGCTCTACGGGCAGACCGAGGCCAGCGTCTACATCACCATGCAGCCGGATGGCCAGATCTTCGGCGACACGGTGGGCACGCCGGCGCCGGATGTGGAGCTGAAGATCGCCGAGAACGGCGAGGTGCTCTATCGCTCGCCGGGCGTGTTCGTCGGCTACTACAAGAACGAGGAGGCGACCCGCGCCACCAAGACCGAGGATGGCTGGGTGCTGACCGGCGATGCCGGCTACATCGCCGAAAATGGCCATCTGAAGATCATCGACCGCGCCAAGGATGTGGGCAAGCTGACCGATGGGGCGCTGTTCGCGCCGAAATACATCGAGAACAAGCTGAAGTTCTTTCCCAACGTCAAGGAGGTGGTGGCCTTCGGCGACGGGCGCGACTTCTGCGGCGTGTTCGTCAACATCGATCTCACGGCGGTGGGCTCCTGGGCGGAGCGCAACAACGTCAACTATGCCTCCTATCAGGAACTGGCCGCCCATCCGGACGTCTATGACATGATCCAGGACCATGTGGATCAGGTGAACCGGGATCTGGCCGCCGAGCCGATGATGGCCGGGGCGCAGATCAAGCGTTTCCTGATCCTGCACAAGGAGCTGGATGCGGATGACGGCGAGCTGACGCGCACCCAGAAGGTCCGCCGTTCCTTCATCGCCGAGCGCTACGCCCCGTTGATCGAGGCGATCTACGACGGCTCCACCCGCAAGCATGTGCGGACCGAGGTCACCTTCGAGGATGGCCGCAAGGGGGCGATCGAGGCGGACGTGGAGATTCGCGACCTGACGATCCATCCTTCGTCCGGTGGTGGCTTGCAGGAGGCGGCGGAATGAACGTTCTGGTGAAACCGACGGGCATGCAGGCCGACGGGGAGACGGCGCCGGGCGAGGTGCTGCTGCGCATCGACAGCGTGTCGCTGTCCTTTGGCGGCGTCAGGGCGATCACCAACATCTCCTTCGACATCATCAAGGGAGAAGTGCGGGCGATCATCGGCCCGAACGGCGCCGGCAAGACGTCGATGCTCAATGTGATCAACGGCTTCTATCACCCTCAGGAAGGGACGATCACCTGGCGCGGTAAGGTGCGGCGCAAGATGAAGCCCTATGAGGCGGCGAGCCACGGTATTGCCCGCACCTTCCAGAATGTCGCCCTGTTCAAGGGGATGACGACGCTGGACAACATCATGACCGGGCGCGGGCTGAAGATGCATTCCGGTTTCCTGTGGCAATGCCTGCGCGTTGGACCGGCGCTGCGCGAGGAAATCGAACATCGCCGCAAGGTCGAGGAGATCATCGATTTCCTGGAGATCCAGGCGATCCGCAAGACGCCGGTCGGGCGGTTGCCCTATGGCCTGCAGAAGCGGGTGGAGCTGGCCCGGGCGCTGGCGATGGAGCCGGAGCTGCTTCTGCTCGACGAGCCGATGGCGGGCATGAACCTCGAGGAGAAGGAGGACATGAGCCGCTTCATCCTCGACGTCAACCAGCAGTTCGGCACCACCATCGCGCTGATCGAACATGACATGGGCGTGGTGATGGATCTGTCCGACCGGGTGGTGGTGCTCGACTACGGGCGCAAGATCGCCGACGGACCTCCGGAGGAGGTGCAGGCGAACCAGGATGTGATCGACGCGTATCTCGGGGTCTCGCACTAATGGACATGCTCTACAACATCCTCATCGACCCCTTCGTGCAGATGGTCGATGCACCGGACTTCCTGATCCAGGTGGTCTGGGAAGGCTTCGTCGCCGGCGTGCTCTACGCCCTGATCGCGCTTGGTTTCGTGCTGATCTACAAGGCCTCGGGCGTCTTCAATTTCGCGCAAGGCATCATGGTCGTGTTCGCCGGCCTGTCGCTGGTGGGCCTGCACCAGAAGGGGGTGCCGGCCTGGCTGGCTCTGATCCTGGCGATCGGCATCATGGCGATCCTCGCCGTGTGCATTGAGAAATTCGTCATGCGGCCGCTGGTCGGCCAGCCGGACATCATCCTGCTGATGGCGACCATCGGCATGACCTATTTCCTGATCGGCCTCGGCGAAGTGATCTTCGGCGGCGAGCCGAAGCAGATGATCACGT
Source organism: Stappia indica (assembly GCF_020177335.1). Classification (GTDB taxonomy): domain Bacteria; phylum Pseudomonadota; class Alphaproteobacteria; order Rhizobiales; family Stappiaceae; genus Stappia; species Stappia indica_B. The sequence goes on along the minus strand of NZ_JAIVMG010000004.1, from coordinate 252,390 downwards.
CCGAGCTCGGCCTGCCGACCGGCTCGACGGCCTTCGAGATGGGCGAGCGCGGGCTGGTGATCCTGCAGCACATCGACATCGCCGCTGCGGTCATCGCGCTGCTGATGGTCGGCGGCCTCGCGGTCTTCTTCAACCGCACCCGTATTGGCCGCGCCCTGCGCGCGGTGGCCGACGACCACACCGCGGCCCTGTCCGTGGGCATCTCGCTCAATCAGATCTGGGCGATCGTCTGGTTCGCCGCCGGCATTGTCGCGCTGGCCACCGGCATCATGTGGGGCGCGCGGTCGGATGTGTCGTTCGCCCTGGAGATCGTGGCGCTGAAGGCGCTGCCGGTGCTGATCCTCGGCGGTTTCACCTCCATCCCCGGCGCCATCATCGGCGGGCTGATCATCGGCATCGGCGAGAAGGTCGGTGAGATCTACTGGGGTGGCCTCGTGGGAGGCGGCATCGAAAGCTGGCTTGCCTATGTCATCGCGCTGGTCTTCCTGCTGTTCCGTCCGCAGGGTCTGTTCGGCGAAAAGATCATCGAGCGGATTTGAGGAACCAGCCATGTTCTATCGTGAAGCCGGCCAGTACAAGACGACCTACGCTGCCGACCAGCAGATTTTCCCGATCCGCCAGGATCGTATCGGGATCGGGGTCATCCTCGTCCTCGCCCTCCTGCTGCCGCTGGTGGCGAGCGAGTTCATGCTCTCGGCCATCGCCATTCCCTTTCTGATCCTGGCGCTCGCCACGATCGGCCTCAACATCCTGACGGGCTATGCCGGCCAGCTCTCGCTGGGCACCGGCGCCTTCATGGGGGTGGGCGCCTACAGCTGCTACAAGCTGGTGACGATCTTCCCGGAGGTGAACGTCATCGTCCACATCCTGCTGTCGGGCGTCTTCGCCGCTGCCGCGGGCGTGGTCTTCGGGCTGCCGTCGCTGCGCATCAAGGGTCTGTACCTTGCGGTGACGACGCTCGCCGCGCAGTTCTTCCTCGAGTGGTGCTTCATCCGCATCTCGTGGCTGTACAACTACAACGCTTCCGGCGCGATCGAGGTGCCGGGACGAGAGTTCTTCGGCACGCTGATCACCGGCCCGGCGGCCGGCGGCACCACCCGCTACTACGTGGTGCTGGCCATCGTCGTGGTGATGACCCTGCTCATCAAGAACCTGATCCGCGGCCGCATCGGCCGGCAGTGGATGATGATCCGCGACATGGATATCGCCGCCGAGCTGATGGGCGTGCGCCCGCTGGTGGCCAAACTCTCGGCCTTTGCCGTGTCGTCCTATGTGTGCGGCGTCGCCGGCGCGATGTTCGTGTTCTTCTATCTCGGCGCCTCGGAGCCTGCGGTGTTCTCGATCACCCTGTCGTTCCAGGTGCTGTTCATGGCGATCATCGGCGGCCTCGGCTCGCTGGTGGGATCCTTCTTCGGCGCGGCGTTCATCTGGATCCTGCCGATCCTGCTGCGCGTCGGCCTGCCTGCGCTCGGTGTCGATATCGCCGCCGAGACTGTGTTCCAGGTCGCGCAGATGGTCATCGGCGCGCTCATCATCTTCTTCCTGATCGTCGAACCGCACGGGCTGGCCCGGCTGTGGGCGATCGGCAAGGAGAAACTCAGGGTCTGGCCGTTCCCTTACGCGTGATCAGGGAGGATCCGCGGGGAGGGGTGACCCTCAGATGCCATCGGGGGGCGAGCCGGACCTGGTCCAACTGGCGAGACTTCGTTGGCAAGGCCCCGCAAGGGGTACGAATGGGAGGAAGGCTCCGCAAGGGGCACGAACGGGAGGAAAGAAAAACATGCGAATGAAAACTCTCCTGGCGGGATCGGTCCTGATGGGCTTGGCGGCGTCCTTCGCCGCCCCGGCCGTCGCCGAGGATTCCGTCTACATCCAGCTGCCGACCTATCGGACCGGCCCGTATGCCGGCTCCGGCATCCACATCGCCAACGGCATGTCCGACTACCTGGCGATGATCAACGAGCGTGACGGCGGCGTGAACGGCGTCAAGATCGCCTTCGACGAGTGCGAGACCGGCTACGACACGCAGAAGGGCGTGGAGTGCTACGAGCAGGCCAAGGCGAAGAACACGCTGGTCTTCAATCCGTGGTCGACCGGCATCACCCTGCAGGTGATCCCGAAGTCGTCGGTCGACAAGATCCCGGTCCTGTCGATGGCCTATGGCCTGTCCGCGGCGGCCGACGGCAACACCTTCCCCTGGGTGTTCAATCCGCCGGACACGTACTGGGACGGCCTGTCGGCGATCATCAAGTATATCGGCGAGCAGGAAGGGGGCATGGAAGGCCTCAAGGGCAAGAAGATCGGCTACATCTTCCTTGACGCTGGCTATGGCCGCGAGCCGATCCCGCTGCTCGACAACCTCGCCCAGAAGTATGGCTTCGAGGTGCTGCAGTACCCGGTTCCGGGCAAGGAGATGCAGAACCAGGCCTCGCAGTGGCTGTCCATCCGCCGCGACCGTCCCGACTATGTCGTGATGTGGGGCTGGGGTGCCATGAACCCGACCGCCATCAAGGAAGCGGTGAAGAACCGTTTCGACATGTCGAAGTTCATCGGCGTGTGGTGGGCCGGTGGCGACGAGGACGCACGGGCCGGTGGCACGGGCGCCAAGGGCTACAAGTCCGTCAGCTTCAACAATGTCGGTGCCGACTATCCGGCCCTGCAGGACATCAAGAAGCTGGTCGTGGACGCGGGCAAGTCGCACACTCCGGCAAGCACGATTGGCGAGAACCTCTACAATCGCGGCGTCGTGAACGCTCTCTACATGGTCGAAGGGATCCGCACCGCCCAGGAGATGACCGGCAAGAAGGTGATCAACGCCGAGGACATGCGTCTCGGCCTGGAGAACCTCAAGATCGACGAGGCACGTCTGGAGGCCATCGGCCTGAAGGGCATGATCGCGCCGATCGAGATCACCTGCGCCAATCACTCCGGTCACCACCCGCTGTTCATCCAGGAATGGGACGGCGAGAAGTGGACCTCGGCGACCGACTGGTTCTCGCCGCTCACCGAAGAGGTCACGCCGATCTTGATGCAGGCCTCCAAGGATTACGCGACGTCGAATGCCCCGTGGCCGACCCGTGACGATGCCTGCCCGGCCAACTGAGCCGGTATCGCGCGAAAAGACCCCGGTCCGCGGCCTGGCTGCGGACCGGTCCTAGATCCGCCGGCCCGCGCCTTATCCGCCCGGGCCGGCCCGCCCAACGTCTAGCGCCGGAAGACTGACATGGACGCCAATGCACAGCAGACCGAGACGTCCGCTTCGACCATCCTCGCTGTGAACAACATCGAGGTGATCTACAACCACGTAATTCTGGTGCTGAAGGGCGTTTCGCTGACCGTGCCGGAAGGCGGCATCGTCGCCCTTTTGGGGGCCAATGGCGCCGGCAAGACCACGACGTTGAAGGCCGTGTCGAACCTTCTGCAGGCCGAACGGGGCGATGTCACCAAGGGTACGATCATCTTCAAGGATGAGCGGGTGGAGGCGTTGTCGCCGAACGATCTGGTGCGGCGCGGCTGCATCCAGGTGATGGAGGGCCGGCATTGCTTCGGCCACCTGACCATTGAGGAAAATCTCCTGACCGGCGCCTATACCCGCAAGGATGGCGGGGCGGCGGTCAAGGCGGACCTTGAAATGGTCTATGACTATTTCCCGCGGCTGCGCGAGCGGCGGGGCAGCCAGGCGGGCTACACCTCCGGCGGCGAGCAGCAGATGTGTGCCATTGGCCGGGCGCTGATGAGCCGGCCGAGCATGATCCTCTTGGACGAACCGTCCATGGGTCTGGCTCCTCAGCTCGTCGAGGAGATCTTCGAGATCGTCAAGGAGCTCAACGAGAAGGAGGGCGTCTCCTTCCTGCTTGCGGAGCAGAACACCAATGTCGCCCTGCGCTACGCCACCTATGGCTACATCATGGAGTCGGGGCGCATCGTGCTCGACGGTGCCGCCAAGGCGCTGCGCGAGAACGAGGATGTCAAGGAATTCTATCTGGGTGTCGGCGGCGAAGGGCGCAAATCCTTCCGAAACGTCAAGCACTACAAGCGACGGAAACGCTGGCTGGCCTGAGCCGCCAGGGCCGGTGCGCTGTCCGCCGCGACGCGCTCCGACAGGGATCCGACAGGAATGACACTGACGTTGCCGAAAGGCGGCGCAACGCCCGGCCGGGCGAGGGGTAAGCCATGAGCGCAGAGCATTTCGATCAGCTCGAAATCCAGGATCCCGAAGCGCGGGAAGCGGATCTGTTTGCCCGTTTGCCCGCGCAGATTGCCTACGCCAAGGACAACGCACCCGGGTGGGCGGCGCATCTGACGGGGATCGATGCGGCGGCGGTGTCCAGTCGGGAAGCGCTGGCCGCTCTTCCGGTGCTGCGCAAACCGGAGTTGATGGCCGCACAGCTGCAAAATCCGCCGTTTGGCGGGTTCGCTGCCGGTGACCCATCCGCCTTCGGCCGCGTCTTCATGTCACCGGGGCCGGTCTGGGAGCCGCAAGGAGAGGGGACGGATCCCTGGAACTGCGCCCGGGCGCTGTTCGCGGCCGGGTTTCGGCCCGGGGATGTGGTCCACAACGCCTTGTCTTATCAGTTGACGCCGGGCGGCTTCATTCTCGACCTGGGCGCCCGGGCGCTCGGCTGCACCGTGTTTCCCGCCGGTGCCGGCAACACCGAAGCCCAGCTCGATGCGCTGGAGGCCCTGCGTCCTGTCGGCTACACCGGCACCCCGGATTTTCTCAAGGTGTTGCTCGACAAGGCGGCGGAAACCGGCCGGGATGCCTCCTCGATCCGCAAGGCACTGGTCTCGGGCGGCGCCCTGTTTCCCAGTCTCAGGGCCGAGTACGAGAGCCGGGGCGTCTCCGTGTTGCAGGCCTATGCGACGGCGGACCTTGGCGTCATTGCCTATGAGAGCATGGCCGATGAGGGGCTGATCGTCAGCGAGAACATGATCGCCGAGATCGTGCGTCCGGGAACGGATTGTCCCGTGCCCGATGGGGAGGTGGGCGAACTGGTGGTGACCTGTTTCAACCGGTCCTATCCGCTGATCCGGTTCGGCACCGGGGACCTTTCGGCGGTTGTCACCGGTCGCTCTTCGTGCGGGCGCACCAACATGCGCTTGAGAGGCTGGATGGGGCGTGCCGACCAGCGCACCAAGGTCAAGGGCATGTTCGTTGATCCGAAACAGGTGGCCGCGGTTCTCGCCCGGCACCCGGAGGTGGCGCGGGCGCGGCTGATCGTGGAGCGGGAACAGGATCGGGACGTGATGCGGCTCGCCTATGAGGTGGCCGGCGACGTGCCGGCGGACCTGGGAGCGGCCTTGTCCACAAGCCTGCGTGAGATCACCAAACTGGGTGGCTCTGTCGAGCTGGTGGCATCGGGAAGTTTGCCCAATGATGGCAAGATTATTTCAGACGAGCGCAATTACGATTCATGATATATTGTTCATCAATGGTTAATGTTATTTCCGACGATGGATAAAAACGCGGGCGTTCAGGTTGCGCCCGCGTTGGCTCTCGTCCTATTCATAGTTCGGTAACCACGACTTCACGGATATGGATCCGGCGGATGCATGGGACTGAAAACGCGATGAGCGGTGCGGCGATCCTGCTGGTCGAGGACGACCCGGATGATGTGCGCATCATTGAGAAAGCGCTTGAATCCTCGACGGTTCCGGTGACGATCTCGACCGTGGAAAACGGGGTGGAGGCGCTGGAGTTGCTCGACAAGGCCGCACTGGCCGGCGAGCCCGCTCCGGATCTCATCCTGCTCGACCTCAACCTGCCGATCATGAGCGGCACCGAGTTTCTCACCAAGCTTCGCGCCCATCCGACCCTGAATGCCATTCCGGTGTGCGTTTTCACCACCGCCGATGATGCGATCACCATTCGCCGGGCCTATGCGGCCGGGGCGAATGCGGTGGTGACCAAGGCTGACAGCCTTGTGGGGATGAGTACGGTGCTCAACACCATCGTCGAGTTCTGGTTCAAGGTCGCCGAGCGCTACAGTTCGGACTGATCCCTCGTCCTCGTACGTTTCCTCAAGAAGATAAGCTGCGGCGGGCGGCACATCGCCGGTCGTGGCCAGGTGCCGCGTCAGCGGTCCTGCGGCGGTGTTGCTTCGGGCGACGATCCGAAGCGGCACCTGCCGCGTAATGCGTTGGGGCGGACAGGCCCAGGGGCAGGGGGCGGCTTTGATCGATCGCGCATGTGAGCCACCGAGAACGGCGATTTTGCCGCATGGTGGCGTTTCCGGCATGATGCAGGTTGTTCGCTGCGGTCAATGCCTTATGTCACAGCCACATGAGACGGACGCAGAATCGGGAGCCGAAGGGACAGCATGACGGTCATCGCAGAACAGGGGCAGGAAAAAGAGCGGGCTCACGAGATGCGCCAGATAAAGCTGCCGGGCGACCATCCGCCGGTGAAGGCGGGTCGGATCGGCGTATTGCTGGTCAACCTTGGCACGCCGGACGGCACGGATTTCTGGTCGATGCGCCGGTACCTGCGCGAGTTCCTGACCGACAAGCGGGTCATCGAATGGCCGAAGGCGCTGTGGTATCCGATCCTCTACGGCATCGTCCTCAACACCCGGCCGAAGAAGTCCGGCAAGGCATATGAGCAGATCTGGAACACCGAGCGCGACGAATCTCCGCTTCGGACGATCACCCGCAGCCAGTCGGACAAACTGGCCACCGATCTGGCCGGTGAAGATGAGCGCATCATCGTCGACTGGGCGATGCGCTATGGCAACCCGTCGATCCCTTCCCGGCTTGACCATCTGCGGGCGCAAGGGTGCGAGCGGCTGCTGGTGTTTCCGCTCTATCCGCAATATTCCGCCTCGACAACGGCGACCGTCAATGACGTGGTGTTCAAGGAACTGACCAAGCTGCGCTGGCAACCGGCGCTGCGCACGGTTCCGCCCTACCATGACGATCCGGTCTATATCGACGCGCTGGCCAACTCGATCGAGACCGAGCTTGCCGGGCTCGATTTCGAGCCGGAAACGGTGCTGGCCTCGTTCCACGGCATTCCGCAGTCCTATTTCCGCAAGGGCGATCCGTATCATTGCCATTGCCAGAAGACGACGCGGCTCTTGCGCGAGCGGCTCGGCTGGTCCTCGGACAAGCTGCGGATCACCTTTCAGTCCCGGTTCGGTCCGGAGGAATGGTTGCAGCCCTACACGGACAAGACGGTGGAGAGCCTCGCCAGGGAGGGGATGAAGCGAATTGCCGTCCTCAATCCGGGCTTCGTGGCCGATTGCCTGGAGACGCTGGAGGAAATCGCCGGGGAAGCGGGGGAGATCTTTCACGAAAACGGCGGCGAGAAATTCGCCCATATCCCCTGTCTGAATGACAGTGAGGAGGGAATGCGGGTGCTGCGAACCATTGTCGAGCGCGAACTGTCCGGCTGGGTCTGACATTGGGGGAAGGATGCGGCCTCGGCAGCATCCTCCACGCTTGCGGAACGCGGCGAAGCGGTTACAACTCCAGCAAGGATGGCGCCGGGACGGTCGGAACCATGAGGGTTCCTGTTCCCGAGCCGAGCCCGTCATGAACGGGCCGGCGCGCTGCAAGGCATGCGAGAAAAGGATTGGCGCTCATGCTTGAGGGCATTGTCGGGTTTGACCTTTTTGTCATCGGTCTGTTCGTGTTGGCGGTTCTTGTCGTCCTTGCGGGCGTCAAGACGGTGCCCCAGGGCTACAACCACACGGTCGAGCGGTTCGGACGCTACCGCAAGACCCTGACGCCGGGGCTGAATTTCATCGTGCCCTTCGTCGATCGCATCGGTCACAAGATCAACATGATGGAACAGGTCCTCGACGTGCCCTCCCAGGAGGTGATCACCAAGGACAACGCCACCGTGACCGCCGATGGCGTCACCTTCTATCAGGTGCTTGATGCGGCCCGCGCTGCCTATGAAGTGTCCGGTCTGGAAAACGCCATTCTCAACCTGACCATGACCAACATCCGGTCGGTGATGGGGTCGATGGATCTCGATGAGCTTCTGTCCAACCGGGACGAGATTAACGCCCGGCTGCTGAAGGTGGTCGATGCGGCCGCCTCGCCCTGGGGCTTGAAGATGACCCGGATCGAGATCAAGGACATCAACCCGCCGCGCGACCTGGTCGACGCCATGGGCCGGCAGATGAAGGCGGAACGTGAAAAGCGGGCTGCAATCCTTGAAGCGGAAGGCAAGCGTCAGTCGGAGATCCTGCAGGCGGAAGGCGAGAAGCAGTCGCTGATCCTGGAGGCGGAGGGGCGCAAGGAAGCGGCCTTTCGCGACGCGGAGGCGCGCGAACGCGCGGCGGAAGCCGAAGCCAAGGCGACGCAGATGGTCAGCGAGGCGATTGCCGCCGGCGACATGCAGGCGATCAACTATTTCGTGGCCAACAAATATGTCGAGGCTTTGGGCGCTTTCGCCAAATCGCCGAACCAGAAGCTGATGATCCTGCCGACCGAGACCACTTCCGTTCTCGGATCGCTGGCCGGCATCGCGGAGATTGCGAAGGATGCGTTTTCCGAGGATGGCCGCGGCCGGTCGCGCGGCGGTTCGGTCCCGGCGACTGGCGGGCGCGAGGGAGGCAACAACGCGTGAGCATCGTCGAACGGATCGTCTTCGAGCTCGGCCCCTGGTCCTGGTGGATCCTCGGATTGATCCTGCTCGCGCTGGAGGTGCTGGCGCCGGGAACCTTCTTTCTCTGGTTCGGGCTGGCGGCGCTGATTGTCGGCACGCTTGCGCTGTTCATCGATATGGCCTGGCAGGTGTCGCTGGTGCTGTTCGTGGTGGTGTCGCTGGTGTGCCTGTTCGCGGGGCGGGCGTTGATGCGCCGTTCGGAGGACGACACGGACGAGCCTCACCTTAACCGGCGCGGCGAACGGTTGGTCGGGCGCGAATTCGTGCTGCGCGAGCCGATCGTGGACGGAAATGGGCGGATCCAAGTGGACGATGGGTTCTGGCGCGTCGCCGGACCGGATTGTCCCGAGGGAACCCGGGTGCAGGTCGACAGGGTCGAGGGCGCGCAACTGATCGTTCGCCCGGTTGACGGCAGATAGCTCCGGACGGCGGCAGCAATATCAGGCCGGAGCGGCGCGGGGGCTGATCGGCCAACTTCCCGCGCGGCGGTCCCGGTGGGGTCGCCCTGCTCAGGTGATGCGCTTGCGGATGGCTGTCAGGGATTGTGGCCGAGCGGCATCGGCGGATCTTCGGCCATCAGCAGGATGCCGATCCGCCGGTTGGCGGCCAGGAACGGATCGTTCGGAAACAGCGGTTCGGTGTCCGCCTTGCCGACCACGCCGAAGAAACGATCGCTCGGGATACCGTATTCGGCGAGGATCTGCCGCGCCGCATTGGCCCGGTCGGCGGAAAGCTCCCAGGCCGTGTAGCCGGGATTGACACTGTTCCGGCCAGAGGTGGTGTGTCCGGTGATCTGGATGCGGTTGGGCATCCGGGCAACCACCGGCGCCATCTTGGCCAGCAGCCGCCGGGTGATTTCGTAAGGATATTTGGAGCCCTCGGGGAACATCGACCGGCCATCCTGGTCGACCAGGGTGATGTTCAGCCCCTCCTCGGTTTCCTCAAGCAGGATGTTGGAGGAGATTTCGGTGATGTCGGGCAATTCCTGCCAGGCCTGGCGCAGGGAGGCGGCGGCGGTCGCGAACTGACGCGGATGCTCGATGTCGGCCTCCTTGACGTCATGGGTGTTCGCCTCCGGCCCTTGCTTGCGCCGGTTCTCATGGCGGTCCTTGGCGAAATCGGAATCGAGCTCTTCCGGGACCTGGGTGATGTCCTTCATGTAGTCGCGGATCGGGATACCCTCGACCTCGATGATGCCGGTGCGCTTGGAGACTTCCTTGACGCCAAAGGCGTCGCGCATGGAACCGGCGACGACCTGCAGCTTCTGCTTGTCCTGGATCGAAAAGGAAATGATCAGCACGAAGAAACAGACGAGCAGGGACATCAGGTCGGCGAAGGTGACCAGCCATTCCGGTGCGCCGCCGCCGGCGGGTTTCTTTCGTGCCATGGGTCAGGTCTCCGCGCCGGCGTTCGAGTTCAGGCGGCTTCCGCGAATTCGGCGCGGGCCTTCTCCGGGACATAGGCGATCAGCATGTCGCGGATCAGCGCCGGGCTCTTGTTCTCACGAATTTGCAGTACCCCGTCGATCACCAGCGTCTGGTTGACTTCCTCGGTGTCGAACTTGGAATCGAGCTTGTCGACGATCGGCAGGCAGATGATGTTGGAGACGAGCGCACCATAGAGCGTGGTCAGGAGGGCAATGGCCATGGACGGGCCGATGGTGGACGGGTCGTCCATGGTCGCCAGCATTTGCACCAGGCCGACCAGAGTGCCGATCATGCCAAAGGCGGGGGCGGAATCGCCCAGGGCCTTGAACACCTTCCTGCCTTCCTGAAGGCGCTCCAGATAAAGGTCCCGTTCCCGCTCCATCGCGTCCTTGATGAAGGCCGCCTCATAGCCATCGGCAATATACTGAATGCCCTTGGCAAGGCTGGCGTCGGAGACTTCGACATTTTCCAGGCCGAGCGGACCGGACTTGCGCACGGTGTCGGCGAGGCTGGTGATGTCTTCGATCAGGTCGCGGGGGTTGACCTTCTTGTGGGTGAAGGCGGCCTTGCTGCCGACAATGAACGCACTGCCGATGCCGGCAAGGGGGAACCGCACCAGCGTCGCGGCGAAGCCGCCGCCGAGGACGATCAGGATTGAGGGCAGATCAATGAACTGGGTGATATTTCCGCCGAGCAGGATGGCGATGGTAACCACTGCAAAGGCGGCGACAATGCCGATGATTGAACTGAGATCCATTTCCCACCACGCTCCGGAGCTGGTCAGCCCGAATGACTTCCGGGAAGGATCATAGGCCGCACATGGCTAACCCTTCCCTAAGCCGCCGTTCACAATGAACGTGGTTCTGGAATACTTTTCCTAGGGTAAATGCGCGGTTAAATACCGGTCTGGCAGATCGCCGGCCTCAGGCGACGCCATGGCGCAACAGGTCGTGCAGATGCAGGATGCCGATCGGCATCCCGTCCTCGACCACGAAGACCGAGGTGATCGACTGGCTGTTGAGGAATTCCATCGCCGAGGCCAGCAGCATGTCCGGCGCAACGGATTTCGGTGAATGGGTCATCACATCGCCGACGGTCTTGTCGAGGAAATCCGGGGTGAGGTGACGGCGCAGGTCACCGTCGGTGATGATGCCGATCAGCCGACCGTCCGCATCAATGACGCCGAGCACGCCAAACCCCTTCTGGGTAATCAGGACGATGGCCTCGCCCATGGAGGTTTCCGGGGTGGTCAGCGGCAAGGCATCGTGCCCGTGCATGATATCGCGGGCATGCTGCAGGCTGGCGCCAAGGCGGCCACCTGGATGGTAGACCCGGAAATCCTGGGCGGTGAAACCGCGGCCCTCCAGCAGGGCAATGGCCAGGGCGTCGCCGGTCGCCATCTGCAGGATCGTGGAAGAGGTGGGCGCCAGCCCATGCGGGCAGGCCTCCTCCACCTTGGGCAGTTGCAGCAGGATGTCGGCGGCGCTGCCAAGGGCGCTGTCGGCGCGCGAGGTGATGGCAACAAGCGGAACCGAGAACCGCCGTGTGTAGCCGATGATACTCGCCAGCTCCTGGGTCTCGCCGGACCACGACAGGGCCAGCACCACATCCGCATCGGTGATCATGCCGAGATCGCCATGGGCGGCTTCGGTGGCGTGGACGAAGGAGGCCGGGGTTCCGGTCGAGGCGAGGGTCGCGGCGATCTTCGCGCCAACATGGCCGCTCTTGCCAACGCCGGTGACGATCACCCGCCCCTTGGCGCCGGCAATGGTCCGCACCGCGGTGGCGAAGGGCGTTCCCAATCCGTTTCCAAGCGCCTCATGCAGGGCTTCCAGGCCGTCGATCTCGGTCCGGATGGTCCGCAGGGCAGATGCGAGCGGGCGGGCGTCATCGTGCGCAGTCGGGCGGTCGATCTTCGCTGTTGCCGTCATGATCTCGTCCTTGGGTCCTTGATAAGGACTGCTTAACCGCGCGGCAACAACGCGGCAAGGGAGAACTTGTAGCGCAGGACGGAGGCCATGCCCCGGGTCATGCTCCGGACCGGCAACGATCCGTTAACCTTAACAGCCTATTATCATTTGCAAATTGGGTCGGTGTCGCCGGCCGATGCACATGGTTCGGTGATGTTCCGCTACGGCACTCTCGTCATTTCCACATTCGCCTGCCTTGCCATGCTCATGCCTGTGCATGCGCAGGAGGCCGATCTGCGGGGTGGATTTGGCGTGGTCCTGCCGGCTCCCGGGGCGGAGCCGGAGGCGGGCGTGGATGCGGTCGATGGCGCTGGCGAGACGGCCGATCTTGCTGCGGCCGGCTTGCGCGGTGTGAACGCGGGCGAAGAGGTCGAGGCACTGGCCACCGTGGACCGGCAGCGTCCGGTCCAACCCTTCGCCGAGCGGGTGCGGGCGGCGCAGCGACGTACACCGGCGGGGAATCGGGCCGTCCTTGATGATACGGTCTATGCTGGCGATACCTTGCGCGATCAGCCGCGCGGCATTCGCCTGGGCTCGTTCCTGCTCTACCCGGAGCTGGCGGTCGGGATCGGCTGGACCGACAACCGGGCCAATGACGCGAACGGCACGCCCGGCCCTTCCTACATCATCGCGCCGACCTTGCGGCTGGAATCCAACTGGTCGCGGCACAGTCTCGGGGTCAACTTTCGCGGCAGCTACATCGGCTATGGCGATGATGCGGTGGATGACGACCCGAACGTCACCACGGATGCGCTTCTGCAGCTCGACCTCAGCGAGCGCACCCAGCTCGACCTCGATGCCCGCTACGGGCTGTCGCTGGAAGATCGGGGGAGCGCGGAATCGAGCGGTACCGGTCAGGACGTGCATGAGTTCGGTGCCGGTGTCGCCCTCAGGCGGTCGCTCGGCCTGATCGGCGCCGCGTTCAGCGGGCGGGTGGATTCCACCCACTACACCGGCCGGGACGGGAGTGCCTCGGAAGGCAACCGGGACAATGCGCTGTTTACCGCCGGCTTGCGCGTTGACGGGCAGACCGGCGCAAGCTTCCAGCCCTTTGTCGAGGGGAGCGGCTTCAAGCGCCGGTATTTCGAACAATGCACCAATCCGACCCAGTGCGCCGATCGCAACGCCGTCGGTTTTGGCTTGCGCGCGGGCCTCACCTTCAATGGCGGGTCGAAGCTGAGCGGTGATCTCAGCGCCGGCTGGCGGGCGGAGCATCTCGACGATCCGCGGCTGAAGGTGCTGCAGGGGCTGACCGTCGATGGGTCATTGATCTGGTCGCCGACGCGGTTGACCACGGTGACGGCCTTGCTGGGGACAAATTTCGCGCCTTCAACCATCAGCGGTACGCCGGGGTCGGTCATTTATTCGACGGATCTGCGGATTGCCCACGGGTTTTCCGATGCACTCAGCGGAGAGGTTGGCGTGGGGTACTCGCTGCGGGACTACACGGGAATCTGGCTGAAGGAAAAGGAGGCGCGGGCGACGACCGCGCTCACCTGGGCCTTCTCTTCTCGGGTGGCGCTCCAGGGGCGGTATACCTTTCGCCGGTTCATCTCGACAACGCCGGGATCCGGCTACAGTTCAAATACCATCGAAGCCGGATTGCGTTTTCGCCATTGAACGCCATCTGCTAGACGCGGATCGCCTGCTGGCATTCGCTCGGAGCCGTCGAACGGTTCCGGTTTCGTCCTGAATTCGGGGAGTGGGAATGGGTTTCTCGTCTTTTTCCGTCACGCCCATGCGGCGTTCGTTTGCTTCGATCCGCGCGCCGATGCGGCGGCGGGCCGGGGCGTGGGCCGCGGTTGCTGGCCTGTGTCTGGGGCTTTTGTCGCAGGGCGGCGCTCCGGCGATGGCCGATACGGCGTTCAACCGCTGGGTGGAGGACTTCTGGCCACAGGCCCGGGCCGCCGGCATCGGCCGGACAACCTATCGGCGGGCCTTCGACGGGGTGACGCCGGATCCGGACACGATCCGGCTGATGAACAAGCAGTCGGAATTCGTCAAACCGATCTGGGACTACCTCGACAGCGCGGTGTCGGAGACGCGGGTCGAAAAGGGACGCGAGGTGCTGCGCACCTATTCGCGTGAGCTCGACGAGATTGAGCGCCGGTACGGTGTCGACCGCGAGGCGGTGGTGGCGATCTGGGGCATGGAAACCAATTATGGCTCGTTCATGGGTGAGCATTACGTGGTGCGCGCCCTGGCAACGCTCGCCTATGCCGCGCCGCGCCGTCAGCAGTTCTGGAGCACGGAACTGATTACCGCGCTGAAGATCCTGGACGATGGCCATGTGGATCCCTCGCGCATGGAAGGATCCTGGGCCGGAGCGATGGGTCATACCCAGTTCATGCCGTCGAGCTGGAAGCAATACGCGGTGGACTATGATCGGGACGGGCGCAACGATATCTGGTCGAACATCCCCGATGCCCTTGCCTCGACGGCCAATTACCTGAAGCGGCACGGTTGGCGCAGCGGCAACACCTGGGGCTACGAGGTGGTGCTGCCGCGCGGCTTCGACTATGGAAAGGTCGATGCGGAGAAGACGCTGGCGGCCTGGAGCCAGGCCGGCGTGCAGCGTCCGGGCGGGCGCGCTTTCCCGCGTCCCTCCGACGATGCGGTTCTGGTGTTGCCGGCAGGCGCCGGCGGACCCGCCTTCCTGATGCTGCGCAACTTCTATGTGATCAAGCGCTACAACAACGCCACCGCCTATGCGCTGGCCGTGGGCCATCTGTCGGACCGGATTCGCGGCGGTAATCCGTTCATCCAGAGCTGGCCGCGCGATGCCCTGCCGCTGTCGCGGCCGCAGACCAAGGAGCTGCAGGCGCAGCTCAATCGGCGCGGGTTCAATGTGGGCAAGGCCGATGGCCGGGTTGGTCCGGCCACGCGGAAGGGAATCCGTGCCTTCCAGCGCTCGGCCGGGCTCGTTCCTGATGGCTATCCTTCCGTCCGTCTGCTGGAGCGGGTGCGCGCTGGCAGCTGAAGGCTTGGACGGAGGCCGGTGGCGACTGTATGATCGGTGCATGTCGAAACCTCTTGCGCCCTCCCGCTCGCGGATCAGGAACGCCCCGGTCTGCCGGGTCGTGTCCATGATGCGTCTGGTGACCTTGATGCTGCTGGTGGCGCTGCTGGCCGGCGGCGGCGTTGTGGGCAGCAGCGGCGATGTGCTGGCCCAGAGCAAGGGGCCGGTGGTCGGCGGCAAGACGGTTCGGGGCTTTCACCCGCTCAAGCCGCTGTTTCGCCTGTTCGGGTTGGAGCGGGAACGCCCGCGCCGCCCGGCGCTTCGCGAACAGCCGCCGCAGCAGCGGCTTCAACCCCAGCGGACGGAACCGGTCCGGCCGGTGATCGTCGAGGTGCCGAAGGAGCAGGATGCCCGAACGGTGCTGGTGATGGGCGATGCCCTGGCCGGGGAACTGGCCGAAGGGCTGGTCGCGACCTACGCGGAAACCCCGTCGGTGCGTGTCGACAAGCTGGTGATCAAGCAGGCGGGCCTTGCCGGGGACGGGGACGACGAGCTTGCCGACCGGTTGCGGGCAATTGTTCAGGGCCGGGAGATCGCGGTGGTGGTCGTGCTGATCGGGTCGCTCGATCGCCGGGACATCGAGACCGCGAACGGCATCGCCGCCTTTCGTACCGCCGCTTGGGATGCGCTTTACGCGCGGCGTGTGGACAAGCTGTTGCGCGCAGCGCGTGACCGGCGCACGCCGATGGTCTGGATCGGCCTTCCGCCCCCCAAGGGGCAGGCGAAGCGGGCGGATTTCGGCCATATCAACGATGTGGCCAAGGCCAGCGTCGACGCCGCCAATAGCATCTACACGGATATCTGGGACGTGTTTCTGGACGAAAACGGCGGCTTTACCTCCTTCGGTCCGGATGTGGCCGGCAAGCGCCGGCGGCTCCGCTCTGCCGATGGGGTCGGCTTTACCTGGCCCGGCAAGCAGAAGGTGGCGTTCTTCGCCGAAAAGGAAATCGCCCGGATCCTCGGCTCGTCCGGGGCATTTGCCTTCGACGGGGTCGAGGATGATCCGAATTTCATCGTTCTCACCGGCCGCACGACCGCGCCGGAAACCGACCTTGCCGGCGGGGAGGAGGGCAATGCGCCGGTCGTCGACACGCCGCAATATCAGCTGATCGTGCAAGGGGTGCCGCTGTCAGGGCCAGCAGGGCGGGTCGATGATTTCCGGATGGTGCCATAGGTTCCACGCTGCGGCAGGCCATGCTGGCAGTGCCACTCGGCGGGGCTGTGAAAATTGACGTTAGGGCTTTCCCTAGGGAGAGTATTTGAGCTTTTTTCATTTTTTCCTTTCCATAGTCTCGGTGTGTCAAATCCGAGGTTGATTTCATGCAGACAATGCGCCGCGCGCCCTGGTCCCTGACGATCCTGGGACGTTTCCTGCTGATGGTCGGCACCGCCGCTCTCATCATGCTGTCGGGAACCGGCTATGCCCTCTATGTGTTCCGCCGCTCGCTGAACGAGGCGCTGAGCGATCCGGCGCAGGCGGCACATTTCCTCGGGCCCGAGGCGAGCGCCAAGCTGGACACGCTCATTCTCGGGCAGATGGTGGAGATCGCCCTGGTCTGCATGCCGGTTGGCCTTGGCTTTCTGGCCATGGCCTTCGTGCTGGCTCTCGGGGTCAAGCGACCGCTCGGCGCCTTGCAGGACGGGTTGAAGTCCCTGTCCGAGGGAAATTTCAACGTGGAGATTGCCGGTGCGAAGCGCGGCGACGAGATCGGCGAGATCGCGCGCTCGGTGCTTGATGTCCGGGTGGCGCTGGCGGCAAAGGCCGAACAGGATGCGCATCAGGCGGTGGAGCAGCAGGACCGGATGGCCCGGGAGCGGGCGGAGACCTTGCGCCGGGTGGCGGATGACTTCGAACGATCCGTGGTCGGTGTGGTCGGACGTCTGGGCGAAGCGGCTGGACGGATCGGCGGGTATTCCCAGGATCTGGACGGCGTTGTTGGCGAGGCGGTTCAGGCGGTCGGCGATGCCTCTGACTTTTCCCAGCAGGCAAGCAGTTCGGTGGCGACCGCCGCCGAGGCAGCTGACGAAATGTCGCAATCCATCCTGTCGATCGGGCGGGAAATGGAAGATGCGGCGCAGATGGCCCGCACGGCCGTCGAGGAAAGCCGGACGACCGATGCCATCGTCGGCCGGCTGGCGGACAGCGGTCGGGCGATTGGCGAGGTGGTCGAGCTGATCGCCCAGATTGCCGACCAGACCAACCTTCTGGCGCTCAATGCCACTATTGAGGCGGCCCGGGCGGGCGAGATGGGGCGGGGCTTTGCGGTCGTCGCCAATGAGGTCAAGGAGCTTGCCAGCCAGACCTCGAAGGCCACCGGGGACATCACCCGGCAGGTGGAGGCGGTGCAGCAGGTTTCCGAGCAGGCGGTCGGGGCAATCCGCTCGATCGCCGGGACGGTGGAGCGAATCAGCGCGATCTCCGAGACCATTCTTTCCGCGGTGCAGAAGCAGATGGCCGCCACCGGCGAGATTTCGCAAAGCGTCGATTTCGCCACCCAGAACACCAACAGCGTTGCGGTCAGCATGGATGCTCTCGGTACGGCCAGCGCGGGCACCCGCTCGGCGACCGATCAGATCCGCAGTGCAACCAATGAGTTGGCGGATCTGTCATCAGCGCTGCACGATCAGGTCGGTGGTTTTCTCTCAAGCATTCGCGACAGCTGCGAGGAGCAGGCAGCGGCCTGATCTCCCGCTTCCCGCGTCATTTGCGTTGTTGCCAGGGGAAAAGGCGCGCAGGAACGAAAACGGGCGCCGGCGATTGTCGCCGGCGCCCGTTTTGTTTGTCTGGTCCTGACCGTCTGCAGCGCTGCGGCGCCGCAGGTCAGCGCGGCAGGTTGGACGATCCCGTCAGGCTGATGTCGATGGCGCGCGCAGCCTGGCGGCCTTCACGGATTGCCCAGACCACCAGAGACTGTCCCCGGCGCACGTCGCCGGCGGCGAACACGCCGTCGATGCTGGTCTGGTAGTCCTCGGTGTTGGCGCGCACATTGGTGCGGGCGTCGCGGGCGAGGCTGTCGCCAAGCTCCTGCAGGTAGGTGCCTTCCAGCGGGCCGGCAAAGCCGATGGCGATCAGCACCAGTTCGGCGCGCAGGACGAATTCCGTTCCCGGAATCGGCACCCGCTTTTCATCGACCCGGGCGCATTTGACGCCGGTCACATGGCCGTCCTCGCCAATGATGCCGAGGGTGGCGGCGGCAAATTCGCGCTCCGCGCCTTCCGCCTGGCTGGAGGAGGTGCGCATCTTGGTCGGCCAATAGGGCCAGACGTTGAGCTTGTCCTCGCGCTCCGGCGGGCGCGGCCGGATGTCGAGCTGGGTCACCGACAGGGCGCCCTGGCGGAACGAGGTGCCGACGCAGTCCGAGGCGGTATCGCCGCCGCCGATCACCACCACATGTTTTCCGCCGGCCCAGTAGGGGGCCTCGGCGGAGACATCCTCGCCGCCGACCCGGCGGTTCTGCTGGATCAGGAACGGCATGGCGTACATGCAGCCGGCCAGATCCATGCCCGGCAGCTCGGGATCGCGCGGCCGCTCGGCGCCGCAGGTCAGCAGCACCGCGTCGTGGCGTTCCTTGAGCTCGTCGACGGTAATCGAGACGCCCACATCCGCTCCGTAGTGGAACGAAACGCCTTCGGCCTCCATCTGCGCCACACGGCGGTCGATGTAGTGCTTTTCCATCTTGAAATCGGGAATGCCGTAGCGCAGCAGGCCGCCGGCCTTGGGCTCGCGCTCATAGACATGCACCGTGTGCCCGGCACGGGCGAGCTGCTGGGCGGCGGCCAATCCGGCCGGGCCCGCGCCGACGATGGCGACGGTCTTGCCGGTCTTTGTCAGCGCCGGTTCCGGCTTGATCCAGCCCTCGGCGAAGGCCTTGTCGGCAATCGCCTGTTCCACCGTCTTGATGGCGACCGGCACATCCTCAAGGTTCAGCGTGCAGGCTTCCTCGCACGGGGCGGGGCAGATGCGGCCGGTGAACTCGGGGAAGTTGTTGGTCGAATGCAGGTTGCGGGCGGCCTCTTCCCAGTCGCCGTTGTAGACCAGATCGTTCCAGTCGGGGATCTGGTTGTTGACCGGGCAGCCGACCGGCCCATGGCAGTACGGAATGCCGCAATCCATGCAGCGGGCCGCCTGGCGCTCGACTTCCTTGTCCTCCAGCGGGAGCGTGAACTCCTTGAAGTGGCGAATCCGGTCGGAGGCCGGCTGGTACTTCTGTTCCTGCCGGTCGATTTCCAGGAATCCGGTGACTTTTCCCATTACTCTCGTCCCCCTTACTCGGCCGCCACCAGACCGAGGCGCTTTTCTTCCATTTCCTTCAGCGCCCGGCGGTATTCCACCGGCATCACCTTGACGAATTTCGGCCGGAACGTATCCCAGTTGTCGAGGATCTCGCGGGCCCAGGCCGAATCCGTGTGCGCGGCATGGTTGGTGATGAGCTGGCGCAGGCGTTCGTCATCGTGGCGCGTCATGTCGGCGGTCAGGTCGACGCGGCCCTTGTGCTCGATGTCGCCGCCGTGATGGTGGAGCTTCTCCAGAAGATCGTCCTCTTCCGGAACCGGTTCGATGTCGACCATGGCCAGATTGCAGCGGCTGCGGAACGAGCCGTCCTCATCGAGCACATAGGCGACACCGCCCGACATGCCGGCGGCGAAGTTGCGGCCGGTCCAGCCAAGCACGACGACAACGCCGCCGGTCATGTATTCGCAGCCATGGTCGCCAACGCCCTCGACCACCGCGATGGCGCCGGAGTTGCGCACCGCGAAGCGTTCGCCGGCGATGCCGCGAATGTAGCATTCGCCCTCGGTGGCGCCGTAGAGCACGGTGTTGCCGGCGATGATCGAATGATCGGGGTCGGCGGCACAGGCCGGGTCGGGCCGGATGATCAGCTGGCCGCCGGCCAGACCCTTGCCGACATAGTCGTTGGCATCGCCCTGAAGCGTCACGGTGATGCCGCGGGTCAGGAAGGCACCGAAGGCCTGCCCGGCGGTGCCGGTCAGGTTGATCGCGATGGTGCCCGGCTTCAGTCCCTTGTGACCGTAGCGCTTGGCGACCTCGCCGGAGAGCATGGCGCCGGCCGAACGGTCGACGTTCATGATCGTCTCCTTGATGATCACCTTCTCCTTGCGCTCCAGCGCGGGCGCGGCGGCGGCGATCAGGCGACGGTCGAGGATGTCGTCGATCGGGTGCTGTTGACGCTCGGTCCAGCGACGGGCCTCCGGCGCGGCCTCGGGCATGTGGAAGATGCGGGAGAAGTCGAGCCCGCGCGCCTTCCAGTGGTCGATCATCTGGCCACGGTCAAGCAGGTCGGTGCGGCCGACCAGATCCCCGAACCGGGCGATGCCCATGGCGGCCATCATCTCGCGCACTTCCTCGGCGACGAAGAAGAAGTAGTTGACCACATGCTCCGGCGCGCCCTTGAAGCGCTTGCGCAGCACCGGATCCTGGGTGGCGATGCCGACCGGACAGGTGTTGAGGTGGCACTTGCGCATCATGATGCAGCCAGCGGCAATCAGCGGCGCGGTGGAGAAGCCGAACTCATCGGCGCCGAGCAGGGCGCCGACGATGACATCGCGTCCGGTCTTCAGGCCACCGTCGACCTGCAGGGCGACGCGCGAACGCAGGCCGTTCAGCACCAGGGTCTGCTGGGTCTCGGCAAGGCCCATTTCCCACGGGCTGCCGGCATGCTTGATCGAGGTCAGCGGCGAGGCGCCGGTGCCGCCATCATAGCCGGAGACGGTGATGTGATCGGCACGGGCCTTGGCGACGCCGGCGGCAACCGTGCCGACACCGACCTCGGACACCAGCTTGACCGAGATGTCGGCCACCGGGTTGACGTTCTTCAGATCGTAGATGAGCTGCGCCAGATCCTCGATCGAATAGATGTCGTGATGCGGCGGCGGCGAGATCAGGCCGACCCCTTGCGTCGAATGGCGCACCTTGGCGATGACCGCGTCGACCTTGTGGCCGGGCAGCTGGCCGCCCTCGCCGGGCTTGGCCCCTTGCGCGACCTTGATCTGGATCATGTCGGCATTGACCAGATATTCGGTGGTCACGCCGAAGCGACCCGAGGCGACCTGCTTGATGGCCGAGCGCATCGGGTTGCCGGAACCGTCGGGAAGCGGCCGGTAGCGTTCCGGCTCCTCGCCGCCCTCGCCGGTGTTCGACTTGCCGCCGATCTGGTTCATGGCGATGGCGAGGGTGGAATGGGCCTCGCGCGAAATCGAGCCGAAGGACATGGCTCCGGTGGAGAAGCGCTTGACGATCTCCACCGCGCTCTCGACCTCCTCCAGCGAGATCGGCGTCAGGCCGGCCTCCTCGGCGGACTTGATGCGGAACTGGCCGCGAATGGTGAAGCGGCCGTTGACCTCATTGGTCTCACGGGCGAACTCACGGTACTTGTCCGGCAGGTTGCCGCGCACCGCGTGCTGCAGCGAGGCGACATTGTCCGGGGTCCACAGGTGGCTTTCGCCGCGAACCCGGTAGTTGTACTCGCCGCCAACCTCCAGCGACCGGCGCAGCACCGGCACATCGGCGAAGGCGGTGCCATGACGGCTGGTCGTCTCGCTGGCGACCTCGGCGAGGCCAATGCCCTCGATGGTCGTCGCCGTGCCGAAGAAATACTCGTTGACGAAGTCGCTCGACAGGCCGACCGCATCGAAGATCTGCGCGCCGCAGTAGGACTGGTAGGTCGAGATGCCCATCTTGGACATGACCTTGAGAATGCCCTTGTCGATCGACTTGATGTAGCGATGCACCACCTCATCCGCGTCGACCTCCTCGGGGAAGTCCAGATCGGCATGCAGCGCCAGCAGGGTCTCGAAGGCGAGGTAGGGGTTGATTGCCTCCGCGCCATAGCCGGCCAGCACGCAGAAATGATGCACCTCGCGCGCCTCGCCGGTCTCCACCACCAGGCCGACCGAGGTCCGAAGGCCCTTGCGGATCAGGTGACGGTGGACGGCGGCAGTGGCCAGCAGGGCCGGGATCGGGATCCGGCCGCGGCTGACCAGCCGGTCGGACAGGATGATGATGTTGTAGCCGTTGGTGACCGCCCGTTCCGCGCTGGCGCACAGGTTGTCGAGCGCCTCGCGCATCCCGCCCGCGCCATGCACCGCGTCATAGGTGATGTCCAGCGTCTTGGCCGAGAACTGGTTGTCGGCGATGTCGCCGATGGCGCGGATCTTCTCCAGATCGTCATTGGTCAGGATCGGCTGGCGCACCTCCAACCGGCGGGAGGTGGACAGGCCCTTGAGATCAAAGAGGTTCGGCCGCGGCCCGATGAAGGACACCAGGCTCATCACCAGCTCCTCGCGGATCGGGTCGATCGGCGGGTTGGTGACCTGGGCGAAGTTCTGCTTGAAGTAGGTGTAGAGCAGCTTCGGCTTGTCGGAGAGCGCGGAGATCGGCGTATCGGTGCCCATCGAGCCGATCGCTTCCTGGCCGATGGTCGCCATCGGCTGCATCAGCAGCTTGATGTCTTCCTGGGTGTAGCCGAAGGCCTGCTGGCGGTCGAGCAAGGTTTCGGCGGCCACCGGCGCGCGCCCGCGCACCTGCGGCATCTCTTCCAGAACGATCTGCGAACGGTGCAGCCAGTCCTTGTAGGGATTGGCGGTGGACAGCATCCGCTTGATCTCCTCGTCGGAGATGATGCAGCCCTTCTCCAGGTCGATCAGCAGCATCTTGCCCGGCTGCAGCCGCCATTTGCGGACGATCTTTTCCTCCGGCACCGGCAGGACGCCGACCTCGGAGGCCATGATCACCATGTCGTCGTCGGTGACGATGTAGCGGGCCGGGCGCAGGCCGTTGCGGTCGAGCGTCGCGCCGATCTGCCGGCCATCGGTGAAGGCCACCGCCGCCGGTCCGTCCCACGGCTCCATCAGGGCCGCGTGGTATTCGTAGAAGGCGCGCAGGTTCTCGTCCATCAGCGGATTGCCGGCCCAGGCTTCGGGGATCAGCATCATCGCCGCATGGGCGAGCGAATAGCCGCCCTCGACCAGGAATTCGAGCGCGTTGTCGAAACAGGCGGTGTCCGACTGGCCTTCGTAGGAGATCGGCCAGAGCTTGGAAATGTCTTCGCCGAACAGCGGCGAGGAGACCGACGCCTGGCGGGCGGCCATCCAGTTGACATTGCCGCGCAGGGTGTTGATCTCGCCGTTATGGGCGACCATCCGGTAGGGATGAGCGAGATCCCAGGACGGGAAGGTGTTGGTGGAGAACCGCTGGTGCACCAGCGCCAGCGCCGAGGCGAAACGCTCGTCCTTCAGGTCGGCATAATAGGCGCCGAGCTGGTTGGCGAGGAACATGCCTTTGTAGACCAGCGTTCGGCTCGACATGGAGACGATGTAAAAGCCGTTGTCGACCGCGTTGGTTTCCGCGCGCACGGTGTTGGAAATCACCTTGCGCAGCACGAACAGGCGCCGCTCGAACTCGTCCTGGGTCTGGCAGCCGCGACAGCCGATGAACACCTGACGGGAGTAGGGTTCCGTCGCGACGATATCGGGCGCCTTGGACAGGGAGGAATTGTCGACCGGCACATCGCGCCAGCCGAGACACTCCTGGCCCTCGTCCGCGATCACCCGCTCGATGATCTCCTGGCAGGTGGCGCGCAAGGCCGGGTCCTGCGGCAGGAACAGGAAGCCGACGCCGTAGCGTCCGGCCTCGGGAAGATCGAACCCGAGCCCCTTGGCTTCCTCGGCGAAGAAGGCATGCGGGATCTGCACCAGCATGCCGGCGCCGTCACCCATCAACGGATCGGCGCCGACGGCGCCCCGGTGGGTGAGGTTCTCCAGGATCTGCAGACCGTCGGCGACGATCTGATGCGATGCCTTGCCCTTCAGATGGGCAATGAAGCCAACACCGCAGGCGTCATGCTCGCGACCCGGCTGGTACAGCCCTTCCGTGGCGGCGCGTGCCCGGCCGGCCGCCGTGGCTGTTGTCGTCGTCGGTTTCGAGGTGTGGGCAGTGGCCGCGTTCTGTGGGGCCACGAGGCCGTGGGCCCCGGTCATCGCATCGGTCTTGGTCATATCTGCCCTCTTTCTCACCCCTGGCGTCCGGCGGGTCCTCTCCCGTTCGGGTCGGGCCTTTTCTCGAAAGGCGCGGCTCGTCCGGCGAACGGGCCGCGGCCCTGACGCTGACATATATGGTGCGGTCCTGCTCAGCCGGTCCGCCTGCTCGCGGCGGGATGCGTCCCGCCGAAGGCTCGTCCTGTTGCTCTCGTCCTGAGAGCGGCCGATCCTGATATCCGCCGCGCCGCCGTTGCTCCCGTCGGCGGTTCCTTGCCGCGATCCTGGATCGGCCAGGAGCGGCTGAAGCTTGTCGCTTCAAAGCGCCGGAGGTTGGTTTTTTGCGCCCGGGTGAGCGCAGAATACTCCGGTGCGGCGTCGATATGGAACCATCGTGAAATGATTCCCGGTCAAATGGGACAGCATTCCTGTCCTAATTTGGCGGGCGAACAATGCCAGATTTCCAGGCGGGGGGCAAGAGCGTTTCCGCATCCCGGTGCACTATTTCTTGCGCGCAAGGGCGGTGGATTGTCACATTCGGCCGCTTCCAAGGGCTCTTTTGCAACTTTCTGTCGGGGGCTTGCCAAGGGCGGAAACGCTGGCGTAGACGGTGGTATGGAGTTCTCAAGCGATAACTGGGCGGGAGCCTCGCAGCCGGTGATGGATGCGCTTTCCCGCCACAACGACGGGATGGCGCCCGCCTATGGTGCGGATCCGGCGACCGAAACGGTAACGGCACGCTTTCGCGAGGTCTTCGAGACCGATGTGGAGGTGCTGTTCACGGCAACGGGCACGGCCGCCAATGCGCTGGCAATGGCCGCCTGCAGCCGGCCCGGCGGGCTGGTGTTCTGCAGCGAGGTCGCCCATCTGCATTGTGATGAGTGGGGTGCGGCGGAGTTCTACAGCCACGGTATGAAGCTCATGCCGGTCGCAACGCAGCAGGGCAAGATCACGGCGGAAGACCTCAGCGCGAAGCTGGCGGAGTGTCCGGAAGGCAGCCGGCTCGGGCGAACGGTCGCGCTCAGTCTGACCCAGGCCAGTGAATGCGGCACGGTGTACCGGCCCGAGGAGATCGCCGCGCTGACCGCGGTGGCCCGGGAGCGGGACATGCTGTGCCATATGGACGGGGCGCGTTTTGCCAATGCGCTGGTGCATCTTGGGGTGACGCCGGCGGAGATGACCTGGAAGGCGGGCATCGACGTTTTGTCCTTCGGCGGGACCAAGAACGGGTGCTGGTGCGCCGAGGCGCTGGTCGTGTTCCGGCCGGAAAAGCTCCGCGATCTGGCGGAGCATCGGGCGCGTGCCGGCCACGTCTTTTCCAAGTCGCGCTTCGTGGCCGCGCAGTTCGATGGCTATCTGGCCGAAGATCACTGGCTCGATCTTGCCCGCCATGCCAATCAGGCGGCGGCGCGTCTTGCCAAGGGGATCGCGACCAGTGGTTCCGCCCGTCTGGCCTGGGAGCCGGAGGCGAATGAGGTGTTCGCCATCCTCTCCAAGGGTCAGATCGCGCGCCTGCAGGCGGCGGGTGCCCGGTTCTATGAATGGTCGAAGGACGGCTGCGGGCCGGACGAGGCCATGGTGCGGCTGGTGACGAGCTTCCGCACCGGCGATGCGGAGGTTGACGCTTTTCTCGCGCATCTGTGAGCCTGCGGACCGGTCGCGCGCGGTGCGGCCCGGCGGAGTGAAATGGTTCTAAACGTTGCGGGGATGGTGGTCTCGACCGTGCATCCGGGGGCGACGGAGGGGCCGTTCGCTGTTGACGGCTATGGCGAAAAAGCAAAACCGGCCGGGAGAGCCCGGCCGGTTTCATCATATCTGGATGAGAGATGGCGCTGTGGCGCCTGGGATCAGTTGACCGAGCTCTCGATCTGCCGGGCATTCTCCGCGCCGGTGCGGATGTCGATCTTGCGCGGTTTCATCGCTTCGGGGATCTCGCGGGCAAGGTCGATGTGCAGCAGGCCGTTTTCCATGCTGGCACCGCGAACCTCGACGAAGTCGGCCAACTGGAAGCGGCGCTCGAAGGCGCGTGCGGCGATGCCGCGATACAGCACCTCGCCGGTTTCGGTATCGGCGGCGCGCTCACCCTTGACGGTCAGCACATGTTCCTTCGCCTCGATTGACAGGTCGGCCTCGCCGAAGCCGGCGACCGCCATGGTGATGCGGTAGGTGTTTTCCCCGGTCCGCTCGATGTTGTACGGCGGATAGCTCGGGGCGTCCTGGGCATTGGCATCCAGCATCGAGAACAGCCGGTCGAAGCCGACGGTGGAACGGTAGAGCGGGGTGAAATCAAGATGACGCATGACGTTGTCCTCTTTCAGTGAGCGACGGTTGATGCTCTCGCTCCCGCGTGTCCTCCGGTCTGGCAGAACCTGCGGGGAACGTCTCCACGGACCCGGTAGCGGCGTCCGTGACCAAGAGATGGGGAGCGGCGAAAACGGAATCAAGAGGGGAGGATGAGCGCTGTTTTTCGGGCGTTGCCGGGTGGGCCGCGAACATGAACGCCGGCTGAACGGCGCCTTCCGATCCGGTTCACGGCGCTGCTGGCAATCTGGCTTCAGTCGATCGGGCGATAGCGCCCCAACACGGGAGACCGGATCATGATGAAAGCACTTCTTGCCGCCGCGACCTTCAGCCTTCTCGTCGCCGCCCCCTCCGCCCAGGCGCTGGATATTCGCGCCAAGGCGCCGACACCCGCCGTTGCCGAAGCCACGGTGCAACTGGCCGGCTGGCGCGGACCGGGCCGGCATCGCGGCGGTTATCGTCTGGAACGGCTCGGCCCGCGTCAGATCGCCCGTCGTCTCGGCCGCAAGGGCTATTATGGCATTCGCGGGATTCGGCCGCGCGGTGACGTCTATCTGGTGCGCGCCCGGGGCTGGCGCGGAAAGCCCGTGCGGTTGGTGGTCGATGCCTATTCCGGGCGGGTGCTGGACCGCAGCCGGGCACGTCGCCGCTGGTGACGGCAAGGCTGCCAAGGATCAGACCGGGCGCAACGCGCCCGGTCCCGGCGGACAATGCCGGAGCTCTCGTCCCGCAAGCCGCGCACTTGAGCGCTGCCGGTGGGTCCTGTATGAGGGGAGCCAGGCCGGTTTCGCACGGCATTTGCAACGGACCGGTGCCGCTTTTCCATGAAGCTCGTCGACCTTCCGGACAATCCAATCCCCGAAGGGGCCGTGTGTGGCGCTTGCGAGACAAGCGACGGTCTGCTCCTGCGCCATGCGCGCTGGATGCCCACGGGCAGTCCGCTGAAGGGCACGGTGACCCTGTTGCAGGGACGGGCCGAGTTCATCGAAAAGTATTTCGAGACGGTCCGGGATCTCCGGGCACGCGGTTATGCCGTGGTGACATTCGACTGGCGGGGCCAGGGCGGTTCGGCGCGGGTCTTGCGCAATCCCCGGCGCGGCCATGTGGATGATTTTTCCGACTTTCTGCTCGATCTCGACGCGGTGCTGACCAAGGTCACGCTCGCGTCGATGCCCGGGCCGCATTATGCGTTGGCCCATTCCACCGGCGGGGCGGTGCTTCTTTACGGCGCGCGACGGCTGCGCACCCGGTTCGAGCGGGCGGTTCTGAGCGCACCGCTGATCGGGCTCGGCAAGGTCGGCCTGAGGCAGGGGCTGGTCTGTCCGCTGGCGGCCTTCCTGTCGGCGGTCGGTTTCGGTGCGGCCTATGTTCCGGGCGGCGGGCCGAAACTGAACATGCGGTTCGAGACCAATCCGCTGACCTCCGACCGGCGGCGGTTCGAGCGCAACGAGGCCGTTCTCGCGGCGGCGCCGGAGTTGGAAATCGGAGCGCCGACCATCGACTGGCTGGCGGCGGCCTGCCGCGCCATGAAGCGGTTCTTCGAGCCCGGCTTCGCGCCGGACATGGCCCTGCCGGTGCTGATCGTCACCGCCGGGCAGGATCGTATCGTGTCGACCCCTGCCGCCGAGCGTTTCGCCCGGCAGGCGCGTTCGGTGCAGTATCTTGAGATCCCGGGAGCCCGGCACGAGCTGTTGATGGAAGCCGATCTCTACCGGGATCAGTTTCTCGCGGCCTTCTCGGCCTTCGTCGACGACAAGGTGTGAGCCCCGCCGGTCAGGCGGCGACCCGCGCCAGAAGCCCCAGAACCTCGTCGTGCAGCCGCTTGTCGCCGCTGGCGACGATCTGCCCGCCGTCTGCCGGCGAGCCGCCGGTCCAGGTGGTGACCGCGCCGCCAGCGCCTTCGACGATCGGGGCAAGCGCCACGATGTCATAGGCTTGCAGGCCGGTTTCGATCACCAGATCGACCTGCCCGGCGGCCACCATGCCATAGCCATAGCAATCGGTGCCGAAGCGGGTGGTGCGCACCCGGGCCTCGATGGCGTTGACGACGCTGGCTTCGCTGTCGCTGAACAGGCCCGGATGGGTGGTGCACATGATGGCGTCGTCCAGCCGGGCGCAGGGGCGGCACTTCAGTGGATGGCGCTCGCCATGGGAGACGCGCCAGGCGGTGTTGCCATCACCGTAGAAGCGTTCGCGCACGAACGGCTGGTCGATGACGCCAAACATCGGCCGTCCGCCTTGCTTCAGACCGATCAGGGTGCCCCAGGTCGGCAGGCCGCAGATGAAGGCGCGGGTGCCGTCGATCGGGTCGAGCACCCAGACATGATCGGCATCGAGACGGACATTGCCATGCTCTTCACCGAGAATGCCATGATCGGGATACCGCTCCTCGATCAGGGCGCGAATCGCGCTTTCGCCGGCCCGGTCGGCGACGGTCACCGGATCGAAGCCCTGCGACAGCTTGTTTTCGACAGCAAGCTCCGCACGGAAATGGGGGAGAATGGCCCGGGCGGACGCCTCGCAAAGGCGATCTGCGAAGCTGGCCAGCTCTTCGGTGCTCGACATTGGACAATCTACTCCCGGTTCGGGGGCGCCGGCACCGTGAGGGCGCCGGTGGAAACGGTTCAGACCTGCTGTTTAGGGGGTTGGCGGGCGCCTGTCACGTTGGTGCCGTACCTTTCCAGCGTGCAATACCGATTTGCTGCGCCGCAATGCGGTGCGAAAAGAAGTCCGGAATTGCTGTCATAAGTGGCATCTAGTTGAGAATATTGATTAAATTTAGGGCGATTACGGGAAATTCTCCTCGTCTCCGCTATTGGGTCTTGACTTTTGTGCGCTGCACGAGAAATATATTGCAGTGCGATATGGCGATGCCAGATCGCGCCGCCCTTCTTGGGCGTTTCCTCCCTAGACTCGGGCCGCCTCGCAAGAGCGCGGCCCTTTTTTCTGGGTGCTGCCGGCCGCCTCGCAAGAGCGCGGCCCTTTTTTCTGGGTGCTGCCAGTGATTTTGGGCGGCGCGGATATGATGAAAAGGGCTGTCAGACTATTCGGCCGCGAGTGCCTCGGCGGCGAGGGATCCGTCGGAGATGGCGACCAGCTCGCTGGCGAACTTCCTGAGATTGCAGGCGAGTTCGGCAAAGCCCGCGTTGCGCTCGGTTCTGCTCTCATCCATGTAGAGCGCCCGGTTGATCTCGATCTGCAGGGCATGCAGCCCCTTGGCGGGCCGGCCGTAATGCTCGGTGATGAAGCCCCCGGCATAGGGCTTGTTGCGGCTGACGCTGTAGCCCATGTCGCGCAGGATCCGCGTTGCGGCCTCGATCAGCAAGGGCGCGCAGCTGGTGCCATACCGGTCGCCGAGGATGAAGTCGGGACGTGCGCCGCCGTCGGAGCTGCGGACCGCCGAGGGCATGGAGTGGCAATCGACCAGAATGGCGTAGCCGAAATCCACGTGGGTCTGAGCCAGGATCCGCCGCAAGGCGCGATGGTAGGGCTTGTAGAGCGTCTCGATACGCAGGAGCGCTTCCTGCACGCTGAGGCGTTCACGGTAGATTTCCTGCGCCTCGCCCACCACCCGGGCAATGGTGCCGAGACCGCCGGCGACACGGATCGAGCGGCAGTTGGCGTAGGACGGCAGCCGGTCCTCGTACATCTTGGGATCGAGTTCGTAGGGCTCCCGATTGACGTCTAGATAGGCGCGGGGAAAGCGGGCGCGCAACAGCGGTGCGCCGAGCGCAAGAACCGGCTCGAACAATTCATCGACAAACGCATCCTCCGACCGGCGAATGGCGCGGGTGTCGAGGCGCGAGGCGCGCAGAAAGGCATCCGGGTAGTCGCGGCCCGAATGGGGGGAGTTGAAGACAAAGGGAACACTCTGCTGCGCGGGCCGGAGGACGTCGAAGGCGTTCGTATC
The DNA here is from genome assembly GCF_020177335.1 of Stappia indica. Taxonomy (GTDB): domain Bacteria; phylum Pseudomonadota; class Alphaproteobacteria; order Rhizobiales; family Stappiaceae; genus Stappia; species Stappia indica_B. The sequence continues at coordinate 222,152 of NZ_JAIVMG010000004.1, read as the reverse complement.
GCTGAATCCGGTGACCACCTGCATGCGCATTCCTCGCTCTGTCCGAAGCCCTCGCTTCTCGTATGGTTATATTTGCGCCCGAATCGCGGTTAATGTCCACAAAGACGCCCGGTGGCCGGGGACGAATGGCGACGATCGCGGCGCCTTTCACTGGATATTTACCGGCGCGCGACCTTATAACGGGGACGCAATGTGCCAAAACGGGACGGACGGTGAGGCGGCGGCGTGCCGCAGGCCGGCGCCGCTCCGGGCGCCGACAGCGAGACGGACAAGACGAATGACGCGGATCCTACTGGCGGAAGATGACAATGACATGCGGCGCTTTCTGGCGAAGGCGCTACAGAAAGCGGGATACGATGTCGTTTCCTTCGACAATGGCAAGAGTGCTTATGAGCGGCTGCGCGAGGAGCCGTTCTCACTGCTCCTGACGGATATCGTCATGCCGGAAATGGACGGAATCGAACTGGCCCGCCGGGCGACACAGCTCGATCCGGACCTGAAGGTGATGTTCATCACCGGATTCGCCGCTGTCGCGCTCAATCCGGATTCGCAGGCGCCGAAGGATGCCAAGGTCCTGTCCAAGCCCTTTCACCTGAAGGATCTGGTGCATGAGGTGGAGCGGATGCTCGCCGCCTGAGATCCGCGCGCCGGATCACCCTTGATCCGGCAATCTGTTTTCCACTGTTTGCGAGAGGTGTGAAGAAGTTTTGCAAGGGGGCTTGCACGGTCAATCGAAGCCCGCTATATCGCTTGCCACTGCGGCGCTTCTGGCGGCGCGGTAACCGGACTTCACGGCGCTGATCGCGCCGCTACCAGTGAAATTCGGGCGTGTAGCTCAGCGGGAGAGCACTACGTTGACATCGTAGGGGTCACAGGTTCAATCCCTGTCACGCCCACCATCTTTCGCCGGATCTGCCTCTCGGGGCAGGGCGGCAGACCGCAGGACCAACCCCGTCATCCAAGGATGGCGACGCAGCGCAAGCGCGAGGATGTTGGGCCAGCGGATCGGGAGCAACCATACGCTTTTGTCAGGCGTGGCCGGCGGCTTCGGATAATCGGATCGGATCGACGTTTCTGTGTGGCGCCTTTCAAAAGGTTCCAGGCAGGTTGGTCTGGGCGCCTCTGGCGCCCGTTTGTTTTTTCCAGGATGCCGCCGTCGTCGTGGCTCCGGTTTCGGAGACGAAAGACATGAAGATCAAGAATTCGCTCAAGGCGCTGATGGGCCGTCATCGTGACAACCGCATGGTTCGTCGCAAGGGCCGTGTCTACATCATCAACAAGAAGGCTCCGCGGTTCAAAGCCCGTCAGGGCTGAACCTCTCGGATCTTCTTCCGCACCATTGCTATTGACGACCGTGTACGGCAAGCCATATTGCCAGTATGCGGTCGTTACTTGCGTTTCTCATTCCCTTCGCTCTTGTTCTGACCGGGGTCATTGCCCCGGTCGGCAGCAAGGCTATGGCCGTCGAGGCATGGCCAGCGCAGGCGCAAGCGGATACGCCCGGCGTTCTGCCGCCCGAATCCCTGCCCGATGATGTGGTGCCGCCCTCGGTGGACGACCTCGACGCGCCGACCACCGATGCAGAGCCGCCCGACGAGCCTGGGCCGGCGATCCCCGAGCCTCTCGATACAGCCGATGAACTGACGACGCTGTTCGCGCGCCTGGTCGATGCGGGCACGGCCGAGAAGGCCACGCCGGTGATCGCCCGCATTCAGGTCCTGTGGCTGCACTCGGGCAGCGCCACCGTCGATCTTTTGATGGCCCGCGCCGGGGCCGCCATGAAGGCCCAGGACTATGCCCTTGCCCTCGATCTGATGGACATGGTGGTGCGGTTGGCGCCGGAGTTCGCCGAAGGCTGGAACCGCCGGGCGACCGTGCATTACCTGCGTGAGGACTTCGGCCGCTCACTGGTGGACATCGAGCGCGTTCTGGCGCTTGAACCGCGTCACTGGGGGGCGATGTCGGGGCTTGGCATCATTCTGCGCCGTCTCGGGCGGGAACGGGCTGCGCTGGCCGCCTTCGAAGAGGTCTTGCGCATTCATCCCGCGAGCGAAAATGCCCGCAAGGCGGTCAAGGAGCTGGCGGCAAGAACGGCCGGTACCGAGACCTAAGGATCGGCCGTCCGCCCGCTGCCGCGATTGGCTGGGTCGAGGGGAGGGGAGAGACGAGGCGGTTCAGAGACCGCCGCGCCCGTCGCTGCCGACAAAGGAAATGCGCAGCATGTTGGTCGAGCCCGGAGTGCCGAAGGGCACGCCCGCAGTGGTGATGATGCGCTGACCGGGCTTGGCAATGCCTTCCTGGAAGGAAATACGGCAGGCGCGGTCGACCATGTCGCTCTCATCCCGGGCATCGTCACTGACGACGCAATGGAGGCCCCAGGCCAGGGACAGGCGCCGGGCGGTGGCCGCCACCGGGGAGATGACGATGACCGGCACGGTCGGTCGCTCGCGCGAGGCGCGCAGGCCCGTTGCTCCGGAGGTGGTGTAGCAGACCACGGCCGCCAGATTCAGGGTTTCGGCGATCTGCCGGGCCGCAGCGGAAATCGCATCGGCGCCGGTCGCCTCCGGCTCCTGCCGCTGACCTTGGATGATCGAGCGATAGTTGGGGTCGCGTTCGACCTGCCGGGCGATGCGGTCCATGGTGCTGACTGCCTCAAGCGGGAACTCGCCGGCGGCCGACTCGGCCGAGAGCATCACCGCGTCGGCGCCCTCGAACACCGCCGTCGCCACGTCGGAGACTTCCGCGCGGGTCGGGACCGGCGAGGAAATCATCGATTCCAGCATCTGGGTGGCGACCACCACCGGTTTGCCGGCGCGGCGGCAGGCGCGCACGATCTGCTTCTGCAGGCCGGGAACCTGTTCCAGCGGCATTTCCACGCCGAGATCGCCACGGGCGACCATCAGCGCATCGGACAGGTCGATGATCTCACTGAGGCGTTCAATTGCCTGCGGCTTCTCGATCTTGGCGAGAATGCCGGCGCGGCCGCGCGTGACCTTGCGCACCTCGGCCAGGTCTTCCGGACGCTGGATGAAGGAAAGGGCGATCCAGTCGACCTTGGCCTCCAGCGCGGCTTCCAGATCCTTGTGATCCTTCGGCGTCAGGGCGCCGACGGGGATCTCCGTGTCCGGGACGCTGACGCCCTTGCGGTTGGACAGGCGACCGCCAACCTCGACCACGGTGGTCGCGCGGGTGGCAATGCACTCGACCACCCGCAGGCGGATCTTGCCATCGTCCAGGAGCAACCGGTGACCGGGCTCCAGCGCTTCGAGGATTTCCCGATGCGGCAGGTTCACGCGGTTGACGTTGCCCGGGGTCGGGTCGCTGTCGAGGATGAAGGTCGCGTCGTTTTCCAGAACGACCGCCTCGCCTTCGAAGGTGCCGACACGCAGCTTCGGACCTTGCAGATCCGCAAGGATCGCGATCGGACGGTTGGCTTCGGCCTCAATTGCCCGGATGGTGTCGACCAGCATGTTCAGCCGGGCATGGTCCGCGTGGCTCATGTTGATGCGGAACACATCCGCGCCGGCCTGGAAGAGTTTCCTGATGGTCTCGGGGTCCGAGGAGGAGGGCCCTAGCGTTGCAACAATCTTGACCCGCCTGTCACGCTTCATCGTCCGCCCGTTCCCCCTTGTACCGGCTCCGTCAGCTGGACGGTCCAACTGCTCTGCTCGCCGGTGTCGATCTCGAAAAAGCCGGTGCGTTCGAAGCCGCGCGCGACACAATCCTCGATCCCGTTGATGGTGAATTCCTTTTCGCGGGTGCACATGAAGGCACGTCCGCCCCACTCGCCGAACTGATCGTAGTCGACGGCGTAGATGTAGTAGTAGCGCGACACGAGCGCGCCGGTGACCAGCGTCTCACAGGAGTTGGCGGGCAGGTTCCACCAGCCCTCGGTCACCCATTCGGTGTCTTCGCGGTAGCCGATGGCAACGCCAACCTGGCTTTCCGTCTTGTTGCACAGGCGCAGCTCGGCCCGGGCAGGTTGTGCGGTGAAGGTCGTTGCGGCAACAGCCAGCAGTAGAGCCGACATGGAGGGGATCCAGGTCCGGAGTGCGGACCCGACTGTCGTGGAGTGCCTTTGGCTCTCGGCTAGTGCGTTCATTCGATTACTCGTGCCACGACCTAGAGTGCCACCTTATGGCTGAGACCTCTCGGCCTTGTCAATGATGACAGCCCTGAAGTCGTTGACGTTGGTATGGGTTGGACCGGGGCGAAGGAGGTCGCCCAGTGCATTGAAAAAACCGGTACTATCGTTTCTGGCCAGAAATACGGCGGCATCATGACCCAGTCTTGCAGCGCGGCCAAGTGTGGTCGGGTCGATGAAGGCACCAGCCGGGTCGCTCGCCGCGCCGGATCCGCCATCGGTTCCGTCCGTGTCGCCGGCAACGGCGGAGATCGCCGGGTGACCTTCAAGCGCCAGTGCCAGAGCGAGGGCATATTCCTGGTTGGGGCCGCCGCTCCCGTCGCCGCGAAGGGTCACGGTCAGCTCACCGCCGGACAACAGGACGGCGCGGGTTCCGTCCCGCGCAAGTTGCAGCGCGCGGCGGGCGTGTTCGGCGGCCACCTCCCGGGCTTCGCCCTCGAGACTGTCGCCCAGCATGATCGGCGTGTAGCCGAGGGACCGGGCGGTCTCGGCGGCCGCGGCCAGCGAGAGCGCCGGCCGGGCGATGATCCGGTAGTCGGTGCCATCGAACACCGGGTCGCCGGGCTTGGGTGTCTCGTTCACCGTATCGTTCAGGGCGCGGTGAATGCTGTCCGGTGCGTCCGGCGCGTGGCGGGCGACGATGGCGCGGGCGTCTTCCAGCGTCGTCGGATCGGCGACGGTCGGGCCGGAGGCGATCGCGGCGGGATCGTCACGCGGCACGTCGGAAATCGCCAGGGTGGTGAGTGCGGCGCCCGAGCCCCGGGCAGCGGCAAGGCGCCCGCCCTTGATGCGCGACAGGTGGCGCCGCACGGTGTTGATCTCATCAATGGTGGCGCCGGAGGCGAGTAGCGCCCGGGTCAGCGCCTGCTTGTCGGCGAGCGAAACCCCGGCGACCGGGGCGACCCAGTTGGCCGAACCGCCGCCGGACAGCAACACGACGATCTGGTCGCGCGGACCGGCGGCGGCGGCAAGAGCCAGCGTGCGGGCGCTGGCTGCGACGCCCGCCTGATCGGGCACCGGATGCCCGGCCTCGATGATTTCGATCCAGCGGGTCGGACGGCCATAGCCGTGGCGGGTGACGCAAAGACCGGAAAGCCGGTCCGGACCGAGCCCGTCGCGCTCCCGGTAGACCCGCTCGGCCACCTCCGCCATCGCCCCTGCCGCCTTGCCAGCACCGAGCAGAAGGATGCGTCCGCCTGGCGCCGGCGTCGGCAGATGTTCCGGCAGGGCCGTTTCGGCGCGCGCGGCATCGACCGCCGCCTGAAACAGGGCGGTGAGATGGGCGCGGATCGTTGCGTCTGGACCCCCGGTTGCTGTCATGTTCAGTCCTTGTTGATGTCGCTCAAAGGCTACCCGTCCTGGCGGCGGGGGCGGGCGATATAGATCCCGGCGAGGATCACCGCCCCGCCGGCAATCTGCATCGGTGTCAGCGCCTCGCCTAGTAGAAGATAGCCGGCAATGGCGGCGGTGACCGCCTCAAGAAAGATGACGAGGGCGGAAAAGCCGGCGGACAGGGCGCCAAGCGCGAAGGTGAGCAGGCCCTGACCGCAGACATGGCTGAACAGGGAAATCGCCAGGAGAGCGGCAACGCCCGTCCAGGAGAACGGCAGGAGCATGTCTTCCAGCAGCACCGCGACGACGAACAGCGCGGCGCAAGTGACCAGCGAGCTGCGAAAGACGAGAAGGCCGGCGCCAAGCCCGCTCCCGCCACGCCGGGCAAAGCGGATGGCAAGGAAGTAGGCGCCGAAGAACAGGGACGCGATCAGCCCGTAGAGATCGCCGCCAAGGCGCTGCGGCGCATGGGCAAGGCTTGTGCCGAGCAGCAACCCCGCGCCGGCGAGGCAGCAACCAAGGCCCAGCAGCATGGCCCGGGTGACCGGCTCATTAATCAGGGCACGGGAGGCGAGCATGACCCAGACCGGCGCGAGGGTGGCAAAGAAGGTCGCGTTGGCAATCGTCGTGTTCATGATCGACAGGTGCCAGAAGATGAGGTCCCCGGCGAACACCGCGCCGGCGATCACGGTGGCCCGGTTCCAGGGCGGCGATTTTGCGCCGCGCGGGGCCTCCAGCCGCGCCCAGAGGCCGAGCAGCGACAGGGCCAGGGCCACCCGCCAGAAGGCGCTGGTGAAGGGACCGACCTCCGCATGACGCACGAACACCGGTGATATGCCCATGGCAATGGCGCCGCCAAGCAGGGCGGCGAGGGCGAGCAGGATGCGGCGGTCGGGCGCGGCGACGGTGGAGGTGGAAGATGTCATTCGGGTGCCTGGCGCGGGAAATCAAACATCATACAATAGAGCGCAGGTTGTGCCTTGTCGCGCGGCAATTGCCAAGGCCGGCCCGCTTCGCCGAGGCGGTGACGATGGCGGTTGCGGCGAGCCGCCGGGGGCGGATATGGTGCGCCGCGCCGGCCTGCCTTGATGCATGAGGCCGGCCCCTCCCGTTTTCCCTCCTGCGTGGCCCCTTGACGATGTTTCCTGTCCGTTCCGCCGCACCGCATCCCGACCAGTCGCCCTTCGAGATCGTCGATGGCGACCCGGCCTGCGGTCTGTTGCTGTTGTGCGATCATGCCAGCAATGCCCTGCCGTCGGCCTATGGCACGCTCGGCCTGCCGCCGGAGCAGCTTCAGCGGCATATCGCCTATGACATCGGCGTGCGCGATCTGACCTTGCAGCTTGCGGCGGCCCTTGGCGCGCCGGCGGTGCTGACCACCTATTCCCGGCTGCTGATCGATCCCAATCGCGGCGAGGACGACCCGACGCTGGTGATGCGCCTGTCCGACGGGGCCGTGGTGCCGGGCAACGCCGATCATGACGCTGCCGAGCGGGCGGCGCGAATCAGTGCCTATCACCGGCCGTATCATGAAACCGTGGCGGCGCGGATCGACGCGAGCATCGCCGCAGGCCATCCGCCGGCGATTCTCTCGATCCACAGCTACACGCCGGTGTGGCGCGGCAACCCGCGCCCCTGGCACGCCGGCATCCTGTGGGACAGCGATCCGCGCTTCGCGGTGCCGCTGCTGGAAACCTTGCGCGCGGAGACTGGCCTGGTGGTGGGCGACAACGAGCCTTATGACGGGGCCTTGCGCAACGATTGCCTCTACCGGCACGGCACGGCGCGCGGACTTGCCCATGCGCTCCTGGAAGTGCGCCAGGACCTGATCGGCGATACCGAGGGGGTGGCCGGGTGGAGCGCCCGGTTGGTGCCACATCTCAAGCGGATCCTGGCGGAACGGCCGGAGTTGTTTCAGATCCGCCAGTATGGTTCGCGCTGTGCCGCCTGATGGCGCACTCTGGGGACGGGGCGATGCATGCCCACAGGTCAGGCCTTGCCTGCGTTGAGACGGGAGCGACGAAATGACGAAGACTGAGGAGACATCCATGGATGCGGCGACGCGCACGGAACTGGAGGCCGCGGCCTTTCGCCGGCTGGTTGCGCATCTGCGGCAGCGGACCGACGTGCAGAACATCGACATGATGAATCTGGCCGGGTTCTGCCGCAATTGCCTGTCGAACTGGTATCTCGACGCGGCGCAGGAAAAGGGCGTTGCGCTCGACAAGGAGGCTGCCCGCGAAATCGTCTATGGCATGCCCTATGCCGAGTGGAAGGCGCAGTACCAGACCGAGGCGACACCGGAGCAGGTGGCTGCGTTCAAGACCAGCCACACGCACGAGTGAGACCTCTGCCGATCCGAACCCCGCCAGTCATGGAAATTCGTGCCGGGCTCTTGAAACCGGCATGATTTGCGCGCATTGAGGCGCACCCGAATACCCAACCTGTCACTAACCCCTAAGGAGACGAAACCGCATGTCTGAACCAGGTGGTGTCGCCGGCGATCAGCTGCGCGCCTTTGTGGAGCGTATCGAGCGCCTCGAGGAAGAAAAGAAGGTCATCTCCGACGACATCAAGGACGTCTACGCGGAAGCCAAGGGCAACGGCTTTGACGTCAAGATCCTGCGCAAGGTGATTTCCCTGCGCAAGAAGCAGCCGCATGAGCGTGAGGAAGAGGATGCGATTCTCGATCTTTACATGCACGCGCTTGGCATGGCCGGACCGGCCAACGACGCCTGATCAATCTCCCGGCGGCCGTTTGCGCGCCTTCCGCGCGGACCGGCCGGCGGAGCGGTGAAAAGAAAAACGCGGCGTACCGAAAGGCGCGCCGCGTTTTCCTTTTGTCACGAAACGATCGAAGCCCGCGGGCTTCGACCGGAGCCGGTGTTACATCGCCTTGACGATGCCCTCGGTCATCTTCTTGGCATCGCCGAACAGCATCATCGTCTTGTCGAGGAAGAACAGCTCGTTCTGAATGCCGGCATAGCCGGAGCCCATGCCGCGCTTGACGAACAGCACCGTGCCGGCCTTGTCGACGTCGAGGATCGGCATGCCGTAGATCGGCGATTGCGGATCGTCGCGCGCCGCCGGGTTGGTGACGTCGTTGGCGCCGATGACGTAGACGACGTCGGCCTGGGCGAACTCGGAGTTAATGTCCTCCAGCTCGAACACCTCGTCATAGGGCACGTTGGCTTCGGCCAGGAGCACGTTCATGTGCCCGGGCATGCGGCCGGCGACCGGATGGATGGCGTATTTCACCTCCACACCCTCTTCCTTGAGGATGTCGCCCAACTCGCGCAGCGCATGCTGGGCCTGAGCCACCGCCATGCCATAGCCGGGCACGATGATCACCTTGCCGGCGTTCTTCATGATGAAGGCCGCATCCTCGGCCGAACCCTGCTTGACCGGACGTTCCTCGCCGCCACCGGCACCGCCGGCGCTGGCCGTCTCGCCGCCGAAGCCGCCGAGAATCACCGAGATGAACGAGCGGTTCATGCCCTTGCACATGATGTAGGACAGGATCGCACCGGAGGAGCCGACCAGCGCGCCGACGACGATCAGCGCCATGTTGCCGAGGGTGAAGCCGATGCCGGCCGCCGCCCAACCCGAGTAGGAGTTGAGCATGGAGACGACGACGGGCATGTCGGCGCCGCCGATCGGGATGATGATCAACCCGCCGAACACCAGCGACAGCACCACGATCATCCAGAAGACGGCATGACTCTCGGTCTGAACGAAAATGGCGATCAGCAGCACGATCAGTGCGGCGAGGCCGCCGTTGATGACATGCCGCATCGGCAGCATGATAGGCGCGCCGGACATGCGCCCGTCGAGCTTGGCGAAGGCGATGACCGAGCCGGTGAAGGTGATGGCGCCGATGGCCACGCCAAGCGACATCTCGACCAGGCTGGCGCCGTGGATCTCACCGACCGCGCCGATGCCGAAGGCCTGGGGCGCGTAGAGAGCGCCGGCGGCAACCATCACGGCGGCCATGCCGACCAGCGAGTGGAAGGCGGCGACCAGCTGTGGCATCGCCGTCATCGGCACCCGGCGGGCGGTGACCGCGCCGATGCTGCCACCGATGGCCAGACCGACGACGATCATCAGGAGGCCGCTGATGCCGGGTGCGGCGACCAGCAGCGTCGTGACGATGGCGATGGCCATGCCGATCATGCCGAACAGGTTGCCCTGGCGCGAGGTTTCCGGGCTGGAGAGCCCGCGCAAGGCGAGGATGAAGAGAACGGCCGACACCACATAAAGGATGGCCGTGACATTGGCTGAAAGCATGTGTCCGGCCTCCTATCGCTGCTTTTTCTTGTACATGGCGAGCATTCGTTGCGTGACCAGGAAGCCGCCAAAGATGTTGACGCTTGCCATGATCAGGGCAAGGAAGCCGAAGCCGCGCGCGAAGCTGGCCCCATCGGAGACCAGATCGACACCGACGGCGAGCAGCGCGCCGACGACGATCACGCTGGAAATCGCGTTGGTGACCGACATCAGCGGCGTGTGCAGGGCGGGGGTCACCGACCACACCACATAGTAACCGACGAAAATCGCCAGCACGAAGATGGTGAACTGGAAGACGAACGGATCGACCGCGCCGCCGGTGGCCGCCGAGGCGGCATGGGCGAGCGAGGTGCCGGCGTTGCCGGCAAGCTGGTCGGCGTAGCCTTGTGCCGCATCGGCGGCGGCCTGCGCGTTGGCCGCCGCATCGGCGGCGGCGTCGGCGGCCGCGCGGGCGCGTTCGAGCGCTTCATTGACGCTGAGTTCTGACATGGGGCCCCCCTATTCCGCAGCCGGCGCGAAGGCCGGGTGCACCACGGCGCCGTCCCGGGTGAGGACGGTGGCCTTGACCAGCTCGTCTTCCCAGTCGACCGCGATTGCCTTGGTTTCCTTGTCCACCATGGTTTCAAGGAAGGTGGCAAGGTTCTTCGCATAGAGCGTCGAGGCGGAGGCGGCGATCCGGCCGGGCATGTTGAGATGGCCGACGATCTTCACATCGCCCTGGGTGACGATCTTGCCCGGCTTGGCACCTTCCACGTTGCCGCCGCGTTCGACCGCCAGATCGACGATGACCGATCCGGGGCGCATGCTGGCGACCATCTCCCTGGAGATCAGGCGCGGGGCCGGACGTCCGGGGATCAGGGCGGTGGTGATGACGATGTCCTGCTTGGCGATATGCGTGGCCACCAGTTCGGCCTGCTTCTGCTTGTAGGCGTCTGACATTTCCTTGGCGTAGCCGCCGGCGGTCTCGGCCTGACGGAACTCGTCATCCTCGACGGCAATGAACTTGGCGCCGAGCGATTCCACCTGCTCCTTGGCGGCGGGCCGCACGTCGGTGGCGGTGACGATGGCGCCGAGGCGGCGGGCAGTGGCGATCGCCTGCAGACCGGCAACGCCGGCGCCCATGACGAACACCCGCGCGGCCGGCACGGTGCCGGCGGCGGTCATCATCATCGGCAGGGCGCGGTCGTATTCGGCCGCGCCGTCGATCACCGCCTGATAGCCGGCAAGGTTCGCCTGGGAGGACAGGACGTCCATTACCTGGGCGCGGGTGATGCGCGGCATGAACTCCATGGCGAAGGCGGCAACGCCGGCCTTGCCCATGGCCGCGACCGCGTCCTCATGGCCGTAAGGGTCCATGCTGGCGATGACCAGTGCGCCGGCCTTCATCGCGGCCAGCTCGGTCTCGCTCGGGCGACGGACCTTCAGCACCACGTCGGCGCCGGACAGCGCAGCTTCGGCGGTGTCGGCGATCGAGGCGCCCGCTGTGACGAAATCCTCATCGGGGATGCGCGACAGGGTGCCGGCGTCCTTTTCGACGACGACATCAAAGCCGAGCGCGACGAACCGTTTCACGGTGTCGGGCGTGGCGGCGACGCGCGTTTCTCCTGCCTCGCTCTCGCGGGGCACTGCGAGTTTCATCAATACTGTCCTCCCCATATGGAAGTCTGGCCTGAATGGAAGTCCGGCCGGGATGGAAGTCTGGCCTGGATAGGAAGTCTGGCTGACGGGTGGGAGCCCGTCAGCTCGCTGTAATGATAGCCATCAGGCCGGTCAGGACGAAGACGCCGGCGGAGGGGATCCAGCCGCGATCGCCCATGGCAAGGCCAACGGCAGCGGCGGCCAGAGTGGCCAGCACGAAAACGGTGCCGAAAATGCTGCCGGCGGTGCCACCGAAGGTGAAAAGCACCAGGCACACCATAATATTCAGAAGGGCAATGGTGCCGACCTTCGAAAAATTGATGAAGCCGGCATAGGTGCGCTCGTGTTCGGCATAGTCCATCGTCTGGGCGGTCTGATCTGACATGTGTTCCTCTTGGCGGTTCGTCGTCATTGTTTCGTGCCTTTATAGCAGACAGAAGACTATCGGCAACGCGCTCTTCGCACTGCAACCACGAGCAAGGCACAATTGATTCCGCAGTGCAACCGCAGCCGGGAGGATCAATCGTCGATGCCGGCCGCGCGCAGCACGTTTTTTTGCCGGCTTTGAACGGTGGCCATGTCGAAATTGTCGATCTGCTCGTTGAACAGGCGGAAGAAATTCAGCTCCGCGCGCAAATGCAGGAACACCCCGCCAAGGCCGATGGCCGCCCGGTCCATGAAGACGAATTCGCGCGGCACGGTGACCGGCCCGAGCCGCTTCAGCGCCTGATGCACCCGGAAGGCTTCCTTGCGGCCATACTGCGCCGGGCTGACCCCTTCGGCGATGGAGCGGACCCGGTCGGTCAGGAGCGGGCCGTAGATGAACCTTGCCCAGATGTTGAGCGTGTCGATCAACTCGCGGGTCAGACCGCGAAAGCCCCAGCTCTCGTAGGCGGCGACGGTGCGGGCCTCGTCTTCCTCCAGAAGCCCGCGATAGAGCTCGATCACCCCGGCCACAAAGGCGGGCGGGAAGATGCGGATACAGCCGTAGTCGAGCAGGTTGATGCCCTGCGGCGCGCCGTCTTCCTCGAACACCGTGTAGTTGCCCAGATGCGGATCGCCGTGGATCACGCCGAAATGGCTGAACGGGTGCCACCAGGCATGGAACATCACCTCCGCCAGCCGGTTGCGGTTGGCCAGTGGGTGGTCGCGGTAGGCGAGCAGCGGCTTGCCCTCCAGCCAGGACATGGTCAGCAGGCGTCCGGTGGACAGGTCCGGTTCGACGCGGGGCACACGGATGCGCGGCTCGTCCTTGAGGATCTCCCGGTAGACGGCGATGTGGCAGGCCTCGCGCCGGTAGTCCAGTTCCTCGCGCACGCGGGCGCCGATCTCCTCGGCGATCTGCCTTGTGTCGATGGCTGGCTGCATCCGGCGGTGGACGGAAAACAGCACGGCGAGCTGTGACAGGTCCGCCTCCACCGCCGAGGCCATGTCCGGATACTGCAGTTTGCAGGCAAGGGGGGCACCATCCAGGGCGCTCGCCCGGTGGACCTGACCGAGGGAGGCCGCCGCCGCCGGAACCTTGTCGAAGGCGGCGAAACGCTGCTGCCAGCCGGGGCCAAGCTCGGCCATCATCCGCCGCTTGACGAAGGCCCAGCCCATGGGCGGGGCATCGGCCTGAAGCTGGGCGAGTTCGGTGGCGTATTCGGGCGGGATCGCGTCGGGAATGGTCGACAGCAACTGGGCGACCTTCATCAACGGTCCCTTCAGGCCACCGAGCGCGGCGGCCAGTTCGGCGGCCTGCTTGCGGTCGTCGATGTCGTAGCCGAAGACCTTTGCCCCGGCGAGCCGGGCGGCGATCCCGCCCATGTTGGCGCCGACCCGGGCATAGCGGCCGACCCGGGCGGTCACCCGGTTGCGTTCACGGTCGTTCACTGGGGTGTCCCGTTCCTGTCTGGCCGAAGGCGGCGAGCCGTTCGGCGATGCGATCCCGTTGGTCGGCCAGGCCCTTGTAGGTCAGCTGCGCGGCGTCGAGCGCCAGCAATTGCGCGCGCAGGCCGGCGGCAAGCCGTGCCCCGTCCGGATGAGTGGCGAAGGCGGCGACGGGATCGTGATGCACCTTGATGGTGAAGAGAATGTCGCCGCTTTCCGGCAGGCGGCGCAGGGTCTGCCGCTCGACCCGCACATGAAGGCCCGTGTCCATGCCTTCGCCCCCGGGCGTGGCGACATCGAGCGCTTCTGTCTCCAGCCGCCGGGCGAAGGGGCGGTGGAGGCCGGAACCGGTATAGAGCGACCAGTTGAGCCGCCAGGAGGGGCGGTCGACGGCGAGATTGTCGAAGATCCGGGCGACCATCGGCCCCATCCGCCCATCGTTGAAGCCGGGCACCGTCGCGTGGATCTCGCCCATGGTGCCGCCGAATTTCTCCGCCAGCGACCAGGAGGAGGGAAAGCAGAGGGCGGCGGCGACGAGGCGGTAGCCGTCCGCGCTCCGCCGCATCAGCACCAGATCCTCCTGCACCAGCCGGGCGGCCAGTTCCAGCGGTCGGTCGTGCCAGTCCGCCAGTCTGTAGTCCCGTGCCATCGGCAGGAGCCGGATCTCCTCGCCAGTACGCTGGCAAAGAGTGCGCCGGTAAAGCGCCGGGAAGGTTGCCGGCAGATGGTCCAGCAGGAGGCTTAGAACCTCCCGCTGGGCCTCCAGTGTGTCCGCCTCGGCCTTCAGGACCGGCACCTCGGCGCCGCCCTGAAGCAGCCGTTCCTTTTCCGCCAGGTGGGCGGCAAAGTGGGCATCCGGCTCGATCCAGTCGGCCAGATCAAGCGGAAGCAGCCCGACACTGAAGGGCCGGGCCGATCCGTCATAGGGAGTATGCGCAAAGGGTGGGGCCACCCTCATGGGCGCATCGATCATGCTTGCGCGGCCTCCAGTTCATCGATGAAGCCCTCGATCACCGCCAGGCCCTTGCGCCAGAACGCCGGGTCGGTGGCATTGAGCCCGAAGGGGGCAAGCAGCTCCGAATGGTGCTTGGTGCCGCCGGCGGACAAGAGGGCGAAATACTTGTCCTGGAAGCCGCTTTCTGCCTCCTCGTAGACGGCGTAGAGCGAATTCACCAGGCAATCGCCGAAGGCATAGGCATAGACGTAGAACGGCGAATGGATGAAATGCGGAATGTAGGTCCAGAAGGTCTCGTAGCCTTCGCCGAAGCGAATGGCCGGGCCAAGGCTCTCCGCCTGCACCGACATCCACAACTCGCAGATCTCCTCGCCGGTCAGCTCGCCCCGGCGGCGCGCGGCGTGCACCTTGCGCTCGAAGGCGTAGAAGGCGATCTGCCGCACCACCGTGTTCAGCATGTCCTCGACCTTGCCGGCGAGCAGGATGCGTCGGCGCTTGGCATCGTCGCTGGCGGCGAGCAGGTCCTTGAAGGTCAGCATTTCGCCGAAGACGCTGGCGGTCTCGGCCAGGGTGAGCGGGGTCGGCGCCATCAGCGCGCCGTTCGGCGCCGCCAGCACCTGATGCACCCCGTGGCCCAGTTCATGGGCGAGGGTCATCACGTCCCGGGTGCGCCCCTGATAGTTGAGCAGCACGTAAGGATGGGCGCTCGGCACGGTCGGATGGGCGAAGGCGCCGGGCGCCTTGCCGGCCCGGGCCGGAGCGTCGATCCAGCCTTCGTCGAAGAACCGGCCGGCAATCTCGGCCATCTGCGGCGAGAACCGGCGGTAGGCGCCAAGCACGGTGCTGCGTGCCTCGTCCCAGGGAATGCGCCGGGTGTCCGCATCCGGCAGCGGGGCGTTGCGGTCCCAATAGTCGATCACATCCTTGCCGAACCAGCGCGCCTTCATGGCGTAGTAGCGGTGGGAGAGGCGCGGATAGGCTTCCTGCACGGCGGCGACCAGCGCATCGACCACATCCCGTTCCACCCGGTTGGCCAGGTGGCGGGCATCGGCGATGTCCTCGAAGCCGCGCCAGCGGTCGGAAATCTCCTTGTCCTTGGCCAGCGTGTTGGTGATCAGGGTGAACACCGGCAGGTTGGCGCGGAAGGTCTTGCCAAGGGCCTTGGCCGCCTTCTCGCGGGTGGCGCTGTCCGGGTCCTGCATCAGGTTGAGGGTCGGTTCGAGCGGCAGTTCCTTGTCGTCGACGGTGAAGCGGAGCCCGGCCATGGTCTCGTCGAACAGCCGGTTCCAGGCGCCCGCGCCGGTGCCGGCCTTCTCGTGGAAGAGCTGTTCTACCCGATCTTCCAGCTGGTGCGGCCGTTCCTTGCGGATGTCCGACAGCCAGGGGCGATAGTGGGCAAGGTCAGGGTCGGCAAGGGCCGCGTCGAGCACCGCATCGTCGATGCGGTTCAGTTCCAGGGTGAAGAACAGCACATGGGTGCTGGCGGTGGTCAGCTTGTCCTGAATGTCGCCATAGAACTTCTGCCGCACCGGATCGGTGGTGTCGCCGGCGTAGAACAGACCGGCGAAGGAGGCGAGGCGGCCCATCAGATCGTCAAGGGCTTCCATCTCGCGGATTGCCGCCGCCAGTTCGCCGCCGGAACGGCCGGCGATCTCCGCCAGCTTGCCCTGGTAGCGGGCGGCGAAGGCGGCGGCCTGACGTTCCGCCTTTTCCAGATCTGCGGTGACCTCCGGCGCGTCATGGGCAGGGTAGAGGTCGCCGAGGTTCCAGACCGGCAGCGAGCCGAGAGTTTCCTCGCTCGCCGTTGCGGCGTCAGCCACAGGGGCGCGGTGTCCGGTCATGGCGGCGGAAAGGCTCGTCGGGGTCATCTCGTCTCCGTTGCGGTCGTCTCAGGCCGGGCGGCGCGTCGGCGCATCCCTTCTTGCATATTGTCGTAGGTCGTCCGGCGGCAATGGGCAATCCGCCGCGCCGGACGCGCGGTGGACGTTTTGTTTACCGCGCCCGGGGTAATCTGCCCCGAATTGGTACAATTCCCAAGTGGAAGACCCGGCAAACGGGCCGACATGGAGGCGCAGGGCGCGCATGACCCCGATCAGCGGACGGATACTCGTTGCCGATGACGATCCGGTTCAGCGGCGCTTGCTGGAAGCGACGCTGAAGAAGTTCGGCTTTCGCGTGCGGCTGGCGGAAAACGGGGCCGAGGCGCTGGCGATCCTGACCGGTCCGGAAGGGGCGGATATCGACCTTCTCGTCTTGGATCTCGTCATGCCGGAACTGGACGGCATGGGGGTGATCGCTCGGCTGCGGGAGATGAAATCGGCGATCCCGATCATCGTGCAGACGGCGCATGCGGGGATTGACGCCGCGGTCAATGCGATCCGCGCCGGCGCGCAGGACTTCGTCGTCAAGCCGGTGGCGCCGGAACGGCTCAATGTGTCGATCCACACCTTCCTGAAGATGTCGGCGCTGGAAGGCGAGATCACCCGCATCCACAAACAGTCCAGCGGCACCTTCAGCTTCGATGACATCGTCACCCGGTCGGAGGCGATGGAACGGGTGATCCGGGTCGGCCGCCGCGCTGCCGCATCGCAGATCCCGGTCTTGATCGAGGGCGAATCGGGCGTCGGCAAGGAGCTGATCGCCCGCGCCATTCAGGGGTCGAGTGAGCGCAAGGCGCGGCCGTTCGTCACCGTCAACTGCGGGGCGATCCCGGAACATCTGGTGGAATCGATCCTGTTCGGCCACGAGAAGGGCGCCTTCACCGGCGCGGTTGAAAAGCATGTCGGCAAGTTTCAGGAGGCCCATGGCGGCACCTTGTTCCTCGACGAGGTCGGCGAGTTGCCGCTGGAGATCCAGGTCAAGCTGCTGCGCGCCCTGCAGGAAGGGGAAATCGACCCGATCGGCGCCCGCCGTCCGGTCAAGGTCGATTTCCGGCTGATCTCCGCGACCAATCGCCGGCTGATCGATCTGGTCAAGGACGGGACCTTCCGCGAAGACCTTTACTATCGGCTGAACGTCTTTCCGCTGTGGCTGCCGCCGCTGCGCGACCGCCGCGAGGATATTCCCGATCTGGTGCGCCACTTCCTGGCCCGCTTCGCGGCGGAAGAGGGGCGCCCGCAGATTTCCGCGGTTGCGCCGGACGCCATTGCCATGCTGCAGCGCTACCAGTGGCCGGGCAACATCCGGCAATTGGAAAACGCGGTGTTCCGGGCAGTGGTGCTGTGCGAGGGCGGTCACCTGACCGCCGATGACTTCCCCCAGATCCAGGCCGCTGTTGCTCGGGCCCCAGCTAACGCCGGGCAGGCGATGGAAAGCCGGGGGCAAACTGCTGACGCTCCAGCGTCTGACGCGCCCTGCGAGCCCGCCGCTCTTGCCACCGCGCCGGATCCTTCCTCGGCGACGGCGCCCGAGGCGGCGGCAGGGGGGGCGAAGACCGCCGGCGAGGCGCTGTCGGGCGAGGATCCGCACCAGCCGCCCTTCGGCTTCTTGCGGTCTCTCAACGACAGCGGCCACATCCGCTCACTGGAAGAGGTCGAGGCGGATATGATCCGCACGGCTATCGACCACTATGGCGGGCGGATGACCGAAGTCGCGCGCAGGTTGTCAATCGGCCGCTCAACTCTCTACCGAAAGTTGAAAGATTATGGCCTTGATGCAACACCCGATACCGAGGCCGCCGAGTAGCCCGCTTCCAGCGCTCTCCTCTCTTGCCAGGACGCGAGCCTGCGGGCTTGTTTACCGGTAGCCATCAGGGTGAACCGGTTCGCGGCGTGTTTTCGCGCGCGTCCGGTCGGCCTTCGGTGGCCTTACGCATGAATTCTCCGACGTCTGAATTTCAGAACATGACCGCCGATATGGCACCCGAGAACAGGACCGCCCAGATGCCCGCCCGAACGATTGCTGCCGCTGGTCCTCTTGCCGCGCTCCTGCTTGCCGGTCTTGTCGGCGTTTCTTCCGCGACGGTGGCATATGGCGAAGGCGCCATGGCGATGATCGGGCCGCAATTGCCGGCCGCGGATGCGGTGTCGGAGATTGTCGGTGACACCATCGCCACGCCTGTCGATCCTCTTGGCGAGGCGCTGGGCGCCTATCTCGGCGACAAGATGGCCCGCTCCGAGGCCGTTGCCGCCGCACCCTACCTGAACGCCCGGCGCTGGCAGGCGGTTGCCGATTTCTATGCCGCGCGGGAGAATGCGCCGGTGTGGAGTGCCGATGGCATTCCGTCCCTGGTCGCGCGCCGTTTGATCGGCCGGCTCGGGCAGGCCGATCGCGATGGGCTGACGCCGGCCGATTACGCGCTGCCTGCGGGGCTGGCGCGCACGGCCGGAAAGCTCGATGCGCAGACCGTTGCCCGGTTCGAGACCCATCTGTCGGCGGCGCTTTTGGCCTATGCGGAAGAGGCGCAAGCCGGGCGGGTCGCCCCGAACGATCTGTCCCGTTCCATCACCGCGAGCCCGAAGCGTCCGGAGCCGGTGGCCGCCTTGCAGAGCCTGGCCGAGGCCAGCGATCCGCTGGCCGTGCTGGACGGGTTCAACCCGCCCCATCCTCAGTTTCAGGCGCTGCGCGAGCAACTGGCGCTGCTGCGCCAGCCGAAGACGGAGGAAGAGCGCCCGGTTGTCGTTCCCGCCGGCAAGGCGTTGAAGCCCGGCGCCTCGGACCCGCGCGTCGCCGCTCTTCGCCAGCGGCTCGGTGTTGAGGTGACAGAGGGGGGCGAGGCTGAGCGTTTCGACGATCCACTCAAGGAGGCGGTGCTCGCCTTCCAGCGGGACAATGGCTTGCACCCGGACGGGATTGTCGGCGCGCGCACGCTGCTGGCGCTCAACGCGGTCGCCGATGACGGCATGGCCGTGTCCGATGTGATCGCAAACATGGAGCGGTGGCGCTGGATGCCGCGCGACCTCGGCGCCTTCCACATTTTCGTGAACATTCCGGAGTTTCAGGCGCGGCTCTACCGCGATGGCACCAAGGTCTACGAGACGCGGATCGTCGTCGGCAAGCCGTCCAATCAGACGCCGGTGTTCTCCGACGTGATGGATCACGTCATCGTCAACCCGTACTGGAATGTGCCCTATTCCATCGTTTCCCAGGAGATGCTGCCGTCGATCCAGGCCAACCCGAACGGCTACCTGGGCGGTCGGAACTATGAGGTGCTCGCCGGCGGGCGGGTGGTGAACCCGGCCTCGGTCGACTGGGCCGGCGGCAATCTGCGCTCGGTGCGCATTCGTCAGCGACCGGGACGGGGCAATGCCCTCGGCCAGATCAAGTTCATGTTCCCGAACAAGCATTCGGTCTACCTCCACGACACGCCGTCCAAGAGCCTGTTCGGACGGTCGAGCCGGGCGTTCTCGCACGGCTGCGTGCGGGTCAAGGATCCGTTCGATTTCGCCGACGCTCTGCTGCAGCTGGACGAAAACTGGTCGGCGGCCCGGCTGAAGAAAATGGTCGGCGGTCAGGAACGGCGGGTCGACCTCACCCATGCGGTGCCGGTGCATCTGGCCTATTTCACCGCCTTCGTCGATGCGGAAGGGCGGCTGCAGCGCCGTCCGGACATCTACGGCCACAATGCGACGCTGACCAAGGCACTGGAAATCGACGGCTGGCAGGAGTGGCAACGCTTTGCGGTGGCCGCTCCGGTGGTGCGCGGGCCCCGCCGCGCCGCGCCGGCCAAGGCGGCGACGAAGGAGGCAGTGCACAAGGATGTGCGGACCCGCCGGGCTGAATTGCAGCGGCTGCGCCAGCGCCGCTCCAACGATATGTATCGCTGACGCGCGATCCGGGAGTCGCGTCCCGGGGGCCCGGGTTCCGCCCCGGCGGCGCTGGCAAAAACGTCTTCGGTGCCACCGCGCGGCCCGCCTCTTTTCCTCTCTCCTTCGTCTCCGGCGACCGGGTCGCCGGCTGCGCGTCATAGGTGCACGGAAGGCCTGCGGCTGCGACCTGACCGCGTTTCCGGTGTAGGGGCCGCTCTGTTCTGCCTCAGGAAAAGCCGACAAAAATCAGTGTGAAAGGATGAAAGATTCATTTTTTTGTGGCTGTGATGCGTAATTGCCACGATTTGCGCTCATTTCCGAATACGGTAAAGGCTTCTTAACTTCGGTGCCTTACATCAGTCCAATTGGGGGGCGGATGTTCGGCGTATCCGCCGGCAAACAAGCGAGACTGAACATTGCTCGAGGCATGGTTCTCCTGGGTGCGAACGAGTGCATGTGCGTTCGCCATGCTTGGCTTGATTGCGAGCAGCGCGCTGGTTTCCCTGTCGCCGTCGGAGGCGTTGGCGGAAACGCGAACCCTGAAGCTGTTCAACACCCACACCAAGGAACGGGTGTCCATCACCTTCAAGAAGAACGGACGCTACGTGTCCTCGGGCCTGCGTGAGCTCAACCGTTTCCTGCGCGACTGGCGGCGCAACGAAATCACCAAGATGGACCCGAAGCTGTTCGACCTGGTTTGGGAAGTCTACCAGAAGGCCGGTACCAGCAAGCCGATCCATGTGGTGTCCGGGTATCGCTCTCCGGCGACCAACAACATGCTGCGCGGCCGGTCGCGCGGCGTGGCCAAGAACAGCCAGCATACCCGTGGCCGAGCCATGGATTTCTTCATTCCAGGGATCAACATCTCGAAGCTGCGGGCGCTTGGACTGCGCAAGGAAGTGGGTGGCGTTGGTTTTTATCCGACTTCGCGCACGCCGTTCGTGCATATGGACACCGGCTCGGTGCGCCACTGGCCGCGCATGACCCGCAAGCAGCTTGCCAAGGTTTTCCCGCGCGGCGATACCATTCACGTTCCGACCGATGGCAAGAAGATGCCGCGCTATGCGGAGGCTCTCGCCCGGCACAAGGGTGGCGGCGCGCAGCGCAAGACCGTTCTTGCCAGCGCCAGCGGAACCCGTGCGCGGATCCGCACGACCGGTCAGGATATGACCTCCGGGAACGGGTCGATCTCGCGGCCGGCCCCGGTTGCCGCGTCCGGGTCCGGTGGCCCGAGCTTGATTGCCCGCCTGTTCGGTGGCGGCGATGATGACGCGAAGGATACGGCAACGCCGCGTCCGGCGGCCCGAACCGCTCGTGCCGAGGCGGCCACGCCGCCGCCAGTGCCTTCCGAAGCGCCTCCGGGTGTGCGCAGCGCTGCCGTGCCCGATGTGGTTCCACCGGCCAAGGCCGAACCCGAAGCACGGCCGGAGGTCGATCCGGTGATCGTCGCCAAGGTCGTGCCGCCCAGCAAGCCCGCCGGATTTGCCGCCATCGTTGCGGCCGCCACCGATGGCGCGGTACGGTCGGGAACGCTTGAAGCCCAGGCGCAGCGGCTGGCGCGCGGCGAAACGGCCCTGCCGGCGCCGACTGCTCGTCCTTTGGTGGTCGCTTCGGCTGAAGCCGCGCCGGCTGCTGCCCAGATGGCGTCGGCCTTCCCTGGTGCTCTTCCCCGTCCGGCGCCGCCACAGGATGGCGTTTCGGCCATCGCCGCGGTCACCGGGTCCGCCGCGCCGGCGCGCAAGCCGGAAAGCGGGCTCGCCGGTGCGACCCTTGCCTATGCAGCATCCGCAGGCGCTGTGGCGCCGGCTGACAGCAAGGTCGCCGTGCCACCGCGCCGTGCCGCGTCGATGGCGGGGACGGCAACCGGTGCGCGCGCCGCATCCTTGTCCGGCCGAGTTCCGGCGCCGGTGATCAAGGACCCGCTGGCGCAGTTCGCCGCGCTGCCCGATCGGAACATGCCTCATCTGATGTCTGCTGAGGTGACGACCCGCACCCGTGCATTTGCCGCGCTGTCCCACCCGAACCAGCGGCGCCTCGGCCTGCTTCTGGCTCCAGGTGGGCGGATCTTCGCCAACCGCTTCGGGACGCGCGTTGCGGCAACGCCGAAGGCGGACCGCTTCGAGGGGCCCGCTGTGGTGCTGTTGCCGGTGCTGACCGTCCAGTAGTTCTGTCGGCTGTCAGGACGGAAAACAGACACGAAAAACGCCGCGTCCCGGGAAAGGGCCGCGGCGTTTTTCGTTTGTCCTGTCGAAGGGCAGATCCGGACGCCGGGTTCGGCCCTTCCGCATGGCGCTGTGTCGGGGGCAGGCGCTCTTATCGGGCGGCGGCGCCAAGTGCCGTGCCGGTGTTCAACCGACCAACGCCGGTGCGGGCGATCTCGTTGGACGGATCGATGCCGAGGGCGCGGTTGTAGGAGCGGCGCGCGTCATTGGGCTTGCCAAGCGCCTCCAGGGCCAAGCCGCGATTGGCCCAGGCCATGGCCGAGCGCTTGTCGCGGTTGACCGCATCGGACAGGTCGGAAAAGGCTGCCTTCGGATCGTTGACCGCAAGATAGGAGACGCCGCGCGCGATGTAGGGCTCGGCCGCATTCGGGTCGAGGCCGATCGCGGTGGCAAAATCTTCGATCGCCTGGGTGTGCCGTCCCTGCGCCTGATAGATCAGGCCGCGATTGTGAAACGCCCGGGCATTGCCGGAATCGACGCGAATCGCCGCATCGAAATCCGCGAGCGCGAGCGTGTCGCGGTTCTGCTGGCGGTAGGCGTTGCCACGACCGACCAGCGCGGTGGCGTAGTCCGGCTTGATGCGAAGGGCGGCGGAATAGTCGGCAATGGCCCTGTTGAGATCGCCCATCCGGCGATAGACCAGCGCCCGATTCGCATAGGACTGGTAGGAGTCCGGCGAGAGTTTCAGCGCGGTATCGAAATCGGAAAGGGCCTGTTCGAGGCGCCCGGCGCGGCCGTATGCGATGCCCCGGGTGTTGTAGGCGGCTGCATCCCGCGGGTTGGCGTCGATCACCGCATCGAGCGATTCGATATTGGCGGCCGAGCCGGCGGAGCGGTCGATCTTGACGCCGGAAACCCCCGAGCTCTGACAGCCGGCAAGCAGCAGCGCGACTGCGGTGAGGGGACCCGCCATGGCGGAAAAGGGCAATCTGGCCTCGCGCATCGCTGCTCCTTCCTGCCTGTTCCCGGCGGCTTGTCGAAGCCGCCAGGCCAGCATCGGTTCCTGCCTTGCGGGAGGTGCCGGATGGACCTGGCCCGCCCATGCCGCCCGTTGCGGGACGGGCGCGCGGTCTTCGCCGGCCATGGCGAAAACCGGAATGAAATCAAGTCGGCGTCGCGCCTGGAGGCGACCGCGCGTGTCAGCGTAACCGTGTCAGCATCGCGCGCCAAATGCAAACGGACCAGACCGTTTTCCGGCTGGTCCGTTAACCCATGACGTCACTGATGAGAGAGCCACACGGATTCGCCCCAGCGACACCCGCGCCGGCGTGGCACGTGTCGGGGTCTGAAGGCGGTCTTGACGAAAAGACGTCAATCGCATGGCCGTCCGGCAGAGCTGTTCGCGTCCGTCCGTCGCATCGGCTCGCCGACGCGAAGACAGGTTTCAAATCAGCGGCGCGGCGCCTTGCTCGGCAGCAGACCTTCACGCTGGGCGCGCTTGCGGGCCAGCTTGCGGGCACGACGAACGGCCTCGGCCTTCTCGCGCGCCTTTTTCTCGGACGGCTTCTCGTAATGGCCACGAAGCTTCATCTCGCGAAAGATGCCTTCGCGCTGCATTTTCTTCTTGAGCGCCTTCAGCGCCTGATCGACATTGTTGTCGCGAACCAGAACCTGCACGCGTTTTTTCCCATCGTTCTCGCGCCGGAGCGTAGTCACCCTCGGCGCAGGATCAAATTCTTAACTGACTCGGAAGCGAAACCGGGTCGCACTCCACGAGGAAGCGCAATCCGCATATGGCATCCGCTCAAACAAAAAGAACGGTTCGCCGCTTTCACGTCGCTCGGTAGGGCTGGTTGGTAGCAGACACAGGCGTTGTTGTCCACCGTCCTTCGCCGGAAAACGCAAGGCCGGGCCAAGAAAACCGGTCCGATATGCCTGTTCCGACCTGCCCGGAACAGGCTGGACAGGGTTCACCGAAGCAACTACCTGTGGTGGGACGATCCGATGCCGGGCCAAGTTGCGGCTCCGCATTCTTACGGCAACGCCGAACTCAATCTCTGGAGCTTGAAGATGTCCTGGTCGACACCCGCGTCGCCCGGTGGGGTGGGCCTTTCTGAATTGTGGCGGAGCGACATTCGTCCGACCCTGATGCTCGGTCTGCCGATCGCCGGTGCCCAGGTGGCGCAGATGGCGATCAACACCACCGATGTCCTGATGATCGGTTGGCTCGGGGCGACGGAACTGGCGGCCGTGGTGCTGGCTTACAACCTGTTCATCCTGATCTGGCTGTTCGGCATGGGCGTGCTTCAGGCGGTGATCCCGCTTGCGGCGACCGCGCGCGGCGACCGGCGCCCGCGCGATGTGCGCCGTGCCGTGCGGATGGGCATCTGGTTCGCCGTGCTCTACACCATCCCGAGCTGGGGCGTCTTGTGGTTCACCGAGGATATCCTGCTGGCGTTTGGCCAGGATCCGGAGGTCTCGGCGGTGGCCGGCGACTACATGCAGGTGATGATGTTTTCGGTCCTGCCGTCGCTGCTGGTCATGGCCTTGCGCAACTTCATCACCGTGATGGAAAAGGCTCAGGTGGTGCTGTGGGCGACGGTGCTGGCGGCGCTGATGAATGCCGGGGTCGACTATTTGCTGATCTTCGGTCATTTCGGCTTTCCCCGGCTGGAAGTGGTCGGCGCGGGCATCGCTTCGGTCGCCACCGCGTCGCTGACGGTGGTGGTGCTGGTCATCTATACCCTGTGGCAGCGGCAGTTGCGGCGCTATGCGATTCTGGGGCGAATCTGGCGCAGCGACTGGCCGAAGATGCTGGAAATCCTGCGGCTCGGGTGGCCGGTCGCCGTCACGCTTCTGGTCGAGGTTGCTCTGTTTTCCGGCGCCTCGGTGATGATGGGCTGGATCGGAACGTTGCCGCTGGCGGCCCATGGCATTGCCACGCAGCTGGCCGCGATCACCTTCATGGTGCCGCTCGGGCTCGGGCAGGCGGGGATGATTCGCGTCGGTCTGGCCGCAGGGCACAAGGACCGGGCGGCGGTTGGGCGCGCTGGTTGGGTCGCGCTGTTCGGGTCGATGCTGTTCATGCTTTGCGGCGGCATCGTCTTCTGGTCGTTCCCCGAGACCCTGGTTCGGCTGTTTCTCGATCTGGACAATCCGCAGGCGGAGGAGGTGCTGGCCATTGGCATCACCTTCCTGCTGGTCGCGGCGGTGTTCCAGCTGTTCGACGGGGTGCAGGTGGTCGGTGGCTGCGTTCTGCGCGGACTGTCGGATACCAAGGTGCCGATGGTGCTGGCGATCGTCGGCTATTGGGGCGTGGGTATGGGCCTTGCCTATGGGCTGGCCTTCCCCGGCGGTTTCGGCGGCGTCGGTATCTGGTGGGGGCTGGCGGCGGGCCTTGCCAGCGTGTCGGTGGCGCTGATGTGGCGCTTTGCCTTGCGCGAGCGTATCGGTCTGGTCTGAGGCAAAAACCCCGCGCCGGTGGGCGCGGGGTGAGCTTTTTGTCGGGAAGCGCGAATTGCGGCGCGGCGATCAGGCGCGCAATGGGCGCAGCCGGTTGACATGGCCCATCTTGCGGCCCGGCCGGCTTTCCGCCTTGCCGTAAAGGTGCAGGCAGGCATCGGGCGCGGCAACAAGCGCCGGCCATCCCTCGACCTCAGCGCCAATCAGGTTTTCCATGACCACATCCGCATGTCGCTCAGCGCTGCCGAGCGGCCAGCCGGCAACCGCCCGCACATGCTGCTCGAACTGGGACACCTGGCAGGCGTCCTGGGTCCAGTGGCCGGAGTTGTGTACGCGCGGGGCGATCTCGTTGACCACGAGCCGCTCCGCCTCGTCGCCCGTGCCGGGCAGGACGAACATCTCGACCCCGAGAACGCCGACATAGTCGAGCTTCTCGGCGATGCGCTCGGCCAGCATCCGGGCCTCGGCCGCGGTGCCGGCGGCAAGCGTGGCGGGCACGGTCGAGGTCTTCAGGATGTGGTGTTCGTGATGATTCTCGGCGACGTCATAGGCGCGCAACGTGCCATCAAGGCCACGGGCGACAATCACCGAGACCTCGCGCTGGAACGGCACCAGGGCTTCCATGATCGCCGGCGCCGCGCCGAGCGCCTGGAAGGCGCCGGTGGCATCGGCCGTCTGCCGCAGCATCATCTGGCCCTTGCCATCATAGCCGAAGCGGCGGGTCTTCAGCACGCCCCGGCCGCCCAGTGCCTCCAGCGCGGGAAGGACGTCGTCCTGACTGTCGACAGAGCGGAAATCGGCGACCGGAATGCCGTTCTCGCGCAGGAACGTCTTCTCGGCCAGCCGGTCCTGGGAGACGGCCAGCGCATTCGGCCCCGGACGCACCGGAACCCGGGCGGCCAGATGGGCCGCCGTCGGGCCGGGCACATTCTCGAACTCATAGGTCACCACGTCGACGGCGGCGGCAAAGGCGTCGAGCGCGGCCGTGTCGTCATAGGCGGCGATGGTGAAGCCGGCGGCGACATCGAAGGCGGGGCTGTCCGGGTCCGGGCACAGCACATGCACCTTGAGGCCGAGCGGGGCCGCGGCAAGTGCCAGCATCCGGCCAAGCTGGCCGCCGCCGAGGATGCCGAGCGTCGCGCCCGGCTTCAGGATCGTGCGGGCGTCGGGAGCCGTCATGGTGGTGTCTTTCCGTCGGAAGGCTGTCAGAGATCGTCGGCGGGGCGTTCGGCGACCGCGTCACTCTGGCGTTGGCGCCAGGCATCGAGCCGGTCGGCCAGGTCCGGATCGTTGAGGGCAAGCACGGCGGCGGCGAGCAGAGCCGCGTTGACCGCGCCGGCGCGACCGATGGCCAGGGTGCCAACGGGAATGCCGGCCGGCATCTGCACGATCGACAGGAGGCTGTCCTCGCCCTTCAGGGTGCGCGATTCGATCGGCACGCCAAAAACGGGAAGCGGGGTCATGGAGGCGGTCATGCCCGGCAGGTGCGCCGCGCCGCCGGCACCGGCAATGACCACCTTGAAGCCGACGTCGCGGGCGGAGCGGGAGAACTCGTAAAGCCGCTCCGGCGTGCGATGGGCCGAGACGATGCGTGCCTCGAATGGCACGCCGAGCGCTTCCAGCGTATCGGCGGCATGTTTCATGGTCGGCCAGTCCGATTGACTGCCCATGATGATCGCCACCACTGGCGTCTTTGCTGTCATGCCACTCTCGCAAACTCGTGTCGAAGGGAAGGTCGGCTGGAAAGGCGCGGATTATAGGCAGAGCGGTACGGCGCGCAAGGGGCGGCGTTCCGGGGGAGCGGGCGCAGGCCGGTTGCCCCGGAGCCGGTGGTCGGGGCGGTTCGGTCCTTGCGTTCCGTCAGGCAATGATGTCGGGCAACAGGCGATCTTCCAGCGAGGTAATCCGGTCCTTGAGGAAGAGCTTCTTCTTCTTCATGCGCTGGAGTTGCAGGGCATCCGCCCGGCCGGTTTCGATGATCGCCCCGATTGCCGTGTCCAGGTCCCGATGCTCCTGGCGCAGGCGCGCCAATTCGATCCGGACCGATTTTTCATCCAGTTCCACGCCCATGCCTGAATCCATATCCGTCTCCAAGCGTTCTTTGCGATCCCGTCCCGCTATGGTCGCACCTGCCGAGGCGCGCCCCGCAAAGATACCGCGTATGTTCCGGGAAAGGTAGGGGATTTCAAAGGCGCGAAAACGGGGGGCGCAAGGCGGGGTTGAGGCAGGGTGTCGCAGGTCGGAAGAATTTTTTCAAAAGGGCAGATGTCGCTACGTCACCTTGTGCCGGAACTGTTCGACAGCGGGGAATGGCTGTGTCACACTCACGTCGTCAAAAGCGAATAGGCAAGGAGGTTTTCCATGTCACTACAGTCGCATCTCGTCGAGTTGCAGAAGCGCCACTCGGATCTTGAGCGGAAACTGGAAGAAGCAATGCGCCATCCAAGTATGGACTCGCTTGCCATTGCAGATCTCAAGCGTCGGAAGCTTCAACTCAAGGATGAGATTACACGGCTGGGCGGCGCTGAAACCGTGCATTGAGCGATTTGCACTGACAAACTACCGGCTTCTTCGGAAGTCTGCTGACGTAAAAGCCGCGGCATTGCCGCGGCTTTTGTCGTTTCATGGCGCCGAGATCAAGCCGGAGCCGAGGGGCGTCCGGCCCCTTGCGTCAGCTCTCGCGGGCCATCTCGCGCAGCACGTATTTCTGGATCTTGCCGGTCGAGGTTTTCGGCAGCTCCGTAAAAATGACATGGCGGGGCACCTTGAAATGGGCCAGCCGCTCGCGGCAGAAATCGGTGATCTCCTTGGCGGAGACCTCCGCTCCCGGGCGCAGCTCGACAAAGGCGCAAGGGGTCTCGCCCCATTTCTCGTCGGGCCGGGCGACCACGGCCGCGGCGACCACATCCGGATGCCGGAACAGGGCGTCTTCCACCTCGATGGAGGATATGTTCTCGCCGCCGGAAATGATGATGTCCTTGGAGCGGTCCTTGAGCTGGATATAGCCGTCGGGATGCAGGACGCCGAGGTCGCCTGAGTGGAACCAGCCGCCGGCGAATGCCTCGTCGGTCGCTTCCCGGTTCTTCAGGTAGCCCTTCATCACCACATTGCCGCGGAACATCACCTCGCCGAGGGTCTTTCCGTCCGCCGGCACCGGCTCCATGGTCATCGGATCGCGCACGCTCAGGCCGTCGAGGGCGACGTAGCGCACCCCTTGGCGCGCCTTGAGTGTGGCCTGTTCGTCGGCCGGGCGGGCGTTCCACTCGTCCTTCCATTCATTGACCACCGCCGGTCCGTAGACCTCGGTCAGGCCATAGAGATGGGTGACATTGAAGCCGGCTTCCTTCATCGCCGCAAGCACGGCCTCGGGCGGCGGGGCGGCAGCGGTGAAGAATTCGACGACGCGGCCGGCGAGGTCGCGTTTGTCTGCCTCGGGGGCGTTCAGCAGGGTGGTCATGATCACGGGGGCGCCGCACAGATGGGTCACCCCCTCGTCGGCGAGCGCGTCCCAGATCGGCTTCGGCCGCACCTGGCGCAGGCACACATGGGTGCCGGCGACGATCGAGATCGACCAGGGGAAGCACCAGCCGTTGCAGTGGAACATCGGCAGGGTCCACAGATAGACCGGGTGCTTGGCCATCGAGGCGGTGAGAATGTTGGCCTGGGCCAGCAGGTAGGCGCCGCGATGATGATAGACGACACCCTTGGGGTTGCCGGTGGTGCCCGAGGTGTAGTTCAGCGAGATCGCATCCCATTCGTCGCCCGGCAGCGACCAGGCGTAGTCCGGATCGCCGGAGGTGAGGAAAGCTTCGTAATCCTCAGAGCCGAGACGCTCGCCATCTTGCGGGAATTCCGGGTCGTCATAGTCGATGACCAGCGGCTTGACGGTGGCCAGCGCCAGCGCTTCCTTCATCACCGGGGCGAATTCCCGGTCGGTGATCACCACCTTGGTCTCGGCATGGTCGAGCTGGAAGGCCAGCACCGTGGCGTCGAGCCGGGTGTTCAGCGAGTGCAGCACGGCGCCGGTCATCGGCACGCCATAGTGCGCTTCCAGCATCGGCGGGGTGTTGGAGAGCATCACTGTCACGGTGTCGTTCTTGCCGATGCCGCGCGCGGCGAGTGCGGAGGCAAGCTGGCGCGCACGGGCATAGAAGTCCTGGTAACTGGTGCGCTGGGTTCCATGCACGATCGCCGTGCGATCGGGAAAGACGAAGGCGGCGCGCGCCAGGAAACTCAGCGGCGACAGGGGGGTGTGGTTTGCCTGCGTCTTGTCGAGATCGCGGGTATAGGGACTGCCAGTCTCAGCCATTCATTCCTCCGGAGAACCGAATTGCCCGGTCGGGCGTGCCATCAAACCGCCAAACCCGGTAAGGATCAACCATGCGAAAGGCGTAAGGGGGCGGTCATTGAGTCACATCAATCCGGTGACCCCGTCCCACAAGAGCTTGCAGCCGATCACCGCCACCGCGGCATGGGTGATGCGGTAGAACAGCGCGGGCCGGGTGCGCCGGACCAGCCAGACGCCGGCCAGCGTCGCCAGCGGTGCGAGCGGCAGCAGCAGGGCGGAGGTCGCCAGATTGGCCGCGTCGAACTGACCGAGCAGGCCATAGGGCACCAGCTTGATCGCGTTCATCGCCGTGAAGAACAGCACCGACGTGCCGGCGAAGCGCAGCGGATCGAGGCGCAGCGGCAGCATGTAGATCTGGAACGGCGGGCTGCCGGCATGGCTGACGAAGCTGGTGAAGCCGGCGATCATGCCCCAGAAGCGCCCGGCCCAGGGGCGATGCGGGCGCGGGGCGTTGCGGGCGGCGCCGCCGCGCAGGCTGTCGAGGGTGAACAGGATGGCGACCAGTCCGACCAGCAGGCGCACATGGGCATCGCTGACCTGTGCGGCGGTGACATAGCCAAGGACGATGCCGACAAGGGCGGCCGGCAGGAGGATCTTCAGGCTGGTGGCATCGAAGCTGCGGCGATAGGCGACGAGCCCGGCCATGTCCATGACGACGAGGATCGGCAGCATGATGCCGGCCGCCTGCACCGGCGGGATGACCAGCGCCATCATCGGCACGCCGAGCAGGGACAGGGGCCCGCCGAAGCCGCCCTTGGCCAGCCCGACCATGATCACGGCGGGAACGGCAAGCGCGTAGAAGAGGGGATCTGCGATCGGGGTCACGTCTGGGTATCTCGGGTGAAGGAAGCAGGCAGGACACGGGATGCGGGACGGCTCCGGTCCGAGCCTATACGCTGTCCGGGCGGCCCTGTCATGTTGGTGCGCCTCAACTGGTATGCCGGAGGCCGGTTTGGGCTGCCGCCCTCTTCGCCGAATGTCTTAGCCGGGCGGACTTGCCTTTCCCTTGGCGCTGGCGGCACATACTGTCTGGATGTGAAAAGTGCCAGTGCCTCCGGTGGCGGACCGGCAGGCGGCGCGCTTCTTCGCGGATCGCTTCAGGCAACACGCTTCAGGGCGAAAAAGACAGACCGTGACGGCTTCGCCGATCGCGGGCGGGCAACGAGGAGTGACAGGATGCCAAGCCGTTATCACGAGGTCTATGGCAAATCGATGCGGGATCCGGAGGCCTTCTGGGCGGAGGCCGCCGCCGAGATCGACTGGATCAAGCCATGGGACAAGGTGTTTGACCCCTCGCTCGGAAGTTTCGGTCAGTGGTTCGCCGGTGCGGAATGCAACACCTGCTACAATTGCCTCGACCGCCATGTGGAGCGTGGCCGCCCGGGCCAGCCGGCGATCATCTATGACAGCCCGATCACCGGCAAGTCGGCGAGTTACACCTATGAGGAGGTGCTGGCGCGGGTCAATGCGCTGGCGGCCTGTCTGGTCGACAAGGGTGTGACCAAGGGTGACCGGGTGATCCTCTACATGCCGATGATCCCCGAGGCGCTGATGGCCATGCTTGCTTGTGCCCGTCTCGGCGCGGTGCATTCGGTGGTGTTCGGCGGGTTCGCCGCACGGGAGCTGGCCACCCGGATCGAGGATGCCGGCCCGAAGGCCATTGTGGCTGCGTCCTGCGGCATCGAGCCGGGCCGGGTCGTGGCCTACAAGCCGTTGCTCGACGAGGCGATCGAATTGTCCGCGCACAAGCCCGAGGCCTGTTTCGTGCTGCAGCGGGAGCAGGCCGAGGCAACGCTGATCGAGGGCCGCGACCACGACCTCGGAGCGCTGATGGGCGAGGCGATGGCGGCCGGCCGGAAGGTCGACTGCGTGCCGGTGAAGGCGACCGATCCGCTCTACATCCTCTATACCTCCGGCACTACCGGGCAGCCCAAGGGTGTCGTTCGCGACAATGGCGGGCATATGGTCGCGCTGAAGTGGTCGATGAAGAATCTCTATGGTATCGAGCCGGGCGAGGTGTTCTGGACCGCCTCCGACGTCGGTTGGGTGGTCGGTCATTCCTACATCGTCTATGCGCCGCTGCTGCACGGCGCGACCACCCTGGTGTTTGAGGGCAAGCCGGTGGGCACGCCCGATGCGGGCGTGTTCTGGCGGGTGATTTCCGACCACAACGTGGTGAGCCTGTTCACCGCGCCGACCGCCTTCCGGGCGATCAAGAAGGAAGATCCCGAAGGCAAGCTGATCGGCGACTATGATCTGGCGGGCTTCCGCTCCCTGTTCCTGGCCGGCGAGCGTGCCGATCCGGACACGCTGCAATGGGCCGAGGACAAGCTGGGCGTTCCGGTGATCGACCATTGGTGGCAGACGGAAACCGGCTGGGCGATTGCCGGCAATCCGCTGGGGCTCGGCCTGCTGCCGATCAAGCACGGCTCGCCGAGCGTGCCGATGCCCGGCTACGACGTGCAGGTGCTGGACGATGCGGGCCATCCGGTGCCGGCTGGCACCCTCGGCAACGTGGTGATCAAGCTGCCGCTGCCCCCTGGCTGCCTGCCGACTTTGTGGCAGGCGCCCGAGCGGTTCCGCACCAGCTATCTGGACGAGTTTCCGGGCTACTACAAGACCGCGGATGCCGGGATCAGGGACGAGGAAGGCTACCTGTTCATCATGGCGCGCACCGATGACATCATCAACGTGGCGGGGCATCGTTTGTCCACCGGGGCGATGGAAGAGGTGCTGGCCAGCCATCCGGATGTGGCCGAATGCGCCGTCGTCGGGATCACCGACAAGCTGAAAGGGCAAACCCCTTGCGGTTTCGTCGTCCTGAAGGCCGGGGTCGACCGGCCAACGGCGGAGATCGAGGCGGAACTCGTTCGCATCGTGCGGGAGAAGATCGGGCCGGTGGCGGCCTTCAAGCTTGCGATCACCGTGGAGCGCCTGCCGAAGACCCGCTCGGGCAAGATCCTGCGGGCGACCATGCGCCAGATCGCCGACGGCGATGCGTTCAAGATGCCGGCGACCATCGACGATCCGGCGATTCTCGACGAGATCGAGGATGCGCTCAAGGAACGTGGGTTGGCCGGTACTTCCTGACAGAGCGGCGAGGAACCCGCCGGCAAACGGATGCCGGCGGGCATCGACAGGACGCGCGGGCCGGCCTATGGTCGCGCGGCGTGGTTGCGTGCGCGGGCCGGGAGGGGCCGTCACGCAATGCCATGATCGTTCGTCGATGGGGGCGCAAGGCGGGATATTTCAAACGCCGCCGCGTGCTTCCGATCTGATTAGGAGTTGGCCCACAGGTGCCTGATCCCGGTTTTCGGGATGCGGGGGCCTTGGCCCGAGGCCACGACACAAGCGAGGGTTCCGTGTCTCTGGAAAACAAGGTAGCCATCGTCACCGGCGCGGCCGGTGGCATCGGATTCGCCATTGCCAAGCGTTTCGTGCAGGACGGGGCGAAGGTCGTCATTGCCGACCTTGATGATGCGCGCGGCGCTGCGGCGGAAGCCGAACTCGGTGCGCTGGGCGAGGTGCGCTATGTGCATTGCAATGTCGCCGAGAAGCTCGACGTGCGCAATCTCGTCGCCGCGACACTCGATGCGTTCGGCGATATCGACATCCTGGTCAACAACGCCGGCATCGTCGTCGGCGCGGATTTCCTCGATCTGGAAGAGGCGGATTTCGACCGGGTGCTGGGCGTCAACCTGAAGGGCGCGTTCCTGTGCTCCCAGGCGGTTGCCCGGCATATGGTCGACAAGGTCAAGGACGGCGGCACGCCCGGCACGATCATCAACATGTCGTCGGTGAACGCGGTGTTCGCCATCGCCAACCAGGTGCCCTATTCGATCTCCAAGGGCGGCATGAACCAGCTCACCAAGGTGGCGGCGCTGTCGCTGGCCCCCTACGGCATTCGCGTCAACGGCATCGGGCCGGGCTCGATCATGACGGAGATGCTGGCGTCGGTGAATTCCGACCCGGCGGCAAAGGCACGGGTGCTGTCGCGCACGCCGATGGGGCGCGTGGGCGAACCGTCGGAAATCGCCGGCGTCGCGGCATTCCTGGCCTCCGATGATGCCAGCTACATGACCGGTCAGACCTTGTATGCCGATGGCGGCCGTCTGCCGCTCAACTACACGGTTCCGGTTCCCGACGAGGACTGAGGGGCGCTGCCCTGATTGGCCGTCGTGTCCGGTCGGCATTCAGACAAACAAAAGGGCCGGGGAAGCGATTCCCCGGCCCTTTTTCGTGTGCAAGTGGTGTTGGCGCTGGCAGCCGGGCGGCGCGGGCTATTCGCCGGCGGCGCTTTCGGCAAGCGGGGTGGTCGCAGCGGCCGAGGCTTCCGAAGCGGAGGAAAACGCCTGGGCGCCGGTCTCGAACTGCAGCTTCGCCAGTTTGGCATAGAGCCCGCCGCGGGCCACCAGATCGCTGTGGGTGCCGGTTTCGACGATCTTGCCGCCGTCCATGACGATGATGCGGTCCGATTTCAAGATGGTGGCGAGCCGGTGGGCGATCACCAGCGTCGTGCGCTGTTCCATCAGCCGTTCCAGCGCCTGCTGCACCACGGTCTCGCTTTCCGCGTCCAGCGCGCTGGTGGCCTCGTCGAGCAGCAGCAGCGGCGCATCCTTGAGGATCGCCCGGGCAATGGCGATGCGCTGGCGCTGGCCGCCGGACAGGGTGACGCCGCGCTCGCCGATCTCCGTGTCATAGCCCTGCGGGAGGGCGCGGATGAATTCGTCGGCAAGCGCCAGTTCGGCGGCCCGGCGAATCTCCTCGGCACTGGCATCCGGGCGCCCGAAGGCGATGTTTTCCAGAACGGTGGTGCCGAAGACAACCGTGTCCTGCGGCACCAGCGCCATATGACCGCGAATGTCGCGCGGATCGCAGGCCCTGAGGTCCATGCCGTCGATCAGGATGGCGCCCTTGCTGGGGTCGTAAAAGCGCATCAGCAGATGGAACAGGGTCGATTTGCCGGCACCTGACGGGCCCACCACCGCCACGGTCTCTCCCGGCGCGATATCGAGGTCGATGCCGTTGACCACCGGCACGTCGCCGCTCTTGGCGTAGGAGAAGGATACCTTGTCGAAGCGGACGCTGCCGGTGATCCGCGCAGGCAGGGCGACGGGGTTTTCCGGGGCGGAGATTTCCGGCTCGATCCGCAAGAGTTCGGCCAGCCGTTCGGCGGCGCCGGCGGCCAGGGAAATCTCGCCCCAGACCTGGCTGAGCTCACCGAGCGCACCGGCAGCGAAAATCGAATAGAGCAGGAACTGACCCAGCTCGCCGGCGGAAATGCGTCCGGTGAAGACGTCGCTGGCGCCGACCCAGAGCACGGTGACGACGCTGGAGGCGATCACGAAGATGGCGAAGGCGGTCAGCAGCGCCCGGGCGAGAATCGCGGTTCTGGCGGCGCGGAAGGCCTCTTCCACGGAGGCGGCGAAGCGGTTGCCGGCGAGCTTCTCGTTGGTGAAGGCCTGAAGGGTCCGCACCGCGCCGATGGCCTCAGAGGCATAGGCGGAGGCGTCGGCCAACGTGTCCTGTGCCTTGCGCGACCGGCGGCGCACGGAGCGGCCGAAGGCGATCAGCGGCAGCACGATCACCGGGATCGCGGCGAGCACGAACAGCGACAGGCGCGGGCTGGTGACCACCATCATGGCGGAGGCGCCGAGGAACATCACCAGATTGCGCATGGCGATGGAGGCGCTGGCGCCGACGGCGGATTTGACCTGGGTCGCATCGGCGGTCAGCCGGGAGACCATTTCGCCGGATTTGGCGCTGTCGAAATAGGCCGGAGAGAGATGGACCAGATGGGCGAAGACGTCGGCGCGGATATCGGCGACGATCCGTTCGCCGAGCGAGGTCACGAGGAAATAACGCAGGGCACTGAATCCGGCGAGACAGGCGACCACCACGATCAGCACCGTGAAGTAGCTGTTGATCAGGGCCGGATCGTCGGCGCCGAAGCCGAAGTCGATCATCCGGCGAATGGCCACCGGCAGGACCAGGGTCGTCACGGCGGCGCCAACAAGCGCCAAGAGCGCCAGCAGGACGCGGCCCTTGTAGCGGCCAAGATAGGGAACAAGTGTCCCGAGCGGGCGGATATCGCGGTTTCCCGAGCGTTCGGGCGAGGATGTTGAACCGTAGCGGGACACTCTGTCTCTTTCCGTTCCTGGTCAGCCTGGTGATCGGCGCCGGGCGGGCGGCGCGGGTCGTTTTCTCGCCGGACCATACCCGGTTCCGTGCGCCGGCGCCAATCGTGCGGCAGGGACAATCGGGCGCACCCCGATGGCAATCGGGGCGCGCGTTGCCCCGACGTTCGGACGGTGATTGCCGGTTTCTGGCCGGGGAAGGCACCGCGCAGGCACGCTGGCTCTTGTCTTGCCGGTGCATTTCCGCTATAGCCTCGCGCCTGAAGGTTTTGGGTCGTGCCCCGCATCTGTTGGGCGCAGGACCCGTCGGACAGTGCATCCACCGCAATCCTCGACCTTTCGGCGCCGTTTCGGTGCTTTTCGGGGATATGCGGCATCGATGCCGTGACAGACGCAAGACAGCAACCACAAGCGCCGCGCCTCCCCAGGGCCGGTGTTCGCCGCAGGCACGGGGACAGACGATGAAAAAAGACATTCATCCCGATTACCACACCATCAAGGTGGTGATGACGGACGGCAGCGAATTCTTCACCCGCTCCACCTATGGCGCGGACGGCGACTCGCTCCAGCTCGACATTGATCCGCGGACCCATCCGGCCTGGACCGGTGGCGACCGTCAGCTGATGGATCGTGGCGGCCGCGTCTCGCGCTTCAAGAACAAGTACGCTGGCTTCCTCGGCAACTGATCCGGGACCACAGCGTTTCAAAATGAAAAACCCCGGTCGCATCGGCCGGGGTTTTTTCGTGTCTGGTTGTCGCTCTCTGGCGCGGCATGGCCGCGCCAGGACCGGGAGAGGGGTCAGGAAAGGTTGCCTGAGCCGAAAGCGGCGCTGAGGGCGCTGAGCTGCGCGGCGACCGGGTTGCCGCCGGCGGGCATCTGCATGCCGGCGCGGTCGCTCTCGTGGATCATCCGGTCGAGATGAAGCACCCGTTCCTGGAGCCGCACGGACCGGTCGATGAGGTTGCGCAGGCGCTCGGGAAGCTGATCCCAGCCGGTGCCGTCACGTGTGGAAGACAGGGTGTCGAGCCGCACCTTGTTCTTCTCGTTTCCAGCCTGCTCCGGCGACATTTCGCCTTCGTTGACCGCGCGTTGCAGCAGAAGCCAGGAGGCCATCTGCATCAGCCGGGTGGTCAGGCGCATGGATTCGGTGGCGTAGGCCAGCGACGGGGCGCGGGGCAGGGATTTCGATTCCACCCGGCCATCGCCATCAAGATAGGCGGCGGTTTCCTCCACCAGGGCCATGCCATCGTGAAACAGCGCGTCGAACATGTCCGAATTGGCGAGGCGACCAGCGAAGTCGATGGTGCGATTGCTCGGTGTTGGCGAGAACGGGGTTGTCATCGGCCTCTGCCTCCTTCTGGGCGTTGTTGCGGCGCATGGTGACCGGGTCTGGGGGCCTCGGATGTGCTGCCCTTTTGGGGCCGTCGAGGCTGGAGTGTCCCGATTTGAGCCGTCTGCGATTGCTTCGACGGCAGCCACGCAAGCGCCATGCCAAAAGGGCGCCCTGGTATTCTGTCTTCCTCCCCGAATACACCGAAGCGGAGGACAAAAAAAGAGCCGCGACGAACGCGGCTCGAAGTCATTAACAGGGAGGCGTCAAACAGAGTGGACAGGAGCCACTCGAAATCCAGATGACTGGATACCCACAGTTATGAATTAGAAAGCTTAACAAAGCGTAAATTAATAAAAGTTGAATGACCTGTTTTGGGTCACCTGTTGTTGTCTCAAGAAGTTACCGCAGTAAATTCCGTGGAGTTTCAGTCGTCTTTCTTGCGAAACATCGCATCCGCCGCCGCCCGTACGCCGCCGCGCGATGCCAGCGCCGCTTCGACCCGGGCGATCTCCCCTGTGAGGGCGCGGATCCGCTCCTTCAGCTCATCCTCCGACAGGCGGGAGAGGTCGCCGCCGAGGGGAATCTCGCTTGCCGGGCCTGCCGGGAAGATGTCGTCGTCCTGTGCCGCCATGGTGCGCTCCAGTGCCTTCCTTGGTCACTCCTCTTGCGCCCGAGAATGTCAGCTGCGGCCCTGTGCGGTCAATTGTCATCGTCGGGACAAAGGCTTAAACCGAAGGCAGATGCAGTCAGGCTGATCCTTGGGAGAATTCGATGACCGACACACCGCGCATGATGACCGCGATTGGCTACGAGACACCCGGGGGACCGGATGTGCTGGCGCCGCAACAGCGACCGGTGCCGGCGCCTGCCGAAGGCGAGGTTCTGATTCGCGTCATCGCCGCCGGGGTCAACCGGCCGGATGTGATCCAGCGGATGGGCCACTATCCGCCGCCCCCGGGGGTGACGGATATTCCCGGGCTTGAGGTGGCCGGCGAAATCGTCGCGCTCGGCCATGGCGTGTCGCGCCATGCGGTCGGCGACCGGGTCTGCGCCCTGGTTCCGGGTGGCGGCTACGCGGAGTATTGCGCGGCCCCTGAAGGATCGGTGCTGCCGGTGCCCGCCGGTCTGTCGATGGTCGAGGCGGCGGCTCTGCCCGAGACCTTCTTCACGGTCTGGAGCAACGTGTTCGACCGGGTGCGGCTGGTCGCCGGTGAGCGCTTTCTGGTGCATGGCGGCACCTCGGGCATCGGCACGACGGCGATCCAGCTTGCCAAAGCCTTCGGTGCCGAAGTGTTCACCACGGTCGGCTCGCCGGAGAAGGCGGAGGCCGCGCGGGCGCTCGGTGCCGATCATGTGATCAACTACAACACCACCGACTTCGTGACGGAGATCCTGAACCTGACGGCGGGCGCCGGCATCCATGTCATTCTCGACATGGTCGGCGGCGACTATGTGGAGCGGAACTGGAAGGTGGCGGCGATCGAGGGGCGGATCTGCCAGATCGCCACGCTGAACGGCGTTGCCGAACAGGTCAATTTCTCCCGTCTGATGATGAAGCGGCTGGTGCATACCGGCTCCACCTTGCGGGCGCGCGATGCGGGCTTCAAGGCGGCGATTGCCCGCGCGCTCGGGCAAAAGGTCTGGCCGCTGATCGCGGCGGGCCGGGTGCGGCCGGTGATGGATTCCACCTTTCCCCTGGCGGAGGCGGCCAAGGCGCATGGGCGGATGGAAAGCTCCGGCCATATCGGCAAGATCGTGCTTGAGGTCGCCGAGGCCTGAACCGCCAGCGGGCTGGCGCTTCCTGCCGTAGGGGAATGGCCAATCCTTCCCTGCGGAAAGGGGATGTGACCCTGGGGCGCGGCCCGTTGCGATCGGTGTTTGATTTCAATTCGGGAAGGGCGTATAAGCTTGGCACTTCCCCTTAAATGCGACAGACTTCGGCTTGGCTGGCTCCTGCGCGAATGGCGTGGATCCCGGCGGAGCAGACAGGAGGATTTTATACATGGCAAGCCCTCCCTTGATGCCCAAGGCAACGGCTGTCTGGCTCGTGGACAATACTGCGCTGAGCTTCGAGCAGATTGCCGATTTCTGCAAACTTCACCCGCTCGAGGTGAAGGCGATCGCAGACGGCGAGGCGGCTCAGGGAATCAAAGGCCTTGATCCGGTGATGAGCGGACAGCTCAGCCGCGAGGAAATCGAAAAGGCACAGCGCGACAGCGGCTACCGGCTCAAGCTGCAGGAAGCCAAGACCCGCGTTCCGGAAGCCAAGCGGCGCGGACCGCGCTACACGCCGGTCTCGCGCCGGCAGGACCGGCCGAACGCGATCCTGTGGCTGGTGCGCAACCACCCGGAACTGAAGGACGCGCAGATCATGCGGCTGGTCGGCACGACCAAGCCGACGATCGAGGCGATCCGCGAGCGCACCCACTGGAACTCGGCCAACCTGACGCCGATGGATCCGGTGACGCTCGGGCTCAGCAGCCAGATCGAACTCGACATGGAAGTGGAAAAGGCGGCGAAGAACGCCCCGCCGCGGCCCGAGGGCGAGATGGTCGAGGAGACCCTGCTGCCGGTGGACGAGACGACGTCGGAAGACGCGATGGCCGCGGCTTTTGCCCGCCCCGCTCCGTCGAGCCAGCCGGAAGACGAGGAAATCGACGCCGACGCGGTGTTCGCCAAGCTGAACTCGATGAAGAATGCTTCCGCCGACAAGGATCAGGACGAGGATTGATTCCGGCCCTTGTCGACACTGATCGCAATGACACAGCCGCCCGGAGCACCTGCGCCGGGCGGCTTTTTTATGGGCAGCCGCGCGGGAGTTATCGCTCGGTGAGTTTCAGCTCGATGCGCCGGTTGCGGGCCAGCGCCTGCGGGTCATCGCCGGGCTCCAGCGGCTGGTATTCGCCGAAGCCGGC
The DNA here is from genome assembly GCF_020177335.1 of Stappia indica. Classification (GTDB taxonomy): domain Bacteria; phylum Pseudomonadota; class Alphaproteobacteria; order Rhizobiales; family Stappiaceae; genus Stappia; species Stappia indica_B. Next base: position 181,819 of record NZ_JAIVMG010000004.1, on the reverse strand, counting down.
GGCCACCAGCCGTTCCGGATCGACGCCCTGGCTGATCAGGTAGCGCACCACGGAAATGGCGCGGGCGGCGGACAGCTCCCAGTTGTTGCGAAAACGGCCGGTCCCGGAAAGCGGCCGGGCATCGGTGTGGCCGTCGACCCTGAGCACCCAGTTGATTTCGGCCGGGATCTGCACCGCCAGTTCCTTGATCGCCTCGGCGAGCTTGTCCAGTTCCGCCTCGCCTTCCGGATTGATGGTGTCCGCGCCGGAAGAAAACAGCACCTCGGACTGAAACACGAACCGGTCGCCGACGACGCGGATATCGGAGCGCTGGGAGAGGATCTCGCGCAGCCGGCCGAAGAAGTCGGAGCGGTAGCGGGACAGCTCCTGCACCCGCTGGGCAAGGGCAACATTGAGCCGTCGCCCGAGATCGGCGATCTTCGCCTGGCTTTCCCGGTCCCGGTTCTCCGAGGCGTCGAGCGCGTCTTCCAGAGCGCCGATCTGCCGGCGCAGGGCGGCGATCTGCTGGTTCAGCAATTCGACTTGCGACAAGGCGCGTTGGGAGATGCGCCGTTCGTCATCGAGGCTGCTTTCAAGCGCGGCCAGCGCGCCGCCGGTTTCGCTGGCCCTGGACGAGGAGGCGGCGAGCAGGCCCGCAAGCCGCTCGCGTTCGGCCTCCGCATTGCCGAGATTGGCGGTCAGCGTGGCGATGGTGTCCTCAAGATCGCGGCTCCCGGCCCGCTCCAGCGCCAGCAACTCGGTCAACTCGCTGATCTGGGCGTTGAGGCGATTGAGGACCGTGTCGCGCCCCGACAACTGCTGGCCGAGAAAGAACTGAGCCAGGACGAAAATCGTCAGCAGGAAGATGATGACCAGCAGCAGCGCGGCCATCGCGTCGACGAAGCCGGGCCAGTAGTCGGTGCGGGCATCCCGCCGGCGCAGCCGCGTTCCTGCCATGGCTAGATCGCCTTCCTGCGGGTGGGGGCGGGGCGACGGCTCATCGGGTTTCGTCCCGGATCCGGTCGAAGGCGGTGGACATGGAGGCGAGCAGCTTCTCGATGCGCTTTTGCTGTTCCGACTGATCGTCGGCCCAGTCCCGCATCATCTGCTGTTCGCTGCGCACATGCTGCACCAGGCCCTGAATGCCCTCGGCGAGATTGGCCATCGCCAGCGCGGCATTGCGCCCGGCGCCGCCACCGCCGGTATCGGCAACGCTTTTGCGCAGATCGTCGATGGCCAGCCGAAGTTCGGAAACGCCGCCATACCCGCCGCCGCCGAACTCTTCCGGTTCGATGTCAGTCAGGGTGGAGAGCCAATCTTCCAGCTCGTTGTAGAAGCGGTTCTGGGCCTGTCCCGCCTGCAGGTCGAGGAACCCGAGCACCAGCGATCCGGTCAGACCGAACAGGGAGGAGGAAAAGGCCGTGCCCATGCCGGACAGCGGAGCTTCCAGGCCGGCCTTCAGATCTTCGAAGATCACATTGGCGTCGCCGGAGCCGACGTCGAGGCTCTGGATGGTCAGATTGACCGAACCGACGGTCTGAAGCAGGCCCCAGAAGGTGCCGAGCAGGCCGAGGAACACCAGCAGGCCGGTGAGATAGCGCGCCATCTCGCGCGCTTCATCGAGGCGCATGCCGATCGAATCGAGGATCGAGCGCATGGTGACCGGCGACAGGCTCATCTCGCCGCCGCGATTGCCGAGAAGCGTGGCCATCGGCGCGAGCAGCACCGGCGGACGGCGGACCTCCAGCCCGGGGTCGCCCAGCCGGTAGCCATTGACCCAGCCGACCTCCGGCATCAACCGGATCACCTGGCGGATCGCCAGCAGAATGCCGATCACGCCGGTGGCGATGATAAGGCCGTTGAGGCCGGGGTTGCTCATGAAGGCGGTGGCGATCTGGCGGTAGAGAATCAGCGCGACAAACGCCACCACCGCCAGAAAGATCATCATCCGGATCAGATAGACCCAGGGGCTGGACAGGCTGTAAGGATCATACGCTCGCGCCATGTCCGCTTCTCGACTCCCCGTTGAAGACGAGCCTTTGATAGCGTGAATGTCCGCCGCGTGAAAAGCCGTAATTCCGTCCGCGGCCGTCCTCAGCCGCGCGCGTTGGCCAGGAGCTTGCGCAATTGTCCGTGTACATGCTCGTTGCCGGCGACGATCGAGCGGCTCTCGAACATGTTGTTGCCGCCGTCGATATCGCTGACGTAGCCGCCGGCTTCACGCACCATCAAGAGCCCTGCCGCCATGTCCCAGGGGGACAGGCCATGCTCCCAGTAGCCGTCGAAACGCCCGGCTGCGGTCCAGGCGAGATCGAGTGCAGCGGCGCCGCAGCGGCGCAGACCGGCAACCTCGCCCATCACATGGCGGATTTCCTTCAGGGAGCGGGCATGATCGCCAACGCCGAGGAAGGGAATGCCTGTGCCGATGACGCAATCGGGCAGCGACTTGCGCGCGGCGACGCGCAGGCGGCGGTCGTTGAGGAACGCACCCTGGCCGCGTTCGGCGGTGTAGAGCTCGTCCATGGCCGGATTGTAGATCACGCCGGCGACGATGGTGCCCTCGCGCTCCAGCGCGATCGACACGTTGAAGATCGGAATGCCGTGCAGGAAGTTGGTGGTGCCGTCGAGCGGGTCGACAATCCAGCGGTGCTGCGGATCGTCACCTTCGATGGTGCCCGATTCCTCCATCAGCAGGCCGTAGCCAGGACGGGCCTTCTGCAACTCGGTGCGCACGATCTTTTCTGCATTGTGATCGGCGGCGGAGACGAAATCGCTCGGCCCCTTGCGCGAGACCTGAAGGTTTTCGACCTCGCCGAAATCGCGGGCGAGGCTGCGTCCGGCCTTGATGGCAGCCTGGACCATGACGTTGAGAATGGCGGAACGGGCCATGACGGCTCCTGAGCGTTGGCCGGACCGGCCCGCGTCTCACCGGCTGTGGCAAGGCGGGCGGCCCGGAGATGTTGGTCCCGGAGGAGGTGTCCGGGAAAGTCCCGGAAATGGGAAGTGTCAGTCGGCGCGGCGGACGTACTCGACGAGGCTGGTGTCGACGACGATGCGCTCGCCGGCGGTGATGAACGGCGGCACCATGACGCGGACGCCGTTTTCCAGCATTGCCGGCTTGTAGGAGGAGGACTGGGTCTGGCCCTTGACCACCGCATCCGCCTCGGTGATTTCCAGCGTGACGAACTGGGGCAGGGTGATGCCGATCGGCCGTTCCTCATGCATCTCCAGCGTCACCATCATGCCGTCCTGAAGGAAGGCGGCGCGCTCGCCGACGAACTCGGCCTGCAGCTCGATCTGCTCGTAGCTTTCGGTGTCCATGAAGACGAGCATGTCGTCCTGGGGATAGAGGTACTGGAAGTCCTTCTGCTCCAGCCGCACGCGCTCGACCTTGTCGGCGGAGCGGAAGCGCTCGTTGAGCTTGCGGCCATCGAGCAGGTTCTTCATCTCCACCTGGGCGAAGGCGCCGCCCTTGCCCGGCTTGACGTGCTCGACCTTGACCACCGCCCAAAGGGTGTCCTGGTGCTGCAATACGTTGCCGGGCTTGATTTCGTTGCCGTTGATCTTCATGGGTCGGTCTCGTTTTTCGGTCTGTCCGCCCGGTTGCGTCAACTGGCGCAGGAGCGGGCCATGATCTGTGATGGGCGCGGGGGATCGTCATGGTCCTGCCCGCCCGGGGCTCAGCGTCAGCGCGAAACGGCATGGGCGATGGTCCGGGCCGGTGCGCGGCGCGCCGCCGGTGCGCGGTTTGTCCACCACACTTCCCCGCGCCAATCAAGCAAAAAGGTCGCAAGGGGCGCACCCTAGGGTGTCGTTTCGCTCGGATCCTCGGCCGCTTCCGGTAGCGCTGGCGCATAGGCCTTGGCGAAGTCTTCCGCCTTGGTCCGTTGTGCCGGTTCGAGACCGGACAGGATGCCGTCGAGTTCCAGATCGGAAATGCCCGAGGCGCGCGCCGCCAGATGCCAGCCGGCGGCCTTCTCGATATCGCGCGGTCGGCCCCGTCCATAGGCGTAGACCCGGGCCAGCCGGTTCATGGCCACCGGGTTGCCGGATTTCGCGGCCTGTTCGAACCAACTGGCCGCTTCCTGCTCATCGGGATCGACGCCACGACCGTTGAAGCGCAGGATCGCGTAGCGCACCTGGGCGCCGACATGGCCCTGGCGGGCGGCTCGGCCCATCCAGAATGCGGCCCGGCGTTCGTCGCGAAGATCGGCGGGGCCGTCGAGATAGAATTGGGCAAGCTGGAAGCGGGCGTCGATGTCGCCGAGATCCGCGGCCCTTTCCAGAAGGTCGCGGGCCTTTTCCGGGTCGAAAGGGCGGCCTTCGCCGGTCTGGTAAAGGCCGGCAAGATTGTAGATCGCGGCGGCGATATCTGCCTCGGCGGCGATTTCGAACAGATCGCCGGCCTTTTTCCGGTCCTCGGGCACGCCGATGCCATTGAGATAGAGAAGGCCGAGGCGCCCCGCCGCCTGCTTGTTGCCGGAGGAAACGGCAAGGTCGTACCAGCTCGCGGCCTTGCGGGCATCGCGCGGCAGGCCGTGGCCGGTCTCATAAAGCACGCCGAGCAGGGTCTGGGCGGCGGAATCGCCCTGTTCGGCACGCGGTGTCGCGAGGGCCAGCGCCGTCAGGTACCAGCCGCGCTGAAAGGCGCCATAGGCGTAATCGGCGTTCTCGCCCTCGACGGCAAGCGGCAGAGGCGGCTTCTGGCTGACCGGCGGTGTCAGGACCGGCGTTGCGGCCTCCGCCGGCGTGGGCGCGGCCAGGGTACTGTCCCGGCGCCGCATGGGCGTTGCCGTGGCTGCTGCGGGAACATCCGGAATGGCGATGGCCGGAGCGCCCTCCTGCGGGGCGGAGCTGTCAGATGCGGAGGGTGTCGCCGGGGCGGGGGGCGTCTCGGACGTGGCGGGGGAGGCAGGCGTCTCCTCGGCGCGGGCGAGCGCTGCCGCGCCGACCAATGTGGCGGTGGCAAGGGCTGCCGCGAGAAACCGGGAACTGGCTGTCGGGACGCTCATCCATCCTCCGCGACCGAAAGGGAATGGCGGGCGAGAATCGCATTGGCCGCGTTCACGGCCGCCGCCGGCCCTTCCGGATGATTCCAGACCGCGCCGCGCAGGGCAATGAAATCGGCGCCGGTGGCGGCGCAGGCCTCGACGCTGTCCATGCTGGTGCCGGCAAGAGCGACGCAAGGGGTCTCGAACACGTCCGCCCACCAGGCGGCGAATTTCAGCGTCTTGGCATGGGCCTCCGCCTCTTCCGGCTGGTCGAGCAGGCCGAAGAAGACGTAGTCGACGCCGAGTTCGGCGACGCTCATGGCATCGTGCCGGGTGCGCAGATCGCCGACGCCGACGATGCCATCGGGGCGGAAGGTTTCCAGCGCCCGCGCCAGGTCCTCCGTACCGCTGTCGACATGCACGCCATCGGCACGGCAGCGGCCGGCGGTGCGGGTGTCGTTCTGCAGCAGAACGGCGGTTCCGGCGGCCTGGGCGATCGGCACGAGGCGTTCGACCAGTTTCTGGCTGGCGGCCTCGCCCCGGCCCTCATCGGTGACGAGCAGGCAGGCCACATCGCCGCCCGAGAGCGCTTCGGCAAGCCGGTCCGCGAAGCTGTCGATGTCCAGATCGGCGGGAGTGACGAGGTAGAGACGCGGGGTCAAGGCGGTGGCCCTTCAGGTTCGGATCGTCAAGGTGGCTGGCGGCTGGGCCCTTTTCACCAGAATGATCCCGTGATCACGGCAAAAGAGGGGCCAGGGGCCCCTCGAGAGAGATGACAAAGCCCCTTTTAGGGGCGTCAGCCCGGACGCAGCGAAGCGGAGATCCGGGATCGGCGAGCCACAGCGTTTCGGTTCCAGCCTATCAGAACCGCTATTTGGAGGCTCCCCGATCCCGGGTCACGCTGACGCTTGCCCGGGATGACGCGAGAGGCGCCTTTGCCATTTGTCAGCAGTCTAGAGGGGCCGAAAGGCCCCTCTTGGTTCGCGCGAGGCACCGGATGGGGCCGGTGCGGGTCGGGTCAGGCGCTTTCCAGCGCCTTCTGCCATTCGCCCTTGGCGGCCAGACCGTTCATCTTGGCGCGGTGCAGGAAGGCGGCCTGCGCGGCGGCCACGTTCTCCTGCTTGCCGCCCCAGGCCTTGAGCGCGGCCTGCTGCAGGGCGCGGCCATAGGAGAAGGTCAGCTTCCACGGCAGCGCGCCGGCGGCGTTCATCAGGTGCAGATGCTCGGTCGCCTGTTCGTCCGACTGCCCGCCCGACAGGAAGGCGATGCCCGGAACGGCTGCCGGAACGGTTGCCTTGAGGCAGCGCAGGGTCAGCTCCGCGACCTCTTCGGGGGCAGCCTGGATCGGCGCGTTCTTGCCCGGGACGATCATGTTCGGCTTCAGGACGATGCCTTCCAGCATGACATCCATCTGGAACAGCTCGGAGAACACCGTGTTCAGCGTCCACTCGGTGACTTCGTAGCAGGTCTCGATGTCATGGGCGGCGGTCGGGCCGTCCATCAGGATTTCCGGCTCGACGATCGGCACGATGCCCGCTTCCTGGCAGAGCGCGGCATAGCGGGCCAGCGCATGGGCATTGGACTGGATGCAGGTGCTCGACGGCAGACCGTCGTCCTCGGAGATGTCGATCACCGCCCGCCACTTGGCGAAGCGCGCGCCCAGCTCGTAATACTCGGCCAGACGCTCGCGCAGGCCGTCGAGGCCTTCGGTCACGCTCTCGCCCGGGAAGCCGGCGAGCGGCTTGGCGCCCTTGTCGACCTTGATGCCCGGCACGGCGCCGGCCTTGCGGATCAGCTCCACCAGCGGGGTGCCGTCGGCGGCCTTCTGACGGATGGTCTCGTCGAACAGGATCACGCCGGAGATGTAGTCGTTCATCGCCTCGGTGCTGCGGAACAGCATCTCGCGATAGTCGCGACGGTTGTCCTCGGTGTTCTCGGTGTCGATCTGGTCGAACCGCTTCTTGATGGTGCCGGTGCTTTCGTCGGCCGCAAGAATGCCCTGGCCCGTGGCCACCATGGCTTCGGCGATATCTTCGAGACGCTCACTCATCGGATCTCTTCTTTCCTGTCATCGCAGCGCCGCGCAAGTCCGGCGGCTGGTCAGGAGCAAGGCCCGGATGCCCGAAAGCATGGGCCCGCCCCCCGGGGTTCAAAACTCTGGGTCGCCCACCCCGTTTTCGGGGCGGTGCGAGAGGTCGGGATCGCTCCCGAAGCTAGTTGCTCAGTGCCGCCACGCCCGGCAACACCTTGCCTTCCATCCATTCCAGGAAGGCGCCGCCGGCAGTGGAGACATAGGAGAAGGCACCACCGACGCCGGCATGGTTGAGCGCGGCCACCGTGTCGCCGCCACCGGCAACGGAGATCAGCGGGCCGTTCTCGGTGCGGGCCGCCGCATATTGCGCCGCCGTGACCGTCGCCACATCGAAGGGGGCGATCTCGAAGGCGCCGAGCGGGCCGTTCCACACCAGGGTGGCGGCGGCGTCGATCTTGGTCTTGATCAGTTCAACCGAGGCAGGACCGAGGTCGAGGATCATTCCCAAGGCCGGCACGGCGTCGATGGCAACGGTCTCGTTGCTGGCACCGGCCTTGAACTCCTGCGCGACCACCGCATCGAGCGGGAGCACGATTTCGCAACCGGCGGCTTCGGCCGTGGCCATGATGGTCCGGGCGGTCTCGGCCAGATCGTGTTCGCACAGGGACTTGCCGACGTCGATGCCCTTGGCGGCGAGGAAGGTGTTGGCCATGCCGCCACCGATCACCAGCATGTCGACCTTGCCGACGAGGTTGTTCAGAAGCTCGATCTTGGAGGAGACCTTGGCGCCACCGACCACGGCAAGCACCGGCCGGGTCGGCGCGGTCAGGGCCTTGCCGAGGGCTTCCAGCTCTGCCTGCATGGTGCGGCCGGCATAGGCCGGCAGGCGATGGGCGAGCCCTTCGGTCGAGGCATGGGCGCGGTGGGCGGCGGAAAAGGCGTCGTTGACATAGACGTCGCCCAGCTCGGCGAGCGCATCGGCGAAGCCGGCGTCGTTCTTTTCCTCGCCGGCGTGGAACCGGGTGTTCTCCAGAAGAGCGATCTCGCCGTCATGCAGCGCGTCGACCACCGTGCGCGCCACCTCGCCAATGCAGTCGGCGGCGAAAGCGACCGGCTTGCCCAGCCGCTCGGTCAGCGCCGCGGCGACCGGGGCAAGGCTCATGTCCGGCATGACCGCGCCCTTGGGACGGCCGAAATGGGCCAGCAGGATCACTCGCCCGCCTTTCTCGGAGATCTCCTTGAGGGTCGGCAGCACCCGGTCGATGCGGGTCGTATCCGTCACCCGGTTGCCATCCATCGGCACGTTGAGATCGACGCGCACCAGCACGCGCTTGCCGGCAAGATCGGCATCGTCAAGGGTTCGGAAATCGCTCATCTAGGGTCCTCGACCATGATCTGGAAAGGGCCGCGTCCGGGAGGGCGCGGCCAAGCCGGAAAGCGGGTTTCCGGCCGGGGGGCAATGCGGCGCCGGGAAGGGCCTCGTGCCCCGCCCGGCGCCGCGCTTGCGCGTCAGATGTGCTTCGCCAGAGCGACCGCCGTGTCGGACATGCGGTTGGAGAAGCCCCATTCGTTGTCGTACCAGGTGAGGATACGCACCATGGTGCCGTCCATGACCTTGGTCTGGTCCATGTGGAACACGGACGAATGGCTGTCGTGGTTGAAGTCGCAGGAGACCAGCTTGTCGTCGGTGAAGCCGAGGATGCCCTTCAGCTTGCCGTTGGCGGCGCTGCGGATCGCCTCGTTGACTTCTTCCACGCTGGTCGCCCGCTTGGCAACGAAGGTCAGGTCGACCACGGAGACATTCGGCGTGGGAACGCGGATGGAAACGCCATCCAGCTTGCCGTTGAGCTCCGGCAGCACCAGGCCCACGGCCTTGGCTGCGCCGGTCGAGGTCGGGATCATCGACAGGGCCGCCGCGCGGGCGCGGTAGAGATCCTTATGCATGGTGTCCAGCGTCGGCTGGTCGCCAGTGTACGAGTGGATCGTCGTCATGAAGCCGGTTTCGATGCCGATCGCCTCGTTCAGCACATAGGCCACCGGTGCCAGGCAGTTGGTGGTGCAGGAGGCGTTGGAGACGACCGTGTCGGCGCTGGTCAGGCTGTCATGGTTGACACCAAAGACGATGGTCTTGTCCGCGCCGCCGGCCGGGGCGGAGACCAGAACGCGCTTCGAGCCGTTGGCCAGATGGGCGGAGGCCTTCTCGCGGTCGGCGAAGATGCCGGTGCATTCCATCGCCACGTCGACGCCCAGCTCGCCCCAGGGCAGTTCCTTGGGATCGCGGATGGCGGTGACCTTGATCGGACCGGTGCCGACGTCGATGGTGTCGCCGTCGACCGTCACGGTGCCGGGGAACCGGCCATGCACGGAATCATAGCGCAGCAGATGGGCATTGGTCTCGACCGGGCCGAGGTCGTTGATCGCGACCACCTGAATATCGGTCCGTCCGGATTCCGCGATTGCGCGCAGAACGTTGCGGCCAATGCGTCCAAAACCGTTGATGGCAACTTTCACGGTCATGTGTCACTCCCCGAATGCGGCGCCTTGCGCCTTCATGTCCGATCCCGCTGGGCACGGGTCGACTGGAAAAATCCCGGCCCGCCGCCAGGGCAATGCGGGCCGGTCCGTTGAAATCAGCGTCCCAGACGCTCCTTCGCGGCGGTCACCACCGCCTTGCTGGTAATGCCGAAGTGCTCGTAGAGCGCCTCGAAGGGCGCACTCGCGCCAAAGCTGTGCATGCCGATGAAGATACCATCATTTCCGATAAAGCGATCCCAGCCCATGCGAATTCCGGCCTCGACCGCAACCTTGACGGTGCCGGTGCCGATGATCTCAGCCTGATAATCGGCGGACTGCTGCTCGAAGCGCTCCATGCAGGGCACGGAGACGACCCGGGTGGCGATGCCGTCGCCTTCCAGAACGTCGCGGGCCTCAAGGGCGATGGCGACCTCGGAGCCGGAGGCGAAGATGGTCACGTCCGGCTCGTTCTCGCTGTCGGCCAGCACATAGGCGCCGCGTGCACAGGCGTTGTCTTCCTCGTAGGTCTCGCGCACGGGGGCGAGGTTCTGCCGGGTCAGCGCCAGAACGCTCGGCGTCTCGCTGCTTTCCAGCGCCAGCTGCCAGCACTCCAGCGTTTCGGTGACATCGGCCGGACGGAAGAAGGCAAGGTTCGGGATCGCCCGCAGGGCGGCGTAATGCTCGACCGGCTGGTGGGTCGGGCCATCCTCGCCCAGGCCGATGCTGTCATGGGTCATCACATGGATGACGCGTTGGCGCATCAGGGCCGAAAGGCGCATGGCCGGACGGGCATAGTCGGAGAACACCAGGAAGGTGCCGGAGTAGGGAATCACGCCGCCATGCAGCGCCATGCCGTTCATGGCCGAGGCCATGCCATGCTCGCGAATGCCCCAATGGACATAGCGGCCGGTGAAATCCTCCGGCGTGATGGCGGTGGTCTGCTTGGTGCGGGTGTTGTTCGAACCGGTGAGGTCGGCGGAGCCGCCGATGGTCTCCGGCACCGCCTCGTTGATCATGCCGAGGACGTATTCGGAGGCCTTGCGGGTGGCCATCACCGGCTTGTCGGCGGCGATCTGCTTCTTCAGCGCCTGCACCGCGTCAGCAAAGCCGGAGGGCAGGTCGCCGCGAATGCGCCGCTCGAACTCGCCGCGGGTTTCCGCGTCCGTGGCCGCCAGCCGCTTCTCCCACTCCTTGCGTTCCTGGCCGGAGCGCAGGCCGGCGATGCGCCAGTTGTCCAGCACCTCGGCGGGCACGTCGAACGGCTCGTGGTTCCAGCCAAGCGCCTTGCGGGTCGCCGCCAGTTCCTCGGCGCCGAGCGGGGCGCCATGCACCTTTTCCGAGCCGGCCTTGTTCGGCGCGCCGAAGCCGATGGTGGTCTTGGCGGCGATCAGGGTCGGGCGATCGCTTTCGCGGGCGGCGCGCAGGGCGTTGGCGATGGCGACCGGGTCATGGCCGTCGATGGAGACGGTTTCCCAGCCGCTGGCCTCGAACCGGGCGATCTGGTTGGTCGAATCGGTGATCGACACCTTGCCGTCGATGGAGATGCCGTTGTCGTCCCAGATGACGATCAGGCGCGACAGCTTCAGGTGACCGGCGAGAGACAGGGCTTCCTGGCTGATGCCTTCCATCAGGCAGCCGTCGCCGACCAGCGCATAGGTGTGGTGATCGGCAAGCTCCGCGCCGAAGGTCTCGCGCAGGTGCCGCTCCGCCATCGCCATGCCGACCGCGTTGGCCAGGCCCTGGCCGAGCGGGCCGGTGGTGGTTTCGATGCCGGCGCCGTGGCCGTATTCCGGATGGCCGGCGGTCAGCGCGCCGAGCTGGCGGAAATTCTTGAGCTGGTCGAGGGTGAAGTCCTCGGAGCCGAGCAGGTAGTGCACGGCATAAAGCAGCATGGAGCCATGGCCGGCGGAGAGCACGAAACGGTCCCGGTCGGGCCAGTCCGGCCGGGTCGGATCGTACTGCATGAACTGGGTAAACAGGACCGTCGCGATGTCCGCGGCGCCCATCGGCAGGCCGGGATGACCGGACTTGGCCGCTTCGACGGCGTCGGCGGCAAGGAAACGGATCGCATTGGCCATGCGGTGGTGCTTTTCGAGATCGCTCATCTGATTCCCGTTTGTCCCTCTTGAGGCCGCCGGCTGGCGACGCTGTCAGGGCTCGGTTTCCGGCTCGGTCTATCTCCCCGGTCCGGTCGTTGTGATCACGCGCAGGCGCGGCTCAAGGTGAATGCCGGCGCCATGTCTGCTTGCAAATCCGACCGCCCGGCGAGGCGGACCGACAAATATCAGGAACCTTGCGCGAGTCAACAAAGCCGGTTGCGGTGCGGGATACGGTTGCGGGGCTTTTTGCGCGGGTGGACGGGCCGCGACCTGGCGGATGTGGATCGTTGACGGCCGGCCATCTCGCTTCCGCTGCCATGTGATGCTATAGCGAAGTCTTGGGCCGGGCTCCGGTTTGGCCCGGGCGGCCGGATTCGAGCCTTGCACGAAAGGTGCATGCCTCCCTTATCGAGAGGGAGACGTGCCACCCTGGCGGCGCGGGCTGGCGGGCCCGGGCGCGGCGGCCTGAACGAGTTCAACTTCAATCCGGCGGGGACCCGGCAGCACTTGCAGAACATGGTGGACGGCGCATCTCATACCTCTGTGGACCCGGCGAATTCTCCGCTGGAGACCGCACTGGCGCGGCTGTCGCAGGCGATCGGCCGGCTGGAGGCGACGGCCCAGCGGCGGCTGGAGGCCGATGCGTCGGTCGACGGTCTGCAGGACGAGTTGCAGCGGCTGGGCGAGGACCGGTCGCAACTGGCGGCGACCCTCGACACGGCGGAGGCGCGGGTGGCGCGGCTGGAAGACGCCAACCGCGAGGTGTCGCGCCGCCTGGTATCGGCGATGGAATCGATCCGGTCCGTTCTGGAAACGCACGGCGGCTGAGGGGCGACATGGCGCAGATCATCGTGACCATCAATGGCCGCAGCTTCCGCATGGCCTGCGACGATGGCGAGGAAGACCGGCTCACCGCGCTGGCCAAGCGTTTCGACGGCTGCATCGACAGCCTGCGCGGCAGTTTCGGCGAGATCGGCGATCTGCGGCTGACCGTGATGGCCGGCATCATGGTGACCGATGAACTGACCGAGCGCGAACGGCGCATCAAGGCGCTGGAAGAGGAAATCGCCAGCCTGCGCGACGCACGCAGCGCCGCGCTGAACCGGGTGGAGCAGACCGAAACGCTGGTCGCCGAACGGGTGACAGCGGCCGCCGAACGGATCGAGGCGCTGGCCGACGGGCTCGGCCGGTCGGGCCGCACCGAGGACGACTGACGGCGTGCCGACAAGAGCCCCCAAACGGTATTATCGTAACTACTGAAGTTCGTTGATCTTTCCCGTCACCGCGCGGTTTTGCACAGCCGCCATGCGTGGGGGACGCGCTATTGCTGTTGTCTTTTTCTCTCCCGCGCGCCTATATCGGGGACGGCGTGGCTGCGCGGTTCGTCAGGAGACATATCCCCGGGGCCTTACGCATCCCTAGGGAGCTGTTCCTGCCCTTGCCCGAGGGCTCGGGCACACGGCGCCCACCTACATTGTAGGTTTCCCGGGATTGCAAACTCCAACGGCCGAGGCGGCCACGTCCGTATCGCCCGGCTCTCGGCTCCCCCAGCGGGCGTCACCTCGCGCGAAAGGCTGATGCCGAACGCCGCCATTGCGGCGCTTGCGCTTTGGGCTCGCGCCGCGCACCATGGCCGGCCCCCACCTTGTTCTTCGCCGCTTCCCGAGATGCCATGACGCAGCCTGACAAGCCCTTCCCGGCGCCTTCCGATGCTCTCGATCCGGACGAAATGCGCCAGCTCAAGGCCGCCTGCCGGTCTGGCGCGCTGGCCCGCCGGGCGGCGCTTGCCGCCAGTGCGCGGATCGAAGGCAGTCTGGCGCTGGCCGACCACGCGGCGGCGCTGGCGTTTCCCGGCGGTGCCGTTGTTTCCGGTTTCTGGCCCATCCGCGATGAGATCGACCCGCGTCCGCTGATGGATGCGCTGAGGGTGCGCGGTCATCCGTTGTGTCTGCCGGCGATGGTGGGCGAGGATCTGGTGTTTCGCCGGCTGACCCGGGACACCCCGCTGGTGCGGGGTGGGTTCGGGACGGTGGAACCGGCCGCCGAGGCGGAGGAGGTGGTTCCCGACTGTCTGCTGGTGCCACTGGCCGCCTTTGACCGGCGCGGCGCGCGGATCGGGTACGGACGGGGCTTTTACGATCGGGCGATTGCGCGTATCACCGACCGACGCGGCACGGCGCCGGAGACGGTCGGTCTTGCCTTTTCGGTTCAGCAGGCCAGCGCCGTGCCCGAGGAAGGGCATGACCGCCGACTGGAACGGGTGCTGACCGAAGCCGGCCTGATCACCTGCGGCGTTGCCGCCTAGAGGAGAATTTTGCGTCATGCGACTGTTGTTTCTTGGCGATCTGGTCGGGCGTACCGGCCGACAGGCGGCCATCGAGATCCTGCCTTCGCTGGTCGAGAAGCACCGGCTCGATTTCGTGATCGTCAATGGCGAGAACGCTGCCGCCGGCTTCGGCATCACCGAGGAGATCCTGCAGGATGTGCTCGACGCCGGCGCCGATGTGGTCACCACCGGCAATCACGTCTGGGACCAGCGCGACACGCTGGTCTATATCGAGCGCCAGGAGCGGCTGTTGCGGCCGGTGAATTTCCCGTCCGGCGCGCCGGGGCGCGGCGCCAATCTGTTCACCGCGCGCAACGGCGCCCAGGTCTTGGTGATGAACGCCATGGGCCGGGTGTTCATGGACAGTCTCGACGACCCGTTCACCGCCGTCGACATGGTGCTGGAGAGCAGTCCGCTCGGGCGGGTGGCCGATGCCATCGTCATCGACATGCACGCAGAGGCCACCAGCGAGAAACAGGCGATGGCCCATTTCGCCGATGGACGGGCGTCGCTGGTGGTGGGCACCCATACCCATGTGCCGACCGCCGATCATCAGATCCTGCCCGGTGGTACCGCCTATATGAGCGACGCCGGCATGTGCGGCGATTACGATTCCGTGCTGGGCATGGAAAAGGACGAGCCGGTGTCGCGCTTCCTGCGCAAGATTCCTTCCGGCCGCTTCACCCCGGCCAAGGGAACGGCGACGGTCTGCGGCGTGGCCGTGGAGATCGACGATGCCACCGGACTGGCGCTCGACATCGCGCCGCTGCGGATCGGCGGGCAGCTCAGCCAGACGCTGCCGCCCTCCTGGACGCAGGGGTAAGCGCAGCGGTTGGCAACGGCTCCGCGCTGGATTTTCGCGTGCGCGGGGCCTATAAGGCGCCGATCATCTTCATGGAAACGAAGCGGGACGGTGCGTGACGCGCGATGCCGCCGCCCCGACCCGACGAGGCAGGTAGGACGATGGCCGGACATTCCCAATTCAAGAACATCATGCACCGCAAGGGGCGGCAGGACGCGGTCCGCTCGAAGATCTTTTCCAAGCTGTCCAAGGAAATCACCGTCGCCGCCAAGATGGGCGGACCGGATATCAACTCCAACCCGCGCCTGCGTCTTGCCGTGCAGAACGCCAAGGCCCAGTCCATGCCCAAGGACAACATCCAGCGGGCGATCAACAAGTCCCAGGCGGGCGAGGGCGACAACTACGAAGAGCTGCGCTACGAGGGCTACGGCCCGGCGGGCGTTGCCGTGATCGTCGAGCTTCTGACCGACAACCGCAACCGTTCCGCCTCCAACGTGCGCTCCTACTTCAGCAAGTGCGGCGGGTCGATGGGCGAGACCGGATCGGTCGCCTTCATGTTCGACCGGGTCGGCGAGATCGTCTATCCGGCGGCGGTCGGCAGCGCCGATGACGTGCTGGAAGCGGCGATCGAGGCCGGCGCCGAGGACGTGCAGTCCGATGAAACCAGCCATGTGGTTACCTGCACCTTCGAGGATCTCGGCGACGTGTCGAAGGCGCTGGAAGCGGCGCTGGGCGAGGCGGAGACCGTGAAGACGATCTGGCGGCCGCAGACCCTGACCCCGATCGACGCGGACAAGGCCCAGACCATGCTGAAGCTGGTGGGGATGCTCGAAGACGATGACGATGTGCAGAACGTCTATGCCAACTTCGACATCGACGAGGAAACCCTGGCGAGCCTGACGGCGGCCTGAGTGCGTTTCCGCTGCGAAAGCTCTTGAGCGCTTCGGATTGCCCTGGGCAGATCACTTCATGTGCCGCGCACCTGCGCGGCACATGTGCGTTCGGGGGCCTGTAATGGATACCGGGAGTCGCTTGGGGCGATGTCGTTTTGAGTGGACTGTCGGTTGTCCGCTTTGACGTAAAAGATATATCTGCATTATATCTAATGCCGTTATTTGTTAAAGTTCTGGACTAATTTTATATTAAAAGTATTCATGCGATTTCTTCTTGCAACCTGTGGGGTGTTGGGAGGGAAAGCAATGACCGCAGATGACGCCATCGCGTCCCGACGTGCGTTTTTCGGTCTTTCAGAGGACGCGGCGCTACAGTTGCGGAGCATCAAGCCTCTGATCATGCGGGCGCTGCCCGGGGTTCTCGACAGTTTCTATGATCATGTGAGTGCCTTTCCGGAAACGGACGCCTTTTTCCGGAACAGGGCGCATATGGATCATGCCAAGGCGATGCAGATCCGGCACTGGGACCTGATCACCGACGGGCGGTTCGATGCGGATTACGTGACCTCGGTGACGCGGGTCGGCGAGACGCACAATCGTCTCGGTCTGGAACCGCGCTGGTATATCGGCGGCTACAACTATCTGGTGGCCGGGCTGCAGGCGGCAATCCTGCAGCGGTTTTCCGGTGGGGGCGTCTGGCGCCGGTCCTCGGAGAAGGCTGCTGCACTCAATAGGGCGATCCTGGCGGCGGCGCTGCTGGACATGGATCTCGCGATTTCCGTCTATATCGACGCGGGGCGGCGGGATCGGCGGGAGACGCTGGACGGGCTCGCGGAGCAGTTCGAGGGTGCGGTCGGCACCATCGTTGCGGCCTGTGTCGCCTCGGTCGAACAACTGGGGGCGGCCTCCGGCGATCTCGGCGAGGTGTCGAGCACCACCCTCGGGCGGGTCGGGGAGGTCTCAACCGCGGCCGCCGAGGCGGCGGGCAATGTGCAGGCGGTGGCTTCCGCCGCCGAGGAGCTTTCCGCCAGTATTCATGAAATTGCCCGCCAGGTCAGCGACGCGACGCGGATTTCCGGTCGCGCGGTCAGCGATGCGGCCCGGTCGAACGACAAGATCCGCTCCCTGACGGTGGCCTCGCAGAAGATCGGCGATATCGTCCGCTTGATCAGCGATATCGCCGAGCAGACCAACCTCCTGGCGCTGAATGCAACCATCGAGGCGGCGCGGGCCGGGGATGCGGGCCGTGGCTTTGCCGTGGTCGCGGCGGAGGTGAAGGGGCTCGCGGAGCAGACCGCCCGGGCGACGGCGGAGATTTCCACGCAGATTTCCGACATTCAACAGGCCACCAGCGAGTCTGCCGAGGCGATCGAGGGCGTGTCCGCGACCATTCAGAACATGAGCGAGATTTCGGCGACGATTGCGGCGGCGGTGGAACAGCAGGGAGCGGCCACCGGCGAGATTTCCCGCAATATCGTCGAGGCGGCGACGGGCACCGGGCGCGTGTCGGACAGCGTTGCCGGGATCTCCCGTGCCGCCGAACAGACCAGTGACGTCTCCGGCCGGGTGCGCAGCGAGGCCGGCGCGCTGGGAGATCAGGTGGCCCGTTTGCGCCAGCGTATGGGCGAGCTGATTGAGACGGTGCGGGCGGCCTGACCCTAGCGGAGCCAGCCGTCGAGAGCGGGCAGGCTGGTCAGCGCCGACATCAGGATGATGCCATAGGCAACCGGCCGGTAGGCGTTCTGATGGGCGGCGCCGAACATCCGCGCGCCGAGGAAGATGCCAAGGCCGTAAAGCGGTGCGGCGACCGCCACCAGCGCCAGCACCTGCAGGGTGTAGAAGCCGTTCGCCACGAAGGCGGTGAAGGCGGCAAGGCTGACAATGGCGAAGAAGGCGATCAGGTTGGCGCGGATGATGGCGGCCGGCTGCGGGCCGGCGGCCCAGAACACCACCACCGGCGGACCGGAGACCTGGGCGACACCGGAGAGCACGCCGGCAACCGCGCCGACGCCGAGCGAGGTGGCCCGGCCGGGCACGCCGTGATAGCGCCAGCCCAGCATCAACAGGCTGACCGCGCCAAGCACGATCACCGACAGGGACCAGCGCAGCGCCAGCACGTCGGCATGGGCCAGCATGGCGGCCCCGACCGGCACGGTCAGCATGGCGGCGAGGCTGACCGGGGCGACCGTCGGCCAGTCGCAACGCTTGAGCGCGCCCAGCACCATCGGCACCGTGACAAGCCAGTCGAGGATCAGGAAGCCGGCGGCGGCAGCGGCGGGCTCGATCACCGTCGAGGCGACCGGCATGAAGATCATTGCCGCGCCGAACCCGGCAAAGCCCCGCACCATGGCGGCGATGACGATGGCGGCCGCCAGCAGCCACAGATCCGGCGCTTGCGGAAGGTGCTGGAGGAGACTGGCGGCAAGATCCTGCATGGCGGGTCCGGGGCGAGAGGGCGAAGGCATCGGCCGCTCGGGACACCGGGCCGGATCCGGCTACAACTGCCGCATCGGCGCGGGAATGGCAAGGGGATGCCTGCCCTGGCGCCTTCGCCGGCGCGGGCGCGAAGCCGTGCCCAAGGGGCTGACCCCAGGCGCGCAGGGTGGGAAACCCCGGCGGAAGGGCCGGAAAAAACCGGCTGGAAGTCTTGCGAGGGCGGTCCCGGCTGGTCATCGGGCTGGAATGGCGTTACCGCTTTGTTCCATGACAGCGGCGATTCGTATCCTCGGCATCGATCCAGGTCTCCGGCGCACCGGCTGGGGGTTGATCATTGCCACCGGCAACCGGTTGTCCTTCGGCGGCAGCGGCACGATCCTGTCCGACAGCAAGCTGAGCCTGGCCGAGCGGCTGCGCCAGCTGCATGACGGATTGCAGGAGGTGCTGCAGCGCGAGCAGCCGGAGGAGGCGGCGGTGGAGCTGACCTTCGTCAACAAGGACGCCGGCGCCACCTTGAAACTCGGTCAGGCGCGCGGCATCGCCTTGCTGGTGCCGGCGCTCAACGGCTTGAGCGTTGCCGAATATGCGCCCAATCTGGTGAAAAAGACCGTTGTCGGCACGGGGCATGCCGAAAAGGAGCAGATCCGCATGATGGTGAAGGTCTTGATGCCGAAGGCGACGTTCAATTCCGACGATGCGGCCGATGCGCTGGCCATTGCCATCTGCCATGCCCAGCATCGCGGGGCCGCCGCAGCCACTGCCCGCATCGCCGCGCGGATCGGCTCATGATCGGCAAGCTGAAGGGGCGCGTCGACGAGATCGGCGAGGATCACGTTCTGCTCGACGTGGGCGGCGTCTGCTACCTCGTCTACTGTCCCGCGCGCACCTTGCGCGACCTGCCCGGCCCGGGCGAGGCGGCGGTGCTGTTCATCGAGACCATGGTGCGCGAGGACATGATCCGCCTCTACGGGTTTGCCTCGGTGGCGGAGAAGGCCTGGTTCCAGCTTCTGATGACCGTGCAGGGCGTCGGTGCCAAGGTGGCGCTCGGGGCACTGGGGCTGCTCAGCGCGGCGGAGATCGCCAATGCCATCGCGCTCGGTGATACCGCGACCATCACCCGCGCGCCGGGCATCGGCAAGCGGGTGGCGGAACGGATCATCGGCGAGTTGAAGAACAAGGCACCGGCCTATGCCAGCATCGACGCGGGCACCGTCGCCGTGGCGCAGACCGCCTCGGCCGGGGTGCCGACAGCGGTGGGCGATGCGGTGTCGGCGCTCGTCAACCTCGGCTATGCTCAGCCCCAGGCCAGCGCCGCCGTCGCCGCCGCCGTGAAATCGGCGGGCGAGGACGCCAGCGCCGAGAAGCTGATCCGGCTGGGGCTTAAGGAACTGGCGACATGAGCGCGGACACGGACCGCATCGACGACAGCGACCGGCTGGTTTCGCCGGGCGTGCGCGGCGACGAGATCGATACGACCATGCGGCCGCAGCAGCTCGACGATTTCGTCGGGCAGGCGCAGGCCCGCGCCAATCTCAAGATCTTCATCGGTGCGGCCAAGGCGCGCGGCGAGGCGCTCGACCATGTGTTGTTCGTCGGGCCTCCGGGTCTTGGCAAGACCACGTTGGCGCAGATCATGGCCCGGGAACTGGGCGTCAATTTCCGTGCGACCTCCGGTCCGGTGATCGCCAAGGCCGGCGATCTGGCGGCGCTTCTGACCAATCTGGAAGAGCGCGACGTCCTGTTCATCGACGAGATCCACCGGCTCAGCCCGGCGGTGGAGGAGGTGCTCTATCCGGCGATGGAGGATTTCCAGCTCGATCTGATCATCGGCGAGGGGCCGGCGGCGCGCTCGGTCAAGATCGACCTGGCGAAATTCACGCTGGTGGCGGCCACCACCCGGATCGGCCTGCTGACGACACCGCTGCGCGACCGGTTCGGCATTCCGGTGCGGCTGCAGTTCTACACCAGTGAGGAGCTAGAGCTGATCGTCACCCGGGGCGCGCGGATCCTCGGTATCGGCATGAGCCCGGACGGGGCGCGGGAGATCGCCCGCCGGGCGCGCGGCACACCGCGCATCGCCGGGCGGCTGTTGCGGCGGGTGCGCGATTTCGCCGTGGTCGCCGGTCAGGAAACGGTCGATGCGACCATCGCCGACCGGGCGCTGACCCAGCTTGAGGTCGACAATGCCGGGCTCGATCAGCTCGACCGGCGCTATCTCAACCAGATCGCCCTGAAATTCGGCGGCGGGCCGGTTGGCATCGAGACCATCGCCGCCGCCCTGTCCGAGCCGCGCGACGCGATTGAGGAAATCGTCGAGCCCTATCTGATCCAGCAGGGCTATATCCAGCGCACGCCGCGCGGGCGCGTTTTGACACCGCAGGCCTTCGCCCATCTCGGCTTGGCCGTGCCGGGGGGCGCCTCTGCAGCACAGCCGGGGTTGTTCGGCCATGACGCGGACTGACCGGCCGCAGGAGGCAAAATGGCCGGACCTGGCCGGGCGGCGCGAGGCGCGTGGCCATGTGCTGCCGGTGCGGGTCTACTATGAGGACACCGATTTCACCGGTGTCGTCTATCACGCCACCTATCTGCGCTTCATTGAGCGCGGCCGCTCGGACATGCTGCGGCTGGCGGGCGTGCATCATCACGAGCTCCAGCAGGGCGCCCATGGCGGCTCGCTCGCCTTCGCCGTTCGCCGGATGGAGATCGACTTCCTGGCGCCGGCGCGGATCGAC
The DNA here is from genome assembly GCF_020177335.1 of Stappia indica. Taxonomy (GTDB): domain Bacteria; phylum Pseudomonadota; class Alphaproteobacteria; order Rhizobiales; family Stappiaceae; genus Stappia; species Stappia indica_B. Next base: position 161,015 of record NZ_JAIVMG010000004.1, on the reverse strand, counting down.
GATCTGTTGGAGGTGGTGACCCGGCTGGACAGCGCGCGCGGTGCGCGCCTGTGCCTGTCGCAGGAGGTGCGGCGCGGCGATGAGGTGCTGTTCCGCGCGGTGGTGACAGTGGCGGTGATTTCCGCCGAAGGCCGGCCGCGCCGGCTGCCGGAAGCGCTGATTGCGCTCCTGGAAAATGACACGCAGACCGCGTCTTAACGCTGCAGTAACCCTAACGCCCCCTTAATGCGGTGAGTTTTCGGCCGAAACAGTCCCAGTTTCGCCAAAATCGCTCGCCATGCAGGCGGGTGACTCAGCGAACAGGCGATTGACCCGACCGAGCGGGCAACCGGTATCCGGTCCGGCAGGTATGGCCTGCGGTCCCGGACAAGAGGTCCTTATATCAATGAATCCCGTTGAACTTGCACAAACGACCCTCGCGGCACCCCAGGGCGACATGTCTTTCTTCGCCCTGTTCCTGCAGGCGCATCTGGTGGTCAAGATCGTCATGGTCGGTCTGATCGGCGCCTCGGTCTGGTGTTGGGCGATCATCGTCGACAAGTGGCTTCTCTATGCGCGCACCAAGCGGCAGATGAGCCGGTTCGAGACCGTGTTCTGGTCCGGCCAGTCGCTGGAGGAGCTGTACCGCACCCTGTCGGGGCGGGCGAACCACTCCATGGCGGCGCTGTTCATCGCGGCGATGCGCGAATGGAAACGCAGCCATGAGGGTGCGCGGCCGGCGATTGCCAGCCTGCGCCAGCGTATCGACCGGGTGATGGATGTCACCATCGCCCGCGAGGCGGAGCGGCTGGAAGCCCGCCTCCTGGTGCTGGCGACGGTCGGGTCGGCGGCGCCGTTCATCGGCCTGTTCGGCACGGTCTGGGGCATCATGACCAGCTTCCAGGCGATTGCCGCGTCGAAGAACACCAATCTTGCCGTGGTCGCGCCGGGCATCGCCGAGGCGCTGCTGGCGACCGCGCTCGGCCTTCTGGCCGCCATTCCGGCGGTGATTGCCTACAACAAGCTGTCCGCCGATGCCGGCAAACTGTCCGCGCGCATGGAAGGCTTTGCCGACGAGTTTTCCGCGATCCTGTCGCGGCAGATCGACGAGAGGGGCTAGAGCGCCATGGGTATGCAGGCCGCAGGCGGCGCGCGCGAAGGGGGCGGACGGCGGCGCAGACGGCGCCATCAGCCCCTTAGCGAGATCAACGTGACGCCGTTCGTCGACGTCATGCTGGTGTTGCTGATCATCTTCATGGTCGCGGCGCCGCTCTTGACTGTCGGGGTCCCGCTGGACCTGCCCGAAACCCAGGCCAAACCGATGGAAGGTTCGACCGAGCCGATCACCATCTCGGTGGCCGCCGACGGGCGGATCTACATCCAGGAGACGGAAATCGCCGCCGACGAGGTGATCCCGAAGCTGACCGCGATCGCCGAGAACGGATACGACGAGCGGATCTTCGTGCGCGGCGATGCGAACGCCGACTACGGCACGATCATGCGGGTGATGGGGCGGATCAGCGCCGCCGGCTACAAGCGGCTCGGCCTCGTCACGCTGGAAGAAGAGAAATAGCCACCGGCGCAGGCAGGTGGTGGACCGCCGGTGCCGGTATGGGCACTGGCTGCAAGGATGAAGCGGATGCAAAGGCATAGTCCGGAGCGGGCAGGGCATGAGACGGGCGGCATCGGCCGCACCGGTCGCGCTGCCGTGCGTCTTGCCGGCGCTCGTGGCGGCGCCTGTGGCGCGCGCGCGGCAGCGTTCGTCCTGCCGAACGAGAACAGGCTCTAGCCATGCGCGTGGGCCTGATCGCATCGACCGCGGGCCATCTGGCCGTGCTGCTTTGGGGCGTGGTGTCGTTTCCCAACGCCAAGCCGTTCGACGTGCCGCCGGTCGACAGCCTGCCGGTCGATCTGGTGCCGATTTCGGAACTGACCAAGCTGCGGATCGGCGAAAAGGATGCCGAGGTGCGCGAGGTCGAGGCGACCAAGCCGGTGAAGCCGAAGACGCCGGAGGTCAAGCCGGAGACGCCGCCGGTGCAGGCCAAGACCGAAACGCCGACACCGACGCCGACCCCTGCGAAACAGCCGGCGAAGCAGGCGGCCAAGCAACCCGCTGCCGCGCCGGAGCCCGAACCGGCACCGCCCACCCCGCCGCGTCCGGCCGAGCCGGTGAAGGCACCGGAGCCGGCCCCTGCGCCGGCACCGAAGGAAGCGGTTGCCGAGGCGCCGAAGGAAAAGGCACCGGAACCGGCGGAGAAGAAGGTGGCTGAGGCGCCCAAGCCGGTGCCCTCGGTGCGTCCGCGCTCAAAGCCGACCCCGCCGCCGAAGGCGACGAAAAAGAAAAAGGCGTTCAACCCGAACCAGATCGCGGCCCTCCTGAACAAGGTGGATCCGGCGGGGGGCGGCACGCCGTCCGCCTCGGAAAATCCCGCCTCGCTCGGCAGCCGCAAAGGCTTGAGCAACGTGTCCATGAGCCAGTCGGAGCTGGACGCGCTGCGCAGTCAGATTTCGCAATGCTGGAACCCGCCCGCCGGTTCGGCCGGGGCGAATGACCTCAATGTGCGGCTGAAGGTGTACCTGCGTCCCGATGGCGGCGTCGACATGCAGCCCGAGGTGCTGAATTCCAGCAGCAACCCGTCCTTCACCATCGCGGCGGAAAGCGCCCGGCGGGCGGTGCTGCGCTGTGCCCCGTATTCCCTGCCAGCGGCGAAATACGACGCCTGGCGGGAGGTGATCATCAATTTCGACCCGAGGGATCTGCTTGGTGGATAAGCTTCAGACCCGATCCGGTCTGGCCATGGCCGCTCGGATCGCCATTCGATCAGGAACCCGGTTTCCGAACCGCTTGCGCCGGATGTTGCGCGCGGCAGGTGGTCCGGCGGGTCAAACCGCATCGCCCCTTGCACGGGGCGAGACATGGGAGCTTCGACTGATGAAGAGACCGGTACCCCGACTTCTGGCTCTGGGCGCGGCGCGGGCGCTCGCGCTGGCGCTGTTCGTCGTCGCGGCGGCGCCGTTTTTCGCCGCCCCGGCCAATGCGGTGGTCGAGATCGACGTGACCCAGGGCAATATCGAGCCGCTGCCGATCGCCATTCCGGATTTTGTCGGCACTGGCGGCGAGGACAAGATGGCGCGCGACATCAGCGATGTCATCAAGGCGGATCTGGCCCGCTCGGGCCTGTTCCGGCCGCTCGATTCGGCCGCGTTCATCGAAAAGACCGTGAGCATCAACGCACCGCCGCAATTCGCCTCCTGGCGGCCGATCGGCGCGCAAGGGTTGGTGGTCGGCGCGATCAGCAAGCAGCCGGACGGGCGCATCCGGGCGGAATTCCGCCTGTGGGACGTGTTCGCCGGCCAGCAGATGCTGGGACAGCAATTCTACACCAGCGCCGACAACTGGCGGCGCATGGCGCATATCATCGCCGACGCGATCTATGAGCGGCTGACCGGCGAGAAGGGGTACTTCGATACCCGCATCGTCTTCATCGACGAGACCGGGCCGAAGAACAAGCGGGTCAAGCGGCTGGCGATCATGGATCAGGATGGGGCCAATGTGCGCTATCTGACCAATGGCGGCGATCTGGTGCTGACCCCGCGTTTCTCGCCGTCGCGTCAGGAGGTCACCTACATGGCCTATTCCGGTGCGGATCCGCGCGTCTATCTGCTCAACATCGAGACTGGGCAGCAGGAAGTGGTCGGCAACTTCCCCGGCATGACCTTCGCGCCGCGTTTCTCGCCCGACGGGCAGCGGGTCGCCATGAGCCTGCAACAGGGCGGCAATGCCAATATCTTCGTGATGGATCTGCGCTCGCGCCGCACCACCCGGCTGACCAATACGCCGGCGATCGACACCAGCCCGTCCTATTCGCCGGACGGGCAGAAGATCGTGTTCGAATCCGACCGGGGCGGTTCGCAGCAGCTCTATGTGATGAGCGCGGACGGTGCCAACCCGCAGCGCATCAGCTTCGGGCCGGGGCGGTATTCGACGCCGGTCTGGTCGCCGCGCGGCGATCTGATCGCCTTCACCAAGATGCATCAGGGCAGGTTCATGATCGGTGTGATGCGCCCGGACGGATCGGCCGAGCGCATCCTGACCGAGGGGTATCACAACGAGGGGCCGGCCTGGGCGCCAAACGGCCGGGTGCTGGTGTTCTTCCGCGACACGCCGGGGCCGAACGGAGGGCCGCAGCTGTGGACGGTCGACCTGACCGGCTACAACGAGCAGCGGCTGCCGGTGCCGGCCTTCGCCTCGGACCCGGCATGGTCACCCTTGCTGGAGTGAGGATGGCGCGTTAGGCTCCCCGGGCAATCGGGGCTTGGCCGGAAACGGCGGGAGTGCGACATGGGGTGGCATTCCACGAGAAATTTGATGCCCTAGCGGCATCGTGGTGGTAACCAGGCGTTAACCACGTTGATGAACGCCGGCTTAACCAGTTTCGCTTTAGAAGCGTTTACCCTGTCGGGGCCGGTGGGGATCAGGAGCAGGATATTCATGATGCAGATGGGCAAGCACGCACGCAACGTGCGCATTGCCGCGGTGTTGGCGGGCGGATTGCTGCTCGCGGCCTGTGCGCAGACCAAGACGGACGGGCTGACGGGCAATGTGCAGCCCGGCACCGGACAGGATTTCGTCGTCAATGTCGGCGACCGTGTTTTCTTCACCAATGACCAGACGTCGCTGTCCTCCCAGGCGCGGGCCACGCTGGACAAGCAGGCACAGTGGCTGAACAGCTACAGCCGCTACACGGTGACCATCGAGGGGCACGCGGACGAACGCGGAACCCGCCAGTACAACATCGCGCTCGGCGCGCGGCGTGCGGATTCGGTGCGCAGCTACCTCGTCTCGCGCGGGATTTCCGCCAGCCGGATCAAGACCGTCTCCTATGGCAAGGAACGGCCGATCGCTGTTTGCAACGACGAATCCTGCTGGTCGCAGAACCGGCGTGCCGTCACGGTGTTGAACAACGCCGGCAGCTAAGCTCTCGTTGCCCAAGCGAAATCGGCATGAAGCCGGCGGTCCCGACCGCCGGTTTTTTTGTGCGCGCGGGCCAGGCCCCACAGTCAAAATTTGGCCGAAGTCAAAGCGCTCTGTGCTATCCAATGCCCGTCCGACCGTTGCCCGGCGGTGGCGGGATGTGCTTGCAACCCTGGAGGATATGCATGACGGCACTGAGGAAATGCGCGGGGGCAATGCTGATGGCCTGGATGCTGGCGGCCATGCCGGCTCCGGCCAATGCGCAATTGTTCGGCTCCCGCGACGACGGCGAGACCACGGTCCGGCTGAGCCAGGTCGAGGATCAGATGCGATCCCTGACCGGTCAGATCGAGCAGCTCAATTTCCAGATCCGGCAACTGGAAGAACAGATCCGCCGGATGCAGGAGGACAATGAGTATCGCCTGCAGCAACTGGAAGGCGGCACCGGCAAACGTTCGGATGCCGGATCGGCAGGGGGGGCATCAAGCCTCCCCGGCGGGGTCGGCAGCGAAAGCTATGGCGCGGCCAGCGGAACGCTCGGCCAGCTTCCCGCCGATGTCGGCTCCGGCGATGGCGCCTATGGCGCTGCCGGCGGCTACGGGGACGCCCCGGCGGGCGGTCCGCTCGATCTCTCCGCATTGGCGCGCGGCCAGGGCGGCGGCGTGGCCGCGGGCGGCGGTGAGGCCACCGGCGGTGGTGCGGTTGCGCCCGGCGAAGGTTTCGGGACATCGGCCGGGCAGGTTGCGGCGGTTTCCGGCGGCGATCCGCGCTCCGACTACGATGCCTCCTATTCGATGATCCTGTCGGGGGATTATGCGGGTGCCCAGGGCGGGTTCGAACGGTTTCTTGAGGCGCACCCGAACGATCCGCTGGCGGCAAATGCCCAGTTCTGGCTTGGCGAGAGCCATTTTGCGCGCAAGCAGTATCGCGCCGCCGCCGATGCGTTCCTGAAGAGCTACACCGACTATCCGGACGGCACCAAGGTCACCGACAGTCTGCTCAAGCTCGGCCTGTCGCTGAAGGGGCTTGGCCAGGGCGAAGCGGCCTGCGCCACCTTCTCCGAACTCTTGTCGAAATACCCGGGTGCGCCGAGCGCGATTCGCGCCGAAGCCCAGGCCCAGAAGCAGGCCGGTGGCTGCGCCTGATGCAGCCCGGCCTGTCGATGCGGACGAGGCCGGCAGACTTTTTCAGCCGCTGACAGGGTATCGGCGCATCGCGCTGGCGGTGTCGGGCGGCAGCGATTCCCTTGCTCTTCTTGTCCTGGTGGCCCGCTGGCGCGCGGCGCTGGCCGACGGCCCGGACATTCATGTCTTCACGGTGGATCATCGGCTTCGGCCCGAGGCGCGCAACGAAACCGCGCATGTGGTTGCGGTGGCCGCCCGGTTCGGTCTGCCGGCGCGGGTGCTGAGCTGGACGGGTGCCAAGCCCTCGGCCAACCGGCAAGCGGCGGCGCGGGCGGCGCGGCGGGATCTTCTTTGCGCGGGCTTGCGCGATATCGACGGCGACGCGCTTGTGCTTGCCCATCATCTCAACGATCAGGCGGAAACCTTCCTGTTGCGGCTGGCGCGCGGCAGCGGGGTCTATGGCCTGTCCGCCATGCGGCCCTCCAGCTCCTGGCAAGGGGTGACCGTGCTGCGTCCCTTGCTTGAGATCGGCAAGGCGCGGCTGACGGCGAGCCTGCGCCAGGCCGGGATCGCCTGGCATGAGGACCCCTCCAACGCCAGCAACGCCTATGCCCGGGTGCGGATGCGCGCCCTGATGCCGCAACTCGCCGGCGAAGGGCTGTCGCCGCGTCGGCTTGCCGCGACGGCGGGGCGGCTGTCCGGTGCGGCCGAGGCGCTCGATCATTGGGTGGCAATGGTGCTTGCCACCGCCGGCACGGTTCATCCGGCGGGCGTGGTCTGTCTTGACCTCGCTCCGCTGGCGGAGCTGCCGCAGGAGGTCTTGTTGCGCTTGGTGGCCACCGTCTTGCTGCAGGTGACCGGAGCGGCCTACCCACCGCGGCTGGAGCGGTTGGCGCGGCTGGTGGAGACGCTCGGCGGGGCGGAGCAGGTGCAGGCAACCCTGGCCGGTGCCGTGCTGCGCCGGCAGGAGGGCCGGCTCTTCATCTGGCGCGAGCACGGCCGGGATGGTGTCGCTGAGCGGGTCGAGGCCCGTCCTTGCAGCTTCATCTGGGACGGGCGTTTCGCGGTCACCGGGACCGGCGCGGGGGTATTGCGCGTTCGTGCGCTCGCCGAGGTCCCCGAGGTCCGGGCGCAGATGACCTGGCCGGAAGGTTGGCCACGCGCGGCGTTCGACACGGCGCCGGTGGTGGATTTTTGCGCCGAGCGCGTGGGGAAAGACGATGTCGAAGGGGCGACGGATGCGCCATATTGTCCCGGCCTGTCCGCTCATTTGCCGCCTCAAGGGTTGGATCTGCGCCCGCTGGTCCGCTTCGCGCGACCGGACCGGCCGAAAAACTCCTTAAATTCGCTGCATTCTCCCCGGATTTAAGAAAATAGGAAAAGCTTTGGTGCGATTGTCGCACTCCACCTTGGCAGTGCCGCCCGCGAGACCTATCTTGCAAGGCAAGCTCACGTCATCAGCGCAGACCGCCGCGGGCCAGCGGCGAAGGGATCGCAATGAACGCCAATTTTCGTAATTTCGCCCTTTGGGTCATCATCGGCCTCCTGCTGATCGCCCTGTTCCAGCTCTTCCAGAACCCGGGACAGCGCGCGGCGACCAACGATATTCCCTTTTCCCAGTTCCTGAACCAAGCGGAGCAGGGGGATGTCCAGGAGGTCACGATCCAGGGCCAGCAGGTCACCGGCAAATACTCCAGCGGCGGGACGTTCCAGTCCTATGCGCCGGAATCGGCCGGGCAGTACATCGAGTTGCTGCGGTCCAAGGGCGTGCGCATCACCGCCCGTCCGCCTTCGGAAAACTTCTCGCTGATCGGCGCGCTGATTTCCTGGTTCCCGATGCTGATCATTCTCGGGATCTGGATCTTCGTCATGCGGCAGATGCAGGGCTCCGGCGGCAAGGCGATGGGGTTCGGCAAGTCCAAGGCCAAGCTCCTGACCGAGGCTCATGGCCGGGTCACCTTCGAGGATGTCGCCGGTATCGACGAGGCCAAGGAAGATCTGCAGGAGATCGTGGAATTCCTGCGTGATCCGCAGAAGTTCCAGCGTCTCGGCGGGCGGATCCCGCGCGGCGTCTTGCTGGTCGGCCCTCCGGGCACCGGTAAGACGCTGACCGCCCGCGCGGTCGCCGGCGAGGCCAATGTGCCGTTCTTCACCATCTCCGGTTCGGACTTCGTGGAAATGTTCGTCGGTGTCGGCGCCAGCCGGGTGCGCGACATGTTCGAGCAGGCCAAGAAGAACGCTCCTTGCATCATCTTCATCGACGAGATCGACGCGGTTGGCCGTCATCGCGGCGCCGGCCTTGGCGGCGGCAATGACGAGCGCGAGCAGACGCTGAACCAGTTGCTCGTCGAGATGGACGGTTTCGAGCCGAACGAGGGCGTGATCATCATCGCCGCGACCAACCGTCCGGACGTGCTCGATCCGGCGCTGTTGCGCCCGGGCCGTTTCGACCGCCAGATCGTCGTGCCCAATCCGGATGTCACCGGCCGGGAGAAGATCCTCAAGGTGCATATGCGCAAGGTTCCGCTGGCCCCGGATGTCAACGTGCGCACGCTGGCGCGCGGCACCCCGGGCTTCTCCGGCGCGGATCTGATGAACCTTGTCAACGAGGCGGCGCTGCTGGCGGCGCGGCGCGGCAAGCGGCTCGTCACCATGGCAGAGTTCGAGGATGCCAAGGACAAGGTGATGATGGGGGCCGAACGCCGGACCCTGGTCATGACCGAAGAGGAAAAGAAGCTCACCGCCTATCACGAGGCGGGCCATGCACTGGTGGCGCTGCACATGCCGGCCTCCGACCCGATCCACAAGGCGACGATCATCCCGCGCGGCCGTGCGCTGGGCATGGTGATGCGTCTGCCGGAAAAGGATCAGGTGTCCCTGACTCGGGCCAAGTGCAAGGCGGACCTCTCCGTTGCCATGGGCGGGCGCGTCGCCGAGGAAATGATCTTCGGCTACGAGAAGGTCACCTCCGGTGCTTCGGGCGACATCCAGATGGCGACCAAGCTGGCGCGGGCGATGGCGACCCAGTTCGGCATGTCCGACAAGCTCGGTCCGCTGCTCTACGGCGAGAATCAGGAAGAGGTGTTCCTCGGCCATTCGGTGGCCAAGAACCAGAATGTCTCCGAGGATACGCAGAAGATCGTCGATGCGGAGATCAAGTCCTTCGTCAATGCCGGCTATGAGACGGCAAAGCGGGTCTTGAGCGAGCATGAGGACCAGTTGCACATCATCGCCAACGGGCTGTTGGAGTACGAAACCCTGTCGGGTGACGAGATCAAGGATCTGCTCAACGGCAAGCCGCCGGTGCGTGATACCGACGATGATCAGCCCGTGGGCCGCTCTTCCGCGGTGCCGACCACAGGCGTCAAGCGCGGCGGTCCCGGCGATGCGGCGAGCGGCGGCATGGAGCCGCAGCCGCAGGGCTGACCGGCTCAGCCAGCGCCAAGGCGAAAACGTTCCAGGCCCGGTGGATCCGTCCTCCGGGCCTTTTCCTTTCGTTACGCATGAAAACAATTTTTGAACGGTCTTGCCTCACCTTGGTGATAAATGATGGTCATTCCTGTTTTCCAGACCGGCCTGTTTTCCAGGCCGGGGGGTGCGGCAATCGCTGCGCGCCAGCGCGGGCAGGCGGAATGACGCCTCACAGGCAATAGGTTTAAAAGATGACACGCAAGTATTTCGGCACGGACGGCATTCGTGGCACGGCCAATCAGGTGCCGATGACACCGGACATCGCGCTCAAGGTGGGCATGGCGGCCGGGCTGTCGTTCCGCACCGGCAATCACCGGCACCGGGTCGTGATCGGCAAGGACACAAGGCTGTCCGGTTACATGATCGAGAACGCGCTGGTGGCCGGCTTCACCGCCGTTGGCATGGATGTCTTGGTGCTCGGTCCGATGCCGACCCCGGCGGTGGCCATGCTGACCCGCTCGGTGAGGGCTGATCTCGGGGTGATGATCTCCGCCTCGCACAATCCGTTTCAGGACAATGGCATCAAGTTCTTTGGCCCGGACGGTTACAAGCTGTCGGACGATGTGGAGCGCGAGATCGAGGCCCTGCTGGAACAGGATCTGTCCACCCGCCTGGTTGGTCCCTCCGAGCTCGGTCGGGCCAAGCGCATCGACGGCATGCGTGACCGCTATATCGAGTTCGCCAAGCGCACCCTGTCGCGGGAAATGAGCCTTGCGGGCCTGCGCATCGTCGTCGATTGCGCCAATGGCGCGGCCTACAAGGTGGCGCCGGAGGTGTTGTGGGAACTGGGCGCCGATGTGATCGCCATCGGCGTGGAGCCGGATGGCTACAACATCAATCGGGGATGCGGCTCGACGGACACAAAGGCGCTCTGCGCCAAGGTGCATGAGGTACGGGCCGATATCGGCATTGCTCTGGATGGCGACGCGGACCGGGTGATCATCGTCGACGAGAACGGTCAGGTGGTCGACGGCGACCAGCTGATGGCCGTGGTTGCCCAGTCCTGGCAGGAGGACGGGCGCCTGTCCGCCTCCGGCATCGTGGCGACGGTGATGTCGAATCTCGGCCTTGAGCGCTATCTTGCCGGCCTGGGGCTGGAGCTGGCACGTACCAAGGTGGGCGACCGCTATGTGGTGGAGCATATGCGCCAGCATGGCTTCAACGTCGGCGGCGAGCAGTCCGGCCATATCGTGCTGTCGGATTTCGCCACCACCGGCGATGGCCTCGTCGCGGCGCTGCAGGTGCTGGCCTGTGTGGTCAAGCTCAACCGTCCGGTGTCCGAGGTCTGCCGCCGCTTCGAGCCGGTGCCGCAGATCCTCAAGAATGTCCGCTATGCCGGCGCGACGCCGCTTGACGATCCCAGGGTACAGGCGGCGATCGAGGACGGCCGCAGGGAGCTGGGCGATCATGGCCGGCTGCTGATCCGCCCGTCGGGCACAGAGCCGCTGATCCGGGTGATGGGCGAGGCGGACAACGAGATGGTGCTGAGCGGCGTCGTCCAGCGCATCGCCGATGCGGTGGCGCACGCCGCCGCCTGAGCCTTTCGTTTCTGGCAGCTGTCTTCGGAAGGCGAGGCTCGCTCGGGTCTCGCCTTTTTCGTTGTCGCCCCGCCAGTCGTACTGCCGCACGGCTCGCCGGCGTGGGGAGGTGGTCCTGCCAGCCGGCGGCGTTCATTCGCCTGCTGTATCCGTTTGCATATCGCAAGGAGACTTGTGACGTTTACATTTCATTAAGGTAAAAAAACGCGGTTAAGTTTTACGGTTAAGGCAACCTTAAGTATTTTCGACAAATCTTGTCTCGTGTTTCACGTATGCGGCCGGCGAGGGATGTAGCTCGGACGCTTTTCACGAGGACCGAGACATGAGCAGCCATTTGAAGAGATTTTCCCTGGCTGGCGTCGCGATGATCGTCTCGTCAGCCGTCTCTGCCGCAGATATGCCGATTCCGGTGATCGAGCATGTTCCCCAAGTGCCCGTCGTCGCGGGCAACTGGTACCTGCGCGGGGATATCGGCTACAAGATCTATCAGAATCCGAGCGTGAGTTATGGTGCGCTTGACTTCGTCAACGAGGATATGAACAACACGGGCGTTGTCGGCATCGGTGCCGGTTACCGGTTCAGCGACTACCTGCGCGCCGATGTGACGCTCGACTACGAGTTTCCCGCCAGCGTCAAGGCCAACGCGCCCTGTGGCACTTGCGGCATCGGCGGTACGGCCAGCTACTCGCGGGAAACTGCGGATATCGACGTCTGGACCATGCTGGTCAACGGCTACATCGACATCGGCACCTGGCGTGGTTTCACCCCCTATGTGGGTGGTGGTATTGGTACGTCTTACGTGACAACCCGAAACATCAAGTTCCAGAATCCGAATGGCGCGACCGGCACCTATCCGGGCGACAGCACCTGGAACTTCTCCTGGGCGCTGATGGCCGGTGCCTCCTATGCGATGACGCCGAACTGGTCGCTGGATGCGGGGTATCGCTATCTCAACATCGGCAATGGTTATTCCTCCAGCTTCACCACTGGTGGCGTGACCCGCAAGATCCGCTACGAGGATCTGGCCGCGCATGAATTCCGGGTCGGTGTGCGGTATACCTTCGATTCTGGGCCGAGCTATATCTCCGATCCGATCATCACCAAATACTGATCGCGGATCGAACGATGATTTGAAGAGGCCGGGCCTGGTGCCCGGCCTTTTGCCGTTGGCGACAGAGCGTCGCGGGGGGCGCTACGCCCGTCAGCGGCGCTTGCCTTCCTCGATGGGCTCCGTTATGCGGATAGGTGGGCCACCCCTCCCCACCGAGGGGCACCTATCTGGAAGGATAGCCAATGAGTGCAGTGTTGAATGAACCGGCCGTGCGGCCGGAGAATCCCCGTTTTTCTTCAGGTCCTTGTGCCAAGCGCCCGGGGTGGGGCCTTGAGGCTCTCGCCAATGCGCCGCTCGGCCGCTCGCATCGCGCGAAGATCGGCAAGCAGTGCCTTGCCGAAGCGATCGACCGGACCCGCGACATTCTGAAAGTCCCCGCCGATTACCGCATCGGCATCGTGCCTGCTTCCGACACTGGTGCCATGGAAATGGCCCTGTGGTCGCTGCTCGGCCCGCGCGGCGTCGATCTGCTCGCCTGGGAAAGCTTCGGCTCGGGCTGGGTCACCGATGTGCTCAAGCAGCTGAAGCTTGAGGACACCCGCGTGCTGGAGGCGGACTACGGCCAGCTGCCCGATCTCGCTGCGGTCGATTTCAGCCGCGACGTGGTGTTCACCTGGAATGGCACCACCTCCGGCGTGCGGGTGGCCAATGGCGACTGGATCCCTGCGGATCGCGAGGGGCTGACCATTTGCGATGCGACCTCGGCCGCCTTCGCCCAGGATCTCGATTTCGCCAAGCTCGACGTGGTCACCTTCTCCTGGCAGAAGGCGTTGGGAGGCGAGGGCGCCCATGGCGTTCTCATCCTCAGCCCGCGTGCGGTGGCGCGTCTGGAAAGCTACTCCCCGCCCTGGCCGATGCCCAAGCTGTTCCGCATGACCAAGGGCGGCAAGCTGAACGAGGGTATCTTCAAGGGCGAGACCATCAACACCCCGTCCATGCTGTGCGTCGAGGATTACATTGATGCGCTGAAATGGGCCGAAGAGATCGGCGGCCTCAAGGCGTTGATCGCCCGCGCCGATGCCAGCTCCGGCGCCATCGCCGACTGGGTGGCCCGCACCGATTGGGTCGATTTCCTTGCCGTCGATCCGGCAACCCGCTCCAACACCTCCGTGTGTCTGCGGATCGTCGATCCCCGGGTTGCCGCGCTTGCGCCGGCGGAGCAGGCAGCGTTTGCCAAGGCCATGGTGGCCGCGCTCGACGCGGCTGGTGTCGCCTATGACATCGGTGCCTATCGCGATGCACCGAGCGGTTTCCGCATCTGGTGCGGGGCAACGGTGGAGACCGCCGACGTGGCGGCGCTGTTGCCGTGGCTGGAATGGGCGTTTGCCCGGCAGCTTGGCACGCTCGATCAGGCGGCCTGAGCCGCCTCTCCAGTTTTTGCCGTAGACAGCCAGCGTCGGGGGATTTCCCCGGCGCCTGGCGACGCGCATCCCCCATTCGGAGTGTTTCAGATGGCCCCCAAGGTCTTGATTTCAGATAAGCTTTCCGCCGCTGCCGTCGATGTTTTCAAGTCGCGCGGTGTCGAGGTCGACTACTTGCCGGATCTTGGCAAGGACAAGGACAAGCTGCTGGCGGTGATCGACCAGTATGACGGGCTGGCGATCCGCTCGGCGACCAAGGTCACGGAAAAGGTGATCGCGGCGGCGAACCGGCTGAGGGTGGTCGGCCGGGCCGGCATCGGCGTCGACAATGTCGATATTGCTGCGGCCAGCGCCCGCGGTGTGATCGTCATGAACACGCCCTTCGGCAACTCCATCACCACGGCGGAACATGCCATTGCGATGATGTTCGCCGTCGCCCGCAAGATTGCGGCGGCCGATGCCTCGACCCAGGCCGGCAAATGGGAAAAGTCGAAGTTCATGGGTGTGGAGATCACCTCAAAGACCCTTGGCCTGATCGGCTGTGGCAACATCGGCTCGATCGTTGCGGAACGGGCGATCGGCCTGAAGATGCGGGTGATCGCCTTCGATCCCTTCCTGTCGCCGGAGCGGGCGCTGGATCTCGGCGTCGAGAAGGTCGATCTCGACACGCTGTTCGCGCGCGCGGACGTCATATCCCTGCACACGCCGCTGACCGACAAGACCCGCAACATCATCGATGCGGCGGCCATCGACAAGATGCGCGACGGGGTGATGCTGATCAACTGTGCCCGTGGCGGGCTGGTCGACGAGGCGGCGCTGCGCGCCGGGCTCGACAGCGGCAAGGTCGGCGGTGCCGGGGTTGACGTGTTCATCGAAGAGCCGGCCCGCGAGAACGTGCTGTTCGGCGCGCCGAACCTGGTTTGCACGCCGCATCTGGGCGCCTCCACCAATGAGGCGCAGGAAAACGTCGCGCTGCAGGTGGCCGAACAGATGTCCGACTATCTGGTCAACGGGGCGGTGTCCAATGCGCTCAACATGCCGTCGATCACCGCAGAGGAAGCGCCCCGGCTGACGCCGTTCGTCAAGCTGGCGGAACAGCTTGGCTCCTTCGCCGGCCAGCTGACCGAATCCGGCCTCACCGGCATCCGCCTCGAATACGAGGGCGATGTGGCGGAGATGAACACGCGCGCGCTCACAGCCGCCGCGCTGACCGGGGTGCTGCAGCCATTGCTGCAGACGGTCAACATGGTGTCGGCGCCGGTGATGGCACGCGAGCGCGGAATTTCCGTTGAGGAGGTCAAGCGGCCCCGGCAGGGGGCCTATGAGACCTATATCCGCCTGACGGTCAAGACCGAGCGGCAGGAGCGCTCGGTTGCCGGCACGGTGTTCGCCGATGGCAAGCCGCGCATCATCCAGGTCAAGGGCATCAACATGGAGGCCGAACTCGGCGCGCACATGCTCTATGTGACCAATGAGGACAAGCCGGGCTTCATCGGGTATCTCGGCACCGTCCTTGGCGAGGCCGGGGTCAACATCGCCACCTTCAACCTTGGCCGCACCGCGCCGGGCGAAGATGCGATCTGTCTGGTCGAGGTCGATGGCGCGGTCGGGGACGAGGTGATTGACCGGATCGAGGCACTGGCCCATGTGAAGCAGGTCAAACCGCTGCAGTTCTGATCCGTAAGGGGGCAAGTCCTTCCCGGATCCCCGCTTCAACAAAAACGGCCGGTGCTTGCGCATCGGCCGTTTTTCGTTCGCAAAATCTCAGGTGAACCAGTCCGGCGTCAGCCGGCCTTCCCCCAGGCATCGGTCGCTTGTTCGATCGCGCGGGTGCCGGGCGTGCCCTTTTCCAGGGTGAGGATGGCGCGCTTGCCATTCTCGTAGAGCATCGGAATGTCGATCCAGCCGCGATCGCGCAAGAGTGTCAGGTTGCGCTCCTGCTCGTCGGGAAGGTTCGATAGCGCGACCCAGAAGAGATCGTCGCTGACCTTCACCGACGCGCCGATCAAGGCATCGCCCCGGGCTTCCTCGGTGGTCTTCATCACCAGTCCGGGCACCTGGCCAACGCCCTGGCCGGCGAAGTTGTCCGGCAACTCGAAGCGCACTTCCAGCAGGTGGCTGGCGGGCAGGGCCGCGTCGCGATTCGGCTTGAGCGTCAGGTCGGCGGCGATGTTGCGCTCAGGCACTTCGACCCGCATGCGCAGGACGGTTTCCTTGCGCCCGTCGATGGTTTCTTCCTCGACCCGCCAAACCGCATTGCCGGCCGATGCCTGTCCGGCGCTGCCGGCTTCCGCGCCTTCCTCATAGAGGATGGCGCGCTGGGCAACCGCCGGGGAGCCGGTGGTCGCTGCTGGAGCCGTGGTCGCGGGCGGCGGTGTGACGGCGGCCGGCGGCGTGGTGCTGGCCACATCCTGGCCGCCGTCTGGCGTTCCGGCCGTGGTCGTGTCCGGCGTGGCGGCGGGCGTCACCTGGCGCGGGGGCTCGGCAGGCGTGGTCGCGGGCGCGGGCTGGGCCGGATCTGTCGCCGTTGCCGCCGGTTCGCTGGGGCGGATCCGGGTGGTGGTGACGGTTCGGGCGTCCGGAGCGACAGAGGTCTCGCCATTGTCGAGGAGGCGCGCGCTATTCTTTTTCGAGGCCGGCTCGGTCGGACGAGCAGCTTCGGTCGGTAGGGTGGGGTCGGGCGCCTGCGGCGTCTCGGTCTGCGTAACGGCAGCCGGCTCGTTTCCGCCGTCAAACATCGCGGCGATGGTGTCGCGCTGGGAATAGCCGATCGCACCGATACCGATCAGCACAAGCAGGGCGCCGCCGACACCAACAATCATCGGAAGGTGGGACGGGGCGGCGGGCGGCAGTGGATGTATGTCCCCCGGCAGGGGGGAGCTGCCTCGCTTCGCACGGCGGAGGCTTGCCTTTTTCTCGGCGGGCTTTTCTGGCGCTGTCGGCCTGGTGCCGGGGGGCGCGGAAGACGGCCCAGCGGGTGCCGCTGCTTCGGATGCCCGTGCTTCAGATGCCCGTGCTTCGGGGGCGCGTGCTTCGGATACCGGTGCCGCGGGTCCCATGGTGGGTTCGCGGCGGACCGGCTCCTCCGGGCCGCTGCTCAAGGCGCCGCGTGCGGTCCGGCTTGCCTGATCGGCGGCATTGCCCAGCTTCCTGGCATCGTCAATCGCATCCTTGAACACACGATGGGACGGATCGTCGGGCGTTGGGGTCGCAGGTGGGGCGACCGTCGGCGATTCGACGGTCGGGCTCGCGGCCGGTGCCGGTTCCGCCCGTGTGGGCGGAGGCGGCGGAGCAGCCGGGGTCGGCTCTTTCGGGGCGGGGGCGGCAGGGGCCGCCGCTGCGGGGGCGGGACGGGGCGGCGTGGGCGATACGGGCGCCGCACCGACGCCGAGCGTTGCGCGCGCGGCCTCGGCTTCGATCTTGCGGATCGCCTCTTCCAGCCGCAATTGCTCCGTGGTGATCTCGGAGGGCGAGAGCGGTGGATCGTATGCCTTCAACTGGGCGACGATGGCTTTTCGGGCGCGTTGATAGATCTCACGCCGTGCCGCGCCCGTGTTCTGCGGGAGCGCGCCAACGGTTTTCTTCAAAACCGAATAATAGTCTGCCATGTTTTCAACTCGTCGTCGCGGCGTTGCGGGCCGCCCCGAAACGCGGAACCCGGTTAAGGCTTAATCCTGAAACGGATTCTGGACAAGGATTGTGTCATCCCGTTCCGGACTGGTCGAGAGTAGCGCGACCGGCGCGCCGATCAACTCCTCGACGTGGCGGACGTATTTCACCGCCTGTGCGGGCAGGTCCGCCCAGCTGCGTGCGCCCTCGGTGGACTCTTTCCAGCCCGGCAGGGTTTCGTAGATCGGCTTCACCCGTGCCTGCGCTCCTTGCGAGGCGGGCAGATGGTCGATTCGCTCGCCGTCGAGCTCATAGGCGACGCAGATCTTGATCTCGTCGAGACCGTCGAGCACGTCGAGCTTGGTGAGAGCGATGCCGTTGATGCCGTTGATGCAGCAGGCCTGGCGCACCAGCACCGCGTCGAACCAGCCGCAACGGCGCTTGCGGCCGGTCACGGTGCCGAATTCATGGCCGCGGGTGCCGAGGAAATGGCCGACGTCGTTGTCCTGCTCGGTCGGGAACGGGCCTTCGCCGACGCGGGTGGTATAGGCCTTGGTGATACCCAGCACATAGCTGAGAGCGCTGGGGCCGAGGCCGCTGCCGGCGGCCGCCTGTCCGGAGACGGTGTTGGACGAGGTCACGAACGGGTAGGTGCCGTGGTCGATGTCGAGCAGCGAGCCCTGGGCGCCCTCGAACAGGATGCGGCGGCCCTCGCGGCGCTTGCCGTCGAGCAGGTTCCACACCGTGTCCATGAAGGGCAGCAGGTTGCCGGCGACGGTTTCCAGTTCGGTGAAGATGGCATCGGCGGAGACTTCCGGCTCGCCGAGACCGCGCCGCAGGGCGTTGTGATGGGTCAGCAGCCGCTCGATCTTGCCCGGCAGGGTCGCGAGGTTGGCCAGGTCCATGACGCGAATCGCCCGCCGGCCGACCTTGTCCTCATAGGCCGGGCCGATGCCGCGTTTGGTGGTGCCGATCTTGGTGCCGGCGGCGGCCGCGTTCTCGCGCAGCGCGTCCAGCTCGCGGTGCAGCGACAGGATCAGCGTCGCATTGCCGGCGATCACCAGGGTCTCGGGGCTGACCGTGACGCCCTGTTCGGCCAGTCGGGCGATCTCCGCGACCAGTGCATGCGGGTCGATGACGACACCGTTGCCGATCACCGACAGCTTGCCGCGCACGACGCCGGAGGGAAGCAGGGACAGCTTGTAGCTGGTGCCGTCGATGACGAGCGTATGGCCGGCATTGTGCCCGCCCTGGAAGCGAACCACCACATCGGCCTGCTCCGACAGCCAGTCGACGATCTTGCCCTTCCCTTCGTCTCCCCACTGCGATCCGACAACGACGACATTGGCCATGCTTGCATATCCTCTAAGTGGCGTCTTCGCGTGCGGCGCGGCGGCCAGCCGCGCACAAGAAAAACCCCGGTCGGCAAACCGGGGGTCGGTGGCGGACTATATCGAAGCGGCGGCGCGATGGCGAGCCCTTGCGCAGCGCTTTCGCGGGTTCATTGCGTCGAAGTCTCACCGTTTCGTCTTGCGGGCACCCTTTCGGGTGTCGCGCGCCAGGCGGAAGATCATCGGCGAGGTTCTCAGCAGCCAGACGAAGCGCTTGCGCTGGTCTCGCGGCACGGCGGGATGGCGGATCAGCCGCACCAGCACATAGCCGACCAGCGCCAGATGCATGGCGGCGGTATAGGCGAAGAAGGCGCCGGGGCCGAATCTGTCCATCACCAGCGAGGCAAGCAGCGGGCCGACCATCGCGCCAAGGGCGAAGAACATGGTCAGCCCGGCGGCGAGTTCCACATACTGGCCCTTGCCGGCATGGTCGTTGGCATGGGCGGCCGAGAGGGAATAGAGCGGCAGGGCGAAGCCGCCGAACAGGAAGCTGCCGGCATAGATGACCAGCGGGTCCGAGGCGCCGGACAGGAACAGGCAGGCCAGCCCCGCGCCGATGGTCGACAGGAGCAGCACATAGCGCCGGTCCATCCGGTCCGACGCCCAGCCGAGTGGAAACTGGAAGATCGCCCCGGCGATCACCCACAGGCTGATCAGGAGGGCCAGCCCGTCGGCGTCGAGCCCGACGCCCTCCGCATAGACCGGGCCGACGGTCCGAAAAGCGCCATTGGTCAGGCCGATGGTCAGGCAGCCCACCACCGCCACCGGCGAGATCCGCCAGACCGCCAGATAGTTGATGCGGGTGTTGGCCGGGGTGGGCGGATTGTCCTCCCGCGACAGCGACACCGGCACCAGCGCGGCGCAGAACAACAGGGCGATGACGATGATGATCTCGGCCCCGGAGCCGCCGAAGGCCGGCAGCAGGAACTGGCCGCCGGTGACCGCGCCCAGGTCGACGATCCGGTAGATGCTGAGAATCCGGCCGCGCTCGGAATTGCTGGCCAGGGTGTTGAGCCAGCTTTCCAGCACCATCGCGGTGCCGCAAAATGCCATGCCGCTGATCAGCCGCAGCACCGCCCAGCCGAAGCCGGCGGGGGTCAGCATCAGGGCCAGCACCGAAATCGCGCTGATCGCCGCCAGGGCGCCGAAGACCCGGATGTGCCCGACTCGGCGGATCAGGATCGGCGTCAGCAGAACGCCAAGGATGAACCCGGCATAATAGGCCGAGCCGAACAGGCCGATGGTCGCATCGGACAGCCCGTTCGCCCGTCCGCGCACGGCAATCACCGTCATGGCAAGGCCGTTGGCGCCCAAGAGCAGCGCCGCCGCGATCAGCAGGGAGGGCAGCCGGGCAATCAGCGAAGGGGTGCCGGCGGTGGCGGAATGATCGGGCATTGTGGGCGCGGGTGGAGTGATCGGGAGAAATGGAAAGGGCGCCGGCGTGCGGCATCGGCAGGGCACTCACAGTGGACGGGCTTTTGCGGGGAAACAAGCGCTGATTTGCCTTGCTTGGTCGCGCGCTGAAGGCATCGCTCCGGCCCCTTCGACGCCGGCACGCCGCCCGTAGCTGATTGCCCCCGTCTCTCACGGCTCGCAAATCGTGTGGTTGGCGCGTGCGCCGGAGTGATATGTCGGCGGTTGTCGCCCAGGTCCTTTTGGTGTGCTTCTCTTCGCCACGGTGGAGCGGGAACTGTGGGGCGGTGGCGAGGAACTGCCCGGTGGAAGCCGCCGGGGGGGAGGTACAGGAGGATCCCATGCGACCGAAGATAAGGTGCTGCACATGACACTCATCAACTGGCTGCTGCTGGCCCTGTTGTCACTGATCTGGGGTGGCACCTTCCTGTTCGCCAAGATCGCTGTGGCCGAGATCCCGCCGCTGGTGCTGGTGTTCCTGCGGGTGTTCCTGGCAGCCTTGGTGCTGCATGCGGTGCTGCGGATTGCCCGGCAGCGGTTTCCGCTGGCGCCGGGGATGCTGCTGTCCTTCCTGATGATCGGGCTCCTCAACAACGCGATCCCGTTTTCGCTGATCTTCTGGGGGCAGACGGCGATTTCCGCGAGCCTGGCCTCGATCCTCAATGCGACGACGCCGATCTTCACGGTGCTCGTGGCGACCCTGGCCTTCCGCCACGAAACCCTGCAGGTGCATCGGGTGATCGGCATCGGCCTTGGTCTTGCCGGGGTGGCGGTGCTGTTGCTGCCCGGGCTGGAGGGCGCGGATGGATTTCCGCTCTGGGCGCAGCTCGCCTGCCTCGGCGCGGCCCTGTCCTATGCGGTGGCGGCCTCCTTCGCCCGCCGGTTCAAGGGCTTGCCGCTGATGGTGCCGGTGGCGGGGCAACTGACCGGCGCAAGTGTCTGGATGCTGCCGCTCGCCCTGTGGCAGGGAGCGTCCTGGAGCCCGGCGCAGACAAGCCTTGCCGTCTGGGCCTGCGTCATCGCCCTTGGCACCATCGGCACCGCCTTTGCCTATCTGATCTACTTCCGCCTTCTGACCGGTGCAGGGGCAACCAACGCCTCGCTGGTCACGCTGCTGGTGCCGGTGTCGGCGAGCGTGCTGGGCGCGCTGGTGCTGGGCGAAAGCCTGACCGGCGGCCAGTTCCTCGGCATGGCCATCCTGCTGCTCGGGCTGGTGGTGCTGGACGGCCGGGTTCTCACCCTGTTGCCCAGCTCGCGGCTGCGGCGCGGTTAGCCGATCCGGCCTTCCGCTGCTTGCGGCAGGGCGGCGATGCGTTCGGCGAAGCGGTCGTAGAAGCCGCTTAGTCGGTCTGGGGCATGGGCGCGGCAGGTGGCAAGGGCGCGGGCCGCTGCTTCCCCCTCGTCGGCGTCGATATGGGCAATCAGGCTTTCGTGCGCCGTCTTGAGGGCAATGAAGTCCGAGGTGGTGGCAAGTTCCGGCGGACCGACCAGTGCAAACAGCTTGACCGGCGCGCTCTTGCCCTTGAGCGGAATGGCGCCGGCCTCCAGCAAGGCGAAATCCCCTGCCGCGCGGGCGGTGTCCTCGGAGACCAGGCATTCGGCGCCCACTGCCTTGCAACTCGATTCGATCCGGGCGGCGACATTCACCGCATCGCCGATCACCGAATAGTTGAAGCGCTGGTCCGAGCCCATGTTGCCGACGCAGGCCTCGCCGGTGTTGAGGCCGATGCCGATGCGCACCGGGCCGACCGGCAGGGACCGGGCGTGAAAGCCGAAGGCATCGGCCGCGTTCAGGTTCTCCACGGTGTCGATCATGGCCAGCGCCGCGCGGCAGGCAAGGCGGGCATGGTCGGCAACCTCCACCGGCGCATTCCAGAAGGCCATGATGCTGTCGCCGATGTATTTGTCGATGGTGCCGTGCCGGGCCTGGATCTCCGCGCTCAAGGGGGACAGAAGAGCGTTGAGAAAGGCGACGAGGTCGGTCGGCGTCAATTGCTCGGAAATCGGCGTGAAGCCGCGCACATCCATGAACAGGATGGTCATGTCGCGCATCTCGCCGCCAAGGCGCAGGTCCTCGGGGGTTTCCTCCAACCGGCGCACCAGTTCCGGTGCCAGATACTGGCCGAAAGCGGTGCGCACGAAGCGTTTTTCCCTCTCCGTCAGAAAGTAGAGCAGGGCGGTGGCGGCGGCGTAGACGACAAACAGGTTGGCGGCGGTGGGATAGACCGGGTCGACCAGCAGGCCGTGGTTGCGAAACAGGGCGATGGCGCCAAAATAAAGCGCCGCGGCGATGAACCCGCCAAGGGCGGCAGCCCAGAGCGCGCCGAGCGACAAGACCAGCGCGATGACGATGAGGCCAAGCAGCAGGGTGGCGATCAGTTCCGCCCCGTCCGCCCAGTCGGGCCGGCTGAGAAAGTCGCCGGCGATGATCTGCTCGGCCGCCTGGGCGTGGATCGAGACCCCGGGCACCAGCTCGCCAAGCGGGGTCGCGCGCATGTCGTTCAGGCCGACCGAGGAGGTGCCGATGAAGACGATCTGCCCCTCGATCAGCGGCGCGATTCGCGCGGTCTTTTCAGGGGCGAGAAGATCGGCGGCGGAGACGTAACGGTCCGGCCGGTCGGCGTTGAAATAGACCCACAGCTCGCCAAACGCGGTTGTTGGCAAGGCGATGGCGCCGGTCTTGATATCGGTGATCGCGTCGGTGCCGGAGGCCGGTTCGCCGCTGGCGCCGGTGGAGCGAATAATCAGGCCGCTTGCCCCTTGCGCCACCCGCAAGGCCTCCAGCGCCAGGCTGGGGTAGAGCGTGGTGCCGTCGGAAAACAGCATCGGGATGCGCCGGACGATGCCGCCGGTGTCGCGGGTCGACAGGCTGACCCCGCCGCTCCCCGCCGCCGGGGCCTCCAGCGCGGGCAGGCTGGTCAATGCGGAGGGAAAGGCCGGCAGGATCGCGGCCGGATTGCTGCCGGCATAGGCAATGCCCGCCTTTTGTTCCGGTGAGCGGCCGTTTGCGTCCGGCCGCACGGCGAAACCGAGAACCACCGGCGCGGTGGCGATGGCCTCGGCGAACTGGGCGTCGGTGTCGGGCAGGCGGCGCAGCAGGCGGGCGATCTCGCGCCGGTCCGGCGTTTCCGCATTTGGAGAGGGTGCGGCGTCCGGGTTTGCGGGAAGAAAACGGTGCGGCGACAGCCGGTCGGCCTCGGCGAAGATGATGTCATAGACGATGGCCGCCGCGCCCAGATCTCTGAGGCGCTCGGTCATTTGCGCCAGAAGATCGCGGGACCAGGGCCATTGGCCATGGATCGCAAGGGCGCGCTCGTCGATGTCGACGATGCGCACGGGGATTTCCGGGCGTTCCATGCGCGGCCAAAGCTTCTGGTAGTAGTCGAAGCCGAGCAGGCGGATGGAGGTCAGGAAGCCGGGATCGAGGGCACGCAACAGCACCACCGCGAGAAGAAACGCGCTGGTCACCGCCGCGACCTTCGCGCGTTTCTTTCGCAGGATCGACATGGGCTTCCCCGGCCAGGATCGCGGCGCCGCTGCGCCGCCGCCCGGCAAGGTTAGAAAAAGGCGGCGGCCCCGGCAAGCGGGCCGGGGAGGGGAAGGGAAGGGGAGGAGATCGAGCGGCCCTGTGGCCGGGCCGCTCAGGCGCCAGAGGCGCGGGGCTGTTCCAGCTCCCGCGCGCTGCGGCGGACTGCCTTCTGCACCTTTTCGAAGGCGCGGACCTCGATTTGCCGCACCCGTTCGCGGCTGACGCCGAATTCGCCGGACAGCTCTTCCAACGTGATCGGGTCTTCGGCCAGGCGCCGGGCCTCGAAGATGCGCCGTTCGCGATCGTTCAGGACCTCCATGGCGTCGCCGAGCATCTTGCGGCGCATGTCCAGCTCTTCCTGACGGGCGAACAGGGTCTCCTGGCTTTCGCTCTCATCGACCAGCCAGTCCTGCCACTCGCCGCCATCGGCTTCGGCGCGGATCGGTGCGTTGAGCGAGGCATCACCGGCAAGCCGGCGGTTCATCGACACCACGTCGCCCTCGGTCACCCCCAGCTTGGTGGCGATCTGGGTCACCTGCTCGGGCTTCAGGTCGCCTTCGTTCAGCGCCTGGATCTTGCCCTTGAGGCGGCGCAGGTTGAAGAACAGCCGCTTCTGATTGGCGGTGGTGCCCATCTTCACAAGGCTCCAGGAGCGCAGGATATACTCCTGAATCGCGGCCTTGATCCACCACATGGCATAGGTGGCAAGGCGGAAGCCCTTGTCCGGCTCGAAGCGCTTGACCGCCTGCATCAGGCCGACGTTGCCTTCCGAAACCACCTCGGAAATCGGCAGGCCGTAGCCGCGATATCCCATGGCGATCTTGGCGACGAGCCGCAGATGCGAGTTGACCAGCCGCTCGGCGGCCTGCGGGTCTTCATGCTCCTTGTAGCGCTTGGCGAGCATGTATTCTTCCTGCGGTTCCAGCATGGGGAACCGGCGGATTTCATCGAGATAGCGGCTGAGCCCTCCTTCGGCGGAGCTCAGTACCGGAATGTTCTGGGCCATGAACAGCGCCCCCTTTCTCGCAAAACTGGCCCCCGGATCGGAGTGTTTTCCGATCCCACGGCGGGCCGTTCGACCGGCGCCCCTCAGGCGCGCCGAGGTCTCAATATAGGGAGCAATTCGACAAAATCAGGGCTTAATTTTCGTCATTGAGGTGCCGAGGGTCCGGAAGCCGGCGACAAGTTCGGCAAAATCGGCGGGCAGCGGGCTTTCGAATTTCAGCGTCTCGCCGCTCACCGGATGGGCGAAGGCGAGGAGGCCAGCATGCAGCGCCTGACGGTGAAATCCCTCCACCTTCGCGCGCAAGGGCTCGGGCAGCCGCGCCGCCTTGGTCTTGAAGCCGGCACCGTAATCGGCATCGCCGACGAGCGGGTGGCCGATATGGGCCATGTGAACGCGGATCTGGTGGGTGCGCCCGGTCTCCAGCCGGCAGGTGATCAGGGAGGCGAGCGGTTCTTCGCCGATCGGACCGAAGCGCTCGTTGATCTGCCAATGGGTGATCGCATGACGCCCGCCATGGCGCACCACGGCGATCTTCTGCCGGTTGGAGGCGGAGCGGGCAAGATCCGCCTCGATGGTGCCACTCGCCCGGCCCGGCGCGGTCCAGACCAGTGCCGAGTAGGCCCGCTCCAGCGGACCGGTGCGGCCGTGATCGGCGAATTGCTCGCTCAATGCCTGATGGGCCTTGTCGGTCTTGGCGACCACCAGCAGGCCGGTGGTGTCCTTGTCGATCCGGTGGACGATGCCGGGCCGGCGCACGCCGCCGATGCCGGACAGGCTGTCGCCGCAATGGTAGAGCAGCGCATTGACCAGCGTGCCCGACCAGTTGCCGGCGCCGGGATGAACCACGAGACCCGCCGGCTTGTCGATCACGATCAGTTGATCGTCCTCAAAGACCACGTTGAGCGGAATGTTCTCCGGCTCCGGATCGGCGTTTTCCGGGGCCGGAAGCTCCAGCACCACGGTCTCGCCCTCGTTGACCCGGTATTTGGGCTCAACTATGGTCCGCTCGCCGATATGGGCCCGTCCCTGCTTGATCAGGGCCTGGATCCGGTTCCGGCTGAACTCGGGCAGGTGCCGGGCAAGGCAGGCATCGAGCCTGGATCCGGCATCTTCCGTAGCAACCGTTACTTCGGCCCGACCGGTTTCGGGCTGTTCTTGAGTGGAAACGATCATGACACATCCCGCTGTTGACGAGAGCCCCGACACGGAGGCGCCGCTCGATCCGGCGGCGCAACGGCTTCAGGCAAAGCTCAAGCGTTTGCTGGCCGTTTCGAGTCTCATCATGGTGCTCGGGTTCGTCGCGGTGTTCGCGGCCATCATCTACAAGCTGACCGAGGGCGGGACGCGGCCCGGTGCCGGCGATATAGCCGCTACCGTCGCCATCGGCAAGGACGGACAGGTGGAAAGCATGGCAATGGCCGAGGGACGGCTCATCCTCCTGGTGCGCGAAGGCACCGCCAGCCGGCTGCTTTATCTCGACCCGGCAACCGGCCAGGTGCTCGGCGAAACGGCCTTCGTGGCCCGTTGATCCACAGCTTTGCCGGGGTGTCCGTCGCCGGGATGCATTTTTCCTGCGCGACGGGCTTGCAATTGATCCGGCAAGCGGCTACTACCCGCTCACTGTCGCTCGACCGGCCGATGCCCCCATCGTCTAGCGGTCTAGGACGCCGCCCTCTCACGGCGGAAACAGGGGTTCGAGTCCCCTTGGGGGTACCATTTCCGGCGGTCGCGATACGTCCAGCCAAATCAGCATGCATAAGCATTCAGGGCCCCCCCGCAAGGGGATGCAAGCGGTCTGCCGTGTTGTGTCCGGTCGATGTCGCGTCCCTGTCGCCGTGAGTTCCCGGAACGCCTGCTCGTCCTGGCGGCCGTGAGCGAATCGCCTGTCCTTTCCCTGCCCGCCGCTGCCATGGAGGGAGCTTTTCCTTCAGGCGCAAGACGCGCGGGAAGGGCAGGGAGCCTCCGCCTTTTCGATAAGCGACGGATTCTTTTCCGGTATCAGTGATCCCGCGCGCAGCGCACGGTCCTATTTTCCCGCTAACGTATGTTCTTCCCTTGCGGCATGATTGGCGAATTGCGCATATGAACGTCTGACGCGCGGGAAATCGATCGCGGCGCAGCGGCGTGGGGGGCTCAACTGTACGACGAGGTCTGGAGCGAGAGCGAGCGGGCGGATGATGGCGAAACCGCCTGGGACCGGCAGGCCTTGCGCCAGTGCGTGGCGCGGGCGCGGCTGCCGATCTATGTTTGCGATCGGTCCTATGTCATTCGGATCGCCAATCAGGCTTATGCGGATATCGAGGGCCTGCAGGTCGATGAGGTCATCGGCCAGCCCCTTGCCGAGGTCATCGGAACGGGCCTGTTCGAGATCCGCAAGGAATGGCTGGATCAGGCGCTCTGCGGGCAGGATTGCGAAATTCGCACCTGGGTGCGGCCCCGGCACGAACCGTCGGGCCGGCAATATGATGTGCAGTACCTTTCCCTGAAAAACGATGCGGGTGATGTCGCCGGTGTGGTGGTGCTGGCCACCCCGGTCGGCGCGGCGGAGGTAGAACCGGGCGCCGGGGCGCTGCGGAGCTATCGTCAGGTGTTCCGTCAGGCGGAGGACGGGTTGTTGCGGCTGGAGGCGCTGCGGGCGCCGGATGGCCAGGTGGTGAGTTTCCGTATTCTGGAAGCCAATCCCTCGATTGCCCGCGTGGCCGGGCGACAGCAGGACGAGCTGGAGGGTGAATTGCTGTCCGATGCGCTGGCCGAACTGGAGCCGTCGGACCTACAGGACCGGCTTGAGGACGCCATTCGCGCGGGGGCGCCGCAGCAGTTCGATATTCATCACCGCCTCTGTGGGCGCGAAGGCTGGCTCCGGGCCGGGGTCTACAGCGGCGATGGCAACGAACTGACGGTGTTGTTCAGCGACATCAGCGAAGCGGTCGACCACAAGCGCCAGCTGCAGACGATGGTCGAGCGACTTTCCAGCGAAACGCGCCGGTTCCAGCGGCTTTACCAGAAAACGCCGGCGCTGCTTTTGTCATTGTCGGAGGCCGGTATCATCGAGGATGCCAGCGATCTCCTGTTCGAGCGCATGGGTGTGGCGCGCGGATCCCTCATTGGCCGGCCATTTTCACAGTTCCTGGCGCCAGATGCGCTTGAGCGGCTGAGCGAGGACAGCTGGCCGCGTCTGTTTCGCGACGGGGCGATCGATGCGGAACCTTGTTGCCTGATCTTGCCGGAGAGCGGTCAGCGCTTCGAGGTGGAACTGTCGGCGTTTCTTGCCGAGGAAGGGCTGCGCAGTGGCGTGCGCCAGGTGATGATCGTGCTGGCGGATGTGACCCAACGCAACCGGGCGCTGTACAACAGCAAGCGCAGCGAACGGGACTACCGCATTCTTGTCGACCGCCTGCCGGATCTGATCTCGCGCGCCCGGCCCGATGCCACGCTGTTCTTCGTCAATCGGCACTACATCGATTTTTTCGGGCCGGATGAGGCGGGGTTGCTGGGGCGCAAGTTTACCGAGCTGGTCCCGGAAACCGGTCAGCAAGCGCTGCAGGGGCAGCTTGCGGCGATGACCCGGGAGGCGCCGGCATCGATCCTGGAGCAGGTCAACTACGATCGCTATGGCGCGGCCCGCAATATTCTCTGGTTCAGCCTGTTGATTCACGATGTTCATGGCCAGCCACAGGAAATCCTGTCGATCGGTCGGGATGTCACGGCGCTGCGCGAGGCGAACAATCGGCTGCTCGACCATGCGGCCCGGCTGGAAAGCGCGAATGAAAGCCTGCAACAATTCGCTTTCGTGGCCTCGCATGACCTGCAGGAGCCCTTGCGCAAGATCCGGCTCTACGCCGATGTGCTGCGGTCGGTGACGGCGCCGGAGCGGGGAGGCGAGGCGGACGAGGCGCTGGAGGTCATCACGCGCGCGGCGCGCAACGGCAGCCGCCTGATTTCCGACCTTCTGACCTACACCCGCTCGGTGAGCCGCGATCTGGAGGTCAGGGGCATACAGGTTGGCGATGTGGTCGGTCGGGTGCTTGAGGAGCTGGGCGAGGAAATCGCCCAGGCCGGGCTAACGGTCACCTGCGAGATCCTGCCCGATCCGGTCCTGGCCGATCCGATTTCCTTGCGCGAAGTGCTCTACAATCTGGTGAGCAACGCGATCAAATATCGTGCTCCGGACCGGGCGGCGGCGATGACGATCCACTTCGCCGCGACCGTCGGCGAGGCACGCGGCTTCACGCTCACTGTCGAGGACAATGGCATCGGCTTTGAGCAAGGCTATGCGGAGTTGATCTTTCAGCCGTTCAAACGCCTGCACAGCCGGGGCGCGGTGGAGGGCACCGGGATCGGCCTCGCCATCTGCGAAATGGTGGCACGGCGCAATGGCTGGACGATCCGTGCCTCGGGCCGACCGGGCGAAGGAGCGCGGTTCGACCTGATCCTGCCAAAGGGCTGAATGAGGCCGGCTTCCATCTGACGGCGGCGCCTGGGCGGACGGATGCCTTGGGCCAGCCGGGCGTCAGCCGGTGCTCAGGATTTGGCCTTCTGCCTGTGGTGGGGGGGCTGAGCAGCGCCTGGGCGCGGGCGGGGCCCAAGGGAGCTGTCGCTGTTCAGGCGCTGCCGCGCATCCTGGATGCGGGCAGAGAGCGAGGCCGCTTTCCGGGCCAGATCGCTGGCGCCGGGAGGCGTGCGCGCCGTGTCCTGGGCGAGGGCGGCAAGCTCTTCATCGGAGGCGACGGACGCGACAACGGAGGCCGCCAGATCCGCCAGTTGGGTTCGCAGTGCCTGGAAGGACACGTCATCTTGCAACTGGGCGCGCAGGCGGGCGTTTTCCGCTTCGAGCCGGGCGGCGGCCGCAGCGGTCTCCGCCGCATCGCCGGGCCGGCGATGGTGGACAGGGTCATCCGCCGCGTGCATCTGCTGGCTTTCTTCAAGCTGCAGCGACAGCCGGGCGATTTCCGCCTGGGCGCTGACCAGGCGGGACTCAGCCTCGAACAGGCGGTCGTCGCGCGCGCGTTGCGCCGCCCGGTCCGTGCCGTCAGCGCCTGCGGCGGTTTCGCCGGTCTTCAGCCGAAGGCGCAACGCGGCAATCTCCGATTCAAGTGCGGCGACCTGGGTAAGATGAGACGCATCGGCCCATTCCCGCGCGCCGGCACCGGAGGGGGGCGTCGGCGCGGACTGCGCCTCATCGGCCTCGCCTTCGGCCATTTCGTTCCGCCGTTTTACCACCCGTTCCAGTTCCCGCATGCGCGCTTTCGCCCGTGCCAGGGCCTCTTCCCGTTCAAGGATATCCCGGTGCAGCGCGTCCTCGCGCTCCTGGGCGTCGGCCAGGGCCTGCTCCCGGGCCAGAACCTCCTTGCGCATGTCGCTGGAGGCAGCTTCCGCCCGGTCTCGGGCCAGACGGTTGGCGGTGGCCTGCTCATGCAGTTGCTGCAGGTTGATTTCCAGGCGCCGGCACTCCAGCGCATGTGCGGCGCGCAAGCCGCTGATCTCGGCACGGACATCGGCATGGGACATGGGGCTGGTCGCCTCGACGGCGCGCCGGGTCAACCGCACAGCCCGGCGCCACACCGCCGGCAGTATCGCGATGGCAATGAGCCCGGCAATGAAGAAGCCGAGCGCCATGTACATTGCCGCTTCAATCAAGGCCGATCACCATGGTTTGCCATCTCGGGCGCCTGCCCGCGCGGACGTCCGCCGCTGCAAGCTTTATTCCCCCACGCCTCTTGATTACCCGACCGTCAGCCTCGCGCCAAGCATCGTTGTCGGTTCGCCGGTCAAAACGGGTTCCAGGTCGGCTCGGGGGTGAATTTCAGATAGCCGATATTGACGCCGAGACGGGCGCCCAGGCCAGCGCGAACCGGAACCACGTAGATATCGTGGTTCGACAGCACGGTCATGCCGAAGCCGCCGACCAGATAGGCCGAGCCGTTGACGCCGACATAGCGGCGATACATGGCATTCGTGTCGGGCAGGTTGTAGACCAGCATCATCACCCGGGCGCCATCGCCGCCCACATCCCAGCCGAGCGAGGGGCCTTGCCAGAACACCTTGTGGGTGCCGGCGTTGCGGGTGTAGAGCTGGCCTTCGCCATAGCGGGCACCGGCGAGCAGGGCCGCCGAACCCTCCTCGCCAAGGATGTAGCCGTTGGGCTGGCCATATTGCGCGACGGCCTTTTCCACCACCGAGGCGAGCCCGCCGGAGATCTGCCCGAAGAACCGGTGGCCGGTGTCGAGCAGTTCGCCCTGATTGTACTGTTCGGGCTGCTGTGCCGAAGCCGGAGCGGAGAGCGCGACGGTGGCAACGATCCCGAGACAGACCAGCAGCAGATGAGGCCAATGGACGGCCCGGATGCCCAGGCGCTGGATCATCATTGTCTGGATCATGTGCACTCTTCCTTCCAACTTCCCATTCTCGTCCCCACCGTCCGGCGGCCATCGCCCCGGAACTGTCACCCCGGAACTGGTGCGGCTGGCCCTCGGCCGGTTGCCTGGCGGGCGCTCCCGGGGGCACAGTCCGGCCAGGAGAACCTGCGGGACTGATTCGGTGACAGAGTGTAGTCGAAATCGGAAAACATTATGGTCGGCGGTTGTGGCACTTTGCGTGGGGCTTCTGGCGGTCACGGGTGGCGCGGCGGCGCTGGCGCAGGGCTTCGCCACCGATGTGATGACCGGCTATGCGGTCGGCGGACACGATCCGGTCGCCTATTTCATCGATCGCAAGCCGCGTCGCGGGGTGCCGGACCATGAATTGCGCTGGGCCGATACGGTCTGGGTGTTCGTCAACGAGGGCAATCGGGCGGCGTTCGAAAAGGCGCCGGAGGTGTATGCCCCCTATTTTTCCGGATGCGACCCCTATGCCCTGGCGCAGGGCGGGGTGACCCAGGGCAATCCGATGATCTTCGCGCTCTATGACGGGCGGCTCTTGCTGTTTCACTCGGAGATCAACCGGTTTCTGTTTCTCGCCGATCCGGCGGTGCTCGATGAAGCGGCGCGAGCCAACGCCCGGCGGCTCGGCTGTCCGCTGCTGGCACGACGCTGATCCGGCGCGGTTGGCTTGGCAGCGCGCGGGCGGGGGTGTAACCCTGTCGAAACTGGCGAATCAGCCGCCTTTCCTGTCCGATGTGTCCGGCCACCGAGGATCCCCGCATGACCGCTATCGACGATCTTACCGCACTCGATCTTGCCGCGCTGGTGGCCAGCCGCGTCTGTCATGACATCATCTCGCCGGTCGGTGCGATCACCAACGGCCTGGAGGTGCTGGACGAGGAGGGCAACGAGGACATGCAGGAATTCGCCATGGACCTGATCCGCAAGAGCGCGCGGCAGGCCTCGGCGAAGCTGCAGTTCGCGCGGCTGGCGTTCGGCGCGGCCGGGTCCGCCGGCTCGGAGATCGATCTGGGCGATGCCCATGCGGTCGCCGTCGGCTTCCTCGCCAACGAAAAGGCGGAGATCGACTGGCAGGTGCCGCGCCTGTTGATGGCCAAGAACCGGGTCAAGCTGCTGCTCAACCTCATCCTGCTGGCCAATCAATGCGTCCCGCGCGGCGGCCTGATCACCGTGCGGATGGACGGAGAGGTTAACGCACCGACCTTCGAACTGGCGGTGACCGGGTCGACGACCAAGGTGCCGGCGCTGGTGCTCGACATGATGTCCGGCGTCGAGCCGGAACGGATCGATGCACATACGGTGCAACCGGTGTATGCCGTTTTACTTGCACGTGAATCGGGAATGCATTTAGATGTTGTTAAGGAAGAAGCTGGCGTGAAAATCATCGCGTCGTCTTCCTCGTGATTTCTGTTCTGCGCTAGAAGAGGCGTTTCAATTTATCTTAACTGTTTCGGTCTCATTCTCACTGGCAGGGATGGGTTGTCCGGTCACAGGATCGGGTGGCGTACCAGTAACCAGTCGGGTGAGTTTGACCATGGACGACTTGCTTAGCGAGTTCCTTACAGAAACGAACGAGAGCCTTGATGTCGTCGACGTCGAGCTTGTGAAGTTCGAACAAGAACCGAATAACGCGAAGATCCTCGATAACATCTTCCGTCTGGTGCACACGATCAAGGGAACCTGCGGGTTCCTTGGTCTGCCCCGCCTTGAGGCGCTGGCGCATGCGGCCGAGACCCTGATGGGCAAGTTCCGTGATGGCGCGCCGGTCACCCAGGAAGCGGTGTCGCTGATCCTGATTTCCATCGACCGGATCAAGGAGATCCTGGCCGATCTGGAGACCGCCGGCGGGGCCGAGCCGGAAGGCAGCGACGACGATCTGATTTCCGAGCTGGAGCGTCTGTCCCTGTCCGCCCGCACCGGAGCCGAAGCGGAGGCCGAGGCCGAGGCAGCGGCGGGACCGGATGTCACCACCGGCGCATTGGTCGAGCAGGTGCTGGAACGGCCGCTGCGCCCGGGCGAGGTGTCGCTCGACGATCTGGAGCGCGCCTTCCGCGAAGCGGAATGCGAGGTCGAACTGCCCGTTGAGGCGGCGACGAACGCCCCGGCCGCCGAGGCGCAGGAAGACGCGCCGCCCCCGCTGACGGTGAAGGCCGGCGCGGCGCGCAAAGCGACCGCGGAGCCCAAGGGGCCGGAGAAGGCGGAAAAAGAGAACAAGTCGGGGTCTTCGGTGTCGAGCCAGTCCATCCGCGTCGCGGTGGAAACGCTTGAGCACCTGATGACCATGGTCTCGGAGCTGGTGCTGACCCGCAACCAGCTTCTGGAGATCGTCCGCCGCCACGAAGACAGCGAGTTCAAGGTGCCGCTGCAGCGGCTGTCGAACGTGACGGCGGAGCTGCAGGAAGGCGTCATGAAGACGCGGATGCAGCCGATCGGCAACGCCTGGCAGAAGCTGCCGCGCATCGTGCGCGATCTCAGCCAGGAGCTGGACAAGCCGATCGAGCTGGAAATGGTCGGCGCGGAAACCGAGCTGGACCGGCAGGTTCTGGAGCTGATCAAGGATCCGCTCACCCACATGATCCGCAACTCCGCCGATCACGGGCTGGAGATGCCGAGCGACCGGCGCGCCGTCGGCAAGCCGGAGAAGGGCACGATCACCCTGTCCGCCTATCACGAGGGCGGCCATATCATCATCGAGGTCAAGGACGACGGCCGCGGCATCGATGTGGAGCGGGTGAAGTCCAAGGTTCTGGAACGCGGCCTGGCAAGCGAGGCCGAGCTGGAGAAGATGACGGATCAGCAGATCCACAAGTTCATCTTCCATGCGGGCTTTTCCACCGCGACCAATGTCACCAGCGTGTCCGGCCGCGGCGTCGGCATGGATGTGGTGCGCAACAATGTGGAGCTGATCGGCGGCTCGATCGACCTGCGGTCGACGGCAGGCCAGGGCTCCAGCTTCATCATCAAGATCCCGCTGACGCTGGCGATCGTCTCGGCGCTGATCGTCGAGGCGGGCGGCGACCGCTACGCCATTCCGCAGCTGTCGGTGGTGGAACTGGTGCGGGTTCAGAACAATTCCGAGCACCGTATCGAGCGGATCAAGGACACGCCGGTGCTGCGCTTGCGCAACAAGCTCCTGCCGCTGGTGCACATGTCCTACCTGCTCGGCGCCGACGAAACGGATGTGAACAGCGAGCTGGAATCCGATACCGGGTTCATCGTCGTCATGCAGGTCGGCAACCAGACCTTCGGCGTCGTCGTCGACGGGGTGTTCCACACCGAGGAAATCGTCGTCAAGCCGATGTCCTCCATGCTGCGCAACCTGACCATGTTCTCCGGCAACACCATCCTGGGCGATGGCGCGGTGATCATGATCATCGACCCGAATGGTGTCGCCTCGGCGATGGCCAGCCATGCCTCCAGCGTGGTGGCGGAAGGGGAGCGCAAGGGAGTGGAGGAAGCCATCGCGGCGGCGATCGACGGTCAATCGTCGGTGTCCATGCTGCTGTTCCGCGCCGGCTCCTCCGAACCCAAGGCGGTGCCCTTGTCGCTGGTCACCCGGCTTGAGGAATTCGAGGTCTCGAAGATCGAGCATTCCAACGGACGCGACCTGGTGCAGTATCGCGGTGCCCTGATGCCGCTTGTCTACATCGAGCCGGGGCAGACCCGCCGTTCGGAAGGCACCCAGCCGATGCTGGTATTCTCCGATGCGGGCCGTTCGATGGGCCTCGTGGTCGACGAGATCGTCGACATCGTCGAGGACCGGATGAACATCGAGGTCGGTTCGGACCGGGCCGGCATTCTCGGCTCGGCGGTGATCAAGGAAAAGGCGACCGAGGTGATCGACCTTGGTTACTACCTGCCGCAGGCCTTCGAAGACTGGTTCATGCGCAAGGAAATGGACATCGCCGCCCTGACCAAGAAGGTGCTTCTGGTCGATGACAGCGCGTTCTTCCGCAACATGCTGACGCCGGTCCTGAAGGCGGCGGGCTATGACGTGACTGCCTGCCAGAGCGCCCAGCAGGCCTTTGAGCTCCTGGAAAACGGCGACACGTTCCATGCGATCGTCAGCGACATCGAGATGCCGGACATCAACGGCTTCGAGTTCTGCGAGGCGCTGCGGCGCGACCCGCGTTTCCGCAAGCTGCCGGTGCTCGCCCTGTCGGCGGTGGTCTCCCCGGCCTCGATCGAGCGCGGGCGCCAGGCCGGCTTCGATGATTACGTGGCGAAGTTCGACCGGCCGGGGCTGATTGCGTCGCTCAAGGACATGTTCTCTGGTGAATTGGGGATTGCGGCATGAGCAGCAACGACAATCTTGCGACCGGCGCGGAAGACAGCATCCAGTATGTGACCGTCGTCATCGGCGGCCAGCTGTTCGGTCTGCCGATCAGCCAGGTGCATGACGTGTTCGTGCCCGACAGCGTCACGCGGGTACCGCTGGCGGCACCCGAAGTGGCGGGGGTGCTGAACCTGCGCGGTCGGATCGTCACGGCGATCGACATGCGCAAGCGCCTGCATCTGCCCGACCGGGACGAGAACGCGCAGGTGATGGCAGTCGGCATCGAGCACAAGGGCGAGAGCTACGGGCTGGTGATCGACACGGTCGGCGAGGTCCTGCGCCTGTCGATGGATTCGCACGAGCCGAACCCGTCGAATCTCGACAAGCGCTGGGCGGAGATCTCCGGCGGCGTGCATCGCCTCGATGGCAAGCTGATGATCATCCTCGATATCAAGCGTTTGTTCGGCGCCATGGT
Organism: Stappia indica; assembly: GCF_020177335.1. GTDB lineage: Bacteria > Pseudomonadota > Alphaproteobacteria > Rhizobiales > Stappiaceae > Stappia > Stappia indica_B. The sequence continues at coordinate 125,377 of NZ_JAIVMG010000004.1, read as the reverse complement.
GGAGCCGATGGCGGCCGCGTGAGCTTCATAAAACACCGGGATCGGCATGTCGGGTACCGGCATTCGGGAGCAAGTTGAAATGAAACACTGTCTCGTCGTCGACGATTCAAGCGTGATCCGGAAGGTCGCTCGTCGCATCCTCGAGGAGCTGGAATTCGAGATCAGCGAAGCGGAAGATGGCCTGAAGGCGCTGGAGCTGTGCCGCCAGCGGATGCCGGACGCGATCCTGCTGGACTGGAACATGCCGGAGATGGACGGCCTGGAATTCCTGCTTGCTCTGCGCAAGGAAGAGGGCGGGGGAGCGCCGATCGTGGTGTTCTGCACCACCGAAAACGATGTGGCGCATATCACCCGGGCCATCCGGGCCGGTGCGAACGAATACATCATGAAGCCCTTCGACAAGGACATCGTCGAAGCGAAGTTCCAAGAAGCCGGTCTTCTGTGAGCGGCCCGAAGGAACCAGGACAATGAGCCCTATTCCTTCTGCCACCGCAGCCCCGGGTCGGGCTGCCGGCGCGGCGATCCGCGTGATGGTGGTGGATGATTCCGTCGTCATTCGAGGTCTGATCGGTCGCTGGGTCGAGGAAGACCCGGCTCTGCAACTGGTCGCAGCTCATCGCAATGGCAAGCTCGCGGTCGACGACATCGAACGCAGCGCCCCGGATGTGGTGGTGCTCGATATCGAAATGCCGGAAATGGACGGTCTGACCGCCCTGCCGCTGATGCTCAGGAAGAAGCGCGACCTCATCGTGGTGATGGCCTCGACCTTGACCCGGCGCAACGCCGAGATCAGCCTGCGGGCGTTGTCGCTTGGAGCTCAGGACTATATCCCGAAGCCGGAAACCTCCAGCGCGGTCACCACCTCCCAGGATTTCCGGCGGGATCTGATCGAAAAGATCAAGGCTCTTGGCCAGCGTCGGCGGGGGCAGCCCTCGGCCGGGGCACGGCCGATGCGGGCTCAGACCAGCGCCGGCCGGCTGGCGGCACAAACGCCGGTCTCGCGGGCACCGGCAGTGCCGCGCGGCTATGTGCGGGCCGCCGCCATGCCGCATGCCGCACCGGCGGCGCCGGAGACGAAGACGCGCGCCTACTCAAACGTTCGGCCCCGGATCATTGCCATCGGCTCCTCGACCGGTGGGCCGCAGGCGCTGCAAAAGGTTCTGTCGGACATCGGCACGGCCATCCGCGAAGTGCCGGTGGTGGTGACCCAGCACATGCCGCCAACCTTTACGGCGATCCTGGCCGAGCATTTGGCCAAGGCGGCCATGCGCCCGGCCAAGGAGGCCGAGCATGGCGAGGTGCTGAAGCCGGGGCATATCTATGTGGCGCCCGGCGGCCATCACATGACGGTGGCCAAGGACGGCGGCCAGGTGGTGGCGCAGCTCAATGACGAGCCGCCGATCAATTTCTGCAAGCCGGCCGTCGATCCGTTGTTCGACAGCGTGGCCAAGGCGTATGGCTCGGCGGCCCTGGCCGTGGTGCTGACCGGCATGGGGCATGACGGTGCCGATGGCGTGCGCACGATCGCCGCCGGCGGTGGCAGTATCATTGCCCAGGACGAGGCAACGAGCGTGGTCTGGGGGATGCCCGGCGCGGCGGTTCAGACCGGCATGTGCAGCGACATACTTCCGATTTCCGATATCGGCCCGAAGATCGTTCGGGTCTTGAGTGGAGGCTTCAGGTGATTGCGTCTCAGTTCGAGTATCTCCAGCAGTTCCTGAAGTCCCGGTCCGGGCTGGTCCTGTCTAACGAAAAACAATATCTCGTCGAAAGCCGGCTGCTGCCGGTGGCCCGGCGACACGGGCTGACGAGCCTGAGCGAGCTGGTGCAGGCCATGCAGAAGCCGGGGGCGACACAGATCGCAACCGATGTGGTGGAAGCAATGACCACCAACGAGAGCTTCTTCTTCCGGGACGGCACGCCGTTTCAGCTGTTCCGGGAGACCATGCTGCCCGCCATGATCAAGGCGCGGGCCGACCGGCGGACGATCCGCATCTGGTGTGCGGCGGCCTCGACCGGCCAGGAGCCCTATTCGCTGGCGATCTGCCTGAAGGAGGCAGCGCACAAGCTGGCCGGCATGCGGGTGGAGATCATCGCCACCGACCTGTCGAGCGAGGTGCTCGACAAGGCTCGCAACGGCATTTACAGCCAGTTCGAGGTGCAGCGCGGCCTGCCGATCCAGATGTTGCTGAAGTATTTCACCCAGAAGGGCGATCTGTGGCAGATCAATGCGGACCTCAGGGCGATGGTGCAGTGGCGCAAGCTCAACCTGCTGGAGAGCTTCGCCGGCCTTGGCACCTTCGACATCGTGTTCTGCCGGAATGTGCTGATCTATTTCGACCAGCCGACCAAGGTCGATGTGTTGCAGCGGATCGCCCGTGGGATCGCCCCGGATGGTTATCTGGTGCTTGGCGCGGCGGAAACCGTGGTCGGGCTCACCGATGCGTTCCGTCCGGTGCCGGGCCTGCGCGGTCTCTATCAGACCGGCCAGGCGGGGCCGAGCGCTGCGACGCCCCGCCCCCGGTTGTCGGTCGCCGGATAACTGCCGACGCCAGTGCCGAATACCCAAACGGCCGCCCCTTGCCGGGGCGGCCGTTGTCATGTCTGCCGCTTTCGCGGGGCGGCGCGGCGCCGCCTTCGCTTACCAGGCCAGCGTCTTGACCGCCGGATCGAACAGCAGGCTCTCGACCACCGGCCAGGTCCCCATCTCCACGCCGTCGATATAGTCCGCCTTGGTCAGTCCGGAGGCCTTGGAGCAGGCGCTGCACATCACCACGCGGCCACCGTCGGCCATGAACGCGGTCAGCATGTCCTGGATGGAGGTGTCCGCCGAACGCAAGAGGCCCGGGACATTGGAGGGGCGCTTCTTGTCCGCCAGATAGACGGCGCGGACGTTGAGCCAGATCGCCACCGGTTTGTGACCGCCCTTCAGAACCCGCTGATGGGCGAAGGAGATCGCCTTGGCAGCCGACCAGGTGTCATCGGTGGTCAGATTGACGAACAGGCCGGCGGTCTTGTCGGTCTCCGCCGTGGCGGGCTGGAGGGCGGCAACGGCCATCGCCAGCGCGGCAACCAGGAACATCGCGAATTTCTGCATGGGGATCCTCTGATTTCGAATATTCGAATATACCAGGGATACCTATAGGTCATCTTCGCTGTCAATCAGGAGTGGTGTCGGTCTCGACCCTAGGGGCCGGAAACGCAAAGACCCCGCCAGGGGCGGGGTCCAAGGAGGTCGGGAAACTGGCCTTGCGTGGGCGGCTCAGGCCGCTTTTTCTTCCGGCTCGCGCAGCACGTAGCCGCGTCCCCAAACGGTCTCGATGTAGTTGCGCCCGGCGGTTGCCGCCGCGAGCTTCTTGCGCAGCTTGCAGATGAACACGTCGATGATCTTCAGCTCCGGCTCGTCCATGCCGCCATAGAGATGGTTCAGGAACATCTCCTTGGTCAGCGTCGTGCCCTTGCGCAGCGAAAGCAGCTCGAGCATCTGGTATTCCTTGCCGGTGAGATGCACGCGCTGGCCCGCGACCTCGACCGTCTTGGTGTCCAGATTGACCACCAGATCGCCGGTGGTGATGACCGACTGGGCATGACCCTTCGAGCGTCGCACGATCGCATGGATGCGCGCCACCAGCTCGTCCTTGTGGAACGGCTTGGTCATGTAGTCGTCGGCACCGAAGCCGAGACCGCGAACCTTGTCCTCGATACCGGCAAGACCGGAGAGGATCAGGATCGGCGTCTTGATCTTCGACACACGCAAGGTGCGCAGGACCTCATAGCCCGACATGTCCGGCAAGTTGAGGTCCAGCATGATAATGTCATAGTCATAGAGTTTGCCGAGGTCGATGCCTTCCTCGCCAAGATCCGTCGTGTAGACGTTAAAGTTTTCGGACTTGAGCATCAGTTCGATGCTCTGCGCCGTGGCGCTGTCATCCTCGATCAACAGGACACGCATGCCAATCCCCTATGTCTGCCTATCCTGGGCAAGCCGCTCCGGCCGAAATGCTCCCGGTGCGAAGGACTGCGGTTAACCCCGACTCACTGTGTGAGACAATGGTTAACAAATTCTGATTCACACCTGCAAGCACCGATGAAGCGAGTTTGGGATTTCCGCCCAATTAGCTGAAAAAACTTCGGAAATTAAGCCCGAAGAATCTTCAGATTTCACATTAACAAGACGGCGTAACCGACTCACGTGACTCACTTCGATGCCGGATATGGGCCCAAGCTCGGCTCATCATCCACAAAACCCTCGGGATTAAGATTAACCAAACATGTAAACGATAGGTTACCGTGCCCGACCGAGCTCGCAATCTGGTGCGCGAATGGAACCGCTGTTTGCCGAAATAGAATCACTGATGTCCGCCGAGGTGTTCGGCCGTGTCGTGTCCGTGCAGGGGCTGCTGCTGGAGGTGGCCGGGCCGATCCACGAAATGAGCGTGGGCGCGCTGTTGGCCGTCGATTGCGGCGAGGGCGAGCCGCCCGTTCATGCCGAGGTGGTCGGGTTCCGCGAGGGCCGTGCCCTGTGCATGCCCTTCGCCGGGCTGGAGGGGGTGCGCATGGGCTGCCGTGCCGTGCTGACCGCGCGCGACAGCCTCACCTATCCGTGCGACGCCTGGCTCGGCCGGGTGGTCAATGCCATGGGCGATCCGATCGATGGCCGCGGACCGCTGCCCAGCGGCGGCGTGCCGCGGCGGCTGCGCTCGACCCCGCCGCCGGCCAGCGACCGGGGCCGGGTGGGGCCGGCGCTCGACCTGGGTGTCCGGGCGCTGAACACCTTCGTCACCTGCTGCCAGGGGCAGCGGATGGGCATCTTCGCCGGCTCGGGCGTGGGCAAGTCGGTGCTGATGTCGATGATTGCCCGCAACATGGCGGCGGATGTGGCGGTGATCGGCCTGATCGGCGAGCGCGGCCGCGAGGTGCAGGAGTTCGTCGAGGACGATCTGGGGCCGGAGGGGCTGGCGCGCAGCGTGGTCGTCGTCGCCACCTCCGACGAGAGCGTGCTGATGCGGCGCCAGGCCGCCTACATGACCATGACCGTCGCCGAGCACTTTCGCGATGCCGGGCGCAATGTCATGTGCATGATGGATTCGGTGACGCGCTTTGCCATGGCGCAGCGGGAGATCGGCCTGTCGGTCGGCGAGCCGCCGACCTCCAAGGGGTATACGCCGACCGTCTTTACCGAATTGCCGAAACTGCTGGAGCGGGCGGGGCCGGGCAAGGCCGGCAGCGGCTTCATCACCGGCCTGTTCACGGTGCTGGTGGAGGGGGACAATCACAACGAGCCGGTCGCCGATGCGGTGCGCGGCATTCTCGATGGCCATATCGTCATGGAGCGGGCAATCGCCGAGCGCGGTCGCTATCCGGCGATCAATGTGCTGAAATCGGTGTCGCGCACCATGCCGCGCTGCGTGCCGGACGACGTCCTGCCGGTGCTGCGCAAGGCCAAGCAGCTGATGGCGACCCACGCGGACATGGAGGAGCTGATCCGGCTCGGCGCCTACCGCCGGGGTTCCGATCCGTTGGTCGACGAGGCGATCGGCCGAAACGAGGGGCTGGAAACCTTCCTGTCCCAGGGCAAGGGCGAGGCGACATCGCTTGATGAAGGCTATCAGCGTCTCGCCAACCTTTTGGAAATGACTCTTGCGTAGGATTGCGGCTTAGACGGGAGTGCTGAGTGATGAAGTCGCGTGAAAGTTTAATTCGTTTGAAGCAGTTTCAGGTCGATGAGCGGCGCCGGCAGGTGAGCCAGATCGAATCGATGGTGGACGAGTTCAAGCGCATGGCGCGAGAGCTGGACGACCAGATCGCGTCGGAACAGAAGCGGGTGGGAATCACCGACGAGACCCATTTCGCCTATCCGACCTTCGCCAAGGCAGCGGCGCAGCGCCGGGACAACCTGTTGAATTCCGCCGAGGAATTGAACGAGCAGCTTGAGAATGCCCGCGAGGAGCTGCGCGAGGCACTCGAAGAGCTGAAGAAATTCGAGCTGCTGGAAGAGCGGGACCAGATCCGGGAGCGCGGCGAGCGCGAGGCCCGTGAGCAGGACGAGCTCGACGAAATCGCCGGACGGCGCCGGGCCCACACCGTGCGCTGAGGCCGCCGCGCGGGTCCCTTCGCACGGTCGTTCCGCCCGTTGGCGGCAGGGCGAAGGGCGCGCGGGCACGGGCTGGTGCCTCTCGCCGGCCGGGCCGTTCTGTCGGGGGGAGGGATCAGACCCTAGCCCCCATCTTTCTCCTGGAGCTGACTGTGCGCCGCCTGCTGATATCCCTGCTTTTGCCCCTCGCCACGGTGTGCTTCGTTCTTGGCCTGACCATGCCGCTCCTGCAGATGGAGCGGCTGTATTTTTTTCAGGACCAGCCGACGCTCATTCAGGTTGTCGCCGGCCTGTGGATCGACGGGGAGCGCGCCCTGGCCGGTCTGGTGGCGGCGGTTTCCATCGGCTTTCCCGCGCTCAAGATCCTGGCGCTGCATGTGGGCGTGGTCGCCGGACGGGCGGCGGTGCCGCACGGGCTGATGGCGGCGCTGGGCAAGTGGTCGATGATGGATGTGATGCTGGTGGCGCTGGTCGTGTTCGCCGCCAAGTCCAGCGGACTGGCGACCGCCATGGCACTCCCCGGTCTCTGGTTCTATGGCACGGCGGCGCTTTCGACCGCGCTGGCGGCCTGGCTGGCCCGCCCCCTGACGTGAACTGGCCTGACCTGAACTGAGCTGATCGGCGGGGCCGCACGCCCCTGGCCGGGCCGCCGTCAGTTCGGCGCCCGGGACGTTGGCGACGATTTGGCGGGGGATGGCCCGCTGTTCCGGGACGCAGGGGCGAGCTGGCGGAACATGTCCAGCCATCTGGTCGCCTGGCTTTCGGGAATGCGCAGATGCTGGCAGCGCAGTTGCGCCAGCGCGAGGAAGACCTGATCGGACAGTCGGGCGGCATGGGCCTGGGAGATCAACTCATCGATCCCGGCCTGGAACACCGTTCCCTGCATGGCATGCAGCGCCCGTTTCATGCGGCGGGCGAACAGGTCGAGCGCATCATTGTGACGCCGTTCGGCGAGCAGGACGAGCATCAGCTTGTCGAGGCTGAAGTCGTCGTCGCGAACCAGTTGCCACAGGCGTTCCACGTCGCAGGTCTCGATCGAGATGTCGAAACGCGACCGCAACTCCTTGCGAATCTGCTCCGGGGTGGTCATCTGGCCCGGGTTGGAGCCGGAGCGGATGGCTTCCAGACGGATGCGGGTGGGGGTGTTCACATGCGGGATCAGCCAGTCGCAGATCAGCGGTGTCAGATCCTGCCGGGCACTCAGGTTGCGGCGAAGCTGGGTGTCGGAAATCGACCGCTTGGCGAGCGTGCGCATGGCCCAGTCGGACATGCTGCTGCGGGTGTTGCCGGCCATGGTCCGCCAGACCCGGATCGTTCCCTTTTCCACCAGGAGGTCGGACACGCGCCTGGGCATGTCCACCCGGTGGGCGATGGCGATCAGATGGGTCTGGGGCATCCGCCGGGTCAGCTTGAGCAGATCGCTTTCCGTCAGGCTGGGGCTTTGCTCCAGCATGGGCGCGGCAACGGTGATTTCATCGCTGGCCAGGCGATAGGCGACCCGATTCGGGGTCTCGCCCCAGGGGGCCATGCGCCGGGACAGGCGCGCGCGCTGGGCCAGGCTGCTGCCCTCCAGCAATTTGAGGATGATCTCGCAAAACAGGACCAGCTCGGCCTCTGTATGCTTGCCGACGCCGTCCAGGAACACGTCCGCGACGCGCTGAAGCAAATGGCCTCGCGCCTCGCGGGACGGGTTCCGTGCAAGCGTCAACAGGTCGTTGAGCATTTCAAACCTTTCATCTCCACCTAAAATTATAGGACGCGCGTTACGAATCTGTTGAGGCTTTTTGTGCCTCTTGCGCAACTTCGCGGGGGATACGCGTGTAACGCTGGGGGAGGTGCGGCAGATCTGGCGTGGCGCTCATAGCGCCGGTCGCGATTCATCTCCGGGATGCAAGCAGGGGTGGACCCTTTGCCACAGTGTGCGTAGGCTGCAACTGTCAGCGAGGCAGAGGATGGTGTCTGCCTGGAAACTCTTGCGGCGCACCGTACTACCTGCAAGGCGCTGGCGCCCGGGCGGGACGACGCGGGGGACGTATCCCGCTGCTCCCTCTGGAGCCAATGGCCTCGGTACGTGTCGTTTCAGGCCGCGATTGCGCCGAGCAGTTTTGCGGCTGCCTTGGTACCTCGCCCTCTCATGGCCGGGAGCGTGGAAGCCATGCGGCCGGTTGACGGCGTTTCTCTTTCAGCTAGGTAGAAAGGGCCGGCGCTCCTTGGGAGGGGCGGCATCGCTTGCGACGTGCCCGCAGGGTGTGCGCCCACTGGACTAGGGTCCAGACCCTGGAGAGCTTCTGGAGACGAACCGATGATGCGCTGGCCCGGGCTTGTTGCCCTTCTCATTGCAGTTGCACTGATGGCATTTCCCGTGGGGTCGGTGGCCACTGCGCAGACGGGAGCAGCTGCCCCAACTGCTGCCCCGGTCGCTGCGCCGGGCGCGGCCGCAGTGTCGGATGAGGCGGCGCGGTCCGGTGCCGATGCGCTGATCCGCATTCTTGAGGATCCGGATGCGCGCGACGCGATGATCCGGTACCTGAAGGAAGGGCGCGCCGCGCCGGTGGACGCGCCGCCCCCAGCGCCCGCTGCAGAGGCGCCGGACGCGGCCGCCACGGCAGAGACGCCGACAGGCGCGGCGGCAGGAGCCGATGAGGCCGTCGCCGAGAAGCAGCCGGACCATCTGGCGGTGCGCATCGCCCAGGCGAGCCAGGGCCTGGTCAAGGAAGCCGGGATTTATCTTGACCGGATTACCCGCTCACTCTCCTCGCTGCCACGGGCATTGACCTATGCCAGCGGCGCGAACTGGGATCAGGTCAACGGCATCCTGATCCAGCTCGCCCTGCTGGTCGCCGCCACGGTCATTCTCCTTTACATCTTGCGCCGGCTTTCCGACCGTTTCTTCGCGCGGATGGCGGAGGGGGCGGAGACCGGCACGATCCTGCGCCGCGCCATGCTGCTGCTGTTGCGGGCGGGGCTGGAGCTGGTGATCGTCGGTCTGTGTTTCGGCGTGGGCTATGCGGTGGCGATTTCCTATGGTCAGGTGCGCGGGCAGGTCGAACTGGTCGAATCCCTGTTCCTCAACGCCTTCTTCTTCGTGCAGATCGCCAAGGTGAGCCTCCGCTTCGCGCTCAGCCCGAAGTTTTCCGCCTTGCGGCTGGTGCCGCTCGACGACGTCCAGGCGCTGTACTGGCGTCGCTGGCTGTTCGCGATTGTCAACGTGCTGGGCTATGGCACCATGGTGGCGACACCGCTGGTGTCCCGTTACATCTCCTTCGTCCTCGCCGATTCCTTGCGCATGATCCTGGTGCTGCTGAGCGTCGGGATGGCGATTTTCGCGATCCTGCGCAACCGTCTGGCGACGCGGAGCCGGATCAGCGCCTATGCCGAGGCGCAGACCAACATGTTCACCACCGGTCTGGTCGAAGTGGCCGCCCGCACCTGGCATCTGGTGGCGATCTTCTATGTGCTGTTGCTGCTTTCGGTCTGGCTGTCGCGGCCCATCGATGCCACCACCTTCATGATGCGGGCGACGGCGCTGTCGGTGCTGTCGGTGATGATCGGGACGCTGGTGTCGCTGGCGCTGACCCGTGCCATTGCCGGCGGCATTCGCCTGCCCGGCGGGGCCCATACCACCCTGCCGCTCTTGGAGCGGCGGCTCAACACCTTCATCCCGCGCATTCTCTCACTGTTGCGGCTCGGCGTGTTTGTCGGCGTTGTCGTCTCGATCCTGCATGTGTGGGGGGCGGTCGACGCGCAAGGTTGGTTCCGCAGCAATGACGGGCGCAATTTCCTGGGCGGGACTGCCTCGGCCGGCATCGTGCTTCTGGTCGGTTTCCTGATCTGGCTGGCGGTGATGTCCTGGGTGGACCTGAAGCTCAATCCGCGCGGTCGCCTGCCGACGTCACGGGAAAAGACCCTGTTCGGTCTGTTTCGCAATGCGTTTTCCATTGTCCTGGTGGTGATGATCGCATTGCTGACCCTCTCGGAACTGGGGGTCAACATCGGCCCGCTGATCGCCGGTGCCGGTGTCTTCGGTCTGGCGATTTCCTTCGGCTCGCAGAAGCTGGTGCAGGACATCATCAACGGTGCCTTCATCCAGTTCGAAAACGCCATGAACGAGGGGGATGTGGTGACGCTCGGCGGGGTGACCGGAACGGTGGAGAACCTGACCATCCGTTCGGTGCGGCTGCGCGACATCGACGGCACGGCGCATGTGATTCCGTTCTCCACCGTCGACCGGATCGCAAACTTCATGCGTGGTTACGCCTATCACGTGGCGGCGATCGGCGTGGCCTATGACAGCGACATCGGCCAGGTGAAGCGGGCGATGGAAACCGCGTTCGAGCGGCTGAAGAAGGAAGAGATCGGCGTGCAGATCCTGGAGCCGCTGGAGATGCACGGCATTACCACCTTCGGCGACAGCGCGATCACCGTGCGGGCCCGGATCAAGACCGTGCCCGGTTCGCAATGGGCGGTCGGGCGCGCCTACAATGAAAAGATCAAGGCGGTGTTCGACGAAGAGGGAATCGAAATCCCGTTCCCGCAGGTCACCTACCACCCGGCAACCCCGCCCGTGGCGCTGCCTGCCAACGAACCCGCTGCCGCCACGGCCGCCGATGGCGACAGGTCGCCGCAGCCGCGCAAGCGCCCGTCGGTGCCCAAGGCCAAGCCCGGCGATATGCCGGGGGGCGAGGACGAGCTCTAGCGCCTTCCTCGCCGTCGCCGCGCGCGTCCTGCCGTCACGTTACGGCATGACGTCGCGTGTCCGGCGTCTTCTTCCGTTTGGGTTCCGGCGGTGCCGGACGATGGCGAGAAACCTCTCCCGACGGAAGAATGTTCCATGCCGCTCTGAACGTAAGGTGGTCGATCGGCTCACCATTCCGGCAGATGAGGCAAAATCTTCCTTTAAATTCGGAAATTGAGAAGATCGTCACGGTTGTACGGGGGCTTTCGCGGCACTAGAGTGCCGGCAGGGTCTGCCGGACCGATGGCATCTTTCCGTTTTGGAAGGGGCCAAACAAGAAAACTCCGGCGGGCCGAAGACATTTATGGGAGACGTTTTCAATGATCATCCGCCGTACCATGAAAGCTGCGCTTCTGGGCGCCAGCCTGTCCGCGCTGCTGGTGTCCGCCGCTTCGGCGAAGACGCTGGTCTATTGCTCGGAAGGCTCGCCGGAAGGCTTCGACAGCGCCCTTTACACCACCGGAACCACCTTCGACGCCTCGTCCAAGCCGGTGTTCAACCGCCTGGTCGAGTTCGTGCGCGGCTCCACGGAGGTCCGTCCGGGCCTCGCCGAGAGCTGGACCGTGTCCGACGACGGGCTGGAGTATACCTTCAACCTGCGCAAGGGGGTGAAGTTCCACTCCTCCGCGTCCTTCACGCCGACCCGCGACTTCAACGCCGATGACGTGATCTTCTCCTTCGCGCGTCAGCTCGACAAGAACCACCCGTGGCACAGCTACACCGCCGGTGCGTCCTGGGAGTATTTCAACGGCATGTCGATGCCCGATCTCGTGAAAGAGATCGTCAAGGTCGATGACTACACCGTGAAGTTCGTGCTGACTCGCCCGGAAGCGCCGATGATCGCCAACCTGGCGATGGATTTCGCGTCGATCCAGTCGCAGGAATATGCCGACAAGCTCGCTGCTGACGGCAAGATGGAACTGATGAACCAGGAGCCGGTCGGCACCGGTCCGTTCCAGTTCGTCGGCTACCAGAAGGACGCGGTGATCCGCTACCAGGCCTTCGCCGATCACTGGGCCGGCAAGCAGCCGATCGACAACCTGATCTTCGCCATCACCACCGATGCCTCGGTGCGCCTGCAGAAGCTGAAGGCTGGCGAGTGCCACGTGGTGCCGTTCCCGGCGCCGGCGGATGTTGCCGACATCAAGGCTGACCCCAACCTGACCCTGATGGAGCAGGAAGGCCTCAACGTCGGCTACATGGCCTACAACACCACGAAGGCGCCGTTCGACAATCCGAAGGTCCGCAAGGCGCTGAACAAGGCGATCAACAAGCAGGCCATTCTGGATGCGGTGTTCCAGGGCACCGGCCAGGCGGCGAAGAACCCGATCCCGCCGACGATGTGGTCCTACAACGCGGCGATCGAGGATGACGCTTTCGATCTGGAAGCGGCCAAGGCGATGCTCGACGAAGCCGGCGTCAAGGATCTGAAGATGAAGATCTGGGCGATGCCGGTGCAGCGCCCGTACAACCCGAACGCACGGCGCATGGCCGAGGTGATGCAGGCCGATTTCGGCAAGATCGGCGTCGATGTGGAAATCGTCTCCTATGAGTGGGGCGAGTACCTGAAGCGCTCGAAGGAAACCGATCGCGATGGCGCGGTGCTGCTCGGCTGGACCGGTGACAATGGCGATCCGGACAACTTCCTCGCCGTTCTGCTCGGCTGCGACGGTGTCGGCGGCTCCAACCGCGCCCACTGGTGCCACAAGCCGTTCGAGGACCTGATCCAGAAGGCCAAGGTGACCTCCGACAAGGCCGAGCGCACCAAGCTCTACGAAGAGGCCCAGGTGGTCTTCAAGGAGCAGGCGCCGTGGGCGACCATCGCCCATTCGGTGGTGTTCATGCCGATGTCGAGCAAGGTTTCGGGCTATGTGATGGACCCGCTTGGCGGCCATTGGTTTGACGGCGTGGATATCGCCGAGTAAACCACAGTCCAGACGAGGGATCGCGGCGTTGATGACGTTGCGGAATCCCGGCACAAACCGACGCACCGGCCGGACCTCCGGCCGGTGCGCTCCTTGTGGATACATTCATGTTCCGATTCCTGTTCAGCCGAATTGGCCTTCTGATCCCGACATTTCTCGGCGTGACGATCATCTCATTCGGTTTCATCCGCCTTTTGCCTGGCGACCCGGTCCTTCTCATGGCCGGCGAGCGCGGCATCTCCGACGAGCGTTATGCCGAGCTGATGGATCAGTTCGGCTTTTCGCGTCCGATCTGGGAGCAGTATTTCGACTATCTGGTCGGTCTGCTCAGCGGCGACCTTGGGACGTCGATCGTCACCAAGAAGCCGGTCCTCACCGAATTCCTGACCCTCTTTCCCGCGACCGTCGAGTTGGGGCTTTGCGCGATCATCATCGCCGTGGCGCTGGGCATTCCGGCCGGGATCATCGCCGCGGTGCGGCGCGGGTCGTTCACCGACCAGACCATCATGGGAACCGCGCTGGTCGGCTATTCCATGCCGATCTTCTGGTGGGGCCTTCTGCTGATCATCCTGTTCTCCGGCATTCTGCAATGGACGCCGGTGTCGGGGCGGATCTCGCTGATGTATTTCTTCCCGCAGACCACCGGGTTCATGCTGATCGACAGTCTGCTGTCCGGCCAACCGGGGGCGTTCAAGTCGGCGGTCAGCCATCTGATCCTGCCGTCCATCGTGCTGGCGACGATCCCGCTGGCGGTGATCGCGCGGCAGACGCGCTCGGCGATGCTGGAAGTGCTGGGCGAGGATTACGTGCGCACGGCGCGGGCCAAGGGCCTGTCCTCCAGCCGGGTGATCGGTCTGCATGCACTGCGCAACGCGCTGATCCCGGTGATCACCACCATCGGCCTTCAGGTCGGGGTGCTGCTGGCGGGCGCGATCCTGACGGAAACGATCTTCTCCTGGCCGGGCATCGGCAAGTGGATGGTCGACAGCATCGCGCGGCGCGACTATCCGGTCGTGCAGGGCGGGCTCTTGATGATTGCCGCCATCGTCATGATCGTCAATCTGATCGTCGATGTGCTTTACGGCCTCGTCAATCCCCGTATTCGCCATACCTGATCGCGGAGCTCTCCCATGTCTTCTCTTGATGCCTCCGCCGCGGCAAAAACCGAAAGCCGCAATGCCAACCGGGCGATGCTGGCCGAGTTCTGGTTCTATTTCTCGCAGAACCGGGGCGCGGTGATCGGCCTGTTCGTGTTCCTGACGCTGGTGCTGATCGCTCTGCTCGCGCCGCTGGTGGCGCCGCATGACCCCAACTTCCAGTATCGCGACAACTTCCTGACGCCGCCGTTCTGGCAGGAGGGGGGCAATGTCAGCTTCCTGCTCGGCACCGATGCGGTCGGGCGCGATATCCTGTCGCGGCTGATCTTCGGCGCGCGCTTTTCCCTGTTCATCGGCGTGGTGGTGGTGACCATCGCCCTGTCCGGCGGCGTGGTCCTTGGGCTGATCGCCGGCTATTTCCGGGGCTGGGTCGATACCACCATCATGCGGGTGATGGACGTGATCCTTGCCTTTCCCTCGCTGCTGCTGGCGCTGGTGCTGGTGGCCGTGCTCGGGCCGGGGCTGGTCAATGCGATGATCGCCATCGCCATCGTGCTGCAACCGCATTTCGTGCGGCTGACCCGCGCGGCGGTGCTCAGCGAGCGCAACCGCGACTATGTGGTGGCGGCGCGGCTGGCGGGCGCCGGCAATCTGCGGCTGATGTTCAAGACCATCCTGCCGAACTGTCTGGCGCCGCTGATCGTGCAGGCGACCCTGTCGTTCTCCAATGCCATCCTCGATGCGGCCGCGCTGGGCTTCCTGGGCATGGGCGCGCAGCCGCCGACGCCGGAATGGGGCACCATGCTGGCCGAAGCGCGCGAGTTCATCCTGCGGGCGTGGTGGGTGGTGACCTTCCCGGGTCTGGCGATCCTGATCACCGTGCTGGCCATCAACCTTGTCGGCGACGGTCTGCGTGACGCGCTCGATCCGAAGCTGAAGCGGAGCTGAGCCAGATGAGTCTTCTGCAAATCCGCAATCTGCGTGTCGAGTTCGACACCGCCGCCGGCCCGTTCCGGGCGCTCGACGGGGTCGACTACACGGTCGAGGCCGGCGAGGTGCTGGCGATCGTCGGCGAATCCGGGTCGGGCAAGTCGGTCGCCATGCTGGCGATGATGGGTCTGTTGCCGGACAGCGCGACGGTGACCGCCGATGAAATGTCTTTCGAGGGCGTTGATCTGCGCAGCCTGAGCACGGCGCAGCGGCGCAAGGTCATCGGCAAGGACATTTCGATGATCTTCCAGGAGCCGATCGCCAGCCTCAACCCGTGTTTCACGGTCGGGTTCCAGCTTCTGGAAACCCTGAAGGCGCATACCGATCTCAACCGGCGGCAGCGCCGGGACCGGGTGATCGAGCTTCTGACCGCCGTGGGCATTCCCGAGCCGGAGCGGCGGGTGAACGCCTTCCCGCATCAGATGTCGGGCGGCCAGTGCCAGCGGGTGATGATCGCCATCGCCACGGCCTGCCATCCCAAGCTGCTGATCGCCGATGAGCCGACCACCGCGCTGGATGTGACCATCCAGAAGCAGATCCTCGATCTGTTGACCGGGTTGCAGCGCGACCACGGCATGGGCCTGATCATGATCACCCATGACATGGGCGTCGTCGCCGAAACGGCGGATCGGGTGGTGGTCCAGTATCAGGGCAAGCAGATGGAAACGGCGGATGTGCTGACGCTGTTCGAGGCGCCGGAGCATCCCTATACCCGCGCGCTGCTGTCGGCCTTGCCGGAGAACGCCACCGGCGACCGGCTGCCGACCGTCAGCGACTACACCGAAGCGTTCGCACGTGAGCAGACGGAGGCGCGGACATGAGCGATGCGATCCTCAAGGTGCGCGACCTGAAACGCGACTACGTCACCAAGGGCGGGATGTTCACCCCGCCGCGCGTGTTGCACGCGGTCAAGGGCGTCAGCTTCGACGTGGAGCGTGGCAGCACCCTGGCGGTGGTCGGCGAATCGGGCTGCGGCAAGTCGACCCTGGCGCGGATGCTGACGATGATCGACGCGCCGACCTCCGGCTCGATCGAGATCGACGGGGCGCCGATCGACATCAATGCCGGCAAGGTGACGCGGGAGATGCGTCAGGCGGTGCAGATCGTCTTCCAGAACCCCTATGGGTCGCTCAACCCGCGCCAGAAGATCGGCGCAGTGCTGGAAGAACCGCTCCTGCTGAACACCTCGACCCCGGCGGCCGAGCGGCGCGACCTGGCGATGGCGATGCTGGAAAAGGTGGGCCTGAAGCCGGAGCATTACGGCCGCTATCCGCACATGTTCTCCGGCGGTCAGCGCCAGCGCGTGGCCATCGCCCGGGCGATCATGCTGAAGCCGAAGCTCCTGGTGCTCGATGAGCCGGTGTCCGCGCTCGATCTTTCGGTGCAGGCGCAGATCCTCAATCTGCTCGCCGATCTGCAGGACGAGTTCAACCTCACCTATGTGTTCATCAGCCACGACCTGTCGGTGGTGCGCTACATCGCCGACCAGGTGATGGTGATGTATTTCGGTGAGGCGGTGGAATACGGCACCCGGGATGCGGTGTTCGACAACCCGCAGCACGACTACACCAAGACCCTGTTCGCTGCGACGCCGCGGGCCGATGTGGCCAGCATCAAGGCGCGGCTGGCGGCCAAGTCGGCGGCTTGAGGCCGGCGATGTGACAGCCCCCCGGCGCGTGGCGCCGGGGGCGCTCTTTCCGGATCACGACAGGCCTTGCTTTTCCCGGTTCGCCGGATCGGGGCGTGCCATCGCGCCGCGAACCGGTTAGGAAGGGGCGAACGAAACGGGAATCGCTCGATGGATTGGTCGCCGCAACAAACCGACGCCCTTACCGAAACCGCGCGCTGGCTGAAAAACCGCGACAAGCAGGTGTTCCGCCTGTTCGGCTATGCCGGCACGGGCAAGACCACGCTTGCCCGGCATCTGGCCGAGGGCATCGACGGGGCTGTGGCCTTCGGCGCCTTCACCGGCAAGGCCGCGCATGTGCTGCGGCAGAAGGGCTGCGCCGACGCCTCCACCATCCATGCGATGATCTACCGCCCGCGCGGGCGCAAGGAGGAGACGGAGGACGAGGAGGAGGGCGCGCTCAGCTTCTCGATCAACCGGGACAGCATCGCCGCCAAGGCCAAGCTGATCGTCATCGACGAATGTTCGATGGTCGATGAGGACCTCGGCCGCGATCTCCTGTCCTTCGGCACGCCCGTGCTGGTGCTCGGCGATCCGGCGCAGTTGCCGCCGGTCAAGGGTGGCGGTTTCTTCACCGAGGCCGAGCCGGACATCATGCTGACCGAGGTGCACCGGCAGGCGCGCGACAATCCGATCGTGCATATGTCGATGCTGATCCGCGAGGGCGGTGAACTGGCCGCCGGCACTTATGGCGACAGCCGCATCATCTCGCGCCGTGAGATCGACGCCGAGGCGATCCTTGCCGCCGATCAGGTGCTGGTTGGCACCAACCGGACCCGCCGGCTGTACAATGGCCGGATCCGCGAGCTGAAGGGCTTCACCACGCCGATGCCCGGTGTTGGTGACAAGCTGGTGTGCCTGCGCAACGACAAGACCAAGGGGCTCCTCAACGGCGGTTTGTGGACGGTCGACCGGCTGCGCCCCTCCAAGGGAAACACCATCCGGTTCGACATTCGTCCCGAGGACGATGCGGGCGGCCGGGCGAAGGTCAGCGTCAAGGTGCTGCCGGGCTTGTTCGAGGATGGTGCCGAGCAGATCCCCTATGCCCTGCGCCGCCGCTCCGACGAATTCGACTACGGCTATGCGCTGACCGTGCACAAGGCACAGGGCTCGCAATGGGATGATGTGGTTCTGTTCGATGAAAGCTGGGCGTTCCGCGAACATCAGGCGCGCTGGCTCTATACGGCGGTGACGCGGGCGGCGGAACGGATCACCGTGGTGCGCTGATCGCGGCAGGCCACGCGCGGAAAAAAAACCGGCACGCGGGCGCGCGCCGGGACAGTTTATCAGTTGGGCCGGACGGGTCAGCTTGCCGGCAACAGCACGGTGTCGATCACATGGATCACGCCGTTCGACTGGTCCAGATCGGCAGCGATTACGGTCGCCATGTTGCCCTGGCCGTCTTCCAGCATGATCTTGCCACCTTCGCTCTTGGCGGTGAAGACGCAGCCGCCCACGGTCTCGACCGGATGGGAGCCGCCGCCATCGGCGATCAGCTTGGCGATGGCGCTGGACATCGCCTCGGCGGCGACCACATGGCAGGTCAGGATCTTGGTGAGCTGCGCCTTGTTCTCAGGCTTCAACAGGGTGTCGACCGTGCCGTCCGGCAGCTTGCCGAAGGCGTCGTTGGTGGGAGCGAACACCGTGAACGGGCCAGACCCCGACAGGGTTTCGACCAGCCCGGCGGCCTTGACCGCGGCGACCAGCGTGGTGTGATCGCTGGAGGCGGCGGCGCGTTCCACAATGGTCTTGGAGGCGGACATCTGCGCATCCGCCGCGGCGAGGGTCGCGGCGCCCACCGGCAGGACGGCGGCGAGCAGGGCGCCGGCAAGGGTGTTGCGGGCAAGCGTCTTGAGGGAAACAGTCATCTTGAATTCCTCTGTTCTCAGCTGTTTTCTGTCGTAGCCCCGTGGAAAGCTACGCAGCGTCTTGGCGCCTGGTTCAGTCCGGCGCGCGAAAAAAATCTGAACAGCGGACGGGAGAGGCGCGGCGTCGGTCTTTTGCTTTGCCGGCGTCCCGAGTAGGGTCTGGCGCCCGTCACAAGACGGATGATTGACGAAAGTGAAGAGCCTGATCATGTCCGAGCCGATTGAACCTGCCGCAGTCGCCACCGGGAAGAACCAGCCGCCGGCCCCCGGGGTCGCGGCGCAGATCGCCCGCCGTATCGCCGGGGAGCTTGCCTGCCGGCCGGAGCAGGTGGCGGCGACGGTGGCGCTCTTGGATGAAGGGGCGACCGTGCCCTTCGTCGCCCGCTACCGCAAGGAAGCGACCGGTGGGCTCGACGACACCCAGCTGCGCACACTGGAAGAGCGGCTCGTCTACCTGCGGGAAATGGAAACGCGGCGGTCGGCGATCCTGAAATCCATCGAGGAACAGGGCAAGCTGGAGCCGGATCTGGCGGAGCGGATCCGTGCCGCCGACAGCAAGGCGCAGCTTGAGGATCTTTATCTGCCCTTCAAGAAGAAGCGGCGGACCAAGGCGCAGATCGCCCGCGAGGCGGGGCTGGAGCCGCTGGCCGATGGGCTGCTTGGCGACCCGTCCCAGAACCCGGAGCAGGTGGCCGCCGGCTATGTGGATGCGGACAAGGGCGTTGCCGATGTGAAGGCGGCGCTCGACGGGGCGCGGCAGATCCTGATGGAGCGGTTTTCCGAGGATGCGGCGCTGGTGGGGCGGCTGCGCAACCACCTGATGCGCGGCGGTCAGTTGCGCTCCCGCGTCGTCTCCGGGCAGGAGGAGGCCGGGGCCAAGTTCTCCGACTATTTCGAGCATCAGGAGAAATGGGCGGACATCCCGAGCCACCGGGCGCTGGCGCTGATGCGCGGGCGCAACGAGGGGATTCTGGCGCTCGATCTGGTGGTTGACGCGGAGGACACCGCGCCGGTCAGGCCGGTGGAGCGGATGGTGATGACCGCCGCCGGGATCGAGGATAGGGGGCGTCCGGCCGACAAGTGGCTGATGGACTGTGCCCGCTGGGCCTGGAAGGTGAAGCTGGCGCTGCATCTGGAGCTGGAGCTGATGAACAGCCTGCGCGAGCGCTCCGAGGATGAGGCGATCCACGTGTTCGCGCGCAATCTCAAGGATTTGCTCTTGGCCGCGCCGGCCGGGCGCAAGTCGGTGCTCGGTCTTGATCCGGGCATTCGCACCGGCGTCAAGGTGGCGGTGGTCGATGGCACCGGCAAGCTGATCGAGACGGCGACGATCTACCCGTTCCAGCCGCGCAACGATGTCAGCGGTTCGCGCGCCACCCTGCAGGCGCTGATCGCCCGGCACGATATCGCCCTGGTGGCCATCGGCAATGGCACCGCCAGCCGCGAGACCGACCGTCTGGTCGCCGATTGCCTCGCCGATATTCCGGCGGACCGGAAGCCGGTCAAGGTGATCGTCAACGAGGCGGGCGCGTCGATCTATTCGGCCAGCGCGCTGGCGGCGAAGGAGCTGCCGGATGTGGATGTGTCCCTGCGCGGGGCGGCCTCGATTGCCCGGCGGTTGCAGGATCCGCTGGCGGAACTGGTGAAGATCGAGCCGAAGTCCATCGGCGTCGGCCAGTATCAGCATGACGTCAACCAGACCAAGCTGGCGCGCTCGCTCGACGCGGTGGTCGAGGATGCGGTGAACGCGGTCGGCGTCGACCTCAACACCGCCTCGGTGCCGTTGCTGACCCGGGTGTCGGGCCTGTCGGAGGGGCTCGCCAGCGCGATTGTCGCGCACCGGGAGGCGCAAGGGGCGTTCCGCACCCGCAAGGATCTGCTCACCGTGCCCCGGCTCGGTCCGAAGGCGTTCGAGCAATGCGCCGGCTTTCTGCGGATCCCGGGTGGTGACAATCCGCTGGATGCCTCCTCGGTGCACCCGGAAGCCTATCCGCTGGCCAAGCGCATCGTTGCCGCCTGCGGCCGCTCGCTCGACGAGGTGATGGGCCATCCGGAGCGGCTTCGGGCGCTCGATGCGGAAGAGTTCACCGACGAGCGCTTCGGCCTGCCGACCGTGCGCGACATTCTGGCGGAACTGGAAAAGCCGGGCCGCGATCCGCGTCCGGAATTCCGCACCGCCCGGCTGCAGGATGGGGTGGAGACCCTGTCCGACCTGCGGCCCGGCATGGGGCTGGAAGGCACGGTCACCAACGTCACCAATTTCGGCGCCTTCGTCGATATCGGCGTGCATCAGGACGGGCTGGTGCATGTGTCGCAGATCGCCGACCGGTTCGTGCGCGATCCGTCCGAGGTGGTGAAAGCGGGCGATATCGTCCGGGTCCGGGTGATCGAGGTCGATCTGCCGCGCAAGCGCATCGCCCTGTCCATGCGCAAGGACGGCGGCGCGGACGCGGGCCAGACCGCCGGCGGTGCGCGCGGCAAATCCACCGGGCCGAAGGGCGGTGACCGGTCCGGGCCGAAAACAGGATACGGGAAATCCGGCGGTCCGAAGTCTGGCGGTTCGAAGTCTGGCGGACAGCGCCAGGGCGGCGGCGCTGCGCCGGATCAGAACAGCGCCATGGCGGCGGCGCTGGCCGCCGCGTTCAACAAGAAAAAGAAATAACGAGGCAAGCGGCCGGCCCCCATTCGGAGGCCGGCCGGATTTTTCCGTGGATCGCCGGCTTACTCGAAACTGGCGTCGAGGCTCGGCGTGCCGGGAAGTCCCTCGTAGGTGAGGCGGACGCTCATGCCCGGCTTCATCGGCGTCAGCGGTCCGAAGGTGCCGACCGAGACGAGATCGCCGGGCGCCAGCGCCTTGCCTTGCGCCTTCAGGGTCTTGGCGACCCAGATCACCGCATTGAGCGGATGACCAAGCACCGCCTTGCCGGGCGCGGCGGACAGCGTCTCGCCGGTCTTGGCATCGGTCATGCGGGCGGTGAAATCGGCCAGCATGGCAACGCCGGCGTCGCCCTCGGGCAGGGCGATCAGGTCACCCATCACCCCCTTCCAGGCACCGACATTGATGGCGGTGATGGCCGCGCCGTCCAGCTTGGTGTCCGGCCCGACGACCAGGGCGGGCAGTTCCAGGAAGGGCCGCACGCCACGGATCGAGGCCAGCACCTCGGCCGGCGTGGTGGCCTCGTTGACGGCGGCATCGCCGATCTCGACGATCATATCCGCCTCGAACAGGGGGCGCACCGCCTCGGCCGGGCGCACCGTCGCGCCCGATTCAAGGATCATGCCCTTCAGCAGGGTGCCGAACACCGGCTCGCTGACGCCGAAGGCCTTTTGCGCCGGCGGCGAGGTCAGGCCGGCCTTGTAGCCGATCACCGGACCGAGGCTTTCCGTCAGCCGGGCGACCAGCATGTCCTGGGCGCATTGGCCGTCGGCAAGCGGCGCGCCGGCGGCGATGGCCAGGGGCGCGGGCTCGGCGGCTTGCCGTGCGGCGAAGAAGGCGTCGACGGCGGCGTCATCCGGACAGGCGGCGCTTGCCGCACCGGTCAGCGCGAAGGCGATCGCCGCGGCGATCAAGGGCATTTTCATGAGTGTCTCCCCCCAAAAAGAAAAAGGCCGCGCCGTTTCCGGCGCGGCGAAAGGCTTATTCGGCCTCGTCGGCGGAGCCGGCGTTCAACTGACTGTAGCGTTCCACGCCGATCTTCTCCAGAAGGTCGAGCTGGGTTTCGAGGAAGTCGATGTGGCCTTCCTCGTCGGTCAGCAGCTCCTCGAACAGATGCATCGACACATAGTCGCCTTCTTCGCGGCAGATGTCGCGCGACTTGGCGTAGGAGGTGCGGGCCTCATGCTCGCCGGCCAGATCGGATTCCAGCACTTCCCTGACGTCCTGGCCGATGCGCAGCGGGGCAACGCTCTGCAGGTTGGGATGGCCTTCCAGGAACAGGATCCGCGCGACCAGCTTGTCGGCGTGCTGCATCTCCTCGATGGATTCCGCGCGCTCCTTCTTGGCCAGCTTGGTCAGGCCCCAGTCGTCCAGCATCCGGTAATGCAGCCAATACTGGTTGACCGCGCCAAGCTCCAGAAACAGGGCCTCGTTCAGACGCTCGATAACCTTCTCACTGCCCTTCATTCCATCAACTCCTCTATGCATCTTCCGGGGACACGCATCGCGTCATGCGCTGCGGATTCGCGGCATCTTAGTTTAGAATTATTCCAAATTCCAGAGCGGAGACCATCCGACTGCCCCGATCTACGGCGGACCGACGAGATTGGTTTTTCGGTGAACCGATCGCGGTCTGATTGCGTTTATCCTCCAGACGGCACAACGAGGAATGACCAATGTCATATGCGATTGGGTTTCTGGGCTCGGCCATCGTCTTCCTTGCCCTCGACTATCTGTGGTTGGGGCATCTGGCCGGTGGATTTTATCGGGAGAGACTTGGCAGCCTGATGGCGGATCAGGTGAATTTCGCCGTCGCGGCGGCGTTTTACACCGTCTATGTGGTCGGGATCGTCATCTTCGCGGTGGCGCCGGCGCTGCGCAGCGGCCAGTGGTGGGACGCGGCCGTCTATGGCCTGCTGTTCGGCTTCTTCGCCTATGCCACCTATGATTTCACCAATCTGGCGACCTTGCGTGACTGGCCGCTCGACGTGACCCTCGTGGATGTCGCCTGGGGCGCCTGCCTGACCGGCGTCTCCGCCACCTGCGGTTTCCTTGTCGCCCGCGCATTGGGGTGAGGGGCGGGGGCAGGCCTGGACCGCTTGCCTTTGCCCGCTTGCCTTTGCCTGCTTGCCTTTGACTGTGGGCATCGCGCATGGTGCGGCGGCTTTGAAATTCAGCAGTTCAGCGGAGGGGATAGATGGCGGGTGCGGGAGATGTGGTGCTGGTGACCGGGGCGTCCTCCGGCATCGGGCGGGCCTGCGCGGTGGCGTTTCTGGAGGCCGGCTACCGCACGGTGCTGACCGGGCGGCGGGCCGAGCGGCTGGCGGAAACCGCTGCCCTGTCGTCGGCTGGTCGCGAGAACGCCCTGTGCATTGCCTGTGATGTCACCGATCCGGTGGCGGTCGATGATCTGTTCGGCGGCATCGCCGACAGGTATGGCCGGCTCGACGTGGTGTTCAACAATGCGGGCACCAACGTGAAGGGCGCCACCGTGGGCGACACGTCCTTCGAGGAGTGGCGCCGGGTGCTGTCGGTCAATCTGGATGGGGCGTTCCTGATCGCCCGGGCCGCCTTCATCGCCATGCGCGATCAGGACCCGCAAGGCGGGCGTATCATCAACAACGGCTCGATCTCTGCCCATGTGCCGCGCCCGGGTTCGGCGCCCTACACCGCCTCCAAACATGCGATCACCGGGCTGACCCGCTCGCTGTCGCTGGATGGGCGGGGCTGCAACATCGCCTGTGGTCAGATCGACATCGGCAATGCGGCGTCGGACATGACCGAGGCGATGCAGCAGGGCGTGCCGCAGGCGGACGGCTCCCTGCGTGCCGAACCGGTGATGGATGTCGCCAACGTAGCCAATGCGGTGCTGCATATGGCGAGCCTGCCGCTCGACGCCAATGTGCAGTTCATGACGGTGATGGCGACCGCGATGCCCTATATCGGCCGGGGCTGACGGGGCGGGCGGCACTGCCGTTCGATCAGACAGTGATTCGATCAGACAGTGAGATGGGCGCGCACCGCCTGTTCGTCCAGATCGGATTTCTCGCCGGAAAGGACGATGGTGCCCCGATCCATCACCGCGAACCGGTCGGCGAGATCGCGGGCGAACTCGAAATACTGTTCCACCAGCAGGATCGCCATCTCGCCGGTTTCGCGCAGATAGGAAATCGCCCGGCCGATGTCCTTGATCACGGACGGCTGGATGCCTTCCGTCGGCTCGTCGAGCAGCAGCAGCGATGGCCGCATGACCATCGCCCGGCCGATCGCCAGTTGCTGTTGCTGTCCGCCGGAAAGGTCGCCGCCGCGCCGGTGCAGCATGTCGGCAAGGATCGGAAACAGCTCGAACACGGTATCGGGAATGAACCGGCTGGCCCGTGGGAGCGGGGCGAAACCGGTCTCCAGGTTCTCGCGAACGGTGAGCTGGGGGAAGATGTCGCGCCCCTGCGGCACCAGGGCAATGCCCTGCCGCGCCCGCCGATGGGCGGGCAGGTGCGCGATATCCGCGCCGCGCCAGAGGATGCGGCCGCCGGAAATCGGCTGCTGGCCGGCAATGGCGCGCAAGGTGGAGGTCTTGCCAACGCCGTTGCGGCCCATCAGACAGGTGATCCGGCCGGGCTCGGCCTGAAGGCTGACGCCCTTCAGCGCTTGCGCAGCGCCATAGGAGAGGTCGATGGCCTCGACGGTCAATGTGCCCATGGCCCTCGGGTCGGGCCGGTGTCCGCTAGCGTCCGAGATAGACATCGATCACCTTCCGGTTTGCTGAGACATGGTCGAGCGAGCCTTCGGCCAGCACCGATCCCTCGTGCAGCACGGTCACCTTGACATCGAGCGCCCGCACGAACGCCATGTCATGTTCGACCACCACCACCGAGTGGGTCCGGGCGATGTCGCGCAACAGCTCGGCGGTGGCCGCCGTTTCCGCATCGGTCATGCCGGCGGCGGGTTCGTCGATCAGGAGAAGCTGCGGGTCCTGGGCCAGCAGCATGCCGATCTCCAGCCATTGCTTCTGGCCATGGCTGAGCCCGCCGGCCGGCGCGGCCCGCAGGTGCGCCAGGCGGATCAGCGACAGCAGGTCGTCGATGCGCTGGCGTTCGTCATCGCCTGTCACATGGAACAGGGCGGCGAAGGGGCCGCGCCGGCCCTTCAGCGCCAGCGCCAGGTTGTCCTCCACCGTGTGGCTTTCGAACACGGTCGGTTTCTGGAACTTGCGGCCAATGCCGAAGCCGGCGATGTCCGCTTCGTCATGGCGGGTGAGGTCGATGGTCTCGCCGAAGCGCAGGGTGCCGCTGTCGGGCCGGGTCTTGCCGGTGATGACATCCATCATGGTGGTCTTGCCGGCGCCGTTCGGGCCGATGACCGCGCGCATCTCCGTGCGCGCGACCACCATTGAGAGGTTGTTCAGCGCCTGGAAGCCGTCGAAGGCGACACTGACCCCGTCGAGATAGAGCAGGGTGTCATGCCGGTGAGGATCGGGCTGGCCGGGCATGGTTGGGGGGGCATGGTGGGGCATGGTCATTCTCCTACTCCGCCGCCGCCGGCGCCTTGGTGCGCGCGTCAGGCGGGGCCTTGGATCGGGCGCTGGTGGCGTTGGCCCACAAGCGAGGCAGGCTGCCGACAAGGCCCTTGGGCAGGAACAGGGTCACGGCGATGAACAGCGCGCCGAGGGCGAAGAGCCAGAGTTCGGGCAGGGCGGCGGTGAACCAGCTCTTGGCGAAATTCACCAGGCCGGCGCCAAGGACCGGGCCGACCAGCGTGCCGCGCCCGCCGATGGCCACCCAGATCACCGCCTCGATGGAGTTGGCCGGGGCGAATTCGCCCGGGTTGATGATGCCGACCTGGGGCACGTAGAGGGCGCCGGCGAGCCCGGCCATCATCGCCGAAACGGTCCAGACGAACAGCTTGTAGTGCTCGACCCGATAGCCGAGGAAACGGGTGCGGCTTTCCGCGTCGCGCACGGCAACCAGCACCTTGCCGAGCCTTGAGGAGGTGATGGCGACGCACAGCACGAAGGCAAGGCCGAGGGCGAGCGCCGAGGCGGCGAACAGCCCGGCGCGGGTCGCATCGGACTGCAGGTCGAAGCCGAGAATCTCCTTGAAATCGGTCAGGCCGTTGTTGCCGCCAAAGCCCATGTCGTTGCGGAAGAACGCCAGCAGCAGCGCGTAGGTCATCGCCTGGGTGATGATCGACAGGTAGACGCCGCCGACGCGGGCGCGAAAGGCGAACCAGCCGAAGACGAAGGCGAGGAGGCCGGGGACAACAAGCGCCATCGCCAGGGCGACGGGAAAGGCGTCGAAGCCGAGCCAGTACCAGGGCAGTTCCTGCCAGTCGAGGAAGACCATGAAATCCGGCAACAGCGGATCGCCATAGACGCCGCGCGGGCCGATCTGCCGCATCAGGTACATGCCCATGGCATAGCCGCCAAGGGCGAAGAAGGCGGCATGGCCAAGGGAGAGGATGCCGCAATAGCCCCAGACCAGATCGAGCGCCAGCGCCAGCAGCGCATAGGTCAGGTACTTGCCGGAAAGCGTCACCGCATAGGTCGGCATGTGCAGGGGGTGCCCTGCGGGGAGGCCGAGGTTCAGAGCCGGAACGAGCACACCGGCCGCCGCCAGCAGCGCCAGGAAGACCCAGCTGCCCCGGGTCATGCCATGGGTGAAGAACCGTCGTGTCATGGGGCCGGCCTTTCTGGCGTTTTGCCGCGTGCGCGCGTCATGCCTCCACCGCCCGCCCCTTGAGGGCGAACAGGCCGCGCGGGCGCTTCTGGATGAACAGGATGAGGAAGACGAGGACCAGGATCTTGGCCAGCACGGCGCCGGCGAAGGGCTCCAGGAACTTGTTGGCGATGCCAAGGCTCATGGCCCCGAGCAGGGTCCCCCAGAGATTGCCGACCCCGCCGAACACCACCACCATGAAGCTGTCGATGATGTAGGATTGGCCGAGGTTGGGCGACACATTGTCGATCTGCGACAGGGCGACGCCGGCAATGCCGGCGATGCCGGAGCCGAGCCCGAAGGTGAGCGCGTCGACCAGCGGCGTGCGGATGCCCATGGAGGCGGCCATGCGCCGGTTCTGGGTGACGGCGCGGATGGTCAGGCCGAAGCGGGTCTTCCTCATCGCCGCGATCAGCGCGGCGAACAGGGTGAGCGAGAAGACGAGGATCCACAGCCGGTTGTAGGTGATGGTCAGCTGGCCGAGTTCGAAGGCGCCGGACATGAAGGAGGGGCTGCCGACCTCCCGGTTGGTCGGGCCGAAGAGGGTGCGCACCCCCTGTTGCAGGATCAGAGACACCCCCCAGGTGGCAAGCAGGGTTTCCAGCGGCCGGGCATGGAGAAAGCGGATCACGCCGCGCTCGATGGCGATGCCGACAAGGCCGGTGACGAGGAAGGCGGCGGGCAGGGCGACCACCAGGGCATAGTCGATCAGCCCCGGCGCGAGCGCGCCGAAAAGGCCCTGCACCATGAAGGCGGTGTAGGCGCCGAGCATCACCATCTCGCCATGGGCCATGTTGATGACCCCCATCACGCCGAAGGTGATGGCAAGGCCGATGGCCGCCAGCAGCAGCACCGAGCCGAGCGACAGGCCGTACCAGATGTTGCGGGCGACATCCCACAGCGCCTGGCTTCGTTCCATGCGGGCGACGGCAGCCTTGGCCTGCGCCGCAAGGGGCGCGTCCCCGGCGGTGGCGATGCTTGCGACAATTGCCATGGCCTCGCGGTCGCCGCGGGCGGCGAGCAGGTCGATGGCCGCGCTCTTTTCCTCGGCGCTGCGGTCGGAGGCCAGCACCGCCGCCGCCCGTGCGGCCTGCATGACGGCGGCCACCTGAGGATCGGTCTCGCGGGCAAGTGCCTGGTCCAGCGCTTCGACCGCTTCCCCATCGCGGGTCTTGAGGATCGCTTTGGCGGCCGCAAGTCGTCGGGCCGGATCGGACGCGCTCAAGGTGAGGGCGCCAAGGGCGGCGCGGATTGTCCGCCGCAGCCGGTTGTTGACGCGGATCTTCTTGACCTCGCGGCGTCCGGCGGTGCCGACGTCTTGCAAGCTCAGCGGTTCGGTGAGCCGATAGCCGCCGCCGGCGCTGCGGGCGATGAAGACCGCGCCATCGGCCTCGCGGCGGTAAAGATCTCCGCCAGCGAGCGCTTCCAGCGCCGGGACGGCACGGGCATCGCCAAGGGCGGCGAGCGCGGCGATCCGTTTCTCGGTCTCAGCAAAGGAACCCTTCGCCAATGCGGCGATGGCCGCGCGCAGATCGGCGCTTTCCTCGGCGCGGGCCAGGCTGCCGGCAAGGGAGGCGCCCAGCACGAGGGCGAGGAGCAGCAGGGCACGAAGGGCGGGGATCGCCTGGGCCGGAGGCAAAAGGCAAGCTCGGATCATGGGACCTCTGGACGACTTGGGTGCGGGCGGAGCCGATGCGGCGGCGCCGGCGTTGAGCGCAGCGCGAGGCAAGGTCGGGGGAGGCGGATACATTGTCCGCCCCCCTCCCTCTGGATGCGAAGGTCAGGCGCCTGTCAGCTGCCCGAACCGCCGCACTTACCCGTTGCGGTGTTGAAGTTTCCGCAGGCCATCGGCGGGCGCCAATCGGCGATCAGGTCCCTGGAGCCGTCCAGATAATCGGACCAGGCATCGCCGACCACGAGCCCGGGCGTTTCCCAGACTGTCTCGAACTGGCCATCGTCCTGGATCTCGCCGATCAGCACCGGCTTGGTGATGTGGTGGTTCGGCATCATCGCCGAATAGCCGCCGCTGAGGTTGGGCACGGTGACGCCGACGATGGCGTCGATCACCGCATCCGGTTCGGTGCTGCCGGCCTTCTCCACCGCCTTCACCCACATGTTGAAGCCGAGGTAATGGGCCTCCATCGGATCGTTGGTGACCCGTTCGCCGTCGCCGGTGAAGGCGCGCCAGGTCTCGACGAAGGCGGCGTTCGCTTCCGTGTCGACCGACTGGAAGTAGTTCCAGGCGGCGAGATGGCCGACCAGCGGGCCGGTGTCGAGCCCGGCCAGTTCCTCCTCGCCGACGGAAAAGGCGATGACCGGAATGTCCTCCGCCTTGATGCCGGCATTGCCCAGCTCCTTGTAGAAGGGGACATTGGCATCGCCATTGATGGTGGAGACCACGGCGGTCTTCTTGCCGGCCGAGCCGAAGGCCTTGATATCGGCGACGATGGTCTGCCAGTCGCTGTGGCCGAACGGGGTGTAGCTGATCATGATGTCCTCGGCGGCAACGCCCTTGGACTTCAGGTAGGTCTCCAGGATCTTGTTGGTGGTGCGCGGATAGACATAGTCGGTGCCGGCCAGCACCCAGCGTTCCACCCCTTCCTCCTGCATCAGGTATTCGACGGCGGGGATCGCCTGCTGGTTCGGCGCCGCGCCGGTGTAGAACACGTTGCGCTGGCTTTCCTCGCCCTCATACTGGAGCGGGTAGAACAGCAGCCCGTTCAGCTCCTCGAACACCGGCAGCACCGATTTGCGCGATACGGAGGTCCAGCAGCCGAAGACGGCGGCGACCTTCTCGACCTCGATCAGCTCCCGCGCCTTTTCGGCGAACAGCGGCCAGTCGGAGGCCGGATCGACAACCACCGCCTCCAGCTTCTTGCCGAGCACGCCGCCCTTGCGGTTCTGCTCCTCGATCAGCATCAGCACGGCATCCTTCAGGGTCGTCTCGGAAATCGCCATGGTTCCCGAAAGCGAATGCAGGATGCCGATCTTGATGGTGTCCTCGGCGCGCAGGCCCTGGGGCGTTGCCGTCGCCAGAAGTGCCGCAAGCGCCAGGCCCGCCGTTGTCTTCAATACCGCCGCAGTCATCGCTGTCCCCCTGTCTCATGTCGCCGTCACCGGCATGACAAGAGGGGACTTCAAGATGCATGCCAGATGCAGGGGAAATGTTTATCGGCGGGAATTGTCAAATTAATTGAATGGCTTGGTTCGAAAGCCCGCAGGCCGACGGGCACGCCGGAGGGAAGGGCGGCGTGCCCGGCTGCGCCGCAGAATTTTGCGCTGCAGCGAAAAATTGCACAGAAATCTTGCAGTGCAACCTGGTCGGCGGCGGGCTACCCAGCGGCGACGGTGCCCTCGGCCTCGTGAGCACCGATTTCCGTCTCGCTGAGCCCAAGCACCTCGGCGAGAACCTGGCGGGTGTGCTGGCCGAGCATCGGCGGGGCGACCTTGTCGTTCACCGGCGTGCGGGAGAAGCGCAAGGGGCTGGCGACACCGGGCGCGGTGGCGCCACTGGCGTGGGCCATCTGGGTGGCGAGGCCGCGCGCCAGCGCCTGCGGCTCCTGGAACACCTCGGCGATGGTATTGATCGGGCCGCAAGGAACGCCGGCGGTTTCCAGCGCGGCGATCCAGTCGGCGGTGGTGCGCTTGGTCAGCATCTCGGCGATCTGCGGCACCAGGGTGTCCCGGTTGGCGACCCGCGCCTGATTGCTGAGGTAGCGCGGATCGGTGGCCAGTTCCGGCCGGCCGGCGATCTCGCAGAAGCGGGCGAACTGCCCGTCATTGCCGACGGCGAGAATGAGATGGCCATCGGCGGTCTCGAACGCCTGATAGGGCACGATGTTGGGATGGGCATTGCCCAGCCGCACGGGGGCGGTGCCGGACACCAGATAGTTGAGCGACTGGTTGGCAAGGGCGGCGACCTGAACATCGAACAGCGCCAGGTCGATGTGCTGGCCTTCACCGGAGCGCTCACGCTCGGCGAGCGCGCCGAGAATGCCGATGGTGGCGTAAAGCCCGGTGAGAATGTCGGTCAGGGCGACGCCGACCTTCTGCGGTCCGCCGCCGGGCCGGCCGTCGGCCTCGCCGGTGACCGACATCAGCCCGCCCATGCCCTGGATCATGAAATCGTAGCCGGCGCGGGCGGCATAGGGGCCGGTCTGACCGAAGCCGGTGATCGAGCAATAGATCAGGCGCGGATTGACCTCTTTCAGGCTGTCATAGTCGAGCCCGTATTTCTTCAGCCCGCCGAGCTTGTAATTCTCCACCAGAATGTCGGAGCGCTTGGCGATCTCCAGCACCAGGTGCCGGCCTTCCTCGCGCGAGAGGTCGACGGCGACCGATTTCTTGCCCCGGTTGGCGGAGAGGAAATAGGCGCTTTCCCGGGTCTCGTTGCCGTCCGCGTCCTTGAGGAAGGGAGGGCCCCAGCCCCGGGTGTCGTCGCCGGCGCCGGGCCGTTCGATCTTGATCACCTCGGCGCCCATGTCGGCGAGCGCCTGGGTGGACCAGGGTCCGGCAAGAACCCGCGACAGGTCGAGAACACGCAGATGGGAAAGAGGGCCGGTCATGAAGTCGCTCACCACTGGGAATGATCTTGTCTTCGGTCATAGCCCCGGCGGGGGCGGACGTCCAATGACTTGCGGTCCCGACCCCATTCCTCCCGGTCTTGCTGCTTTCGGGTGTGTGGTCAGGTGATGTCGGGGGCGATATCGAGGGTCATTCCGGCGCTCTCCAGCGCCTGGGTCAGAGGCGGGGTGGGCGGCCGGTCGGTGATCAGCCGGGTCCCTGTGGGGATATCGGTCAGCCGGACGGGGGCGGGCCGGTCGATCTTGCTGTGGTCGGCCAGCAGCACGGGGCGGCGGGCAGCGGCGAGCATGGCACAGCGCAGGGCGGCGCCATCTCGGCTGAAGTCGGACACCAGCCGGTCGGCGCTGAGCCCGCCAACGCCGACAAAGGCAATGTCGACGGTGTAGCCGCGCAGCATGTCGATGGCATCGAGCCCCTGGGTCGCTTCCTCATCCGTGCCGAGTTGTCCGCCCAGCACATGCACGGCGCGGGCGCTGGCCCTGAGATCAAGGGCGATGCGCAGATCGTTGGTGAAGATGCTGAGGCCGCTGCGCCGGGCCAGCAGCTCGGCCAGCATCCGGGTGCTGGTGCCGGAATCGATCAGCACCGAGGCGTTGTCGGCAACGAGGCCGGCGGCATGGCGGGCCATCGCCCGTTTGCCCTCCGGGTTGGTCTGGGTGCGCTCCTCCACTGGCGGTTCCTGCGCATCGGCGATCACCGCGCCGCCGCGCACCTGGCGCAGGCAATTGGCCTCGGCCAAGAGGGCGATGTCCTTGCGCAGGGTCTCGCGGGAGACGCCAAGCCGGTCGCTGAGGGCGCGGATCGTCACCGCCTGATGACGGTCCAGCTCCTCCAGGATCAAGGCCCGGCGGTGCTCGGCGGGAAAAGGGGATGTGTCGCTCACCTGAACAAGGATCCTGTCTGGTTTCATCGCGCGGAGACTGGTCGCCGAAGGCCGCGGTTGGCAAATCCGGTATATCACGAATTTTGCAAAATAACGAAAATATTTGCAAAGTTTTGCAAAGCGTGATCTGTCTTGATCCCGTTGGATCACCTGCATCGGAGCCCTGCCATGTCGCCAGCACCCGTTCCCTCCCAGGCGGAAATCGTCATCATTGGCGGCGGCATCGTCGGCGCCAGTCTCGCCTATCACCTGACGAAGCTCGGCAAGCGGGATGTGGTGCTGCTGGAACAGGGCAAGCTCTCGGGCGGCACCACCTGGCACGCGGCCGGCCTTGTCGGCCAGTTGCGCTCGCATGAGAGCATGACCCGGCTGATCCGCGCCTCCACCGAGCTGTATGCCGGGCTGGAGGCGGAGACCGGACTTGCCACCGGCTGGAAGAACTGCGGCTCGTTGACCGTTGCCCGCAGCGCGGAACGGATGACGGTGCTGCGGCGCACCGCCGCCTCTGCCCGGGCGCAAGGGGTGGAGATCGAGGTGCTGAGCCCGGCGGAAGCGGGCGCGCTCTGGCCGGTGATGGCGACGGAGGATCTGGTTGGCGCGGTGTGGCTGCCGGGCGATGGCAAGGCCAACCCGACCGACCTCACCCAGTCGCTGGCGCGGGGCGCGCGCCAGGGCGGCGCGCGGATCATCGAGGGTGTGCGGGTCACCGGCGTGACGACGGCGAAGGGCGCGGTCACCGGCGTTGAGACCGATCACGGGGCGATCACCGCCCGGACGGTGGTCAATTGTGCCGGGCAATGGGCGCGCAAGGTCGGAGCGATGTGCGGCGTCGACGTACCGCTGCATTCGGCCGAGCACATGTATATCGTCACCGGCAAGATGGCCGGGGTTCATCCGGACCTGCCGGTGATGCGCGATCCGGACGGCTATATCTATTTCAAGGAAGAGGTTGGCGGCCTCGTCATGGGCGGCTTCGAGCCAGAGGCCAAGCCCTGGGGCATGGAAGGCATTCCCGACGATTTCGTCTTCCAGCTCCTGCCGGACGACTGGGACCAGTTCCAGATCCTGATGGAAAACGCGCTGCAGCGGGTCCCGGATCTGGAGAAGGCGGAAATCCGCCAGTTCTACAACGGGCCGGAGAGCTTCACGCCGGACAACAATTTCATTCTCGGCGAGGCGCCGTCCTTGCGTAATTTCTTCGTCGGCGCCGGGTTCAACTCCATGGGCATCGCCAGCGCCGGCGGGGCCGGCATGGCGCTGGCCGAATGGATCGTCAACGGCGCGCCGACCCAGGACTTGTGGCCGGTCGACATCCGCCGCTTCGGCCGGTTCAACAACAACCCGCGCTGGCTGCATGACCGGGTGAAGGAGACGCTCGGCCTGCATTACGCCATGCCCTGGCCGAACCGGGAGCTGGAGACCGCCCGCCCCTTGCGCAAATCGCCGCTCTATGACCGGCTGGCGGCAAAGGGCGCGGTGTTCGGCTCGAAGATGGGCTGGGAGCGGGCCAACTGGTTCGCCGGGCCGGGGGAGGAGCGGGCGACCCGCTATTCCTTCGGTCGGCAGAACTGGTTCGAGGCGGTGGGCCGCGAGCACAGGGCCGTGCGCGAGGCCGTGGCGGTGTTCGACCAGACCTCCTTCGCCAAGTTCCTGTTTCAGGGCAAGGACGCGGTGACGGTGCTGAACCGGATCTGCGGGGCCAATGTGGACGTGCCGGTGGGGCGCTCGGTCTACACCGGGCTCTTCAATGCGCGCGGTGGCTATGAAAGCGATCTGACGGTGATGCGGCGCGGGCCGGACAGCTTCCTGATCGTGACCGGCACCGCGCAGCCGGTGCGGGATGCGGACTGGATCCGCCGGCAGATCCCGGAAGGCGCCGCAGCGGTGCTCACCGATGTCACCTCCGCCCATGCGGTCCTCAGTGTGATGGGGCCGCAGGCGCGCACCCTGCTTTCCCGGCTGACCGATGCGGATCTGGGCAGTGACGCCTTTCCCTTCGCCAGCCACCGGGAGATCGATCTCGGCCATGCCACGGTGCTGGCCAACCGCATGACCTATGTGGGCGAGCTTGGCTTTGAGCTCTACGTGCCGGCGGAATTCGCCGCCGGGGTCTATGACGCGCTGTTCGAGGCCGGTGCCGATCTCGGGCTGCGGGACGCGGGTTACTACGCGCTGGAGGGGCTGAGGCTGGAAAAGGGCTATCGGGCCTGGGGGCGGGAACTCGACCCGGATGTCACCCCGTTCGAGGCCGGCCTCGCGTTTGCCGTCGATTTCGACAAGCCTGGCGGCTTCATCGGCCGGGAGGCGCTGCTGGAGCGTCGCGGGACACCGCCCCGCCGGCGGGTCGTGCAATTGGTGGTCGGCGATCCGCAGGCGGTGGCCTGGGGCGGGGAACTGGTGCTGCGCAATGGAGAGCCGGTGGGCGATCTGCGCTCCGCCGCCTATGGCTTCTCCCTCGGCGGGCCGGTGGCGCTGGCGATGGTGCGGGCCGAAGGCGGTGTCGATGCGGCCCATGTCGCGGACGGCACATGGGAGGTCGATATCGCCGGCCAGCGCTATCCGGCAACCGCATCCCTTCGCCCGGCCTATGACCCGCGCGGCGCCCGGATCAAGGCATGAAGTGGGGGCGGGCCTTGCGTCAGCCGGTGGGCTGTTCGTCCGTCCGGCTTTCGGCGGCGATTTCGAAGAAGGCGGAAATCAGCTTGGCCTGGGCGCGCTCGCTGAGGCAGAGCAGGGCTTCTTCCATGTGCATGTCGGCATCCAGGATCGGGATGATCGCCAGCCGCGGATCGTGGCCGAACTCGGCCTGGGAGACGACGCCGACGCCAAGGCCGGTGGCGACGATCTCGCGCACGGCCTCGCGCCCCTCCGCCTCGATGGCGATCTGCAGGGGCAGGCCACGCCGGTGCACCTCATCCTCGAACTTCTGCCGGGTCTTGGAGCCGTTCTCGCGCAGGATCAGCGGCTGGGAGCAGATTTCGGCAAGGGTCGCCCCGCTCCGCTGGCTCCAGGGGTGGGAGCGGGCGACAAAGGCGATCAGCGGTTCGCTGCCCAGGGTCCTGGCCTTGAAGCCGGGACGCTCGATCATCTCGCCGAGCACGCCCACATCGGCGGCATAGTCGCCAAGCGCCTTGAGCACGGTTTCGGTGTTGCCGCTGCGAATGGAAATCTCGATGCCCGGATAGCGCTGCTTGAACGGCGGCAGCAGATGCAGGAGGTGAAGGGCGCTGTCGGCGATGATGCGCAAGCTGCCGGTGCGCAGGTCCCGCGCCTCGGACAAGAACTCCATCGCCTGGTTTTCCGTATCGAACATGCGCCGGGTGATCTCCAGCAGCCCGTGTCCGGTATCGGTCAACGAGACCTGGCGCTTGTTCCGGTAAAACAGCGCGATGTCATACTCTTCCTCCAGCTTGCGCACCTGGTCGGAGACCGCCGGCTGGGTCAGCCCGAGGACATCCGCCGCCTTGGAAAAGCCGCCGGCCATGGCGACGTTGTGAAAGGCGCGCAACTGCACATACCGCATTCCGGGTCCTCGATTTCTCATGCCGGCAAACACCTGGACAAGACAGGCGCGCTCGGCGCACAGATGTCTTTTATATTAATTCATGCGATACGTCGTATCGAAATTAGCGATTTGACTTATGGGCTTCGCCAATCGTTTCCTTGTAGCGTAAGGTTTGCGCCCAGTCGCACCGGCAAAACGACAAAACAACCTGCCGGGCGGCGAGTGAACCGATCACCTTCGCGGATGGAGACTTATATGGGAACGGTAGCACAGACCTTTGGCCGCATTGCAGGATTCGCCGCGGTCGCCACGCTCGCCATTGGCATCGAGGCGGCCGCGGCGCGGGAGAAGATCACGGTCTACACGGCGGTCGAACCGGAGGAGCTGACCGGGTTTGCCGAAGCCTTCGAGGCGGACAACCCGGACTATGAAATCCAGTGGGTGCGCGATTCCACCGGCGTGATCACGGCGAAGCTGCTGGCGGAGGGGGAGAACTCGCCGGCGGATATCGTCTGGGGTCTTGCCGCCACCAGCCTTCTGATGATGGCCGACCGGGGCCTTCTGGAGGGCTACGCACCGGCCGGGGTCGACAAGCTGTCGCCGGCGCTGATGGACAAGCAGTCGCCGCCGCGCTGGGTCGGCCAGCGCGCCTGGGTGGCTTCGCTCTGCGTCAACACCTATGAGGCGGAGGCCAAGGGCCTGCCGATGCCGACGAGCTGGCAGGATCTGCTGAAGCCGGTCTACAAGGGTCATATCGTCATGCCGAACCCGGCCTCTTCGGGCACCGGGTTCCTCGATGTGTCGAGCTGGATGCAGATCTGGGGCGAGGACATGGCCTGGTCCTACATGGACGGCTTGCACGAAAACATCGGCATCTACACCCATTCCGGCTCCGCCCCGTGCAAGATGGCCGGGCGCGGCGAATATCCGATCGGCGTCTCCTTCGCCTACAAGGGCGCACAGCTCAAGAGCGACGGCGCGCCGGTGGCGGTGATCGCCCCGTCCGAGGGGCTCGGCTGGGACCTTGAGAGCTTCGGCATCATGAAGACGGCCAAGAACAAGGCCGGCGCCAAGGCCTTCGCCGATTGGTCCGTTACCGAAAAGGCCAACCGGATGTACAACGAGGCCTATGCGGTGGTGGCCATGCCGGGCATCGCCAAGCCGGTCGATAACTTCCCGGAGAACATCCAGGACAAGATGATCGACAACGATTTCGGCTGGGCGGCTGAAAACCGCAAGCGTATCCTTGAAGAGTGGGAAAAGCGCTACGGCTCGAAGTCCGCGCCGAAATAAGCGGCACATCAGCGAGACCGGCCGGCGCGTCCGGCCGGACTTCTTCCTTCTTTCCAATCAGCTCGGAAGGATCGCCGGTCATGAACATGGCAGCGAAACGCCCGGCCCTTGCCCAGTCGGCGCGCCTGTCGCCCGAACCCGAGGCAGCGGAGAGCGATGTGTTTCTTGAAATCCGGGACGTCTGCAAGCGCTTCGGCGACTTCTCGGCCCTTGCCGATATCTCGCTGACGATCGAGCGCGGCTCGTTCGTCTGCTTCCTCGGCCCCTCGGGCTGCGGCAAGACCACCTTGCTGCGGTCGATCGCCGGCCTGGAGCGCCAGTCCTCGGGGCGGATCGTCCAGGACGGGCGGGATATCTCCAACCTGCCGCCCTCGCAGCGCGATTTCGGCATCGTCTTTCAGTCCTATTCCCTGTTTCCCAATCTCACCGTCAACGCCAATGTCGGCTATGGCCTGGTCAATCAGGGTCTGCCCAAGGCGGAAATCGCCAAGCGGGTGCAGGAGCTCCTGGAACTGGTGCATCTGCCCACCTCGGGGCGCAAGTATCCGGCGGCGCTGTCGGGCGGCGAACAGCAGCGGGTGGCACTGGCGCGGGCGCTGGCGATGCAGCCGGGCCTGTTGCTGCTCGATGAGCCGTTGAGCGCGCTCGATGCCAAGGTGCGGGTGGATCTGCGCCACGAGATGAAGGACCTGCAGCGCCGGCTTGGCGTCACCACCGTGATGGTGACCCACGACCAGGAGGAGGCGCTGGCGCTCGCCGATATCGTCGTTGTCATGAGCAAGGGCAAGATCGAGCAGGTCGGCACGCCGATGGAGGTCTATTCCCGCCCGCAAAGCGCCTTCGTCGCCGATTTCGTCGGGCACATGAACCTGTTGCGTGGCCGCATCGGCGCGGACGGTTCGGTGCGCATCGGCGAACAGGCCCTGTCGCTCGACACGGCCCAGGTGCCGGACCGGGCCAGCGAGGTGCTGGTCAGCTTCCGGCCCGAGGACGTGGTGTTCCGCGGGCTGGAAGAGACGGCGGAAAACCGCTTCCTCGGCTATGTGGAGAGCATCGACTTCCTCGGCTCCTTCAGCCGGGCACGGGTGCGGGTCGACGGTTTTGAGGGGGAAGCCTTCGACGCCGATCTTTCCGCCAACATCCTGCGCGATTTCGGCATCAGCGAAGGCAGCACGCTGCCGTTTTCCCTGCCAAGAGACCGGCTGTGCGTCTATCCCGGCGATGAACGCACCGCCGGCGGGCGGGCGCAGCCGGCGGCGGAGGCCGGGGCATGAGCGCAGCCGACAGCACCGCTTTTGCCGGGCGGGCGCCGATCGACGGCGGCCGTCTGGTGTCGACGCTGGGACTGCTGGCGGGCGTCGGGCTGCTCATCGTCTTCGTCGCCGCGCCGCTGGCGACGATCTTCATCAAGAGCCTACAGGATGACTTCGGCGCCTATGTCGGGCTCGCCAACTTCGCCAAGTACTTCTCGTCCGCCGGGTTGATCCAGTCGATCTTCAACTCGGTCGAGATCGCCCTGGTGGTCACGGTTCTCGCCTGTCTTCTCGCCTTCGGCTACGCCTATGCGCTGACCCGGACCTGCATGCCCGGGCGCGGCCTGTTCCGGGCGATTGCCATGATCCCGATCCTGGCGCCGTCGCTGCTGTCGGCGATTGCGCTGATCTATCTGTTCGGCAATCAGGGGATGATCAAGGGGCTGTTGTTCGGCAACTCGATCTACGGGCCGATCGGCATCGTGCTCGGCATCACCTTCTATGTGTTTCCCCATGTGCTGATGATCATGGTAACGGCGCTGTCGACCGCCGATGCGCGGCTCTACGAGGCGGCGGAGGCGATGGGCACCTCGCGCTGGCGGGCGTTCTGGACCATCACCATTCCCGGCGCGCGCTACGGGCTGATCAGCGCCGGCTTCGTCGTCTTCACCCTGACGATCACCGATTTCGGCGTGCCCAAGGTGATTGGCGGCAACTTCAATGTTCTGGCGACGGATATCTACAAGCAGGTGGTCGGCCAGCAGAGCTTTTCCATGGGCGCCGTCGTCGGCCTGATCCTCCTGTTCCCCGCGATCATCTCGTTTTCCGTCGACCGGATCGTGCGGCGCAAGCAGGTGGCGCAGCTTTCGGCGCGGGCGGTGCCTTACGTGCCGGTGCCGAACAAGACCCGCGACCGGGCCTTCCTCGCCTTTTGCTCGCTGGTCGCGGTGTTCCTGATTGGCATCATCGGCACGGCGGTGTTCGCCTCGCTGGTGACCTACTGGCCGTACAATCTGACCCTGTCGCTGGTGCATTACGACTTCAACGCCATCGACCCGAACGGCTGGGCCTCCTTCACCAATTCGCTGGAAATGGCCGCCTGGACGGCGGTGATCGGCACCAGCGTGATCTTCCTCGGCGCCTATTTCGTCGAGAAGTCGGACGGGCTGCCGTTTGCCCGCGGTCTGCTGCACATGCTGGCGATGATCCCGATGGCGGTGCCCGGCCTGGTGCTGGGTCTTGCCTATGTGTTCTTCTTCTCCAATCCGCTCAATCCGCTGAGCGGGTTCTACGGCACGATGGCGATCCTGGTGCTGTCGACGGTGGTGCATTTCTACACGGTCTCGCACCTGTCCTTCGTCACCGCGCTGAAGCAGGTGGATCGGGAGTTCGAAGCGGTCTCCGCCTCGCTCAAGGTGCCGGCCTACAAGACCATGTGGCGGGTGCATGTGCCGATCTGCCTGCCCTTGATTATCGACGTGGCGATCTATCTTTTCCTGAATGCGATGACGACCGTCTCGGCGGCGGTGTTCCTGTATGCGCCGGATACGAAACTGGCCTCCATCGCCGTCCTGAACATGGATGACGTCGGCGATCAGGCGCCGGCGGCGGCGATGGCCATCATGATCGTGCTGACGTCGGTGTGCGTGAAGCTCGTTCAGGTGGTGGCGACCGGCTCCCTGCTGCGCCGAACCAGTGTCTGGCGCCGGCGGGACGGGCACTAGAGTAGCGCCGCGCGCATCTGCGAGGTGGGTGCGCGCGGCAGATCGGCGGAAGGCCGATCCGATTGTCATATGTAGCGGTTAGGGTCGCCCATGCGGGCGTGTCACCGGTTTCGCGGACCGGCGGGGTGTAGTGCCCCGGGAGGTCGCAAAGCCACCGCAATCCTGGGTGATATTGGACGATTCGACCGGAGAAACCTGCCCGCGACCCGCGCGGCGGGGGCGTGGCGATTCCCGGGTCGGCGGTTGAAGCAAGAAGGACAGAAACATGACCGTATCGTTGATGCTGCTGCATTTGGCGGGTGCCGTTACGTTGCTGCTCTTCGCGGTCCGGATGGTGCGGACCGGAGTGGAGCGGGCACACGGGGCTGGATTGCGCCGGGCCATCGGCCGGGCCCGCACTGGCGCGGTGAAGGCGGCCGCCAGTGGAACCATCGCCGCCGTGGTGCTGCAAAGCTCCACCGCCGTGGCGGTTCTGGGCGCCGGCTTCGCCGCCAGCGGCCTGCTGGGCTTGCCGGTGGGGCTGTCGTTGATGCTGGGGGCGGATCT
Organism: Stappia indica; assembly: GCF_020177335.1. Taxonomy (GTDB): domain Bacteria; phylum Pseudomonadota; class Alphaproteobacteria; order Rhizobiales; family Stappiaceae; genus Stappia; species Stappia indica_B. The sequence goes on along the minus strand of NZ_JAIVMG010000004.1, from coordinate 84,823 downwards.
CGGCTCGGCGCTGGTGGTGCGCATTCTGGCTTATGACATCTCCTGGCTGATGCCGATCTGTCTGGTCGTCGGCGGTGCGCTGTTTCTCAACGGACGCAGCCGCGAACAGCGCCAGAGCGGCCGCATTCTCGTCGGTATCGCCCTGATCCTGTTGTCCCTGCGGTTGATGGGCGAGGCGACGGCGCCCTTGCGCGAAGGCACCTTCTTCGCCCTCGTGGTCGACTATCTGTCGGGCGACTTCCTGACCGCTTTCCTGCTCGGCGCGCTGTTCACCTGGGCGGTGCATTCCAGCGTCGGGGCGATCCTCCTGTTCATGACGCTGGCGGCGCAGAACGTGTTGCCCGCCGATCTGGGCATCGCGCTGGCGTTGGGCGCCAATTTCGGCGGTGGGCTGATCGCCCTCGGGCTGACCCGGGGCGCGTCGATCGAGGCGCGGCGCATCGTCATCGGCAACATGGTGTTTCGTGGCGGCGGTTCGCTGGCGGCCCTCTTCCTGCTCGTCACCGTGGCGCCGCCGCTCGACCTGCTCGGCGCGAGTGCCGCAGCGCAGATCGTCAACGCCCATCTCCTGTTCAACGCAACCCTGTTGCTGATTGGCCTGCCGCTCTGTCACCCGATGGCCCGGGTCATCGAAGGGGTGATCGGCCTGGCAGCGGCGGAAAAGGAAGAGCTGCCGGAGACCCGCATCAGCGCGCTCGACCGCGGCGCCCTCAAGGTGCCGCATCTGGCGATTGCCGGCGCGACCCGCGAGTTGCTGGGCATGGGCGAGACAGTGCAGCGGATGCTGGCGCCGGTGATGGAGCTTTATGAGAGCGGCTCGGCGCCGCTGATCGCCCGCACCCGGGCGCTGGATGACGACCTCGACCGGGCGCAGGCGGAGATCAAGACCTATCTCACGGAACTGGCCCGCTCCCGCCTCGATCAGGCCGACGCGCAGCGTTGCTTCGAGCTGACCGGCCATGCGATCAGCCTGGAGCATGTGGGCGATATCATCGTCAAGGACCTCCTGGCGCTGGCGGAAAAGCGGCGGGACCGGCGGCTGGCGTTCTCCGAGGATGGCTGGCGGGAGCTGACCGACCTGCATCAGCGGGTCTTGTCCAACCTGCAACTGGCGCTCAATCTGCTGGTTTCCGGCGACCGGGAGACCGCGCGGCAGCTGGTGGAGGAAAAGGACCGGCTGCGGCAACTGGAGCGGGACAGCAGCGCCCGGCACCTGAAACGCCTGCGCGAGGGCAGCATCAATGCCATCGAGACCAGTGAAATCCATCTGGAAACGATCCGCCATTACAAGCAGATCAACTCGCTGATCGCCACCATCGCCTACCCGATCCTCAGCCAGAGCGGCGACCTTCTGGAAAGCCGGCTGGCGGTCGCCGAGGGCTGACCTCGCGGGTCCGCGACGGCCGGATTTTATGTATAAGTGAAATCGTTCAAATCCATTTGAAATAGCGATTTTACAAATATTTCGCTTCCTCGCATCATCGGGCGGTCAACAGGGGTCGCCCGATTGGGCGGCGTCTGGACCGGACGGGTACGGGCCGTGCGGGCGCCTTGGGTGCCTTAGCTGGCGGCTGCCGAACAGGTCCCGGCCGATCCCTTTTGCCTGGAGGCTTTGATCCGATGTCGACTGATTGCTCGCAGGCCGTCCTGCCCGCGCCGCTGTGCGGCGAACCTTACCTGCTGACGCCCGGTCCCCTCACCACCTCGCACGAGGTGAAGAAGGCCATGCTGCGCGACTGGGGCTCCTGGGACGATGACTTCCGCGCCATGACGGCGCAGCTCCGCCGCGAGTTGCTGGCGCTGATCGGGCCGGGCGGCGAGGATTACGACTGCGTGCCGGTGCAGGGCAGCGGCACCTTCGCGGTGGAGGCGATGCTCGGCAGCTTCCTGCCGCGCGATGGCAAGGCCTTGGTGCTGATCAACGGTGCCTATGGCCAGCGCACCGCCCAGACGCTGGACTATCTGGGACGCGCCTATGCGGTGATCGACAAGGGCGACTATCTGCCGCCGCGCGGAGAGGAGGTCGCCCGGGCGCTGGAGGCCGATCCGGCCATCACCCATGTGATCGTCGTTCATTGCGAAACCAGTTCCGGCATTCTCAATCCGGTCAGGGAAATCGCCGATACGGTGGCCGCGCATGGGCGCAAGCTCCTGGTCGACAGCATGAGCGCCTTCGGCGCGGTGCCGCTGGAGGTGGGCGAGATCGCCTTCGAGGCGATGGTGTCCTCGGCCAACAAATGCATCGAGGGCGTGCCGGGCTTCGGCTTCGTCATCGCCCGTAGAAGCGCGCTGGAAGAGGCCAAGGGCGTCAGCTCCTCGCTCAGCCTCGATGTTCATGCCCAATGGGTGCATATGGAAAAGACCGGCCAGTGGCGCTTTACCCCGCCGACCCATGTGGTCGCCGCTTTCATCGAGGCGCTGCGCCAGCACCGTGAGGAAGGCGGGGTGGCCGGACGTCTGGCCCGCTACACCGCCAATCGCGATACGCTGGTGGAGGGCATGCGCGGGCTCGGCTTCGAGACCCTGCTCAGCGAGCGCTGGCTGTCGCCGATCATCGTCACCTTCTTCACCCCGGCCGACCCGGCCTTCGGCTTTGCCGACTTCTACGCGCGGATGAAGGCCAAGGGCTTCATCATCTATCCCGGCAAGCTGACGGTGGTGGAAAGCTTCCGCGTCGGCTGCATCGGCCGGATGGATCCGCCGGTGATGCGCAAGGTCGTCGCCGCCGTCGCCGAGTGCCTGGCCGAAATGGGCGTGTCCAGCGCCGTGCCGCCGACCATCGCCCTTGAAGAACGCACCAAGCTCGTTGCCTGAGCGCCCCATCCTTTCGAACAAAGCGAAGTCCATCCGATGAACCAGATCACCAAGTTCCCCGTCCAGGTCAACGGCCGCGCCTATCCGCGCCCGAAGGTGCCGGCCATCGCCATCTGTCTCGATGGCTGCGAGCCGGCCTATCTCGACGAGGCCATCGCCGCCGGCCTGATGCCGACCTTGAAGCGGATCCGCGAGACCGGGACCGTGCGCACCGCCCATTCGGTGATCCCGAGCTTCACCAACCCGAACAACCTGTCGATTGCCACCGGCCGGCCGCCGGCGGTGCATGGCATCTGCGGCAACTACCTCTATGAGCCGGAAACCGGCGAAGAGGTGATGATGAACGATCCGCGCTTCCTGCGCGCGCCGACCGTGTTCAAGGGTTTCTACGATGCTGGCTGCCGGGTCGCCGTGGTGACCGCCAAGGACAAGCTGCGGGCGCTGCTCGGCTCCGGCCTTGCCTTCGACGAGGGGCGGGCGATCTGCTTTTCCTCGGAGAAATCGGCCACGACCACCAAGGCTGAGCATGGCATCGACAATGCCAGCGCCTGGCTCGGCCGTCCGGTGCCGGAGGTCTATTCGGCGGAACTGTCCGAATTCGTCTTCGCCGCCGGCGTCAAGCTCTTGAAGGAATTCAAGCCGGACGTCATGTATCTGACGACCACCGACTACGTGCAGCACAAATATGCGCCGGGCGTGCCGGAGGCCAATGCCTTCTACGAGATGTTCGACCGCTACCTGACCGAGTTGGATGCGCTGGGCGCGGCCATCGTCATCACCGCCGATCATGGCATGAAGCCCAAGCACACCGCCGATGGCGCGCCGGACGTGATCTATCTGCAGGATCTGTTCGACGGCTGGCTCGGCAAGGACGCGGCGCGGGTGATCCTGCCGATCACCGACCCCTACGTCGTCCATCACGGCGCGCTGGGTTCCTTCGCCACCACCTATCTGCCGGACGGGGCGGATGCGGCCGATCTGATCGCCCGGCTGTCGGCCATCGACGGCATCGATCTGGTGGTCGACCGGGCGGAGGCCTGCCGCCGCTTCGAGCTGCCGGCGGACCGGATCGGCGATCTGGTGCTGATCTCCTCGGAGAACAAGACGCTGGGCACCAGCGCCTCGCGGCACGACCTGTCCGCGCTGAACGAGCCGCTGCGTTCCCATGGCGGGCTGACCGAGCAGGCGGTGCCGTTCATCGTCAACCGGGTTCTGCCCGATCTCGGCAACGAGCCGGACTTGCGCAACTTCGACGCCTTCCAGGTGGCGGCGACGGCGGCGGCGGGCTGACCCGGCGCGCGGGGCACGCAGAGGAGGTTCCGACATGAACATGAGCGAACGCGGCTTGAGCGTGCGTCACGAGCCGATGCGGATCGCCGGGCGCAAGGTCGATGCCGAGGATGTCATCGAGGTGCGCTACCCCTTCACCGGGGAGGTGATCGGCACGGTGCCGGCGGGAACGGCGGCCCATGCGCGCGAGGCCTTCGCCATCGCCGCCGCCTACCGGCCGAGCCTGACGCGCTACGAGCGGCAACAGATCCTGTTCCGCGCGGCCGAGCTTCTGGTGGAGCGCAAGGAGGCGCTGTCCGATACGATCACCCTGGAGCTGGGGATTTCCAAGAAGGATTCCCTTTACGAGGTGGGGCGCGCCTATGACGTCTTCACCCTGTCGGCGCAGATGTGCATCATCGACGATGGCGAGGTCTACTCCTGCGATCTGACGCCCCATGGCAAGGCGCGCAAGATCTTCACCACCCGCGAGCCGCTGAACGCGATTTCCGCGATCACCCCGTTCAACCATCCGCTCAACATGGTGGCGCACAAGGTGGCGCCGGCGGTGGCGACCAACAATTGCGTCGTCGTCAAGCCGACGGAACTGACGCCGCTCACCGCGTTGATGCTGGCGGATATCCTTTACGATGCCGGGCTGCCGCCTGAGATGCTGTCGGTGGTCACCGGCTGGCCGAAGGATATCGGCGCGGAGATGATCACCAATCCGGAGATTGAGCTGGTCACCTTCACCGGCGGCGTTCCGGTGGGCAAGATGATCGCCGATACCGCCGGATACAAGCGCACGGTGCTGGAACTTGGCGGCAACGATCCGCTGATCGTGCTCGACGATCTGGGTGAGGAGGATCTGGCCCGGGCGGCGGATCTGGCGGTTGCCGGGGCAACCAAGAACTCCGGCCAGCGCTGCACGGCGGTGAAGCGGATCCTGGCGCAGGAGAAGATCGCCGACCGGCTGGTGGAGATGATCGAGGAGCGGGCGCGCAAGCTGGTGTTCGGCGATCCGATGGACGCGAACACGGATCTGGGCACGGTCGTCCACGCCGAAGCGGCGGCGATGTTCGATGCGCGGGTGACCAAGGCCGCCGAAGCCGGCGCAAAGGTGCTCTACCATCCGGGGCGCCAGGGCGCGCTGCTGCCGCCGATCGTGGTCGACCATGTGCCGCATGAAAGCGAACTCGTGCTTGAGGAAACCTTCGGGCCGGTGATCCCGGTGGTGCGGGTGCCCGGGGACGATGCGGCGGTCATGCGTATTTCCAACTCCACCGCCTTCGGCCTGTCGTCGGGGGTCTGCACCAACCGCATGGACCGGGCGACCGCCTATGTGAAAGGGCTCAACGTCGGCACGGTGAACATCTGGGAGGTGCCGGGCTACCGCATCGAGATGTCGCCCTTCGGCGGCATCAAGGACAGCGGCCTTGGCTACAAGGAAGGTGTCATCGAGGCGATGAAGAGCTACACCAACATCAAGACCTTCTCCCTGCCCTGGTAGGGGGAAGCCTGCCGCGCCGGCCTCGAACCTTGCCGGCGTGGGTGTCGTCACCGAGGAAAACCCGCATGACGCAGGAGCCTGAATCGCCCGTGCACACGGAAGGGGAGGCCAATACCTCGGCGGCGCGTCAGGCCTGGCGCGCGGCAAGCCGGCACGGGCCGACCGACGCGCTGCTGGAGCGGGACGCCGACGCCTTCCTGCATCAGAGCCTGTCCTCGCCGTGCCTGTCGGCGATTGCGAAGGCGGAAGGGATCTGGATCGAGGACACCGCCGGCCGGCGGTTCATGGATTTCCATGGCAACAGCGTTCATCACATCGGCTATGGCCACCCGCGTCTGACGGCGGCGATCAAGGCGCAGATCGATGCACTGCCCTTCGCGCCGCGCCGCTTTACCTGCGAGCCGGCGGTGGAACTGGCGGAAAAGCTCGGTCGCATCGCGCCGGGAACCCTGTCGCGCTGTCTCTTCACCACTGGCGGGTCCGATGCCAACGAGGTGGCGCTGAAGATCGCCCGTGCGGCGACCGGCCGGTTCAAGACCATCTCGTTCTGGGATGCGTTCCACGGGGCCGGGTTCGGCGCCGCCAGCGTCGGCGGTGAGCACACCTTCCGCTCCGGCATTGCCGGGCCGCTGCTGCCGGGCACGGAGCATGTGGCGCCGTTCGCCTGCTATCGCTGCCCCTACAATCACGCCGGCCCCGAGACCTGCGGGCTCGCCTGCGCCGGGATGGTCGATTATGTGCTGGAGCGCGAGGGCGATGTGGCGGCGGTGATCGCCGAGCCGATGCGCGCGGTGCCCTACGTTCCGCCTCCCGGCTTCTGGAAGGCGGTGCGGGAGGCCTGCACCCAGCGCGGCGCGCTGCTGATCTTCGACGAGATCCCCACGGGTCTGGGCAAGACCGGGCGCTATTTCGCCTGCGAACATGATGAGGTCACGCCGGATATTCTGGTGATGGGCAAGGCGCTGGGCGGCGGCATCCTGCCGATTGCAGCGGTGGTCGCCCGGCCGGAGCTGAATGTCGCCGGCGATTTCGCCATCGGTCACTACACCCACGAGAAAAACCCGGTGACGGCGCGGGCGGCACTGACCACCTTGCAGATCATCGAGGATGAGGGGCTGGTGGAGCGCGCGGCAACGCTTGGCGCCCATGCCATCGCCCGGATGGAAGAGCTGAAGGCGCGCGCGCCGATCATCGGCGATGTGCGCGGACGCGGGTTGATGTTCGGGCTGGAAATCGTTACCGATCGGGCAGCGCGCACGCCCGGCACAGCGCTGGCGGAGGCGATCTATTATCGTTGCCTCGATGCGGGGCTGAGTTTCAAGATCAGTCAGGGATGCGTCCTCACCCTGTCGCCGCCCCTGGTGATTTCCCGTGAGGATCTCGACCGGGCGCTGGATATTGTCAGCGAGGCCGTCCTTGCCCATTGCTGAGGCAATCTGAGTGTCCGGTTTCGCTCTTTTCCTGGTGCTGACGGCGGCGGTCCTGCACGCCAGCTGGAACGCCATGGTCAAGGCCGCCGGCGACCGGGCGCTGATCCTTGCCTGCGTGGCGATCGCCCATACCTTCGTCGGCGGGGCGATGGTGCTCTTGTCGCCCGCCCCGGCACCGGAAAGCTGGCCGTTCATTCTAGCCTCCGCCACGCTGCATTACTTTTACTACCTGTTCCTGTTCGTCTCCTACCGGATCGGCGATCTGTCGCAGGTCTATCCGATCGCCCGGGGCCTGTCGCCGATGCTGGTGGCCCTTGGCGCCTTCGTTTTCGCCGGCGAGCGGCTGCCGATGCCAGCGGCCATCGGCATTGCCTGCGTCTCCGGCGGCATCGCCCTTCTGTCCTTCACCGCGCGCCGTTCTCTGGCCGAACAGCCCCTGGCGCTGGCGGCGGCCATCGGCACCGGTTTCATCATCGCCAGCTACAGCCTGGTCGATGGCATGGGGGTGCGGCTGTCCGGCAGCGCCTTCGGCTACATGGGCTGGCTGTTCCTGTCCGAGGCGCTGGTGGTGGCGGTGGTCGCCCAGCGGCGCTGGGGACAGTTGCGGGTGCTGGCGCGGCCGATGGCGAAATACACATTGCTCGCCGGGTTCAGTTCGGTCGGTGCCTATGCGCTGGTGATCTATGCCAACCTGCTGGCGCCGCTTGGCGCCGTGTCCGCCGTGCGCGAGGTCAGCGTCGTCGTCGCCGCAACCATCGGCGTGATGCTCTTCGGCGAACGCCCGTGGAAAAGCCGGATGATCGCCGCCGTTGCGGTTGCGGGCGGCGTGGTACTGCTCGCCGGCTCCTGACCTCTGCGCCCGTCCTGCGGCGCTGTCGCGCGGCGGCGTGGTCCTTTTCTTTTGCCAGCTCCTTCGCTACCAATGAGCCGCCCGAGCGCCCCGGGGTAACTTCCGGGTGCAGGCTTGCGGGCGATCGGATCGGCGGCAGCGAGGGGAAGACGCATGGGAGAGACGACGGGCGGCATGGCACTGAACACGGCGGCGCCGGCGGATGAAAACGGCTTCGCCTTGCCGCGCGCCATGAGCGCTGAGGAAAGCGCGCGCTACCAGGCCGATGGGTTCCTTCTGCTCAAGAACGCCTTCGATCCGGCGGCAATTGCGGCCATCGAAGCGGAGATCGAACGGCTGGAAAAGGTGCCGGAAGCGCCGGGCCAGCATTGGGTCTACGGCGAGACGGTCGAGGACCCGGAGCCGCGCCGGGTGATCAGCCGGATGGAAAATCTGGTGCCGTTCTCTCCGGTCTTCGCCGGGCTCAGTACCGCACTGCTCGGCTATGCCGGCGAAGCGCTCGGCGGACCGGCGGCGCTGTTCAAGGAGAAGGTCAATTTCAAACGCCCGGGCGGCGCCGGCTTCACGCCGCATCAGGACCAGCAGGCGGGCTGGTGGAACTACGCGCCGCGCTTCGTCTCCATCATGGTGTGCGTCGATCCGGCGACACCGGAAAGCGGCTGCGTCGAGTTCGCCGCCGGCCATCACCAGCGCGGCATGTTCCGCGAATGGGAACCCTTGACCGACGAGGATATGAAGGACATGACCTTCGTGCCGGTGGCGACAGAGCCGGGCGATGTGGTGCTGATCGACAGCTTCTGTCCGCACCGGTCCGAGACCAACCGCAGCGATCGTCAGCGCCGGCTCTATTTCGCCACCTACAACCGCGCGGCGGACGGCGACCATCTGGCGCGCTACTACGCCGACAAACATGCGAATTATCCGCCGGATGTGGAGCGTGCCGCCTCGACCGAATACAGGTTCAAGGTCTAAGGAAGGGACCGGCCCGGGTCCGCTCAGGGCCTGCACCGGCGCCTGACCCATCCTCTTCCTTGCCTCCCAGCCTGCCGTCATCATTGAAAGGACTGCCCTTGCTGTTGGAAAACACGCGCGGATCGAACGCCGCACCCGTCTCCCGGTTCACCCGGTTGCGCCAGTTGCTGACCCGGCCGGAGATGGCGTTCCTGATGGAGGCGCACAGCGGATTGTCGGCGAAGATCGTCGAGGAAGCCGGCTTTGAGGGGATCTGGGCTTCGGGCCTGTCCATGTCGGCGACGCTCGGCGTGCGGGACAACAACGAGCTGTCCTGGACCCAGGTGCTGGACATGCTGGAATACATGTCCGACGCCTCTAGCCTGCCGATCCTGGTCGATGGCGATACCGGCTACGGCAACTTCAACAATTTCCGCCGTTTCGTGAAAAAGCTGTGCCAGCGTGGCGTGGCCGGGGTGTGCATCGAGGACAAGATCTTCCCCAAGACCAACTCGTTCCTCGGCGAGAACCAGCCGCTCGCCGACATCGACGAGTTCTGCGGCAAGATCAAGGCCGGCAAGGACACCCAGGAGCACGCCGACTTCTCCATCGTCGCGCGGGTCGAGGCGCTGATCGCCGGGCGCGGGCTGGAGGAAGCGCTGAAGCGTGCCCATGCCTATGCGGATGCCGGGGCGGACGCCATCGTCATTCACTCCAAGAAAAGCTCGGCGGACGAAATCCTCGCCTTCTGCCGGGAATGGGACAACCGGGCGCCGGTGATCCTCATTCCGACCAAATACTACCGCACCCCGACCGATCGGTTCCGCGAGGTTGGCGCGTCGATGGTGATCTGGGCGAACCACAATCTGCGCAGCTCCATTCAGGCGATGCGCGACACCTGCGCGGAGCTGAAGCGCAGCGAGACCCTGATCGACGTGGAAGACAGCGTCGCGCCGCTGGCCGATGTGTTCGCACTGGCCGGCGCCGGGGAACTGGAAGCTGCCGAAAAGCGCTATCTCGCCGCGTCAAGCGGATCGGCGCAGGGCGTGATCCTGGCGGCGACGCGCGGCGAGAGCCTGGGCGATCTCACCCTGGAACAGCCCAAATGCATGGTGCCGGTCCGGGGCCGGTCGATCCTGGGCCGTCAGGTCGAGGCGCTGAACCGGCATGGGGTGAGCGATATCACCGTGGTTGCCGGCTATCGCGCCGATGCGGTGACCGTGCCGGGCATCCACAAGGTGGTGAACGAGGACCATGCCACCACCGGCGAGGCGGCCTCGCTGGCGCTGGCGCTGGAGCGGCTCGACGGGGCGATGGTGCTGTCCTTCGGCGATATCGTCTACCGCCCGTTCTTCCTCGGCCTTCTGGAGGAGCGGGAGGAGGACATCGTCCTGCTGGTCGACCCGGACGGGAGCACCACCGGTCGCGATCCGGTCGCCTGCACGCTGCCGTTCAGCGACGATCCGGACCTTGGCGGGGTGGCGCCGCTGCTGACCCGGTTCGTCGAGGGCCAGAGCGATGCGAAAAGCGATGGGAAAAGCGATGGGGCCGGCGACGGGGAATGGATCGGCCTGCTGCGCACCAGTGCCGAGGGCACACGGCGCCTGAAGGCGGAGCTCGCGGCGATGCAGGGCGAAGGCCGCCTCGAATCCGCCGATACCGGTGCGGTGCTGACCCGGCTGGCGGAGAAGGGAGCACGCATCGCCGTTGTCTATGTGCGCGGCTACTGGCGCAACGTGAACGACGTGATGGACCTTGCCCAGGCGCGGGATTCGATGTGAGCGGCAGATGATCGAGGCATCCGACTTTCTTTCCGCCGCCACCAGGCAGGGCATCGATTTCTTTACCGGGGTGCCCTGCAGCTTCCTCACCCCCCTGATGAACGCGGTGATCGCCGATCCGGCGGCCCGCTATGTGGGGGCGACCAGCGAGGGCGAGGCGGTGGCGATTGCCGCCGGCGCCTGGCTGGCCGGCCGGGACACGGTGGTGATGTGCCAGAACTCCGGTCTTGGCAATGCGGTCAATCCGGTGACCTCGCTGAACCATCCGTTTGAGATCCCGACGCTGATGATCGTCACCTGGCGCGGTCAGCCGGGGCTGAAGGACGAGCCGCAGCACGATCTGATGGGGCGGATCACGCCGGAGCTTCTGGAACTGATTGGCGCGCGCCACGAGCTCTTTCCCGCCTCCGCCGACGAGGTGGCGGGAAAGCTCGCCGCCGCACGCGCGCATATGTCGGAGACCGGGCGGCCCTTCGCCTTTGTCCAGCCGAAGGGAGCGATCCGACCGATGCCGCTCACGCAGGAGCGCCCGCCGGTGCGCGCGGCCGTCGCTGTCGCCGATTTTGTTGGCGCCACGGGCCCGGCACGGCGGGTGGCGGTGATGGAGCGGATCGTCGCGGCGCTGCCGCCGGGCGCGGGGGTGATCGCCACCACCGGCTTCACCGGCCGGGAGCTGTTCACGCTGGAGGATCACCCGCGCAATCTTTATTGCGTCGGCTCCATGGGTGGAGCCAGCGCCATCGGCCTTGGTGCGGCGCTCAATTCCTCGCGCCAGATCGTGGTGCTGGATGGCGACGGCGCGGCGTTGATGAAGCTCGGCAACATGGCGACCATCGGCGCCGAGGCGCCGGAAAATCTCACCCATGTGATCCTCGACAACGGCATGCATGAATCCACCGGCGGCCAGGCGACGGTCTCGCCGCAGGTGGACTTCGCGGCGGTTGCCGCTGCCTGCGGCTACCGGTTCGCCGCGCGGGTGGATGGTCTCGATCAGGCGCAGGCTGCGTTCCGCGCGGCGCTGGACCAGCCCGGTCCGCGCTGCCTCCACATTCGGGTCGCGGCCAGCGGCATGGAAAATCTTGGCCGACCGACGACGGCGCCGCGCGATGTGGCCCGCCGGTTTCGCGCCTATCTCTCACAGCATGGAGCCAATGGCGATGCATGACGAACCGATCCTGCTGACACCGGGACCCCTGACCACCAGCGCCCAGGTCAAGCAGGCCTTGCCGCAGGACTGGGGCTCGCGCGATCCGGCCTTCGTCGCGTTGACCGGGCGGGTGCTCGACGGTGTGCGGGCTGTGGCCGGCGCCGGTGCCGACTACGCCGCCGTGCCGGTGCAGGGCAGCGGCACCTTCGCGGTAGAAGCCATGCTCGGCACGCTGGTCGCCCCGGATGTGGGCGTTCTGGTGCTGGTCAATGGCGCCTACGGCCAGCGGATCGCCGAGATCTGCCGCCGCATCGGCCGCCACCATCAGGTGTATGAGGTCGCCGAGACCGAGGTGCACGACATGGCGGAGCTGGCGCGCCGGCTGGAGGATGCGCCGGAGATCGGCTTCGTCGCGGCGGTGCATTGCGAGACCACGTCCGGGCTGCTCAATCCGCTGGCGGAGATCGCCCGGACCGTGCGCGAGGCCGGACGCGAGCTCCTGGTGGATTCCATGAGCGGGTTCGGCGCTCTGCCGCTCGATGCGCGGGAGCTGGCCTTCGCCGGGCTGGCGGCCTCGGCCAACAAATGCCTGCAAGGGGTGCCGGGGCTGGGGTTCGTTCTGTGCCGGCGCGAGCTGCTGGACCGCTGCGCCGGCCATGCGCATTCGCTGGTCCTTGACCTCCATCTGCAGGAACAGGCGCTGGCGGGCGATGGGCAATGGCGCTTCACCCCGCCGGTGCAGGTGATGGCAGCGCTCGATGCGGCGCTTGCGGAGTTGCGCGAGGAAGGCGGCCCCGCGGCCCGGCTCGCCCGCTATACGGAAAATTGCGACACGCTGCTCGCGGGCATGACGCGGCTCGGCTTTGCCAGCGCGCTGCCGCGCGAACGCCAGGCGCCGGTGATCGTGTCGTTCCTCGAACCGCAGGAGAGTTGGTTCGACTTCACCCGCTTCTACGATGTGCTGCGGCGGCGAGGCTATGCTATCTATGCGGGCAAGATGCGCCAGCACGGCACCTTCCGAGTCGGCACCATCGGTGCGATCACCCCTGAGACCATGCATGGATTTCTGGAGGCCGTGACCGCCGTTATAACAGAAATGAAACAGAAATTGATTGCCTGAGGTTGTGGGGCGCTTTCCTGCGCTCTTGCGAGGAGGCGCGGCGATCGCGCGCGCCTTGCCCGCGCGGACGCACGGCGGAAGATCGCTGCGGCGCGACCTCTGGCACGCTGCCCGTATAGGGCGGAAGCCGTTGATTTCCGCCCTATACGGGCGCTTCCCAGCGCCGACCAGTGCCGCCACGCCTCCTGCGCGAGGGGGCGGACGGGCCTGTGTAACCGGTTGAAAACGCCTCGACAAATATATCGATGACGTGGCACGTCAGCGTGGCATCACGATGGGTTTCGCCGCCGAGGGGTGTGTTTTGCCGGCGACCCTGCGCCGGCTTACTCGACAGGTTGGGGCCTTTGAGGTATTTACGCAGCCTCACCGTATCGTGACCTTTGCGGCGAGTGGAGCGCCCCGGTCTGGACACGCTTTCAGAAGTCTCGGGTGTTTCCGGCGGATTGCGTCGGGGGATGGGCAGGGGCCTTCGCCCCGCGGCCGGCGCGCTGTGGTCAAGGTGACGCCCACCGGTCCTGGGTGGGAAAATTGATAAGTTCCGTATTGTTCTCGACATTCGTTCGGGCGCTGGGGGTAGACTATAATGAAGCCTGATCGGCCAAGCTTTTCCGTTGTCGCTGAGCGGCGCTTCCGTCTCGCCGGCAAGTCGATCATCGAGCGGCACAACCCCTACTTCCTTCCGGTGGACCGGCAGCGCGAGATCTGCGAACAGAAGAACATCCCCTTCGTCAGTTTCGGGCACTACGACTACCTTGGCCTCAGCCATCATCCAGAGGTCATCAAGAAGGCGAGCGAGGGATTGCATCGGCTCGGCAGCAGCGTCGGCGCGTCCCGGCTGGTCGGCGGCGAGCGGTCCGGTCACCGGGCCTTCGAAAGCGAGATGGCCGAATTCCTCGGTGTCGGCGATGTGATGTGCCTTGTCAGCGGCTATCTGGTGAACCTGTCGCTGATCAACTATCTGATGGGACCGCGCGATCTGGTGCTGATCGACGAACTGGCCCACAACTCGATCTTCGTCGGCGCCAAGAATGGCCGCTACGATCACCGCACCTTCCGGCATAATGATCTGGACGACCTCGAGCGGCAGCTTGCCGAGGTGCGTGGCCAGTACCGCAACGTGCTGGTGGTGGTCGAGGGTCTTTATTCGATGGATGGCGACATCCCGGATCTGCCGCGCCTGGTCGAGATCAAGGAAGCCCACGATGCCTGGCTTCTGGTCGATGAGGCCCATTCCTATGGCGTTCTCGGCGCCACCGGCCGGGGGCTGTGCGAGCATTTCGAGATCGATCCGGGCCGGATCGAGCTGACCGTCGGCACCCTGTCCAAGTCTTTCGTGTCCTCCGGCGGCTTTGTCTGCGCGGAAAAGGGCGTGATCGACTGGCTGCGCTTCGCGTTGCCTGGCTTCGTCTACAGTGTCGGCTTGTCGCCGGCGGCGCTGGGCAGCGCGCATGGCGCCCTCATCCAGTTGCGGGAACATCCGGAACTGGTCGAGCGACTGCATCGCAACTCCGTCTACTTCCGCGACAAGGCACGGGAAGCCGGGCTCGACACGGGCGCCTCCATCGGCCGCGGGGTCGTGCCGCTGCTGTTTTCCACTGTCGAGCAGACCATGATCGCCTCCCAGGCGCTGCTTGAAGAGGGTATCTACGCGCCGCCGATCGTGCAGATCGGTGTGCCCAAGGACCAGCCCCGCATCCGCTTCTTCATCTCCGCCGCTCATACGGATGAGGAAATGGACCGGACGATCGGCATCATCGCGGCGGTGGTCGCCGCCGGGCAAGATCCGGAACGGGTGCGCGCGCTGGCGCTTGGCGGGGTCTGAGCCCGCGCCATGGTTGCCCGTTCCGGCTCACCATTGGCTCCTGCTGGATCGCGCCGGTTGCTTCACCTGGCGTGCGCGCTGACATTGCTGCTTGGGCTGCTGTGTCTTGCAGGCGGACCGGGCGGGCCGGCGGTTGCACAGGAAGGGGTGAAGCGGGGCTTCGCCGCGTCGACCCAGCGGGCGCGGGCCTCCGCCGTGACCGAGGTGAAGACGCTGCCGGTGGTGCGGCCGGAGTTTCCGGTGCCGAACGAGCCGAACATGCTGTTCTACCTGCAGCGTTCGACCAATCCCAACACGGTGATCTACGCCGCGCGCTTCCGCGAGGACGGCACGCTCGACCCGAATGAGCCGGTGGCCGCCTACTGGCGCCGCTACAACACGACGGGCGAGCGCCTGCCGCTGAAGATGATCGAGGACAATTTCGCCTTCGGCGTGCGGACCGAGCGGACGGACGATCCGACCGTGTTCCGGCTTTACGTGGTGTCCTATCCGGAACGCAAGGCGACCCTGCGACTGGTGGCGCCAGGGCGGGCAGAACTCACCGTACCGGCCGGGGGGCGGCAGATGCGGCCGATCTATGCCTATATCGATGTGGATGAGAGCGGGCTCATGCCGAGCGTGCGCACGGTCTCGGTGATGGGACATGACGCGGCGACGGGCAGGCCGCTGGTGGAACGAATCCAGATCGAGTAAAGCGGCAGCATCGGATGCTCGAACGACACTTCACATGAAGACAGCCGCGTGCGCTGGTGGCGCCGCAAGAACGAAAGGCCGGCGCGGCGCGCCGGCAATTGGCAGGGGTTAAGCAGTAACATGACAGGTTCTTCCGCCACTTCGATCCGCACGGCGATCGTCGGCGCCGGCAACTGCGCCAGCTCGCTGGTGCAGGGTGTTGCCTATTGCCGCGAAAAGGGCGAGGACGCGATCGGCGTTCCGTTCCCGGTGCTTGGCGGCTACAAGCCGTCCGACGTGGAAATCGTCGCCGCCTTCGATGTGGACGCGCGCAAGGTCGGGCGCACGGTCGGCGAGGCGGCGGTGGCCCTGCCCAACTGCACCGAGATCTTCCACGATGCCCTGTCGGAGATGATCGCGCCGGTGTTTCGCGGTCCGGATCTCGATGGCGTGTCCGCCTTCATGCGCAACCAGGCGCCGGACCGCAGCTTCGTGGTCTCGCCGGACGCACCGCTCGACAAGGCGGGCGTTGTTGCCGCCCTGCGCGAGGCGCGGGCCGAGGTGATCATCAACTTCCTGCCGGTCGGCTCGATCGAGGCGACCGAGTTCTACGCCGAATGCGCGCTGGAGGCCGGTTGCGCCTTCGTCAATGGCATTCCGGTGTTCATCGCCTCCGACCCGGTCTGGGCCAAGCGGTTCCGCGATGCGGGCGTGCCGATTGTCGGCGATGACTTCAAGGCGCAGTTCGGCGCGACCATCACCCACCGCACCCTTGCCCGGCTGGCCGACATGCGCGGCGTCAAGGTGGACAAGACCTATCAGCTCAATGTGGGCGGCAATACCGACTTCCTCAACATGATGGACATGGACCGTCTGACGATGAAGCGGGAATCGAAGACCGAGGCGGTGCAGACGGCGATGAATGCTCGTCTCGACGACAGCGAGATCCGCATCGGCCCGTCGGACTACGTGCCGTGGTTGGAAGACCGCAAGGTGGCCTATGTGCGCCTTGAGGGGCGGCTGTTCGGCGGTGTGCGCACCCATGTGGAAATGCGGCTTGAGGTGGAGGATTCGCCGAATGCGGCGGCGATGGCGCTGATCGCCATCCGCTGCGCGCGGATCGCCCGTGATCGCGGCTTGGCTGGGCCGATCGATGATGCCAGCGCCTTCCTGTTCAAGCATCCGCCGACGCAGATCGAGGATTCGGAAGGCTACGAGCGGCTTATCGCCTTCGCGGAAGGCCGGGAGGGCTGACCATGCCGGCCGGTGGGCGCGACAGGCAGGACGGACGGCCGGTTGCGCTGATCACCGGCGGCAGCAGCGGCATCGGCCTGGCGCTGGCGGGCAAGCTCGCCGGCCTTGGCTTCGATCTGGCGCTGGTGTCGCGCCGCGCCGACCGGCTGGAGGTCGCACGGCAGCAGCTGGCGGCCATGGCGCCGGAGGCGCGGATCGGCCTCTATCCGGCCGATGTGGCCGATGCACAAGCCGGCGCGGCCGCGGTGCAGGCGGCGATCGCGGAGATGGGGCCGCCGGATTGGGCGGTGCTCAATGCCGGGATCGCACGGCCCGGCCATTTCCTCGACCAGCCGGTTGATGACCATCACGACCAGATGGCGACCAATTATTTCGGCGCACTCAATATCGCCCGGGTCGTGGCCCCGGAGATGGCCGAGGCCGGTGGCGGACGCATGGTGTTCGTCTCGTCCGGCGCGGCGTTTTTCGGCATTTACGGCTATGCGGCCTATGCGCCGTCGAAATTCGCCCTGCGCGGCCTGGCCGAGGTGTTGCGGGTCGAACTGGCCGGCAAGGGCATTTCCGTGACGCTGGCCTATCCGCCGGATACGGACACCCCACAGCTTGCGGCGGAAAACGAGACCAAGCCGGCGATCACCCAGGCGATCACCGCCGGCGGCGGGTTGTGGTCGGCGGAGCGGGTTGCCGAGCGGATCGTCAAGGGCGCCTCGCGCGGACGCTTCCTGGTGGCGCCGGGCGCGCAGATGACCATGCTGGCCTATGGCCACAGCATGCTGGCGCCCTTGCTGCGCCGCTATCAGATGCGCATCGCCCGCAAGGGGCGGTCGTGACGGTCGTTCTGGCGCCGGATCTGGTGCTCTGGGCGATCGCCATTGGCCTCGGCTTCGGCGCGCTGGTGCTGGGGCTGGGCAGTCTCGTGCCGGCGACGGCGGCCAAGGCCCGTCCGCTCTGGCCGACCTTCGTCACCGAACTGGTCATTGTCGCCGCCGCCGTTTTGCCCTTCGTGTTTGGCGGGGCGGTGCTGTGGCTGTGCCTTGCCGCCCTTTGCCTGCGCATCGGCCATGAGGCCGGGCAGGTGGCGCTGCTGCGCTGCGAGGGGGCAAGCGGATCGGTCATGCGCAGGCTTCTGCCCCTCGGTCTGGGGGGGCTGTGCTTCGGAGCCGGCATGGCAGTTGATGCCCTGCCGCTCGTCTGGAGCGCCGGCCTTGTGACGCTTTCCGGGCTGATCGCGGCTGGTACCCTGGCGATGATGCCGGGCGGTGAGGGACGAGGGGCACGGATCGCCGCTGAACTTGTGCTCTTCCCGGTGCTGCCGCTGGTGTTGTTCGTCGCCTGCGCGCTGACCGGTGACAATGCCGGTCTGCTGCTGCTCGCCTTTCTTCTGGTGGAAACCTACGACAGCTATGCCCTGCTTGGCGGCAAGATGTTCGGTCGCCGTCCGGCGTTTCCGGTTTTGAGTCCGCGCAAGACCATCGAGGGGCTGGCGATTGGCGGCGCCGCGCTTGCGCTGACAGCGGCGCTGGCCGGACCGCTGGTGCTTGGCTGGCCGCTGTGGCTGGCGGTGCTGGTCGCCGCCCTGATCGCGGTGACGGCGGTTGTCGGCGATCTTGCCGGGTCGCGGCTGAAGCGGGCCTCCGGGGTCAAGGACTATCCGCAGGTGCTGCCCCGGCAGGGCGGAGTGCTGGATATCGCCGATGCCTGGCTGATCGCCGGCCCGGCGCTCGTTCTTTTGTTGCGGCTGATCGGCTAGGGGAGACTGCGGTGATCAATTGCCCAGAAGCCAGCTTGCCGGCAGCAGCAGAAGGATCGCATAGACAGCGGCGGCGGCATCATCGAGCATGATGCCGAGCCCGCCCTTCACCTTGTCCTGCACCCAATTGACCGGGAAGGGCTTGAGAATGTCGAAGGCGCGAAAGGCGATGAAGCCGGCTGCCCACCAGAGCGGATCGAACGGCAGCACCAGAACCACGGCGGCGGCGCCGAAGCTTTCATCGACAACGACGATTTGCGGATCTTCAAGACCGGTATCGGCGGCAACCGCCGCCGAGGCCCAGACACCGATGACAAACAGCAGCACGAGGCCCGCGAGCTTGACCGGCCAGGCAAGCGCCATCAGGCTGGCGGCGAAGAGGAGGCCGACGGCGGCGCCGAAGGTGCCGGGCCAGAACGGCGCATGGCCGGCGCCCAGTGACAACCCAACGAGATAGGCAAGACGGCGCATCGTCGGCAACCTATGATATTAAAGGGAATCGGGCGGTGTTGTTGCCGACTGACTATCACGAAACCGGCCCGGAGACGATGCGGACAGACCTGCGCGATGCGATGTGCCGAGGGCGGCGGGCAGGTGTGCGGCCCGTGCGTTCCCCCATGCTGTGCGGTCCGGCATGAGGATGGGAGGGCTTGCCTCGCGCGCCCTGATGGCGCGCATCGCGGCCAAGGTGGTGATCGTTGTCGCCACCATCGAGGTGGTGTTTCTCGCCGAGAAGCTGACCGGCATACTGGAAGAGGTGCTGGGCAATGGCGGCGGGCTTGTCTCCGCGCTGTCGATCCTGTTGCTGACCTCGCCGGAGATCTTCGACTTCGCCCTGGCGCTGGCCTGCGTCATCGGCGTCTATTTCGCGCTGGTCGCCGCGCGTGAGGAGCGGGAGCTGGTGGCGCTGTCCGCCGCTGGCGTGTCCTGGTCATTGGCCCTGAAAGTGGTGCTTGTGGTGGGCGTCATGGCCTTTGGCGCCAGCTTGCTGGTGTCCGGCTTCCTCAACCCTCTGGCCGCCAGCGCCAACCGGGCGGTGGTGTTCAACCTGACGAGCGATCTTCTGTTCCGCCGGATCACCGAACCCAGCGAGGGCACGCTGATCGAGACCATTCGCGGCAAGACTTTCGCCGCGCTGAGCGACAGCAGCGTCTCGCCGCCGCATGAGAGCCTGTTCGTGCACCAGCCGGGCGAGGATGGCGCCTGGCGCGTGACCCAGGCGGAGGACTGGAAGCTGATCGGTCCGGACGCGGAGGGCAACTACAATCTCGGGCTCGGCCGGGTGAACGCCTATGACTTCAAGCGCGTCGATGAGGGCGGCGGTGATGCGGTGTCGAGCGGTGGGCGTGGCCCGAATCTCAGGTCTCTGGGCGGATCCGATATCGCCGATGTGCCGATGCTGCCGCTGGTGCGGGTGGAAAACGTCGAGGTGCCGGTGAGCCTGCGCAACATCCTGCGCCATGCCGCGCGACGCGAGGTGGCGGAGGAATGGACCTTCGCCGAAGCCTTGTGGGCGCAAGGGGGAAGCGACACGGCGCGCGAGGCCCGGGAGATCGCCGCGGAACGCTATGGCCGGGCGCTGGCGGCGCTGGTGGCACCGGTGCTGGCGCTGGTTGCCTGCGTTCTGGCGCAAGGGGGGCTGTCGAATTTCTTCGTGATGCCGGCGGGCTGTGCCGCGCTGCTGGCGTTCGATCTTGCCTTGCGCGCCGCGCTCGCCGATCTGGCCGGCAAGGGCGCATGGACGATGGTCGGCGGAGGTGCGGTGATGGCCATGGCCGCGCTGCTGCTGCTGGGCCTGATGGTGCGGGCGCGCCGCCATTCCCTGCTGCGCCCGGTCGGACAGCGGGCATGACCATGAGCGCCCTGACCTCCACGCTTCAGGGACGGCGGCAGGCGGGTGCCTGGTCTGGCGCGCGGGCGCCGGTGTTCGGCATTGCCGGGCGGCGGGCGCTGCTGCTCTATCTGCGAGTGAGCGGCCTGGTGATGCTGATGTTCCTGATCATCGCCTTCGCGATCGATCTGGCGCAGAACCTCGATGACGTTCTGGCGCGGGCCGAGGCGCTGGAGATGGGCAAGGGCGGCATTCTGGCCCGGTATCTGCTCTACCGGGCGGTGGATATCGTCACCCGGCTGTTTCCGGTGGCCTGTTTCATCGGCCTTTTTGCCTCCGAGCTCTATCGTCTGTTCAACCGCGAGACGACGGTTCTGGCCGGGGCGGGATGGTCGCCGGCGCAGACGCTCGCGGTGGTGGCGGTGTTCGGGTGCCTTACCGGCGCGCTGCAATTCTCGCTCGAACGCTGGTGGCGACCGGCGGCGGTGTTTGCCCAGGCGGAGCTGGAACTGGGCGGTTATGGCGCGCGCTTTGCCCGTGGCATCGTCGATGAAAAACGCTGGTTCGTCCTGAGCGGCAACGCGCTGCGGGCAACGGTCTTGCGTGACGGGGCGCCGGAGCTGCGGGATGTGGAACTCTACCGGGGGGTGGTGAGCGGCGATCTGCGCGATGTGCTGGTCGCCAAGCGCGCCGTGCCGACCGGGCATGAGAACTTCTGGCGGTTCTACGATGTCGATCTCTGGGCCAGCCTGCCGCAACAGGGCGGTGAGGGGGCGGCCCGCAGCCAAGGCTACGCGCGCAAATCGCTCTATCTGATGACGCGCTACGACAGCATCGATATCCGGCTGGATCTTTTCCCCGAAACCCTTGAGTTCTACGACGTTCCGGCATTTTACCTGCCGCAGGCGCCGCTGGAGAGGCTGGCGGAGGCGGGCAATCCGCTGAAGACACCGGATGTGGATGCGGCGCTGTGGCGCCGCTGGGCGGCGCTGTTCCTGCCCGGTGTCTATGCGCTCCTGGGCGCGAGCCTTGCGCCGGTTGCCGGCTCGGGGCGGATCATCGCGCCGACCCGGATCGTCGCGCTGGCCCTGTGCGGCTATCTGGCGCTGGTGGCGACCAAGGTCTCCTGGGCGATGGGGGAGATCGGCAGCCTGTCCGGGTTCACCAGCAGCTGGCTGGCGATTGTCCTGGCGCTTGGCGGAACGCTGGCCGCACAGCAGGTGCTGTCGCGGCCTCATTGACGGAAGGCCGGGGGCCTCAGGCGGGAACCGGGGTGCCGGCAGCGCTTTGGTTCGTGGCGGCCTGGCGGGCGGCGACAATGCGCGGATAGACCCGCTCGGCGGCGCGGGCGAGCATGGTCTCGTCATCAACCTCCGCCCAGGCGAGATCGTCGATCTTCGGGCAGGTCACCGGATGCTCGCGGGCCAGCGCCACCAGGCCGGATTCGTAATCGGCCATCGGCGTTTCCGCCACCATCCCCGCGCCGATTGCCTTCAGCGCCTCGACCGCCTCGCCAGTGAGATGGGTGATTCCGACCAGCTCGCCATGGTGAGGATCCGGCCATTGACCGGCGGTCTTGGACATGTCGCGCAGACACAGGGTGCCGGTGCGTTCATCCGCCCAGACATAGACCTCGTCGCCGGCCTCAGTCGGCCCGGACACCAGCAGCGCCGACCGGTCCGCAGTGCCGATGGCGGCAGAAATGGCGCGCGGTTCGTAGATCAGGTCGGTCTCCAGCACCAGGCAGGGGCCGGTGTGGCCGTCAAGCCCGACCAGCAGGCTGTGCAGCGATCCCTTGACCGCGTAGTCGGGATTGTGCGCCAGCGTCACGCCGGGCTGACCTTTCCCAGCCATCTCCCGATACTGCTCCTCCAGATGCCCGGTGACGATCCGGATTGCTCCGATGTCATGGGCACGCAAGGTATCGAGCGATTCCTCGACAAAGGACCGGTCGCCGAGCGACAGCAGGCCCTTTGGCGTCATCCGGCCTCGGGCACCCATGCGCACGCCCCGTCCGGCGGCAAGAAGAATAGCGGTGATATTGCGCATATGACCATCGGTTTGTGATAAGGCGGGTCAGTATTAGGGGAGGCGTGAGGCCTCGGCAAGGGACAGTGTGGGTATCGGGCACATGCGGCGAAAGCCAACGCTGGCGGCACTCGCCGCCGATTATCGGAACGGCAAGGTGCAGGACGAGCTGCGCGGCGACTGGGCGGTGGTGATTTTCTACCGGATCTGGAGTTTTCCGCTGGTCTGGCTGTTTGCACGCACGAGGGTGAGCCCGAGCGCGATCACCGCTTTTTCTGGCCTTTTGGTGCTGATGCTGCCGGCAAGCGCCGGGCTGTTGCCGCTCTCTGTCGCGGGGCCTGCCGTAGCCGCGTTGAGCTGCGCGGTGTTGACCCTCGACTGTGTCGATGGCGCGCTTGCCCGGATCACCGGTCGGGCGTCGCGGCTGGGCGGGATGCTCGACTTCCTCGTCGACATGGCCCACTGGGGCCTGCTCTATGCCAGCATCGGTGTGCTTGCCGACCGGGTCGCCGGAACCGGGTTTTTCTGGACCGCGCTTGGCTGCGCCGCCGGCTGGCTGCGGCTCTATGCACGGGTTGTCCGCGATGCCGGCCCGGCAAAACCGGAGGCCAGCACCGATGTGGCGGCGGCGATCTCATCCGGTGTTTCGGCGGGCGAGGTGCTGGTTGCCTTCGTCGCCGGTCTCAGCGGCGCCATTCCGCTTCTGCTCCTGGCCGGCTGGGCGTTTGGCGGCATCGGCTGGCTGGTGGTGTTCCTCATCGCCTATGCGGTGACGGATGTGGTCGATGCCGGGCTGCAATCCTTCGGCCGGGCGACTTCATGAAGATCGTCGAGATCTGTCCCTATGACCTGACCCGGCCGGGCGGGGTGCAAAACCACGTGCTCGACCTTGCTGCCTGGCTGGAACGGGCCGGGCATCAGGTGCGGATCGTCGCACCGCTGCCGGTCGCAGGAACAGGCCTTGGCCACGTCGACCACATTGGCGGCGGGCGCGGATTTTCCCTGTTCGGCACTGGCTTTGAGCTGACCTATGCCCGTAGGGGCGCCCGCCGCAGGCTGGTCGCGGAGTTGCGCGACTGGGGGGCGGAACTGGTGCATCTGCACACGCCCTGGACACCGCTGATGGCCTGGCAGGTGTGGCGCGGACTGCGGTTGCCGACGGTGACGACCTTTCACGCCACCTTGCCGGCGGACAAGACCACCGGGGCCGGTGGCCGGGCACTGGCCGGGGCGGCGCGCTACTTCCTGAAACGCTCACGGGCGGCCATCGTGCCCTCGGTTTCGCCGCTGGCGCATTTGCGGCCGGAGGCGACGGGAACGCCGGCGCATGTGCTGCCGCCGACCATCGATCTTTCCTCCTGGCGTCAGGCGGGGGATGCCGTGGGCACCGCTCCCGATGAGCGCGAGGGGCTGGAGATCGTCTTTCTCGGCCGGTTCGAGGAACGCAAGGGGCTCGATGTGCTGCTCACCGCCTGGCCGACAATCGCCGAGGCGGTCAAGGGCGCGCGGCTGACGGTCGCCGGTGGCGGCAAGCTGGAGCCGCTGGTGCACAGGGCGATGGCGGGACCCGGCGGCGACCGCATTCGGCTCGTGTCCGTACCGGATGCGACCTCGGCGCGGGATCTGGTGGCCCACGCCGACTTTTTGGCAGCGCCTTCGCCTTATGGCGAGAGCTTCGGGCTGGTGCTGATCGAGGCGATGGCCGCCGGCACCCTGCCGCTGGCGGCGGCCAACGAGGGCTATGCCACGGTGATGACCGGCCCGGGCGCACGGTTGCTGGTGCCGCCGGGGGATGCGCCGGCGCTGGCGGCGCTGGCGATCGATCTGGCACGAAAGCCCGAGGAGCGGGCGCGTTTGCGTGCCTGGGCTGAAGGCCATGCGGCCAGCTTCGACGTGGCGCGGGCAGGCCCTGCGTTCGTCGAGGTGTTCCAGGCCGCGCTCGGCCGATAACCCGCCGGCGGGCGAGCGAGGGGAATGCTTATTTCTCGAAGCGTGAGGGCGTTGGAAACCAGCGCTCCAGCGTCCGGCGCACATAGGCGACCACCCGCGGATTGGGTCGGTCGTTGAAGCTGTCGTTGAGGGTGACCGTGGCCGGGCGGCGCCGTTCCAGCCGGGCCAGTTGGAACCAGGTCCAGGGCAGGATGTTTTCCAGCGACGCATAGCCGGTCATGCGGCGGGTCTGCGCGGCCGTCGCCAGTTCCGCCCGTCCGGTCTCAATGAGGAACTGCGGGTAGAGATACTCCGGCGGCACGTTGCCATTGGCGCGGAAGCGCGAGCGGCGGGTTGCCTCGATCTCCGCCGGGAAGGTGGCGCACATCTGTTCGAACAGGGTCCGGTCGATCAGCCGAGGGCCATGGGCGAGAAACTTCCGACGCTTTTCCGAGAAGGTCCGGTCTAGCGCGGCATTGGCGGTGGCAAGCGCCAGGTTCCAGGGGCTTTCAGTCTCCGGGTTGAGCTTCTCATGCACCGGCGCGTCATGGCCCTTGGCGAAGATCCGGGGCAGGCCCTCCCCATTCAGAAAGTCATCCGGCCGGAACGGCGCGAAGGCGAGCATGTCGTCCTCGAAATAGAGGAAACGTTCGGACAGCTCCGGCAATTTCGCCAGGTGGCTGACGATGGCGAAGGAGTTGAAGGTCGGCAGGATCTCTGGATCCATGACCTCGTCATGATGCACCAGACGGAGATCGGGATGCCCGGCGTTCAGCCAGTCCGGCACCTGCGGGCGGCAGGTCAGAAGATGGACCCGGCGCACGAAGGGCGCGTTCTTCTCCAGTGAGCGCAGCGAATATTTCAGAAGGTCGAGATTGTCGCGGGTGCGGTTGGGATTGAGGTCCCTTGTGTCGCTGGCATGGCCGCGCAGGGTCTCGGCATAGCCGGAGAAAGTGTCGTCGACCCAAGTGTAGACCACATCCATTCCGGTCTCGGCTGAATGGGGCTGGGCGGTGCTGGCTTCCGGCATCGAGCGCCTTTCCGACAGATCGACCCGGGCCGGCTCTTCGCCGCAGCCGGGCGGGAGTGTGATGAATGATGCGGCGGACTGTTCTCTTTGGCTGCAAGTCTCTATAAACCCGTGGCCGGCGAAAGAGCAATCAAACGATCGGGTTGGGAACAGGGCTTGAGCGAACAGGCTAAGGCGCAGGGGCGCGATCTGGTGATCGCCGCCGATTTCGGAACCTCGGGCGTCAAGCTCGCGGCGGTGGACAGAAAGCTTGCGATCATCGCCAGCGAGGTGGTCTCCTACCCGCTGTCCTTTCCCGCAGCTGGACAGGCGGAGCAGCACCCTCAGGACTGGTGGGACGCGCTCGGCAGCGGCATTGCCGGTCTCGCCGCCAGGATCGGGAACCTTGGCGAGCGTTGCGCCGCACTGGTGTTCAGCGCCCAGATGTGCGGCCTCGTCTGTACGAACCGCGACGCTGCCCCTTTGCGCCCGGCGATCATCTGGCTGGACAAGCGCGCCGGCACCCTGTCGCGGCGCATGAACGGCGGCTTCCCCTCCATCGCCGGTTATCGGCTCGACAAGCTTCTTGCCTGGACCCGGGTCGCCAATGGCGCGCCGTCGCACAATGGAATGGACCCGCCGGCCAAGATGCTCTGGGTCAAGCAGAACGAGCCTGAGATCTGGGCGGCCTCGCACAAGCTGCTCGACGTCAAGGACTGGCTGCTGGCACGCGCCACCGGCAGGTTCACGACGACGGCGGACAGTGCCAATCTCACCTGGATGATGGACACCCGCCCCGGCCGGGAGGGCTGGTCGCCCAATCTTGCCGGGCGGCTCGGGCTGCCGCTCGACAAGCTGCCGGAGATCGTCGATGGCACCAGCATCGTTGGCGGTCTGACCGCATCGGCTGCGGTGGAACTCGGGCTTGCGCCCGGCCTGCCGGTCATCGCCGGGGCGGGCGATGTCAACGCGGCGGCCATCGGGTCCGGGGCGATGGCGGATGGCGAGCTTCATGCCTATGCTGGAACCAGCGCCTGGCTCTCCGGCTTTTTCCCTTCCCGGCGGATCGATATCTTTCATTCCTACGGAACGATTGCCAGCAGCGTCGGGTTCCGGCCGCTGCTGATCGCCACCCAGGAAAGCGCGGGCACCGCCTTTGCCTGGGCGGCGCGGCTGACCGGCGAGACCGCCGGCGACAGCGATGCGGCGCTGGGTGCACTTTACGAGGATATCGGCGAGCCGTCCGAAAGCGATCCGGTGTTCGTGCCGTGGCTTGCCGGCGAGCGGGTGCCGGTCGATGACGACCGGCTGCGCGGTGTGTTCTACGGGCTCAGTGTCCAGCATGACCGCAATGCGCTGTTGCGTGCGGTGCTGGAAGGGGTGGCGCTCAACATGCGCTGGGCCATGTCCAAGGTCGCGCGGCAAAAGGGCGTGCGCAACGACCTGCCGATGCCGCTGGTCGGCGGGGCGGCGGTCAATCCGCATTTCGTCCAGTCGCTGGCCGATGCACTGAAGCGGCGGATCGAGGTGCGGGAACCGCGTAACGCCGGCGTGCTCGGCGCGGCGGTGATCGCCGGCGCCGGGCTCGGATGGTTTAAGAGCGTCGAGGCAGCTGCCCCGGTTCTCTCCGCATTGCCCGCCCGCAGCTACGATCCGCAGCCGGCGGGCATGGCTCGGCTCGACAGCCGCTACCGGGCGCTCGACCGGCAGCGCTCCCGCCTTCTCAAGCTTTATCGCTGAGCCTCACGCCATTTGCGCTGCGTGCGGTCGGCCAGGAAACGGAACCAGTATCGATGATCGACGGCCTGTTCAAACGCCATATCGACCCGTTGTGGGAGAGCCTGTCCACGCCGCTGGTGCGCATCGGCATGACGCCCAACCAGGTGACGGCGACCGGTCTCTTGCTGGTGGCGGCAACCTCACTGGCCTATGCCTTCCACGGCAATGCGCTGATCTTCGGTGTTACGCTGGCGTTTTCCTTTGCCTTTGATGCGCTGGACGGAGCGGTGGCGCGGCGGCGAGACATGTGCACCCGCTCTGGCGGGTATTTCGATGCGATGGTCGACCGCTATCAGGAACTGGCGGTGCTGGCGGCGATTGCCTATGTCAACGATGCCTGGGCGCTGGCGCTGCTGGCCCTTTCGGGCGGGGTGTTCACCAGCTATGCCAAGGCCCGCACGGCCATTGAAATGCCGATCAGCAACGAGGCCTGGCCGGATCTGTTCGAGCGGCTGGAGCGGACGATTTTCCTGTGCGTGATGCTGATCGTCGCCGGGGTGGTGCCAGTGTCATTGGTCGCCTCGTCCGATGTGGTGATCGTCGGGCTCGCCCTCTATTCGGCGCTGGCGCATATCACCGCGCTGCAGCGGACACGCCGGGCGGTGATGATGTTGCGGGCGGCGGAAGGCGACGACCGGTAGGAGGCGTCAGAATCGCAGACCGGACAACCGTTTCCCGAACGGCCTTCCGATCTGCGTGGGCAAGATGGATGGAAGGGGCTTACTGCCCCTCGACGCCGAGCAGCTCCACGTCGAATTTCAAGGTGGCGTTGGGCGGGATCACATTGCCGGCGCCGCGTGCGCCATAGGCCATTTCCGGCGGAATGATCAGCTCGCGGCGGCCGCCGACGCGCATGCCGGCAACGCCTTCATCCCAGCCGCGGATCACCCGGCCGGCGCCGAGCGGGAACTTGAAGGGGCGGTTGCGATCCCGGCTGGAATCGAACTTGGTGCCGTCCATCAGCCAGCCGGTGTAATGCACCACCACGGTGCCGCCGGCCCTGGCTTCCGCGCCGGTGCCGACTGTAACATCGGTGACTTTCAGCTCTGCCGCCATCGCCCCGCCCGCCAGGAGCGAGAGAAAGACGGCGGGTATCAAACGTTTCAGCATGGGATCCTCGTCGTGTGAAATGCGCTGCCGTAGCGCGGCTCGGTTCGGTGGTGCGGTGACTTGCCTGCAGGTGTGATCGCGGGCAATCATCCTGTCCAGAACGATACCCGAACCAGGGTAAACGAATGGAGGAGAGGCGGCGTGAAATCCACATGGGAACCGGATCGGATGCGGCCCTTGCCGCAGGATATCGCGCGGTCGAGCCTGAAGGCGCCACTTAGCATAGCTGATTCGCCACGCGATCCCGAGATGCGCGCATGACCCGGTCGTCTCCCAGGCTTGAGCCGCTGGAAGGCGCGGGCACGGGCATCAGTGCCCGCCTTGCCGCTTTCATTGCCGAGACGCCGCGCAGGGCAATCCCCACTGAGGCAAGGGTCAGTGCCCGGCTGTCGCTGCTCGACTGGGCGGCGGTGGCGCTTGCCGGCACGGATGAACCGGTCGCGACCATCGTCCGGACGATGGTGGAGGAAGAGGGCGGGGCGGCGCAGGCAACGGTGGTCGGCAGCCGTTGCCGCCTGCCGGCGCGGGCGGCGGCGCTCGCCAATGGCGCGACGGCGCATGCCCTCGACTATGACGACACCCATTTCGACTATATCGGCCATCCGAGCGTCGCCATCCTGCCGGCGGCGCTGGCGCTGGCGGAAAAGACCGGCGCGGATGGCGCGGGCCTGCTCGATGCCTTCATCATCGGCCTGGAGACCGCTTGTCGGGTGGGGACCTGGCTGGGGGATGCCCACTACCGGGCCGGCTTCCACCAGACCGCGACCGCCGGGGCTTTCGGCGCGGCGGCGGCCTCGGCCCGTCTGCTTGGCCTGGATGCGCAGCGGACCGCCCATGCGCTTGGGCTGGTGTCCACCCGGGCCTCCGGGTTGAAGTCCCAGTTCGGCACCATGGGCAAGCCCTATCATGCCGGGATCGCCGCTGCGAACGGGGTGGAGACGGCAACCCTGGCCGCGCTCGGGCTTGTCTCCAATCCGGAGGGGCTGGCCTGCGCGCAAGGCTTTGCCGCGACCCATGCGGGAGCCGGCGGGGGCGTGGGCGCGGAAATGCAGGCAGTCGATGTCGTCGACGGCCTCGGCCGGGACTACCGCTTCACCCGGGTGCAGTACAAGTTCCACGCCTGCTGTCACGGAACCCATGCGGCGATCGAGGCCCTTTCTGAGCTCCTGTCGGCGGAGCCGGTCCGGCCGGAGCAAATCGCGCGGGTGGTCATCGAGGTGCATCCGCGCTGGCTTGCGGTCTGCAACATCGCCGAACCGCACACCGGCCTTGAAGCGAAATTCAGCTACCGGTTGATTGCCGCGCTGGTGCTGTCGGGCTGCTCGACGGCAGCGCTCGCCACCTACACCGATGCCATCTGCACCCGGGCGGATCTGGTGCGCCTGCGTGACCGGGTCGAGGTGACGACGAAAGACGGGTTCGGCAGTCTGGAAACCCGGGTCGTGCTGGAGCTGAACGACGGGCGGAGCCTCTCCCGGCATGTGGATCTCGACCGGCCGGTGCCGTTCGATGTCTCGCGGGAAAAGCTGACCGTCAAGGCGGAGGCTCTGCTTGGGGCGGCAGCGGCGAGCCGGTTGCTGGCCGCCGTCGACGGGTTGGAGCAAGGTCCGCTCGACGGGTTCGTGGCGCTCTTGCAAGGGTAAGCCGACGGGGCGCGGGCTGGGCCTGAGGAAATTATTTTAAGATTGAAACATCGCGTGCGGCCCCTAGAATGCGCCGCAGCATACGAGATCCAACAGAAAATTCATGCCAGGAGGCAGTCCCGTGACCGAACCGGTTCGTTATTCCGTCGAAGATGGCATCGCCCTGATCGCAGTCGACAATCCGCCGGTGAACGCCCTGTCGCAGGCGGTGCGGGCCGGGCTTGACCGGGCCATCGCCCGGTTCGCCGAGGATGGAGAGGCGCGGATCGCGGTGATCTACGGGGCAGGCGGCACCTTCATTGCCGGGGCCGATATTCGCGAGTTCGGCAAGCCGATGGCCGAGCCGTTCCTGCCGGATGTGATCAACCGGATCGAGGCCAGTGAGAAGCCGGTGGTTGCGGCCCTGCACGGCACCGCGCTCGGCGGCGGGCTGGAAGTGGCGCTTGGCTGTCACTACCGGGTGATCCTGGAAAGTGGCCGGGTTGGCCTGCCGGAGGTGACCCTCGGCATTCTGCCCGGTGCCGGCGGCACCCAGCGCCTGCCCCGGCTTTCGGGCGCGGAAGCAGCCCTCGATCTGATCACCAGCGGGCGCCAGGTGGGTGCGCAGGAGGCGGATCGGCTCAACATTGTCGATTATGTCGCGGAAGGCGACGACGTGCGGGCCGCCGGTCTTGAGTTCGCCCGCCGCCTGCTGGTGGAGGAGTGCCGCGCCCGGCGCACCGGGGAGATCGACCCGGGAGCCAAGGACGCGGAGCTGTTCACCACCTGGCGCGGGACGGTGTCGCGCCGCGCGCGCGGACAGCTTTCACCGATGGTTGCCATCGACGCGATCGAGGCGGCCTATGACCTGCCGCTTGCCGATGGGCTGGTGCGGGAACGCTCGCTCTTCACCGAACTGATGGGCTCCGATCAGCGGGCCGGGCTGATTCATGCCTTCTTCGCCGAGCGGGCGGTGGCGAAGATCCCGGAAGCGGGCACGGCGAGCCCGCGCGAGCTTGCCCGGATCGGCATCATCGGCGGTGGCACCATGGGGAGCGGCATTGCGGTTGCCGCGCTCGCGGGCGGGTTGACCGTCACGCTCATTGAACGGGATGCGGACAGCGCCGAGCGGGCGCGCGGCCTCGTGGAAAAGCTGCTGAACGACGGCGTACGCCGGGGCAAGATGAGCGAGGCGCGCCGGGACGCGCTCCTGGCCGACGCTTTTGCCGCCGTCACCGACTATGAGGCGCTGGCCACCGCCGATCTGGTGATCGAGGCGGTGTTTGAGGATATGGCGGTCAAGAAGGAGGTGTTCGCCCGGCTCGATGCGGTGTGCCGGGCGGGGGCGATCCTGGCGACCAACACTTCCTATCTCGACGTGGACGAGATTGCCGCCTCCACCTCCCGTCCGGCCGATGTGATCGGCTTCCATTTCTTCTCGCCGGCCCATGTGATGCGGCTGCTGGAAGTGGTGGTCGGGGAAAAGACCTCGGCGGATGTGGTGGTGACCGGCTTCGCGCTGGCCAGGAAGCTGAAGAAGATCGCCGTGCGCGCCGGTGTCTGTGACGGGTTCATCGGCAACCGGCTGTTGAACGCCTACCGCAAGGCCGCCGACTACATGGTCGAGGATGGGGCGAGCCCTTATGAAATCGACGCGGCGCTGGTGGCCTTCGGCTTCCCGATGGGGCCGTTCGCCGTCAGCGATCTGGCCGGCCTCGACATCGCCTGGGCCGGGCGCAAGCGCCGGGCCGCGACCCGCGATCCGCGCGAGCGGGTGGTCGGGGTCGCCGACCGGCTGTGCGAGCGGGGCTGGTTCGGCCAGAAGACCGGCCGGGGCTATTATCTTTACGAGGAAGGCGCGCGGCGTGGCACCCCGGATCCGGACGTGGAGGCGATCATTGCCGCCGAGCGGACCGAGAAGGGGATCGTGCCGCGCAGCTTCGACAGCGCGGAGATCCTGCGGCGCTACATGGCGGCGATGATCAACGAGGCGGCGAAGATCGTGGAGGAGGGCATTGCCCTCAGGCCGCTGGATGTGGATGTGACCGTGCTGTCCGGCTATGGCTTCCCGCGCTGGCGCGGCGGACCGATGCATTATGCCGATACAATCGGTCTCGACACCATCCTGGCTGATCTGCGGAGCTTCGCTGAGGAAGACCCGTATTTCTGGGCGCCTGCCCGGCTGCTGGTCGATCTGGCGGAGCGCGGCGAGACCTTCGCCGATCTGAACAAGAGCGCCTGACGAGGCAGGGCCGGCCCGGCCTGTTCGGGGCGGCCGCGATTGCCAAGCCCTCCTGCGCGTTGTAGTTGAGAAGAGGCTGGATTGAAGTCGCCTTCTGGGCGCGACCGGGGACGCATGTCATGCGGGAGACGACAGGGTTCTGGAACGGCGGCGTCGACAGCGGCTATGCCTGGGCACGGCTGATCCTGTCGCTGCTCCTGGCCACGGTCGGCGGGGTCGGCATGTGGTCGGTGATCGTTGTTCTGCCGGGGGTGGAGGCGGAGTTCGGTGTCGACCGGGCCGATGCCTCGCTGCCCTACACCGCCACCATGATCGGCTTTGCCACCGGCAACCTCTTGATCGGCCGTTTCGTCGACCGTTACGGGGTGACCTTTCCGCTGGCGATCTCCTCGGCAGCGCTTGGGTCAGGATTGCTGCTGGCGTCTCAGGCCCAATCCCTGCTGCTCTTTGCGGTGATACAAGGGGGGCTGATCGGCTTTGGCTCGGCGGCAACCTTCGGGCCGCTCCTGGCCGATGTGTCGCATTGGTTTGCCCGCCGGCGCGGGCTTGCGGTGGCTGCGACCGCCTCGGGCAATTATTTCGCCGGCGCGCTCTGGCCCTTGCTGCTTCAGGCAATCATCGAGGATCATGGCTGGCGCACGGCCTATTTCGTCGCCGGGCTGATCTGTCTCGCCCTTCTCATTCCGGCGGCTTTTCTCTTGCGCCGGCCACCGCCCTCGGCTCTGCGTAATCCGCAGGATCTGACGCCGATCAGCGACGGGCCGTCGCGCAAGGTCGCCTTGTCGCCCGGTGCGCTGCAGGCGCTGCTGATCGCCGCCGGTCTTGGCTGCTGCGTCGCCATGTCGATGCCGCAGGTGCATATCGTCGCCTATTGCGTCGACCTGGGCTATGGGGTGGCGCGGGGCGCGGAAATGCTGTCGCTGATGCTCTTCGGCGGGATTGCCAGCCGGCTCTTGTCGGGCCTTCTTGCCGACAAGATCGGCGGGGTGCCGACCTTGCTGCTCGGCGCGGTGCTGCAATGCCTCGCCCTGCTGCTCTACATTCCCTACGACGGGCTGGCCTCGCTCTACATGGTTTCGCTGATCTTCGGCCTGTCCCAGGGCGGCATCGTCTCCAGCTATGCCATCGTCGTGCGTGAATACCTGCCGGCGCGCGAGGCGGGACAGCGGGTCGGCACGGTGATCACCGCGACCATCGTCGGCATGGCGCTGGGCGGCTGGATGTCCGGTTGGATCTATGACCTGACCGCCTCCTATCAGGCGGCGTTCCTCAATGGCATCGCCTGGAACCTCATGAACATCGCCGTCATGGCGTTCATTTTGCTGCGGACCCGCCGGCCGCAACCCGCGCTCGCCTGAGCCGCGCCGCTCAGTCGAGCGGCGCTCCGGCATGCACCCGGTCGATCAGCGCCAGCGCCTGCCGGTTGCAGCCCTTCTCCGTCAGCCAGGACAGCAGGGCGCCGGGCGCGGCGTCCGCCAGCGCTTCCGGTCGCCGGATCAGGGTGAGGTCGCGCAAGGTGCCACCGAGCGAGATCGCCAACCGTCCCTCGCTGTTCGCGAACTCATCCGGAAGCGTCAAGGCCGCCTCTCCGGCGGGCCAGTCGAGCCCCTTGACCCGGGCGTCCTCGCTGCGGGCGGACACGGACAGGGCCTCAGCGGGATCGCGGCGCCAGAGGACCAGCGCAGTGCCATCGGTACAGCGTGGGCCGGAACTGTCGGTGCTCAGGTGCCAGATGCCCGGAGGGGCGGGCAAGTCGCCGGCGCCGGCCCGGGCCGCACCGAGAACGGTGGAGCGGGCGTCGGTGTCGCCGAGCAAGGTCTTCAGCGCCGCGAAGGTGCCGCTTTTCGCCGTCCCGGCCGTCGTTGCGGCACTGTCTCCGGGTGTGCCGGAGAAGGGGCCTTGAAGCGTCTGCATGGTGCCGTCCTGCTTGAGGAGGGTGATCCGCGCGCCGGTCGGAAGGGTCAGTGTTTCGCCAGGATCGACCGACCGGCCGGGTTCCAGCGGCGCCGCCGGGCCGCTGACGGCGATGACGAGCAACTCCGACGCCATGGCCGGTAGTGGCAGGAGCGCGAGGATAAGGAGACAGAAGCGAAGAAAGCGGTGCATCCGGGTCTCACCTTTCATGGATCACTTGCCGGCAAGCACGAGTGTTGCGCCTTCCTCTCCGGCCCGCAAGCGTGTGGCGTGGAGACGGGTCAGCGGGTCGTCCGGGGCAAGGCAAAGGGCGGCCTCGAAGGCGGCGGTTGCCGCATCCGATTTGTCGCGCATCAGGCCGAAGGCCGCCTTATAGGCCTTGGTGACATCGCTGTCCGCCCTGTCCGGCGGCAGCGGTTCAAAGCAGGCAAGCGGGGTCTTCCGCCCCTTCAGCACCAATTCGCCGGCGGGGCGGAAGCTCAGGTCCGGCGCGGCGCTGGCCACCGTTTCGCTGACGCAGATGCGCGTGCCGAGATAGCGGTTGGCGCCCTCCAGCCGGGCGGCGGTGTTCACCGTGTCGCCGATGCCGGTGTAGTCGAAAAAACGACTGCCGCCGAAATTGCCGATCACCGCCTCGCCCCGGTGGATACCGATGCGGGTGACGCCAAGGGCGATGCCCCGGGCGGCGAGCTGGCGGCGATGATCTTCCGCGAAGGCATCGATGGCCAGCGCCAGCTCCACCGCATGGCGGGCCTGCTCCGGGTTGGCATCGGGCGCGCCGAAGAAGCCGACCACCGCATCGCCGATGATCTTGTCGATGGTGGCGCCGTGATCGGTCATCAGCCGGCACATGTCGTCGAGATATTCGTTGAGCAGACCGGCCAGCACGGCAGGCGGCAGCTGCTCCGACAGGCCGGTGAAGCCTTCCAGATCGGTAAAGAGATAGGTGACCTCGCGTTTTTCGCCGCCGAGCGCCAGCTTGAGATCGCCGGAGGCAAGGCGCCTGACCACCGCCGGGCTGACATAGTGGGAAAAGGCGGTGCGCAGGAACGCCCGGTCCGCCCGGTCGGCGATCCAGCGCCACAGCGACAAGGTGAGGGCCGAGGTGATGGCCGCGAGGGTCGGGGCGACGAGCGGCGGCAGCAGGGTCCCGCTGCGAACCAGCACCCAGCTTGCGGCGCCAGAAAGGACAAGTCCGAAACCGAGCAGCAGGTAATGCAGGCGCGGCGAGCCCGGCAGGCTGAACAAGAGGGCACTTGCCAGCGCGGCCAGGGCGGCAAGCAGAGGCGCGGCCAGTGCCGGCAGGGTCGGCAAGGCGATGCCAGCCAGCATCTGCGCCAGGATATGGGCGTGGATGACAATGCCCGGCCGGGTGCCGGCGGCGCTGCCGGCCGCCGTGCCAAGCGGTGTCGGATGGCGGTCGATATCCGGCAGATCCGTGCCGATCAGAACGTATTTCCCGGCAAACCAGTCATCCGGCAACAGAGCCGCCGCATGGGCCGGATAGAGGGCGAAGTCCGGGGCGCCCGGTGGGCTGGGCGCATAGAGAATGCGGCCCGATGCGGCTTCGGTGCCGGCGCTGGCGCCGGTCGCCGTTGTCAGCGCTTCGGCAAAGCCGGGGATCGGCGTCTCCTCCCGGCCGCGCGGGCGGGGCAGGTGGCGCACGATGCCGTCGATCTCGTCCCGCTCCAGCACGATCAGGCCGGCGCGGCGGGTGAGCACATGGGCGGCGACATAGGCCGCCTGCCGCTCGGTCAGCCCGTCGCGGCTGCGGGCGGCGGCCAGCACCACCGGCGCGCTGGCCGCGTCAATGGCGGCGAACAGGCGTTCGTCCTTTTCCACCTCGCTGGGCTGGTCGAACAGGATGTCGATGCCGATGGCCCGCGCGCCGGCCCTGTCCAGACGTTCGATCAGCGCGGCCAGAAAGCCCCGGTCGATGGGCGAGCGATAGGGAAAACCGGCGAGCGTGTCCTCGGTGATGGCGACGACGACAATCCGGTCCCGCTCTGACGCGGAAGGATGCGGGCCGAGGCCGGCGGTGACAAGGTCGCCGATCAGCGGATCGAGCCGGGCACCGAGCGGGAGGGCCAGCAGCACCGCAACACAGGCGGCGATGAGCGCCTGGCGCAAGAGCCGCAGCCGTGAGCGCAGGGGCGGGGCGAGGGGCGCGCTCACCGCAAAGCCGGCCCGTGGAGGCGGGCGACCATCAACGGCGCGGGGCGCGGATCCGGGCGCGTGTCAGCGTGGTACATCGAAACGCTTGACCTCGGAGCGGGTGCCGTCGGCGTAGGTAAGCTGAACGGAGATATAGCGCGTCGCCTTCGGGACGTTGGTTTGCACCTCCGAGCCCGGCCCCTTGTCGGGGATCGCGTGGGGATTGTCCGGATCGCAGGCGCCGACGGGGAAGGTCTTGTCCGGCGTGTCGCTGTCGATGCCGTAGCGCACCTCGGAGATGGCGCAGCGGTAGCTGATCAGATGGGTGAAATAGACCAGCAGCTTGCCGTCCCAGTCGCGGTAGCTCAGCCAGGCGGAGGACATGCGTTCGAGAATGTCCTTCTGGCCGGCCACCAGGGCCGAGGCCGGGTTGAAGGAAAGGGTAAAGGGGCCTTGGGTCTCACCGCGAATATCGAGATATTTCACCTCGATGCTGGTCTTACTGGCGGTGCCGGGCAGCTCGAAGGCGGGATAGGGAACCGGCTGTCCGGTGGTCGGGTCGAGAGCGCCGGAGACGAAGCCGGTGGAGCGGAATTCGCCGTCCGGCAGGCGGATGAAGATCTCGCGGGCGCGGTCGGCGATGGCCAGGGTCAGCATCCAGCCCTGGTTGGAACGCATGGCGTTGAGGGTGACCGGATTGCGGGCAATGGCCGAGTTCATCACCGACAGGGCGGCGAGCCGGGTGCGGGCGTCCTCAAGCTGTTCCGCCGCCATTTGCTGATCGATGTAATAGCCAAGGAAACGGCCGTCCTCGACGCCTTTCATGAAACGGGTCAGAAGCTCGGCCTCCCGGGTCTTGTCGGCGAGCGACTGCTGGCCGAGGCGGGCCTGGGAATAGTCGAGGCTGAGGGCATAAAGGGCGGGGGTGAACTCCGGTTCGGCTTCGGTGAAGGCGGTCAGCCGGCGCACCCGCTCCTCGCGGTCTTGCAGCAGGATCTCGGCGAAGAGGGTGGTTGGGTCGCGTCGGCCCTGCGACAGGGCGCGGTAGACCTCGCGGGCGCCGGCGCGCCCCTCCTGGATCTTCAGCACTGCCTGAAAGCGCAGATGCGGGTCCACCTGCGGCATGCCGAAGGCGAAGTATTTCAGATAGTCCTGCCGCGCCTTCGGGTAGTCGCCCTTGAGTTCGCGCAGGCGGGCGTTGGCGTAGAATTCATGCGGCTGTGTCGGTGTGTCGACAATCAGCGAGCGGCTGGCGAGCTGGGCGAACAGCCGTTCCACCTCGCCGCCGGTGCCGGTCCTCGCCTTTGCCAGCCGGTCGCGGGCGAGGGCGGCGAAGGCCCCTTGCGGATAGCGGTCGAGATAGGCCTGAAGCTGTTCGGCCGAGCCGCTGTCCTTGACGTCGTTCCAGAGCTGCAATTCCAGCCGGACGGCGCTGACCTTGCCAGAGTTGCCAGAGGCGTCGGCGTTGCCGGCCTCCGCCGTCCGGGGCTCGCCGGCGGGCAACAGCACGATATCGGCGGTCAGGGAGGAATGGTCCCAGGGCACCTGTTCGCCATCAGTGGCGGCGACCACCCGCTGGCGCACCTTCTTGAACACCGCCTCGACGCTGCTGCCGGGAACGAGGATCTCCTCGGCGATGGCCGCCGTATAGGGGCTGTTGAGGCCGCTGCCATCGGTTGCGGTGCTGCCGGGCGCGGTGGCGAAGGAGATGAAGCTGCCGCGCGGCGTGCTCTGCAGCAAGGTGAAACCGCCGGCGGTGCCGCCGACCGAGCGGGTCAGCGCGGTGTTGCGGCAGGCATCGAGAATGACGATGTTGGCACCGCCATGGGCTGCCTCGACGGTGGACAGCAGCCAGTCGACGGACAGGGCCTCGAATTCCGCATCGACCTCGTCGCGCAGGTCAGCCTTCAAGGGCGCCAGATAGTTGCGCCCGCCGGCCTCGAACCCGTGGCCGGAGTAGTAGACGGCGGCCAGGCTGCCATCGCCGGCGGCGGAAAGCTTGTCGGTGAAGGCGCGCACCGCCCGTTTCATGCCGCGCAGATCCGCATTCAGCACCAGGGTCACGTCGAATCCGGCGGATTTCAGAGAATCGGCGATCAGGGCCGCGTCATTCGCCGGGTTTTTCAGCGGCGTCAGCGTGGCGCTGTCATAATCGGCATTGCCGACCACCAGCGCATGCCGCTCGGCGGCAAGGGCGCCGCTGGCCAGCACCGCCGACAGGGCGAAGACGGACAGGAGAAGGCGAAGGGCGGAGGCAAGGCGCATGATCATGTCCCGGCGGCGTTGATGTTTGGGCAGAATTTCATACCTTGGCGCGAAATTCGACCCCGGCTTCGCGTTTCCCTCAATCTCGGGGACGGTGTGCCGGCAGGCCTTGCCCTTGGTCCCGACGATCGCCGAAGATGCGCGCGCGAGGTGGACGGAGCGATGATGACAGACCGTGCCGAACAGGCGAAAGACTGACCGATGGCGATCCATCCCTATCTCGCGGATCACCGCTTCGCCGCCCTTGCCCATCGCGGTGGCGGGTTGGAAAACCCGGAAAACAGCCGTCAGGCCTTCGCGGCGGTGGCCGCGCTCGGCTACAGCTTCATCGAGATCGACGTGCAGGCGTCCTCCGACGGGGTGGTTGTCGTGTTCCACGACGACACGCTGGAGCGCACCACCGACGGGCGCGGGGTGGTGTCGGAGATTCCATTCTCGGCCCTGCATGCGGTCAGGATCGGTGGCGGCGAACCGCTGCTGACGCTGGAAGAGGCGCTGCTGACCTGGCCCGAGATGCGCTTCAACATCGACATCAAGACCGATCAGGCGTTGGCGCCGACCCTTGATCTGTTGCGCAAACTGGACTGTCTTGACCGGGTTTGCGTCGCCTCCTTCTCCGACCGGCGCTTGAGGGCCGCGCGGGCGGCGCTAGGGCCGGCGGTCTGTCTCAGCTCCGGTCCGAAAGGCGTTGCGGCGCTGAAATTCGGCTCCTGGCACCTGCCATTTCCGACGCCGGATGTGGACTGTGCCCAGGTGCCCTTGCGAAAATACGGCATCCCGCTGGTGACGCCCGGGTTTCTTCGTCACTGCCGGGTGCGGCGCATTGCGGTGCATGTGTGGACCATCGACGAGGAAGCGGAGATGCGCCGGCTGATCCGGCTCGGGGTGGACGGCATCGTCACGGACCGGCCATCGGTGCTGAAGCGTGTCGCGCAGGAAGAAGGCGTGTGGTGACCCCGCGCGATGCCTGACTATGGGAATGCTTGATTCCGGCGCCGGCCGGAACAATATGTCTGCCGCCCGGATCACCGCCGGACCGTCCACAGTCAAACAGGGAGCAAGATCAGGACCCATGAGCAGCAGCGAAAACACCACCGCCACCACCGATGCCAGCGCGCCGGAGACCCATGCCTTTCAGGCCGAGGTGGCGCGCTTGCTGCACCTGATGGTGC
Organism: Stappia indica; assembly: GCF_020177335.1. GTDB lineage: Bacteria > Pseudomonadota > Alphaproteobacteria > Rhizobiales > Stappiaceae > Stappia > Stappia indica_B. Next base: position 45,398 of record NZ_JAIVMG010000004.1, on the reverse strand, counting down.
ACTCGGTCTATTCCAACAAGGACATCTTCCTGCGCGAGCTGGTCTCCAACGCGGCCGATGCCTGCGAGCGGCTGCGCCATGAGGCGGTCACCCGCCCGGAGCTGACCCGGGACGATCCGGATTTCGCGATCCGGCTGGAAGCGGACAAGGACAAGCGCCTGTTGATCGTCGCCGACAATGGCAGCGGCATGAGCCGGGAGGAGATGGTCTCCAATCTCGGGACCATCGCCCGCTCCGGCACCCGCGCCTTCATCGACAGCCTGGGCGACAACAAGGACGGCTCGGCGCTGATCGGTCAGTTCGGTGTCGGCTTCTACTCCGCCTTCATGGTGGCCGACGAGGTGGAGGTGATCAGCCGTGCCGCTGGCGAGGACACGGCCTGGTGCTGGCGGTCGGACGGGCTTGGCGCCTTTTCCATCGAGCCAGTGGAGCTGGATGCTGCGCCCGCGCGCGGCACCCGGGTGGTGCTGCATCTGAAGGAGGACGCGGCCGAGTATGCCGAGCCGGCGAAGATCGAGCGCATCGTCCGGGCCTATTCGGCGCATGTGCCGGTGCCGATCGTGCTGTTGGCGCCGAAGGAGGCGACGGCAGGCGAGGACAACGGCGCGGCCGCCGAGGGCGGTACCGAGGAGCGGCAACTGGCCGATGGCACGGCGCTCTGGACCCGGCCGAAATCTGGCATCTCCGAGGAGGAGTACAAGGAGTTCTACGGCCATGTCTCCGGTCAGTTCGACGATCCGGCGCTGACCCTGCACTACCGGGCCGAGGGCCGGCACGAATATTCGGTGCTGGTGTTCCTGCCGTCGATGGCACCGTTCGACCTGTTCGATCCCGACCGCAAGGGGCGGGTCAAGCTCTACGTCCGCCGGGTGTTCATCGCCGATGACATCGACCTGTTGCCGGCGTGGCTGCGTTTTGCCCGCGGTGTGATCGATTCCGCCGATCTGCCGCTCAACCTGTCGCGGGAGATGCTGCAGACCAACCCGGTGCTGGAGTCCATCCGCAAGGGCGTGACCAACCGCATCCTCTCCGAGTTGCAGAAGCTGGCGAAGAACGATGTGGAGACCTTCAACGCCATCTGGGAGAGTTTCGGCCCGGTGCTGAAGGAAGGTCTTTATGAGGATGCGGAGCGGCGCGACAAGCTGCTGGAGCTGGTACGCTTCCGCTCCAGCGCCGACAATGGCGCCAGCTGGCGCTCGCTGGCCGATTACGTCGGCGCGATGAAGGAGAACCAGACCCAGATCTTCTACGCCACCGGCGCGAGCCAGGAGGCGATCGCCTCCAGCCCGCATCTGGAAGGCTTCCGCGCGCGCGGGGTCGAGGTTCTGTATCTGGCCGATCCGGTCGATGCGTTCTGGATCCAGATGGTGCAGGGCTTCGAGGGCAAGCCGTTCCAGTCGGTGACCCAAGGGGCGGCGGCGCTCGACGAGATCCCGGCGGAAAGCACGGATGCGGACAAGGCCGAGGCCGACAAGCAGGGCGCGGGCGCCACGGATATCGGCCTGGTGACCGCCTTCCTCAAGGAGACGCTCGGCGACAAGGTCTCCGATGTGCGGGCCTCGGCCCGTCTGTCGGAAAGCCCGGTCTGTCTGGTGGCGCCCGAGCATGGTCCGGACCGGCAGCTTGAAAAGCTGATGGCGCGGCAGAAAGGGGCGGGCGCGGGCATGTTCGCACCGGTGCTGGAGTTCAATCCGAAGCATGCGCTGGTGACCTCGCTGTCCGGCCGGCTCGGCGCGGAAGGCAGCAAGGACGATCTTGCCGACATGGCGTTCCTGCTGTTCGATCAGGCGCTGATCCTCGATGGCGAGGCGCCGAGCGATGCGGCGGCCTTTGCCCGCCGGCTGGCGAGCGTCATGCAGCGGGGTCTGGCCTGATCCCAGGGCTCAAGGTGGGGCGCGGGCCGTTCGCCGGCGCGTGCCCCACGATGATGCAGGCCGGGGAGGGCTGGCGGATGGCGACAGGGAGGATGCCATGTTCGAACTGAAAGACATCGAGATCCTCCAGGACATCGTCCGGGCCGGTGGCTTCCGGGCGGCGGCGCTGAAGTTCGGCCTGTCGCAATCGGCGATCTCCAACCGCATCCAGGCGCTGGAAAAACGCCTTGGCGTGCCGCTGTTCGACCGGGGGCGGCGACAGGTCCGCCTGACCCCGGCCGGTCGGCGGTTTCTGGAGGAAGCCCAACGGCTTGTGGCCGCGCGGGATCATATCGTCCAGCAGATGACCCACAAGGGCGGGCTCTCCGGGACGATCCGCATCGGCGTTGCCGAAACCATCGTCCATACCATCCTCAGCCCCTTGCTCAACCGGCTGAAGGCGGAGCATCAGCAGGTCCGGTTCGAGCTCTTGGTGGATACCTCGCGGCAATTGCGCGAAGCGCTCGTGGACGATGGGCTGGATGTGGCGATCCTCCTGGCCGATTGCGTGCCGCCCGGGGCGACGGTGATGCCGATCCGGCCGCTGGCGCTCGGCTGGTATTGTTCGCGGGAGATGGAGCTGCCCGACCGTCCGCAGACGCTGGAGGAACTGGTGGCGCGCCCCATCGTCACCTTTCCCAAGCACACGCCGCCCTATCGGGAGCTTGAGGTGATGCTTGCCGCGCCGGGGCTGCCGCCGGCGGATCTGCACGGCTCGGCCTCGCTGTCCACGGTGATCCACCTTGTCGGCGATGGTTTCGGCATCGGCGTCCTGCCGGTGCGGATGGCCGAGGCGAAGGGGGTGGGCGCGCGCATCAAGCCGCTGCCGGTGGTGGAGGAAGCACGCCCGAGCGCGCTGCGCTTCGTTGTTGCCTACATGCCGGAACGGAACCGGGAGGTGGGGGAAGTGGTGGCCTCGGCCGTACGGCACTGCGATCAATTTGATGCTGATAATAGATCGTAAAAATCTTATAACGATCACTTGACAATATCATTACGGCTGATGATCCTGTCCTTCCCATAAGGAGAAGGACGGATATGCCTGTGAGCATGACGCTGGAATCACCTGCCGCTGTTCAGGATGGGCTGCGCGATCTCAGCCCTGTCGCGCTGCGTCGTTTGATCCGCGAGGGCCGTTTCACCGGCTCCACCACCGGCCTTGCCCCCGGCGCGCTTCAGGGCAACCTCGCCATCCTGCCGAGCAGCCATGCCGGCGATTTCCTGCGCTTTTGCCAGAAGAATCCCAAGCCCTGCCCGATCATCGGCGTGTCCGAGCCGGGCGATCCGCGCATTCCCGCACTCGGGGCAGATCTCGACATCCGCACCGATCTGCCCGGCTACCGCGTGTTCCGTGCCGGCGAGGCGGGGTACCGCTCGGTGGCCGACCTTGGCGATGTGTGGCGCGACGATCTGGTGACCTTCGTGCTCGGCTGTTCGTTCTCCTTCGAAGACGCCATCGCGCGGGCCGGCATCCCGCTGCGGCACATGGATGCCGGGCGCAACGTGCCGATGTACGCGACCTCGATCGAGACCGCGCCCTCTGGTCCGTTCCACGGTCCGGTGGTGGTGTCGATGCGCGCCTTTCGCCCGGCGGACGCGATCCAGGCGGTGCTCCTGTCCGACCGCTACCGGTTGGCCCATGGCGCGCCGGTGCATTTTGGCGATCCGGCGGAGATTGGCATCAAGGATCTCGCCAAACCCGATTTCGGCGATCCGCCGGTGCTGGAGCCTGGCGACGTGCCGGTGTTCTGGGCCTGCGGGGTGACGCCGCAACTGGCCCTGCGCAACGCGGCGCCGGATCTGGCCATTACCCATGAGCCGGGTCTGATGCTGGTCAGCGATCTGTCGGCGGATGCCGCCGAATTCTCGATTGGCGGGGTTGGTCCCGCCGGTACCACGTCGAACTGAACCCAACTGGAGGAGATCTACATCATGACACGCACCATTCGCGATACGCTTGCCGCTTCGGCCGCCACGGTGCTTCTGGCGGTTTCGCCGGCGCTGGCCGAAGAACTGTCCGTGGTCGGCAGCTGGAGCAGCCTGCCGCTGCACAAGCAGTTCGAGACCCCGTTCTGGACCAAGACCCTGCCGGACGCTTCCGGCGGCGAGATCACCGTGCAGATGACCACCCATGACCAGATGGGCATCAAGGGCGGCGATGTTTACCGCATGCTCGGCGATGGCGTGTTCGACATCGGCATGACGGTCGCCGACTATGCGGTCGGCGATGCGCCGGAGCTGGAAGGGCTCGATGTGCCGCTGGTCGCCACCACCCCGGCCGAGGCCAAGGCGATGGTCGAGGCCGCCCGGCCGATGGTCGAGGATATCTTCAAGGATCGCTTCAACGCGAAGGTGCTGGCGATCGCGCCCTATCCGCCGCAGGTGGTGTTCTGCAAGGGCGATATCGGCTCGCTCGACGATCTTGCCGGCAAGAAGATCCGTGGCTCCGGCCGCATGACCACCAAGTTCCTGGAAGCGCTGGGCGCGGAAGGCGTCAACGTGGCCTTCTCCGAAGTGCCGGGCGCGCTGGAGCGCGGTGTCATCGATTGCGCCGTCACCGGTTCCGGTTCGGGCTACAGCGCCGGCTGGTGGGAAGTCTCCGACACGCTGATGACCCTGCCGCTGGGCGGCTGGGATCCGGTGGTGACCGCCGTCAACATGGACCGCTGGGACAGCCTGTCCGATGACACCAAGGCGATGATCTCCGCCAAGGTCGCGGCCGAATTCGAGGCTCCGGCCTGGGCGACCGCCACCGGCTCGCTGGCGACCGACGTTGCCTGCCTCACCGGCAACGGTGAATGCTCCATGGGCAAGCCGGCGTCGATGAAGCTGGTCGCGCCGAATGATGCGGACACCGCCAAGGCTCGCAAGATCCTGACCGAGACGGTTCTGCCGGAATGGGCGGAGCGCGCCGGTGCGGATTGGGCCAAGCGCTGGAACGAGAGCGTCGGCAAGACGGTCGGCGTCCAGATTCCGCTGAACTGATCCAGCAACCAGAGGCGGAGGTCGCATCATGATCGCCCAGACCCTTGCGGCCCTCCGCCGCATCAACCATGCCCTCGCGGTGGCAACCGGCGTCGTGCTGCTTGTCACCGCGGGATTTGTCATCCTCGACATCACCTTGCGACAGTTCGCGCTGTCCTTTGGTGGCTCGGATGAAATCTCCGGCTATGTGATGGCCGGGCTGGCAAGCTGGGGGCTCTCTTACGCCCTGACGGAGCTTGCCCATGTGCGCATCGACCTGATCCGGCTGCAACTGCGCCAGGGCGGCCGGGCGCTGATGGATCTCTTCGCCATGACGGTGATGGCCGGCACGGTGACGCTGATCGCCATGAAGTCCTGGCCCGTTCTGGAAAAGACCTTGACGCGCGGCTCGCGCGCCAACACGCCGCTGGAAACGCCCCTGTGGATCCCGCAGGCGGTCTGGTTCTCCGGCTGGGTCTGGTTCGCGGTGTCCTCCTGCATTCTGGTGCTGCTCGCCGCGATCCTTTTGTTCCGGCGTGATTTCGCGGGGGTCGACAGGATGATCGGCACCGTGTCCGAGGCGGATCTGGAGGCGGGCAAATGATCTGGAGCGTCGCGTTTTCCCTGCTTGGGCTGTTGTCCCTGTCGATCCCGGTCGGCATCGTCCTGTTCCTGCTCGGCTTCGGCATCGACCAGTTCTATTCGCCGTTTCCCCTGATGCGCGGTCTCGGTCAGGTGGTCTGGTCGGCGTCGAATTCTTCCACCCTGATTGCCATTCCGTTCTTCGTGCTTCTGGGCGAGATCCTGGTGCGCGGCGGCATCGCCGAGCGCACCTATGCCTCGCTCGACAAGTGGTTTTCCTGGCTGCCGGGTGGGTTGATCCACGCCAATATCGGCACCGCGACCATGTTCTCGGCCACCTCCGGCTCCTCGGTGGCCACGGCGGCGACGGTCGCCACGGTGGCGATGCCGCAGGCGGAAAAGCTGGGCTACGATCCGAAGCTGTTTTCCGGCGCGATTGCCGCCGGCGGCACGCTCGGAATTCTCATTCCGCCGTCGATCAACCTGATCGTCTATGGTTTCCTGACCGAAACCTCGATCCCGCGTCTGTTCCTCGCCGGGCTGATCCCCGGTCTGTTGATGGCGCTGGTGTTCATGCTGGTGACGGCGGTCCTGTGCACCCTTCGCCCGTCGCTGGGCGGGGTCAGCCGGTCGTTCTCCTGGGGCGAGCGGTTCGCCAGCCTGATCCAGCTCTTGCCGATTATGCTGCTGTTCGTGGCGGTGATCGGATCGATCTATGCCGGCTGGGCGACACCGACGGAATCGGCGGCTGTCGGCGTGGCCATCGCGCTTGCCATCGCCGCCGCCAATCGCGGTGTCTCGCTGCAGATGATGCGCGACAGCCTGCTGGGCACCGTGCGCATCACGGCGATGATCATGCTGGTGATCACCGGCGCCTATTTCCTGAATTTCACCCTGGCTTCGGCCGGGCTTGGCCGGGACCTTCAGGATCTTCTGACCGGGCTCAACCTGTCGCCCTTCGGCACCCTTCTTGTCGTCATCGGCCTTTACATCGTGCTTGGCTTCTTCATCGAGACCCTGTCGCTGATGGTGGCGACGATCCCGATCGTGGTGCCGATCATGGCCGGGCTCGGCTTCGACAAGGTGTGGTTCGGTATCTTGATGATCGTGCTGGTGGAAATGGCGCTGATCACGCCGCCGGTCGGGCTCAACCTCTATGTGGTCCAGGGCGCGCGCAAGTCCGGCAAGTTCTCCGACGTGATGCTGGGGACGATCCCGTTCGTGGCGGTGATGCTGGCGATGGTGGCGATGCTGGTGCTGGTGCCCGAGCTCGCCCTCTACCTGCCCGATCACTTCTGACGCGGTCCGCCGCTTCCGGGCTTTCCCGCCATGTGCTTGCGGGGAAGCCCGGTCTTCCGAATTCCTGAAACAGGGAGAGGGAGCCGAGGGCGCCTCTCCCTTTGTTGGTGACCGAGGTTCGACATGGATTTTCTTTGCGATGACAAGCTGATCAGCTGCGACACCGGCAATGTGATCGTCGCCGGGTGGACCGGCCGCGATCCGGCGGCGATCCAGCATCACATCGATGAGCTCGCCGCCCTTGGCGTCGCCCCGCCCTCGACCGTGCCGCTCTACTATCGGGTGTCCGCCGGGCTTCTGACCCGCGAGCAGGAAATTCAGGTGGTGGGCGGCGGCAGCTCCGGCGAGGTGGAGCCGCTGATCGTCATCGACGGCGGCGAGATCTATCTCGGCCTTGCCTCCGACCACACCGACCGCGACCTTGAAGTCTTCTCCGTCGCCCTGTCCAAGCAGGCCTGCGCCAAGCCGGTGGCACGCGATCTGTGGCGCCTCTCGGAGGTGGCGGACCGCCTCGACGGGCTGGAGCTGCGCTCCTGGATCCGCGAGGAGGGCGCGCCGGACTGGACCCTTTATCAGGAAGGCACGTTGGCCTCGATTCGCCCGCTTGCGCAGTTGATCGAAGGTGCCGGGCTTGAGGTGATGGCCGCGTCGGGGCAGGCGGCGGCGATGCTGTGCGGCACGCTCGGCGCCATCGGCGGTGTGCGTCCGGCGGAAGCGTTCCGCATGGAGTTGACGGATCCGGTGCTGGGCCGCAGCATCGCGCACAGTTACGAGATCAGGTCGCTGCCGGTGGTGTCCTGAGGCGAAACCGGGAGTAAGACCATGAGTGCATGTGTCGACAAGGCACGGGCGGCGATTGCCCGGGTCGAGGCATTGGGCGAGGCCGCCGGGCGGCTGTTCACCGAGTTCGATCCACAGCGGATTCTGGCCGACGCGGCCGAGGCTGACGCGCGGATCGCGGCCTCCGCCACCGCATTGCCGCTGGCCGGCTTGCTGGTGTCGGTGAAGGATCTTTACGACGAGAAGGGCGCGCGCACGACCGCAGCCTCGAAGCTCTTGCGCGAGCGGGCGCCGGCTGAGGCCGGTTGCCCGGTGGTGGCGCGGATCAAGGCCGCCGGGGCGGTCCCCTTCGGCCGCACGACCATGAGCGAATTCGCCTATTCAGGCGTCGGGCTCAACCCGCATTACGGCACGCCGGGCAATGTCTTCGACGCCGACCGGATCCCGGGCGGGTCGACCTCTGGCGGCGGTGTCAGCGTGGCGCTGGGGCTGTGCGATCTGGCGCTTGGCACGGACACCGGCGGCTCGGTGCGGATCCCTTCCGCGATCAACGGGCTGTACGGCTTCAAGCCGAGCCAGGGCAAGGTGCCGCTCGACGGCGTTCACCCGCTCGCCGCCTCGTTCGACACGGCCGGGCCGCTGGCGCGGGACTTCGCCACCATGCTCGCCGCCTACAAGGTGATGAGCGAGGACGGTGAGGCTTCGGGCGCGCCGGCCTCCGGGCGCCTGCGCCTCGCCGTGCCGGAGAATGCCTTTACCACCGATCTCGACGATTGGGCACAGGCGCATTTCAATGCGGTGACCCGGCGGCTTGCCGCCGCCGGTCATGAGCTGGTGCCGGTCGATCTTGGCTTCCTGCAGGCGGCGATCGGGCTCAACCGCATCCTCGTCTCGGTGGAGGCGCACCGGATCTATGGGGCGCATTTGCAAGAGCTTGAGACCGTCGGCGATCCGCGCGTCCTCGCCCGCATCCGCTTTTCCGAGACCGTCGGCGAGGATGAGGTGCAGGCCGCCTATCAGGCGCGCCGCGAGGTGGTTGCCCGGTTCGCCGAGGCGCTCGCCGGCTTCGACGCGATGATCGCGCCGACGCTGCAGCGCCGGGCGCCGACGATTGCCGAGACGGAAGCGAATTTCGACCAGCTCAACGCGGCGATGCTGCGCAACACCTCGTTGCTCAATCTCGCCGATGCCTGCGCCTTGTCGATGCCGACGCGCGACGGGGCGGCGCCGGCGACCGGCGAACACGTCGGGGCGTTGATGGTCGGGTCGGTCAATGGCCGGGATGCGGCGCTGCTGGCGGTCGCGGCGCGGCTCGACGCGGATCTCGCCGGGAAATAGCGGCCCGCACAGAAAACTGTTGGGTATCAAGACATGGGACGGCGGGCGGTAGCGCGCCGTCCCATTTTGGTTTTCGACCTCAGGCCCGGCGCATCTCAGGCCCAGCGAACCTGCGCGCCAAGCTCGGTGAGCTTTTCCACGAAGCGCGGATGAGCGCGGCGGATCGGATCGGCGTTGCGGATGGTCGACTGGCCGTCCGCCTGGATCGCGGCGAGGAACAGGCCGAGCACCACACGGATGATGTAGGGGGCCTCCACCTCGGCCGGGCGCAGCGAATTGCCGCCGAAGACGATCAGCCGGTGCGGGTCGGACAGGTGCACCCGGGCGCCGAATTTCAGCAGCTCCGAACTCCAGCCGAGCGCGCCCTCATAGATCTTGTTCCAGAACATGATCTCGCTGTTGCAGCCGACGGCCACGCCAATGGCCTGGGGCAAGAGATCGGCGGGGAAATAGGGCCAGGGCGCGGCCTCGATCTTCGGCAGCATTTCCCGGGTGTAGGGACGGGCGATTTCCCGGGTCCAGCCGGTGACGGTGATCGAATGGTCGGTGGTCTCGAACTGCAGCCCCAGCTTGGCGAACTGCCGCAGGATCAGCGTCATATGCGCGGTGACGTCGGTGTTGACCGTCAGCCGTCCGCCGGTGACCCCGCCGATGGCCAGAAACGTCGCCACCTCGTGATGATCGTCCGGCACCCGGGCGCGGGTGCCGGAAAGCCGGTCGACGCCGGTGATCTCCAGCCGCGAGGTGCCCAGACCCTTGATCCGCGCGCCCATGGCGAGCAGCATCTCGCACAGCGCCTGCACATGTGGTTCGGAGGCGGCGTTCATCAGGGTCGAGGTGCCCGAAGCGGTGGCCGCCATCATGGCGAAGGTCTCGGTCGCGGTCACCGATGCGTAATCGGCCCAGATCTCCTGGCCGGTGATCGCCGCCTCCAGCCGGATGTCATAAGGCTGATTGTTGACGATGCGGCTGCCGAACTGCTCCAGGATCTCCAGATGCGGATCGATTTCGCGCAGACCCAGCGCGCAGCCCTTGGCGTCGGTGTCAAAGCGCAGCGCGCCGGTGCGCACCATCACCGGAGCAAGCAGCAGCACGGCCGAGCGGATGCCGAGCGGCAGGTCGGCGCGGGCATCGCGAAAGGCAGTGAAATCGTGCTGGATCGTCAGCGTCGCGCCGTCGTCGGCGCGGGTCACGGACGATCCCATCCGTTCGAAATAGGCGAGGATCTTGTCCACGTCGCTGATTTCGGGGACGTTTTCCAGCGTCACCGCTTCATCCGTCAGCAGTGTCGCGCACAGCATCGGGAGAACGGCATTCTTGTTTCCGGACGGCGTGACGGTTCCGGCAATCGGCTGTCCGCCGTCGACAATCAGATCGGCCATGCAGCTGGGCCTCCAGGTGGCAGGGGCAAAAAAGCTTGAACGCTTCCTAATCGACAATCCGGCAAACGGCAAACGCCGGTTGCCCTGGCGTGGGGTTTCGCACCGGATCGCACGGCGCGGGCGCGCTATGGCCGGCTCCTGACAGGATTTGATGGCGCCGCGATGGCAGGCCGGGTCCCCTTCACGGGAAATTTCCGAGAGGCCGGGGGCCTCGGCGGGCGTCTGCGATGCTCAGGCCACTTCGATGGCGGTGCCGGCGGCGCGCAGGCGATCCAGAATGTCGCGGGGCGGCTCCCGGTCGGTGACGAGACGGTCGATTTCGTCGAAGCCGGCAACCCGGACGAGCGCGCGGCGGTTGAACTTGCTGTGGTCGGTGATCACCGTGCGGATCTCGCCGCAGTGCAGCACCGTGCGGGCGAATTCGGCTTCGGCAAGCTGGTAGTCCATCAGGCCGCCGACCGGATCGACGGCGGCGATGGAAATGCAGGCGTGCCGCACCCGGAAGGCGGCGATGAAGTCGATGGCCGAGCGGCCGAAGGCGGCGCCATTGTCGCCATGCAGCTCGCCGCCGGCCATGTACACCCGGTTGCCGTTGACCGTCGCCAGGGTGCGGGCCACATCTGACGAGTTGGTGACCACCGTCAGGCCGGATTTTCCGCGCAGTTCCCGGGCGAGCATGCTGGTGGTGGTGCCGGTGTCCATCATGATGCTGTCGCCATCGGCGATGCCGGCGGCGACATGGCGGGCGATACGCCGCTTTTCCTCCGCGTTCTCCCGCAGGCGCCGCTCGAACGGCGCTTCCGTATCGGCATTGGCCAGCGCCACGGCACCGTGGGTCTTGATCAGGTCCCCCGCCTCGACCAGCGGGCGGATGTCTCGGCGGATCGTTTCCAGCGAAACGCCCAGCTCCCCGGCAAGGTCGCTGATGCGCTGGCTGCCATGCAGGCGGACCTGTTCCAGAAGGCGTGTCCGGCGTTTGCTGTTGCTCATGGGTGAGGCTCGATTTGTGGTGTTGATCCTTATTTTTGTTGTTTTGACGTCAATTTCAATGATGAAGCCACTTAAACAGATATCAAAACCAAAAATAACACTCATAGTGATTGACAGTGTTGGAAATCCGGTGCCACCCTTTCAGGCAGGGGAGCAAAAGATCCGGCATCGGACAGTCCCCGCCTTCCATCGGTTTTTGAGAGGGGACCGCCATGAAACGTGCCAGGACACCCGTGGCTCTGCTGTCGGCTGCGGTGATTGCCGCTGTTGCCGCCACGCCGCTGCCGGCCTTCGCCGCCGAGAACGACGATCCGATCCGCATGACCCTGCATGACTGGACCGGGCAACTGATCACCACCCGCATCATGGGCGAAGTGCTGCGCAAGGCCGGCTACAACATCGATTATGTCCAGGCCGACTACATCGCCCAGTTCGCCGGGCTGAAGACCGGTGATCTGCATGTGGCCATGGAGGTCTGGGAGACCACCGGCCGGGAGGCGCTCGACGAGGCAACGGCAACCGGCAAGGTCGAGAACCTCGGCGATACCGGCATGCTGGCGATCGAGGAATGGTGGTATCCGAGTTACATGAAGGAGCTTTGCCCGGGCCTGCCCAATTGGGAAGCGCTGAAGGACGAGGCCTGCGCGGAAGCCTTCTCGACGGCGGAGACGGCGCCGAACGGGCGTTATCTTGGCGCGCCGGTGACCTGGGGCGGCTTCGACGATGAGCGGGTCGAGGCGCTGGACCTGCCGTTCGAGGTGGTGCATGCGGGCACGGATGCGGCGCTCTTCGCCGAGCTGGAATCGGCCTATCAGCGCAAGGCGCCGATCCTTCTGTGGGTTTATGCGCCCCATTGGGCGCCGCTCAAATACGATGGCGAGTGGGTGGAATTCCCGCCCTATTCGAAGACCTGCTACGAGGATCCCTCCTGGGGCTCGAACCCGGATGCGGCCTATGACTGCGCCAAGCCGCGCGGGCCGATCTGGAAGGTTGCCTGGGCCGGGGTCAAGGAAAAGTGGCCCGGTGCGCACAAGGCGATCCAAGCCTTCCATATCGATAATGATGAGATGGGCAAGATGATCACCGACGTCGATCTCAACGGCAAATCCGTTGAGGACGTGGTGTCCAGCTGGATGGGGCAGAACGCCGACCGCTGGTCCAGCTGGATCAACTAGCGCCCCTGCCACACCTTGCCGTCGCCGGTTCGATCCCCGGTCGGCGACGGCATTTTTCTTCTCCGTCCCACATCGTCAGCCGCTTGTCTGGTGAGGTCCATGAGCCCGCACTCTGCGCACCCGTGCGCGCCGGCGCGTCCGGTGAAACTCGAATGCCGTTCGGTCTGGAAGCTGTTCGGAGCGGGTGCGCCGCACTACGCGCTCGACCGGCCGGACGCGGCGGACAGCGCCGCGCTTGCCGAGGCCGGGCTGGTCGGTGCGGTGCGCGATGTCAATCTCGGTGTCGCCGAGGGGGAGATCTTCGTCATCATGGGGCTGTCGGGCTCCGGTAAGTCGACGCTGGTGCGCTGTCTGTCGCGGCTGGTGGAACCGACCTCGGGCCAGATCCTGCTGAATGGCGAGAACCTTCTGGCAGCGAATGCGCGGCGGATGATCGAGATCCGCCGCCATCACATGGGCATGGTGTTCCAGCATTTCGCCCTGTTGCCGCATCTGACCGTGCTCGGAAATGTGGCCTTCCCGCTGGAGGTACAAGGGGTGGCGCGTGCCGCGCGCGAGGACCGGGCAAGGGCGATGATCGAACTGGTCGGGCTTGGCGGACGGGAAATGTTCTTCCCGCGCGAATTGTCCGGCGGCCAGCAGCAGCGTGTGGGGATTGCCCGCTCGCTTGCGGTGGAGCCGGAGCTGTGGTTTCTCGACGAGCCGTTCTCCGCGCTCGATCCGCTGATCCGCCGGGAGATGCAGGACGAGTTCATTCGTCTGCAGTCGGTCCTGAAGAAGACCATCGTTTTCATCACTCATGACTTCGACGAGGCGATCCGCCTTGCCGACCGCATCGCCATCATGAAGGACGGCAAGGTGGTGCAGATCGGCACGCCGGAGGAACTGGTGCTGGCGCCGGCCGATGACTATGTCGCCGAGTTCACCCGCGGCGTCTCCCGGGCCAAGGTGGTGCGGGCCGTTTCCCTGATGGTTCCGTACCCGGGCGAAGCCGAAGAGGCCGCCAGCGGGCCGACGGTAGCGGCAAACGCGCCTGTCGCCGAAGCCGCGCCGCTGTTCGCCGCCGGACAGGCTGAAGTCACCGTTATCGACGGCAGCGGACAGCCGCTGGGCATTCTGACCCGCGCGGCGGTGGTCGATGTGATGATGCGGGGCTGAGCCATGAGTGCACCCGCCCATGTCCCCATTGATGACCAGCCATTGGCACAGCCGCACGGCACCCCGGCTGGCGCGCAGGCAACGTTCTGGCCAGCGGTCTGGCTGATCGCTGGCGGGGCGTTCACCCTTCTGTGGCTCTACGGCGAACCGGTCGCCAAATGGGCGTTCAAGGTGCCGCGCGACTGGCAGATCCCGGCCAAACGCTGGATCGGCGATTTCATGCGCTGGCTGGTGGAGGATGCCTCCCTCGGTCTGTTCACCTTCACCGATCTGACCCGGTTCATTGCCGATCTGGTCGATATTCCCTACCGCTTCGTGCTCGGGCTGCTGTCGACCGGCCTTCTCGACGGGCGTGGCAGCAGCGCGGAGGAGGTGCTGCCGCCGCTGTCCTGGATCGCGGTGACCGGGCTCCTCATGCTGTTGGGCCACTATGCCGGCGGGCGGCGGCTTGCGCTGCTGGTCGGCGCCTGCTTCGGCTTTCTCGCGGTCTTCGGCCAGTGGGACAACGCCATGATCACCCTGGCCTCGATCCTGATTGCCGTGCCGGTCGGTGTCGGGCTGGGCTTGCTTCTGGGACTGGCCGGCCATCGCTGGCATCCGGTGGAGGCGGCCCTTCGTCCCGTGCTTGATCTGATGCAGACCGTGCCGGTCTTCGCCTATCTGGTGCCGATCCTGTTCCTGTTCGGCTTCGGTCCGACCTCGGCGATCGTCGCAACGATCATCTATGCGCTGCCGCCGATGACCCGCATTTCGCTGCTGGCCTTGCGCCAGGTGCCGAAGGAGGTCCGCGAACTGGGGCGGATGACCGGCTGTTCCCGCCGGCAGATGACCTGGCGCATTCTGGTGCCGACGGCGATGCCGGGGCTGATGGTCGGCGTCAACCAGGTGATCATGTTGTCGCTCAACATGGTGATCATCGCCTCGATGATCGGGGCGGGCGGCCTCGGGTTCGAGGTGCTGTCGGCGCTGCGCCGTCTCGACATCGGCGCCGGGTTCGAGGCCGGGCTGGCGATCGTGGCACTGGCCATCGCCCTTGACCGGCTGAGCCAGGCCTTCGCCCGCAAGGGGCGCCGACATGCGCAAAGCGCGGGGCATGAACAGGGCGCGGGCCTGGGTGGCGGGCTCTGGCGTCGCCATCCCCATACAGTTGCCGCGATTGCACTGGTGATCTTCTCCCTTGCCGCCGGGCTCCTGTCCGCGCCGCTGCAACGCTATCCGGAGGCCTTGCAGCTTTCGTCCGGCACGCTCGGCTCCGATCTGGTCGGCTGGATCAACGTGAATTTCTTCGACCAGCTCGAAGCGGCCAAGAACCTGTTGCTGCTCAATGTGCTGATCCCGTTCAAGCGGTTCCTGCTCAGCCTGCCCTGGATCGGCGTGGTGGCACTGCTCGGGCTTTGCGGCCTGCGGCTCGGCGGCTGGCGACTGGGCCTTTCGGTGGCGCTGCTGGCGGCGCTGATCGCGCTCACCGGGCAATGGCCGAAGGCGATGGTGACGGTCTATCTGTGCGGCATCTCGGTGGTGATCGCGGCGCTGATCGGCATTCCCATCGGCATTGTTGCTGCCGAACGCGAGCGGCTGTGGAAGGGGGTGGAGATCGTCATCGACACCCTGCAGACCCTGCCGTCCTTCGTCTATCTGATGCCGGCGGTGATGTTGTTCCGGGTGGGCGACTTCACCGCGATGATCGCCGTCGTCGCCTATGCCATCGCCCCGGCGATCCGCTACACGGCACATGGCCTGCGCCAGGTCGATCCGCAGCTGGTGGAGGCGGGCGTCGTTGCCGGGGCAACGCGCTGGCAACTGCTGACCAGGATCAAGTTGAAGCTGACCCTGCCGGAAATTCTGCTCGGCCTCAACCAGACCATCATGCTGGCCCTGTCGATGCTGGTGATCACCGCGCTGGTCGGCACCCGGGACCTTGGCCAGGAGGTCTATATCGCGCTGACCAAGGCCGACACCGGACGCGGTCTCGTCGCCGGGCTTGCGGTCGCCTTCATCGCCATCATCGCCGATCGGCTGATTGCTGCGGGCGCCGCCCGGACGCGGGCACGCCTGGGATTGACACCATCATGACGGGAGCCCAGCCGATGCCGGATGTCGAAGCGCGAGTTCGCGCGCTGCCCCTGTGGCACGGGGATATCCGCTGGCAGCCGCTGAAAGGCGGCCTGTCGAATGAAAGCTTCACAGTGACCGACACGAGCGGCTCTTATGTGGTGCGCTTCGGCCGGGACTTTCCCTGCCACCATGTGTTTCGGGAACGGGAGATCATGGCAACACGGGCGGCGGTCGCCGCCGGTTTTGCCCCGGAGCTGGTGCATGCCGAACCGGGGGTGATGGTCTCGCGCTTCATCGAGGGCAAGACCTATACGGCCGCCGATGTGCTGGCCGACAGGGCCGCGATCGCCGATCTGGTGCGCCGGTTCCATGCGGAAATGCCGGCCTTCGTTTCCGGCCCGGGCTATCTCTTCTGGGTGTTCCATGTGATCCGCGACTACGCCCGCACGCTACAGGCGGGCGGCTCGCGCCTCGCCGACCGCCTGCCGGAGTTCCTGGAGCTGGCGGCGGAGTTCGAGGCGGCGCAGGTGCCGCTGCCCATCGTCTTCGGCCATCACGATCTGTTGCCGGCGAATTTCCTGCATGACGGTGACCGGCTATGGCTGATCGACTTCGAATACGCCGGCTTCGGCACGCCGATGTTCGACCTTGCCGGCATCGCCGCCAATGCAGGCTTCGGGCCGGAGCCTTCGGCGGAGCTGCTGGCGCGCTACTTCGGCATGGAGCCTGACCCGGCGATGCTGCGCAGTCACGCGGCGATGCAATGCGCGGCGCTGCTGCGCGAAACCCTCTGGAGCCTTGTCTCCGAACTCCACCTCAACGCGCCGGGCGTCGACTACGCGGCCTATACCGCCGAGACGCTGGCCGCCTTCGACCTGGCGCTTGACGCCTATCGCTCCCGTTTTGGAAAGGCCTGACCTCCCATGTCCCTCCCGTCTCATGCCCAGATCGTCGTCATCGGTGGTGGCATCATCGGTTGCTCGGTTGCCTATCATCTGGCCCGCGACCACAAGGCCGATGTGCTGCTGCTGGAGCAGGGCCAACTCACCAGCGGGTCCACCTGGCATGCCGCGGGGCTGGTCGGCCAGCTGCGTTCCTCTGCCTCGATCACCCAGGTGCTGAAATACTCCGTCGATCTCTACAAGCGGCTCGACCGGGAGACCGGGCTGGAGACCGGCTGGAAGATGACCGGCTGCCTGCGGCTCGCCTGCAACGAGGATCGCTGGACCGAATACAAGCGGCTGGCGACCACCGCCGGCAGCTTCGGCATGGAGATGCATCTGCTGTCGCCGGAGGAGGTGGCGCAGATGTGGCCGCTGATGCGGGTCGATGACCTGGTCGGCGCCAGCTTCCTGCCGACCGACGGGCAGGCCAGCCCCTCCGACATCACCCAGTCTCTGGCCAAGGGCGCGCGCATGCATGGCGCGCGGATCGTGGAAGGCGTGCGCGTGACCGGCTTGCGCATGGACGGGACTCGCATCACCCATGTGGAGACGACGCAAGGGGCGGTCGCCTGTGACAAGGTGGTGAACTGCGCCGGCCAATGGGCACGGCAGGTCGGTGCCATGGCCGGCGTCAGCATCCCGCTGCAGCCGGTCAAGCATCAGTACATCATCACCGAGCGGATCGACGGGATCACCAGCGAGACACCGACCGTTCGCGATCCGGACAAGCGCACCTATTTCAAGGAAGAGGTCGGCGGGCTGGCCATGGGCGGCTACGAACCCGACCCAGTCGCCTGGACGACGGGGGATGTTCCCGACGATTTCCAGTTCCAGCTGTTCGAGGATGACTGGGACCATTTTGAGCAGCATCTGGTCTCCGCCATTCACCGGGTGCCGGTGCTGGAGACCACCGGCGTCAAGCAGATGATCAACGGTCCTGAGAGCTTTACGCCGGACGGGAATTTCATTCTCGGGTCGGCGCCGGCCTGCGCCAACATGTTCGTCGGCGCCGGGTTCAACGCCTTCGGCATCGCCTCGGGCGGCGGTGCCGGCTGGGTGTTGGCCGAATGGGTGATGTCGGGCGAAGCGCCGCTCGATCTGTGGTCGGTGGATATCCGCCGTTTCTCCGGTCTTCACGAGGATCGGGCCTGGGTGTGCGAGCGCACGCTGGAAGCCTATGGCAAGCACTACACGGTCGCGTTTCCGCATGAGGAATATCAGAGCGGCCGGCCGCACATCGTCTCGCCGCTGTATCAGCGGCTGCAGGGCCATCGTGCCGTGTTCGGCTCCAAGCTCGGCTGGGAGCGGCCGAACTGGTTCGCGCCGAAAGGCATGGAGCCGCGCGATGTCTACAGCATGGGCCGGCAGAACTGGTTCGATGCGGTCGGCGAGGAGCATCGCACCGTGCGCGAGGCCGTGGGCCTGTTCGACCAGTCCTCCTTCGCCAAATTCGAACTCACGGGGCGGGACGCCGCCGAGGCGCTGGAAGGGATCTGCGCCAACCGGATCGGCAAGCCGGAAGGGCGGCTGACCTACACCCAACTCCTCAACTCGCGGGGCGGGATCGAATGCGATCTGACCGTGGCCCGGCTCGCGCCCGACCTTTTCTACATCGTGACCGGTACGGGCTTTCGCACCCATGATGCCGCCTGGATCGCCGAACACCTGCCCGCAGGGCTCGATGCCCGTCTTGCCGACGTCACCGAGGATTTCGGCACGTTGTCGCTGATGGGGCCGAAGGCGCGTCAGGTGCTGGCGGCGGTCACTCCTGATGCGGATGTGTCGAACGCGGGCTTCCCCTTCGGCCATGTGCGCATCCTGTCGATTGCCGGTCATCCGGTCCGGGCGCTGCGCGTCACCTATGTGGGGGAGCTCGGCTGGGAGCTGCATGTGCCGCTTGCGGCCACCGGCGAGGTGTTCGATGCGCTGATGGCGGCGGGTGCCGCCCATGGCATCCGGCCGGTCGGCTACCGGGCGCTGGACTCGCTCAGGCTGGAAAAGGGCTACCGCGCCTGGGGCGCGGACATCACCCCCAACGATACCCCCCTGGAGGCCGGGCTCGGCTGGGCGGTGAAGCTGAAGTCGGGGCTGCCGTTCCTCGGCCGTGCGGCGATGGAACAGGCGGCCGCCGTGCCGCTTGCCAAGAAGCTCGTCGGCTTCACCGTCGGCGATCCGCAGGTGGTGCTGCTCGGGCGGGAGACGATCCTGCGCGATGGTGCCTTCGCCGGATACCTGACCAGCGGCGGCTTCGGTTACACCGTCGGCAAGCCGATTGGCTATGGCTACGTGCGCGCTGCTGGCGGCGTCACCGATGCGTTCCTGAGTGCCGGGCGCTACGAACTGGTGGTGGCGACGCAGCGGGTGCCGGCGACGTTGCACCTGGAGCCGCTCTACGATCCGAAAAGTGCGCGGGTCAAGGCTTAGGGCAGCAAGGGAAGCGGCGTCGAAGCGGCTGCGCGCATCAGACCGCCTGGCGTTCGGCCCGTTTCTGCCGCGTATCGGCGACGATGCGTCCGGATTCCATGCGGATCAGCCGGTCGCATTTGTCGAAACAGTGCTCGTCATGGGTGACGGCGATCACCAGATGGCCGTCGCGCGCCATCTGCGGCACCAGAACATCATAGAACAGGGCCCGCCGCGCCGGATCCTGGTCGGCGGCGAATTCGTCAAGAACGATGATCGGCCGCTTTTCGGCAAGCGCGACGGAAAGCGCGAGCCGGCGCCGCTGGCCGGTCGACAGGGCCAGCGTGGAAAACCTGCCGTCGTCAACGCCAACCCGGTGATCGATGTCGAGGTCGGCGAGATGCGCGGGCAGGGCGTCGCATTCGGCCTCAGTCAGGCCATAGAGCCGGTCGAACAGGTGAAACTCGCTGAACACGGCGCTGAACAGGCTGCGATAGGCCGGGGCATCGGCTTCCGTCACCGGGATGCCGTCGAGCAGGATCGTCCCGCCATCGGGATGGCGCAAGCCGGTCAATACCGACAAAAGCGTCGATTTGCCCGCGCCATTGCCGCCGCAGATGAACACTACCTCGCCGGGGGTAAGGGTGAGGTCGAGCGGCCCGACCGTGAAGCTCTCGTCGTCGCCGGCGGCGGTGGTGCTGGAGAGCACCGTCGTCACGCCCTTCAGCTCGATGGAGCTGAAGCCGGGCCGGTCGGCGACCGGCTGGCCGGTGCGGGCTTCCGCATCGTTGGCAAGGTCGCGTTCAAGCTGGTCGATCAGATGCTTGGACACGGCGGCACGCGAAAAGGACGACAGGTTGCCGAGCACCGTTTCGATCGGACCATAGGTCAGGAGCACGATGGTCAGAATCTGCAGCACAGTCGAGGTCTCCGTGCCGGCGAGAAGCGGCAGGCCGACGACGATCATGCACAGAAGGCCCATCATTGCCCCTTGAGCGATCACCTGGCCCAGACTGTAGTAGCGCTCGGCGACCAGCTTCAGCGACCGCTCGCGGGAGGCGACATCCTCGATGTCGGATTGCAGGGCGGCCTTGCGCGCCTGCCGCAGCCGCAGCTCCTTGTAGCCGCGCAGCACATCGTTGACCCGGTCGAAGAAGATCCATTCGGTGCGGGAGGCCCGTTCCGCGCTCGCCTGGGCCGGCGCCTGGGCGACCAGATAGCCGACGCCGCCAATGCCCACGGCGGCAAGGGTGGCAAGGCCGCTTGGCCAGGACAGGTAGAAGAGATAGGGAATGCAGAAGGCGATCAGCAGCGCCGCTTCGAGGGACTCGATGAAATTCACCGAGGCGTGGGAGATCTCGTTCACCTCCTGGGTGACGATGGAATAGACCTTGCCATGGTCGTTGCGGGCGAGAAACCCGGCCCGGGCGTCGAGGAGCTGGCGGGAGAGCTGCATCCTCAGGCGCCGGCGGGTGGTCTCCACAAGGCGGAAACTGGCGACCCGCGCCAGATGGGAAAAGGTGAGGGTGGCGAGAATGCAGCCGGCGAGCAGCGCCACATTGCCAAGGGCGAGGGAAGCGCCGGCGGCGATGGTGTTGATGGCAAAGATCATGCCCGAGCGGGTGAAGCTGGCAAGCACCGCGAAGACCAGCACCGGCGAGCGCAACAGGTTGCCTTCGCGGATCAGGAAGCCGAACAGCACGAACATGTTGCCGGTTGCCGATCGGTTGCCCGTGGTCTCGCTCGTGGTCATCCTGTCCGCGGCCCTCTTGTCCGTGCCTGCACCCCGGTTGCGGCGCCCTCTGGCCGCGCGCGCATTGCAATCCGTTCGTTCCGCTGCCAGCCGGCTACCGACCGGAAACCCGCCTGTTCGTACGGCAGAGCCTGGAATGGGGCAAGTGCCAATGCGCTCCTCGCACCTTGAGTAGCCGGGGCGGGGCGGCCGGGACGCAGGGAGCGGGACGGGGCGGCGGGGCGCAGGTGCGGCTGTCTGGGGAACGTCGGTTTGTCCCTTAGCGCAGGGGGCTGGGGAGAAATCCACTGCCGGATGCAAAACTGGAGATGAGGTGTCTTGACATCGTCGCGTTGGCCCGACTATATGCGGCCATTCTTCGCGCCGCACTGCCGCGCGGCGAGGATGGCGGAGTAGCTCAGTTGGTTAGAGCAGCGGAATCATAATCCGCGTGTCGGGGGTTCGAGTCCCTCCTCCGCTACCAAATTTCCCGAGAAATTTCTGATGGTTAGGTCTCGCACGCTATGAATGCGTCTGCACGTGGACCGTACCGGGGTCATGCTGGGTGTGACGCGCAAAAACAAATGGCAGCAGAGATCGCGGCAAACTGCCCCCCCCCTGCAAGCGCATGATGGCGGCCAGTCGATGATCCCCTCTGCTTTCATGACCTTCTCAGTCAGGCCACAATGCGACATGTCAGATGCATGATGCTCTGTCGGCCCCAGTTTCACAGAACGGTGCAAGGCGCCAAAGGTGATCGGGTCAAACGCATCGTTGCGCTTGTAGAAGGTCCGACGGCGGTCGGTCTCAACATCGAGCTCACAGTGGTCCGCCGCGCGGAGTAGAAGTTCGCTGTTTTCAGTCGCCTCATGGTGCATGCATGGGGCATCGCTGTACCCCGAATATTCTCGCTCGCCACCCGGCGGTCATCAACCTTCTGTTTGCACCGCGTATCGGTCGACAAACGGGGGGCGATACCTGCAGATCGTTCTTCCTGCAGTCAGAGATACTCCCGACCCATCAACGCCTCTGGGGATCTCCGTTCTGGGGCTGGGCCATGGAAGGGCTCAGATCAAAAGCGCTGTCCTGTCGTTGGGATGTCGGTGGTTGACAATTTACAATCATGGCGCGAATGATGGCTGCCAAGAATTGTGGGTGCTGAGGCGTGCGCGTCGAGGCGGGCTTGTCACGCTCGGAAGAGCTTCGCCTGGCTGAGCGAATCTGCGGGGGTGGAGTGGCTGTGCCGCAGACGGTCGACATGAGCGATGACGCCAGCGCCGTTGTGCCTGCGGCGGAGCTCGCTGAAAGGCAGATTGCAAGCAAAGCCGATAGACAGAGCGTGCGCCCGGTGTCTGGCGCGCGCGTGCGGTTGCGGCTGGTACGCGATACGCAAGAAGACCTTGCCGCAGCGTTGTCGCTCGCCCGGAAGATGCACGCACAAACGATCTTTCGCGACAGCCCGTGCAGCGACGCCAAGGCGCAAGCGTTGGTTCGTCGCGCGATTGAGCGGCCGGATCGGAGCGGGTTGATCCTGGCGGAGGCGCCGAGACCGGGTGTATCCTGGTTGGAAGGCGGCGCTGGAGAGCCGGAACCGCCGGAGGGGGGTGCTCTCGCAGGGCTGGCTTATGTACAGGCGGGGGAATACTTTCTCTCCGATGGGGATCTGGTCGCAACCGTGCTTACGATCAATATCACCCCGGAGATCGTACGGACGCCGCTCGGCGGGCGCGTCGCGTTGAGGTTGGTTCGCGCTGTGCGCCGTTGGTCGGATGCGCGTGGCTGTCGACGCCTTCTGGTGCATGCGACCAGTGGTGAAAATCCAGCGAGGACGGATCGCTTCTTCCGTCGATGTTGATTCAGAGTAATTGGTGGGAACTATGTCTTTTGAGTCGATTATTATTTCATATATTGTTGATATATATTTATTTTTTGTTTCAATTTTTTTCTTTCTTACATGCTTATCTGTATTTAAAGAATTTCGTAAATTTATATATGAAAAGAATATATATATATTAATATTTTTTAAACCTATAATTTCTTGCAGGGCGCTTAACATAAAAGGGAATCATATTATTTTTGTGGTTGCGAATTTTATTATTTCAATAATACTTACAATTATTCCGGCTTTATTCTTATATGTCGATTTTATAAAATTATTCTATCCGAATTATTTATATTATTCAAATAAAATATCATATTAAATTGGAGGGGGTATTAATCGTTTCTGATAACAAATTTATCGTTGGAACCATCGGTATTAATGCTTCTGTCCCGCTTTTTGGGTCAGGCGAATTCACCCTCGCTTAGTGGGAGCCAGTATCGGTGGATGGGGTCATGATTGCGGCTCAATTTCTCTGGATGGAAAGCCTATGGATGGTCCGTCCCTGTTGGGGCTGTTGCTGTAGGGAAGGAGTATCGAGCAGACGGTGGGTGGAACGTTTTTTCAATTGGTTTTGGAAAAAAATTTAGTGACGTGCCTCCCGTCTTTGGATCGGCCCGAACCGGAACTTCCGGGGTCATCGAGCTCAACCCACGTTTCCTCCATGCGGCCGGGGACCGCCTGGCGCGGACCCGCGCCTTGGTGGCCCGCGCCGACTCAGAGACGCAAACGCCAACGGATATCCGCACGCGTGCGGCCTGACCTGGCACGCATGACCGCCGGTTTGCTAGAAGCGAACCTCAAACCTGGCGTTTGCGCCTTGTTCCAGGGCATTGCGTCCGAAGCGTCCTTGATAGGACAGGCCGACTTTTGCACGGTCGCTTAAGTTGAAGCGAACGCCTGCCTGCACGAGTGCTGTGTCCCGGTCGATGGGAACGCCCTGGATGGAGAAACTGTCAATTCCCGCCAAGGCGAGGCGCCGATGGGCGGACAGGCTTCCCAGGGCATGTTGCCAGCCCAGGGTGCCGGTTAGTTCGGCGGTGGTGCCGTTTTGCGCCGACAAGGTTTTCGACAGGCGAACACCGAGGTTGCTTGACCCGAAGATCTGGCTCGATGCCTTGCTGGCCAGCGCGACGTCTGACGAACCGCGTTCCTGAAAGGAATCGCCCTGTTGATGAATAAGTGCAAGACCGGCATAAGGTTCGAGCCCAGCCCATGGCGTATCGAACCTGTAGGACACATCCGCGAAGACCTGCGCCGTGCGCGACCAGTAGTCGGCGGTGACGGTCTCGTCGATACCGCCAAAGGCCACATGCCGGCTGGTCGCCACCTGATGCCAGCTGGAAGCCGCGCCCAGCCACAGGCCGAGCGGCCCCGAGCGGACTGCGCCATAGGCGCCGATCGTGTAGCTGTCCGCCGTAGCGGTCGAGGCGCGTCCGTCGACGCTTGCCCGCGCGTGGCCAAAGGCGGCCAGAAGCCCGAGGCGGATGTCTGGCGTCGGGCTGGCTTCGAGGCCGAGGAGCCCGCCGCCGCCGCTGCTCGAAAGCGTGGCGGCGTTGCCGTCACCCTTGAACCGGCTATAGGCGCCCAGGGCGTGGCCCCAGACCTGCAGGTTCGTGAGCGGTCCTGAAACAGCATCGGAAGTCGCGCCGGAAGCCTGTGGCGCGAGACTGGCGAAGCTGGCCTCGATGCGGGTGCCGACCGCATCGCGCAGACGGGCACTGTCGCTCACGAAGAGGGCGGGCAGGGAGGCATGGATTTCGCCGGACAGGCTGTCATAGGCGGCCCGCGCGGAAGGGGCATCCAGGCCGATCAGCGCGCCAAAGAGCGTGGTGGAGGTCGCCGGATCGTCCAGGCTTGTCGCGACCGCAAACTGGTTTACGGTGCGTGCTTGCGATGCGAAGCTCGTGCCGGAGCGGGTCAGCTCCAGCACCACCGCGTTCGATTGATAGACAAGGGCTGCATCGAGGAAGGCAAAGCTTTCCGTGACGCTGTCGAAACTCCCGAAGACGCCGCCCGTGCCGGTTAGGATCGTGTAGCTGGTCGACGGGGCAAGGGGCGGCGTCGTGCCGGCCAACAGCGAAACATTGACCGTTCCGCCGGTCAGGTCGATGCGCCCGGTCGCCGCCGTCAGATCGCTTCCGCCGGTTCCGTCCACCTCCACCGCATAGATGCTGCCCGGACCGAAGGAGAGGTCGCCGGCCACATTGATGGTGCCGATCGAGTTGCCGGGCGCAAGCGTGCCGCCGGAGACGAGCGAAAGACCGCCGATCGTGCCGGTGCCCTGGAGCAGGGCGCCGTCGTTGACGGTAAAGCTGCCGGCAAGCGTGGTATCGAGTGTGTAGACGACCCCCGAATGCAGGCCGACGTCGCCGGTGAAGTTCGATTGCAGCTGCACCGCGCCGGTGCGGTAGATCTCGGCCGAGCCGGTGAAGCCGGAATAGTCGCCGGTGAGCTGCGTCCCGCCGTTCCGGAAGGTGAGCGTCCCGTCGCCGGTCACATCGGCAGCGAAGTCATAGGCCGCATCCGTGTGATTGAAGACGATGCTGCCGTCGCCCGGCCCGAAAGCGACCGTGCCGGCCAGAAGCGTCCCCGCGCCGACAGGTGCTGCTCCTTCTTGTGCGCCGAAGACGAGAGTTCCGCTCGAGCCGGACGATGTGCCGAGTTCGAGCGTGCCGGTTCCGCCGCCAATTTCGGCGATGCCGTCGTCCGACAACACAAGCAGACCCTGCCCGCCGGAGCCGCTTCCCACCACCGCAGCGGTGGCAATTGACAGGCGGCTGTCGGCTCCCGAGACAACGACCTTGGCGCTGGAAGACCTTCCGACATCGAGGCTCGCGGCGTTGACCACGGCCTTGTCCCAGATCCACAGGTTGCCGCTTCCGCTGCCGCCGGTCTCGCCCAGCGTCAGGTCCGAGCCGATGGTCCAGAGCGTTCCCGCCCCCGAGATTTCGAACTCGGCATCGCTTGTGCCGGCCGCGGTGATTGACCCACGCCCGCTCGACATGGTCTTGCCACTGCCGAAGCTGAGAATGCCCTCATCGACGCCAATCGCGCCGGAGACGGTCGTGTCGCCGCGCAGGAACACGGTTCCGAAACCCGTTTTCGTGATGTCGCCAAGGCCGGAGATTTCCCCGGAAAACCCGGTAACGTCGTCCTGATCGAGGATCAGGTCCGCTTGCGAGCCGGTGCTGGTCAACGTGCCGCCGGTTCCCCACAGCGCTGACATGGTCAGGTCATGACCGGCGAGGTCGAGGGTCCCGCCGTTGATCTCGTAGCGGGTGTTGTCGGCGAATGCGTTCGCGCCGCCGGCGCGCAACGTGCCGCCGTTCACGACCGTCTTGCCGGTGAATGCGGCGTTGTTGCCGGTCAGGATCGTGGTGCCGGCGTGGGCCTCGATCGTTCCCCGGCCGCGGATGTCGGTGGCAAAGGAATAGGCGCCGTCGGTGTGGTTGAAGACCAGAGCTCCGTTGCCGTCGCCGAACGTGAGCGAACTCGCAGTCATGGTGCCGGCCGCCGCTGCGGTTTCACCGGCGGCAGCACCGATGTTCAGGGATGCGGTCCCGGCAAAGCGAGCCAGATAGACGGTCGAGGCTGCATTCAATGCGCCGCCGTCGGTCAGGGTCAAAGTGGATGTCTGCCCGCTCTGGCCGATGGCCACGACATCGGCGGCATTGATCGACGACCCTGTGCCCGACACAGTGACCGTGGCGTTCGAGCTGCTCCCGGATCCCAGGATCAGCAACTTCGACGTATTGAGGACGCCGCCATTGCTGATCGCCACCGTGCCATTGCCACTGGAGCCGACGACCATGTTGTCGTTCGAGGTCAAGGACGACCCGGATCCGGATATGTCGAGTGTCCCGTTTGAACCACCCAGGTTGCCGACCACGGTCTGTTTCCCGGTCGACACTTTCGCACCGTCGGCAATGGAGAGGAAACCGGTACCCCGATACCCAACCCGAAGGTCGTCCGCCACGGTCCAGGAGGAATCCGCGCCGGTTACATTGACGGTGCCGGTGCCGTTGGCGACGTTGCCCAGAAAGGCGTTGTAACCGGTGGTCAAGCTGGCGCCATTGGAGACGGTCAGGCTGCCGCCGTCTCCGCCGGAGTAACCCAGCAAGAGACTGTTGGTGCTGTTCATCGACGTTCCGCTTCCCGAAACGGTCAATGTGCCGGTCTTTCCCGCCTGGCCGCCCAGGTAAATGCGGAAGCTGTCGATTCCGGAGCCGTTCGAGACCACTGCGGCGCCATCCACCACGTGAAAATTGCTTACGGTTGCCGTTGCCCCGTCGAGGTTGAGCGCGCCGCCTGAAACCGTGAGATGGCCGAGCGCGGCGCCGGCCGTGCCGGTCATGGTCCAGGTGGAGGCCCCTGTCTTCGATACGGTTTCGAAGCCGGTGTATTTGGTGCCGATTTCACCGAGATCGAAGCTCGAGCCCGGGCTGGTCTCTCCTCCAAGGACAAGCGTGTCGTTCCCGCCGCCCGCAACGACATTGCCGATGATCGTTGAACCGGCTCGCAGCTCCAGACTGTTGGTGCCGCCGGTGAATTCGATGGCATTGGCGCGATTGCCGCCGGAGAGACCGCCGGAAATCGTGCCGCTGTTGACGATGGTCAGGTTCGATCCGCTGATGCCGGCCCCGCCGAGGCCTGCGCTTCCGGCAGGCCCCGTGCTGGCCGCTATGGAATCGCCTCCTGCGCCCCCGTGGCCGCCCGCGCCACCGGTGATCGTTCCGGAGTTGTCGATGGTGAGGTTGCTGCCCGCAATGCCGGCCCCACCCGCACCGCCATTGCCGCCCCTGCCGCCGGTGTTGGAGTGACGGAAGCCGCCCCGGCCTCCGTTGCCACCGCGTCCACCCGTGATTGTGCCGCGGTTCTCGATTATGCCCTCGCTGCCGGAGACGGCGGCTGCGCCGGCTCCACCGCCGCTGGCGTTCGCATTGACCGATTCATAAGCGCCGTTGCCGCCCGCACCGCCGTTGCCGCCGGTTGCCGACCCGGTCAGCCGCAGCGAAAACCCGCTCCCCGAAACGGCTGTCGTTCCCGCCTCGCCCGCAGTGCTGGGGACAGCGCCGGTTGCGTTGCCACCGTTGGCCCCGTTCCCGCCGGCCGCAGCGCCCGACAGGGCGGCGGTAAGCGCATTGGTGGAGGACACCCCCGACAGCACCAGCGATGTCCCCGATGTCGCGAATGGCGAGCCGGTGATCTCGACCGGGGCGCTTGCCCGAACCGTGACGTCTGCTGCAAAGGCCGGCAATCCGCCCGAGACGGTGATGGTCGCGACGGTGGGATCGATCTCGATCACGTCCCCGCTGGCGCCTGCGCTGGCAATGGCCCAGCTCAGCGAACCGGCGACGGTGCCGCTGCCATCGTCGGTCGCTTCCGTGACCAGATAGGTCGCGGCATGAGCGGGCCGGTCGGACAGGGGCAGGATCGCCGCGGCACACAGGGCGGTCGATGCGAGAAGCCGCAGCGTGCGCCTCCGCGCGGCGCGCGCGCGTCCCGCCGGCTGGCGGGGATGATCTTCTCGGGAGGCCGGTTTGCCCGAACGGTCTGGCATGGGGCCTGTTGCATGGCAAGACCCGCGAGCCGTTGTTTTCGTTGTGTCCATGGATCCCTCTCGGCGCGACGCCACGCGCTCAGGCGCCGGCGTGGCATGGCCGCGGCGCAGGTTGTGTCTGCAACCGTGTTTTTGCGCGGGAGAGGCGATGGGGTGAATCCCCTGTTCAGGGGTTCTTTCGCGGTTTCAGACCCTTGCCGAGCCATAGGGCCATCAGGCTGGAGCGGCTGGAGACCCCGTACTTGCGGAAGATCCGCTTCACGTGGTCGTGTGTGGTGTGCGGGCTCTGGTTGTTCTGCTCGGCGATGCGTTTCTCGGTCAGGCCGAGCAGAAGACCCTTCAGGACAAGCTGTTCGGTCGGCGTCAGCGGCGCTGAGGCGACGCCAATTCCTTCGCCCAGCAGCTGGTGCCGGTAGAACCAGCGAAGCCCGCGCAATGCATGGAAGATCGTCGCCTGGTGCTTGCGGGAGAACGGCGTCTTTTGGAAGCTGCGGTGGAATCCGATCTGCACTTCCGCGTCGGCGCTGACGGGAATGCCCGCCCAGAGGGAATCGCGCCGGTCCAGGGTCTTGTAGTAGCGAAGGTAGGACGGCCCTTCGAACCACTCCGGCGTGGCCAGTTCGCTCAGGGGCAGGACCCTGAAAGTGCCGGCCAGTTCCACATTGCGCGTCGTGGTGATGTCCGGTTCGCCGTTTTCCATCTCCGTGAAGGCCTGGTCGATCGCTTCACTGGTGACCCTGCAAGGGTTCAGCGTGAAGAGGGTGCGAGGCCGCCATCCCTTCATCGGATCGCTGCCCTGGCTCCAGTTCAGCCGCACGCAGCCGATCCAGTCCGCGTTCTGCGCATCCACCATGGCGCAGATCTCTTCCAGCAAAAACCTGCGAGACGCCTGGATATCCACGGCGTCGAAGTCTGCGAGGGCGTCCCACAGCTTGTAGATACGGTCGAGGTTCGGGAAGTCTGGATGCATGAAAAGTCCGCAAACCGAAGGAAAGACAGGGGAACGCAATCGCTGTAGTTAGCGGTTTTTTGTAAAAATCAAAAGGTTGGCTGGTTTCTCGCCGAAAAAGCGGCTCACGCTGCCGCCGGCATCCGAGCCGCGTGGTCCGGGGGGCGGGACTGGACCGCGTTCCTAAATCTTGCTGCTGCGCGCATATGGATGCCAGACCTTGTCACCAGCGCCAGATTGCTGCCCCCCCCCCCGTTTTGCCGACGCACCATCTTTCTGATCTCTGATCGTGCCTTCGGCGATCGCTTGTTTCCCGCAAGTCCCGGCTCTCCCCGTACGAGCGGAAGCGCGTCCGCCTGTGTGAGGACGTTCTGGCGTTCAATGAGCAGTAGCGGGAAGAGCTGCCCGGTCAGATGTGCTCCCACCAAAATCCCTCCTCTTGAGCTGGCGTTTTTCGCGAGGATTTTCCTGTCGGGGGGGGCGGTTTCGGCCGCCGGGCTGGCATCCCTTGCAGTCAATGACCGTCGACAATGCAATTGGCACTGAAGGAGTATCCAACCCCGTAGACCGACTTGATGGGAGGTTCGGCACCGGTGTGATCCTGGATCTTGCGCCTCAGGCGGCTGACGACCGCATCCAGGTGCCGGTTGTCGAAATGGGTCTGGCGGTTGGCCAGCAAACGGGCAAGGTTCTCCCGGGTGCAGGGATTGCCGGCGTTTGCAGCCAGCGCTTCGAGGAAGGTTTTCTCGGTCGCCGTCAGTTTGATCGCCTCTCCGTCCGGAGGGACGAGTTTCCATGAAACACTGTCCAACACCCAATCCGCACCGGTTCCGTTGTCCACGGCGTTTCGCGGCAACCTGCGCAGGAGACTCTGGATCGCGGCCAGAATTTCCCTCAGGCTCGTGTGCTTGACGAGATAGATATCGGCGCCGCTGTCGAAGCCCCGCACCCGGCTTTCCGTATCTCCGTGGGCGGTCAGCATGATGATGCCGGAATTGAACTTCGCCCTGAGGTCTCGCGCCAGATCGAAGCCGTTTCCATCGGGCAGGGAAATGTCGAGGATGACAACATCCGGCAGGTCGTCATCGGTGAGTGCGGTCCACATTTCGGCGGCGCTGCCGGCTCCGGTCACATGGAAGCCATTGAGATGGATGTAATCCATCAGGTCGGCACGAAGCACGCGCTCGTCCTCCACGATCAGGATCCTTCTCATACCGGTTCCATCTCCCGCATGGTTTCCGTTTCCTCCATCTTGAGGCCCGGCCGTGGCAAGAAAACGCTGGCGCGCGTGCCACCGCCGTTTCTCGCGCGAAGCTCAAGCCGTCCCATGTGATAGCCCACGAGTTGCCGGCAGGTATGCAGGCCAAGCCCGCTGCCTCCCGTCCCACCCGTATTCGAGGCGCGGTAGAAACGGCTGCCGATCTGACTCAGGTCGCGTTCGGGAATGCCGATGCCCCGATCTGCCACCTCGATGACGATCCGGTCCGCGCGGGTGGTCATGGCAATTTCCACCCTACTGTCGTCGGGAGAATATTTGAGCGCATTATCGATCAGATTGACAATCATGGTGCGCAGCATTTCGACGTCCGCCCAATAATCCGATACGCGCGCGATATTCAGGAACAGGAGACGGTTGCCGAGACCCGAGTGATCAAAATGCCGTTGAACGTCCTCCGCCAGTGCCGGCAAATTCACCGATTCTATCTTCAAAACCCCCTCTTCATGGCGTTCACTGGATAGAAACCGGTCGATCAGCATGGTCATGCGGGAAACGGCCTCATCGATCCCGCGCAGGCGTTTGGCAACGGCTTCCTGAGGGCGGTCCAACATCAGCGCCAGCATGTCGCTTGCGTAGCGGATGGCCGCCAGCGGCGTGCGGAATTCGTGGCTGACCATGCGCATCAGCTGGCGCTGTTCCTGCCGTGCGGTCTTTTCCCCTTCCAGACTGGCGGACAGGTCTTCCTCCAACTGCCGCCGAAGGGAAACCTCCCGGGCAAGTGCGGCGTTGCGGTCGCGCAGGTCCATGGAAAGGCGCATGCCCACCATGAAGATGAGGCAGAAGAAGAACCCCACGATGAACATGTGTCCCTGGAAGAAGTACCAGGCATTGATATCGGACAGGACCCAATTGGCGACCGTCGCCGGTTTGAGAAAGACCAGCAGGCTCTGAAAAAGGCTCGCGGCGGAATATTCCGCAAGCAGGCCGATCATGATCCAGCGCAGGAAACCCGGCTGTGTCCGGTCCCGGTAAAGCGTGCGGATCATCAGGGACATCATGATCACCGTGAAGGCCGTCGAGGCGTGAATGCGCACGCTCAGATCCGCAGGCACGAAGGTAACGGCGAGGGTCCAGATCACAAGCTGGGCCAAGAGGCAAAGCAGGCTGATGCCGAGGAAACGGGGCTGGCCGAGGAAGCGCGCCAGGCCGTCCGCCCACAGAACGAGACCGAGCTTGATCACCATGTTGTCCATGACGATCCGCACAAGCGACGCGTCGGGTCCGCGCTGAAGAAACAGGAACAGGCCGACGGCAATGGCGACGAAACCGGCTGCGATGACCTTCAACTCATAGATCTGGCGCCAGACAGCCCATACGAGGAACCATGCGATGGCCATGAAGGTCGTCGTGGCGAATTCCAGCAACAGCATCGTCTTGAGGTCGATCATGATTCTGTGATGAGGGATTGCGCCGGACGGTTCAAGTGCAACGGCAGCCGCTTCGATCGTGGTCGCTTCCTTTGTGTGCAGGTGTCACCAAAAGGAAGCAACTACCGTCAGAATCTGTCAGAATTGATTAGTATTGATGGGTGGAACCCGCCCCTTCCCCTTCTGTAATTACACCGATGTTGACCGTCCCGGGCATGGGACGATGCAACATTGGGAGTAATACCGAAAATGGCGCACAAGACCCGAACCTCTGGCAATTTGCGGACAACGAATGCATGCAGGTTCCGGCCTAACTCCGGGGAAGCGGTCTCCCTTGCCGCATTCCTGTTGCTGACAACAGCGCTTGTGCCCCACGCAGCGCTCGCCGGCGAGGTGCTGCCGACCGGCGGTTCCTTCACGAACGGCAACGGGACCATCAGCCGGAACGGTTCCCGGATGGATGTCCATCAGTCGACCGGCACAGGCATTGTCAACTGGGGCGGGTTTTCCATCGGCTCCGGCAATCAGGTTCATTTCGACAATGGCTCGGGTGCCACGTTGAACCGGGTTACCGGCAATGTGCCCAGTCGGATCGACGGCAGCCTCACGGCAACCGGTAGCGTCTTTCTTGTCAACCCGGCCGGTGTCACAGTCGGCAGCGGCGGCCTTGTCTCCACCGGCGGCTCCTTCGCCGCGTCCACGCAAGACGTTTCAGACAGCGATTTCCTGAACGGCGGCAGCCTGACCTTCTCCGGCAACAGCGGGGCGGAGATCGTCAACGCCGGAACGATCCGCTCGGCGCAGGGTGACATCGCCCTGATCGCCCGGCGGGTGGAAAACAGTGGCACCCTGGAAGCGCCCAACGGCACGGTCGGACTTGCCGCCGGATATGAAGTGCTGATGAAGGACAGTGCGGACGCGGATGGGCTCCTCTCGGTAGCGCTCGGCGGGGCCGATACGGAAGCAATCAATTCCGGCACGATTGCCGCCGCCAATGCGGAAATCCGCGCCAATGGCGGCAATGTCTATGCACTGGCGGGCAATACGGACGGTGTGATCAAGGCGACGGGTGTCACGAGCTCGGGCGGGCGCATCTTCCTGACGGCCGGGTCCACGGGAAAGGTCTCCGTCAGCGGCCGCCTCAAGGCGCGCACGGTGGCGACGCATGTGCCGGTGCCGGGCACGAAACCGGCGACCGAAGGCGGCGCAATCACGGTCACCGGCGGTGAGATTGCCGTTGCCGGGACGCTCGATGCCTCGGCTGAGACTGATGGCGTCAACGGCGGCGAGATCATGATCTTCGCCGAAGACACGGCACGCATTTCCGGGGTGCTGAATGCCAGGGGCGGCACCGGCGGAGAAGGCGGCTTTGTCGAGACCTCGGCCAGGAAATCCGTCGATTTCGCCGGCGTACGCGTCGATACCTCCTCTGCGGGCGGCGCCACCGGCCTGTGGCTGATCGATCCTGAGGACATCATCGTCGATGCGGCGGCGGCCGCGACAATCGCCGGCAATCTCGGCAGTTCCAACGTCACACTGCAGACCACCTCGACGACGGCGGGTGGTCCCGTTGCCGGAACACCTGGTGGCGACGGCGACATCACGATCAACTCGGCGATTACCTGGAGCAGCGCCAACACGCTGACGCTGAACGCCTATAACGACATCGCCATCAACGCCGCCATCGACGGTCAGAACGGCGGGTTGACCCTGCTCGCTTACGGCAACGGAGGCTCGGATTATGTCGGAACGATCTCTACCGGCGCAAGCGGCGCTGTGGATGTCAACACTTTCGTGCTCTCAAGAGGTGTCTGGGACCAGGTCGGCGCCAGCCTGCCATCGTTTGCCGCGAACAACATAAGCATCCGCTCCGGCACCTTCATCCGAGCGCAAGGTGGCGATGGCACTTTCTCCAATCCCTATCAGCTCTTTGATGTTTATGGCCTGCAAGGGATCGCCACCAATGATGCGCGCGGCAGCGGTTCCGGTGATATCAGCCTCTATTATGAGCTTGCCAGCGACATCGACGCATCAGCCACATCGTCCTGGAATGGCGGAGCGGGCTTTGACCCTGTTTTCTTGTCCGGAAGTCTGGACGGCAAGGGACATACGATTGACGGGCTCTATATCAACCGGCCGTCCGAAGACAATGTTGCCCTCATAAGCGCGTGGTACGACAACTATTTCACCGCGGGACGAGACCTGGAGATCAAGGACCTCACACTCACCAACGCATCAGTCACCGGCAGGACTCAGACGGCGATCCTGGTAGGCGACACGGGCGCTGGAAACTATCACGGCCACAACATGTCGAATGTCACCGTCAGCGGCACCGTTGAAACGGATCACTGGGGCGGTGGCGTCGTTGCCCGGTATTACGGCAACATCAACCAATCGACCATGACCAATGTTCATGCCGATGTGTCCATCACGGCGACGGGTGCAGGCAGTGCCGCTGGCGGTCTGGTCGGGATCATGAATGAAGGCCTGACAATCTCGAATTCCAGCTCGGCGGGAACGGTAACAGGAGGGCGGGTCGGCGGTCTTGTCGGAACCACCGATGACGACAGCAACAGGATCGAAAACTCCTATTCGACGGCGACAGTCACTGCGTCAGGCCTCTATAATCGGTACGCCGGGGGACTGGTCAGCGACTCACAAGACCTCACGATCTCGAACTCCTATTTTGCCGGCCAGGCGCTCGGCACGAACGGTGCCTCCGCCGGGGGACTTGTCGGTGAGGCCGACAGGAACACGGTCATTGAGAACTCCTTTGTCACAGGTCTGGTGGCGGCCGAAGGGTATGCGGGCGCACTTGTCTCTGAAGTCCGCGCCTCCAGCGTTTCCATATCCGACTCGGCCTGGGACACAGGCACGACCGGACAAAGCGACACGATCGGTTTCATAAACATCTATACACCGACAGTGACCAACACGAGTGGTCTGACAACCGCAGAGATGCAGGGCACGTTGAATTTCGGCGCCTTCAGCCTGAGCAGCGGCATCTGGGGCACCGGCAGCGGTCTTTATCCCTATTTCAACTGGGAGCATTCAACGACGCCGGTCGCCATTTCCGGCACTGTCTACAACGATGCCGGCACGACCACTCAGTCCGGCACCAATGTCAGCGCGCTCTCCGGCGGCAATCTGATCGGCAGCGCGGCGAGCGGTGCGAACGGCTATTACTACATTCTGGCATCGGCCGGATCGCTCGATCCCGCCGGGGTCCTGTCCTATCTGGACGGCGAAAGCACCAAGGCCGCGACCTTCAATGACACGGTGACCGGAACCAGGGTTTCAAACGTCGACATCTGGGGCAATGCCTTCACGGTCAACACAGGCAGTGCGGCGATGACGGATGTTGTCGCTGGCCTGGGGACGACCATCGGTGCGACCAGCGACGGCGATCTTGATTTTCTGTACAACTCTGCGGCCGTCGTAAGGACCGACGGCAATGGCAACCGTCTCGATTTCAATGTGAATGCGGCCTCGGACTTCAATCTCGACGCCGATCTCTATGCCGGCGACAGCCTGACTGTTTCAACGGGCGGAACGTTCTCGGTCGGCAGGAGCAACACCATTCTCTGGGCCCTTGCGGGCGACCTGACGGTGAACGGCGATATCGCCTGGGCGAACAGCAACCTGTTGAACCTCTACGCCGACACCAGCAACACCTCCATCACGGTCAACGGCTCGGTGACCGCCGCAAACGGCAAGCTTCGCGTCGACCGGACAGGCAGCGCCACCGGCGTGACGTCCGTGGTAACGGGCGACATCTTCGTCGACCGGTTCCGGTCCGACACCAATTGGACCCAGATTGGCGGCAGCCTGCCAGGTTTCCATGCCCGCGACTTTTCCATCGACGGCGGCCAGTTCCTGCGCGCGCTCGGCGGTGACGGTTCCTCCGGCTCGCCTTATCGGATCGCCGATATTTACGGCCTTCAGGGCATGGGGTCGAGCAGCCTCGTCGGCCAGTCCTTCGAACTCGCCAACGATATCGACGCATCCGGTACGGCCCATTGGAACGGCGGCGCGGGTTTTGACCCCATCGGCGTTTATGGAACCGAATTCACCGGACGTCTCGACGGACAGGGGTACAGCATCAGCGATCTGATGATCGCACGCGGGAGCGACTACTTTGTCGGCCTGTTCGGCGAAACATCCGGCGGCGCGTCGATATCCGATCTTGTCCTGAGTGGCGGCAGCGTCACCGGCGACGGGTCTGTTGGCGCATTGGTCGGTGCCGGTACCGTTGCCATCGACAACGTGCATGTTTCGACCGCTGTCACCGGGTCGAGCAATGCCATCGGAGGCCTGGTGGGCAACTTCTTCGACGGAGCGATCACCGGATCCTCCGCGAGCGGATCCGTGACGGGCGCCGGCAGCTCGGGCGCCGTCGGAGGTCTGGTTGGCGGCACATTCAACACGTCAACGATCGACCAATCCTATGCGACCGGGAACGTGACTGTCGGAGGCGGGCTCAACCAGAATTTCAATGTGGGAGGCCTGGTCGGTGAAAATCTCGGCAGCATCACGAGATCTTTTGCCACCGGCGATGTCGTGAGCGGCGGAAATGCGGCTGGGGGTCTGGTTGGGTACAACCAAGGCTCGATCGCCGACGCCTATGCGACGGGCTCTGTGACGGCCGCTGCATTCGCTGGCGGCCTGATCGGCGAGCAATCCACTTCCGCGTCTGTCACCCATGCCTATGCGATCGGTTCCGCTGTCGCGGGCGATGGCAACCAGGGGGGCATTGCCGGATACGTGAGCCCTGGTGCGGGCGCCTCGTTCGACGGCGTTTTCTGGAACGCCGAAACCTCGGGTCTGGTGGATGGGTTTGGCTTTTCGTTTGATCCGGTAACCGGCCTGACCGGCGTCACCAGCGCTCAGATGACACAACTCGATACCTTCTCGGCGGCGGGGTTCAGCATCGACGACGCGGGCGGAACCGCGAGCACTTGGCGCATCTACGAAGGCTTTACGGCGCCGCTCCTGCGCGGGTTCCTGACCGATGTCACCGTGACGGCGAACGACGCGTCCAAGGTTTACGACGGAACGGTCTATTCCAGCGGGTTTACCTACACCCTGTCCGACCCGGGCGCGGTGCTGCTTGGCTCGCTGGAAGGCGGCAGTGCCGGTCAGGCGGTAAACGCCGGCTCCTACGCCATCGCCAACGGCTTCTATTCGGATCAGTTCGGCTATGACATCACCATGATTGCCGGAACCCTGACCATCACGGGCGGTCCCGGACCCGGGCCGACAGATCCGGTTGCCGAACCGGGGCAGCAGGTCCTCGAACGCAATCGGTTGCAAGATGTCGATGGCGGGGAGGCGCTCGAGACTCAATTCGAAGCCTGCGAACCGGGCATCGTCTTCGATGAAACGAGCGTGCATCCCTGCAATCGCTCCTTCGGAAACTGGCTCAGCGCGGCGGTTGAATAGAACGATCATGCAGAAAGCTACAGCCACCACCGCACTTCTCGCGATCCTCGCGCTCGCTGCGGGCACTGCCTCCGCCCAGCAGGCCATCGAACGCAACCTGCCCGAGGCAGCGCCGGGCGAACCCGTGTCGCTGGACG
This sequence comes from Stappia indica, assembly GCF_020177335.1. Lineage (GTDB taxonomy): Bacteria > Pseudomonadota > Alphaproteobacteria > Rhizobiales > Stappiaceae > Stappia > Stappia indica_B. The sequence goes on along the minus strand of NZ_JAIVMG010000004.1, from coordinate 8,067 downwards.
TCGCACCGCAGGACTTTGGTGCGCGCGATACCGCACCGCTCGGCGTGGATCTTGCCGGCGTCTACCTGATTGGTCAGGACGACAAGGTCGCCCGCCGAGCACCCCGGGGGATTGGAGGACCGGCGGGAAATCTCTCTCCCGATGCAATGAAGGAAGCCCTGTCGCCCTTCCTCGGCAAGCCGCTGTCCCTGGCCCTGGCCGGTGACATTCAGGCCGCGATCGCGCGGGTCTACAGGGATGCGGGCTATCCCTTCGTCTCCGTTACCCTGCCACCCCAAGAGCTCACGCGCGGCGTCCTGCAGGTCAGGATCATCGAGTTCAAGTCTGGCAACGTGACGGTTCAAGGCATTCCGGTGGACGAGGCGGACGGGATCCGCTCCCGTCTTCGCGTTGTCCCGGGGGAGCGCATCGATGCGCGCGCGCTGGAAGAGGACCTCGGCTGGCTGAACCGCTCGCCCTACCGCCGTGCGGACGGCGTATTCCGTCCCGGCGAGGAAGCCGCGCTCAGCGATCTTCAGGTTACGGTGGAAGAGGGGAAACCCTGGCAGGTCTTCGCGGGCTGGTCCAACTCCGGCTCCCGGGACACGGGACGCGATCGCTACTTTCTCGGCGGCAATGCCCGCCTGCCGCTGCCCGGTGGTCCCTGGATCTCCTATCAGATGACGGCGAGCGACGACATCTGGAGCGATCCGGGAATCGTGATTCCGACAAAGGGGGACTATCCCTCCTACATTTCCCATGCCGGCCGGCTCACCATCCCGACCTTTGCCCGGCAGAGCCTGGAAATCGCGCCTGCGGTGGTTGCCACGCGCCAGACCCCCAACCGCTTCTTCGCCTTCGAAAACACCACCTATGAGCTGCCAGTGATCTACCGCTCGGCGGTCTCCAACCTTCTTCCCGGCCACTATTGGGGCGATATCTACGGCGGCATCGAACTCAAGCGGCTGGAGCGGAGCACCTATTTCAATGGGATCGAAGTCGGCAAGGGCGCCGCGGATCTCTTCCAACTGGTGCTCGGCTGGAGCGACACCTTCGACGATGCCTACGGCCGTACGGCGATCGATCTGAGGGTGAAGGCCAATCCCGGTGGTGTCCTTCAGGGCAATGCCACCGATACCTGGCAGATCTTCACCAACGGCCGTGTCCAGTCGGTCGACTACGCCTATCTGGCGGCCGATATCAGCCGGGCAACCGCCCTGCCGGCTCGGTTTTCCTGGATCAGTTCCCTGTCGGGAACCCTGGCGGGGCAGGTCCTGCCCGACACGGAGCGGATTTCGCTCGGCGGCAGATACGCGGTGCGCGGCTACTATTACGACGATGCCAGCGTGGACAGCGGCGTGATCTGGCGCAACGAACTCCGCCTGCCGTCCGTCGCGCCACTGGCTGGTCGGTTGCCTGAAAACTGGCCAAAGGCGCTCGCTGCGGACAACCTGTCCAGTTACCTCTTTGCCGATATCGGCTTCGGCGTCGACCACGCCACCGACGACAGCGCGACGCTCTCCGGTGTGGGCGTCGGGTTCGACTATGAGCTCGGCAACAGCCTGACGGCAAATTTCGTGGCCGGGGTCGCCCTGATTACCGCAGGCGAAACCTCGGCGGGGGACCTGAATCTGCAGGCCTCGATCACCGCGCGGTTTTGAACTCTCTCCACCTCCTGCGACCCCGTGCGCGGGCAGTCTCGTGGCTGCGCACTCCTTCTTGGTCGGTACCTCGAAGGGCCTCGGCATGCGTTATCTGCAAAGCGCCATCGAATGCCACGCCCGCCATGCCTGGGCCCGGCTCTCTGCCTTGATGCCGTCGATCGCCGGATGGAGAGAAGACGACGACCGCAACAGGCCTTGTTCATCCGTGGGCAATCGCCCGTCCTGCGAACTCGCTCTGAAAATGACATTGCAGACGCGGGCCCCGTGAGGCCGAAAATCCACCAAAACACACCGCGCTGAGGTGAATGACAAAGGGGGCGCAGCGCACGATGCCCGCGGCGAGCCGGAGGCTTGGCGTCGAGATGACAACGAGGTGTGTCCTCAGAGCGCGATCGGCTACAAGGTCCCGGTCGCCATGCGGTTTCCCGATGGGGCGTAGCCAGTCCGTCGCCGCGATCTGAGCCGCAAGACCCCAGCCCCCGGCGCTCCACCTCGGGGGCAGGGCATCTTGGGCAAACGCCAGTTCAGAACGCTTCCGAATGCTGGCGGGCACGTCAACATGCCCCAATCAATCCGGGAAAATCCGCTTCCAGTCGTCCTTCATGCTGATGATGTGCCAGCCTTCAACAGGGGCTGCGTCAAGCGCCTTGTCGAGCAAGCCGAAATGGGTGTTGCGGTCGTAGGCGTATTCCCGTTCGCTGTCGTCGTGATGGACGAGCATTCCCAGCCGTCTTCCTGGTCCGGTTGTCGTATACTGGATCATCTGAAGATCGCCGTCCGAATTGCCGAAGGCCGCGATTGGCCGCTTGCCAATATGTGTCAGGATGCCAATCGGCTTTCCGGCCTTGTCGTCGATGAAGCCAACCTTGGGCGTGCGCATCAGTTTCGGAATTCCATCGACCACCTTGAATTCGGTGACGATGGAAGAACCGACGACCTGTTCCGATGGAATGCCGTAGACCTTTTCGGTCCAGGGACGCATGAATTCGATACCACCGCCAGAAACGATGAAGGTCTTGAAACCATTGGCGCGCAGGTAGTCCATCAGTTCGAGCATTGGCTGATAGACCAGCTCCGTATAGGGCTTGTCGAATTTGGGATGTTTGGCACTGGTCAGCCACTCGGCAACGATTTTCTCAAAATCGTCCGTGCTCATGCCGGCATGGGTTGCCGCCACGATTTCCATCAGCCCCTTTTGTCCGGCCTTGCCAAGGGCTTCCATGTCGTTGTCGAGCACAGCCTTGAAGGGGGGCGTGTTCTTCCAGTCCGGATGCTCGGGCGCGAGCGCCTTCACCCGGTCGAGAGCAAAAGCGAGCTGGGTGTACATCGGATGCTCGACCCAGAGCGTGCCGTCATTGTCGAAGGTCGCGATCCGGTCTTGCGGAGCGACATAGTCAGCTCCGCCTTCAGCGGTCACTGCCTCGACAAACGCGAGGATCGCTTGCTTGTTCGCACTGTCATTCCAGGAGGGAAGTGGATCGGATTGGGCAAAGGCTGCGGATACAGCAAGCAAGGCGCCGACGATACCGACAGCCCACCCACGAAACAAAGACCCGGCTTTCATGGGAAATCTCCTCACAAAGAACTGCGGGAACCGAACTCCGCCCCGCCTTGTCGCGGGACGGATATGCTCAGGGGCTCGGGATCAGTTGCCCGTCGGCAGGCCGATGTGGAAGCCGTCTTTTGCCAGGGACTCCTGGACGTATTTGAAGCGCTGATACTGGCTGAGCGTGATCGGGCCGGTATAGGTTTCAGATTGCAGCTTGCGCGGCGGATACTTGACGTAGGACTTCACCAGCTCTGTCACCTGATCGTTGATCACCGGTAGGTACCAGGTGCGTTCGGTGAAGTTGTTCATGAACAGGTCATAGCGTTCCTGCGGATCATCAAGGAGGTTGAAGACCTGCGGAACTGTGGCGACATAGGAATTGGGGCCCTTCCAGCCGAGATTGCTATCGACGGCCAGACCGCCGGTCTGCGCACCATCATCGCCACGAAGGTTGAACACCGCCTTGTAGCTGCCGACACGTGCCGCGCCAGGAGAAAGCTCGTTCTCGGTGAAATAGAACCAGGCTTTGCGCTCTGAGTCACCCGTGCCCTCCCAGACCGGCGTCATGTCGTAGCTGTCAAAGATAATCGGTTGGCCATCGCGATCCTCGGCCGGCAGGTCAATTCCGGCGACAGATGCGAAGGTTGCCATCAGATCCAGTCCGCCGACGACGGCCGCGCTCTTGGTGTTCGGCTTGACATGGCCCGGCCAGCGAACCATCGCCGGCACCCGGTTGCCGCCCTCGCGAACGGTGCCTTTCGTGCCGCGGAACGGGGTGAAGCCGGCATCGGGATAAACGTCCTGCCAGGCGCCATTGTCCGTGGTCCAGAAGACAATCGTATTGTCAGAAAGACCCAGCTCATCGAGCTTGTTGATCAAGTTCCCAACACGCCCGTCAAGTTCGACGATCGAATCCGCATAGCCCGTCTTGGTGATGGACTTATGCTTGTATTCCGGCGCCGGCATGTTCGGCTGATGCACCTTCATGAAGTTGATGTTGATGAAGAACGGTGTGCCCGGTTTCTTGGCTGCTTCTTCAAGAAATTCGATGCCGGCCTTTTCGACGTACCCATCGAAGAACGGAATGCCCACCACCCCCTTCTCGGGAGTGTTCACATATTGGCCGTTGATCTTGAAGTCTTCCGTGGCCTTTTCCCCGGCCTTGCCGGAGAGCGAACCCTTGGTGACCTTCACGAACATCTCGCGCAGTTCTTCCGGCATGTCCGGGAACCAGGTCGGGTCGGCATAGGTGTAGGCGTTGAGGTGATAAAGGCCGACGTATTTCATGACGTCATAACCCTGGGCGTTCGGCAGGGCGTAGTCGGCTTCCCCCAGGTGCCACTTTCCTGTGAAATAGGTGTCGTAGCCACCGGTTTTCAAAACTGAAGCGAGGGTCCACTCAGCTTCCGGCAAGCCTCCGCCCTGGCCCTGGAAGGCAACCGTCGTCATGCCGGAGCGATTGGGAATGCGCCCGGTCTGCATGGCGGCGCGGCCAGGCGTGCAACTTGGCTGCGCATAGAAATGCGTAAACATCATGCCTTCATTGGCAAGCTTGTCGAAGTTCGGCGTCGGCATGCCGCGGGCTTCGCCACCGAGATAGGCCCCGAGATCGCCATAGCCGGTGTCGTCGGAAACGATGAAGAGAATGTTCGGCTTTTGTTGCGCCTGGGCCAAGGTGGCGCCTGGTGAGACAGAGCAGACGAGCGCGACGGTCGCCAAGCTGGTCAATAGTCTTCTGGACATTACTGATGTCTCCCTTCTGTCACCTTCCATTCAGGGGCGTTGCGGAGGAGCCGTCGCACGGCCTCTGTTCCAGGAGGTCTGGCAATTCCCTCTCCAGTTCGGCACTCGCTTCCGATAGTCCCCCGCGCCTTGGTTTTGTCCGCCTGCCTGCGTTCTCAGGTACAGCTTGCGGTCAGGTCGCCATCACCCAGAAGATGAAGGTGGGACGCGGGTGGCTCAGTCGGTGGGTCAGGAATTCATCGGTTTTAAAGTGGTGAATAATGATATCTGCTGCCGACCTCCTCGTCTCCGAAACGATGATTACTCAAGGGCGCTTATCGACAAATTCGAAATTTAATCATATGGTTATTTTTTTCTTTAAAGGATTTTCAAATATTCCGCGCAACCAGAATAGCGTAAAAATACATTGATGTGCAATCATTGAGAGATGAAAATCACGGAAGAAAAATCTTGGGCTGAAGTGCCGGCCAATTGATTTTATTTGCGAAGCTCTTGCGGCATTTTCCCATGTTGGCCTGGTCCGCGAAGGTGAAGCGCTCCCGTCTCTGGATCGACCCGGGCCGGATCTTCCGTGTTGAGGAGAGTCAATGAGGGCGGGCCGGTTTCGTGGCAAGCTTTCAGCCGTCGCCGGTTCGCGCCGGTTCGCGCCGTCTCGCGGCGTTCCGCGTGGCGATCGGATCGTTCTTGCTGGGAGACGCAGGGTGAGTGTCGGATCGAAGATTTGTGACAAGCCGGAGCCCGCGCATCCGGTTCGGCGCAAGGCTCGACTGCCGTGGTGCGCGCCAAAAGCCCACGACGAGGATCCGGATGCCCCCGCGCTCGTCGAGGCGATCATCAAGAGCGATGCCTACCGGTTGGCCGACGAAGACATCGACTTTCTGCGAAGCGACGACACGCGGGGGATCCGGCTTCAGCTTGACTATCTCAAGGCCGAGAAGCTTCTGGAGAAGCATCGGATCAAACACTCGATCGTCGTGTTCGGGAGCACGCGCATCCCCGAACCACGGGCCGCGGCGAGGAACGTTGCGTCGCTCGAGGCATGTCTTGCCCGGGATCCGGAGAACGAGGATCTTGCGTTCGCCTTGCGGATCGCAAAGCGCATCCGCGCCAAGAGCGGTCTTTACGAGGTGGCAAGGGAATTCGGCCGCCTTGTTGGGAAATGGGAGGTCGCGAACGGGGACAAGCTCGTCCTGGTGACCGGCGGCGGACCGGGGCTGATGGAGGCGGCGAACCGCGGGGCGCATGATGTTGCGGCCACGACGGTGGGGTTGAACATCACGCTGCCGCAGGAACAGTTCCCCAACCCCTATGTGACGCTCGGCTTTTGTTTCCGCTTTCACTATTTCGCGATCAGGAAACTGCATTTCCTGCTGCGCGCGCGTGCGCTGGTGGTGTTTCCGGGGGGCTTCGGCACACTCGACGAGTTGTTCGAGACGTTGACACTCATTCAGACACGCAAGATCGCGCCCTTGCCGGTCATTCTGGTTGGGCAGGATTATTGGCGGCGTGTGTTCGATCCCGAATTCCTGGTTGAGGAAGGTGTCATCGACCCCGAGGACCGCAACCTGTTCTGGTTCGCCGAGACGGCTGAGGAAATCCGGGACGATATCCAGCGCTGGTATCAGCGCGCAGGAAAGGCGTTCCCGGCCTAGGGGAGCGCTGCGGGTTTCCTTGCACGCGAGGCATTTGCGCCTGCACCCACGATGCGGCGCCTCGAGGGCCCCGTCATGCATCAAGGCTTCGGGTGGTGAAAGAGGAAGAGGAGGCACCGATGACAAACGCCAATTACGTGACGAACCTTGAGACGAAACTTCATGCCCTCGACGCTCAGATCGAACATGCGGCCAAATTGCTTGAAAGCGGGAGTGTCCCAGACAAGGCGCAGGCGCTGAACAAACTCGCCCATTTCCGTCAGCGTCATGAGGAGTTGGCCAAACGGATCGAGGAGGCGAGGGCCGAGGGGGCGGCTGATTGGAGTGTCCTGCACACGGATTTTCAAAAGGACGCCGATGCCTTGAAGGACATGCTGGAACGTTGGCTGACACAGTATGACTAAGCGGAGGATGTGAGATGATCGAGGTCATGAAGGAGAGCGAGGGCGCTTTGCTGGGGGTGCATGTTTCGGGCCTCTTGCACGAAGCGGACTACCGGATGTTCCTGCCCACCCTCGAAGAGCGGTTTCGCGAATACGGTAAACTGCGCGTGCTGTTTTATGCCGACGAGAGCTTCGAAGGCTGGGACCTGCGTGCCGCATGGGAGGATGTGTCTGTCGGCTTGAAGCATGCGTCGGACTTCGAGCGGATGGCGGTCGTTGGGGCGCCCGAATGGGTGAACTGGTGCATGAAGCTCAGCGCCTTTCTGATGAAAGGCGAGATCAGGATCTTCGCCCGAGACGAGATCGACGACGCCTGGGCCTGGGTCAAGGGGTAGGGCCGTCCGGTTCCTTCGCTTGGGATGCGGCTCTTCCCGGTGTGGATATTCCGCATGCCAGACAGTGTCTGTTTCTGGAACCTGCTGCGTTCCCGGTGCTCCAAAGTTCGGTCTCAGGGCACGGGGCACCGCTCAGGCGATGGCTGACTCAAAAGAGCTGTGAACCTGCACGGTTTCCAGGGGTGTTCTTTCGGTCGTCGCCCCGATAGGGAATGCACAATCCAGCCTATCGGTCCTGCTTGCCGGCCTCCGCCGCTGGGGCGGCTGTTGTTCGGGCTCGGGTACGGCCCTTGCCGCGCGAGGCACTCTTTGGCATCTCGCTGGCTCCGGATCAGGGGGCAGCTCTTTTGCGCCGCGATCGGTCAACATTGAGCTACTCCCCTTCGGCTGGACAGGATCTGGCTTAATTTAAGCTACTCGTTGCACCTGCTGATCGGGTTGGTTGATATCATTTCTCTGCCAATAGGCCAGCACCGGAGGCTTGCCGTCGAGGGCTGAATGAGGACGCTGGTGGTTGTAGAAGGTCATCCATTTCCGGATGGCCGCTTTCGTCTCTGATCCGGTCTCCCAGGCATGCAGGTCAACGCACTCGTATTTCAGGGTTCGCCACAGCCGCTCAATGAAGATGTTGTCGAGGAACCGACCTTTCCCATCCATCGATATCCGGACGCCCGATCGGCGGAGCCGATCCGTCCAGGCGAA
>NZ_JAIVMG010000003.1 GCF_020177335.1 Stappia indica | reverse complement strand
GGAAGATGAGGACGACAGCTCAAGGCGCCGGCCAAACCCCGGCGCCGCCGTCGTTGTGGGAGCTATATACCCACCGCCCCCGCAAACCGTCAAGCCCGACACCCAGAAAAAAACGCAAGACCCCAAAAAACCCGGCAAACACCCCCGCCCCCTTGTGAACAACACACCCCGAAAAACACAAAAACATAAACAATCCCAACACCATACAACTATCAACAGCCGCAGGAGCGCGCGAAGGTCGACGCCGCAAAGCCCCGCAGCGAACCCTGCCAGGTCGACGCCCAAGCACCAAAACCAAGCCCAAGCCGTCAAACAAACGTCATCGGTAAATGAAACCCTGTTTGCCTCCAGCGCGCCGAGGGCCAAGAGCAGAGCGCGAAGCGCCAGGTATCGAACCGGTGCACCTGCACGGGGATCCCGGTCCGGCGGCTCTCCCTCCCCGCCACCATTGGCTCCGACCCGGCAGACGTCATCGCCGGCAGATGTCCATCATATGAGCATGCCATAGGGGCAAGGAGGCGCGGAGCAGTGTGCCTTCCCCGGGTGCCGCAGCGATTTCCCTAGACACGACACATTCGCATCCGCTGTCGATCCGCAGAATGCGCCCTGGCGATGCAATTTCGGTCACAATGCGGTCAAATGAGCGCATATTCCGCACTCAGTTCGAAATATGACAAATTTCGAGCCGCCCGGCTTGACAGTCCGAATAATCACAATATGGTCTTGCCTGCAATTAAATCTCTTAAATGGTCACAATGTGATCAATTGAAAGGAAGACGAATGACCGCATCGCAGCTTTCGGCCGGAGCGAAGTTTCGCAAGGCACTGGCCGAGGAAAACCCCTTGCAGGTCATGGGCTCGATCAACGCCTATACGGCGATGATGGCCGAGCGGACGGGCTACAAGGCGCTGTATCTTGCCGGCGCCGGCGTTGCCAACGCCTCCTACGGCCTGCCAGACCTCGGCATCACCACCATGACCGACGTGTTGACGGACCTGCGCCGCGTCGCCGACGCGACCAACCTGCCGATCCTCGTCGACGTGGACACCGGCTTCGGCGGCGCCTTCTCGATCGCCCGACTGGTGCGCGGCCTCATCAAGGACGGCGCCGGCGCCATGCACATGGAGGATCAGGTCCAGCTCAAGCGGTGCGGCCATCGTCCGGGCAAGGAGATCGTCTCCAAGCAGGAAATGGTCGACCGGATCAAGGCGGCGGCCGATGCGAAGACCGACCCGGACTTCTTCATCGTCGCGCGGACCGATGCGCTGGCCATTGAGGGGCTGGACGGGGCGATCGACCGTGCCTGCGCCTATGTGGAAGCCGGCGCCGACATGATCTTCGCCGAAGCCTGCACCGAGCTTTCCCAATACAAGGCCTTCGTCGATGCGCTCGACACGCCCTATCCGGTGCTGGCCAACATCACCGAGTTCTCCAAGACGCCGAACTTCACCCTCGACGAGCTGCGCGGCGTCGGTGTGTCGGCCGCGCTTTATCCGCTGTCCGCAGCCCGCGCGATGAATGCCGCCGCGCTCAAGGTCTACCGGCACATCCGCAAGGAAGGGTCCGCAAAGGGCATCCTCGACATCATGCAGGATCGGGAAGAGCTTTACGATTTCCTGAATTATCACAGCTACGAGCAGAAGATCGACGAACTCTTCAAGATGAAAAAGTAATATACCAGAGGTTAGGGAGGAGAAAGAAATGCACACAAAGCGAGTGCTTCTCGCCGGTGTCGTCAGCGCCTTTGCGCTGGCGGCATTCCCGGCGGCCCAGGCCGCCGAAGACTTTCCAGCAAAACCCATTCGCTTGATCGTACCGTATTCGCCCGGAGGAGGAACGGACGTCACGGCACGGATCGTCGCGGAAGCGGCAGCCGCCGATATCGGCCAGCCGATCGTGGTGGAAAACCGCCCCGGCGCCTCCGGGACGGTCGGAACGCTGCTGGCCAAGCGGGAAAAGGCCGATGGCTACACCCTCCTGTTCGGCATCCAGGCGACGATGGCGCTCAATCCGTCCCTGTTCAAGGCCGCGTCCTACGCGCCCAAGGAGGACTTCGACGGCGTCGCCCTCATCTCGGAATCGCCCTACGTCATCACCGTCCCCGGCAAGTCCGACATCAACACCTATGAGGACTTCGCCGCAGCCGCCTCCGAGCGGATGACCATGGCGAACGGCGGCAGCGCCGCGCTGCTCGCCGCGCGTCTTCTTGCCCGCGATGCCGACCTGAAGTTCTCCAACATCCCCTACTCCGGATCGGGTGCGGCGATCTCCGACATCCTCGCTGGCCGGGTCAACGCACTGATCAGCAGCCCGGTGTCCGTGTTGCCGCATGTGGAGAGCGGCGCGCTCAAGCCGGTCCTGGTCACAAGTGCCGAGCGCTACTCGGCCCTGCCGGACGCGCCGACGGCACAGGAGCTCGGCTTCGAGGACTTCAAGGTCGTCGGCTGGTACAGCATCGTTGCGCCCAAGGGCGTGCCGCAGACCCGGCTCGACCGGCTGAACGCGGCCTTCAACAAGGCTGTTTCCGATCCGGCGACCCGCGACCGCCTTTCCGAAATCGGCGTCACCCCGTCGAGCCTCAACCTCGATGCCAAGGCGGTGTCGGACTATATCGGCCGCGAATACGACCTCTGGACGGCGGAAATCGCCGAAGCCGGTCTCGAACCCCAATAAATCCCAACACCGGATCCGGACGGAAGGCACACCGCGTCTTCCGTCCGCCCGACAGAACATGGAGCATCTCATGCCGCACGCATGGATCGAATATTCGAAGAACATCGCCGATGAAGCAGAGGTGGGCAGCCTCGGCAAATGCGTCCATGACGCGATGATGGAAACGGGGATCTTCCCGCTGGCCGGCATCCGGGTGCGGATCAATCGGATCGACGATTATCTCGTCGCCGACTGCAAGCCGGAAAACGCCTTCGTGCATCTGGCAATCCGGATTGGCGAAGGGCGCGACATGGAGACCAAGACGGCCGCAGCCGATCTCATTTTCGAACGCCTGTCGGCGCATCTGAAACCGCTTGCCGACCGGACCCCACTGGCGGTGGCCTTCGAAATGCAGGAGATCCGAGGCCCGCACAGCTACAAGATGAACAATCTGCACCGGCATCTGGCCGGAAACTAGAGCTCTTTTTCGCGAAGGCTGGGAGGCAAGAGGAGCTCTACCCCCTTTGATTTCGAGCATGGCCTTGTCCGATAGCCGCACACGCTTGTCGGGCACATGCTCCGGTGCGGCGTTCGGGAGGACATATGAAGACGTTGAAGGATGCAGGAGGAGGCCTGCTGATCGCAGCGATTGGCCTGCTCTTTCTGCTTGGGGCAAGAGAGATGCCCGTAGGTAGCCTGCGCAACATGGGGCCTGGCATGGTCCCCACCGCGCTGAGCGTGGTGGCGATCTTCGCCGGGCTCGCAATCGCCGCGCTGGAGGCGCTGCGCAACGCCAAAGCTGCCATGACACTCGATCTCCGGGCGCTCGTCTGCGTCGGTGGCGCCATCGCGCTCTATGCGGTGCTGATGGAAAGCGCCGGCCTGCTGGCAACGACGGTCATCGCCGTCTTTCTGCTCGCCGCCGCCCCGCAAAGGTTCCGGCCCGTCGAAACGCTCCTCGTCGGTGTCGGGCTTTCCGTTTTCACCTGGGCCGTCTTCGTCAAGGGGCTTGGCATGCCGCTCTCCTTCCTGCCGGATCTTTCATCATGACCGAGCTTATTTCCGGTTTCGCGACCGCGCTCCACCCGATCAACCTGATCTATTGTCTCGCCGGCGTCGTTCTCGGCAACATCGTCGGGGTACTCCCGGGCATCGGCGCGATCGCCGCCATCTCGATCCTGCTGCCACTGACCTTCAATCTGGAACCGACGACGGCGGTGATCATGCTTGCCGGCGTCTACTACGGCGCGGAATACGGCGGGTCGATCGCCTCGATCCTGTTGAACCTTCCCGGCACGGCCTCCAATGCCATCACCACGCTCGACGGCTATCCGCTGGCGCGGCGCGGCGAGGCCGGTCTTGCGCTGCTGACCGCCCAGGTCTCATCCTTTGCCGGCGGCACCCTCGGCATCGTCGCCATGGTGGTGTTCTCGCCGCTGATCGTCAGCTTCTCCCTGTCCTTCGGGCCGGCGGAATATTTCGCGACCCTGCTTCTCGGGCTGGTCGCCGGGGCGTCCGTCATCGGCTGCGGTCCGCTCAAGGGGATCGCGATGGTCTCCATCGGCATGCTGTTCGGCACGGTCGGCCTCGATCTCAACAGCGGCCTGCCGCGCTACGACCTCGGCATTCCCAACCTGCTCGACGGGCTCAGCATCGTCGCCGTGGCGATGGGCCTGTTCGGCATCCCGGAAGTGATCGCCAACATCCGCGCCTGCCAATCGGCTGAAAAGCCGATCGCGGTGAACGCGCGGGCGATGTTCTCCGCCTTCCGCAAGTTGGGCGTCATCATTCCCTCCGTCTTCCGCGGCGCCGCCGTCGGCGGGACGCTCGGCCCCCTGCCCGGCGCCGGACCAACGATCGCGTCCTTCCTCGCCTATTCGCTGGAGCGATCCACAACCCGCAATCCGGAAGAGTTCGGCACCGGCCGCATCAATGGCGTCGCCGCGCCCGAGGCGGCCAACAACGCCGCCGCGCAGACCGCCTTCATTCCCACCATGACCCTCGGCATTCCCGGCACGCCGACCATGGCGATCATCCTCGGCGCGCTGATGATCCATGGCATTTCGCCCGGCCCACAGCTCGTCGGCGAGCATCCGGACCTGTTCTGGGGGTTGGTGGCGAGTTTTTGGCTCGGCAACGTCTTCCTGATCATGCTCAACGTACCGCTGATCGGATTCTGGGCCAAACTGGTCTCGGTGCCGCGCCGGTTCTTCTTTCCGGTCATCATCGCCCTTGTCTGTACCGGTGTTTTCGGTGTCTCCAATTCCTCCTTCGACATCTGGCTGGTGCTGGGGATGGGCGGGCTTGGCTACATCTTCCGATGCTACGGCTTTCCCCCCGCCCCGCTGCTGATCGGCTTCGTGCTCGGACCGATGGTCGAGGAGTACCTGCGCCGGGCGCTGATGATCTCGGGCGGCGACTACACCTATCTCGTCAGTTCCCCCACGAGCATCACCATTCATTGCCTGACCGCAGCCCTTCTGGCCTGGCCGTGCCTGCGCGCCGCCAAGACCCGGTTGGCGCAGCCGGCCAGCTAACAGAACCCCTTACACCCAATGGCCGATCCGGTGCCTTTCACGCACCGGAACCGCCTCCTTCATGCACGATCGGAGACAAGACATGTCTGACTATGGCCGCCTGGCAACCTTCACCGCCGATGGAAAAATGCGCTTCGGCCTGATCACCGAGGACGGCGCCGTCGATCTGTCCGCCCATGAGGGCGGGCGCTGGCAGGACCTTCAGGAGGTGGTTCGCGCGGGCGACTTGCGCCGGGCGGTCGATGCGGCGGCGGGCCGCAATCCGGACTTCGGCCTGGACGACATTCGCTACGAAATCCCGCTTCAGGCGCCGCAGAAGATCATCTGCGTTGGCGTGAACTTTCCGGACCGCAACGAAGAGTACAAGGACAACAAGGCGGCGCCGGCGAACCCCTCGCTCTTCATCCGCTTCCCCGGCTCCTTCACCGGCCATGACCGGCCGCTGGTGCGTCCGCTCGAATCCGAGCAGCTCGACTACGAGGGCGAGTTGACACTGGTGATCGGCAAGGCCGGGCGCCGCATTGCCGAGGCCGATGCCCTGTCGCATGTGGCGGCGGTCACGCTCTGCAACGAAGGCACCCTCCGCGACTGGGTGCGCCACGCCAAGTTCAACGTCACCCAGGGCAAGAACTTCGACGCATCGGGCGCCATGGGGCCATGGATCGTGCCGTTCGTGGACGAAGCGCAGATCGCCGACATCGGGTTGACCACCCGGGTGAACGGCGAAGTGCGGCAGCAGGACCGGACCGGCCGGATGATCTTCAGCTTCCGCAAGCTCATCAACTACATCTCCACCTTCACCACGCTGGCCCCCGGCGACATCATCGTCACCGGCACCCCGACCGGCGCCGGTGCGCGGCTCGATCCGCCGGTCTGGCTGAAGCCGGGCGATGAAATCACGGTCGAGGCGGAAGGCATCGGCCTCTTGCGCAACGGCGTTGTCGCGGAGGATATGTGATGCTGGCCGACGCCGATATCGCGGCAATTGCCGGCGAGCTGGATGCAGCGGAGCGTTCGCGCACCCAGATCCCGCTGATTTCCGGACGGTTCCCCGAAGCCGACATGGCCGATGCCTACCGCATCCAGGACCGCTGGGTCGCGCTCAAGGACGCGGCCGGGCGAAAGCGGATCGGCTGGAAGATCGGCCTGACCTCGCGTGCCATGCAGGCCGCCCTGCAGATCAACACGCCGGACTCCGGCATCCTGTTCGACGACATGCGCTTTCAGGACGGCGATGCGGTGCCCGAGGATCGCTTCATCCAGCCGCGCGTCGAGGCGGAGATCGCCTTCGTCCTGAAGGCGCCGCTGCGAGGGGCGGAGGTGACCGTCTGCGATGTGCTCAATGCGACGGACTACATTCTGCCCGCGCTTGAAATCCTCGACACGCGCGTTCAGCGCCAGGATCCGCAAACCGGCGCCATGCGCAACATCATCGACACCATCGCCGACAACGCCGCCAATGCGGGCATCGTCACCGGTGGCCGGCCGATGCGCCCGCTTGATGCGGACCTGCGCTGGATGGGCGCCATCGTCTCGCGCAACGCCGTGGTGGAGGAGACTGGTCTCGGCGCCGGGGTCCTCAACCATCCGGCCATGGGCATTGTCTGGCTGGTCCGGCGGCTGCACAGCCTTGGAGCCGGCCTGGTCGCCGGCGAGGTGGTGCTCTCCGGATCCTTCATCCGACCGATTGAAACCCGGCACGGCGACACCATCACCGCTGACTTCGGCAAGGCCGGAACAGTCAGTGTTCATTTCCGCTAAGGGAGGCTTGCGATGCCCGCTCCGAAAAATCCGTTCAAGGCCCGCCTTGCCGCCGGAGAGCCGCAGATCGGCCTCTGGATGGGTCTTGCCAATGCCTATACCGCCGAGATCTGTGCCGGTGCCGGGTTCGACTGGCTCGTCATCGACGGCGAACATGCGCCCAACGACCTGCAGCGCATGGTCGGTCAGTTGCAGGCGCTCGCCGGCTATCCGGTCGCCCCGGTGATCCGGGCGCCGGTCGGCGAAACCTGGATCCTGAAGCAGCTTCTGGACATCGGCGCACAGTCGCTGCTGGTGCCGATGGTGGAAAGCGGCGCACAGGCAGCGGCTCTGGTCGAGGCGGTGCGCTACCCGCCGCGCGGCAAGCGCGGCGTCGGGGCGGCGCTGGCGCGCAGCTCCGCCTTCAACCGGATCGGCGATTACCTGACAACCGCCGATGAGGAAATCTGCCTGATCGCGCAGGTGGAATCGCAAAAGGCCCTCGCCGCCCTGCCGGACATCGCCGCCGTCGAGGGTGTCGATGCGGTGTTCATCGGCCCTTCCGATCTTGCCGCCGACATGGGCTACCTCGGACGTCCGGGCGCGCCGGCTGTCAAGCAGGCGGTGCGCGATGCCATCGCCACATTGCAACGGCTTGGCAAGCCGGCCGGGCTCCTGACCGCCGATCAGACCTTCGCGCGGGAGTGTCTCGCCGATGGCGCACGGTTCGTGGCCGTCGGCACCGACGTCACGCTGTTTTCCGGGGCGACCTCCGCCCTGGCGCAAAGCTTTCGCGCCGCCGTCCCGGCGGAACCGGGACAAGCGGGCGGCTACTGACGCCAGCCAAGAGGAAAAAACGAGGACTACCACCGGTGCGCGACTACCCGGCAGCCCAGACGTCCGCGTTCACTCCACACCGAAATGACAAAGGGTGCCCGCCGTCCGGTTGGCACCCTTTGTCTTTGCGCCCTCTCCAACGGCGGACCGATCCGTCTGAATCAGCCGGTGTGCTGTGGGCGCAGGCGGCTGAGCTTCTCGCGGATCCGCGCCACTTCCTCGCCCATCGCGGTCACGACCACCTCCAGATGTTCCCCTTGCATCCGGTCGCGAATGGTGGAAACGCTGAGCGAGGCGAAGGGTTTGCCGGTGCTGTCATGCAGCGCCATGGCGATGGTGCGGGTGCCGAGACCGGGCACATCCCGCGAGACATAGCCGCGCTCCCGCGATGCCGCCACCACCTCCGCCGTCGCCTGCACGTCTCCACCAAGCGCCGCCACTCGCGCCTGATTGCGCACCAGGATAGCCTCGGCATCGGCTGGGTCCATGGCGGCAAGCACCGCGATCCCGCTGGCGCCGAGCCCAATCGGCCGCTGAACGCCGAGATCAAGAATGAATGCCTTCACCGGAAAACTGCCGCTTTCGCGGGCAATGCACACCATGTCATCTGAAACGACCCGGTTGAGAAAGACCGTGTCGCCGGTGTCCTCCACCAGACGGGTCAGGCTTGGCTGGTAGATTTCCCGGAAGTCGAACGACGGCAGCACAAGCAGCGCAAGGTCATAGACCTTGGGACCGAGAAAATAACGCTTGCTGGCCGCATCCTGTTCCACGAACCCATGCTTCACGAGCGCCATGAGCAGGCGCCGCGCCGTCGGGCGCGTCAGGCCTGCCGAGGTAAGAAGATCGGCGAAGGCCACGCCCTCCCGGTTGTTGCGGGAAACGATGTCGAGAAGCCCCACAGCGCGATCGAAGCTTTGTGTTCCCTCGGCCATACCCTCGCCTTCTCGTGTCTCGTTTTGCCGCGCCGCCCCGCTTGCAGCGGCGCATGCCTCGTCCGAATCCGAAGATGCCGCCTCCTGAAGCTCTTCAGGGGTGCGTTCGCGAAAGGGCGCCGGTTTTCCGGCGGGAAAAGCGTAAAATCAACAAGGATTTGAACGTTCCCAATAAGGCCGTTTCAAACGAAACGCACAATCCGCCCGGATCATCGGCCGGATGCGTCCGCATCACGTGTTTTTTATATGATTCTCGGCGGTTACGTCTCACGGAAATCGCAGAAATCCGGGCGAGTAGCCGCCTACCGCGCACACCGAATGGCGCGGCAGGCCGTTCGCGACCAAACAGGTCACTGCACTCGGTTCCGGTCAGCCCCCGGTCTTGTCCGCCGCGCGGGTTCGCGCCTGGGCCGCAAGAGCCCGGGTCGCGGCGATGCATTCGCGCGCCGCAGCGGAAAAGCGCGGGTTCAACTCGATGTTGAACACCACCCCTTCGGGGAAGACACAGGCCGCCATGATCTCCTGCCAGGGAATATCGCCCCAGCCCACCGGCAGATGCAGATCACCCAGCCCCAGGGCAAGCCGCTCGCTCTCGGTATAGACCCACATGTCATCCTGACGCCCGAAACAATCATGGATGTGCAGATGACGCGCCTGGGGCGCAAGCAGGGCTGCCTCGGCCGGCAGATCGTCTCTGCGGCCATCGGCATCCAGCTTGATATAGCTGTGTCCGAAGTCGATGGTCGCACAGACATTGGGGTGGCCGATCGCGGTCAGTTCCTCCGCGAGCCTCGCCGGTGTCGGCGTGTGCTTCCAGTCGTCATGTTCGAACAGGGTTTCGACACAGATATGGAGATTACGCGCCCGGGCCAGGTCACCGGCACGGGCCAGCCAATCGCGCTGACGCACATAGGCTTCCTGCTGGCGTGCCGGATCAGTTTCCAGCGTCATGCCGGCATGGACCACATAGTGCTCCGCCCCCAGCTCCGCCGTGATATCGAGCCAGGTTTCAAGCAGGTGATAGTGCCGCTCCAGCCGGTCCGGAACGTCCATGAAATTGAGGGACAGCGGCCCATGCACCGAAAACGCCGGCTGGCGGCCAGCGCACAGCCCGCGCAGTGTCTTGAACTGGGCGTCCCGGATCTTGCCGCCGATCACCAGATCGTAGTCGAAGGCGGACAGCTCGATCAGATCGACGCCGAGATCTTCCAGACAATCAAGCTCCGCTCCGAGATCCGCAAGATCTCCATCGCGCGTGCGGGTCGACATGCCGACGCCGAAAACACCATTGGCCAAAGTAGTAACCTTTTGTTCTGGATAGGGAACTCCCTCCGGCGACGTCTGTCGCCAGAGGGAGACACACAAGCTGTGCCGGTCAGATGGCGGCGGATCGTACCGCGCGCCGGTAGCGGGCGATTTCCCACATGACCGCACCGATGATCGTGCCGACCATCATGACGAGACCAAGCGCGTTGATGACCGGCGTCAGCCCGGTGCGCACCTTGGTGGCGATGAAGATCGTCAGCGGCGTTTCCGTGCCGCGAACGAACAGCGTGGTATTGTAGTTCTCGAACGACTGCAGGAAGGCGATGCAGCAGGCGGCGAGCAAGGCGGGGCGCAGATAGGGCAGAAGAATGCGCCGGAACACCAGCAGGCGCGACGCCCCCAACCCAAGCGCGGCCTCTTCCATGGTGCGGTCGAACCGTTGCAACTGGGCAACGATCATCAGCATCACGAAGGAGATGATGAAGCTCGACTGGGCCAGGATCGTCAGGAAGTAGCCGCCATTGACCCCGACCTGCCGCCAGAAGAGCAGCGTCGAAATGCCGATCACGATGCCCGGGATCAGCATGGGCGAGACCATCAGCGCATAGACCACCCCGCGCGTGCGCCCATGCAGGCTGGTCAGCACCAGCGCCGCTGCCGTACCGACCGGCAGGGACAACCCGATGACGCCCGCGGCAATGATGCCCGAACTGATCAGCGCCTGGCCGATTTCCCCGTCATGGAACAGCGCCACGATCCATTTGATGGTGCTGCCCTGCCATGGCAGGATGGTCGGAAAGCTGCTGTCGTTGAAGGCCGCGGCGGCCAGGATCAGCAACGGCGACATCAAAAAGAGCACGAAGACGAGCAGATAGATCCGTCCAGCCAAGGGCTGGAGCCGGCCAAGCAGCACGCCCATGCCGGAATGGGACAGCCGGCGTGCCGGGATGATCGGCGGCAGGTCCGCGTCCAGAGTGGCGGTGGCGGTTGTGGTTTGCGTCATTTTACGGCACTCGCCAAATTGACCCGGAACAGCGCCAGAAGACCGAGGACGACCGCCAGGCACATGGCCATCAGCGCCACGCCATAGGCCGCGCCACGGTTCCAGTTTCCGATCTCGAAGAACCATTCATAGACGATCTGCGTGAACCACCGGCTGCCCGGCGCCCCCAGAAGCGCAGGCGCGACATAGCTGCCCGCCGCCATCATGAAGACAAAGACGCAACCGGTTGCGATGCCCACCTTGGCATGCGGCAGCACAACCCGGCGGTGAATGCGCCAGGCACTGGCCCCCAGATCGCGGGCGGCGTCGATCTGCGCCCGGTCAAGGGTCGAGATGGCGTTGTAGATCGGAAACAGCATGAACAGGAGATAGGCATAGGCCATCCCGGCCACGACACCGCCATCGCCATACCAGCGCACCGGCTCGTCCATCAGCCCCAGCCCGATCAGGATCGCGTTGAGCGGACCGCTGAAGGCCAGGATGATGTACCAGGCGAGCCCGCGCAGCACCTCGTTCATCAGGTAGGGGATCAACAGCAGGACCAGCATCACCGCCACCTGCCAGCGCCGCGCCACCTTCGCCAGCCAGAAGGCGATGGGGTAGCAGAGCAGAAGGGTTGCCAGCGTGACGAGCGCACTGGACCACACCGTCTTGAAGAAGATCCGGCCGTGGTTCACGTGGTTGATCAGATAGGCAAAGTTGTCGAGCACATAGACATCGAGCTCGCCCCCGCGCAAGGGGGGCGGCAGATGCGGCCGCAGCGACGCGTTGATCATGAAGACGCCCGGCACCAGCACCATGCCGGCCAGCCACAACAGGGCAAGCCCCAGGAAAATGCCGCCGAGCGGCTTGCCGAAACGGTCGAATATCTCAGTCATCGCTCAGCACAATCGCATCTTCCGCCGAGAACCCGGCCGTGAATGGTGCGCCTATGGCCGGAGCGTCGGACAACCCTTGCTGGGAAATCGTCAAGGACATCCGCTGCGGCGAACCCGTCCCTTGCAGAACCGCATAGGCCGTTGCGAAAGCGCCTTCGAAATCGAACCGCTCGATGGCCAGCTTCAGACGATTTTCGCCGATCTCCCGGGAGGGAGAGAGCGCCTCCGGCCGCACATAAAGCCGCGCCTTCGCACCCGGCTTGAGGCCCGGTCCAGCCCGGCCCGCGAACCGCCCCTGAGGGCCTTCCAGCACAGCCGTCCCGCCGGAGACTTCCGTGACCGTACCCATCAAGGCATTGTTTTCGCCAACAAATTGAGCCACGAACGACGTTGCCGGATGGCTGTACAGCTCTTGCGGCGAGCCGACCTGCTGGAGTTGGCCAGCATTCATCACCGCCACCCGGTCCGACATGGCCAGCGCCTCGGACTGGTCGTGGGTGATGTAGATGAAGGTGACGCCGGTCCGTTTTTGCAGATCGCGCAACTCGGCACGCATATGCTGGCGCAGCTTCAGATCGAGCGCCGAAAGCGGTTCGTCCAGCAACAGAACCTGCGGCTGGATCGCCAGGGCGCGAGCGATGGCCACGCGCTGGCGCTGACCGCCGGACAATTCACCCGGCATCCTGTTGCCGTAACCGGGCAACGCAATCAGCTCCAACAGGCGCTCCGCCTCGCGGCGACGTTCGGCCGTGCCGACACCGCGCGCCTCCAGACCGAAGGCGATGTTTTCCCAAACGCGCATGAAGGGAAACAGCGCCAGGGACTGAAAGATCATCGCGGTGGCGCGCATGTTGGACGGCACGCCCGCCATGTCCGTGCCGTTGATCAGCACCTGCCCGGCAGTGGGTTGCTGGAAGCCCGAAATCAGGCGCAGCAAGGTGGTCTTGCCGCAGCCGGACGGCCCGAGGATCGAGAAGAACTCCCCCTGGCGCACGTCCAGGGAGAGGCTCTTCACGGCCCGAGTGGCGCCGAAACGCATTTCGACGCCCCTCAGGCTCACGGCACTGGGCGGCTGACCGGGAGCGTCAGGCCTCTCGCCCATGACGCCCCCGGCTGTGACCGAAGGAAGATCAAGCACTGAGGAACCGGTCCTGATACTCGCCGCGCAGCTCGACGAACCAGTTCTCCTGAACCGGCCACCACCACAGATTGTCGATGGCATCGCCCGGATAGGCGGTCTGGAAGAAGGTCTTCATTTCCTGCGGCAGGAAGGCGTCGGCGCCCTTGGCGGTGGTGTTCACCTTGGCGTGGCTGGCGTACATCGCGCCGGCTTCCGGCGTCAGCATCCAGTTGATGAAGGCATAGGCCTGTTCGACATTTTCCGAGCCGACCGGGAGCGAGATGCCTTCCATCCAGGACAGAGCCCCTTCCCGCGGAGCGAGATAGGAAATCGGCTGCCCTTCTTCCTTGAGCCCGGCAGCAGTGGAATCCCACGTCTGGCCCAGAATGCAGCCGTTGGTGCGGAATGCGCCCTGTGCCTCGTTCTGGTTCGACCAGAACTGGGCGATGGTCTTCTTGCGGGCGATGGCTTCGGCCAGAATCACGTCATAGTTGGCGCGCATCGCGTCGGCATCCTTGAAGCTGTCAAGGAAGGGACGCGGCAGCTTGCCTTCCCGCTCCAGCCACAGCGCGATGCCGACCAGCGCCGAGTGACCGCGCACGGTGACCTTGCCGGCCAGTTCCGGCTGCCACAGATCCGCGTAGGAGGCCGTGCCGTATTCCAGCGACAGCTTTTCGGTGTTGAAGGTCAGGGCCTCGGTGCCCCAGTCGGTCGGCACCTGGTAGCGCTTGCCGTTCACCACGGCGCCCAGGGTCTCCGAGCTCTTGATCGCGCTGTCGATGCAGCGATCCCATTCCACGCGGCTTTCGTCGATGGGCTGGATCAGCATGTCCTCGACGTAGTTCGGCACGCGGTCGAGAGCCGGCCAGATCGCATCGAATCCCCCGCCCTGATTGACGCGCATCATGCTGAGGATTTCTTCGTTGGTGCCGTAGGGCGTGTAGGTCGTCTTGATGCCGGTCGCCTTTTCGAAGGCCTCAAGCATTTCCGGCGAGATATAGCCAGCCCATGCGGCGAGGCGGAGCTCTCCGGAGCTGGCGCGCGCCCAGGATCCACGGGCAACGAAGGGAGCTGCAAGCGCGACCGTAGCGGCTCCGCGCAGGATGGCCCGGCGGCTGTAAACTTGTGACGTCATGTTTTTTTCCGATTTGCACGTGGAGCCCCGATGGGGAGCTCGTCCGAGCCCCATCTATTCCGGCTATGTGAAAAACGGACTGCGTTTTCATGACGATTGAATGACCAGTCAGCAAAAACCCCAAGGATGCAGGGCACCCGCATGACCAAGGCGGGAGGGCAGAGCCGATGGCACAACCAGAAGTGCCCGGACGCCCCCTCCCCGGCCCTTCAGCCTGCCGGTCGCCAGCCAGCCCCTCGCAGCCCGGCGGCGGAGACCGCCGAGCTGCCAGATTTATCGGGACCGGTGATCAGCTCTCTTCGCGCAAGCCGAGCCCGCCGAGGTTCTGCAACAGCGGTGCATTCTCACAGGCCAGGTAGGTGGCCGGTTCGTTGTCATCGAGATTGAAATGCTGATGCCAAGCCCAGACGGGGATATAAAGGGCGTCCCCCTTTTCCCAGTCCACCCGGCGCCCCTCGATCTCCGTGTAGCCCTTGCCCTCCAGAACGAACAGCATCGTCTCATAGGTATGACGGTGCTTGTTGGACGCGCCGCCGGGAACGAGACCGCCAATGGTCATGCTCAAGGTGATGGACGGCAGGTCCACGAAGGACACCGGGTGCTTGCGTTCCTTCGAGTAGGCATCCTGCTTTTCCGACAGAACGCTCTTGTGAATCAGGCGCTCGGGCACCACCGGGACGATGGTCGGCGGGGTCTTGTCGAAATCCGCAGAGGAAAAATGGGTCATGCTGTGCTCCTTTTGACGGGCACAATCCATATCGGCACGGCTGCGGTTGACGAAGGCGCTCCGGGCAATACAGACTATAACCCCAACTTATCCAGGCAGGACCGATGCCGCCGCTCAACTATCACGCACTTCACTATTTCCTTATGGTCGCGTCGGAAGGAACCTTCACCGCCGCAGCCGAGCGCCTGGGCCTGTCCCAGCCCGCGCTGAGCCAGCAGATTGCCCAGTTGGAGCGCTCCCTGGGGCGTCCTCTCTTTCATCGTGGCGGTCGCCGCCTCTTGCTCACGCAGCTTGGCGAATACATGAAGGGGCGGCTCGAAACCCATTTTCATGCAATCGAGCTCGCATGGGCGGAGACACGTTTTGAGAGCAATCAGTTCCAGAGCCTGTCAATCGCGGCCGTGCATACACTTTTTTCCTATTTCCTGCCGGAGACCCTGGTGGGATACCGGTTGCGCAACCTGGGCGCACGCCTGGACGTAAAGGGAAGGAGCACGCTGGACGTTCTCAACCTCGTTCGTGTCCGAAACGTCGATTTTGGCTTGATTTACGGATCGGCGGCGGTGGATCAGGACCTGCATCTGGAAAACCTGTTTCTGGAGGAAATCGTCGCGGTCTATCAGCCCGGCACGGATGTGGCCGAGCAGTTGAAGGCGACCCGCACTCTGACCGAGGCGCATCAGATCATCGCCTTCCAGAAGGGATACGCCCTGCGTTCGCTGATCGACCGGGCAACGCAGAGCCGGCCGCTCGATATCGCCATGGAGGTCGACAATGTCAGCCTGATGCTGACCATGACGGGGGTGGGCGGCCTCGTCGCGCTGTTGCCGCGCGGGCTGGCCGAAGCGCGGGCGGCGGAATGCGCATTGGAGTGGGTGTCGCTGGACTGGCCGCGCATCACGCGCCAGGTCGTGCTGGTGCGGCGAAGCGACCAGCGGCTGGCTGCCCCGGCGCGTGCGCTCTGGGACGAGTTTCTGCAAAGCGCCCACCAATTCATAAGCTAGACTTATATGTAACATTGAGAAACGCGACTGCTCAGGACGCATCTCCTCCGATAGGGTGCCTCGCACACGAACAAGCGAGGGAGGAAGACATGCTGAGTTCGAGCAAGTTTGATCGACGGCAGTTTCTGGGTGCGAGCCTTGGTGCGGTGGCAAGCATTGCCGCCGGAACGCGCGTACTGGCGGCGACGGAGCACAACTACATTCTGTCGACCGCCTCCACCGGTGGTACGTTTTACCCGGTTGGCGTTGCGCTGGCCACGCTGACGCAAGTGAAGCTGCAGCCCTCGACCGGCATCAAGCTCAGCGTTATCAATTCAGCGGGATCGGGAGAAAACGTCCACCTGCTGGACAAGAACGAAGCGCAGTTCGCGATCATTCAGTCCCTCTATGGCTATTTCGCGCGCACGGGCACCGGCCCGATCAAGGCGCTTGGGCCTCAGTCCAATCTGCGCGCCGTGACGATGCTCTGGACCAATGTCGAACATCCGATCATTCGCAAGGAATTCGTGAAGTCGGGCACGATCAGCGATTTCGCGAATGTGCGCGGCAAGCGGGTCTCGTTGGGGCGGCAGAACTCGGGAACGCTCGGCTCCAACACCGTGATGCTGAAAAATCTGGGCTACCGGCCGGAGCAGGAGTTCGATCAGGTTCACATCGCCTATGGGGCGACGGTCGACGCATTCATGAACGGGCAGATCGATGGCGCGATCATTGGCGGCGGGGTTCCTGTCGGCAGCGTCACCCGGCTGATGGCATCCGCAAGCGATGCGGTCTCTCTTCTGGAATACACGCCCGAAGAAGCGAAAGCGGCGGATGGCGGGCTGGGCACCTGGGCGCCCTACACCATTCCCGCCGGCACGTATCCCGGCCAGGACACCCCGATCCGGACCATCGGCACGCCCAATCTGCTCGTTTGCAACGCCGATGTGCCGGACGAGCATGTCTACAACATCATCAAGGCGATCTACACGAACGCCGCGTTCCTCCAGTCGATCCACTCGGCAACCAAGGAAATGGATCTGCAGCGCGCACTCACCGGCGTGCCGCTGCCCGTTCATCCCGGTGCGGAGCAGTTCTTGCGCGAGGCGGGCGCGCCGGTTCCCGCGCTGAAGGCCGCGGACTAGACGATGGCCGATATCGAAGCTTGCGAGCGCGGCTCTACGCCGCGCTCCACTGATGCGCGTGGCCTTGCGCTTCTGGCAAAGGCCGTTCCGTCCCTGCTCTGCGCGGCGGTGTCGCTCGTTCATGTGGTGATGAACACGCTGCTGCTGGTGGAGCCGCTGTTGCTGGCCTGCGTGCATTTCGCCAGCCTGTGCGTGATTGCGCCCTTCGCGGTCGCCGCGCGCAGGGGCGGCCCCATCAGCGCGACGATCGCTCATATCTCCTGCTGGACGGTCGCGCTGGCGACCTTGGTCGTATGGGCCCGGCAGGATGATTTCTACGGTCGTGGCCTGCAGTTCGATACGCTGGAAATGGCCGCCGTTGTGATCGTCATTGTCGGCGCCATGGAGCTGACCCGGCGGACGGCCGGCATCGTCGTCTCCCTGATCATCGCCCTGTTCCTGAGCTACGCCCTTTTCTGGGGGCGCTACCTCGATGGCCCGCTTGGCTTTCCGGGGCTGAGCATCGAAACAGTGCTGTTCAGGAGTGTCTACACCGATGAGGGCATGTTCGGCAGCATCGCGGGTATC
This sequence comes from Stappia indica, assembly GCF_020177335.1. Lineage (GTDB taxonomy): Bacteria > Pseudomonadota > Alphaproteobacteria > Rhizobiales > Stappiaceae > Stappia > Stappia indica_B. The sequence continues at coordinate 550,049 of NZ_JAIVMG010000003.1, read as the reverse complement.
TCCGCCAGCTACGTGTTCATGTTCGTCCTGTTCGGCGCCTTCCTCGTGCAGTCCGGTGCCGGCGACTTCATCTTGGCGCTGTCCCGCAGGTTCTCGAAGAACTTCACCGGGGGTGCGGGGTTCGTGGCCGTCTTTGCCTCGGCGATGACCGGCACGGTCTCCGGCTCCGCCGTTGCCAACACGGTTTCCACCGGTGTCGTGACCATCCCGCTGATGAAGCGGAGCGGCTTCTCTCCCCAGTTCGCCGGAGCGGTCGAGGCGACCGCCTCGACCGGCGGACAGTTGATGCCCCCGGTGATGGGCGCCGGGGCGTTTCTGATCGCCTCCTATACCCAGATCCCCTATGCCTCGATCGTCGCGGTGAGCATCGTTCCGGCCCTGCTTTTCTTCGCCGCCGTCCTGGTGTTCGTGCGGATCGAAGCGGTACGTGCGGGCCTGAAGGCCAGCTTTGACGAGGATGAACAGCCCTTTGCCCGACTTCTCGTCAAGCAGGGTGCGTCCTTCATTCTGCCGATCGGCTTTCTGATTGTGATGATGGTGCTGGGGTTCACCCCCGTTTACGCGGCCGGCGCCGCGATTCTCGTCATCATCGCCTCCTCGTGGCTGACCGAGCGCAAGATGGGGTGGCGACAGATCCTGCGCGCCCTGGAAAGCGGCGCGCGCAATGCGGTCCTGACCGGGATCGTTCTGGTGTCGATCGGGCTGGTGGTGAACGTCATCTCCATGACCGGGGTCGGGACGACATTTTCCATGTTCATCCTGGAATGGTCGTCGGGCAGCCTTCTGCTGGCGCTCCTGCTGGTGGCGATTGCCTCGCTGGTCCTTGGGGTCGGTCTGCCGGTGACCGCCTCCTATGTGGTTCTGGCAACGCTCTGTGCCCCCGCCATCGCGCAAATCGCCTCCCTGGACCTGGTCAGCCAGATGCTGACTGGCAACGACCTGCCCGGCAATGCGCGCGCGCTGTTGATGCTGGCGGCACCGGGCACCGACTTCGCGGCCCTCAGCCCGGCGGAGGCGCGGGAGGTCACCGCCAATCTGCCGCCTGAGATCGTCTCGCAACTGGTTCCCGCGCTCCTCACCTCCCAGCAGCAGATCCTGTTCCTGCTGGCGGCTCATCTGGCGATTTTCTGGCTGAGCCAGGACAGCAACGTCACCCCTCCGGTGTGCCTGACCGCATTTGCCGGGGCCGCCATCGCCCTGGCCCCGCCCATGCGCACGGGGGTCATCGCCTGGAAGCTGGCAAAGGGCATCTACATCGTCCCGCTGCTGTTCTTCTTCACGCCGATCCTTTCAGGAACCCTTGCCGGGGCGGTTTGGGGCGGACTGGTGGGGCTGTTCGCCATCCTGGCTCTTGCGATCTCGCTTGAAGGTTTCTTCGAGCGGCCGGTCCCGCTGCTCATGCGGATTTCCGCCGGAGCGCTCGGTATCGCGCTGATGCTTCTGGAGGACCCGGCCGTTCGGCTCGGTGCGATGGCGTTGCTTGCGGTTTCCGTGTGCTGGCTGATCGTGGCGTCCCGGCGCGAACTCCGTCCGATTGAGGGGTGAACATGAGCACCATCGACTATTACTTCTGGCTCTCGTCCGACTGGTCGTTCCTGGGGCATGAGCGACTGCACCGGCTCGCCGCCTATCATGGTGCCTCGATCCGGTACCTGCCGGTTCGCCATCGCGAGTTGTTCGCCGCGACCGGCGGTCAGTTGCTCGGCGACAGGTCCTCCCAGCGGCAGGCCTATCGCGAGGCCGAGCTGCGGCGATGGTGCGACCGGCTGGCCTTTCCGCTCAACATGTCGCCGCGCCACTTCCCCGTGGACAATGAAGCGGCCTTGCGGGTCGTGACCGGCGCTGCCCTGAACGGTTTTGTCGCCACCGGCAAGCTGATCGAGGCCTATATGCGAGCCGTCTGGCAGGAAGAGCGCAACATCGCCGACAATGACGTTGTCATCGAAATCGCTTCGGAGGCAGGCTTGCGTCCGGATCAGGCGCTGCGTTTTCTCTCCGATCCCACGGTGATCGAGGAGCTCAGCAAAAACGTGCGTTCCGCTGAACGGCACGGGGTCTTCGGCGCCCCGAGCTACGTGGTGAATGACACCGTCTTCTGGGGGCAGGACCGGCTCGATTTCCTTGCCGAACACCTGCTGCGCCTGCGCGGCTAACACTTTTTCGACGAAACGGGTCACCAAGACCGGGAATTTGCGCGCGCCCTCCTCCGGCGCGCGCAGAAGCTTCTGAGGAACGCCCAGATGAAGGACGACGTCGCCGCGCAGGAGGGTTGCTCCACAGGCGGCGTCATGGGCATGCCTGGCGCAGATCGTCGAAACGGGTTCGTTCCAAGAATGCGAGCACAGCCCTGAGCCGGGCCAGCCGCTTCGAGAACGCGCGCATGCTTGGCTCCCTATACCGAGGTTCGGCGAACCTCGCGGAATTCCGCAAAAATCATCTATGCCCTTTTGACAAAGTGGTTTCCCAAATCAGCAGAGCGGTGATTCAAGACTGTCTTTTGGGAGGCAGTCTCGGCACGTGGTGATCTGACAGACGCAGCAGGGGAATTGATCGAAGCGCGTCTTCCCTCAGAGCGAGGGCGAAAGTCGCGCCCGGCGCAGGATAATCGGCGTTCTCTCACCGGCATGCTGCGTGTGTTGCGGGTGGGGTGCCCGCGGCGCGATATGCATGAATGCTATGGAAAACGGAACTCGGTCTATGTCCGCGTTCGCCGGTGGGCGGGACAAGGCATCTGGGACGGCTTGCTGGAAACACCGGTGGAGCTTCGGCCCACCGATGACTGGCAACACATGATCGACCGCACTGCAGTCCGGGGCCATTCTCAGGCCGCAGGCGCAAAAGGGCGGACTCGTAAGAAGGCTTTTGGTCGATCACGCGGCGGCTCTACGAGCAAGATCCACGCCCGTCAGATGGTCAGGGGCGCCCTCTTGGCTTTGTCCTGACAGGTGGCGAAGCATCAGGCTACAACGCCTTCAAACCCCTGCCGGAGATGCCGGTTGGCAGACCGCGCCTGATGCTGGCCGACAAGGGATATGGCGGCGACACCGTGCGTCAAAGCCTGCGGCTGGCGGGCATCAGCCCGGTCCTTCCGCCGAAGGCAAACCGCAGGGAACCCATACGTTGCGACTTCCGAGCCTGTAAGGACAGAACCCGGATCGAGCGCATGTTCAACAAAGTCAAACAGTTCCGCAGGACCGCCACCCGCTACGACAAGACCAAAGCGTCCTTCGCCGCGTTCCCAAATTTGGCTGCTGCGTGCATATGGATGCGAGACTTTGTCATCAGAGCCTGGTCGCGATTGGCGCCGCGAGATATCTGTTGTTTCTATTGGAGCCCCCGAAATATATACCTAAGCATATATCTGACATAAATTATATGTCCTGCTATATGAAAATGATACAAACCTCTTGAATTATAAATATGCCCACGCATATAATTATGAAAAATTATATGCGAGAATATATTATGAATCAGAATCGCGAGATCATTGAGGCAATCAAGAATGCCCGCAAAGCCAAAGGGCTAAGCCAAACCAGTTTTGGTGACCTTATTGGCCTGCCGCAAAGTCATCTCTCCAAAATCGAAAAGGGCAGTGTGGATATCAAACTCTCCAGTTTGATCCAGATCGCTCGTGCACTTGATCTGGAAGTTAAACTGGTGCCCAAAAAAGCTCTGCCAGCAGTTGAGAGTATTGTTGCAGGGTTTCCACGAGACCGCACAGCGCCTGCTTTAAGTGTCATTCGCGGTGCGCAGAAGGCACTCGATCACATCCGACACGCCGCCCACATTCCCAACAACCATGTCGATGTGTTTGAGCAAATTGATCGTGCTCTAAAGGGGGTACAAGCCCTCAACTACGATACGGACGCCTATGTCCGTCTGGAAAAGGCTGTTTCTCCCATCCTGCATATAAATATTCCAGCCGAACTTCCGAACCTCATCGAAGGCCTCAATGACAATTCTTCCGAGACAGCCAAACTGGTCAGAAGGCTGGCGCGCGTTGCAAAAAACTTACGAGAACTTCGCAATAGCTTAGTTCACCGCCACGAACAGGCCGACTTGTTAGAACGTCCGGCCTACTCGTTGGAGGATGACGATGACTGATGTATCCGCACTTAACATCCTTCTTCATGGCAACAAGATCGGTACGCTCAACCTGCTGCCGGGAGACCGCTCGATCTTTTCATTCAACGAGGCCTATATCGCGGGTAAGAACCGCGACACGCTGAGCTTGTCTTTTAAAAACCCCCTTGGAGAGTTGCTGACCAAGTTTGAATCGACCGGCCCAAACCTTCTTCCATTCTTCTCAAACCTGCTGCCGGAAGGCACCCTCCGGAACTATCTGGCTGAGCAGGCAGGCGTGAAGCCTGTCAGAGAACTCTATCTCCTGTGGGCACTCGGTCAGGACTTACCTGGTGCGGTCACCGTGGTGCCTGATGACGGCGAGGGACTGCCAGATGATGGCGACGAGACAACTGCCAAGGAGAAAGAAGCGCGCAAAGAACAGGCCCTTCGCTTCTCTCTTGCTGGCGTTCAGTTGAAGTTTTCGGCTCTGCGCAATGCAGGCAAGAATGGTGGTTTGACAATACCCGCTAAAGGGATCGGCGGGGAGTGGATCGTGAAGCTCCCCACAGACAGGTTCGAAGGCGTTCCGGAGAACGAATTCTCCTTCATGACCATCGCACAGCAGATCGGGATTGATGTTCCTGAAATCGAGTTAGTTGATCTCAAAAGCATCGATGGTCTGCCGGATGGACTTGGGAGATTACTGGGCGAAAAAGCTTTCGCTATCAAACGCTTCGACCGAAGCGACGATGGCCCTATGCATATCGAGGACTTCGCACAGGTTTTCGGGCGCTATCCGCATCAGAAATACGAGAAAGCGAGTTATGGAAACATCGCAACCGTGCTGGGTATTGAAACTACCCAAAACGATATCGCGGAATTTATCCGACGCTTGGTGTATTCGACGCTTATTGGCAATGACGATATGCACCTGAAAAATTGGTCATTGATCTACTATGATCGGAAAACACCGAGTATCGCACCAGCCTATGATTTACTTGCGACGATCCCATATCTCCCAAGCAAAACAGCGGCCTTAAAATATGCCAGCACAAACGTGATGGCAGAACTCACGCTGAATGAGCTTGCCGTATTGGCATCTAAAGCCAAGCTGCCTGAAAAACTGGTATTGGACACAGCCAAAGAAACGGTTGCTGCGTTTCAGGAGGTTTGGGCGAATGAGAAAACAAACCTGGCTTTGAGCGAAGACGTCATCAAGGCCGTGGATGCCCATCTTGCGACGTTGCTCCTTCCTTTAGAGTGTTGAGAATTTTGGTATTGATTTGGTGGCGTGCCCCCGCCTCCCTTGAGGACAAAATGCTGGTTCAGCACCGGTTTCAGCGCAATATAGGCCTTCCGATGTTTGCCCAGGTAGACGGCGCCCCTCCCGAGCGCGCCTCGATCGGTGGCTGTCAACGATCAGGTGCTTCCGCTGCGCATCTGAATCTCGGAAATTTCGTCCATCAGCCACTTTCTGAACACGTCCACATATGATGTGGCGGCGATAATGTCTTCAGCACACACGAACTTGTAGGAAAGTGGCGGCCGGATATAGCTTTCGGAAATCACGAAGATCCGGCCGGCCTTCACGTCCTGGTCGATCAGGGAACGATCCGCAAGCGCGATCCCCTGACCGGAGCGGACGACCTCGATGATCGTGTGCTGATCGTCGAAAACGAGATTGGGGTGATTGCCGCCGGTCTCGATATTCTCCTGGCCGAGCCAGGTCTCCCAGTCCTTCAGGTCGCGATAGTTCAGACGGGTGATATCCGGGCGGCTCAGCAATTCCATCGGGTTCTCGACGCTTTTGATGAGATCTCCGCCGCAGACGGGCACCAGCTGTTCCCGCAGCAATTCGAACGAATGCGTGCCGGCAGGCGCTTCCTCGCAATATTCTATGAAAACGTCATTGGGTCCGGGCGAGGATGCGCTGGACCTGACGTTGTTCAGATGCAGCTGCAGTCCCGGGTTTTCATTCATGAAATCCGAAATGCGCGGAGCAATCACTTTCAGGGCGAAGAATGGCCCCGCACTGACGCTGAGGGTCTTCGTGTCGCGGGTCTTTCGGATGAGGGACAAAGTTTCACTGATCTCGTCGAGGGCGCGTTTGCAGGTTTCTTTCAGAAGCATTCCCTGAGGCGTAAGGGAGATTCCCTTGCTGCCGCGAACGAAGACGCGAACACCGAGATTTTCTTCAAGCAGCTTGATCTGATGGCTGACGGCTCCCTGACTCACGGATAGCTCGTCCGCCGCCCTGGTGAAGCTCAGATGATGGGCGGCCGCTTCAAAGACTCGTATGGCCTTCAGGCTCGGGATCCGTTTCCGCTCGGATCTGGCGCGCGCCACCTCATTAGATTTCCTCATGCCTTGGAATAATTCTTTTGCATTGTTTGATCAAGCGACGCAGGGATATTTTCAAAAAAAACACGATGATCCGACCGGTTGATGGAAAAAAAATAATATCCGGAGCGGAAATAGGGAACAAGTCACGTCGATGAGGCAGCTTGCTCAGACAGCTGCGGTGGAGGAATCCAAATATGAAGTCACTCTTTAAAATCTCGGCACTCACGGTTGCGATGACGCTATCGGGGCTGGCATCGGCAACGGCCGAGACGCTCAGGGTGGGCACCGAAGGCGCCTATGCTCCGTTCAACTCTGTTTCCCAAGATGGTGCGATCGAAGGTTTCGACGTGGATATCGGCAATGCCATCTGCGCGGTGATGGAGGTCGAGTGCGAATGGAGCGTCCATGACTGGGGCGGCATCATTCCGGCTTTGAACGCCAACAAGTTCGACTTCATGGTCGCTTCGATGGCCATCACGCCCGCACGCCAGAAAGCGGTGATTTTCACCGATCCCTATTACTACAACGCCATGCGTTTCGTGAAGCTCAAGGACGTCGATCTCGACGACGCAAAGCCCGAGACGCTCAAGGGCCTGACCATCGGCGCGCAGCAGGGCGCGGTGTCGGCAAAGGTGCTGGACGACTGGTTCGCGGACAGCGACATCAAGCTCTTCCCCAAGCTCGGCGAAGCGCTGATGGATCTGGAAAGCGGCCGTATCGATCTGGTTCTGGCGAGCCAGTTCGCCATCGGCGACTGGATGAACGACGGCGTGGACTGCTGTGAATTCGTCGGAGAAAGCTTCCTGATGGACGGCACTGTCGGCGCCGGCATCGCCTTCCGCAAGGACGATGCCGAGTTGCAGGCCCGGGTCAACAAGGCGCTGAAGACGATCATGGACAACGGCACCTATGACGAGATCCGCAAGAAGTACTTCGAGTTCGACATCATGAGCAAGCCGGGCTACGTGAGCGAACTGTTCAACCAGTAATCCGCATGCGCCCGCGCCCCCCGCGGCGCAGGTCATCCCGGGCAGGCCGGACGCCTTGACGCAAAGGCCCGGCCTGCCGGTTTCCCCTCAGCACAGCGGGTATCGCGCCCCCCCCCCGGCGCGGCCCGACAGAGGACGACATGACCTGGTTGAACTCTCTTTCCTATGGCAGCGGCGGCTGGGGCGATGAACTGCTGCATGGTCTGGGCGTCACGCTCGGCCTTGCCATCGCCACCTTTCCCTTCGCCATCGTCCTGTCGTTTCTCATCCACTGGGCCAAGGTGTCGCGCTACACGCCGGTCAGACTGTTCGGACGTGCCTATACGACCGTCTTCAAGAGTCTGCCGGAAATCCTGACGCTTCTGATCCTCTACTACCAGTCGCAAGCCATCGTTTCCTGGGTTGTCGAGACCGTGGCGCCCGGCTCCCACCTGTCCATCAGCCCGTTCGTGGCCGGCATGATGGCGCTCGCCTTCGTGATCAGCGCCTATGGCAGCGAAGTGGTGCGCGCTGCGCTGAACGCGGTTGGCAAGGGACAATTCGAGGCGGCCGCCTCTCTCGGTCTCTCTCCGTTCAACGCCTTCTTCAAGGTCATCCTGCCGCAGGTCTGGCGCCATGCCATTCCCGGGTTCGGCAATCTCTGGGTCATCCTGCTCAAGGACACCTCCCTGGTGTCGGTCATCACCTTGTTCGAACTGACCCATGTGGCAACCTTGGCAATCAACACCACCCGCCAGCCGTTCCTGTTCTTCGGCCTGATCGCGGTGATCTATGTCTTGCTGGTGACCCTCTCGACCAGGGCCCAGAAACAGATCGAGAAGCGCGTCTCCAGAGGCTTTATCCGCGAGGAGAATGGCGATGTTTGAGCTCTATTTCGGAGAGATGTCGCGCTGGAACGACGGCCTGATCCTCACGGCGGTCATGAGCACCCTGTCGGTCGTGATCGGCTTCTTCGTGGCCCTGCCGATCGCTCTTGCCCGGTCGAAATCGAAGGGCATCCTGGGCTTTCTGGCGCTTGGATACGTGAACATCTTCCGCGGCGTTCCGCTTCTGGTGCTGATGTTCCTGATCTACTACGGCTCCGGACAGTTCAGCCGGGAGCTTCGCGGGCTCGGTCTGTGGTGGTTCTTCCGCGATGCCTATTACTGCGGCCTTCTCGCGCTTGTGCTGAACACAGCCGCTTACCAGGCGGAAATCATCCGGGGCAGTCTCGACACCATCTCGGCCTCGGTCCTGGAAACCAATGCGGCACTGAACCTTACCCCCTGGACGAGCTTTCGCCGGGTTCTGCTGCCGATCGCTTTCGCCAAGGCGCTGCCGCCGCTCGGCAACGAATACATCCTCATGGTCAAGGCGACCTCGCTGCTGGCGATCATCACGGTCTTCGACCTGATGGGACAGGCGCGAATGATCTTCTCCGAGACCTTCGATCTGCGCGTCTACTACATCGCGGCCGCGCATTACCTGGTCCTTGTTCTGCTCATCGAATGGGCCCTGCGCCGGTTCGAAGCCAGAATCAAATGGATGGCCTGACGCGCCTGATCCCGGGTCAATCAACAAGGAGATCGGACATGCTTGCCGATACCGCCATCAAGTTCGCGAACATGAACAAGTACTTCGGTGCGTTCCATGTTCTGAAGGACATAAATCTGGACGTTGCCAAGGGCGAACGCATCGTGGTCTGCGGTCCTTCAGGATCGGGCAAGTCGACGCTCATTCGCTGTGTCAACGCGCTGGAGAAATACCAGTCCGGCCATCTTTATGTGGACGGGATCGAGCTCGATGAAACAACCAGCACGATCCGAAAGGTGCGAAATCACGTCGGCATGTGCTTTCAGCATTTCAACCTGTTCCCGCATCTGACGGCGTTGGAAAATTGCACCCTGTCGCCGATCTGTACCCACAAGATCCCGAAGGCCGACGCGGAAAAGCAGGCCATGGACTATCTGGCCAAGGTGCGCATGGAGGGCTTTGCGCACAAGTACCCGTCCCAATTGTCGGGCGGACAGCAGCAGCGCGTGGCGATCGCCCGTTCGCTGTGCATGGAGCCGGACATCATGCTGTTCGACGAACCGACCTCCGCCCTTGATCCGGAAAGCATTTCCGAGGTCCTGGATGTGATGGTCGATCTGGCCGGCGGCGGCATGACCATGATGTGCGTCACCCACGAAATGGGCTTTGCCCGCAAGGTCGCGGACCGGGTGGTGTTCATGGATGCAGGCGAGATCGTCGAGGTCAACGACCCCGAAGGCTTCTTCGCCAATCCGCAGGAAGAACGTTCAGCCAAGTTTCTGAAACAGATCATCAATCACTGATCGCATCGACCGCCCCGGCATTTCAGGGGCCATTCTCAAGCAAAACGAGAGGTAGGGCATGCGTTTCCGCGTGGCCGTTATCGGCTTCATTCACGAGAGCAACACATTCACTTCGCTGTCGACCGAAATGAAGGATTTCCGCTCCACCCAATATTTCCTGGGGCAGGATGTTCTTGCGGAATTCAGGGGCACGGGGTCCGAGATCGGCGGCTGTATCGATGTCGCAGAGGAAAAGGGATGGTCGCCCGACTATATCCTTGGCGCCCACGCCCAGCCCGGCGGGCCGGTTTCGGAAGCGGCCCGCACCGAAATCACAGATGAATGCATCCGGCGGCTCAAGGACGGCGGTCCCTATGACGGCGTCTTCGTCGCGTTGCATGGCGCCATGGTGACCGAGACCGATCAGGACGGCGAAAGCCAGTTCCTCCGGGAAATCCGCGCGGTCGTGGGGAACGACGTTCCCGTCGCGATCACGCTCGACCTGCATGCCAATGTCTTCGATGAGTTGTCGGACCTGGCCCAGATTGCAGTGTCCTTCCGCACCTATCCGCATGTCGACCTGCGCGAGGTTGGCCAGGAGGCCAGCGAACGCCTGCATGAGGCCATGGCCGGGCGCAGCGCACCGAAGACCGTGGTTCACCGCCCGCCGGTCCTGCTGGGGTGCGATGACGGCCGGACCTCCGATGACGGGCCAATGTGCCGCCTGCTGGAAAGCGCGGCGCGCGAGATGGAAGCGCCCGGCATCTTGAACGTGGCGATCAATGCCGGCTTTCCCGACGCCGATGTCTGGGCGTCTGGCCCCAGCGTTCTGGTGACCTACGACGAACAGACCACGGACCGCGCGGCCGCCGATGCGGTGGCACGGCGGATCTGCGGTGAAATCTGGGACCGCCGCGACACCTGGAACGGCCCCGTCCCGCTCGACGAGTGCATGCGCAGACTGAAATCCGCAAGGACCGGCAATGGCCCCGTCGTCATCGCCGATTACGCGGACAATCCGGGGGGCGGTGCGCACAGCGACTGCACGGCGCTGATATCGGCGCTTCTCGACGCCGGTGTCGAGAACGCGGCCGCGGGCGCGCTGCTGGACCCAGAGGCGGCCGAGCTGCTGGCGGGACGCGGCGTCGGTGCCGAAGTCACCCTTGCCATCGGCGGAAAGACCGACCCGACGGTGGGCGGCGGACCGATCGAGGTGACCGGCACGGTCATGGCGGTCAGCGACGGTCACTTCCACTTTGAAGGACCGATGTTCACCGGCCTGCCCGCTTCGACCGGAACCAGTGTGTGCCTGCGCGTCGGCGGCCTCGACATCATGATCGTCTCCGAACGGATGCAGGTCTACGACCAGAACATCCTGCGCGTGGTCGGGATCGAACCGTCCGAGAAATCGATCCTCGCCGTGAAGTCCATGAACCACTTCAAGGGCGCCTTCCGGCCCATTGCCTCCGAAATCATCGTGACCGACGCGGGGGGACTGTGTTCGCCCGATCTGTCCCGGCGCACCTATACCCGGCTCCGTCGCCCTGTCTTTCCCCTCGACGCACTGTGAGCCTTGCCATGCGAAGACAATGCGTTTCTGCGACTGATGGCGCGGCGGTTTCGGACCGCTAAAGCACTGCGATCACGGTGGCCTCTTCCACCGTGCACCGCTCCCCCATAAGGTGCGCCGCAAACGCATCGACACAACGGGGATTCGACGGTCGTGCTCACAGGCGAACTCAGGAACAGGATCGACTCGGTCTGGACTTCCTTCTGGACCGGCGGCATCGCCAACCCGCTGGAGGTGATCGAGCAGATCACCTACCTGCTGTTCATGCGCGGCCTCGACGACATCCACACGCGGGAGGAGCGCAAGGCGAACCGCTTCGGCAAGCCCATGGAGCGGGTGATCTTCCCTGAAGGCGACGATCCGCGTGGCCGGCCGTACAGCGACCTCCGGTGGTCCGTCTTCAAGGACAAGGCGCCGGCGGAGATGTTCGAGATCGTCGCCGAGCACGTGTTCCCCTTCCTGCGCGACATGGCCGAGGACGGCAGCGCCCACGCGGAGCACATGAAGGGCGCGCGCTTCACCATTCCGACGCCCGCGCTGCTCGCCAAGGTGGTCGACCTTCTCGCCGAAATTCCGCTCGATGATCGCGACACCAAGGGCGATCTCTACGAATACATGCTGTCGAAGATCGCCTCGGCCGGCCAGAACGGCCAGTTCCGCACGCCGCGCCACATCATCCAGTTGATGGTGGAACTGGTCGAGCCGACGCCGAAGGATGTCATTTGCGATCCGGCCGCCGGAACCGCCGGCTTTCTGGTCGCCGCCGGCGAGTACCTGCGCGCGCATCACGGCGAGATCTTCCGCGATGAGGCGCTGCGCCGCCATTTCCACCAGGGCATGTTCCACGGCTACGATTTCGACAGCACCATGCTGCGCATCGGCTCGATGAACATGCAGCTGCACGGCATTGAGGGCGGCGACATCCGCTACAAGGATTCGCTGGCCGAGGACCACACCGGCGATGCCGACGCCTATTCCCTCATCCTCGCCAATCCGCCGTTTGCCGGCGCGCTCGACTACGAGACGACGGCCAAGGACCTGCAGAAGATCGTCAAGACCAAGAAGACCGAGCTTCTGTTCATGGCGCTGTTTCTGAAGCTCCTGAAGCCCGGCGGGCGGGCGGCGGTGATCGTGCCGGACGGGGTGCTGTTCGGCTCCTCCAAGGCGCACAAGACGATCCGCAAGATGCTGGTGGAGGATCACAAGCTGGATGCCATCGTCAAGCTGCCGTCCGGTGTGTTCCGGCCCTATGCCGGCGTATCGACGGCGATCGTGCTCTTCACCAGGACCGATTCCGGCGGCACGGATCACGTCTGGTTCTACGATGTGCAGGCCGATGGCCTCAGCCTCGACGACAAGCGCCAGACGCTCCTTTCCGAGGACAAGCTCGGCCCGGTGCCGGAAAGCGACTTGAGCGAGGAGGAGCACGCGAAGAACAACCTGCCCGACGTTTTGATGCGCTGGGCGGAGCGCGGCGGCGCCGAGCGGGACCGGCCGCGCACCGCGCAAAGCTTCTGCGTACCGAAGGCGGATATCGCCGCCGCCGGCTATGACCTCTCCATCAACCGCTACAAGGAAGTGGAGCATGAGGCGGTCGAGCACCGCCCGCCGCAGGAGATCATCGCCGAGCTGAAGGCGCTGGAAGCGGAGATCGTCGCCGGGCTCGATGAGCTGGAGGCGATGCTGTGAGTGTTCGCACTGCTAGGCTGGGAGATATTGCAGACGATTTAAGAAGCGGATTTGCATGCGGGATAGACGACCCGAATGGCACCATCCAATTTAGGATGAATAATATTGAGCGAGACGGAACGCTAAACTGGACAAAGATCCGCCGAGTTCCGATGAAAAAGGTCAAGGAAGAACTCACGCTCAAGTCCGGAGATATTCTTTTAAACGTTACAAATAGCCCTGACCTCGTCGGAAAAACCGCTCTCTTTAAAGGAGCGGATGAAGCAATGACGTTCAGCAACCACTTCCTTCGGCTACGAACGAGAGTCGATTGGGCTGAGCCTGCTTACGTGGCACGCTGGCTTCGGCGGCAATTTGAGCTTGGCTGCTTCAAGGCAATGTGCCGAAGCTGGGTCAATCAAGCGTCGGTCACGCGAGACCAGATCTCCAATCTCGAAATCCCCCTCCCGCCGCTCGACGAGCAGCGGCGGATCGCGGCGATCCTCGATAAGGCCGACAGCCTGCGACAGAAGCGCAAGCAAGCCATCGCCCTGCTCGACAGCCTCACCCAGTCGATCTTTCTGGAGATGTTCGGGGATCAGAAACACAAAACGAGGAAGCTCAGCGCACTCGTAGAACTCATCAACGGCGATCGGTCGTCGAAGTATCCTAGCGGCGATGACATTCAGACTTCTGGAATTCCGTTTCTAAGCACAAAGAATATTCGAAATTCAAAGCTCGACCTCGAGAAATGCGACTTCATAACCAAAGCTAAGTTTGAATCTCTTTCACGAGGCAAGCTCAAGCGGGGAGATATCATCATCACGTTGCGGGGAACGCTCGGGAGCGCTGCGATTTTTGACACATGTTTTGAAACTGGTTTCATCAACGCGCAGATGATGATCATCCGAGTCGGTAACGAAATAACTCCAAGATATCTTCTCGACTACATCACAAATCAGAAAACGCGAAAAGAATTGCTACGAACACAATCAGGATCAGCCGTCAGGCAACTGACTGCAAGGCAAGTTGGAGAACTCGAAATCCCAGTCCCCACGCGATCAGATCAACAGCGGTACACAGACAATGTCGATGCGATCAGGGCATATGGTACGAAGTTATTGCGACAACTAGCTATTTTTGAAGAATTCTTCACCTCCCTCCAGCACCGCGCGTTCACCGGGGAGCTCTGAATAACCGGCGGGACCTGAACGCGCGCGCTGCCGGCTCCCAGGCTCAGGCGCGGCTTCCGGCGTCAGAGCCACGCGACAGCAAACGAAACGCCAGCGCGTTTCGCGACGAGCGGCGCACGACACCGTCGAACACCCCTTTCCTCTTGTCCTGATTGCAATCCAGCCGCTAGTCTGAAGGCGACTGCCCGCGTTGCTCGTTTTCGATCAGGTCCTGGATGTCCAATTTCGCTTTTCTGGATGCCGACTTTCCCGACATCCATGCCTCGGCGCTGCGCGCCGAAACGCTCAGCCTTGGCGACCCGCGCGCCAGCGCCTTCTATGCCCGGCGCACGCTGGAGATCGCCGTCAAATGGGCCTTCAAAAACGACGCTTCGCTGCGCTTTCCCTATCAGGACAACCTGTCCGCTCTGGTGCATGAGCCGAGCTTCAAGGCGGCGATGGGCGACGCCGTCTTCACCAAGGCAAAACTGATCATCCGCATCGGCAACCGCGCCGTGCACGAGGCGCGCGACATCCCCCAGCGCGATGCGCGGCAGGCGGTCAAGGAACTCTTCCACGTCTGCTACTGGCTGGCGCGCACCTATGCCCGCCATCAACCGCCGCCGGATCTCGCCTTTGACGAAAGGCACTTGTCGCGCAAGGACGACATCGTCCGCTCCGCCCTCACCCGCATCCAGGAGATGCAGAAGCAGCTTGAGGATCGCGACGAGAACCTTGCCAGGGTGCTGCGCGACACGGCATCGCTCGATGAGGAGCTGAAAGCGCGGCGCGCCGAGGTCGCCGAGCTGCGCAAGGCCAACGCGCAGCGGCCGGACACCCACGATTATTCCGAAGCCGAGACGCGGGATTATTTCATCGACCTGCTGCTGGCCGAGGCCGGCTGGAGGCTGGACAAGCCCGAGGACCGGGAGTTCGAAGTCACCGGCATGCCAAACGGCGGGGGCAAGGGCTATGCCGACTATGTGCTGTGGGGTGACGATGGCAAGCCGCTCGCCGTCATAGAGGCCAAGCGCACGAAGCGCGACGCCCGCGCCGGCCAGCAGCAGGCGAAGCTTTATGCCGACTGTCTTGAGGCGCGCTACGGCCAGCGGCCGGTGATCTTCTACACCAACGGCTACGAGCACTGGATCTGGGACGATGCGTTCTACCCGCCGCGCACCGTCTCCGGCTTCCTGAAGAAGGACGAGCTGCAACTCGCCATCCAGCGGCGCACCAGCCGCGCGTCGATCGCCGATGTGAAGCAGATCGACAGGTCCATCGCCGGCCGCTACTACCAGACCCGCGCCATCGCCTCGATCGGCCGCAGCTTCGAGAACGAGCGCCAACGCAAGGCGCTGCTCGTCATGGCGACGGGCTCGGGCAAGACGCGCACCGTCATCGCGCTCGCCGACCTCCTCATGCGCTGCAACTGGGCCAAGCGCATCCTGTTTCTGGCGGACCGCGTCGCGCTGGTGAACCAGGCCGTTGCCGCCTTCAAGACGCATCTGCCCTCGGCGGCGCCCGTCAATCTGGTCACGGAGAAGGCGACGCAGGGCCGGGTCTACGTCTCGACCTATCCGACGATGATGAACCTCATCGACCAGAAACGCGCCGAGGGGCGCATGTTCGGCCCCGGTCATTTCGATCTCGTCGTCATCGACGAGGCGCACCGCTCGGTCTACCAGCGCTACGGCGCCATCTTCGACTATTTCGACAGCCTGCTTGTCGGCCTCACCGCCACGCCGAAGGAGGAGATCGACCACAACACCTACGGGCTGTTCGGTCTTGAGGACGGGGTTCCGACCGACGCCTATCCGCTCGACAAGGCCGTGGAGGACGATTACCTGGTGCCGCCCGAGGCCGTCTCCGTGCCGCTGCGGTTTCTCCGTGAGGGCATTCGCTATGACGACCTGAGCGAGGCGGAAAAAGAGCAGTGGGACATGCTGGAATGGGACGAGGACGACGTCCCCGACAGCGTGAGTGCGGCGGCCGTCAACAAATGGCTGTTCAACGCCGACACGGTCGACAAGGTGCTGGCCCACGTCATGACCCACGGGCTGAAGGTCGAGGGCGGCGACCGGCTCGGCAAGACGATCATCTTCGCCAAGAACCAGGCCCATGCGGAGTTCATCGAAGAGCGCTTCAACGCGGCCTATCCGCAACTCGCCGGCCATTTCGCCCGCGTCATCACCTTCAAGACCGACTATGCCCAGAGCCTGATCGATGACTTCTCGACCAGGGACAAGGCGCCGCATATCGCCATCTCCGTCGACATGCTCGACACCGGCATCGACGTGCCGCAGGTGGTGAACCTCGTTCTGTTCAAGCTGATCCGCTCGAAAACCAAGTTCTGGCAGATCCTCGGCCGCGGAACGCGGCTCTGCCCCGATCTCTTCGGTCCGGGCCGGGACAAGGAGTGTTTCTACGTCTTCGACTTCTGCCAGAACCTGGAGTTCTTCGGCCAGAACCCGGCCGTGACCGACGGCGCTTCGGCGAAGTCGCTGAGCGAGCGCCTGTTCCAGGCCCGGTTCGACCTGGTGCGCGCCATCGACGAGAAGCAGGCGACGGATATCCGTTTCGAGATGGACGAGGATGGAGCCCCCTACCAAGGCGAGGGTGAGGAACGCGGGCGCGGGCCGCTCGACGAGAGGACGATCCGCGACGACGCGCTCGAATTCCTGATCGACTACGTCGCGCGCATGAACCTCGACAATTTCATCGTCCGCGCCAAACGCCGCGCCGTCGAGAAATACCAGAAGCGCGAGAGCTGGAACCAGCTCAGCGACGACAAGCGCGACGAGCTTCTGAACGATGTCGCCGGCCTGCCGACGGAAACGAAGCACGAGGCCGAGGAGAGCAAGCGCTTCGACCTGTTGATGTTCTCGCTGGAACTGGCGCTGCTGAAGGCCAGCCCCTCCTTCGACAGGTTGAAGAAACAGCTCGTCGAGATCGCCTCGGCGCTGGAGGAGCAGACGGCCATCCCGGCGATTGCCGCGCAAGCCGCGCTCATTCAGGAGATCCAGGGCGATCCGTGGTGGGACGGCGTCACCGTACCGCTTCTGGAGCTCGTGCGCCGACGCCTGCGCGACCTCGTCCCGCACATCGACAAGAAGCGCAAGGCGATCGTCTACTCGAATTTCGAGGACGAACTGGGCGTGGCCGGCGACGTGACGCTGCCGCAGGTCGGCGAGGTCGATTTCGTCAAGTTCAAACGCAAGGCCCGGCATTTTCTGCTGGAGCACGAGGACAATCTCGCGCTCCAGAAGCTCAGGCGCGGCAAGCCGCTCACGGCAACGGATCTCGACCAGCTCCAGGACATGCTCGTGACGGCCGGCGTCGGCGATGCGGACCTGATCGAGAAGGCGTCCACGGCCAGCAACGGCCTCGGCACGTTCATCCGCTCGCTGGTGGGGCTCGACCGCCAGGCGGTTCGCGGCGCCTTCTCCGCGTTCGTCGCAGATGCCGCCTCCACCCCGGAACAGATCGAGTTCATCGACATGATCGTCGACCACCTGACCGAAAAAGGCGTGATGGATCCGCAACTGCTCTACGAGAGCCCGTTCACGGATGTGGCACCGAGTGGACCGGAGCAGGTTTTCGACCTGACGCGGGCCGACGAACTGGTCGACGCGATCAACGAGATCAACCGCAGCGCGGCGGTGTAATCCGAAGCAGGCGGCCTCTGCGCCAACTCAGACGCTCAACCCCGCTCTATAAAGAGCGAGGCGGCGGCATGAGAAAGCGCGTGGAATGAGAACTTCGGCTTGCCATCTGCCTTGACGATGCCGGCACCGATCAGCAAGTGCAACGAAGAGCTTAAATTATGCCAGATCCTGTCCGATGATCAGGGAGCAGCTTCAGCGAAGTCAATTGGCCGGCGCGCGCCCGGCGACCAGATCGCGAACGATGCGGGCGGTGACGGGCGCCAGCGTCAGCCCCAGATGGCCATGGCCAAAAGCAAGGATCACGTCGGGCGCGCCCCGCACCGGACGAATGACCGGCACCGAATTTGGCATCGACGGGCGAAAGCCCAGCCAGCTCCGATCCGGCTTGCCCAGATCAGGGAAGAAGGTCCGCGCGCCCTCCTCCAACTGGGCAAACCGCCGCTCGTTCGCCGACGCGGCCAGATCGCCCAGTTCCACCAGCCCGGCAATACGCAAACGCCCTTGCATCGGCACCATGTAGAAGCCCCGGGAGGTGGGCGAGACGGGACGCGACAAGAGCGGCGTCGGCATATCGAACTCGATGTGGTAGCCGCGCTCCGTGTCGAGCGGCACCCGCTCGCCGGCCTGCGCCACAAGCGCCCTGGAATGCGCACCGGCCGCGATCACGACGCGGCGCGCGGTGATGGCCCCCTCGGGTGTGGTCACCCGCACGCCGGTGCTCTGGCGTTCCAGCCGTATGGCCCGCCGGGGCAGGATGCGCACGCCCGCTTGGGTGACCGCCACCGCGAGACGCCGCATCGCCTCACCCGGATCCGTCATACTCATCGCACCGGGAAACAGCACCGCGCCCCCCTCGAAGGGCGGCAACTGCGGCTCCAGCCGGCTCAACGCGTCGCTCGACAGCAACTCCTGCGCGATACCGTAAGTGCCACGCAACGTAATGTCCGCTTCCGCAGCCTTGAAATCGCGCATTGAGGTATAGGCGTAAACGCAGCCATTGTGGCGGAACAGATCCTCCGCCCCGATCTGCGCGGACAGTTCATGCCACCCTGCGGAGGCCTCGGCGAGCAGAGGCGCCAGCGCGGCGACGTTGCGGCGCATGGGCCCCGGCAGAGACTCATAGGCAAAACGCAGCAGCCAGGGAAACAGCGTGGGCAGCGCCGCCTTGCGCACCGAAAGCGGGGAAACACGGCTGAACAGCAGATCGGGCAGGTTTCGCAGCACCCCCGGCGTGCCGACCGGTATGATGGCATATTCGGCGATCGTACCGGCGTTGCCGTAAGAGGCGCCGGAGCCCGGCTCATTGGGCTCCAGCAAGGTCACCGCGCGCCCGTCATCCGCCAGCCGCAAGGCAATTGTCAGGCCAATGGCTCCGCCGCCGATCACCAGCACTTCCGTGTCCGACGCCCCTGCCATGGACATCCCTCCCGCTTTCAAAAAATCCTGAAAATCGCGCCCCCGAGCGCCCCGCCCTCACGGAAACTCTCGGCGGATCAGATCACCGGCTCGAGCAGGTGTCGGCCGTCCCGCAACACCTTGCGCAGGCGCGTCAGCGCCTCGCGCAGCTGCGCGCGCGAGCGCGCCGCGCCGACGTTGATCCGCACCGCATGCGGCACGGCATTGCGGCTGATGGCGAAAGCTTCGCCCGACAGCACACCGACACCGGCCAGTCCCGCCGCACGCACGAAGGCATTGGCATGCCACGGCTCCGGCAGATGCACCCAGGCGTGGGGCGCCTGCGGGTCCTGTACCAGATCGATCTCATGCAGCACGTCGCGAACCAGCGCCTGCCGCGCTTCGAACTCGCGCTTCTGCCCCTCCAGGATCCGCCCCACGTCCCCGTCCTCGATCATCCGTGCGGCGATCAGCGCCGTCAGCGGCCCAGTGCTCCAGCAATTGATGCGCAGCATCGCCGCGATCTCCCCGACCAAGGCAGACGGCGCCAGCACCGCACCGAAGCGCAGCCCTGGAGCGATGCTCTTGGAAAAGCTCCCCAGATGGATCGTGATGTCAGGATCGCTGGCTGCGAAAGCCTGGGGCGTATCGTCCTTTAGCGGCCGGTAGACATCGTCCTCAATCAGCAGAACGCCATGGCTCCGGGCGGTTTTGGCCAAGGCACGACGGCGGTCGCCGGCCAGCGTGACGGTGGTCGGATTATGCAGCGTCGGCACCAGAAACACCGCGCGCGGCGTCAGTTCCGCACAGGCACGAGCAAAGGCGTCGGGCCGCATGCCCTCACCGTCCATCTCCACCGGCTTCAGAACGAGGTCGAGCGACCGGCACAGTGCGCCGATGCCCTGATAGGTCACTGCGTCGGCGAGAATGACGTCGCCCGGTCGCGCGATTGCCGACAGCACGCAAGACAGTCCGTGCTGCGCGCCGTTGGTCACCAGCAGACGCTGAGGCGGCGCCTCACTCCCGATCTGCGTGGCGAGCCAGCCGGCGACCACCTCGCGCGCCCAGTCGGGGCCTTCCGGTTCGTGGAAATCCTGCAGCGCGGCGTAACGCGGGTCTTCCGGCAGGCGCGGCAAGAGCGCTCCCAGCGCTTCCAGATAGCCGGTCGTCGCCGGCCGGTTCACCGATAGGTCGATGTAGCCCTGCTCATCCAGCGGCGCGGATTTGAAACGCGCCGCCTCCCGCCCCTCGGCGATCATTGACCCCCGCCCCGGACGGCTCGTGACCAGGCCCCGCTCTTGCAGATCGGCAAAGGCGCGGGTGACCGTGGTCAGATTCACGCCCGCCTGACGCGCGATGTCACGTTGCGGCGGCAAACGTTCCCCGGCGACCAACTCGCCGCATGCGATCTTCGCGGCAATGGCGTTGGCAATCTGACGGTAGATCGGCGTCTCCGCGTCAGTGAACGCGGTCTTGTCGAACAGTGCGGACAGCAGCCCTCTCCTCTCTTCTCCGTCTTTTCGACCGGCACGCCCCTGTCTGGCCTTTCGACCGGTTTGCACCCGTTTGGCCGTTCGCCCCATCGCGTCGACGGACCCTTGCGCCGTCAGCCACGCCGCCAGGTGGTTCGCCCGTCTCGCCTTGCGCCTCTCACCGCTCGCGTGTCGCCCTCGACCGCCAGACCTTCCACTCCATGGCATAGCACCGCTTTTTGTCTGACGTAAATACCGGACAATAGCCAGACAAGCACGATATCTTACGCGACGCAATATCGGGTGCGCGCCAGATTCTTTCATAAAATCTCCTAAATCTCCGATTGACGGACCAAAAAAATCACTGATAGCGTTTGATTGATCGTTTTGTATGGTCACACAATCTTCGCTCACGGAGGCCGCGCCGCACTGGCGCGAAAGAGCGGGGCAATGCTGGAGGAGCACCCGAATGAGACATCACGCGAAAAAACTCGCCACCTATGCGATTGCCGCAGCGACCGCAGCGGTGCTGATGAGCGGCAGCGTTCAGGCGGAAACCCTGCGTCTGTCGACCCTGAAGAAGCCCGGCTCCGAGGGTGAGACGGCGGCGCTGCGCTTTGCCGATCTGGTCGAACAGGGCACCGAAGGGCGCATCAAGATCAAGGTCTATCCCGCCAGCCAGCTTGGCGACTGGACGGAGGTATACGAACAGGTCATTCAGGGCGCGGTCGACATGGCCATGCAGCCGCTGGCGACAAGCAGCGACAAGCGCCTCGCCATCACCTGGTTTCCCTATGCCTTCATCGACTACGACACAGCCCGGGAATCGCTGTCGCCCGGCGGCGCAGTCTTCTCCATCGTCAACGACGTTCTGGAACCGCAGGGCCTGACCCCACTGGGTGTGTTCGGCGCCGGCATGGGCGGCGCGGGCTTCGCCAAGCCGGTCGAGAACGTCAAGGACTTCGACGCCAAACATGACCTGAAGGTGCGGGTGTGGCCGGGCGGCATCACCCACCGGGTGCTGCTGGAGCGTCTGGGCTACAACACCGCGACGGTGCCCTGGGCGGAACTCTACACCGGCATGCAGACCGGCGTGGTCGACGGCCAGGTCGGCGGTACCGCGAACATGACGCTGGAATCCTTCGAGGACATCACCAGGACGTGGGTCCAGTACAACACCCACTTCGAGGGCGACTGGTTCATCGTCAATGCCAACACCTACGCGAACCTAGAGGAAGCGGATCGCAAGGTGCTGCTGGCGGCCGCGCAACAGGTCAGCGCCGAACGTTTCGAGGATGTCGCGGCGGCCGACGCCGCCGCCCTGGAGACAATGCGCGAGGTCGGCATCGACGTGGTCACCTTCGACAAGGCGGAGCTTGAGGAACTGGCCGCGATCGTGCGTCGCGACGTCTGGCCGGAGATCTCCGACGAACTCGGAGAGGAGACGTTCGACAAGCTGAAGGCTTCGCTCGGCGTGGAGTAATCCGAACACCATTCGGGAGACGGAGCGGATCGTCGCGGCCACCGCGCGATCCGCTTTTTGTCGCAGGGCAGTGACACGGCGATCGGGAGGACGCCCAGACATGCAGAACGAGACGGAAACGGAAACCGTAGCGGCGGGTGTCAGGGCCTCGCCGCTCGCCGCCGCGCCGGACACGGTGAACACCCCCCGCTTTCTGCGAGGCGGCGCGTTGACGGCATGGAACTGGACGCTGCGCGTGCAGCGGATCTTGCTCGTGGTTTGCGGCGCGGCACTCACACTGCTGATCGCCGTTCAGGTCTTCACCCGCTACGTGCTTGGCATCTCGATTTTCGGGATCGAGGAGCTGGCGAGTTTCGTCGCAGTCTATCTCTACTTCCTCGGTGCCAGCCACGGCGCCTGGGAACGTGGCCATATCTCGGCAAGCCTCGTGGACCTGGTGCTGCCCGTCGGTCGGGCCCGCCTAGCGCTCAGCGTTCTCGCCGGACTGATCACCGTGGTTCTTGCCGGCTGGATGTCACTGTGGGCCTGGCAGTACCTCGACTACACCATCGGCCGAGGCACCATGTCGCTTGAAACCGGCCTACCCATGGCTTGGGTCTACGCAATCAAACCGGTCGGCCTCAGCCTGATGACGCTTTACTTCGTGGTCGAGCTGCTGGAGCGGCTGCGCCGCCTGGTGCTGGGCCCCGCGACCGACGAGGAGGCTACGGCGTGAGCGACATCATTATTTACGATGCACTCCTATTGACCCTGCTTCTTGTCATTGGCGTGCCGGTGCCCTTCTGTTTCGCCGGCGCGGTTCTATTTCTCGTGCTGTTCGGCGATTTCGGCTCGGCCAGCTTTCTGGTCGGAGCGGGCTATTCGAAACTCTCCTCCATCGTGGTCATCGCCATTCCGCTCTACATTCTGGCCGGCAGCATCATGAGCCGCGGCGGGATCGCCGAACGGCTCGTGGATCTTGCCGACAGCCTCGTCGGCCGAATGCGCGGCGGGCTCGGCATCGTGGTGATCCTGGCAACGGCGGTGTTCGGCGCCATCTCCGGCATGGCCTCCTCGGCGGTGGCGGCAATCGGCACGATCATGATCCCGCGCATGGAGGCCCGAGGCTATGACCGGGGCTACGCCACGGCGCTGGTCTCGGCTTCGGCGGTGCTGGCGCTGCTGATCCCGCCGAGCGCCTCGATGATCCTGTTCGGCTGGGTCACCGGCACCTCGATCCTGGCAAGTTTTCTGGCGCCGGTGGTGCCGGGTCTTCTGTTGTGCGCACTGCTGGCGTTCTGGAATCGCGTGCTGACCCGGCGCATGCCGCTGGTGACGCCGCCATCGGTCGACGCCCGCCAGTTCGCGCGCGAAGTGGCCCGGCGCGGCCGCAGGGCCGGCATGGGCCTCGTGATGCCGGTCTTGATCCTGGGCTTCATCTATGGCGGGGTGACCACCCCCACCGAGGCTGCCGCCGTGGCGGTACTCTACGCCATTCCCGTGTCGATCTATCTCTATCGCGACATCGACTGGCGCGATCTGGCGGACGTGATCTGGCGCGCCGGGCGCACCACCGGCGTGCTGCTGCTGATGATCTTTTTCGCATCCATGCTGGGCCGGGTCTGGACGCTGGAAGACGTGCCGCAGCAGATTCTCGAAAGCTTCCTGGCGGTCAGCGAGAGCCCGATCATCCTGTTGCTGATGGCCAACATCTTCCTGATGATCGTCGGGATGTTCATGGAGGATGTCAGCGGCATCCTGCTGGCCGCCCCGCTGCTGCTTCCAGTGATGCAACAAGCAGGCGTCGATCAGGTACAATTCGCGGCGATCATCGCCACGAACCTCGGAATGGGGCTGATCACGCCGCCAACGGCGCCGATCCTCTATTTCGCCGGGCTGATCGGCAATGTGCCGCTCGCACGCATGCTTCTGCCAACGCTGGTGTTCGTCTTCCTGGCCTATCTGCCGGTGGTGCTGCTGACGACCTTCCTGCCAGCACTCTCTCTCACCCTGCCGCGCCTGATCCTCGGCGGATGAGCCTTGAGAGCGGCCCCCGTCAAGGTGTCCACCGGGCGGGGATGTTACGCTCTCCGCCCCTGCGAAAGGGGCGACCCGCCGGGGTGATCGACAGGTTTGAGAGCGCCGCAGTCTCGATCTGAATAGCCCCGAGTTTGGTGGACACCCTCGTGTTACATTTCCTGCTGCCGTTCGAACTCGACGGGTGACAGCATCCCGTTCCTGACGTGCTTGCGCTTCGGATTGTAGAACATCTCGATGTAGTCGAACTGGCGTGTCCCCCGTCTTTGGAGTCGCTTCCATCGATTTCCCAAGGCGAGGAAACGAAGATGATCCCTTGGGCAACATGGTGAAGAGTGAGCCAAGCTTGCACTCAGTCGCCTCTCCGAACTCCCGGATCGCATCGATACGCGCCATTCCCTGCCGGACAAGAACCTCAACCTACCGCAGCTCAGTAACAATTTCCTCTAGCTTATCGCGCTTGTTCGCCATTTCGAATCCTCCGTTTTCCTAACCATAACGGTGGACCCGCTCAGCGGAAGGTCAGGGGGATGGTGAAGCGCCAACGCGTCTTGCCAGGGACTGCTTCCATTCGATGAATGTGCGTGCGTGAAAAATCTACATGAGCGTGTAAATCGCGCGTAACTCTCGACGTTTTGCGGGGGGTATGAATAGGTTGGATCTAAGCTTCTGAAAAATAATAAAAAAATAACTCGTTCCGGAGGTGATAATTTGGCACGAGGTTTGCGTAGATGGGGAAAGCTGGCAATGTGCGGCCTCATTGGCACCGATGCCGGCCAGAACATCGATGGGAGGAAGCTAGGATGGTCAAACTGAAACGGATACTGTTTGCGTCGGCGACGGCTCTGGCCTTATCGCTCACCGCTGCGCAAGCGGCCGAGTTGCGGGTCGGGTTCACGCTGGATGCGCATACGCTGGACCCGGCCAATCACCGCAATCGCGAAACCGAGACCATTATCCGCAACATGTATGACGGCCTCCTGACCCGCGATGGGGAGATGAAGGTGGTGCCGGAAATCGCCGAAGCCTTCGTCATGGTGTCGCCGACGGTCTATGATTTCCGGATTCGGGAGGGCATTACCTTTCACGATGGCTCGCCGCTGACCGCCGAGGATGTTCGCTTTACCCTCGAACGACTGACGGCCGAAGGGGCAATGGGCGAGGGCCAGACCAGCCCGCGCAAGAGCCTGTTGGGGCCGTTACAGTCGGTTGAGGTGCGCGATGGCAACACGGTGCGCATTACCTTGTCCGAGCCCTGGCCGATCCTGCCGGCCATGTTGCCGTTTCAGGAAGTGGTCTCCAAGGCCTTCGTAGAAAAGGTCGGAACGCAAGGTCTGGCGACCCAGGTGAACGGCACCGGTCCGTTCAAGCTGGTTGCCTGGCGCAAGGGCGATGCCATCATCATGGAGCGCTTCGACGACTACTATGGCGGCGCCGCCTCCATTGAGCCGGTTGGCAAGGCCTGTGTCGACCGGGCGATCTTCAAGATCATTCCCGAATCCGCGTCTCGGGTGGCCGCGCTGCTCTCCGGCGACGTCGACATCATCAACGAGTTGCCGCCCTTCTCCGTCGAGCAGGTGAAGAACAACCCGGGCACGGATGTGATGACCGTCAACGGGACCCGGAGCTTCTTCATTGCCATGAACATGGAAGGGGAGCTGTTCGGCGATGCCAAGGTGCGCCGTGCCGCTGCTCATGCGATCGACAAGGATCTGATCATCGACCGGATTCTTGGCGGTAATGCCGCCCGGATCGAGGGCATCCTGTCGCCGGATGCCTTTGCCGCCAGCACCGACCTGCCGCGCTACGAGTACGATCCGGACAAGGCCCGGGCTCTGCTGGCCGAGGCCGGCTACCCGGACGGCATTGACGTGACCATGGATACGGTCGGGGCCTACAAGGATATCGCCGAGGCGGTTGCCTCCCTGCTGACCAAGGCGGGGATCCGCACCCGGGTCGCGGTGGGCGAGGGCGCGCAGATGACCCAGAAGTGGCGCACCAAGGGCGGTCCGAAGTCCGGCGACATGTATTTCACCTCCTGGGGCAACGGTTCGCTCGATCCGTTCGACATCTTCACCCCGACCCACCGCACCAATGACCGTGGCAACTCCGCCGGCTATGCCAATCCCGAACTGGATCGGCTGCTGGACGAGGCAGCGGTGGAGCTGGACACGGAAAAGCGGGCGGCGCTCTACCGCAAGGCCGAGCAGATGGTCAACGCCGACCTGCCTTATGTCTATCTCTGGGTGCCGCAGGACATCTACGGCGTTTCCAAGCGCCTGAAGGGATGGCGTCCGAGCGCGGACAGCCGCATCAACCTGCACGACGCTTGCGTCGACTGACCCATAACACGGACGGGACAAGCATATGTCGCTGGGCAAGCTCACTGAACGGCTGCTCCATCTCGTCCCCGTATTGCTTGGGGTGAGCGTCATCGTCTTCCTGATGATGGCGCTTACCCCGGGGGATCCGGTGGACATCATGATCGGGGATCAGAGCGTTACGCCGGAAGAGGAACAGGCGATGCGCGAGGATCTGGGGCTGGACCTGCCGGTCCATCGTCAGTTTCTGGTGTTCCTCGGCAATGCGGTGCAGGGCGATTTCGGAACCAGTTTCTACCATCGCCGACCTGTGTTCGATGTGATCGTCGAGCGGTTGCCCGCGACCATCGAGCTGAGCCTGGTGGCTCTGGTCATCGCCCTGATGACGGCAATTCCGCTCGGTGTGCTGGCGGCAATCCGGCGCAATTCCATCCTCGACAAGATGGCCACGGTCGGGTCGCTGCTTGGCGTGTCCCTGCCCGGTTTCTGGTTCGGCATTCTGCTCTTGATGCTGTTTGCGGTGCATTTGCAACTGCTGCCGGTCTCCGGCCGGATCGGTTTTGACAGCGAGATCGAGCCGATCACCCATTTCCTCCTGATCGACACGTTGTTGCGCGGCCGGCCGGACGCATTCTGGGATGCGCTGAAGCATATCCTGTTGCCGGCGATCACCCTTGGGTTGCCGATGACGGCCATTCTGATGCGGGTCACCCGCACATCGATGCTTGAGGTGATGCGGCAGGATTACATCGTCTTTGCCGAGGCCAAGGGGCTGAGGCGTGGCCGGATCCTGTTCCGCCACGCTCTCAAGAACGCGTTGATCCCCACCGTCTCGGTCGCCGCCATCGAAACCGGTTCGCTGCTCGGCGGCAACATGATCGTCGAGACCGTGTTCGGCTGGCCAGG
This sequence comes from Stappia indica, assembly GCF_020177335.1. Classification (GTDB taxonomy): domain Bacteria; phylum Pseudomonadota; class Alphaproteobacteria; order Rhizobiales; family Stappiaceae; genus Stappia; species Stappia indica_B. The sequence continues at coordinate 522,690 of NZ_JAIVMG010000003.1, read as the reverse complement.
GCTTGGCCGGCTGGTGGTGGAGAGCGTCTTTCTGCGCAACTACCCGCTCGTCCAGGCGGCGGTGCTGTTCTACGCGGTGACCTATGTGCTGCTGAACTTCATCGCCGACCTTCTCTACACAACGCTCAATCCGAGGGTGAAGCTGTGACGGTCGCCGACATCGATGCAGGTCCGGTCGCCGTCGCGTCCGGTGCTGGGCAAACGATCTTCCGACGCAACCTTGCGCGGTTCGCCGCCAATCGTCTGGCGATGGCGAGCGTTGCAGTTGTTTTCCTGTTCGTGCTGCTGGCGATCTTTGCGCCATGGATCGCGCCGCACGATCCGAACGAGACGGATCTCTTCCGCCGGCTGCAACCGCCTGCCTGGCAGGCGGGGGGCGAATGGAGCTATCTGCTGGGCTGCGATGCGCTGGGGCGGGATATCCTGTCGCGCATCATCTACGGCTCGCGCATTTCGATTTTCATCGGCGCGGCGGTGATCTTCGTCGCCACCACGGTCGGCATCGCCGCCGGGCTGGCCGCTGGCTATTTCCGCGGCTGGGTGGATGTGACGATCTCGCGTCTCGTCGATATCCTGCTGAGCTTCCCCTACCTGATCTTCGCTATCGGCCTGATGGCGATGATGGGACCGGGCCTCGTCAACATCATCCTGGCCTTGGCCTACAAGGAATGGGTGATCCCCTGCCGGGTGGTGCGCGGGGAGACCCTGGCGACCCGGGAGCTTGAGTATGTCGAGGCGGCCCGGGCGCTGGGGGCCTCCTCGGCGCATATCATGGCGCGGGAAATCCTGCCGAACATCCTGTCGCCGGTGATCGTCGTTTCAACCATCCGCATCGCCCATGTGATCATCCTGGAGGCCAGCCTCAGCTTTCTCGGTCTTGGTGTGCAGCCGCCGACCGCGTCCTGGGGCTCGATGGTTGCCGATGGCCGCGCCTTCATTCTCGGCGCGTGGTGGGTCAGCACCTTCCCCGGCCTGGCGATCCTCCTGCTGGTGCTCGCCATCAACGTGGCCAGCCAGGGATTGCGCGATGCCTTCGATCCGAGGTTTCAGGAGTGACCATGTCCCAGAACGATATCCTGCTTGAGGTTGAGGACCTGCGTACGGTTTTCGACACGAGCGAAGGCGCGGTGCGCGCGGTCGACGGGGTGGATGTTACCGTGCGGCGCGGCGAATGCCTTGGCGTTGTCGGTGAATCCGGTTCGGGCAAGAGCGTGACCTTCTCCTCCGTCATGGGGCTGGTTCGCGCGCCGGGGCGGATCGCCGGAGGGCGGATCCGCTTCGACGGCCGGGATCTGATCGGCCTTGGTCCGCGTGACATGCGGGCCATTCGCGGCCGCGATATCTCCATGACCATGCAGGACGCGCTGACGGCGCTCAATCCGGCGCTGACCGTGGGCGAGCAATTGGCAGAGATGCTGAATGCCCACGACGAGGACCTGCCGGCGCGCGGCGGCGCGCGGCGCCGCGCGATCCGAGAGAAGTCGGTGGAGATGTTGCGGCTTGTCGGCATTCCCTCGCCGGATAGCCGTCTGGGTCAATACCCGCACGAGTTTTCCGGCGGCATGCGCCAGCGCATCATGATCGCCATTGCCCTGGCGCCCGGACCGAAGCTCCTGATCGCCGATGAGCCGACCACAGCGCTCGATGTGACGATCCAGGCGCAGGTGCTGGAGTTGATTTCCGACATTCGTGCCCGGCTCGGGATGAGTGTTGTCTTGATCACCCATGATCTTGGCGTGGTGGCGGAGCATTGCGATCGGGTGATGGTGATGTATGCCGGGCAGGTCGTGGAGGAGGGAGCGACGGTCGATGTCATCGCCAATCCGCGCCATCCCTACACGCGCGGTCTGCTCGCTTCGATCCCGAGGCTGTCCATGCGTGGTCAGCCAATTCGGCCGATTGAGGGGCAGGTTCCGAACCTTGTCGGACTGCCACCCCAATGCCGCTTCTATTCGCGCTGCCCGGAACGGATGGACAGCTGTCTGCAAACTGTCGCAATGCGCCCTGCCGGGCCCGGTCGCCGGGCGCGCTGCATTGCCATCGCGGAGGAGGCGGTTGCATGACATCCCTGACAAATCCGCTGGTGCAGGTCGAGAACCTGTCGAAGGTCTATGAGGGCCGGCGCAGCCTTGCCAATCGGTTGACCGGGGTCGAGCCCTTTTCCGTTCGGGCGGTCAACGATGTCTCGTTTCACGTCGATCGAGGCGAGATCCTTGGTCTGATCGGCGAAAGCGGCTGCGGCAAGTCCACGCTCGGGCGCGCGGTGCTGCGTTTGCATGAACCGACCGCAGGCCGTGTGCTGTTCGATGGCACCGACGTGACCGCCTTGTCCGCCGGCGCCCTGAAGGACATGCGCCGGCGCATGCAGATCGTTTTTCAGGACCCCTATGCCTCGCTCAATCCGCGTTCGACCGTGGCCGATATCGTCGGGCTGCCGCTGCGTCTGCACGGGCTGGCGGCCAGCCGGTCCGAGATGCGCGATCAGGTGGTGGGCATCCTTGAGAAGGTCGGGCTGAACGCGGCACATCTCGACCGGTATCCGCATCAGTTCTCAGGCGGTCAGCGGCAGCGGATCGGCATTGCCCGGGCGCTGATCAGCCATCCGGAATTCATCGTCTGCGACGAACCGGTGTCGGCGCTCGATGTGTCGATCCAGGCGCAGATCATCCAGTTGCTGCTGGAGTTGAAGGACGAGATGGGCCTGACCTACCTGTTCATCTCCCACGACATTTCCGTGATCGGCTATCTGAGCAACCGGGTCGCGGTGATGTATCTCGGCGAGATCGTCGAAATGGGGCCGGCGAGCGATGTGCTGGCCCGGCCGCGCCACCCCTACACCCAGAGCCTGATGTCGGCGGTGCCCGATGTCGATGCGCCCGGACATCACCAGCGCGTGCGCCTGACCGGCGACCTTCCCTCGCCGCTCGATCCGCCACCGGGCTGCAAGTTTCACACAAGATGTCCACTGGCTACCGATGCCTGCAAGCACGCGGCGCCGGTGCCGGAGGAAGTCTCACCCGGGCACAGGGTGGCCTGCCACCGGCTGCATGAGAACCTGTCCGTTCTGGAGACGGCATCGCGCGCGGAGGGGTGTTGATGGAGGCGGTCAGGATCGAAGAGGGGCAAGCCCTCGATCTGCGCGGCGACAGCCGGCAACGCGGTCTCGGTCAGGCGGAGGCGGGCGACGTCGCGCCGGCGCAGGTCATCGCCGCGACGGTGGCGCGGGTGGCGCAGGCCCGCCGTGCCGGCGCCTTCAACGAGGAGGTCCGCGCCTATCTTGTGGCACAGCGGCGCTTCGCCGAAATGCATGATCCCTGGTCTCTGGCGGAGCTTTCCGGCATCGCCGAAGGCTTCGGCCTCGATATGGACGACCTGTTCGACCATCTGCATCTGCGGATCGTCGGTGACCTTGGCGAGGGCGCCATGCTCGATGGAGCCCCGCTTGACGGCGATGGTTGTAGTGCGCTTGCCATTGGCGCCGGCGAGGCCGGCCCGGTCGTCGCCAAGAACCGGGATTTTTCCGGAACCCATCTGGGGGTGCAGACCGTTTTTCGCCATACCGGGCCGGACATCGCCACCGGGTCGATGCTGTGCGTTGGCAGCCTGGGCAGTCCCGGTGCCTATTCCAGCGGCATGAATGGGCGCGGATTGATGCTGGCCGATACCCAGGTTGGCGCAAAAACCCATAAAATGGGCTGGCTGCGGTACTTCCTGATGAACCGGATCCTCGCCAGCTGTGCCAGCGTGGCCGAGGCACTCGCCTTCATCCGCTCGGTGCCCCATGCCGGCGGCGGGACGCTGGTTCTTGCCGATGCCGGCGGTGCGGTGGCGGCAGTTGAGCTCGGCGCGCGGCAGGTTGCGGTGGAGCAGAAGAACAGGGTTCTGCGCACCAACCACTTCGTGTCCAAGGCTCTGGCCGGCGATACGCTGCCGCCGGAGGACGATCGGGTCGCCGCCAATTCGGAAACCCGTCTGGCGTTTCTCTCCAGTGCCCTGCCCCGGCTTTCCGGCGAGGTGACGGAGGTCATGCGGCTGATGGCCCGGCATGCGGACGACGAGGGCCGTTCCGCACCGGTGTGTCAGCATGCACAAGGTGCCGAAGCGCAAACCATTTCCTCGGTGGTTTATTCCTGGCGTGATCGGTGTCTATATTTCCACGAGGGAACCCCATGTCTCGGGAAGTGGAAACGGTTCGCCCTGTGAGCGCGGTTGGCGCGTCCAAGGCGCGGCAAGGGACGTGCATGACGGGCTATCAGAATGACCTGATCGGTGATCATCCGAGCATCCTGGCGCTGCGTGCGCTGATCGAGCGGGTTGCGCGCTCGCCGGCGCAGAATGTGCTGATCTACGGGCCGACCGGCACCGGCAAGGGCATGGTCGCGCGCATGCTGCACCGCTTGTCCAGCCGGGCGTCGAAACAGTTCGTCGATATCAACTGCGCCGCGATTCCCTCAAGCCTGCTGGAATCGGAATTGTTCGGCCACGAAAAGGGAGCCTTCACCGGCGCCATCGATCGCAAGGTCGGGCTGGTCGAGGCGGCAAACCATGGCACCATCTTCCTGGACGAAATCCGGGAAATGGAGCCGATGCTGCAGACCAAGCTGCTCAGCCTGCTCGACACCCATGAATTTCGCCGGGTTGGCGCGGTGCGGACCACCGCCGTCGACGTGCGTTTTATCGCGGCGACCAACAAGGTGCTCCTGTCGGAGGTGGTGGCCGGTAACTTCCGTGAGGACCTCTACTACCGGCTTCAGGTCGTCGCCATCAACATTCCCGCGCTGGCTGAGCGGGGCGACGATGTGTTGAAATTATCCGACTATTTCATCGCCAAATACAACGGGCGGTATGGGCGGACCATCAAGGGGCTTGCAGCGGAAACCGCCGAAATCTTCCTGCAATACCGGTGGCCTGGAAACGTTCGCGAGCTGGAAAACCTGATCGAGCGCATCTTCATTCTTGAGGATGACGACGTGATCGCGCCGCATCACCTGCCGGACCGAATCCTGCGAACCGTCCGGGGCGGGGCTTGTGCGGAACATCCAACTGCCCGAATCGATCTGGCGATGGGGTTTCGCGCCGCGACCGAAGCCTATCAGCGTCAGCTTGTCGAGCAGGCGCTGGCGGCCTCCAGGAACAATCTCAAGGAGGCGGCCGGGTTGTTGAAGATCAGCCGCCACGCACTGCGCCATCAGATGATCAAACTGGGAATGACGGGCGCGTGAGATCCGCGCGCGGGTGCGTGTGAATGGCGCGCCTCTTTTCTGGGTGGTTGAGGTTGTTTTTTATTTATCAAATATTTCAGTGACTTGATTTGATATTTTGAGTTGGCACACCCCGTGCATAGAGCCGGTCGGGATTTTGCAGATCGGAGAATTCAGACATGACGAAATCGCTCAAGGTCATTTGCCCGAATGGGCATTTGGGCTTCGCGCCGTTGAAGACGGAGAGTTTCCATATCGCCGTCGCGGCGGGGACGGACTATATCGCCGCCGATTCCGGCAGCGACGATATCGGTCCGGTTCCGCTCGGCAGCGACACATGCGCCAGCCCCCGCGCCTGGCAGGAGCACGATCTGGAAGTGATGCTGCTGGCGGCGCGCCGCACCGGAAAGCCGATGATCATCGGCTCGGCCGGCGACACCGGCACCAACAGCCGGGTCGACATGTATGTGCAGATCATTCGCGACCTGGCCCGCAAGCACGATCTGGCGCCATTCCGCCTCGGCTGGTTCTATTCGGAGGTCGACAAGGAGGTCGTGCGCGCCAGCATTCGCGGTGGATCGCCGGTCCAGGGACTGGACGGACGGCCGGATCTCGATGAGGCGGAGCTGGACGCCACGGATCGCATTGTCGCCATGGCGGGCGTGCACCCGTTCCGCGCGCTGCTGGAGGAGGGCTGCGACGTGATCATCGGCGGGCGCTCTTCCGACAGTGCGGTCTTCGCTTCCGCAGCCCTGCACGAGGGCTATCCGGACGCCCAGGCCTACTACCTCGGCAAGGTGCTGGAATGCGCGTCTTTCTGCGCCGAGCCCTATGGCGCGAAGGAAACCGTGATGGGCGAGATCACGCCCGAGTGGGTCGAGGTCACGGCCATGCATCCCGAGCAACGCTGCACCGTCGCCTCGGTGGCGGGACACGCCATGTACGAACGCTCCAACCCGTTCCACGAATATGTCGCCGGCGGTCTGCTCGACATGACCGATTGTCGCTACGAGCAGGTCACCGAGAAGACCACCCGTGTCACGGGAATGCAGTTCGTTCCGGCTGAGGAGTTCCGCGTCAAGCTCGAGGGCTCGGGGCGGCTCGGAGCACGCTTTGTCGGCATGGCCGGGATTCGCGATCCCTACACCATCGCCAATGTCGATGCGGTGATCGAATGGGCGCGGACCCAGGTACGCGAGCGCTTCGGCGACAGCGGCTGGGAGCTTCACTACAACGTCTTCGGCCGCAACGGCATCATGGGCGAGATGGAGCCGCTGAAGGACAAGCCGGCCCATGAGCTGCTGATTGTCGTGCAAGGGGTGGCGCCGACCCGGGAGATGGCCGAGGAGCTGACCATCACCGGCACGCGGCAGCTGTTCTATGCCCGCCTGCCGGAGGTCAAGGGGACGGCCGGTGGTGTCTCCTTTGTCTTCGACGAGGTGATGGAGGCAAGCCCCGGCTGCCGCTGGACCCTCAATCACACCATGGCGGTGAATGACCCGCTCGCCCTGTTCCCCACCCACAGCGAGATCGTCGGTGCCGACGTTCTGGAGACCGCATGATGATGACGACGAAGAAGCTCTCCGAATTGGCCAAGACCATTCGGTCGAAGAACGCGGGCACGGACAAGATCACCTTCGATGTGATCTTCCGCGAACGTGAGGTCTACGAGACGGTCAAGCGCTCCGGCGCGCTGACGCGGGCAACCGTTTCGGCCCTGTTCAATATCAGCGACAACCGCATCACCGACTTTGTCGAATACGATCCGGCCAATGCGATCAAGTTCACCATCCTGCGCCCCCGTCCGAGCGGGAGCCCAGGCGATCCGGACATCTTCGGCGCACAGCAATATGCGCCGCTGCTCGATGTTGAGGTGAATATCGACGCCTGATTGGGCCGATGGCATCGGAAAAGGCAAACGGCGGCGTTTCCGGAAGGGGGCGCCACCGTTTGGTATCGAGGTCTGCGTGCTCGACCGCCAGGCGGTTCGCGGCGCCTTCTCCGCGTTCGTCGCAGATGCCGCCTCCACCCCGGAACAGATCGAGTTCATCGACATGATCGTCGACCACCTGACCGAAAAAGGCGTGATGGATCCGCAACTGCTCTACGAGAGCCCGTTCACGGATGTGGCACCGAGTGGACCGGAGCAGGTTTTCGACCTGACGCGGGCCGACGAGCTGGTCGACGCGATCAACGAGATCAACCGCAGCGCGGCGGTGTAATCCGAAGCAGGCGGGCTCTGCGCCAACTCAGACACTCATCCCCCGCCCGCAGGTTTCAGTGCCGAAGCGCCATCCGTAACTGTATTGGTCTCGGCGGCAGGATCGCGTCCTGGCGTTCGTCTTGAAGAAGTGCCGAAAACCATGCAGCGGCGCTATTTCCGCAGGCTCTCGATCTTCGGCGCTCACTCTCGCGTAGGATCGACCGCGGGTGTCCTCGTGAAGGTACCGGATCCTGCCTGCCATGACATGCCCATGTGTATGCGTCTGTGTAGACGCAGCATGTATGCAAGCGGCTGAAAAGCAAGAGGGAATAACGATTTCAAGGGGAAGAATGGTGCTGCCGGAGAGATTTGAACTCTCGACCTCTCCCTTACCAAGGAACGTGTTTTCGCCTAACCTATTGTTTTCTGGCGAAAAGAGCAGTCTTTACAATGGGGCAAAACGCACTGATTTGCATCGCCGGCACTGAACCCAGGTTCATTGAACCTGCGAGCACTCCTTAAAGCGCCCGCTGTAGGCTCATCGCGGGGGCGGAGGCCGGGCTGCCTCGTTCATGGCGATCCCTTCCAGCGCCTCGGCAAGCTGGCGCGCCAGCTTCGCCATGACGTAGCGATCGGAGATGACGTGCCGCTGCGCGCCGATCTCGACCACGATATACGTCTCTCCGGTTGGCCGGCGGATGTTGCAAAGCTGGTCGGCGGTCATGGGAGCCCCCGTTATTTCCGGGTTTCGAAAAGCCGGTCCATCTTGCTGTCGATCCGGCGCAGGTAATCAGACAGGCTGGCGATCTGTGCTTCGAGCCTGGCGAGGCGTTCCGGCTGCTCTTGCGTCCGGTCGGCGACGTCCTCAAGGTGAGCAACTCGGTTGCTGATGCTGGCGGCCCACCAGACGGTGGACCCGGCGTGCATCATCAGGGCGACGATAAGGCCGATGGTCACCTTGCGGTCGAGGTGCCATTCGCGGCGCTGGTCGGCGTCAGTCATCAGCACCCCCGGCGGCGAAAATTGCGGTCATTGCCGGCGACCCGCTCGGCGCCGGACCGATCGGCCTGAACCAGCGCTGAGAAGCCCCGAGGCGACAGGTCATTGAGCCTGAAGCCCGCGCAACCGGTCGCACCCGACGACTGGCATCCCGCGAGCGCCAAGGTACTCAACGCAAAGATCGTGATCAGAGAGATTGCGGAGGCGCGTGTCATCATGCTGCCGCTCCTTTTCAGCTTGGGCAGCCGCGACCGCCATTTCGGTTTCGTGAGCCTGGTATCCGGCCCGGTACTGCGTCCGGCCATGCCACCATGCGGCGACCATCACGCCGACCATCAACAGCCCCACAAGGCCGGCTTTGGAGCGCAGGACGGACAGAAGGGCGGCGATGGTCACGTCGACCACCCCCGCATTTTCGCGAGGATGAACCAGCCTTCATTGATCGCGGCGGCGAGCAGCAATGCGCCCACCATCACCATGTCCGGATCGTCGGCCATGCCTTCCAGTCCGAGCGCCGGGCCGATGATGTAGCGCAGGGCAACGCGCACGTAGGGTGCGTATTTCATGGCTCAGTCTCCCTTCGGCTTGCGGGTGGCGATGAAACCGCGGATCCACCAGACGGCGAGAACGGAAACGGCGATGCCGCCAACGAACAGCAAAACCTGGGCAGTGGGCAGATCGGAGACATAGCCGGCAATGGCTGCGATGAAGGCCGCAACCCCGGCGCCGCCGATGTCCTTCCGCGTTGCCTTCACTGTGAGGAGCCGCTTTGCCGTGGCGCGGGAGGCCGGGCCGAAGATGCCGTCTACCACAAGGCCGTTGTCCCGCTGGAACGAGCGGACCGCGACCGGCCACTTGTCGGTGTCGTAGCCAAGCTGGCGGAGAAGATCGCCGTCATGCTGGGCATCGGGCGCGGGCGCTGACCCGTGGCCATAATTGCCATTGGCGAGCAGAGATGCCTCCTCCTTGCGACGCCGGACCAGCCCGGCCAGCCGGCGACCACCGGCGGTGTTGTAGTTGGCCGCGAGGATCATTGCCGCGCCGTCGACATCGCCGGCCTTGAGCGCCCGGCCCCAGCGCCATTTCACCGCGCCTGGGCCGAGGTTGAAGGCGACCGAACAGGCCGCGTCGAACTGGTGCTGCGGCAGATCGCCGAAGTAGGCCGTGACCGCCACGCCATATTCCTCGTCCACCAGCTTCGCCAAGACGGTATCGGCATCGTCGCGGCTGATCCTGTCGCCAAGCTGAAGCGCCCTGCCCCGCTTGGCCCGCCAGTAGGCCGCGAAGATACGGCTGCGCATCGTGAAGCCGTAGCCGATGGTCAGGACGCCCACCGAGTCACGGTAGGCCTTGGACACAAAGCCCTCATGGCCGGCGATGAACGCCAGCCCGCGCTTGCTGATCTTCATGGGTAGAGTCCTTGGTTCAGGCACAAAAAAACCGCCCAGAGGCGGTGTGATGCGGAATGCGTAGAGGCTTATCCGGCCAGCGCGGCAGTGAATGCCGCCTCGACCTCCGGCGGGGTGGTCAAGGTCCCCGCCTCGATCTGATCGGCAACGGACTTCTTGGCCGCGAACGACGTGTTGACGTGGGTAAGGACAGCGTCCGAAACGGCAACGATGCCCGCCGCGTCGAGTGAGAAATAGCCATTCTTCGCCGACCAGGTAGTCGCGAACCCTGGGTCATTATCCGCAGCAACGCGGGCGCCGAGGATCTTAGCCTGTGACGCCAGATCGGTTTCGATCTCCATGGCATCCGAGCCGACCGTGACGGTCACGCCGACCGCCTCATGCATCTGACGAATATGTGACAGGTGCGCATGAAGATCGGCGACGGTAGGAGCTGGCCACTCCCATGCGCTGCCGTTCCACACCATGTCGCCGTGTTCAGGCGGTCCCGGCACCCCCACGCTGTTCGGCGGCGGAACCACCTCCGGCGTGACGGTCTCGACTAGATCGTCCTGCGGGATTTCAGCGCCAGTCTCCGGGTCAATGATCGGCGGTTGCGGTGTGCGCACCTCATAGGCCGGAGCCGGTGCGAAACCACCAAGGTCTTTGCCAGTCGTGGCGTCTGCGAAGTATTTCGTGGTCATGCGTAAGCCCTCACGATCAACCGCCAGTTTGCCGGCGTGATCGTGGCGCCGGCCTTCGTCGTCTTGTTCAGGATGTAAATGCCGACCGCGCCAAAGATGATATTGAAGTTGGTGGCATCAACGGTAGCACCCACGCCAATGCCAGCCGCAACATACAGCGCGCCAAACGGTAGCGGGTAGACGTCGTTGACAGAATATCCGTGCTCGGCCGTCTTGCAGATGAGTTCCATCTCGCGGACCTTCGGTGCCTCGCCCAGCCCGTGCGGCAGCGTTAGTGCACCACCGGCGGTAATCACCTGCTCTCCGCTGTTGTAGGGCGGCTTGGTGATCGGCAACGGCTGGCCGTTGATCGTGAGCGCGTCCACATCAAGCGTGCCGTCGGCCTCGACCCGCAACCGTTCTACGCCGTCCAGATACCCCTGCAGGTTTCCGAACGTATCCAGCACCCAATCAAAGTAATGCGCGACGCCCGTCGTCCGCAGGCGCAAGCCGACCTCAAGCGATCCGCCATCGCCGGCGATTTCGACGCGCTTGCCCGGGCTGTTCGTGCCGATGCCGAGGCCGGTCGGGGTGAGCCTGGCCGTCTCCACGCCTGCGGAATAAAACGCCCAATAATTGGCCGTGATGAAACCCGCGCGTGTACCCTCCGGGCGAAGGTCAAACGGCTTGTTCGACGTGAGGTTGAAATCACTCGTCCCGGAGCCGATCTGACCCGTAACCGTGTCGTCTGTGTCGGAGAAATTGATAACCGGCGTAGGGCCGGAGATACTGATCGAGTGCGTCACATTCAACGTGGTGGCCGCAACCGCCGCTGGCGTGGTCTGACCGATGGGCGTGTTGTCGATGGAGCCGCCGGTGACCGCAACGTTATTCGCCGCCTGCGTGGCCATCGTGCCGAGCCCGAGGGTCCCCCGCGCCGTTGCCGCGTCGGCGTCGTCAAGCAGCGTCCGCGCATAGCCTGTGAGCGTGGCAAGTGCCGCAGTCGTCGCCCCGGTGAAATACGGCAGCTTGTCCGCGGCCGGCGTCAGCCCGTCCAGCGCTGCAAGGGCAGCGTCAAGCACAACGGTCGGGTTGACGAGCAACCACGCCCCGGCGCCCCCGTTTGCGCTCGCGTCATACTGCACCAGGTAATGGCCGCCCGTGACAAGCTCGCCGCCTTCAAGCGCCGCGTCCCCGTTCTTCCGGATCGCCTTCGCTCCCACGCCGTCGATGCTCAGGGTGGCCGGCCCGGTGTTGTCAGCGCCCGCAACGAACGCGAACATGAAGCCATCACCGTAATTCGTCAGCCCGCTGTCCGTGGTCAGCGTCAAGACGTTCGCCGAACCGCCAGCCGTCGCCTTGCCGCCAATATCGTTGAGCAGCGCGCGCAGGTCTGCAGCCAGCCCGCGAATGGCGTTGTTCAGATTGGCCGGGGTGCAGCCTTCGGCCACGTTCACATCGCCGACCGTGGTGTTATCACCAGCGGTCGTACTCAGATCGTAAATGCTCATGGGTGCCCCTTCAGTACCTGCCGCGCGCCGATGCAGCGCCCGCCGACCCACGGCTTGCGCCAACGCTGTCCATCGGCCCGGCCACATTGCCGCCACCGAAAATCCCGCCAAGGAAATCACCAACCCCGGACAGGAACCCGCCGCCGCTTCCGCCACCATGGGTGGCCGTCGCCCCGCCACCGCCACCGAACACCCCGCCGAGGGTGCCGAGTTCAGACCTCGCCTGCCGCGAGACGCGGCCGATCGGGTCGCTGAACAGGCCGCCAAGGAACCCGCCGCCCTCGTTCTGCGCCCCGTCCATCCGGTCGCGTGTCGCCCGGTCCACAACGTCCATGCGGTCGACAATGGCCTTAGACCCGCCAAGAGCATTCGCCAGGCTGAACAGCCCGCCGCCCCCGGCCGCGTCGAGCCCCATTGCAATGGGCCCGGTCATGAGCCCCGCGCTCGGGGTCAGATCGATGCCGAAATCGTCCTTGAACGCCCCGAACAGGCCGGACCCGGTGCCGGCCGCCTTGACCCGCTCCGGCGCGTTGTCGTGCACCTTGGAAATTCCGGAGCCATAGGGGGAGAAGCCATAGGACCAGCCAGGCCCGGGGTCTGGGTTCAACCCGTAGCGGCCGACCGCTTCCGCCACCGCCGGCACGGCGCCGGCCAGGGTTTTCGCCGGGGTATTGGCCGGGCCGCGTGGTGCGCCACGGGTCGCAATCGTGCGGGGCGCTTCGAGAGCAGGCATTCCCGGCGCAGGCATATCGACCACCTGCGGCGGGGTCTGCCCCGGGACCACCTCGTCAATGCCTGGGAGGTCCGGACGCGCCTGGCTCATCATCGGGGTGCTGGTCGGGGCGCCAAGTGCGCCAAGCAGACCGCCGACAGTACGCGGAACCTCGGTATCCGGGTCCGCGAAATCGGAGAACAGGCCGGTGTCCTTCTTCGGCTCGGCAACCTGCACCGTGGCGGCCCCGGTCAGGCCGGGCGTGGTGCCGATCTCACCGGAAGCGCGGGCGGAAACGGCCGGCGCACGCGAAACCTCCGGAACGCTCATGCCGGCATATCCGCCCATGTCCATCGCGCCGGGGCCGTAGTCGCCGCTTCCAATGGCCGTGCGGTTCGTAGCCATGACAGCGGCGCGACCCATTTCAAGATCGTCAACGTTATCACGCACTAAACCAGGAGAGCGTTGCACCGCGTATTCAACGGCTTGGTCTACGTTATCAAACGTCGGGAAAGTTTCGCCTGTGATCGGGTCAACTGGACCATTTTTGTTTATATAATCCGTGACTTGTCGTTCAGACAGTTTGTTTCCAAAACGATCAATTGAGGGAAACGAAACCCACCCCTTATTTGTCGGAACAGTGATCGTTTTTTCTGAATAAACGCCCTCTGGATCAACGTAGGTTTTGCGGCCAGATACACTGTGAAACCCAGTCCACTCCGGTTTTGTGCCATTTGGACCTACATTCGCAATGCCGTCGAAGATGGAGCGGCCCGGCTCATAGGCCGTCGCCGGTGTCGCGCCAATACCGCGCGGGCTTGCCGGAAGATCGGCGAGAAATCCCCGCGAAACAGGCTCGACCGGGGCGGCGACAACCGCAGGGGCGTCAAGCATGGCGCTTGGCTTCGCCTGAGGCGTCGGCGCCTCAAACCCAGGCTTCGGTGTCGGCGGGGGCGCTCCGAAAAGATTGGTGTTGGAGACGATTTCGAAGCCGTCGAGGATCGATGGTCCCGTTTGTGCCCCTGTTCCGAACAGCCCCTCGATGTCGGCGTTGAGTTCGGTGTTGCCGGCGAAATCCAAGAGGCCTTTGGGCGCGATCTCGGGTCGGTAGTCTGAAATCAGACCGCCAATCGAGCGCACCTTTTCGTTATAGCGAGGGTCGGTGGCGTAAGACGGCTTGCCGGGAACGCCGATATTGAGGCCCAAGACGGCTTCATCGAGCGTGTTCGCCTGCATAACGCCGGGGTAAACGCGCTCCATCAGGCCTTTCCAGCCCGCAAAGCTGCCCACCTTGCTGTCGAAGTTGGCGAACGGCTCTTTGCGGGTCACGCGCCGCCCGTTCTCAACCTCCCAGGTTGTGCGTTTCGTGCCTTGCCCCGAAAAGTCCTTGATGCCATGGTAGTTGTTGCGTCCTGATGGAGAACGACCCCAACCCGTTTCATGGATTGCTTGAATGACAGCAAGATCAGCCTGGGGGCCGCCTAACCCCGCCTTTGCCGCCGCTTCGTACATCTCACGGACTGTTCGTTTTTGGCTTTCGCTTAGCCTTGCCATTCTTTCCCTCGCTGGCATGACAACGGCGTCCGCTGCGCAGTTCGCGCGCGGGGAGCCGGAATATGAGGATTGGAAGGTTGCGCTAGAGTGCCGGGGCCAAGTCGGCGGCAAGCCGATAAAGCGGGGCGACCTGTTCTATTTTGTTGGCGAAGAAGATGGCTATCTAGCAGAGCGCATTGTTCCAATTTCTGCTGCACCAGACGCCATTATTTCGGCTTGCGAGTGGGTAAAGCCAAGTCGAACCGTTGATGAGATGCGCTTTTTCAGCGACTTCTATCACGACTATTCAAATTTCACTCGAAACCAATAAGATTTAGAGGTTAATACAATGACCCGCTTTACGTTGTTGGCTGTCTCGGCTATCGCTCTTGCAAGCTGCCAATCAGTTGAAAATGAACGCGCCAACATGATCAACTACGGAACGCAGGGCGATATCTGCTTTCATGCATCAAACCCTAAGCCGCTTCTCGTTGACGAGAATAAAACCCGCGCCGCGAAACAGATTGTCAGGGAGAGCGGCATTCAATGCGACTGGCCCAGGTATGCGGCGATCCATGCGCAGAATGAGCGATCGAGAAATTCTCAACTCGCGGCAGGGGCAATGATGGGCAGTATGCTTCTGTCGACTCCACAACCAACGCGGATGGCTACGAGCTGCAGGACGGTCTATCAGGGAAACATTGCTAATACAGTATGCAATTGAGGTTTCCATGAGCAAAGAACCAACGGCAGAAGAAAAAGCCGAGACGATCAAAAGCGACCTTCTCGGCGCCGTGATCGTCGGCGCCATCTATCTCGGCTATCTCTGGTTCACTGCTGAGTCACCAGACCCACAGTCAGGTTTCGTTGTAATTCAGGAGACGCCTGCGCGCGTTCTAGAAGTTTTACCAGCAGATCCCCGCTGATCCTTCCATTGCGGTCCACCTGCGTCAGAAGGCGCTGAACTTCCTGGGGGTTCTTCTCCACCAAGATTTGCGCCATGCGCTTCAGCGTCTCCGGCGGCATCCCCTTGGCCGGGTTCACCGTGCGGCCGATGATGGTCATCAGCGCATCGACCGCAGCGCCGCGGAGGTTCCCGGTCATGACGACATTCCGTGCGGCGCTCCCAAGTCCTCCGCCCATGGCGCCAGCATCCGCGAGATCCTGCTGCGTACGGCTGTTGCCCTGGACATTCTGACGGAAGGCGGAAAACTCCGCAGCGTTCTCCATCTGCTTTCGGAAGGTCTCAAAACCCTTTTTGTCGGGCCACATGGTTTCCAGAACGCGGCGATTTCGCTCGCTGCCGAAGATATTGCGCACCTTGTCGCGGTTGATTTGCCCGCGCTCGATGTCGTGTTTCAAGGCGGATGCAAGCCCCTTGCGCATTGCCTCGCGTTCCGGCTTGGAAGCATTCGAGACGATGAATTCCACCTCGTCGGCTGACTTATTCAGGAGCTTCAACCCCTCGTCTGCCGCCTCCTGGATCTGCGATGCCGTGGCATAGGCTTTTCGCACGGCCTTCAGCCATGGCGATGCCTCGTCCAGCACCCCGCGCATTTCTCTCTCAAGACCGCGATAGGCGGCGCCGACACTGCCATCCCCGGTGCGAAATGCCTTCGAGGTGGCTGACGAAAGCCCCCGGCGGATCAACTCTGCTTCCTCCAGCGAGGGCAGGCGAGAAAAGGTCACTGCGCCAGAGGCGTCATCGATCGAGGCCACAAGTTGCTTGCCGAACGGGCGGCCCTCGGCCTGCGCGATCCTTTGCGCTGATCGCAGCGCCTCGGCAGGGATCCGGCCGGACTTCACAATGCTGTCGAGCTCGAACGGCGGCCCGTTCTTCCCCCAATTCCGCTTGAAGGCCGCATCATAGGCCTTCTGCGCGCCCTTGGATTTCGACTTGGCGAACATGTCGCGCCACATGTAGAAGTTCTGATCCCCAAGCCCATCCGAAATAGCCTGCTTCGCGGCTTGGTTGTTGGCGGAATAACCGGCGTCAAGAGCCTTATCCACCATGCCGCCGTGGTCCCCCGGCTGCCGCTTCACCGCGCGCGTCAGATCCGACAGGTTCGGGTCCATCTGCCCGACCGTGCGTCCGTCGCGGACGCCCTGCACCAAATCGTCAGGCGTCAGGCCGGCGCCTTTCGCCTCCTTCAGAACACGGTCGATCCCGCGCTGCTGTTCCGCCCCGCGCGGGTTGAACCTATTGCCGATCTTGCGCGCCACAGGCGAGAGTACCTTCTTCGCCGCCGCGCCGACGACCGGGATCGCTCCGCCGACAGCCCCACCAACCGCCGCACCCTGCCCCGCGCTCTTGAGGCGCTCGCCAGCGCCCCCCTCGCCCGATCCGAAGCCATAAGCGGCGCCATAGCCCGCGCCTTCCAGCATGCCCGCACCGGCTCGCGTTGCCAGCCCCTTGCCTGCCGTGCGCCCGATCAAGGTTGCGCCGGATTTTGCCAGTCCGCCACCGGTCATCAGACCGCCGCCGATCTCCCCGATCGCAGACGCAATCGGGCTATCCTCGCGTGCCTGCTGCAACATGGCCCGCTCGCGCTCAAGGTTGCGGTTATAGGCATCACCCAGACCGAAGCCCTTGCCCTGCAAGCCGCCCACGACGGCCTCGACAGGCGCCATTGCGCCGGCCATGAGTTCGTCCCCGAACCCGAATGTCAGGCCTTGTTCAACGCCACGGTTCGACGCTTCCAGCGCCCCGACCGTGCGCTTTCCCGGTTGCTTGTCGCCCTCATTCGCCGCGCTCCATTCCTGCGCGCCCTGCATGGCGATTTCCGGCGTGTCGGCCTCGATCTTGAGGCGGCGCCCGGACGGGGTTTCGATGGTGTAGACCGGCATTATTCGACCCCCAGGATGCGATACCCGCCGCCGCCTTTTTGGGTTGCGCCATACTTGGCTTCAAAGATCCTATCGCCCATGGCGTGGCCATGGATGGTGCGAAGCAGTGTGCGTTCGAAATCTGCAAGGTCTCGCTCAAAATGCGGGCTGGCAGGATCAAGCGCGCCACTCTTTGCCGCAAGCATTGCGGACTCCTTCTCAGTCACGTTCCCGAGCGCGCCGCCGGTCGGCGACTGTCGCCGCATGGCATTCAGGTTCTCGATCTTCGCCTGCGCCTTCAGAACCTCGGTCTGCCGCGCCACTTCGGCCGCGTCCGAATACGGGTTCCATTGCGCGATGTTCTGCCCCACAGCTCCGAACGCCCGGTCTTTCGCGGCCTCTCGCGCGCGTTGCGCCGCCGTGGTGATAATGTCCGTCTGCGTGAGGGCATTGCCCAAGGCTTCGGACTCCGCTTCTTGCGCCTTCTGCGCCTCTGCGTCCGCCGGCCCGCCAGGGATCGGGGCGAGACGCACGCCGCCTTCGTCTTCCTGCAGCATGAACCCCTGCGGAATGGTGCCGTATTTCCCGCCACCCACAGTGACATTCGTCGCACCGGCCTCTTTCAGTTGCGACTGATAGTCCATAAACGACCCATCGAACCCTTGGCTGCGCGCATACTCGTATTCCTGCATGTCGCCGGTCGGCTTCTGGCCGGAGAACAGGGACTTCAGAACCTCACGCTGCACTTCCATCGGCGCGTCGGCATACTCGGGCATTTTCTGCTGGAACCATGCGCGGGTCTTGTTGGCCCTCTCCACCTGTGACCTTCGGTCCTGCTGGGCCTGGTCAAACAGCGTCTGACGCTGCTCAAATGCCTGCTGCTCCCTCTTGTCCTGGGTTTCGACGCGGCGGTTCTGCGTGTCCAGCAGCCCGCCTTGCATGAAACCGCGCGCGCCCCCGCCCCATCCCTGACCGTCCAGAAGAGCAGACCCGGCGGCCATCATCGCCATCGGGTTCTTGTCGATGAACGCCCCGAGTTTCGTGCCGGCGCCGGACAGCGCCCCCCCGAACAGACCGCCGGCGGCCCCTGTGTCGAACAAGCCCATCAGAACAATCCTCCAAGAATGCCGCCAGCGAGACCGCCCAGCAGGGGCATGCCGAACGCATTGCCGAGTTGCGCGCCCATCAGCCCGCCGCCAAGAACAGATTGCGCCGTGGATGGCCCTCCAGGTGCCTGAGGCTGCGGCCCGATCGATCCGCTCTGCGGCTGCCCGATGGTCCCCATGTAGGCCTGCAGGCGCTCCCAAGGCGCCTGCTGTTGCTCGTTGTAGAGATCGCGGGCCGCGTTGATCTCGTCCTGGTTCTGGCTCTGCTGGATCGCCCCTGAGTTCATGAGCTGGTTCAGCCGCGTGATCTGGCTCTGCTGCATTGTCGGGGCCAGTGCCGCGGCCCTAAGCGCATCCTGCTGAGCCGAAAGGCGCCCCTGCATCCCCTGCGATGCGGCCCCGGCGCGGTTCGCGATGTTCTGCTGCTGCGTCCCGGTCAGACCCTGCAGCGCTGCCATGCGGTTCTGGATCTCGTTTTGCCCGAGGTTCGCGGCGCCTGCTGCTCCGGTGAACCGGTTTGCGATATCCTGCTGGCGCTGCTGGTCCATGAGCTGGTTGGCCTGCATCTGCCGGCCGGCCTCGAACTCGTAGTTTCGCGACAGTGCATCCGTCGCCGTTGCCCCGAGCCCCCGCGCCATCGCATCGCCATAGGCGCCGGACCCGTAGCGGCCGGCCGAGGACATCCGCGCGTTGATCCGCGACTGAACCTGGTCAAGCTGATTGGCGAGTTGGTCCTGGAAATACGGGTTCGCACCACCACCCTTCGCCACATCTGCGAGGTTCTGCTCGGAGTACGACGGGCCGAAGCCCTGCTGTGCGCCCTGATAGAACTGCCCGGCGCCCTGCTGCATCGCCGTCAGTGGATTGTTCGCCTGATTCTGGAACTGCTGGCCGGTCGTGATGCCGTTTGCACCGCTGGCGATCTGGCCCAAGGTGTTCAGGTCGCCTTGCATGCCCGGCGCGATGCCGCCGGCACCGGCGACGGCACCCACGGTATTTTCCGCAGACTGCTGGTAGCCGGGGGTGCTCCCGAATTGCTGCTGAACGCCCTGAAAATAGGCCTGCTGTTGCGGGGTGAACCCGGCAACGCGGTTGCCTTCGAACGGGTTGAACCCAACACCCTGGTTCAAATATGACTGCGCCATGTTGAAGCCAGGGCGAAGATAATTCTGCCCGAACTGCGAGGCATTCGACGGGTCGCTGTTGGCCGTAAAGGTCTGCCCATCGTGGCCCATGATGTTGGTGCGATAGTCCACTTGGCCGAGCGGCGTTTGCGTGTTGGTTGGCTGGTAGGCCGGCGTGCCAGCAGCAGGCTGCTGCGTTGTCGCGGCTCCGCCCCCTGGCGCGGGCTGCTGCCCCCAAAAAGTCCCGGCGCCGGCCCATGTCGACCCCTGAGGCATGTTCCAGCCGTTCAACGGCGAATTGTTCTGGCCCTGGTTCTGCCAGGAGCTCGCGGGATCTGTTCCGTCAGGCATCAGCTTGCCCCCTGCGTTCGTTCAGCGTAGGTGATGATCAGATCGATTGCGCCGGCCGTGCCGAGCGTGGCCTTCAGCGCGTCATTGCGCCCGACAGAAACTCCGACGGGGATCACTTCAGTTGCATTTGCAGCAACGCTGGTGACAGGCAAAACCACACCTTCAGCGCCTGCGCTAATACCGCTTTCAAAGTGCAGAACCAGGGTTGCCGCGCTGCCGGTCCTGTTCGTGGCGCGGACCGTGTCCACGTAGCGCTCGACGCGATCAGCTCCTGCGAAAATCGTGGTTTTGTTGGTGGTTGCGGGCGCGACGACTTGGGTTCTCAATCCGGCGGGGAAACTGACTGTGATGCTCATTTCAGCCCCTGCACCGTGCTTTCGATAGCCTCAACACCGGCAATCCCCGTCCAATCGGCACCCGAAGGGATCCGGCAGCGAATTCGGTGCGTGAACCCCGATTGGTTGACGATCACCCGTCCGGTCTGCGATGAGGCAAGGCGCTCCAAACCCCACGCTGTCGGCCCGTTCCACCGCGATTTATTGCCGATCTGCCCATAAATCGCGGTGGCATCGGTGATCGGCCGGAACGCCCTGATCCGCGCCTTGCGACCTTCCGAAAAACTCATGTCTGCGGTGTCGAGCGTGGCTTCGAGGTTCGCCCCGTCGAAGAACCCGAGTCGGTAAGAGGCATCGAACCCCGCGAACGCCGGGCGCCCGCCGAGCCACCGGGGGCTATCCAGGCTGATCGTCATGGCATCAAGGTTCGGATATTCAACGGCCAGCGCTTCAAGCGTGTATCCTGAGGTGGCCCCGGCGCTCAGCCCGAACAGCGTGCCCAGCTCTAGGTCGACCCAGCGATCTACCTGCCAAGCGTATCCGATGGCCCGGTCCAGCGTCGTGCCATTGGTCGAGTAGGCCCACACGATCATCTTGTTGATGGGGTCAGCTGCGGCCGTGACAATTTCGAGGTTCTCGACGCTGGTCACCGCCGCTTTGAACGTCGCGTCTACCCGCTCAGCACCGATCGGCTGCGATCCGGCCCCGGGCGTCATGACAAAGAAGCCATCCTCAGACAGAAAGAAAACACGGCCGCCATGCGCCGTGCAGGCCCGGTGTGAGACGGCGCCCCGGCTCTCGATTTCTGCGAAGGTGAAGACAAACCCGCTTTCCCCAGTCGCGGTCATCGCGCGCGCCTTGAACCGCTGCAGCACAATCGCATTGCGCTCTACCGCCGCAACGAACATGATCTCGCCGCCCTCCGGAAAATCCTGATAGTCAGCGTTGTTCTTGAGCGGTGTCCACTCGGTGGCGTCGTTCGTACCGCTCCATTGGATCCGGTTCGGATTATCCGTCAGGCCATAAAGAACGACGTGATCGCCGACGACTGCCACGCGCCGCGCTTTCGGCGGAGACCCCGCCAGGTCGGCGAATTTCGTGCTGGTCCCGACGATGAAGCTCTGCACATCATCATTGCCATTGGTCGCCAGCACCTGATCGCCAAAGCGCGCGAAGGTCCAGCCCTGCGTTGAGTTTCCGGTATAGGCGCCAGAGGATCGGGAAACGTCGTCCCAGCTGTAGTCCGTCGCGTCGAGCTTGTAGAGCTTGTCCGCCGTCGCCGCAAAAATGGTGACGGTATTGTCCACCTCGACATTGAAGAAAAAGCCCTGCGGCTGTGCCGGCAGTGCCGAGGACAGGGCCGCAAGCGCGGGGAACGGCCGATAGCCGCTTTGTGTCGGGATGACGTTGCGAATGAGCGGTGATCCGGCAGAGTAGAACCCTGGCTGATCCGGTGCATAGGCGGCGAACGGGGTCAAAACTGCGTCGGCACAATCATGCCGCTCCCGATCCGCGCGCCAGACTGCTTCACGAGCCGGCCAAGCTCCCGTTCTTCCGCCCGCTCCATCCGGGCCTGAAGCTGAGCATCTTCTGTCACGTTCTCAGCGAGGTATTTTTTCGCTGCGCAGCGGATCAACTGATAGGCCTCTGTCATCCAGACATTGCCGGCCTCTTCATCGCTCGCCGGTGCAGCTTTCTTGATATGACCGACCATGCGGATGGTGTAGCCCGCGCCGGGGATCGGATAGAGGCGCAGGGAGTTGTCGAAATAGGCGTAGGCATATGGGTCGCCCGTTGACGCCGAGCTGTCGCTCAGGAGTTCGAGTTCCCCCGGGTCGACACGATCAAGGCGACGCACCTGTCCGGCGACAGTGACCGTCACCAGATCCAGTCTGTAGAAGGCCGGGATGGCCGTATCGTCTTCGCTGGAATAGATCTGCTGGCCAGCGACGGTGGTGAATGTCTCGTCTCGGGTTTCGTTGAAGCCAAAACGGACCGGCTGATAAAATTCGATGGCGCGGCTGATCGCATCTGCGATGTCATCGCCGTAGGCGCCAGACGTATCGTCCAGGTCAGCCGCGATCCGCGTCTTCAGTGTGGAGAGCGTTGTCATTGGATTTGCACGCCTTCATGTGGAGGTGCAGACCGCGCCCGACCCGGCGCCCGCAGTATGGGCACGAGCCCTTGGCAACAGAAGCGGGCGAGGCCTTCGCCCCGCCCGCCTGCTTTGGTTCGTTGAAATCAATCAACGACCAATCGGTGTCATAGACCGGCATGGTCAGCCGTCATTGTCCGGCACGTAGCAGATCACCACTTCGGCCTGGCCGGTGGTCGCGTCCGAATTGAGACCGGCATAGGTCGCGGTGATCGTGGTATCCGCGCTAAGGCGGAGCCCGCCGACGGACTCGTCCAACGCTTTGAACCCAAGCGTTGAAATATCCAGATCGGTGGCGAACAGATCGTCGTCCGCCGCCACACCGCCGGTCGCATCCGACACGCCGATATCCAGAAGGTCGGTTCCAGTGTCGTTGAACACCTCAACGACAGCGGCGCCAGACATCGCCTGCAAGATGACGGCGCCCGACGGGATCACACCAACCTTGACCGCGCTTCCGTCGTCGGAAGCGGTGATCGTCTTGCGAAGGTAATGGACCATCTGCGCGCTGAACTGGCGCGCAGTGGTTCCGGTCGTTCCAGTAGCCATTTCCAGCCCTCCTTAAGCGCCGGCAGCGGCATAGGAGGAAATGGTCACAACGCCGAAATCCTCGCCGTCGTAGACGCACTTCTTCATGCCCATGACGTTCTTGGCCGCGATGCCCAGCTCGCGGTCATAGTCGAAAGTCTTCTCCACCAGCTTGTAGCTGGTTTCACGGCCCTCCTGTCCGACGCCGAACATGGCAGCGTCTCCGCCAAGCAGAATGGCGCGGCGGACCGTGGCGACCACTTCGCCGGTGGACGAGTGAACCCCAGGGGTCACATGCTCACTTTCCCTGAGGATGACGCCGTTGTACTCGCCGAGCGCGCCCGAATAGATCGGGTTTTTCGTGACCTGCCCGCCGGCCATCGCCGCCTTCTGGATGTCCAGCCACTGACCGGTAGAGGTGTTCGTGCGCAGCGACTTCACCTGGTACGGATGCAGATACATCACATACTTCTTTTCGCCGCCTACCCGGATCGGCCGGATCTTCGGGTTGGCGGTTTTCGCCAGCTCCACGGCATAGTCGATCATCGTCAGCGTCATGACATGAGCCGAAGTATTGGCCTCATCCGTCGAGCCATTGACGAACAGTTTGCGGTTGGCGCTCGGCGCGCTCGGGAGATTGAACCCCCAATGCGTCGAGTTCAGAGAGAAGGTCTCACCCTCAAACGTGATCGTCGGCGCGGTGTAGCCGCAGAGCTGGGTGAAAGCCATCAGCGACATGCGGTCGGCGTACCAGTCAGCAAGGGCGCCCTTGCCTTCGTTGCGCAGGTTGAAAGGAACACGCTGCGTGTCGATCGTGCCGTTGTTCTTGACGCGAACAGCGTGCGCAATCTCATTGATGACCAGCGCATCGGAGAAGGTGGTGAGGCTTTCCTCATTCCCTTCCAGAAGCTGGTTCTCGGTGACACCGCCGGCCTGGGAAAGTTGCCGGCGCAGGCCGACGGTGACCTTGTCGCCCGCAGACTTGGAGAGCTCGGTCTTCTTGCGAATGATGCTGTTGTCACCCGTCCCGATAAGCGGCGCAATCGGCGTGGCTTTGCTCGCCTCATGCGCCAGCTTCTTGGACCAGGCCTTGACAGCAAGAGCGTCGTTGACGCCATAGCTGGTGACAGACATGGGGTATATCCTTGTCGATGCTGGTTGTTGAGTTGCCCGCGTGACGCTGCGAACCGAGCGAAAGCCATGTTTCAAGTCGCTGGCTGCCGACCGCGCCGCTTACCGTCCGGCATGACGAAAGGAGGGAACCCTCCTGCTTATGCCCCCAGAAGCCGCTCAGCGGCCTTCGGGTTTTTCTCCAGCCATGCGAAGGACTCCGCCTCCGACATCGCCGCGAATTTCTCAAGCGTCATGGCCCCGCTGCCGGCGCCTCCCGGCGTCACGTCGCGGTTGTCGCGCTGCCCCTTGTCGATCCGGTCCAGCGCCTCCTTGGCCGCCGCCGTCTCTGCGTCCGCCGCCGATGCTTCAGCCTTCGCATAGCCGCGCATCTTTGCCATCTGGTAGACGACTTCCGGCACGGTCCTGCCGCTTTCCTTCGCCGAAATCGCGATGTTCAGGAGCTGGTTGCCAACAGCCTGCTGCTGCATCTGCGGCGGAACGCCCATGATCTCCATCTCCTGCGCAATGGCATTGCGCACGAACGCCGCTGCGTCCTCGTAATCAGGCGCTTGCTGCTTGAACTGCGCTTCCTCTGTCTGGACAATCCCGAGGAAATTCCGCCGCTGTTCTTCCGCCTGTCTCGCGGCGGCTGATTGCTGCTGCTGCTCCGAAAGCGCTGACACCTGTCGGCCGAGGTGGTCGATATAGGCCAACGGGTCTTCACTCGGGTCCGGCGGCGCCGGCTGCTCCTCCGGCTGCGGCAGGGTGCCTTGCTTTGCAAACTGCGCGAACCGATCCTCGACGGTCTGCAGGATCGTCACGCGCTGTTCCAGTTCGGCGATTTTCGCATCGCGTTCCTGGCGGCGCCGGCGCTCCTCATGCAATGCGGCTAGCGGCACCCGCTTGTCTGCACCGTCCGGCTCGGCTGGCTTGTCACCATCGTCGCCACCGTCAGTGCCGGTGTCGTCTCCCGCTGAGGCTTCGGGTTCCGGCGCCGGGTCCTCCATGGTCGGTGCGCCATCATCCGGCGCGGCCTCACCAAGCGCGGCGAGTTCTTCCGGGCTGTAGTCTTGGTTGTCCTGTTCGATATCGCTCATGTTGGGTCGCTCTTTTACGGCTGCTGATAGCCGGTGCGGACATACGCTGCCCGCCTGCGCAAAGCGCAATGACTGCGCTTAAGTCTGGGGGGGCTCAGAAAAGGCCCCCGCCTGAACACCAGAGTCGGCCACCGCCTTCAGAGCGCCAGCTTCGGCTTTAACTTGATCGGCCTGGGCCTTCACGCCGGCAACACGCGCATTCTCGCGGGCGATCTCCAGATCGATTTGCTTGGCTTGCAGATCCAGCGCCTTCGCTTCCAGATCGATGCGTTTTGCCTCGACATCAAACTGCACTTTCTGGATGTCTGCGGAGATCTTCGCCTGTTCCTGTTGCTGCTGCGCCTGCATGGCGGCCTGTTGGTTCGGGTCCGGCGGCGCCGGCTGCATGGCCGACTGGATCGCCTGCGTCATTTCGGCAGCGGCCGAGCCGGGCAGCGGGCTGTATTTCCAAAGCACCGCTTGCACCTGCGGCGGTTGCTGGTGGATCGATTGCCCCATCATCGACCAAATCAGGTCCTTGGCATTGGGGCTTTCCGGCGCCTCGTCCACGATGATGTCGAACCGCGTTTCAGACTGCATGAACGCCGGGACTATCTGCCCAAGCTGCTGACCGACCACACGCTGGAGCACATGCTCGGGCAAATAGTCTTTCACGATGCTGATGATGACCTCGCCCTGCGTTCGGCGGTACATCCGCATGCATTCGAACAGGGTCACAAGCGTTGTGAGAGCGGCTGACCGGCGCTGCGTCTCGACAACGCCAGGCTGGTTCGCGTCGCGCTGGCCGAGCATTTCAAGGTTGACGCCAGACACATCACGCATTGCGTTGATGGCCATATCCATCAGCTGGTAGAAGCCTGACGGGAAGGGCGTGCTGGGCTTGTCTTGAATGCGGCCCTGCTGCAGAACCCCTTTCCGGACCTTGGTGACCGCGTCATGGCGCGCCCATGACCTTTCGAACTCGCGCATGTTCTCGGCGATGTCATCTTCGATAATGACGCCGCCCTTGGCCGATCCGTTGAGGATGTGCATGGTTTGCGACATCCACTTGTTGGCCCACCGTTGCGGATCCTTCAGGCCAGTGACCAAGCCATAGAAATGGCCTTTGATCTGGTCGCGAAACCCGGTCACGCACTGGAGCGAAAAATTCCATTTGCAAGGCGTTGGGCCCTGCTCAAGCACCGTCTTGCCGAGATAAGCTTGCCTGTAGACCTTGCGCCGTTGCCGCACACCGCGAATTCCCGGGAGCCGGGCCTTGAGCACATCAAAGGTCGCGGCATCGACCGTTTCCAGTCGGCCAGTTTGCGGGCTGATGACGCGGTAGACCGTCTCGCGCTCCCACCACTGCACGCGCACAATCGTCACCAACCGCTCAGTGCCGATCTGCTCTTCTTCGCCGTCACCCTCGTACCGGTCCGCCTCGCCCTGGTCCTCCGGGGCGCCGTCACCGCCAACGTCCAGGGCCCATTTGGCGTTGAGGTCGGTGATATCCGCCTCCGGAAACATCTCACGGGCCTCGCTGAGCGGCATATCCTCGATGATCTGCCAGATGCGGCGCGCGTCCTTGAGATTGCGCTCGCGGGCGCGGTGATCCCACCGCATCTGAAGCGGGTTGAGACGCTTTGTCAGTGGGTGGCCGTCCAGGTCCTCCTCGTAGTCGAGCCGAATTTCCGTCCAGCCCATCCCACAAATGGTGGCGTCCTCGAAAGCGTCACCATCCGAGAATTGCGCGTCCGACTGGTCACGAAACCATCTGATCGACGCATTCGCGATTTCCGCGCTTTGCTCGTCGCCCGGCTCGGTCGGCTTTGCGATCGTCGCCAGCCGCTGGTTGACCTGATACCCGGCGATGCTGCGGACCATCGGCGCCAAGCGGTTGAACACCACGTCAGGCCGGTTTTGCGCTCGCAGAGAGGCTTTCTCCTCTGCCGAATACTGATCGCCAGCGACGAATTGGTAATCCTCTCGGGCGTTCTCCACCCACGCCGACGCATGCGCGCTGTCGTCACGATACCAGCGGCGAAACTTATCCATCAGCTCATCGGCTTCTGTCGCGGTGGTCGGCGCGATGTCGTCCGCCTCTGGCTCGACGCTCTCAACTACGCTGTCATCCATGAGCCGCAGCCTTCCGCTTCGTCGTCAAAATACCCGCGGCGCCTTGTGCCGCTCACCGTGATGTCATCGCCAGAGTGACCGGACAGCGCGAACGTCGCGAACCCCATGGCACCATGCGAATTGATGTCGTGGAGATAGCGGTCCTTGAACACGCCCCGCACATCATCCCATTCTTTGCGAAATGCCCGCAGCCGCTTAAGGCCATCGCCGGCGGCCTGCTCATCGAACTGGCACAGGTGGAACACCGCCCGGCAGGCCGAAATAATCTCCTGGTGCGATGCCGCGCGCGGAACGATGGTGGGGAAAAACCGCAGCTTCTCCATCACGCCCATGGTGCCGTTCTCCAGCCAGAGACTTTCGCGCTTACCATCGTGCGGCAGATAGTGAGACCCGAACGTCACACCGTTTTCGTCGGCCCAGTCACGCAGCCATTTGACGTAATGGCTGATGTGTTCGCCGCTGTTTTCGTAGTAGCCAACGAACCGGTGGAACCCGCCAATGGTCTGGAACAGCCAGATCGTGTTGAGATCGTTGCGGCCCAGATCCCACGCCGTGTGAACCTGGTATGCCGGGTCGACCGAGAACGAGCCGATCCGACGCTGCTTTGTCGCCAGATGCAGCTCGCGGGTGAAGAACGCCCCCTCTAAGGCCTGTTCGAAGGCCTCATCCGGCGTCGACGGGTACTCCCGCTTCATGTCGCCGCCGAGCGCGCCCTCTTTGGTCACGTACCAGAGCTTTTGCCCGCGGCTGAGGACAATGCCTTCCTCTGCCTCCAGCTTTTCGAAGTACCGGTGTTGCTCATCGGTGATGACGCCAAGGCCAGGAAGTGAATATTCAGGGTCCTGGTGCCACGGGAAGAAGTGGAACCGATAGTCCAGAGGCGATAGTTCGGCGCCGGCGGTCTGCATTCGCCGCGCCTCCTGCGACTTGTCGAAGAAATCGCCTTCCTGACCTTCCGCCGTGCTCTCGATGGTCACAAACCCGGACTTGGATACTGCTTCAAGAGCACCAGTTTTGATCTCGCGCGCTTTGTCAGGATACTGCGCGCAGATCTTGCCATACTCGGAGATATGCAAGTATTGCAGCGTCCCCGAACGCATCGAGGTGGAAACGCGAATAGATGACCCGTTGGCGAAAGTGAGGGTGTCCGCGCTGTCCTGGGTCGCGGGCATTTCCGCTCTCAGGCCCTCGTCCAGATTGTCATACGGGTACTTGACCTTGTCGCGAAAAATCACCTTCGCGTCGTCAAGCCGGTGAGCGATGATGCCGGCCCGCACGTCCCGGCCAAAAATGCAGGCGTCCAACTGGATCAGCGCGCTCAGCGTGGTGAACCCAAGCTGCCGCGCCTTCAGAATGATGTTGCGCTGGTGGAGATCCTTGAGAAACGACAGCTGCGCATCGTTAGGCTTGAATGGCACGCGAGCGCCATTTTTGTCCGTGATGTGGTAGAGGTTCGACACGCGCCAGATCGGATCCAGAAACTGATCCGGGTCAATCGTGGATCTTGCGGCCATGCTCAGCAATACGCTCCAAAAGGGCAGACAGCGGGCTCTCCGCTGGCACGTCATGCTCAACACGCTCAACGAACATGCCGAGATGCTTGCCGATCTGCGACCAGGCCGACACCCGAGCGCCATGTGACGAGCCCTCACCCTCGCGGGTCGCTTCGACCATGAGGCCCTGCAGCACCTGCGCAACGCTCACCTCGGCCTTCTCAGCGCCCTTGCCGACCAGCTCAGCGATGCGGGCCTTGACGCTCACATTTGCTGACAGCCGCGATGCCGCCGAGCGGCTCGCCTTGTAGCCGGCGCGCGCGTAAGCCTCGTCCTGCGAAAGACCCTTGGCGACACCTTGCGCAAAGACCTCATGACGAGCGTTTTCCAGCGCGGGCATATCACTCTCCGCTCTTGACGATCCGCAGGACAGGGGCCGGGCCGCGCGGTCTGGTCTCCTCGTCCAGATCCGGCAGCGGCCCGCCGGCCAGCCAGGCTTTGACCGCGGACCGCTTGATGTCAACCAAGGCTGAAGCGCCAGGGTCACCGATCAGCTTGGCCCGACGACCGAACACTCCCTCTGTAAGGATCCAGCGGCCGAACTCCACGGCGCCCCGGATAGTCTCGCCCTTACGGTTGACATAGACCGTCCTCGCACTGACCGTTCCGACATAGCGCCGCTTCCACCAAGCCATTCACGCCTCCACCAGATCGTCACCATTGCGCGCACGGGGCGCCTGGTCGTGCGGGCCATTGGCGAACACCACCAGATCGGCCTCGGGGTCAATCTCCCGGCGCGCCCGCTTGTCCCACACCCGGTGGATGATCACCGGGCCGCCGAATGCACGATACGCGGCCAGGAACCGGTCATCGCGAAAGCCGACATAGTGGACGCAACGCATGGGCTAGGCTCTGGCTAAGAGGGCCGCCGTTTGATCGCAGCCTTTTGATTAACCTGTTCTTTTCGCTGAGATACGGGGGAAACCCGTAACCTCATTTCGGCGGGCCAACTGTCCGGGGATACCGGATTGTTCAGGCGTCCGGCCCTTATCCAGATCGGAACGGAAGTCGTGCGGCCTACTGGCTATCCGCACAGTGCGGGCATGTCGCCATGCCGCCGCGCCTGATAGATGTCATGCGGGCCGGTCGCTACTCCGGCTAGGGGCGGTCGGGTTCGAACCGACATTTCGTACGCCTCGCATCAAGCGGGTTTCGAAAGACCGCCTGACTATCGCGACCGGTTCTGCTACCACATATTGCCGGCCTGCCACGTCTGGCCGCGTGTCCGCTTTCCACGCCGCCGCATGATTAGTTTCGGCGGACAGACCCGCGTAAGAGCCTGTTGTCTCACACACCGCCGATCAGCTTCGGTGCGGCTCAGGTTGGCGCTCCTGATTACGCCCCCCCCGCTCCCCCGCTAGAGCACGCCGCACCGATTACGTTGCCCCGTGGGGGCGATTTCCTCAAAGGGTCAAAATCACCGCAACACCTTGCCACAGCAGGCGTTTAGGGTGATCCCCTCGTTACCCATTCGGGCGAAACTCACAATTTCGGATGATCTATTAATTGCGTTTGTATCACGAGACACGCCACGCGGCAAGGTAGCCATCATCCGCCAAGCCGAAGTTTTCCACAAGCAACGACAGCCTGGACCGAAGAACATCCAAGCGCGCCTCGCTCCAGTCTGCCGTGTCAATATCGTCCACCGCAACGGCCATGACTGCCCCAATGCGACCGCCAAGCTTGTCGGCGCACTCCGAAAACCGGCGCTTTACTGACTCCACGAAATACGCGCTCAGGTATCCGCCCTGACCGCCGCGCACCTCGTCGGCGATGTTGCAGGCCCGGGGGTGCGGCTGCGGGATGCCCATCACCATGGCCCGGGAGACCCACAGTCGTTCGAATTCGCGGCCCGCGTGATACATGCCGTCGGTAATCTGGCTGCGGAGATAGGCCCGGCCAAGGGCATGCGATGCCCGCTCGGATCCGGCCTGCTCCCGCGTCAGCCGGTAGTGACGCACCCGCTGCATGATCACATCCTCGCGCAGCTTATCCGCTGCGTAATCCCGGCGCGGCTGGCCGTTCGGCTGCCGTGCCACCGTCTTCCGCTTGCGCCCCTTACGTGCCATCACTCAGCCTCCACGCGGTCCAGATGTGTCTTGGAAATGGTGGTGGTGCAGGCGTCCGGGCGAAGCTTGCTCGTCATCCAGCCGGCGACACCAGCGAGCGCGAAAATCGCAACCACGATGCCAACCGCAAACAAGATCGCCATTGCAACGGCTGACAGATCGTCCTTGTCCTGCTGCCTCATTCCGCCGCCTCCCGTCGCGAATACCATCGGGTTTCTTCCGGCGTCATCACGCTGTAGCTGTCTTGGAAAAGACCGGCGCGGAGTCGCTCCGCCAACGCATTGGCGTGATCGAGGATCGTCTCGCGATCAGCCGGGAAGCGCGGGTAGTTGATCAGCCGGACAATCACGCCCGATTGAGATCCGCCCGTGTAAACGTACTCAGCAGACTGGACTGTCACGCAGAGCCCGCATCCGCAGTATTCGCGACAGATCCGCGTTGCATCATGGACATCGCCAGCGATCAAAATTTCTGCCCAGAACGTCGGCACTGCATTTTTCATCCTGTGCACTCCCCATCGTCGGCCTGACAAAGCGCGCCCTCGGTCGACAAGGCCCAATCGCCTTGACGCTCCATGTATTCGCGCATCTCGGCGCGACTGTATCGCTTGGAGAAAGTGCATGCGTCCCCCTTCGTTGGTGGGATCAACGTTTCCATGCGTTCCCACCATTCCGCTCTCTCTGGATAGTCGCGGGTGAAGGCGGCAACGTTCGCTTCGGATTTTAAGAAGCAGCCGTCACAGTTGCCGAGCCAGCAATTGCCCCGAACGTTCGGAAGTTGAAGATCGAACGGCTGGCGCTTCCAGAATGCGGCCACGTCCTGCTTGCCGACATCAGCGTCGGCAAGAGGCGTCCAAACCGTCCAACGCTCTCTCGGCTTTGGTTTGTTCAATCGGTGCGGTTCGTCGGCGCGTATGCCGACGCAGTTGGTCCAATGCTTCCAACCGAGCGACATCAGGAATCGCTTCGCCGTCCTAATTTTCAGCTCAATGGTGCAAAATCTGGTCTGCTGGTTCGGCAGATAGTTCCTCTTCTTGATCAGCGCCTCGAACGGTTCGCCTTCCATGCTGGCGCCTTGTCGTCCGACGATCTCGAAGAACGGCTTATCCGGCCTGTACTCAAGCCAAGTTATTTCAACGCCCCAACGCCGACCGACCTCGGCAACGAAATCGAGCGTCTGCGGCATTTCCCTGCCGGTGTTCTGAAACGTGACCTCACAGCGATCAGGCAAGTCGCCATTGGCCTCAAGGATCTGGTGCAGCATGTAGGCGCTGGTCCGGCCACCGCTAAACGCGATCTGGACGTTTCCGGCTGGCAAGATGTAGTGATGTAGAGCGCTCATGCCGATTTCCTTTCCCGGCGCTCCGCCGTCTCGCCCCATTGATCGGCTGCTGCCGCCGCCATACCGTCGAACGACCGCGACCGGACCTTCCACCGGTCCGGGCCCGGCGGCGCCCGGTGGACCGCAGACCAGCGCTTGTGCTCGTCCGTGCCGGGCCGAGGCGGGGTCAGCCTGTCCGTTGCAAAGAGCTTGGGGAGCCCGCGCAGATACCAGCCGGTCGCCTTGAAATATGGCTCGCCGAACCACCACGGCTGGACGATCTGCGGACGCGGCAGGTCAACAGGCAGCCGCTCGCGGGCGTGCCGGTGCATCACGGGGTTCTCGACCGCGACACGCTCAATCGGCGCCTGCCAGCACGCGGAGAACAGGGCCGCGCCCTCGTCCAGCTCCTGCCACATCTCGGCGCGCGTGCGGCCCGGCGGCGGCGTGTGGAGCCAGCGAACGCCGCTGTTGCAAAGTCGGGTGCAAGGCGGATGCATTACCGCCAGCAGATCCCAGCCATCGCCCAGGATCTCGCGGATGTCGCAGCGGATATGCCGGTTGCTGCCATCGTCGGCCGGCAGAAGGTCGCAGGACCACACGTCATGCCCGCGCTCGGCGAACGCCCGGCGGAAGACACCGCTCGACTCGCAGCCGATCAGAACCCGCAGAGCCGTCATGCCATCGCCCTTTCCTGTTGCCGCGCGCCGCGCTTTGCCATCAACACGTCGTTCCAGTCCTGCCCGGCCAGTGGCGGAACCTTGACCGTCACGCTCAGCCCCTTCG
Organism: Stappia indica; assembly: GCF_020177335.1. Classification (GTDB taxonomy): domain Bacteria; phylum Pseudomonadota; class Alphaproteobacteria; order Rhizobiales; family Stappiaceae; genus Stappia; species Stappia indica_B. The sequence continues at coordinate 489,982 of NZ_JAIVMG010000003.1, read as the reverse complement.
CCGAAAGCCGGTTCGCCAGCTCATAGGCCGCCCGGTGCCCCGCGAAATTCGCGTCGTTGTCGGCGAAGATAACCACCTCGTCGCAACCTTCCGGCGGCTGCCATTTCTTCAGAAGGCCCGTGTTCAGCGCGGCCCACACCGGGATTTCAAACAGCACGGCGGCGGACATGCATGTTTCGATGCCCTCGCCGATACCGAGCGCGCCGCCGGCAAAATCGTCGCAAAGGCGCACGGCGGACCCGTCCGGGATATCTCCCGGCATCATCTTGCGCGGGCTGTCCATTTCGGCCTTCGCCAGCCCATCGGGCCGCAAGTAGGTCCGGTGCAGCGTCACATTCGCGCCGTCCGGCCCTTGCACTGTCGCCACCATCGCCGGGCGCACACCGCCCTTGCCATCGCGCAGACCCTTCGCCGTGCGCAGTGCCTTGGGATAGTGTTCCTCGCCAATGCCGCGCGCTTGCAGATACCGGTCAACGACATCGCCGGGCTCCACCCGCACCGTCTGCGCGGCCACCTCGCGCAGCCATGCGCGGATCTGGTCAGGCCGATACTCAGCCTTTGGCGCGTCGCGCTCGAACCGCTCATTGCCCAGTATCCTGTCGATCTGCGGCGCCACCTCGATAAACGGGCGCCCGGTGAATTTCATCGCCAACGACAGCCCGTCACCCGCCCCGCACTGGTTGCAGATAAACGTGCCGTTGCCATCGCGGTTGTCGTACCTGAACCGGTTCTTTCCGCCGCAAATCGGGCACGGGCCGTGCCGATCGCGCAGGGCCTCACCCGGCACGCCCAGGTGCATCAGGATGCCCCGCCATTGGCCTTTCGCGGCGTCCTTGGTCTTCTGGTGAAACATCAGGCGGCCCTCCGCTTGCTCTTGGACTTGGCAAAGGCGATCCGGCGGCTGCGCTCATAGCTCAAGAACGCCTGGTCCGGCGGGGCCTTGATATCGTCCAGCCCACGCGGCCATTCGCCGAACCGTGCCCGGTGCATCGCCAGCGCGAACTTTCCGGCCTTGCAACGCTCTCCGTCGAGCCACAGGGCCATGGACCAGAACCGTTGCTTCTCCGCCTTTGTCGGAACCACCTTCTTGCCGGTGATCTGGACCAGCCGGCCCTCCGCCGTCTCCACATCACCAATCCGCTGGCGCTCATGGCCGCAGTTGGTGCAGACCAGACCGCTGGCGATCACGCCGCACTTGCTGCATGGCTTCGGCAGCTTGTCGGCACCGGCCACCGCCTCGCGCTTTTCGCCGGGCTTGGTCGCGTCGAGCTTGTCGTGGTGGATATCCGTGACCAGGCCAAGCCGGAGCGAGTTGCCCGCGTGGTCGAAAATAACGCAATCCTCGGTGCCATCATTCACCCTCAGCCCGCGCCCGATTGTCTGGACATGCAGCATTTCGGATTTCTTCGGGGCGGCATCGATCAGGCATGACACCGGCAGGTCAACGCCTGTCGTCATGGTCCGAACCGAGACGATCACCGGGATTTCACGCTCGCGGAATTTCGCGCCGAGATATTCCCGCTCCACCCGATCCGTGAACCCGTCAACATAGGCGGAGGCCACCCCGGCCCGGGAGAACTCCTTGTGCAGCAGGGCCGCATGCGCCCGGTTGACCGCAAAGCACAGCGTCGGGCGGTTCTCGCCATGCGCAAGCCAGTTCTCGACAACGTTGCCAACCAGCTTGGCCTCGCCCATCACCTGTTCCAGCGCGTCCTCGGCGTAGTCTCCACCGATAGACCTCACCTTGGACAGGTCCGGAACGTCCGGGCCATAGACCGAGAACCGCGACAGGTAGCCGTCATCGATCAATTCGGAGATCGTGGTCGGGATCACCAGGTCCTGCCAGCGCAAGCCCATGCCGCGTGCCCATGGCGTGGCCGACAGACCGGCAAAAAACACATCCTTGCGCTTGTCCAGTAGATCGTTGATCGCCTTGAACTGCATGTGGCATTCATCGACCAGCATCAGCGCCGCATCCGGGATCTGCCGGCGGCTCAGCGTCTGGACCGATGCCACCTGAACCGCCGCGTCCTTGTTCGTCCGCGGGTGGTTCGCCTGCATCACGCCGATGTCTTCAATGCCCTCAGCCTCGAAAGCCGCGACGGTCTGGTCGATCAACGAAACCGCCGGTGCGGTGAAGATCACCCGGTTTCCCTTGCCAAGAGCACGTTCGATGATCTTGGCGGCGACCAGCGTCTTGCCGAAGCCGGTGGGGCCCTGGATCACGACACGGCGATTGCCTTTTCCAAGGGATGATCGAAGCATTTCGATTGCCCGCACCTGATGCGGACGAAGCTGCTTCACCTGGCCGGGTTTTTTGAAGAGGTCGGTCATGCCGCGACACCTCGCGGATCGATTTCCGGCGCCAGCCAAGGGACTGGCTCGGAAGGTGGCCAAAAGCTCGAACGGTTGTTATTCTCTATATAGCCGTGCAATTTTTGCACGGTTTCACGGGCCGAGATTTTTCCGTGAAACAGGGTATATGCCGGCTGCTTGCGGTGCCGCGCGACGGGGCGAAGCGGGCGCGAGCGAGCGGGCTTGAAGGGCTTGTATTCGACCAGTCCGGCGGGCGCGCAGTCCGGGATTTTCGCCCCGATCAGCAGCAGCAACGCGCCGAGGTTCATTCGGTATGCCGTCGCCTTCCCGCGCCCTCCGGTGGCGCGGCCGATCTCGATCATCACGCCGGCGTCTCGGAGCATCGCCAATGTGCTGGCAACCGTCCGTTCGCTGGTCAGGGTCTTGCGGGCGATGACGGCCCGCTTCGGGGTGATGCGGCCCTTCTCCTTGTGGTGGCTCCACAGGTCGAACAGCGCGGCGACGATCACCCGTTGCGATTTGGTCAGGAACCGGCTTTTCCGGGTCGCGGCGCGCACATAGCGGCGGAACGCGAATTCCTGGCTGTCCTTGAACGACTTCATGCCGTCCATCCCATGTCAGTCCGGCCCGCGGGTAGGCCGTTCACCATGTCCGAGCGGATGCCGAGATAGCTCCACCCTCTACGCCCCATGTCTCCGGTGGGCTGCGCGTTGTGATCCAACACGGTTTCGACCTTGGCGCCGCGCTTCATCCAGTAAGCGCCGATCATGGCGGACAGGCGAGCGTTGAACTCGCGTTCGGTTTCGCGTTTCATGGGCGGGCCTCCTTGAGTTCCGGGCATGCGGTGATCAGCGCAACGGTGATGGTGACCAGACCGTCAAGCGTGAAAGCGGGCCTGACGCCAGCGCACACGGTGCGGCGCGGCGGGTGCAGCGTGCGGAAGGTGATGCTGGTGCGCCGGATCGGCGGCACGGGCCTTGTGATGATCTTCAGCGGTGCCGGGGGCATCATGCGTCCTCCTTGTGCGGTTCGATCGTGACCCGGCACGGCGGCCCGGCCTCCACCCAAGCGAAGGTGTGGCTCTTGATCGTGCGGTTGCTGTCGCCGTCGATCAGGCGATTGCGGGTCAGCGTGTCGAACACGCACTTGCCGAGGTTGTCGGCATCGCGCTCCCGGCGATCCGGGGCGACCAGCTCGATGCGGATCCTGACCGGGCCAGAGATCGGCTTGGGGCTTTGCGCCCGGATCATCCATCCGGCCTCGGTGGCGTAGGCCTGGTATCGCTTTGTCGGGATGCCGCCGCCGCCCCGCCTCTTGATGAAACAGGCGTGAAGCGGCACCGGAAAAGGAAGGGTGATCCTCATGCGCCGCTGGCCAGTTCTGTCTGGCACGAAGGCTTCTGCGCTGCGTACAGCCTTGCTGTTGCGTCGGGGAGAAGCCCACGCTGTGCTTGGTGCATCATCATCATGACGACAGCATCGTGAGCTTCTTGGATCGCGATGAACTCAGCGGCTGATACACTCACCGCTTCACGGTACCAGATGCTTTTGACTTTGCGCCTTGTCAGCCCGGTATGGGCCGCGACACGCGCGAAAAGATCGGCGATGCGCTCGCCGTGAACTCTTGGCCCGGCTATCACGATCAGCGACGAACGGGCTCTTTCCGTGAACTCGTCACTCTTGCGCACGTCTCCGAGCGCGGCTCCGGGGTCCGGGTGCGCCATCTCCGGGAGCGCGTCCATGCCCTTCTCAGAAATTGCCTTCGCTGTGTCGAGAAGGCGCTGCGATGGCGAAAACCACTCGCCATGCAGCCGTGTTTCCACGAACACCTGATGCAGGTAAAATTCAGTGCGCCTTGTGGCCGGGGTTCTGGCAAGGACCGTCATCCTGGTCTTTGTGACGCTGGCGAGTGTCTTGAGCCTCTGCTCAACGTTCGCGGAGAACCCGATTTTCACCGGGCCAGCGCTTGAGGCCGCGATATAGACCTCACCGACCATCATTTCTTCGCCTCCTTGACCTTACGAACCAGATTTTCAACCTTCTCCACCAAAGCATCATCAAGGTCATTGCCAGCCGCTTCCGCCATCTTGAGTTCGTGTTCGAGGAGACGAGCCTGACGCGCACATTCGGTCCGGTACGCGCGGCGCAATGCGTTGTAGGCGCCAAGCATGATGTCCTTGGGTGGGCGATAACGCAGACCCCAAAGCAGGCCATACGGGATGCCGTGGCGCTGCTCGATGCGGCGCATTGCGTTGCTCAGGTCTCCGGGGCCCCGGATCTCGCGCTGGACAATCGCACTGGCCATTTCTCTTGCCGCTGCAACTGACATTCCGTTCTCCGCTTCCTGCAAAAACTTTTTGCGCATTTGCAAACCCTCCTGCTCCACCTTTGTTGTCAGTGGAGCAGGAGGTTTTCTTTGAAACCAGAAGGACGCCGCCAAGCACCCCTCTTGCATTGATCAGCGGAGACCGCGCCAACGGCTCGACGCTGCGGATAAAAGGACCGGGCCAAAGAGGAGGCCCGGTCAGTTGGCCGGCCCCAGGGAGTGGGAAAAGCCGACGGTAGAGAAACAGGTTCCGCGAGAATTGCCCCCTCGCGGGGAGGGCCGGCGCGCGCTAGCTCATTCGCCTTGAGAGCGCGCGCCGGCTGCTCCATCGCCATCAGCACGGGAGGAGGAATACGAGGCGATGAAGTCCTGTATTTTTGCTGCTGTGCGTGTGGTGACATCGCCGCCGTCGCGGAGGCGCTTGACCAGGTTCTTGGTGCTGGCAGCCTCACGCCCAAACCTGGTCGGAGACATGCCCGATGCTCTCAAGAACTTCTCGACGCTTTCTCGGATATCGCTCATGGGGGCATGATGGGGGCAGATTTGCCCCCATGTCAAGGCTCAAATTAGCCCCCGTGCAAATTCAACCGATTTTGCTAAATTCTCGGCATGAAAATTGACTGGCGAAACAACATCAGATCGGCGATTGCGCGTAAGGGGAAATCCCTACGCGCCGTGTCACTCGCGATCGGCAAGGACCCAGATTACTTGAAGCGAGCACTGCGCGAGACTGGCCCGGTTCCATCCGTTGAAGTCATCATAGATATCTCAGAAGAGATTCGCGAGCCGCTTGCCGCATTAATCGACGGGCTTCCTATCAACGGGATTTCAGCCGATTTTATTCGCCAGTACGCCAGCCTTTCCAAGGACGAGCAGAGCGCAGTGATCGGAATGATTGCCGCGCTCGCCAAGGCGGGTGACAAACGCAAGGACTAATTCTTGCGCCTCGCGATCCAGTTCGCAGAACCGTCTAAAAACCTCGCCATCACGCATATCGGCCTCCTGGCTGGTAATTCAATATTCGCATAACTTTCCCGTCAAGAGGGCGCGGGCGTCATTTTTCACTAATAGCTGAAGTTGAATATGGGGGGGCAAATTTGCCCCTTTTTTGAGTTGACAATAGGGTCATTTTTGCCCCACACTCTCCCCATCAACAGATGGAGAGACGTCATGAAGCCTGTTTTGATCACCACCGAACATCGCGGAGTTTTTGCCGGCCTGATCCATGATGATCAGGACCTGACGGCCACGTCCATGCCGCTCAAGGGCGCCAAGATGGCGATCTATTGGGGCACCACGCGCGGCGTCATGGAACTGTGCGACACCGGCCCGACCGAGAAAAGCAAGATCAGCCTCCCCGCCGACATCCCGATGCTCCATGGCATTACCGCTGTGTTCTCGATCACGGATGAAGCCTGGGCCAAGTGGGAGGCCGCGTGATGGCACCCGACACGATCATCACAGCAGATGACGTGATCCGTTCCGGCGCCTGCCGGGGCGGGGTCTACGAAGTCCTCGACCGGCTTCATGGCCGGGTTTCGGCTGCGATGCCCGCGCAAGCTGTGATGCGGCTGCTGCCGCGCGATCAACGCCACTACGTCCAAACTGCTGCGGCGCTGGACGGCTACGGCTCCGGCGACGGCGACGGCTCCGGCTACGGCGACGGCTCCGGCTACGGCTACGGCTCCGGCGACGGCGACGGCTCCGGCGACGGCTACGGCTCCGGCTACGGCTACGGCTACGGCTCCGGCGACGGCGACGGCTCCGGCTACGGCGACGGCTCCGGCTACGGCGACGGCTCCGGCTACGGCTACGGCGACGGCGACGGCTACGGCTCCGGCTACGGCGACGGCGACGGCGACGGCTACGGCGAAATTTAACAAGCAGCAAGGAGAGACGCCATGTCAGCCCATGCAAGCACCAACAACGCCACCCGCCTGATCATCATCGATCGGGTCGGCGGCATGGACACGATCCGCGAGACCGACCACAGCGACACGTTGGCGAAGTTCTCCGCCGATCTGGTGGATGGTGATTTCTGCGACGTTCAGAAGGTGTTCAGGCTCGACCTGGTGACCGGCCAGACGGTGGACATCACCAAGGACGCAATCGAGGCGGCAGTTGTGCATGGCCTCTACAATTGCTGGACGCGGCTCCGGAATGTGCCGGCATGGTTTCGGGATAATGGCCATGTGACCGAGGATGATTTCGAGGACGCCGGCGACCCGAATGCGGAACACCGCCTGACCGCCGCAGCGCTTGGCGTGGGGAGGGCAGCGTGATGGCGGAGAAGGGCACGGTCATCACGGCCTACAAGGGCTTCAATCGCGACATGACCTGTCGTGGTTTCCAGTACGAAACCGGCCAGACCTACACGCACGCCGGAGACGTTGTCCGCTGCGGCGCCGGGGGGTTCCACTCGTGCGAAATGCCGCTGGATGTGTTTGGCTATTACGCACCTTGCACGAGCGTATTCGCAGCCGTTGAGATCGGTGGGCACATTGCCCGCGATGAGGGCGATGACAGCAAGATTGCCTCTGGCGAAATCACCATCAAGGCCAGCATTTCACTTGGCGATCTGACCCGCAAAGCTGTCGCCTGGGTGGCTCGCATGGCCGAGCAGCAGGGTAACGGTGGATATGCGGCGGGCAATCGCGGCCACGCATCGGCGGCGGGCTACTCCGGCCACGCATCGGCGGCGGGCTACTCCGGCCACGCATCGGCGGCGGGCGAATCCGGCCACGCATCGGCGGCGGGCTACTCCGGCCACGCATCGGCGGCGGGCGACTCCGGCCACGCATCGGCGGCGGGCGACTCCGGCCACGCATCGGCGGCGGGCGACTACGGCCACGCATCGGCGGCGGGCGACTACGGCCACGCATCGGCGGCGGGCTACTCCGGCCACGCATCGGCGGCGGGCAATCGCGGCCACGCATCGGCGGCGGGCGACTCCGGCCACGCATCGGCGGCGGGCAATCGCGGCCACGCATCGGCGGCGGGCGACTACGGCCACGCATCGGTCAAGGGAAGGAATTCAATTGCTGCTGCCCTTGGCGTTGGAGGTGTGTCGTCCGCTGAAGTTGGCGGGGCAATCATGCTCGCGGCCTACGATGATGACGACAATCTTGTGGCTGTGCGCGCGTCTCTCGTCGGCGAGAACGGCGTTGAGGCCGGCAAAGCATATCGCCTGTCGGTCGAAGGCGAGTTTATCGAAGTGGAGGCCGCGTGATGCACGAGATCATCCGCGATCTGACCGCGATCATCTCCATCGTCGCCTTTTCTGCGGCCTTCGCCATGTGGGGCACGGCATTCGTGATGGTGGCGCCATGACCGACGGGCCTAAGCGTATCCAGCGCTCCCGCGCCAAGGGCTGGCGGATGCCGGCCGGGGCGGTCTACGTCGTCCGGTTTGCAACCAAGAGTCAAATGGAGGTCGCGCAACATGCTTGACCTCCGGCCGATCACCCGAGACGAGGCCAAGGCTTTTGTCAGAGAGCATCACCGCCATCACGGCGCCCCGGTCGGGGATCTATGGCGTCATGCAGTCCACGATGATGAGGGAGTTGTTGTCGGGGTAGCCGTAGTGGGCAGGCCAGTTGCGCGGGCGCTCGATGACGGGTTGACCGTCGAGGTCACCAGGCTTTGCACGCTGGGGGTATTGAACGCCGACAGCATGCTCTACGGCGCGGCGCGCAGAGCGGCTAACGCGAAAGGCTATCGACGCGTGTTGACCTACATCCTCGCAAGCGAATGGAACCGTTTTGTCGATGACGGAGGCAATACGTGCGGCGAGTGCGATCCAACGGCACGTCGAGTTGGCGGCGCTGGTGTTCGAGCCGCCGGCTACCGCCTCCTCTGGAAGGTGAAAGGTCGCAGTTGGGACACCCCATCACGACCAAGAACAGACAAGCATCCGACTGAGGACAAAATAGCCCTCGGCTGGGGGCAATGGCCTCAGTCCGACTTGATCAAGGAGCCGACCCCATGAAAGCCATCTCCCTGCCGCAGCCCCACGCATGGGCCACCACCATGTGCGCCGTTGGCAGCATCACCACGTCTTTCGGTTGGCGCCGGCAACCGCGCCTTGGCCCAGTGCTGATCCATGCCAGCGCGAACGAGTTGCCGGGCCATGTCGACGGCCTGATGAAGCTAGCCAACAAGACGGAGGGGCAGTCATGACCGCCCTCACCTTCCTGGCCGGCTTTGTCTGCGGCGCCCTGTCTTTCGGACTGCTCGTGCTCGCTTACCGCGATGGATTGGCGGCGCAGGCAAGAGACGAGCGCGAATAACCCATCCCCAACTGGCCGGTCCGCCGGCCCTTTCTCAGGCCCGCGCGGCGGGCCTCAGCAAGCAGCGGGAGGCAAGAGATGAAGATCGTAGCGATGGTTCGATTTAATAAAAAATGGGCGTACGTTTTCGATGCTCCCGTGTGCTTCCAATACAGCGAAGAGACGATCAACGGCGTTAGGTATTTGATCGGTCGCGACGGTCCGTTTGTGAGAGCTCTTCAGTACGAGAAAGCGCAAGGAAGATTCAAAGCCTTTGCGGGCGCCGAAATTACGCTTTCCATGGCCGACGGGTCTAGCCGCACCGTTAAAGACGACTGGTGGTCTGTGGTGCCTCCTTTTAGCGGGGTCACCGCTATCACGTACAACACAGTAGACGAACTGAAGCGTTGCTACGTCTACATGGGTGGATGTGTGGAGACGGGCGCTCTTGAGTCACTTGTCTCCGAATACGAGACCCGCACATCCGGGCCATACGGCCATCCCGCCGGTGGATGGCGGTACGGCTACTATGACTTCGAGAAAGTAATCAAGTTTGACGACATTCGCAGAAACGCTTTGCGCAAACAATTCCACCTAGAAAGAGCGAACAAACACTTGGTGAGACACGCGAAGTCGTGGGCCGCCGCTGCGCGTTCAAAGCCCCGCTTCCGCGTCAAGGCCATCAGCGTCAAGCACGCCGCCGGATGGCTGTTCGACATGGCAGACAGCGAAGTGAGGCGCGGCGTTCCGTGCCCGGCCTGCAATAGCGCCAAGGAGGATGTGTAATGGGCGTTGCACGAGACCTTCAGCCATCCAGCCCTGAGAGCCTGCGCGGCTTTGCGCATCGCCTCAGGGCCCAGGCAATCGAGGCGCAGGCCGAAGCGGCTCGCTGCCACAGGCGCAGCCGCCGGCTGATCGGCAATGCAGAGGATGTTGACCGGCAGGCCGCCGCCCTTGAGGCGAGCGAGCGCCGCCGCACCGAATTCATGAGGGCCGCAGAATGACTAACGCACAAGCACTCCGCAACATCACGCCGTTTGATGAGATCGTGTTGAAGATCGACGAGCTTTATGACGAGGCCAAGAACTGGGCCGATGGCGAGCCGATCCAGAACCAGCAGCAGCACGACGCGGTGGAGAAGATCCGGGACGCGATCCATGAGGCCGGCAAGAAGGCTGACGAGATGCGCAAGGAGGAAAAGCGCCCGCTCGATGAGCAGGTGAAGGCCATCCAGGATCGCTACAACCCGCTGATCCAGCCGAAGAAAGGCAAGGTCGACCGGGCCAAGTCGGCGCTTGGCGACGTGCTGGCCGTCTGGCGCGACAAGCTGGCGGATGAGGCCCGGGCCAAGGCCGAGGCGGCCCGCATCGAGGCTGAGGAAAAGCGCCGAGCCGCTGAAGAAGCCATGCGGTCCAGCGCCGGCGATCTGGAAGCGCGCGAGGAAGCCGAGGAAATCCTCTCGGCAGCAAAGAACGCGGAGAAGCAGGCCAAGCGCGCCGACAAAGCGGCCACCACTGGCACGGGACTGCGGACCTACTACCGCGCCGAAATCGAGGATCTGACCGCAGTGCTTCGGCACTACTGGCCGATCCGCCGTGCCGAGCTTGAGGAATTCGCTCTTGGTCTGGCGAATGCCGATGTGCGCGCCGGCAAGCGTGACATCCCGGGCGTGCGCGTCATCGAAGAAAAGAGGGCAGTGTGATGGCAAATGCAGTTGAGGTCATGCCGCGCGACAGCGGCGCTTTGCAGACCGGGGCACATGGCGCGGTCATGACACCCGCCGACATGCTGGCGCATGCCGTGACGAACGGGGCCGGACTGGAGGTTGTCGAAAAGCTGATGTCGCTCCAGGATCGATGGGAAGCCAATCAGGCGCGTAAGGCGTTTGACGACGCGATGGCCCGCATGCGCGAGAAGATGCCGCGGGTGGTCAAGGATAAGAAGGTCGATTTCAGCACGGCCAAGGGTCGGACCAACTACCAATACGAGGATCTGGACAGCGTTACGTCGGCCATTTCTCCGGTCATGGCCGAACTGGGCTTGTCCTTTCGCTGGCGCACCGACAACAGCGCCTCTGGCGTCAAGGTGTCCTGCATCATTTCTCATCGTGGCGGCCATTACGAGGAAACCAGTCTCTCGGCTCCGGTCGACGCGTCCGGCAACAAGAACACCATCCAGGCTATCGGCAGCGCGATAACCTACCTCCAGCGCTACACGCTCAAGGCGGCACTCGGGCTTGCCGCCGGGGTGGATGATGACGGGCACGGCGGACGCGACAATCGCGCCGACGACCAAGCCGACCAGAAGTGCCCGCAACAGCGGCCTGGGCCGGCCTCCAAGGCCAACAGCCGCGAGACCTATGCGCGCCTGTCCAAGGCGAATGCCGGCCTCGACAGCGTAGAGAAGCACGCAAAGTTCTGGTCGCAGAAAAGCGCTCAGGCCGCATTCGCCTCACTGCCGGACGACTGGAAGCAATCGCTTGGCCAGGAGCGTGACCGGAAGCTTTCGGAGCTGAAAGCGCAGGTGGTCCCCGCCGACACCGGGCCGATCAACCCGGATGAATTCCTCGCCGATCTGGAGGCGGAGCTTGCGCAAGCGGCTGACGCTGATGCAGTCGCAGCTATCTGGTCGGCCCGGGCGCCGGAGGATGCGCTTGATTTCCCGCCGGACCTTGACCGGGCGCAGGCGCTGCGTGACGCGGCGATGCAGCGTGTGGGGGGCGTGTGATGACCCGGCTTTTCTCCATTCTCAAGGCCGTTGCGGATTGGGCGATCGACAGCCTGCGTGACACGACACCGGTCGTAATTTGCGCCTTCGGCGGCGTTCTGTGGGTGGTCAGCTCCGCTGTTTCGAATGAGTGGCTTGGCGCTGTGACAATGGTGTCTGGGGCGCTGTGCTGGGTCTTCGCTCTCGACGTTGCCAAGCAGAGGGCGGCCGCGAATGGCTACATCAACGGGGTTCTCCGGATGCTCCGGGCGCTTGAGGATGGCGACATGCTGAACGTGACCTACCACCACATCAAGAAGGAGCCCGGCGAATGACCAAGCAAGCCGCTTTCTCCCGCGCCTACGTGCCGTCGCTTGGTTCCGTTCTGGTGCCGCTCGATGCCGACGGCCGCGAAATGGTCGAGGCCATGACCGCGGGCAAACCGGCCATGGTCAGGCTGCACACCCCGCGCAACATCAAGCACCACCGCATGTTCTTTGCGCTGCTGCGAATGGCAACCGACAGCGGGGCGTGGGATAGCAGCGAGGAAACCCTGCGGGATGCGATCAAGATCGCCTGCGGCTGCGTGGACACGATCATCGGCTTGGACGGGCGCACGTATTTCAAGCCCCGCTCCATGAGCTTTGAGAGCATGTCGCAGGCCGAGTTCAGCCGGTTTTTCGACCGGGCGGTGTTCTACGTCTCGACGCACCTTCTCGGCGATGCCAACTGGCAGGCGGTGCGCGATCGCATCGGCGAGATGGTGGACGGCGACCTTGGCCGGCGGGCAACGGAGGTGAACGGGCGATGGAAGAAGAGCGCATGAAGAACCCGCTGCTGGCCTCGTCCGTGGTCGCAAGGTTTGCCTGCGCCGTCGAGGATGCACAGGACGGCGAGGCGCTGCGGGTCATTGGCACGGTATACCGGGCCGATATCCGGGCGTCCGGCGCGAATGATGCCTGTACGGCGATCTACACGACGCGGATGCGGGAGTTCGGGAGATGACCGGGCGCAGCGTGCCGGAGTGGATCGGCAAGACACCCGACACAGCGGCCCCGGCCCGCGTCCGGCTCCGGGTGTTCCAGCAGGCCGGCGGCAAGTGCCACGTCTGCACGCGCAAGATCACGGCCAGCGACGGCTGGGATCTGGACCACGTGAAGGCGCTGATCAACGGCGGTGAGAACCGGGAAAGCAACCTGGCGCCGATCTGCGACTGGTGCCACCCACCCAAGACGAAGGCCGATGTCGCGACGAAATCGAAGACGTACCGCATGGCTGCAAAGGCGGCCGGCGTGAAGCGCAAGCGCTCGGCGTTCCAGACGAACCGGGACGGCGCGTGGAAAGCGCGGATCGGCGGCGGCGTGGTCAAGAGATGAAGGAGGTGGGGATGAAAGCCCATGAGCTGAAATTCATCAACAGCGATGCGCGGCCCAAGGTCCAGATCATCCGTTGCGACAAGGCTTCCGTCGCGCCCGTGATGGCCTGGTACGGCTCGCATTTCGCGGGCGACAGATACCGCGTTGAGGTTGATGGGGGCAAGGCCGAGAAGGACCAGAACGGCGAGCTGGCCGCGATGGTAGCGGCATGATGGAATGGACAAAAAAGAAAAAAGGCTGCGCGGAGATATACACGGCGCAAGGTATCGAGCACGCGATTGTTGATCGGCGCGGCTTCGGGGTTGCTGCGGCGCTGGGGGGCAGTGTTACGTTCATGGAAATTCCATTCGATACTGTTGACGACGCCAAGCGATACGCGGAGTCTTTCCCCCGCGCCACTCATGACCAATATGCGCAGCCCTCGCCAAGACCCAGAGGAGGGACCGGCCATGACTGACTATCTCATCTTCAAGGACGTGGTCATGCTGGGGGCATTTGCGCTCGCTGCCATTCCATTTATCTGGCTCTACTTGGCGGCTCGCATTCGCCGATGGGTTGATGAGAGGAGAAACCGGCCATGACTGACTACCCTGACGACGTGATGCGGGCCGCGCGAGAGGTTGTTTCGAGCGAGGCATTCGTCACTGCAGCGATTTACGGCCATTCAGCTGTTGGCCCGCACACCGTTGATGCCGCTGCCCGCGCCATCATGGCCGAGCGACTGAAACACAGGGCCATCATCGCCCTGGCGCTGCGTGTAGCAGAAAGCTGGATTCACGATCATCTCGACGGCACCGGCGATCTGCAAGGCGCTCTTGCCGAGCTGGAACCGGCCCGGGCAGCGCTCCGGGAGATGTCAGGGCAAAAGGAGGGTGATGCATGACCCAGGCCCGCGTCTACACACCCGATATGCTCGCCGACGAATGGCATGTTTGCGCCAACACCATCCGCAATTTAATCAAGCGGGGGGAGTTGCGCGCGGTGCGCTTCGGACGGCACTATCGCATCCCGGCGGGGGCGGTGGAGGAATTTCTGCAGTGTCAAAGCACGAGCTCACAATCGGCAGGCTCAAAGGTCGATACGTCGTCTCGTGGCGAGACGGTGACGCGAGACGACGGTTCCGTCTTCGTGCTGAAACACGCGCGGACGCCGACCGCGAAGCGATAGACGTCTATCGGCGCGAAATGCTCGCGCACCAGGCAACCGCCGCCACGATCCGCGATCTGTGGGACGCCTATTGCGAAGAAAAGGACGGGAAACCCGTGGTGACGACCATGGGTTTTGAGGCCAAGGCAATGATGCCGGAGCTCGGACACCTCAGGCCCGACCAGATCGACAGAGGTCACATTGCCGCCTATACCGCCAAGCGCCGCGGACAAGGCCGCAAGGATGGCACCATCCGGACAGAGCTCGGCCATCTGACCACCGTGCTTCGATGGGCCGTCCAGCAGAAGATCATCGACCATGCCCCGAAGATCGATCGCCCCTCCTTGCCGGCGCCGAAAGACCGCTGGATAACTAAGGCAGAGGCGCGGGCGCTGCTGGGAGCCGCCACGGCGCCGCATATCAGGCTTGCGATCCGCCTTATGCTGGCAACGGCTGGCCGGGTCGGGGCCATCCTCGACCTGACGTGGAACAGGGTTGATTTCCAGCGCCGTGAGATCGACTTGCGCGTCGACACCACTGGGCCGAGAAAAGGCCGTGCCAGGGTTCCGATGAACAGCGGGGTTGAGAAGGCCTTGAAAGAGGCGCAGAAGATGGCCCTGACGGAATTCGTGATCGAATGGAACGGGAAGCCCTGCGCGTCGATCAAGACCGGGTTCCGCGCCGCGGCCAAGAGCGCCGGGCTTTCGGATGTGACGCCGCATGTCTTGCGCCATAGCGCGGCGGTGTGGATGGTCAGCGAGGGCGTTTCAATGGAGAAGGTGGCGCAATTTCTCGGGCATTCGAATGTGTCAGTGACATTCTCGACATATGCCAGATTTGCGCCGGACCACCTGCGGGACGAGGCGGATATTCTCGACTTTTAGGTTCAATGAACTTCGAAGCACTCCGAAAATGTCTTCTAAGTCATTGATTTTATGGTGCTGCCGGAGAGATTTGAACTCTCGACCTCTCCCTTACCAAGGGAGTGCTCTACCCCTGAGCTACGGCAGCGATGAGCGCGGGTTTAAGGGCAAAAACCGCAGCCGTCAAGCGGGTCGGCAAGGCATGCTGTGGAAAATCTCAAGACGAGACGCTTGCCGTAACTTGCAGCGCCCGGCGAGAAGGCGCAGCGAACATGTGGCCACGCGCGCGCGCCCCAAACAGCATGGCTCCCGGGGCCTTCCCCGGAGCGGCGCGGGGATCGATGGCGACCGAGAGTGCGACACATCGCGATGGCGCCCGTCGAGCGGCACCAACAACGGGAACGGCCATGACAAAGCTCTACGAAGTCACCATGCCCCCCATGGGGCTTGAGCCGAAGGCGCAGGCTGAGGCGTTCCGTGACGAGCTCCTTGCCGCCTGGGAGGACATTGACGCGATCGCCGAATACGTCGCCATACTGACGGTTGGCGAAATGGATGACGACTTGACGCGCGACACCGCCCCCCCCCCTTGCAATGGGCGCCGGATATCGGCCAAAACACCAGTCGCGGCGCACCCTGCCGGACAGCAGTTGAAACAGGCACGACCCATGAGCAAGCCCCCGAGCGACAGCACGCCCCCGCAGGACGGCCGCCCGAAAGCGCCGGCCACGGACGACGCGCGCGCCCGACGTCTGGCCGAGGCCTTGCGGGCGAACCTGCGCCGGCGCAAGAACGCCCAGAAACCCGGCCCGACCAAGGACCACAAGACCTCCGATTGACCCCGCAGGACCGCCGAGCGGCGCCGCTCTAGTCGACATACGCCACATGGCAGGCGGAGGCGGCGAAGGTCATGTCGAGAAGGACCACCCGCCGCACTGACGCCATCAGCGATGCCCTCTGTGCGCCGCAAGGCTCCACCGCCGCGATCTCCCGCTCGAAGGCGTTGAGAAACCACCCGTAGGACGCGATGTAGTCGGCCATCGTCACGCCGGCCTGAAAATGCCTGGCCGCCACCCACCGGACACGCGCGCGATATCGCTCATCCAGCACGCCCGAAAACAGCATCTCCCAATAAGAGAACTGGCTTGCCTTGAGTCGTTCCAACGAGAGCCCCTTCAGCCGCCATTTCTGGCCGGACACGATCCTGCTTTGGTAAAAGCCATCGAGGATCTGGGGCATTCGGGGCGACACCAACGCCCACGCATCGACCAGGCTCTGCCGATCCCCCGAGTACAATTCCATGAAGTCAATCCAGTCACGGACTTCCATCCAGGTTTCCGAATTCATATTTCGCCAATATCTGTTTCGCGACACATATTCGATGCGTCCAGAACCACACCCTTCAAATGATCCATTCAAAGTATTTAAAATTTTATTATAGATTTACAACAAAAACAAAAGCTCTATCTAAAATGTATCGTTTATTAAAAATTGAATACGAAACGAACCTAAAGTAATCTCCCGCGACTTCATTCATACTTTTCTGCCAGGAGCGGGCAATGCGCCTTACGAACCGAACGGATATCGCGATTCGAACGTTAATGTACTTGGCCATATACGAAGATAGAATCATCACAATTGACGAAATTGTGGAGAAAAGCCTAAGTCATCGCTCCCAGGTGGTATCCTGTGTTCAGACCCTGCGAAAGAACGGCTACATCAATTCCACCGTCGGACGCAGCGGGGGCATTTCTCTGGCGAAAAGACCTGACCAGATCGTCATTTCTTCCATCGTGAAACTGATCGAGCCCGACTTTTTCCTTACGGAGTGCGAGGAAAAGGCCTGCCAGTCCCGCTGCGCAATCTACGAATCATGCCACCTGAAGAAGGTGTTGCATGAAGCGCTCTCCTGCTTCTTCCAGCATCTGGACACCGTGACGCTTGCCGACATCGTCTCCAACCGGGACGAATTGCGGCGCGCCATCGCTCAAAGCCGGCTCCCGGCAACGCAAAGCTCCCTGAGCGGAGCCGCTGGCACCTGAGATCACACCAGCCCCGCCTCGCCTTCCCCGCCAGCCTCCCTGCTCCCCTCAGACCTTGAAATGACGCCTGTCCGCCCCACGCCGACACAGGCGCGGGAGCCCCCTTGTCACTGGCCATCGGCCCAACGCCGGATGCAGGTGGCACGCGATCACGGGAGACCCGGCTGGACCGGACCGCTCTTTTTTCACGAGATGATCGAATGGGAAAGAGGGGTGGGCGGGCGCAATCACAAGAACCTATCCGCCGATGGTCGAGATCGCCGGCTGCCCGTCGCCCTCCCCATCCACGGCCTGCCAGATCTTCTGGCGGTTGCGGATCTCACGCGGCGCCGGGCCGAAGTAACTCGGGGTCTTGACGAAGTCGCGCGGCTGCATAATCACGCTGCTGACCCGCTGATACAGCGCCTTGGCGGAAATCGGCTTGGACAGGAGCTCATGCACGCCGAGGCGTCGCGCCTCGATGATGCGGCTACGCTCGGTGTGCCCGGTGACCATGATGATCGGAATATAGGCGAAGGGATTATGCGGATTGCGGATCATCCGCACCATGTCCGCGCCATCGAGAATCGGCATCACCCAGTCGAGAATCAGGATATCGGGATTGGCCCGCTCCATCGCCTCCAGGCCGGACGCGCCATCTTCTGCCTCGACGATCCGCCGGGCGCCGAATCCCTGCAGCATGGTGCGCAGGATCGTGCGCATATACGCACTGTCCTCGACCAGCAAAAACGTCAGGGATGACAGATCCAACGACACGCAAGAACCTCCAATGTCCCCCCTTGTCGCACGTGAAATCTGAAATAACGGTTAGCCTCTATGTGCCAAAGCCGCGCGACGGCGTACCCCGGGTTGCGCCGCCGATCCGCACCGGCACGCAAGCCGTCATCTGGCCGGGTCGTCCGGCAGATCGTCATCCTGAAGGATCCGGTATTTGGCGCCCTCCAGATCCTCATACTGGCCCGATTTCAGCGACCAGAGGAAACCGGCCAGCCCGATCAGGCCCAGCAGCAGGGCCACCGGTATCAGAAAAATCAGCACATCCATGTCACACCCGTTCCGAACTGGACCCCGCCGCCAGGCGCAGCCGCAACGCATTGAGCGTCACGACGACCGAGGACCCGGACATGGCCAGGGCGGCGATCAGCGGCGTCACGAAACCGGCCACGGCGAAAGGCACCGCAACCACATTGTAAAGGGTCGAGAACCAGAGGTTCTGCGCCATTGCCGCACGGGCGCGCCGTGAAAGCCGCAAGGCTTCGAACACCGGTGCCAGGCGATCGCCCAGGAACACCGCATCCGCGGCGGCCTGCGCCACATGCACCGCCGTCACCGGAGACATGGACACATGGGCGGCGGCCAGCGCCGGCGCGTCGTTCAGCCCATCGCCAACCATCAACACCCGGGCACCCGTCGCGGCCCATTGCTCCAGCCGGGCGATCTTGTCGGCCGGGCGCAGTTCCGCCTGCCAGTCCTCGATCCCCAGTTGCTGCGCCACGGCAGCGACCGGAGCCGTCCGGTCGCCGGACAGAATCGCCAGCCGGTAGCCGGCCTGGCGCAGCGCGGCGGCCGTTTCCGCCGCATCCTCGCGCACACGCTGCTCCACCAGCAGCGGCACCGGCGTCTCCGCACCATCGCAAAAGACCAGCAGCGAGGCCCCGGGCCGCGCCGCAAGCGCCGCCTGCACCTGCGCCTCCGGCAATCCGCAGAAGGTCGCGCTGCCCAGCCGCAGCTCCCGGCCCTCCACCTCCGCACACACGCCCTCACCGGGCATTTCCCGTGCATCCGGCAGCGGCACCTCGGCCTGTGTCGCCCGCGCCAAGGCCGCGGCCAGCGGATGCCGGCTCGACAGCGCCAGACGCCCGGCCAACGCGCGTGCGCTATCGTCCAGCACCGCCGTCTCGACCACCTCAGGCACCGCCAGGGTCAAGGTCCCGGTCTTGTCGAAGACGATGGTGTCCACCTCCGCGAGCCGCTCCACCGCATCGCCGGAATGCAGCAGCACGCCGGCGCGGAACATCAGCCCGGATGTCACCACCTGCACCGCCGGGATCGCCAGCCCGAGCGCGCAGGGGCAGGTGATGATCAAGACCGAGATCGCCACCACCAGAGAGGGTTGCCAACCGGCACCGGAGAGCCACCAGCCGACGAAGGTGAGGGCCGCGGCCAAATGCACCAGCGGCGAATAGAGCGCCGCAGCCCGGTCGGCAAGCTGCACATGCCTCGACTTCGCCTGCGCGGCCGCTTCCAGAAGGCGTGTCACCTCATCGAGCAGGGTCGCGCCGGACGCGGTCGTGACCGCCACCGTCAGGTTGGCCGAGGCATTCATGGTGCCGGCATAGACCGGATCGCCAACGCCGACCGAGGCCAGTGCCGTCTCGCCGGTGACAAGGCTCTGGTCGATGTCCGAACGCCCGCTGAGCACCGTTCCGTCCAGCGAAACCCGCTCGCCGGCCCGCACCAGAATGTGCTCGCCCGGCTCCACCTTGGACAAAGGCACCTCGCGCAGGCGGCCGTCGGGCAGGATCGTTACCGCTGTTTCCGCCTTGAGCGCAGCGATATTCTCGGCAAAGGCGCGCGTGCGCCGGCGCATGGTGTGATCGAGATAGCGGCCGATCAACAGGAAGAACAGCAGCATCACCGCCGATTCAAAATAGGCGTGATGGGCAGACTGGATCGTCTGGGTGACGGACAGGAACAGGGCCAGGGTCACGCCGATGACGATGGGCACGTCCATGTTGAGCCGCTTGGCCCAGACCGCCGCGAAGGCGGAGCGCAGGAACGGCCGTCCGGCGTAGACCGCCGCCGGCAGCGCAATCAGCGCCGAGAGCCAGTGGAAGAAATCGCGGGTCTCGGTCTCGATGCCCGTGGCATTGCCCGACCAGACCGAAACGGACAAGAGCATGATGTTCATCGCCGCGAAACCGGCCACGGCAAGACAGCGCAGCAGCTCCCGCCCGGCGCTGTCGGCTCGCTCGCGCACCTGTGCCGGATCGAAGGGATGGGCCCGGTAGCCCAGCCGCGACAGGGTTTCGACCACCTGGTCCGGCGTGCTTTCCCCCGGTGTCCAGTCGACCGCCAGACGATGGCTGGTCAGATTGAGCCGCGCCTTTCGGATACCCGGCTGGGCTGAAAGGCCGCGCTCGATCTCCACCATGCAGGCAGCGCAGGTGACCCCTTCCACCGCCAGATCCATATGCGCCTCGCCCTCCGGCGAAAGGGTGACAAACGCTTCCCAATCCCGCTCATACGCCGTCATGATTGCCGCTGCTATCCCTGCCGGGGCGAAGAGCTGCCGTCCACTTCACCCGCGATCTTCCCGTGACGCCGCGCCGGCCGAAGGACCCGCACAGGCATCAGACTGAGTTTATACCCGGACCGCCAGTGCCCGGCAGGCCTCGCGACGAAGCGGCCTGACGCCTTCCGGCGATTGCCGCTTCGCGATGGCGACCTCCCGGTCCGGCCGCCGAGGGTCCCGTTCGGCGCCCGCTCTATTCGTCGAGATAGACCCGATTGAACGAGCGGAAGCTTTCCCCACCGCGGCCCTCGGCCAACAGCTTGACGATCCAGCGACCCGCCGCCATGTCGGCCAGCTCCGCCCGGTACCGCCCCAGTTCCCCTTCCTGGAGAACGACCGTGCGCTCCGGCTCCGCGCTCGCCGGACGCAGCAGAACCACCGTCACGGTCAGACCGACCAGCGGGGCGCCCTCGGCGTCCTTCGCATCCACCAGGATCGCGGCATTCGTGCCCTCGATCCGGGAGACGGAGCCGTCCACGGTCCAGTTGAGCAGCGCCTGTTCGCGCGAGGCGGCGATTTCTTCGTTATACGCCAGCCCCTCCTCATAGGCCGTTTCCGTGACAACGCCCGGAAAGGAGCCGACGGCGAGGTAGATGAACACGGCATTGGCCGCGAAGACGACGGCGAAGAATCCCAGGATCCAGGCAAGAACGGTCTTGCCGGAAATCGGCTTTCCGCCCCCCGGCTTCCGTGCCGGCTCGGTCATTGAGGTCATGTGTGCAATCGCTTTGACGTTGTATCCATGAACCATGGGATCATGGATGGACCATCCTTGCGCGGCATCATACCGCGTTGCGGCATGACGCGACAGTCGGCAATGGCCCCATCGGGACATTTACCGCGAAAAGACGAGGCCCCGGTATGCCGGGGCCTCCCATCATCATGGCGCCTTGAAGAAGTCCCGCGCCCGGGCCACATCGCCCATCACCGTTTCCGTAATCCGGAAGGTCACCGGCGTGGTCTTCCCCATCGTCGCCTCGGCCGGCGAGAACACCAGAACGCGCACCTCACGGGTGGTGTCCGGCCCCACCGGAATAACCGGCTTGCCGAGCACGGTCTCCTCGATGCCAACCGCCTCGATCCGGGTTCCTTCCGGCATGCCCTCGACCGACAGGATGAAGTCGCGGGCAAGCGGGCGCTTGTTCAACAGGCGGATCGTGTAGCCGTTGCGCACCGCACCATCGGACAGCTCCACATAGATCGGGTTGCGATCGTGCAGGACATTCACGCCCTCATAGGCGCGGGTTGCCAGTGCATAGGCCATGATGCCGGCGACCAGCGCGATCATCGCCACATAGATCACCGTGCGCGGGCGAACGATGCGGACGAAGGTTTCCTTGCCTTCCATGCGCCGCTTGACGTTCTCGTCCGTGTCATAGGCGATCAGGCCGCGCGGCTTGCCCACCTTGTCCATCACCGCGTCGCAGGCATCGATGCACAGGCCGCACTGGATACAGCCGAGTTGGGTGCCATTGCGGATATCCACGCCGGTCGGACAGGCATGGAAGCACTGGGCGCAGTCGACGCAATCCCCGGCGGGCAGCCCGTCGGCTTCCAGCTTGCGGTTCTGCTTCAGCGAGCCGCGCGGCTCGCCGCGATCGTAGCGATAGGTGACATTCAGCGCTTCCTCGTCCGTCAGCGCCGCCTGGATGCGCGGCCAGGGGCAGAGGAAGATACACACCTGCTCGCGCATGTGTCCGGCCAGCGCGTAGGTGGTGAAGGTCAGGATGCCAATCCACAGGTACGCGGCGAAGGGGCCCTGCCCCGTCGCCAGATCCTTCACCAGGGTCGGCGCGTCGGAGAAATACAGGACCCAGGCGCCACCGGTCCACCAGGCGACCAGCAGCCAGAGGGTATGTTTCGAGATCTTCTGGGTGACCTTGCGCAGCCCCCAGGGCTCCTTGGCAAGCAGCATCCGGTCGCGCCGATCACCCTCGGTGTAGCGCTCGATCCACAGGAACAGATCGGTCCATACGGTCTGCGGGCAGAGATACCCGCACCACACCCGGCCGGCGACCGCGTTCATCAGGAACAGGCCCATCGCCGCAAGGATCAGCAGGCCGGTAAGGTAGTAGACCTCCTGCGGCCAGATCTCGATGAAGAAGAAATAGGCCCGCCGCCCGGCGATATCGATCAGCACCGCCTGATCGGGGGCGTCCGGCCCTCGATCCCAGCGAACGAACGGCAAAAAGTAATAGATTCCGAGGGTTACAAACAGCACCGCCCATTTGATCTTGCGGAAGGTGCCATGTACCGCCATCGGATAGATCTTCTTGGCGGAGGCAAACCACTCCTCCGGATGAGCCCCGGCTCCGGCGGGATCCGTTTCTGCGCGCATTGTTCCGTCCATGTTTCCTGTCTCTCGTCGTCCCGCCCCTTTGGGACCACGCAAGGCCTGGAAGCCGGGCATAAGCTCGCCCACTCCCTTCTCGCTTGGTCGCATCATATGCCGCGCGGATGTCCTTGGGGTTGCGACACGTCAACACCGCGACAATCCGTCACCTGCCGCGTCCTCCCACCGGCCTTGACCGGCCCCGCCGATCCCTCCATCGGCGCGCATCCAGTTTCATAGTAACGCAAGTTGGCCTGTTTTCCGCACAACCCGGTAACAACAAGACGCAATTTTGCTCCGTTCTTTTTTCCAGGTGCGACATTTTGGCCCAAAATGCACAACGCGCCGCCGCCGCGCGCGCTAGCCTGGCGAGGCAGCGGAGACCACCCGGCAGAATGGCGGCTCCCTGCATCCGGACGGGATCACCAGCCTTGGGGGGGAGCCTCTTCATGCGACCAACGAAACTTGCACATCTCATTGCCGGCGGCGCCATCGCTCTGACCGCCACCTTGCACGGTCTTGCCGCCCATCCGCTCGACGGGCTGAGCGAGGCGGAAATTTCCGAAGCGGTCACCCTCTTGCGCCAGAACGGCGATGTCAGCGATGATACGCTCTTCCCCTATATCTCGCTGAAGGAGCCGGACAAATCCACGGTCCTGGCCTGGACGCCCGGCACGCCGGAACCGCGAACGGTCGAGGTGCACTACAAGACCAGTGACGGGGCCTTCGTCGCCGAAATCGACCTTGCCGCCGACAAGGTGGTGTCGGTTGTCCCCGCCGCCGGCGAGACCATGATCCTGCTTTCAGAATTCCTGACGGCGATGGAGCTGGCCACCGGCGACCCGGCCTTCATCGCCGGGCTGAAAAAACGCAACCTCGCCCCCGAGGAGGTGTTCTGCCTGCCGCTCACGGCCGGCCGGTTCGGCCTTCCCGAGGAAGCCGGCCGGCGGCTGATGAAAGTGCCGTGCTACGTGCTGCCGGAAGGCTCCAACTTCTACGCCAAGCCGATCGAGGGGCTGTTCGCCGTGGTCGACCTCAATGCCGGCTCGGTGGTCGAAGTGCTCGATTCCGGCGCCCTGCCGGTGCCGGAGGATCCCTGGGGCTACACCGAGGAGGAGGTCGCAGCCCGCACCGGCGCGCTGCGCCCGAAAAGCTCGCCGGCGACGCTGTCCCAGCCCGGCGGGTCTAACGTCACCATCGAGGATGGCCTGATTTCCTGGGACATCTGGCGGTTCCGCGCCCGCGTCGACAAGCGGCCGGGCGTCGTCCTGTCCAACATCGACGTGAGGGACGGCGAACGCTGGCGCTCGGTGCTCTACCAGGCGCATCTGTCGGAGGTGTTCGTGCCGTACATGGACCCGGATGACGGCTGGTACTGGCGCACCTACATGGACAGCGGCGAATACGGTTTCGGCATTTTCCTGACCCCCTTGCGCGCCGGCATCGACTGCCCCGCCTACGCCACCTATCTGCCGGCGGTGGTGCATCAGGACAACGGCGAACCGCTCACCATTCCCGGTGCGATGTGCATCTTCGAACGCAACATCGGCGATCCGGCCTGGCGCCACTACGAGATCTTCGCCCAGAGCGAGACCCAGCAGACCCCGGCGGAAGGGCGCCCGGCGACCCAACTGGTGGTCCGTTCCGCCTCCGAAGTAGGCAATTACGACTATCTGGTCGACTATGTCTTTCATCAGGATGGCCGCATCGACGTGATGGTCGGCTCCACCGGGCTGGACGCGGTCAAGGGCGCGGCGATCAGGTCGATGCAGGACGCGGGCGCAGCGGAGGAAACCCGGCACGGCACGCTCATTGCCCCGAACCTGATCGCACCGAACCACGATCATTTCTTCAACTTCAAGCTCGATTTCGACATTGACGGCCGGGACAACACCTTCATGCGCACCGCCCTGGTGCCGGGTGAACCGGAGGAGACGGCACCGCGCCGGTCCATGTGGGTGACGCAGACCGTGCCGGCGAAGACCGAACTCGGCGGCCGCTTCAAGGTCAACCCGAACACGCCGGCGATGTATCACATCATGAACATGTCCGCCGAAGGCCCCCTCGGCCACCGGCCCGGCTACATGATCGTGCCGAACAACTCGGTCGCCTACTCGCCCTTCGACTACGTCAATGACATGCCGATGAAGCGCAACGCCTATGTGGAATACACGCTCTGGAACACCCCCTACCGGGCGGAGGAGCGCTATGCGGGCGGCCAGTTCGCCTTCCAGAGCGACGGTACCGACACGCTGGCAAGCTGGGCGGCGCAGGACCGGCCCATTGAAAACACCGATGTGGTGACCTGGTACACGATGGGCTTTCACCACGTGCCGCACACGGAGGACTGGCCGGTGATGTCGACCATGTGGAAAGGCTTCATGCTGCGGCCGTTCAACTTCTTCCCGCACAACCCGGCACTGACGATCCGTCTGCCCAACTGACCCGACGACAAGGCGTGCGGCCACTCCCTGAGCGGCCGCACGTCTTCGGTCAATTCTCCGCTTGCCCCTGCCCTTCCCGGGTGCCCCAGTCCTTCCCGGGTGCCCCAGTCCTTCCCGGGTGATTGACAGACCCGCCAAGTCGCCCCAGGCTCTGTCCTTCGATCGGATCCGGCCATGTGCGCTTCGACCAGTCCCCCCGCCACCATCGTCGCGGCCGCCCTGCCGCTGATCGCCGATGCCTTGCGCGCCGCCGGCATCGATGCCGCTCGCGCCTTCAGGGACACGGGGCTGGCGCTTCAGCCTTCCGCCCACGCGGACGCGGCGATTCCGCTCGACGCCTTTGCCCGCCTGCTGCAACAGGCCGGACAGCAGAACGACGATGTCACCCGCCTCTGGCAATGCGGTGCCAAAATCGCCGAGCCCGCACTTGACTGCCTGTTCCCGACCGGATTGCGCGAGCGCCGGCTCGGCCTCCTGATCGACCGGGTGCTGGAGGATCTGGCTCATCTGCAGGAAGGTACCGTGTTCCGGCGGACCGTCGCGGGCGACACCTGCATTCTCACCTACCGGATCAACGATCCGTCGATCTGGCCAAGATCTCGTGACGTGGAATTTACCCTTGGCTTCCTCGATGCGGTGCTGCGCCGCTTCGCCGGTGATGCCCTGCATCTGGTCGCGCTCGGTTTCGAGCATGAGCGGGACAGGCCTTCCGGCCTGGAGCGGGCGACCGGGCTTGCCGCGCTTTACGGGGAGCCCGCCAATACCCTGGCCTTTCCCGCCGCGCTGCTCGACCTGCCGGTCATGGCGGGGAACGGACGGAACAGCGCCTGGCGGGATCGTCCGCCGCGCCCGTGCACCGCCCCGCCGGATCTGGAACGCCGGATTCTCGACGCGATCTACCGCCGGCTCGGACAGGGCGGGGTCGCTCAGGCCGATATCGCCGGAGACTGCGGCCTGTCGGTGCGCAGCCTGCGCCGCCAGCTCGACGCCAGCGGCCAGTCCTTCCGCAGCCTGCTGGAGCGGGCACGGCTCGCCTATGCGCTTTGGGCGCTGACCGAAACGGGGTTGCCGATCGGTGAGATCGCCCACAGGCTCGGATATGACGGGCAGAGCGCCTTCGCCCGAGCCTTCAAGCGGCGCACCGGCGCCCCGCCCTCGCGCTATCGCTGCGGCCATACGAAGGGCGACGGCCCCTCTGCGCGTTTGCCCGGCCCCGAGCCAGGATCACGGAGCCGAAAGACGCGCGTTGTGAATGGGCCGGACCCGTCGGACTGTGGCTCGCCGATCCCGGATCGCCGCTTGCGCCGCCTCCGGGAAGACGCGGAGAGAGGGGCGGTGTCCGGCGTGGAACAGCCGTTGCCCCAAGGGCAGGCCTCATCGCGATTCTGAACCGGGAATGAGGGAGCCGGAAACGGGGAGCCGGAAACGGGGCGCCAAACGACCCGCGTTTCCGATAGACTGGACCCGAGAGTTCGTGGCTCACTGAGAGCAGAAAGCCGCGCGCGGCGCCTGGCAAGACGCTCCCGGAGCCTGGGCCATCACACAAAAAAGGCGCCCGCTGGGGGGCGCCTTTTCCGTATCGTGGCAGTTCGGCAATAGGCCGCTTATTCGCCGCCGCCCAGTGCGTGGACGTAGACCGCGAGCGACTTGACCGTCGCCGGATCGAGCCGCGTCGACCAGGCCGGCATCACGCCATTACGGGAGTCGGTCACCTGAGCGACGATCGCATCGATCGACTTGCCATAGAGGTAGTTCCGGGCCAGCAGGTTGGGAGAGCCAACCTCGCGCATGCCCTTCAAGTCCTCGCCATGGCAGGCCGCACAGTTGTCGAGGTAAACCGTCTCGCCAGCGGCCAGGTCGACACCCTCTTCCGGCTCAAGGCCCGCCTTTTCGCCCACATAGTTGGCGACCTGACGGATCTGTTCCTTGTCGAGCAGCCCGTCGGCGCCGAAGGCCGGCATGTCACCGATCCGCGCCTCGTCATGACCCGAGCGGACACCGTACTGCAAGGTGGTGTGGATCTCGTCCAGCGACCCGCCCCAGATCCACTGGTCGTCCTGCAGATTGGGATAACCGATGGCGCCGGTGGCACCCGACCCATGACAGGCGGCGCAGTTGTCGCCGAAGGCGGCCCTGCCGTTCGCCATGGCGAACTCAAGCAGCGACTGGGTCGACTGAATCTCGTCGAGCGACGCATTGACCAGCGTCTCGCCGATCTGCGCGCGCTCGGCCATGCCGGCATCATAGGCGGCCAGCGCATTGGCACGCTGGCTGTCGCCCAGAACACCCGTGGCATAGCTGGAGACCAGCGGCCAGGAGGGATAGACGATCCAGTAGCCGATGGCCCAGACGATACAGGCGTAGGTCATGTACAACCACCACCTGGGCAGCGGGTTGTTCAGTTCCTTCAAACCGTCCCACTCGTGGCCGGTGGTCTCGACGCCCGAGATTTCGTCGATTTCCTTGGTGTGCGTATCAGCCATTGATCAATCCTCCCGCAAGGGGATCTGCGCGGCATCCTCGAACCGGCTGCGGTTCTTCGGCCACAGTGCATAGACAAGGACACCGGCAAACAAGAGCACGAAATAGGCCAAGCCCCAGGTCTGGGCGAAGCTGGCGACGGAGGTGTAAGCTTCGTTCATCGCAATCCCCTTCCCCTAGCGCAGGTTCGCCTTGTCGTCATAGATCGAGAAGTCGACCAGCGTACCGAGCATCTGGAGATAGGCCACAAGGGCGTCCATCTCAGTCACGTCCTTCGGATTGCCGTCGAAGTCGCGGACGATCGCGTTGGGATAGCGCTCCAGGAAGGCGTCGACATCGTCGCCATCAGGATTGGCCTGCGCCATCATGTCCTTGCGGGCCTCGGCGATCTGCTCCTCCGAATACGGCACCCCGGCCACCGCGTTGGCGGTCAGGTGGTCGGAGATCCCGCGGGCGTTCAGCTTGGTCTCAAGCAGGAACGGATAGCCCGGCATGATCGATTCCGGCACCACCGAACGCGGGTTGACCAGATGGTCGCGGTGCCATTCGTCGGAGTACTTGCCGCCAACGCGCGCAAGGTCCGGACCGGTCCGCTTGGACCCCCACTGGAAGGGGTGGTCGTACATGGATTCCGCCGCCAGCGAGAAACGACCGTAGCGCTCCAACTCGTCGCGCATCGGACGGATCATCTGCGAATGGCAGAGATAGCAGCCCTCGCGGACGTAAACGTTACGTCCGGCCAGCTCCAGCGGGGTGTAGGGGCGCATCCCCTCCACCTTCTCGATGGTGCTCTTCAGATAGAAGAGCGGTGCGATTTCCACCAGACCGCCAATCGACACCACGAAGAGGATGCCAATGACCAGCACGATGGAGTGCTTTTCGAAGATTTCGTGCTTGTTCCAGAGTGACATGGGTGCCTCTCCCCCTTACTGCGCAGGGGCCATGGCGCCGGTCTCGATGGCCGTGGCTTCCTCAGCCTCGCCATGACGAACCGTCATCCACAGGTTGTAGACCATGATCAGGGCGCCAGCGACGAACAGGGCGCCGCCCATGGCACGGATCACGTAGAAGGGATGCATCGCTTCGACGGTCTCGATGAAGGAGTACTCCAGGAAACCGAGCTTGTCGTAAGCGCGCCACATCAGGCCCTGCATGATGCCCGACACCCACATCGCGCAGATGTACAGAACGATGCCGATGGTGGAGATCCAGAAGTGCCAGTTCACCAGCTTCAGCGAGTAAACCTGCTTCTTGTTCCACAGCCACGGGACCAGGCAGTAGAGCGCACCGAAGGAGATGTAGCCGACCCAGCCAAGCGCGCCGGAATGCACGTGACCGATGGTCCAGTCCGTGTAGTGCGACAGCGAGTTGACGGAACGCAGGCTCATCAACGGCCCTTCGAAGGTCGACATGCCGTAGAAGGCGATGGAGACGACCATCATCCGCAGAACCGGATCCGTGCGCAGCTTGTCCCAGGCCCCCGACAAGGTCATCAGGCCGTTGATCATGCCGCCCCAGGAGGGCATCCACAGGATGATCGAGAAGGTCGCGCCCAGGGTCGAGGCCCACTGCGGCAGCGCCGTGTAATGCAGATGGTGCGGTCCGGCCCAGATGTACAGGAAGATCAGCGCCCAGAAGTGCACGATCGACAGCCGGTAGGAATAGACCGGCCGCTCGGCCCGCTTGGGCACGAAATAGTACATGATGGCCAGGAAGCCGGCGGTGAGGAAGAACCCGACCGCGTTATGGCCGTACCACCACTGCACCATGGCGTCCTGCACACCCGACCACAGGATGTAGGACTTGGTGCCGTAGATCGTCACAGGGATCGTCAGGTTGTTGACGATATGCAGCATGGCGATGGTGATGATGAAGGCCAGGTAGAACCAGTTCGCCACATAGATATGCGGCTCCTTGCGCTTCCAGATCGTGCCCAGGAACAGCAGCAGATACGACACCCAGACAATGGTCAACCACAGGTCGGCGTACCATTCCGGCTCGGCGTATTCCTTCGACTGGGTCGCGCCCAGCAGGTAGCCGGTGCCGGCGATCACGATGAAGGCGTTGTAGCCCAGGATCACGAACCAGGGAGCGATCCGCCCCGGCATCCGCGCCCGCGAGGTGCGCTGCACCACGTAGAAGGAGGTGCCGAGCAGCACGTTGCCGCCAAACGCGAAGATCACCGCCGAGGTGTGCAGCGGCCGCAAACGGCCGAAGCTGGTCCAGGGCAGGTCGAGGTTCAACACCGGATAGGCGAGCTGAAGCGCGACGATCAGACCGACGGTGAAGCCGGCGACGCCCCAGAGCATGGCAGCCCAGGCGGCGAACTTGATCGGCCCGAGATTGTAGTTCGGCTTGCCGTCGATCTCCTGCGGGATCTCGATGCCGCCGTCGTTGAAATAGTTCTTGAAGATGATGAACGCGCCAACGGCGGCAAAAAGCGCACCGAGCGACGTGTGAAACGCCATCACCTGATCATAGGTCTTGCCAGCGATGATCAGGCAGGCGAAGGCAATCACGATAAGGAAAGCCGCAAAGAAGCCTTCCTCAAGCGTGAGGTATTTGGCTTTTGCTTGAGCCATGTCCGCGCCCCGAGTCCGTTATTGATCCAAACCCCCTTGCCAGGGTCCCGCAAGACGGTATGGCGCATTGCCCGAAAACCGCCTTGATCCAGGTCAACATGGCTTAGGGTATGTTGCAATGCATTGCATCCGCCAAACGGAGAATGCGACGATTTGCACATCAAATTCCCGAAAAATCCGGAATATTACGCAGAATCCCGCATATCCAGCCGATTCCGTCCGGCGCCCCCCGTTTCGGGAGGCCCCAGAACACGCGACGTCACGAAAGGCAGAATCAGCACCATGCCGATGTAGCGCACCAATTGATGCGCTGCAACAAAGGCCGGATCCAGATCGAGCAGGAAGGCCAGCAGCATCATCGCCTCCAGCCCGCCGGGCGCGAAGGCCAGCAGCACCTGGCCGAAGGGAATGCCGAGAAACGCCCAGACGGCCGCCGAAATCAGCAGCGAGATCGACATGCCGACAGCAAAGGCGCCGAGGCTGACCACGAGGAGCCGAGCAAGGGCGGCGGGCGAGACGCTGGCAAAGCGGCAGCCGATGACGCAGCCGAGCGCGGCGAAACAGGGCACCGTCATCCAGTCCGGCAGGGTAAAGACGAAGAGCCCGCTGGCGTTGAGGACGGCACTGAGAAAAAATGGCCCGGTCAGCGCGCCGGCCGGAGCGCCGAGACGCTGCGCCGCCCAGCCGGTGCCCGCCCCGGCCAGCACCAGCAGAAGCAACAGGCTGCCACCGACGAAGGGCTCCGCCGCCGTATCCGGTGTCAGCGACGCGACGCTGCCGCCGGTGAGCGCCATCGGCAGGATGGCGACAAGAATGAACACCCGCAGGCTCTGGGCCAGCGCCACCCGCACCATGTCGGCCTTCGGATAGCCGAGCGTCAGCACCATCACATAGGAGAGCGCCCCCGGGATCGCCGCGAAATAGGCGGTCTGCCGATCCCAGCCGGCAACGCGGCGCTGATAGACATAGGTCGCCAGCAGGATCGCCACCACCGACCCCACCAAGAGCCCCATCGTCACCGGCCACTCGCCGACCCGGGCCACCGTCTCCGGTTTGACGCCGGAGCCCATCGACAGGCCGAGAACGACGAAGACCACCGACCGCAGCGCGTCCGGCACGACACAGGGCACGCCGGCGATCGCCAGCGCGGCGACCGCCACCATCCCTCCGGCCAGCCAGCCGGCCGGCAAGCCGAGCGCTGTGAAGGCCCAGCCACCGACGCCGCCGGTAACGAAGGTGAGAACGGTCAGCGCCACGAGGGACAGGCCGGGGGAGGAGCGAAGCGAGGAAATGGCCGAACCGGAGAATCGTCAAGAGGGGGACGGCAACAATCTAGCCCCAGGCAAGGCGCAATGCATGATTGAATCAACCAATCAACCCATTCAGCCGCGCTCGCCGTGCCCCTCGCCCCGCCCCCGCGCAAAATGCCGCAGCGGCCATGCCGAAAAGCGCACTTGAGAAAAATCAAGGCAAGCCCGCCCCGCTCCCTGTCATATGCGGCTCATGACCCAGCTCGACCAACGCTACGCCACGCGCACCGTGCCCCGCTACACCAGTTACCCGACGGCGCCGCATTTCCACGCCGGGATCGACGCCGCCGTCTATGGCGGCTGGCTCGACGGGATCGATGCGGCCACCCCGCTGTCGCTCTATCTGCATGTGCCGTATTGCCGGACGATCTGCACCTATTGCGGCTGCCACACCAAGGGCGCGCGCAAGGACGAGCCGGTGATCGCCTATGCCGAGACCCTGTTGCGGGAAATCGACCTGGTCGCCGACCGGCTGGCGGGTTCCTCCGGCCTGCGCCGGCCGGTGGTGCATATTCACTGGGGCGGCGGCACGCCGAGCCTTTTGCCGCGCGACAACCTGCTGGCCCTGGCGGAGCGGCTGCGCACCCGCTTCGACTTCACGCCCGAGATCGAACATGCCATCGAGCTTGATCCACGCACGGTGACACCTGAGCTTGCCGATACCCTTGCCACCATCGGCATCACCCGCGCCAGCCTCGGGGTACAGGATTTCGACCCGGTCGTGCAGAAAGCCATCGGCCGCATCCAGCCTTTCGAACAGGTGGAACGGTCGGTGGCCCTTCTGCGCGGTGTCGGCATCACCGCGCTGAACTTCGACCTGATGTATGGCCTGCCGCATCAGTCCCTTGCGACGATCGACGAAACCGTGCGGCTGACGCGGGAACTGGCCCCCGGGCGGATCGCACTGTTCGGCTATGCTCATGTGCCCTGGTTCAAGAAACACCAGCGGCTGATCAAGGAGGCAGACCTGCCCGGTGTCGAGGAGCGGATCGCCCTGGCCGACAGCGCCCGCGCCGCCCTGCGCGAGGCCGGCTACACGGCGATCGGCCTCGACCATTTCGCCCTGCCCGACGACAGCATGGCGATCGCCTTGGCCGCCGGCACCCTGCGCCGCAACTTTCAGGGCTACACCACCGACACGGCGGACACGCTGATCGGCCTCGGCTGCTCCTCCATCGGCCGCCTGCCCCAGGGCTATTGCCAGAACCAGCCGGATATCGGCGGTTGGCGCCGGTCCATCGAAGCCGGCGAGCTGCCGGTCGCCAAGGGCATTGCCCTTGACGACGACGACCGCGCCCGCGCCGACATCATCGAACGGCTGATGACCGATCACGAAGCCGATGTGCTGGCCATCGCCAAACGCTTCGGCTTCCCGCCGAGCCATTTCGACACGAGCATCGACGGGCTCGCGGAAATGATCGCCGACGGTCTGGCGACCTATGATGGAGGGGTCGTGCGGATCACCGAAACCGGCCAGCGCTACGCCCGTGTCGCAGCCGCTGCCTTCGATGCCTATCTGGCCGCCGGCGCGGCGCGCCATTCGATCGCGGTTTGATCCGGCAGCGGTGGCGAGGGCCACCGGGCTGACAGAGCAGCGAAGCCGAACGTCCGGAGGCTTGAGGAGCAGACAAAAAAGCGGCCGCGCGTTCACGCGCCGGCCGCCGATTGTGAGGATGACATCCCTCTGGGAGGCGTCCTCCCAGACGAAGCGCACGCGGAGATCCGGGATCGGAGAGGCGCGGCCTCTCGGGTCCAGTCCATTGAAAACGCTTGTCTTTGGGCTCTCCGATCCCGGCTCGGGGGCCGGGATGACGCCGAGAGGGAGTTGCCTCGGACGACACCACCTCATGGGCAAGGGCGGCTCGACGCCAGACATCGCCCCACACTCCGCGTCCTCCCGGACGAAGCGCACGCGGAGATCCGGGATCGGAGAGGCACGACCTTTCGGCTCCAGTCCATTGAAAACGCTTGCCTTTGGGCTCTCCGATCCCGGCTCGGGGGCCGAGATGACGCAAGGAGGGGGAAGCAGCTTTGCTTTTCGCCACCCCTCGTCCAATGTTTCTTGTCCGCCGGTGGCGGTGTCAGTGAATGCCGGAAAGCTGGCAGATGCCGCAGATGCGGTTGATGCGGATCCGGTCCTGCCGCTCGACGGTGACCAGACCGCGCCGCTTCAGATCGGAAATCACCCGGCTCACCGTCTCGATGGTCAGGCCGAGATAATCGGCGATTTCCTGCCGGGTCATGGTCAGGATGACATCAAGGCTGTCGGAGGCGCTTTCCTTGTCCGGCCCCGCGCAGCCGATACCGCCCCGCTGCGGCACCAGCCGCATCAGGAAGCTGGACACCCGCTCGATCGCCGACTTGCGGCCGAGCAGAACCGCATGGTCATGCAGCGTTTCCATCTGCGTCAGCAGGCAGCGGGTCAGGTGCCGTTGCAGGGGAAGCGAGCGCTCCACCTCACGGCGGTCGAAGGCGCGCAAGGACGTACGGGTCAGCGTTTCCGCAGAACAGTCATACAGATCACCCGCCGCTACGCCGAAGATCGTCCCCGGATTCAGGATCTCCACAACCTGCCGTCGCCCGTCGGGCAACAGCTTGAAGAGCATGACGATGCCTTCATCGACCTCGTAGAAGCGCGTGGCGTCGTCCCCTTCATAGAACACCACCGAATGCGGGGCATGGGACTGGGCCGTGGCCGACATCCCATCCTTCAACCCGAAAACCAGCGCGTCGGGCAGTGACGCGGCCTGCGGCCCACCTGCGGTGTCCAGCATACGCTCTGCATAAGCCATTGAACCCTCCTGATGCGGTCCGGGCCAGGAGAAGAGGATCTTCAAGGCAGGCTTCGAACATCGCGCCTGCCCCGGAACCGATGCCCCGTCCGACATCGGGTCCTCCTGACCATGGTGCCACCCTAATGAGCGAGGGGGCTTCCTGAAATTCGGGCGTTTTCGTACGCCGTTTTACCTAGTTGCGAGGATTGGAAAGCAAATGCATTCGCAATCGGGCGGAAAAACGCGCTGGTCCCGGCCTCGACCCGGAGCGCACCGCCTGCCGACGACCGGCACGCCCTGTCACAGATGGCGGATGATCGCTTCCTCGGTAAGCGGCTTGCGCAAGAGGATCGCCGGCTGGTCGTCGCCCAGCATCTTCTCGATCGCCTTGCGCGGCTGACCGGAAATGGCGATGATTTTCGGCGACGCCTTCAGCCGGGAAAGCCAGCGGATCACCTGAACGCCGCTGACCCCGGGCAGGCCGAGATCGACGATGACCGTATCCTGCGCCGCTGGCGGCGGATCCTCGAACAAGGATTCGGCGTCCGGATGGACCACCACCTCATGTCCGATCTGCTGCAACAGAAGCGCCAGGGCATCACCAACCCCGGGATCGTCTTCGACGATATGAACAGTCACCTGCGCCTCTCCCCATCGTCCCGGCACGCTCATTCGGCCGGGACCGCACAGTCGCTGAACTGCACGACCATGAACCGCCTCCCCTTCATGGCGTCTCTCGACGCGGTCGAGCCGGGGCAGGTCTCATCTTGCGGAGAAGTATAGAGGGATCGGTGCCGCCGAAAACTACGCAGGAACACGGAAGGCGGCGCGGGAGACGCAGCCTGGGCGCTGTGTCGAACGCACCGGAGCACTGCCCGGATCGGGCGTCTCGGCCGGTCTCAGTCCTGCGCCTGCGCCCGGGTCATGACGATCCGCACCAGATCAGCGGCATTGCGCGCGCCGAGCTTTTCCATGATGCGGGCACGATGCACCTCGATCGTGCGCGGGCTGATGCCGAGGGTCCGGCCGGCTTCCTTGTTGGAGGCTCCGGCAGTGATCTCGTTCAGAACCTCGCGCTCGCGCGGGGTCAGGCTGTCGGCGCCGGGAAAGGCGGTGGACGCCGGACCGGCTTTTTCCGCGTTCTTCTGGCTCGCTTCGATGGCTTCGCGCACCCGGGTGAGCACCGTGTCCGCATCGAAGGGCTTCTCGATGAAGTCATGGGCGCCCTGCTTGATCGCCTCCACGGCCATCGGAATATCGCCCTGCCCGGAGATGATGAACACCGGCACCGAGAAGTCGCGTTCCTGCAAGCGCTTGAGGATGTCGATCCCGGACTGCCCCGGCATATGCACGTCGAGAATCACGCATTGCGGATCTGTAGCGCCGATGGAGGACAGGAAGGCATCGCCGTCGCTGAAGGATTCCGCCCGGAACCCGCCGAGGTCGAACACCAGGGACAGGGCGTCGCGAATCGCCGGATCATCGTCGACGATGTGAATCAAATGCGGCTGCGATGTCATTCAGACGATCCTTCCATTTCTTGTCCGGCGCCCTGCACATCCGCGGAGGCGCTCACCGCATAAAGCGGCAGCCGAAGCACGAAGGCCGCGCCGCCCTTGCTTCCCGCCTGTTCCACGGCGAGATCCCCGCCATGGTTCTGCGCAATCGACCGGGAAATCGCGAGGCCAAGCCCCAGCCCCTTTTTCTTCGAGCCGGAAAAGGCCTTGAAGAGATTGGGCACCAGTTCGGCGGGCACTCCTCCGCCCGAATCGGACACACGAACGATCATATCCCGTTCCCGCACGCCGGCGGAGACCGAGACCCGTTTGTCCTCGACCGCCCGCACCGCCTCCAGGGCATTGCGAATGAGATTGACCAGCACCTGTTGTACCTGCACCGGATCGGCGCTGATCTGCGGCAGATCGTCCTCAACATCAATGGAGAAAGCCACCCCGTCACAGGCGTTGCCGAGGGTCACCAGCTCCAGGCACTCCCGGATCAGCGGAGCGACCGACACCGCACGCCGTTCCGGCTCGCGCTTTTCCACGAACCGGCGCATGCGCTGGATGATCTTGCTCGCCCGCTCCGCCTCGTTGACGCCCTTGTCGACGATCTCCACCAGCTTGGAATCGGCGCCGCTGCCGGAGCTGGCCTGCCGTTTGGCGGCCTGCAGGTAGAGCATGATCGCGGTCAACGGCTGATTCAGCTCATGGGCGATGGCCGCCCCCATCTCATCGAGGGCGCTGATGCGGGTCATGCTCACCAGTTGCGCCTGCGCCTGCGCCAGGCGCTGCTCCACCGCCTTGCGGGCGCTGATATCCCGCATGATGCCGATGAACTGCCGCCCCTCCGGGGTCACCGCCTCGCCGACGGACAGCTCGATCGGGAACTCCCGGCCGTCGCGATGCTTGCCCCGCACCTCCCGGCCGATGCCGATGATGCGCTTCTCGCCGGTGGTGAGGTAGTTGGACACAAACCGGTCGTGGGCGAGAGCGAAGTCCTCCGGCATCAGGATCTTGACGTTCTGGCCGCGCACCTCGTCCGCCGTGTAGCCGAACAGCTTCTCGCAGGCGGTGTTGAACAAGATGATCCGCGCCTGATGGTCCATCACGACGATGCCATCCACCGCCGTCCCGAGCACGCTCGACAGGCGTGCCTCGGACACACTCGGTGTAACCGGGCCGCCCCCGGATTGGTCTTCATCCATCGCTTATCGGCCCGTTTGCATCGTCGTGAGCGCAGATCCTTCGGCCGATACCATGACCACCGTTCTCTATTCGCCCGCGCAAGGTTACGTTGAATTGCTTACGCAGAAATCCGTAACGCATCCCGGCGGGCGGCGTCAACGCGACAGCCAGTCCTGCAACCGCTCACCGGCCCGGCGCAGATCGTCGGCAGAGCGCGCGAAACACAGCCGCAGGAAGCCCTCGCCGCCGGTTCCGAAGGCCCGCCCCGGCGCAAGGCCGACGCCGG
Source organism: Stappia indica (assembly GCF_020177335.1). Classification (GTDB taxonomy): domain Bacteria; phylum Pseudomonadota; class Alphaproteobacteria; order Rhizobiales; family Stappiaceae; genus Stappia; species Stappia indica_B. Next base: position 452,750 of record NZ_JAIVMG010000003.1, on the reverse strand, counting down.
TTTCCGACACCAGTTTCAACGCCAGGTCCCGGCAGTCCGGCTCGCCCTCGACGCCGAAGAACAGGTAGAAACCGCCCGCCGGCTGCGCGAAACGCACCCGCCCGGTGGCCGACAGCGCTTCGGTGACGATCTCAAGCCCCAACTTTGAGCGTTCGAGCTGGGACTGCAGGAACGCCTCGCCCTGCTCGATGGCCGCGAGCGCGCCATGCTGCATGAACTCGGCCACACCGGAGGTGGAATACTGGATCAGGTTTTCCACCACCTGTCCCATCGCCGGCGGCGCCGACAGCCAGCCGACCCGCCATCCGGTCATCGCCCAGTTCTTGGAGAAGGTGTTGACGTAGAGAATCAGATCGTCCGGCTCGGCCACGTCATAAAACGACGGCGCCCGGGCCGACCCGTCCAGCATGATCCGGTTGTAGACCTCATCGGTGATGATCCACAGGCCGCGCCGGCGCGCTTCGTCAAGGATCGTCTGGAGCGTCTGGCGATCGGCGACCCAGCCGTTGGGATTGCCGGGCGAGTTGAGATAGATCGCCCGGGTCCGGTCGGTCACGGCGGCGAACAGGCGCTCCGGGTCGAGCGACCAGCCGTTTTGCGAAAACTCCAGCCGCACCGGCACGGCACGCGCGCCCATCACCTCCACCGCGGCCGGGAAATTCGGCCAGGCCGGCGAGGGATAGACCACCTCGTCCCCCTCGCCGGCGACTGCCTGCACGGCAAGCTGGATCGCCTGCATGCCCGAGCCGGTGACGAAATAGCGCTCCGCGCCCCAGTCGCGGCCGTAATGGGCGAGGTGATAGCGGGCGAGCGCCGAACGCAGCGCCGGGATGCCCCGCTGATAGGTGTAGAAGGTCTCGCCCCGGGCCAGCGAGGCAGCCGCTGCCTGGCGAATGAACTCCGGCGTCGGCAGGTCGCCCTCGCCCACCCACAAGGGGATCAGATCGGAGCGCTCACGCGCGAAATTCACCACCTCGACGATCCCGCTTTCGGGCGCCATGCGGGCTTGCGGACGCAATGCCGCGACACAGTCAGTCATGATCCACTACACCTTGAACGCCGATCCCGCCGGCAAGAAACGCAAAAAAGCCACCCTCCCGCCGCGCGCGGCGGCGGAAGGCGCCAATCAGACCTCAGCTCCGCTCCTTCAGAAGGTCGCGGATTTCCGCCAGCAGCACCTCGTTGCGCGGCGGAGCCGCCGGCTTCGCCGGTGCTTCCGCTTCCTTGTGGCGCAGCTTGTTGATGCTCTTGACCACCATGAACAATGCGAAGGCAACAATCAGGAACTTGAGCACCGCGTTGACGAACAGGCCGATGTTCCAGGTCACCGCGCCCGCTTCGCTTGCCGCTTCGACGGTGGGATAGGGACCGGGGGTGGTTCCGGCTTTCAGAACGACGAACAGATCGGAGAAGTCGACGCCGCCGAGCACCAGCCCAAGCGGCGGCATGATGATGTCATCCACCAGCGACGACACGATGGTGCTGAAGGCCGCGCCGATAATGATGCCGATGGCCATGTCGATCATATTGCCCTTGACGGCAAATTTCTTGAATTCCTGAAGCATTCTCAATCCCGTCCGATCCCATTGTGTCACAAGTTCCGGCATGTCTGGCCGTTCCTCCTGCATCTGCTGTCTATCACGGTGTGGCGGCGGCGTGAATCGGCCCGTTCAGCGATTGGCCAGAACGCCCCTCAGGATTTCCGGCAAGGGCGCCAGGGCCTGCACCGCGCCGCGCAGTGCGGCGGCGTCGCTGCGCGACAGCTCCCGCGCGCTCACCTGTTCCCCGGGCGAGGCGCCCGCCGCGATCGCGTCGAGCTGCGCCCGCAGCAACAGGCGCAGTGCCAGATCGCGCGCCCGGGCAAGCGCGGCGAGATCGCTGGCTGCCGCCGGATGGCGCTCGCCGATGGCGGCAAGGCGGGCCGGGGTCTCGCGCAGCAGCACTCCCTCGTGGATTGCCAGGGTGCGCGCCGCCACGGCGACGGGAAACAGCACCGCCCGTTTCAGATCGAGCCGCCCCTCGACCGTCTTCAGCCGCCGGAACAGGGTCAGCGGCGGACGGTAGCTGTCGAGCTCACCGGCGAGCATGCGCGCGAAACCGGTGCGCCCCCGGGCGCGGGCATAGGCGGTGCGCATCAGGTCCTCCGCCAGCGCGGCGGTGCCGCCGACGGGGCGCAGGTCGAAGAACACCCCGACATTGAGCACGTCCTGCGGCTGGGAGCGCGACAGCCACAGATCGATCCGCTCGCACCACTGATTGATGCTGCCGCGCCACTCGCTGCGCGCCATCATCACCCCGCCGGGGCAGCGCGGCAGGCCGGCGGCATCGAGGATTTCGGTCACCCGCGCACCGAAGGCGGCGAACCACTGCTCCGCCCCTTCCCGGTCCATCGCCTCGGCATAGACCAGCGCGGTGTCCTGATCGGTGTTGAGGAGACATTCACCGCGCCCTGCCGATCCGAGCAGAAGCAGGGCGTAGGGGACCGGCGCGCCCCCCGCGCCGGCGGCGATCATCTCCGCCTCCGCCAGCCGCCCGGCGCTGCGCACCAGCGCCCCGACCTCGCGGGAGATGACGCCGACGATGTCGTTGACGCCGACCTCCTCGCCCAGCAGGCTGGCGGCGACCTCCGGCAGGCGCGCCCAGGCAAGGGCAAGCTGCGCCACCGTTTCCGCCTGATCGATCTCATCGCCCAGCGACAGCGCCTCGCCGGCGCGCAGCCGCAGCAGATCGCGGGCCGCCACCACCCCGACCAGCGCGCCCCCTTCATCGGCGACCGCCAGATGGCGCAGGCCATGATCGGCCATGCGGCCCAGCGCGCGATAGAGAAAGGCCTCCGCCGGCACCGACACCAGCGGCCGCGACATGAACCGGCCGGCGGGCATGTCCAGCGCGGCGGCGCCATAGGCGCTGAGCGCCCGCAGCACGTCCCGCTCAGTGATAATGCCAAGGGCGGACACCTGCGGCGGCGAGGCGGGCGCCTCCTCCGTGCCCGCTCCCTCCCGCAGAAACAGCGAGGACATCCGCCGGGCGCCCATCCGCGCGGCGCAGGTGCCCAGCGTATCGCCCATGCCGGCAAGCACCGGATCGGGCGTCATGATCTCCCCCACCCGGTGTCGATAGGGATAGGTGTCGATCCGGGCAAAGGCGCCTTCCGCCGCAAGCCCGGCGGCCACGGCCGGCGGCTCGACCCAGCCGGCGCTGACCTGATCGTCCAGCACCCGCGTCAGACGGCGGCAGGCGGCATCGGCCTGGGCCAGGGTCCTGACCCCGCGCGCGGCCAGATGCGGCAGCAAACCCAGGAACACCCGCGCGGTGATCCGGGCATCGCCCAGCGCCGAATGCCGCCCCTCTACCGGCACCCCGAGCCAGGCGGCAACCATGTCGAGGCTGTAGCCGGGCAGCGCCGGATTGGCGACCTCGGCCAGAAGCCGGGTGTCGAGCCCGCGCGGGCGATAGGCCGGCGCGCCGGCACGGCGTGCTTCGGCCTGAAAGATCGCCAGATCGAAACCGGTGGTATGGCCGACCGTCACCCGCTCGCCGACGAAGGCACGCAAGCCCTCGATCGCCTCGGCAGCGGAGGGCGCCCCGCGCACCATCTCGTCGGTGATGCCGTGAATGCCGGTGGAAGCCTCCGGGATCGGCGTGCCGGGATCGACCAGTTGCACGTGTTCCTCACCGGCGACCAGGTCTCCGCTGGCGACGGTCAGCGCGCCGATCTGCACCAGCCGGGCGCTGGCGGTGTCAAGACCGGTGGTTTCAGTGTCGAAGACAACCGCCTCAAGGGCGATCAGCGGTGTTGAAGAACCAGGGGACACGCAGCGCTCCAGGGTTTGGTCATAGGACAGCCGGCGGGGCGGGTCATCCTGAGACCGGCTCTGACGCCGGTTTGGCGGCGGCATGCGCCAGGGCCGGCCCGTTGAGTTGCCGGGTGAAGGTCTCATAAGCACCGGCGAGCAGAAGCCGCAGGCTGTTGCGAATGGTGTCCGCGTCATCCTCGGTGAACATCGGATCGAGCGGCAGCGCATCGACGAAGAGCGCCGCCTCGCGCGGCCGAACGATATCGGTCAGCGGCAGCGGCGGCGCCGCCCCCAGTGCCGCGAGTTCGGCACGCACATGCGCCAGCACAGGCGCGCCTCCAGCCAGCGGCACACAATCGAGATCACCGAGCGCCGCCCGGCCCGCGTCGGCGACAACCGCTGCGGCGCTTCCCGAGAGCGCCAGATCGGCGGTGCGGGCCAGCCACAACAGCACCAGCGGCCGGGTGTCCCGGCAGGCCGTCTCCAGCGCCTGCTGGAAGCTGTCCTCGGCGAACAGGCGCGGCCAGTGACGGCCGACGCGCATGCGGGTGTATTCGGTCACCGAGCGGGCGGCGAGGTAGACGGCCTGTTCGGCCAGTGCCCGGCGCAGCGCCCCCGGGTCGCCGATCCGTCCAGCCTCTCGCCCCTTGCGGCCGGGCCAGCGCAGTCGTTCCAGTGCAGCGCGCAACATTTCCGCTTTCCGCCTTCCCGCTTTCGTCTCGATGGACAGTGCCGGGCAACTGTGGTCCGATCCACGGTCCGGAGGCAAGGGCCGCGAGGAGAACCAACAACAATGCTCCAGGGATGGGTCGTCGTCTTCGCGGCGCTCGGATACATACTGCTGCTGTTCGCAATCGCCAGTTATGGCGACAGGCGCGCCCGGCCGATGATCCCCGGCAAGGGCCGGCCGCTGATCTATGCCCTGTCCCTTTCGGTCTACTGCACCTCCTGGACCTTCTTCGGCTCCGTCGGCACCGCCACCCACAGCGGCCTGGAATTCCTGACGATCTACGTCGGCCCGATGCTGGTGTTCGCCCTCGGCTACCCGTTGCTGCGGCGAATCATTCGCCTTGCCAAGAGCGAGCGGATCACCTCCATCGCCGACTTCATCGGCGCGCGCTACGGCAAGAGCCAGTCGGTCGCCGCAGTGGTGGCGATCATCGCCGTGGTCGGGGTCATTCCCTATATCGCCCTGCAGCTCAAGGCCGTCTCCCTGTCGATCACCACCATGATCGCCCAGATCGACCTGGAGCATGGCGGGCCGGACTTGCCCTATTTCAACGACATCACCCTGATCATCGCCATCGGCATGGCGGTGTTCGCCTGGCTGTTCGGCACCCGCCACATCGACGCGACCGAACATCAGGAAGGCCTGATGCTGGCCATTGCGGCGGAAGCGGTGGTCAAGCTGGTGGCCTTCCTGACGGTGGGCATCTGGGTCACCTTCTGGCTCTACGATGGTCCCGGCGCCCTCAGCGAGGCGATCGCGGCGCACCCGGAGGTCACGGCGGCCATGTCCAGCGAGTTGTCGGGCGGAAACTGGCTGGTGATGTCGTTGCTGTCGGCCTGTGCCATCGTAATGCTGCCCCGGCAGTTCCACGTGACGGTGACGGAGAACAACTCCAGCTCCGAGCTGCGCCGCGCCACCTGGCTGTTCCCGCTCTATCTGGTGGCGATCAACCTGTTCGTCATGCCGATCGCCGCCGCCGGAATGATCCTGCTCGACCCCAGCGCCAACCCGGACAGCTACGTGCTGGCCCTGCCGATTGCCGCCGATCACCCCTGGCTGGCGCTGTTCGCCTTCCTCGGCGGCCTGTCGGCGGCCACCGCCATGGTGATCGTCGCCGCCGTGGCGCTGGCGATCATGATCTCCAACGACCTGGTCATGCCGCTGGTGCTGCGCCGCAGCAGCGAGGACGCCATCATCTCCTCCTCCGGCGAGGACATGAGCCAGATGCTGCTGCTGACCCGGCGGGCGGCGATCTTCGTGACGATGCTGCTCTCCTATGCCTATTTCCGCGCCGCCGGGGACACCGCCGCGCTGACCTCGATCGGCCTTCTGTCCTTCGCCGCCATCGCCCAGTTCGGCCCGGCGTTCTTCGGCGGCCTGATCTGGCGCGGGGCGACCGCGCGCGGGGCCATCGCCGGCATGCTGTCCGGTTTCGCCCTCTGGCTCTACACCCTGTTGCTGCCCACCTTCGCCCAGTCGGGACTGATTCCGGACGCGATCCTGCGCGACGGTCCGTTCGGCATCTGGCTGCTGCGGCCCGAAGCGCTGTTCTCGCTCTCCTTCGACCCGCTGACCCATGGCGTGTTCTGGAGCCTTTCGGTCAATCTGGTGGTCTTCGTCCTGGTGTCGCTGGCGCGCGCGCCCGAACCGCTCGAACGGCTCCAGGCCAACATCTTCGTGCCCTCCGAGCTGTCGCCGACACCGGTTCTGCGGCTGTGGCGCACCTCGGTGACCGTGGGCGACCTGCGCTCCACCATCGCCCGCTATCTGGGCGAGGAACGCACCGACCGGTCGTTCCAGCGCTTTGCCCGGGAGCGCGGCCTCCAGACCGACATGACCGCCCCGGCCGATGCGCAGATCCTGCGGTTTTCCGAGCAGATCCTCGCCAGCGCCATCGGCGCCGCCTCCTCCCGCCTGGTGCTGTCGCTCTTGATCAAGCGGCGCGATCCCACCGGCAAGGGGGCGATGAAGCTCCTGGACGATGCCACGGTCGCCATCCAGTACAACCGCGACCTGTTGCAGACCGCGCTCGACCAGGTGCGCCAGGGGATCGCCGTCTATGACCGCGACCTGCGGCTGATCTGCTGGAACCGGCAGTTCCGCGAGCTTCTGGGCCTGCCGGCGGAATACGGTCAGGTCGGTACGCCGCTGGATGCGATCATCCGCTACAACGCCAAGCGCGGCGAGTACGGCAACGCGCCGGTCGAGACCATCGTCGCCGACCGGATCGACAAGCTGGCGGTACGTCAGCGCACGTTTCAGGAACAGATGGGCTCCAGCGCCACCGTGCTGGAGGTGCGCACCAATCCGATGCCCGGCGGCGGCATCGTCACCACCTATACCGACATCACCGAGCGGGTGCTGGCCGAAGAGGCGCTGGCCCGCGCCAACGAGACGCTGGAGAAGCGGGTGCGCGAACGCACCCAGGAACTCACCCGCGTCAACGAGGAGCTCAGCCTTGCCAAGGGCGAAGCCGAGGAGGCCAATCTCGGCAAGACCCGGTTCATCGCCGCCGCCGGGCATGACATCCTGCAACCGCTCAACGCCGCGCGGCTCTACGCCTCCAGCCTGACCGAGCGCTTCAGCGACGGCGAAAGCCGCGATCTGGCGGAAAACGTCAGTTCGTCACTGGAATCGGTCGAGGAGATCATTGGCGCGATTCTCGACATTTCCCGTCTGGATGCGGGCGTGCTCAAGCCCGAGGTCAGCGTCTTCCGGCTTGACGAGATCCTCAATCCGCTGCGCATGGAATTCGAGCCGATCGCCCGCGAAAAGGCGCTCGACCTGCGCATCCTGCCCAGCTCGGTTTCCGTGCGTTCCGACCGGCGTCTGCTGCGCCGCCTGCTGCAGAACCTTGTCTCCAACGCCATCAAATACACCCGCACCGGCCGGGTGCTGGTGGGGGTGCGGCGCCGCGCCGGGCGGATCTGCGTGGAAGTGATCGACACCGGCATCGGCATTCCAGAGGAAAAGCTTCAGGCAGTCTTTCAGGAGTTTCAGCGCCTCGACGACGGCGCCCGGGAGGCGCGCGGCCTCGGCCTCGGACTGGCGATCGTCCAGCGGATCGCCCGGGTGCTCGACCATCCGGTGTCCTTGCGCTCGGCCTCGGGAACCGGCTCCCGGTTCCGCGTCGACCTGCCGGCCGCCGCCGCCCTGCCCGCCCGCGCCGCCGCACCGGCTCCCCGTGCGCCGGCGGGCTCCTTGCAGGGCCTGCATGTGATGGCCATCGACAACGAGCCGCAGATCCTCGACGGCATGCGGGTGCTGCTCAGCGGCTGGCAATGCCGCGTGACCACCGCCCACGATCCGCGCGAGGCGGAGCGCAAGGCCTACGAAAGCGGCGAGACCCCGGATGTGCTGATCGTCGACTATCACCTCGACGAGGGAACGGGGGTCGAGGCGGTGGTCCAGCTCAGGTGGAAGTTCGATACCCACCTACCGGCGATCCTGATCACCGCCGACCGCACGCAAGCGGTGCGGGCCGAAGCCGAGGCCAAGGGCATCGAGCTCCTGAACAAGCCGGTCAAGCCGGCCGCGCTGCGGGCGCTGCTGTCGCGGCTGCGCGGCACGCCGGCCCCCGCTCCAGCCACGGCCACAGATGTCACGAGCGATCAAGCGACCGTGTAAAGCCTTGTGTTGCCACGCAGATGCCTTCATCTCAGGGTTCGGTGACCGTTGTCGGGGCCACACGAGCTGAAGGACGTGACACGATGAAATCCCGTATGAGACCGCTGGCGCTGGCCGGCCTGATCGGTGCTCTGGCCGGAGCCGCCGGAATGGCCGGGACGGCCAATGCCACCTGCGATCCGGGCAAGGCCGGCACCGAGCTGACCGGCGCCGAGGCGGCCGCGGTCTACGACTGCCTCAAGGACGATCTGCTCGCCGGCTACAAGACCGGCGACAAGCGCTGGATCCCCGCCGAATTCGTCAATGACTACCGCTCCTGGGCGCCCGCCAGCACCTTTCCCGCCGCCCCCGGCTTCCATGGCGGCCGCTTTCTGCTCACCTACGTGAACGAGATCGGCGCGCCGGACTATCTGAAGTTCAAGGAAGACAACGTCACCATTCCGCCGGGCACGGTGATCGCCAAGGAAAGCTTCGCCGTCAACGACGACGGCAAGGCACAAAAGGGGCCGCTGTTCATCATGCAGAAGGTCGAGGCGGGCCGCTCGCCGGAAACCGGCGACTGGTTCTACATGGCGGTCATGCCGAACGGGGCGCCGATGGCGGTCAATGTGATCACCGCCTGCAGCGAATGCCACCAGGGGAAATTCGGCTCACGCGGTGGCCTTGGTTATCCGCTCCCGGAAGCCCGGGTGACGCCCTAGACGGCTTGGTGCGTAGGCGGAGGCCCCGCTAACGCACAGGTACCGCCGGCCACTGCCCCTGTTCGATCTTGGCGGCGGCGATCACCGCCTGGGTGCGGCTGTCGACGCCGAGCTTTTGCAGGATCGCCGAGACATGCGCCTTGACGGTCGCCTCGGAGACGCTCAACTCATAGGCGATCTGCTTGTTGAGCAGGCCGGTCGACAGCATCATCAACACCCGCACCTGCTGCGGCGTCAGGCTTGCCAGCCGGCGCAGCATGTCGGCGATCTCGCCGTCCTCCTCGCTGAGATCCACATCCGGCGGGGTCCAGGTTCCCCCCTCCATGACCTCGGCCACCGCGTCGCGAATCACTTCGATGCCGAGCGACTTGGGAATGAAGCCGGAGGCACCCAGTTCCATGCAGCGACGAATGGTCGGCGGGTCCTCGGTCGCCGAGACGATCACCACCGGCACGCCCTGATACTGCGCCCGCAGATACATCAGCCCGGAAAAACCGCGCATGCCGGGCATCGACAGATCCAGTAGAACCAGGTCGATTTCATCCTGGCTGTCGAGAACGGACGCCGCGTCCTCCAGCGTTCCGACCTCGGAAATGGTCGCGCCGGCGTAGAGCAACTCGATGGTCTGACGCAAGGCGCCGCGGAACAGCGGATGATCGTCTGCGATGACAAAGTGATAGGCCGCGCTTTCCGTCACCCGTGTTTCCTCCCCTCATCGCCGGCATCTTCGTCCGGCTTGTTGCGCAAGTATCGTGCGGACTGCGAGCGGAACCGCGAAGACACTGATTCCACACCCTTAAATTGCGCAAACGAAACGACACAAGCTGCCGCATTATTGTCGCTCGCGCGCAGCGCTTCAAGGCCAACCGGCATCGCCGCCACCTCACCGGCCGAACGCCGCATCCGCCGGCGGGTCATCGGACCTTCAAGCCGGATGCCGGCGCGCCCTTCGGCAAACAGGCCATCTTTCCTTCGTATTCTCATAGATTTCGGCTTTCTGAAAGTCGTATAAACATCATTGCGCTTCGGATGCTAGCGTTCGCACAAGGCTCATGGGAGGAGCCATGTGCGGTTCGGGCGCCGGTCCGGGCACCGAAGCGCAGAGGATGGAATGCAGAGGGAGGAAACACGTATGGCAAAGCGCCCGAGGCAGCGCACGCCGGGAGAGACGCTCTGGTGGGGACGGACAGTGCGGCTAGCGATCGGCACCCTGACGGTCTGGTTCGTCTTCGGCTTTCTGGTGCACGGCTTCGTCTTCCAGTTGAACGACATCACCGTCGCCGGCTTCCCCCTCGGCTTCTACATGGCGGCACAGGGCTCGCTCGTGGTCTTCGTCGCGCTGATCTTCTGGTTCTGCGGACGTCAGGAAGCGATTGACCGGAACGCCGGTGTCGCCGAACCCGAACCCGTGCGGGGAGAGATGCCACTATGAGACTGCCGTCCCCGGAAGACACCTTCCTCAACAATCTGGGCCGGATCTACGGCACCTATGCCGGCGGTTTCGTCGCCTTCGTCATCCTGCTTGCCGTTCTGGAACAGCTCGGCGTTCCCGACCGGATCATCGGTTATCTGTTCGTGTTCTTCACCCTTGCGGTCTATGCCGGCATCGGCATCGTCACCCGCACGGTGAAGGTGAGCGAATATTACGTCGCCGGCCGCCAGGTCCCGGCGATCTACAACGGCATGGCGACCGCCGCCGACTGGATGAGCGGCGCCTCCTTCGTTGGCCTGGCCGGAACGCTCTATGCGCTTGGCTACGATGGCCTCGCCTATGTGCTCGGCTGGACCGGCGGCTTCGTGCTGGTGGCGGTGCTGGTCGCGCCATACCTGCGCAAGTTCGGCGCCTATACCGTGCCGGATTTCCTCGCCGCCCGGTTCGGCGGCAATCTCGCCCGATTGCTCGGCATCGTCGTCTTGTTCGCCTGCTCCTTCACCTATGTGGTGGCGCAGATCTACTCCACCGGCATCATCGCCTCGCGCTTTCTCGGCATTCCCTTCGAAATCGCCATCTATGTGGGTCTCGCCGGCATCCTGCTGTGCTCCATGCTCGGCGGCATGCGCGCGGTCACCTGGACCCAGGTCGCCCAGTATCTCGTGCTGATCATCGCCTACATGCTGCCGGTGGCGATCCTGTCGGCGCAGAAATTCGGCCTGCCCATCGCCCAGATCACCTATGGCGCGGTGCTTCAGGAAATCACCGTTCTGGAACAGCAATTGCTGGCGGGCGGACTGGCCACGGCGGAAACGCTGAAGCCGCATCTTGCGCCCTTTACCTCGCTGGATCCGTTCAACTTCTTCGCGCTGATCGCCTGTCTGATGATCGGCACCGCCTCGCTGCCGCATCTTTTGATGCGCTATTTCACCACCGCCTCGGTGCGCGACGCGCGCCGCTCGGTCGGCTGGTCGCTGCTGTTCATCTTCCTGCTCTATGTCACCGCGCCGGCCTATGCCGCCTTCGCCAAGCTGGAGGTCTACCAGAACGTCATCGGCGCCGGGCTCGATGCGCTGCCGGAATGGATCTACACCTACGGACGGCTCGGGCTGGTCGACATCTGCGGCGCCCATGCCGCCTCGGTCGAAGCGGTACAGGCCGCCTGCGCCGAGGTCACCGGCAACCAGGGCATCCTGCGGCTGCCGGATCTGGCGATCGACCGGGACGTGATCGTCATCGCCACCCCGGAAATCGCCGGCCTGCCTTACGTGATCGCCGGGCTCGTCGCCGCCGGCGGCCTCGCCGCCTCCATCTCGACGGCGGACGGGCTTCTGCTGGCACTGGCCAATGCCCTCAGCCACGACGTCTACTACCGGATGATCGACCGGCGCGCACCGGCCAGCCGGCGCCTCTTGATCGCCCGGCTGCTGCTCCTCGGCGCGGCGGTGCTGGCCGCCTATGTGGCCTCGACCCGTCCGGCGGACATCCTGTCGATGGTGGCCTGGGCCTTTTCGCTGGCGGCCGCGGGCAATTTCCCGGTGCTGGTGCTCGGCATCTGGTGGCGGCGCTGCACCTCCGCCGGGGCAATCGCCGGCATCATCGCCGGCTTTGGCGTGACCTTCTACTATCTGGTCATGACCCAATATGGCGGCATGCCCGAGTGGTATGGCGTGAAAAACATCTCCGCCGCCGTCTTCGGCCTGCCGATCGGCTTCGTCGTCACCATCCTCGTCAGCCTGCTGACGCCGGCCCCCTCCAGCGAGGTGCAGGCGTTGATCGACGATATCCGGCGCCCTTCGGGCGGTCCGGTGATGCGCGACCGCACCGCCTGACCCGACACGACCCACGGGCGGCGCCGCCGCCCGTGGCCTTTTCCCGACAACGGACCGAACCGTGGCCGACTGGATCTTTCATCTTCTGAACTTCGCCCTGGCGGCCCTGATGTACAGCCTTCTCGGCCGCATCGTGCTCACCGCCTGGCTCGGCGGCGGCAGCGGCCATTTCATTCAGCGGGCGTTTGTCCGCCTGACCGATCCGGCGATCGCCGCCGTGCGCCTGGTCACCCCGGCCAGCGTGCCCGCTGGCCTGTTGCTGGCGTTCACGCTGATCTGGCTGATCATCGTCCGGGTGGCCCTGGTCGCCGGCTTCGCCTCCGCCGGGCTCCTCACCATGAAGGCCGGCTGACCATGCCCGGCCGCTCCTCGATCATCCTTGCCATTGCCGGGCTGGCGCTCATCAACGGGCTGTTCAACCCGCTGCTGCTGCCGCAGACCAGCGCCGCCATCATCCTGCTCGCCCCCGGGCTGCTGCTCACCAGCGCACCGCTCATCGCCTTTCTCGCCTATCTGCTCGGCGCCGGCGTCACCGTGGTGCTGGCCGGGGTTCCGGCCGCGCTGTTCGAGCGGCTTGCGGGGCACGACCACACCACCTATGGATCGTATCTGATCTGGCTCTGCGCCACCGCAGTTCTTTCCTTGCCCGCCGCCGCCGTCGCCGCCGCCGCCGCGCTGCTGCTGCGCTGACATGGCGACGCCGCCCTCTCTTTTTTCAACAAAGGATCTCCCGATGACCGCCTCGCTCTACCCGTTGCCGGAGCCCTACAACAGCGGACAGCTCAAGGTGAGCGATCTGCATGAGATCTATTTCGAGGAATGCGGCAATCCGGACGGCCAGCCAGTGGTCATGCTGCATGGTGGCCCGGGTGGCGGCGCCGGTCCGATCATGCGCCGTTTTCACGATCCGAAGATCTATCGCATCGTGCTGTTCGACCAGCGCGGCTGCGGCCGCTCCAGGCCTCATGCGGAGCTGCGGGAAAACACCACCTGGGATCTGGTCGCCGATATCGAGCGGCTGCGTACGCACCTTGGCATCGACCGCTGGCAGGTGTTCGGCGGCTCCTGGGGCTCGACGCTGGCGCTCGCCTATGCCCAGACCCACCCGGAGCGGGTCAGCGCGCTGGTGCTGCGCGGCATCTTCATGCTGCGCCGGGCCGAGTTGCAGTGGTTCTATCAGGAGGGCGCAAGCTGGCTTTATCCGGATCTTTTCGCCGCCTATCGCGATTTCATCCCGGCCGAGGAACGCGGCGACCTCCTGACCGCCTATCACAAGCGCCTGACCGGCGAGGACACCGCCTTGCGCGTTGCCGCCGCACGTCGCTGGGCCACCTGGGAGGGAAGCACCCTGTCGGTGCTGCCCGATCCGGACCGGGTCAACGCCTTCGACGACCCGCATTACGCTCTCGCCTTTGCCCGGATCGAGGCGCATTACTTCGCCAATGGCGGCTTTTTCGAGCATGACGACCAGTTGCTGCGCAATGTCGACCGGATCCGCAAGATCCCCGGCGTGATCATCCACGGCCGCCATGACGTGGTGACGCCGATGAAAAACGCCATCGACCTTGCCGCCGCCTGGCCGGAAGCGGAACTGCGCATCGTCGAGGACGCCGGCCACGCCGCCAGCGAACCGGGCATTGCCGCCGCCCTGGTCGAGGCGGGCCGACGCTTTACCGGAACGCTCTGAGGCTTCGCCAGATTTACGTGTCGCCGCGCCGTCCATGGGGCGCGGCGGTGCCGCCCTCAGGTGCCCAGATAGCGCAAGGTCATGCTGCGCTGATGTGGCTCGGTGCGGTGCTCGATCACATAGACATCCTGCCAGGTGCCCAGATCGAGCCGGCCGGCAACCACCGGGATCTGCAGGCTGACACCGGTCAGGACCGTTTTCACGTGGGCAGGCATATCGTCCGGCCCCTCCATCGAATGACGCCAGCCCGCATCTTCCGGCGCCAGCCGGTCGAGCGCATCGAGCAGATCGTCCTGGACATCCGGATCGGCGTTTTCCTGCACCGTCAGGGAGGCGGAGGTGTGCCGCAGGAAGACGGTCAGCTCGCCGTCCCGCGCGCCCTGTTCCGCCAGCCAGTCGTCAAGCCAACGGCCGACCGGATAAAATCCGCGTCCTTGCGTCCTTGCGACCAGACGGCCCATGCGCTGACGCAAGGTCAGCCCGTCATCCTCGAAGGTCCATGTTTCAACCGGTTCGCCTCTGCGTCGCTGCATCATTCACACACCATTGCCCGTTGACGGGGCAAAGTATGCGAAGGTCGCCCCTGCCATGCAAGCGGTTGACGCGACCGCCCCCTGGAGGACGGTGCGCGCTGCAATTGCGTTTGTGGCGAAAGAACCTTTCGCCCCCTCAAGGGCTTGGCAGGGCTTGGCAGGCCCCGGCGCACGGACTAGGGTCCGGTTCTTGAACTCCGCGAGGTGATGGCCGCCTTGCGGCAATAGCAGATCGAGGCCCGGGCCGAATGACTGTCACCGGTTTTCACCCCCTTCCCTCCGACGACGGGAATGACGAGGCGCGGAGCTTCAACCGCGAACTTGCAAGACGCCTCGCCCTGCTGCCGGACCAATGGTCCTTCCCGCCGGCGGTGATCCGCGAGCGGCGGGCCGAAGGCAACGGCCCCTTCCCGCCCGCCCAGCGCTCCTCCCATGCGCGCACCCGGATGATCGCCGGGCCGCATGGCGAGATCCCCTTGCGGATCCTTGCCCCGCGCACCCGGCCGGCGACCGGCGCCTATCTTTATCTGCATGGCGGTGGCTGGACCCTGGGCGGCGCCGACGAGCATGACATGCGGCTGGAGGAGATCGCCGAGGCGACCGGGCTGATCGGTGTGGCCTGCGGTTACCGGCTGGCACCGGAACACCCCTATCCACAAGGGCTCGACGATTGCGAGACCGCCGCCAGATGGCTGGTGGAGACGGGCCGGCTGGAACTTGGCATCGACAAGCTGACCATGGGCGGGGATTCCGCCGGGGCGAATCTTGCCGCCGCCACCTTGATCCGGCTGCGGGACGGTCATGGACTGGCCAGCGCGTACAAGGCCGTCGTCTTCGGCTGTGGCTGCTTCGACCTGCGCCTGACCCCCAGCGCCCGGCGCTGGGGAGCCGAAAAGCTGGTATTGAACACCCGCGATCTGACCATGTTCGTCCGGCACTATCTCGCACATGGGCATGATCCCGCCCTGCCGGATATCTCGCCGCTGATGGCCGACCTTTCCGACCTGCCGCCGGCCCATTTCGTGGTCGGCACCGCCGATCCGCTGCTCGATGACACGCTGTTCATGGCCGAGCGCTGGCGTATGGCCGGCAACCACACCGAGCTTGCCCTCTATCCGGATGGCTGCCACGTCTTCCAGCAGTTCCCGCTGACCATCGCCGCGGACAGCAACCGGCGGATCGAGGGCTTCCTGCATGAAGCGCTCGGCGAACCCTAGCCGGGCCAGCTTCCCCTCCCCACTTCGTCCCCTTCTCCTTTCCCTCTTTGCTCCCGAGGAGCCGTGAATGGCCGCTGTCGAGACGTTGTATTCCTTTGTGAACCGCTGGGAATGCGATGAAAACAATCACCTCAATGTGCAGTTCTATTTCGAGCGGTTTGATGAAGCCGACCGCCAGTTCCGCCTGATCACCGGGCTGACCGACGCGCTTGCCGGCGCCCGGCGCGCGCGCCATGTGCGCTACCATCGCGAGCTGCATCTGGGCGATGCGCTGATCGCCAGCTCACATGTGGCCTTCGACGGTCCCTACATGCTGACGGTGGTGCATGAGCTGCGGCGGTGCCGCGATGGCGCGCTGGCCGCCACGGCAACGGATGGCTACGCCCCGGCCGAAAGCATGGCGCGGGAGCTGCGCCGACGGTTCGAGGATCACAGCGCGCCGATGCCCGAGGTAGCCCTGCCGCGCGGGCTGTCCGCCGCCCAGCAGGTGACCTCCCTGTCCCCGGCCCAATTGCAGGCCGCCGGCGGGCGGATCGTCAACCGGTCGACCGTGCTGCCCCGGCACGCGGGACCGGACGGACGCGCCGACGATGCCTTCGCCCTGGCCCGCTTCACCGAAGCGGCGGCCCATGTCTGGAACATGACGCCGATGACCGATGACTGGCTGGAGACACACGGGCTTGGCCGGGTCGCGGTGGAAATGAAGCTGGTCTGGGCCAGCCCGCTCAAGCCCGGCGAGCCGGTGCTGTGCGTCAGCGGGCTGACCGGCGCCGCCCGCTCCACCTTCTCTTTCCGCCATCACCTGTTCGAAACACGAACCCAGCGGCTGGCAGCGGTGTGCGACG
Source organism: Stappia indica (assembly GCF_020177335.1). GTDB lineage: Bacteria > Pseudomonadota > Alphaproteobacteria > Rhizobiales > Stappiaceae > Stappia > Stappia indica_B. Next base: position 436,349 of record NZ_JAIVMG010000003.1, on the reverse strand, counting down.
CGGTGGTCATCGCCATGGATCTGGAACACCGGAAATCAGTGCCGCTGGAGGACAGCGTGCGCAGCGCGATCGCCCAGAGCGTCATGAAGGCATAGCGCCAGATCTCCCTCTCCCGGCGGCGGCGAGACATACGCCGCCGGAAGGGCTCCGGGCGACCCCGGCCAGCGCGGCTATTGCAGCCCCTCGTACTCCTCGCGCAGGGTCTTCATCAGGCCGAAGAAGCGGCGCATCGCCGTTTCGGTGAAGTCGAGCGCCTTGTTGAGTTCCTTCTCGTCCTCCGGCGACAGGCCACCACTTCCCTTGCCGTCCTTCTCCGGCCCGCCCTTGAGCCGGGCGCGCAAGGCCGCGTTTTCCTCGCGCAGTTCGGCCACCTGAAGGGTCAGCCGCTCGATCTCCAGCTCCATCGCCAGTTGCGCGTCGGGCACGGCAAGACAGCGCCAATGGGCATTCGCCTTGCGGCATTCGGCGACCCGGCCGCTTTGCCGGTCAAGCCGCAGAAACCCGTCTTCCCCCACCGGGCTCAGCACATAGCGATCCGGATCGACAGAGGGTCGGTCCGCGCTGTCGGCCATGGCGGGTCCGACGACCAGCCCGCTGCCGATCACGGCGACGGTCATCCATCCGAGGGCTTTCGTACGCATCGTCCTTGTTCCTCGTTCCGTTCGCCAGTTGCCGGCCCGATCTCTTCCGGGCCGGGCATCTGAGGACAGAGCATGACAGCATCTCGTGGCAAAAGCGCGACCATGCAATTCCACCGTGAAACACCGTCCGGCACAGCTAGTCCGGCAGATAGGGTCCGCGCCCGCTCGTCAGGGCATCGTCCAGCAGGTCCAGCCGGTCCTGTCCCCAGAAGACCTCGCCATGCAGCACATAGCTCGGCGAGCCGAACACGCCAAGCATGACCGCGTCTTCCTGATTCTGCTCGTATCTGGCGACGCAGTCCTTTTCATTGGCATGATCGATCGCCTTGTCGGCATCGACACCGAGCCGCTCAAGGATCGCCCGCAGAACCTCCTCGCGGGCGATGTCGCGGTCCTCGGCCCAGAGCGCCTCGAACACGGCTTGCGAGAACGCGCCGGTCGGCCCGCCATCCATCGCCAGCCCCAGGGCGATCCGGTCGGCCAGAGCCGGGTTGGTCGGGAAATGGGCCGGCCGCGGGGTCAGCGGCAGCTCGCGCTTGGCGCGCCAGCGCTGCAGCTCCACCTGGCGATAGGCCTGGCGCACCGGATGCCGCTTGGCCAGCGGCAGGCCGCCGGTCTCGGAAAACACCGGGCCGAGCAACACCGGGCGAAACCGCACCGCATAGTCATGGGCATCGGCGAGCGCCAGAAAGGTCTGGTGGCCGAGATAAGCCCAAGGCGAGGCATGGGTGTAGAAATAGTCGATCACGTGTTGCATGAGAGATCCGTTTTCGTCGGCGGGCAAATCAGCGGCCACCCTGCGACGGGGCGGCGCGGCAATCAAGCCTCGTCATGCGCTGCGGTCGCAGGCCGGCAGCAGCGCCAACAGGGTTTCCAGCCGATCCGCCTCATGGGGCTGCTTGTCCCGGCGCAGGCAGACAAGGCGCGGAAAACGCATGGCGATCCCCGATTTGTGCCGGCTGGAGCGGTTCAACCCCTCGAAGGCGACCTCCAGCACAAGCCCAGTCTCCGCCTCGTGCGCCACCTCGCGCACCGGGCCAAAGCGATTGACCGTATGCGCCCGCACGAACCGGTCGATCTCGGCAAGCGCGTCATCGGTCAAGCCGAAACAGGCCTTGCCGACCGGCACCAGCTCCGCGCCCTCCGGCCCCTCCCGCCAGACGCCGAAGCTGTAGTCGGAGTAGAACGAGGAGTACTGGCCCCGCCCGCGCTGCGCATACATCAGCACCGCGTCCACCCGGTAGGGATCGCGCTTCCACTTGTACCATTCCCCCTTGGGGCGGCCGGGCAGATAGGGCGCGGCGCGGCGTTTCAACATCACCCCTTCGATGGCCGCCGCGTCCCGCCCGCCATGCAACAGGCCAGGATCGCCGCGGGCGGCCTCAAGCGCGGCGAAATCGTCAAACGGCACCAGCGGCGACAGGTCGATGCGCGGATGGACGATCTGATGGACAAAACGCTCCAGCAGCGCCCGGCGCCGGTCGAACGGCAGAGGCCGCAGGTCCTCCCCTTCCAGCGACAGAAGATCATAAGCGCGGATCGCCGCCGGGTGGCTTTCCAGGAGCCGGGCCGAAACCGTCTTGCGGTTGAGCCGCTGCTGCAACATGGAGAAGCTGCACACCTCGCCTTCGATCACCACCAGCAACTCGCCATCGAGCACCGCCTCGAAGTCGAAACTGCCGACCAGATCGGGAAAGGCGGCGGTGATATCCTCGCCGCCGCGGCTGTAAAGCCGCTGCCGGCTGCCGCCGCCGGGAGCGGGCGCCGCCGCCGCCTGCACGCGGATCCCGTCCCATTTCCATTCGGCGGCGAAATCGGCGGGATCGAGCCCGGACAGATCCGCCTCGCCAAGCGGATGGGCCAGCATCGGCGGGCGAAACGGCACAGGATCATCGGTGACGGGCCGTCCGGCACGTCCCTCTGCCCAGGCAAACAGGCTCTCGTACGGGGGGGACAGCCCGTGCCAGACCTCGTCGATGTCATCGGCTGACAGCTCGCCCAGCCCGGCCACCGCCGTCTTGGCGAGCCGGGCGGACACCCCGACGCGCAAGCCGCCGGTCACCAGCTTCAGCAAGGCCCAGCGCCCGGTCTCGTCGAGCCCGTCGAGCCAGCCGGCCAGAAGCTCGGCTACCGCCGCGCCGCGCGGGGCATCGGCAAGCTGGCGGATCACCTCCGGCAGCGGCGGGGCATTGCGTTCCGCCGCCTCCGGCGCCGGCCAGATCAGGGCGACGGTCTCGGAGAGATCACCGACGAAATCATGGGAGAGCTCGAACAGCACCGGATCGACCCGCCCGGCCACCAGCGCGCGCAGCACCGCCGGGCGGGCATGGCGAAAGCGCAAAGACCCGGTGAGCATGGCCAGCGCATAGCCGCGCGCCGGATCGGGCGCAGTGCGGAAATAGTCGGTCAGAAGCGCCAGCTTGCCGTTTCGCCCCGGCTCGCTGGACAGGCGGTCGAGCAGGGCGGCGAAACGCAGCATCTCCCGCCCCGCCCGCCGGGATCAGTGCTCGTTGACGATCATGGCGATGAGCCATTCATCGTCGTCGAACAGAAGCTGGTAATGGCAGGTGAACTCGAACACCGGCTCATCATTGGCATCGGATTGCACCCAGGCGAGCGACACCAGCGCCACCTCGCCGCTGACATGGGCCGACAGCACCGAATATTCGGAGCGGACAACGCCCTCTTTCTCCAACGCGGAGAACAGCTTTTCGATGTTCTCCTGAAGGTCCTCCTCATCGACGAAGACATTGCCCTTGCCGAACTGCCAGATGACAGCGGGAAAGGCAAAACAGTCGGCCACCGCCTCGCCGTCATAATCGTCGAAGCCAGCGCTATAGGCCTCGAACAGCTCGGCAATCGCCGCCTCCGCCTCACTGGCGATCTCGTTGTCATCCCGTGGCACGGTGTCCTCAGCCATCGCCCGCCCTTTCATTCCTTCATCGCGGCCCGGACAGGGTATCCGACCGCGCGATTCCATCCTCGTCACCATAGCCGATCATGTTGAGCGGCCGGGCATTCAATCCCTGTTTCCCGCACCAATGCACAAGAGCGTCCTCCGCGCCATGGGTGACCCAGACGGTGTCCGCCCCGGTCTCGGTGATGGTGGCGCACAGGCCGTCCCAGTCAGCATGATCGGAAATCACCAACGGCAGCTCCGCGCCGCGCTGACGCGCCCATGCCCGCACCCGCATCCAGCCGCTCGCCGCCACGCGCACCGGGTCGCCGAAGCGCCGCGCCCAGCGGTCCGCCAGTTGCCCGGGCGGACATAACACAATCTCGCCGGCCAGCTCCCGCCCGCGCTCGCCGACGCTCTCCAGCGGCCCCAGCGCCACCCCATGCGCTGCGTAGAGGGCGCAAAGCGCCTCCAGCGCCCCATGCAGATAGATCGGCCGGTCGTATCCGGCACCGCGCAATTCTGCGATGACCCGCTGCGCCTTGCCCAGCGCATAGGCGCCAACGAGATGCGTCCGGTCGGAAAAGAGCGCCAGCGAGGCCAGCAGCCGGCCGATCTCCGCTCGCGCCGGCGGATGGCGGAACACCGGCAGTCCGAAGGTCGCCTCGGTGATGAACACATCGCAGGGCACGGGTTCGAACGGCGCGCAGGTCGGGTCGGGCTGACGCTTGTAATCGCCGGAGACCACCGTCACCCTTCCGGCAACGTCGAGGCGCACCTGCATGGAGCCGAGCACATGGCCGGCCGGATGCAGCGAAACGCCGACACCGCCGATGGACAGCCGCTTTCCGGGCACGAGCGCCTCAGTGCGGCCGGCAAACTCCGGCCCGTAGCGCGCGGCCATGATCGCCAGGGTTTCCGCGCTCGCCAGCACCGCGCCATGACCGGCGCGGGCGTGATCGGCATGGCCATGGGTGATGATCGCCCGCTCCACCGGGCGCAGCGGATCGATGTGAAACCCGCCAGCCGGACAATAAAGCCCCGCCCTGGCAAGCTGGAGATGGCCCTCGCTCATGGCGGCGAGTTTACGGCAGCGGCCTGCGGGCGCAACTCCTTCCGCAGGTCTGCCTTTTGCGGATGCGTGGCCATGCCGCGACCCTCTCGACGCGCCGCCCGCCAACGCTTATCTCTGGGCGCATGGACGCCCGCGCCGATCCCTTGCTGCCGAAGCGCTTTTCCGACTGGTTCGCCGGGCGTGGCTGGAATCCCCGCGCCCATCAGCTCGCCCTTCTGGAAAAGGCGGCAGAAGGCCGGTCAGTTCTCCTGATCGCCCCGACCGGCGCCGGCAAGACCCTTGCCGGGTTCCTGCCGAGCCTTGTTGCCCTGTCGCGGCGCAAGAAGAAGACGGCCGGCGCGGCCCGGTCACGGACAGGCACGCACACCCTCTACATCTCGCCGCTGAAGGCGCTTGCCGTCGACATCGCCCGCAATCTGGAAGCGCCGATTTCCGGCATGGGGCTGGATATCAAGGTGGAGACCCGCACCGGCGACACGCCGACGCACAAGCGTCAGCGGCAGAAGCGGCAGCCGCCCGACATCCTCCTGACCACGCCGGAACAGATCGCCCTGCTTCTGTCCGATCCCGAAGGCCGGGCGATGCTCGCCGATGTGGACACGGTGATCCTCGACGAGCTGCACGCGCTGGTCACCTCCAAACGCGGCGATCTGCTTTCCCTCGGTCTTGCCGCCCTGCGAAGGCTTTCCCCCGGCTTGCGGACCATCGGCCTGTCGGCCACCGTCGCCGAACCGGAGGATCTGCGCGCCTATCTGGTGGGCCAAGAGCCGGACACGCCCCGGGCCCTCGCCGATTGGGTGGTGGCGGACGGCGGGGTGCGGCCGGATATCGGCATTCTCGCCTCCGGCGAACGCCTGCCCTGGTCCGGCCATTCGGCCCGCTACGCCCTCGATGACATCTACCGCACCATCAAGGCACATCGCACCAGCCTGGTCTTCGTCAACACCCGCAGCCAGGCGGAAGCGCTGTTCCAGAACCTGTGGCGGATCAACGAGGACACGCTGCCGATCGCCCTGCACCACGGATCGCTGGATGTGGGCCAACGGCGCAAGGTGGAAGCGGCGATGGCCGATGGCAGCCTTCGGGCGATCGTCTGCACCTCCTCGCTCGATCTCGGCATCGACTGGGGCGATGTGGACCTTGTGATCAATGTGGGTGCGCCGAAGGGCGCCAGCCGGCTGGCGCAGCGCATCGGCCGGGCCAACCACCGCATGGACGAGCCCTCCAAGGCGCTCCTGGTTCCGGCCAACCGCTTTGAGGTGCTGGAATGCCAGGCGGCGCTGGCCGCGGCGCACCGGGGCGAACAGGACACCCCGCCGCTGCGCAGCGGCGCGCTCGACGTGCTGGCCCAGCATGTGCTCGGCTGCGCCTGCGCCGCCCCTTTCCTGCCCGACGAGCTGTTTTCGGAAGTGACCTCCGCCGAACCCTACCGGACGCTGCCGCGCGAGGCCTTCGATCAGGTGGTCGCCTTCGTCGCCACCGGCGGCTATGCGCTCAGGACCTACGAGCGCTATGCCAAGCTGAAACTACAGCCGGACGGCCGCTTGCGGCTGGCCCATCCGCGCCTTGCCCAGCAATACCGGCTGAATGTGGGCACCATCGTCGAGGCGCCGATGCTGAAGGTGCGGCTGGTGCGCTCGCGCGCCGAAGGCCGGCGCACGCCGGTGGGGCGCGGCGGCCGGATGCTGGGCGAGATCGAGGAATGGTTCGTCGACCAGCTCGCCCCGGGCGACACCTTCCTCTTCGCCGGCGAGATCCTGCGCTTCGAGACGATCCGCGAGAACGAGGCCTATGTGTCGCGCGCCCGCTCCGACGCGCCGATGATCCCCTCCTATCAGGGCGGCAAGTTCCCGCTCTCGACCTATCTGGCCGCCAGCGTGCGCGAGATGCTGGCCGATCCGGAGAGCTGGGATGCGTTGCCGCAGCAGGTGCGCGACTGGCTGGAGCTGCAGCGGCAGCACTCCCGGCTGCCGCTGCGCGAGGGCCTGTTGGTGGAGACCTTCCCGCGCGCCAACAAGCATTATCTGGTGTGCTACCCGTTCGAGGGACGGCTGGCCCATCAGACCCTCGGCATGCTGCTCACCCGCCGGCTGGAACGGCTCGGCGCACACCCGCTCGGTTTCGTCGCCAGCGACTATGCGCTCGGCATCTGGGGGCTCGGCGATCTCGGCGCGATGATCGGCGATGGTCGGCTGTCGCTCGATGCGCTGTTCGACGAGGACATGCTGGGCGACGACCTGGATGCCTGGCTGGCCGGTTCCAGCCTGATGAAGCGCACGTTCCGAAGCTGCGCGGTGATCGCCGGGCTGATCGAACGACGCCATCCGGGGCTGGAAAAATCCGGACGGCAGGTAACCGTTTCGACAGATTTGATCTACGATGTGCTGCGCCAGCACGAACCGAATCACATCCTGCTTCAGGCCACTTGGCAGGATGCGGCGACGGGGCTGCTGGACATTTCCCGCCTGGGGCAACTCTTGCGGCGAATCCGTCATCAAATCGCACACGCTGCGCTTTCCCGGGTCTCTCCCCTGGCGGTTCCGGTGCTGCTGGATATCGGCAAGGAACCGATTTTCGGGGATGCTCAGGAAGCCCTTCTGGCCGATGCAGCGGACGATCTTGTCAGGGAGGCTATGCGGTGAGGTCGTTTTCTGCCCAGCTACAGACGCGCCGTTTCGCGCCTGTTTGCCACGATATTTCAATCGCGGGCGAACTGGTTGGGCTGCATGACAGCGGTGCCCTGTGGTGGCCCGACGGCGATACGCTGATCGTCACCGACCTGCACTTCGAGAAGGCCTCAAGCTTTGCCCGCAAGGGCGTGATGCTGCCTCCCTATGACACCGCCGCGACGCTGGAAAAGCTTGCCGAGGTGATCGAGGCCTTCCAGCCGCGCCGGGTGATCGCCCTTGGCGACAGCTTTCACGATGCCGATGGTTCCGACCGGCTGCCCGCCAGCTACCGCGCCATGCTGACCACCCTGCAACTTGGGCGGGAATGGATCTGGGTCACCGGCAATCACGATCCGATCGCCCCGATCGGTCTGTGCGGCGAGACGGCCGAAGAGGTGGCACTCGGCGGGCTGGTGTTCCGCCATGAGCCGCGGGCCGATGCCGAACCGGGCGAGATTTCCGGCCATCTGCACCCGGCGGCGCGGGTGCGCCGCTACGGCCGTGCCGTGCGCCGCCCCTGCTTCGCCACCAACGGCCACCGGCTGGTGCTGCCGGCCTTCGGCGTCTTCACCGGCGGGCTCAACGTGCTCGACGAAGCCTGGACAGAGATTTTCCCGACCCAGGCCTTTTCCGTGTTCATGCTGGGCGAGGCGCGGCTCTACCCTTTCACCGCCTCGCGCCTGGTGAAGGACTGAGCGCCCCCCTCAGCAAGCCCCCTCAATCGCGGCGGAAGATCACACCGGCGAGCCAGCCGGTGAACACCGCAAGGGCAATGGCCAGGAGGCCATAAAGGGCCGCGTAATTGTAGGCGAGCCGGTAGGTGAGCTGTTCGAACCCCGTCTTGGCGACCACCAGCGACTGCTCATTGGAGGCCAGCAAGGCCCCACCGCGCAGCAGATAGGTGGTCACCGTATAATTGCCGACCGGCACATTGGCCGGCAGCGGCACGGTGGTGCGAAACAGCGTATCGCTGAGAAACTCGATCACCCCGGACCGCTCCGCATAAAGACCGCTGTCCACGCGCAGACGCAGGAAGGCCCGGCGAAAGTTGTCGCGATCGCTCATCGGCACACCGGAGTCCCCGGTGATCGGCAGATTGAGATTGAACAGGCCGATGCGGTGCTGCTCCAGCACCGGACGGGGGGCGATCTCGTTCGCGCTCCTTGACGTGTGGGTGACGAGAAAACTGGGCACCTCCAGAAAGGTTTCCGCATCCCGATTGACCCAGATCCCGGCAAAACGCCCCTTGCGCCGGGTGGTCACCCGGGTTTGCGGTCCGGAGACGATCACCGCGAGGTCATAGGGCTCGGGCCGGCCGACGGTGGCCGCGTCGCGGACGATCTCGCCAAAGACGACAATGTTGGCGCCGGTGAAATTGGATTCGATGTTGATCGTGTCATCGGACAGGTCAACCACGAGGTTCTCCGCCTTGCCGGAAACCGGGAGGAGGATCAGGGCAAGGGCAAGGGCGCCGGCCAGCGCTCCGCCGGCTTGACGTCGCAAAAAGGAGCACACGCGCCGCATCATGCCACCTCCTCGACAACGGAGATGGAATAAAGCTCCTCAGGCTCGATCAGCAGATTGACCGCGAAGCGCATGCCCACCGCCAGAACCAGCAGCGCGAGCAAGAGACGGAGCTGGTCACCGCGCAGCTTCTGCCCCATGCGCGCGCCGAACTGGGCACCGATCACCCCGCCCACCATCAGGGTGAACGCCAGCACGATATCGACCGAATGGGTGGAGACCGAATGCAGGAAGGTCGCCGCCGCCATCGTCACCAGGATCTGCAGCAGCGAGGTGCCGATGACGATATTGGTCGGAACCCGGAGCAGGTAGATCAGTGCCGGCACCATCATGAAGCCGCCACCGATGCCGAGCACGGCGCCGAGAAAGCCAATGATCGCCCCGAGCACGACAATGGGGATCACGCTGACGTAAAGACGCGACTGGCGAAAGCGCATCTTGAACGGCAGCCCATGCACCCAGTTGTGCTGGCCCGGCTTGCGCGCCGGCATCAGGGCGCCCGAGCGTCGCCGCGCCATGGAGCGCAGGGATTCCACCAGCATCAGCCCGCCGATGGTGCTGAGGAAGGTGACATAGGACAGGGAAATCACCAGATCGAGCTGCCCGAGGCTGCGCAGCACGTCGAACAGCCACACACCTATCGCCGAGCCGATCACACCGCCGACCAGCAGCATCACCGCCAGCTTGAAGTCGATCATCTTGCGGCGCCAATAGGCAACGACGCCGGAGGCGGAGGAGGCAACCACCTGGGTCGTCACCGTCGCCACCGAGACCGCCGGCGGAATGCCGGAGAAGATCAGCAAGGGGGTCAGCAGAAAGCCACCGCCGATGCCGAACAGGCCGGACAGGAACCCGACGGCGCCCCCCATCCCGAACAACATGAACATGTTGACGGGCAATTCGGCGATGGGCAGATAAATTTGCACGAGACACCGGCGGCTTCGCCGCTCCCTGGCGCGGGCGGCATGTTGGTCGTTGGAACGGTCAGCCCCGACGAAGAGCGCAAGGCCCAGCGCCAAAGCCCTGGAGTGACATCCGCCGCGCCTGGCCGCGGCGCGGAGGCATCCTTCAGTTTGCCTGAAACGGACGTCTTTTGGAACGTCAACCGATTTCCGTTGACGTTCCAAAAGACGGCGCCGGCTCCTCCCCGCCAGCGGGTGAACACGGAATCGTGACCGCAACCCCCTAGAAAGACAGCACTCTTCAAAGATAAAGCGCTGTCGTGGAACGGCTGTCAACGCCGAATGCCGCGTATCGCAGCTTTCCTCCCGGCCGGCATGCCGGCCCCTTGCCGGCACGAACGGAGCTTGCCCGTCAGATCGCCCTTGCCGGTCAGATTGCCTGAGCGGCAAGCGCCTTCAAAAGCGCCGCGTCGATTTCTCCGGTGACCGGCAGGCCAGCGGTCATCTGGAAGGCCCGCACCGCCTCGCGGGTGCGTGGCCCCACGCGCCCGTCCGCCGTGCCCGGATCGAAGCCGCGCTTGATCAGCAGCTCCTGCGCCTGCATCACCAGCGCGACCGGATCCATCGTCAGGTTTGCCCGAGAGACGGTCTCCGCCGGCGCATCCCAAGCCGGTTTCATGTCGACCTCGTTCGCCGCCGGATCGCGCGGCGCCGGCTTCCAGGTCTCGACCGCCAGCCGTGCCTCGGCCAACTCTTCCTTCGACAGCATGTTCGCCAGTTCGTCACGCTTGTTGCCCGCGTCCCGGTCGCCCTGCTGCGCGGCCAGTGCGAACCACTTGTAGCTTTCGATCAGGTTCTTCTCCAGACCGAGGCCGCGCGCATAGAGGATGCCAAGATTGTACTGGCTGTCGGCAAGGCCGAAGTTGGCAGCCTTCTTGAACCAGTAGGCGGCATCGCGGAATTCCGGCTCGCCCGACAGGCCTTCGGCATAGAGCACCGCCAGATTATGCGCCGCCTTGGCGTTGCCCGCTTCCGCCGCCCGCCCGTACCATTCACGCGCCTTGGCAAGATCGCGGGCCACGCCGCGGCCCTTTTCATAAAGGCTGCCAAGCCGGTATTGCGCCGGTGCGAGCCCAGCCCGCGCTGCCTTTTCGTAATACTCCACTGCTCTGGCAAGGTCGGGCTTGACCGAGTTGCCTTCGGTATAATGCACGGCGATGGCGAAATTGGCCGCCGGATCGCCGGCCGCTGCCGCCTGACGCAGCGCCACGGACCCCACCTCCGTCGGCAGGTTGCTGATGTCGGCACCAGGTGCGCGCGCCTGGAAACGGTTGGCCGGAATGCTGTCGAGCTCCGGCACGAAGGCGCCGCTCGCCGCGCCCGGCGGCGCGAAGGCCACCCCGGGCGTACCGAGATTTGCCAGGGACTCCGCCGTTCCTTGCGCGGAGCCGCTCGCGGCGCTCGCCTGCCTGGTTTGCGGTGCCGAAGCCTCCGGGCCGGCCGGTGCGCTGACCGGTGCACTGGCCGGTGCCGTCGTGGCACTGGCGCGCGCGGGCCCGACCGCCTCCGTCGCAGCAGGACCGGAAGACGCATCCGCTGCGGCGCGCGCGGTCTCCACCGCCTCGCCCTCGATGGTGCGTTCGGCAACCGCCGGGGCATCGCCTGCCGCAGGATCGGAGGCGCCCGGTCCTGCCTGCTTGAAGATCTGCAGTGCGCCAATGGCAATCACCACCGCGGCGGCGGCGAGCATTACCGCCCGCCGGCCACCGGGCGAAAACAGGCTGCGGCCGCTCCTGGTCGTGTCATCAGCGGCGGCCGGCGTCTCGGCATCCTTGGTCCGTGGCTCGGCCCGCAGGTCATCCATGGCCGGATCGACGCGCAGCGGCGCAGTCGCTGCCGCCTTACGCGATCCGCTGCGGCGATCCTCGCCAACGCTACCCTCAACGCGGGGCTCGGAGGGCGCCGCAACCGACTCCTCTCCAGCGGCGGGTTTGCGCCGTCCGGCAAGGCGCGAACGCAGCCAGCCGGCAGCGGTTGCCTTGGCCGTCCCGCCGCTCTCGCCCTGCCCGGCAACAGGTGCCGTCTTCGGCTCCCCGGCCTGGGCGGAGGCGGCCTGAGCCGCCCGGCGGGCCGCAGCAATGAAATCAGCCTTGCGGTCCCGCGCATCCTTGCCCGAACCATCGCCCGCCGCCTGCTGCGCAGCACGGCGCGCCGCGTCATCGCGTGCCGAGGGCCGGACCGACGCCGCCAACGGCATCTCCATCCGCGCCCTGGCCTGCGGCTTCTCCCGAGGCTCGGGCTTGCCCGAACCGGGCTCCAGCGGCCGGTCATCGTCGTGCAACACGCCTGAGCGGACCGAACCTGCCTCGCCCATCGGGTCTTCAAGCGCCGACAGCCGGGCATTGATGGAGGCGAGGATGTCCTGGACGCTGTCCATGGTATCGCGCGTGCGCTGTTCGGAGCTGGTCGCCGCGTCCATCAGCCGGTGCAGATCGGTCCGCAGGGCGTCAGCGATCGCCGCGTTCGGATCGGCGCCCGCACCGGAACCGCCAAGGCCTGCCAATTGCGACTGAACCTGATCGAGCCGGGCAAACCCACTTTCCGCCGCATCGAGCTTGCCGGCAAGCGCGGCGATCTTGTCCTCCACCTGGGCCAGCACGCTGGCATCGTCGGACACCGCGCCACGACCGACCGCCTGGGCGAGGTCGCGCAGCTGAGCCTCAAGATCGGCACTGAGCGCCGGGCGGGACACGCTTTCGCGCAAATCCGCAATCTCGCGATGCAGCGCCTCCAGCTCCGACGCTCCGGGGCCGCTGCCGCTGCTGTGTTCGAAACGGTCGTTGAGCCGGGCAATGCCCGCTTCCAGCCGGGCGATCAGATCCGCTTCTATTGCCGCCTGCTGGCCTTCGGACGACAGCGTCACCTGCTGCGGACGCTCCATCGCATCAATCTTGCCGTCAATCGCCATCAGGCGTTTTTCCAGCAAGGTGAAGGCGGCATCGTAGCTCGGCGGCATCTGCCGCGCGTTCTCGATCCGCTGCAAGCGGCCGGCAATCTCGCCCAGACGCTCGTCAAGACGCGGATCCGGCTCGACCTCGCGTGCCGCCCGATCCTCGAACAACATGCCGGAGATCTGCTCCAGCCGGTCCTGCAGACGGTCGAAGGTCCCGGCGCTCGGCACCCGGTCTTCCATCGCATCAAGCCGATGGAAGATGTTGCGCTGGTCCTCCGCCAGCCGGTCGAGTGCATCGAACCGGTCGGACAGGGCATGCAGCCGTTCATCGATGCCACTGATCAGATCGCGCACGTCGATCTGTTCGACCACGTCGCGCACGGCGCGGATTTCCGCCTTGAGGGACCCCAGCCCCTCGCCACCCGAGCGACGCACCAGCTCCTCGACCCGGTGACCGATATCGGCGACCCGATCGTCGAGCGCCATCAACTGGTCGGCCCGGGGCACGATGCGCAGAGCGCCTTCGATGTCGCCAAGGCGCAGGGAAAGCGTGTCCACAAGCTGCGGATCGGCCTGGCCGCGCGCCAGCTCATCGAGCCGCTGCACCAGATGGGCATAGCCGCTTTCCAGCGACTTCAGCATGCCATCGACATTCGATTGCCCGATCAGGGCGCGCAGGTCGCCGATTTCGGCGCGCAGCTCCCGGGCGAGATGCAGGTCCGAGCGATCCGCCCGCATGCGCTCCACCGCGTCGGACAGGCGGCGCAACTCGCCCGTATCGCGCGGGGCGGCGCGGTTCCGGTCATTGGCAAGGCTCTCCATCAGTACGGCGCGCAGGGCACCGATATCCTGACGCAGGACGCCAAGCGCCTCTTCCTGCGGCGCGCGGGCAGCCTCGATCTTGCGCGACAGGTCCTGAAACAGCGGGCGCAGCCCCGCGCCAGGATCCGATGCCAGATCGACAGCCTCACGGGGGCGGGACGGAGCGAAGGCGGCATCGGCCCGGCCATGGCCATAGCCGCCGCCATACCGGTCGTCGTCATACCGCTCATCCCGGGAGCGGTCGTCCCGGTAGTGGTCACTGTTCTGGCTGGCGGCGTCACGATGCGGCACATAGCGGCTGTTGTCATAGCCACCGGTCGCCGGCCGCTGGCCGGCATAGCCATCGTCTCGATACCGCTCACCGGCGTAGCGATCGGAACGGCGGTCCTCATCACGGGCGACGCGCTGGCGAAGCAACTCTGCGGGCCGCTCGTCCTGACGCCGGGACGTATGATCATCGCCCTGGAAAGCTGAGGCAGCGGCATAGCCGTCGAGGCGCGAAGGTGCCCGCTCGGCAGTGTGCCGAGGCTGCGGTGCGCGCTCTTGCGCCGGAGCGGCATGCGAAAGATCGTCCACCCGCCGATCAAGCCGGTCGAGCGCCTTCAAGACCGCCTCGATACGGCTGGTGCGCGCATCCGCCGGGACGGGTGCCACGGGCGGTGTCTGCTGCCGCTCGGAAGCGCCGCGCTCACCGCGCGCCCGCGCTGCCGCCGCGCGGCGGGCCTGGCGATTGGGAGCGGCGACCTCGACCGTGGCGGCGGGAACGTCCATCAAACGCTGAAGCGCATCGGCAACATCGGACAACTGGTCGCGTGCCCGCGCCCGGTCGGTCCGGCCGCCATCGTCGCTGGCCTGCGCCGAGGCACTGGCCTCGCGCTGCCACAAGGGTGCCCGGTGCTGCGGTTCGTACCACGCATCGCCGGCCCATCCGCTGCTGGCCCGTCCCGGCTCGCGGTCGGGACCGGCATCCATCTCGCCGCCTCGGTGATCGCTGTTTCGCGCAGTCCAGGACATGTTCGGTCCTCGTTACCCTGAGTTGGGCGCGCCTTGCGACGCAAGAATGATTTTCGTCCGGACGACACCGCGACGACGCGCGATCCGAGGGACCTTTCATGAAACTGTCGCCGCTTATGGTAAACAGGCCGTTAAGGGGCAGAAACTTATGGTAAACGCAGCGTAAACTTGCAGCCCCGCGTCACTGCGCAAGCAGAGCCCCGCCGCACCGCGCGACACCGGTCCGGAACAGTTCGATCTTGACGCTTACGTTTGCGGAATATATTGGCTTTGAAGGTGACGTAATGGCAGGCAGAAGCGGCAGGCACCCGCCGCCCGCCATTCCGGGAGGAGCTGCGTCATCGACACAAGGCACCGCCTCCCGCCGGACACCGATGCACATCGCATCGCAACAAGACGATCAACAAGGATCCGCCCCATGAGTGAAGCGCTGTCGGTCAACAACGACATCGTCGAAGCCGTCGCAGCCAAGGACGATTCCACCAAGAAGACCCATTTCACCATCGGGGATCTGGCGAAGGAATTCGGCGTCACCTTGCGCACCTTGCGCTTTTACGAAGACAAAGGGCTGATCAACCCGAAGCGGGACGGCCTCAACCGGGTCTATACCCGCCGCGACCGGGCCCGGCTGAAGCTGGTGCTGATGGGCAAGCGGGTCGGCTTCTCGCTGGCGGAAATCCTCGACATGCTTGACCTTTATGACCTGCGCGACGGTCAGGTCACTCAGCTTCGGGTCGCCCTCTCCCGCTTTCAGGAGCAGATCGACGTCCTGGTGCAGCAACGCCGCGACATCGACCAGGCCATCGAGGAGCTGGGGCGCACCGTCGAGATCGTCTCCGGGATGCTCAAGGAAAAGGAAAACGAGACGGGCGAGTAACTGCTCGCAAGCGCCTCTGCCCCCCTCCCTCTCGGCGTCTGCCTGGCACGCATCAGCGCGCCCCGGGCGCCGGAGCGCCGAACGGCTTGCGTTTTCAATAGACTGGGGCCGAGAGGCCGTGCCTCCCCGATCCCGGATCTTCGCTTTGCTGCGTCCGGGAGGACGCGGAGGGCGGGGCGATGCCTGGGGGAGAACCGCCTTGACCTCCGCTCGGCGCGATCCCGAGCAAGCTTTGGCACGCCCCGGGATCAGGGAGCCAGAAGAGGCGTGTTTTCAAGGGACTGAACCGAGAGGCCGTGGCTCTCCGGTCCCGGATCTTCGCCTGTGCGGCATCCGGGAGGACGCCCTCCCCCGGGAGGCTTTGTCATCACACTTCGGCCGGTTCAGGCCGGTTCAGGTCGCCCCCTCTCCCACACACCTTCCCCCTTTGGTTGCATCCGCAATTTGCGGAAAACTCTTTTTGACGCGCGCAACCGGGCCGGTTTTTCCGGGATTTCTGCCTTTTTCCGGCCCGGATCGCCGGCTTCCATGCAAAATGAGCGGGAAATCGGCGAGGTTGCATCTTGCCCCGCTCTGCTCCACGCCGTATAACCCCCAAGGTGACGTTTACGGAAACGTAAACCTCAAAGACAAGGCGGCCCATGGGACGGGCTGCGGAACATGCCGGGAGGGCGACGCGAATGCCGAGTTACACAGCGCCAGTTCAGGACGTCCTGTTTCTGCTGAACGACGTTCTGGGGTTCGAGCGTCACAGCAACCTGCCAGGCTTTGGCGAGGCGACGCCCGATCTGATCGAGGCAATTCTTGGCGAGGGCGCGCGCTTTTGCGAGGAAGTGCTGACGCCGCTCAACGCCGTGGGCGACAAGCAAGGCTGCACCCGCCAGGACGATGGTTCGGTGACCACGCCGAAGGGCTTTGACGAAGCCTACCGGACCTATCGCGACAATGGCTGGATCGCCCTGTCGATGCCCGAGGCCTATGGTGGCCAGGGGCTGCCGACCACCCTCAACAGCATCATTCAGGAGTTCATCTCCAGCGCCAACCTGGCCTGGGGCATGTATCCGGGCCTGTCGCAGGGCGCCGCCGCCGCGCTGATGGTGCATGGCACCGAGGAGCAGAAGGCGCTCTACCTGCCCAAGCTGGCCGCCGGCGAATGGTCCGGCACCATGAACCTGACCGAGCCCCATTGCGGCACCGATCTGGGACTGATCAAGTCCAAGGCCGTGCCCCAGGGCGATGGCAGCTACAAGATTTCCGGCCAGAAGATCTTCATTTCCGCCGGCGAACACGACCTGACCTCGAACATCGTCCACCTGGTGCTGGCCCGGATCGAGGGCGCGCCAGAGGGCACCAAAGGGATCTCGCTGTTCGTGGTGCCAAAATTCCTGCCCGATGCCGACGGCAATCCGGGCGCGCGCAACCCGGTCTCCTGCGGCGCGCTGGAAGAGAAGATGGGCATTCACGGCAATGCCACCTGCGTCATGAACTATGACGGGGCGACCGGCTGGCTGGTCGGCGAGGAGCATCGCGGGCTGAACGCCATGTTCGTGATGATGAACGAGGCGCGGCTGGCGGTCGGCATCCAGGGCCTGTCGCAGTCGGTGGTCGCCTATCAGAACGCCGTCGCCTATGCCTGCGACCGGCTGCAGGGCCGCGCGCTCGACGGTCCCCGCAACCCGGACGGCCCGGCCGATCCGATCATCGTCCATCCGGATGTACGCCGCACGCTGATGTCGATCCGCGCCTTCAACGAGGCGGCCCGGGCGCTGGTCCTGTGGACCGCGCTGCAATCGGACGTCTCCCACCGCTCGGACGACGAGGCGGAGCGGCAGGCGGCCGACGACCACATGGGCCTGATGACGCCGATCATCAAGGGCGTGCTCACCGACACCGGCTTCGACAATGCAGTCGCCGCACAGCAGATGCTTGGTGGGCATGGCTATATCGAGGAATGGGGCATGTCGCAGTTCGTGCGCGATGCCCGCATCACCATGATCTACGAGGGTGCCAACGGCATCCAGGCGCTGGATCTGGTCGGCCGCAAGCTGCCGCGCAACGGCGGCCGGGCGGTGATGGCCTTCTTCGGCGAGGTCGGCACGTTCCTGAAGGAAAACAGCGAGAACGCGGATCTGGCACCGTTGCTCGCCCCGCTCAAGGCCGGGCTCGACGATCTGCAACAGGCCACCATGTGGTTCATGAACAACGCCATGGCCAAGCCGGACAATGCCGGTGCCGGGTCGACCGACTACATGCATCTGTTCGGCACGGTGGCACTTGGCTTCATGTGGGCGCGGATGGCCAAATGCTCGGCCAAGGCACTGGCCGATGGCGGGGCGAGCGATCCCACCTTCCACGAGACCAAGCTGACGCTGGCCCGCCACTTCATGGAGCGGCACATGCCGGAGACCGGCGTGCGCCGTGCCCGGATCGAGGCCGGCGCTGACACGATGATGAGCCTGGCGGCAGAGGCCTTCTAGGCCTTTCCCGCCCGCCGGGTTCACCCCACATCACATGAGCGCCCGGACCGGTTGTCCGGCAACCGGGCGCCGCCGCCGTCCTTTTCGGGAGGAAAATGACGTGACAGCACCACTCGTGCCGCCGCCAGCCTGGATGAGCGAAGACCTGACGCTGCTTGATGACGCCTTCGCCCGGTTTCTGGAGCGGGACATCGCGCCCGACTATGAAAGCTGGGTCGAGGCCGGAAGCGTCACCCGGGCCGCCTGGGAAAAGACCGGCGCGGGCGGCTTTCTTTGCCCCGCCGCGCCGGAAGAGCTTGGCGGGTCCGGCGGCAGCTTCGCCCATGACGCGGTGATCATCCGCCGGCTCGGCCTTGCTGGCTTCGACCATTTCGGCATCGCCCTGCATTCGGCGATTGTCGCCCCCTACATCCAGCATTACGGCTCGCCGGAGCAGAAGGAACGCTGGCTCCCGGGACTTGCCTCGGGCAAGCTGATCGGCGCCATCGCCATGACCGAGCCGGGCGCGGGATCGGATCTGCAGGCGGTGCGCACCACCGCCGTGCGTGATGGCAACCAATACCTCCTCAACGGCTCCAAGACCTTCATCACCAACGGTCAGCTCGCCAATCTGGTGATCGTCGTCGCCAAGACCGATCCGTCCGCCGGCGCCAAGGGGGTATCGCTGTTCGCGGTGGAGACCGACACGGTGGAAGGCTTCCGCCGTGGCCGCAATCTCGACAAGCTCGGCTTCAAGGGCAACGACACCTCGGAGCTTTTCTTCAACGACATGCGCGTGCCCGCCGATGCGCTGATCGGGCCGGAGGAGGGCCAGGGCTTTTACCAGTTGATGGAGCAACTGCCGCAGGAGCGGCTCCTGGTCGCCGTGCAGGCGATGGCGGCGATCGAGCGCGCCCTTGCCCTCACCCTCACTTACGTCAAGGAGCGCAAGGCCTTCGGAAAGCGGGTCCTCGATTTCCAGAACACCCAGTTCAAGCTGGCGGAACTCAAGACCGAGGCCACCATCGGTCAGGTGTTCGTCAACGATTGCATCGCCCGCCACGTCGCCGGCCAGCTCGACAGCGTCACCGCCTCGATGGCCAAATACTGGACCACCGACCTTCAGACGAAGGTGATGGACGAATGCCTGCAGTTCTTCGGCGGCTACGGATACATGAACGAATATCCGATTTCCCGCCTGTTCGCCGATGCCCGCGTACAGCGCATCTACGCCGGCACCAATGAAATCATGAAGGTGCTGATCGCCCGCAGCCTGTAGCCGCCGGCCCCTCGCACCCATTAGTTCAACAAGGAGACTTTCATGGCCGATGCACTGATATTCGATCATGTTCGCACGCCGCGCGGACGCGGCAAGAAGGACGGCTCCCTGCATGAAGTGCCGGCGGTGCGGCTCGCCGCCGGCGTGCTGGAGGAAATTCGCGACCGCAACACGCTGGACACCGCACAGGTGGACGACGTGGTGCTCGGCTGCGTCGACCCGATCGGCGAGGCCGGCGGCGATGTGGCCCGCGCGGCGGTGTTCGCCGCCGGCTACGACCAGTCCGTCCCCGGCATCCAGATCAACCGTTTCTGCGCCTCCGGCCTCGACGCGGTGAATTTCGGCGCGGCCCAGGTGATGTCCGGCCAGCATGACCTGGTGGTCGCCGGCGGGGTGGAATCCATGAGCCGCATCGGCATCGGCGCCAGCGGCGGTGCCTGGCCGGTCGATCCTCAGGTGGCCCTTCCCTCCTATTTCATGCCGCAGGGCGTTTCCGCCGACCTGATCGCCACCAAATACGGCTTTAGCCGCGACGATGTCGACGCCTATGCGGCGGAGAGCCAGCGCCGCGCCGCCCATGCCTGGGACCAGGGCTATTTCTCCCGCTCGGTGACCCCGGTGAAGGACATCAACGGTCTGACGATCCTTGACCGCGACGAGCACATGCGTCCGGAAACCGACATGCAGTCGCTGGCCTCGCTCAATGCCTCCTTCGAGATGATGGGCGCGATGGGCGGCTTCGACGCGGTCGCCATCCAGGCGCATCCGGAGCTGGAAAAGCTGCGCCACGTGCACCACGCGGGCAATTCCTCCGGCATCGTCGATGGCGCCTCGGCGATCCTGATCGGCAACCGCCGCGCCGGGCGCAAGGCCGGGCTGACGCCGCGGGCGCGGATCAAGGCCTTCGCCAACATCGGCTCCGAACCGGCGCTGATGCTGACCGGGCCGGTGGACGTTACCGAAAAGCTGCTCGCCTCGGCGAAGATGTCGCTAAAGGACATCGACCTGTTCGAAATCAACGAGGCGTTTGCCTCGGTGGTGCTGCGCTACCGCCAGGCCTTCGATCTCGACGCGGATATCGTCAATGTGAACGGCGGCGCCATTGCCCTTGGCCACCCGCTCGGGGCGACCGGGGCGATGATCCTCGGCACGGTGCTGGATGAGTTGGAGCGGCGCGATCTCAACACCGCGCTGGTCACCCTGTGCATCGGCGCCGGCATGGGCACGGCGACGATCATCGAGCGAGTGTGACGGCGGACGCGGAGGATTACCCTATGACTTACAAGAACTTCACCCTTGACGTCGACGCCGATGGCATTGCCCACATTGTCTGGGACATGGCCGGCAAGTCGATGAATGTGATCGACATCACCGTGATGGACGACCTGGACGCGATCGTCGACCGGGTCGCCGAGGACGAGGCCATCACCGGCGCGGTGATCACCTCCGGCAAGCCGACCTTCTCCGGCGGCGCCGATCTGACCATGCTGGAAGGACTGCTGCGCGAGTTCCACGGCCAGCGCAGCAAGGATCCGGAGGGCGCGGCCCGGCTGCTGTTCGACGGCTCCCGGCGTCTGACGCTGATCTTCCGCAAGCTGGAAACCTGCGGCAAGCCGTTCGTCGCGGCGATCAACGGCACCTGCATGGGCGGGGCGACGGAGCTGGCGCTGGCCTGTCATGCCCGGGTCGCCGCCGAGGGCGATGCGGTCAAGATGGCCTTGCCGGAAATCAAGGTGGGCCTGTTCCCCGGCGCCGGCGGCACCCAGCGGGTGATGCGCATGGCCGAGGCCCAGCCGGGCCTTCAGTTCCTGCTGCAGGGCAAGACGCTCACCGCCGACAAGGCGAAGGCAATGAAGCTGGTGGACGAGATCGCCCCGGCGAAAAAGCTGGTGGCGACCGCCGTGCGGATGCTGAAGGATGGCGTCGATCCGGTAAAGCCCTGGGACAAGAAGGGCTTCAAGCTGCCGAGCGGTCCGATCTACTCGCCCGCCGGCTTCCAGTTCTGGCCGGCGGCGAATGCCATCTACCGGCGCGAGACCCATGACAACTATCCGGGCGCACGCGGCATCCTGCAGTCGGTCTATGAGGGGCTGCAACTGCCGATGGATCAGGCGCTGACCGTCGAGAGCCGCTACTTCGCCCATGTGCTGCAATCCCCGGAGGCGGCGGCCATGATCCGCTCGCTGTTCGTCTCCATGCAGGAGTTGAACAAGGGCGCCCGGCGACCGGCGGACATCAAGCCCAACAAGATCCGCAAGATCGGCATTCTCGGCGCCGGCTTCATGGGCGCGGGCATTGCCTATGTCACCGCCAAGGCCGGCATCGACGTGGTGCTGATCGACCGGGACCAGGAAGCGGCCGACAAGGGCAAGGCCCATTCGGACCAGCTCGTCAGCAAGGCGGTGCAGCGCGGTCGCGCCACCGCCGAGGACAAGGAGCAACTTCTGGCGCGGATCACGCCGACGGCGGATTACGATCTTCTCGCCGATTGCGATCTGGTGATCGAGGCGGTGTTCGAGGACCGGGAGATCAAGCGGGTGGTGACGGAGAAGGCCGAAGCGGTGCTGAAGCCGCGGGCGATCTACGCCTCCAACACCTCCACGCTGCCGATTTCCTCGCTGGCGGAGGCCTCGAAACGGCCGAAGAACTTCATCGGCATCCATTTCTTCTCGCCGGTCGACAAGATGATGCTGGTGGAAGTGATCATGGGCAACAAGACCGGTGACAAGGCACTGGCCATGGCGCTGGACTACATCAAGGCCATCAAGAAGACGCCGATCGTGGTCAACGACTCGCGCGGCTTCTACACCTCGCGCGTGGTGATGACCTACATTCGCGAAGGCCTGATGATGCTGGCCGACGGGGTGCCGGCGGCGATGATCGAAAACTGCGGCCGGATGGCCGGAATGCCGGTCGGCCCGCTGTCGCTCGGCGACGAGGTCGCACTCGATCTGGCCTGGAAGATCGTCTCCGCCACCCGCAAGGACCTTGGCGTGAAATACGTGGAAGGGCCGCTCGACAACATCCTGGAAGAGATGGTGGTGAAGCGTGAACGCTTCGGCCGCAAGAACGGCAAGGGGTTTTACGACTACGACGGCCGCGACAAGTCGCTGTGGCCGGGCATCCCGGAGGTGACCGGCAAGCCGAAGCCCGCCTCCGCCTTCTCGGTGGAGGAGCTGAAGCAGCGCTTCCTGGTGATGCAGGCGCTGGAGACCGCGCGGATCTTCGAGGAGAAATGCCTGACCGACGTGCGCGAGGCGGATGTGGGGTCGATCCTCGGCTTCGGCTTCGCGCCCTTCACCGGCGGCACGATCTCCTACATCGACGGCATGGGCACCGCTGCCTTCGTCGAGCTGTGCCGCAAGTTCACCAAGAAATGGGGGCCGCGCTTCAAGCCGAACAAGCTGCTGCGGGAAATGGCCAAGACCGACGAGCGCTTCTACACGCGGTTTGCGCCGGAAAAAGCCGCCGAGGAACAGAAGGCCGCCTGATCCGCACCGGAACCGGCAGCAGCTGGCACACAAAGACGGGCGGCCATTGGCCGCCCGTCAGCGTATGGGCCAGAGCTTTTTGGAGGGGCACCCCATCCCCGAGCCGGGAGCTGGACGGCCAACGTTTTCAGAAGACCGGAACCGACAGGCCGTGGCTCGCCGATCCCGGGTCGCGCGAACGCTTACCCGGGAAGACGCGGAGAGGGAGGCGGAACCGGTTACTTGCCGACCAGAAGCACCACGGCGGCGCCAGCGCCATCGCGCAACAACAGGCGCTGCGGCATGCCGTCGACCTTGACCGCTGCGGGGAAGAACTTCAGGAACCGCCGCTCCAGATCGCCGGCAACGCCCTCACAGGCCATTCGCGTCGCCATCACCTTGTCCGACACCTTGAGATCAAGGCCATCCTGCTCCAGCGTGCCGCGCAGCCGGTTGCAGCCGGCGGACGCCATCCACAGGCCATGACGGTCGACCACCACCTCGGTGCGCGCGGCAAGGGCAAGATCGAGATCGACCAGCGCGCCGCCGGAGGTGGCAAGGGCGGCGATGCGCCATGTCCCGGCAATCTGCGGCTTGTCGCCCCCGGCGGCGGCCGGGGCCACGGCCGACGCCAGGCCGAGAAGGACTGCGGTAACGAGAGAAAAGGCTTTCATGCGCTCGGAAAATCCCTGGCAAATGAAGCGATCCGGCGCCCGCGCCATCTTGCGCGCAGCGAAGGATCTGATCGGAATGGACGTTTTCGCACCCGCCTCGATGAGAGGCCGAATCACGGTCAAGACGTCGCTTGCGATGACACCGCATGAGGCGATGGATCGCAAGGCCCGTCTTCAACCGGCAATGTGGCAGCTTGGAGGCCCGCCGCCTGTGCCGGAGATCACATCTCACCGCCCACCTCGACCAATCGCCCGTCGCGCGCGTCTGCGGCGTTGATTGCAGCCCGGCTTGCGCCTACATCTCGCAGAGCGGCCCCGGCAGCCCCATCCGGCCGCCGATGCACGCCACGCCCATGAACGACAGGAACCTTGATGTCCAACACCTCGCTCGAACGCTTTATCGGTGGTTCCCCCTTGCGGGTGCTCTTGCGCCTTCTGTTCCTGTCCTTCGTCGTCGGGGTGCTGCTTTCCGCGCTCGACCTGCACCCGCTCGACCTGTTCGACGGTGTCATCTCCTTCATCCGCCATCTGTGGACCATGGGCTTTGAGGCGCTCGGGCGCCTTGGCGGCTATTTCGTGCTCGGCGCGGTGGTGGTCCTTCCCGTGTGGCTGGTGCTGCGGCTGTTGAGCATGGGCCGGGACGACTGACGCCCCCAGTTCACACAAATTCCGCCGCCACCCGGTGCAGGATCGTGTGGCGGCGTGCCAGCCGGTCGATGTCATCGAGATAACCGCCGCCGATCACCCCGGCGAGGGGAATGCCCAGCCGCCGCACCGCGCCGATGACATAGCGGTCACGCGCCTCCAGCCCGGCATCGCTCAGGGACAGCCGGCCAAGCCGGTCCTCCTCATGCGGATCGACACCTGCATTGTAGAAGACGATATCGGGGCGAAAGCGGGAAAGGATGCCCGGCAGCGTTTCGGCCAGCATCGCCAGATAGGCGACATCGCCGGTCGCATCCTCAAGGGCGATATCGAGGGTCGAGGCCCGCTTGCGCACCGGATAATTGCGCCTTGCATGCACCGACAGGGTGAACACCGCCGGATCGCCCGTCAGGATATCCGCCGTGCCGTCGCCCTGATGCACATCGAGGTCGATCACCAGCGCCCGGCGGATCGCCCCGACCGAGAGGCCAAGCCGGATCGCCACCGCCACATCGTTGAAGACGCAGAAGCCCGCGCCATGGGCGCGCCGGGCGTGATGGCTGCCGCCGGCGGTGTTGCAGGCAATGCCCCGCTCCATCGCCAGCGTTGCCGTCAGCACGGTGCCAGCGGTGGCGCAGCGGGCGCGGAACGCCACCGCCTCGGTCATCGGCAGGCCGATCTCGCGGGCCACCGCGCGCGGCACATCGGCGGAAAACACCTGATCCACATAGGCGCGCTCATGGGCCAGCGCCGCCCAGGCCGCCGGCGCGGGACGGGGCACGTGAAACCCGCCTGGCGCCACCAACCCATCGGCCACGAGCTGCTCCGCGACGCGGCGGAACTTGTTCATGGGAAACCGGTGCCCCTCGGGCATGTCCGCGCAAAACGCTGGATGATGGACAATGGCAAGCGGCATGGGCGGATCCCCTCCCCCGGTGGCGGTTCGATGCTCTGACTATGTGCGGCATACGCAAGCATGGGGCAACAGGACCACCGATCCCGCCGGCAAGCACCATGCCCGGTTTGACCGTCTCCCGTTTGCTCGCTAGCGTCACGCCCCATCGACTCCCGCCCCGTTCGCCGAAAGCATCCCTTCTTGGACACCCTCACGCCCGCCAGAGACCGCCACGTGGTGCGCCCGTTCGACGTCAGCAGCCGCACGGTGCTGGCGATTGCCGTACCGATGACCCTCGCCTATCTGTCGACGCCGCTGCTCGGGCTGGTCGACACGGTGGTGATCGGCCAGCTCGGCGACGCGGCGCTGCTGGGCGGCATCGCCCTTGGCGGCATCCTGTTCGATCTGGTGTTCACCACCTTCAACTTCCTGCGCTCCGGCACCACCGGGCTGACCGCCCAGGCGGTGGGTGCCGGCGATCTCAAGGAAGAGCGGGCAGTGCTTTATCGCGCCTGTCTCGTTGCCCTCGGCATCGGCGTTCTGGTCGTGCTGTTGCGCGGCCCGGTGCTCGGCTCCGGGCTCTGGGTGATGGGGGGCAGCGAGGCGGTGAAACAGGCGACCACCGCCTATTTCCTCGTTCGGGTGCTGTCCGCTCCCTTCGCCCTTCTCAACTACGCCTTTCTTGGCTGGTTCATCGGCCGGGGACAGGCGGGCACCGCGCTGGTGCTGCAAAGCGGGCTGAACGGGCTCAACATCGCCCTGTCCTTGTGGTTTGTGCTGCAGCTTGAATGGGGCGTTGCCGGTGTCGCCGCCGCGACGGTGGTCAGCGAGTTGGTGGCGGCGCTTGCCGGTACGGCGCTGGCCGCCCGCGCCCTTCGCGGCGGACCGCTGCCCAGCCGCGTGCGCATCTTCAACAAACGCCGGTTCCTGCGGATGGTCGCGCTCAACCGCGACATCATGATCCGCTCCTTCGCGCTGCTGTTCGCCGTCGGCTTCTTCATCTCCCGCTCGGCGGTGCAGGGCGACACGATCCTCGCCGCCAATGCGCTGTTGGAAAAGTTCCTGCTGATCGGCGGTTATTTTCTCGACGGCATCGCCACGGCGGCGGAACAGCTGGCGGGCAAGGCGGTTGGCGCCCGCTACCGTCCCGCCTTCGACCGGTCGGTGCGGCTGTGCCTGATCTGGGGCTTTGCCCTTGCGCTGCTTGCCGCGCTGGTGTTCTACGCCGGCGGCGGCTGGCTGCTCCACCTGATGACCACCGCGCCAGAGGTGCGCACGGCGGCGATGGACTACCTGCCCTGGGCCGCCGCCGCGCCGCTTCTTGGCGCGCTCGCCTATCAGATGGATGGGGTGTTCATCGGCGCGACCTGGTCGCGGGACATGCGCAACATGATGCTCGCCTCCATCATCGTCTATCTCGCCGCCTATGCCGCACTGGCGCCCCTGCTCGGCAATCACGGCCTGTGGCTGGCGTTCGACCTGTTCCTCGCCGCGCGCGGGGTGACCATGGCCTTGATCTGCCGGCGGCGAGCGGACGCGACTTTCGGCCCCGCGCCGCGCTCGGCCGTCACCGGCAAGTAGCGACCGCCCGGCAACGCCGGAGCTCTACCGCAGGCAATCAAGGATTTCCGCCTCGCCGATCAGCCCGATCACCTTGCCGCCATCCTCGACCACCACAGGATCGGCGGAGCGGCGTTTCAGCTCGATCACCTCCCGCACCGGGGTGCGCGGCGGGCAGCGCTCGCCATTGATCGTGTCTTCCGACAGCGGCGCGCGCATGATGTCACGGGCGCGCAGGACGCCGAGCGGGTTCATATGCGCCACGAATTCGGCGACATAGTCGGTCGCGGGCTTGCGGACGATCTCCTGCGGGGTACCGAGCTGGATCACCCGGCCGCCCTCCATGATGGCGATGCGCGAGCCGATCTTCGCCGCCTCGTCGAGATCGTGACTGACGAAGATGATCGTCTTGTTGAGCTTTTCCTGAAGCGCCAGCAGCTCATCCTGAAGATGGTCGCGAATGAGCGGATCGAGCGCGGAAAACGGTTCGTCCATCAACAGGATCGGCGCATCGGTGGCAAAGGCCCGGGCAAGCCCCACCCGCTGCTGCATACCGCCGGACAGTTCATGCACGTATTTGCCGCCCCATTCGGCAAGGCCGACCAGTTCGAGCTGCTCGGCCACCTTGGCCGTGCGCTGGCGGGACGGCATGCCGGCCAGCTCCAGCCCGAAACCGACGTTTTCCGCCACGGTGCGCCAGGGCAGAAGGGCGAATTGCTGGAACACCATGGCGATGCGGCCGCGGCGCAGATGCCGCAACTCGGCCGGGGAGCAACTACTGGGATTGACCACCTGGTCGCCATCGTGAACGGCGACCTCGCCGCGGGTGATCCTGTTGAGCCCGTTGACCGCGCGCAACAGGGTGGACTTGCCCGAGCCGGACAGGCCCATCAGCACGATCAGCTCGCCCTCGTGAATGTCGAAGCTGGCGCCGGCGACGCCGAGGATCTGGCCGGTCTTTTCCTGAATGTCCGACCGGCTTTGACCGGCATCGACCAGCGGCAGCGCGCTCTCAGGATCATCGCCGAAAACGATATCCACATCGCGGAAGGAAACGATTGGCTCGCTCATCAGCCCTGCCCTCCTGCTGCATTGGTGCGGAAGAAGCGATCGAGGATGATGGCGATCAGCACGATGGCGATACCAACCTCGAAGCCCTTGGCGATGTTGACCGTGTTAAGCGCGCGCAAGGTGGGAACGCCCAGCCCGTCGGCGCCGACAAGCGCGGCGATCACCACCATCGACAGGGAAAGCATGATGGTCTGGGTCAGGCCGGCCATGATCTGCGGCAGCGCGTAAGGCAGTTCCACCTTCCAGAGCAACTGCCGCCGGGTGGCGCCGAACGCCTCGCCCGCCTCCAGAAGCTGGGTCGGCGTGGAGGACACGCCAAGCTGGGTCAGGCGGATCGGCGCGGGAATGGCGAAGATCACCGTGGCGATCAGGCCCGGCACCATGCCAAGGCCGAACAGGATCAGCGCCGGGATCAGATAGACGAAGGTGGGGATGGTCTGCATCAGGTCGAGCACCGGACGCATGGCCGCGAACAGCTTGGGCCGATGCGCGGCGGCAACCCCGAGCGGCACGCCGACGATCATGCACACCAGCGAAGCGCCGATCACCAGCGACAGGGTTTCGGTGGTCTCTTCCCAGTAGCCCTGATTGATGATCAAGAGCAGACTTGCCAGCACGAACAGGGCGAAGGAGAGCTTGCGCCGGACCAGATAGGCAAGGCCGGTGGCAAAGAGCACGATCACCAGCGCCGGCGGCGTCTGCAACAGCCACAAGATCCCGTCGATCATCGCCTGAAGCGTCAGCGAGATGCCGTCGAACAGCCAATAGGCATTGTCGGTGAGCCAGTCGACCAGGGCCTTCGCCCCCGCGCCAATCGGCAGTTTGTTCTCGGTCAGCCACTCCACGTTCAGGCCCGTCCTTCGTTTTCTGTCTTATCGGGTTCTTTTCTCAGGAAGGTGCGGCGCGCGCGGGGAAAGACCGGCGCGCCGCACCTGTCATCTGAAAGGCTCAGAGGCCGAGCGCCGACTTCACCGCCGCCTTGGCATCGCCACCGTCGAAGGTGGTCACGCCCTCAAGCCAGCCGTCGAACGCCTCCGGGTTGGCCTTCAGCCATGCGGTTGCGGCCTTTTCCGGCTCCTCGCCGTCATTGAGGATCGCGCCCATGATCTCGTTTTCCATGGCCAGCGAGAACTTGAGGTTCTTCAGCAGCTGGCCGACGTTCGGGCATTCGGCCACGTAGCCGGCGCGCACATTGGTGTAGACCGTCGCACCGCCATAGTTGGGACCGAACACGTCATCGCCGCCATCGAGATACGCCATCTCGAAATTGGCGTTCATCGGATGCGGCTCCCAGCCGAGGAACACCACGTCCTGCTTGCGCTTGGCGGCGCGGGCCACCTGCGCCAGCATGCCGGATTCGGAGCTTTCCACCACCTCGAAGCCCTTGAGCCCGAAGGTATCGGCCTCGATCATGTCGATGATCAGCCGGTTGCCGTCATTGCCCGCCTCGATGCCGTAGATCTTGCCATCAAGATCGTCCTTGAACTTGGCGATGTCGGCGAAGGACTTCAGCCCCTTGTCATAGGTGTATTTCGGCACGGCAAGGGTGTATTTCGCCCCTTCCAGATTCTCGCGCACGGTCTCGACCGACCCATCCTCGCGATAGGCCTTGATGTCGCCTTCCATGGTCGGCATCCAGTTGCCGAGGAAGACGTCGATGTCCTTGTTCTTCAGCGACGCATAGGTCACCGGAACCGACAGGATCTTCACGTCGCTCTTGTAGCCCATGGCATCGAGCAGCACGGCGGTGGTCGCCGTGGTCGCGGTGATGTCGGTCCAGCCCACATCGGACAGGCGGACGGTCTGGCAGGCGGCGGGCTCGGCGGCCTGAACGCTCGCGGCGCTCAGGCCGAGGGCCAGCGCGGCAAGGCCAAGGCGCTTGGCAAGGGTCTTCATGAATTCGCATCCTCCGTTGGGCTGCCGGCTGCGCGAGAAAACACGCACCGGCGGATCTTGCATCCTCCGCCGCAAGGCGCGGCGGCTGTTTCGGCAGGGGAACGGCACCGCCGAACCGGCGTCCCATCCGGGCGGACAGGCCGCGGCACCGCAATGGATGCGCGGCAGCAAACCCGCTCCAGGCGGCGCCTGTCCGGGCGACCTCTTTTCAGGCAGCGCCAAGCGCGCCAGCCCCTCCCCTTGGCGGAAGACATCAAAACACTTTTACGTTCCTCACGCAATTCCCGCCGTTTTTTCTGTTTTTTGTTGATTGAACGGCCAATCAAAATTATCCCTGCTATCCTGCCAGCCACACGCAGCACTCGAATGTGAAGGCCGTACGGGACATGCCTCGGATCGGAATGGAAACCTCGCGTCGCAAGGCGCTGATCGACGCAACTGTGGAAACAATCCACGTACGCGGCTTCAATGACGCGACCATGGCGGAGATCGCCCGCCGCGCCGGTGTGTCCGGTGGGCTCGCGCATCACTATTTCGGTTCCAAGGCCGGGCTGCTCAACGCCACCATGCGGGCGCTGCTGACCGATCTGTCGCGCGAGACCCAGGCGCGCATGGCCACGGCCGGCACCGCTCGCGAGCGCATCTCCGCCCTGATCGGGGCAAGCTTCGCGCCCAACCAGTTTCAGCCGGCGCTGATTTCCGCCTGGCTTGCGTTCTATCTGCAGGCCCGGACCGACAGCGACACGCGGCGGCTGCTGCGCATCTACCACCGCCGGCTCGTCTCGAATCTCGCCCATGGCTTTGCCGCCTATCTGCCGGCCGAGCACGCCCGCCGGGCGGCGGAGGGCACCGCCGCGCTGATCGACGGGCTGTGGCTGCAGCGGGTGTTCGCCGATGGCGCCGCCCAGCCGAAGAGCGCCATGCGCCAGGTCGAGGACTATGTCGAACGCCAGCTCGGGGAGGAGACCCATGTCTGAGGTCACCCACATCATCGTCGGCGCCGGATCCGCCGGCTGTGCCCTGGCCCTTCGCCTTTCGGAAGAGCCGCAGAACAGGATTCTGGTGCTGGAGGCGGGCGGCAGCGACGTCGGCCCCTTCATCCAGATGCCGGCGGCTCTCAGCTATCCGATGAACATGGCCCGCTACGACTGGGGCTTCGAAAGCGACCCGGAACCGCATCTGGGCGGGCGCCGGCTGGCGACTCCGCGCGGCCGGGTGATCGGCGGCTCCTCCTCGATCAACGGCATGGTCTATGTGCGCGGCCATGCCCGCGATTTCGACACCTGGGCCGAGATGGGCGCGCGCGGCTGGTCCTACGCGGATGTCGCGCCCTACTACGAGCGCATGGAAACCAGCCATGGCGGCGAAGCGGGCGTGCGCGGCACCTCCGGCCCCTTGCATGTGACGCGCGGCAGCAAGTGGAGCCCGCTCTACCAGGCCTTCATCGAGGCGGGACGGCAGGCCGGCTACGAGACCACCGAGGATTACAACGGGCTGAAGCAGGAAGGCTTCGCCGACATGGAAATGACCGTGTGGCGCGGCCGCCGCTGGTCCGCCGCCAATGCCTATCTGAAACCGGCCCTGAAGCGGCCCAACGTCACCCTGATCTCAGGCGCCAACGCCCGGCGCATCCTGTTCGACGGGCGCCGCGCCACCGGGGTCGAATACGAGCGCGGCGGACGCATCGAGACCGCCCATGCGGCGCGCGAGGTGATCCTCGCCGCCTCCTCGATCAACTCACCGCGCCTTCTGATGCTCTCCGGCATCGGCGCGGGCGAGGCGCTGCAATCGCTCGGCATCGAGGTGCTGGCCGACCGGCCCGGCGTCGGCGCCAATCTGCAGGACCATCTGGAGCTTTATATCCAGCAGACCTGTACCCAACCGATCACCCTCTACAAGCACTGGAACCTTTTTTCCAAGGCGCTGATCGGCGCCCGCTGGCTGTTCACCGGCACCGGCCTTGGTGGCTCCAACCACTTCGAGAGCTGCGCCTTCATCCGCTCGCGCGCCGGCATCGAATACCCGGACATCCAGTACCATTTCCTGCCCTTCGCCGTGCGCTACGACGGCAAAGCGGCGGCGGAGGGGCATGGCTTCCAGGCCCATGTGGGGCCGATGCGCTCCAAATCGCGCGGCCGGGTGGCACTGACCTCGCCGGATCCTCAAGTCGCCCCGTCGATCCTGTTCAACTACATGTCCGAACCGGAGGACTGGGAAGACTTCCGCACGGCGATCCGGCTGACCCGGGAGATTTTCGCGCAAGACGCCTTCGCCCCCTATCGCGGCCACGAGATCCAGCCGGGCGCCGACGTGCGCTCCGACGCGGAGCTTGACGACTTCATCCGCGCGCATGTGGAAAGCGCCTACCACCCCTGCGGCACATGCCGGATGGGAAACCCCGAAGATCGGCACGCGGTGGTTGATCCTGAGGGAAGAGTGATCGGCGTCCAGGGATTGCGCGTTGCCGACAGCTCGATCTTTCCGCAAATTACCAATGGCAACCTCAATGCGCCGTCGATCATGGTGGGCGAGAAGATCGCCGACCATATTCTCGGACGCGATCCGCTGCCCGCCTCCACCCGGCAGCCCTGGATCCATCCGGACTGGCGCGCCTCGCAGCGCTGACCGCCGAGGCCACGACAACCGAAAGGGACGGACATGCGTGCTCAACCCAGCGCGTCGCATTTCATCGGCGGCGCATATTTCGACGATACCGACGGCCCCCACCTGGAAAGCCGCTACCCGGCGACCGGTGAGGTCATCGCCGCCCTGAACGGGGCGAGCGACGCCACGGTCAATGCCGCCGTTGCCGCGGCCCGTACAGGCTTCAAGGTCTGGTCGGCCACCCCGGCGGCGGAGCGTGGCCGGGTGCTGCGCCGGGCCGCCGACCTTTTGCGCGCGCGCAATCGCGAGCTTTCGGTGCTGGAGACGCTGGACACCGGCAAGCCCTTGCAGGAAACCCTCGTCGCGGATGCGGCCTCGGGCGCCGACTGCCTTGAGTATTTCGGCGGCCTGGCCGCAACGCTCACCGGCGAGCACATCGACCTTGGCGGCTCTTTCGCCTACACCAAACGCGAACCGCTCGGCGTCGTCGCCGCCATCGGCGCCTGGAACTATCCGATCCAGATCGCCTGCTGGAAGGCGGCTCCGGCCCTGGCCTGCGGCAATGCCATGGTGTTCAAGCCCTCCGAGCTGACCCCGCTCTCCGCCCTGAAGCTGGCGGAAATCTTCAAGGAAGCCGGCCTGCCCGACGGGGTCTTCAACGTGGTGCAGGGCTTTGGCGAGACCGGCGCCCGGCTCGTCTCCCACCCCGACGTCGCCAAGGTGTCGCTCACCGGCTCGGTGCCGACCGGAACGCGGGTCGCGGAGACCGCCGCCCACACGCTGAAGCACGTGACGCTTGAGCTGGGCGGCAAGTCGCCGCTGATCATCTTTGACGATGCGGATCTGGAAAACGCGGTCTCGGCGGCGATCAACGCCAATTTCTATTCCAGCGGCCAGGTCTGCTCCAACGGCACCCGGGTGTTCGTGCAGAAGGGTCTGAAGGAGCGCTTCCTGCAGCGTCTGGCCGAGCGCACCGCCAAGGCCCGGGCGGGCGACCCGCTGGACGAGACGGTCGACACCGGCCCGCTGGTCTCCACCGGCCAGTTCGACAAGGTGATGGGCTATCTGGAGGCCGGCCGCAGCGAAGGCGCGCGGCTTGTGTGCGGCGGTGGCCGGCTCGACGTGCCGGGCCTGCCCGACGGGTTGTTCGTGGCGCCGACCGTCTTCGCCGATGTGGCCGATCACATGACCATCGCCCGGGAGGAGATCTTCGGCCCGGTGATGTGCGTGCTCGACTTCGACAGCGAGGAGGAGGCGGTCGCCCGGGCCAATGCCACCGAATTCGGCCTCGCCGCCGGCGTCTTCACCCGCGACATCAGCCGCGCCCACCGGGTGATCGGCGCGCTGCACGCGGGTACCTGCTGGATCAACACCTACAATCTGACGCCGATCGAAATGCCCTTCGGCGGCTACAAGAAATCCGGCATCGGCCGGGAGAACGGCCACGCGGCGATCGAGCATTACAGCCAGATCAAATCGGTCTATGTGGAGATGGGCGACGTGGAAAGCGCCTATTGAGGCGGTGCCCCGCCGTCACAGGATCGCCAGCACATCCTCCGGCGGGCGGCCGATGGCGGCGCGGGTCCCGTTGAAGACCACCGGACGCTCGATCAGCACCGGGTTCGCGGCCATGGCGGCGATCAGCCGGTCCGGATCGGACTCGGAGGCCAGGTCGAGCTCGCGGTAAAGCGCCTCGCCCTTGCGCATCAGCGCGCGCGGGTCGGTGAGCCCGAGCGCGGTCAGCGCGGCGCGGATCTCCGCCGCGTCCGGCGCATCCTTGAGGTAGAGCCGCACCTCGGGCTCCACGCCCTTCTCGCGCAAAAGCTCAAGGGTCTGGCGCGACTTGGAACAGCGCGGGTTGTGCCAGATGGACAAGCTCATTCCGGGTCTCCTTCTCCTTCGGGATCGGCCCGCGACCAGGCATCGACATTTCGGCCAACCGCCATGTCGATCCGGGCCAGCCCATGCCGGTCGAGGCAATGAGACAGGTGGCCCACTATGTCGCCGACCAGTTCCGGCCCCTGATAGACCAGTCCGGTGTAGAGCTGGATCAGCGTTGCGCCGGCGGTGATCTTGGTCCAGGCGCTCTCGCCGCTGTCGATGCCGCCAACGCCGATGATCGGCAGGCTGGGGCCGACCCGCTGACGGGTGCGGGCGAGGGTAATGGTGGCGCGGCGAAACAGCGGCCGGCCGGACAGACCGCCCGCCTCGCCCGCCTTGGCCCGATCCCGCAGGCCCTGGCGCGACACCGTGGTGTTGGAGACGATCATCCCGTCCACCCGTGCGGCCAGCACCTCGGCGGCGATGTCGTCGAGCCCAGCCTCATCCACATCGGGAGCGATCTTCAGCAGCACCGGCACGGAGCGCCCATGCTTTTCCGCCGCGCCGTCGCGGGCATCCAGCACCCGGGCAAGCAGCTCGCGCAGCGCCGCGCGGCCTTGCAGATCGCGCAGGCCCGGCGTGTTCGGCGAGGAGATGTTGACGGTGAAATAGGAGGCCAGATCGGCGAAGGTCTCGATCCCGGTCACATAATCGGCCACCCGGTCGGCCGCGTCCTTGTTGGCGCCGATGTTGATGCCGACGACGCCGCCGCGGTGCCGACGCGCAATCAGCCGCGCGCGCAGCGCCGCATGGCCGGCATTGTTGAAACCGAGCCGGTTGATCACCGCATGATCCTCGGCAAGACGGAAGATCCGGGGCTTGGGGTTTCCCTCCTGCGGCCGAGGCGTCACGGTGCCGATCTCGCTGAAGCCGAAGCCCAGCGCCAGCAGGGCGTCCGGCACCTCGCCGTTCTTGTCGAACCCGGCGGCCATGCCGAGCGGGTTGGGAAAGGTCAGATCGGCAAGGGTCACCGCCAGGCGCCCGTCCTGCGGCACCGGGCAGGACGGCGCCAGACCGCTGGCGAGCGCCTTGATCGTCAGGCCGTGTGCGGTTTCCGGATCGATCGAAAACAGCGCCTTGCGGGCAACGCGCCCGGCCAGATGCGTCAGCATTCCAGTTCCTCCGGAAAGCTGTGCTCCCCATTGGCACCGAGCGGCAGTTCGCACACCCAGACCACCGCGCTTATCTCCAGCGCGCCGTAAAGATGGGGAAAGAGCTGGCCGCCGCGCGAGGGCTCCCACTTGAGCGCCGCCCCGAGCCGGTCGGCGTCGATCGCCGCAAGCAGGAGATCCGCCTGGCCGTGGAAATGTTTTTTTGCCGTCTCCCGGACCTGTTCGGCGGTGGAAAAGTGAATAAAGCCGTCGGCAACATCGACCGGCGCACCGGTAAAACGCCCCAGAGCTTCGGCCTCGCGCCAAGCCGGAGCAGGAGAAATCTTGTAAATCAGTGACATGCTGGCAGCATCCCGACATTCGTGGTTTGCATTGTTGTGGGAGTACAGGGGCTGGGCCTGCCAGACAAGGCGAAAGGCATTCCCGCGCGGACTGGCAGTTTGGCCAATCTAGGAATATATACCGAAACGGGGATATCCTGAGACCGGATGCGCCGCCCTCGCGGGAGTTTCGAACCGGAGCCGAACAATGCTGTCGCATGAGAGCGTATGGTGCGCCATCGACCTTCTGGCCCGCAAGAACGGGCTCACCCCCTCCGGCCTCGCCCGCCGCGCCGGCCTCGATCCAACCACCTTCAACCCGTCCAAGCGCACCGCCGGAGATGGGCGGCCGCGCTGGCCGTCGATGGAATCCATCGCCAAGATCCTCAGCGCCACCCAGGCGGACCTGTCGGAGTTCGTCGCGCTCACCGGCAGCGGTGCGGCGGCGGGCGATGCGGTCGCTGCCGATGCCCTGAAGGCCGAAGACGCGGAGGACCTGCTGCTGCCCCTGCCGCAGACCGTGCCACTGCTGGCCAGCGCCGAGGCCGGGGCCGGCGGCTTCTTCGATGATGGCGGCTATCCGCTCGGCTCCGGCTGGAACGAGGTGCCGCTGCCCAGTCTACGCGGTGCCGGCGACTATGCCCTCAAGGTGACCGGAGATGGCATGCTGCCGCTCTACCGCGACGGCGATATCGTGGTGGTCTCGCCGCGGACGAAGGTGCGGCGCGGCGACCGGATCATCATCAAGCCGCACAGTGGCGAGTTGACGGTCCGGATCTTCCAACGCAAGACCACGACATTCCTGGAAACCCGATCGCTGGTCGGCGGCAGCGTGAAAGACGACGTGGCGAAAACGACGATCCGTCTCAGCGAGATCGACTGGATCGCCCGCATCATCTGGGCAAGCCAGTAACGCCCCGACACAGGTGGTTTCATGCGCCGCAGCGCCTCGCTCCTCTTGCTGATCGTTACCGGCCTGGCCCTGGCCGCCGGTCTTGCCGGGCTTGCCACCTGGTTTGCCGGCACTCCGCCGTCCCCAGGGACGCCCGCCGAGGCGCCAGCAGTGGCAACGCTCCCGCCAGACACGCCCGCCGCCGACCAGCCCGAGACGGACGCTCAGGCCGGCGCAGAGACCGCCCCCCCGAAGGCAGCCGTCGCCCCGTCCCTGCCCGAGGCACCGCACCCGAGCAGCATTCGCAATGTCACCCCTTCCGGCATTCTGCCGCCACCGGTGATCTCCGGACCGCTCAAACGGGTGGCAGGAACGGAAACCCGCCCGCCGCCACCGGACGTTCCCAAGGAGCTCGCGTTCCGCCGTCCGTTGATCGTCGACGCAGGAACCCTGCGCCACAAGCGGCTGACCTTGCGCCTTGCCGATATCGACGCGCCGGGGCTGGAGGAAACCTGCCCCTCGCGGCTTGGCGGCGACTGGCCCTGCGGCATGCGCGCGCGCACGGCGCTGCGCGGCTTCGTCCGCCGACAAACCGTCACGTGCGAGACAGACCCAAAGGAGGAGCCCGAGGCTGGCGCGAACACCGCAGGCGATGCGGGCTCCGACAGCGACACGGTTACCGCCCGCTGCCGCCGGGGCGACACCGACCTGTCGCTATGGCTGGTGCAACATGGCTGGGCCCGGGCCGCCACGGGCGCCCCGGCCGAGATCGTCGAGGCCGCCGCGGCCGCGCGCGCTGCGAAA
Source organism: Stappia indica (assembly GCF_020177335.1). Classification (GTDB taxonomy): domain Bacteria; phylum Pseudomonadota; class Alphaproteobacteria; order Rhizobiales; family Stappiaceae; genus Stappia; species Stappia indica_B. Next base: position 399,417 of record NZ_JAIVMG010000003.1, on the reverse strand, counting down.
AAGGGGATCTGGCAACTGGATGGCCCGGCCGCGCCGGCGACACGTCTGCCCTCACCCGACCCGGCGGAAGACGGCGCCGGTCTGCCGCAACTGGAGATGCCGGGCGGCGAAGTGGAGATCATCGACACGCCCTGGTTCCCAGGCATGGAAACCAGTGAGGACGAAGGGGAAGACACCATGGGCGTCGAGGAGAACGCCGGGTGGGATGGCAGCCCCCTGGCTCCGCTCAGCGACAACTGAGCGCGAACGACGCAAGGAACGCTACCCCTGCGGCGCCTCCGCCGTGTCCAACGCCATGTAGGGCGCCACTTGCTCCGCCCAGCCGAGATAGCCCGCCTCGGACGGGTGAATGCCATCCGGGCAGAAGCCGATCGGGGGAAGCCCCGCCGCCGGCGGGATCGCCACCGCGCCGCGCTCGCCGCACAGGCATGCCCCGAGCCGGTTGAACAGGCGCATCCGCTGGCGCAGGATCGCGGCAAGCACCGGCGGCAGGGCCGGCATTTCCGCCGGATCCAGCATCTGCGACCAATAAAGCCGGGCCTCGGGGAAGCGTGCCTTCAGCGCATAGATGAGGCCGCCGAATTCCTTCGCCCAGCGGCGTCCGGAGTGGAAGTTCTTCATGTCGTTGAAGCCGACGGTGATCAGGATGTGGCTATAGGCCACCGGCTCCAGATTGTGCACCACATGGTCGCGCAGCGAGCCGGCGGTCGCCGAGTTGAACCCGGCGGCGCGCCATTCCACCGGCGCCCCCAAGCGGGGCGCCAGCGTCTCCGCCAGCCGGCTGGCCATGCCGTCGGACTGGCGGGCAATGCCGACCGAAGCGGCGGAGGAATCGCCGATCACCAACAGCCTGGCGGGCGGTTTCCCGGCCTCCCCCGCCTGACCGAGAGGGCTGCCCGCCGCCGGCGGCAGGCGCGGGGTGCGCCCGCGCACATGCAAGCCAAGCACCGCATAAAGCGGAAAGGCGATCCAGCTTAGCCCCGCAGCGACATCCACCATCTCACCCCTCCCGCATCATGCGTGTCCTGCTCGTCAGCTCTCGGATGCAAGCTCGCCGGACAGTGCCTTGCCGATCAGCGCCCGGGTCTCGGCAATGCCGTAGAGCGCGACGAAGGAACCGAAGCGCGGCCCCCGCTCCTGCCCCAGCAACAGCCGGTAGAGCGCGGAGAACCAGGCCACCGACACCCCCGGACCACCGTCCGGGCTCTTCTTCTTCGGGTCCTGATAGCGCTCGATGGCGCGGCCGACATCGAGCACCGCATCCTGGATCGCCGCCCCATCCGCATCGGCCGGCAGGGCTGCCAGCTTCTCATCCAGAGCCCGCAGCGCGGCCAGCTCGACCTCATCCGGGGTGTGGAAGGTCTTGTTCGGCCGCACGAAGTCCTCGAAGTAGCGGATCGCGTAGCCGACAAGCTCATCGAGCTTGGGATGGGTCTCGGCCGTCACCCCCGGCGCATAGCGGGAGATGAACGCCCACAGCACATCCTTGTTCTCCGCGTTGGAGGCGGACACCAGGTTGAGCAGCATGGCGAAGGGCACCGGCATGTCGACGCGCGGCGGCTGTCCGGAATGGATGTGCCAGACCGGATTGACGAGCTGCTGTTCCACCGGCATCGCCGTGTATTTCTGGGCGAAGGTGAAATACTCGTCCACCGCCTTCGGGATGACATCGAAGTGCAGCTTCTTCGCCGTCCGGGGCTTTGTGTACATGTACAGCGCGAGGCTCTCCGGCGAGGCATAGGTCAGCCATTCGTCGATGGTGACGCCATTGCCCTTGGACTTGGAGATCTTCTGGCCGTTCTCATCAAGGAACAGCTCGTAGACGAAATGCTCCGGCGCGGTGCCGCCCAGGATTTCGCAGATGCTGTCGTAGATCTTCGCGTTGGTCAGGTGATCCTTGCCGAACATCTCGAAGTCGACATCAAGCGCGGCCCAGCGGGCGCCGAAATCCGGCTTCCACTGCAGCTTCACATTGCCGCCGGTGACCGGAAGGGTCACGTCGCGCCCATCCTCGTCGGCAAAGGTGATGGTGCCCTCGGAGGCATTGACGTCCTTCATCGGCACATAGAGCACCCGACCGGACAGCGGCGAGATCGGCAGGAACGGGCTGTAGGTCGCCTGCCGCTCCTCGCCGAGGGTCGGCAGCATCACATCCATGATGGCCTGGTACTTCTCCACCGCCTTCAGGAGGACCGCGTCGAACCGGCCGGACTTGTAATACTCCGTCGCGCTGGCGAACTCGTAATCGAAGCCGAAGGTGTCGAGGAACCGGCGCAGCATGGCGTTGTTGTGATCGCCGAAGCTGGCATAGTCGCCGCCGAACGGATTGGGAACCGCCGTCAGCGGCTTGTGCAGATGCGGTTCGAGAAACGCCTTGTCCGGCACATTGTCCGGGATCTTGCGCATCCCGTCCATGTCGTCGGAAAAGCACATCAGCCGCGTCGGGATCTTGTCCTCGGTCAGCAGGCGAAAGGCGGTGCGCACCATGGTCGTGCGCGCCACCTCGCCAAAGGTGCCGATATGCGGCAGGCCCGAGGGGCCATAGCCGGTCTCGAACAGCACCGGGCGGTCCAGCCCCCGGGCCTCGACCCGTTTCAGCAGTTTCCGCGCCTCCTCGAACGGCCAGGCTTTGGAGTCCCGGGCCGCCTCGACAACAGATCGTGACAGATCGAGCGGGGGCAACTGAGGTGAGGTCATGGGTCTTGGACCATTCGGTTTGAAGGTGTTCTGGAATACCCGGCACGGGCACGAGGGCCGCATGAGGGGGCGCGCGGACACTAATTCAACCGCCGGGCAAACGAAACCGGAAACGGCAAAAAAACCGGTCCGCTTCGCTCTGCCGCCCGCGAGCGGCAGAACATGCTTGAACTCTCCCCGCCCCCGGCTTACGTCAGAACGTCCCATGCTTGAAGTCAAGAAAGGCTCGAACCGCAACATGAGTGAGCGCATTAGCCTCCAGGAAGCCCTGATCTACGTGATGGTGATGGTTTCGGCCGCCGACAGCAGCATGACCGACAAGGAATTGCAGTCCATGGGCGAGGTGATCCGCACCCTGCCCGTGTTCAAGGATTTCGATCCGGAGCGCCTGCTGGAGGTCGCGCAAGGCTGCGGTGCCCGGCTGCAGGAAGACAACGGTCTGCAGGAAACCCTGTCCCTGATCGCCGGAAGCGTTCCCCAGAAGCATCGCGACACGGCCTATGCGGTCGCGGTCGAGGTGGCCGTCGCCGATCTGATGGTCAAGCAGGAAGAGCTGCGGCTGTTGCAGATGCTGCGCGATGCACTTGATCTCGACAAGCTGACCGTCGCCGCCATCGAGCGCGGCGCACAGGCGCGCTACCGCGCCGCCTGAGACCCGCGTTCCAGCGCATCCTGCCCCCCGGCGTTGTCCGCGTGCTCCTTCCGGAGAGCCGGCGCCGGGTTCATGGCGCCTGAGCCCGCCACCCAGGGCTCGGGCCGGCCGATGTGGTATCCTTGCACCGCCGTCACGCCGAGGCGCCGCAGGGTCTCCAGCATCCGCGCATCCTCGACATATTCGGCGATGACCTCGACGCCGATCTTGCGGGCCACCGCAACGATGCCGGCGACGATGGTCTGCTGCACCTCGTCCTCGGCCACCGAACCGATGATCGCGCCATCGATCTTCAGACTGTCGATCGGGAACTGGCGCAGATAAACGAAGGACGACAGGCCGGAGCCGAAGTCGTCAAGAATGACGCCGCAGCCGCGCGTCCGTAGCGCGCCAATCAGGCTCTGAGCCGTCGACATGCTGCGCACCGCCGCCGTCTCGGTGATCTCGAACGCCAGCCGCCGGGCGACCTCCGGCCGTTCGTCCAGCGCGGCGACCAGGAAATCCTTGAAATCCGGGTCGCCAATCGACTGACCTGACAGGTTGATGGTCAAGGTGACACCCGCCTCGACCTGATCGATATGGCGCAGCGCCGTGGTCACCACCCAGCGATCGATCCTCGGCATCAGCCCATGGCGTTCCGCCGAGGAGATCAGCGCCGCCGGAGCAACCACCCGCCCATCCTCGTCAACGAAGCGCAAGAGCACCTCCCGAAAGGCGCGCCCGCCGTCCACCACCGGCCTGATCGGCATGGTGTAGAGCTGAAGCGCGTCCTGTTCGAGCGCCTGCTTGATCACCTGCAGATTGCCGATATCGACCCGTTGGGCCACCATCTCCGAGGCGTCCGGGCGGTAGACGATTGCCCGGGCACCGCCGACCTCCTTGGCGAACAGACACGCCTGATCGGCCCGGTTGAGCACATCGAACACCGAGATCGGGCCCTCCTCGGCCTGCCGCCGTTCTATCATGGCGATGCCGGCGCTGGCGCTGACGGAATAGCGCTCACCCTGCCAGATGAACTGCATGGCAACAAGGTTGGCCAGGATCCGGTTGCCCAGATCGAGCGCCCCGGCCCGCGTGGCGCGCTTCAGCACCACCGCGAATTCGTCGCCGCCCAGACGGGCCGGGCTGATGCCCTCCTCCTCGGCGAAGGTGCGCAGCATGTCGGCGATCTGGCAGAGCAGCGCATCTCCGGCACTGTGTCCGGCGCGGTCGTTGATGATCTTGAAGCCATCCAGGTCGATGCTGATCAGAGCGGCGCTGCCACCGCTGGACTGAACCCGCTCCAGGCAGCCTTCGAGGGTCTCCAGCAGGGCGTAGCGATTGGCCAGCCCGGTCAGCGCATCCTCACGCGCCTGGCGGCGCAGCTTGCGCGCCAGCAGGCTGGCGGCGGTTACATCGCGCAACACCACCACCGCACCGGAGATGGTTCCGTCCCGCTCCCGGTAGGGCTCCATGCGCACATGCAGGTAGGTCACCTTATCGTCTGCCGAGGCGAGCGAGTGCTCGTACTCCATCGACTGCCCGGAAAAACAGGCATCGAGATTGGCCTTCGCCCGACCCTCGAAGCGCTCCGCGCCGATCAGGTCGCGCACGTGACAGCCGACGATTTCGCTGACCTTGCGCTTGTAGAACCGGGCGTTGGCCATATTGGTCAGCTTGTAGCGGTAGTCGAGACCGATCACCGACACCCGATCGGAGGTCTGGCGCACGATCTCTTCATACATGGTCAGCCGATCATCGAGCCGCTGATACCGGGTGACGTCACGAACGGATATCAGCACGCATTCGATGCGCCCGCCGGGCGAAAACACCGGCTGATGGTAGACTTCCCAGACCCGGCCCATGGTTGGCGGACGCAGACCATTGCCGCGCACCTGCGAGGCCCGGCCGGCGAAAGCCGCGTCAATCGACGGCTTGCGCAGCTCGAATACATCCTTGCCGAGCACCTCCTCGACCGTATGACCAAGGATCTCGGCGCGCGTCCGACCGGCAACGCCGACAAATGCATCGTCGATTTCCCAGATGCGGTACTGCCGGTCACAGACGAAAATGCCATCCCGGGTCAGGTCGATGATGGCGCTGCGCAAGGTCTGCCGGTCGATGCTCAGCGGCCAGTCCGGAACCGGCTCCTCGGCGGCCACATCACTGGAAAACGGCTGGACCAGAGGTCCGCCGCCGACCTCCTGCGCGGGAGCGCCCCGGGTCTGCGCGCAAGAAATGGGCGGAACGTCTTCGAGCCGGGCTTCCTTTCCCAACGTCGGCCCGGCCGCACCTTGTGCAGCCTCCGGCATGGAACCCGGCGCCGAAAAACGCTCCGTCACGGTCAGCCCCTCCCCGCCCTGCGCCTGGTTCCTGCCGCTGTCCCCACCCCGCTCATCCCCCGGGGTCCTCCTCCCAGATCTCCGGCTTGCCGATATGATAGCCCTGAACGAAGTGCACGCCGAGACCCTGCAAAATCATCATCGCCTCCTCGCTGTCCACATACTCGGCAATGACACTGACATTCATCGCCTCGGCAACCGCGACAATCCCGGCGACAATGGTCTGCTGCACCCGGTCCTCGACGATTTCGCCGATGATCGCGCCGTCAATCTTCAACATGTCGACCTGAAACTGACGCAGATAGCCAAAGGAGGACAGACCCGAGCCGAAATCGTCGAGAATGATGCCGCAGCCGCGCGCGCGCAGCGCCTTGATCAGGGACTGGGCCGTTTCCATGGACCGGACCGCCGCCGTCTCGGTGATCTCGAAGGAGAGCCGATCGATGCCGACGCCCTCCGCATCCAGCGCATCGAGAAGGAAGGCCTTGAAGCGGGGATCGCCGACCGACTGACCGGACAGATTGACGCTGAACCGCACCCGCTCGCGATAGTAGCGCAGCCGCCGGAGCACGGTCGTCACCACCCAGCGATCGACGCGGCTCATCATCCCGTGTCGCTCGGCGGAAGCGATGAAGGAGGCGGGCGACAGCACCGCACCATCTTCGCCGACGATCCGCAACAGCACCTCCCGCGATGGCAGGCTGCGTCCGTCGATCGGCATCACCGGCATGGTGAACAACTCAAAGCTGTCCTCCTGCAAGGCTTTCTGCACGACCCGAAGATTGCCCGCATCCTCCAGCCGCGCCACCATCTCGCTGTCGTCGGGATGGTAGAACGACACCCGCGCGCCGCCCTTTTCCTTGGCCACCAGACAGGCCTTGTCCGCCCAGTTGATGACATCGAACACGGTGGGGGTGAGCGGACGGGTCATGTCCTTGTCCAGCATGGCAATGCCCACGCTGGCACCAACGGCGTAATAGGTTCCCTCCCAGTTGAATCCGGCCATGTCGATCATCGACACGATCCGGTTGCCGATGGCAATCGCCTCCGCCCTGCCGGAAACGCTGAGCACGAGCGCGAATTCATCGCCGCCAACCCGGGCCACGCAGGCTCGCTCGCCCGCCGCCGCGCGCAGCAACCCGGCGACCTGTCTCAGCAGCGCATCGCCGGCGCTATGCCCGCCCAGATCGTTGACCGCCTTGAAGTCATCGAGATCCACAAGGATCAGCGCCGGCATGCAGGTCCAGTCGTCATCTCCCTTCGCCAGACACTTCTTGAGCCGGGCGCGCAACTCCTCCTCAAGGGCATAGCGGTTGGCCAGACCGGTGAGAAAATCCTCGCTGGCCTGGCGCCGGAGTTGCCGGGCCATCATGGTCGCGCGGGTCACGTCCCGCTTGCTGACCACCGCCCCCTTGATCTTGCCATCGGCCTCGCGAAACGGCTGCAATCGGACCTCATAGAAGATCCGCTTGCCGGTCGGGTCGATGTGCTCATACTCGTATTGCAGCGTTTCTCCGCCGAAACAGGCGGACAGTTTCTCCCGCGCAAGTTCGGCAAAATGCCTCTCACCGATCACCGACACCAGGTCCCGGCCGATAATCTCCTCATGGGTCAGCCCCCAGGAGGCGGCATTGGCCGGATTGGACCAAAGGTAGCGGAAGTCAGAGCCGATGACCGCCATGCATTCGGAGCTTTGCCGGAACACCTCGTCATGCATCGAGACCCGGCTGGTCAGATCGTGCAGGGCGGTGGTGTCCTCGATCATCAGCAACACGCCGGTCACATCACCATCGGGGGCGACCACCGGTTCCTGCCGGATCCGCAAAAGCCGGCCACGGCTCGCCCGGCGTGTCCCCCATTCCAGCATCGACTGGGGCTGGCCGGCCAGCGTGACATCGAGAGCCGGTTTACGGGAGCGAAAGAAAGCCTCGCCGAACACCTTCGCAATGCTGCGGCCTACGGTCTCCTCGCGCAAAAAGGACTCATGCCGCAGAAAGGCATCGTTGATGTGACGAATGATGTAGTCGCGGTCGCAGCACAACATGCGGACAGGCGAACGGTTGAAAGCCGTCTCGAACGCCAGATCGGGCTGGTCCGGCCGCGTGCCGCGGTCGCACTGGGCAACGTTCACTGTCCTCACCATCGACGGCTCACCACTCAGGTTGCAACCCCTCCCTCGACCCCTAGAGATCACCGCTCATACTAAACCTCAGGTATTATAAAAAACATAATAGATACTAAAGATTCGAACGAGAGCCCTCCGAACTCAAGAAAATTTGAAAGTAACATCTCGATACATTTTGCAATGAATAGTTGAATTTCCTCTCCGTATTTGTAACAGTCTAATGTGTTTTGGGTGCGGAGCGATTGTTCAATTCACCTTCCGAACATCATCCGGCACATCCAGGGAGAAGGTCGGAACCACCGCGTCGAACGCCTCTCCGCCGACAACCTCAAGATGATACGAACCGATCATCATTCCGGATGACGTACGCAAGGGACAGCCCGACGTGTAGTCGAACCGCTCGCCAGGCGCGATCACCGGTTGCTCGCCGACGACCCCCGCGCCGCGCACCTCCTCCACATGCCCGGTGGCGTCGATGATCCGCCAGTACCGGGAGCGCAGATGGACCGTTTCCATTCCAAGGTTCTCGATGGCAACGGTATAGGCCCAGAAATGGTAGCCCCGCTCCGGGTCCGATTTCTCGCGCAGATAAAACGGCTCGACCGAGATGCGGATGTCGCGGGTCACGGCCTGATAGGGTGTCTGTGTCACGTCTTTTCCCCTCCAAGCCCGGATCGGGCGTTCCCGCCGATAGCCGAAAACGGGCTGTTGTTCCTTGCCCGGTATCCTGCCCCGCCACCCTTGACGAAACGTTGCCTCCAAGGCGGCACGGGCCGTTGACAGGGAAGTGACACCCTCGTGGCTTGCGCGCCGTACCCGTCTCGGTCATGAGAAACAGAGCTGTCTTGCCGGAGGTCCCGTTGTTCGATCCCATCCTGCGCCGTCTTGTCGATCCGCCGCTCAATGCAGCCGGGCGCAGGCTCGCCGCCTCCGGCCTTCATGCCGATACGGTCACCCTTGCCGGCTTCGCCGTGGGGCTTGGCGGCGCTGCCGCCATCGTCTTCGGCCACGGGTGGATCGCGCTGGCGCTGATCCTCCTCAACCGGCTGGCCGACGGCCTCGATGGCGCGCTCGCCCGGGCCGGGCGACAGACCGACCGGGGCGGATACCTGGACATCGTCCTCGATTTCTTCTTCTACGGCGCGGTGCCCTTCGCCTTCGCCCTCGCCGCGCCGCAGGCGAACGGGCTTGCGGCGGCCGCGCTTCTGCTCGCCTTTTACATGAATGGCGCCAGCTTTCTTGCCTTTGCCATCATGGCGGAAAAACGCCGGCTGAGCACCGAGGCGCAAGGACGCAAGTCGCTCTATTATCTCGGCGGCCTCGCCGAAGGCGGGGAAACCATCGCGGTGTTCGCCGCCATGTGCCTGTTTCCCGGCTGGTTTCCCGCCCTTGCCTATGGCTTTGCCCTGCTGTGCACCATCTCCGCACTGGCCCGGGTGGCGATGGTCATGCAGATGCTCGACGACTGAGACAAGCCGCCGTCATACCCGGGCGAGTGCCCCGGCCAGATCCTCGGCGAGATCCTCCACATCCTCCAGACCGACGGAGAAGCGGAGCAGCCCGTCGGAGATGCCCAGTTCCGCCCGCGCCTCGTCGGTCAGGCTCTGATGGGTGGTGGTCGCCGGATGGGTGACGAGGCTCTTGGCATCGCCGAGGTTGTTCGACAGTTGCACGATGCGCAGCGCATTGGCGAAGCGGAACGCCGCCTCCTTGCCCGCCGCCAGCTCGAAGGCGATCATGGTCGAGCCTGCCCCCATCTGCCGCCGCGCCAGCTCCGCCTGCGGGTGGTCGTCGCGGCCCGGATAGATCAGCCGCTGCACCGCCGGATGATCGGCCAGAAGATCGGCCAGTCGCGCCGCGCTCTGCGTCTGCCGCTCGACCCGCACCGGCAGGGTCTCAAGTCCCTTCAGCAGGACCCAGGCATTGAACGGGCTGAGCGCCGGCCCGGTGTGCTTCATCAACGGCATCACCTCGTCGGCGATCCATTCCTCGTCCGACAGCACCACCCCGCCAAGGCAGCGTCCCTGCCCGTCGATGTGCTTGGTGGCGGAATAGACCACCACATCGGCGCCAAGCTTCAGCGGCGATTGCCAGATCGGCGTGGCGAAGACGTTATCGACGATCAGCCGGGCGCCGACCGCATGGGCCATCTCGGCCACGGCGGCGATGTCGATCACCTCAAGCGTCGGATTGGTCGGGCTTTCCAGGAAACAGGCGACGGTTTCCGGCCGGATCGCGGCCTTCCAGGCATCGAGATCCGTGCCATCGACCAGGGTGGAGGACACGCCAAAGCGCGGCAGCAGGGTCTCGACGATATAGCGGCAGGAGCCGAACAGCGCCCGGGCGGCGACCACGTGATCGCCGGCCTTGCAGGAGGCCAGCATCGCCAGGTTGACGGCAGCCATGCCGCTGGCGGTCGCCCGGGCGGCCTCGGCCCCTTCCAGCGCGGCGATCCGCGCCTCGAACATCGCCACGGTCGGATTGGCATAGCGGGAATAGACGAAACCCGGATCGTCGCCGTTGAAGCGCGCCTCGGCCGCTTCCGCGCTGTCATAGACAAACCCTTGTGTCAGGAACATCGCTTCCGATGTCTCGCCAAAAGCGGAGCGGGTGGTTCCCCCATGCACCAGCGCGGTCGCCGGGCGCCAGTTTGTCTTTTCCGTCGTCATTCCTGCCTCCAAATGCAAAAACCCCGGCCGACGGGCCAGGGTTTTTGCAACCCGGCCTTTTTAGCTACTTGTTTAACGTGGCTGCAAGCCGGCCGGCTCAAATCACCACGGGAGCGCTTGTGATAAGGCAACAATCGCGCAGCGTCAACTTGAGGAAAAGCCCTTATGAGACCACTTCGCGCGCGGAAACGGGATATCGGCGTGGCCAAGCGCTCCAACCTGCGCTAAGCACGGCGGAACACCGCATTCGGGGAGCAAAATGACGGCACACGCTGAAGGAATCCTGCCGGCACAGGCAATCAGGGCAATGCTCGACACCGGCACCATCCTGGCGCCGCGCAAACCCGATCCGGATCAGGTCCAGCCGGCCAGCCTCGACCTACGGCTCGGGCCGCTCGCCTATCGGGTTCGCGCCAGCTTCCTGCCCGGCCCCGGCGCCCGGGTGGTGGAAAAGCTCGACCGGCTGAAGCTGCATGCCTTCGACCTGACGCGCGGAGCGGTGCTGGAAACCGGCTGCGTCTACATCGTGCCGCTGCTGGAGAGCCTCGACCTGCCCGAACACGTCTCGGCGACCACCAACCCGAAAAGCTCCACCGGCCGGCTCGACGTCTTCACCCGGGTGATCACCGACGACGGACGTGCCTTCGACACGGTGCCCGCCGGCTATCGCGGGCCGCTCTACGCGGAAATCAGCCCGCGCACCTTCCCGGTGCTGGTGCGCGAGGGCTCGCGCCTGTCGCAGATCCGCTTTCGCTCCGGCGCCCCCACCGTCGACGACACCGCCCTTGCCGCCATCCACGCCGATCAGCGGCTGGTCACCGGCGGCCAGGAAGCGATCGGCGGCGGCGTGCAACTGACCATCGACCTGTGCGGCGACGGACCGGGCAGCCTGATCGGTTATCGCGGCAAGCGGCACACCGGCGTGATCGACATGGATGCCAAGGCGGCGCAGGACCCGCTCGACTTCTGGGAGCCGATCATCCATCGCGGCGCTGGCGATCTCATTCTCGACCCCAATGAATTCTACATTCTGGTCTCGCGCGAAGCGGTGCATGTGCCGCCGCTGTTCGCCGCCGAAATGGTGCCGTTCGATCCGCTGGTCGGCGAGTTCCGCGTCCATTACGCCGGCTTCTTCGATCCGGGCTTCGGCCATGCGGAGATCGGCGGCGGCGGCTCGCGCGCCGTGCTGGAGGTGCGCTCGCATGAGGTGCCGTTCATCGTCGAGCATGGCCAGACCGTCGGCCGGCTCGTTTATGAGCACATGCAGGAGCGGCCCGAAAGCCTTTATGGCGAGGGGATCGGCTCCAACTACCAGGGCCAGGCGCTGAAGCTGTCGAAGCACTTCAAGGCGAGTGCCTAGGGTGCGAGTTCACATATGGCCCGCATTCTGGAAACAGAACTCTACCCTCCGATAAAGGCCTTTCTCACGGCGCAGGGCTACGAGGTCAAGGCCGAAGTCGGTGCCGCCGATGTCGTCGCCTGCCGAGGCGGGGAAGATCCCGTGATCGTGGAATTGAAAACAGGTTTCACGCTAGGTCTTTTCCATCAGGCGATTGCACGGCAATCGATCACCGATGCTGTCTATGTGGCAGTCCCCCGAATGGCGGGCCGCCGATTTCAACAGGCGCTGAAGAACAATCTCAAACTCGCCCGCCGTCTCGGCCTCGGCCTGATCACGGTTCGACTGTCAGATGCGTTGGTTGAAGTGCATCTGGATCCGGGCCCGTTCAGCCCGCGCAAGTCGAAGCCGCGCAAGGACCGGTTGCTCAGGGAATTCGCCCGCAGGGTGGGCGACCCGAACACCGGCGGCTCGACAAGGGTCAGGCTGGTGACAGCCTATCGGCAAGACGCGCTGCGCTGCGCCGCACATCTTGACGCCAATGGCCCCAGCCGGGGAGCGGAGGTGGCCAGGGCGACCGGCGTTGCCCACGCAACAAGATTGATGGCTGACGATCACTATGGCTGGTTTGAACGGGTTGAACGCGGTGTCTATGCGTTGACCCCAAAGGGGACCGCCGCCCTTCCCGCTTCGGCGAAAACCACGAGATAGCACCATGCCCCTCATGACAATCACCCGCGAACATGAGGGGTATCTGGAGGATCGCAAGTCCCGGTTTCTGGCGCATCTGGTGCCGGTGGCGCTTTTCGAGCAGCGACTCGAGGACTTGCGCAAGCAACACCGCAAGGCCAACCACATCGTCACCGCGCATCGCCGGCTTCTCGACGACGACCGCATCGAGGAAAGCGGCAAGGACGACGGCGAACCGGCGGGCACCTCCGGCATGCCGGTCCTGCGCGTGCTTCAGGGCGCGGAGCTGATCAATTGCGCCGTGCTGATCGTGCGGTATTTCGGCGGCGTCAAGCTGGGCGGTGGCGGCTTGGCACGCGCCTATTCAGGTGCCGCGCAGGACGCGATCGCCAACGCCAGGCCGATCCCCTTCCAGCGGGTTGCCCTGAAGCAGGTCAGCGCCGATTTCGCATCGAGCTCAGAGCTGGAACGCCAGGTCGAACAACTCGGCCTGACGGTCGCGGCACGCGATTTTACGCAAGCCGGCGTGACGCTGACGCTGGAAGGCCCGGAAGAGGATCTGGCCCGGCTGGACGCCTGACCGCTGCCTCAGTCGCCCGGACCGGTGCCGGGCCGCGCTTCAGTCCCCCTGTCCGGCGACGGGCCGCGCGAGCTCGGAGCGCAAGGCGCGGACCTCGGCCCTCAGCGCCTTGACCTCATCGAGCACCAGCCCGGTCTCGTCATGGATCGCCTGCCGATCCGCCTCCGCCGTGTGTTCATGCTCCTGCTGCATCGCCGAGACGATGACACCGATAAAGAGGTTCAGGACCGTGAAGGCGGTGCACAGAATGAACGGCACGAACAGAAGCCAGGACAGCGGGTAGACCTCCATCACCGGCCGGACGATGCCCATCGACCAGCTTTCCAGCGTCATGATCTGGAATAGGGTGTAGAGCGAGCGGCCGATGGTGCCGAACCAGTCCGGGAAGCTGGCGCCGTAAAGCTTGGTGGTCATCACCGCGAAGACATAGAACACCAGCGACAAGAGCAACACGATCGAGCCCATGCCGGGCAGTGCGGCCACCAGCCCGCCGACGACCCGGCGCAGCGACGGCACCACGGAAATCAGCCGCAGCACCCGCAGGATCCGCAAGGCCCGCAGCACCGAGAAGGCGCCGCTGGCCGGCATCAGCGCGACGGCGACCACCGCGAAATCGAACAGGCTCCAGGGATCGCGGAAAAAGGCCAGCCGATGGGCATAGATGCGAAGGGCAATCTCAATGGTGAAGATCGCCAGCACCAGCCGGTCGAGCAGAACGAGCACCGGCCCGGCGGCCGCCATCGCCTGGGTGCTGGTCTCGAAGCCGAGGGTAACGGCATTGATGACGATCAACGCGATGATCGTCGCTTCCCAGCGCCTGGACTGCACCAGTTCCGTCAGCCGTTCCCGCATTCTGCCTTTTCTCCGTTGCCACGCGAGGGGTCGATCAATTTTGCCGAGGCGTCCCGGCGCTGCCAAAGGTGGCGATCCGGCGCCTGAATTCAAGCGCCTTGCCCCACAAACCGGGCTTGCCGAATGCCGCCCCGCAAACTTCCCGGGGACAACTCCTGCCCGGTGCGGGAGAGACAGACACCTATGCCCTTGACAGGGTGCGGGTGGCAAGACGATATAGGCAGCCGAGGCGGGTGTAGCTCAATGGTAGAGCAGAAGCTTCCCAAGCTTACGACGAGGGTTCGATTCCCTTCACCCGCTCCAAAATCTCCCTGAAATCGCAAGATGCCCAGCGCCGCCGGCAAGAACGCCCGCGTGTGTCGCACCTGTGCGTTCCGCCCGCCCGGGCGATGCCGGGCGGGTGCGGTGTTTTCGCGCTACCGCACGGTGCGGGTAAACAGGCCAAGGCCGTTTTCATCGAGGAATTCGACCCGCATGGACGGATCCTGTTCGGTCAGCTCGAAGGTCACGGTCGAGCGCGAACCATAGGGCTGCTCCTCGTTGAACACCGGAAAGACGAAGCTGTTACCCGACCAGTGGGTCAGCTCGAAGCGCTGCTCGTCCGGACCGAGGATGAGAACCAGCCTGTCTTCCGCCAACTCCACCCGCGCCTCGCCGAAATAGGCACTGACGTAAGAGCCGACGAAATCGCCGAGCTCATCGGACGGCTCGGGCGTCAAAGGCGGCGTCTTGCCGACGGTGCTGCCGGCCGGAGCGTTCAGCCTTTGCGCCTCGAACAGACCGCGATAGCCACCGGCCCAGTCGCGGGTCACCTTGCCATTGATCGCCAGATCCATGAATTCGGCGCTGACCGCCTCGACCGCGCCGACGCCGGCGCCGTTGGACAGAACGACAATGCCCAGATCAAGAGCCGGCGACATCATGTAGTTGGTTCCGGTGCCGAGCACGAACATGCCCGAATGGCTGAGCATGACACTGCCGTCGCCGGAGGTGCCGACGCCCACGCCGAACCCGTAGAAGGACGGCAGGCGGTCCGCCGTCTCGGAGCGGCTTGAGACAACCTGCGGCGAGAGGGCGGGCAGAAGCGCAGCTTCCTTGATGACTTCCCCATCCCCATGCCGGCCATTGGCCAGCACCATCGCCATCCAGCGCGCCATGTCGCGCGCGGTGCTGCTGACGCCCCCCGCCGGCGACTGGGCATCGGGCTTGCGCCGCTGCAGGTCGCGAAACACGCCGTCGGCGAAGGCATGACCGACCGCCCGATTGTCTCGGGCCAGATAATCCTCGAAGCGGGAGCTGGTCCGTGTCATCCCCAGCGGCTCATAGAGCACCTTTTCGGAAAGGCTCGCCCAATCGGTGCCTGCGGCAACCGAAACGGCTTCAGCTGCCGTCGTCAGGCCGAAGTTCGTGTAGGCGTAGCTGTCGCGGTAGGCATTCAGCGGCAATTGGTCCAACCGTTCCAGGATCTCGCGCCGGGAATAGCCGAGAAGTTCCAGATCGTCGCCCGCATGATCGGGAAGGCCCGAGCGATGGGCGAACAGATCGCCAATGGTGACATGCGCGCCGACCCAGGGATCGGACAGGGTGAACCAGGGAAGGTGCTGGCTGACCGGCGTGTCCCATGCAACCTTCCCTTCCCCGACCTGCTGCGCGACAACGCTGGCCGCCACCGATTTGGACAGGGAGGCGATCTGAAACACCGTATCCGCGTCGACCGCGCCGTCCTTGCCGAGTTCGCGAACGCCATAGCCCCGGGCAAACACGGTCTTGCCCTCATGCACAACGGCAATGGCAAGGCCGGGAAGCTTGAACTCCGCCAGGGTGCGCTGCGCCAGCCCATCCAGCCCGTCGATTGCCGCCTTGATCCGCTCCTGCCGCTCAGTGGACGCGGTCGGGTCTGCCGCCTCGGCCGCCACTGGTCCGGCGAGCACGGCCGCGCAGAGCACGGCGGCCGCCATCCTCATCCCCGGTCGGCGCGGCGTTGCGGGCGCGAAGGCAAATATCTTGAGGTAAGAAAACAGCATAATCACAACTCCAAAAGGTCCAGGCCATCGCCGAGCACCCGCTCGGCGGCGGCAACCACGCTTTTATGGTGGGTAAACAGGATCGGCTGCACGGTACCGGAGACCTTGGCAAGCGCCTCCAGCCCGCTGGCGGTGCGCTGGTCGTCGAAGGTCTGGAACAGGTCGTCGCAAATGAACGGCGCGACTTCGGAGCGGGTGGCGTAGTCGGCGAGAAACGCCAGCCGCAGGGCAAGGTAAAGCTGGTCCCGGCTGCCCTCGCTCAGACCGTCAATAGCGACCGTCTCCCCTTCAGGGCGCAGCGCCACCAGATGCGGATGATCGTCATCGCCGAAATCCTGACGCAGCGCCGCGAAGGCACCGCCGGTGATCGCCGAGAAGAGGTCCCCGGCCCGCTCCAGCAACGGGTCGCTCTCCTGTTGCCGGTGACGCTCCATCGCCTCGCCGAGCAGCAGCGCCGCGACCTTGAGGACGCTCCATTCCCGCGCCACCTCCGCCAGCTCCGTTTCCGCTGCCATCCGGTCGAAGGCGGCGCCCTCCGCCCCCTCGCTCGTCTTCCATTCCTCGCGCCGGGCCTCGCGGGTCTTCAGTTCGGCCGAGACCGTGGCAAGGTGATCCTGCCGGCGGATTTCCTCCCGCTCCAGCAGCTCCAGATCGACCGAGGCCGCCTCAAGATCGAACTCGGCAAGCTCCTGCCGCAGATGGTCACGGTCCTCGCCTTGCGTCTGCTTGTCGAACAGGCTGGTGAGGCGGGCCAATTCACCCAGCTTCTCGTCCCGGTCATGCAGCCGGCGGGCCAGCGCCGCCGGATCCTGCGTCGCCGGGTCAAGGGTCGCAGGCAGGCCGTCGCGGATCTCGGCCAGCGCCGCGCTGGCCGCCCGGGCTTCCTCTTGTGCCGCCTTCAACTGGGTCTCGGCGGCCTCGACCGCACCGCGCGCGTCGCGCTCACGGGCATTTGCCTCGCGCGCCGCCTCAAGCCGCCGGCGCAGCGCATCGGCCATCCGCTCCGGTGCATCCGCCTCCAGATCCGGCGCGACCGCCGCCGCCAGCGTCCTGACCCGCGCCGCGAAAGCTTCATTGTCGCGCTGCATCCCCGCAACCCGGCGGGCGCTGCGATCCCGATCCTGACGAATGCGCGGGATGTCCTGCCACAAGGAGACCGCCGCCTCCGCAGCGGCAATCGAGGCATCGGCGGCGAGCCCAATTCCCGGCAGGGCACGGGCAAACGCCTCCTGCCAGCGCTCCCGTCCCCCGGCGACCCGCGCCCGCTCCTCCTGCCGGCGCTGCAGCCGGTCTTCGGCATCCACGCGGCGCCCGGCCAGAGTGCGGCCAGCGGTCCAGGCATCGGCCCTCTGGCGCAGATGTTGGGACAGCGCCCGGGCCAGACCGGCGGTCGGCAGGTCTTCGACATCCGCCAACTTGCCTGCGCGAGCGATGCCCAAAAGTTCCGGCCGCACGCCCTCCGCAAGCCGGTGCAGCCGGTCGATCTGATCCTGAAGCTGGGCCGCCTCGGCCTCGGCCCTGGCAAGCTGCTCCACCTCGCGGCCCCAGTCGAGCATTCGCTCCGGTGCTTCGGGCAGAACGCCGATGGGCCCGTACAGCGCCCGCCAGGCGGCTTCCTCTTCGGCCCGCCGGGCTTCGAGGTCGGCCAGCCCCTTCTCACGCACAGCCCCTTGCGCATCAAGGACGGCAAGCCGGGTTACGGCGGCCGCATGCCGGGCCACCCGGTCGGCATCGGCCAGCGCCGCATCGGCCAGCCGATCCGCCTCCGCCACAAGGGTGCTGTAGCCCAGCACCCGCTCGCCAAGCGCCGCCAGCGCCTCGGCGCCGCCGGTCAATCCCTCGGCAAGCCGGGCGAAGCGGGCATCGCGGGCGCCGCGCGCCTCAGCAATCGCTTCGCGCGAAGGCACCGGTCCGCGCCGTTCCGCGTCCGTGATCTCCGCCTGCAACCGCTCCCGCTCAGCCCTGTCCGCCGCCAGCTTGTCGCGGCAGGCGGCAAGGGCGTCGGCGGTCTCACGCCGCCGCCGGCCATGCTCGGCGATCACCTCGCGTGCCGGCAACGGCACCTCCACCGCGCTTTGCGTCTTCGACAAGGGCGGAACCAGACGGGCGGCCATGGCTTCCGCTTCGCGCAAGGCTCGCCGATGCCGGGGCTCCAGTTCGGCCAGCGCGTCCAGCGCCTGCAGGTCCGGTGCAACTGCCTCCAGACGCAAGACCAGCGGTGCCGGATCTTCGACCGTTGCAGCGCCCTGCCCTTCCGCCGACATCCGCTCGAGCCCGTCGCGCTCTTCCTGCAAGGCCCGATCGAAACCGGCGAGCGCCTCATTCAGCCGGCGCCCCTCCCGGGTCAGTTCGCGCAAGCTGGCCAACGCCGCATCGGTCGGCTGGCGCGCTTCAAGACCGGTTTCCAGCGCCGTTCCATCCTCACCCGTCAGCCCCAGCCGAAGCAGGTGCTGGCGCAGCTCGGCGGCATAGCCATCACGCTCCGCCTCAATGCGCGGCAGGTCCTGCCGCCGTGACTGATAGGCGCCGGTTTCTCCGAACAGCGCGGTGATCTCCTCGGCCCGGGCGAGCACATCCGCATCGACCGAAATACGCGCATGGGCTTGCCGCGCCGCTGCCGCCCGCGCCGCCGCCTCCCGCGCCGCCGCGTCCTTGCGTTCGGCCCGCTCGTGCGCGGCCTGAAGGGTTGCGGCCACGCCCTCCGGCACCTCGGCCAGATCCGCAAAGGCGGAGAGCGCGTGGTCCACCGCGTCGATATCGGCAAGCAGCGGTTTGATCCGGCTCAAGAGTTGCAGCCGGGCGCGCCGGCGCCGGGTGGCCGTCAGATCGTCGCGCGCCTCCTCCAGCCCCGCCTCGGCCTCGGCGATGGCGGCATTCAGCGCCTTCCAGTCGTTCTGCTTGAGCTGCCGGTCCCGCTCCCGGGCACGGGCGTCGGTGTAGCGCTCCAGCACCTGATAGAACCGCCGGTCCCTCGCCTTGCGAGGGGCGAACAGGGCGCCCGCCTCCGCCTCCAGCCCGGCCTTGACCCCAGCCAGCCCGTGCAAGCCGGAGGCGGCAGCGAACAGCGATCCGCCGACATCGCCCTCGCCGGCCAACATCGCCTCGGCGCCCAGCCGCAACCGGGCGGAATCGAGACCGAAGGCCCGCTGGAACACATCGCGCCCAAGCCCGCCGAGAAAGGGGTGAAGCGCATCGTCGCGCAAGGGCGTTTCCGCCTCGTCATGACTCAGAAGCGTGTTCTTGCGCCCGCGCCGGCGCCGGAACGACAGGCTGTCGCCGGCGCTGTTGCGAATGGTCGCGCCGACCCGAAGGCTCGGCCCGTCATGCAGGAAATCGTAGCGGGGCACGCCCTTGCGCTGTTCGGAAAAGCCGAAGAGCAAATCGGAAATGGCCGCCAGCAGCGAGGTCTTGCCCGCCTCGTTGGCGCCATAGACCAGATGCAGCCGGGCGCCCTCCCGGAAGGTGAATTGGCGGTCGGTAAGCGCGCCGAAGCGCAGGATGTCGAGCCGGTCGAAACGCATGGGATCAGTCCTTGCCCCCGACCTTCTGCAGCAGAACCTCACCCGCCTCCTCGATCAGGACAGCAAGGGCCTCTGGTCCGGTGTCGAGGTCCGCGCCCAGGCCATGCGGCATCTTAGCCGTCACCTGGCCGACGACCTCTTCCACCGCCGCAAGCACCTCGGGATCGTGCCGCAGCGCGGCGAGCATGCCGCCCAGGTCGATCAGCGGATCGCCGCTTTCCGTGCCGGGCGTCGGCGCCTCGCCGCCGGTCACATCGAGCACCAGCTTTTCCAGCGAGACATCCGCATCCACCCGGGCAGCGGCCGCCTGCGCCTCGTCCCGCAGCAACGCCCGGTTGGCCAAGAGCCAGGCGCGCAGCGGGTTTTCGCCGGCAAGCCGCAGCCGCACGGCAAGGGCGCGGCCCTCCGCCGCCTGAACATGCGGGCGCAGCGCCTCTTCAAGCGCGGAGAGAATGGCATCAAGATCGGCGAGTCCGGAGATATCCAGCTCTAAGAGCGCCCAGCGCGCTTCATCGACGATCATGCGCTCGCAGCCGGTCACCCGGCCATCGGTGACGGTTACCAGCACCGCGCCCTTGGCTCCGGTCTCGCGAATGCTGCGGCCCTGAAGATTGCCGGGAAAGACGATATGCGGGTCGGTGTCGATCACCTCATGATCATGCACATGCCCCAGCGCCCAATAGTCGTAGCCGCGCGCGCGCAGGTCATCCACCGAACAGGGGGCGTAGTCGGCATGGGGCGGGCGCCCGGTCAGCGAAGTGTGCAACACGCCGATGTTGAACCAGCCGGGCTCCGGCGCCGGATAGCTCCGGGCCAGATTGTCGCCCTGCGACCGGTCCGCGAAGCTCTGGCCATGCAGCGCGACGCGCAACGGCTCAAGCAGGTGGGTCTGCGGCTTGCGGGTGTCGAAGCCGCGCACATTCGCCGGCATGGAAATGCTGCGGGTGACGACGCTCTCCGCATCGTGATTGCCCCGCAGCACGAAGACCGGAATACCGGCACGCTCCAGCCGGGCGATCTCGCGGTTGAAGAACAGGCCGACTGCGTTGTCCTGCCACTCCCCGTCGTAGACATCGCCGGCGATCACCATGAATTCGGCCTCAAGCTCCAGCGTGCGCGACACCAGCGTGGTGAAGGCCTTGCGCGTTGCCTCGGCGAACCGGCGGGCAAGCTCCGGATCGCGGGCGGACAGGCCCTTGAACGGGCTGCCCAGGTGCAGATCGGCGGCATGGACGAAGCGGAAGGAAGAAGGCAAAGGGCAATCCTGTCATCGGGCGGAGGGACCGCGTGTCATCAATCCGGTATGGGTAGCATAATCCGGCGGAAGCTTCTGAAAAGACTGACGCCGCGTGTAGCGTGACCCCGCCTCCCGCGCCTGCCGCGCTCGCCGCAGGGTGTCAGACCCCATCCACAACATTTCCCCTCCGCCGGCAAGTCCCCGTGCCTCATGTGTGCGGCCGCCCGTGCGCGGGCCGCTTCGCCACCCCGTGTTCGGTCTTGCACCAGGCATGCGGGCGGCGCAGCAGATCGACCACCGCCGCATAGAAGGCCAGGCTCTGGACCAGCCAGTAGAACGGGATCACCATCAGATCGAGAAGCCGCACCGGCCAGCGGCGCATGGCCGCGCCGCGCAGGGTCACCACCGTCATGCTGGCGTAGCACAGGACTACGCTGACCCCGGCGAGCACGGCGATGCAGTCTCCCGTCAGGGTGCCGGCCAGCGGGATCGGCGCCGCATCCAGACCGTAGAGCAACAGAAACACGACGAACACCGGATGAGCGGCCAGCGTCGTCACCATCGCCAGCACATAAAGACCGAGGATGGGCAGCAGCGTGCCGCGCAGATCGCGGACCAGCGCGTGCGGCTCGCGCGCCGCCACCAGCAGGGTCTGCAGCCAGCCCTTCAGCCACCGGGTGCGCTGGCCGTGCCAGGCCCGCCAGCCGATCGGCGCTTCCTCAAAGGTGGTGCTGCCCAGCATTCTCAGGTCGTAGCCGGCGCGGCAAAGCCGTACCGCCAGATCCGCATCCTCGGTGACATTGTACGGATCCCAGCCGCCGACTTCCTCCAGTGCCTCGCGGCGAAAATGATTGGAGGTGCCGCCGAGCGGAAAGGGAAAGCCCTGCGCCGACAGGAAAGGCAGCAGGCAGTCGAACAACCCGGCGTATTCCAAGAGGAACTGCCGGGCAAAGAGATTGCGGCTGAGATGATCGACCGCCAGATGCGCCTGCAGCGCTGCCACGGTGTCGGGCAGTTCGGCAAACCGCGAGGCGGCCAGACGCAGTTGCGCCGGTTCCGGGCGGTCCTCCCCGTCGAACACGGTGACAAGTTCGCCGCGTGCCAGCTCCAGCCCATGGGCAAGGGCGCGCGGCTTGGTGCGCGGGCTGCCCTCCGGCACCTCGATGCAACGCATATGGGGATGAAGCAGCGGGAGCAGCACCGCGCGGGTCTCCCGATCCTCCACTTCCAGCAGGAACAGGACTTCCATGCGAGCGGTGGGATAGTCCAATGCGGCGAGGCTCTCCACCAATTGCTCGACCACCCGCGCCTCGCGGTAAAGCGGCACCAGCACGGTGTAAAATGGCAGATCCACATTCGCCAGCACATGGCCCGGGCGCGGGCTTTCGCGCGCGCCGACCCCGGCCAGGAGACGGATGCCGCCAAGCGCCATGCCGGCAACGGTCACCATCAGCGAGACCAGAATGAGCAGCACGGAAAGCGGCAGCAACATTCCCAGAAGCAGCGCCAGCAACAACGCCACGCCCGTTGCCATCTGCCCGGGGGTCAACAGACGGCGAGCAGAGACCTCGGGCCGCAGCAGCGACAGCCGCGCTCCCGGATCGGCGATGGCCACCGCCTCGGCAAGCGCCTCCGGTGTGGTGATGCGCACCCGGGCGCGCAAGTCCGGGAACCGCCGCAGCAAATCCAGAAAGGCAGCGGTACCGCCGGCGGGAGGCGCCACCGCGACGACCGTCTCGCCGCGTGCCGTGCGGCCGATCGGCAGCGGCCCGGCGAAAGCGGGCGGCGGCGGGAAGGCTGGGTCATGCCGCGCCCGAAAGCTGCCCCGGCACAGGAAGGGAACGCCGCAGACCTCGGCAAAGGCGCAGTAATAGGCATCGCTGGACACCAGGCCGCGCTGCAGCAACAACCGCCCGAGCGGTATCGCGCGGCGTCGCGCCTCCCGGGCCAGCGGCACAAGCGCCGCCTCGGCCAGCCCCCTGTCGCACAGCAGCGCCACCTCCTCCGGCCAGTCCCGCTTGACGGCCGACCGTGGACGAACCACCCGCCGCGCCAACGGTGAACCGCTGGACGGCAGGGCGCGCTCTTGTGCTAGACTACGGATCCGGGCAGATGCCTCGATCACATCATGTCGCACGGACCCTCCAATCCAGAGGCAAACCGCATCCTTCTGTCCCGCGTCTCTTGGCTTCCCCGAAAGATCGGATAAATGGTGAAATTTACAGGGTGTTAAATCAGCCAGAGCAGGACAAGGTCAGGCGGGGCATCCTCATGTCAAAAAGCACTATCAAGAAACGCCATGCAGTTTGATCGCAGACACCCACTGATTGCAACCCTCGGTTTTCTGATGATCGCCGCGACACTGCTGGCGACAGCGCCCGCACCTGCCCAAACCGCATCGCCGCAAGATCCCGCCGATGCTGTGGTGACGCCGAACTTCTGGGATCCGCGCGGCACCGGCGACCGCCCGGCGACCACCCCGGAGACGATCCGCTTTCTCGCCAGCGACGACTTCCCGCCCTTTTCCTTCCGCGACGGATCTGGCCGGCTCACCGGCTTCAACATCGATCTGGCGCGGGCCTTGTGCGAGGAGATGAAGGCCGCCTGTTCCTTGCGCATCAAGCCGTTCGATGCGCTGGTGCCGGCGCTGGTGCGCGAGGAAGGCGATGCCATCATCGCCGGACTGGCAACCACTCCGGAAAACGCGCGCACATTGCGGTTTTCCGATCCTTATCTGCGCCTGCCGGCCCGGTTCGTGGTGCTGCGCGGGGTCGAGCTGGAAGTGACCCCGGAGGCCCTCGCCGGCAAGCGGATTTCCGTTGTCGCGGGCAGCGCCCATGAAGCTTTCCTGAAGACCTATTTCCCCGACTCGGAGGTCATCGCCTTTGGCGATCCGACCGAGGCGCGGGCCGCCATCGGCACGGAAGAGGCCATCGCCCATTTCGGCGACGGGCTGTCCCTCTCCTTCTGGCTGAACGGCAAGACCTCAAGCGAATGCTGCACCTTCGCCGGGGGGCCGTGGCTGGAGCCGGGGTATTTCGACCATGCGCTGACCATCGCCTTTCGCGGCGACGACAGTCTGCGCCAGCAGGCGGTCAACCATGCGCTGAGCCGGTTGCAGGCGCGCGGCGTCTACTCCGAACTCTATCTACGCTATTTCCCTGTCAGCTTTTACTGATCCCGGGTCCGCCGGCGCCGCCGTTGTGACAGCCGATCCGGACACCGCCTTGCGGAACGGCAGAGCCAGACACCAGGCAAAGCCGGTGGGCGCATCCGACTGATACTCCGACAGACCGATGGTCATGCCGTCATGGCCGGCCTCTGGCTGCGGCGTATAGGTGCGGAACAGCCGGTCCCAGAGCGACAGGTTGAAGCCGTAGTTGGAATCCGTCTCCCGCACCACCACCGAATGATGCACCCGGTGCATGTCCGGGGTGACGATCACCAGCCGCAGCGCCCGGTCCAGCCAGCCGGGCAGGCGCACATTGGCATGGTTGAACATGGCCGCGCCGTTCAGCACCACCTCGAACACCAGGACGGCGGTCACCGGAATGCCGAAGGCGACGACGATCAGCGCCTTCCACAGCATCGACACGATGATCTCCAGCGGATGAAAGCGCAGCGCCGTCGTCACGTCGAAATCCGGATCCGCATGGTGCATCTTGTGGATGCGCCACAGCAGCGGGATCTTGTGCGAGGCCCAATGCTCGAACCACACCGCGAAGTCGAGCAGGACAAAGCCCAGGACCGCAGCCAGCCAGACCGGCGCGTCCACGAGGGCGAACAGACCATAGCCGTTGGCCGCTGCCCACATGGCGACGCCCACCGCCGCCGCCGGGAACACCACCCGCAGGAGAAGCGTGTCGGTGGCGACGATCGCCAGATTGGTGACCCAGCGCCTCTGCCGGCCGAAGCGCAAGGCCCGACGCGGAGCCAGCACCTCGAACACAGCCATGCCCAGGAGGATGCCGAGAAAAATCATCAGCCGGATGGTTGCTTCGCTCAAGTCGTTTCCCCGCCTCGTTCGGCCCCCGCGTCATTCGGAGCTTGAAAGATAGTTGTTGAACGTGACATAGGCGAGCGGGACACTGCGTCAAACCTTCGTGAGAAAAGGCCAAGAGATGACCGACCTGCTCTGGACCCATCCCAAGGATCCCGCCATCGCGACGCTGCTGCTCGCCCATGGCGCCGGCGCGGCGATGGACAGCGGCTTCATGACGCGGTTCGCCGACTGCGCCGCTGCCGAGGGGCTGGCGGTGGCCCGGTTCGAATTCGCCTATATGGCCGCAAGGCGCAATGGCGGGCCGAAGCGTCCGCCCCCGCGCGCCGACAAGCTGGTCGGCGAATACCAGAAGGTCGCCCAGGAGGTGCTCGACAGCAGCGACACCCCGCTTCTGATCGGCGGCAAGTCGATGGGCGGGCGGGTCGCGGCCATGCTGGCCGGTGGCGGCTCCCTGCCCCGGCGCATTGCCGGTGTCGTCTGCCTCGGCTATCCGTTCCACACCAAGGGCTCGGGCCAGAACAAGGAGCAGGTGTGGCGACTGGAGCCGCTGCGCGAGAGCCACCGCCCGATCTTCATCGCCCAGGGCGAGCGCGACCCCTTCGGCTCGGCCGCCGAGCTCGACGGCATCGACCTGCCCGACCATGTGCGCCTTGAGTGGCTACCCGACGGCAACCACGACCTTGCTCCGCGCGGTGCCTCGCCCGCTACCTGGAGCGGCAACCTGACCGCTGCCGCCGCTGGCGCTGCCCGCTTCGCCCGGGACCTGCTTTCCGCAGGCTGAGCGGACACTAAGGCCGGCGGGTCTATTCCGCCGGCACGTTGCGGATCGGCTCGGGTGGCTCCCGGTCTTCCGGCGGGGAGATGCGGAACAGGTTGGCGATATCGGCGCCGATCCCCATCAGCGCCGGCACCAGCACCAGCACCAGAACCGTCGCGGTCGACAGGCCGAAAACGATGGTGATGGTCATCGGCATCAGGAACTGGGCCTGCAGGCTCTTCTCGAACAAGAGCGGCAGCAACCCACCGATGGTGGTCAGCGAGGTCAGAAGCACCGCGCGCAGGCGGTCCTGCCCGGAGGCGACCGCCGCCTCGGCCACGCTCTCGCCCTCCTTGCGGCGTTCGTCGAAACGGGCGACCAGGATGATCGAGTTGTTGACCAGGATGCCGGACAGGCCAAGCAAGCCGATATAGCTCAGGATCGTCAGGTCGAAGCCCATCAGGTAATGGCCGACGATGGTGCCGACGGCGCCGAAGGGGATGATCGCCATGACTGCCAGTGGCTTGAAGTAGCTGGCGAAGATCGCCGCCAGGATCAGATAGATCATCGCCAGCGCGGCAATCGTGCCCAGTTGCAGATCGCCGAAGGCGCCTTTGCGCTCCTCCTCGCGGCCGGAGAAGCGGAAATCGACGCCATGGCGGTCGGCGATCGCCTGGATCTTGCCGTCGCTGAGATCCTCGATGATCTTGATGCTGGAGGAAACCTCCGGATCGACCTCGGCGGACACGCTGACGGTGATGCGCCCATCCCGCCGCTGGATCACCGAAAAGCCCTGGCGTTCGGAAAGCGTCACCACCTCCAGCAGCGGCACATATTCACCGCCGGGCGCCTTCAACGACAGATCGCGCAAGGCCCCGCCCCCGCCATCGCCGATCAGTTCCTGCGCCACGCGGATGGTGATCTCCTCTTCGCCGCGCGCGAAGCGGCGCGGAATGCTGCCCTCGAACACGCTGCGGATCTGCCTTGCGGCATTGTCCACGGTGAAGCCCAGCGCCTCGCCGCGCGGACTGAGTGCAATCACCAGTTCCGGCTTGCCATAGGGGAAATCGTCGGCGACGCCATCGACCCCGGGATAGCCGGTCAGGAGCTCCTGCATTTCCAGCGCCGCCGCCTTCAGCGCCACCGGATCCTCGCCCTTCAGGCGAATGTCGAGATCACGACCGGGAGGCCCGCCGCGCCGCTCGTAGACGGCAACCCGCTTGGTCCGGGGGATTTCCGGCAAGGCCTTGCGCCAGGCCTTGACGATGTCGGCAGTGCGGATGTCCCGGTCCTCGGACGGCGTCAGCTGCACATCGATGCTGGCGACGTTGCGCCCCCGGTTGAACCCGGACTGGCCAAGGGTCGCGTAGGAGGCGACCACCAGCTTCTGCCCGCTGTCGCCGACAAGCTGGCGTTCGGTCGCGCGCAGCGCTTCCTCGATCCGCAACAGGGCAGCCTCGGAGTCGGCCAGCGAAATGCCGGCGCTGAAATCGACGGTGGCGCGGATGTTCTCCGCCTCAGGCGAGGGGAAGAAGCGGAAGCCGACCCGGTCGCCCCGCACCATGCCGACGGCGAGCAGCAAGGTGGCGACCGCCACGGCGATCGTCACATAGCGCCAGGTATAGGCAAGCCGGAGGATGGCCCGGAACGGCACGTCGCGGACCCAGCCGAAACCGGCATCGAAGGAGCGCCGGAACCAGCCCGGCTGTTCGTCGAAGGGGCTGCGCTGGCGCATGCGCCGCAGCACCAGGAACAGGAACTCCAGCGCCGCCGCGACGACGAAGGCCAGCACCAGCACCACCGCATCGAACAACACCACGCCGAAGAACGCCCGCCCCTCGCGCGCCGGCACTGCGAGCCAGTCGAGCCAGGGCGGCACGCTGATATCGGCCCGTCCCGCCAGCGCGATGACGAACAGCGCCGGCATGCCGGCCAGAAGCACCACCCGCCACCAGCTCCAGGACGGCGCGCGCGACAGGGAATGGGCCAGATGCCCCGGCAGCACCCAGAAGCATTCGACGATGCTGGCGATCACCACCGCGACCACCACCAGCGGCAGCGCGCCCATGATCTGGCCGATGGTGTCCTGGATCAGCATGATCGGCAGGAAGGCGGCGATGGTGGTGGTGCTGGCGGCGACGATCGGCCAGAGCATCCGCCCAGCCCCCTCCTCGGCCGCCTGATACGGGCCATCGCCCATGGAAAAGCGGGTCGCGGTGTGCTCGCCGACAACGATGGCATCATCGACGATGACGCCAAGGGTCATGATCAGGGCGAACAGCGAGATCATGTTGATGGTCTGACCCGACACCCACATGATGCCGATGGTGGCCAGGATCGCCACCGGAATGCCGGCGGCAACCCAAAGGGCAATGCGGGCGTTGAGGAAGGCGAACAGCACGATCACGACGATCACCAGCCCGGACAGGCCATTCTCGATCAGGATCATGATCCGCTGATTGAGCGAATCCGCGCGCACCTCGTATTTCACCAGCTCCAGCGAGCGGGGCAGCTGCGGGGCGATTTCGGTCAGATATTCGTCAAGGATGCGGTTGACCTTGAGCTGGTCGGCCTTGGCCGAGCGCTGCACGGTCAGTTCCACCGCGCGCACGCCGTCGGAATAGCCGATCACCTGATCGTCATCGAACTCCTTGGTGACGCGGGCGACGTCCTGCAGTTGCACCTTCTCGCCGGTGGGGAAGGACTTGACCGTAATCCGGCCGATGGCCGCCGGCGAGGTGGTGTCGGCCACCGCGCGGATCTGCCGTTCGACCCCGCCGCTCAGATCGCCGGAGGGAAGATCGCGGGTGTTCTCGGCGACCTTTTGCGACACATCGGCGATGGTCATGTCGAGGCGCCGCAGCTCCCGCTCCGGCAGGCGCACCACGTATTCGGTGTCCCGGAAGCCGGAGAAGGTCACCTTGTCGATGCCGCGCTCGATCAGATCGTCGCGGATACCGCGCGCGTAGCTCTTCAGCGCATCCTCGGAGAACGGACCGCGCAGGGCGACCCGCGCCACCCGGTCGAACCAGTTCGACAGGGAGACCGTCGGGGTTTCGCTGTCCTCCGGCAGGGTGGTCACCCCGGCGATGGCCTGATCCACATCCGACAGCGCCTTCTGCATGTCGGCACCTTCGAGGAATTCAAGGCGGATCGTCGCCGTGCCCTCCCGGGCGTAGGAGATCATCTCATCGACATTGTCGATGAACCGCAGCTCCGGCTCGATCGCCTGGAGGATGTTCTTCTCCACATCCTCCGCGCTC
Organism: Stappia indica; assembly: GCF_020177335.1. Classification (GTDB taxonomy): domain Bacteria; phylum Pseudomonadota; class Alphaproteobacteria; order Rhizobiales; family Stappiaceae; genus Stappia; species Stappia indica_B. Next base: position 370,687 of record NZ_JAIVMG010000003.1, on the reverse strand, counting down.
GCCCCCGGCCAGGACACGGAGATATTGATGTTGTTGACGACGATCTGCGGGAAGAACTCGGTGTTGAGCTTGGCCAGCCCGAACACCCCGAACAGGATCATCAGCGCCATCACCAGATTGGCCGCGTTGGGATGCCGCAGGAAATGACCGATCCAGCTGCGAGGAACGAAGTCCGGCGTGCGCATGGCTATTGTCCCTTCGCCGCCGGTGCCGTACCTGCGGCCTTGCCGGAAGCCACCTCGGGCCGGGCCGGGTCGGTCACCTTGACCCCCTCGCCGGCCTCATCAAGGCGCGTGGCGACCAGCGTATCGCCATCGGCAAGCTCGCCTTCCACGATCAGGTCGGTGCCATCGAAAGCGAGCGGACGCACCGCACGGCGCACCGTACGTCCCTCCACCACTACATAGACGTGATCGGTGCCGTAAAGCGCCCCTTCGGGGATTCGCGCCGTACCGGGATAGGTCCGATCGGCCAGGCGGATCTCGACGAAGGCGCCGGGGCGCAGTGCGATCTGCTCCGGCGCGACCGCGACCCGGGCATAGACATCGACGCCGCCGCGCGCCAGCGCCACTTCCGCACCGAGACGGACGATCTCGCCGGTGTAGCGAACCGGCTCGCCGCCGATATACCAGAGCACCTCGACCGGGCGGCCGATCACCTTGCCGCCGTCGGACAGGATCCGCCCATATTGATTGTCGGACAGGGTCAGGCGCACTTCCAGCGCATCGCGGTCATAGAGCGTCGCCACCACATCATTGACGTTGACGAGGCGGCCGGCGGCGGCGGTTTCCGCGCTCACCACCGCATCGAACGGCGCCTTCAGCACCGTGTCGGCCAGGTTCTTCTCCGCTTCCGCCAGACGCCACTGGAGCCGGTCGATGGCCGCTTCCTGCTGCGCCACCCGTGCCTCCTCGACCAGAAGCGCATTGCGCCGCTGTTCCAGCGCCTGCTCCCGCTGGGAGACAAGCAGGCGGCGTTCATCGAGCGTGCGTTCGGTCACCGCACCGCTGGACAGAAGCTGGGAAGCGCGTTCCAGATCGCGCTCGGCGAAGGCAAGCTGCTCGCGCGCCCGCTCCACATTGGCGGTCTCCGCCGCGACACCGCCCCGGCTTTCCGCCAGCCGCGCGCGGGCCTCGGCGAGATTGGCCCGGGCCTCGGTGATCGCCCCTTCATAGGCGAACGGATCGATGGCCATCAGTTCGGCGCCCGCATCGACCGTGCCGCCGGCCTTCAGGTCCGGGTTGACGCGAATGATCTCACCGGCGACGAGCACGCGCAAATCGACCGTGCGGGCAGCCACCACCTCACCGTAAAGGCGCAGGATCGGGGTATGATCGCGGATTTCGACCGGCATGGTCTCGACCGTGTAGACGGTCTCGCGGGCGGCCCGGGTCGGCACCTCGTCCTTGCTGAGGATCAGATAGGTCATGCCCTGATAGGCGCCGAACAGGATCGCGCCGGCGAGCGCCGCCTGCAGCAGGATCCGGCCCAGGAGCAGGGCCGATCCCTGCCCCTGTGGCGCATCCCGGCGAAAGGAAATCTCGCCAACGGTCTTCCTGGTGACTTCGTCGAGTGCCTTCAACATCCGCCCTTCTCTCACGCCGTCGCGCGCCCGGTCGGCTCCGGACCGTCAGCATGCCTACGCAGGCGACGGCCATCCGGATCGGCGGGGGCGCCGGTCCGCAAGGACACCGCCATGGGTCTGGTTCGTGCGAACTATTGGGGCGGCTCCGCCAGCGCGCAACCGGTATATTGTATCAATTTGTTGCAAGAGAAGCGCCTGTCACAGCACATGACAGACGAAAGCCGCCCGAGCGCCTTGCAAGGCACTCGGACGGCGGCTGAAAATCGGCAGTGCGTGCGGCGGGTCAGTCGGTTCCGGACCCACCCGGCACGATCTCGCCCGCCTCGTAATCGTAGCGGGTGTTGCAGAACCGGCAGGTGACCTCGATGCGGCCATCCACGGTCATGTGATCGAGATCATCCGCCGAGAACCCGGCGAGCATCTTGCGAATGCGCGCATCGGAGCAGCGGCAGCGGTCGGTCAGCGGCTGCGGCGTAAAAATGCGCACGCCGCGCTCATGAAACAGCCGGAACAACAGCCGTTCGGCGGTCATTTCCGGATCGCCGAGCTCGTCGTCGCGCACGGTGCCGACCAGCGCACGCGCCTCCAGCCAGGCGTCATCCTCGTCCAGTTCGTGCGGCTCCACCCCTTCCGGCGCGTCCCCGGGGTGCAGGTCCGGCTGGCGCATCCGCTCCGGCGCTTCGGGCAGGAACTGCGCCAGAATGCCGCCCGCCAGCCAGGAATGGCGCGGGCTGTCGCCCTCGCGGCGATCGAGCATCTCGCCCACCGCCAGACGAACGATGGTCGGGATCTGCTCCGACTGGGCGAAGTACTGATGCGCGACCTCTTCCAGCGAATGGCCGTCGAGCGCGACGATCCCCTGATAGCGGTTCATGTTCGCGCCCTGATCGACGGTCATGGCCAAATGGCCCCGCCCCAGAAGCGCCACCGCATCGGCCTCGCCGCGTGCCTCCGCCGCGGCCACCGCCTCGGCGTCGAACTCGGCACAGGCGCGCAGGCCGTCCGGCGTGTCGAAATCGACCACCAGCATGGAAACCGGCCCGTCGGAGGTGGTCTGCAAGGTAAAGCGGCCGTCGAATTTCAGCGAGGTGCCAAGCAGGCACACCAGTGCCGCCGCCTCGGCGACCAGACGGGAGACCGACACCGGATACTGGTGCCGGTCGAGAATGGCGTCGAGCATCGGCCCGAGGAACACCGCCCGGCCGCGCACGTCGAGCGGCTCCACCGCGAAAGGCAGAACCGCGTCCCGCCCGGCGGGGGAGACGCCGAGCCGCTGCAATTCATCCTGTACCGTCATGCGCCCTGCAAGGCTCCAAAACACCAGGCGAGAATACCCTTTTGCGCGTGCAGCCGGTTTTCCGCCTCGTCGAACACCACCGACTGCGGCCCGTCCATCACCTCGGTCGTCACCTCCTCGCCGCGATGGGCGGGAAGGCAATGCATGAACAGGGCCTGCGGGTCGGCCTCGGCCATCAGCCGGCTGTTGACCTGATAGGGGCTCAGGAGGTTGTGGCGGTCGCCACCTTCCTCATCGCCCATCGACAGCCAGCAATCGGTGATGACGCAATCCACGCCCTTGACCGCCTCGAAGGGATCGTCGGTGACGCGGATCTCGGCACCCGCGTCCCGGGCGTGCGCAATCAGCTCCGGCGGCGGCGCCAGCTCCTTCGGCGTCGCGATCCGCAACTCGAAGTCCAGCTTTTCCGCCGCATGGACCCAGGAGGCCAGCACATTGTTGCTGTCGCCGGTCCAGGCCACCGAGCGGCCGGCGATGCTGCCGCGCTTTTCCTCGAAGGTCAGCACATCGGCCATGATCTGGCACGGATGGGTGCGCTTGGTCAGGCCGTTGATCACCGGTACGGTGGCGTATTCCGCCAGCTCGTGCAAGGCGTCATGGTCAAGAATCCGGATCATGATCGCATCGACGAAGCGGGACAGCACCCGGGCGGTGTCGGCGATGGTCTCGCCGCGGCCAAGCTGCATTTCCGCGCCGGTCAGCATCAATGTCTCGCCGCCCAGTTCCCGCATGCCCACATCGAAGGAGATGCGGGTCCGGGTCGAGGGCTGCTCGAACACCATGGCAAGGACGCGGCCGGCCAGCGGCCCGCCGCCATTGATACGCACCGGTCCGCGCGCCTCCTTGAGGCGGCGGCTGCCGTCCAGGATGAACCGCAGTTCCTCGGTGTCGACATCGGTCAGGTCAAGAAAGTGACGTGGCTGAGCATTCATTATTCGGCCGCCCCTTTCGCGGTCTCGGTCTCCATCGCGGTCGCCGCCTGTTCGATCCGGTCCACCGCTTCCTCGATCTCTTCCTCGCTGATGATCAGCGGCGGCATGATCCGCAGCACGTTTTCGCCAGCGCCAACCGACAGCACGCCCGCCGCACGCATATGCGCCAGAAGGTCGGTGTTGGTCACCCGGCATTTCAGGCCGAGCATCAGCCCCTTGCCGCGCAGCTCCTCGAAAACCGTCGGGTGCCGGTCGATGAGACCGGCGAGCTTCTGCTTGAACACCAGCCCCTTGCGCTGGACCCCCTCAAGGAAACCCTCCTCAAGCACCACATCGAGCACCGCATTGCCGACCGCCATGGCCAGCGGGTTGCCGCCATAGGTGGTGCCATGGGTGCCGGCGACCATAGCCGAGCCGACTTCCTCGGTCGCCAGGCAGGCGCCGATCGGGAAGCCGCCGCCGATGCCCTTGGCGATCGCCATGATATCCGGAGTGATGCCGGCCCATTCATGAGCGAACAGCTTGCCGGTCCGGCCGACGCCCGTCTGCACCTCGTCGAGGATCAGAAGGATGCCGTTGTCATCGCAGATCTGGCGCAGCTCGCGCAGATGCTCGGTCGGGATCTGGCGAATGCCGCCCTCACCCTGCACCGGCTCGACCAGCACGGCGGCGGTCCGGTCTGAGATCGCCGACTTCACCGCCGCATTGTCGTCGAACGGCACCTGGACGAAGCCCGGCGCCTTGGGGCCGAAGCCCTCAAGATACTTTTCCTGGCCACCGGCGGCGATGGTCGCAAGGGTCCGCCCATGGAACGCGCCCTCGAAGGTGATGATCTCCACCCGCTCCGGCTCGCCCTTGGCGTAGAAATAGCGGCGCGCGGTCTTGATCGCGCACTCCAGCGCCTCGGCACCGGAGTTGGTGACGAACACCTGGTCGGCGAAGGTCGCCGCCGTCAACTTGTCAGCGAAGGTCTGCTGGCCGGGAATGGTGTAGATGTTGGAGACATGCCACAGCTTGCCGGCCTGTTCCGTCAGCGCGGCGACCAGCGCCGGATGGGAATGGCCCAGCGAATTGACGGCAATGCCGCCGGCACAGTCGAGAAAGCGTCGTCCGTCGGCCGTCTCCAACCAGACCCCGTCGCCGCGTTCGAACGCCAGGTCCGCGCGCGCATAGGTTTGATAGAGGGATGAGCCCACCATGTCCTTCTCGCTCCAATCGTCCGGCGGCCCGTCCGGGTCCGCCACGGCCAACACCCCGGCCCCGGCTCTTTCCGGTTCCGTTGCTCGCCTCTTTGTGAATTTACCGCCGCCGCAAGCGGTTCCTGGCGGTGTCGGATCCCCGGTTCGCGGGGGCACCGACACCTTTCGCGGCACGTCCCGGTCCATCTTTTTCACCACCTCGGCAAGGCGTTTCCGGCCCACCGGCCGGAGGTGAAAATCCGGCCCGAAAAACACTATGCCGCCCGAATGAGGCGGCACGGATGTTTCCTCGACGTTATACACCTTGGCATGGCGCAGGTGTCAATCATATTGGCGCTGCGGCCCAATTGCCCTCCCCCTGCCCAAAAAGGCGGTTTTTTGGGGAAAACTGGAGCAATCCCCAGGTGAATCGCCCGGTTCGCTTGCGAAGGAAACCCGTCATATTGTAGCGTCTGATCAGTCAAATACGACATCTCGTAGATAAGACTCGCACAAGCCTCAAAATCCGGCAAGAGGGCGGCGCGCTGATGGTGCGTCATAAACGAAGTATTAACCAAACCTCCGTGTCCCGAGCCGGTCCGAACCAAGACGGAGTTTCCGCATGTCCTGGACAAGCGAACGTGTCGACCTTCTGAAGAAACTCTGGTCCGACGGGCTGAGCGCAAGCCAGATCGCGGCAGAGCTGGGGGGCGTCACGCGCAACGCCGTCATCGGCAAGGTGCACCGGCTTGGCCTGTCCGGGCGCGCCAAGGCGCCGTCCAGCGCGCAGAAGAGCCGGAAGGTCGCCAAGAGCGCCCCGACCCAGGACAACACGGCGGTGGAAGAGGCCCCCAGCGCACCGACGCCGAGCGCGCCGCAGAGCATCGGCGCCACCGCGCTCAAGGCGGAGGCCGTGCCGGCTGCAGCGCCCGAGCCCAAGGCACAGCCGGTCGCCGAGCTGGTGCCGATCGCCAAGCGGGCGACGATCCTCACCCTGACCGAGCGCACCTGCAAATGGCCGATCGGTGATCCGACCAAGGAAGACTTTTACTTCTGCGGCCACCCGTCGAACCCGGGCGTGCCCTATTGCGCCTACCATTGCCGCGTTGCCTACCAGCCGGCCAGCGACCGTCGCCGCGACAAGAGCGCCGCCAACGGCTGATCCTGCCCGGCCGGAGCCATCCGGCCGAACGGCTTGCCATCTGAAACGACAAAACCCCGCCGGAAACCGGCGGGGTGAACGTGCTTCCCCCCAGGGGCGTCTTCCCGGGCAAGCGTCAGTGCGACCCGGGATCGGCGAGGCACAGGCCTCTCGGCTCCAGCCCATTGAAAACGCGCGTCTTCTGGCTCTCCGATCCCGGCTCGGGGGCCGGGATGACGCCGTGAAGAACGGCAAGGGCTGCGCTACTCCAGCCATCGCCCCCTCAATGCACGCATGAGAGACGAACTCACCACAATGCGTTGAGGGCGCCGAGAAAGGGCTTTGTCATTGGGTGCACCCGGGGGTCGTTTCAGCAAGTGGGAAGGCCTGCTCACACAGGCCTTCGCGATGGGGCGGCCGTCAGGAGGCCGCCGCCACGAACTGGTCGTTGAAGGCGTAGCCAGCCCCGCGCACCGTGCGGATCGGGTCCATCGCCTTGCCGCGATTGATCGCCTTGCGCAGTCGGCCGACATGCACGTCGACGGTGCGCTCGTCCACGTAGACATCGTGACCCCAGACACCATCCAGCAACTGCTCGCGGGAGAACACCCGCCCCGGCGAGGTCATCAGAAATTCCAGCAGGCGGAATTCTGTCGGTCCGAGATGGATCTCCCGGCCAGACCGGCGCACCCGATGGGTTTCCCGATCCAGCTCCAGATCGCCGGCGCGCAGCATCGAGGACACCACCTCGGGCTTGGCGCGGCGCAGCATCGCCCGCACGCGCGCCATCAGTTCCGGCACCGAAAACGGCTTGACCACGTAGTCGTCGGCGCCGGTGGCAAGCCCCCGGATCCGCTCGGACTCCTCGCCCCGCGCCGTCAGCATGATCACCGGCAGCCGCTCGGTTTCCGGCCGCGACCGCAGACGCCGGCACAGCTCGATCCCCGACAGGCCCGGCAGCATCCAGTCCAGCAACAGAAGGTCCGGCTGGCTCTCGCGCAGCCGGATGTCCGCCTCGTCGCCGCGCATGCAGGTGTCGACCGAATACCCCTCCGCTTCAAGGTTGTACTTCAACAACATGATCAGAGGTTCTTCGTCCTCGACAATCAGAACCTTCGGCATTCCGGGTAACCTCGTCTGGTCTCAGATATCGTTGCAGGGGATCAGGTGGTCGGCTCGGCGACAACGCCGGTCTCGTCCTGCTTCTGCCGATCGTCCATCGGCTGCACCCCGGTCGCCATGTAGATGACGTTCTCGGCGATGTTGGTGGCGTGATCGCCGATCCGTTCGATGTTCTTGGCGCAGAACAGCAGATGGGCACAGATCGAGATCTGGCGCGGATCCTCCATCATGTAGGTGAGCAGCTCGCGGAAGATCGAGGTGTAGATCGCATCCACCTCGTCATCGCGCTCGCGCACGGAGACGGCGGTTTCCTCGTCCCGGTTGGCATAGGCGTCCAGGACGTCCTTGAGCTGGGCCTGGGTCAGTTCGGTCATGTGCTCGACGCCGAGCGCGAACTTCTTGGAATCGAAGCTTCCGTCGATGGCGATCACCCGCTTGGCGATGTTCTTGGCCAGATCGCCGACCCGCTCCAGATCGTTGGAAATGCGCATGGCGGCGATTACGTCGCGCAGGTCCTGCGCCACCGGCTGCCGCCGGGCGATGATCAGGATCGCCTGTTCCTCGACCTCGAACTGCAGGGCGTCGACCCGCTTGTCCTGGGCCACCACCCGCCGGGCAAGGTCCTTGTCCATCCGGGTCAGTGCCGAGACGGCATCGCTGAGCATGGCCTCGGTCAGGCCGCCCATCTCAGAAACGCGGCCGGCGACCGCCTTCAGCTCTTGGTCAAACAGGGTCACGGTATGTGGCATCGTCATTCTCCATCGCGCCGGACCACCGGCAGGATACGCCGGCGCGCCCAGAGGCCGCCCGGCATCTTACACGGGAACCGGAAGCGCCCCGGCGGGGCGCCCGGCCTCAGCCGAACCGGCCGGTGATGTAATCCTGGGTGCGCTTGTCCCGGGGGTTGGTGAAAATCTCCTTGGTCTCGCCTTCCTCGACGAGGTTGCCAAGATGGAAGAAGGCCGTGCGCTGCGACACGCGGGCCGCCTGCTGCATGGAGTGAGTGACGATGACGATCGTGTAGTTCTCACGCAGCTCGTCGATCAGCTCCTCCACCTTCGCCGTGGCGATCGGATCGAGCGCCGAGCAGGGCTCGTCCATCAGGATTACCTCGGGGCTGACGGCGATGGCACGGGCGATGCACAGACGCTGCTGCTGACCACCGGAGAGGCCCGTTCCCGGCTCGTCGAGCCGATCCTTGACCTCTTCGTACAGACCGGCCTTCTGCAGGCTGGTGGCAACCACGTCGTCCAGCTCGCTCTTGTTACGGGTCAGGCCATGAATACGCGGGCCATAGGCCACGTTCTCATAGATCGACTTGGGGAACGGGTTGGGCTTCTGAAACACCATGCCCACCCGCGCGCGCAGCTCCACCACATCCACCGACGGATCGTAGACGTCGGTCCGGTCGAGCAGGATCGTGCCGGTCACCCGGCAGACGTCGATCGTGTCGTTCATCCGGTTGAGGCAGCGCAGGAAGGTGGACTTGCCGCAGCCCGAAGGGCCGATCAGCGCCGTTACATGACGATCACGCACGTCCAGCCCCACGTCGAACAGCGCCTGCTTCTCGCCGTAGAACACATTGACATTGCTGCCGCGCATCTTCACCGGCACGCCATCGGCGGTCACCATCGCGGCTCCGGCAGGCATTGCGGCCCCGCCATCGGTCTTGGCGTCCATGACCTTTTCCATCGACATTTCTCTGTCCTTTCCAGAACGGATCACCAGCGCCGCTCAAACCGCTTGCGCAAGACAATTGCAATTGCGTTCATCACGACCAGAAACCCGAGCAGCACCATGATGGCCGCCGAGGTCTTCTGCTGGAACGCAGGCTCGGGGAAGTCCGCCCACATGTAGATCTGCACCGGCATCACCGTCGCCGGATCGAGCGGACCGCCCGGGATATCGACGATGAAGGCGACCATGCCGATCATCAAGAGCGGGGCCGTCTCGCCAAGCGCCTGGGCCATGCCGATGATCGTGCCGGTGAAAATGCCCGGCATCGCCAACGGCAGCACATGGTGGAACACCGCCTGAAGACGCGAGGCCCCCACGCCGAGCGCCGCTTCGCGGATCGACGGCGGCACCGCCTTGAGCGCCGCGCGGGCGGCGATGATGATCGTCGGCAAGGTCATCAGCGCCAACACCATACCACCGACCAGCGGCGCGGAGCGCGGCATGCCGAAGACATTGAGGAACACCGCCAGGCCAAGCAGACCGAAGACGATCGAGGGCACCGCCGCGAGGTTGTTGATGTTCACCTCGATCAGATGGGTCAGCCGGTTCTTCGGCGCGAACTCTTCCAGGTAGATCGCGGCGGCAACGCCGATCGGGAAGGACAGGAGCAGGGTCACCACCATGGTGTAGAACGAGCCGACCACCGCGCCCCACACACCGGCCATCTCCGGCTCGCGGCTGGCGCCGGCGGTGAAGAAGATGGTGTTGATCTGACGCTCGATCAGCCCCTTGTCGCGCAGGTACTCGATGTAGGCGATCTCCTGATCGATGAACTTGCGGGCGCTTTCCGGCGTGTCGATCCGCTCGATCTGCCAGCTTCCGGGTGCCGCCTCCGCTTCGCTTTGCAGCGGCACGAAAGCTTGCCCCTCGATCACGGTAGAGGAGACCTGCGTCGCCTTGACGATACCGCCATTGATGCGGATCAGGTAGGAGGCCAGCCCGGTCGTCAGGGCTTCCGGCTGGTCCACCGCCGTGGCACGGGCGGTCAGGGCGGCGATCTCCGCCTCCAGCGTCTCGATCTCGCGGGTCACGGACTGCAGGGCGCTGCGGGCGCTCGACAGTTCCATCTCCAGGCGCGATCGGTCCGCCGCACCAGCATCGGCAACCCTTTGTTCAAGGGTCGGAATGCGCGCTTCGAGGCTGCGCAGGCCCCGTTGCCGCGCCTCCACATCGGCGCGCCGCGCCTCCGCCTGAGCACGCAGATCCTGCTTGATCTCGGTCAGGATGCCGCGGAAATCATTGGAGGAGGACAGGATCTTCACGGTACCGGAGGTGCCCACCACCCCGGCCGCGCCCGTTCCGGCGCGGGTGGTGCTGCCCGTGACCAGCCCCTTGAGATAGAGATCGGCGAAATCGGACAGCGGCACCTTCACCGGACCTTGCGCGCCGAGCATCGCCGGATCCGCCTGCACCTCGTTGCGCAGGATGATGTTGGCACCGCTGGAGACCAGCCCGTTGCGCACCCGCCGGTCGCGGCGGCTGCCGGCAAACGGCATCTCGCTCTTCAGCCCATCGCGGATGATGGCGTTGTAGTCCGCCTTGCCCGGATCCTGCGGATCGACCTTCTCCGCGCCGAGATCGAGCGGCAGGGAGAGATAGGAATGGGTGAAGGCCGGCCAACCTTGAGAAACGATGGTGCTCAGAAGGATCACCAGGAAGGCGCCGGCAGCCAGCACCGCCGCCAGGCCGTAGAGCTTGTAGCGCCGCTCGGCGGCATAGCGCTTCGCCAGACGGCGACGCGCGGCCTCGGAGGTGTGAAGACTGTCCGCCATGTCGGCGACCGGGGTGCGTTCGGCCATGTCAGTCATACTGTTCCCTGTATTTCTGGACAACGCGCAGCGCGAAGATGTTGAGGGCCAGGGTGACGCAGAAGAGCAGCAGCCCGAGCGCGAAAGCGGCCAGGGTCTTGGCGCTGTCGAACTCCTGGTCGCCGACCAGCAGCGTGACGATCTGCACGGTGACGGTGGTGACCGCTTCCAGCGGATTGACCGTCAGGTTCGCGGCCAGCCCGGCAGCCATGACGACGATCATGGTTTCGCCGATGGCGCGGGAAATGGCGAGGATCAGCGCCGAGACGATGCCCGGCAGCGCCGCCGGCAGCACCACCTTGCGGATCGTCTCCGACTTGGTGGCGCCAAGACCGGCCGATCCGTCGCGCAGCGACTGCGGCACGGAGTTGATGACGTCATCCGACAGGGAAGAGACGAAGGGGATGATCATGATGCCCATGACCACGCCGGCGGCCAGGGCGGATTCGGAGGAGACCGAAAGGCCAATGCTCTCGCCCGCACCGCGGAAGGCCGGCGCCACGGTCAGCGCGGCGAAGAAGCCGTAGACCACGGTGGGAATGCCCGCCAGCACCTCAAGCACCGGCTTGGCGATCGCCCGCACCGGCCGGGAGGCATAGTCGGAAAGATAGATGGCGGCGAACAGGCCGATCGGCGCGGCCACCAGAATGGCGATCAGGGTGATCAGCATGGTGCCGGCGAGCAGCGGAATGGCTCCGAACACCTCAGCGTTGGTGTCGCCGCCCGTGGCCCCGGCGCCCTCGAAGGCGCTCTGCGGGCTCCAGTGCGTGCCGAAGACGAAGTCGAAGAACGGCACCTTCTGGAAAAAGCGCAGGCTCTCGAAGATCAGCGACAGGACGATGCCGATGGTGGTGATGATCGCCACCGCCGAGCACATCACCAGAAGCACCATCACCACGCGCTCGACCACATGGCGGGCCCGGAAGCGCGGAGCGATCGCCCGATAGCCGCCGAACAGGCCACCGACCGCCAGCAGCGTCATTATCGCGCCGAGCATGAGATCGGCGGTGGCGCTCAATGAGGCATAGGTTTGCGCCGCCGCTTCCTTGGCCGCATCGGTGAAGCCGACAATGCCGCCGAAGGCAATCGCCCGGGCGTCACGCAGAAAGGCTTCCGTCTCCGGCGTCCCGAGACCGGCAACCGCATCGGCATGGGTCGACAGGATCATCGTGTCGAGAACGCGCGGCGCCAGGATCGACCAGAGCAGGAGAAGAACGAAGGCCGGCACCACCGCAACGATGGCGAGGAAGGCGCCGTGAAAGGAGGGCAGCGAGTGCAGGTCCGAGACGTGCCCGCCGACCACCTGCACCGCGCGGGTGCGACCGACAAAATAGGCCGCCACGAGGACGACCGCGAGAAGCAGGAGCGATGTTGTGAACATGGTGCATCCGCTGTGCGGTGGAGCCGTCCGGCCGGGCTGACCCGGTCAGCTGAAAGAACGCGGCCGGCAAGTTGCCGGCCGCGCCCCGTTTGGTCTTACATGGAAAGCGGGGTCATCGCCTTCACATCGGCACCGATCTTTTCACGATCGGCGGTCGGAAGCGGGATCAGCCCCTTTTCCGACAGGTAACCTTCGTCACCCCAGGTACCGTCGGCGGTGAACTCGGCCGCGTATTCCTCGATGCCCGGGATCACGCCGACATGCTCCTTCTTGATGTAGAAGAAAAGCGAACGGGAGACCGGATAATCGCCAGCGGCGATGTTCTCGAAGGTCGGCTCAACACCACCGATCTGCGAGCCCTGGATCTTGTCGGCATTCTGGTCGAGGAAGGAGAAGCCGAAGATGCCGACCGCGTTCGGGTTGGCTTCGAGCTTCTGAACGATCAGGTTGTCGTTCTCGCCAGCTTCGATGAAGGCACCATCCTCACGGATTTCGTGGCACTTCTTCTTGGCCAGGCCGAGATCCTTGGCGCCCGGAACGGCCTTGCAGCCGCCTTCCATGGCGATCTCGACGAAGGCGTCGCGCGTGCCGGAGGTCGGCGGCGGGCCGAGCACTTCGATCTTGGTGGTCGGCAGGGACGGATCGATGTCCGACCAGTTCACATACGGGTTGGCGACCAGCTTGCCGTCGACCGGGACTTCCTTGGCCAGCGCCAGGAACACCTGGGCGAGGGTCAGGTTGAACGTGGCGCCCGCCTTGGAGTTGGCCAGCACGATGCCGTCGAAGCCGATCTTCACTTCCACCGGCGTCACGCCATTGGCGGTGCAGGTCTCGAACTCGGACTTCTTGATGCGGCGCGAGGAGTTGGTCATGTCCGGCGTGCCTTCGCCGACACCGGCACAGAACAGCTTCATGCCGCCGCCCGAACCGGTCGACTCCACCACCGGGGTCTTGAACGAGGTCTTCTGGCCAAACTGCTCGGCAACCGCCGTGGAGAACGGAAACACCGTCGACGAACCGACGATCTGGATCTGGTCGCGTGCCATGGCGCCGCCGGCGAACACGGTGGTGGCAACCGCAAGAGCAGTCGCACTCATAAGAGCCTTGATTTTCACCTGACGTCTCCCTGGATCTTCAGGATTTGAAATTCCCCTTGCAGGCTTACCCTTGCAAGGTCAGGCAGACCGTAGTCCGGCCTCGTGATCCTTATATGAAGATCCTGTTTCAGTTATATGACAGTGCATCCGCCTGTTATATAAAGATTTTTCCGGCGGTCCAGCATTTTCATGACGAGCTCGCCGCCGGAATTCTGACAGAAAACAACGCTCCCTCGCCCGGCACGCTCTCGATCTCCAGCCGCGCCTTGTGGCGGGTCAGGATGTGCTTGACGATGGCAAGCCCGAGGCCGGTACCCTTCATCTCCCGGCTGGCGGAGATATCCGCCCGGTAAAACCGCTCCGTCAGGCGCGGCACGTGCTCCGGCGCAATGCCCGGCCCATGATCGCGAAATCCGAGCACCCAGGCGGCTGGCCCGTCGTCGCCGCCGCCGGCCGGGGCCAGATCGATCTCCACCCGCTTGCCGCTGGCGCCGTATTTCAGGCTGTTCTCGGCAAGGTTCTCGATCACCTCGATCAGCTCATCGCGATCACCACGCACCTGGCACGGGCCGTCAGGGCAGCTCAGGTCGATGGTTACACCAAGTTCATCGGCGACCGGCTTCAACGCATCGCAGGTGTGGCGCAGCAAGGCCGCAAGGTCGACGATCTCGTTCGGCTGCACATGCGCCTTCAGCTCCACCCGCGACAGCGACAACAGATCGTCGATCAGCCGACGCATCCGCTCGCCCTGCTGCATCATGATCGTCAGGAACCGGTCGCGCGCCTGCGGATCGTCCTTGGCCGGCCCCATCAGCGTCTCGACAAAACCGGTGAGCGAAGCCAGCGGCGTGCGCAGCTCGTGGCTGGCATTGGCGACGAAATCCGCCCGCATCCGCTCCAGCCGGTGCTGGTCGGACAGATCCTGCACCGTCACCAGAATGAAGCGCTGCGCCGCCGGCTGGCGCGGCGCACGACCCTCGGAGGCCAGCGGCGCGATCGGCGCCACATAGGCTTCCAACCATTGCTCGGTCGGCACCTTCTCGCTCCAGCCGATCCGTTGGGCGTCCTCGCCCGCGATGACCCGGTCGAGCGCTTCCAGCAGGGCGGGGGTCCGCAGCCGGAAGGAAATCGGATCGCCGGGATGGGCAGCGCCGAACCGCTCGCGGGCCGCAGCGTTGGCATAGCGAACGATCCCGCGCTGATCGACGATGAAACAGGGCGCCGGCAGGGCGTCGGCCAGATGCTTCATGCCCGTATCGGGCCACATCGCCGCCTGCGGTTGCCCGCGCAGACGCCGAGGCATCAGCGGACGGCGGCCCGGCGCCAAAAGGGCCGCCGAGACCAGAACAGCGAAGGCAATCCAGATCTCCCAGGAAAGCCTCAGGCCCTGCGCATATTGCGCCCCTCCCGCAATGACCAGCGCGGTGACCAGCACCCAGCGCTGCGCGGCCAGCCGGGTCCGCAGCACGGAGCGAAAGCCGGCAGGGCGTGCCGACCGCTCACCGGTCATGTTTTCTTCGCTCATCGACATATAATCACGCTGGCCCCAGCGACCGTGTAACGTTCGCTGGAGGGTTAAAGACACACCGCTTGAGGGCACGTCATTTGGCATAGCATAGTGCAGATGACATTCCCAAGACAGCCACCGGAAACACCAGGCCGAGACGGAATTGACCAGTGCACATCGTATGTTACGGTCACGCCGGTTCAGCATCGACCAAGGTGGCGTGCACGCGCCGCACCCGGTCGGGACGCCTTGAAGGGGCCCTCCCCGCCGCATTTCGGAAGGAAGCAGGATGACCCCGCGCCAGGCCGCCAGCCGGCTTTCCCCCGCGCTTGCCAATGAAGACTGGGCCACAGCCCGCAAGTGCCTTCTGGTGCTGGTGCGCGCCGATCCGGCCAATGCCTCGCTGCGCTACAATCTCGGCCTGGTGCATCGGCGGCTCGGCGCCAATGATCTGGCACTCGCCGCCCTGTCCCGCGCGCTCGACCTTTCCCCGGACCACGCCAATGCCCGGTTCGAACAGGCGAGCGTTCTTCTGGAGCTGGGCCGGCTTGGCGAGGCGGCGGAAGCCTTCGACGCCTATACCCGGCAGGCCCCGAAGGACGCCGACGGCTGGCTCAATCTGGCGCGGCTGCGGTTGCGGCTCGATCAGGCAGAGCAGGCGCTGGAGGCCTTTGTCCGCCACGATACGCTAACCGGTGGCGATCTCGAAAGCCGCATCGGCCTTGCCGAAGCGCAGCTCCGGCTCGGGCAGCCGGAGGGAGCGGCCACGCTGCAAGAGCTTTACCGGGACCATCCGGCGCTGCGCCCGCGCCTCCTGAAGTCCATGAGCCAGGGACCGCGCGGCCGCATTCCCTTGCGTGCCGGCGCCCTTCTCACCGCGCCGCCGGCGCCAGTCTGACCGCCTATTGCGCCCGGGTTGCGCGGAAGCTCTTGCGATAAAGTCCCGGATCGTCCTGCAAGCCGTCCTGCACCTTACCATGGGCCGCAAGCTCGGCCGGGCTCATCGGCGCGCAGTCGAGCTCCAGCGCCTCCCGGCGAATTGGAAAGCCCTGAGCCACCGGGGTTCCCGCCGGCAACACGCCTTCGAACCCCGGATCGCGCCAGATCGCCGGGAAATGCACGAAGCCGTCGCGGAAGCGGTCGCAATCGACCATGCCGGCCAGGGTCCGGAACGGCAGGTCTTCGCGGTTGAGCGGATGGGTGAACAGCAGCGACACGCCTTCCGGCGCGGTCACCGTCCAGAAATTGGTGAACTTGACGACGAACTGATCCGGCGGCAGTCCGAATGGCACCCCGGAGGCCTGTTCAGGCACATGCAGGCCAATCGGCGCGCGGGTCTGGCGCGCGGCAAGACTGGCCGGCGGCTCCCAGTCCCAGGAAAGCTCCCCCTCCTGCACAGTGACATCGGTCGCAAGGCGGAACATGACACCGAGCGACAGCGCGTCGATCAGCGGCGGGCACTGCTTGAGGCCGCGCACCTCGGCCCCGCCGAGGGTTTCGCTCGGGATCATTGCCGGCGCGGCCCGCAGCCATTCGGGCAGGCTGCTGCGTGCCGGCACCGGTTCCGGCACAAGCCCGAAAAGCTCCGGCAGGCAGCGGAAGCGAAGTTTCATCGCGCGCTCTCCGGCTGAGGCCGGCGCGGATCAGCGGCGGGGGCGGACATGAGCACGGGCACGGGCCGCCTCCACCAGCTTGTCGAGACAGAAGGGCCAGCCGCCCTCGGAGGCCATCACGCTGCGGTAGTGTTCACCGCCCTCGCCGTGGCGGAGGAAATCGCCATGGCTCAGTTCCACCCGTGTGCCCTCTCCCTCGGCGCGAAACTCGATCACCACCCGGCTGGCGGCGGCCGGATCTGCGATCACCTCCCGCCCCGGACCGATCTGCCAGGCGAGGCGCAGATAAAGCGGCCGCTCGATCGAGAGTACCGTTCCCCAGACGATCCGCGTGCCGCCGCGCGCCTGTTCATAGCAGGCGCCGCCGGCCATCGGCTCGATGCCGATGTCTTCCAGATCCTCCCCGGAAAACGTGTATTCGCGCGGCCACCAGTCGGCGAACCGGTCGACCACCAGTTCAAAGGCGGCCTCCCGTTCCAGCGGCAGATGCCGCGTGAAGCTGCATGGCGTGTCCACCCCGCCCCTCCTCCTTCAGCTCAGGTCCGACGAATCCGGCGCATGGTCCCGCGCCCCGGAGGAAGCGTCAACCGGTGGCCGGGCCGGCCCGCCTGCGGCTCAGCACCCAGGCGGTCGCCGCGACAATGGTGATCGCCACGAAGATCACGCCGATGACATTGACCACCGGCGACAGGCCGAAGCGCATCCGCGCGCCGATTTCCGTCACCAGCGTCCAGCTCGACCCGATGGCGAAGAAGGTGGTGTTGTAGTTCTCGATCGATTGCAGGAAGGAGATCACCGAGGCGGTGAGGACCGTCGGCATCAGAAACGGCAGGGTGATCCGGCGGAACACGAACACCGAGGAGGCGCCAAGATCCAGCGCCGCCTCCTCCAGCACCCGGTCCTGACGCTGCAGCCGCGCCATGAACATCAACATGCAATAGGAGGCGATGAACCCCGCCTGGGCGATGGTCGCGGTCAGAAGCCCGGCCTGAACGCCGAAGGCGTCGCGCCAGAAGATCATGGTCGTCGCGCCGAGAACGATGCCGGGGGTCAGAATCGGCGACACCAGCACCGTATAGAGCACGGTGGTGCCGCGCGATTGCAGCCGGGTCAGAACCAGCGCACCGGCGAGTCCCAGCGGAATGGCGATGACGATCACCCCGACGGCGATGGCAAGTGAGTGCACAAGCCCTTGCAGGAAGCGCTCGTCCTGCGGCAGCTCAGTGAACCAGCGGAGGGAAAACCCCTGCCAGTCCGTCACCGAAGGCGTCGGATTGGCATTGAAAGCGGCCACCACCATGAACAGCAGTGGCAGGAACATATAGGCGAAGAACAGCACCAGATAGCCGTTGAGGATCGCCCCCGACCAGTCGACCGGCGACCGGCGGGCGGTTTGTGGCGACACTCCGCCCCGTGTGTTTGCTTCGGACAGGCTCATTTGGCGATATCCCTGATGCCGACACGGAAAACGGCCATGTTGACCAGAATGAAGACGAGACAGGCGACGAGCAGCGCCAGCGAATAGGCGGCTCCCTGGTTCCAGGAATCGGCCTCGAAGAAGCGCCGGTAGATCACCTGGCTGAACCAGTCCGGGTGCAGCCCCCGGCCGACGATCTCCGGCACGGCGATGGAGCCGGCCGACAGCATGAAGGTCATGATCGCGCCCACAGCGATGCCCGGCTTGGCATGGGGCAGCACCACCCGCCAGTGGATCCGCCAGATCGACGCCCCCAGATCGCGCGCCGCCTCGATCTGGTTGCGGTCGAGCGTGTCGATGGTGTTGTAGATCGGAAACACCATGAACAGCACATAGGCATAGACCATCACCGTGAAGACCGCGCCGTTGGAGGCGACGAACCGCACCCCCTCGCCCGCGCCCATGTCGATCAGCCCGAGCGCATCGAACAGCCCGTTGAGGATGCCCTGCTTTTCCAGGATCATCACCCAGGAGAAGATCCGCAGCAGCTCGTTGATGGCATAGGGAATGACCAGGCCGAGCATCAGGAAGGCGAGCTTGTTGGCACTGCGCGTGCTCGCCACCGCATAGGCGACCGGGTAGCACACGAGAAACGCCAGCACGGTGACGCAGAGCGCATAGAACAGCGTGGAGATGAAGATCTTCAGGTGGATCTCGCTCATATCCGTGAAGTTCTTCAGCGAGTAGGTCTCGTTGAAACCGGTTTCAGCGTCGTTGCTGCGCTCCTCTTCCTCCAGAACCGCAAGCTTTTGCTGCAAATCCGCCTTCTCCGCCTCCAGCTCGGCGATCCGGCGGTCCAACTCTTCCGGCGACGGGCCGCTCGCGGCCGATGGCGCCATGCCGGGGCTTGGCACCAACCCCGGTGAAGGCGTCATGGACGGGCTTGGCGTCAGCGAAGGACTTGGTGCGGTCGGGCTCGGAACCAGGCTCGGCGACGGGGTCAGCGACGGGCTGGGCGCCAGCGAGGGACTGGGAACAAGGCCCGGCGTCGCCGGGGCCAATGCGCTGGCCGCGTCCTTGCGCGCCTTGAAGTCGCGCAGATCCGTGTCGATCGCGAACAACCGCGTGTAGTGGCGGTCGATAGTCTGCGCCAGGGTGGCGGCCTCGCCACCATGATCGGTGAAGGTGAAGGCGCGCTCGATCATCCTGAGTTGCGGCAGGACGATCAGGAGAACGATCCAGGCCGCCGTCAGGGCGAGAAACAGCGCCGTCAGCCCCTTGCCATAGCTTCGGATCAGGCTAGTCACGAGCAAGATCCCCAGCAGGCATGACGACCGCGTCGGTGATCTGGAAGCCGAGTTCCGCATCGCCGGAAAGGTCCGGTCCGCTCTCGCCGGAGTTCGGCAGGTGGATCATCACCGGCGTCTCGCCGGCGCGGCAATGGAGATTGACGAAGGGGCCTTCAAGATCGCGCCGCTCGATGGTCGCGGTCAGACGGTTGTCGCGCGAGGCCTCGCCACCGTTTCGGGAAAGGCCAACCCGTTCGGGCCGGACGAAGACCATCACCTCGTCGCCGGCGGCAACGCCGCTGCGTGGCCGGCCGCGCAAGATGCCGTGGGCGGTTTCGACCTCCGCCACCTCACCGTTGACCGCTGTCAGCCGCCCGCGGAACACGTTCTGCTCGCCAACGAAACTGGCGACGAACGGGGTCGCCGGCTGGCTGTAGATATCGTCCGAGGAGGCGACCTGTTCGATCACGCCCCGGTTCATCACCGCCACCCTGTCGGACATGGTCAGCGCCTCGCCCTGATCGTGGGTGATGTAGATGAAGGTCACGCCGGTCTTGCGCTGCAGCTCCTTCAGCTCGGCGCGCATGTGCTGGCGCAGCTTCAGATCGAGCGCGGACAAGGGCTCGTCCAGCAACAGCACCGAGGGCTCCACCGCCAGTGCCCGGGCGATGGCGACGCGCTGGCGCTGACCGCCGGACAGTTCGGTCGGCTTCTTCTCGCCCTGCCCGTCAAGGGCGACCATCGCCAGCAGTTCCTCGGCGCGCTCGCGCCGCGCGCCCTTGGCGATGCCGCGCGCCTCCAGACCGAAGGCGACGTTTTCCCACACGCTCATCAGCGGAAACAGCGCCAGGTTCTGAAAGATCAGCGCGGTCGGCCGGGCATTGGGGCGAATGCCGGTCATGGTGTCGCCGCCGATGCGCACATCGCCGGCGGTCGGGTCGAGAAACCCGGAAATGATGCGCAAGATCGTGGTCTTGCCGCAGCCCGACGGCCCGAGAATGGAGAAGAACTCCCCCGCCTCGATGGTCAGATCGGTCGGCTGTACGGCCGTGAAATCCCCGAACCGCATCGATACGCCGTCCAGCACAACGTCCTTGCCGTGCATCCCGCACTTCCTCCCCAAAATCCCGCCCGGACCCTCCTCCGGGAAAAGCGGATTGCGGCCGGAGCCGCAATCCATCGGTTCATCTGCCCGTTTCAGGCACTGATACTCGGTCAGGCGTTGGTAACCGCGTCGACGTATTCGCCGACCACCGGTGAGGTCCAAGGCTGGTCGGCCTGCCACCACCACAGGTTCGCCAGGTTCTCCGCGTTGTAGACCTCGGAGAACTGCTTCTTGTAGCTCTCGCTGGCATGATCGGCCGCGCCGGCCACCGCCGAGTTGTAGCCGGTATTGGCCGCGAACAGGCCCGCCATCTTCGGGTCGAGCATGGCATTGATGAAGGCATAGCCCTGATCGAGATTCTCCGCGCCGGTCGGAATGCCCATGGAATCCATCCAGGTGATGCCGCCTTCCTTGGGCATCCGGTATTTCCACTTGGCGTCCTCGCGGTTGAGAAGCAGCCCGGTGGTGTCCCAGGTCTGGCCGATCGCCGCACCGGCCTGCTTGAAGGCGTTGGTGGCCTCGGTGGCGTTGTTCCAGAAGGCGGCGATGTTCTTCTTGTTCTCGATGATGAAGGCCGCCACCGCGCCGTAGACCCGGCGCGCCTCATCCTCGGTCTTGTAAACATCGAGCATCCGGTTCGACTTCACCTGGCCGATGGAGTCGAGATAGAGGCCGACGCCGGTCAGCGCCGATTTCTGGCGGAACGTCACCTTGCCGGCGGCTTCCGGTGTCCAGAACGCCCCGAGCGACACATCCGCATCGTCCATCGGGAACACGGTGCTGTCGAAGGTGACCGCCTCCGTGCCCCAGTCGAACGGCAGCAGCATCCGCTTGCCGCGATAGGTGCCGCCGAGCTGGACACTGTCACGCAACATCGACGGAATCAGGTTGTCGAGGGTCAGCTTGCTCTCATCGAGCGGCTTCAACAGATTGTCCGGATAGTACTGCGGCCCGTTGGTCACCGACGGGAAAATAACGTCGAAGCCCTTGCCGCCAGCGGCCTTGAGCTTCTGCACCGCCTCGTCGTTGGAGCCGTAGGTCGACAGGTTCACGGTGATGCCCGTGTCCTTGGTGAACTTGTCGATCATGTTCTCCTGGATGTAATCACCCCAGGCAAACACATTGACCTGACCGGAGGATGCGAGCGCATCGCTCGCCTTGAGAATCGCCGGAGCGGCGAGAAGCGTGGATGCTGCGGCGGAGCCCTTCAGCATCGAACGGCGTGAAATGGACATGACGGACCTTCCCTTTTTATGCAGGACATGAGGCAACGACGGACCGGTAAATCTCTCCTCCCGCGTCGCTGGCTCGGCCAATAGTTGAATTCAACAACGGCCATGTGACAACCAGCGCGCGACCCATTGCAAATTCCTCCCGTCGGCCGGCATCTGTACCTCCCCTGCCGGCGACGGTGGATCGCGCTCCGTGCAGCCACACGATCGGAAAACCTAGACATGTAATCCCAAAGTCGCAATCCTCTTGTTAGCCGGCAAGATTGCCGAACACCTTTCCGGCAAAAGGACTTGCCCCGCGACAGGCTTCCGACCGCAGCTGACGGCGGCCTCTTGCCTGTTTCCCCGCACATCGTCTAGAGCGGTTGCACAACCTGCTGGCGCGAGGACCCGTGAAATGGCCGATCTGAAGCACGACCGCGATTTCGACCCGCAGCATGGCGAGGCGGTGCGGATTTCCGATGCGGTGCGCCGGATCACCGCCCGCAACGCCAATCCCTTCACCTGGCACGGCACCAACAGCTACCTGATCGGCCGGGACGAGGTCGCCGTGCTCGATCCCGGACCGATGGATGAAGCGCATGTCGAGCTGCTGCTCGCCGAAGCCGGACCGGCGCCGGTGACCGCCATCCTTGTCAGCCACACCCACAAGGATCACTCACCCGGGGCGCGGCTCATGAAGGAGCGGACCGGCGCACCGATCATCGGTTGCGGCCCGCACCGCCCCGCCCGCCCGCTCGGCGAGGGAGAGATCAACCCGCTCGATGCCAGTTCCGACGAGGACTATCATCCCGACCGGGTGCTGAAGGATGGCGAGGCCATCGAGGTCGACGGCTTGCGGCTGACCGCCGTGGCAACGCCGGGACACACGGCCAACCACCTGTGCTTTGCCCTCGACTACGACGACACTCTGTTTTCCGCCGATCATGTCATGGCCTGGTCGACCACCATCGTTGCGCCCCCGGACGGGTCGATGAGCGCCTACATGGCCTCGCTCGACAAGCTAGAGGCCCGTTCCGACCGCCAGTATCTGCCCGGGCATGGCGGGCCGGTGCGCGATCCGGCCACCTATCTTGCCGGGCTGAAGGTGCACCGGCAGACCCGGGAACGGGCGATCCTCGCCGAACTCGCCGACGGCCCGCAAACGGTCACCGAGCTGGTCGCGCGCATCTACCGGGGGCTCGACCCGCGCCTGCGCCCGGCGGCGGCGCTTTCGGTTCTCGCCCAGCTTGAATTCCTGGTCGAGCAACACCAGGTCAGTGGCGACGGGCCGCTTGCCCCCTCCACCCGGTATCGCCGCCGCTGAGCGCGCGCCCCTCGCAAAAAAGCGTTGATATTTTGACCCGCGCGCCGGGGCATGTCATGAGACCGTCACGCCCTTTTCTG
Organism: Stappia indica; assembly: GCF_020177335.1. Lineage (GTDB taxonomy): Bacteria > Pseudomonadota > Alphaproteobacteria > Rhizobiales > Stappiaceae > Stappia > Stappia indica_B. Next base: position 347,860 of record NZ_JAIVMG010000003.1, on the reverse strand, counting down.
TTGTTTCCTGACAAACCTCGCGGGACCCGAGATGCGCATCCAAGCCGTTCTGTTTGACCGAGATGGCACCCTGACCGATTTCGACCGGACCTGGGGCCCGGCCATTGCCGAAGTGCTGCGCGACCTTGCCGCCGGCGATGCCGGTATTCTGGCGACCCTTGAGGAGGTTGCCATGTTCGATACAGTGCGCGCCTGCTTCACCGGCCCCTCGGTGCTGAAGGTGCAGGCTCCGGCCGACTACGCCGCCGGCTGGGCGGAGATCCTCGGCGAAAGCGATCCGGATGCCATGCTGGCGCGCATCGAGGCGACCTTGCTGGAGCGCTGCGTCACCAATGTCTCGCCCTTCGATGGGGTGGTCGACACCCTGCAGCGGCTCGCCCGCGCCGATATTCCACTCGGCATCGCCACCAACGGCACGGAAGCCTCGGCCCGGCGCCAGATGGACGCACTCGGCCTCGGCGACAGTTTCGCCTTTCTCGCCGGGTATGATTCCGGGTTCGGCCGCAAGCCCGCGCCGGGCCAGCTTCTTGCGTTTGCCCGGCACGTGGATCTGCCCCCGGGCGAAATCGCCATGGTCGGCGACAGCCTGCACGACATGCACGCGGCCCGCGATGCCGGCATGATCCGCGTGGCGGTCACCACCGGCGCCGCCAGCCGCGCCGATCTGGAGGCGAACGCGGATGTGGTTCTCGACACCATGCGGGACCTTCTGGCCCTGACCGATATTATGGAGCGGACATGACAACCCGGATCAAGGCGGTGCTGTTCGACAAGGACGGCACGCTGATCGATTTCCAGCGCACCTGGGGACCGACCTTCTACACGTTGATCGCCCAGCTTGCCGATGGCGACGACGGGATCATGGGCCGGCTGGCCGAGGTCAGCGGCTATCATCTCCATGAACAGCGTTTCGCCCCGGATTCGATCATGGTCGCCGGCTCCAACGACGATGTGGCCGATGCCTATGCGCAGATCCTCGGCCTGTCCGACCCGGCGGAACTGGCCGCCGACATCAATGCCCGCATCGGCGACATGAGCCTGCCGCATATCACGCCGTTCGATGACCTGATGCCGGTGCTCGATGCGCTTACCCGCCTCGGCCTGGCCCTCGGCATCGCCACCAACGATGCGGAAGCCTCGGCGCGCGCCCAGCTCTCCGCACTGGGGATCGATGCCCGTTTCACGCAGATTATCGGCTTCGACAGCGGCTATGGCGCCAAGCCGGACCCGGGCATGATCCTCGGTTTCTGCAGGGAGACCGACCTTGAGCCCAGCGCCGTCGTGATGGTCGGCGACAGCCTGCATGACCTGCATGCGGGCCGGGCCGCCGGGGTGCGCACCCTAGGGGTCACCACGGGGACCGTCGGTCATGAGGTGCTGGCACCGCACGCCGACCACGTTGCCGCCTCGCTGACGCAGGCACTCGACTGGATCACCGTCAACGCTGCCGCCTGAACCTTCCCCCTCCTCGCTCCAGCTCCGGGCGGACGATCTTCACGCAACCACCGGAGAGCGCAACTTCCTTTACGGAAACGCCTTTCCGGGATCGGCGGAAGATGCCATCTTGGCCTTTGTGACAATGAGCAACCGCTGGACAGCGGCAGAACCACTCGTCATAAAATTGGGTCCGGAGAATGCTGCAACTCAAAGAGGCAGCAGAGGAGGAGATGCCCATGCCCAACCCAGCCATGCCCGGTCTGATGCAGGACTGGTCGCTGACCTGTAACCGACTTCTTGACCATGCCGCGCGCAACCACCCACGCCGGGAGATCGTCAGCCGTTCGGTCGAGGGGCCGATCCACCGCACGACTTACGCGCAGATGCGCCAGCGCGCGCTGCGCCTGGCCAAGCGGCTCGACGCCTATGGCGTGAAGGAAGGCGACCGGGTTGCCACCCTGGCCTGGAACACCTGGCGGCACATGGAGACCTGGTACGGGCTTCTGGGCATCGGCGCCATCTATCATACGATCAACCCACGCCTGTTTCCCGATCAGATCGCCTGGATCATCAACCACGCCGAAGACCGGCTGCTGTTCGTCGACCTCACCTTCCTGCCGATTGTCGAGAAGATCTGGCCACAGCTTTCGACGATCGAGCAGGTCATCGTCCTGACCGACGACGCGCATCTGCCCGAGACCGGTTTGCCGGTGGTGGCCTATGAAAGCTGGCTGACGGAGGCCGACGATGATTTCGCCTGGAAGGCGCTCGACGAAAACGCGGCGGCGGGCATGTGCTATACCTCCGGCACCACCGGAAACCCCAAGGGTGTCGTCTATTCGCACCGCTCCAACGTGCTGCACGCCATGGCGGCCGCCGTGCCAGACATGCTGGGCCTTGCATCGCGCGACCGGGTGATGCCGGTGGTGCCGCTGTTTCACGCCAATGGCTGGTCGCTGGCGTTTTCCTGCCCGCTTTCCGGGGCCGCGATGGTCCTGCCGGGACCGCGCATGGATGGCGAGGCGATCTGGGAGCTGCTCGACAGTGAAAAGGTCACCCTGACCGCCGCCGTGCCGACCGTTTGGCTGGCCTTGCTGCAGTATCTGGAAAAAACCGGCAAGATGCTTCCCCATCTGGAACGGGTGGTGATTGGCGGCTCGGCCTGCCCGCGGGCCATCACCAAGGCCTTCGAGACCACCTATGACGTGCGGGTGATCCATGCCTGGGGCATGACGGAAATGAGCCCGCTCGGCACCGCCTGCTCGCTCAAGCCGGAGGTCGCCGATCTTGACGGCGAGGCCCTGCTCGATCTTCAGGAAAAGCAGGGACACACGCCCTTCACGGTGGAAATGAAGATCACCGACGACGATGGCGTCGAACGCCCCTGGGACGGGCGAACCTTCGGCCGGCTCAAGGTGCGCGGCCCCGCCGTCTCCGCCGCCTATTACAAGGAAGACAGTTCGGACCTGCTCGATCCGGAAGGCTATTTCGATACCGGCGATGTCGCGCATATCGATGAAAACGGCTACATGCAGATCACCGACCGGGCCAAGGATGTGATCAAGTCCGGCGGCGAGTGGATCTCCACCATCGACCTGGAAAACCTGGCGCTCGATCACCCGGATGTGGCGGAGGCCGCCGTCATCGGCGTCGCTCATCCGAAATGGGACGAGCGGCCGCTTCTGGTGATCGTCCCGCGCGAGGGGCACAGCCCAAGCGAGGCGGATATTCTCGCCTATTTCGAAGGCAGGGTGGCGAAATGGTGGGTGCCGAATGCCGTGATCTTCGTGGAGGAGATCCCGCATACGGCGACGGGCAAGATCCGCAAGACCACCTTGCGCGAGCAATTCGCCGACTTTTCCTTCCCACAATAGCATTGGTGCGCGCCGCGCGGGTGTTCGCTTTGCGCCACCGACATGCTAAGTCCGGGGTCGGTCTATCGAACGGGATTGCTGACCCCGGCCATGCATAAAGTCCTCCCGCGCCGCAGTTCGCGCCTCGCCATCCTCAGCCGCAAGGTTGGACGCCTGGGCGTGCCTGTGCTGGTGATCGCAGCGCTTGCCCATCACGCAGCGCTGATCACCACGCCGCAGCTGTTCATTCTGCTGGCGCTCGGTTTCTCGCTGGGCGCCTTCGCCTGCATCGGCGCGGGCATCGCCCTCAGCAACCTTTGGCGCGATGGCGGCAGCGGCTGGCGTGATGCCAGCCGCGCGCTGCTCTATGGAGCGGTGGCCCTTGCTCCTGTCGCCGGGGCAAGCGTGGAGCTGCTGCGCCATCCCTTGCTCGCGGATGTCAGCACCGATATCGAGACACCGCCCGCCCTGCCCCCGCTCGTTCCAGGAGGGGCACTCCGCCCGTTCGAAACCGGCGCCCTGCAGGCCGAGGCCTATCCGGACCTTGTCTCGCGCCGGTTCCGCATCGCGCCGGGCGAATTGCATGCGGCGGCGCTGAACGTTGCCGGGCGGATGGGCTGGACCATCACCGCGGAATTGCCACCAGGGCTGCCGGACGAGCCAACCCGGTTCCAGGCCGAAGCGAAATCGCTGCTGTTCGGCTTTCGTGACGACATCGCGTTGAGAATCCAGCCCGACCCGGTCGGCGCCCGTCTCGATATCCGCTCCGCCTCCCGCTACGGGCGCCATGACCTGGGCGCCAATGCGCGGCGCATCCGCGCCTTCCTCGACGGGCTCGACGCCACCTTACTGGAAGCCTATGGCGTGCTCGAACCGGTCGACGATGACGTCGAACCGGAGGATCTGCCACTACTCGCCCCGGGCGAGGCCCCGCGAAGGCAGGGGCCGCCGCCAATGCCCGCCAGCAAACCGGACGCCGAAGCGGATGCCGATCCGGGCTCGGGAACCGACCCCGCGCGGCTGGAGGAGCTGCCGGAGGACCTTAGCGAGATCTACCAGGGGGATGACGCCGTCCCACCGGGCGCCCCTGCGAACTGAGGCGTGGCGGCGACAGGGAGCCGCCCCCCTTCCGGAGAACGCAAAGCGCGGCCCTGGCACATCACATATCCGTGTGCTTGACTTCGGGAACGTCCGGCGCGAGGTCGCACTCCGCATGGCGGCCCGTGCGTTCCGCTTGTCCGATTTGTCTACCCCCGACCCGCCTTGTCGCAACGGTCGGCGGGTAGCGTATCTATACCGCTCTGGTCTGCCCAGGCTCCTTCGGATACTTCCAAGACTGCCCCGTCGGATGCCTCGACCGTCGGTCCGCCCCGCCTGCCTCCACCCAAATTTCGGCAAGGCTCCCAAGGTTCGTAGCGACACCGACAGCGCCAAAGCCAGCTTAAAAGTCTACATCTATATTCAAATAACCCACTGAAGAAACTTGCCTCTTTGCGCCTAGCGCGCGCTCGAATTTCGAGCAAGGCTTGCCGCAGCACCCTCACTGAAGGAGAGGGAAACCGGAGACCTGCCGGCGGCGCGCCCTTCCCGCATGTCGGCGCCTTCCAACGAGGCCATCCGATTCGCTCACCGCGACGTTGCTCGCCGATGGAGAACCTCCTCCAGCGCCTTGCCGACCGGGATTTCAGTTCCAGCGCGCCGCCCGTGTGGCGGAAAACTACCTGCCTCTAAGAGCCTAGCTGGCAATGTAGTCTCGCAAAAAGTTACAAGGCGATAAGGAATGTGACTGGCCTTCTGACATTTGTTGGCGCCATCCTTAGTTTCGACCAAATTGCATTCGAACTGTGCACGAGCCGAAGGAAATGAGTCCACGGCTCACCGCCCCTTGCTTCTGGACCGTGATCATGAGCGCGAAGTCAGACAAAGCCACCCAAGCCCCCCCCCGCCCCGACCTCGACAAGCTTTACAAGCCGGTGGGCATCAACGCCGTGACCGCCGCAGCCCTTTGCAAGAAGGGCGTCGGCAAGCCCGCAACGCGCCGCCCCAAATAGGCTGCCCCGGAAGCCGCACCGTCACCGGCGCGGCTTCCCGCTTGCTTCAGAACGGCTCGGTTTTCGCACCCGGGGCAAGCCAGCGCCGCTCCCGGTGCAAACGGCCCGTGTAGGCGGCGCCTCTCCAGTTATTCCCGACAAACAACATTCCAGCGCCGACCTCTGCGGGCGCGCGACCCAATCGGGCCCATCGCCCTGCCCCATGCGCAGTTCAGGGGCTGCGGCGGCATTCGCATACCGGCCATACCTTTCCGTCTCCCTCGCGCATTTCGCGCCGGCGCCTTTCAGGGTGCCGGACGGGCGGTTCTGTAAGATGATCGTCGCAAAAGCATTGTAGGCGAGCATCAGGAGGTTCTTGCATATGATCACAGCTTATTGCCGCAGGCCGACCCGGCTCGTCCAGACATCTCTCGGCGCGGACGATCAGCTGCCGCCAGACGCAATCTGGGTGGATCTGGCGGCGCCGACCGCCGAAGAGCGGGCCGCCGTTTCCAGCTGGATCGGTGTCGATCTGCCGACCCGCGACGAGATGGCGGCGATTGAAACCTCCGAGCGGCTCTATCAGGAAGGCAACGCGCTGGTGATGACCGCCTTGATGCCGATGGTCTCGCGCGATCCCGATCCGACCGCCTCCTCCATGACCTTCGTTGTCACCAAGGAGCGGTTCGTCAGTATTCGTCACGGCGAGCCATCGTCGATCGCCATCGCCGCCCGGCGGCTACAGGGGGAAAACGCCAACGCGCGCAGCGGCGCCGATGCCCTGCTGGTGCTTCTGGACGCGGTCGCGGATCGGGCCGCCGACGTGATCGAGGAGGCATCGGCGCAGTTCGACAAGGTCTCGAACCTGGTGTTCGGCGGCGGGCTCGACAGCCGCAAGAGCAGCGAATATCAGGGCACGATCCAGAAGATCGGCCGCATCGGCCTGACCGTGGCGCGCATGCACGATGCTTGCGCGACCCTGGAGCGGCTGTTCATCTACCTGACCACCCATGCCCGGCTCGTGCAGCTTACCAGTCAGCAAAAGGCGATCTGCAAGGCGCTCGGCCGCGACATCCGTTCGGTCCGCGAGCACGCAAGCGCCCTCGATGCCAAACTGAACTTCCTGCTGGATGCCACCGTCGGCCTGGTCAATCTCGAACAGAACCAGATCATCAAGATCTTCTCCGTTCTCGCCGTGGTCTTCATGCCGCCCACCCTGATCGCCTCGATCTACGGCATGAACTTCACCCAGATGCCGGAGCTGTCGTGGCTTTACGGCTACCCGTTCTCGCTCGGCGTCATGCTGGGCTCGGTGCTGCTGACGTTTCTGTATTTCCGCTGGAAGAAGCTGCTTTAGGGGGCAGCCCATCAGGCTGCAAACGCGGCCTGCGGTACAGCTGGACCGTCTCGTCCAGATAGCGGCTCACAGTCCAGGGCATGAAGCCGACCCGCCCGGCCACCCGGACCGATGGCGTGTTGTCCGGCGCAATCATGCAGGCGATGGTGTCACGCGGCAGGTTCTGGTCGCCCCAGTCGAGCATGGCGCTGACCGCTTCGGTGGCAAGGCCTCGCCCCTGCCAGCGCGGCGCGATCAGCCAGCCCATCTCGGCACAGCCCTCCAGCGAGGGAACGATATCGCGGTGGTAATCGGCAAACCCCGCCTCACCGACGTAAAGGCCCGTCGCCCGCTCCTCGATCGCCCAATAGCCAAAGCCCAGATGCGCCCAGTGACCGGCGTAGCGCAGCAGCCGGTTCCAGGACTGCTCCCGGGTCGACGGCGCGCCGGTGATGTGGCGCACCACGGCCAGATCGGCCCAGAGCGCCGCGCATTCCTCGAAATCCTCGATCCGGTGCGCCCGCAGGCGCAGGCGCGCCGTGGTCAGTTCCGGAATGGCGGCACTGCTCGCCATGCCTTCCGTGTCCGCGCCCGCGCCTGTCGCACTCATGGGTAAAGACGCTGCTTGCGCCAGGGTGCAGCGGCATCCTCGCGGCGAAAGACCACCCGGTCATGCAGCCGGAAAGGCCGGTCATGCCAGCACTCGATTTCAAGCGGCGTCAGCCGGAACCCGGACCAGTGCTCGGGACGGGGAATCTCGCCGATGCCGAACCTGGCGGTGAAGCGGGCCACCTCCTTCTCAAGGGCAAAGCGGCTTTCCAGTGGCCGCGACTGCTGCGAGGCCCAAGCGCCGATGCGGCTGCCGCGCGGACGCGACTGGTAATAGGCATCGGCCTCTTCCGCCGGGACCGGCGCCACCAGCCCGCGCACCCGGACCTGCCGGCGCAGCGACTTCCAGTGGAAGACCAGGGCGGCCTTACCGGCGGACAAGAGCTCGCGCCCCTTGGCGCTTTCGTAATTCGTGTAGAAGACGAACTCGCCCGCATCGAGGCCGCGCACCAGCACCATGCGCACATTCGGCAGACCATCGGGATCGACCGTCGCCAGGGCGCCTGCGTTCGGATCGTTCGGTTCCGAGGCTTGCGCATCGGCAAACCATTCAGACACAAGCTGAAACGGTTCCGTTGCCTCAACGAAGTCACCTTTTGTTAAGGCTTCTGTTTGATCCTGTTTCGACGTCGTCATGGTGTCTCCGTTCACAGAAGCGGTGCGAATCGAGCCGGGCGGCAGGTCACCGAAGTTCAGGTATGGGACGGTTGCCCGATGCAGTGCAAGCAAGCGACATATACCGTTTTTGACCGGTTGCGCCAGCCACAGCTTGCACTGCTGATCTCCTGCGCCCTGCTTACCAGCGCGTGCAGCGGCGTTTCCATGCCGGTCGGCAGCGCCGATGTCGAAGTCCCGCTCGACCTGACAGGCTCCATCGACGCCCAGCAAAATGCCGCGGATGTCGATATCGGCCAGGAAGACCGGGTGATCATCGCCCGGACCATCGCCGAGGCCAGCGACGGCGAGCGTACCGCGCCGCCGCTCTCGTGGAACAATCCGATCACCGGAAATTCCGGCACGATCCTGTCCCTGGTGCAGGACAAGGTCACCGGCGGAACCGGCTGTTCCCGCTTCGAAACAACGGCCAACACCATTGGCGGCGTGCGCGCCTATCACGGCGTTGCCTGCCGCGATGCCATGCAGGACTGGGCGGTGATCGAACTGAAGACGTCCCCGGCGCCGGACAGCGACGCCTGAGCTTCGCGCGAGCGGTATCTGCCGCGAAATCCCCGGGCGGGAGATCTGGATTTTATTCCTAAAAATTCCCATATGGCTCTCAAGCACCTGGCAGGTGTATACCCTTAAGACCCCCAAGCAAACGCGGTCGGAGCGATGCGTGATCCCTACAGCGTTCTCGGCGTCGATAAATCGGCGAGCGAGGCGGACATCAAGCGAGCCTTTCGTAAACTCGCAAAAGCCTATCATCCGGACCAGAATGCCGGAGACCCCAAGGCGCAAGAGCGCTTTGCGGAGGCAAACCAGGCCTATGAAATCCTTGGCGACAAGGAGAAGCGGGGCCAGTTCGATCGCGGCGAGATCGACGCCGAGGGCAAGCCGCGCTTCCAGGCCCATGGCTTCGACGGGTTTGCCGACAGCGATCTGTTCCGCAACGCCGGCGGCCCGCGCGGCGGCTTTCGCCAGGGCGCACCCGGCGGCGGTGGCTTCGATGATATCCTGAACGATATTCTCGGCGGGTTCGGCGGACGAGCCCGCACGGCCGGGGGCCGGGGTCCTGGCGCTGGCGCTGGTGCTGGCGCGCGAGGACCCGTGCCGAAACGGGGCGCCGATGCTCATGTCATCGCCCGCGTCACCCTCGAACAGCTCGTTCATGACGGCAAGGCGCGGGTGACCCTGCCCAGCGGCAAGACGCTGGACGTCTCCGTGCCGGCCGGCACGGTCGATGGCGAGAAGATCCGCCTGCGCGGCCAGGGACACCCGGGCGATTATGGCGGGGCGACCGGCGATGCCATCGTCGAAATTCGAGTGGCCCGCCATGCGCTGTTCACGCCGAGCGACGACGATCTCAGGCTCGACCTGCCGCTGACGCTCTACGAAGCGGTGCTTGGCGGGAAGGTGCGCGTTCCCACGCTGGATGGCGCCATCAACCTGACCATCGCCCCGAACGCCAACAGCGGCAAAACCATGCGGCTGAAGGGCAAGGGCCTGCCCAACAAACAGGGCGGGCGCGGCGACCTCCTGATCACCCTGCGCATCACCTTGCCGGACGAGCCGGATGAGGAGCTGGAAACCCTGATGCGCGCATGGCAGGAACTGCGGCCCTATCGCGCACGTGGGCCGGAGTTCGACTAAGCTGAAAGGCGATCCCTCGATGCGGCAACGCCATCGCAGACATCATCGCGAAGAGCGGTTTCCCGTCGCCCGGGCCATCGCCTTCGCAATCTGCCTCGCCGCCGTCGTCGGGGCGCTGTTCTGGCGCGCGAAGGGCTGGTAGCTCAACCCTTCGCGCTTCTCATGCCCTTCCAAAGGCAACCGGCCTCGTCCAGGCAGGCCCGAACATCACCCCTTTGCCGGGCCAAGCCCGGGCATCACACCTTTGCCGGGCCGAGCCCGTGCATTATCCTTTTGCCGGGCCAAGCCCGACGGGAGGCTCGCTGTCATCCGGCACGAAGAAGTCCGGCATCAGCGGCTGCGCAGGATCGACGCGGTAGCGGTCGAAATCGGTCACGCCCCGCGCGGTGAGGAACGTGTCGTCGATCAGGAAATTGCCACTGAAGGATTTCGCCGGGCTGGTGAAGATCTCATAGGCGGCATCGGCGAGAATCTCCGGCGTGCGGCTCTTGCTCACCATATCGTCCCCGCCGATCAGGTTGCGCACCGCCGCCGTGGCGATGGTGGTGCGCGGCCACAGGGCGTTGACGCCGATCCCCTTGGGCCGCAACTCCCCGGCCAGTCCCAGCACCGCCAGGCTCATGCCGTATTTGGCAATGGCATAGGGGGTGAACGGGGCGAACCACTTTTCCTGCATGTCGAGCGGCGGCGACAGCATCAGGATATGCGGATTGTCCGCACGGGCGAGATGATCGAGCGCATGCTTGCAGCAGACCAGAGTGCCCCGGGTGTTGATCTGATGCATCAGATCGAACCGCTTCATGTCGGTCGCCGCGAGCGGGGTCAACTGGATCGCGCTGGCATTGTTGACGAGAATGTCGAGCCCGCCGAAGGTTTCCGCCGCCTTGTCGATGGCCTCCTTGACCTGCGCCTCCTCGCGCACATCGACGATCAGCGGCAGAGCCTTGCCACCGGCCGCCTCGATCTCCTCGGCCGCGGTGAAGATCGTTCCTTCCAGCTTCGGATGCGGCTCCGCCGTCTTGGCTGCAATGGCGATATTGGCGCCATCGCGCGCGGCGCGCAGCGCAATCGCCTTGCCAATGCCCCGCGAGGCCCCGGTGATGAACAGCGTCTTTCCCTTGAGCGACATGCCGCCCTCCCTTTTCCTTCCCCGGCCGGTCCGTTGCCGGACCGGCCCCATCATCTTCGGATTGCGTTGCGCGCTCAGTCCCTGGCTTGCGACTTCGCCATGAACGCGGTGAAGGCGGTTTTGGCTTCCTCCGACCGCAGACGCTGCGCGAACAGCTCGATCTCCTCCTCCATCCGCGCATGCAGAACGGTCCGATCGCCGATCAGCAATCGGCGCGACAGGGCCATCGCCTCCGCCGGTTTGGCGGCGATCGCCTTGGCGCACTGAAGCGCCTCCAGCTCGATGGTTTCCTCCGCAACGATGTGATTGACGAGACCGGCGGCCTTGGCCCGCACCGGATCGAACCCCTCGCCCAGGCACAAAAGTTCAAAGGCGCGAGCGTGTCCCATCCGCTGCGGCGCGAGCAGGCTGGCGCCGGCCTCCGGCACCAGTCCCAGATCGAGGAATGGCGTCTTGAACAGGGCGCGCGGGCTCGCATACACCATGTCGCAATGAAACAGGAGCGTGGTGCCGACGCCGATGGCCAGGCCATCGACCGCCGCCACCAGCGGCGTTTCGCAGCGCGCCAGCGCACGCAGGAACCGCACCACCGGCGCATCCGCCATGCCGCCATCGCCCATCGCGTATTGCAGGAAATCGGCGATATCGTTGCCGGCGGTGAAAGCGCCCGGAACGCCGCAGAGAAGATGCGCACGAATATCCGGATCGTCGTTGCCGCGCTCCAGCGCCTCGGACAGGGCGGTGTACATCTCCCCCGTCAGGGCGTTCTTCTTGGCTGGCCGGTTGAGGCGCAGAACCTGCACCCCACCAGCGGTTTCGATCTCGATCATGCGCCCCTCCGCGTTCCAGTCCTCGCTGCCCTCATGCCTCGGCCTGATAGGCCAGCACCACGTCCGGCGCAGTGGCGATCTGCGCCGCCAAGGCACCGGTCTCGCCGAGATGGCTGGCCGCGAAATATCGGGCGAGCGCGATACGGGGCGCACCGGCCTTGTCCCCGGCGTCCGAGGCAAGCGCCCCCTTGGCGAGCAGCGCGGCGCCCAGCGTCAGCCCCATCAGGCGCAGGAAGGGCGTTGCCCCGGCAAGGGCTTCCGCCTGGCGCCCCTCCGCTTGCGCCGTCAGCATCCAGTCGGCGGCGCCGCGCAGATCGGCCAGCGCCCGCTGCAACGCCACGCCCATCGGCTCGAAGCCTTCCCGCCCATCGTCCCGAGCGGCGGCGGCGACCGCAGCCAGCTCATCGAGCAGCCCTTGCAGATGTTCGCCACCGGACAGCGGCAGTTTGCGCAGCACCAGATCGATCGACTGAATGCCGTTGGTGCCCTCGTAGATCGGTGCGATGCGTGCGTCGCGGAAATGCTGGGCCGCGCCGGTTTCCTCCACATAGCCCATGCCGCCATGGATCTGCACGCCGATGGAGGCGACTTCGACGCCAATATCGGTGGAGAGCGCCTTGGCGATCGGCGTCAGCATGGCCGCGCGCTCGCTCCAGTGCCGGCGCTCCGACTCACCGGCCAGCCGCGCCATGTCGATGGCATGCGCGTTGGCGTAGCAGATCGCCCGGGCGACCTGGGTCCAGGCCTGCATCGACAGCAGCGAGCGCTTGATATCCGGATGATCGGCAATGGCGCTCATGCCCGCCACGTCGGCGCCCGGTGCACGCCCCTGACGCCGGTCCAGCGCATAGGCGAGCGCCTGCTGGGTGGCGCGTTCGGCAACCCCGAGACCCTGAATACCCACGGCCAGCCGGGCGTTGTTCATCATCGTGAACATGCAGGCCAGACCGCGATTTTCCTCGCCGATCAGCCAACCGACAGCGCCATCGCCATCGCCAAACGCCATGGTGCAGGTGGGCGAGCCGTGAATACCCAGCTTGTGCTCCACGCCGGCGCAGCGCACATCGTTGCGCTCGCCCAGCGAGCCGTCCGGATTGACGAAGAACTTCGGCACCAGGAACAGCGAGATGCCTCGGGTGCCGGCGGGTGCATCGGGAAGCCGTGCCAACACCAGATGAATGATGTTGTCGGTCAGGTCATGCTCGCCATAGGTGATGAAGATCTTCTGGCCGAAGATCCGGTAGGTGCCGTCCTCGGCCCGCTCGGCCCGCGCCCGCAAGGCATTGAGATCGGAACCGGCCTGCGGCTCGGTCAGGTTCATGGTGCCCATCCACTCGCCGGACACCAGCTTCGGCAGATAGGTTTCCTGCAGATCGGCGCTGGCGTGCTTTTCTAGCGCCTCGACCGCACCGGCCGTCAGCGTCGGCCCGATGGCAAAGGCCATCGATCCGGAGTTCCACATCTCCAGCGCCGCCGCCTGCAGCATCATCGGCAGCGCCTGGCCGCCAAAGTCCTCAGGTCCGGTGAGAGAGTTCCACCCGCCTTCCGCCCAGGCGCGATAGGCTTCCTTCCAGCCCGGTGCGGTCGTGACCGCGCCGTTTTCCAGCCGGGTGCCCTGGCGATCGCCAACGGTGTTCAGCGGCGCGATTTCCTCCGCCGCGAACCGACCTGCCTCCTCCAGAATCGCCAGGACAAGATCGTCGGACACTTCGGTGTGGTCGGCATGGGCCTGGACATCGGCAAGCCCGGCGACCTCCTTCAGCGTGAACGCGATCTCCGAAACGGGGGCACGGTACATAAGGCAGGTCTCCTTGAACTGATTGCTCTGTCCGACTTGACGGAATGTGAAAGTCGCCGCAGAACGCCCCGGCGCGGCGCGAACCGACGACAGGGCGCGGTGTGAAGATGAAGCCTGTTGACGTAAACGTCAATCACTGACGTTGCGACAGCATCCGGCGAATGCGGCGCGCTGGCGCGCTCCGCATGAAACGCCGTTCTGGATGGATAGCATGCGACGCTGGACGATCGACCCGAATACCCGCAACTGGATGGCCTCGCCGGAGTTTACCGCAGCAGTGCGCGATCTGTCGGACGGGCATCTTGTCGCAGTGCCGACGGAGACCGTCTACGGGCTTGCCGCCGATGCCACCAGCAACGACGCCTGCGCGGCGATCTTCACCGCCAAGGGGCGGCCACGCTTCAACCCGCTGATCAGTCATGTCGAATCGCTGGCCGCCGCCGAGAAACACGGCAGGTTTGACGAGCGCGCCCGCGCTCTGGCGGAAGCGTTCTGGCCCGGCGCGCTGACGCTGGTGGTGCCGAAGCGGAAAGACAGCCCGGTCTGCGATCTGGCCACCGCCGGGCTCGACACCATCGCGCTTCGGGTTCCGTCCGCGGCGATCATGCGCGATCTGGCGCAGGGCTGCGGCCGTCCGCTCGCCGCGCCGAGCGCCAATCGGTCCGGCAGGATCAGCGCGACCACCGCCGAGGCCGCCGCCGAGGATCTGGGAGCCTCGCTGGCGCTTGTGATCGACGGCGGCGCAACGCCGGTCGGGGTGGAATCCACCATCGTTGCGCTGGTTGACGACAAGGCCCGGCTGCTGCGGCCCGGCGGGATTGCCCGGGAAGATATCGAAGCGGTGCTGGGCGCCCCGCTGTATGCCCCGGGCGGCGAGAACACCACCGCCCCGCAGGCCCCCGGGATGCTGACCTCGCACTATGCCCCCTCCGCGCCGCTACGGCTCAACGCGGCGGATGTTCGGCCCGGCGAGGCGCTGCTTGCCTTCGGCGCCCCCCTCCCCGAAGGCGCAGAGCAGGCTGCGGCGGTGGAAAACCTCAGCCCGCACGGCGACATGGTCGAGGCCGCGACCCGCCTGTTTTCCGCCCTGCGCAGGCTCGACAACGTCGGCGCGTCCGGCATCGCCGCCATGCCGATCCCCGAGACGGGACTTGGCGAGGCGATCAACGACCGCCTGCGCCGCGCCGCCGCGCCGCGAGACTGATCGGACAACCGCCCGAACGACTGGCCGAACGACTGGCAGCACCCTGCCTGCCGTAGAGATACCTCTTGCCGCGGCCCGCACCCACGGGGCCATCCTCGCGGCGGCGGGAACTGGCAAAGCAGTCGCAACCCCTGCGACAGTTTTCGCTCCACCCCTTGTCATAATTCACGATATAAAAATGCCGATATTCGCAATTTTTTGAATAAATGCTTCGCAAGGCTTCGCGAAAACGCAAGAATCAAATAATATGAACATTGAAATTTCAGGAGATGCACCGAACCTCCCCAACGGGCCATTTTGCCCGCACCTTCCCCCGGGGTCGGCATGAAAATGTCGCCCCGGCTTTCTTTGGTCCGCCGTCCGCATCAGCCGTATTTCGGCGAACAGGCCTGTTTTCCGATCGCTCGAACCTTCTCCGCGTGCAGACCGGCGAGCGGATGCGACCTGTGTTTGCCTGGTCCGGGGCGGGGATGTGCTTCGGTTTTGACCTGACGCATTGACAGCCACCGGCGGCGGCGATCAGATGCGGAGAAATAATCAGAAAACGCAATTTTCAAGGAAACGCTCTTGGCAACCCTCTACCTGCACCATTCCTCCTATCTCGATCATCTGACGCCTGTTGGACATCCCGAACGTCCCGACCGCATCCGTGCCATCGACCGCATTCTCGAACACGAGCGCTTCCAGTCGCTTGAACGGGACATCGCCCCGATGGGAACCGTTGCCGATATCGTCCGGGCACATCCCATGTCCTACATCGACATGGTGCATAACAGCGCGCCCACCGAAGGGCTCATCCGGATCGACGCCGACACCACCATGTCGCCGGGTACCTGGGAGGCGGCCATGCGCGGCGTCGGCGGCGCCTGCCGCGCGGTGGACGAGGTGATGGAGCGCAAGGTGTCCAATGCCTTCTGCGCCAGCCGCCCTCCCGGCCATCACGCGGAAAAAGACCGGGCGATGGGCTTCTGCCTGTTCAACAACGCGGCCGTTGCCGCCCGCTACGCCCAGGCCAAACATGGCGCGGAGCGGGTCGCCATCATCGATTTCGACGTGCACCACGGCAACGGCACCCAGGATATCTTCTGGAACGACCCGACGGTGATGTACTGCTCCACGCACCAGATGCCGCTTTATCCCGGCTCCGGCGCGGCGAGCGAACGGGGCGAGGCCGACACCATCGTCAACGCGCCGCTGGCCGCCGGCGACGGCGGCGAGGAATTCCGCGAGGCGATGGACATCGCCATCCTGCCCCGGCTGGAGGCGTTCTCTCCCGACCTGGTGCTGATTTCCGCCGGCTTCGATGCCCATGTGCGCGACCCACTCGGCGGGTTGCGCCTGGTGGAGGCGGATTTCGCCTGGGCCACATCAAAGCTGATGGACCTCGCCGACCGGCATTGCGGCGGCCGGGTGGTCTCCCTGCTGGAGGGCGGCTACGACCTTGAGGGGCTGGCCCGTTCCGTGGCGGCCCATCTCATGATCCTGATGAAGTCCTGACGCAGGCCGCCAGGCCCACCCCGGATACCGGCCGCTGTCCACAAGAGGCGGCGGCCGTTGGCGGGGGATGCTTGCTGCCGGCGAGCAAGGCTTATAGGTTTGCGGCACGTATCTCTCATCCTCGCGCAGGGAATCCGACGCCTTGACCCATGACAGCAGCGAACCGGCCATCGGCGATCTCTCCTTCGAGACCGCGCTGAAGGAACTTGAAGAGATCGTCGGACGGCTGGAGCGGGGCGACGTCCCGCTGGAGGAAAGCATCAAGCTCTATTCGCGCGGCGAGGCGCTGCGGCGTCATTGCGACCGGCTGCTGAAATCCGCCGAGGCGAAGGTGGAGAAGATCCAGCTTTCGGAAGAGGGCGCGGCCGCCGGAACCACCCCGCTCGACGTCGACTGAGCCACCTCCCCCCGGTCAAGCGGACCCGCGTTTTTCATACACCGCGATGCGGGTCAGGAAGGCGGTGGACAGCTCCACCCGCGTAAGGCCGCCCGCCGCGAACAGCCCGTCCAGATCCTCTTCCAGGTAGCTGTCGAAGTACGGCTCGTGAAACAGTGCCGGAAACAGAGTGAGCAACCCGTCGTTTTCCGGCCGGTCGCCGCTCTGCAGACTGTCGGCGAAGATCAGCGTCCCGCCGGGCTTCAGCACCCGCGCCAGTTCGACCGCCACAATCGCCCGCACCTTCGGCGGCAGCTCGTGGAACAGATAGACGCAACTCACCACATCGAGGCTTTCTGCTGCAAAGGGCAAAGCCTCCGCATTGGCGGCCACAAAACGCGCGCGCGCAGCTCGCCGGCTGTCCAACGCTTCGCGGGCATGCAAGAGATAGGGTTCGGACAGATCCACCCCGATGCCGGCAAGACGGGGAAAAGCCGCGAGCGCCGGCGCCAGCAACCCGCCAGTGCCGCAGGCAATATCCGCATAGGTGACCTGGCGCTGATCGACCCGGCGCAAGAGCTTTGACAAGGGCACCAGCGCCTGACGGCGCATGGCCGCGCTCGCCCCCTTGAACAGGACCTCCACCTGAAAATCATAAAGCCGGGCGCTGTCGCGCGACAGCCATCCGTCTGTCTGGAAATGGAAATTCTGGCGGTAGTAGCGCGGCAGTCCCGTGCCGGTCTCCCGTGTCGCCTCGAACACCTCCTGGTGGCGGCCGGAGACACGCCGGTGGGCGACGGCCGGAACGTCGGCCAGGAACCGGCGGCTCAGGTCGAGGAACGCCAGCGGGCTGCCGAACTCGCCGCGCGGCAGCGGATAATGCCCGGCTTCCACATTGGCGAGATCGCGGCGGAACAGGGCACCGATCTGGCCGAACAACTCCGCCCGATCCGGCAGCGGCGCTTTCGCGCGGCGTGGCGCCGCCGGCCTGTCGCCAGCCGAGGGGCGCGGCTTTCCCGCCCCCGCCGAAGCGGTGACCCGCCGGGTGATGGCCTGCGCCAGTTCGCCCTGAACGGTGAACCAGCCGACACGAGCCCCCTGCCGCGCCGCATAGCCGGCACGGCGCATCCAGGTTTGAAGCGGCACCCTCGCCATGGCGCTCTCCCCTCTCCGCCGGAGCGCGAGAGGCGGCCAGCGGCTTAGCCGTCGCGGTGCAACACCACGACCACCTCAATATGGGGCGAGTAGCGGAACTGGTCCACCGGCAGCACGCTCGCGATCCGGTAGCCGCCATCGACCAGATGGCGCAGATCCCGCGCAAGAGTGCCGGGATTGCACGAGACCGCAACCACCGTCGGCACCTTCGACCGGGCAAGCTCCCGGGCCTGCGCCTCGGCGCCTGCGCGGGGCGGATCGAACACCACCGCTTCGACGCCCTCGCCGAAATCGTCAATCTCAAGAGCCGTCAGGGGGTTGCGGAAAAGATCCCGCCGTTCGATGCGCACGGGCCGCAAGCCGGAGGCGCCCCGCGCCGCCCGATCGAGCGCGGCCAGCGCCGCCGCCTCTCCCTCGACCGCGTGCACGGTGGCCTTGCGCGCCAGTCGCAGGGCAAAGGTGCCTGATCCTGCAAAGAGATCGGCGACCTTGCGCGCCTTGCCGACCCCGACGACGACGCGCTCGGCCAGGGCCGCCTCGCCTTCCGCCGTTGCCTGAACGAAGCCGCCCGGCGGCGGCACCAACGGAGCGCCGCCGATGTCGAGCAATGGTGCCCGCGCCTCCACCAGCACATCGCCATTGAGCGACAGGCGGGCGAAGCCGGCGGCCATGGCGGTTTCCACCAGTTCCGGCACCATCTGCCGGGTCACCCGCACCGGTGAGGTCAGCGCCACATCGAGCCCGGTGCTGGTGGCCAGCACCGACAGGGTGACTTCCCCTTTGCGCGGCAGAACAGGTTTTGCCACCGCGCTGAGATCGGCCAACGCCGCAACGATTTCCGGCACCAAGACCGGACATTCGCGAATGGCGACCAGCCGATGGCTTGCCCGCTGATGATAGCCAAGCAGAACCCGGCCACCGGCGCCGGTCGCCGCCAGCACCGCCCGGCGCCGTCCGCGTCCGGCCGCATCCACGGTCGGCTCCACCTCCGGCGTCAGCCCGCGCGCGGCCAGCGCCGAGACCACCAGCTCCCGCTTCCAGTCCAGATAGGGTTGATGCGCCATGTGCTGCAGGGCACAGCCGCCGCAACTGCCGAAATGGCGGCAGACGGGCTCGACCCGCTCCGGCGCCGGCGTCAGGACCTCACTCAGGCGGGCGCGGGATCCCTCGACGGAGATCCGGACCTCCTCGCCCGGCAGGGTGTAGGGAACATGGACAGGGCCGTCCGGGGTGTCGGTGCGGCCCTCGCCCTTGTGCGCAAGGGCGGTGATGGTGGTCGTCAGATCGGTGCTCATGGATGCGCGTTACCGCGCACAGCGCGTCAGCACAAGGAAAAGCCGCCGCTCACCCGTCCTTTGCACCGCCAAGCAGCCATTCCCGGTTGCCATCCCCACCACAGATCGGTGAGGGATGCAGACCGAGCACCCGCCAGCCGGGCTGGCTCGCGAACCATCTGGCCAGTTCTTCGGCCACCGTCTCGGCGACATCCGGAGCGACCAGCCCCTTCTTGCCGATGGCCTCGCGCCCCGCCTCGAACTGCGGCTTGACGAGAAACACACCCTCTGCCCCGGGCCCGGCCAGCGCCAGCGCCGGCGGCAGGGCCAGCCGCAGGGAAATGAAACTCATGTCGGAGACGAGGAACTCCGGCACATCGCCATCAAGGTCGTCGCCGGTCAGGGCGCGGGCATTGACGCCATCCCGGCGGCGCACCAGGGGATCGGCGGCGATACGCGGATGCAGCTGGTCATGGCCGACATCGATGGCATGCACCCGCCGGGCGCCCTCTTCCAGCAGCACCTGGGTAAACCCGCCGGTGGAGGCGCCAAGGTCGAGCGCGATCCGCCCCTTCGGCGAAAGCGCGAATTGCGCCAGCCCGGCCTTCAGCTTCAGCGCCGCGCGGGAGACATAGCCGGCCGCCGGATCGTCCAGCGAAAGCGGCACGTCCAGCGCCACCCGCTGGCCCGGCTTGGTCACCGCCAGGCCATCGACCCGCACCGCGCCCCTGAGGATGGCATCCCGTGCCCGGGCACGGCTGTCCATCAGGCCGCGGTGGACCAGAAGCTGATCAAGCCGTTCCCGCTCAGCCATTCCCCGGCACGCCTTTCAGAAACACCCGGCAAGCCCGGACAGCAGACGATCGACGAACACCCGCTCTCCGTATTTCAGCCAGAGCAGCGCCGTGGCCGCCAGGGTCAGCACGACGAGGAGGCCCGCCGGCCACAGCAATTCATTGCGCATCAGTCCGGCACCCCACACATGATGGACCGAAAGTCAGGACGGCGCATTGTCGATCAGACGGCGCAGCTTGGCCATGGCGTTCTTCGGATCTTCCTCATAGGCGATGGTACCGACGAAGCGATTGTCGCTGTCCATCAGGAAGATCGCCGCCGAGTGGTCCATGGTATAGCCACCATCGTCCAACTCGACCTTGCGGGCATAGACCCTATAGGCCTTGATCATCGCATCGGTCTGTTCGCGGGTGCCCGACAGCGGGCGAATGCGCTTGTCGAAGGCCGCCACATAGTCGCGCATGACTTCGGGCGTATCCCGCTCCGGATCCACCGAGACGAAGGCAAAGTTCATCTTGTCCGCATCCGGCCCAAGCGTCTCGATCCAGCTCTGCACCTCGGCAAGGGTGGTGGGGCAGACATCCGGGCAGAAGGTAAAGCCGAAGAAATAGGCGCTTGGCTTGCCCTTGAAATCTGCCTCGGTCACGACCTTGCCGGTCGACCCATCGGTCAGGGTGAAGGGACCGCCGATCGACGCCAGGGGCGCGATCATGCTGCCGTCCTTTCCGCCGCGATAATAATCGAGCGAAACGTAGGCAACGACCCCGAGCAGGGCGGCTACCGCCGCCCATGCTCCATATCTTACGAGTTTCAAGCCAGACATCCTGTCCTCAATTGCCGGAATTACCGTTCTTCATGCCGTTCTTCATGCCACCATGACCGCCGGCGCCATGGTTCATGCCCATGCCCTTGGCGCCGATCTTCTCCACCGAGAAGGTAACTTCCACCGGACCGGCCTTCTCGAAGGTCAACGTCACCGGCACGGTCTCGCCCTGCTTCAGCGGCGCATTCAGGCCGATGAACATGACATGCAGACCGCCGGGCTTCAGCGCCACGGTCTCGCCGGCCGGGATGGCGATGCCGTCGGCCATCGGCCGCATCTTCATGACGCCGTCGATGACGGCCATCTCATGCAGCTCGGTCTTTGCGGAGACATTCGCGGCGGCGGAGACCAGCCGGTCATCGCCCCCCTTGTTGGTGATGGTGACAAAGCCGCCACCGGCCTGGGCGTTGGGCGGAGTGGCCCGGGTCCAGGCGTCGGAAAGGGTCAACTCGCCAAGGGTCACGTCGGCGGCCAACGCCGGCAGGGAGGTGGCGGTGAGAGCGACGGCAAGGGCCACGGATTTGATGATGTTCATGTGATATCTCGCAAAATTCAGATGATGTTGGTCGCCGGCATACGCCTCATGCGCGGCCGGCATGGCAGGAAAAGGCGCGATCCGATCCGCTCCGCTCCCCCTTGCCTGTCGCGGCGAAGGAAATCGGCGGGTGGATCGGCTCCACTGTCAGACCTTACGTGGAGGCGCGCGAATTCCCGGCGACCGAGTCGCGTCACAGGCCCCGCCCCTGTCGGTGGTCGGCGCCCAGGCCTGGCGAATGGCAACACGTGCCGCGGAAGGCATGCCCTCCCCCGCCGGCGGCTGTACCACCGTCAGCGCCGAACCGTGCGGACACACCGGACCGCAAAGGCAGAGCCCGTCCCCGTGATGCTCGCGCGGGCCGTCGCCGCCCTCGGCTTCCAGGCCAAATGCCAGCGACCCCAGGCAGAGAATTTGCCCCTGCACTGCGCCATCGCCGGCCTGCGGCATGGCCATGCCAGCACCTGCGCCCATAAGCTGCAGAACGAGCGCAAGCATGGCCACGAGCGCAAATGGCAAACGCTCACGCCGTAAGGTCCGGAAAAGGGTCGGGTGCCTCATCATCGACCGGACAATGCCTCAAGAGGCGGCCGCCGTCGAGCGCTCAATTGCCGCATGGCCACCACCCCTACCACATTCACCAGTTGCAGCTCGGCAAGGTCACAAGCCTCCCCTCGCCGACCGCACGCATGCCCCCTACTGCGAGGCAGGCTGGGGTTGGGGCTCCGGCTCGGACGGCTCATCCTCATCCGTTTCGGACGTCGGCCAGTATTCCTCGACAACGGCACCGTCCTCCAGGGCCGTATCCAGCTCATAGGCCGGAAATTCTTCCGGCGGAATGACGTAGGGGTCTTCCACATCGAGCGGTTCGGGCGAGAGCACGTTGCCAAGCTGCGCCGAGGCGGCATAGTCGAAGTCGGTCTTTTCTTCTTCCGAAATGGCCGCTCGCTGAAACACACGGGACAGGATGTAGAACGCCAGCACACCCTGGATCACCACCACCTGGAGGAACAATCCCCAGGGGCCGACGTTTTCCATCAAGAGCGACGCGGTCAAGGGGCCGAAGGACGAGCCGATGCCGAAGGCCAGATTCATGCCCGAGGAGGTTTCCACGTAGTCATCCGGATCGGCGTGGTCGAAAGCGTGCGAGGCGGCAATCGCATAGGCGGGCTGGGTCGCCACACCGACCAGGAAAGCGAGCCCGAAGGCCATCGCCACCCCTTCCACGTTCAGCATGATGAAGGCGAAGCCGACCGATACGGCGCACACCGCCAGGAACAGCAGGACAAGACGCCGGTCGACCCGGTCGGAAGCCCGACCGATGGGCCATTGCGCCAGCGCCCCGCCGGCGACCACCGCCGCCGCGAAGTAGGCAGCGTTGTCGTTGGACAAGCCGATCTGGATCCCATAGAGCGGCGCCATCAGCCACAGCCCGCCCTGTGTCACGCCGATCAGCAGCACCGCCACCAGCGCGGTGGGCGAGTTGCGGTAGAGCTTGACCGGCCGCAACCGCACCACGGTGATCGGCGCTGGCTGATTGGCCGTGGTCAGCGATACCGGAATGACCGCGAGACTGACGGCAACGGAGGCCACCGCGAAGGGCACGAAGGTGGTGATCTCCATGGTGGTGATGGAAATCTGGCCGACGGTCATCGCCGCATAGAGCAGCACGATATAGACCGACATGATCTTGCCGCGGTTCTCGTTGCTCGCCTGTTCGTTCAGCCAGCTCTCGACGATCATGTAAAAGCCGGCAAGGCAGAAACCGGAGATGATGCGGATCACGCTCCAGGCCACCGGGTCGACAAAGATCGGATGCAGGATCGCCGCCGCTGACATCAGCGACACCAGCGCGGCGAAGGCGCGAATGTGCCCGGCGCGCATGATCACGTAAGGGGCGCCGAGGCAGCCGAGCACCAGACCGAAGAAATAGCTGGAGGAGACCAGACCAATCGCCACATCGGAGAAATCGGCCTGCGCGCCGGCCAACGGCAACAGGGTGCTTTGCAGGCCATGTCCCGCAATCAGAAGGGCGATCGACACAAGGAGTGCGGTCACCGGAGCCAATGCCTGCGCCATGATGCTCTCCACCGGCGACAAACGAAAATGAACGCCGGCGGACCGCACGGCGTTCATTGCACAAGCATCAACCCTTTTAGAAACGCGGCGCCGCTGTCAACGAACGGTTTTCGCATAGCGCCATCCCGCATCGCATAGGTCGGGGCATAGATCGGGGCAACCGAGCACCACAGCGCCCGCGAGGGTGGCGACATCGCCGCACGCTCCGCGTCTTCCCGGACGAAGCGAAGCGGAGATCCGGGATCGGCGAGGCACGACCTCTCGGATCCAGTCTATTGAAAACGCGCGTCTTTCGGCTCTCCGATCCCGGGTCGCGCCAAGGCTTACCCGGGAAGACGCGGAAGGCGGCCGTTGTCCTTTGTCGGCGGTCTGACGGGCGCCGCAGCACCCGCGCCGCTCAAGCGCGGCGGATGGTGGCAGCCCCCTCCGCCCGGCCCAGCGCCGCGAACACCGTGGTCAGGATCCCCTTGGTGTCGAGCCCGGCGCGCTGATACATGCGCTCCGGCTTGTCATGGTCGAGATAGACATCGGGCAGGCACATGGGCCGCACCTTGAGGCCGGCATCCAGAAGGCCGCGCTGCGCCAGAAGATGCAGCACCTGGCTGGCGAAGCCGCCAACGGAGCCTTCCTCCACCAGCACCAGCACCTCGTGCTCGCGGGCCAGCCGGGCGACCAGATCCTCGTCCAGCGGCTTGGCGAAGCGCGCATCGGCAACCGTGGTCGGCAAGCCGGCGGCATCGAGCTCATCGGCCGCCTTGAGGCATTCGGCCAGACGTCCGCCGAACGACAGGAGCGCCACCTTGCCGCCCTCGCGCAGGATCCGTCCCCGGCCGATCTCCAGCGGCACGCCGCGTTCGGGCAGATCGAGCCCAACGCCCTCGCCGCGCGGATAGCGGAAGGAAATCGGCCCCTCGTCATAGGCGGCGGCGGTGGCCACCATATGGCGCAGCTCCGCCTCGTCGCCGGCGGCCATCACGACAAAGCCCGGCAGGCAGGAGAGATAGGCGGTGTCGAAGGCGCCCGCATGGGTCGGACCGTCGGCGCCGACAAGCCCGGCCCGGTCGATCGGGAAGCGGACGGGAAGGCCCTGGATCGCCACGTCATGCACGACCTGGTCATAGGCGCGCTGCAGGAAGGTGGAGTAGATCGCGCAGAACGGCTTGAACCCCTCGGTCGCCATGCCGGCGGCGAAGGTTACCGCGTGCTGCTCGGCAATGCCGACATCGAACATGCGGGTGGGGAACGCCTCGCCGAACAGATCGAGGCCGGTGCCATCGGGCATGGCCGCGGTGATGCCGACGATCTTGTCGTCGCGCTCGGCTTCCTGCACCAGGCTCTCGGCGAAGACGCGGGTGTAGGAGGGGGCATTGGCCTTGGGCTTCGACTGCTTGCCGGTCACCACGTCGAACTTGGCAACGCCGTGATACTTGTCGGCCGAATCCTCGGCCGGCGCGTAGCCCTTGCCCTTGCGGGTGACCGCATGGATCAGCACCGGCCCCTGATGGGTGTCGCGGACATTCTTCAGCACCGGCAACAGATGGTCGAGATTGTGCCCGTCCACCGGTCCGACGTAGTAGAAGCCCAGCTCCTCGAACATGGTGCCGCCGGTCCAGAAACCGCGCGCGTACTCTTCCGCCCGCGCCGCCTTCTGCTGAAGCTGGCGCGGCAACACCTTGGCCAGCTGCTTGGCCGCATCGCGGATCGACAGATAGGTGCGGCCGGAAACCAGCCGCGCCAGATAGGCGCTCATCGCCCCGACCGGCGGGGCGATCGACATGTCGTTGTCGTTGAGAATGACGATCAGCCGCGAATGCTGGGCACCGGCGTTGTTCATCGCTTCATAGGCCATGCCGGCGGACATGGCGCCATCGCCGATCACCGCGATGATGTTGTTGTTACCCCCGTCGAGATCGCGGGCGACGGCCATACCGAGCCCAGCGGAAATCGAGGTGGAGGAATGCGCCGCGCCGAAGGGGTCGAACTCGCTCTCGCTGCGCTTGGTGAAGC
The DNA here is from genome assembly GCF_020177335.1 of Stappia indica. Lineage (GTDB taxonomy): Bacteria > Pseudomonadota > Alphaproteobacteria > Rhizobiales > Stappiaceae > Stappia > Stappia indica_B. The sequence continues at coordinate 322,783 of NZ_JAIVMG010000003.1, read as the reverse complement.
CGGACAGGCCATCGCCCTGACGCAGGGTGCGGATGCGGTCCCGCCGACCGGTGAGGATCTTGTGCGGATAACACTGGTGCCCCACGTCCCAGATCAGCCGGTCGTCAGGGGTATTGAAGACGTAGTGAATCGCCAGCGTCAGCTCGACCACGCCAAGGCCGGCGCCCAGATGCCCGCCGGTGACGGACACCGCGTCGATCATTTCCGCGCGCAGTTCATCGGCCACCTGGCGCAGGTCGCTCTCATCGAGCATGCGGAGCCGGTCCGGGGTCGGAACGGTATCGAGAAGCGGCGTATCGGGGCGTTGGTACACGGGCTGAATCCCAAGGTTTCGTCAGATCGCATCGACGCTGAAGACAGCGCGCTGGATAGCACCATCTGTACATAGGGTGCAAACCCCGAACAGACCAAACCCCGCAGGCAGGCAAGCCCGGTACGGTCGCAAGCAGACAGCGTCAGGCGATCGACCTCCGCCATCAGAACGGCGCAGCGCCGAAAAACACGACATGCCTCACCTAAAAGGGTGATGCATTGTAGCGCAAAATCTACTAAATAGAAGTTGTGGTCGATGGGGCCACGTGCACAGTGATCGACTTGAGGTCGTGCAATCGCGCACGACCTCTTTTTTTGTCCGGATTCCGGGCGGACCTTGCGCGATCCGCCCGTAACGCGATGTTATCCTTCGCGAATTTCCGTTCCTTCGATCACGATTCCGAAGCCTTCCAGGCCGACATAGTGGCGCTGGCGCGACGCCAACAGGGTGATCGAGTTGACGCCGAGATCCTTCAGGATCTGTGCGCCAAGGCCGATTTCCCGCCATTGTTCCTCGCGCGCCTGGGCGGACTGGTGTTCTTCCACCTCGGCGGCGGACAGATCGGAGCGCGGCCGCCCCACATTGCGGGCAACGCCAACAGAGCCTTCGCGCAGATAGACGACAACACCGCGGCCGCGAGCGGCAAAATCGCGCATCACGTCGTCCATCACCCGGGCGCCGCCGAAGACATCGTCAAGCACGGATTCAAGCTGCAGGCGCACCGGCACATTGCGGCCATCGAGAATATCGCCGTAGACGACGGCGACATGGTGCATCGGATCGTAAGGGGTGGAATAGGTCACCGCGTAGGCGGGACCGGCGATGGTTTCCACCGGCTGTTCGCTGACCCGCTCGACCAGACGCTCCATCCGCTGGCGCCAGGCGATCAGATCGGCGACCGACACCATCTTCAGCCCATGCTCGGCGGCGAAGGCGGCAACCTCCGGCCCGCGCTTGACCGATCCGTCATCATTGACCAGCTCGGAGATCACCCCGACCTCGGGCTGACCGGCCAGCCGGCACAGGTCGACCGCCGCTTCGGTGTGACCGGAGCGCATCAAGACCCCGCCCTCGCGCGCCACCAGCGGGAACACGTGCCCCGGGCGCACGAAATCGGCGGCTCCGGCATTGGGGTTGGCCAGCCCGCGCACCGTCGAGCAGCGCTCATCGGCGGAAATGCCGGTGGTCAGGCCGTGACGATAGTCCACGGAAATGGTGAAGGCGGTCGACAGCGGCGCATCGTTGTCGGCAACCATCGGATCGAGCCGCAGACGGCGGGCCGCCTCACGGGTCATCGGCGCACAGACGATGCCCGAGGTATGACGGATCATGAACGCCATCTGCTCGGTGGTCACCAGCGAGGCGGCAACGATCAGGTCGCCCTCATTCTCCCGGTCGTCGTCATCGGTGACGACCAGCATTTCGCCGCGCTCGAACGCGCGGATGGCTTCCGCCACACGCGATTGGGTCATGTTCTGTTCCTTCGCTACTCTCAAGCCGAGAAAATCATTGGGCGTCACCGCGCCGCCGGTGGCGGCAGCGATCCGCTCCGCGCTGTCGCGCGACACCCAGACGCCCGGGTCGTTGCACAGGGCCGTTACCGCCGCCGGCGACAAGCCAGCGCGCCGGGCAAAGCCCGACCGCGATTCCCTTTGCTGAGCAAGCCATTCATCCAGTCTCATGACCGCAGGCTAGCCGAGCAGGCTTTCAGTATCAATGAAAAACATAAATGATTTCAGTGTTACTGAAATCAGCCGTTCTGACCACGATGGCGCAGATAGTGATCGGCGATGATGCAGGCGACCATCGCCTCGCCGACCGGCACGGCACGAATGCCAACGCAAGGGTCATGACGGCCCTTGGTGCGCACATCGACCTCCTCGCCGCCGCGCGTCACCGAACGGCGCGGCGTCAGGATCGAAGAGGTCGGCTTGACGGCGAAGCGGGCCACCACCGGCTCTCCGGAGGAGATGCCGCCCAGCACACCGCCGGCGTTGTTGCTGAGGAACACCGGGCGTCCATCCGCGCCGACGCGCATCTCGTCGGCGTTTTCCTCGCCGGTCAATGTCGCGGCCTCGAAGCCGTTGCCGATCTCCACGCCCTTGACCGCGTTGATCGACATCAGCGCCGAGGCGATGTCCTGATCGAGCTTGCCATAGATCGGCGCGCCAAGACCCGCCGGCACGCCTTCGGCGATCACCTCGATCACCGCGCCGATGGACGAACCGTCCTTGCGGATGCCGTCGAGATACGCCGCCCATTCTTCCGCCGCCACCGGATCGGGGCAGAAGAACGGATTGCGATCGACCGCCTCCCAGTCCCAGCGCGACCGGTCGATGCGGTGTGGCCCGACCTGCACCAGCGCGCCGCGCACGCGGAGCCCCGGCAGCACCTTGCGCGCCACCGCGCCGGCCGCCACCCGCGCGGCGGTCTCGCGCGCCGAGGAGCGTCCACCACCGCGATAGTCGCGAATGCCGTATTTGGCGTCATAGGTGAAATCCGCATGCCCCGGCCGGTAGCGTTCCTTGATCTCCGAGTAATCCTTGGAGCGCTGGTCGGTGTTCTCGATCATCAGCGAGATCGGCGTACCGGTGGTCTTCTGCACCCCGTCCTCGTCGACCATCACGCCGGAGAGGATGCGGACCGCGTCCGGCTCCTGCCGCTGGGTGGTGAATTTCGACTGGCCCGGCCGCCGCTTGTCGAGAAAGGCCTGAATCTCTTCCGCCGCCAGCGGAATGCGCGGCGGGCATCCGTCGATCACGCAGCCAAGCGCCGGGCCGTGGCTTTCGCCCCAGGTGGAGACGCGGAACAGGTGACCAAAGGAATTGTGCGACATCGACAGGAACCAGCAAAGAGGGGACAGAACGGCATTCGACGGCTCTTCTAGCGCGGTCTGCGGCAAAGGGGAAACCGCTTTTGCGCGAAATTCCGATTACGCCCGGTTCTGCTTGAAGGCACGGGCCGCCTGGGTGAAACCGCCGTCCGCACCGTCGATGAAATGGATGTGCCGGCTTTTCTCCAAGCTGAACACCAGGCAAGTGATCAGCGCCGAATCCGCCACATGCATGCCGTAGTGCAGCCGGCCGGCCTCCTGCTCCGCATCGAGATACGCTTGCAGCGCCGCCGTCTGATCTCCGCTGAGATCGAGCACCAGACGCAGCGTATCGTCGAACTTGCGGAAATCGATGTTGCGGCGCAGTTCCTCCATGTAGCGGTCCGGCACCAGCGGGCCGATGCGCCGACCGGTGAGCTGCGCCAGCAGAAACACCGCCGATTCGAACAGCGCCCGGGCGAGCACACGCCCTCGGCCGCGCCGCCAGCCGATCATGCGCATCTCGCGCCAGAGCCCACCCGGCGGGAACCGGAAGCGCAGATTGGTCCGGCGCACTGGCGCGGCATCCGGATCCGTCCCCGTCAATGCAATCCCCAGGCGCGTGTCGAGATCGGCGAGTATCGCCCGCAACTCCTCCGCCTGCCCCCGGGCGGGACGCAACATCACCGTCACCATGAAGCCCCGCTCCGAGAAGACCGGCTCCCAGCGGCAAGAAAGCCCATCGAGCGGCGGCGGCGGCGCCTCGTCCGTTTCCGGCACGATGTAAGGTGCGGCCCGGTCCGGATCCTTCAGCATCGCCTCGGCCAGTTCCAGACCGCCACCGGCGAACATCGCCAGATGGTTCCCTTCGCTGAGCTGAAACTTGCGCACCTTGAGGCCCGCGCCGGAAGCCCGCAGGTCGGCAACCGGAAAGGCGCCAACGCGCAGCTCCAGCCCCGCCACCTCCCGCGCCATGTTTCGCAGGCCGGCCAGCGCTGCGGAGGCCGGTGCGGCCAGCCTGGCCGGCACCCCCGCCATCGCCCCATCGCCGCCAAAGACGAACGGCAGATCGGCGCCCTTCGCCGTGTTGAGGATGGTGGCCAATGTGGCGGCAGCGATCATGTTGACGGTCTTGTAGTGGCCTTCGGCGACCGCATCGCTGGAGCGGACGATATCGGTGGCCAGTAGCACCCAGTCCGCCGGCAAATCGGCGAACGCATGCCCTTCGCTCACCTTGGTGAAATCAGTGAATGCAGGTAGCTCTTCGTAGAAACGGTCGTTCCGAGGCTGTACTAAGGACATTGGAGGGACCTTTCTGCCCGCCCCCTTCCAGCACCATGCCATGAAAACACCCAGATGGCGGTAAAGTCTGTACGCGGCCTGGCGGCTACCGGTTCATCCTGCGCTGCGGCAAACGTGCAAGGACCGGCTTGACGCGCGCGCGGCCTTCCGGTTCGATCCACCGCCCCCTTGCAATGGGCGGCGTCAACGGAGACGAGAATGAGACGTTCCATCAGACTGCTCGCTGCCGCAACGGCAATCCTGGGCGCCGCGCTGAGCGCGGCAATCGCCGGGGAGGTTGAGGCGACGATCGTCGACATCAATCCGGACGAGGCCAAGCTGACCCTGTCCGACGGCAACAGCTATTCGATCCCGGTCGATTTCTACATCGACGATCTCAAGCCAGGCATGGCCGTGCTTGTGTTCTTCGAGGAAGATGACAGCGGCAAGACCTTGTCGGACGTGCAGATCCAGCAGTAGCGCACCACGGCCCGGACGGCGGCCGACCTTTTCGTCAGATAAAGGACAGGTCGGCCCCATCCCAGATCAGGACCTTGTCCTGCGGCGTGTCGAGGGCCGGGATCTCAGGCTTCGGCACCCCGAGCAGGCAGCCGCGCAGCACCCGCATCACACCACCGTGGGAGACCACCACGCTCGGTCGGTCAAGCGTCACGAGCCAGGCTTCCACCCGGGTCATGAGCATCCGGTAGCTCTCCCCTTCGGGCGGAACGAAGCCCCATTTATCGGCCTTGCGCGCCGCGGTCAGTTCCGGCGTCTTCGCGGCCAGTTCCGGGATGGTGAAGCCTTCCCAGGCGCCGAAGGTGATTTCCCGCAAGCGGTCATCGCGTCCGAAGGCGTCCTCGTCCCGCTCCAGCGCGCGGCAGACGATGCGCATGGTCTCCACCGTGCGCGACAGGGGGGACGCAAAGAATTCCAGCTCGGAATGGTCCCGTCCGCTCGCCTCCAGATAGGCGCGCAGCGCCTCGCCGTTGCGCTGCGCCTGGGACCGGCCGATGTCGTTGATGGGAATATCCTGCTGGCCCTGCATACGCCCTTCGGCGTTCCAGTCGGTCTGGCCATGCCGGATGAACGCCATGAAGGGCGGCTTCAGCCGGGTGGCGCCGTTCGCCTGTTCGCTCATAGCTCTTCAGGTATCCTTGATACGGTCGGCGGCAAGTCCGCACGGGCGCTAGCGCGCTACGCGGAAAGGCCCGCGCAAGCGGGCCCGAGTGCGATGACAAAGCCCCCTGAGTGGCGTCCTCCCGGACGGAGCGCAAGCGAAGATCCGGGATCGGCGAGGCACGGCCTTTCGGCTCCATCTATTGGAAATGCCCGTCTTCTGGCTCTCCGATCCCGGGTCGCGCCAAGGCTTGCCCGGGATGACGCGAAAGACGTCCTTGCCCTTTGTCGGAAGCTTAAGGCCCGCTCAAGCGGGCCTTTCAACGAAACCGGCGAAGGGGCTCAGTCCTTGACGACGGAAATATCCGGCGCGTCCACCGCCTTCATGCCGACCACGTGATAGCCGCTGTCCACATGCTGGATCTCGCCGGTCACCCCGCGCCCCATATCGGACAGGAGGAACAACGCCGCGTCGCCAACTTCGTCGATAGTGACGGTGCGCCGCAGCGGCGCGTTGTACTCGTTCCACTTCAGGATATAGCGGAAGTCGCCAATGCCGGAAGCGGCGAGCGTCTTGATCGGACCGGCGGAAACTGCATTGACCCGGATCTTGTTCTTGCCAAGGTCGGCGGCGAGATAACGCACGCTCGCCTCAAGCGCGGCCTTGGCAACGCCCATGACGTTGTAGTGCGGCATCACCTTCTCGGCGCCGTAGTAGGTCAGCGTCAGCATCGAGCCACCATCGGTCATCAGCTTTTCCGCCCGCTGGGCGACCGCCGTGAACGAGTAGCAGGAGATCTGCATCGTCTGGCTGAAGTTCTCCGCCGTCGTATCGACATAGCGCCCGGTCAACTCGTCCTTGTCGGAGAAGGCGATCGCATGGACCAGAAAATCGATTTTTCCCCAGGTTTGCTCCAGGGTCTCGAACACCGCGTCAATCGACTGCGCGTCCGTCACATCGCAATGACCGGCGACGATGGCGCCGAGATCGGCCGCCAGCGGCTCGACCCGCTTGCGCAGCGCCTCTCCCTGATAGGTCAGTGCGATCTCCGCTCCCGCGTCGGCGAGCGCCTTGGCAATCCCCCAAGCGATGGACCGATTGTTCGCGACGCCCATGATCAGCCCGCGCTTTCCAGCCATCAGTCCCTGTGTCATCGCCATGCCTTGTCTCCTGCACGCAAACTCCGGCGGCCGCGCGTTCGATGCAATCTGCACCCGCGACCGCGCCCACCACACCCCGTCGGCATAGCGAGCCGCGTTCCTATGGCACAGCCCCAAGTCACCTTCAAGCCATCGGCATGCGGGCCGAGGGCGTCGACGGGGCTGAGAAATGTGATAATCGTCTTCGCCGTTCCCGCTACCAACCGAACAGGTCTCGACGCTCATCATGTCCGATCCCGCTTCTCTTTCCCGCCTCATCGAAATCGTCGGCGAACGCAATGCCCTGCGCGATCCGGCGGACATGGCCCCTTACCTGCGCGAATGGCGCGACCTTTACGTCGGCAAGACACCGGTCGTGCTGCGCCCGGGCAGCCGGGAGGAGGTGTCGCAGATCCTCGCCCACGCCAATGCCCATGGGCTCAAGATCGTGCCCCAGGGGGGCAACACCGGATTGGTCGGCGGGCAAATTCCCGATGATTCCGCTACGGAAATCGTGCTTAGCCTGTCCCGGATGAACAAGGTGCGGGAGATCGACGCCGCCGGCTTCTCCATGACCGTGGAGGCAGGCTGTACCCTTCAGGCGATCCATGACGCCGCCGAAGCGGAGGACCGGATGTTCCCCCTGACCCTCGGCTCCCAGGGTTCCTGCCAGATCGGCGGCAACATCGCCACCAACGCCGGCGGCACGGCGGTGCTTGCCTATGGCAACACCCGCGAGCTGGTTCTCGGCCTTGAGGTGGTGCTCCCCGACGGGTCGATCATGGAGGGTCTGCGCAGCCTGCGGAAGGACAATACCGGTTACGATCTGAAACAAATATTTATCGGTTCGGAAGGCACTTTGGGGGTGATCACCGCCGCCGTGCTCAAGTTGTTCCCCCTTCCCCGGGAGCGGGATGTGGCGTTCGTGGGACTCAGTTCGCCGGAAGCGGCGCTGGAGCTGTTTTCAACCGCGCGCGGGCGCGCAGGCGCGATGCTGACGGGCTTCGAACTGATGCCGCGCGTCGGACTGGAGTTCACCCTGCGCCATCTGGACGGCACCCGCGATCCGCTGCAGGCGCCCTCGCCCTGGTATGTTCTGGTCGAGCTGTCCTCCGGCACCGAAAGCGGCGAGGACCAGGCCCCGACCCGGACCCTGATGGAAGCGATCCTTGGCGAGGCCTTCGAGGCCGGACTGGTGGAAGATGCCGCACTCGCCGAATCGGGCGCCCAGGCCGCCGATTTCTGGCGCCTGCGCCATGGGCTGTCGGAAGTGCAGCGGGAAGAAGGCGGCTCGATCAAGCATGATGTGTCCGTGCCGGTGGCCAGCGTCCCGGCCTTCCTCGCCGAGGCGATCGCCGCGGTGGAAGCCAAGGTTCCCGGCTGCCGCCCGGTGCCCTTCGGCCACATGGGCGATGGCAACATCCACTTCAATGTCAGCCAGCCGGTCGGCGCCGACAAGGCCGCCTTCATTGCCGGTTGGGATGACATGAACAAGGTGGTGCATGACATCGTCCAGCGCTACGGCGGCTCGATTTCCGCCGAACACGGCATCGGTCGGCTGAAGCGGGACCTTCTGGCCGAGGTCAAATCGCCGGTGGAACTGGAAATGATGCGCCGCATCAAGCAGGCCTTCGACCCGAACGGCATCCTCAGCCCCGGCCGGGTTCTCTAAGGCCCCCACATGAAACCGCCCCGCGCCGGATCGGCTCAGTTCCGGCGCGGGCCCCCAAGCCAACAACGCCTTCCCTCAATGCTCGCCGTCGCACAGGCTGTGATCGGCAAGCGCGTGAATGACATGGCAATCGCCGATGGTGCCGGTGTCGCAGGCCGAGGTGATGCGCGCCAGCTCCGCCTCCAACCGCTGCAACTGGGCAATGCGCGCCCTTGTTGCGGCAAGATGCGCGCCGGCGATGACATGCGCCTCGGCACAGGGCATGTCCGGGTTCTCGCTCAAATGCAGCAGCTCGCGAATCGCATCGAGCGACAGCCCGAGATCACGCGCATGGCGAATGAAGGACAGGCGCTGGCGGGCCGGACCGGCATAGCGACGCTGATTTCCCTCGCTGCGCGTCGGCTCGGCGATCAGCCCGAGCTTCTCATAATAGCGGATGGTCGGTACCTTCACCCCTGTTGCCCGTGCCAGCTCACCAATCGTCAACATCGCGCATTTTCCCTCTTGAACCTATAGTGACTAGAGCATTTAGGGTCCTCTCAACAGCAAACAAGACACGGATTTGCAAGGAGACAGGAATGGGTGCGTGCTGCGGACACGATCACGGGACATTCGAAGGGCTATCGGCGGACTACAAGCGCCGGCTGTGGATCGTCATCGCCCTCAACGCCGGCATGTTCGCGGTGGAGATGGTGGCCGGTCACATGGCCAAGTCGCAGGCGCTGCAGGCCGACGCGCTCGATTTCTTCGGCGATGCGCTGACCTACGGCATTTCGCTGGCGGTGATCGGCGCCTCGATCAGGGTGCGGACCACGGCGGCGCTTGCCAAGGGCCTCAGCCTGCTCCTGATGGGGCTCTGGGTGTTCGGCTCGACGCTCTATCAGGTGCTGGTGCTGGGCGTTCCCCAGGCGGAGGTCATGGGCGTGATCGGCTTCATGGCGCTGGCGGCGAACCTTGCCAGTGTCGGACTGCTGATGCGCTACAAGGACGGGGACGCCAACGTGCGCTCGGTCTGGCTGTGTTCGCGCAATGACGCCATCGGCAACATCGCCGTGATGGCCGCGGCCCTCGGGGTCTGGGGCACGGGCACCGGCTGGCCGGACCTGATCGTTGCCGGGCTGATGGCCGGGCTGTTCCTGTCCTCCGCCTTCCAGATCATCCTCCAGGCGGTGCGGGAGCGGCAGGCGTCGCTCAGCCCCCATGTGCATGATCACGACGAGGCAGAGGGCCAGAACACGCCGGCGGCCTGAGCGGCACGATCTTTCGGATGTCACCAGCAAACGGAAACGAGGGCGCAGTTGGCGCCCCCGTTCTCGAAAGTCTCATGAACGGCCCGGTTACTGATGGGTGCCGAGCACCGGGCGCGGGCAATCGGACTGGATGATCACCGTGCCGTTGGGATAGACGTAGCGGATCTTGCTGCATCCTTCCTCCAGCTTCAGCCGCACCGGACGGGGGCGCACGGGCCGACGCGGCTTGCCCGGGACATGGGTGACCGCTGCGGCAGCGGCCATGCAGCTCGGCGTGGCACAGAGGATCGGACCGGCAACGCTGCTCTTCGGCCCCCAGCCACGACGTCCGCCGCCGCTGCTGCCATCGACGGATGCTCCCTGATCCGTCCCGGCCGAGGCCGTTCCACCGCCGTTTCCGCCGCTCGTGCTGCTCTGAGCCATGGCCTGGCTTCCGGCAATCACCATCGAAACGGTGACAAGGCTCAAAAGTGTCAGTCGACGCAGATCGGTCATGTCGCTTCCCTCCGGATCTATGCTGAACGAACCACCCGTTCAGATCTTCTCGCTCCGTGATCTGGGGTCGGTTTCTGGTGGCCGGCCTTCCCTGCCACCCAATACTGCCGTAACGGAAGATTTGAGGATGTGACGCGCAGCACAGGCCGGAGCCTTCGCCCGCTTGCGGACGGTCCGCGTCACGGCATCCCCATAGCCCCGCCCGGTACGAGTGTTTCCGCTGCCTGCCCGTCTTGACGGCGCCGGGCGATAGTGGCACCAGACGGCAGCGACGGCCCGGCCCTTTCCGGGACCGGCAAATTCCGGCAGCGGCAAGGACACCACATCATGGCAAGCGAAGCGGTCGCCCCGCACATGCGCCCCGAAAACTCCTTTCAGGGACTGATCCTCACCCTGCAGCGCTTCTGGGCGGATCAGGGCTGCGCCGTGCTCCAGCCGTATGACATGGAAGTCGGCGCCGGCACCTTTCATCCGGCGACCACCTTGCGTTCGCTCGGCCCACGCCCGTGGAAGGCGGCCTATGTGCAGCCCTCGCGCCGGCCGACGGACGGCCGCTATGGCGAGAACCCGAACCGGCTCCAGCACTACTACCAGTTCCAGGTGATCATGAAGCCGTCGCCGGCGAACCTGCAGGACCTTTACCTGCAAAGCCTTTACGCCATCGGCCTCGATCCGGCGCTGCATGACGTGCGCTTCGTCGAGGACGACTGGGAAAGCCCGACGCTCGGCGCCTGGGGCCTTGGCTGGGAATGCTGGTGCGATGGCATGGAAGTGTCGCAGTTCACCTATTTCCAGCAGGTGGCCGGCTTCGAATGCGCGCCGGTCTCCGGCGAGCTGACCTATGGCCTCGAACGGCTGGCCATGTACATTCAGGGCGTCGATAACGTCTACGACCTGAACTACAACGGCCGCGAAGGCGCTGAGCGCATTTCCTATGGCGATGTGTTCCTTCAGGCCGAGCAGGAGTATTCCCGGCACAATTTCGAGCATGCCGACACGGACATGCTGTTCCGCCACTTCAAGGACGCGGAAGAGGAATGCCGGCGGCTGCTGGAGGCGGGCGCCAAGGCCCGCGACGCGGCCGGCGCCAAGGTGCACCAGATGGTGCTGCCGGCCTATGACCAGTGCATCAAGGCCAGCCATGCGTTCAACCTGCTGGATGCGCGCGGGGTGATCTCGGTCACCGAACGGCAGAGCTACATCCTGCGGGTGCGCGAGCTGGCCAAGGCCTGCGGCGCGGCCTTCCTGGAAACAGAAGCCGGCGGCGTCGGCTACCTGGGCTGAGGGCGCGCGCCGCCGCCCCGGCCGGCGCCTCTGGCTGATCATTCAGAAAAGACTGCGGCGAGCTGAGTCTCGGGTCGTGACAAAGTCGCGGCCAAAGTCTAGCGTCTTGCCGCGTCGTCCCGCTCCGGACGGCGGATCGCGCCAAACCGACCCGGAGAGTGGTTACCGATGACGTCCCTGATCCTGTTGGCTGCCATTGTTGCCGCCGGCCTCTATCTCGTTGTTCTCTACAATGGCCTTGTCCGGAAACGGCAGATGGTGCGCGAGGGCTGGAGCGGCATCGACGTCCAGTTGAAGCGCCGCGCCGACCTCATTCCCAATCTGGTCGAGACGGTGAAGGGCTACGCCGCCCATGAGCGGGCCGCCCTCGACGAGGTGACGGAGATGCGGGCGCGCGCCGCCGGCCTGCCGCGCGATGACGTTGCCGGACGGGCGCAGGCGGAAGGGATGCTGTCCCAGGCGCTCGGACGCCTGTTCGCCGTTGCCGAGGCCTATCCGGACCTGAAGGCCAATGACGGCTTTCGCGACCTGCATGCCTCCCTCGACAAGGTGGAAGAGGCGCTGCAAATGGCCCGCCGCTATTACAATGGCGCCGTGCGCGCCCTCAATGTCATGGTCGAGAGCTTCCCCTCCAACCTGGTCGCCAGGCAGTTCGGCTTCATGCATGAGGATTATTTCGAGATCGAGGACGCCCGCGAACGCGCCGTTCCCAAGGTCGACTTCTGACCGATCATGCCTTTCATCTCTGCTTCTCTCCGCCCTGCCGTTCCCCTCGCCACGCTTCTGGTCACAGGCGTTCTGCTGCTGCTGTCGACCCTGCTCGCCCAGGCCGACGAGCGCATTCTGTCCTTCAGCTCCACCGTTGACGTTGCCGCCGACGGCACCTTCACCGTCACCGAGGTGATCAAGGCCCGCGCCGAGGGAAACCAGATCCGGCGTGGCATCTTCCGTGACCTGCCCCTGGCCTTCGAAGGCGGCGACGGGCGCCGGCACAAGGCCGGGTTCGAGCTGGTTTCCGTTGAGCGGGACGGCGTCCCCGATGGCTCCTCGGTCAACCACGGCGGCGACGGCGTGCGGATCTACATCGGCAGTGAAAACACGCTTCTTTCCCGGGGGGAACACACCTATCGCATCGTCTACAGGCTGACCCGGCTTGTCCGGTTCTTCGACACGCATGACGAGATCTACTGGAACGCGACCGGCAACGAATGGGCGTTCCCCATCGACCGGGCGGCTGCGCGGATCATCCTGCCCGAGGGAACCTCGGCGCTGGAAACGGACGGCTACACCGGGGCTTATGGCGCGACCGGCAAGGCGTTCACCGCCCGTACGGAAGACGGCGGACGCAGCGTGCTTTTCACCGCCACGCAGCCTCTTGGCCCTGGCGAAGGGCTGAGTGTCGTGGTGACCCTGCCGGTCGGCAGCATCGCCCAGCCAGGCACTGACGAGCAGCTGGGGTATTTCTTCCTCGATTACCGGGCACAGCTCCTCGGCGGTTTCGGCGTCCTGCTGGTGCTGGGCTACTACCTCTGGGCCTGGTGGTCGGTCGGGCGGGATCCACCCGCCGGCGTGATCTTCCCCCGCTTCGAGCCTCCCGCAGGGCTGTCCCCGGCGCTCACCAACTACATCGCCAACAAGGGCTTCGGCGATGGCGGCTGGGGCGCATTGTCTGCCGCCTGTCTCAGCCTTGCGGTCAAGGGGCGGCTGCATCTGGAGAACCTTGCCGGCGATCTCACCCTTGAACGCCCCGCCAATGGCCGGGGCCGCACCAAGGACCTTCCACACGGCGAAGCGGCCATCGCCAAATGGCTGGATGCGCGTGGAGACGCGCTGACGCTCAACAAGGCGAACGGCAAGGCGGTCCAGAAGCTTGGCACCTCCTTCCGCAGCGCCATCGAGGGCGAGACCCGGCAGCGGTATTTCAAGAAGAACCGGCTCTACCTGATCCCCGGCATCGCGCTCAGTGTCGGCACCATCTTTGCCCTGCTCGCCTTTGGTCGGCTCAGCTATGACCAGATCTCGGTGCTTGTGCCGGCGATCATGACCAGTGTCGTGGTTGTGATGGTTGCCATCAACATCGGTCGGGCAGCCAGGCGCGCGCGGGGGATCGTGACGCGCATTGTCCTCGCGCTCCTCATCTTTACCCTCTTCAGTGCTGGCAACCTGATCGGCGCGGGGATGCTCTTGCAGCAAGACGGCGAGATCCCGATCCTGCCGCTGATCGCCGTCGCGCTGATCGCCATCAACCTGATGTTCGGCTGGCTGCTCGGGGCGCCGACGGCGCTTGGCCGCAAGGTGCTCGATGAGATCGAAGGACTGAAGATGTATCTCAACGTGGCGGAAAAGGACCGGCTCAACATGGCCGGCGCTCCGGCCATGAGCCCGTCGCATTTCGAAACGCTGCTGCCTTACGCGGTGGCGCTCGGGGTGGAAAAGCCCTGGGCGACGGCCTTCCAGACCTGGCTGGCCTCGGCAGCCGGCGCCGCACAGGCCGCGCACTACAGCCCCCACTTCTATAGCGGGAGCGATTTCGACAGCAGCGACATCACCGGAACCCTCGGCAGCACGCTCGGCGATATGTCCGGCTCCTTCTCCTCCTCACTGCCCGCGCCCAAGTCCTCCAGTTCGGGCTCTTCCGGCGGCGGCTTTTCCGGCGGCGGTGGAGGTGGCGGCGGCGGCGGCGGCTGGTAGGATGGTCCCATCGACCGCCGCGCTGCATGGATGGCGACGGCGGGGCGATGAATGTGAGTGGCGGCGAGAACTGGAAAGGCGCGGGCACGGATGAGCGGCGACACCATCACCATCGGCGATTTCGCCAGCTTCAACCTCGCCATCATCGTCTATTTCCTCGGCATCCACCTCAACCGAACCATTCCGGTCCTCAACCGCTACAACATTCCCGAACCGGTCTCCGGGGGCATGCTGGTCGCCAGCGCGGTGCTTGTTGCCCACCTTTCCGGGCTCGGCGAGATCACCTTCTCGCTCGCCGCCCGCGATTTCCTGCTGCTCTACTTCTTCACCTCCATCGGCCTCAACGCCCGGCTCGGCGACCTTGCCAAAGGTGGCCTGCCGCTGCTGATCCTGCTGGGGCTGACCATTGGCTACATGGTGCTGCAAAACATCGTCTCGGTCACCGCCGCCGCGGCATTCGGGCAGCCGATCGCCTATGGCCTGATCGGCGGCACGGTCTCGCTGATCGGCGGTCATGGCACCGCCATTGCCTGGGGGCCGACCCTGAGCGAGAACTATGGCGTGACCAGCGCCATCGAACTGGGCGCTGCGACGGCGACCCTCGGCCTGATCACCGCCAGCCTGCTCGGCGGACCGATCGCCAGTTACCTGATCGACAGGAAAGGTGCCGTCCCAGGGGACGAGATCCATCAGGTGCCGACCATCGGCCTTGAGCGGGACGAACAATCCTACGCCGCCGTGACCCACACCGGGCTGATGGGCACCATCCTGGTGCTGAACCTCACCATTGTGCTGGGCGCCCTGCTTCAGGAAATCCTGGCTGCGGCCGGGCTCGACCTGCCGCTGTTCGTCGTCTGTCTGTTCAGCGGCATCCTGCTCTCCAATACGGTCCCTGTGTTCTTCAAAACCCTGACCTGGCCGGCGCACAGCCGCTCGCTTGCCGTCGTCTCGGATCTGGCGCTTGGCATCTTCCTGTCCATGTCGCTGATGAGCCTCCAGCTCTGGACCATCGCCGGGCTTGCCGGGCCGATGCTGGTGACCCTGGCCGCGCAGGTGGCGATTGCCGCCCTCTTCATCCTGTTCGTGGTGTTTCCGCTGATGGGACGGGATTATGAGGCGGCGGTGCTCAGCGCCGGCTATGCCGGCTTTGCCCTCGGCGCGACGCCAACGGCCATTGCCAACATGACCGCCGTCACCAAGCATTTCGGCGCCGCTCCTCGCGCCTTCCTGATCCTGCCGCTGGTCGCGGCCTTCTTCACCGACCTGGCGAACGCGATCATCCTGCGCCTTTTTCTTGCCCTTTGAGCCCGGGCGCCCCCAAGCGGGGGTGACTTTTCCCCCTCGCCTTGCTAACGGACCCGGGACAGCATCCGAAGCGGCGATTGCCGTTGCCGTGCCGGATGCGCCATCCGTGATCCGCCGCGCCCGCCCGCGCGTCCCTCACCCAACCGTTCGAGACGCCCCCGATGCCTGATCTTCTCCTGGAGCTGTTCAGCGAGGAAATTCCCGCCCGGATGCAACGCCGCGCGGCGGAAGTCCTGAAGTCGCAAGTCACCGATGCCCTCGTGGAGGCCGGCCTCACCTATGAGGGTGCCAAGGCATTCTCAACCCCGCGCCGGCTGGCGCTGCATGTGGCAGGCCTTCCCGCCGGATCGAATCCGACCCGGGAAGAGCGCAAGGGACCGCGCGTCGGCGCGCCGGAAAAGGCGGTCGCCGGCTTCCTGCGCGGGGCCGGACTGGAGAGCCTCGATCAGGCGGAGGTCGCCTCCGACCCGAAGAAGGGCGACTTCTACGTCGCCGTGATCGAGCGCCCCGGACGGCCGAGCGAGGAGATCATCGCCGAGGCGATGCCGGAGATCATCCGCAACTTCCCCTGGCCAAAGTCCATGCGCTGGGGCACAGGCACCATGCGCTATGTGCGCCCACTGCATTCCATCGTCGCGACTTTCGGTCCGGAGACCGAGGAGCCGGAAGTGGTGCCCTTCGAGGTCGACGGCATCCGCTCGGGCAACGTGACGCGCGGCCACCGCTTCCTGGCGCCGGACGCCTTCGAGGTGCGCCGGCTGGAGGATTACGCCGACAAGCTGGACAAGGCCAAGGTCGTGCTCGACGCCGACCGGCGCAAGGACATCATCGCCCATGACGCCCGCAACCGGGCGATGGCACTGGGGCTGGAACTGGTCGAGGACGAAGGGCTCTTGGAAGAGGTCGCCGGTCTCGTCGAATGGCCGGTGGTGCTGGTCGGCAGCTTCGAGGACGCGTTTCTTGAACTGCCGGACGAGGTGATCCGCCTGACCATCCGCGCCAACCAGAAATGCTTCGTCTTGCGCGATCCGGCGACCGGCAAGCTCTCCAACCGCTTCGTCGCCATCTCCAACATCGAGGCGGTGGATGGCGGCAAGACCGTCATCGCCGGCAACGAGAAGGTGATCCGGGCGCGGCTTTCCGACGCCCGCTTCTTCTGGGACACGGACCTGAAGGCACCGCTGGAAAGCCGCCTGCCGAAGCTCGACAGCGTTGTCTTCCACGAAAAGCTCGGCACCCAGGGCGCGCGGGTGAAGCGGCTTGAGGCGCTTTCCCGGGAGCTGGCGCCGCTGGTTGGCGCCGATCCGGACAAGGCGGTGCGCGCGGCGCATCTGGCCAAGGCGGATCTGCCGACGCAGATGGTCTATGAATTCCCGGAACTACAGGGCCAGATCGGCCGCACCTATGCGCAGATGCAAGGCGAGGATGCCTCCGTCGCCATTGCCATCGAGGATCATTACAAGCCGCAGGGCCCGTCCGACGATGTGCCCACCGATCCGGTCGCCATTGCGGTCGCGCTTGCCGACAAGCTCGATCTCCTCACCGGGTTCTGGGCCATCGACGAGAAGCCGACCGGCTCCAAGGACCCTTACGCCCTGCGCCGCGCCGCCCTTGGCGTGATCCGCATCGTGCTGGAAAACGGGCTGCGGCTCAAACTCACCGACTGGCTGCGCACTGCCACGACCCCGCACCTTTCGGCCGCCGGCGAACCCGGCGTCCCGCAGGGCGAGGCGCTCTATGCCGACCTTCTCGCCTTCTTCGCCGACCGGCTGAAGGTGCATCTGAAGGACGAAGGCGCGCGGCACGACCTGATCGACGCGGTGTTCGCGCTCGGCGGTCAGGACGACCTTCTCATGATCGTCCGCCGGGTCGAGGCGCTTGGCGCCTTCCTGGCCACCGACGATGGCGCCAACCTTCTGGCCGGCACCAAGCGCGCGGCCAACATCCTGCGCGCGGAGGAAAAGAAGGACAGGGCGGCCATCGAGGGCGCGCCCCATGCCGACCACCTGGTCGAGCCGGCGGAAATTGCCCTCGCGGCGGCCATCGACACCGCCCGGGCGGCAATGCGCGAAGCGCTCGGCCAGGAGGATTTCGCCGGGGCGATGACGGCGCTGGCCGGTTTGCGCGGCCCGGTCGACCGGTTCTTCGACGATATTCTGGTCAATGCCGATGACGCGGACCTTCGCCTCAACCGGCTGCGGCTGCTCGCGGAAATCCGCGAGGCGACGCGCACGGTGGCGGATTTCTCGAAGATCGCCGGCTGAGCCGGGCGGGAGAGCTTCCCGTCAGAACAGATCGAGTTGCGACGAGGGCGCGGCGGGAGACCTGGCCGCGCCCTTGCCTTTTTTCGCGCCCGCCTCGCGCGGCTTTTCCTCCGGCGGTGCCACCACCGGATCGGCCGCCGCTTGCAGTCCCGGATCGTCATCGCGGGCACTGTTGATCCGGGTGGCGACCGGCACCGCCTCGAACAGGCTCTCCGGTGCCGGCCTCAACAGCGCCTGCGCCTCGCGCACAGAGACCCCGCCCACATCGAGCCAGGTGGCGAAATCCTCCCGGGCAATCACCGCCGGCATCCGGTGGTGGATCGGCGCAATGGATGCGTTTGAGGAAACCGTCAGGATCGCGCCGGTCTCGATCTCGCCGCCATCCGGGTCGCACCAGTCCTCGTAGAGCCCTGCGAAGGCGACCAGCCCGCCCGCCTTCGGACGGATCCAGTAGGGCTGTTTCGGCCCTGCATCCGGCCGGTACCATTCGTAGAAGCCGCTGGCCGGGATCAGGCAGCGGCGATGGCGCATGGCCGCCCGAAAGGACGGCTTTTCCGCCGCCGTTTCCGCCCGGGCGTTCAGAAGCAGCGAGAAACTGGCCGGATCCTTGACCCAGCCGGGAACCAGCCCCCAGCGCACCAGCGCGAAATGCCGTGCCCCATGGGCGAAGCGCACGGTGGCAATCGGCTGGGTCGGTGCGATGTTGTAGCGCGGCGGGAACCACGGCTGCTCGACAAACTCAAAGAATGCCCGCACCTCTTCCGGTGTTGCCGTCAGGCTATAGCGTCCACACATTGCACCCACTCCGCAGCCACACCACAGGTTGCCGCGACGGATTTCCCCGTTCTGACATCCGGTTAGCCAATTCGAAACCGTACCTCAGCTAAACTGACAGGGATGGAAATTCCAAGAGGCATGGCAATGGATCAGGCGTGTTCCACATTGGGAGAAGGCAAGTTGACGGCGGAGCGTCTCACTGCCGCCAATATCAACCCCCGCACCGGCCTTGCTACCGACTACCTCAACCACTTCAACGAAGTGGTGATGCTCCTGGAAATGCTGCCGGACATGCCCGAATGCGCCGAGGATGTGCTGGAATGGCAGCCGCTCAGCTATGAAGCGCATTTCGAGGCCTCCAACTTCGCCGAGAAGCATCTGGCCATCGAGGCGTTTCGCGCCGCGCCGGTGCCGGTGCGCCGCGCCTTGCGCGATGTGGTCGCCACCCTCGATACCGCCGTGTGCGAGAAGCAGGGTCGGTTGCGATCGGCGGAGGACGTGCGCCTGATCGCCGAGCAGGTGGCGCATGAGACCGTGGAAGAGGTGCGGCCGCTGATCGCCAGCGCCAGTGCCATCATTCACGGCGAGGCAATCCCCGATGGCACCGAGGATACGGAAGCGCAGGACGCGATCGACGCCCTGTTCGCCTGATCGCTTGCCCCGGAGCGCGCGGCATGATTTGTCGGGTGCCATGATCCTTCGCCCCCAGCTTGGCGTCAGCGTGCTGTGCCATGACCAGAACCGGGTCGTGCTCGTCCAGCGCGGCAAGCCGCCCTATCAAGGCCACTGGAGCCTGCCCGGCGGCAGTGTCGATTTCGGCGAATCGCTCGCCGACGCCGCCTTGCGCGAGCTGCGCGAGGAAACCGGGCTTTCCGCGACCCTGGAGACCGCTCCCGCCGATCTGGTCGAACTCCTGCCGCCGCCCGTGCAGGACGAGGCGGGGTCCACGCTTGCGGGCGTTCATTTCGTGATTGCCGTGTTTCGCGCGCGGCATCCGGCCGGCCAGCTTCAGGCCGGCGACGATGCCCTTGATGCCCGCTGGGTCAGCTTCGATGCCCTCGACGCACTGCCGATGACGCCGGGCACCGCCGCACGCATCCGGCGGCTGATGCCCCGCTGATCGGCGACGGCGGTCGCGGCGACCGCCACATCATCCGGGCACAAGCCGCACCACCCCTTGCCTTGCCGCGCCAACCGACGCATCTTCGCCCCATGCTGCGCACGCTTCGCCCCTTCGCGCCCTTGCGTTTTCTCACCGCGTCCCTGGCCGCCGCGCTCGTGCTTGCGCCGCTCGTTCTTGCCCCATCGGTCAGCGCCCAACCGGCGGCGGAAGACCCACCCTATGAAGCGGACCTGATGCGTCTTTCGGAGATCCTCGGCGCCCTGCACTATCTGCGTCCGCTCTGCGGCGCCACCGACGGCCCCCTGTGGCGCGACCAGATGCGCGCCCTGCTCGATGCGGAAACCCGGGACGCGAACCGCGAGCGGCGGTTCATCGAGCGGTTCAACCAGGGCTATCGCGGCTTTTCCTCCGTCTATCGCCGCTGCACACCGGCTGCCGAAGTGGCCCTCGCCCGCTATATCGAGGAAGGCAGCGCGCTCGTGCGCACGGTCACCACCCGCTACAATCGCTGAACCTTGTGCCCCTTCCCACCTCCGGACTGTGACCTGTTAACCATATTGGTTAGAATTCCCGGGGGAAATTAAGGTTTCGTTTACGATCCGTTTGGCGACTCGCCGGCCCGTGCTACGCCTAGGTCAGACACGACTCATGGGCCAGAACGGCCCCAACACCGGACCGAAGGCGGCATCGCGATGCGAGATACCGAACTCAACGACATCGACCACGACGAGCAGATGGTCTCGGACCAGGACATCCGCCAAATGGCGCTCGGCTATATCGATGAAGCCTTCGCCGAAGCCATCGCCGATGGCATCGACCCGGCAGCGGTTTCCCATGCTGCGCTGTTTACCGCTTTCGCCGATCTCGTCGCCAGCTTCGGTGAGGAAGCGGTGGCCGCCCTTGCCGAAGAGTTTCCCGAGCGGGTCCGGCGCGGCGACTACACCCTGAACCGCCCGCTGCACTGACCCGCGCCGGACGCCAGGCGCCGCCGACAGGCGCCCCGCCGCGTCCGTCACCGCTGCGTCAGGCCGCTTCCAGAAAGAGGTGGACGAACAACCCAAGGCCGAACAGGATCAGCAGCCCGCCGGAAATCCGGTTGATCCAGGCAAGCCATTCGTCGGTCAGCCGCGCCCGCAGGCGGGACACGGTAGCGGCCAGGAACACCCACCAGAGCAATGCGCCGGCAATAACCCCCATAACCATTGCCGCTGCAGCGGCATAGTCCCCTGGGTCCGGCGTCCATTTTCCAAGACTGCCGAAGATCGCCAGAAAGCCGAGCACCACGCCAGGGTTGGTGACAGTGATGGCAAAGCCGGTGGCCAGCCCGGACAAGAGCCCGCTCGCACCACCGTTTTCCGCCTCCATATGCGGCCGTGCGACCAGCACCCGGACACCGAACAGGATCACCAACAGGCCGCCTGCGGTCTGGATGAGCGCGCTGTGCCGGGCCACGAAGTCGGAAACGGAGGTGATGCCAAAGGCGGCGAAGCTGGCATAAAGGCCATCGGCCAGCACCGCGCCCAGCCCGGCCAGCACGCCCGGCAGGAAACCGTAACGCAGCGCCCGCTGGATTGCCGCGATGTTGACCGGCCCGACGGGCGCGCTGGTGGCGACGCCGATGGCGCCACCAATCAGGAAGAAAAACGGATCGAACAAACTCACTCTCTTCCTGATGTCATATCGCTGTGCGCCTCGCCCTTTGCCCCACGTTTCCTCGATGCGCGAACCATCGCCGAAACGCCTGAGCTTGCCATAGCCCAAATTCGCGGTCTCGCTCAACCGTCCACAGCCTGCTTCCACCCCTCTCGCCCGATCAGTGCGCGCGACAAGCGCTTTCACTGCACCGTTCATTGATCTAGTGTGCGGTCGCCTTGCGACCGCGACCCGACCTTTGTGCGCGCGCACCCGGGTCACCGCATCGCCTTCTGACGCTCCCCAATCAACTCGGGAACCTGCTGAATGTCCCCTCACCTTCTGGCGTCTTCCCTTGTCCTCGCTACCGCCCTCACCGGCTCGGTGATCGCCCGGGCCGCGACCCCGGTCACCACCGAGCGCATCCAGCTTTCGCCGCCGGAGGACACCGGCAGCCCGATCCCGGCCGATGCGCTTCAGGGCGCGGAGGCACCCGCGCCCGAGCAGGACGCGCCCGCCGACACAGCCACCGAGGAAGCCCCCGCCGCCACGCCCTTGCCCATACCTGAGGTTCACCATGGTGAGGCAGGCCTGCCCAAGCCGGTGGCGCGGATGCGGGCGCAACTGCTGGAGGCCGCCTATTCTGGCGATCTTGAGCGGCTGCGCATGGTGCTGGAAGGCAACGAGTTGATGCCGACCCTGACCTTCGGCGAGATGACCGACCCGGTCGAGACGCTGAAGGCGGCCTCCGGCGATGGCGAGGGCCTTGAGACACTCGCGATCCTGACGGAAATCCTGGAGGCCGGCTATGTGCATGTCGACAAGGGCACGGCGCAGGAAATGTACATCTGGCCGTATTTCGCCCGCTTCCCGCTCGACCGGCTGAGCCGTGAGCAGACCGTGGAGATGTACCGGATCGTCACCGCCGGCGATTTTGCGGAGATGGAAGCGACCGGCACCTGGCTGTTCTACCGGGTCGGCATCGGTCCGGATGGCACCATGCATTATTTTGTCGCCGGCGACTGACGCCCGCACCGCCGCCCGCGCAGCCGGCTATCGCACCACGAAGACGGACAGGCTGCTGTGGGCGGCCAGATAGCCGGCGCGCGAGGCGAAGAGGTGCTCGGCAAACCCGGGAACATGCGAGGCCATGACGATCAGGTCGGCACCGATTTCCTCGGCCGCCGCGCGGATCCGGTCATCGAGATCAACCGCCGGATCATGAGCCAGCATCGCCTTTGCCTTTATCGGCAGCCCGAAGGTGATGGACTGCTCGCCGGAAAAGGCTTCAAGTTTCTCCCTGTATTCCTCAGGGGAATGCGCCAATGGACTCGGGGTTCCCGCCGTAACTCCCACAAGAGTAAGCGAGGCGCCATAGAGCCGTGCAAGATCCGCCCCGACCTTTAGCGGCCGCTGCATCCCATCCACATGAGCAAGGTCGACGGGGATCAGAATCGTCTTGAACACTGTGCTGCCTCCTTTGGGGATGATCGAACCAACCAGCACTGGCTGCATCGTGATACCCTAGGGTCCAGACTCATAAATGAGCTTGAAATGGTTTGAGGCGGATTGCTCCTGATCAAGAAGCGGAAGCGCAGGAAATGTGGTTCATTTTCCAGCCTTTCGCGACGCATGAGCAAGCGCAATCCGGTCAAATCCTTCAGGACATGGAAATGGCTTCACCCTGCGTCGTCAGCGCGTTTGACCGGGCAACAAGCCCGCTCCGCACGCCCTTCCTCGCAGCCTCTTGCCATTTCCCATGCCATGTCAGCCTCATCTATGAGTCTGGCCCCTAGAAAGACAACCTGCTTTCTTGCCATGGTGCATGTCAATTGCCGACATGCCCATGAGCAGGAACGACATTCTGGGCAAAGCCCGGCTATTGCCGCGTGGTGACGACGAAATCCGTCCCGAGGCCGGAGTGCAGGCGAAACGGCCGGTCGGTAACGATCAGCGAGGTTCCGGGCACCAGCCGGGCACCCAGGAAGGCGCGCGTCTCGTCGGAGAGTTCGATTCGGTCGAGCACGGTTGCAACGCTCGCGCCCGGAGTTTCCGCCGCCGTCACCTGCATCCAGCGCATGGGCGCGGCCCCCTCCTTCGCCGACGCATCCGGCCCCAGCGCGGTGAAGATATGGGTGCCGGTCGGTGCGTCGGGATCCTTCAGCACCACATTGGCCGAATAGAGCTCGCGAAACTTGCGCCGGACGTAGAGCTTGCCGGTTGCCGGCCCGGGCTCGCCCGCCTCGGCATAGAGCGCACGCAACACCACGTCGGTCGGCTCACCGGTCACCGGCAGGTCGGCCCCTTCCTGGAACAGGCGCAGAGCCTCGCGGGTACGGCGACCCATCACCCCGTCGATCGGCCCCGGCGCATAACCGAGCCGGTGAAGCTGGCGCTGCATGTCGCGCAGACGCTCGCGGGCGTCGGTCCGGGTGATCAGAATGCGCAAGGGAACGCGCGGCTCCTCGGCGGCCCGCTCTTTCTCAACGACCAGCGCGGCGACCGCGGCCGGCTTGCCTGCGTCAAGCGCCCCGCGCAAAGCTCCGGTCGTTCCCACCGCCTCATCCAGGCTGGCAACCTCGGTCGCGCGCGTCGCCGGCTGCGGCAGGAGCGGATGGGAAATCGGCACCGGCTGTGTCAACTCACGGGTGACCACCACGTGGGCGCCGCGCTCGGTCAGGGAAAACAGCCGCTTGGCGAATTTCCCCGGCAGGCGGACACAGCCGTGGGAGGCCGGATAATTCGGCACCCGCCCCTGATGCAGGGCGATGCCCGACCAGGTCAGACGCTGCATGTAGGGCATCGGGGCATTGTCGTAGATGTTGGAGAAATGCTTGCGGCGCTTTTCCAGAATGCTGAACACGCCGGTCGGCGTACCGTAACCGCGCTTGCCGGAGGAAATGCGCGAGCTCTCCATCAGCCGGGTGCCCCGGTAGACATCGAGACGCTGTTCCTTCAGCGAAACGATCACCTGCAACGGATCATCCGGCGCGATCACCGGCGCGCTCTGACCGGCCACCGGCGTCAACTGGCCGGCATCGCGGGCCTGTGCCGGCGTGTGGGCGAGCAGCGCAGCGAGCATCGTCATCGAGGCCGCCACTCCGAAAACGATCCTGCCGCGCGGAAGATGCGCTCCGTTCGAAATCAGTCCGATCATATTCACACCCATCCTACTCGGTACACGCCGACGGTCCGGGAAACCCTAGCGGCGACCGGTGAATCTCTGGTTAGCCCGCATTGTTAGATGCCGCGCCAGCGTTCACATCGCAGTGATCGCCATCACAGGTCGAGCGGAGCGAATGCGGGGGCAACAGCGCCCGCACGAGCCCTCATCCACAGGTGTTCAACAGGGTCACAAGAAAAAACTTGCCTTTCGAATTACAATTCAACGTTGCGACTCAGGGCGCGATTCGGAATGCTTTTCCGCATCGGCCCCTCCCGGCCCGAAACCCGAACAACCAGACCTTGCAAAACGCGGTCGCCAGGTCCGCGATGGAGATCACCGTGCTCACCACCCAAGCCATCAGAAACCTGCCGGTCCCGGATCTGTTCACCGACATCGACGACATCCGCATGAGCGACTGCCCGATCGAGGCCGACGCCCTTCCGGCGGTCAATGCGCTGCTGGAGCACACGCCCTGTCTGCGCAAGGTCGGCGAAGCCTTCGAGGCAGGCCTTTTCGACATCATCGAGATGAACTTCGTGGAGTGTCATCCGGCGCAGGAACAGGCCCTGCGCCAGCTGGTGCATCTGTTGTCCCGACGCATTCTGGATATTTTCGAAGCTGCCCTCTTGATGCGCCAGCTGTCGCTGGAGGATGGCACCATCACCGCCTCGGCGGCGGAGATCGCCGCTTTCATCGAAACCGCCCGGGAGGAAGCACAGATCCAGTGCCTCGATATCAACGAGCTGCGTCCTTCAGCCGAACAGATGGCCTATGCGGCGGTGCTGAAGACCGTCTTCGATGAGCTGCGAAGCTATCTCAGCCTGCCGACCCTCGATCTCGAATTCCTGATCGGGGAGCTGAAGGCCTGCCTGGACCTTGTCATCCAGCGGCATGTCTGGCGGCGGATCCGCATCGAGACCGAGACCCATCGCCGGGTCGGCGACCAGATCGAGGCACTGATGGCGCTGGCCAGCGACGCCGACACCCAGCGCATTCCCCGCCTTTTCACCATCCGGCCGATCCCGCCCCGGGCGCGGCTGGCCGACCTTTCCCCCAGCCACAGCGCGACAGCGCCGGTTCTTGATCCGGCCTGAAACAAAGCCCTCCGCGCCGGATCGGCGGATAACCCGGTTCGCCCCCCTTGTTGCACCCGTCGATCCGGCCTATGTCGCTTACAGCCTTGAAACGACGGACGGACACGGACGGAGGGAACGCATGGGCATGGGCAAGATCGCGCATCTGGCAGACCGGGGCGTGGTGCGGGTCGGCGGGCCGGAGGCGCGCGGGTTCCTGCAAAATCTCCTGACCTGCGATCTCGACCGGATCGAGGAGAACGGCGCCGGAACGGGCGCGTTGCTGACGCCCCAGGGCAAGATCCTGTTCGGCTTCCTCATTTTCCGCCAGGGAGAGGACTACCTGCTTGACCTGCCGCGCGCCGCCGCCGGCGATCTGGTCAAGCGGCTGACCTTCTACCGGCTGCGGAGCAAGGTGGAGATCGCCGATATCAGCGCGGAAACGGCGGTTCTGGCCCTTTGGGGCGGCGAGGTCACTGCGCCGGACAGCGCCCTTGCCCATGGGGCCGATCCCCGGCTTGCCACCCTCGGACAGAGGGCCGTCGTGCCCGCGTCCGGCGATGGCTCTCCCTTCGCAGAGACGACGGCGGACGCCGCCGCCTACCGCCGGCACCGGATCGCCCTTGGCGTTCCCGAAGCGCCGTTCGACTTTGCCTATGGCGATGTCTTCCCGCATGACGTTGATATGGACGACCTGAACGGCGTTGCCTTCGACAAGGGCTGTTTCATCGGTCAGGAAGTGGTGAGCCGGATGCAGCATCGCGGCACCGCGCGCCGGCGCATCGTCAAGGTCACCTCGGACACCGCGCTCCCCGCCTCCGGCAGCACCATTGAAGCCGGCGGAAAGCCGGTTGGCACGCTCGGTTCCGTCGATGGCACGCGAGGGCTCGCCCTTGTCCGTCTCGACCGGGTGGCGGCAGCTCAGGCCGCCGGCACGACGGTTGCCGCAGACGGCGTCGCGCTCCGGTTCGCCCTGCCCGAGTTTGCCCGGTTCACCTGGCCGGAGACAGCGTCCGCCGACGATTGACATGGGCGGCCGAGACCGACCACGCTTCCCACCGACGCGATCACACGAACGGGCTCCATGAAATCGACCGAACCCCGCGCCTGGCAACGAATGCTCTCCGGCCGCCGCCTCAACCTGCTCGATCCCTCGCCGCTCGACATCGAGGTCGAGGACATTGCCCACGGGCTCGCCCGCGTCGCCCGCTGGAACGGACAAACCATCGGCGACAACGCCTTCTCGGTGGCCGAGCATTCGCTTTTGGTGGAGGAGCTGGCCCGGCGGCTGAAGCCGGACCTGCCGCCGCACTGGTGCCTGGTCGTGCTGCTGCATGACGCGCCGGAGTATGTGATCGGCGACATGATTTCGCCCTTCAAGACGGTGATGGGCGGCAGTTACAAGGAGATCGAGGCGCGGCTTCAGGGCGCCATTCACCTGCGTTTCGGCCTGCCGGCGGAGACACCAAAGACGGTCAAGACCCTGGCCAAGCGCGCCGACATGATTTCCGCCTATTTCGAAGCGGTCGAACTGGCCGGATTCGACGACCGGGAGGCCGGGCGCCTGTTCGGCCGGCCGCGTGGCTTCGACGACGGGCCGCAAGGCGCGCCGAGGCTCGGCCTCGCCCCGCTGCCTCCTGCGGAGGCCCAGGCACGTTTTCTCGCTCGCTTCACCGAGATCGAACAGGCACGCGCGACCCAGACACCGCGCCGGTGAGACACGGAAGACCGCAGCAGATCCCCAGCGCCCGGCACCAGACGCCAGACGCCAGACGCCAGACCTGCTACCTTGCGACAGCATCGCCGATACGGAGGCCTCGCCATGATCACCGTTTGCTCTCTCGCGCATCTGCCGGAAACGGTGCGGGTTACCGGCGCCCGCCGGCTGGTGACCCTGATCAGCGCCGGAACGGTGGTGCCGCGACCGCCGGAAATCGCCGAAGACGATCATCTGTTCCTGTCCTTCCATGACATCACCACCCCGGCCGAGGGCATGACCCCGCCCGGAGAGGCGCATGTGCGCCAGTTACTCGACTTCGTCGCCGACTGGGACGGGACAACGCCGATGGTGATCCATTGCTTTGCCGGCATCAGCCGCTCCACGGCAGCCGCCTACATCACCGCCTGTGCCCTGCGGCCCGATGCCTGCGAGGCCGGGCTGGCGGCAGCCTTGCGTTCGGCCTCCGCCTCGGCGACGCCGAATGCCCGGCTGGTGGCGATCGCCGACCGGCTGCTCGATCGGGACGGCCGGATGATCGACGGCATAAGGGCGATTGGCCGGGGCGCGGACGCTTTCCAGGGGACCCCGTTCACCGTACCGCTGGAACCGGTCCCTGTGGCCGGGGTGGAGCGCTGACCGGCCGATGATCGAGATTGGCCTCAACGCGGTGATCGTCGCGGTCGATGACCCGCAGCCGCTGGTACTGACCGTGGCGACACCGGTTGCCCAGCAGGCACCGTCCCTGCCTTTCGGTCCGTTCGACCCGGAGCGTCATCGCACCTTCGAGATCGGCCTGCGCGAATGGGTGGAGGAACAGACCGCGCTGACCCTCGGCTATGTGGAACAGCTCTACACCTTCGGAGATCGGGGCCGCCATCACATCCACAGCGACGAAGGCCCACATGTGGTCTCGGTCGGCTATCTGGCGCTGGCGCGGCAAACCAGCGAATCGGAAGAGGCGCTGGCGCGCGAGAACGCCACCTGGCGCTCCTGGTACGATTTCTTCCCCTGGGAGGACTGGCGCTCCGGCTGCCCGGGCATCGTCACCGAGCACATCCTGCCAGCGCTGGAGCGCTGGGTGGCCGCACCGGTGCCGGCGGGCAGCCCGCCGCGCGCGCAAAGCCGCGAGGACCGGATGCATCAGGCCTTCGACATTCAGGACGGGATCTGGGACGAGGAAAAGGTGCTCGACCGGTTCGAACTGTTGTTCGAGGCCGGCCTTCTTGCCGAGGCGCGGCGCGACGGACGCCCGGCGGCGCTGGAGCGCCCCTGCCTGCCGCCACTCGGCCAGGCGATGCTCTACGACCACCGGCGGATCCTGGCAACTGCCATCTCCCGCCTGCGCGCCAAGCTGAAATACCGCCCGGTGGTGTTCGAACTGATGCCGCGCACCTTCACGCTGACCGACCTGCAGCGCTGCGTCGAGGCGATTTCCGGGCGCCACGTGCACAAGCAGAACTTCCGCCGTCTGGTGGACAAGGCCGAGCTGGTCGAACCCACGGGCGAGACCTCGACCCAGACCGGTGGCCGGCCAGCGGCGCTGTTCCGCTTCCGCCGGGAGGTGCTGAAGGAGCGCCCGGCGCTCGGCCTGCGGGTCGGCGGCCGATAGCCCGGCTACGCCCCCGTCTACAGCTCTTCTCGCGCCTTGCGCGCCGCGCGGGACGGATCGAAACTTCGCGTCGCCGTTTCCGCCTCCTCCAGCAACTGCCACAACAGGGCCAGCCGTTCCGGCCCCATCGCCCGGTTGAGCGTGCCTTCCGCCCGGCGCCAGCAAGCGACCGCTCCGGCAAAGGCCGTCCGCCCCGTATCGGTCAGCATGACCCGGTGCTCGCGCTGATCCTCGCCAGGGTCCTCCCGCAAGAGACCGGCGGCGAGAAGGCGCTCCAACGTCCGGGTCATGGTGGTGCGATCGCTGCCCAGAAGCCGTGCAAGTTCCGACACGCTGCGCGCGTGCCCTTCGCCCAGCGCCGCCAGCACCGCGAATTGCGAGATGGTCACGCCGCTGCCATCCAGCGCCCGTTCGTAAAGGCGGGTCACCGCGCGCCCGGCGCGGCGCAGCCGGTGACAGGAACACAAGAGATCGTTGCTCATGGCGCATGCTAGCATGGCCGCGATTTCCGTGCATCAGCACTTATTTTATGGAACCTTCGCATCACCTCCCTGCTTCGCCAGGCCATTGCCTTGCACATCGGCTCGTGATTATGTGCTGATACACGCATAAACCGGGAGCATGACAGATGGATTTTCAGGAGCGGACATTCGGGCTGGCCGATCGGGCCGAAACCGCGACCATGACCGGCCTTGCCATGCTTCGGGCGATGCTCGATGGCCGCTTCCCCGCACCACCGATCTGCCAGACCATGAATTTCATCCTGACCGAGGTCGAGGACGGCAGCGCCCGCTTCGAGGGCGAGCCGGGCTTTGCCCATTACAATCCGATGGGCATGGTACATGGCGGCTGGATCGCCACCATCCTGGATTCCGCGCTTGGCTGCGCGGTTCACACCACCTTGCAGCCCGGCGAGGGGTACACCACCATAGAATTCAAGGTGAACAACGTCCGCCCGCTGTTTCAGACCAGCGGCCGGGTCATCTGCGACGGAACGGTGCTGCATCGGGGCCGGCGCATGGCCACCTCCGAGGCGCGGCTCGTCGATGAGAACGGCAAGCTGATCGCCCATGGTGTGGAAACCTGCATGATCTTTCCCGCCGGCGAGACCCGCTGACCGCGCGGGAAAGCAGAAAGCCCTCTGCGCGCGGGGTGGAAGCACATGGTGCATTGCGCGTGGGCGGCCGGGCGCGGTAAAGGGACGGCATGTCGTCCGCTGCCCTCCCTCCCCTGGTCTATGCACCTCCGTGCGAGCCGTTCCTGACGATCCTGCATCAGGACGCGGATCTGGTCGTCTTCGACAAGCCGAGTGGTTTGTTGACCGTTCCCGGCAAGGCGCCGGAACTGGCCGATTGTCTGGAGACCCGGGCACGGGCACGCCTGCCGGAAGCGCGTCTGGTGCATCGGCTCGACATGGACACCTCCGGGGTGGTGGTGATGGCGATGAACCCGGCGGCGCAGCGGCATCTGGGATTGCAGTTCGAACGGCGCAAGCTCTCCAAGACCTATATCGCCCGGGTCTGGGGAGAGGTAGCGGGAAGCGAAGGCGAGATCGACCTGCCGCTCATCTGCGACTGGCCGAACCGGCCGCGGCAGATGGTCGATCATGAACGGGGCAAACCGGCCCAGACCCGCTGGCAGGTGCTTGCCCACGAGAATGGCACGACGCGCCTGCGCCTGTTCCCGCTCACCGGCCGCTCGCATCAATTGCGGGTGCATATGCTCAGCCTTGGCCATCCGATCCTCGGCGACCGGCTTTACGCCGGGCCGGAGGCGCTGGACGCTGCGCCGCGTCTGCAGTTGCACGCCGAAAGCCTCACCCTGCGCCATCCCACCGGCGGGCGCGAATGCCGGTTCGAAGCCTCCTGCGCCTTCTGAAGCGCTTGTCTTCGACAGAAAAAACAACGCCAGCGCAGCCAGTTGCACCAAATCTTAGCACAGCCATTAACCCTGTTCGCCGCGGTTTATCGCGGCGCGGCGCACCGACTTCCCTGTTTCCGCCGACTTCCGACCTGGTTAACCCTCTCTCAAGGTTAAGAGCGGAGGATAAGCACTGACACGTCTGGCGGGCCCTTGCCGCCCGCCGTCACCGCGTATCGCCCAGGACCGGAGTTGCCGCGTATGTTTGGCACGGTGCAATCAGCTTCCCCGCGAAGCCGCAGACGCGGCCGCGCCATCGGTGTTCTCGCCACCTCGGCGCCCGCCTTCTATCTCTTGGCAACCCTGCCGGTCGCCCAGCAGGACATCGCCGCGCTGATGGAGGCGAACCGCGCCAATGCCCCGCGCTGGATGTCGGCGATCGAGGCCGCACCGCATGCCTCCAGCCTGGCGCCGACCCTTGTGCTGGCCGATGCCTCCCGCCCGCGCCAGGCCGATGCGCCCGATTATGCCGTCACCAACGCCATGCCCGGATCCGATCCGGCGGTGGTGCGCGGGCTGGAGAGCTACGTCAAGGAAGTGGCCCCCGGGGTCCTGTCGGACAAGACCAGGGTCAACCGCGCCACCAAGGGCGACCGATATGTCTCGATGGCCCCGGACCGGCAGATGGTCGGGGTTGCCGCCGGCGCCGTCTACCAGATGGCCAGCCTGATCGGCGAGAACCGCGCGGTCCAGAACCCGCGCGTCGCCTTCATCAAATCCGCGCCGACCACCGGCACGGCCCTTGCCGCCACGCAGACGGGCAGAAGCCCGCTCGACCTGACCCGGCTGGCGATTGCCCGCAATGTCGCCGCCACCAGCGTTTCGCTGGCCTCGGCCTATGCGCCCGAAGGGACCGAAAACATTCGCGCGCCGTTCGAGGCGTTGCTCGGCGGCAGCACACTGCCGCTTTCGGCCGAAGAAGAGGCCGCGCTCGAAGCCAACAGCGACAGCGATCCATTCTGGTGGGCCAAACGTCCGCTCCCCGCCAGCGTGCTGGCCGCCAAGGAACAGCGCTGCCTTGCCGAGGCGGTCTATTTCGAGGCACGCGGCGAGCCGCTCAACGGCCAGGTGGCGGTTGCCCAGGTGGTGCTCAACCGGGTGAAAAACCCCACCTACCCGCCGACCATCTGCAAGGTGGTCTACCAGAACCGCACAAAGCGCAATCGCTGCCAGTTCTCCTTCGCCTGCGATGGCATCCGCGACCGGATCAACGATCGCGAGCGCTGGAAGGTGGCGCAAAAGGTGGCGCGGGAAACGGTCTCCGGCCAGCGGTATCTGGAAAAGGTCGGCGCCTCGACCCATTACCATGCGACCTACGTCAAGCCGCGTTGGGCCCGCTACATGACCCGGCTGCAAAAGATCGGCCAGCACATCTTTTACAAGACCAAGGGCGGCGGCTGGAGCTAGCCACCCGAACCAGCCCGCCGCTCCAGCGCCTTCGCCCCTGGCGCGCGCAACGAAACAGGCCCCCATGAAAGCCGTGTTGCTCCTCGTCTCCGGCGCGCTCATTTTCGGTGTCACATTTGCGGCCTGGTACTGGCTCAACGCCTTCGGCTGCGGCATGAACCCCACGGGCTGCGGCGGTGTCTCCCTGCATTGGGATGACTGGGAAGCGCTTCAGCATTTTGTCCCGACCTTCCTCCTCGGCATGGCGCTCATGGTTGCCGGGTTGTGGCACTGCGTTCGGCGCTGAACAGCCTACCCGACCGTCTCCATGGATCTGGTAAGATCAGGGTTTGCCGAAATCCCGTTTTGAAGATTTACAAATCAATCAATAAAATAACAGGGTCTCGAATATCGAGAGAAAACTGAACAACCCCTTGAGCAAAAATGAAGATACAGCCCCACATGACGGACCAGTACAAGAAAGGATTGTCATATCGTGAATGCACGATCAGATAGGAAAAGAACACGATCCGGCCGGTCAGCCAACCACCTCCCGTCATCAACAGCGCCCCGATCGTCATCGCCGCGCCGGCGTTCGCAGCGGTAACACTCTCGCCCTTGGCCGCGAGATCGATAATCGCCCAGTTGATGGTCAGCACGGCGAAGATGGCCAGGACCATTCCCAAAAAAACTTCGATGGCACCAAATTCGGCATTGTCCCAGCACTGCATCGCAAGATCCTGAAGTTCCATTTCGACAGCGCTCATTCGATATCATCTCCCAGCGTAATATTGGCTTCAAATTTGCCAGCTAGGGTTCTCGCCCTGACGTTCGACCTGCCCAGCCCGGGCATGTGAGTCGTGCGCGCCGGCCGGTTAGCGGCCGCGGAGCCCCGCAGATGAGCCATGACATCGACGCCCTGACGCAGGCCTGGCGTTCGCACCGGAACAGCCATCTGTTTCTGGCCAATGCCCGCGCTCATCTCGACATTGCATTGCAACCCTTTGTCGACAGCCACACCGGCGAGATTCAGGGGCTCGGCGCCCATTTGTGCGGGCCGGAAAAACTCGGCTTCGACGCGCCCCATCTCATTCATGACTTCGCTGCGGAGACTGGCTGTCTTCCCGAGTTCGTGACCCTGCTGCGGGCAAGGGCAATCGCCCAATTCGCCCGGCTCTCGGAGGCACGCCCCCTCCTGCTTCTGTTGCCGGTCAGCAAGCACATCCTCGATCTCGACGGCGCTCTGCTGAAGGAAACCCAGAACCTGACGGCCAAGCACAAACTGGCGCCAGAAGCGATTTGCCTGGAGCCACCGACAGCAAGCGGATTGATCCCTCAGGACAGCATCGATCGTTTCGTAATGACGGCCCGCGGTTTTGGCTTCTCCCATGCCCATGACGGCCTTGAATCCATCGGCACCCCGCTCCAGACCCTATACGAACAGGGGCCGCGCTTGCTCAAGCTGGGCCGCAGCTTCTTCGCGGGCCTGCACGGGGATGCGCGCCGGATGCGCTTCGCCGCGAGCCTGGTCGATCTCGCCCACGCGCTCGGCGGACGGGTGCTCGCGCAAAATGTGGAAACGGAGGCGGATCTGCGCGCCTGTCGGGAAATGGGCTGCGATCTGGTGCAAGGGGCGCTGATTGCAGAGCCCACGCTTGATCTTCAGAGCTTGCGCCGGTGCTATGACACGATTGGCGCCGCCGCTCTGCGCCATGGCGAGGCTCTTGGCGCCGATCCGGGCTTCCTGATGCGGGAGATGGAGGTCCTGCCGTCGATCCACACCGGGGCCAGCATCTCCAGAGCGCTGGAAATCTTCCGCGCGAACGCCCGCCAGACGGTATTGCCGGTGCTCGACGCTCTCGATCACCCGACCGGCCTCATCCTGGAACCCGATCTCAAGAGCCTGCTCTATACCTCCTACGGGCGCGACCTGCTGCTCAATCCCACCATCGACAATCACCTGCGGCGTTTCATTCGCCATTGTGCCGTGGCGGATATCCACACCCCACTGGAAACCCTTGTGGAGATCAGCAGCTCGGATCCATCCGAGGGCATCGTGATCACGCAAAACGGTCGCTATGCGGGCTATCTGCCGACCAATGCGCTGTTGAAGCTTTCCAACGAAACCAGACTGCGGATTGCACAGGATCAGAATCCGCTGACAAAATTGCCGGGAAACGCGGCAATCTTCGATCATGTCGGCAAGGCGGCGCTGCAATCGGACGTCGATCGCGCCTTCTGCTACGTCGATTTCGACAATTTCAAGCCGTTCAACGACACCTACGGCTTCCGCCTCGGCGACCGTGCCCTGATGCTGTTCGCGGAGATCGCCCGTCGCAAGCTTCAGAACCTGGCGGCCTTCATCGGCCATGTCGGCGGCGATGATTTCTTTCTCGGCATCAAGGGACAGGAGCTGGCGCCACTGGAGGAAGTCATGCGCGAGCTGCGCCGGGACTTCCGGCATGAGGTGGAAAGCCTGCATGAGGCAAACCACCGGCGACAGGGCTTCATTCTGGCCAGCGACCGGAAGGGGCAGCCGCAACGCTATCCGCTGCTGTCCTGCTCCATCGCGGTGCTTTTTCTTCCCCGGCGGGTGCGGGTCAATGACCCCGACACCCTGAGCACCCATATCGCGGCGCTCAAGAACCGGGCCAAGGCGATGGAAGACGGGGTTGCCGCCTGCCGCCTCGGCCCGGACAGCGACGTCAGCTCAAGAGGTCGCGGGCAATGATGGTGCGCTGGATCTCAGAAGAACCCTCGTAAATGCGGAAAATGCGCAGATCGCGCAGGTAGCGCTCCAGCGGGAAATCGCAGGTGTAGCCGTAGCCGCCGTGGATCTGCAGCGCCCGGTCGGCGATCCGCCAGGCGGCCTCGCTGGCATAGAGCTTGGCGAAGGCGGATTCGCGCGAATAGCGCTGACCGGTGCCGCGCTTTTCCGCCGCCTGATAGGCCAGCGCCCTTGCCGCCGCCAGATCGGTGGCCATATCGGCCAGCATCCACTGCAGCCCCTGAAAGTCGGCGATGGCATGGCCGCCGACCTTGCGCTCCTTGGCATAGGCAACCGCAGCCTCAAGGGCGGCCTCGGCGATGCCGGTCGCCTGCGCCGCCACCTCGATCCGGCCGTTGTCGAGCACCTTCATCGCGGTGCGGAAGCCGGTGCCCTCCGCGCCCAACAGATTTTCAGCAGGCACGTGGCAATCGAGCGACAAGCTGAAAACATGGCCGCCGCGCAGGCCCATGGTCTTTTCATTGGGGCCGATCTCGATGCCCTCGGTCGTCTTCGGTTCGACCACGAAGGCGCTGACGCCGCGCGCGCCGGCGGTCCGGTCGGTCTTGGCATAGACCACCATGAAATCCGCCGCGCCGGCATTGGAGATGAAGCACTTGGAGCCCTTCAGCCGGTAGCCGCCGTCCTCGGCCACCGCGTGGCTGCGCATGTCCGCCGGGTTCGAACCCGCTTCCGGTTCCGTCAGCGCGAAGGCGCCAAGCATCCGCCCCTCGGCCGCCGCCGGCAGATAGCGCTGCTTCAACGCCTCATCGCCGCCCAGAAGCAGGGAATCAGTTGCCAGAAAATGTGCGGTCAGCATGGAGGCGGTGGACCCGCAGGCGCCGGCGATCAGCTCCACCGCCCGGTAGAGCGCCGGGCCGGGCAGCCCCACCCCGCCATATTGCTCCGGCAGGTTCATGCCCAGAATGCCCATTTCCGCCAGCGCATCGCGGTGGATGGTGGCGAACTGCCCCTCCTCGTCGATCCGCGCGGCCTGCGGCGCCAGCGTCTTTTCGGCGAAGCGGGCGATCTGTTCGATGATCATCGCTTCATCGTCACGAAATGTCGGGGTCATTGGCTGGCTCCTTCGGTCAGTCCGGCAAGGATTTCTGTTTCATGCTGATTGAGGGCTGGCGCGGGCCGCCGGCCACCCCGGGGCGCACCGGAGAAATGCACCGGCTGCTCGGGGACCGACAGCGCCCCGAACAGCGGGTGATCGACGATGCTGGCAAGGCCGCGCGCGGAGGCCTGCGGCGAACGCCAGGCGTCCGCGGCGGTCTCAATGGGGGCCGCCGGAATGCCGGCTTCGGCAAGCCGCTCGACCGCCTCCGCAGCGGTCAGCCCCGCCGACCAACCCTCGATATGAGTGGCCAGCGCCGGCTCGTTCTGGCGGCGCAGCACATCGCTGGCAAAGCGCGGATCGGCGGTCAGGGCCTCCTCGCCAATCGCCCGGCAAAACGCCTGGAACAGACGGTCGTTCAGCACCGCCACGGCGAAATGTCCGTCCGAGGCCCGGTAGGTGCCAAAGGGCGCCGACAGGGCATGGCGGTTGCCGGTGCGCATGGGATCCTCGCCAGCCATCAGAACGCGGGTCGCCGCCGTCGGCATCATCGCCAGGAGAGAATCGAACAGCGCCACATCCACATGGCGCCCCCGGCCGGTGCGCTGGCGCTCGAACAGGGCGACCATCGCCCCGAAGGCGGCGAACACCCCGCCGGCCACATCGCCCACCGCCTCGCCGACCATGGTCGGCGCTCCGTCCGGCTCGCCGCTGAGATGCATCAGGCCGGACATGGCCTGGACGATGATGTCATAGGCCGGGCGGGCGACATTCGGCCCGCTCTGACCGAAACCGGAGACGCTGACATAGACCAGTCCGGGGTTTTCCGCCTGAAGCGCCTCCGGGCCGAGGCCGAGCCTGGTCATCACCCCGGGGCGGAAGTTCTCCACCAGCAGATCGGCGGACCTGACCAGCTCCCGCACCTTTTGCACCGCCGCCGGATCCTTCAGATCCATCGCGATCGACCGCTTGCCGCGATTGACCGCCTGAAACAGCAGGCTTTCTTCCTCACGGAACGGCCCGACATGACGGTAATCATCGCCGCCGGGGCTTTCGATCTTGATCACATCGGCGCCGAGATCGGCCAGCATCGCCGTGCAATAGGGTCCGGCCAGAACCCGAGTGAAATCCAGCACCCGCACGCCGTCAAGCGGCCGTGCCGCCTTTTCCGTTTCCATTTCCGCCATCCTCTTGCCTGGCTCATTCGGCAGAGCCTAGGCGGGCGGCGGATATAGAAAGAAATACATTTCTTTCATATAAGGGATAAATGGAAACTATCCCCTTGAGCTTTCGGCAGGTCGACTACTTCATCGCCGTCGCCGAAACCGGCAGCACCGCCGCCGCCGCCCGCCTTGTCAACGTCTCCCAGCCCTCGGTGTCCCTCGCGGTGGCCCGGCTGGAGGAGACCCTTGGCCAGCCGCTGTTCCTGCGCGCCACCGGCCAGGGCATGGCGCTCACCGGCTTCGGGCGGCAGAAGCTGGCCGAGTTCCGCAGCCTGCGCGCGCAGACACGGGCAATCCTCGCCTCCGCCGGCAAGGAGGCGCCGCTGCCGCCGATGCTGGATCTGGGGGTGTTTTCCACCCTGGGACCGCGCTATGTGCCCACGCTGATCGACCGGTTCCGGACGCGCGTGCCCAATGCCCGGCTGCGCCTGCACGAGGCGGACCTGGAAACCCTGCATGCCTGGCTGGAGACCGGACGCATCGACCTTGCCATCGTCTATGACTTCGGTCTTGGCGGAGATGTGGAGATGACGCCGCTGCATGAGGCAAGGCCCTATGCGCTGGTGGCCGGCGATCATCCGCTCGCCGGAGAAACCAGCGTTTCGCTCGCCCGAGTGCTTGAGGATCCCCTCATCCTCGTCAACCTGCCGCAAAGCCGGAACTTCTTCCTGTCGATCATTCAGGCACGCGGGCTGAGCGCGCGCATCGGCATGGAGACCAGTTCCATCGAGATGCTGCGCTCGATGGTGGCAAGCCGCCTCGGCGTCGGCCTGCTGGCGACCGAATTGCCGTATCGCACCACCTATGACGGCGGAACGGTCGCCCATCTGCAGCTGGAAGACCCCATCCCGCCGCACCGGGTCGCGCTTGCCAAACCGGCACGCCTGCCCGGCACCTGGGTCACCCGGGTGTTCGAGGAGGAGGCGCGCCGCTTCTTCAAGGGCATCGCGCCGGACGCGACCGGGTAAGCCGGCTCAGCCGCGCAGCGCGATATCGAGCCCCAGATCCATCACCGGCGCCGAATGGGTGATCCAGCCGACGGAGATGAGATCGACGCCGGTTTCGGCGATGCCGGCCACCGTTTCCAGATTGACCCCGCCGGAAGCTTCCAGCAGCACCCGGCCGTTCGCGATTGCCACCGCTTCGCGCAGGCGCGCCGGCGGCATGTTGTCGAGCATCACCACATCCGGCCCCGCTTCCAGCGCCTCGCGAAGCTGCTCCAGCGTGTCGACCTCGACCTCCACCTTGACCAGATGGCCGGCAAAGCGCCGGGCGGCGGCCACCGCCTCGGCAACGCTGCCGACGACGGCAATGTGGTTGTCCTTGATCAGGATCGCATCATCGAGACCGAAGCGGTGGTTGGCACCGCCGCCGCAGCGCACCGCGTATTTCTCCAGAGCACGCAGGCCCGGCGTGGTCTTGCGGGTGCAGACGATCCGCGCTTTGGTATGCGCGACCTTCTCGGCAAACAGATGCGTGGCGCTGGCCACACCGGACAGATGCCCCAGGAAGTTCAGGGCAACCCGCTCGGCGGCAAGCACGGCCCGAGCCGGCCCCTCGATCCGCATCACCTTGTCCCCCGGCGAGACAAGATCGCCATCCTGGCACAGGGCCTCGGCGCGAATCTCCGGGTCGGAGAGGCGGAAGGCGGCGAGCGCACAGGCAATGCCGGCGATCCGCCCAGGCACCCGGGCTGCAATGACCGCATCGGCGCGGGCAGAGCGCGGCAAGGTCGCCTGCGCGGTGATATCGCCGGTCCGGCCCCAGTCTTCCAGCAGCGCGGCCTTGACCGTCTCCTCAATCATCAACGCCGGCAGGTCCGGCAGGGTGTCGCGTCCGCTCACAGCTTCACCTTTTCGGCAATCGCCGCCTGTCCGACGGCGCTTTCCGCCGCTTCCCTTGCCAATGCCTCGACATCGGAGAGCCTGAGGAAGGACCGGCGCGCCTGCGCCGGATCGGTCTCTGGGAAATCCCGGCGCCAGTGACCGCCCCGGCTTTCGCGCCGGAGCAGTGCGGCGCCAGCCACCATCTTGGCGGTGGTCATCATGTTGAGGATCGACCGGCGGCGGCACTGGGCCTCCAGCGCGGTGACGATCGCCAGGGTGCGGGTCAGCCCGTCCTCGTCGCGCTGCACGCCAACATGCGCGGCCATGGTCTCGCGCAGCACGGTGATGGCGCTGCGTTCCACCTCGTTGCGGCGGGTGGCTTCCTGAATGTCCTCGTTGAGAGCGGGCCAGTGGGCCGTGCGC
The DNA here is from genome assembly GCF_020177335.1 of Stappia indica. Taxonomy (GTDB): domain Bacteria; phylum Pseudomonadota; class Alphaproteobacteria; order Rhizobiales; family Stappiaceae; genus Stappia; species Stappia indica_B. The sequence continues at coordinate 283,452 of NZ_JAIVMG010000003.1, read as the reverse complement.
GGATTGGGCATCTGCCCCTGAATGTCCTCGGCGATGCGCGCGGCGAACACCACGGTTTCCAGCAGCGAGTTCGACGCCAGCCGGTTGGCGCCATGGGCACCGCTGGAGGCGACCTCGCCGGCGGCCCAGAGATTGTCGAGCGAGCTGCGGCCATTGGCATCAGTCAGGATGCCGCCCATGTGATAGTGCTCAGCCGGCGCCACCGGGATCGGTTCGCGCACCGGGTCGATGCCGGCGCTGAGACAGGCGGCATGAACCGTCGGGAACTTCTCGGCAAACACTGTTCCGATCGCCTCGCGGCAGTCGAGGAAGGCCCCCCGCCCAGCCTCGATCTCGGCGAACACCGCCCGGGCCACCACATCGCGCGGTGCCAGCTCCTTCAAGGGATCGACCGCTTCCATGAAGCGCTCGCCGGCGCCGTTTACCAGCACCGCGCCTTCGCCGCGCAGCGCCTCGGAGGCAAGCGGCGCGGGATCGCGCCCGACGTTCAGCGCGGTCGGGTGGAACTGGACGAATTCCGCATCGGCGATCACCGCGCCGGCGCGCGCCGCCATGGCAACGCCCTGGCCGTTGGCTTCCGGCGGGTTGGTGGTCACCGCGAACAGATGGCCGATGCCGCCGGAGGCCAGCACCACCGCATGGGCAGGAAAGGCGAGCCGTTCATGATCGCCGCGCCGGCGGGCGAGCACACCGGTGACCAGCCGGCCCTCGTGCAGCAGTTCCTCGCCGAGATAGCCTTCCACCACGCGGATGGACGGGGTCTGACGCACGGCGGCCACCAGCGCATTCATGATCGCCCGGCCGGCCATGTCGCCACGCACCCGGACGATCCGGTTGGCCGAATGGGCCGCCTCGCGGGAAAGCTGCAGGCGCCCTTCCAGATCCATGTCGAACGGCACGCCATAGCCGAGCAGATCGCGCACGCGCTCGCCCGCTTCCTCGGTCATCAACCGGACGATCTTTTCCTCGCACAGCCCGCCACCGACGGCCAGCGTGTCTTCGGCATGGGCGGCGGTGCTGTCCTCATCGGACACGGCGGCGGCAATGCCCCCTTGCGCCCAGGAAGACGACGCCCCCTCACCGATCGGCGAGGCGGACAGGATGGTGACGGGACGCGGCGCCAGCTTGAGCGCGCAGAAGAGACCGGTCAGGCCTCCGCCGAGAATCAGAACGTCATCGATATGGCTGGTTGCGGATGCGGACATGAATGCGGTTCCGGAGACAGGACCGGCGGTCGTGGGAGGTAGGCCGCTGAACGGTCGAAAAGCCCGGACCGCGGGAAAGCGGCCCGGGCGGGCAAGGCAGGGACGTCATGATACGGGCGCCGGCGGCGTCCGTCAGCTTTTCAGATGGATCATCCGTTCGACGGCCTGGCGCGCGCGGTCGGCGACCTCGGGATCGACGGTGACCTCTTCCTTCATCTCCACCAGCGCATCGAGGATCTTCGACAGGGTGATCCGCTTCATGTGCGGGCAGAGATTGCAGGGCCGGACATAATCGACGCCGGGGGTTTCCGAGGCGATGTTGTCGGCCATGGAGCATTCGGTCACGAGCATGACCTTTTCCGGCAGGTTGGTCTTCACCCAGTCGATCATGCCGGCGGTCGAGCCGGAGAAATCCGCCTCGTCGACCACCTCCGGCGGGCATTCCGGATGGGCGATGATCTTCACCGACGGTTCGATCTCGCGATACTCGCGCAGCTCCTCGGCGGTGAAGCGCTCATGCACCTCGCAGGCGCCTGCCCAGGTGAGAACCTCCACGTCGGTCTGGCGCGCCACGTTGGCGGCGAGATACTGGTCGGGGATCAGCAGCACGCGCGGGGCGTTGAGGCTTTCCACCACCTGCACCGCGTTGGAGGAGGTGCAGCAGATGTCGCATTCCGCCTTCACCGCCGCCGAGGTGTTGACATAGGTGACGATCGGCACGCCCGGATGCTTCTCGCGCAGGCCGCGCACATCCTCGGCGGTGATCGATTCGGCCAGCGAGCACCCCGCCTTGCTGTCGGGAATGAGCACGGTCTTTTCCGGGCTGAGGATCTTCGCCGTCTCGGCCATGAAGTGAACGCCGCACTGGACGATCACTTCGGCGTCGGTGCGGGCGGCCTCCTTGGCCAGCTGCAGGCTGTCGCCGACGATGTCCGCAACCCCGTGGAAGATCTCCGGCGTCATGTAGTTGTGCGCCAGAACAACCGCGTTGCGCTCGCGCTTCAGCTTGTTGATGGCATGGATCAGCGGCGCCAGGAGCGGCCACTCGATCTCCGGGATGAAGTCCTTGACCTTCTCGTAGATGGGGGCGGTCTCGGCCGCGACCTCCGGCGTGTAGGCAAGATCGGGCCGCTCGACCGGACCATAGCGGTCCAGCGCCGTCGCGACGCGCTCGGAGGATCCAGCCTGGAAGCTGGAGGACAGGATGGTGGTGGTCATGGCGACCTCCCTGACTGATGGCGACCGGACGGGCCTCCCGCTCCGATCCCCCTGCATCCGCAATGCTTCCGCCGCCGGATGCATTGTGCTCAATTTGAGCATAACCAGAGGTTTAAAAAAGGCGGCTCGCGCCGGTGGTTATGCTCATTCGGGGTATATATAAGTGCGCGCCGGGATCTTGCCAAACGGTTTCTTGTCGAAACCATCACAAACACCGCAACCTATTGATCAGACGTCCGTTTCATCATCAAAAACGGCTCAGACGGCTGTTTCAAGGGCGGAAAAGGCATAGGCCAGCGAGCCGTGCGCTCCGCCAGATAACAGCCAGACGGACAGTCTCGCGCGGAAATCCGGCACCTCGATGACCGTCAGGCGGCCGGCCTCGGTGCTGGCGGCGACATGTTCATCGGATGCGTGTTTCATGCTAGATGCGAATATCTGGAATAAATATGTTTCATTATTTTCAGCTCGCAAAGCGCGGCATAGTCCCACCAACACTCCATTTCGGCCCAGCGCCGCCGCAATCCGGATCCGCCTCATGCCCACGCCCCTGCCCGGCCGTTTCAGGGATGGCCCCAACATTCCGCTGATCATCATCTGCGGTTGCCTGATCTCGATGCTGACCTTCGGCCCGCGCTCGGCGCTCGGGCTGTTTCTCGGTCCCATCACCAGCGATCAGGGCTGGTCGCGCGAAACCTTCGCGCTGGCGCTGGCGATCCAGAACCTTCTCTGGGGCGCGGCTCAGCCGATCGCCGGCATGATCGCCGACCGCTACGGCACCGCACGCACCCTTGCCTTCGGCGGCGTGCTCTACGCGGCCGGGCTGGTGCTGACGGTGCAGGCGGACACGCCGCTGGTGCTGCATCTCTCCGCCGGCGTGATGATCGGCACCGGCGTTGCCTTTTCCTCGTTCTCGCTGGTGCTCGCCGCCTTCGGCCGGACGGTCACCCCGGCGCAGCGCTCGCTCGCCTTCGGCATCGGCACGGCCTCCGGCTCCTTCGGCCAGTTCCTGTTCGCGCCGCTCGGCCAGGGGCTGCTTGACGGCTTCGGCTGGCAGAACGCACTCCTGATCATGTCCGGGCTGATGCTGCTCGTGCCCGTCCTTGCCATTGCGCTGCGCGGCAAGCCCGACGCCGGACCGGCGACACCGGGCGCGCACGACCAGAGCCTGATCGAAGCGCTCCGGGAAGCCTTCGGCACGCGCGGCTTCGTGCTCCTGACCTTCGGCTTCTTCGTCTGCGGCTTTCACGTCGCCTTCATCACCGTGCACCTGCCGCCCTACATCGTCGATCTCGGCCTCGACCCGATGTGGGGCGCCAGCGCCATTGCGCTGATCGGCTTTTGCAACGTATTCGGCGCACTGGCATCGGGCTATATCGGCGGCCGCTTCTCCAAGCCGATCTTCCTCGCCCTGATCTATCTGGCGCGGGCGGTGGCCATCGGTCTGTTCCTGCTGGTGCCGCCGACGCCGCTGAGCGTGCTGATATTCGCCGGCGCCATGGGCTTCTTGTGGCTGTCCACCGTGCCGCCCACCTCCGGACTGGTGGCGGTGATGTTCGGCCCGCGCTACATGGCGACGCTGTTCGGCTTCGTCTTCTTCTCGCACCAGATCGGCGCGTTTCTGGGCGTCTGGCTGGGCGGGCGGCTCTATGACCAGACCGGATCCTATGATGCGATCTGGTATATCGGTATCGCCCTCAGCATCTTCGCCGCGCTGGTGCATTGGCCGATCCGCGAGGAACCGGTGGCCCGGCTGGCCGGCGTCCCGGCCGAATAGAAAAACACGGAGCCAAACCGGCGCCCGCCACGGCGGGCGCTGGCTAGTCTTCAGGCCGGTAGCGGCCGGTTTCCGGATCGCGCACCAGCTCCTTGGGCGGGGCGCCATCGGTGTCTTTCCGCGCGGCCTCGGAGACCTTGCGTTCCACCCGGGTCATTTCGCGGCGTACAGCGCGCACCAGCGCATAACCGCCAAGCGCCAGCGCCGCGATGCCAAAGGCATTGACCATCTTCTTGTCTCCCCTGCCTTGCTTGCGCGCCCCTTCATCGGGGACACAAAATCACCGGTGGCCTGACCTACAGACCGAACCGGGCCCAAAGCGCCCGGTTCTCCAGCGCGGTGATTGCCTCCTCGGCAAGCCCTGCGCCCTGATCGCGCCCGGTCAGCAATTCGCCCAGCGCGGCGGCAACGCCCACCCCCTGACGCCGGCCCAGAAGCGAGCGCGGCGCGGTCACCAGGCGGGTCTTCACCTCTTCGCCGAACCGGGCACGCAGCACGGAGCGCAGATCGCCGAGACTGTCGACAAGCCCGAGATCGCGGCCGGCGGTTCCGGTCCAGAACAGGCCGGAGAACAGATCCGGCGCCTCGCTGAGCACATCGCCGCGGCGGGACTTCACCAGATCGATGAAGTCGTCATGCACCTCCTGCTGGATCGCCTTGAGATGGCGCACATCCTCGTCCCGCTCCGGGCTGAAGGGATCGAGCAGCGCCTTGTTCTCGCCGGCGGTGTGCAGCCGCCGTTCGATCCCCAGCTTGTCGAGCGCGCCGGTGAAGCCGAACCCGGCATAGATCACGCCGATGGAGCCGACGATCGACGAGGCATCGGCGATGATCTCATCGCCGGCCACGGCGATCATATAGCCGCCGGACGCGGCCACATCCTCGACGAACACCAGGACTTCCTTGTCATGCTGCTTGGCCAGCGAGCGAATGCGATTGTGGATCAGCCGCGATTGCACCGGCGAGCCGCCGGGCGAATTGACGATCAGGGCCACCGCCGGGCCGGGCATGGAAAAGGCCTTGTCCAGCGGCCGGGCCACATTGGCCAGCGACAAGGTGGAGGAAAACGGCGAGGAAGAAACGCCGATGGCGCCCTGAAGACGCACCACGGGAATGACCGTGGGGACCTCCCCCAGTTTTCCGGGCAGGTATTTGCGAACACCGTCAAGCACGTTGGATCCTCTCACATCAACCAGGCGTTCAGGGAAGGAGCACCCTCCCCCACCTCGCGCAAATATAAGCCTTCCCCTCGCGCATTGAAGAGCAGGCCGATTTCTGAAGACCGCTTCTCCGCCCGCGCCTAGTCGGGCGCCCCGTCCGTGGGAGCGGGCGCGCAAGCGTCGAGGGCCGCGCGGATTTCCAGAAAGTCCCGCCAGGCGTAGCGCTTCTGCGCGGGCGTGCGCAGCAGATAGGCCGGATGCAGGGTCGCCATCGCCCGGATCCGGCCGGAGCCGAGCGGCATGTCCAGCCACTTGCCACGCAAGCGCAGGATCCCTTCCGGCGCCCCGGTCAGCGCCTTGGCCGAGGCGCCGCCCAGGAACACCAGAACCTTCGGCGCGACCAGCTCGATCTGGCGCAGGATGAACGGCTTGCAGATCTCGGTTTCCTGCGGGCTCGGCGTGCGGTTGCCCGGCGGGCGCCAGGGCACCACGTTGGTGATATAGGCGCTGGTGCGGTCAAGGCCGATGGCCGCCAACATCCGGTCGAGCAACTGCCCGGAGCGGCCGACAAAGGGAACCCCTTGCCGATCCTCCTCCCGGCCCGGCGCCTCGCCGATGAACATGACATCGGCTTCGGGATTGCCATCGGCAAAAACCAGCGACTTCGCCGTCAGGCGCAGATTGCAGGCCTCGAAGCGGGAAAGGATGTCCTTCAGGTCGCCAAGGGTCGCCGCGCTGTGCGCCGCATCCCGGGCCGCAACGATCGCCTCATCATCCGGAAGCACCGCCTGGTGGGTACCGGCAACCGGTGGGCGGGGAGCGGCCTGCGGCGCGTGACCCGGCAGGGGCGGTCGCCCCGCAGCGGGTGCGGGAGCGGCGGCGGCGAAGGGCGGATCTGCCATCTGCGGCAGGGACGACGCGGACGCGGCAGCGGCGGCGGCCGCCGGCTCGGAGGCGGCGAAGGCGTCGTAGGACAGTTCGTCGATGCCGGTATCAACCCCGGCCGCGAGATAGAAATCGAGCAGCGCCGCCAGCGCACGGCGATCGGCCGGTGCGGCTGCCGTGTGCCCGTTCTCTGCAATCGGATCTTTGGGGGTGCCTGACGCCATGCCCCGTTTTGCCGCATCCGCCCGCCCGTGGCAATCATGTCAGACGGGATCGCACAGCCGGCCCTTGCTCATACCGTTTACGTAAACGTAATATGCAACAGGGTCCGGAAGCACCATTGCAGCCGCTTTCGCAGTGCACTAAACAGAAAGCAGCGTGCGTCCGGCATCCCATGCGCTGGCCCTGCCGGATCGGCGCATATCCAATGACCGGTTTCAGAACATCTTTCGGGCACGAAAGCGATGCGGGGGAAAACACTATGAGCGAGGCGGACGCGCTTCCGGAACGCGAGAGCATGGACTTCGACGTCGTGATCGTCGGCGCGGGACCTGCCGGCCTGTCGGCGGCCATTCGGCTGAAGCAGATCGCCGAGGAAAAGGGCGAGGACGTTTCCGTCGTCGTTCTGGAGAAGGGCTCGGAAGTCGGGGCGCATATTCTCTCTGGCGCGGTGGTCGACCCCATTGGCATCGATGCGCTGCTGCCGGACTGGCGCGAGGAGGCGGACACGCCCTTCAAGACCGAGGTGACGGCGGATCATTTCCTGCTGCTCGGCCCGGCCGGCTCGATCCGCCTGCCCAATTTCATCATGCCCCGCCTGATGAACAACCACGGCAATTACATCGTCTCCCTCGGCAATGTCTGCCGCTGGCTTGCGGAAAAGGCCGAAGCGCTCGGCGTCGAGATCTACCCCGGCTTCGCCGCCGCCGAGGTGCTGTACGATGACGCGGGCAAGGTGGTCGGTGTTGCCACCGGCGACATGGGTGTCGGCCGCGACGGCAAGCCGAACGCCAACTACACCCGCGGCATGGAGCTGCGCGGCAAATACGTGCTGATCGGCGAAGGCGTGCGCGGTTCGCTCGCCAAGGAATTGATCAAGCGCTTCGAGCTGGACGCCGATTGCGACGTGCCGAAGTTCGGCATCGGCCTCAAGGAGCTGTGGCAGATCGACCCGGCCAAGCACCGGCCCGGCCTGGTGCAGCACTCCTTCGGCTGGCCGCTCGACAACCGCACCGGCGGCGGCTCGTTCCTCTACCACCTTGAAGACAACCAGGTCGCCGTCGGCTTCGTCGTCCACCTTGGCTACAAGAACCCCTATCTGTCGCCGTTCGACGAGTTCCAGCGGTTCAAGACCCATCCGGCGATCCGCGACACCTTCGAGGGCGGCAAGCGCATCTCCTATGGCGCGCGGGCGATCACCGAGGGCGGCTACCAGTCGGTGCCCAAGCTCTCCTTCCCCGGCGGGCTGCTGATCGGCTGCTCGGCCGGCTTCGTCAACCTGCCGCGCATCAAGGGCTCGCACAACGCGATCCTCTCCGGCAAGCTGGCTGCCGAGCAGGTGATGGACGCTCTTGCCGCCGGCCGCGACAACGCGGAGCTGACCGAATTCGACACCGCCTGGCGGGAAAGCGCCATCGGCGCCGACCTGAAGCCGGTGCGCAACGTCAAGCCGCTGTGGAGCCGTTTCGGCACCCTGCTCGGCATCGGCATCGGCGGTTTCGACATGTGGACCAACGAGCTGTTCGGCTTCTCGCTGTTCGGCACGCTGAAGCATGGCAAGCGGGATTCGGAGAGCCTGGAGCCGGCGGCAAAGCATACGCCGATCGCCTACCCCAAGCCCGACAACGAAGTCTCCTTCGACAAGCTGTCCTCGGTGTTCCTGTCGAACACCAACCACGAGGAGGATCAGCCGATCCACCTCAAGGTGGCGGACATGGCCCTGCAGAAGTCTTCCGAACATGACGTCTATGCCGGTCCGTCGAACCGCTACTGCCCGGCCGGTGTCTACGAATGGATCGAAGAGGGCGAGGATGCGCCGCGCTTCCAGATCAACGCGCAGAACTGCGTCCACTGCAAGACCTGCGACATCAAGGATCCGAACGGCAACATCACCTGGACGGTGCCGGAGGGCGCGGGTGGACCGAACTACCCGAACATGTAAGGGGTAAAGCCGCCCCGTACGGGCTTTCGCATCAGGCGCCGCCGCGCGCCTGATGCAGATTGTCGTGAAGAAACCGCGCGACGAACCGGTCGAGCGCCGGCCAATCGGTGAATTCCATATAGCCGGACGGATCCATCTCCACGCCCTTGCGGCGCAGGATCCGGTGAATGATCCAGCGCTTGAAGAGGCCCATCCGCCCGTCCTGAACCGCACCGCCGGCCAGATGCGCCGCGGTTGCCTGCCAGTCCAGTTCCTCGAACATTGCCTCAAGCGCGCCTTGCGCGTTTCGCCGGTCTTCCGCCAGCAACGAGCCGCCGGACAGGCTGACGGAAATGAAGGCCGTCGGCACCGCCTCAAGGCGACAGCGCTGCTTGTGAATGAAATCCCGGATCTCGCGCTGGTGCTGCCCCACATGCAGCGAGGCCGCCAGGATCGCCCCATCGAACGGCCCCAGCTCCAGCCGCTCCGCCGCACCTGCATCGACAAGGGTCACGCTGTGTCCGGCCGCGCGCACACGCTCCGCCACCCGCGCGGCGATCTTGCGAGTGTGCCCCTCCGTGGTGGCATAGACAACGAGCAAATGGGACATGACTTCTCACCCGAACACTGGCGCGCAAACCGCACGCACACGCCCAGAGTGTATCAGGCTCGCGAAGATTTCATGACAAATCTCAAGGCACTTGTCGAAAAGCCGGCAAAGCACCCCTGCCCTCGCATCGGCCTGGCATGTCGCCCGGGAGGCACGCGGAAAACGCCTGCCCGCGGAATGACTTGCCCGCTGGCACGGCGGCAACGCCTCCCCGGATCGACCTACAGTCGCCCCGGGAAGGCGGGCATCAAACGCGGTCAGTTGGCGTTGGTCACGCCACGTCGGTAAAGCGCAGGTAGGGGCGAACCTCTTCCCAACCTTGCGTGAATTTCGTCTTCGCGACCTCGTTGGTGATGGACGGCGGGATGATCACCCGATCGCCGGGGCGCCAGTCCGCCGGCGTTGCCACGCTGTTCTTGTCGGCAAGCTGCAAGGCATCGATCACCCGCAGGATCTCATCGAAGTTGCGCCCCACGTTCATCGGGTAGGTCATGGTCAGGCGGATCTTCTTGTTCGGATCGATGATGAACACCGACCGGACCGCCTGGGTCTCGCTCTCATCCGGGTGGAGCATGTCATAGAGCCGCGACACCTTGAGATCGGCGTCGGCGACAATCGGGAACTGCAGGTCGGTGTTCTGGGTGTCGTTGACATCCGCAATCCATTTGACATGTTCCGCGACCGTGTCGGTGGACAGGCCAAGCGGCTTGGTGTTGCGCGCGGCAAACGGCCCCGCCAATTGCGACGTACGGCCCATTTCCGTCGTGCAGACCGGCGTAAAATCCGCAGGATGGCTGAAGAAGAACACCCAGGAGTCACCGATCCAGTCGTGAAAGTCGATCGTTCCCTTGGTGGTCTCGATCGTGAAGTTCGGTGCGATATCGCCAATATGGAGTGACATGTCGCCTGACCTTTTCTGCTGGTGGAACGGGTAACTTCACAGAATCTGAATATAGGACAATGCGGCATAAGACCGCCGCGAGCGCCCTGATCTTCGGTCATCTGGCACCGATTTCAAGGGCGCGGAAACGTAAAAACGCCGGAGCGGCGAACCGCTCCGGCGCTTTTTTCCATTTCTTCGGGTGACCGGCGAAACGCGCCGCGTCCGGTCAGCCTTCCGCCGCCTTGCGGGTCTTGGCCTCGACCGAGGCGAAGGCCGACATGTTGACCACGCCGCGCGAGGTCACCGACGGGGTCAGCACGTGCACCGGCTTGGCCGTGCCCAGCAGGATCGGCCCCACATGCAGGCTGTCGGTCATCACCTTCACCAGATTGAGCGCGATGTTGGCCGCGTCCAGCGACGGGAAGACCAGAAGGTTGGCCTCGCCGGTCAGCCGCGAGTTCGGCATCACCCGGTCGCGCATGGCCAGCGACAGGGCACTGTCGCCATGCATCTCGCCGTCGACCTCCAGATCCGGCGCGATCTCGCCGAGGATCGCCAGCGCCTCCCGCATCCTGTGGGCCGATTCCATGTCGCGCGAGCCAAAGTTGGAGGCCGACAGCAGCGCGGCGCGCGGGGTGATGCCGAAGCGGCGGATCTCCTCTGCCGCCAGCATGGTCGTCTCGGCGATTTCCCGGGCGCTCGGCTTCTCCGTCACATAGGTGTCGGTGAAGAAGGTGGCTCCGCCCGTGTTGATCAGCAGCGACAGGGCGGAGAAGTCCTGCACCCCCTTGGCCGTGCCGATGATCGAGCGCACATCGGCCAGATGCTTGGAATAGCGTCCGTCGAGACCGCAGATCAGCGCATCCGCCTCGCCCCGATGCAAGGCAATCGCGCCGATCACCGTGGTGTTGGTGCGGATCATGGTGCGCGCCGCCTCGGGCGTCACGCCGCGCCGCCCGACCAGCTCCAGCAGCGTATCCACATATTCGCGGTAGCGCGGATCGTCTTCCGGGTTGATGCACTCGAAATCGACGCCCGGACGGATCTTCAGGCCGAAGCGGGCGCTGCGGGTCTCGATCACCGAAGGGCGGCCGATCAGGATCGGATGCGCGAGCTTGTCCTCGATCAGCACCTGGGCGGCGCGCAGCACCCGCTCATCCTCGCCGTTGGAATAGATGATCCGGGTGGAGGCGCCACGCGCGGCGGCAATCACCGGCTTCATGATCAGGCCGGAGCGGAAAACGAACCGGTTCAGCCGGTCATGATAGGCCTCGAAATCCTCGATCGGCCGCTGGGCAACGCCGGTCTCCATCGCCGCCCGCGCCACTGCCGGCGCGATGCGCAGGATCAGCCGCTGGTCGAAGGGCGAGGGAATGAGGTATTTCGCGCCGAAGGTCTCGCTGACCCCGCCATAGGCACGGGCGACCACCTCGGAGGGCTCCTCACGCGCCAGTTCGGCAATGGCGGCCACCGCGGCGAGCTTCATCTCCTCGTTGATGGTGGTCGCGCCGACATCCAGCGCCCCCCGAAAGATATAGGGGAAGCACAGGACGTTGTTGACCTGGTTGGGGTAATCGGACCGGCCCGTGCACATCATCACGTCGTCACGCACGGCAAGGGCCGCTTCCGGCATGATTTCCGGGTTGGGATTGGCCAGCGCCAGGATGAGCGGCCGCTCGGCCATCGTCGCCACCATCTCCGGCTTCAGCACGCCGCCCGCCGACACGCCGAGGAACACATCCGCGTCCGGGATCACCTCGCCCAGGGTGCGCTTGTCGGTGTCCTGGGCGAAGACCGCCTTCCATTCGTCCATCAGGGCCTCGCGGCCCGAGTAGACCACCCCTTCGATGTCGGTCACCCAGATGTTTTCGCGGCGCGCGCCAAGCGAACACAAGAGGTTGAGGCAGGCAAGCGCGGCCGCACCGGCGCCGGAGGCGACGATCTTGACCTCGGCGATGTCCTTGCCGGCGAATTCCAGCGCGTTCTTGACCGCAGCGGCGACGATGATGGCCGTACCGTGCTGGTCGTCGTGGAACACCGGAATGTTCATCCGCTCGCGCAGGGCGCGCTCGACCATGAAGCATTCCGGCGCCTTGATATCCTCAAGGTTGATACCGCCGAAGGTCGGCTCCAGTGCCGCCACCGCCTCGACGAAGGGCTCGACCTTGAGCTCGTCCACCTCGATATCGAACACGTCGATGCCGGCGAATTTCTTGAACAGGACCGCCTTGCCTTCCATCACCGGCTTGGAGGCGAGCGCGCCGATGGCGCCGAGCCCCAGCACCGCCGTGCCGTTGGAAATCACGCCGACCAGATTGGACCTGGCGGTGTAATCGGCGGCCAGTGCCGGATCGCGGGCAATCTCCAGGCAGGGAGCCGCCACCCCCGGCGAATAGGCAAGCGCCAGATCGCGCTGGTTGCCCAGCGGCTTGGTCGCCTGGATCGCCAGTTTTCCCGGATGGGGGTAGCGGTGATAGAAGAGCGCCGCCTCATCGAGTTCGCTGATGGTCTTGGGGGCGGTCGGCTTATCGGTCATGACGGTCCGTTGGGATTGGCAGGTGGCAAGGAATGCGCGAGGAGGGCCTTTGCGCGGCGAACGAACACCGGCTCCCTCACGCTACCGCGTCCCGCACGCCGCCCCGCGCATCGCTCAACACGCGAATCAGACGGTACAGGACCACGGCATTCAGGCAATGCCATACGAAATGCGTTCCGATAGGGAAAGCCGGACAGACAGGCATATCACCGGCCCGGAAGCCAAGGGAAACGAAAAACAGCAAGCCGGTGACAAACAGCGCCCGGCGCTGCGCCTTTTGGTCGCGCGGAGCCAGTGCGGCGATGCCGACAATGGCCAGCCCCGCCGGCAGATAGGCCCCGCTTGAGCCGACGCTGCGCGCCAGCCACGGCCCCACGGCAGACGAGACCACCAGAAAGGCCAGCGTGAGCAGCAGCGCAGCCGCAACGCTCAAGCCCATCACCCGGCGCAGCGCCAGGTAAAAGGCGAACTGGATGAACAACATGATCGGCAACACATCCGCCAGCCCCGACCAACGATTGGCGAAGGTGTGGAACAGGAACGAGCCGATGCCGACGGAAAAGACGATCAGGATCAGGGCAAGGCCGGCGCGGTCATCTCCGCCAGAGCGCCTCCAGGACCGCAGCGCCAGAGTTGCCGCGAGCAGAAAGGCCAGGTTGGTCACCGCATTCACCGGCTCCTGCCAGAAGCCCGGCGCAACCCGCTCGCAATAGCCATCGACCGCCGCCGTCCAGTCCATCATCCCCTCTCGCAAGGCCGCGCTGTTTGGTCCGATGCGCCCATACTGGCGGAACCATCGCCGGACGCCTAGATTGTGACAAGCTTACCGGCGGAGGCTCCCGCCCGTCCAAGAGGAAACACCACACCATGCATCGCCTTGATGACAGCCGCCCGTTCATCCCGCTGCGCATCGCCGTGCTCACCGTCTCCGATACAAGAGTGCTGGAAGATGACCGCTCCGGCGACACGCTGGCCAAACGGTTGCAGGAAGCAGGGCACCATCTGGCCGACCGGGCGATTGCCACCGACGATGTGGAGGCGATCCGGCAGGTGGTCCAGCGCTGGATCGCCGCGCCCGATGTCGATGTGATCATCACCACCGGCGGCACCGGCTTCACCGGACGCGATGTCACCCCGGAGGCAATCGAGCCCTTGTTCGAAAAACGCATGGACGGGTTCTCCGAGGTCTTTCACCGGATCTCCTACGACAAGATCGGCACCTCGACCATCCAGTCACGCGCCACCGGCGGGGTGGCCAATGCCACCTACCTCTTCGTGCTGCCCGGCTCGCCGGGCGCCTGCAAGGATGCCTGGGACGGCATCCTCAAGTGGCAGCTCGACTACCGGCACATGCCCTGCAATTTCGTCGAGATCCTGCCGCGCCTCGATGAACACCTGAAACGCAGTAAGCTGCGCGAGGCCTGAGCCCGCGCAATATCGCGCCGTGCCTCATCACGGATGCGTGATCCGCGCTGTCCCGCTTGCCGTAAGACCATAAGTGTCAGCGCAACGACGCTCGCGACACACGCAAGGGAGGAACCTGGAATGAGCACAGCATCCCTATCACGCCGCCGCCTTTTGGCCGGCGCCGCCGGCCTTGGCCTCGCCGCCCCGGCCCTCATGTCGATGACCCCGCGCGCGAAAGCGGAAGCCCCGATGCTCGGAGCCGCCGCCCCCCGGTTCAACCGGTTCAAGCTCGGCGACTTCGAGGTCACCACCCTGCTCGACGCGGCAAGGGCGATGGATGGGCCGCATCCGATCTTCGGCACCGACCAGCAACCCGAGACGGTGGCGGAGCTTCTGGCCGCCAACCACCTGCCCTCAGACCGCATGGTCAATGGCTTCACCCCGGTGCTGGTCAATACCGGGCGCGAACTGGTGCTGTTCGACACCGGCCTTGGCGGCGACAACGGCACGTTGCCGGCTCAGCTTACTGCGGCCGGCTACAGTCCCGAACAGGTCGATGTGGTGGTCATCACCCACATGCATCCCGATCATATCGGCGGGCTGATGACCGGCGGTGCGCCGACCTATCCGAACGCGCGCTACGTGACCGGACAAGTGGAATACGACTTCTGGAGCGCCGAGGACCGGCTCAGCGGACCGACCGAGCGGGTAGCCAGGCTGGTGCAATCCAATGTCACGCCACTGGCGGAAAAGACGACCTTCATCGGCGACGAGACAGAGGTGCTGCCAGGCATTCTCGGCCTCGACACCGCCGGCCACACCCCCGGGCACATGTCCTTCCATATCGAGAGCGGCGGCAAGAAGCTGCTGATCTGGGGCGATGTCGCCAATCATTTCGTGGTGTCGATCCAGCGCCCGGATTGGCACGTGCGCTATGACATGGACAAGGACAAGGCGGCGGCGACCCGCAAGCGGCTGTTCGACATGATCGCCAGCAACAAACTCCCGGTCACCGGCTACCACATGCCCTTCCCCGCTCTTGGCTTCCTGGAGCCGACCGGCGAGGGCTACCGCTGGATGCCGGCGACCTATCAGTTCGCCCTTTAGGCAAAGCATCGCCCCCCGCCCGAAAACCTGCCCGGGCGGGGACGCGAACGGTATGACTTCAGCCGACCTGATAGCTCGGCACCGTTTCGAGGTATTTGCCGAAGGCATCGGCATTGGGCGGGGTGAACACCTCCGCCAGCGGATTGGCGCGGGAGGTTTTGCTGGCGCCCATATCCTTGATCAACTCATCGAGATGACGGAAGTGATAAGGCGCGGAACAGAGCCCGCCATAGACCTTGGCTGCCGGGCGCCGTGTCCGGCGCCACGTGAGATGGGCGTCGATCCACTGCCGCATCCGCTCCGGCGACGGCTGATTGGCCAATTGGCCATCCACATAGCGCACCAGCCATTCCGCTGCCATGTTGCTGGTCAAAACGGTGGCGAAGCTTGAGTTAAAGCCGACGAAGCCGAGGTCCGGCACCTCCGGATTGACGATCAGCCGGTAGAGCCGGTACTGGCCATCGCCGTCGATCAGCCGCGCGCGCACCTCCTCGGGCAGGAAGGGAATCCCCAGCTTCCAGCCGACCGCCTGCACCACCACATCCGCATCCAGGGTCTGGCCGCCGGTCAGCACCACCGACTTGCCCTCATAGTGATCGAAGGTGCCCTGATAGGCCTTGATCCGCCCCTGTTTGAGGAAATCGAAGAACCCTTCCGTGGCGATCGGCAGACCGCAGGAGATGGTGTCCTCGATCGGTTTTTCGGGGCGCATCCCCAGTTTCTTCAACCCGAACTGCGCGGTGAGCAGCGCTTCCAGTCCGCGCCAGTTGGCCCAGATCAAGGGCTTGGCCAGCGCGTGGCCGATCCGCCCAAGAGCGGTCATGCTCCAGCCCGGGAACATGCTTTCGGAGGCGCGGCAATAGAGGATCCGCTTGAAATTGACGAGACCGCCGAACTTGTAGGGAATGCGCCAGACCGGCTCCAGATAGACGATGGAGACCTCGCTCGCCCCTTCCCGGACCGCGTTGACGGCAACATCGGTGGCGGATTTGGAAAAGCCCAGAACCACCACCTTGCGCCCGCGCACGATCGACGCGTCGGTGTATTCGCAGGAGTGCATCACCTTGCCGCCGGCCGCCTCGAAGGCGTCCCGGCCCGGATGGGTGACCTCGTTCTTGTCGCTGAAGGTGCCGCTGGCAACGACGACGAAATCGAACTCCATCGCCTGCGCCGTGCCATCTTCGGCTTCCACCGCCAGCCGCCAGCCGCCATCGGGCCGGCGCTCCATTGCCGTCACCTTGTGGGAGAAGCGGATCAGCGGCATCAACCCGTTGTCCGCCGCATAGTCCCGCAGATACTCGTAGACCTGACGGCCGGAGGGCCATTCCGGGTAATCCGCCGGCATCGCCTTGCCGACATAGCGATAGAGATCCTTCGGGCTCTGTGTCTTGATCCCGGGATAGGAGCGGGAGGGTTCCCAGACGCCGCCCAGATCGTGGCTGCGTTCCAGAACGGTGACCTCATGTCCCCGGCTGTTGAAGGCATGCGCGGACGCAAGTCCGCTCACGCCGGCGCCGATGACGCAGACCTTCTTGCGCTTGACCATGTGTTTGTTCCACGGTTTCTCACGAGGAGCGCCGCGCCGGCTCCCTGGCCGCGGCCGCAACACGCCCCCCGTGGCAGATGGGGCTTTCAGGGCATGGGCGCACGGGGGCCTTCGCCGCCGGCATCCCGGCGGCGGCAGGCACCTGGCGATCACGCCCGTTGCTGGCTTGGTGTCAGCCCTTCAGCGTGAGCGGGTCGAACGCCATCTCTTCCGGACGCAGGAACTGCACCTCGCGCATGGCCGACTGGCGCACCACCTCTTCCGGGTCGCCGAGATTGTGCAGATTGTCGAACAGCTCACGCAGGCGGCGGGCCGGGCTGACCCAGAAGATGGCGCGGCAGGGCTTGTCGGTCAGATTGTAGTAACCATGGGGAATGCCCATCGGCATGCGCACCATATCGCCCGCATTTGCCTGATGATGCTGACCATCGAGATAAAGGTCGAACCGCCCTTCCAGCACATAGATGAATTCATCCTGGGTCGGATGGATATGCGGCGGCACGAAGGTGCCCGGCGGGTCCAGCGTCTCGAAGGCGAAGCAGCTCTCTCCTTCCGACTTCAGCCAGTAGGTGTGGCCGAGAATGCTCCACTCGACCTCGTCAATGCCGGTTCCGGCGCGGGTGATGCCCGGATCGGTGTTGACCTGAACCATGTTGGGGATGGATGTCTTCATCGTGTCTGTCTCCCTTACGGAACGCTGCAGGCGCGCCCCAAGTTCCTCTGGCACTCCGGTGTCCGCCTTGTCGGCGCGGGTCATTCCGAAGCGATATTTGATGTTTCAAGCAAACGCCTCCCCAGCGCCCGCGTCTATCCGCCTGGCGAAGCCGGTAGCCGCTAAACGAAGATTGGTTACAAAAATCCCGTAGTTTCCGGCATTTCGCAACGCAAACAGCCCCCTTGCACTGCAGCATGACGCACCCCGGCGATCGTGATAGCGTCGCCGCAACAGACCGGCCAACCAAGGACCGGCTTCCAGAGCGCTTGAACAGGTCACAACCAGTCATGGATGCAGGGCAGCCGCTTGCCAGCCATGTGAAGGTCGCCACCCAGGACGTTTCCCGAGCTGCGGAACAGGTCGGACGCATCTTCTGCGCCCACCGGCTCAGCCCGTTGGATCGCGGCGCCACCTTCTTCGCCACCCACAACAGCCTGCGCTTCGCGGGCGGGTCCATCAACTATGTCGCCTATGGCGGCGACGTGGAGATCGACCCGGGGTGCCTGGAACGCTTCTACCTGATCCAGGTGCCGATGCGCGGCGGCGCCGAGATCCGTTGCGGCACCGCCGCCAGCGATACGCTGCCGGCGCGGTCCGCCTCCGTGCTCTCGCCGACCCGCCCCTCGGTGATGCGTTGGCACCGCTCCTGCGGCCAGTTGATCCTGATGCTTGAACGGAGCCATCTGGAAGGCATGATGGCGACCTTCCTCGACGCACCGGTGGAGGAGATCGTGTTCGATCCGCTGCTGCGCCTCGACCAGGATCCGGGGCGAATCATCGCCGCGCAGATCGGCCATCTGGCGCGGATGGCGGAAAGCCCGGCAGCCCACCATCCGGCCTTGCTGCAGCAGGTGGCCGACAGCATCTGCAGCGCCCTGATCTGGGGCCACGAAAGCAATGTCCGCACGGGCCTGTTCGATCTGCCGGCCGGTGCGAGCGCCACGCCGACCCGGGTGAGCCGGGCCCTCGCCTTCATCGACGCGCATCTGGACGGCACCATCAACTATGCCGATCTCGCACGCCATTGTGGCTGCTCACTGCGCGCGCTGCAGATCGCCTTCAAGACCCACCGGAGCCAGACCCTGACCGAGGCCGTCCAGGAACGGCGGTTGGCGCTGTTGCGCGAGCGGCTGACCGCTGGCGGGCAAGGCCAGAGCATCACCGACCTCATTCATGCCGCCGGCTTCACCCATCTGGGACGCGCCGCCAGCGCCTATCGCGAGCGCTATGGCGAGCGGCCGAGCGACACCCTGCGGCGCAGCGCCGGGTAGGCCGCCCGCTCCCCGCTTTTGCGCGCTGCGACGACCACGCGCCGCCGACGCCCCTTCCCCAGCCCGATTGTTCCTGTTATGTTCTCATTTAGAACCGCAACAGGACACAAGGGCCGCCCATGCCCATCGCCGATATCCAGTCCCCGAATCAGTCGCCCCCTCCCCCGCCCGGTGACAGCCCGCGCGGCAAGGGACGGGGTGCCGGTCTCAACATGGCCGGCCGTTTCGAGCGCGAGAGCCAGGACGCCTTCGATGACGGCTGGGGCACGCTCGACACGCTGCCCGACCTGAAGACCGAAGTGCATGAGGAGCGGGCGCGCAGCATCATCACCCGCAACGCCTCGCCGGATATTTCCTTCGACCGCTCGGTCAATCCCTATCGCGGCTGTGAGCATGGCTGCGTCTATTGCTTTGCCCGCCCGAGCCATGCCTATGTCGGTCTGTCGCCGGGACTCGATTTCGAGACCCGTCTGACGGTCAAGCCGAACGCGCCGGAGCTTCTGGAACGGGAGCTTGGCAAGACCGGTTACCAACCGCGCTCCATCGCCATCGGCACCAACACCGACCCCTATCAGCCGATTGAGCGGCAGCACCAGGTGATGCGCGGCATTCTGGAGGTGCTGTCGCGCTGCAATCATCCTGTGGGCATCGTCACCAAGTCGGCGCTGATTTTGAGGGATCTCGACCTGCTTGCGCCCATGGCCGAACGCGGGCTGGTCAAGGTGGCCCTGTCGGTCACCACCCTCGACCGCAAGCTGGCGCGCACGCTGGAGCCGCGCGCCGCAACCCCCTCCCGCCGCCTCGATGCGCTGCGGGGCCTCAGCGAGGCGGGCATTCCCACCGCCGTGATGGTGGCGCCGGTGATCCCGGCCCTGACCGATTCGGAGATGGAACGCATTCTGGAGGCGGGCCAGGAGGCGGGCGCGAGCGCGGCGGGCTACATCCTGCTGCGGTTGCCGATCGAGGTCAGTCCGCTGTTTCGCGACTGGCTGTTGCGTCACCGACCGGACAGCTATCGTCATGTGATGAACCTGATCCGATCCATGCGCGGCGGCAAGGATTACGACGCCCAATGGAACAAGCGGATGCGCGGCGAAGGCCCCTATGCGGAGCAACTGGCCAAGCGCTTTGCCCTTGTCAGCAAGCGGCTCGGTCTCAACCGGCGCCGGCAGCCATTGCGCACCGACCTGTTCTCTCCGCCGCGCAGCGGCGGCGTGCAATTGGCCCTGTTCTGACAGATCGCACTCTTGGCAGATGCCGAGGCCTCGCCGGCACTCGGCGGAAAAGCGGGGATTGCCGGCGCGCGCCCCTTGCCCACCGGGCCGGCGAAGGCGAACCATGGGACATGGCAAACGACTTTCAGCTACGCCCGGTGCTGGCCCTCGATCTTCCCGGCGAGATCGATCCTCGCGCCGAGGCGCGGATCGCCCAATCCTTCGATGGCAGGCTGGCCGGGATCGACGAAGCGGGACGCGGTCCCTGGGCGGGGCCGGTGAGCGTCGCCGCCGTGATCCTCGATTATGACAATCTGCCGGAGGGCATTCGCGACTCCAAAACCCTGAACGAGGCCGGACGGGTCCGGGCGTTTGAGGCAATCCTGAAAACCGCCGAGGTCTCCATTGCCTTGGCCAGCCCCGAGAGCATCGACCGGCTCAACATCCGCGCCGCCACCCTTGGCGCCATGACCCGGGCCGCAACCGCCCTGCCGCGCGCGCCCCGGGCCTGCCTCATTGATGGGCGCGATGTGCCGCCGGACCTCGCCTTCCCCGGTCAATCAGCAATCAAGGGAGACGGACGGCTGCTCTGTGTCGCTGCCGCCTCCATCGTCGCCAAGGTCACCCGTGACCGGCTGATGACGCGCATGGACGCGGTTTGGCCCGGCTATGGCTTTGCGCGACACAAGGGCTATGGCACGGCCGCCCATTCAGCCGCGCTTGGAAAACTCGGCCCCTGCCCGCTGCACCGCCGCAGCTTCCGGCCGATCCGCGCCGTCCTCGGCCTTGATCAGGATTGAAAGCCGCCAGCTTGCGGCTCATCGGAAGACCGCAGGTGCCTGCGGCGCACTCCTAGCCGGCCTTTTGGCCCGTACCCGCATGGCGCAGATGGATCAGCGGATAAGACCGCCCTTGCCCGTCCCGCTCGGAGCGTCCGATGGGCTCGAAGCCCATGCGCCGATAGAAGCCGACCGCTTGAAGGTTCTGCTCGTTCACATCGGTCGAAAGGTCCGGTTCGCGCTTCAGGGCCTCCGCGACGAGCTGACGGCCGACGCCCTTGCCGCGATGGTCGGGATCGATGAACAGCGCCTCCATGTGGCCGCCGTCGAGCAGCATGAAGCCAACCGGCCTTCCGTTGGCATCAATGGCAAGATCCAGCGGCGCGTCAGGCAGGAAACCACGCACCTCGCTTTCAATGTCCCGTCGATCTTGCGGCGACAGAAAGCCGTGTGTGGCATCGACGGAACGCCGCCAGATCTCGACGACGGAAGGCCCATCGGCGGGGCGCGATTTTCGGAACGTGATCATGGGGATGGAATAGCCCGACGCCACACTGGCCGGCA
Organism: Stappia indica; assembly: GCF_020177335.1. Taxonomy (GTDB): domain Bacteria; phylum Pseudomonadota; class Alphaproteobacteria; order Rhizobiales; family Stappiaceae; genus Stappia; species Stappia indica_B. Next base: position 262,435 of record NZ_JAIVMG010000003.1, on the reverse strand, counting down.
AGAACGGGTAGCGCTTCGCTTGCACCCACCATAAAAAAACGGCCCCGCGTGAGCGGAGCCGTCTTTCAAATGCAATGGACCAAGTTCCGGATCAGTTGAGCCGATCCTTGACCTCGCCGATGCTCTTGGTCAGAAGCTCGTCGCTGACCTTGCCAGCCACCTTCTTGCCAAGGATGTCGGTTGCGGCCGCCACTGCGATTTCCGCAGCCCGGGCACGCACCTCGGCGACCGCCTGGCCTTCGGCCTGCTCGATCTTGCGTTCGGCAGCGGCCGTGCGGCGGGCGATCATCTCTTCGAGCGCCTCATTGGCCTCGACCGTCAGACGCTCGGCTTCGAGCTTGGCCTCGGCAATGATGCCCTCGGCTTCGACTTCGGCTTCCTGACGCTTGCGCTGATAGTCGGCGAGCAGCGACTGGGCTTCCTCGCGCAGCTTGCGAGCGTCATCCAGCTCCTGACGAATGCCGTCGGCGCGCTTGTCCAGCGCACCGGTGATCATCGCCGGAACCTTCATGTACGTGATAAGGCCGAGAAAGAGAACGAGCCCGATCAGGCTCCATGCTGTCGCATCCATCAGCCTATCCTCACTTCATTGCCGAATCGACGGCCTTGGTCAGTTCCGCCTTGGTCGGCGCCTTGCCGATCAGGGTCTCGACCAGTGCAGTCGTCGTGTCGGTCGCGATCTCGCCCACATTGGCAAGCGCCGTGGTCTTGAGCTCCGCGATGTGCTTCTCCGCATCCGCCAGCTTGTCAGCCAGACCGGCTTCGGCTGCGGTGCGGCGCGCCTCGACATCGGCCTTCAGCTTGGCCCGCGTGTCATGGGCAATCTTGTGTGCATTGCCGCGTGCTTCGGCCAGTGCCTGCTCGTAAGCGGCAATGGCAGCATCGCTTTCCTGCTTCAGCCGGTTGGCTTCTGCCAGATCGCCGGCGATCCGGTCGCGGCGGTCTTCGAGAATTCCGCTGATGCGCGGCAGGGCGACCTTGCTCATGATCCAGTAGAGAAGGCCGAAGGTAATCGCCAACCACAGGATCTGCGAGGCAAAGGTTCCACCGTCGAACGGAGGAAAGGTGCCAGGGCTGTGCGCGTCGGCGGGAACTTCCGTTCCGGTATGGGTTTCAGCGCTTGTCGTGGCCATGATGGTCTCCAATGACGCTCCGGTTTCGGCATCGCCGTCGTCGCGATGCGATGACCGGGCGGAGGAGGTCCGCCCGGTCGGAATCCGCGTCGCTGACGCCGTCTACGAAATCAGACGGCGAAGAGCAGGAGAAGAGCGACGAGAAGCGAGAAAATGCCGAGCGCCTCGGTCACGGCGAAGCCGAAGATCAGGCGGCCGAACTGGCCATCGGCAGCGGACGGGTTGCGCAGGGCGCCCGAGAGGAAGTTGCCGAAAATGCTGCCGAGACCGACGGCGGCGCCGCCCATGCCGAGACAGGCGATACCGGCACCGATGTACTTTGCTGCTTCAGCTTCCATGACACTTGCTCCTTGAGTAGAGATTGCAGCGACGTTGTCAGCTTCGCGTTATTGCGAAGCCGAACCCAAATGACCCTTAGTGGCTCGGATGCAGCGCATCGTTGAGATACATGCAGGTCAAAACCGTGAAAACATAGGCCTGAAGGAAGGCCACCAGGAACTCCAGACCCGTCAGGGCCACCGCCATGACCAGCGGCAGGATCGCCGTGACCGGCCCCATCACGCCGAGCCCGTCGGCTGCGATGAGCGACACCACGAAGCCAGCGAACACCTTCAGGGTGATATGGCCGGCCAGCATGTTGGCGAACAGACGAACGGAGAGGCTCACCGGACGCGAGAGGAAGGAAATCACCTCGATCAGCGTCACCAGCGGAACCAGCGCACCCGGAACACCATCGGGCACGAACAGCTTGAGGAACTTCATGCCGTGCTTGGCGAAGCCGTAAAGCACAACCGTACCGATCACCAGCATCGCCAGGGCGAAGGTCACGATCAGATGGCTGGTCACGGTGAAGAAGTACGGGAACATGCCGATCAGGTTGGCGATCAGCACGAACATGAACAGCGAGAAGACAAGCGGGAAGAACCGCATTCCCTCGTTGCCCGCCGAACTTCGCAAGGTACTGGCCACGAATTCGTAGCTCATCTCGGCCATCGACTGCCAGCGCGTCGGCACGAGACCGCGGCCGCTGGTCGACATGATCAGGAAAAGCGACACCACGGCGGTGGTCGCGACCATGAACAGGGCCGAATTCGTGAAGGAAAGATCGAGGCCACCCATTTCGATCGGCACGATCTTGGTGATCTGGAACTGATGGATCGGGTCGTTCGCCACCGGGTCAGCCCCTCTTTAGCGGTCGCGTGGAGGCGCGAAGAGCGCCGTGAAATGGTTCAAAACTATCCGTCGCGCGACTTGTCGAACGGCTCAGCCACAAGACCGGCAGACCGAAGGACATTCAGCACGCCCGCAAGGAAACCCAACAGCAGGAACACGATCAAGCCCCAAGGACCCGTTCCGAAGCCGCTGTCGATCACCCAACCGATGGCCGCTCCAACCAGAATGCCAGCGACGAATTCCGTCGACAGCTTCATGGCCTGAACATAGCCATGCGCACCGCTCGAAGAGGCATCCGGCCCCGGCTCTTCCGGCTTCGGATTCTTTTCTTCAAGCGCACGCACCAGCCGGTCCATCCGCTCGGACAGTTCAGCTTCCACCGGCTTGTCGCTCTTGCGCCCCGAATCATCGTCGCTAGGAGGCATATCGTTCTTATCCCCGCGCGATCGACGCTTGCTGGATCGCTTCACGCAAACCCCTGAAAGCCGGGCGCACCATAGTCGGCACCCCCTGCCCTGTCAAGGACACAGCGAAACAAGGCAAGTACCTGTTTTTATTCATTTATCCATTGCCATCAACAGTCTGGCGAACCGCCCGACGCTTTTGGGCGCGAGCTGTTGCCGCAATGCACGGAAGCCTAACCCGCCTCCAGGAAGCGTTCCGCGGTATCCAGATCGACGGAGACCAGCTGCGACACGCCGCGTTCGGCCATGGTCACGCCGAACAGCCGCTTCATCCGGGCCATGGTGATCGGGTTGTGGGTAATCACCACAAAGCGGGTTTCCGTGCTGCGCGCCATCTCGTCCAAGAGATCGCAGTAGCGCTCCACATTGGCATCGTCGAGCGGCGCATCCACCTCATCCAGCACGCAAATCGGCGCCGGATTGGTCAGGAACACGGCAAAGATCAACGCCATCGCGGTCAGCGCCTGCTCACCGCCGGACAGAAGCGTCATGGTCTGCGGCTTCTTGCCCGGCGGCCGGGCGATGATCTCCAGCCCCGCATCGAGCGGGTCTTCCGCATCGACCAGTTGCAGTTCGGCGGTGCCGCCGCCGAACAGATGGGTAAACAGGCGCTGGAACTGGCTGTTGACGGTGTCGAAGGCGGCGAGCAGACGCTCTCGCGCCTCGCGGTTGATGTTGGAAATCGCCGTACGCAGCCGCCGGATCGCCTCGATCAGATCGTCGCGCTCGCTGGTCAACGTGCTGCGCTGGCTGTCGATTTCCGCCAGCTCCTCCTCGGCCCTGAGGTTGACGCCGCCCAGCCGTTCCCGCTCCGCCTTCAGCCGCTCCACCCGGCGTTCCACCGGCTCGGCCTGCGGCAAGGGGGCCCCTTCCTTGAGGCCGGCAAGGCCCGGCAGCGCGGCAACGGCGACCTCCAGCACCTCGTCGATTCGCTCTTCGGTTTCGCTCTTGCGGCCACGGGCCGCCTCGACACGCTCCTCAGCACGAATCTTGCGCTCGCGCACCTGCGAAAAGTGAGACAGGGCCGCATGGGCCGCCGCATCGGCCTCGCGCTGCGCCGCTTCCGCCGCGAGCAGGGCATCGTCGGCGGCCTTGCGCGCCTCTTCCGCCTTGGCGATTCCGTCCAGCAGATCGCGCCGGCGTGCATCGATGTCATCGGGCGCCTGCAGCAAGGTCTCCCGCTCCTCCGCCGCCGTTTCCATGCGCTCGCGCAGCACCCCGATCTGCTGCTCGGCGCCGGAAGCCCGCTGGACCCAGCTGGCCCGTTCGCGGGCGATGGCATCCAGCCGGCGCTGGCGCATCTGCTGCTCCCGGGCGAAGCCATCGACCGCCGCGCGCTCGCGCGAAACCGCCGCGCGTGCCTCCGCCGCCTCGGCCCGGGCGAGGTCGACCCGGCGCTCCAGCCCGTCGTCGTCGGCCAGATCCTCCAGCAGCGCCTGCGCCTCGTCGACCGCCGCGTCGGCCTCCTCCCGGTCCTGGGCAAGCCGCGCCAGCGTCTCTTCCAGCCCGGATTTCCGGGCGAGGGTTTCGGAAATCGCCCGCTCGACCCGGGCAACATCCTGCCGCCCGGCCTCAACGCGCATCCGCAGATCGCGCAGCCGCTGGCGCGCCGCCTGCTCGTCCTCTCCGGCCCGCCGCACAGTCTCGCCCGCCTCGGCGAACACCCGCCGGACCTCATCCAGCGCATCGGCGGTGGCGATCCTCTCGTCCTCGACAACCGCCAGCCGGTTCTTACGCTCCAGCCGCTGCGCGGCCGCGCTCGGCGCATCGGCGGAAACGGTGAACCCGTCCCAGCGCCAGATCGCCCCATCCCGGCTGACAAGCCGTTGGCCCGGTTTCAGCTCGCCTTGCAGCCGCGCGCCATCCGCCGCATCGACCACACCGATCTGCGCCAACCGGCGCGACAGGGCCGCCGGTGCAGACACCTCTCCGGCAAGGGGGATGGCGCCAGCCGGCAATTGCGGATCCGCCGCGCCATCGCCGGGCGATGCGCTCCAGCGCATCGGCGCCTCACCGCCCACCGGCGCATCCAGATCCTCGCCCAGCGCCGCGCCGAGCGCGGTTTCATACCCCGGCGCCACGCTCATCTCGTCGACCACCGCCGTCCAGTCGCCGGAGCTGCCCGCCTCGATGATCTCGGTCAGCATGCGCGCTTCGGTGTCCAGCCGGGAGACCAGCCCCTCGGCCTCGCCGAGCGGTCCGCGCGCTGCCTCCAGCCGGGCACGGGCGGTCTCGACCGCCTCTTCGGCCAGCATGGCCGCCTCTTCGCCGACGGCAAGCTCCTCCTCCGACGCCTCCAGGCTCGCTTGCAGGGTTTCCAGATCGCCGGCAGCTGTGAGTTGCTCATCCAGCGCGGCAATCTGCGCGGCGGCGGTCTCATGCTGCTGGCCGATCCGCTCGGCGCGGGCGCGCGCATCCTGCACCGCCTGGGTGAACTGGCGACGCCGTGCGGCGGTGCCCACCTGCTCCCCGGTCAGGGTCTCAAGCCGCTCCTCGGCGGTGGCAAGCACCGCTTCCGCCGCCTCGACCTTCTCGCCAGCCAGCGCGGCCTGTTCCTCATCGGCCAGCGCCTCGGCGCGCAGCTCTTCCTCTTCTTCCACCAGCGCGGCAAGCTGTTCGCCGTTCTCCGCGATCAGGGCTTCCTCGCGGCCGATGTCCTGTTGAAGTTGCTGCAACCGCGCGGACAGCTCCGACAGCCGTTCGCGGGCGCGCCGTTCCTCGCCGTCCAGCTCGTTGCGGGCGATCAGGAGGCGCTGCAGCGCCGCCCCGGCACTGGCCGCGCCATCGCGGGCCTCGGGCACCTTGTAGGCGGCGATCGCCTGGGCCTTCGCCGTCTCGGCCTGGGCCGCGGTTGCCTCGGCAACCTCGGCCTCGGCTGCGGCATGCTCCTGTTCGGCGGCGGCGAGCTGGTCGCGGCAGTCAAGCCAGCGCAGGTAATAGAGCGTCGCCTCGGCGGCGCGGATTTCCGCCGACAGATTGCGGAACCGGCTTGCCTGCCGGGCCTGACGCTTCAAGCCATCGAGCTGGCCCTCGATCTGCACCAGCACATCTTCCAGACGATCGAGATTCTGTTCCGCCGCCCGCAGACGCAGCTCCGCCTCATGCCGGCGCGAATGCAACCCGGAAATGCCCGCCGCCTCTTCCAGGATCTGCCGGCGGGAGGTCGGCTTGGCGGCGATCAGCTCGCCGATCTGCCCCTGGCGCACCAGCGCGGGCGAGCGGGCGCCGGTCGAGGCATCGGCGAACAGGAGCTGCACGTCGCGGGCGCGCACATCCCGGGCATTGATCTTGTAGTTGGAGCCGGATTCGCGCTCGATCCGCCGGGTCACTTCCAGAAGATCGGTATCGTTGAACCCGGTCGGCGCCGTGCGGTCGGCATTGTCGAGGAACAGCGTCACCTCGGCGGTGTTGCGCGCCGGACGGTTGAGGCTGCCGGAAAAGATCACGTCGTCCATGCCGGACGCGCGCATGTTCTTGTAGGAGTTTTCCCCCATCACCCAGCGCAGCGCCTCGACGAGGTTCGACTTGCCGCAGCCGTTCGGACCGACCACCCCGGTCAGCCCGTCGGAGATGATGAACTCCATCGGCTCGACGAAGGACTTGAAGCCCAGAATGCGAAGCTTGGTGAATTTCATTGCCGCCACGCCGCCCCATGGCGCAAGAAGACGCGCGGCACAGCCGTCCTGCCGCGCGCCCTCGTCATCTCAGAGAAGCTTGCCGATGGCCGTGTCCAGCTGCTCAATGCTCTGCGCCCCACTCTCCTTCTTCCCGTTGAAGAAGAAGGTCGGCGTGGAGGATACGCCAAATTCCTGCGCGGCACGATCCTTGATGCCATTGATCCCGTCGAGCAGGGTCTGGTCCTTCAGGCAAGCATCGAAGCTTTCCTGCGTGAAGCCGATCTGCTTGGCGAAGTTCAGCAGCGAATTGTAAGGGTTGTCCGTGAAGGCCCAGGCCCGCTGATCCTCGAACAGAAGATCGACCACATCGAAATACTTCCCCTCCGGCGCGCAGCGGGCAAGCATGAACGCGGCGGCGGCGACCGGATCGAGCGGAAATTCGCGGAAGACGTACCGCACCTTGCCCGTGTCGATGTATTCCTTCTTCAGATGCGGGAAGGCATCCTTGTGGAAGTTGGCGCAATGACCGCAGGTCATCGAGGCATATTCCACCACCGTCACCGGCGCATCCTCGGCGCCAAGCGCATTTTCCGGCAGCGCGCCGGGCTTCATCAGCTCGGCCACGTCCACGGTCTCAGCCAGCGCCGACAGCGGGAAGGCGCCAAGCCCGATGGCAAGCGCGCCGATGCCGGTGCGGGTGACGAATTGTCTGCGATCCAAAGTCACGTGCGGGTTCCCCATAGAATGTGGCCGTTGATCTTCACTTGTGGTGTTTATCGCCTTTGACAAGCCCGTCAACCGGACAGGGAAAATGTGGCGGCAATGGGGGATGGCGGACCACGCGCGCCCGGCCCGCCCGGTTATCCCTGGCTGGAGCGGGCAATCACCGCCCGACCGAGCTTTTCCAGGGCCTCGCCAAGGCGCGAGCCCTTCAGCGGCGCGAGCCTGTCGGCAAGACGCCCCTCCTCCGCCTCGGTCAGCGCCCGCAGCTTCGGCGGGGCGTGCGAGCGCGGCGGCGTCACCGGGCGCTGCAGGATCCGGATGCGGCCAACGGCGGCCCAGCCGAAGAAGCCGTTGATGCGCTCGATCACCTGCGGCATGTCATGGGTCAGGAGCAGGGCGGTCGCCCCATCCGTCTGCACCACCAGCGTCGCCGGTTTGGGCTCAGCGTCCGGCGTGTCGGCGCCGCGCGGCCAGTCGAGCCGGATCGGCTGCACCCGTCCGGCATAGCGCTCGCCGACGATATCCGGCCAGTCGGCCACCAGATCGGCGGCGGCGAACCCCCGCTTGAGGCAGGCCCGCTCCAGCGAGGCGCCGATCAGATCGCCCAGCGGTCTGGCGCGGGTCACCCGCCGTGGGCCGCGTTGACGGCCGCCAACATTAGCCATGCCCGAACGCTCCTGTTTCCGTCCTGTTCGCAGCGAATCACTCATGTCTTTTTTTGAGGCCGCAATTGCGGTGTTTTCGCGACAGAACCCCGCCCACGCAAGCCCTTGTCCCCATTTGCCACCGCTGGCGTATGCCCCTTGCGGGAAAGGCGCGGGAAAACGCTGCCGCCGAGCACCGCGCGCTCTTGCATTCGCGCCGCCTTGGCCGATCCTGTCCCCATGACAGCTCAAGCCAGCCCCACCGATCTTCTCGCCTGGTACGACCGCCACGCCCGCACCCTGCCCTGGCGGGTCTCGCCTGCCGACAAGCGGGCGGGAGTCCAGCCCGATCCCTATCGCGTCTGGCTGTCGGAAATCATGCTGCAACAGACCACCGTGCAGGCGGTAAAACCCTATTTCGAGGCGTTCCTGGACCGTTGGCCGACGGTAAAGGCGCTGGCCGCCGCCGATGAGGCGGAGGTGATGAAGGCCTGGGCCGGGCTTGGCTATTATTCACGGGCGCGCAATCTGAAGGCCTGCGCCGAAAAGGTCGCGTCCGAGCACCAGGGCCAGTTTCCCGCCGATGAAGCGGGTTTGCGCGCCCTGCCGGGCATCGGTCCCTATACCGCAGCGGCCATCGCCGCCATCGCCTTTGATCGGCCGGCGGCCGTCGTCGATGGCAATGTGGAGCGGGTGATCAGCCGCCTTCATGCCATCGAAACGCCGCTGCCGGCGTCCAAGCCCGACATCCGCGCGCGCACCGAGGATCTGGTGCCGACAGATCGTCCCGGCGATTTCGCCCAGGCGATGATGGATCTGGGCGCAAGCCTTTGCAGCCCGCGCAAGCCGGCCTGCGCGCTTTGCCCGTGGACGGGCGCCTGCGCGGGCCAGCGCCTGGGGATCGCCGAAACCCTGCCGCGCAAGGCGCCGAAGCTTGCCAAGCCGACCCGGCGCGGCATGGCCTTCATTGCCTTGCGCGAGGGAGACGGCGCCGTGCTGCTGCGCCGCCGCCCGCCGAAGGGCTTGCTTGGCGGCATGAGCGAACCGCCGACCACGCCCTTCACTGAAGACGCGGCGACGGACGATCTGACATTGGCTCCCTTCGATCTCGACTGGCGACGGATGCCGGCTGACGTGCGCCACACCTTCACCCATTTCCATCTGGAACTGGCGGTCTGGCGGGCGAGAGCCCCGGCCGACCTTGCCCTTGCCGACGGCTCTTGGTGGTCTGCGCCGGAGGCGTTGGCCGGCGAAGCCCTGCCAACGGTGATGAAAAAGGCGGTCGCGACGGCTCGCGGCGCCTAGCGTCCAGACCCAACGACTACCGCCGAAAATCGACACCGGTTGCAGCGTCCAACATTTTTCCACCCTGCGTGGCAAGCATGAGGAACAACCTCCCCTACCGAGAGGGAAGGCAAGTCTATCGATTTCAGTTGCCTTGTTTTTCTTTCTGGCGCATGACACGCTCCCTTATGCCGTTGTGGAGACTTCGGCCCGTGTTCATTCATGCTGTTCCTGCACTCTTCTCCGCTGCGGAAGCTGCGGAGGTCATTCGCCTCGCCGCCGATGTTCAGGCAAGCTCCGGCGGGCTCGTCGGCGGTTTGCACAATCACAACATCCGCCGCGCCGACATCGCCTGGCTCGACGATACCGGCTCCGCCGCCTGGGTGATGGAGCGCATCGTCTCGGGCGTGGCGCGTGCCAACCGTGATGTCTTCGACTTCGACATCAGCGATTTTCGCGAACGGCTCCAGGTCGCTGCCTATGACGAAAGCGTCGCCGGTCACTACGACTGGCATTCGGACATCGGCGACGGCCCGATCGCACGCTGGCGCAAGCTGACCATCGTCGTGCAACTGAGCGACCCTGAGAGCTATCGCGGCGGCGAACTGGAGATCAATCCCGGCGGTGCGACCGTCACGGCGGCCCGCGGCGTCGGCGATGCAACGCTCTTTGCCTCCTTCATGCTGCACCGGGTCGCGCCAGTGACCCATGGCACCCGCCATTCGCTCACCTGCTGGTGCCACGGGCCGGCATTCCGCTAAAGGTCGCCTTTACTGGAATGCGGTCTCGGCGAAGCTGCGCAGTTTGCGCGAATGCAGCCGTTCGCGCGGCATCGCCCTCAGCTTTTCCATGCTGAGGATGCCGATCCGAAGGTGTTGCGCCACCTGCCGCTTGTAGAACTCGGTCGCCATGCCCGGCAGCTTCAACTCTCCGTGCAGCGGCTTGTCGGAAACGCAGAGCAGCGTTCCGTAAGGCACGCGGAAGCGGAAGCCATTGGCGGCGATGGTGGCCGATTCCATATCGAGCGCAATCGCCCGCGACTGGGAGAACCGCTGCACCGGCTCCCGGTGATCGCGCAGTTCCCAGTTGCGGTTGTCGATCGAGGCGACCGTGCCGGTGCGCATCACCCGCTTCAGTTCATAGCCGGCATAGCCGGTGACCTCCTCCACCGCCTTTTCCAACGCCACCTGAATTTCCGCCAGAGGCGGGATCGGCACCCAGGCCGGCAGGTCGGCATCGAGCACATGGTCCTCACGCACATAGCCATGGGCCAGCACATAATCGCCCAGTTGCTGGCTGTTGCGCAGGCCCGCGCAGTGGCCCAGCATCAGCCAGGCATGGGGCCGCAGCACCGCCACATGATCGGTGATGGTCTTGGCGTTGGATGGCCCGACACCGATGTTGATCATGGTGATGCCGGACTGGTCCGCCCGTGCCAGGTGATAAGCCGGCATCTGCGGCAGCCGCGCCGGCCGCTCGCCTTCCGCCGGCCCCGCCTCCCCGGCATGGGTGATAACGTTGCCCGGCTCGACAAAACGGCAATAGCCGCTCTCCGGGTCGGCGAGCAGGTCCCTCGCCAACCGGCAGAACTCATCCATGTAGAACTGGTAGTTGGTGAGGATCACGTAGTTCTGGAAATGCTCGGCGGCGGTGGCGGTGTAGTGCTGCAGCCGGTGCAGCGAATAGTCGACGCGCGGCGCGGTGAAGGGCGCCAGCGGGCGCGGCGTCCCCGCCGGCGCCTCGAAGGTGCCGTTGACGATGGCGTCATCCAGCACCGACAGGTCCGGCAGGTCAAACACATCGGCCAAGGGCCGTTGCAGGGTGTCGGCGACGCCCTCTACATGGGTGCCGTCGTAGAAGGCGAAATGCAGCGGGATCGGCAGATCGCCGACGCCGACCTCAACGGACACGTCGTGATTGCGGATCAACAGTTCGATCTGCTCGTGCAGATAGTCGGTGAACAGATCCGGCCGGGTGATCGAGGTCGAATGCACCCCCGGACCGGAGACAAAGCCATAGGCCAGCCGGCTGTCGAGCCGGGCATGGGTGGCCGTTTCCAGCCGGACCTCCGGATAGCAGGCACGCACCCGCCCCTCCGGCAGCTCACCATTGACGAAGCGCTGGAAGGCCTCGCGCAGGAAAGCGGTGTTTTCCTCGAACAGCTTGCGCAGATGGGCCACGGCGAGATCCGCGTCGCGGAACGACAGATGCGGCCGGTGAGGCGGCGTGAATTCGGTGATTGGTCCCTCGTCGATCCGGCTCTCTGCTACACCTGTCATGCACTCACCTTTCCTGGCTTTTCTCTGGTCCTTGTCGCGTCTCGTCCACCAGCCTCGTCGCACGAATGGGCGACATGGTGACCATTCACCTGCAGTTTGAAATTTTTTTCAAGCCGCGAGACGTTTTTTATCGAACCGGCCTGCGAGCGAGCGCCCGGCGAAGACCGTTAACACTTGTGCGCGGCAGGTCTTGCAATTCGCAACTGTGCGCCTCGGCCGGCTGAGAAAAGTCGATGGGGCACAGCCCGTTAGGCAGGTTTTGCCGCCTGCGCCGGTTGTAACGCGCGTTAACGAAGCGAAGCAGCGCAGCCCTCAGGGTCGCGACATGGTAAACAATACCTTGATTCTCAAAAGGTTTTTTCTTCAGGCGCTTAACTCCTGATTTACCAAGCCCGGTAACCATGATGCTCGTAATTGCGTGAGGTAATGCGTCGCAATGAGTGTACAGCGTAAAGGGGTGCCCGCCGTGGCACCCCGCTTCTCAGATCTCGCCGGCGATCAGCCGGCATGGATGGATTCGATCCTCAAGGGGGATTGCGTGGCCGCGCTTGAGCGGTTGCCCAAGAACTCGGTCGACCTCGTCTTTGCCGACCCGCCCTACAACCTGCAGCTCGGCGGCGACCTGCTGCGGCCCGATCAGTCGAAGGTGGACGCCTGCGACGATCACTGGGACCAGTTCGCCAGCTTCGAGGCCTATGACGCCTTCACCAGGGCGTGGCTGATGGCCGTGCGGCGGGTGCTGAAGCCCAATGGCGGCATCTGGGTGATCGGCTCCTATCACAACATCTTCCGGGTCGGCAGCATCCTTCAGGATCTCGGCTTCTGGATCCTCAACGATGTGGTGTGGCTGAAGTCGAACCCGATGCCGAACTTTCGCGGCAAGCGTTTCACCAACGCCCATGAGACCCTGATCTGGGCCTCGCCGTCGAAGGACGCCAAATACACCTTCAACTATGAAGCGTTGAAGACGTTCAACGACGATCTGCAAATGCGATCGGACTGGCACCTGCCGCTGTGCACCGGCGCCGAGCGGCTGAAGGACGCGGACGGGCAGAAGGTTCATCCGACGCAGAAGCCGGAATCGCTGCTCTACCGGGTGCTCTTGTCCTCCTCCAAGCCGGGGGACCTGGTGCTCGATCCCTTCTTCGGGACGGGAACCACCGGCGCGGTGGCGAAGAAGCTCGGGCGGCATTTCGTCGGGGTGGAGCGCGAACAGGCCTATATCGATGCGGCCACGGCGCGCATTGCCGAGGTCGAACCGGCGGCACCGGCCTCCCTCACCGTGACCAAGGGCAAGCGGGCCGCGCCGCGCGTGCCATTCGGCAACCTGCTGGAAGCCGGCCTGCTGCACCCCGGTGCGACGCTCACCTGCCCGAAGGGCAAGTTCAAGGCCTCGGTGCACGCCGACGGATCGCTGACCAGCGGCGAGCACACCGGCTCGATCCACAAGGTCGGCGCGCTGCTGCAAGGTCAGGACGCCTGCAACGGCTGGACCTACTGGCACATTGAACAAAATGGTGCCAAAGTACCGATCGACGCGCTGCGGCAGATCTTCCGGCTGCGCCGTCCCGCCGCCTGACCCTCGACTTTCAAGAAGCGTTCCCCGCGCATCGTCACCGCCTCCGTCCGGACAACCGGCCGGGGGCGGTTTCGCATGGCGGGCCGACTCTTCCGCTCAACCGAGGCCGAGCGTTCCTTCGCCGTCACAAAGGACGACGCCCGCCGCCTCCATGTCGTCCATCGCCCGCGTGGCCGCCTGTTCCCGCGCGGCCAGCGATCCGGCGCGGTCCACGACGACATCGTAGCCGCGATTGCGCGCGCCAAGGGCCGTTCCTCTCACGCAATGAGTAAGGTCCAGGCCGGTCAGGGTGAGGCTCCCGACGTTGTGCGCGCGCAAATAGGCCTCCAACTCGGGATTGGAGAAGGCATCGGCCACATGCTTGACGAAGGCCGGGGCCCCTTGCGCGTCGATGTCCCGGTCGAGACGCCCGCCCGGCCGGCCTGGATTGCCGGCCCCGCCGAGAAGAAGGCTCGCGACCAGCTGCACCGCCCTGCCCCGGTGCTCCTGCCGGATGAAGGCGATCGGATCACCCGCATCGCGCGCCCGCGCGACCAGCATGTTGATCCGGGCAATCGCCCGATCCCGGTCGGCCGGGTCATAGGCGCCCGTGCCCTCTGACCTTGTGAAATCCTCCTGCATGTCGATGACGAGCAGCGCGCTGCGGTCGGCATCTTGCGCAATGGCCTCGCCTCGCGTTGGCCGGGCAATGCGCCGCGCGGTCGCGACGAAGAAACCGGCAAGGGCGGCAAGGCCCGCGACGACGGCTAAAAGAATGATAGGCCACATGGGCAACCTCCTGGCAGGCGACGAAGGTCAGGCGAGCGGCCCCGGCCGGTCCGGGTCATCCTCGAACGGCGAGAAATGCTCAAGGCAGGCTGCAAGCACGTCGGAGGCCACCTTCACATCCGACGGCGACAGCCGCCCGGCGAGTTCGGCGATGGCCCGCGTCTCGCGCGCGCGGATTTGCGCAAAGAGGTCGCGCCCTTCGTCCGTGGCGGCGATGAGATGGGAGCGACGGTGCGCCGGGTTCGGCCTGCGCTCCACCAGCCCGGCCCGCAGCAGCCCGTCCACCCATTTCTGTACGTTCTGGCGCGGCAGGAAGAGCGCGCGCCCAATCGCCGGCACGCTGCGCGGCTCCCCCTCGACCAGAAGCGCCAGCACCGCGCGTTCGCCCACGCCGATGCCGGCCTCTTTCAGGTGTTCGGCAACCGACCGGGCAACCCGCCTGTGCAGCGGGCGCACCATCTGGAGCAGCTCGTAGACCGCCTCGGTCGTATCCGTCATCACCATCGCCTCAATATGACATCTTATATGTCAAATTGACACACGGAATGACAAAACGCAATCGCCCAGCCGAAACGAAAACGCCCGGCGCGATGGCCGGGCGTTCGTCTGCTTGTCATTTCTGCGGGAAGACGCCTACTCCGCCGCCTGGGGCTGCACCTCGCTGGCCGCCGGACGCTCCCATTTCAGCACCGGCTTGCGCGCGGCCCGGGTTTCGTCAAGGCGCGCGCGCGGTGCATGGAACGGCGCGCCCTTGAAACGACCGGTCTCGCCCCGCTGCGCGCTCATCACCAGATCGCGCATGGTGGCGATGAACAGGTCGAGCGCGGCCCGGCTTTCCGATTCCGTCGGCTCAATCAGCATCGCGCCATGGACGACCAGCGGGAAGTACATGGTCATCGGATGGTAGCCCTCGTCGATCATCGCCTTGGCGAAATCGAGGGTGGTCACACCCGTGTCCTTGAGGAAACTGTCATCGAACAGCACCTCATGCATGCACCAGCGCGAGCCGAACGGCAGGCTCATCAGGTCCTCAAGGCCGACACGCACATAATTGGCGTTGAGCACCGCGTCTTCCGAGGCCTGGCGCAGGCCGTCGGCGCCGTGGCTCTTCATGTAGGCGAGCGCACGGACATACATGCCCATCTGGCCATGGAAGGCGGTCATCCGACCGAACGGCTGCTCGCCGTCCAGAAGCTCCGCCGCGCTCTCGATCCACTCCGGTCCGTTCGCCCCTTTGCGTAGGAACGGCAGCGGCGCGAAGGGCGCCAGACGCTCCGACAGCACCACCGGGCCGGAGCCCGGACCGCCGCCGCCATGAGGCGTGGAGAAGGTCTTGTGCAGGTTGATATGCATGGCATCGACGCCGAGATCCCCGGGCCGGGCCTTGCCGACGATGGCGTTGAAATTGGCGCCGTCGCAGTAGAAGTAGCCGTCCGCGGCGTGGATCGCCTCGGCGATGGCAATGATGTCCCGCTCGAACAGCCCGCAGGTGTTCGGGTTGGTCAGCATGATGCCGGCGATGTTTCCCGCGTGTTCCGCGATCCGGTCCTGCACCGCCCGGGTGTCGACCGTGCCGTCTTCGCGCGCCTCGATGGACACCACCTTGTAGCCGAGCAGCGCCGCCGTCGCCGGGTTGGTGCCATGGGCCGATTCCGGCACCAGCACCACCTTGGGATCGCGGCCGGCGGCGGTATGCGCCGCCTTGATCGCCATCATGCCGCACAATTCGCCATGGGCGCCGGCCTTGGGGCTCATAGCCACCGCTTCCATGCCGGTCAGGGTCACCAGCCAGTGGGCCAACTCGGCGATCATTTCCACCGCGCCGGTCACCGTGGAGCGCGGCTGCAGCGGGTGAACGTCGGCAAAGCCCGGAAGCCGCGCCATCTTCTCGTTGAGACGCGGATTGTGCTTCATGGTGCAGGAGCCGAGCGGATAGAGCCCGGCATCAATGGCGTAGTTCTTCGACGACAGGCGCACGTAGTGGCGCATCGCCTCCGGCTCGGTCAGGGCCGGAAGATCCAGCTCTGCGCGGCGGGCATGGCCACCGAGTGCCGGCGTGAAATCCTCCGGCTCCTCAAGGTCCACACCGCAGACATCGTTGCGGCCGATCTCGAAGATCAGCGCCTCTTCCATCTGCAACGCCTTGTTGCCGGTGAAGGTCTCATGCGCCGCAGTGCCGCCGGCCTCTGTCGGCGCGGACGGACGTCCTTGCGTGTTCATGCTCATGCCAGCACCTCCTTCAGCGCCGCGGCAAACGCCGCCCGGTCCTCGTCGCTGTTGACCTCGCTCGCGGCCACCAGAAGCAGGGGCTCAAGCTCCGCCTGCCCCGGCTCCAGCCGCGACACCGGCACACCGCCGAGCACGCCGCGCTTGGCCAGTTCCTCGATCACGCCGGCCGCCGGCTTCG
The DNA here is from genome assembly GCF_020177335.1 of Stappia indica. Classification (GTDB taxonomy): domain Bacteria; phylum Pseudomonadota; class Alphaproteobacteria; order Rhizobiales; family Stappiaceae; genus Stappia; species Stappia indica_B. The sequence goes on along the minus strand of NZ_JAIVMG010000003.1, from coordinate 246,364 downwards.
GCAGCTTCACCGTGAATTCGTTGAAGAACGTGTCGTTCAGCACCGACACCCCCGGCACCTCTTCGAGCACCGCCTTCAGCTTCACCGCGCTGGCGTGGTTGATGCGCGCCAGCGTCGCCAGACCATTTCCGCCCAGAAGCGTCATGTGGATGGTGAAGGCCAGGCAGCACAGGCCGGAGTTGGTGCAGATGTTCGAGGTCGCCTTGTCGCGGCGGATGTGCTGCTCGCGGGTGGAGAGCGTCAGCACGTAGCCGCGCTTGCCATTGGCATCGACGGTCTCGCCGCAGAGCCGGCCCGGCATCTGCCGGATGAACTTCTGCCGCGTGGCGAAGAGCCCCACATAGGGGCCGCCGAAATTGAGGCCGTTGCCGATGGACTGGCCCTCGCCGACGACGATATCGGCGCCTTGCGCGCCCGGCGGCTCGATCAGGCCGAGCGACACCACCTCGGTGAAGACGGCGATCAGCAGCGCCCCATGGGCGTGGGCCTTGTCGGCGATCGGCTTGAGGTCGACCAACTGGCCGTAGAAATTCGGCGACTGGACGACGACGCAGGAGGTCTCGTCGTCGATGGCGGCGAGGATGTCCTCCGCCCCAAGCGGATCGGCGGCGAGGCTGACCACCCGGTCGCCTGCCATCTCGCTGAGCCCTTCGGCGACAGAGCGGTACTGCGGATGCAAGCCACCGGACAGCACCGCCTTGTTGCGCCGGGTGACCCGGTGGGCCATCAGCACCGCCTCGGCGGTGGCCGTCGAGCCGTCATACATGGAGGCATTGGCCACCTCCATGCCGGTCAGGGCGGCGACCTGGGTCTGGAACTCGAACAGGTACTGCAGCGTGCCCTGCGTCACCTCCGGCTGATACGGCGTGTAGGAGGTGAGAAACTCGGAGCGCTGGATCAGGTGATCGACGCTGGCCGGCACGTGATGCTTGTAGGCGCCGGCGCCGACGAAGAACGGCACCGAGGAGGCCGCCACGTTCTTCGCGGCCATGCGCGCCATGTCGCGTTCGACCGCGAATTCGCTCTGGTGCAGCGGCAGGTCGAGCAGACCGTCCAGCCGGGCACTTTCGGGAATATCGACAAAAATCTCGTTGATGTCCGAAACGCCGACACGGGCGCGCATATCGGCGCGGTCGGTATCGGAAAGCGGCAGATACCGCATCCTGTGCTCCTTTGTGATCTCAGGCGAGGATCGACGGGCGCGCGGCCAGTTCGATCTCGCTCGTCACGGAATTGGCGATGAAACACGCCTCATGGGCCCGGTGGTGGAGATGCTCGACCCGCGCCGCCTCCGGCAATTCGGCGCCGCCGAAGGTGACCTCGGGCCGCAGGATGACGCGGGTGACCGCCATCTTGCCGGGGGCGATGCGCTCCATCACCCCTTCGGCCGCGTCCCGATAGGCCTTGACGTCCAGACCGTCGCGGCGGGCCAGATCGAGGAACCACAGCATGTGGCAGCTCGACAGCGCCGCGACGAAGGCTTCCTCCGGATCGACGGCGGCTTCGATGGACTGGGGCACCGGCACCATCGACGGCGAGGAGGAGGCTAGCACCTGCACTCCGCCATCGAACGACCAGTGGTGCCCGCGCGAATAGGCATTGGCCGCGAAGTCGCCCTCGCAGGTCCAGGTGATCTCCGCCTGATAGAAGTGCCGGGCCATGGTCTTTAAAGACCTTCCAGATGGGCCTTGTAGGCGTCCGCGTCCATCATGCCGTCGAGCTGGCTCTTGTCGCTCATGCGGATCTTGACGAACCAGGCGCCGCCTTCCGGATCCTCGTTGACCTTGCCCGGCTCATCGGCAAGGGCGGTGTTGGCCTCGACGATCTCGCCATCGAGCGGGGCGAAGACCTCGGACGCGGCCTTGACGCTTTCCACCACGGCGGCTTCATCGCCCTTGGCAACCGTCTTGCCGGCATCGGGCAGTTCGACGAACACCACATCGCCCAGCTGTTCCTGGGCGTAGTTGGTAATGCCGACGGTGGCGACATCGCCCTCGACGGTGATCCATTCGTGGTCTTCGGTGTAGCGGGTGGTCATGGCAATCTCCCAGATGCTCCGGACGGGCGTGCCGTCCCGGTTAAGGTGTCAGGATTTCGGTTTGCGGTAGTAGCGCTGCGGCACGAAGGGCATGTCGGCAACGGTAGCGGGCAATTCGCGGCCGCGCACCACCAGAACGAGGGCGGTGCCCGGCGCCGCATGGGCGGCATCGACATAGCCCATGGCAATCGGCGCCCCGAGCGTCGGCGCGAAGCCGCCGGAGGTGACAGTGCCGACAACGGTGCCGCAGGTGTCGCGGATTTCCGCGCCCTCGCGCGCCGGGGCTCGGCCCTCCGGCCGCAAGCCGACACGCAGCCGCTTCGGGCCCGCGTCCAGCTCCGACAGGATCCGGTCCGCGCCGGGGAAATCGCCCGCTTCCTTGCGCCGCTTCTGCAGGACAAAGGTGATGGCGCCCTCGATCGGCGAGGTCGTCTCGTCGATGTCATGACCGTAAAGGCAAAGCCCGGCCTCAAGGCGCAGCGAATCGCGAGCGCCAAGACCGATCGGCTGGACCCGCTCATCGGCCAGCAACGCCCGGGCGATCGCCTCCGCCGCCCCGGCGGGAACGGACAGTTCAAAGCCATCCTCACCGGTGTAGCCGCAGCGGGAGACGTGACAGGCGATGCCGTCGAACTCCATCGGCGCGGCCGCCATGAAGGCAAGCTTCGCCGCCTCGGGCGCATGGGCGGCGACCACGGCGGCGGCCTGCGGCCCCTGCACGGCGATCAGCGCGCGATCCTCGATCGTCTCCAGCCGGACGTTGTCCGGCAGGGCGGCGCGGATGAAGTCGTAGTCCACCGCCTTGCGCGAGGCATTGACCACCAGGAACAACCGGCCGTCCTCGGCCTCCGAGACGGGGCGGGTCACCATCAGATCATCGATGATGCCCCCTTCGCCGTTCAGAAGCACCGAATAGCGCTGCCGGCCGTGCTTCAGGTTCAGGATGTCGGACGGGACGATCCGCTCAAGCGCGCGGGCGGTGGTCTCGTGGTCGGGGCCGATCAGATACGCCTGCCCCATGTGCGAGACATCGAACAGACCGGCCGCTTCGCGGGTGTGGGTGTGCTCGGCAATGATGCCGGCGGGAAACTGCACCGGCATCTCGTAGCCGGCGAAGGGAACGAGGCGCGCGCCCAGCTCCCGGTGCAGGTCGGTCAGCGGTGTCGACAGAAGAGGACCGTCGGTCTCAAGGGTCATGTCAGGCGTCCTGGCTCACGAGTGCGGCGACGCGAACACATCCGTGCTCACGCGCCCCCTCTGTCCCGACAACCTGAGAGATTTCCCGCCCTGCGGCTGAATCGCGCGCTTCGCGATGCCGTCCGGCGGTTACTCCTTCGGTGAGCCCGGCCGGTCCATTGTCCCGGTCGCACTGCTTTCCAGAGCGTTGCTTGGCCTGCGGTCCTTTGGCCTGAGAGTTTCCGGGGCGGTTGCTCCTTCGGCGCCGGAGCTTCTCGCCCCGGTCTCTCCCGCAGTACATGGTTTCATCTTCGCACCGCATCGCCGCCAGGGCTCTGCCGCAGGAAAATGAAAAAGCGGCGCACAACGAAAACGCCGCCTTCAATCTCCATACACTCTCGCCGGGCCGGCTGGAAGTGTCAATCGTCGTGCCTCGTGCTCATCGGCACGGGCAACCGGGCCGGGAAAGCCCGCCGGTTTCGGCCGGTTTCGCTCCCGGCCGGCGCCTATCCTCAGCGGCGGCGCTTCTTGTCGGTCAGCGCGATCTGCACCTTGATCGAGCGATCCTGGGGAATCACCAGCCCCTGCTCGACCAGCGCCCATTGCTCGGCCGGCGCGCCCTCACCCACCGTGACCGGGACGGTGAACATCTTCACCTCCGACTTGCCCCCCTCATCGGCGAGCGGCGCGTAGGTCACCCGGATCGGCAGCAGGATCTCCCCGCCCTTCCATGCCGGTCCCGGCGTGACACGGCCGGAAACGCCGAGCGTCATCTTCACCTCGCCGCCCTCGCGGCGGCATTTGCGCGCCCATTTCTCAAGGCTTGCCTGATAGCGCAGGGCGCGCGGGTCGTTATCCTTGCCGCGCTCGTAGCTCGCGCTCAGGTAATTGCCCGCTTCCACCTCCAGCGGCGGACAGGGCACTTCCTTGGCAAAGATCGCCGGATCGACGTCGACCACCCCTTGGCCGGCGGCATTGCCGGACACGATGGTCTTGGAGACATCGCCGCCGAGCGACAGCCCGTCACCGCCGCAAGCGGCCAGCGCCAGCGTGAGGGAGAGCACTGCCAAGGAGGAGCCAAGGCGAACCATCGCGGCCTGTCGCATTCGATCGTTTCCCAATTCGTTCACATTGCCCATATATCGACAGCGCCCGTCTATATCAGGCACATGAGCGCTTGGCGAGCGGTGTCCGCCCTTGACAGGGCGGGCGGGCAAATCTCTATTGCCGGAAACTTCGACACCGGCGGAACGATACGCAAGGGGATCCGGTCTTGGCTTCGACACCGCAGCACACGGGGGCACCGCGCCCTCCCCTCAACGTGCTCCTGTGCGCGCCGCGCGGCTTTTGCGCCGGCGTCGACCGCGCCGTGCAGATCGTGGAACTGGCGCTGGAGCGTTTCGGCGCGCCGGTCTACGTGCGCCACGAGATCGTGCACAACAAGTTCGTGGTGGAAAGCCTCAAGGCCAAGGGCGCGGTCTTCATCGAGGAACTGGACGAGATCCCGGAAACCGATATCGACCGGCCGGTGGTGTTTTCCGCCCATGGGGTGCCCAAATCCGTGCCCGAGGCGGCCCGCTCGCGCGCCATGTTCTATCTCGACGCGACCTGCCCGCTGGTCTCCAAGGTGCACAAGGAAGCCGAGTTGCACCACCGCCGCGGCCGGGAGATCATTCTGATCGGCCATGCCGGTCATCCCGAGGTGATCGGCACCATGGGCCAGTTGCCCGAAGGCGCGGTGCGCCTGGTGGAGACGGTGGAGGACGCGCGGACCTTCGTGCCCGGCGGGGAAAAGCCGCTGGCCTGGATCACCCAGACCACCCTTTCGGTCGACGACACCCGCGCCATCGTCGAGGTGTTGACCGAGCGCTTCCCCGACATCGTCGCCCCGCACAAGGACGACATCTGCTACGCCACCACCAATCGCCAGGAAGCGGTCAAGGCGGTGGCACCGAAGGTCGACGCCATGCTGGTCGTCGGCGCGCCGAACTCCTCCAATTCGCAGCGCTTGCGGGAAGTGGCCGAGCGGGCCGGCTGCCCGGTCTCGATCCTGGTGCAGCGGGCCAGCGACATCCCCTGGCACGCCCTGCCGCCGCTTGGCAGGCTGGGCATCACCGCCGGCGCCTCGGCCCCCGAAGTGCTGGTGGAAGAGATCATCGCCGCCTTCGCCGAGCGCTACGAGGTAAAGGTGGACAGCGTGCGCACGGCGGAGGAGACCATCTCCTTCAACCTGCCGCGCGCCTTGCGTGACATGGCGGCCGAATAAGCATCATGGCAGTCTATACCGACGTTTCCGACGAGGAGCTCGCTGCCTTCGTCGCGCAATACGACATTGGCGGCGTCCTGGCCTGCAAGGGGATCGCGGAAGGGGTCGAGAACTCCAATTTCCTGCTGCACACCCAAAAGGGCTATTTCATCCTCACGCTCTATGAGAAGCGGGTGGAGCGCTCCGACCTGCCGTTCTTTCTGGAGCTGATGAAGCACCTTGCCGCGCGCGGTATCTCCTGCCCGACCCCGGTGGCCAGCCGCGAGGGCGCCATGCTGGGCGAATTGGCGGGCCGGCCGGCGGCGATCATCGGCTTTCTCGACGGCATGTGGGTGCGCCGACCGAAGCGGGAGCATTGCGCCGCCCTCGGCGAGGCGCTCGCCCATTTCCATCTCGCCGGCAGCGACTTCACCATGTGCCGCCCCAATGCGCTGTCCGTCGACAGCTGGCGGCCGCTGGCCGCCGGCTCCCTGGACGAAGCGGACACCATCGCCGAAGGGCTTGGCGCGGAGCTTGTCGCCGAACTCGATCATCTGGAGGCGCATTGGCCGAAGGGGCTGCCGTCCGGTGTCATCCATGCGGATCTTTTCCCGGACAATGTGTTCTTCATCGGCGACCGGCTGTCGGGGCTGATCGACTTCTATTTCGCCTGCAATGACGCCTTCGCCTATGACGTGGCGATCTGCCTCAACGCCTGGTGCTTCGAGCCGGACCTGTCGTTCAACGTCACCAAGGCACGGGCCCTGCTGGATGGCTACACCACTGTGCGCCCCTTCACCCCGGCCGAGTTCGACAGCCTGCCGCTTCTGGCACGCGGCGCGGCGCTGCGCTTCCTGCTGACCCGGCTGCACGATTGGCTGCGGGTGCCGGAAGGCGCGCTGGTCACGCCAAAGGATCCGCGCGAATATCTGAAGAAACTGCGGTTTCATCAGAGCGTCAGCTCCTCGAGCGACTACGGCCTCGATCACTGACATCCGCACCAGACACCTCGACCGGGGCCGGCACCGGCCCCTCTCGCATTTTTACAAGGGACAGCATGAGCAAGGTCATCATCCACACCGACGGCGCGTGCTCGGGCAATCCCGGCCCCGGCGGCTGGGGCGCCTTGCTGCGTTTCGGCGAACATGAGCGCGAGCTTTGCGGCGGCGCGCGCGAGACCACCAACAACCGGATGGAACTGACCGCCGCCATCGAGGCACTGGAGGCGCTGAAGCGCCCCTGCACGGTCGAGCTCCACACCGACAGCACCTATGTGCGCAATGGCATCACCCAGTGGCTGGCCAACTGGAAGCGCCGCGACTGGCGCACCTCGGACAAGAAGCCGGTGAAGAACGCCGACCTGTGGCAGCGGCTTGATGCGGCGCGCGGCCGGCACGACGTCTCCTGGCACTGGGTGAAGGGCCACGCCGGCCACGAGGAGAACGAGCGGGCCGATGCGCTCGCCCGTGAGGGCATGGCGCCCTACAAATCCGGAAAATCCGCGAAAAACGGCAACTCCACCGCCTCCTGAGCAGCGGACCGGTCGGCTGGGCAACACGCAGCGGGGAAGACCGTCTCTGCCGGCAAGTGGCGCCACGGCCCTCGCCCGTTTCAGCCCTCGCCGCTCCGGCTCCGGCCTCAGCCGTGCAGGCTGGCCATTTCCGTTTCCAGCAGCTTGGTGGCCTGGGCCGCGTCCATCGGCTGGCCGAACAGGAAGCCTTGCGCGTATTCGCAGCCAAGCTGATGCAGCTCGAGCGAGTCGGATTCGCTCTCGGCCCCTTCGGCCACCACCTGCATGCCAAGGTCGTGACCAAGGGCGATGATCGAGCGCAGGATCACCGGGCGGGCGCTGCGCCCGTTCGGCCGCACGAAGGACTGGTCGACCTTGATGGTGTCGAAACGGAAGCGCTGCAGGTAGCTGAGCGAGGAATAGCCGGTGCCGAAGTCGTCGAGCGACAGACCGGCGCCAAGCGCGCGCAGCCGCTCCAGCATCTTCGCCGAATATTCCGGATTGGCCATCACCACGGATTCGGTCAATTCCAGCTTGAGCGTCCCCGGCGCCAGCGCCGAGCGCGACAACACCGCCTTCACGTCGTTGATCAGATCGTGCCGCAGCAGTTGCCGCGAGGAAATGTTGACGCTGACGAACAGCGGCACCGGCAGGCGGAAATTCGACTGCCAGTCGGAGAGCTGGCGCGCGCCCCGGTCGAGCACGAACATCCCCAGCTCGTTGATCAGGCCGGATTGCTCGGCCACCGGGATGAACTCCAGCGGCGAAATCGCTCCACGGCTCGGGTGGTTCCAGCGGGCCAGCACCTCGAAGCCGGCGATCGAACGGTCCGCCAGGCGGACGATCGGCTGGTAGAAGACGGAGATGCCGTCGGTCTTCAGCGCCTTGCGCAGATCGGCCTCAAGCTCCAGTCGATTGGCCCCCTCGCCCTGCAGGGTCGGGCGGAACACCTCGACCCGGTCGCCGCCCATCCGCTTGGCGTGGTTCATCGCCATGTCGGCCTCGCGAACCTGGTCGGCGGCGGAGATCGTCTCGTCCTCATAGATCGACACACCCACCGAGGCGGTCAGGAACACCTCCTGGTCGCCGAAGGTGATCGGCGAGCGCACCGCGCGGCGCACCGCATCGGCAAAGGTCGCCACCCGGTCCGCCGATTGTTCCGACAGAAGCAGCAGCGCGTAGGTGTCCCCGCCGAGCCGCGACAGCGCGTCCTGCGGCTTCAACTGCCGCGACAGGCGCCGGGCAATGGTCAGGAGGATGCTGTCGCCGGCGGACAGTCCGATGGAATCATTGACCTGCTTGAACCGGTCGAGATCAATCACCAGCACCGAGGGGCGGCCGAGGCCTTCGGCCCTTGCACGGGCCAGCGCCGCCGACAGCCGGTCCATGAACAGCTCGCGGTTCGGCAGGCCGGTGAGGTTGTCATGCACCGCGTCATGCAGCAGACGTTCCTCGGTCACCTTCTGATCGGTGATGTCGAGCAGGGTGCCGACGCAGCGGATCACCTCGCCGTCCGAGCCGACGATCGGCCGGGCGCGCAGACGGAACCAGCGGAAATGCCCGTCCTCGGAGCGCAGGCGGAAGGCTTGCGAAATCCGGCCCCGGCGCTGGTCGATCACCGCGTCCAGGGTACCGCGGAAGGTGTCGCGGTCCTGCGGGTGCAGGATGTCGAGCCAGTCGCGCGCCGGCCCTTCCAGGACGCCGTGCTTCAGGCCGAGCAGGTCTTCCACCTCGTTGCCGGTCGAAATCCGGTCCCGGTCGATGTCCCAGTCCCAGATGATGTCGCCGGATCCGGTCTGGGCCAGCGCCCGACGCTCCACATCGGAAATCAGCCCCTGGGCGATGGCACCGCCGGCAAAGGCGTGCTGCATCACCGTGAAGCCGATCAGCAGCACGATCAGCACCAGCCCGCCGGCCAGCGCCGGCTGGACGATGTCATTGGCCAGCGCCCCGGTCACCGTCATCACCGCGCCGACCTCCCAGGCCAGCAGCAGGATCCAGGTCGGCACCAGCATGATCGCCCGGTCATAGCCCTGAACGGCCAGGGCGGCGATCACCGCGAAGCCGAGAATGCCGATGATGCCCAGCGAAATTCGGGCGATACCGGCGGCAACCGACGGATCCCAGACGGCAACGCCAAGCAGGCCGAGCACCAGGATCAGGGTCACCAGCGCCAGATGGCTGTAGCGGATGTGCCAGCGGTTGAGATTGAGATAGGCGTAAAGGAAGATGATCAGGCTGGCGGCCAGCGCCACCTCGGCGCAGGCCCGATAGAGCTGTTCCTCGCCCGGGGTGATCTGCAACACCTTGTTCCAGAAGCCGAAATCGATGGTCAGATAGGACAGGACCGACCAGGCCAGCACCGCGGTCGCCGGGAACATGATCGTTCCCTTGACCACGAACAGGATGGTCAGGAACAGTGCCAGAAGGCCGGAAATACCAAGGATGATGCCCCGGTAGAGGGTGTAGGCGTTGACCGTGTCCTTGTAGACATCCGGCTCCCACAGGCGGATCTGCGGCAGCGCATCGCTGCGCATTTCCACCACATAGGTGACCACCGCCCCCGGATCGAGCGTCACCAGGAAGACATCCGCCTCCTGGCTCGACTGACGCTCCGGCGCGATGCCTTGGCTCGGGGTGATCGAGGCGATGCGCGAGGAACCGAGATCCGGCCAGATCAGGTGAGAGCCGACAAGCTGGAAAAACGGCGCGACGATCAGCCGGTCGATCTGCTCGTCGCCCGGATTGGACAGGGCGAAGACGGCCCAGCTGGTGTTGGCGCTGTCGCGGGAATTGACCTCGATCCGCCGCACGATGCCGTCGGCGCCCGGCGCCGTGGACACCTGAAGCTGGGCGCCCGCGCCGGGGTAGAGTTCGACCGCGCCGGTCAGATCGATCGCATCGGCGGCGGCCGGCACCTCCACCGCCTCCAGCGCCGCGCCCGGCGCGACAAGGGTGAGCCAAGTCATGAGGGTAAGAAACAGCAGACTCAGAACACGCAACCGCACGACCCACTCAATTTCGGCTTTCAAGACGTGCCGGACACATATCGGCATCGGCACCATCTCACAAGGTTTCTTTCTGGCCGCGCCACGTCATCGTGGCAGCGGAACATATGGAGGCATTGAGCTCCGCGGGCTCCTCCAGACGGGTCCCGGACGCTTCCGGATCGCCGGCCAGTTTCGCGAACAACAGGTGATCCTGCCACTCACCGGCGATGCGCAGGTAACCGCGCGCGTAGCCTTCTCTCTCAAATCCGGCTTTTTGGAGGAGACGGATCGACGGGCCGTTGTGCGGCAGGCAGGCCGCCTCGACCCGGTGCAGGTTGAGATCCGAATAGGCAAAGGCCAACAGCGCGGTCACCGCCCGGCTCATGTAGCCCTGACCGGCATAGGGCTCGGCCATCCAGTAGCCCAGCGAACAGGTCTGCGCCACGCCGCGGCGGATGTTGGACAGGGTCGCGCCGCCGAGCAACCGGTCGTCGCCGCTGCGAAAGATGAAGAAGGGAAAGGAACGGTCCTCGCGCATTTCCCGGGCGTGACGGCGCAACCGCCGGCGGAACGCGCCGCGCGTCAGTTCATCGCGCGGCCAGAGCGGCTCCCAGGGTTGGAGAAAACTCCGGCTCTGCTCCCGCAAGCCGGACCATTCGGGAAAGTCGCCCGGCTGGGGCGCGCGCAACCAGACCCCGTCAGCGAACAATCGCCGCCCGTCCTCCCCTCCGCCGAAACCACGCAAGAAGACCATCGCGATCCCCGCTTCGCCCCTGATCCGCCTGTCGCCACCGGATCCCTGTCCGCGCCCGGCACACGCCGGAGAAGCCACCTACCTGTCACATCGGTGCTGTGATGCGACCGACCGGGGCCGCTCAGGCCTCCACCGCGCGCACCGCCAGATCATTGAGCCTGGCGGACACTTCCGAACCCTGCCGCTTGACGCTGGGCGGGCCGACGATCGAAACGGTCGGCGCACCGGCGAAGGTTTCCGCCGCCACCGACCGCAACCGCTCAAGCGTCACCTTGTCGATGCGTGCCTGGATCTCCTCCGGGGTCAGCACATGGCCATGGATCATCAGCTGGCGGGCGATCTGCCCCGCCCGCGCCGCCGGGCTTTCCAGCGACATCATCAGACCGGCGCGAATCTGCGCCTTGGACCGGTCCACATCCGCCTGCTCGATGGTCTGCGCCGCCTGCCCGAGCTCATCGACCAACACCGGGAACAACTCGTCGATGTCCTCCTCGCCGGTGGCCGCGTGAACCCCGAACAGGCCGGAATCCTGGAACGCCCAGTGGAAGGCATAGATCGCGTAGCACAGGCCCCGCCGCTCGCGGATTTCCTGGAACAGGCGCGAGGACATGCCCCCGCCCATCACCGAGGCGAGAACCTGCACCGCGTAATAGTCCGGTGCGCGATAGGGTTTGCCCTCAAAGCCGAGGACGAGCTGAACCTCCAGAAGATCCCGCTCAAGATGGCTGGTGCCGCCGGTATAGACCGCGCCGCTGGCCTGCGGCGCCGGACGGTTGGGCAGGCCGGAGAAATGCTCCTCAGCCAGGGCAACGATGGCCTCATGCTCCACGGCACCGGCCGCCGACAGCACCAGTTCCGGTGCGGAATAGCGCTCCGACAGATAGGTTCGCAGGTCCTCCGGGCGGAACGACAGAACCGTTTCGGGTGTCCCCAGGATCGGCCGGCCGATTGCCTGATTGGCCCAGGCGGTTTCCTGGAACAGGTCGAACACCTTGTCGTCCGGCGTGTCGTGGGCAGCGCCGATTTCCTGCAGGATCACGTGCTTCTCGCGCGCCAGCTCCTCCGGGTCGAACACCGAATTCTGCAAGATGTCGGCGATCAGCTCCACCGCCAGCGGCACATCCTCGGCCAGAACCCGGGCGTGGTAGTTGGTGTGCTCGACACTGGTGGAGGCGTTCAGCTCACCACCGACCGCCTCGATCTCCTCGGCGATCTGCCGCGCCGACCGGCTGCGCGTGCCCTTGAACGCCATGTGTTCGAGCAGATGGGTAATGCCGTTCTGCTCCGGCGTTTCCGAGCGTGACCCGGTTCCGACCCAGACCCCGAGTGCGGCGGTGCGCAGATGCGGCATCCGGTCGGTGACGACCGTCAATCCGTTGGCAAGCCGGGTGACGCGAGCCTCCATCAGGACACCTCCTCAACGTGGGCGGCGCGAGCCTGATCGAGAATATGCGCTTCGACGGCCGCGCGGTCGGCGGGAAGCGGCTTGAACCGCTCCGGCGCGCTCATCATAGGCTGCAGCATGGGCGGCAGCTCCGGCCGCTGCCCGCAAGCGGCCTCGACCGCGTCGGGGAACTTGGCCGGATGGGCCGTGCCCAGAATCACCATCGGCGTTGTCGTCTCGCCCTGCTCCTCGGCCACCTTGACGCCGGTGGCCGTATGCGGATCCAGAAGATAACCGGCTTCCGCCAGCGTCCGCTCGATGGTCCTGGACGTCGCCGCCTCGTCGCAGCGCCCGGCATCGAACTCGGCGCGGATCCGCTCCAGCGCCGCCCCATCGAGCGTGAAGCCGCCGGACTGGGAGAGCCGGCCCATGAGCTGGCGCACCGCAGCTCCATCCCGGTCGTGGACCTCGAACAGCAGCCGCTCGAAGTTGGACGAGATCTGGATATCCATCGACGGCGAGATGGTCGGCGAAACGCCCCGGGTCTCGTACCGCCCTTCCTCCAGCGTGCGCACCAGAATGTCATTGGCATTGGTGGCGATCACCAGCCGCTCGATCGGCAGCCCCATGCGCTTGGCCACATAGGCGGCGAAGATATCGCCGAAATTGCCGGTCGGCACGGTGAAGGAGATCGGCCGGTGCGGCGCGCCGAGCGCGGCGCCGGCGACGAAGTAATAGACAACCTGCGCGACGATCCGCGCCCAGTTGATGGAGTTGACCCCGGCCAGATGCACCTTGTCGCGGAAAGCGGTGTTGCCGAACATCTCCTTGAGGATCGTCTGGCAGTCATCGAAGGTGCCGGTCAGGGCCAGCGTATGAACATTCGCCTCGGTCGGCGTCGTCATCTGCCGGCGCTGAACGTCGGAGACCCGACCGTCGGGAAAGAGGATGAAGACATCGGTCCGCTCGCGCCCACGGAACGCCTCGATCGCCGCGCCGCCGGTGTCCCCGGAGGTTGCCCCGACGATGGTGGCCCGGCCGCCGCGCTCGGCCAGCACATGATCCATCAGCCGCCCGAGCAGCTGCATGGCCACATCCTTGAACGCCAGCGTCGGCCCGTGAAACAGCTCAAGCACGAAGCGCTGCGGTGCGATCTGCACCAGCGGCGTCACCGCCGGATGCCGGAAGCCGGCATAGGCCTCGCGGATCATCGTCTGCAACGCGCCGCGTTCGATGTCGGCGCCAACGAAGGGGGCAATCACGGTCTCGGCGACCTCGGCATAGGACCGCCCGGCGAACCCAGCGATCGTCTCAGGCTCAAGCCGGGGCCAGGACTGGGGCACGTAAAGCCCGCCATCGGCAGCCAGCCCGGTCAGGAGAACATCTGAAAATCCGAGAACCGGAGCCTCGCCTCTCGTACTGACATATTTCACGTGAGGACTTCCTTTGATGCGTTCTTCTAAGCGTTTCATTTCGTGTCCCACCGGAGCACCGGTACGACCCGCGATCTGTTTGCCGGACCCCACGGCCCGAGGTATCTCCTGCCCGCCCCGCCACCGCAGGGCGATCTTGTCCGTCGCCGCGACGCGCGTCCGGCACTCACCGAGGGCTTTGCCTTTCCCACCCGCTTCGCAAGCTTGCGGCACGGCCGTTCGCACATGAGACAACAAGCCCAGACGCACGTCCGACGGTCATCGGCGCGGAAATCCATCCGCCAGAATTTTCCAAGCGGGTCTGCCCCTGGCATGGGTACCACCAACGCCGGAATCCGAGCACGGCCCCTGCCTGACCGAAGCGCATCCCATCGCGCACCCTAACGGTCCAGGAATAGGCGGGCAAGCGAGATGCGACACACCGACACCCGCCCCCGCGCGCATTTCCGGTGCATGGCTTGCATTTGTGGCCGTCGGACGCGGAAGGTCCGACGGCCGGTTCAGGCGTGCCCCGCCTCACGCGACAGCATCCCCGAAGAGATACCCATCTTGGCAAGCGCCCGATCCCATTTGTTGTCGATCGTCTCATCAAAGATGATGGCACTATCCGCCGGACCGGTGATCCAGCCATTGGCCTGAATCTCGGTCTCCAACTGCCCGGCCCCCCATCCGGCGTAGCCCAGTGCCAGCATCGCCTGTCTGGGGCCGCGCCCTTCCGCAATCGCCCGCAGGATATCGAGGGTCGCGGTAAGGCAAATACCGTCCTGGATCGCCAGCGTCGAGTTGTCGATGAAGAAATCGCCGGTATGGAGCACGAAGCCGCGTCCGGTCTCCACCGGCCCGCCGCGATGCACCTGCATCCGATCCGCCGGCTCGGGCAACACGATGTCCCCTTCCTCGGGAATGATGTCCAACTGCCGCAACAGCTCGGGGAAGGAGAGGCTCGATGCCTGCTGGTTGAGAATGATGCCCATCGCCCCTTCCGGCGAATGCGCGCACAGATAGACGACGGCATGGGCAAAGCGTTCGTCTTCCATCTGCGGCATGGCGATCAGCAATTGCCCCGTCAGGGACGTGTCTTCCGGTTGCCCGCTCCGCATGATCCTTCGTTCCCGCCTTTCCAGCGCCTTGGGCGCTCAAGCCACAGATCTGAATTCATTCCAGATTACGCTTCTCGCGGGCACTTGTGAACCGCAGGGTCGCGACACAATCCCGTCACCGCAGACCGCGCCGGCGCGATCACGAAGCTTTTTCTTGGCGCCCGCCGCCCGATCCCCCTACGATCCGGGCCAGCGCCTTGCCGTCACGAAAGACCAAATCGCCATGCCCCTCCGGATGATGATCCGCAGTTTTTTGATCGCCCTGTGCGCCCTTTGCCTGCCCATGGGCGCTCTTGCCGGCGAAAGTCCCTGGCAGGAGGTCACCGGCGGCAAGCTGAGGCTGATCTCCGGCGGTGTGGATGCGAGCACCGGAACCGCCGATATCGGCCTGGAAATTCACCTCGATCCGGGCTGGCACACCTACTGGAAGTACCCCGGGGACTCGGGCATCCCGACCGAGGTGGATTTTTCCACCTCCTCCGGCATCGAACCGGCACGGCTGCGGTTTCCCGCTCCGGAGCGGTATGACGACGGCTATGCCACCTCGATTGTCTACAGGCGGCAGGTGGTTCTGCCCATCGACCTGCCCGTCCCCTCCACCTCGCCCGCGACCCTGCGCGCCCTGGTCCGGCTTGGCATGTGCAGCGATATCTGCGTGCCGGTCGAAGCCTCCCTTGAGCTCGACGTCTCCGAGGAGACGCTGGCGGCTTCGGATATCGGCCACCGGATGATGCTGGCGCGCGCCCGGCTCGCCCTGCCGCACCCGCAGACGGATGTGCCGCCACGCATTCTCAAGGTGGAGCGCGAACCCTCCGGTGAGGATGGCGCAGCACTGTTGACGATCACTGCCGAACTGATGCCCAACGCCGTCGATGCTGACCTTTTCGCCTATGGCGCGGCCGGATCGTACAATGGCGTTCCGAAACGGGAAGGACTGACGGAGAACGGGCAGATGCGCTTCACCCTCTCCACCCGGGGCCTTGCCGAGACCGGCGGCCGCCAGCCACTGTCGCTTGTGCTCGTTACCGGCGGCACGGCGATCGAACATCGGATCGACATCGCCCGCCTCCCCGGCTCATGAAACTTCATCCGCCATCGTTGCAAATTTCACCTCGACGGCGGACGGTTGCATGCCTATCTCCTCAGAGCCGCGCGGCAAACCTCGTGGCCCTGGGGCTTGGACCCAAACCCTACCCTTTCCGATAGCGGAGACTTTCCCATGACCATCAAGGTTGGCGACACGCTTCCCGAGGCAAGCTTCAAGACCATGAGTGCCGACGGTCCGGCCGAGGTAAAGAGCGGCGAGCTGTTCGCCGGCAAGACGGTGGTGCTGTTCGCCGTGCCCGGCGCCTTCACCCCGACCTGCCACCTCAACCACCTGCCGGGCTTCGTGGAGCATGCGCAGACCATCCGCGCGAAGGGCGTCGATCAGATCGCCGTCGTCTCGGTCAACGATGTCTTCGTCATGGAGGCCTGGCAGAAAGCGAGCGGGGCCGGCGACAAGATCCTGTTCCTCGCCGACGGCAGCGCCGATTTCACCAAGGCCATCGGCATGGAGCTGGACGCCTCGGGCTTCGGCATGGGCCTGCGCTCGAAGCGCTACGCCATGATCGTCAAGGACGGCAAGGTAACCGAGCTGAACGTGGAAGACGCCCCGGGCGAGGCCACAGTCTCAGGCGCGGCGGCAATCCTCACCGCACTCTGAGGCGCGTTTTCGCGGCTCGGGAGGGCGCTGGCGCGGTCTCCCGAGCTCGCTTTGCGCTCCCCCGGGTTGGACAGGCTCCGGTCGGGGGCACTCAGGGCTTGCGCAACTGGCCGCGCGCGAACACCAGAAAGATCACCACCAGAACGGCGGCCAGACCGAACCAGGTCACGGCGTATTGCAGGTGGTTGTTGGTGAAACTCACCAGGGTTTCGCCGGCCTGCGGCAGACCGGACGGCGGCGTCAGCGATGCACGCGCGTCGATCGTATAGGGCGCGATCGGCATGGTGCCTCCCACCCCGAGGCTTGCGGCCATCTTCGCAGGTTCACGCACGAACCAGATGCCGGATTTTTCATCCGCCTCGACGGTAGCGAAATTGCCGCGCTCGTTGCGCCGCCACAACCCTTCGATGGTGAGCTCGCCTTCCGGTGCGGCGCTGCCGGGCCGGCTCTCCGGCAAGCGCTGCCGGTCGGGCACAAAACCGCGATTGACCAGCACCACATAGCCCTCGCGCGCGGCAAACGGCGCATAGACCAAGTAGCCGGGACCACCGAGAGCTCCTTTCGGATCGGCCAGGGCGATGTAGTAGTAAAGCTCGCCGGGCAGGAAGCGGCCGCTAACCCGAACCGGACGGTAGTCCCAACCGTCGTCGGTCAGCGCCGGCCAGTCCGCCGGACCGGGAGCGGCGACCGGCGCATCATCGACCCGCTGCTCCACCCGCTCGATCAGGTCGAGCTTCCAGTTCAGCCGCGCCACCTGCCAGCTTCCGAGCGCCAACAACGCGGCCAGCACCAGGAGCGCGGCGATCAGCGGCCAGAGCAGACGGCGCAGCCCCCCCGGGCGACTGGCGGTAACGGGATCAGTCGTCAACCTTCCCCTCCCGCGCGTTGTGCTTGTATTGCTGGGCGATCATCACGCCCTTGAGCGGGCGCAGCAGCCCCAGGCCCAGGATCACCGTCAGCGGCAGCCAGAGCAGCATGTGCAGCCAGATCGGCGGGCGGAAACTAATCTCCACCACCAGCATCAGGGCAACGACGATGAAGCCCACGGCCATGATGATGAAGACGGCCGGACCATCGCCGGAATCGGCGAAGTCAAAATCAAGACCGCAATTGGAGCAGCGCTCGGCGGTGGAGAGAAAGCCCTTGAACAGGCGCCCCTGTCCGCAGCGGGGGCAGCGCCCCTTCATGCCGACCCGCAAGGGATCCTGCGGCGGATAATGCGCCGTGTCGCGTTTGCTCGTGTCCTGCGTCATGCGCTCTTGCCTTCTCCCCCGTTTCCTGCGCCCCACCTTCCCTTCCCAAGTGAAGGCGCCCGGCCCAAGTGAAGGCGCCCGGCGGAAGGCGAACGGACTGGACCGCCCCCCGTGGCTCTCCGGTCCCGGATCGCCGCTTTGCGGCGTCCGGGAGGACGCTGAGTATGGGCCGATGTCCGGGGGCGTGTCGCCACTGCCCATGAAACGGTGTCGTCCGGGGGCAAATCCTTCGCGGCGTCGTTGCCCTTTGTCGGCAACCTGAGGGCCGCGGATGATCCGCGGCCCCGAAACGTCCCAGGATTTCCGGCCGCGTTGCCGCGACCGGAGCACCGTTCCTTGTCAGTGCGCCGGGGTGCCGGCGCCCCAGACGTAGATCGAGGCAAACAGGAACAGCCACACCACGTCGACGAAATGCCAGTACCAAGCGGCAGCCTCGAAGCCGAAGTGCTTCTCGGGAGTGAACTGGCCGGCCATCGCGCGGATCAGACAGACCGCCAGGAAGATGGTGCCGACGATCACATGGAAGCCATGGAAACCGGTGGCCATGAAGAAGGTCGAGCCGTAGATGCTGCCGGAGAAGCTGAAGGCCGCGTGACTGTATTCGTAGGCCTGCAGCAGCGAGAACAGCACGCCGAGCAGCACCGTCAGCGCCAGACCCCATTTCAGACCGTCGCGGTCGTTGTGCAGCAGCGAATGATGCGCCCAGGTCACCGTGGTGCCCGAAGTCAGGAGGATCAGCGTGTTCAGCAGCGGCAGGTGCCAGGGGTCGAAGGTCTGGATGCCCTCGGGCGGCCACACACCGCCGGTCACCTCGAGCCGGGCGAACTGCTGCGCCTCATTGGTGAACAGCGAGGCATCGAAGAACGCCCAGAACCAGGCGACGAAGAACATCACTTCCGAGGCGATGAACAGCAGCATGCCATAGCGCAGGTGCAACTGGACCACCGGCGTATGATCGCCGGCAAGGGATTCGCGCACCGTGTCGCGCCACCAGCCGAACATCACATAAAGCACGACCAGCGTGCCGACGGCGAAGATGCCCCAACCGGCAAGGTCGATGCCGAAGAGGGTGAAGTCCTTTTCCTGGGTGAAACGGAACAGCCCGACCGCGCCGATGGCCATGATGAAGGCACCGATGCCGCCCAGAAACGGCCAGGGGCTCGGCTCGACGAGATGGTAGTCGTGGTTCTTGGCATGTGCCATGGGCAGTCTCCCCCGATCAGTTGAGCCCGGTTCAAACGGGCTGCGCAACTACAATTGGTTTTTCGTTCCCTCCGCCGTGCCGCGCGCGGCGACCGGCGTTTCCGGCGTTTCCGCCGGGAAGAAGGTGTAGGAGAGGGTGATCTCCTTGATGTGCTTCAGGTGCTCGTCCTTGTCCATGTCCGGATCGATGAAGAAGAGCACCGGCATCTCCACCGTTTCGCCCGCCTTCAGCGGTTGTTCGGTGAAACAGAAGCATTCGATCTTGTTGAAATAGGCCCCGGCGGCGAAGGGCGTCACGTTGAACACCGAGGTGCCCACGGTGGAATCAGGCCCCTTGTTGGTGGCCAGATAGGCCATCTGCGCGGTCTCGCCCATCCTGAGCGTCACCGCATGGACCTTCGGCTTGAAGCCCCAGGGCAGCGCCGCGTTGACGTTGCCGTCGAAGCGCACGGTGATCTTGCGGTCGATGATCTCCCCCGTCGCCTCCGCGGCGCGCTGGGTGGTCCCGCCATAGCCGGTCACCTTGCAAAAGACCTCGTAGAGCGGCACGGCCGCATAGGCCGCGCCGACCATCAGCAGCACGCCGCCGCAGACCGCAATGGCGACCCGCCGGTTGGAGCGCGCCATGCCGGTGGAGGTGTCCACCGGCTGTTCGGAAGGCTTTCTGTCACCCATGACCGCCACTGCCTCTTACAAGGGCCGGTTGAAAACACCGGGCCCCATCTTCACCAGCGTGATGACGAAAAACAGCACGACGAGCCCGGCGAGCGCCAGACCGATGGCAACGGAGCGACTGCGCTGGCGCCGCTTCTGTTCCTCGGTCAGGCGAATGCCGTCCTCGTGAAGGTTCTGCCCGGTCATGCCCAGATCGCTCCGATGACGGCGGGCACCAGCGTGTCGCCAAGCAGCAGGGAGAAGATCAGGAACAGGTAGAGGAGCGAAAAGGAAAAGAGGCCGACCGCCGCCTTGCGGGCGGCCTCGCCCTCGCGGCGGCGATAGACCTGCAGCGCATAGAAGACAAACGCGATGCCCAGCACCGTGGCGGCGATGCCGTAGACCAACGAGGCAAAACCAAGCACCGCCGGCAACACGCCGATGGGAGCGAGCGCCACCGAGTAGGCCAGGATCTGGGTCCGGGTCACGTCCTCGCCGGCGACCACCGGCAGCATCGGAATGCGCGCCGCCTCGTAGTCGCCGCGCTTGAACAGCGACAGCGCCCAGAAATGCGGCGGCGTCCACATGAAGATGATCAGGAACAGAACGACACTCTCAAGGGTGACCGTACCGGTCAC
This sequence comes from Stappia indica, assembly GCF_020177335.1. Lineage (GTDB taxonomy): Bacteria > Pseudomonadota > Alphaproteobacteria > Rhizobiales > Stappiaceae > Stappia > Stappia indica_B. Next base: position 226,281 of record NZ_JAIVMG010000003.1, on the reverse strand, counting down.
CGCCGCCCAGCCGATCATCGGCGGAAAGGCGCCGGCCGCACCGCCAATGACGATGTTGTGCGGCGTCGCCCGCTTCAGCCACATGGTGTAGACCACGGCATAGAAGAAGATGGTGAAGGCAAGAAGGCCCGCCGCGAGCCAGTTGACCGCAAGGCCCAGCACGGCGACGGAGAAGGCAGAGAGCGTCAGGCCGAAGGCAAGGGCTTCGCCCGGCTCGATCCGGCCAGCGGGAATGGGGCGTGAGCGGGTGCGCGACATCACCCGGTCGATATCCGCGTCGTACCACATGTTGAGCGCGCCGGAGGCGCCGGCGCCCACCGCGATGCACAGGACCGCAACGGCGGCCAGCACCGGATGCAGGCTGCCCGGGGCGATCAGCACGCCAACGAGCGCAGTGAAGATCACCAGCGACATCACCCGCGGCTTCAGCAGCGCGATATAGTCGCCGACGGCGCCCTGGCCGCCGAAACCGGCGGTTTCCTCAAATGATGTCTCGCGAATTTCGGCCAGCGACATGAGGGCTGCTCTCGGTTTCCCGGCGGTGCCGGTGTTTCGATCCTGGCGGCAGGATGCTCGCCTGCCTGCGGCCGCGCCAGATATCCGGCGCTGCCTGGTTCGGAAGCGGGCGGCCTCGCCTCATCGGCAGGCCGCCCCTTGTGCCGTTCAGCGAATGCGCGGCAGCGTCTCGAACTGGTGGTACGGCGGCGGCGAGGACAGGGTCCACTCCAGCGTCGTTGCCCCCTCGCCCCAGGGATTGTCCCCGGCGACCCGCTTCCTGGAGAAGGCCTCGGCAACGCCCGCCAGGAACACCAGAACGGCGAAGGCGGAAATGTAGGAGCCCCAGGAGGAGACCGCATTCCAGCCGGCCAGCGCATCCGGATAGTCGACATAGCGACGCGGCATGCCGGCAAGACCGAGGAAGTGCTGCGGGAAGAACACCAGGTTCACACCGATGAAGGTGATCCAGAAGTGCAGCTTGCCGATGGTCTCGTTGTACATGTAGCCGAACATCTTCGGGAACCAGTAGTACCAGGCACCGAAGATGCCGAACACCGCACCCAGCGACAGCACGTAGTGGAAGTGTGCCACCACGTAGTAGGTATCATGCATCACCCGGTCGAGGCCGGCATTGGCGAGCTGCACGCCGGTAACGCCGCCGACGGTGAACAGGAAGATGAACCCGACCGCCCACAGCATCGGCGTCTTGAAGGTGATCGACCCCTGCCACATGGTGGCGATCCAGGAGAAGATCTTCACGCCGGTCGGCACCGCGATCACCATGGTCGCCGCGACGAAATAGGCCTGGGTGTCGACGTCGAGACCGACGGTGTACATGTGGTGGGCCCAGACGATGAAGCCGACCACGCCGATCGCCACCATGGCGTAGGCCATGCCGAGATAGCCGAAGATAGGCTTGCGGGCGAAGGTGGAGATGATGTGGCTGACGATGCCGAAGGCCGGCAGGATCAGAATGTACACTTCCGGGTGCCCGAAGAACCAGAACAGATGCTGGAACAGGATCGGATCACCGCCGCCCGACGGAGCGAAAAAGGTCGTGCCGAAGTTGCGATCGGTCAGCAGCATGGTGATGCCGCCGGCCAGCACCGGCAGGGACAGGACCAGCAGGAAGGCGGTGACCAGCACGGACCAGGCGAACAGCGGCATCTTGTGCAGCGTCATGCCCGGGGCGCGCATGTTGAAAATGGTGGTGATGAAGTTGATGGCGCCGAGGATTGACGAGGCGCCGGCGACATGCAGCGCCAGGATCGCCATGTCCACTGCCGGTCCCGGGTGACCTTCAGGACCACCTGAGGACAGCGGCGGGTAGAGCGTCCAGCCACCGCCAACGCCGGTGCCGCCCGCCGGGCCTTCGACGAAGAGCGACAGCAGGAGCAACAGGAAGGCTGGCGGCAACAGCCAGAAGGAGATGTTGTTCATGCGCGGGAACGCCATATCCGGCGCCCCGATCATGATCGGCACGAAGAAGTTCGCAAAGCCGCCGATCAGCGCCGGCATGACCATGAAGAAGATCATGATCAGGCCGTGGGAGGTGGTGAACACATTGAACATATGCGGATCGGAGAAGATCTGCATGCCCGGCTCGTGCAGCTCCATGCGGATGCCGACGCTGAGCGCGCCGCCGATGATGCCGGCAATGATCGCGAAGATCAGATAAAGGACGCCAATGTCCTTGTGGTTGGTCGAATAGACCCAGCGCGTCCACCCTGTCGGATGGTCGTGGTCGCCCTGCGCCTGCGCTGCATAGGCCATCATCCAGCTCCCTTTGATACGTCTGCTTTCCATCGGCGGCGGAGACCGCGAGGCCCCGCGCCCTGGCTATTCCTCAATCCGGACCTTAGCGGGCCGCCACTTCAACTGCTGCGGACGCGCCTGCATCCGCAGTGGTCTTGGCACTTGCCAGGGACGCCATCAGCGCCTTGGTCGCCTCTTCCACGTCCGATTTGGCTGCCTCCGCCCAGGCCGCGAATTGCTCCTCCTCAACCACACGGATCGCGATCGGCATGAAGGCATGATCTTTGCCGCACAGCTCAGAGCACTGGCCGTAGTAGATGCCTGTCTGCTCCGCCTTGAACCAGGTCTCGTTGAGACGCCCCGGCACCGCGTCGATCTTCACGCCAAACGCCGGCATGGCGAAGGAGTGCAACACATCGGCGGCGGTGATCTGCATGCGCACCACCTTGCCGACCGGCACGATCAACTCGTTGTCGACGGCCAGAAGGCGCGGATATTCCTCGACCGGGCGCTTGAACGCCTCCGCCCGCGCCAGACGGTCCTCACCGCGCAGCATGTAGGAATCGAAGGCCAGTTCCTCCATGCCCTCGTCGGAATACTCATAGCCCCAGTACCACTGGTAGCCGGTGGCCTTGATGGTCATGTCGTACGCGGGAACGTCGACCTGCTTGTACAGCAGCCGGAAGGAGGGGATCGAGATCATCACCAGCACCAGGATCGGCACCAGCGTCCAGACCACCTCGATCATGGTGTTATGCGAGGTCCGCGACGGGGTGGGATTGGCCTTGGCGTTGAACCGGAACACGCACCAGAGCAGCAGCGCCAGCACGAACAGCGTGATCACCGTGATGATGATGAGCGTGAAATCGTTGAACCAGCGAATATCGCTCATGACACCGGAGGCGGCTGGCTGCAGCCCCATCTGCCACGGCGTCGGCTGGGCTGCCCATGCCTGTCCGGCGACCGCCGCAAGACCCGTCATCGCCGCGGCGCCCGATGCCGCAAACGTCCTCAGACGCCTGACCAACTGTGTCACGTCCGTGCTCCCCCTGTCTGACCCGCGCAATCCTGCTCCCCGGGTCCAAATAAAAAATCCTGCCGGTGTCACCGTGTCACCCGGCCGATGGCCGGGGCCTCCTGACGGCGGGCCGTTCAGCCCCCGGTCACGATGTCGCACCCTGATCCGGCAATTTACGCATATTCCCACGCACCGTGCGAGCGGCCCACCGGAGGGGCGTCAAAACGCCGCAGCCCCGATTGACCGAAATCAAAGCCGGGATGAAAAACCACAAGCGGCCCGCCCGCGCAAGGGCTCCCGTCCGGAATGTCCGGAATCCGGGCCAAATCGCCCTGTGAAGGTGTCAAATGCGCGCAGGATCCCGCCGGATCGCCAATCACACCCCACAGAAAACCCTTGGAGCGGCCTTTCGCCTTGAAATCGACCTTTCAAGGGTTGAAAACCAGACAGGAAGCGAGCGCCCGCGAATCAAACTGCGGTCGCCGCGCCCTTGAACGTCTCGTCCCGGGAAAGAACGGAGCCCTGCCAGTGCCCAGCCGCCTTTTGTCGATGATGCGCCCCGCCCTGGTCGCTGTCCTTGTTCTCGCCCATGCGGTGTCCGGCACCAGCGCCGCCTTCGCGCAAGGCGCGGTCCGCTCCGTGCATGGCGACTGGCAGATGCGATGCGACACGCCGGCCGGTGCCCAGAGCGAGCAATGCGCGCTGATTCAGAACGTCACCGCCGATGATCGGGAAAATGTCGGCCTGTCCGTCATCGTGCTGAAGACCGCCGACAAGAAGTCCCGCCTGCTGCGCGTCCTGGCGCCGCTCGGGGTGCTTTTGCCGATGGGCCTCGGCATGCGCGTCGACGATGCCGATGTCGGCCGGGTCGGCTTCGTCCGCTGCCTGCCGAATGGCTGCATCGTCGAGGTGGTCATGGAAGACGATCTCATCGACAAGATGCGCAAGGGACAGGCCGCCACCTTCGTCATCTTCCAGACGCCGGAAGAGGGCATCGGCATCCCGATCTCCCTGAAGGGCTTTTCCGACGGCTTCGCCGCCCTGCCCTGAGCCCTTCCGATACTCGCCATTCGCCGGGGCGGTCGGATATCATCGGCGGCCCCGCGCTGGCACAGGGTGCATGGTGCCTGCCGTCTGCCGCGCCGACAACCGACCCTGGGTTCCCTTGCCCGAGGTCCAAACAGGGAGGTCCGCGCATGCGTGAACCCGTCACCGATCTTCTGGAACTGGGCGGGCTTGGCGAAGCGAACGCCCGCGCCATCATGGACACCGCCCTCGGGCACGCCGACGATGGCGAGCTGTTCCTGGAATACCGCCAGTCGGAAAGCCTCGTCTTCGACAACGGGCGCCTGCGCGCCGCCAATTACGACACGACCCAGGGCTTCGGCCTCCGGGCCGTCGCCGGCGAGGCCGCCGGCTACGCCCATTCCGGCGAGATTTCCGCCGCTGCCCTGACCCGTGCGGCGGAGGCGGCCGGGGCCATCGCCCGCGGCCATTCGGGCGTCTATGCCGAACCGCCGCAGCGCACCAACCGTCATCTTTACACCGACGACAATCCGCTCGGCGCCATGGGGTTTGGCGAGAAGGTCGCCCTGTTGCAGGAAATCGACGCCTATGCCCGCGCCCGGGACCCGAAGGTGCGGCAGGTCACGGTCTCGCTCGCCGCCTCCTGGCAGGTGGTCGATATCCTGCGCGCCGACGGTTATCGGGTGCGCGACATTCGCCCACTGGTGCGCTTCGGTGTGTCCGTGGTCGCGGGCTCGGGCGACCGCCAGGAAGCGGGTTCCCATGGTTTCGGCGGCCGGTCGGCGCTGGAAGGGTTCCTCACACCGGAAGGCTGGAAGGCAGGCGTCGATGAAGCGCTGAGGCAGGCGCTGGTCAATCTGGAGGCGGTCCCCGCCCCGGCCGGCAGCTTCGACGTGGTTCTGGGCAATGGCTGGCCCGGCATCCTTCTGCACGAGGCCGTCGGCCACGGACTTGAAGGCGACTTCAACCGCAAGAAAACCTCCGCCTTCGCCGGGCTGATGGGGCAGCGCGTCGCGTCCAAAGGCGTGACCATCGTCGATGACGGCACCTTGCATGCGCGGCGCGGCTCGCTGACGGTCGATGATGAGGGAACGCCGACGAGCCGCACCGTGCTGATCGAGGATGGCATTCTCACCGGCTACATGCAGGACCGGCAGAACGGCCGGTTGATGGGCACCGGCTCCACCGGCAACGGCCGGCGCCAGTCCTTCGCCCATATTCCCATGCCGCGCATGACCAACACGGTGATGCTGGCCGGCGACCGCGACCCGGCGGAGATCCTCGAAGGGGTCAAGGACGGCATCTATGCCGTTTCCTTCGGCGGCGGTCAGGTGGACATCACCTCCGGCAAGTTCGTCTTTTCCTGCACCGAAGCGTACCGGGTGGAAAACGGCAAGATCGGCGCGCCGATCAAGGGCGCCATGCTGATCGGCAACGGGCCGGACGCGCTGACCCGCATCGAGGCGATCGGCAACGACATGGCGCTCGATCCGGGCATCGGCACCTGCGGCAAGCAGGGCCAGGGCGTGCCGGTCGGTGTCGGCCAGCCGACCTTGCGCATCAACAAGATGACGATTGGCGGCACCGCCACCTGAGCGACATCGCCTGATCAACGTCTTTTGGGGCGAGATTATTTTGTTCGAGGCGGGCCGGGAGCCCGCCTCTTTTTTTCTCGCGTCAGCTTTCCGCCGCGCGGGTGTCCGTCTCCCGGGCGACCGCACGCCAGCCGATGTCGGAGCGGCAGAAGCCGCCGGGCCAGTCGATCCGGCCGACCGCCTCGTAGGCGCGGTCGTGGGCGGCGCCGACGCTCGCCCCCAGAGCGGTGACATTGAGCACCCGGCCGCCATTGGCCAGAAGCTGCTCGCCGTCGCGGCGGGTGCCGGCGTGGAACACCTTCACGTCCGTCATGTCGCCCAGCGCATCGAGCCCGTTGATCGGCGTGCCCTTTTCATAGCTGCCCGGATAGCCGTTGGCCGCCATCACCACGCAGAGTGCGGCTTCCTCGCGCCAGCGCGGCGTGAGCTTGTCGAGCCCGCCCTCGATGGAGGCCATCAAGAGCGGCACGATGTCGTCGACGAGCCGCATCATCAGCACCTGACATTCCGGATCGCCGAACCGGGTGTTGTACTCGATCAGCTTCGGTCCCTCGGCGGTGATCATCAGCCCTGCGAACAAGACGCCCCGGAACGGGGTGCCTTCCGCCGCCATGGTGCGGATGGTCGGCTCGATGATCTCGCGCATGGTGCGGTCGACCACCTCCGGCGTCATCACCGGCGCCGGGGAATAGGCGCCCATGCCGCCGGTGTTGGGGCCGGTGTCGCCATCGGCCACCCGCTTGTGATCCTGGGCGGTGGCCAGCGGCAGCGCGTTGGTGCCGTCGGACAGAACGAAGAAGCTCGCCTCCTCGCCGACCAGGCATTCCTCCACGACCACCTCGACGCCGGCCTCGCCGAAGGCGCCGTCGAAACAGGCATCGACCGCCGCCAGTGCGGCCTCAACGGTCTCGGCGACGACGACACCCTTGCCGGCGGCCAGGCCATCGGCCTTGACGACGATGGGCGCGCCTTGCCGGGTCACGTAGTCGCGGGCGGCCTGAGCCTCGGAGAAGCGGCCATAGGCGGCGGTGGGGATTCCGGCGCGGGCGCACAGATCCTTGGTGAAGCCCTTCGACCCTTCCAGCGCGGCGGCGGCCCGGCTCGGACCGAAGGCGGCAATGCCGGCGGCGGCCAGATCGTCCACCAGCCCGGCGACGAGCGGCGCTTCCGGCCCGACCACCACCAGCGAGACCTGCATGTCGCGGCAGAAGGCGAGCACGGCGCCATGATCGGCCGGATCGAGTGCCACGCAGGTTGCGTGTTCGGCGATCCCCGCATTGCCCGGCGCGGCGTAGAGGATGGAGGTCAGGGGCGAGCGAGCAATGGCCCAGGCAAGGGCGTGTTCGCGGCCGCCCGAACCGATCAAGAGTATGTTCATCCTGTCCCCGGCAGTTGCCGATCAAATGGCGTTTGATCGTGTGGCTGTCATCATCGCAAGGCATCGGGCCGTAGTCCTGCCGGCCCGCCGTTCCCGGTCTGCCTAATCGCACTCCCGCCGGTTCACAAGCCCTCAGGCCTGTTTCGCGCCGAGTTTTCGCCTTCAGGGCACTCCGGCGGCGGCGGCAGCAGCAAGGGCGGCGCGAGAGCATCGGCCCCTTCCCCTTGCCGCGCAAAAGCCGTATCACCCGGGCAACGGGATCGATCTTGCGCAAGGCCAATGCTAAGGGCAGGTTCGCCCCTTCCATGCCCCCTGAACGCCGAACGTTCTGGCGGTTGCGCGGATACATGCGACAGGCTGACGGGAACCGAGAATGCAGCAGGACATGAACGGCGGACAGGTCGCCGATGCGGTCAAGGGACACTGGGTCGACAGGCGCGCCCCGGCATGGCTGCGCCCCTATGCCCGCCTTGCCAGATGGGAACGGCCGATCGGCTGGTGGCTGCTGCTGTGGCCGTGCCTGTGGTCCTCGGCCCTTGCGGCGATTGCCGCCGGCGCCCCCTGGCCCAATCCCTGGCATCTGCTCTTGTTTCTGATCGGCGCGGTGGCGATGCGCGGTGCCGGCTGCACCTACAACGACCTCGTCGACCAGGACATCGACGCCAAGGTCGCGCGCACCCGCTCCCGGCCGCTGCCCTCCGGCCAGGTCTCGCCGCTGCAAGCCAAGCTGTTCATGATCGCCCAGGCGCTGACCGGGCTTGTGGTGCTGGTGCAGTTCAACAGCTTCACCATCGTGCTGGGCTTCGCCTCGCTCGCCGTGGTCGCGGTCTATCCGTTCATGAAGCGGGTGACCAGCTGGCCGCAGTTGTTCCTCGGCTTCGCCTTTTCCTGGGGGGCGTTGATGGGCTGGGCGGCATATTTCGGCTCGCTCGCGTGGTCGCCGATCCTGCTTTATGCCGGCGGCATCCTGTGGACCATCGGCTACGACACCATCTACGCCCATCAGGACAAGGAAGACGATGCGCTGGTCGGGGTGCATTCGACCGCCCGGCTGTTCGGCGACTGGACCAAACCAGTGCTGGCACTGCTCTATGGCGGCGCCACCGTGCTGTTCGCTCTGGCGTTTTCGCTCGCCGATGCAGGCCCGGCCGCCTTCGCCGGGCTGGCCCTTGGGCTCCTGCACCTTCTGTGGCAGATCGTGACGCTGGATATCGACGATCCGGACCAGTGCCTGAAGCTGTTCCGCTCCAATGGCCGCTATGGCTGGGTCCTGTTTCTCGGCCTTGTCGCCGATGCCCTGGTGCAGGGGCTGCTCTGAGCCCCTGCCCGCATCGGCGCTCTTCGCGTGCCCTCAGGTGCGGGCGATGATCTCACGCTCGCCCCGATGAACCCGCAGAAGGTTGGCGCCAGTGCCGGGCTTGCGCCGCATCAGGAAGCGCGGACGATGCCCGGTGAGGGCCGTCACCCGGCGGCGGGGCAAGGGCGCGCGGCCGGCCAGATCGCCGGTGGCGGCGCCAAGATCCTGACAGCTTCCGTCCGGCTCGATCATCAGGAGCGGCAGCGACAGCGCCCGCCCCCAGGCACACCAGTCGTCGGCGACACCTTCGATGCTGTCGCTGGTGGCCAGTTCGATCGACAGGGCCGGATCGCGGTGCTTCAGACCGATGCGGACCTTCAGCCCGCCCGGCAGCGCGCCGGGCAGAACCTCGGCGAAGACCCCGAGGAACATCGACACCGGCTGAACGAGGGTCAGCGGCAGGCCGGCAAGCCGGCGTTTGACGATGACCATGTCCCGATCGATATAAACGTCGACCGGGGGCGCCTCGGCGCCGGTGCGAAGCGGTTCGCCGCGTGCGGCGAAGCGGTGCGGCATCTGCGCCGGATCGAGCCGCGTAGCGCGGCCCGATCCTGTGGCAGTGGCTTCCTGAGTGGCTGTTTGACGGCTCAATTCGCTCTCCATCGGACCTATTATTTTGCAGGTCTCTGATGGACGTAGCCTAGCAACCAGGGCTCGCGATCGGCTTAACAAGCACGGTTAACTTTTTCCCTCGTCGAAGAGGGTTAGGGAAAGGTCACCGAACAGGATCAACAAATCCTCACCGAACCGCTCGCACCGCCTTGCAGCCGCCGCCGCCGGGCAATAGGGTCGCCGGCGCGCCGGACAGTCTCTTTCTCCCCGCAAGGACCGAACCATGCTCCAGCAGATTGACCAGTCGAAACTGATGGCCGATGCGGAACGCCTCGTTGCCGCCGCCAAACGCGCCGGGGCCGATGCCGCCGATGTCGTCGCCGTGACCGGTGTGTCCCTGTCGCTCGACGTGCGCGATGGCCGGACCGAGGAAAGCGACCGCTCGGAAGGCGACGATGTCACCTTGCGGGTGTTCAGCGGCCGCCGGGTGGCCAGCGTCTCCGCCAATTCCTTCAACGATCCGGATGCGCTCGCCGAGCGGGCCGTGGCGATGGCCCGGGTCGCGCCGGAAGACCCCTATGCCGGTCTTGCTGATGCCGACGCGCTGGCGTCCGAGATCCCCGCGCTTGACCTTCTTGACGAGACCACCGTCGACGCGGCGGCGCTGAGCGAGCGCGCCCGCGCCGCCGAGGCTGCCGCTCTTGCGGTCTCGGGCGTTACCAAATCCGGCGGCGCCAGCGCCTCCTGGCGGCTCGGCGGTCTCGTTCTCGCTACCAGCCACGGCTTTCGCGGCGGCTATCTGGTCTCCCGGCACGGCGTCTCGGTGACCGCCATCGCCGGCGAAGGCACCAAGATGGAGCGGGACTACGACTTCGACAGCCGCACCTATCTTGACGAGCTGGATGCCAGCGAGGAGATCGGCCGGCGCGCCGGGGAACGTGCCGTCGCCCGGCTCAACCCGCGGCAGCTCTCCACCCGCACCGCGCCAGTGGTGTATGAGCCGCGCGCCGCGCGCTCCCTGCTCGGTCACTTCACCTCGGCGATCAACGGCGCGGCCATTGCCCGGGGCACCAGCTTCCTGAAAGCCTGTCGCGGCGAGCAGGTGTTTGGCGAAGGCATCCGCATCACCGACGACCCGACCCTGCCCCGGGGCGCCGCCAGCCGGCCATTCGACGGCGAGGGCTGCCCCGCCCTGCCCATGACGCTGGTGGAGGACGGACGGCTCACCGACTGGCTGCTGGACACCGCCAGCGCCCGCGAACTGGGCCTTGCGCCGAACGGACGGGCGACGCGCGGCGGCGCCGGCCCCGCGCCTGGCGCCACCAATCTTACCCTCGCCCCCGGGCCCCTGTCTCAGGAAGAGATGCTGGCTGAGATCGGCACCGGTCTCTTGGTCACCGACCTGATCGGACATGGTGTCAACGGCATCACCGGCGATTACTCGCGCGGCGCGTCCGGCTTCTGGATCGAGGATGGGGCCATCGCCTATCCGGTGAGCGAGATCACCCTGGCCGGCAATCTCAAGGAGATGTTCGCCGGCCTCGTCCCGGCCAGCGACCTCGATACCCGCTCGGCCTTTGCCACGCCCAGCATTCTGGTGAAGGACATGACCATTGCCGGCCAGTGACGACACCGCCAATCTCGATGACCTGACCCTTCTGGTGGATGCGGCCCGCCGGGGCGGGCAGATGGCGCTCAGTTTTTTCCGGAACGACCCGAAGCGCTGGACCAAGGACAATGATTCCCCGGTCTCCGAGGCCGATATCGCCGTCGACCGACATCTGGCCGAACTGCTGCGCGGCGCGCGCACCGGCTACGGCTGGCTGTCGGAGGAGACGGCGGACGACCCTGCCCGCCTAGGCATGGCCCGCACCTTCATTGTCGATCCGATCGACGGCACCCGCGCCTTCCTCGCCGGCTCGCCGGACTGGACGGTTGCCGTTGCCGTGGTGGAGGCCGGACGCCCGGTCGCCGCCGCCGTCTACCGGCCGGCCAGCGACGAGATGTACACCGCCACCGTCGGCGGCGGTGCGGCTCTGAATGGACAACCCTTGCGGGTCTCCACAATGCCGACACTGGAAGGCGCGCGCCTTGCCGGCCCCAAGCCGATGGTCACGCAGGAGGCGGTGCGCCGGGCCGGTGTCGTCTACGGCGGCTATGTCCCCTCGCTGGCGCTGCGCATCGCCCTTGTCGCCGCCGGACGGATCGACCTTGCTGCGGCGCGGGAGCGCGCCTGCGACTGGGACCTTGCGGCAGCCGATCTTTTGGTGCAGGAAGCGGGCGGGCGCCTGGAGGCCATGCACGGCGGTCCGGTTCTGTACAACCGCGCCAATGTCCGTCATCCAGCCCTACTGGCCGGTCCGGAGGCGCTCGTAGCCCCGCTGCGCCCGATCCTGGCCGACCTGATATAATGGGCGGCGCCGCACCGCATATGTCCCTCGGAGACTGAAGAATGACCCGCGAAGAAACACCGAAGCAGCTTCTGCACCTCGTATTCGGCGGCGAGCTGGAATCCGTCGAAGGCCTGACGTTCCGCGATCTGCAAGACCTCGACATCGTCGGCATCTACCCCAACTACGCCAGCGCCCACAAAGCCTGGAAAGAGAAGGCGCAGCTCTCCGTCGACAATGCGCATATGCGGTATTTCATCGTTCACATGCATCGGCTGCTCGACCCCGAGACGGTCGGCGAATAAGCCGAACGGCATGCTTTCCCCGGCACAGACCGCAGTACGGCAGCGAGGCCGGCCATGCTGAAACGCATCGGCCGGCATCCGCTCGTCGTCAATGCCGGTGGCGCTCTCCTGGCCGGCTACCTGCGCCTGGTGCGCCGGACCAGCAAGCTGCGCTTCGATCCGCCGAACTTTAACGAGATCATGGGCGACAATCGCCCGGCGATCGTCACCAGCTGGCACGGTCAGCATTTCCTGATGCCCTTTGCCCGGCCCGAGGGTTGGGATGTCAGGGTGATGATCTCGCGCTCCGCCGATGGCGAGATCAACGCCATCGCCGCGCGCAAGCTCGGCCTTGGCACGATTCGCGCCTCCGGCGCGCACAAGGCGCATCAAATCTCCAAGCGTGGCGGGTTGCGCGGTTTCATCGAAGCGCTCAATGTGCTGAAGGCCGGCGGCTTCGTCGCCATGTCCGCCGATGTGCCGAAGGTCTCGCGGATCGCCGGGGCCGGCATCATCACCCTGGCGCGGCATTCGGGCCGGCCGATCTTTCCGATCGCCATCGCCACCAGCCGGCACATCACCCTTGGCACCTGGGACCGGGCGACGATCAACCTGCCGTTCAGCCGCATGATCATTGCCGCCGGCGAACCGGTGACGGTTCCGAAAGACGCGGACGAGGCGCTGTGCGAGGATCTGCGGCGACAGCTCGAAGACAATATGAACGCCGCGACAGAGCGGGCGTGGCAGTTGGCCCGGCAAAAATGACCACACCGACACCAGATCGTCCAGCGACCGAGCCGGCAGCCTCCGGCCCGCCGGGCGCGCCGGCGTTGCCGCCGGCCAAGGCCGGCTGGCTGTCGCAACTCATCGGCAAGGCCCTCCTGGCCGCCTACCGGCTGTTCGGCACCCTCGCCGGCCCGGGGCTGCGGCGGGTGCATGCCCGGCGCGCGGAGCGCGGCAAGGAGGATCCGGCGCGGCGCGGCGAGCGCTTCGGCCATCCGTCCCTGCCCCGGCCGGAAGGACGCCTTGTCTGGCTTCATGCCGCCAGCGTGGGCGAACTCAATGCCGCGCGCGCGCTGATCGGCACACTTGCCAAGACCCATGGCCCGGTGCTGGTGACCACCGGCACGGTCACCTCGGCGCGGATCGCCGCCGCCAGCCTTCCCGCCGGTGCGTTCCATCAGTACGTGCCCTATGACACCCCGCCCAATCTTGACCGGTTTCTGAACCACTGGCGACCGGACCTTGCCATCGTCATGGAATCGGAGATCTGGCCCGCCACCATCACCGCGCTCGCCGCGCGCGGCATTCCGCTGATCTCCGCCAGTGCCACCATGTCGCCGCGCTCGGCGCGCGGCTGGCGGAAGCTCCGCCCGCTGGCGGCCCAGCTGTTCCCCCGCATCGCCTTGTCCCTGGCGCAAACGCAGGAAGACGCCGACCGGCTGCGCGCGCTGGGTGTCGCTCAGGTCGAGGTTGCCGGAAATCTGAAGATCGACAGCGCCACCCTTGCCGCCGATCCGCAGGCACTGGCCTTGATGCAGCAGGCCATCGGCACCAGGCCCACGTGGCTGGCGGCGAGCACCCATGACGGCGAAGAGGCGATCATTGGCGCGGTCCATATTGACCTCCGTCACCGGTTGCCGGGATTGCTGTCGATCCTCGTGCCGCGCCACCCGGAGCGCGGCCCGGAGATTGCCGAGATGCTGTGCGCCAAGGGGCTGCGCGTGGCGCTGCGTTCGGCCGGCGAAGCCCTCACCGAGGCGCATGACATCTATATCGGCGATACCATCGGCGAGATGGGCCTCTACTACCGGCTCGCGCCGGTCGCCTTCATCGGCAAGACCCTCATCCCTGGCGGCGGCGGCCAGAATCCGTTGGAAGCGGCCCGTTTGGAAACCGCCCTGCTGGCGGGACCCAATTTCGGGGTCCTCGAAGACATCTACCACCCGCTGATCGAGGCCGGCGGCATCGAAATCGTCGCCGATGACATGGCGCTGGCGGATGCGGTCGAAACGCTCTTGAACAGCCCGGAGGCGCGGCAGGATCGGGCCCGGCGGGCGGCGCGCTTCGTCGAGGCCCAGAGCGGCGCGCTGGCGGCGACCCTTTCCGCCCTTGCCCCCTATCTCGACTCCGATCTTGCCCCCCATCCCGAAGGACCGGAACGATGAGCGGCGGGCTGACCGCCCCCGGCTTCTGGTGGCGTCAAAGCCGCTCGGCCGCCGCATGGCTGCTGGCGCCGGCCGGCTGGCTCTACGGACAGATCGCCGGGTACCGGATGCAGACGCGGCCGCGCGGCCGGGCCAAGGTGCCGGTGATCTGTATCGGCAATTTCGTGACCGGCGGCACCGGCAAGACACCGTTCTGCCTGGCGCTGGCCGAACAGCTTGCGCAGGAAGGACGCCAACCGGCGTTCCTGCTGCGCGGCTATGGCGGGCGGCTTTCCGGCCCGGTTCGCGTCGACCCGTCGCAGCATGACAGCCTCGCGGTGGGCGACGAGGCGCTGTTGCTGGCGGCCCATGGCCCCACCGTGATTGCCGCCGACCGGGTCGCCGGCGCACAGCTCGCGCAAACCCTCGGCGACGTCATTGTCATGGATGACGGCTTCCAGAATCCGGCACTCCACAAGAGCGTCAGCCTGGTGCTGGTGGATGGGACAACGGGGATCGGCAACGGATTGTGCCTGCCGGCAGGGCCCTTGCGCGCGCCGCTTGGCCTGCAGTTGCAGCAGGCCGATGCGCTGGTGGTGATCGGTGCGGGCGCCGCCAGTGATCCGGTTCAGGCAGCGGCTCGCTGTCTCGCCCGTCCAGTGTTCCGGGCCCGGCTCACGCCCTCCCCGCAGCCGGAGCTCGCCGGCCGACGCGTCCTGGCCTTCGCCGGGATCGGCCGACCGGAAAAGGCTTTCGAGACCTTGCGCGCGCTTGGGGCGGATATCGTCGAGCAGCGCGCCTTCGGCGATCATCATGCCTATACGGAGGCGGACGCCCGCGAACTGCTGGAGGCGGCGGAGCGCCAGGGGCTGATGCTGATGACGACAGCCAAGGACATGGCGCGCCTGTCGGGCGCCGCCAGTCCGGCGCTTCGGGAGTTGGCGACCCAAGCGCGGGTGTTCGAGGTGGAGATGCGGCTGGAGGAGCCGCAGGCACTGATGCGCTTCCTTCGGCCCAGCCTTCGCGACGCGGGCGCGAACGTCGCTGGCTGACGGCGCCCACCGAGGGGCGCCGAATGACCGGCCCAGTGCTTTACGGCTGATTGCCCGATTCCCGGTAGCGCTTCATCGACGCTTCGGCATCCACATAGGCTTCCTGCCGCGACACGCTCCAGTATTTCAGCTCGTCGAGCGGGATCGCCTCGCCGGTCACCGCGCAGCGCACGAAGGTGCCGGGCGCGAGGATCTGGAAATCCGCATCGAGATAGCGGATGCGGGCTTCACCCGGCGTACGCGGGGATTCGTATCGGTTCATGATGGCCTTGCCTCGTCTCGTTCTGCGGCGCCGGGAATTGTCCATCCAGGGTCCAGTCTCATAAATGAGCTTGAAGCGGATTGCGCCTGATCAAGAAGCGGAAGCGCAGGAAATGCGTTTCATTTTCAAGCCTTTCGCGACGCATGAGCAGGCGGAATCCGGTCAAATCCTGAAGGACATGGACATGGCTTCATCCTGCGTCGTCAGCGCGTTTGCCCGGGCAACAAGCCCGCTCCGCACGCCCTTCCTCGCAGCCTCTTGCCATGTCCCATGCCATGTCAGCCTCATTTATGAGTCTGGACCCTAGATAGCCACCGCAGGGCGGCTTGACCAGCCCCACCCTGCGCCGGAAAGAAGATCCCCGCCCATCCCTTAGTCCTCCGCCGGTCCCGCGTTGGTCGGCTTTTCACGCGCGCCGCGCGGGGTCACCTGGTGCAGCCGGTCCGCCCCGGCGAACGGGCCATCGGTCAATTGCATTTCCAGCCGCTCGCGATCCCGCCGCCGCACGTCGTCCTCGATCTGGCTGACCCGCTCGCCGGCGATGCCGAGCGCTTCCAGCGCCGCGCGCCCGAAGGTGATGCTGGATTCGAAGGTCTCGCGGATCTGGAACTCGACGCCGCGCCGGGTCAGGTCGAGCGCATGGGCCCGGTCCGTCGCCCGGCAGTAGAGCTTGGCCTGGGGAAAGTGGGAGCGGATCAGGTCGATCGCCCGGGCCATCACCTGATCGTTTTCGATGCAGAGGGCGATCAGCACCGCCTCATCGGCGCCCGCCGCCTTCAGCACATCCGGGCGGGTGGCATCGCCATAATAGACCTTGTAGCCGAGCTTGCGGGCATAGGCCATGCGCTCCGGCTGGATGTCGAGCGCGGTGATCTCGATTTCCTCGGAGGTGAGCATCTGCGCCACCATCATGCCGAACCGCCCGAAGCCGATGACCAGCACCGTCGGTTTCGCCGCGGCAAAGCCCTCGATGGCATGGCTTTCCACGCCCCGGTTGCGCAAGCGTCCGGCGAGAAAATCATGGGCGAGACAAGCCAGCGGGGTCATCAGCATGGTCAGGACGACGATGGCGATCAAAAGGTTGAGCTGGTCATAGGGCAGAATGCTCGCCGAGGCCGCTGCGGTGAACAGCACGAAGGCGAACTCCCCGCCCTGCGGCAGGGTCACCGCGATCTTCAGCGCGTCGGAGTTGGTCGAGCCGAACAGCCGCGACAAGCCCCAGATGAGCCCGCCCTTGATCGACATCACCGCCGCGACGCCAATGGCGATGAGCTGCCAGTTGGCCGCCACCAGCCCCAGATCCAGCGCCATGCCGACGGAGATGAAGAACAGCCCCATCAGCAGCGAGCGGAAGGGGTCGATATCCGCCTCCAGCGTGTGCCGGAAACTGGATTCGGCCAGCATCACCCCGGCAAGAAACGCGCCCAGCGCCATGGACAGGCCGGCGGCGTGCATGATGCCGCCACTGCCCAGCGCAACGAGCAGCGCCGCCGCCAGCATCACCTCGCGGGCGCGCACTGCCGCCAAGAGGCCGAAGAACGGCGTCAGCAGATAGCGGCCGGTGACGATCACCCCGCCCACGGCGGCCACCGTCGTCGCCACCTCGATCAGGATATCGGAGCCGCTCGACGGTCCGGAGGTGGGCGACAGGATCGGGATCAGGGCAAGCAGCGGCACGATCGCCATATCCTGCAGGAGCAGGATGCCAAAGGCGCGCTGACCGTAGGCGGTGGACAAATGGCCGCGTTCCTGCAGGATCTGCAAGGCGAAGGCGGTTGAGGACAAGGCGAGGCCAAGACCGGCGATCACCGCGATTTCCACCGGCTGCCCGGCCAGCAGGAGCAGACCGACGAGCGCGGCGCCGCAGGCCAGCACCTGGCTGGTGCCGAGACCGAAGATATCCCCCTTCATGCGCCAGAGCCGGGCCGGCTCCAGCTCCAGCCCGATCACGAACAGAAGCAGCACCACCCCCAGTTCGGCGACACCGCGGATTTCCACCCCGGACTGGATGAAGTCCAGTCCGAACGGACCAATGGCCATGCCGGCGGCCAGATAGCCGACCACCGACCCAAGGCCGATGCGCTTGGCCAGTGGCACGGCCACCACCGTGGCGGACAGGAACAGGATCGATTCGACAAAAAACGGCGGGGCAAGTTCGCTGGCCATTGCATCTCACACGTGGTCGGGCATCTCTTCACCCGGCAGGTCCTTGACCAGGTGACCTTATCGTGAATGGCGAGGGGGCACCATGCACCCACGCCATCAAGGTCGACAGAGCGGTCGAACGATCCGGTTTCAGGTCGCGAACAGCTGTTCCATGTCGGCAAACGCCTTGAATTCCAGCGCATTGCCGGCCGGGTCGAGAATGAACAGCGTCGCCTGCTCGCCCGGCTCGCCCTTGAAGCGAACCTTGGGCTTGATCACCCAGCGGATGTCCTCGCGCGCGGAAAGGCGCTCGGCCAGGGCGGTCCAGGCGTCCATGGTCAGCACCACGCCGAAATGGGGAACCGGCACCGCATCGCCGTCGACCGGATTGGTGATCGGCCCCTTCGCCTTCCTCTCGCCATCGCAATGGGCGACGATCTGGTGGCCGTAAAGGTCGAAATCGATCCAGGAGGCGGCTTCCCGCCCCTGCCGGCAGCCCAGCACATCCTTGTAGAAGGCGCGGGCCGCTTCCAGATCGTCGACGGGAAAGGCGAGGTGAAATGGCGTCAGTGAACTCATGCGATCTCTCCATCTGACACGGCGGCAGGGCGGTTTGAGGGACCGCGCGGCAACTGCACGGGCATCTGGGATGCAGCCCGTTTTTCAGCACCTTACCGAAAATCCGCTCCGCGCCAAGACGCACCGCCTGCTTCCTGACCCATCCGGCGGGGAAAGGCAAGACAAGCCAATCGCGGCACACGCTATCGGCGACGCTTGAAGGGGGACGGCAAGGCGCCTACGTTCCCTCGCATCGCCGGCAGGCAAGGCAAGGCCTTTCGGATCCCGGATCAACAGCGAGGACATATGTCGACACCACGCATCGGACTGGCGCTTGGCGGGGGCGGCGCGCGCGGCCTGGCGCATGTGCCGGTCATCGAGGCCTTCGATGACCTCGGCCTGGTCCCGCATGCGATTGCCGGCACCTCCATCGGCGCGATCTTCGGTGCCGGCTATGCCGGCGGGCTGTCGGGCGAGGACCTGCGCGCGGTGTCGGAGGAGACCTTCCGCGACCGCAACGCGGTGCTTGCCCGCCTGTGGAAGCTGCGCCCCCGGCGGATCGGCGATCTGTTCGGCAGCCCCGGCCCCTTGCAGTTCGACGCGGCGAAGGTGCTGGAGCATTTCGTCGGGCCGCATTTCCCGGCCGATTTCGCCGAGCTCAAAATCCCGCTGACAATCATCGCCACCGATTACTTCAACTGCTGCGAGGCCAAGCTCACCAGCGGCCCGCTGCATCCGGCAATCGCGGCCTCAATGGCCATTCCGGCGCTGTTCAAGCCGGTGATGCTGGACGGGCGGGTGATGGTCGATGGTGGTCTGGTCAACCCGCTGCCGTTCGACGCCCTGCCGGACGATCTCGACATTGTCGTCGCCTCGGACGTGATCGGCGCACCGATCCCGCGAAAGGGCCGCAGTGTGCCCGGTGCCAGCGACGCGGCCTTCGGCGCCACCCAGATCCTGATGCAGTCGATCAATCTGGAGAAGCTCAAGAACCGGCGACCCGACATTCTGGTCAAGCCGGATATCGCCGGCTACCGGGTGCTCGACTTCCTCAAGACCGACAAGATCCTCGCCGCCGCCGAGCCGATGCGCGACATGGTCAAGCGGGAGATTTCCGCCGCCATCGAGACCTTCGAGGCCCGCCGGGCCGGGTGACCTTGAAGCGGCGCCGGGCGGCGCTATCCTTGAGACAAGGTCACGCAGGGTCTTTGTCCGGGAGGGAGCGCCATGCCGCCATCTTGCCGCCTATCGCCGCCGGCCGCCGCCGGTCCGCACGACCTCATGCCGGCGCACCGGCTGGTCTCCCGCCTCGCGGCCCTGCTCCTGACCCTGTTGCTCCTGCCCGGTCCCGCGCTTGCCGCCTGCCAGCTTCTGGCCGGAAACGGCGCCCCCGACCGCCTGCCCTTGCTGCGCGCCGCGCTGGCCCGCGACGAGGTCGCCATCCGCTACATCGGCCATTCCACCTTCGAGATCGAGACACCGCGCGGGGTCCGGATCGCCACCGATTACAACAACATCCACCGGCCGGCGCGGCTGCCGCGCGTCGTCACCATGAACGGTGCCCATTCCACCCATTTCACCTTTTCCCCCGATCCGGAGATCGAGCACGTCTTGCTGGGCTGGAACCCGAAGGGCGGCCCCATGAACCACGACCTGATGGTGGAAGACGTGCGCATCCGCAATCTCCAGACCAACACGCGCGGCTGGGACGGTGAGACGCGCCAGCTCGGCAATTCGATCTTCGTGTTCGAGGTGGCGGATCTGTGTATTGCCCATCTGGGGCACCTGCACCATCGCCTGACCGACGAAGACCTTGCCCGGCTCGGGCAGATCGACATTGTCTTCGCCCCGGTCGACAACGCCTCGACCCTTCGGCTCGACAGCCTGATGGCGGTGCTGAAGGCGGTCTCCCCCCGCCTTGTCATCCCGATGCATGCCTATACCTTCGGCTCGCTCGACGGCTTCACCGCGCGTGCCGCACAAGAGGGCTATCCGGTGGAGCTGTCACAAACGCCGGGGATGATCGTCAGCCGCGGCACACTGCCGGCCCGGGCAACCGTCCGGGTGCTGCCGCCGGGCGGGTGAGGTCAGACCTTGAGACCGGACCTTAGCGCCGCTCCAGGAAAAAGCCGCGCAAGAGTTCCGCCGCGTCCTGTTCGGCAAGGCCGGAATAGACCTCCGGCGCGTGGTGACAGGTCGGCTGGCTGAACAGGCGCACGCCGCTTTCCACCGCCCCGCCCTTGGGATCGGCGGCGCCGAAATAAAGCCGCCGCACCCGGGCGAAGGAAATCGCGGCGGCGCACATCGGGCAGGGTTCGAGCGTCACGTAAAGATCGCACTCCGGCAGGCGCTGGCTGGCGAGACGGGCGCAGGCCTGGCGCAGCACCAGCATTTCCGCATGGGCGGTCGGGTCGGACAGTTCCAGCGTGCGGTTGCCATCGGCGGCGACGATCGCGCCATCGCACACCACCACCGCGCCGATGGGCACCTCGCCGCGCGCGGCCGCGGCGCGGGCCTCAGCGAGGGCCGCGTCCATGAAACCGCCGTTTTCGGCGCGGGGAAAAGAGCCAATTTGCATCATCGCCGGCAAGCTAGACCGGCACGGAAGAAAAGGAAATCCATACCGGAAAGACGAAATGCAGGTTCCACCCGTGTTTATCCTGCAAACAACGGGCAGGATCGGCGAAAACCTGCCTTCCGCGCCGCGCGGCGCTCTGGTATGACGCGCGTCATGACAAAAGACAAACGCCCCTCCCGACCGTTCTCCCGCGACCGCGCCAAGCCCGGACCGCGCGACGGGCTCAAGCGCCGTCCCGGCCCCGCCGGCGGCAAACGCGACAAGACCCCGCCGCCGGCGCGCATCGCCCCGGAGGCGGATGCCGGCGAACGTGTGGCCAAGGTCATCGCCCGGGCGGGCCTGTGCTCGCGCCGCATGGCGGAAAGCTGGATCATCGCCGGGCGGGTTTCCGTCAACGGCACCGTCCTGAAGACGCCGGCGGTCACCGTGACGCCTGCCGACACCATTCTGGTCGATGATGCGCCGCTGCCCGAGCGCGAACGCACCCGGCTTTGGCTCCACCACAAGTCGCGCGGCCTCGTGACCACCAACTCCGACCCGGAAGGCCGGCCGACGGTGTTCGAGCGCCTGCCGAAGGATCTGCCGCGCGTCCTGACGATCGGCCGCCTCGACATCAACACCGAGGGCCTGCTGCTCCTGACCAACGACGGCGGTCTCGCGCGGGTTCTCGAACTTCCGGCCACCGGCTGGCTGCGCCGCTACCGGGTGCGCGCCTATGGCCGCATCACCCAGGCGCAGCTCGACACCCTGGCCGAGGGCATCGCCATCGACGGCGTGCTCTATGGCGCCATCGAAGCGCAGATCGACAAGGAACAGGGCGACAATGTCTGGATGACCTTCGCCCTGCGCGAAGGCAAGAACCGTGAGATCAAGAAGGTGCTGGAGCATCTCGGGCTCTCGGTCAACCGGCTGATCCGCGTCTCCTTCGGGCCGTTCCAGCTTGCCGATCTCGCCGAGGGCGAGGTGCGCGAGATCCGGGGCCGGGTGCTGCGCGACCAGCTCGGATCGCGGCTGGCGGACGAGGCGGGTGTCGACTTCGACTCTCCGTTGCTGACGCCGGAAACGGACAAGGCGTCCGCTCCGGCAGCCAAGCGCGCCAGCGCTCCGGCTGGCGGCAAACGCACGGAAGGCCGTTATCTAAGCGCCAGCGAAGGCCGGGCGCGGGTGTCGGCTCGGGACAACAAGGCCGACAAGGGTCGCTCCCGCAGCGCGAAGCGGCACGACGACGCGGCGCTCACCGAGAAGCCGGTCAAGATTTCGCCGCGCTCCCGGTTCCGCTTTACCGATGACCTGAAGCCTAAGCCGCAACCGGTGCGCGGAGCCGCAAGCGGAGGCCGCACGCGCCGCATCTGGGACGAGGAAGGCAGCCTGGTCGTCGACAAGCGGCAAAACGAAAACACCGACCGGGACGACCGCAAGGGTGGCGGGCGCGGCGACAAGCCCGCCTGGTCGCCGCGTGGCGACAGACCTGACCGCGCTCCCCGTGGCGACAGACCCGACCGCGCACCGCGTGGCGACAGGCCCGACCGCGCGCCCCGTGGGGACAGGCCCGACCGCGCACCGCGTGGTGACAGGCCCGACCGTGCTCCCCGTGGTGACAGACCCGAGCGCGCACCGCGTGGCGACAAGCCCGCTTGGTCGCCGCGTGGCGACAGGCCCGACCGCGCACCCCGTGGCGACAGACCCGAGCGCGCTCCGCGTGGCGACAGACCCGACCGCGCACCGCGTGGGGATCGCCCCGCATGGTCACCGCGCGGGGACAAGCCCAGCGGGCCACGTGACGGCAAGCCCGGTGGCGGCAGGCCGGGAGGCCCCGCTC
Source organism: Stappia indica (assembly GCF_020177335.1). Classification (GTDB taxonomy): domain Bacteria; phylum Pseudomonadota; class Alphaproteobacteria; order Rhizobiales; family Stappiaceae; genus Stappia; species Stappia indica_B. The sequence goes on along the minus strand of NZ_JAIVMG010000003.1, from coordinate 203,867 downwards.
GCGGAGGTCCGCGCGGCGGTGGCCAGCCTTCCGGGGGCAAGCCCGGTGGCGGTCGTCCTGGTGGTGGGCGTCCCGGTGGTGGGCGTCCCGGTGGTGGGCGCCCCGGTGGCGGTAAGCCCGGCGGTCCCGCACGGGGTGGCAAGCGGTGAGAATCGTTGCCGGCCGTTTCAAGGGAAAAGCCCTCGCCGCACCGGCGGGGGCCTCCACCCGGCCCACCAGCGACCGGTTGCGCGAGACGATCTTCAACGTGCTGGCCCATGGCCATGACCGGGTGCTCACCGATACCCGGGTGCTGGATCTTTTCGCCGGCACCGGCGCGCTCGGTCTCGAAGCACTGAGCCGAGGCGCCCGCGCTGCCGTCTTCATCGAAGAGGCCAGCGGGGCCCGGGCCGTCATCCGGCGCAATGTGGAAACGCTCGGCCTCACCGGCGCGACCAAGATCTTCCGCCGGGATGCCACCCGGCTCGGTCCTTGCGGCACGATGACGCCGTTCGATCTGGTGTTTCTCGACCCGCCCTATCGCAAGGGTCTGGGCGAGCGCGCACTGGCCTCGGCGATCACCGGCGGCTGGCTGGCGCCCGGCGCCATCGCCGTGCTGGAGGAAGATGCCAGGGCGGAGGTGGAGCTGCCCGAAGGCGTGACCGTCCTCGACCAGCGCACCGTGGGCGACAGCCAGATCCTGTTCCTGACAACCACAGACTGACGGCGCCGCCGAAGCTCGGCACCAATGCCGGACGGGCGGCGAAGAACCCGCCTACTTCCGCCCGAAAAGCCGCTCGATATCGGACAGTTTCAGCTCGATCCAGGTCGGCCGGCCATGGTTGCACTGTCCGGACAGGGGCGTTGCCTCCATGTCGCGGAGCAGCGCGTCCATCTCCGCCGGGCGCATTCGCCGGCCGGCGCGCACCGAGCCATGGCAAGCCATGGTCGCGGCGACATGGTCGAGCCGCTCGCGCACCCGGGTCGCCTTGTCCCATTCGGCCAGATCGTCGGCGAGATCGCGCACCAGCCCCTTGATGTCGATCTGGCCGAGCAGGGCCGGCGTCTCGCGCACCGCCACCGCGCCGGGACCGAAGGCTTCCAGCACCAGACCGACCGCCTCCAGCTCCTCCGCCCGCTCGGTCAGCCGCGCCACATCCTCTTCCGGCAGTTCCACCACTTCGGGGATCAACAGTCCCTGCCGGGGCACCTCGCGGCGGCCCAGCGCCTCCTTGAGCCGCTCATAGACGAGCCGTTCATGGGCGGCATGCTGGTCGACGATCACCAGACCGGTCTCGGTCTGGGCGATGATGTAGGTCTCGTGGATCTGCGCCCGGGCGGCGCCGAGCGGGCGGCGCTCCCGGTCATCGGGAACCGTCTCCTCATGGGCGCGGGCATCGGCGGACGGGGCGTCGAGCCGGTCCATCACCGCCTGTTCCTCGGCAAGCCCCACGGCAGCGGGCACAGGCATGGCCGTCCCGGCCTCCGGCCCGCTCGGCGCACCGGACGCCATCGCCCCCGCGTCCAGCGGACGGAAAGCGGAGGCCTGCCAATCATGTTGCATGGGCGCACTTGCCGGCGGATAGGGCCGGGCGACCGTGCCCGCCTGTTGCTGCGGCCCACCGGCGACACTCCGCCCCAAGACCGACAATGCGGCGGAGGCATTGTGCGAGGAGGCCCGGTAGCCGGCGGCGGTGAAGGCCTGCTTCAACCCGCCGACGACCAGACCGCGCACGAGCTGCGCATCGCGGAAGCGCACATCGGCCTTGGCCGGATGGACATTGACATCGACCAGGCGCGGATCAAGGTCGATGAACAGCACCACCACCGGATGACGGTCGCGGGCGAGCACATCCGCATAGGCACCGCGCAGCGCCGACATCAGCAGCTTGTCGCGCACCGGCCGGCCATTGACGAAGAAATACTGGGACAGGGTGTTGGCCCGGTGAAAGGTCGGCAGGCCGGCAAGGCCGGTCATCCGCACACCTTCGCGCAGCGCGTCGATGGTCAGCGCGTTTTCGACGAACTCCGCACCGATGACCTGAGCGACCCGCGCCTTGTGCGCCGTCTCGCCGGAGGCCGCCGCATAGGTCACGGTCTGGCGATCGGTGCCGCCAAGCTCGAACCGCACATGCGGATGGGCGAGCGCCAGCCGCTTGACCACATCGGCGATGGCGCCGGCCTCGGCCCGGTCGGATTTCAGGAACTTCAGCCGGGCCGGCGTTGCGAAGAAGAGATCGCGCACCTCGACCTGGGTGCCGGCGGTGCGGCTGGCCGGGCGCGGCTCCTCTTTCGCCCCGCCCTCGACCGCGATCTGCCAGGCATGCGGCTCATCGGCATGGCGCGAGGTCAGCGTCAGCCGCGAGACCGCGCCGATCGACGGCAGGGCTTCGCCGCGAAAGCCGAGGCTGCGGATGTCGAACAGATCGTCCTCGCGGAGCTTGGAGGTGCAATGGCGCTCGACTGCCAGAGCCAGATCCGCGCGGGTCATGCCGGAGCCGTCGTCGCTGACGCGCAGCAGGGTCTTGCCGCCGGCGGCGGTGGCCACCTCGATCCGCGTTGCGCCCGCATCGAGCGCGTTCTCGACCAGCTCCTTGACGACGCTGGCCGGCCGCTCGATCACCTCGCCCGCGGCGATCTGGTTGATCGCCCTGTCGCTGAGTTGCCGGATCGTCATGATGTGCTGCTATCCCGAATCGTGCCTGCCTGCGTGCCACCCTGCCCTTCCATACCCCATGCAGGAAGCTCGCGTCAGGTCTGCTCCCCCGGCTTTTCCTTTTCCCGGCGGATCGTCTATGGTCCGCCCGCGCCGGACATCCGGCCCCATCGTCGACCGCCCCCATCCAGCAAGAGTTCCCGCATGAACGCCTCCGCTCCGCTTCTCGTCCCCGGCCTTGCCGACCTCGCACCCTCCTACAAGGGGGTGCTGTGCGATGTCTGGGGGGTGCTGCACAATGGTGTCGATGCTTTCGCCGATGCCGGCGCCGCCTTGCAGCGCTTTCGCGAAGAGGCGGGCGGCACCGTCGTGCTGATCACCAATGCGCCGCGCCCCTCCGCGCCGATCCATGCCCAGCTTGAACGGCTCGGCGTCCCGCGCGCCGCCTATGACGGGCTGGTCACCTCCGGCGACGTCACCCGCGCCCGGCTTGAGGCCAACAGCGGCAAGGCGATCCTGCATATTGGCCCGGAGCGCGACCGCCCGCTGTTCGACGGGCTCGACATCCACCTTGCCACTGAGGAAGATGCGGAGCTGATCGTCTGCACCGGACTGGTCGAGGATGAAGCCGAGACGCCGGACGATTACCGGCCGATGCTGGAGCGACTGGTGGCGCGCAAGCTGCCGTTCCTCTGCGCCAATCCCGACATTGTGGTGGAACGCGGCAACCGGCTGATCTGGTGCGCCGGCGCGCTGGCCCGGCTTTACGAGGATCTCGGCGGCGAACTGACCATCGTCGGCAAGCCGCACGCACCGATCTATGAGGCCGCCCTTTCCCTGCTCGACGAGATGGCCGGCGCACCGGTGCCGCGCGGCAAGGTGCTGGCGATCGGCGACGGCCTGCCGACCGACATTCGCGGCGCCGTGGCGCAGGAGCTCGACGTGCTGTTCATCACCGGCGGCATTCACGGCTCCGACTTCGGTCCGGTCGGTGCGCCGGAGGAAGCGCTTGTCCGCCGTCGTCTTGCCGAGGAAGGCCTGACCGCGCGTGCGGCGACACCCTATCTGAAGTGGTAGGAAAAGCGGACAAAGGCCCCGATCAAGGGCCATGAGATGAGAAAAGGCCGGGCACATCACGTGCCCGGCCCTTCAGTTACCAGCCAACTCTCGCGGGGACGCTGGCCAGCTCGTCAGGCGCCCGGTGACGGGCGCCGAAATCCCGGTTCGGCCGCTTTCAGCCGAACAGCTTGTCGATTTCGTCCTGGGCGCCGGACGACATCATGCTGTCGACATCGTCCTGGGACACGCCCTCGCCCGCGTGCTGCGGACCATGCAGGATCAACTCGCGTTTGCGCCGTTCGGCATCGGTTTCCTCCGCCGGTGCGTCGTCGCCCTCGGCGATCCGCAGCCGCTCGACGAAGGCGGAAACCCGCGCGTCGATGGCATTCAGCGTCGCCACCACCTTGGAAATCCGCTGGCCGGTGATGTCCTGGAACGCACAGGCCTCGAAGATCTCGATCATCTTGTCGTTGACCAGGTTCCGATAGGCATCGGGGTCCTGCTCGCCGGTCTCCATGATCGTTTCCGCCGCTTCCATGATCGTCTCGGTCGCACGCTCGGTCGAGTCGACGATGGCATCCAGTTCGCGCCCGGCTTCGGGGATCTGGTTGTCCTTCATGTCGTTCGGCCGAAGCTGCAGGATTTCCCCCTTCAGCCGGGTGATCTCGTCGGCGATCGCGGTCAGCTCCTTGGTCACCGTCGGCTGGACCGCAGTCAGGAACGCGCGCATCGAGCCGGTCATCTCCTCGGCAAGCTGGATCACGTCGTTCAGCGTCACACTGCCGTCGCGCTCGCGGTTGCTCTCAAGGAAGGTAATCAGGCCGGCAACGTCTTCTTTTCTCAGAGCGCCCATGTCACTCTCCTTTTCAGCCCGCGCATCAAGGTCCTCGCCAGGGCCTGCCCCTTCGGACAGACCGGACCCGTTCGCCGGCGGGATCGCCGCCGGTCGTCTTTTCTGCGGTCGCATCGACAAGGACCTGTTCCCGCGCCTAGTCGGCGAACACGGCCTCGATCTTGCCCTTCAGCGTCTGCGCATTGAACGGCTTGACGATGTAGTTGTTGACGCCCGCCTTCTTGGCGGCAATCACGTTTTCCGTCTTGGATTCGGCGGTGACCATGATGAACGGCGTCTTGCAGAGGCCCGCATCGGCACGCACCTGCTTCAACAGTTCGTAGCCGGTCATCGGCTCCATGTTCCAGTCGGAAATGACCAGCCCATAGCGGCGCTGCTTCATCTTTTCCAGCGCTTCGGTGCCATCGGCGGCATCGTCGATATCCTCGAAACCGAGCTGCTTGAGCAGGTTCCGAATGATGCGGATCATCGTCTTGTAGTCATCCACCACGAGGATCGGCATCTGAACATCAAGGGCCATTGTCTACTCCATACTGTCAATTTGCCCGACCCGTCTGACCGGTCGTTTGATGCGGTGTGATCGCAGGAGGAAGACACGAGCCCCGTGTCCCCGCCTCCCCACTTCGGCAGACACTAGCGGCGAGCCCCTGAAAACTCCGTTAATGCACAGCCGGGTTTCTTTGCCGCGCCGTTTGCACGCCTGGTGCCCGCCCCCACCGCCTGCGCAACCTGTCGGCGGCCCGAAAGCCGGCCGATGCATTGGCAATCCGTCGAAGTCCGGCAGAAACCGGTTTCCCCTTTCCATGAAAAAGCACTAGCCTCCGCCGGCTCCAGATTCCTCCCGACACCTGAAAGGACCGTCGATGCTCGTCTTGCAGACACTCTATTTCGAAGACCTCAAGCCGGGTTTGAGCGAGACGCTGACCAAGACCGTGGATTCCTCCGACGTCATCGGCTTCGCCGAAGTGTCCGGCGACCGCAATCCGATTCACCTGTCCGAGCATTTCGCCGCCCGCACCCCGTTTCGCACCCGGATCGCCCATGGACTCTACACCGCCAGCCTGATTTCCGCCGTCCTGGGGACGCGGCTGCCCGGGCCGGGCGCGATCTATCTGTCCCAAACCCTGAATTTCCGAGCGCCGGTGCGGATCGGCGACGAGGTCACCGTCACCGTCACCGTCGCGGAGCTGATGGAAAAGGGCAATCGGGCCCGCCTGTCCTGCGTCTGCTCTGTCGGCGATACGGTGGTGCTGGAGGGCGAGGCCGTGGTCAAGGTGCCCACCCGCGCCGAGGCCGATCCCGTCGACCCGCGAAACTGAGGCCCTTGTCGGCCTTGCATTCTCCCGTCCGGCCCGGCGGGGCCGCACGGCAATGCTTGACCTTTTCCCGGTGAATGGGCAGGGTCCGCCCGCGCTTCTTTCCCTCCCCCGGTCGCCTTCGACCGGCCAGTGGTCCTTGCCGATGCCCGATCAATCGTCTTTGCCTGTTGCCGCCCCGTTCGACATTGTCGAGGATCTGGACGCCCTGCCCGCGCGGCTGCGCGGCGGCGTCGTTGCCATCGGCAATTTCGACGGCGTCCATCGCGGTCATCGGGTTGTGCTGAAAACGGCGATGAGCATCGCCGAAAAGGCCGGGGTTCCCGCCTATGCGATGACGTTCGAACCGCATCCGCGCAGCGTGTTCAACCCGAACAAGCCCGTGTTCCGCCTGACACCGCCGGCCATGAAGATGCGCATTCTGGCCGCCGCCGGGCTTGCCGGCGCCGTGACCATTCCCTTCACCCGGGAGTTCGCCGGCATCGAGCCGGAGACCTTCGTCGCCGATGTCCTGCAGGCGCGCTTGCGGATCGTCCACGCGGTGACCGGCTATGACTTTCACTTCGGCCGTGCCCGCCGGGGCACGCCGGAATTCCTCCGCCAGGCGGGGGCCGCCGACGGGTTTGGCGTGACCATCGTCGAGGCGGAAACCGACGAGGGGCGCGAGGCGGTGTCCTCCAGCCGCATCCGCGCGGCGCTCGAAGAGGGCGATGTGGTCCATGCCAATGCCCTGCTCGGCTATCGCTGGCAGGTGGATAGCGAGGTGCGCCGGGGCGACCAGCGCGGCCGCGACCTCGGCTATCCGACCGCAAACATCGCCCTGCCCCCAGAAACCCGCCTGGCCCATGGCATCTATGCAGTGCGGACACTGGTCGGCGAGCGCTGGATCGACGGCGTTGCCAGTTTCGGCCGACGCCCCACCTTCGACAATGGCGCGCCGCTGCTGGAAGTGCATCTGTTCGACTTCAGCGGTGATCTCTACGGCCAGACCCTGCGGGTGAGCTTCGCCGCCTACCTGCGGCCGGAACTTGCCTTCGACAGTGCCGAGCTTCTGGTGGAGCAGATGAACCGGGACAGCGCCGAGGCACGTGCCGTGCTGGCCTCGTTGCAGCCGCTCGGGCCGCTCGATCTTGCACTCAATGGGGCCGGACCGGCATGACCTCGACGGCAAACGCGGGAGCCCCCGACGCCTCGGTGATGCGCGGCATCATGCTGATGTCGGGCGCAATGCTCCTGGTGCCGATGATGGACATCTGCGCCAAGTATCTCTCCTCGTCCCTGCCGCCGCTGCAGATCGCCTTCGGTCGCTTCGCCTTCCAGATGCTGTTTGCCTTGCTGACGGCGGCTGTCGGTCCCGGGCTTGCCAGTCTGCGCGCGCCGAGGCTGTGGCCGCATCTGCTGCGCGGCTTCTTTCTGGCCGGCGCCTCCGCGCTGTTCTTCACCGCGCTGAAGACCATGCCGGTGGCCGATGCCATCGCCATCTTCTTCGTCGAACCGATGATCCTGACCATCCTGTCGGCGCTGTTCCTGCGCGAGACGGTGGGCATTCGCCGCTGGGCCGCCGTGCTGGTCGGGCTGGTGGGGGCGATGATCATCATCCGTCCGGGCTTTGCCACCTTCGGCGTCACCGCCCTCTTGCCGCTCGGCACCGCCTTCCTGTTCGCGCTCTATCTGGTCGTCACCCGGCGCCTGTCCGGTGAGGGATCGATGCTCTGCGTCCAGTTCACCGCCGGCCTGGGCGGCTGCCTGCTGCTCGGTCCCTTGCTCGTCTTCGGCGGGCTTGCCGGGTTCGACGACTTCGTTCCGGTTGCCCCGAAGGTGCCGGGCCTTGCGCTGCTCGCGATCATCGGCGCGATCTCCTTCTTCGCCCACGGGCTGATCGTCAAGGCCTTCGCCGCCGCGCCGGCCTCCGTGCTCGCACCGTTCAACTACCTGGAAATCGTCAGCGCGACCCTGTTCGGCTATCTGGTGTTCGGCGATTTTCCCGATGGCGTGACCTGGATCGGCATTGCCCTGATCGTTGGCAGCGGCATCTATATCGCCCACCGGGAGCACCGGCGCAGCCGCACGGATCTGGCCGCCCGCGCGACCCGGGCAGGCCCGCCGGACTGAGCCCCAGTGGACCGGAAACCGCGGACGAGAACCAGGATCCAAGCTTCATGACCAAACCGACATTCTGGGGGCCGATGAGCGCCCGCATCCTGTGGGTGGCGCTGATCGGCATGGCCATCGACCAGGCGTTCAAGCTGTGGATGCTGTTCGGCTATGACATTGCCGCGCGCGGGCGGGTCGAGCTCACGCCGTTTCTCGATCTGGTAATGATCTGGAACTACGGCATTTCCTATGGCCTGCTGCAGCAGGATGGCTCGCTCGGGCGCTGGCTGCTGATCGCCGCCACTCTTGTGATCACCATCGTCTTCTGGATCTGGGGCGCGCGCAGCGACCGGCCGCTGCAGGCGCTGTCGCTTGCCCTTGTCATCGGCGGCGCGCTGGGCAATGGCATCGACCGCATCGCCTATGGCGCGGTGGCCGATTTCTTCCATGTCCATGTTGGCGAGTTCTCGTGGTACGTGTTCAACCTTGCGGATGTGTGGATCGTTGCCGGGGTCGCCGGGTTGCTGTATGACAGTTTCCGGTCCGGCCCCAATGATGCCGCAAAGACGCCGTCTATGTAGCCCTGCTGCAAGCCTTGGCCTGCCGGGGCCCGAGACCCGGAATTGACACGACCCGGAATTGACACACGGGCGCCGCTCCATCTGGGACCGGCTACCCGCACCACCGAACGAGGACCGCCGACGTGCCGCGCCGCATCACCCGCCCCCTTGCGAACCGCTTCCGTGGTCTGACCCGCCTGCGGGCGCTCGCCTGCGTTTCCGCCTCCGCGCTGCTTCTGGCCGGCTGCCAGACCGGCTCCGACGGGTTCAACGACGGGACCAGCAACGACGAGGCGCCGGACGTGGCGATGGTCCGCTCGTTCATGGAAGGGCTTGGCGCCGTCGACGGCAAGACCGAAAAGAAGATCGAATACAAGCCGCGCGCGCCGCTGGCCATGCCCACCAAGATGGACACGCTGCCGCCGCCGGAGAACCCGGACGTGATCGCCAACTGGCCCGAGACCAACGATGCGGAGCTGAAGCGGGTGCAGCAGGCCTATGCCAACGATGGCCGCGGCAGCGGGCATCTTGATGGCGCCGGGCGCAGTTCGCCGCAGCAGGCGCGCGGTCTGCCGTCCCTTGCCAAGGACGGTTCCACCCGCAATGTGCAGCAGGAAATCAAGCTGGAAGACCGGCTTGAGAACGGCCGGATGACACCGGCGGAGCTGCGCACCCAGAAGGTCGGTACCGTGGATACCTCCAAGCTGATGAGCGCCGACGGCCAGCCGGTGCGGCGCTATCTGATCGAGCCGCCGACGGAGTATTCCACCCCGGCGGCCGATGCGCCGATGGCCGCACCGAAGCGGGTCGACCGCCAGCCCGAGGTCAGCGACGTGGAAAAGGTTATGAACGGCCAGTCCGCCCGCACCCTGAAATAACCGGCGTCAATTTGCACAATTTCCGAAAAAGCTCGCCAATCGGCGGGCTTTTTTTTCGCAATTTTGTCCACCTTACCAAAAGTTCACGGGCTTTCTCGCACAGCCCACCTATATCTATCGAAATCCATCTGTCCGATGCTCAGGAGGCCTCCCCCGTGCAACTGTCCGACACGCTCCCAGCCCGCTCCGCGCGCCGCCGCGTCGGCGCCGTCCTCTGCGCAGCGGTGCTGGCCCTTGCCCCTGTGCTTCCGGCGCAGGCGGAGCTGACGCGCGCGGCCAGCGCTGCCGATTTCGCGACGATTCGCGTGGGCGGCGACATGACCAGCTTCACCCTCGACAATGGCCTGCAGGTCGTGGTCATTCCCGATCACCGCGCGCCGGTGGTCACCCATATGATCTGGTACAAGGTCGGAGCGGCGGACGAGCCGGCGGGCATGTCGGGTGTTGCCCATTTCCTCGAACACCTGATGTTCAAGGGCACGAAAGCCAATCCCGATGGCGCCTTCTCCCAGCGGGTCGCGGCCATCGGCGGGGTGGAGAACGCCTTCACCTCGAATGACTACACCGCCTATTTCCAGCGCGTCGCCAAGGAGCATCTCGGCGAGATGATGGCGCTGGAGGCAGACCGGATGGAGAACCTGGTGCTGACCGACGAGGTGGTGGCGCCGGAACGCGATGTGGTGCTGGAAGAACGGCGGATGCGGGTCGACAGCGATCCGGGCGCCCGACTCAGCGAAACCCTCGACGCGATGCTTTACGTAAACCATCCCTACGGCACGCCGGTGATCGGCTGGCCGGCGGAGATCGAGGCACTGTCCCGCGATAACGCCATTGCCTTCTATGACCGGTTCTACACGCCCAACAACGCCATTCTGGTGGTCGCCGGCGATGTGAACGCACAAGAAGTGCGCGCCCTTGCCGAAAAGACCTATGGCGCGGTGCGCCGGCGCGCGGAGCCCGGGGCCCGCAACCGCCCGGCGCCGCAACTGGTGCCGGGCACCCGGCAGGTCACCCTCAACGATGCCCGGGTCAACCAGCCCAACGTGCGGCAGGTCTGGCTGGCGCCGAGCTACACCACCGCCGAGGGGCGTGATGCGCTGGCGCTCGACCTTCTGTCGGAAATCCTCGGCGGCGGCAGCACCAGCCGGCTCTACCGGCAACTGGTGGCCGATGAGGCCATCGCCGCCTCGGCCGGCGGCTGGTACCAGTCGACCTCGCTGGATGACACCAGCTTCATGATCTACGCGGTGCCGCGCGACGGGCACACACTGGAAGAGCTTGGCACCGCGACCCGCAAGGTGATCGACGCGCTGGTCGCCGACGGGGTCAGCGCGGAAGAGCTGGAGCGGGCAAAGAAAAGCCTCCTGTCCAGTGCGCTGTATGCCCAGGACAGCCAGTCCACGCTGGCGCGCATGTTCGGCGCGGCGATGACCACCGGGACCAGCATTCAGGATGTGCGCGACTGGCCGGCCAAGGTGAGCGCCATCACCGCCGAGGAGGTGCAGGCGGCTGCAGCGAAGTATCTCGTCCGGCCGCCGGTGACGGCCTACCTGCGCCCCCAGGTCGTGGCCGAAGGACCGGCGCCGACCGCTGATGCTGCGGCCCCCTCTGAGGCCGGTGCAACGACCGCCCAGCCCTGATTGCCGGAGTACGACAGACTATGACCCGACCCCGTTCCGCCGCCGTGGCGCGCCCTCTCCCGGCGCTGCTGCTGAACCGCCTGTCGCTGCTGTTCGTCGCCAGCATGATCGCGCTGATCTCGATGATCGTGCATGCGCGGGCGGTCGACATCCAGCCGTTCGAGACCCCCGCCGGCCTGTCGGTCTGGCTGGTGGAGGACCACACGGTGCCGATCATCGCCGTCGACTTCGCCTTCTCTGGCGGCTCGGCCCAGGATCCGGACGGCAAGGAGGGGCTGACCAACCTCCTCTCCGCCACCCTTGATGAGGGCGCGGGCGACCTGACCTCCCGCGCCTTTCAGGAACGGATGCAGGACCTGGCCGTCAAGATCGGCTTCGATGCCGGGCGCGATGCCTTCTACGGCTCGCTGCGCACGCTGACGCCCAATGCGGAGGATGCATTCGAGATGCTGCGGCTGGCGGTCACCGAACCGCGCTTCGACGCCGATGCGGTGGAGCGGATGCGCAGCCAGATCATCGCCGGCCTGCGCCGGGAGGCGAAGGACCCCGATGCCATCGCCGCCCGCACCTTTGCCCGCACCGTCTTTCCGGGCCATCCGTACGGCCGGCCGGCCAGTGGCACGGAAGAGAGCGTTTCGGCGCTGACACCGGCGGACCTGAAGGCGCAGCATCAACGCCTGTTCGCCCAAAGCTCCCTGCAGATCGCCGTTGTCGGCGCGATCGATGCGGCCACGCTCGGCCCGCTGCTCGACCGGGTCTTCGCCGCTTTGCCTGCCGAACCGGATCTGACGCCGGTGGCGGAGATCACCCCGCGCATGGATATCGAGGAAAGCATCACCCTCGACGTGCCGCAGACCGCGATCCGCATCGGCCTGCCCGGCCTGAAGCGTGACGACCCCGATTTCATCCCCGCCTATGTGATGAACCACATTCTCGGCGGCGGCTCCTTCTCCTCCTGGCTTTATGACGAGGTGCGGGAAAAGCGCGGCCTTGCTTATTCGGTCGGCTCCTATCTGGTGCCTTACGATCATGCCGGCATGCTGATCGCCGCCACCGGCACCCGCGCGGACCGGGCCGGCGAGACCTTGCAGATCATCGGCGAGCAGATGGGCCGCATGGCCACGCAAGGGCCGACGGAAGAGGAGCTTGCCAAGGCCAAGAGCTTCCTGACCGGCTCCTATGCCTTGCGGTTCGACACCTCGGGCAAGATCGCCAACCAGCTTCTCGGCATCCGCATGGAAAAGCTCGGCCTCGACTACATCGACAAGCGCAACGGGCTGATCGAGGCGGTTACGCTGGAAGACATCAAGCGGGTGGCGAACCGGCTGCTGGGCAGCGCCAGCCCGACCATCGTCACCGTCGGCCCGAAACAGCCGTCCTGACCCAACCTTGGTGGGGGAAGCCCCCCACCTGCTGAGCACGAAAAAGGGCCGCGAGCGGGAAAACGCTCGCGGCCCTTTTGCGTGACGGCGCGGCTTGCCGGTTCTCAAGAGGTTGGAAACGCACACTCTTCGGCCCTCCGATCCCGGGTCGCGCCTAGGCTTGCCCGGGATGATGCCGAGAGGATTTCGCCCCGGACGAGCCACCTCATGGACAGAGGCTTCTCTGCTCCGGCCATCGCCCCACACGCCGCGTCCTCCCGGACGACGCGCACGCGGAGATCCGGGATCGGGGAGGCACGGCCTCTCGCCTCCAGCCCTATGAAAACGCACGTCCTTCGGCGTCCCGATCCCGACTCGGGGGCCAGGAGGGCGCCGAGAGAGCCGGCCGGTTCCCGGGAGGAAAGGCTACTCCGCCGCCCGGCGGGCCGGACGCGGCGGGCGGCCCTGCAGCACCTCCGGGCGGACCGGGCGCGGCGGCGAGAACAGGTAGCCCTGGCCGATCCGCACTTCGAGATCCAGCACCTCCAGCGCCTGCGCCTCGGTCTCGATGTGATCGACGATGAGTTCCATGCCGAACCGGCGCAACAGATCGGAGAAATCCGCCGGATGAATGTGGCTTGTCTGTAGCGCCTCGCCGCCAATCAGGCGGTTGGCATGCACCTTGACATAGCGAAAGCCGACGTCGGCCAGCGCCTTGAAATCCATCCGCAGATCCGTCACCCGGTCGACGGAGAAGCGGAAGCCCAGATCGGCGAGAGCGGCAAGGCTTTCATGTTCGAGCGCGCCCATATCGGCCACGTCGCGCTGGGTGAACTCGAAGGTCAGGTGCTCGCCATACCCCTCCTGCCCGCGCAGGAAGTCGAGGAAGCCGGGGAAGAAGCGCTCATCCACCAGTGTCTGCGAAGACACATTGACGAACAGGCCGGAGCTCCGGTTGCGGCTCGACAGGCGCCTGAGCACCTGAATGGCGCGAAACAGCATCAGGTTGTCGATCGCCGGCATCAGCCGGGCGCGCACTGCTTCCTCGATGAAGTCGACCGGCTCCAGCATGGTATCATTGGCATCGCGGATGCGGGTCAGCGCCTCATAGTCCCGCACCTGCCGCTGTGGCAGGGTGACCATCGGCTGCAGGTAGAGATCGACCCGGCTGGTATCGAGCGCCTCCTGAATGGTCTGGCGCATGGCAAGATCGGGCCGACCGTGCCGCGCCGGCGGCGTGCCATGTCGAACGCGGGTGCGTTCGACCGGCGGGACGGCTTCCCTCGGTGCCCGGCTGGCGTGGTCCTGTGGACCGGGCGCGCGGTCGGCACGATGGTGTTCGCCAGGATCGCGTTCGGGAAGGCCGCGCTCCGGATAACCATGGTCCCCATGGGGCCGATCCACATAGCCATGGTCCAGCGGGGGAGCGGACATACGGGGCGCCGGAGCCGAAGGCTCCTCCCGATGTGGCGCATGCGCCGGCTCGCTCGGCTGGGTATAGCCGAGGGCACGCGGCGCCTCCTCGTAACCGACGTAACGGGGCGGCGGCGCCTCCAGCGCCTTGCGGTCCTGCTCGTCGATCCGGTCTTCCATGCCGGCCATGGCCTCGGCCATCTGCTTGATCAGACTGCCAAGCACCTCGACCTCGGCAAACAGCGGGTCGATTTCGTCCCGGGCCCGGCGCGGCAGACTGGTTTCCAGGCCGCTCAGCCGGCCTTCCAGGTTGCCGATGTCCTCATCGACCTCCATAACCCGCTCTTCCAGCTGAGCGACTTTTTCGCTGACTTCGCTGCGCTCGCGCTGACGGGCGAACACCAGATGGATCACGACCATCGCGCACAGAAGAGCCAGGCTTAGGGACAACGCCTCGCCGGCGGGCCGGGCGAACTGAAACACCAGCATCGCCGCCACCGACCCGGCGATGATCACCATGCAGAGAAAAATGAAGATGCCTGTCGCGCGCGCCATGCTTTTCCGTCGGCTCCAGCCGAATCATGCCCAGATACAATAGTGCCTGAATACGCTGATTCTGCCGAATCTCCAGCGGTTCAAGCCGCTCCCCGCCACCGCCCGCGCCGGTCTTGTGCACAGATACGGTCCGCATTTGTGCGTGCTTGACCTTCCAGTTGCGGAAAGGTTCAGGATGCGTCCCACCCTACAGCAACCAGCGTGGAAGTTACATGATCACCCTGAAAATCGAAGGCATGGCCTGTTCCGGCTGTGTATCCGCCGTCGCCAAGGCCCTCACCGCCGCCGATCCCACCTCCACCGCCGAAATCGATCTTGAGCGGGGCATTGCCGAAATCGAGAGCGTGCGCCCGCAAGAGGAGCTGATGCAGGCCATCGAGGCGGCGGGTTACGACGTTACCCCCGCCTGATCGCCGTCACGGCGCGGGCGCCAGCACGCCTGGTGCCCGCCTGCGCACCGCCCCCAACCGCCCAATCGGGCTCAGGGGCGGCTGTTGACCCGGGCGCGGACGCTCTGGGCAACACCGGGATGGCGATGGGCGATGTCGTGGAAAAGCCCCTCGTCGACCACCTGCCGGCAGCCGGACATCCACAGTGCCTGCAGCCGCTCCAGCCGCGCCAGCCGTTCCGCAGTCGCCAGTGGCGACGTGATCCGCCCGGTCCGGGGCATCCGCAGCCGCACCAGCGCCCCAACTGCAAGCACCCGCAGCTCCAGAAACGACAACGGCTCGGACAAGGGAGAGACCGGCTCTGCCTGTTGCCGCGCAAGCGGCGTGCGGGCATCTGCCTCCGGCTGGAGACGTTGGCGAAGACCGAGCATTAAAAAATCCTCCATCGGTTTCCCGAGGAGGACTGGCGCGAGAGACGAAGTCGACCGTTTCGTTGCCGGTTTCCCGGCCACATCCCCGGTTGAGGGAGACCACCTTGCCCGGTCGGGCAGGTTGGCGAGGGCGCCAGCCCTTCTCTTGATGATGGCTTTCTTATGCCACGGTGGCGGAAGCGGGGCAAGCGGACATTTTCCCCTTTGCGAACCGGCCGGGCCGCGACGGCGTCGCGTCCCCTGACGTGCGCGCCGCACCGCCATGGGCTACACTTCCCGCCAGCCCCCGCCGTCGCATCCGGGCGGAGCGATCCGCGTCGCCTGCCCGACCGAAGAGGGAGATCCCGCCATGCCCGTATCCTCGCGTCCCGTCTGCACCTCCCCTTCCGGACCCAGACGCTGCCTGGCCGCCCTGATGTTGACGCTGGCCGTTGGCGCGGGAGCGCCGGTGGATGCGGCGCCCGCGCCAAAGAGCGAAACCGTCGTTCAGGATGCAGGGGACCTTTCGCGCCTGCGCAAGATCCTCGACCGCATCACCCTGCCCGACGGATTCCGGATCGATGTCTATGCGCTGGTGCCCGGAGCCCGGCATCTTGCGGTGTCGCCGGAAGGGCTCCGCGTCTTCGTCGGCACCCGCGGCGACCGGGTCTGGGCGGTCACCGACCGGGACAAGGACCGGATCGCCGACACGGTCCGGCAATTCGCCCCGGCGGTCGATTTCGTCCTCCCCAACGGGGTTTGCTTCGCCCCGGACGGTGTTCTCTACGTGGTCGAGCGGAACCGGGTTCTCGGCTTTGCCGGTGCCGGAACGGGCGGCGACGAGCGCGATCCGCCGGCAACCGTCATCGTCCCCAGAGGGGAGCTGATCCCGCCATCGGAGGAAAGCCGCAACCACTCCGCCCGGGTCTGCCGCATCGGCCCCGACGACCGGCTCTACATCTCCCTGGGCCAGCCCTACAATGTGCCCCCGCGCCGAAAACTCGCGCTTTACGACAAGACCGGCATCGGCGGCATCATCCGCCTTAACCGGGATGGCAGCGGCCGCGAGGTCTTCACCCGGGGCATTCGCAACTCGGTCGGCCATGATTTTCACCCCGAGACCGGCGAGCTGTGGTTCACCGACAATCAGGTGGACCGTATGGGCGACAACATTCCGCCCGGGGAAATCAACCGCCAGACGGCGCCGGGCCAGCATTTCGGCTTTCCCTGGTATGGCGGCGGCGCCGTGCGCACCGGCGAATATGCCGCCGACACAGTGCCTGAGGACGTGGTGATGCCGGTGGTGGAGACCATCGCCCATGCGGCGGATCTCGGCATGAGTTTCTACACCGGGGAGATGTTTCCCGAGCGCTATCGCGGCGGTATCTTTTCCGCCCAGCACGGGTCCTGGAACCGGTCGACGCCGGTCGGGGCGCGGGTGATGTTCACTGCCATCGCCGAGGACGGCAGCGCCAAAACAATGCCCTTCGCCGAAGGCTGGCTCGATGAAAGCGGTGCCTATCTCGGCCGACCGGTGGATGTGGCGCAGTTGCCGGATGGCTCGCTGCTGGTGTCCGACGACCGGGCCGGCGCGCTTTACCGCATCTGGTACCAGGGCGACTGACCGGCGGGACCGGCGCGGCTCGCCATCTGGCTCAGGTGCTTGCCGGGCGCTGCGACAGTTTCTCCTCCGGCAGGTCGGGCAAGGCCGCGCTTTCGTCCTCCTGCTCCTCCTCCGCGCGCGGATCGAGCGACAGGGCCTCAGGCGTCGAGAACCGGGTCGCCGAGGCCATGGCGACGAAGTCCTCCCGCTCCGCCGGTGCCACCGGCTTGCGCTGGGTGATGCGCCAGAGCGTGAAGGCGATGATCGTGCCATGGGCGGCGGAGGTAACGCCGAACAGGCCGCTCGGCGTGGTCATGGTCATCAGGATCGCCGCCAGCAGCGGGCCAACCACCGAGCCCGCCCCGAACAACAGCAGCAGCCCGCCACTCGTTTTCAGGAACTCGCCCGGCGGGGAGTGGTCATTGGCATGGGCAACGATCACCGGGTACATCGAATAGACCATGCCGCCGAAGGCGCCGACCAGGGCAATGGTCAGGAGAACGGGAAAGCCCGACCCCAGACTGAGAAGGGCGCCGATCAGGCAGCCGCAGGCGGCCAGGCCGATCAGCACGAAACGGCGGTCCATGCGGTCGGACAGCATGCCGATGGGAAGCTGGATCAGCGCGCCGGCGAGCAGCGCGATCGACATCATGCTGGCGATGCTGGTTACCGACAGCCCGATCTGGCGCCCGTAGACCGCGCCAAGGGTGCCGAAGGCGCTGTTGGAGATGCCCACGAGGAACACGCCGGTCACCGCCACCGGCGAGTTGCGCCACAGGGCCCTGAGGTCGAGCCGGGCCTGCGCCAGCGGCGTCGGCGCGGCCGCCGTCGACAGCGCCGTGGGCAGCAGCGCCATGGAATAGACGATCGAGCCCAGCACGAAGAAGAAATAGCCGGCCGGATCGCCCATGGTCAGCAGCATCTGGCCGGCAGTTGTCGCGCCCAGATTAATCATGGTGTAGAGGCCGAAGATCCGCCCCCGGGTTTCCGGGGTGGCCCGTTCGTTCAGCCAGCTTTCCACCACCATCGCCGCGCCGGCGAAGCAGAAACCGGAGATCGCCCGCAAGGGAATCCAGCCCGCCGGATGCAGGATCAGCAGGTTGAGCAGGACGACGATGGCCGCGAGCGAGCAGAACACGCCAAAGGAGCGGATATGCCCGACCCGGCTGACGATGATCGGCGTCATCAGGCAGCCGGCGACATAGCCAATCGCCCAGCCGGTGCCGAGAAGGCCGAGGGAGGTGTCGGAAAAGCCCTCCGCGGAGCCGCGCAAGGGCAACAGCAGACCATGCAGCCCCCCCGCCAGGAGCAAAAGGGCGGAGCCGGCGAGAAGAGCGGCGACGGGAAGAATCTGGACCATGCGAGCCAGTTAGCGGGATCGCCGAGGGGGATGCAAGACGATGCTGCATCGCCCGCGATTTTCCCCCGCAAGAGCCGCCGTGGAACAGGGGCCGAAGCGCCGGCCCGCTCAGTAGTGCGGCGGGCGGGTCACCGGCGCCTGGGACACGGAGAGGTCCTCAAGCTCGTCCACATGCTCGGCCAGCGCCGCCACCTTGCGGGCGAGCGCGTCGAGCTGACGGGCCTGGGCGGTGATGACCTCGTTGAGCTCCTCGATCGTGCGCTCCTGATGCGCGGCCTGCTCCTCAAGCCGCTCGATCCGTTCCACCGTATCGCGGGTCATTGCCGGGTTCCTTGAACGTTGCTGGTTCCGGGACTTTCATGCAAAAGGGGCGGCCAAAGGCCACCCCTTCCACGAAGCATAATTGCTTTATGGACTTCTAAGAAGTCCATGCCGCCACTGAAGTCGGCTGTTGCCGACTTCAGCAAGAAGGTTTGATGGTCGGCTTTATGGACTTCTTAGAAGTCCATGCCGCCCATGCCGCCCATGCCGCCGCCCGGCATTGCCGGAGCGCCACCATCCTTCTTCGGCAGCTCGGCGACCATCGCCTCGGTGGTGATCAGCAAGCCGGCGATCGAAGCCGCGTCCTGCAGAGCCGTGCGCACGACCTTGGTCGGGTCGATGATGCCGGCTTCCACCATGTTGACGAATTCTTCGCTCTGCGCGTTGAAGCCGAAGGTCTCGTCGCTGTTTTCCTGGATCTTGCCGACGACGATCGAGCCTTCGACGCCCGCGTTCTCGGCGATCTGACGGATCGGAGCCTCAAGCGCACGCAGCACGATCTTGATACCGGCCTGGATGTCGGCGTTGTCGGAGGTCAGGGCCTCGACAGCCTTCTTGGCGCGCAGCAGGGCGGTGCCACCACCCGGTACGATGCCTTCTTCCACGGCAGCGCGGGTCGCGTTGAGCGCGTCGTCGACGCGGTCCTTCTTTTCCTTGACCTCAACCTCGGTGGCGCCACCGACGCGGATCACGGCCACACCGCCTGCGAGCTTGGCGAGACGCTCCTGGAGCTTCTCACGGTCATAGTCGGAGGTGGTTTCCTCGATCTGCGCCTTGATCTGGCCAACGCGGCCTTCGATGTCGGCCTTGTCGCCCGCACCGTCGACGATGGTGGTCGTCTCCTTGGTGATGGAGACCTTCTCGGCGGTGCCGAGCATGTCGAGGGTGACGTTCTCGAGCTTGATGCCGAGATCCTCGGAGATCACCGTGCCGCCCGTCAGGATGGCGATGTCCTCAAGCATGGCCTTGCGGCGATCGCCGAAGCCCGGAGCCTTGACGGCAGCGATCTTCAGGCCGCCACGCAGCTTGTTGACCACGAGGGTGGCCAGAGCCTCGCCTTCGACGTCCTCGGCGATGATCAGCAGCGGACGCGAGGACTGCACGACGCTTTCCAGGATCGGCAGCATGGCCTGAAGGTTGGAGAGCTTCTTCTCGTGCAGGAGGATGTACGGCTTCTCGAGATCCGCAACCATCTTCTCAGCGTTGGTCACGAAGTACGGCGACAGGTAGCCGCGGTCGAACTGCATGCCTTCGACGACTTCGAGCTCGGTCTCAAGGGACTTTGCTTCCTCGACGGTGATCACGCCTTCGTTGCCGACGCGCTGCATCGCCTCGGCGATGTCGTTGCCGATCTGGGTGTCGCCATTGGCCGAGATGGTGCCGACCTGTGCAACCTCAGCGGAGGTGGAGATGGTCTTGGAGCGGCCGACCAGATCCTTGACGGCAGCGGCAGCGGCGAGATCGACACCGCGCTTCAGGTCCATCGGGTTCATGCCGGCGGCAACGGCCTTGGCGCCCTCGCGAACGATGGCCTGGGCCAGCACGGTGGCGGTGGTGGTGCCGTCACCGGCGATGTCGTTGGTCTTCGACGCCACTTCGCGCACCATCTGGGCGCCCATGTTCTCGAACTTGTCCTCAAGCTCGATTTCCTTGGCGACCGACACACCGTCCTTGGTGATACGCGGAGCGCCGAAGGCCTTGTCGATGACGACGTTCCGGCCCTTCGGGCCGAGGGTCACCTTGACCGCATTGGCGAGAATGTCGACGCCGCGCAACATCCGGTCGCGAGCTTCGGTGGAAAACTTGACTTCCTTGGCAGCCATAATCTCAGTCTCCTGATTGATCTTTTTCCGGTGAAACCGCCATTGGCTCACGGTGCCTCCGAGGGGCGCTTTCCAGCTCCGCACAAATTGGCGGGGCGAAAGATCGAGCGCACATCAACGGAGCCCCGGGCCCAGCGGCAGGAGCGTTTCGGTGCTTAGCCGATCACGCCCATGATGTCGGATTCCTTCATGATCAGAAGGTCTTCGCCGTCAATCTTGACTTCGGTGCCGGACCACTTGCCAAACAGCACGCGGTCGCCGGCCTTGACGTCCAGCGCGATCAGCTCGCCGCTGTCCTTCCGGGCGCCGGCGCCAACAGCGACGATCTCGCCTTCCTGCGGCTTTTCCTTGGCGGTGTCCGGAATGATGATCCCACCAGCGGTCTTTTCCTCGGAATCGACGCGGCGGACAACGACGCGATCATGCAAAGGGCGGAACTTCATGACGTGCTCTTTCCTTTCCTGGCCAGCGTGGTACTCATCCCCCGTTGCGCGAAAAGCACAACGAAGCGACCGCAGACCACGTTGGCACTCCTTCAATGAGAGTGCTAACAGCGCTGCACATGTAGGATGGTGCCCAGGCCCTGTCAATGACCTTCTCGTCCGGTTTTTTTGTGGCGGAACACCAGGCGGCGGAGCGGCACAGCACGATCTTCCATTGACTCACAAGCGGCGGAAACTCTTTTTAAAACAGTTTCCTCTAGCAACCTGAGCATGAGAAAATTCAGGCACCTCCTCTCCAAATTCGCGGACGATCGCTCCGGTGCGCTGGTCATCATGCTGGCGCTGGCGGCGGCCTTTCTGATCATGATCGTCGGCGCCGGGCTGGACTTTGCACGCGGCCACAACACCAAGAGCCGCCTGCAGGCCGCGGTGGATGCGGCAGCCCTTGCCGCCAACTACGATTCGGATGGCCTGTCCGAAGACGCAATCAAGGAGAATGCCACGCGCTACTTCAACTCCACCTATGTGTCCCGACAGGGGACCAAGGCGGAGGTCGAGGTCACCGTGGTCAAGGGCGTCGTGACGGTGGTCGCCCGGGAGAAGGTGCCCGCCCTGTTCGGCAGCTTCTTCGGAAACGATACCCTGGATGTCTCGGCGCACTCGCAAACGGTGGTCGGCAAGGCCACCTTCGACGTGGTGATGGTGCTCGACAACTCCGGCTCCATGGGCGGCAGCAAGCTGACGACCCTGAAAAAGGCCGGCAAGGACCTCGCCGAAACCCTGTTCGAGATCAACAAGACCGGCGACAAGCACGACCGGGTCAAGATCGGGCTGGTGCCCTTCACCTCCTTCGTCAACATCGGCAAGGAGAGCACGTCGGAAGACTGGATGGACCGGGAGGGACGCTCGCCGATCCACTGGACCAATTTCGAGACCCGCGCCGATGGCACGCCGGATCCGAACGAATTCGACCAGCGGTATTTCGTCAATGGCCGACCCAGCCGCTTCACCCTGTTCAAGCAGCTCAAGCACACGGACTGGCTCGGCTGTGTCGAGGCCCGGCCGATGCCGTATGACGTCACCGACGCGGCGCCGACCAAGTCCGACCCCGCCACCTTGTTCGTGCCGCAGTTCGCCCCCGCCGAGCCACTAAGGGAAAAAAACCAGGGCGACTATAAGGGCAAATTCACCAACTTCTATCTCGATGAAGACAAGGGTGCCTGCACGACCTCCGTCAAAAGAGCTTACAAGAACAGCGGCATGACCCGCCCGGAATATGCCCAGAAGCGGCTCTGCAAATACCGGAACCAGCCCCGGAGCTACGGCAACAGCTACACCAAGGGCCCCAACTACAATTGCCGGACCGTCCCTGTTACCGATCTGACCGACAACGAAACCACCATTTACACTGGCCTCAGGAACATGAAGGCCACCGGCAACACCAACATCCAACAGGGCACGGTCTGGGGCTGGCGGATGCTGACGCCGGGCGCCCCCTTCACCTCCGGACGTGAAAAGGACGAGACCAGCGACAACGAGCATGTGCGCATCCTGATCGTCATGACCGACGGGCAGAACACCTATACCAACCAGTACACCTTCAACCAGACGCGCCCGGAAGCCTATGGCTATGGCGCGGAGCAACGTCTTGGCCGCGGTGTCGATCGCTCCTGGGAAATTCAGCAAAAAATGGACGAACGCACCGCGCTGACCTGCGAGAACGCCAAGGCGGACGGGGTTTCGATCTACACCGTCGCCTTCCAGATCAGTGACCGGGACACGGTGAAGATGATGCGCAACTGCGCGACCTCGCCGAACATGGCGTTCGAGGCCAAGTCCAACAACGATCTGGTCGAGGCATTCGAGCGGATTGCCGACGAGATCAGCAAGCTGCGGCTGGCGCGCTAGGGTCTGGTTACTCGGCCGTGACGGTGAAGGGCAGCGACAACTCGCCGGACTTGCCGCTGACCGCGTCGTTGATCCGGGCGAGCAGCGTGTAGTCTCCGGGACGCAGGCCGTCGAAGCCGAGCCGCAGCGTGATGTAGAGCTCGCGGCGCTTCTCCCGGCTGTCGGCAACAAGGCGCGCAAAGCCCTTTTCCTCCGCCAGCACCTGCCCGGATGGGGTGAGCAGGGTATAATCGGCGGTCAGGCGGATACCATAGCCCGTCTCCGTTTCCCGATAGCCATAGCCGACCGGCTGGGCATAGACGACCAGGGTGTCGGTGGGGGCGAAGCTGGCCTTTGTGCGCGGCACATAGGTGCCATAGCCGACGACGCTGCCCGCTTCGGCGAACAGACCAGCGGTGAAGCCGAGCGGCTCCAGCGCCCGCCAGGCGGTGTCCAGCTCGGCCTGGGCCTTCGACAGGGCAGCCGCCGGCGTATTGGCCGCAGCACTTGCCGGAGCGCCTTCCGATACTTTCGCCGGAGTCTCTGCGGAAACGGGCAGGATATGGCTCACCGACAGAAGCAGGGCGGCAGCCGCAACCGGGCCGCATCCGGAAAAAAGAGCCTTGGTCATCATTCGCCCCACAGCCGCTGGCTCGGCGCATCGGCAACCGCCTCTTCCGGCTGCAGGACCCGCCATGTGATCATCGCCCGGCCCCCTGCGGGATCCACGCCGACCGGACGCGGATGCGCCCGCGGCACCCAAGCATTCGCGGCGCACCGTATAGACCGACCCTGGAAAAACAACAAGATTATCCAGCGAAAGACGTAAACGTCGCCCCGCTCACCTCTTCCGGGCGCCCGGTCCAGGACTGGCGCTTGCGGTAGATCGTCGAGGGGCTGATCTCCAGCGCGGCGGCCGCCTTGGCGATATTGCCATCGAAGGTGGCAAGCGCATGTTCGATGATCCGCTTTTCCTGCGCCCAGAGCGGTTCGATCTCACGTGCCCGTCCACGCACCGGTGGAGGCGCGAGATCGCGCGAGGTGATCGGCGCGCCGATCGCGCTCCCCTCGCCGCGCAGGAAGCCGGGCAGCATCTGCGCCCGCAGCACCTCGCCATCATGCAGAACCACAGCCTGGCGCATGGCGTTTTCCAGCTGCCGCACATTGCCCGGCCAGTCATAGGTCAAGAGGCTTTCCTCCGCCGCCGGATCGAGGCGAGCGAACTTCCGCCCCTCCTGTTCCGCGTAGCGGGTGAGGAAGGTCTGGGCCAGCGGCAGGATGTCCTCGCGCCGATCGCGCAGCGCCGGAAGCCGGATCGGCAGCACATGCAGCCGGTAATAAAGGTCCTCGCGAAACCGCCCCCGGGCGATTTCCTCATGCGGGTCCCGGTTGGTCGCGCACAGGATCCGCACATCGACCGGCCGTTGCCGCGTGTCGCCGACCCGCTGGATCATGCCGGTCTGGACGAAGCGCAGGAGCTTCGACTGCAGGGCGATGTCCATCTCGCCGATCTCATCGAGGAACAGCGTGCCCTTGTCGGCCAGTTCGGCCGCGCCGGGCCGGTCCTCACCGGCGCCGGTGAACGCGCCGCGGACATGGCCGAAGATCTCGCTCTCCATCAACTCGGCCGGGATCGCCGCGCAGTTGATGGCAACAAAGGCACTGTCCTTGCGCGGCGAGCGGGCGTGGATCGCCGCTGCGCACAATTCCTTGCCGCTGCCCGATTCGCCGGTGACGAACACCGGCGCGGAAGACGGAGCAATGCGGCGGATCTGGTCGTAGATGTCGCGCATGCGAGCCGACCCGCCAACGAACCCCTCGAAGGTGTAGGGCGTGGCGGCCTCTTGCTTCGCCCGCTCTGCGGCGGTGGCGCGCGCCGCGCCCCCGTGACCGCGCGAGGCACGGGCGTTTTGCAGCAGGAACCGGTCGATCTTCTCCGCGACAACCACCGGATCGGCCGGAATGGAGATCACGTCATGGGCACCGGCTTCCATCGCCGACAGGCTGCGGCTGAGCGAGCCTTTGGCGCTGACCGCCATCAGCAGGGCCTGGGGCTGGGCGGCGGCGAGCCGGGACAGGTGCCCGTCCTGACCGAGCGTCTCCAGATCGACGATCATCACGTCCGGGCGGGTTTGCGTGTTCGCCGCATAGAACGGCTCGAAGCTGTGAAATGCCACCGGCGCCGCGCATGGATGATCCATTGCGGTCGCGACCGAGCCGGCAAGACTGCGCGTCGTGCCTTCTCCGTCGAGGACGGCCAACCGGATGTGCCCCTCAGCGCCATGCATGGACTCCATGCTTTGGCGACCCCCTTGTTTCTCAGCCGAGCAGTCGGCATCAAATTGATTTGCCATCGGATTTTCGGCCAGACATGGTAAACAAAGTGTTTCCGGCCCGTCGGTTTGCCTGTCGCAGCTTGCCTCAGGCGGGCTGATTCCGCGCTTCTGCGGATGGATGCCTCGGCGGGACTGGTGCTAGGCTCGCCCGAAACACCAAGGGCAAGAGGCAAGCGATTGAGAACCGTATCATTCCCCGTACCCTTCAGCACTCTTGACCCGGATGCAACGCGATGACCGGCTGGCGCACCTTTCTGGTCCTGCTGCTGGTGGCCGCCGGCCTTGGCGGCGCCTGGTGGTGGCGGGACCGGCCGGTGGTGGTGGCCACCGTACAGCCCCATCGCGGCAGCGCCGCCGATGTGGTCTATGCCACCGGCGTGGTCGAGCCGGTCCGCTGGGCCAAGGTGACCAGCGTGCTGCGCGAGCGCATCATTGAGTTGTGCAATTGCGAGGGGGAGACGGTCACCCGTGGCACCGTCCTCGGCCAGCTCGATGCCTCGGACGCCCGGGCGACCCTCGCCGAACTCCAGGCCCGCGAGAAGCTGTCGGCACAGGAGTTGGAGCGGGCGGCGGGCCTTGTCGAGCGGCGGGTGATCTCCCGCCAGGCCTTCGACCGGGTGGAGAACGACCATTCGCGCAACGTGGCGCTGGTGGCGGCGCAGTCGGCGCGGCTTGCCGACTACGAGCTGCGCGCGCCGATGGACGGCAAGGTGCTGCGCCGCGATGGCGAGGTCGGCGAGGTGGCCGAGCCGGGCGAGGTGCTGTTCTGGGTCGGCCAGGCCGAACCGCTGCAGATCGTCGCCGACATCAACGAAGAAGACATTCCGCTCATTCGCGCCGGCCAGACGGCCTTGGTGCGGGCCGATGCCTTTCCCGGCAGCACTTTCGACGCCCGCGTCGACCGGATCACGCCGAAGGGCGACCCGATCCTGAAAACCTACCGGGTCTACCTCACCTTCCCGGCCGAGACGCCGCTGATGATCGGCATGACCAGCGATGTCAACGTGATCGTGCGCGAGGTCGCCGACACGCTGCTGATCCCGCTGGCGGCGCTCGACGGCAACCGGGTGCATGTGCTGGCGGGCGACGGCCGGCTGGAAACCCGGCAGCTGATGGTCGGCATTCGCGGCACCACCACGGTCGAGGTGCTGGACGGGCTCAGCGAAGAGGAACGGATCGTCGCCACCTGGAGCGATGCCTTGCGCGATGGCCAGAAGGCGAAGGCGCAGGCGCGCGCCGATGCAGCCTCCGCCCCCGGCGCGCCGGAGGGCTGAGCCATGCCGCTGATCCTGTCGATCGCGCTGACCCATGTGGCCGGACGGCTGCGCCAGAGCGTTGTCTCGGTGCTGGGGGTGACCCTTGGCGTCGGCTTTTCCATTGCCATGGCGGCGCTGATGGAGGGCTCCCAGCATGACTTCATCGCCACGCTGGTCGATGCCATCCCCCATGTGGAGGTGACCGACGACCAGCGCGATCCGCCCCCGCCCCCCGCCGCCACCCGGTTCGACGCGGTCAATGTGATCGGTGCGCGGCCCGATGACGACACGAGGGGCCTGCGCAACCCGGTGCGGCTGCGGGCGATGCTGGCAAGCTGGCTGCCCGGACGCATGGCCGCCTCGCTGAACGGCCAGGCGGTGCTGCGCTACGGCGGCAAGGATGTGGCGATCTCGCTCACCGGGGTGGATCCGGCGGCCCATCTGAAGATTTCCACCATTGCCGAGGACATGCGCGCCGGCTCGTTCCTCGACCTTGCGGCCAATCTCAACGGGCTGATCATCGGCGACGGGGTCGCCGACAAGCTCGGCGCCGGCCTTGGCGACACGGTGGCGGTCTCCGCCTCCTCCGGGGCGGTGCGCCGGCTGAAGGTGATCGGCCTTTACCACACCGGAGTCACCCAGGCGGACGACGCCACCGGCTACACGGTGCTGAAGACCGCGCAGGTGCTGTTCTCCCGGCCCAATGCCATCAACCGCCTGTCGATCCGGCTCGACGATGTCAACGCCGCGCGCGCGATCGCCGCCCGGGTGGAGCGCATGACCGGCTACCGCGCCACCTCCTGGCAGGAGGCGAACGAGGGGCTGATGGAGGTTCTCGTGGTGCGCAACATCATCATGTACACGGTGGTCGGCGCGATCCTGCTGGTGGCGGGTTTCGGCATCTTCACCATCGTCTCGACCATCGTGCATGAGAAGTCGCGGGATATCGCCATTCTCAAGTCGCTCGGCTTCGAGCAATCGGACATCCGGCGGATCTTCCTCGCCGAGGGGCTGCTGATCGGTCTGGTCGGCTCGGTGCTCGGCTCCGGCCTTGGCTATGCGCTCAGCCTGACGCTCGGCTCGCTGACCTTCGAGGTGAAGACCGAGATCGAACTGACCTCGCTGCCGCTCTACTACAGCCCGGTGCATTACCTGATCGCCTGCGCCTTCGCCCTGTTTTCCGCCGGGGTCGCCGGCTACCTGCCGGCCCGCCGCGCCGCCCGGCTCAACCCGGTCGATATCATCCGGGGGGCGGCATGAGCGCGTCCGAAACCGCTGCGACCAGCAACCACGGCGGCCCCGGCGCGACGACCGAGGCCGGACCGCTGATCGAAGCGCGCGGACTGACGCGCATCCTGCCCGGCCTGGTGCCGGTGACGCTGGTGCGCGACATCGACCTTGAGATCAAGCGCGGCGAGTTCGTCGCCATCACCGGACCGTCCGGCTCGGGCAAATCCTCGCTGCTTTACCTGCTGGGCCTGCTCGACACGCCGACAAGCGGCGAGGTGCTTGTCAATGGCAAGCCGACCCACCTGCACAGCGAGGCCAAGCGGGCGCGGCTGCGGCTGAGCACGCTGGGTTTCGTTTTCCAGTTCCACTTCCTCTTGCCGGAATTCACCGTGGCGGAAAATGTCATGATCCCCATGCGCAAACTGGGCAGGCTTTCCCATGACGCCATGCGGGACGAGGCGGTCGGGCTGCTCTCCGATCTCGGCCTTGCCGACCATGTGGACAAGCGGCCGGATCAACTATCGGGCGGGCAGCGCCAGCGGGTGGCGGTCGCTCGCGCGCTCGCCAACCAGCCGCCGGTGATCCTTGCCGACGAGCCCACCGGCAGC
The DNA here is from genome assembly GCF_020177335.1 of Stappia indica. Lineage (GTDB taxonomy): Bacteria > Pseudomonadota > Alphaproteobacteria > Rhizobiales > Stappiaceae > Stappia > Stappia indica_B. The sequence goes on along the minus strand of NZ_JAIVMG010000003.1, from coordinate 175,837 downwards.
CTCGACAGCAAATCCTCCGAGCAGGTGTTCGAAATCCTCAGGGATCTGGTGGACCGACGCGGCAAGTCAGTGATCGCCGTCACCCATGATCTCGACATGGCCGCGCGAATGGACCGCCGCCTGCACCTGATCGACGGCCGCCTCGCCGCCCCACCCGCCGAAGGGGTGTAGGGGCCAAGATCAACCAAGACCGTCACCCCTATCCTGCGCTGGGGTTTATGAGACCGGTACCCAGAGCTTGCTTCAATAATTCACTTGGCCCTCGACCTGCCAAACCAAAGATTTCCAATGCTAGGCGTGCACGCGACGCCGCTACATACAGTCTGTTATGAGCCACATATTTCTGAAAACTTCGCGTTTCCAAAGTACCTGCCCCTGAATCCAGAGGAACACGCCCCTTATCGACACCAACAATGATAACTGCATTAAACTCTAGACCACCAACAAAGTCCGCATGACCAACGATCAAATGCCCAGACTTCTCTGCCTCCTTTACGCGAAAGTAATCCCCCCTGCGATCAAGAACCGTTACCGCTTTATTATTTTCTCTCGCGTACCTCGCAAGTTCTGCCGCTATTCCCTCTGAAACTGCCGTCACCAACACTTCCCATGGGCGCGATTGAGTTAGCCTTTGAAGCTCCGACGCCCGTCTGAAGGCGGCCTCGATCATCGCAAGGTCGTTACTCTCTTCGCGATACCGGATTGGTTGACTTAGCTTTTCCTCCTCCGCCGTCAGGCCACTTTGCGCCGAGGCAAGGCTGTTGGAAAAGTCAGTGAAAAGCGTTGCACCTGACGAAAGAATGGATGCAGAAAAATCCACGATCTCGGATGAACTCCTGAATACCGCCTTATACCTTACTTCTTCAACATCGACTTCAACGCCGTTCACACCAAAGGCTCCTCCCTCTTCTAAATACCCAGCATCCCAACCTCTATCACCGACCGCTTGCGCTTTATCAATTGCCAAGCTAATGGGCGCTGTTCCTGAACCTTTAGTAAGGTAATGAAACACCTGAAGTTCATTGATATTGAAAAGATGCGCCTCATCTACACCAATATAATCAAATCCCTCCCTACTACGCCGACGCCTCCAAATTGGCGTATCGAGTTGCCCCAGCGCAGAAAGAACAACGTCGTCGGTGTCGAATTGACCAGTACTTCGCAACTCCTCCTCATAAAGCCGAAAAACGACATAGACGAAACCCTTATCCGCATCGTTGGATACGGGAAGTCCATACTTCAGCGCGGGACATTCCTTGTAGGCATCAAATTTACCTCCGGCCCGCCCCTTAATCTGCACACTAATTTCATGCTGAAAAAGCGGGGCCAAGTCGGTGTCAATATTGTTGGTCAGAAAGTCGCGGAACACCTCACTCATATGTGGCGAATGAGAGCCAAATTCAGCCTCTCGTGCCTGCCGTAAGCTTTGCTCAATATACATTCCCTGCAACATCTTTGAGTCTTGCGCATCTCGATCAACAAATTCCGTATCCGAGATACTCTGATTCAAGACATCCGAGCATACCGTCGCCAACGTTTTGACTGAGAGCGACACTGCCTCTTCCTCGGGATCGCGCGTATGATACCCACCAGGCGCCATAATCTCGAGAACTTCCAATGCGCTTCTTCTCGTTGCTTCACTATGAGTGATAAATATCGCCCTAAAATTAGAATTTCCTTCTTCCGCTTCGGCGCACTTCAGCAAAGACCGAATTAGAAGCGTAGCCGTTTTACCAGTACCCGCAGCTCCAATAAGCCTTTGTGCTTTGGAAAACGGCGCATTTACGAAATCCCATTGCTGTTCCGTTAGACGCTCCTTCCATTGCTCCAAAGGTAGAAACGCCCCCTTACCCGTACCCAGTGAGGCACTTGAGAGAATTGTATCGGAAATTCTCTTTTCTTCCTTTCCTGCGGCAGCCACTAGGTTTTCTGGAACAGATGAATAAACTTCGCGAAGACAATCCACTACCCGCCTAAAATTTGTTAGAGGTGCAATCTCGGTCCCCGAGTCAGCACCTTCAAAGCCTGACTTATAGAGAAGGATGAAATTTCCAGAAATATCTCTAGCTCTCAATCTCTTGGCGTCTGGATCACGCTCAAGCGCCACGCGAAAGCCTGAGGCCTTTGAAAACCCCAACGGGAACAAAACTGCTTTTGTCGTACCCGATATTATCTTCTCAGATGCATTATAAACCCCATTCCCAGACCAATACTTCGCACAGAATCTAAATGACTTCTGAAGAACAGTAAGAACACTTGACGGGTCAAGCTTCTCAAATATTTCCGAAGACTCACAATCGATAATAAGAAACTTCTTTCTCGTCCATCCGCCTGATGTTGATAGAAATAATCCATCTGACCTTGTGGTCATGACAATATCGCCGACAGCCCTGAACCCCTCCTGCCCCCCCGAAAGAAGTTCGACAAATGCAGCTCCCTCGCGAAAATCGACACTCTGCATCTGTCGGCCAGAAATCAGTTCGTTGATCGCGCCATTATCAATGCAAATGTACTTCACGCCTCATCCTCACTTATTCTAAAAGAAAGAGTTCGACTCAGGATCTCATCCATCTCGGCCGCCTGAGGATCGGCAATCCCAATCCGCCCAAATAAGTTCGCATACGACTGCATTAGGTGCTCAATAGAGGGAGACCCGAGTTGCGAAACAGGCATCGCAAGATCATCCAACGACAGGTCAAGGCCTCCCCCTCCAGATTCGGGGCCAAACTCACGCCACCTTTCTCTAGAGAGTCCAGAGGCCAACTCCACCGCAACTTCACGTGGCAGCGATGCGACCTCACGAAGAAGACAAACAAACCCATCTGCAATGGATGTTGGCAATATCCTCTCCATGAAATAATATCCAACAACCTTGTGATCAAAAAGCTCCCTCAATAAAGACTTAATAAGCTTACACCTATTATTAACAAACCAAGAAAACAATTCTTCCTTCGAATCTAATAATCTATTTATCAATTTTATATCCGAATCTATAGAAATTAACCTATCTCTTGCCTTTGAGTTTCCGCCCGCCTGCTTCGAACTCGAGAAATGAACTTTAACGATCTCGGAAATAGATACAGAGAGAATTAGATTTGGCGACAAATTATTTTCTTTCAAACAATTTATTATTTTACCTTTTTTATCCTTAAGCTCTCGATCAATCAGTATTTCCAACCCATCCAATAGAAACCAGTCCGACAATCGAACAATAGGCAGATAGTTTAACAATCGATATTTCTCTTGAGCAACATCACATCTCGCCGTTATGGCTAGCCCATGCACTTCCTTCCCCGGATACCGGAATGCTTTTGCACAGCTGAAGATGGTTCCTTGTGTGAGATTTCCGAGGTGGGCATCTTCTATCTGCGGCCTCAATATTCTATTTTTGCCGATTGACATGATTCCTCAAAATTAATCTATCGCGCCCTTCGAATTTTAGGTCGCATCTAAAGACATATACAACCGCGAAACAACCTCACGGGCATACCCCCTTCCCCCCTCACCCTTCCGCGTCGAGCGGGGGGACCGGGCGGGGGCGGCCGGTGTCATCGACGGCGACGAAGGTGAAGGTGGCGTCGGTGACCTTTTCCCGTCCGCCGTGGCGGTGGCGCAGGGCCCAGGCCTCTATCGCCACCTTCATCGAGGTGCGGCCGACGGTCGGGATCGAGCAATAGACGCAAAGCACATCGCCGACCTGCACCGGGCGGATGAAGGTCATCCGGTCGACGGAGATGGTCACCACCCGGCCGAGCGCGCGCTGTCCGGCGGCGATGCCGCCCGCCAGATCCATCTGCGACAGCACCCAGCCGCCGAAAATATCGCCGGCCGCATTGGTGTCGGCCGGCATGGCCATGGTGCGCAGGGTCAGCTCACCCGAAGGCGCTTCGGTCTCGGTCGGCGCGGTCTGGTCGGTCTGGTCGGTCACGTTGGGAAGGCTCCGGATGCGGCGATGGGCAGGCTCACCGCCGGAGCTTAATCCATTCCGCTGTCAGCGGAAATCGCTTGCCCACAGAAAAGACGCGGCCGCATGGGGTGTCGGCGCCAGCTTTGCCTCACCACCCCGGCGCCCCATGCGGCCAGACGCCACCCGAAAAGGCGCTATTCGTAAAACCAGACCATCGCCAGCATGATCCACAGCGGCATCGGCGCCGCCACCCAGATCAGCAATGCCGGGAGCCAATGGGCTAGACTGGTGGGGAAGACCCGTTTCATGGCGCTACCTCCCTCAGAACAGGGTGAAGTCATGGGCGGCGAGCGCGGCCAGCGCGATCACGCCGACGGTCAGGGCCGCCCGGGCATTGCTGACCAGCGACCGGCCGATCCGGTCAAGCCGGGGCGCGGGCCCGCGTTCGCTGTCGCCCGCCATGGAGACAAGCAGCACGGAAAACAGCACCAGCCACGCAAACGCGCCGACTTCCGCAACAAGCACGACAGCTTCCAGCATCACACAGGCTCCTTTTCTCGCGTTTGCGTCAGCCCCGGTGGCGGCTCCGACCCGGCAAAGCCGAAGCGGGCGAACCACAGGCTCTGGGCGATCCGCTCGCCCGCCTCGATCACCGCCCGGGCCGCCCCCGGCGAGAAGATCTCCCGGCAGACCTCACGGAATTCGCCAAGCCACAGCTCGAAATCCTCGGAAACAACCTCGGACAGCTTCTGGTGCACCGGCACCGGCTGGCCCTTGTAGCTGCCGGTCTTCAGCAGCACCGACGACCAGAACCGCTTCATGATCGCCAGATGCTCCGGCCAGCGCCCGGCAAGGCGCGTCTCGAAAATCGGCCCCAGACGGGCATGGCGGCGAATGCGCCCGTAGAACTCCTCGACCAACCGGTCGATCTTTTCCGCGTCGATATCCGCATGGGCGGGTGCCCGGCGCATCTGCGCCGAGACCACCCGAAGCTGCGCCCCGTCCCTGTCGCCCGTCCCGGTCATCGCCACCCCGCCTGTCTCGGCTTTCTCTATCATTCATTTCATGCGCATCTTTTATTTGCCATGCTCGCGCGGTAAAAGCAACATATTAAATGAATGTTTTGAGGGTCCCATGCGACTGAACCAGGCAAGCGATTTCGCCTTGCGTATCCTGATGCGGCTGGGGCAGGTCGATGAGCCGCAGACCATCGACACGCTCAGCCGCACCCTCGGGCTGGCGAAGTCCCATGTGATGAAGCTCGTCGCCCGGCTGGCGCAGGCCGGTCTGGTGGAGACCACCCGCGGGCGCGGCGGCGGCGTGCGCCTGTTGCGCCCGCCGTCGGAGATCCGTGCCGGCGCGGTGGTGCGGCTGATGGAGCAGGATCTGGCGGTGGTCGCGTGCCTGCGCGAGGGGCCCTGCGCCTGCTCCTTCCTGCCGCTCTGCGCCCTCAAAGGGGCGATGGCCGAGGCGGCGGAGGCGTTTCTGGACAGCCTCGATCGCTGGACGCTGGAGGATCTTCTGAAAGGCACCCAGCCGGCCCGCTCGCTCGAACGGCTGGCGCCGTAGCCCGCTCCTCCGGTGGCCCGCCGATCCCGGCGCGGGGGCCGGGAGGACGCCAAGAGATTGGGCAACCGTTGCTCTACCTCCGACACCTCCCCACGCTCCGCGTCCTCCCGGACGGAGCGTCAGCGAAGATCCGGGATCGGAGAGCCGAAAAGCCAGCGCGTGGATTGAACCCGGAACCGAAAGCCCGTGCCTCGCCGATCCCGGCGCGGGGGCCGGGATGAGGCCCGCGAGATGCAAAAACGGCGGGGTGTTGCCCCGCCGTCTTTTCGTTTCTGTCCTGTGATCCGCGCCGGTCAGGCGGCGGCCACATCCTGCAGGAAGCGGTCGATCTCGCCGCGCAGGGCATCGGTGTTGTCGCTCATCGCGCCGGAGGCCGACAGGACGTTTTCCGCCGCCATGCTGGTGCTTTCCACCGCCCGGGCGAGTTCGTCCATGTTGCGGGTCACCGCGCCGGTCCCCTGCGCCGCCTGCTGCACGCTGCGGGAGATGTCGCTCGTCGCTGCGCCCTGCTGCTCCACCGCGCTGGCGATCGAGGCAGTGTAGCCGTTGACCTCCTGCATGATCTGCGCGATCTCGCCAATCGCCGCCACGGCTTCGCCGGTCGACCCCTGGATCGAGGAGATTTGCGCGCCGATCTCTTCCGTCGCCTTGGAGGTCTGGGTCGCCAGTTCCTTCACCTCCGCCGCGACGACGGCGAACCCGCGCCCGGCTTCACCGGCCCGCGCCGCCTCGATGGTGGCATTGAGGGCAAGCAAGTTGGTCTGTTCGGCAATCGCCTGAATGAGGCTGACCACCTCGCCGATCTTGTTGGCCGCCTGGGCAAGGCTGGCGACCTTCTCGTTGGTCGCGTGGGTGCCTTGCGTCGCCTGATCGACCACCTGGGTGGTCTGACCCACCTGACGGGAAATCTCGGCGATGGAGGCGGTCAGTTCCTCCGCCGCGCTGGCGACGGTCTGCACGTTGTCGGTCGCCTCGGAGCTGGCCTGCGAGGTCGCGGCCGAGCGGTCGGCATTGTCGCGGGCGGTCTCGGTCAGCTCGCGCGCCGTTTCGCCAAGGCCGCTGGCGGTCTGGCTGACGGTGCCGATCAGCTCCTGCACCCGGCTGCGGAAGTCGGTGATCAGCGCCTCGGTGCGGGCCTGGCGGGCAATCCGCGCGCTGGTCTCCTCGCCTTGCGCCGCTTCGAGACGCTGGCGCTCGATGGCATTCTCGCGGAAGGTCTCGACCGCGACGGCCATGTCGCCGATCTCGTCCTTGCGCGCCCCGATCGAGGTGTCGACCGAGGTATCGCCATCGGCCAGACGCCGCATCACCTCGGTGAGCCGCACCACCGGACGGGCAACGGCACCGGCGCCGAACCAGACAAAGACCAGCACCAGCACCAGCAAGCCGCCGGAGATCGCCAGCATGGTGTTGCGCGCGCTGATGGCACCGGCCATCATCACGTCATAGGGAATGTCGACGGTGACGTACCACTTGTTCTCCACCCCGGGGAAGGCAACCGGCACGGCCGCCTGGAACCGGTCATCGATGGTCTCGCCATAGCCAGCGCTTTCCGCCTGGCGGATCAGCTCCAGCACGCCAGCGTCGGCGACCGGCTTGCCCAGCTGGTCCGCATCGTCGGTCGAGACCCACAGGTTGTCGCCGCCCACGAGCCGAACCCGGCCGGCGCCAAACGGGGTATGCGCGGACATCCGCTCGACGATGTCGGTCAGCGCCATGTCCGAGGTGACGATACCGATCGGCTTGCCGCCATCACGCAGCACCCAGCTGACCGTGGTCATCAGGATGTCCTTGCCGTTCAGCGGGTAGGTGTAGGGAGGGGTGATCGACGGGCGGTTGTTGCGCACCGGCGCATCATACCAGCCCTCGGTGCCCGCTTCCTTGGTCATCACCAGCTGCTCGACCTTCACCTTGCGGTCAGGGCCGTAGAAGAAATAGGGGACGAAGCGACCGTTTGCGTCGGAATACTTGTGCGAAGTGAACTCGGCGTCCTTGCCATCGAGCGCATTCGGCTCGAAGGCCAGCGTCATGCCGACCAGCTCCGGATTGGCTTCCACGGTGCGGATCATCAGATCCCCGAGCCGGTCGCGGTCGCGCATGCCGCCCTGGAGGAGCCCTTCCACGGTCGCGGCGGCGGTCTTGGCAACGGTCACCGGCTCAATGACCGAGCCGGATACGTCTTCCGCATAGGCCTCAAGCAGGGCGCGGGCTTCCTCATGCGCCAGATCCCGGGTCGCGGAGGTCATCACCACCGATCCGGTCAGGCTCACGCCAAGCAGCGACACAAAAAACAGTGCGCCGGCACTGAGAAGAAGCTTGTTGCGAATGGAAAGATCAGAAAACCGCATCTCGCGAACTCCGCGTTTGGCCCATCGGCACCCTCTGGTTGATCCTTGCTACGATCAACCGCGTTACCGGCGGCTTAACTCACTGCGATTTCTGACTATTTTCTATTTCCGGATGCACAATAAAATCACTACACGCCACAGGAGCCCGCTGACGCAGAGCGCCTTTTCCCGCCCATCGACGTCGCGGAAACGGCGGTTTAGGGGGATACCTCGCCAACGAGGCAGACCGCTAGAGCACCGAGGCCTGTTTCAGAAGATCCGGCTTCTCCAGGCAGTAATATCCAGAAATCCGGCTGATGGTTCCCGCCCGTTTCCAGTCATTCAGCACCCGGCTGACGTTTTCCCGCGCCGCGCCGGCCATATTTGCGATGTCCGATTGCGAAAGCTTGTAGTGAATGAGGATCCGGTCTTTCTCCACCGGCTTGCCGAAGGTCTCGGCCAGTTGCAACAAGGTCTGGGCCACCCGTCCGGGAAGCGGCAGAAAGGAGCGCGCGGCAAGCACGTCATTGGCCTGGCGCAACCGCTTGCCGACAATCGACAGCATATGGCGGTAGACTGCCGGGTTGGCATCGGCGAAGCGCTCGAAAGCGTGTTTGTCGATGAAGGCGAGGCGCGAGGCCTTCAGCGCCGTGACATTGGCCGAGCGCGCCCGCCCATCCAGAAGAGCCAATTCGCCGACGATGCTGCCCGGCCCCATCACCGCGAGAAACTGCTCGTCGCCCTCGACGCTGACGATCGAGACCTTGAGCGAGCCTTCCAGAATGGCGTAGCAGCCGTTGCCCGGATCGCCGGATTCAAACAGGATCGCCCCGGGCTTGACCGACATGGGCCGCGCCAGCGCCGCCAGCCCGGACGCCAGATCGCCAGACAGCCCCTCCAGCGAGAAGCTGTTCTCCAGAAACCTTTGCAGCTCAACCATTGTACTCTGCCCCACTTATTTGCCCGCCCTCACGCGGCGCCCCGGCCCTGCCCCTCCAGCATGCCTGCCGCGCGTGCCCCTGCCCTGCCACCTGGGCGGGAGCCGGAACAGCTTAGTGTCGTTTCCGTTCCGACAAAACGGATTGTGTGATGCCCATCACTGTTGTCCGGCCGGAAGCTCCCTATATCTTAGGACAACAGCCGGTCGCTTTCCTGACCTCGCGACCGGCCCATACGAAAACGGCTCCCCATCCCCGCGGGGAGCCGTTTTCGTATGGGCGCGCCCCTTATGGTCATGCCGTCAGTACAGAAAGATGTCCTTTTCCACCAGAAGCAGCAAGAACTCCTCGCTCTTCAGGAAACCGAACAGCTCCGCCCGCGCTTCCTGGGCCACCGGCGGCTCGCTGCGGCGCAAGCGATCATCGGCCTCCCCCGGCTGGCACATCACCGCCGCCCCGTCCGGCACGCCGTTCAGCCCGCGCCAGACATGCGCCCGCAAATCGGCTACATGGGCGGGAAAGGGAAAGCCCGGTCCGCGCGAACGCATCTCCAGACCAAGCGCTTTGGCCGCGCGGCGCACGGCCCGCAAGCCCCTGCGTCCCTTGTCCGGGGCGATCACCTGCGGCGGCACGGCGCGCTGGCTGGCCTGGCGCAGCACCACCCGGGCCAGGCGCGGCACCGCCATCAGGTCATCGGCCACATGCACGAAATCCGCCGGGCGCTGATAGTAGTCCTCGAAACGGTGAAACTGGGCATCGACCTCCGCCGCCAGAACCTCCTCGGGCAAGAGCCGCAGCGCGCTGCGCCAGCGCCACCAGAACGGACCGGGAAAGGTGTCGCCGAACTGCTCTTGTGCCGCTTCCGACAGGGGCATATGTGGCCCGCACAGGGTCACCGTCAGGCCGACAAGCGTTTCATGGCGCGCGGCATCGACCGTGTCGCGCAAGGGCAGGTATTCGCGGGTCCACAGATCGGACACCACCATGCAGCCGACGGCGGACAAAAGCCCGGCGGCAACCAGCTCGCGCTGCGCGCGGTCAACGCCGAAGGCAAGCCCATAGTCCGGCGCAGTCAGCAGGATACGTCGCATCGAAAGGTCTTTCAGGGCGAAGCGGGCGGAACGGAAACAATCGGCTCCTCTTTATACCCGGTTCAACCAGACGGTCACGCCCTGTCAGGCCTCAATCAGGGTAAAGGGTAAACCGGGTCGCGCGGATCGCCCGACGGCTCGGCCACACGGTAGACCACCAGCGTTTCCAGCGGCACGCCGGCAACGGAGCGGACCAGCTCGGCCACACGCTCGACCTTACCAAAGCGCGCTGCGAGCGCCTCCGCCCCCGGATCGCGCCGTGCCTCGGCGACGAACAGCGCCGGCTGCCGGGCCGTTTCGGAGGCCAGGTCCGGCTGCATCACGTAACGGATCCGCTCGGTGACCTGCTCCACCGGCAAGACACCGCGCAGGGTGAAGGCAAGTTGCCCGTTGAGGCCATAGGCCTGCGTGGCGATCCAGCGCGCGTCGTGGTGCCTCGCCAGATCGGTCAGCGCCGCGCCGATTTCCGGCCAGCCACGGGTCTGGAAGGTTGGGTCCTTGCGCGCCAGCGCGCCGGTCAGCGGACTCACCGCATGCACATAGACCAGCAGCGACACCGCAAGGCCAAGCGGCACGGCAACGAGGGCACAGCCGCGCCACAGCCGGGCAAGGCGCTGCGGCGGTGCGCTCGCGACCAGTGCCGCCATCATCACCAGCGCCGGGAACAGCGGCGCCGGCCAGTTGCCCTGCACGCGGGCATGGAAGCTATGGAAGACGAGATAGGCAAGGAACGGCAGGCTGGTCCAGATCAGCAACCCGGCCGCCGCCTCCCCCTTGATGGTGCCAAGGATCATCCGCCCCGCGCCAATCACCGCCAGCACCGCGATCAGCGGGTTGAGCAGCCCGGCCAGCGCGCCGATGAACTCCAGCAGGTATTTCAGCGTCCAGCCATGGGGCACGGCCCGGCCGAACTGCTTGATGAAGGAGGCCCATTGGTGATCGGCGTTCCACAGCACCACCGGCAGCACGATCAACAGCGCCAGCGCCCCGCCGGCCCAGAGCTGCCAGGACCGCCACCAGCGACGCGCATCGGGCACCAAGAGCAGCCAGAGAACGATGCCCGCGCCGAGAAACAGCACTGAATATTTGGAGGCAAGGCCGAGGCCGGCGAAAAGGCCGACCGCCAGCCACCAATTGGCGTTGCCGCCCTTGGTCAGTTCCGCCAGCGCCCAGATGGTCAGGCCCCAGAACAGCACCGAGGGCGCATCGGGCGTGGCAATCAGGCTGCCGATGCCGATCAGAAGCGTTGTGTTGAACAGGACCACGGTCCAGCCGGCGGTGGTGCGGCCGAACAAAAGCGCCGCCGTGCGCCACAGGGCCAGCGAGCCGAGCGCACCGGACAAGACGCCGATGATGCGGATGCCAAGGGCGGTGTCGCCGGCAAGCCATTGGCCGAGCCAGATCCACCAGCCGATCATCGGCGGGTGATCATAGTAGCCTGCGGCCGGATGAAGGCCCCAGAGCCGGTAATAGGCCTCGTCCTCGGCGAGACCGGAGGAGGCGGCGACGACAAGCCGCAACAGCGTCAGGACGACAACCAGCGCGACGAGCAGCCCCGGCCTCAGCCAGCGCGGCACGTCCACGCCTTCCGCCGCGCCGCCTCGTGCTTCACCGTTCCGGCCCGGCATGCGCGCGCCCGTCATCGGCTCAGGCCTTGCGCCAGGTCAGCACGGAGCTGGCGGCATAGTTCCAGACCGCGCCCATCACCGCGCCGGCGGCGCCGGCAATGCCGGTCATCAGCCGTCCGGCGTTTTCCTCATAGACCAGCGTCGCCACGCCCACATTGGCGATGACGCCGAAGCTGCACACCAGATAGAAGCTGAGCAGCCCGCGCAGGGCGCGCCAGCCCTTCAGCCGCCGGTCGCGGTAGGTCAGCCGGTTGTTGAGATAGAAATTCGTGGTCATCGCCACGAAGGTCGCCGCCGTCTGCGCGCTCTGGAACTCAAGACCGAGCAGTTCCAGCCCGCCGAACAGCGCCAGCATGTGCACCACCACACCGGAGGCGCCGACCATCATGAACATCAGGAAGCGGACGGAAACGAAATCGCCGACAAGCTTGGACAAGAGCAGACCCAGGAAATCGAGGGCGACAAGGGTGTCGAGCTTGCTTTGCCCGTGCAGCCTTTCGCGGAACACATAGGGAAGTTCGGCGATGCGCAATTCGCCGCGGGCGCTGGCGGCGATATCGAGCAGGATCTTGAACCCTTGCGCCGACAACCTCGGCGCCAGACGCTCCACTTCCCGCCGGCGGATCATGAAGAACCCGCTCATCGGATCGCTCAGCTCCACCCGCAACAGCCGGCGCGCCAGCGTATTGGCAAGACCCGACCCGGAGGCGCGCACCGAGGAGAGCCCGTTGCCCACCGCACCGCCTTCCACATGGCGGCTGGCCACCACCAGATCCGCCTCGTCGGCGGAGAGCGTCGCCAGCATCTTCGGCAACAGGGTCTCATCATGCTGAAGATCGGCGTCCATCACCGCGACGAAATCGGCGGAGGACGCCAGCATGCCCTCGATGCAGGCACCGGAGAGCCCGCGCCGCCCCACCCGGCGGATGACCCGCACGCGCGGATCGCGCGCCGCCAGCGCCCGCGCCGCATCCGCCGTGCCGTCGGGGGAATTGTCGTCGACGACGATCACTTCCCAGGCCACGCCGGCCAGCACCTTGTCGAGCCGCTCCACCAGCACCGGCACGTTGTCGCGCTCGTTGAAGGTGGGCAGCACAATGGACAGGGTCGCGGGGGCCAGGGTCGCAGGGGTCGGTGTCGCGGCGGCAAGCGGCGCGGTTCGCGAAGCCACGGATGCGGCCAGTTCAGAGGGTGAAGCGCCGTCGCCCGGCATGGTGTCTCCAGCAAAACTTAAGATCGCGGCGGCGGATCCTGCGGCCGCGAAGACGCGGCGGACCATAGTCGGAACGCCCCGCATTGCAAGTGCCGAGGCGTCGCGGGGGAAGGCCCCTGCCCCAAGGTTCCGCCCCCGCCTTGCCCTTAACGGCTGTTTCGTCTAGGAAACCGGCCTGTCCCGCAATTCTTTCGCGCAACGTGCATCTTCCGGAAATCCGATGGCCAAACCCAAGACGTTCAAGCTCAAGGCCCGCCTGCCGCGCGGCTTTGTCGACCGCTCCGCCGCCGATATTCGCGCCAGCGACGCGATGCTGGCGAAGATCCGGGCGGTCTATGAGCATTATGGCTTCGATCCGGTCGAAACCCCAGCCTTCGAATACACCGACTGCCTCGGCAAGTTCCTGCCCGACACCGACCGGCCCAATGCCGGCGTGTTCTCCGTGCAGGACGACGACGAGCAGTGGATGTCCCTGCGCTACGATCTGACCGCACCGCTGGCTCGGCACGTGGCGGAGAACATCAACGAAATCCAGTTGCCCTACCGCACCTACCGGGCCGGCTGGGTGTTCCGCAACGAAAAGCCCGGCCCCGGCCGGTTCCGTCAGTTCATGCAGTTCGACGCCGACACCATCGGCGCCCCCGGCGTCCAGGCGGATGCGGAAATGTGCATGATGATGGCCGACACCATGGAAGCGCTCGGCATCCCCCGCGGCTCCTATGTCATCCGCGTCAACAACCGCAAGGTGCTCGACGGGGTGATGGAGGCCATCGGTCTGGGCGGCGAGGAGAATGCCGAACGGCGGCTGACCGTGCTCAGGGCCATCGACAAGCTCGACAAGTTCGGCCCCGATGGGGTGCGCCTGCTGCTCGGCGAAGGCCGCAAGGACGAAAGCGGCGACTTCACCAAGGGCGCGGAGCTGGATGGGGAAGCGATCGACCTGATCCTCGGCTATATGGCGGGCACGACCCGGCTCGACACCGAGGGCCAGGCCGAACTTGACCAGATGGCGGAGATCTTCTCCGCCTGCGACTACGACGCGGACCGGATCAAGATCGACCCTTCCGTGGTGCGCGGGCTCGAATACTACACCGGCCCGGTCTATGAGGCCGAGCTGCTGTTCCCCGTCACCAACGAAAAGGGCGAAGTGGTGCAGTTCGGCTCGGTCGGCGGCGGTGGCCGCTATGACGGGCTGGTCAAGCGCTTCACCGGCCGCGACGTGCCGGCCACCGGCTTTTCCATCGGCGTGTCGCGGCTGATGACCGCGCTGAAGAACCTCGGCAAGCTGGGCCGCGAAGAAGTGCTGGCGCCGGTGCTCGTCACCGTCATGGACGGCGGGACCGAGGCCCTCGGCCGCTACCAGAAGATGACCCAGACCCTGCGCGCCGCCGGCATTCGCGCCGAAATGTACCAGGGCAACTGGAAGAAGTTCGGCAACCAGCTCAAATACGCCGACCGGCGCGGCTGCCCGCTGGCGATCATACAGGGCTCGGATGAGCGCGAACAGGGCGTGGTGCAGATCAAGGACCTGATCGAGGGCAAGCGGCTGTCCGGCGAGATCACCGACAATGTCACCTGGCGCGAAAGCCGTCCGGCGCAGGAAACCGTGGCCGAAGGCGACATCGTCGCGGCGGTGACGCGGATGCTGACCGCCCAGGCGGAGGACCGCGACAAGGCATCGGAGAGCGGCGAATGAACGAGACCCGGACCCGCACCGACGGGCTGCGCGAGCTGTTCGCGGAGACCGACTACACCCCGGTCGAGCCGGCGATCCTGCAGCCCTCGCGGGTGTTCCTCGACCTGATCGGCGAGGACATTCGCGGGCGCATGTATCTGTCCGCCGATCAGGCCGGCGAGGAGCTGTGCCTGCGCCCGGACTACACCATTCCGGTCTGCCGCCAGCACATCGCCGATGGCGACCCGGCCCGCGCCGGCCGCTACAGCTATTGCGGCAAGGTGTTCCGCCAGCGGCCCGAGGGCACCGGCGAATTCCTGCAGGCCGGGGTGGAATGCCTCGGGCGCACCGATCTGGAAACCGCGGACGCGGATATCTTCGCCCTCGCCCTGACCGCGCTGGACCGGCTCGGTGTTGCCGAGCCGATGATCCAGATCGGCGACGAGGCGCTGTTCCGGGCGGTGCTCGACGGGCTCGGCCTGCCGGCCGCCTGGCATCGCCGGCTTGGCGATTTGTTCGGCGAACGGGCCGAACTCGATCAGGCGATCGCACGGATGCGCGGCGGTGCACAGGACACCGCCCCCGCCGCCCCGGCGCTGGCCCGGGCGCTGGAAGGGCTCGATCCGGAGGCGGCGCGCGGCGCCGTGGCCGAGCTTCTGGCGCTGACCGGCCTGCGCCCCATCGGCGGGCGGAGCACCGAGGACATCGCCGAGCGGATGCTGGAACAGGCGGCGCTCGCCAGCCACGACGTCACCACCGACCGGGCGGCGGATGTCCTGTCGCGCTTCCTCGACATCTCCGGCACGCCGGAAGAGGCGCTTGCGGCTCTGGAGCGGTTCGCCGCCGACACCGGCCTCGACCTTGCCGCCCCGCTCGCCCGCTTCCGCGACCGGCTGGCGGCGCTCGACGCCCGCGGGATCGCGCTGGACGGCCTGCGGTTTTCCGCCGATTTCGGCCGGCGTCTCGACTATTACACCGGCTTTGTCTTTGAAATACACTCACGGTCCAACCCCGAGGCGGGCCAGTTGATCGGCGGCGGGCGCTACGACAAGCTCCTCGCCCTTCTCGGCGCCGGCGCGCATGTTCCCGCCACCGGCTTTTCCATCTGGCTCGACCGTCTTTGAGGATGTTATGACCGGTTTGATCATCGCCATTCCGTCCAAGGGCCGCCTGCAGGACAACACCCACGCCTTCTTCGCCCGGGCGGGGCTGTCCGTGCGCCAGCCCGGCGGGGCGCGCAACTACCGGGGCCGGCTGGCCGGCTTCGACGGCGTGGAAATCGCCTTCCTCTCCGCCTCGGAAATCGCCCGGGAACTGGCCGCCGGCACCGCCCATCTCGGCGTCACCGGGCTGGATCTGGTGCATGAGACCATCGCCAAGCCGGAGACGGCGGTGCATATCGTCACCCCGCTCGGCTTCGGCCACGCCAATGTGGTGGTCGCCGCGCCCGCCTCGTGGATCGACGTCAACACCATGGCCGATCTCGCCGATGTCGCCTCCGCGTTCCGCGCCAGGCATGGCCGGCGGATGCGGGTCGCGACCAAATACGTTGCGCTGACCCGCGATTTCTTTGCCGCGCATGGCATCGCCGACTACCGCATCGTTGAAAGCGCCGGCGCCACCGAGGGCGCCCCGGCAGCCGGAACCGCCGAACTGATCGTCGACATCACCAGCACCGGCTCGACCCTGACCGCCAATGACCTGAAGGTGCTGGACGACGGCGTGATCCTGAAAAGCGAAGCGCATCTCGTCGCCTCCCTCGCCGCCACCTGGTCGCCGGAGGCGCTGGCCTCGGCCCGGGCGATCCTCGACCGGATCGCGGCGGAGGAGCGCGCACGCGGCGTGCGCGAGATCCGCGCGCTGGTCGCCGCACCGGAGTTCACCGCCCGCAGCGCCGCCGAGCAATATGGCTGCGTCGCCCCCTTCGGCACCCAGGTCGGCCAGCCGCTCCTGCTGCACTGCCCGGCGCAGCACGCCGCCGACTGCGCCAGCCTGTTGCGCGAGCATGGGGCGCCGCATGTCAGCGTCACCACGCTCGACTATGTGTTCGGCACGGCCAATCCGCTCTACGACCCGCTGAGCGCCAAGGTCGGCGGCTAGAGCGATGAGCGATCCGACCGCCCTTTCCGCCCGGGAGCTGTCTACGGCCATCCACGCCCGCCAGCTTTCCTGCCGGGAGGTGATGGCGGCGTTTCTGTCCCGCATCGACGCGCAGAACCCGGCGATCAACGCCATCGTCTCGCTGCGCCCGGCCGAAGAGCTTCTCGCTGAGGCGGAAGCCCGGGACCAGGAGCTGGCGCGCGGCCTGTCGCGCGGCTGGATGCACGGGCTTCCCCATGCGGTGAAGGACCTGTCGATGACCGCCGGGCTGGTGACCAGCATGGGCTCGCCGCTGTTCGCCCGCTTCATCCCCGATGAGGACAGCATCCACGCCGCGCGGATCCGCGCCGCCGGGGCCATCTTCATCGGCAAGACCAACACGCCGGAATTCGGCCTCGGCTCGCACACCTACAACCCGCTGTTCGGCCCGACCCGCAATCCCTACGATCTTGCCCGCAGTGCCGGCGGGTCGAGCGGCGGCGCTGCGGCGGCCCTTGCCGCCCGGCTGGTGCCGGTGGCCGATGGCAGCGACATGATGGGCTCTTTGCGCAATCCCGCCGCCTTCAACAACGTGATCGGCTTTCGCCCCAGCTACGGGCGGGTGCCCGGCGGCCCCGGCCCCGAGCTGTTCATGGACACCATGGCGACCGACGGGCCGATGGCCCGCTCGGTGGATGATCTGGCGATGCTGCTGGCCGTGCAGGCGGGCTACGATCCACGCGCGCCGCAATCGCTCGACGGCGACGGGCAGGAATTCGCCGGAGACCTTCGCGGCAGCGTCAAGGGCATGCGGATCGGCTGGCTCGGCGATTTCGGCGGGCACCTGCCGTTCGAGGACGGCA
Source organism: Stappia indica (assembly GCF_020177335.1). Lineage (GTDB taxonomy): Bacteria > Pseudomonadota > Alphaproteobacteria > Rhizobiales > Stappiaceae > Stappia > Stappia indica_B. Next base: position 158,547 of record NZ_JAIVMG010000003.1, on the reverse strand, counting down.
TCCTCGATCTCAACCGCAAGGCGCTCGAGGTTCTGTCGGGACTTGGCGCCCATGTGGAGGAAGCCAGCACCGGCTTTGACATGGAGCGACTGTGGCAAGCCTGGGTGGCCTTGCGCCAGTGGCGGGTGGCGGCCAAGCTGGCCCAGCTCCATGACGACCCGAAAACCCGCGCGCGGCTGAAGCCGGAAGCGATCTGGGAGATCGAGGGCGGCCGGGCGCTGGACATGCAGGCAATCGAGGCAGCTTCGCTCACCCGCAGCGCCTGGCACCGGGCGGTGCTGTCGCTGTTTGGCAAATACGACTATCTCGTCGCACCGAGCGCGCAGGTCTTTCCCTTCGACGTCGATCTCGACTGGCCGAAAGCAATCGCCGGCCGAAAGATGGACACCTATCATCGCTGGATGGAGGTGGTTATCGGCGTCAGCATTCTCGGCCTGCCGGCGATTGCCCTGCCCGCCGGCTTCGGTCCGGGCGGCCTGCCGACCGGCTTCCAGCTGATCGGCCGACCGCGCGACGATCTTGGGCTGCTTACCTGCGCCAAGGCCTATGAGGCGGCCACCGACTGGACCGAGCGGACACCCGGCAACGCCTGAAAAGTCACCTGAACGAAAAAGAGGCCGCTCCGGGGGGACGAGAGCGGCCTCGGGTCCGGCGGTCCGGCATGGGACCTTCCGCGAAACGCGGGATGGAGGCGCGGGGCGGCTGAACCGGGAGGCCGTGCGCCCGCGCGTTTTTCCGAACCTTGCATGAGGCTACGCAAGGGCGGCCCATCTGGATCATCCGGCCTTGCCGCCCGTCTCCCGCCGGTCCCGAAGCGTCGCTCAGGACCGCTTGTCGGCGTAGGCTTCCTCTTCCGCGTAATAGGCGTCGAAGCCGACATGCCGGCGCAGCTCGGCGAAATCGAGCAACGCGGAACCGGGATGCTCGCCCGCCGCCATCACCTGCAGCGCCGAGACCATCGCCTTGGTGGCCGCCGACAGCAGCGTCAGCGGATAGGCGGCCAGCCGATAGCCGATCTGCTCCAGCTCCGCATGGGAGAGCATCGGCGTTGCCCCGCCCTCCACCAGATTGGCCATATGGATGCCAGGCACCTCGCGGCACACCGTCTCCATCTCCTCCACCGACTGGGGCGCCTCGACGAAGAGCAGATCGGCACCGGCCTCGCGGAACAGCCGCGCCCGCTCCAGCGCTTCGTCGAGCCCATGGCCGTGGCGAGCATCGGTGCGGGCGAGGATCAGGATATCGGCGCCGTCCTCGCGCGCATCGACCGCCGCCTTGATCCGGTCGACCGCCTGCACCCGGTCCACCACCAGCTTGCCCCGCGTGTGGCCGCAGCGCTTGGGCGCGAGCTGATCCTCGATCATGATCGCGGCAAAGCCGGCCTGGGCATAGCCCTTCACCGTGCGCTTGACGTTAAGCGCATTGCCATAGCCGGTGTCGCCATCGCCGATCACCAGCGAGGGGGTGGCGGCGCAGACATTGCGCCCCTGATCGACCATCTCGCCATAGGAGATCAGACCGGTATCCGGCGCACCGAGACGGGCGGCGGAGACGGCGAAGCCGGACATGAAGGTGACCGGAAAGCCGGCATCGCCGATCAGCTTTGCCGACAGCCCGTCGAAGCAGCAGGGCATCACCGTCAGCGGCGTGTCGGTGAGATGCGCGCGCAGACGCGCGGCGGGAGAGGTCATCGCGGAGAACCTTTCGGACGAGATTTCGCTAGAACTTGAATGGCAGATAGAGCACCAGATCCGGCCACCAGAAGATGATGAGAACGCTCGACAGCATGATCGCCAGGAACGGCCAGACACCGGCGGAGACTTCGCCCATGCTGGCCTTGCCGACCGCCTGGATCACATAAAGGTTGAGCCCCACTGGCGGGGTGATCAGCGCGCATTCGACCATGATGACGAAGAACACGCCGAACCAGACCGGATCGAGGCCGAGCGCCGTCAGCGCACCGGCCAGGACCGGCACCATGATCAGCATCATCGACAGGGATTCCAGGAAGAGCCCCATCACCAGGAGCACCAGGGCCACCACGGCAACGAACACGCCGGCGGTGGCAATATGCTCCGACAGGGCCATGGAGATGTCCTGCGGGATTCGGTAGAGGGTGATCGCCTTGCCGAACACCTTGGCGCCGGCCACGATCAGGAGGATGGCAACGGTGGTGGTCATCGCCTCCATCACCGCTTCCTTGAACTTCGGCCAGTCGAGCGTGCGCAGCACCAGGCCAACGACCACCAGCGCCCCGAGAAAGCCGACGGCGGCGGCCTCGGTGGGGGTGAAGGCGCCGCCGTAGATGCCCAGGATCACCAGCGCGGCGAGCAGGATGGTCGGCAGCGCGCGCAGGAGCGTGCTGAAGCGCTCATCCCATCCGGCGCGCGGGCTCGGGCGATAGTCGCTGGCAAAGCGGGCGTAGAGCATCGACCAGACAACGAACAGGCCCATCAGCAGAAGGCCCGGACCGACACCGGCGAGGAACAGCGCGATGATCGATTCCTCGGTGATCACCCCGTAGACGATCATCGGGATCGACGGCGGAATGAGAATGCCGAGCGTACCGCCAGCGGCGAGCAGGCCAAGCACGAAGCGGCGCGGATAACCGCGCTCGGTCATCTCCGGAATGGCGACCGTGCCGATGGTCGCGGCGGTGGCGACGGACGAGCCGGAAATCGCCGCGAAGATGCCGCAGGACAGGATCGTCGCCACCGCGAGACCGCCGGGCCAATGGCCGACCCAGGCCTGAACGGCGGCGAACAGATCCCGCCCCACCCCGCCCTTCAAGAGGACATTGGACATCAGCAGGAACAGCGGCACGGCAATCAGCACGAAACTGTCGGCGGAGGACAGGAGCCCCTGCGGCACCATCAACGGCGAGAACCCGCCCAGCGCCAGGAGGAGAAAGCCGAGCCCGGCGAGCGCGAAGGCCACCGGAATACCGGCCAGCAGCAGCGAGAACAGGCCGGCGAGAATGAAGAGAGTGGTCATGGCGGTCCGTCAATGCTCCACGCGCGGGGCCGGACGGTCGTTCACGCCGTTGATCGCGACACGCGCCGCCTCGATCAGGGCCTGCACCGCCAGCAGGGAAAAGCAGATCGGCAGGGCAGCCTCCGCCCACCAGGCCGGCAGGTCGAGCATCGAGCCGGTGGTCCGCGCCCTCTCGAAGGAATCCAGGGCGATGCCGCCGCCAAGGTAGACGACGATGATGCCGAGCGCGGCGATGAACAGCAGGGCGAGGATTTCCTGCATCTGCCGGGCGCGGGGCGACAGACGGTCGGTCAGGAGCGTGATGGTGATGTGCTGGCGCCGGTGCAGCAGCAGCGCGGCGCCGGCGAAGGTGGCCCAGACCAGGAGCAGGCGCGACAGCTCCTCCGCCCAGATCGTCGGTGCGACGAACAGATAGCGCATGAAAACCTCGTAGCCGAGCATCAGCGCGGTGACGAAATAGGCCCAGCCGGCAAAGGTACCGGCAAGGGCCGACAGGCGGTCGACCAGTCGGGTCATCGGGCATTCCATGAAGAATGCCGGAACGGGCGACCCGTTCCGGCGGTTGCACGTGCTTTTCGAGATGGCTCAGTTCTGGAGCGCGCGGGCCGCGTCGAGAACCTTCTGGCCAAGCTCGCCCGCATCGGCGGCGAACTGGTCGTAGACCGGCTGGGCGGAGGCCTTCCACACCTCGATTTCCTCGGCGGTCGGGGTGTAGATGGTCATGCCGTTGTCGGCCGACATCTTGATGGCTTCCGCCTCAATCGCCGACATCTTGTCACGCACGTCCTTTTCCGCGGCCAGCGCGGCTTCGCCGATCCAGGCGCGATGCTGATCGGACAGGCCCTTCCAGAAGTCCTCGTTGACGACGACGACGAATTCCACATCGGCGTTGTTGGTCAGGGTGATGGTGTCCATCACCTCCCACAGACGGCGGCTCTTGACGCCGGAGACGCCGGTCATGCCGATGTCGACGGTGCCGCGCTGATAGGCGATATACTGCTCGGAGCCGGAAATCAGCGTCGGCGCGCCGCCCGCGGCCTTGACCCATTCGCCCAGGGTCTTGCCGAAGACGCGCACCTTCTTGCCGGCAAGATCGGCCGGGGTCTTGATCGGGCCGCCATTGGACAGAAGCACGGAGCCGCCATAGGCCTGCCACCACAACACGCGGCTGCCGGTGTCCAGAATCGCCTCGTCCAGCGGCCCGCGCACAGGGCTGCCCGGCGCCACGGCCTTGCGCACCAGCTCCTCGCTGTTGAGCAGGAACGGCATGTAGAACAGATCCACCGCCGGCACGTCGCCGACATAGCGGGTGAGCGAGACAACGCCCATCTCGATGGCGCCGGAGCCGACCGCCTGCGGGACTTCCTTGTCCTTGTAGAGCTGGGCGGAATCATAGATCTCGACGGCGACCTCACCGTTGGACACCGCCTCGACCTTCTCCTTGAACACCAGAAGGTTCTGGCCGAGATGGCTCTTCATCGGCAGCTGCAGGGTGATCCGCAAGGTGGTCTGTTCGGCCAACGCGGCGGAAACGGTCATGGCCAGGCCGGCAGCCAGGCCGGCGGCGAATCGAGCGAGTTTCATCGTTGTCTCCCCAAGGGTCCGCGTCGAACCGCGTCCCTGTTGTTTTTTCAGCGAAAAGACGCATGGCCACCGCGCTGTCGCCGGTCGCCCGCCCCATCGCCTATCGCGCGGTGATTTAACCGGTTGAACCGGGCTCGCGCAACGTCACGCCCCACCAAAAAAGGCAATTGCCCGGAGAAGCCGCTCAGGTGGGCCGCACGAAGGCGCCGCGCGCCGCCTCCACCTCGTCCCGGACGCAGCAGCCCTCCAGATGGTCGTTGACCATGCCCATGGCCTGCATGAAGGCATAGACGGTGGTCGGTCCGACGAAGCTCCAGCCGCGCCGTTTCAGGTCCTTCGACAGGGCGGTGGACACCGCCGTCTTGCCGAGCTTCGACAAGGTCGCATGGTCGCACCGCTCCGGCCGGTCTTCCCTGCCCGGCTCCCAGCTCCAGAAATAGGCGGCCAGCGAGCCCTTCTCCGCGACCAGTTCCCGGGCCCGGCGGGCGTTGTTGATCACCGACACGATCTTGCCGCGATGACGGACGATGCCGGCATCGGCAACGCAGCGCTCGATATCGGCGTCGGTGAACTCCGCCACCTGGTTGAAATCGAAACCGCTGAAAGCGGCGCGGAAATTCTCCCGCTTGCGCAGGATCGTCAGCCAGGAAAGCCCCGACTGAAACCCTTCGAGACAGATCTTCTCGAACAGACGGCGGTCGTCCGCGACCGGGCGGCCCCACTCCGTGTCGTGATAGGCGAGATAGTCCGGCAGGTTGCCATGCCACCAGCAGCGCGACCGGCCATCCTCTCCAGCGATGATCCCCTCAGGCAATTCCGACATTCGCCAATCCTTCCAAATCCGCGTACCACCGTCCCGGAGCCGAGAAGGATCCGGGGCGGCACACACAAATGTTCCTTGTTTGTTCATAATACCCGATCCGCGGGAAAGCGGAACCGGCACCCTCGCGGATCTGGGGAAAATGAGCGGCCCGCGCCGCGATCAGGCGAACAGCGCGTCGATATCGTCCTGGCTGGCAACGCCCTCGTCGGCTTCCAGCGCCGGCCCGTGCAGCAATGCCGCATCGCCGGCCTTCGGCGGCTGGCGATCCGGCTCGATGCTCTTGAAGCTCTCGATCCCGCCCCAGATTTCCATCATGCGGATGATCCGGTCCTCGACGAAGCGGAGCGTGCCGATCACCTTGGTGATGCGCTGGCCGGTCAGATCCTGGAAGTTGCACGCCTCGAAGATCTTGACCACCCGGTCCTGGATATCGCCGGCCAGCTCCGCATCCTGCCCCGACAGGCGGGCGCCCAGGGTATTGGCGGTCTCGTCGATGAATTCGGCGGCCGACAGAATGCCCTCGGTGGCCCCTTCCGTGCCCATCACCACCGCATCCAGCTCATTGGTGACCCGCACCATGTCCTGGCTTTCCGCCCCGGTGGTGTTGTGCAGGGTGGCGATTTCCCGCTTGGTCTTGGCGATCGCCTCGTAGATCGAATCGAGCTCCGCCTTGAGTTTGACCGCCTCGCCCAGCTCCGCCTTGAACTGGGCCAGAACATGCTCGCCGATCTCTTCGCTCGGGCGAATCATCTCCTTGATCGCGGCGATTTCCGACATCAGCTCCTGATGATGGCGATCGTCCGCGGCGGCTGCCGGCGCCCCGTCGTTGCGGGTTTGCTGCAGCAGGCGCTCCGCCCGGAAAGCTCGTTTCGTGGCCATCATCTCGGTAATCGTCTCCACATGTCGGTCTGTGGGCTGTGCGACATCTCCAGCAAGGGTATAAGGGCCGAGATTTAAGGAATTGTTCCCGCATCTGAAATAGATGCGGACGACGGGCTGTTTCGCGATCGAGACAGTTCATCGTTCCGCATTCGCGGGGGATTGAGTATTGTCACATCATCGAACATCGCGGATCCACCCGATCCGGCAGCTGGAAGCTCCCTGTGCGCCGTTTCAAATCGCCCTTCGCCTCTCTGATTGCCTGCGCTTTTCTTCTGATGAGCGTGCTGCTCACCGGGCAGGCCAGGGCCGCGCCCTATACCTTTTCGACCGAGGAACTGGTCAACGGCTTCATGAAGACGGTGTTCGGGCTTGAGTACCGCTCGTGGAGCTGGCAGCCCTATCTGGTCAAGAAATACGTCGGCCCGGTGCGCTTTTACGTTCACAATCTGGCGCGCAAGAACCGCCGGCCGATGGTCTACGGCTTCATCAAGACCATTGGGCGCGACATCCACGGCCTGTCGACCATGGTGGTCGCCTCCCCAGAGGAAGCCAATTTCATCGTCTATGTGGTCGACCGCGACCAGTATGACGATGTGGTCCGCCGCTATATCTACAAGGATCCGAAGGCCGATGTGCCTGGCCGCTGCCTCGTGCGGGTCGCCTCCGACAGCCGGGGCATTTCCCGCTCCACGGCGGTGATCGTCTCCGACGAGGGCAACTTCCTGTTCCGCCGTTGCCTGGTGGAAGAGCTCCTGCAGGGGCTCGGCCCCATGAACGACGACCCGGACCTGGCCCACTCGGTGTTCAACGACCGCTCGCGCCACAGCCGGTTCACCGCCTTCGACAAGTATATCCTCAACATGCTGTATCACCGCCGGATCAAGCCCGGGATGCGGCCGAAGGAGGTGGAGCCGATGCTGCCCTCGATCGTGCGCGAGATCCGGCCGCTGGTGCGCTGACCCCGGTCCGGGCCGGACCGCTCAGGACACGCCGGTTTGCAAGGCGCGGCAAAGCGTTAACCCTTTTCGGCAACCGAACGCTAACCACGCGGCCAGATTCCCGAAAAGGTGCCCTCGCCGATTCATGATTGACAGTTTCTTTCGCCCTATCGTTGCCTATCGCGGATTGAGAATGCACCGGCTTTCGCCGATGCGCGCAAGAGAGCAGGCCCACCGGCAGTCCGGCCGGCAGGGCCCCTCACGCAGTTCCGGTCCGCTGTTCAGTCCGACGAAGAGGTTGCGAGTACGTCGATGATGCGAAACCGTGCAATTGCCCTCGCCCTGGCGCTGTTGATTGGCCCGGCCCTGCTGCCGGCGGCGGCCGACTACCAGAGCCGCGTGTCCGCTCCGCCATTGCTGCTGAGCCCGGACCTGACCGAACCCTGGGTGCTGCAACTGCGGCCCGACCGCCGCGCGGTACGCCCGCGCGTCACCACCCGGCCAATCACGGCGCCCCCGCGTGCCAGTCGCTACAGCGCGGTGCGCCCGCAAGCGACCGCCAAACGTCGCGTGAAACGCAGCATCGACCCGCGTTTCCTGCCCACCACCGTTGCCTATGACGGCAAGCACAAACCGGGCTCGATCGTCATCGACACGCGCGAGCGCTACCTCTATCTGGTCGAGCCGGGCGGCTTCGCCAAACGCTACGGGGTCGGCGTCGGACGTCCGGGCTTCGAATGGGCCGGCAAGCACAAGGTCACCCGCAAGGCGGAATGGCCGGACTGGCGCCCCCCTGCGGAGATGCGCAAGCGGCAACCCAATCTGCCGAGCTTCGTCGCCGGCGGTCCGAAGAACCCGCTCGGCGCCCGCGCTCTTTACCTCGGCTCGACGCTCTACCGGATCCACGGCTCGAACGAACCCTGGACCATCGGCAGGGCGGTCTCCTCCGGATGTATTCGCATGCGCAACGAAGACGTGATCGACCTTTATGGCCGGGTCCCGGTGGGGGCGAGCGTGCACGTCATCTGACATCCGCTCCCTGCCGCCCCCATAGCCGCTTCCCCGCGGAACTTCCAAACCCGGCCTCGCGCCGGGTTCATCCCCCGCCAAAGAGCAACAGCACCTCCCGCGTTATCAACGCATTGAGGTCAATTCACCTCTCACTCCTGCATTCAGAATGACGGTGATCTTGCCCACGATGGCGGTTCGGCTCTCCGATCCCGGCTCGGGGGCCGGGATGACGCCGATCTTTGAGGCGGCAGCTTCTACCATGCGGCCGTTGCCCAGCTCTCTGCGTCTTCCCGGGCAAGCGTCAGCGCGACCCGGGATCGGCGAGCCGGAAGAACCGCGTTTGGAATAAACCGGTGCCGGAAAGTTTTGTCTCGCTGATCCCCGATCACCGCACGGCAACATCCGGGGGGACACCTCTTGCGGGCTTTGCCATCAAACTCATCCCGGCCTCGCGCCGGGTTTTCTTCGTTTTGATCTCCTCTTGCCTCCGCCGCGCTGTTGACATTGTCAAAATTAACTATATTCGCTAGGGGCCCTTGGCGGATCCCCTTGATCGGCCAAGCCATATCTTGGGGGAGAGGGATGGCGAACAAGACGAACCGCGACACCCGGCCTTCGGCACGAGAGGTCCGGGCCACCCTGGCCGCCTTGCTGGAAACTCCGCCTCTGGCCCGCTCGCCCAAGGTCAGCAGCCTCTTGACCTACCTGGTCTCCGCCAAGCTTGAGGGGACAGCGGAGGACCTGACGGAAACAGCCATCGCCGGCGCGGTGTTCGATCAACACGAGAGCTTCAATCCGCGCAGCAATCCGATTGTCCGGGTCAACGCCTCACGGCTGCGCAATCTATTGAAGGCGTACTATGCGGGCGCCGGCGCCGGTGACGCGATCCAGATCCGACTTGCCGATATCGGCTATGAACCGGTGTTCAGCGGCGCCGCACCCGCTGCGGATACGAACGCGGATGCGGATGCGGAACAGAGCGTCGCGCCGCAAACGACACCGACCGATACGGCGCTGCCGCAGTCGACAACGCCCCCCGCAGACCCGGCACCGGCGACCGCCACCGCTCCAAACGGAGAGCCGGCCCCTTCCGCGATCACAGAAACACACGAGGCGCCGCCTGAAGCAGCGCCCGAGGCGCCGTCAGGCCTGCGCCAGCGGTTGCGGGCGCCGGCCTCCACCGCGCTGGTGCTGGGGACGGCTCTTGCCGCCGTGCTGACCTCCATCGTCTATATCCATGTGGCCCTCCAGTTCGCGCAGGAGCGCCCGGCGCTGACCGTCACCACCGCCACCGCCGCCCCGGACTGAGACGGAGAGCCGCCGGCACATTCCTTCTTCCCGCTATTCCGCCGCCGGACGTTGGCGCGCCAGCGCTTCTGGCACGGGCCCGCCATGGGCCCAGTCGAGCAGCTCCACCGTATGCACGACCGGCAGATCCGTACCGCCGCCGATCTGCGTCATGCAGCCGATGTTGCCGGTGGCGATCAGATCCGGCTGGGTGGTCTCGATATTGGCGACCTTCCGATCACGCAGGCGCCGGGCAAGTTCCGGCTGCAGGATGTTGTAGGTGCCGGCCGAGCCGCAGCACAGATGCCCTTCGGGAATATCGCGCAAGGCAAAGCCTGCCGCCGCCAGCAGCTCCTTCGGCTCGCGGGTGATCTTCTGTCCATGCTGCATGGAGCAGGCGGAGTGATAGGCCACCGTCAGGCCGACGGGCGCGGCCGGGGCGGGAAGCTCCAGCGTTGTCAGATACTCCGTCACGTCGCGGGCCAGCGCCGAGACCCGCGCCGCCTTCTCCGCATAGGCCGGGTCAAGCCGCAGCATGAAGCCGTAATCCTTGATGGTGGTGCCGCAGCCGGAGGCGGTGACAAGGATCGCATCGAGCCCTTCACCCTCAATCTCGCGCATCCAGGCATCGACATTGCGCCGCGCCGCGTCCAGCGCCGGCTCCTCCTTGCCCAGATGATGCACCAGCGCGCCGCAGCAGCCCTCGCCCGCCGGCAACACCACCTCGATGCCAGCGCGGGTGAGAAGGCGGATCGCCGCCGCGTTGATTCCGGGAGCAAGCACCGGCTGGGCACAGCCGGTGAGCATGGCAACCCGCCCCTTGCGCCCCGTCCCGGCCTCCGCCGGAAACTGCCCCGGCGCCGTCATCCTTGAGCGGGCGGGAATGCGCGCAGGCGCCAGCTCCAGCATCGCCCCCATCCGCCGGAATGGCCCGCCAAAAGCGCCGACAAGCCCCGCCAACGGCCGTGCCAGACGGGCAGCTCGCAGCGCCAGCCGGAAGCGGCCGGGATCGGGCAGCACGGCGGCGAGCATGCCCCGGATCAACCGGTCCGTGAGTGGGCGCCGGTAGGTCTTTTCGATATGCACCCGCGCGTGGTCGACCAGATGCATGTAGTGCACGCCCGAGGGACAGGTGGTCATGCAGGAGAGGCAGGACAGGCAGCGGTCGATATGCTTGACCGTGCGCGCATCCGCCGGCCTGTCATTCTCCAGCATGTCCTTTATCAGGTAGATGCGCCCGCGCGGGCTGTCGAGTTCATCGCCCAGGAGAGCGAAGGTCGGGCAGGTGGCGGTGCAGAAGCCGCAATGCACGCATTTGCGCAGGATCGCTTCCGCTTCCGCCACATGCGGATCGGCCAGTTGGTGAATGGAAAAATTGGTCTGCATCCTCAGCCCCCAGCAACCATGCGGCCAGGGTTCAACACCCCATGCGGATCGAATTGCTCTTTCAGCCGTGCGGCCAGCGCGGCCAGCGGACCGGGCTGCGGCTGGAACACATCGCTTACCGCGCGCACCGGCTCGGGCGCGCGCATCAAGGTGGCATGTCCGCCGCCGGCGCGGACGACGGCGGCACGCACCTCCTGCGCCCGTGGGTCATCCCCCGGCAGCGCCAGCCAGACGAGACCGCCGGACCAGTCGAGATAGCTCGCCCCGCCCAACCGGCCCGCCAGATCCCCGGCAAAGCCCGCGCCGGCGGTGGGCGCCAGCGACACGCGCCAGACCATGTCATCGCTCTCGGCGAAGGGCTTCACGTCGCGGATCGCCAACCAGAGGCGGCACGAAGCGTCCGCCTCGATCCGCTCGACCGCACCATGCTCGGCGAGCAGCCGGCGCAGGGTCTCGAACCGGTAATCCACCGAGGGGCCGAAGCCCTCCAGCCGCAACAGCGTCGCCGCCCCGGTGAGGCCGGCAGCGTCTTCGCCGCAGCTCTCGACCACTCCGGCCGGAAGATGGGCGGCGGCGGAAACCTCCGCCGAGGAGCCCAGCGCCGCCGTCATCGCCGCGGTTGCCGCCGCACCATCCAGCCCGCGCAACAGGACGCTCGCCTCGGTCTCGGCCCGGGGCAGCACCTTGAGGGTGATCCGCGTGGCCACTGCCAGCGACCCCCAGGAGCCGCAGAGCGCGCGCGGCAGGTCATAACCGGTGACGTTCTTGACCACCCGCCCGCCGGACTTGAACTTCTCGCCGCGTCCGGAAATCGCCTCAAGGCCCAGGATGTGATCGCGGGCGGCCCCATGCTTCAGCCGCTTCGAACCGGAAAGGTTCGCGGCAATCACCCCGCCGATGGTGCCATCGCCCGCCGGCCCGCCCAGCAAGGGGCCATAGTCCATCGGATCGAACGCCAGTTCCTGACCGTTGTCGGCGACCAGCCGCTCCACCTCGGCGATTGGCGTGCCGGCCAGAACGGTCAGCACCAGTTCGTCCGGTTCGTACATTTCCACCCCGGAAAGGCGCGACAGGTCGAGCCTGTGGCCCGCCTGGACCGGCCGGCCCAGCGCCCGTTTCGAACCCCGGCCGACGATCTCCAGCGGTTCGTGTTCGGCCGCCGCCCAGCGCACGATATCGCGCGCGTCTTCCGCCGTTTCCGGCATGAACCTGTCAGACATTCCTCAGGTCTCCTAGAAACGCGGGATATCGGGAAAGGGCAACTGCCCCTTGTGCACATGCATCAGGCCCAGTTCGGCGCAGCGATGCAGCACCGGGAACACCTTGCCCGGGTTGAGAAGCTGCTTCGGATCGAAGGCGCATTTCACCCGCTGCTGCTGCTTCAGATCCTCGTCGGTGAACATCTCCGGCATCAGATCGCGCTTTTCGATGCCGACGCCATGTTCGCCGGTGAGCACACCGCCGACCTCCACGCACAGGCGCAGGATGTCCGCGCCAAAGGCTTCGGCCGCCGCCAGTTCGCCCGGCTTGTTCGCGTCATAGAGAATGAGCGGATGCAGGTTGCCATCGCCGGCATGGAACACATTGGCGCAGCGCAGCCCGTGCTTCTCGCCCAGCTCGCGCATGCGCGTCAGCACCTGAGGCAGGGCCTTGCGCGGAATGGTGCCGTCCATGCACAGATAATCGGGCGAGATCCGCCCCACCGCCGGAAAGGCCGCCTTGCGCCCCGCCCAGAAACGCAAGCGCTCCTCCTCGCTGGTGGAGACCCGCACCGAGCCGGCGTTGTTGCGCCGGGCGATCGCCTCCACCGCCGCCAGCAGGTGATCCACCTCCGCCTCCGGCCCGTCGAGCTCGACGATCAGCAGGGCTCCGGCCTCGCGCGGATAGCCGGCATGGACGAAATCCTCGGCGGCATTGATCGCCAGTTCGTCCATCATCTCCATGCCGCCGGGAATGATGCCGGCGGCGATGATGTCGGCGACGCATTGCCCGCCTTCCTCGCTGGAGGGAAAGCCGATCAGCGCCGCGCGGGCGGTCTCCGGCTTCTGCAGGATGCGCACGGTGACCTCGGTGACGACACCGAGCAGCCCCTCCGACCCGGTCGCCAGCGCGAGAAGGTCATAGCCCTCGCTGTCCAGATGCTTGCCGCCCAGACGGATCACCTCGCCGGTGACCAGCACCATTTCCAGGCCAAGCACGTTGTTGGTGGTCAACCCGTATTTGAGGCTGTGCACGCCGCCGGAGTTTTCCGCGATATTGCCGCCAATGGAACAGGCGATCTGCGAGGACGGGTCCGGCGCGTAGTAGAAGCCGCGCCCCTCGACCGCCCGGGTGATACCGAGGTTGGTGACGCCGGGCTGGACCACCGCCGCCCGGTTGGCCCAGTCGATGTCGAGCACCCGGTTGAACTTCATCATCGACAACAAGACACCATCGCCGACCGGCAGCGCCCCGCCGGAGAGCGAGGTGCCGGCGCCGCGCGGCACCAGCTTGACGCCATGGTCATGGCAATAGCGCATCACCGCCGCCACCTGCTCCACCGTTTCCGGCAGAACGACCACAAGCGGCAACTGGCGATAGGCGGTCAGCGCGTCGGTCTCATAGGCGCGCATTTCCACATCCGCGTCGACCACCCCTTCCCCCGGAACGATCGCCCGCATCGCCCGGACGATCTCCGCCCGGCGGGCGATCACATCCGCATCCGGGCGGGGCATGGCAATTCCGGTCATCGTATCCTCCTTGGCGCTTCATCGCCCCGCATCCCGCCCTTTCCGGGTGAACGCCGGGCCGGTTCGTTGCGTCCCTGCCGCAACTGTGACAGACCTTGGGCACCTCGCCTATTGGCCAGAAATGATAAAAACAAATTCCGGTGCGTTGAAATTGAACAGCTTCCCCGACATGGAAATCTTCGCAAGGGTCGTCGCCGCCGGCAGCATGTCCGCCGCCGCCCGGGAGCTCGGCCTGTCGCCGGCGGTCGTCTCCAAAAGGCTCCGGCGGCTGGAGGACCGGCTCGGCACCCGGCTCCTGCAACGCACCACCCGCCAGTTGGCGCTGACGGAAGCCGGGCAAGGATACCACGCCCGGGTGGTAGCGATCCTCGCCTCGATCGAGGAGGCGGAGGATTTCGTCACCCGACGCTCGGACAGGGCCCGGGGCACGCTGAAGGTCAGCGCGCCGACCTCCTTCGGACGGATGCACATCGCCCCGCATCTCGCCCGTTTCCTCAAGGACAATCCGGACCTGTCGTTCAGCCTCGACCTGAGCGACGAGCTGATCGACATTGTCGGCGAGGGCTACGACCTGGCAATCCGCATCGCCGAGCTGGAGGACAGCAGCCTGGTCGCCCGGCGCCTTGCCCCGGTGCACCGGGTGCTGTGCGCGGCGCCGGCCTATCTGGAGCGCGCCGGCACGCCGGCCTCGATCGCAGAGCTGCAGGAGCGCCATGTCTGCATCTCCACCCGGCAGCAGGAGATCTGGCGCCTCGACGGGCCGCGGGGCCTTGAGCTGGTCCGCACGGGCGGGCCGATCCGCACCAACTCCAGCGAGGTGGTGCGCGAGGCGCTGCTGGCGGGGCTCGGCATCGCCCTGCGCTCCACCTGGGATGTGGGCCCGGAACTGCGCGAAGGACGGCTGCGGGTGGTTCTGCCGCAGTTCCGCGCCTCCAAGAACGTCGGTCTTTACGCGGTCTATCCCACGCGCCGCTTCCTGCCGGCCAAGGTACGGCTCTTCATCGACTTCCTCGCGGGGCTCTATGGTCCGGAACCCTATTGGGACCAGGGGCTTGCGAATTGGTCCCGATAGGGCCGTTTTCCGCCTGCCGAGTGACCGAGGGGAAGAAAACGTGGAGCAGAATGCGACAAAATGCCCGGACGGGGTGACGTGAACCGTCAACGTGCTAGTGTCCAGAAGTCTTGCTCGCGGCCTGTCGCAGCCAGACTGCCGCGTTTTTACAATCGAAAGTCTCGGGAGAGATACAAATGAAACGTCTGATGTTGCTCGCCGGCGCCGCCGTCCTTGCCATGACCGCGAGCGCGCTCGCCGACGGCGACCTGGAAAAGGGCAAGAAGGTCTTCCGCAAGTGCGCCGCCTGCCACGCGGTTGGCGAAAATGCGAAGAACAAGGTCGGCCCGGCGCTGAACGGCGTTGTCGACCGCGCCTGGGGCGAAGTCGCCGACTACAAGTATTCCAAGCCGCTGCTGGCCGGCAAGGAAGAGGGCAAGGTCTGGGACGCGGCCACGCTCGACGCCTACCTGACCAAGCCGAAGGACGTGATCCCCAAGGGCAAGATGGCCTTCGCCGGCCTGAAGAAGGAAGACGACCGCGCCAACGTGATCGCCTATCTGGCGCAGTTCAATGCGGACGGCTCCGCCAAGTGACGCTTCCCGCCGGCGACGGCGGAGTGCGGGGCCGGACACCAGTCCGGCCCTTTTTTGTGACTGCGGCCCCGCGTGTTTTTGACGGCCCTCGCTTCCCTGGCGAAGGAACGCCACCGGCAGCAGGTGGCCACCCGGTCGGTCGCGACCGTTTTCCGATCCCGCCGCGATCAGTCGGCGACGACGATGATGTGCAGCGCGCGCGGACCATGCGCGCCGAGCAGCAAGGTCTGCTCGATATCGGCCGAACGCGACGGGCCGGTGATCATGTTGACGGTGCGCGGCATCACGCCCTTGCCGTGAATCTGGCGCAGCCGGTCCCAGATACTCTCGTAATCGCCAACCAGATCGCTTTCCCGCACGACGGCAATATGGTGTTCTGGCAGGAAGTTCAGCGTCGTCGGATTGTCGGTACCGGCGGTCAGCACCAGGGTTCCCGTTTCCGCAACCCCGCCCAGCGCATGGGAGACGGTCGCCAGATCGCTGCCCTCGGCGCGGCCGCTGGCGACTTCCAGATGCGGCTGGCCCGCCCAGGGCATGGCGGCAAGCCGGGCATCGGCGCCCATGCGCACCCGGGCCGGCAGGTTGTGCGTCTTCAGATAGGCGCAGACTTCTCCCGGCACGGCTGCGGCCGAGGCAACGCGAGCAACGCTGGCCTGAACCGCCTCCGCCATCTTGCAGAACAGCTCCGTGCGGGCGGCTGGGTCGAGCTGGCCGCGTGCGGGAATGACCCCGCGCGGGGCGCGCTGCAGCCGGTCGGCAACCGCCGCGCGCCGCGCCGTATCCTCGGCCCTTTGCCCCAGAGAGGCGCGCATCCTTGCCAGAATTGCGGTGCGGGCATCGCTCATGCGGATTTCCTTTGCTTGGCCCATTGGGCCTGAAACGTCGGTCCTTGCGGCGCGGGCAGGTCACGGAAACGGGTCCAGCCGCCGGCGAAGGGCAGCGAGGCGAAGCGCCCCGAGCGCCGCCCGAGCCGCGACAGGGTGCCGATGGCAAGGCGCATGGCCGCATGATAGACCGCCGGCCGCTTGGCGAAGAAGGCCCACAGGCCAAGCCCGTAGCGGGCGGCGGCCGGGTTGAGATTGCGCGAGAACTCCCGCTCGCGCCAATGGCGCATCATCTTCGGCAGCGGAATGCGCATCGGGCAGACGCTTTCGCAGCGGCCGCAGAAGGTGGAGGCGTTGGGCAGGTGCCCGGCCTGATCGACGCCGATCAGCGAAGGGGTGAGAACCGCGCCCATCGGGCCGGGATAGACCCAGCCATAGGCATGGCCGCCGACCGCGTGATAGACCGGGCAATGGTTCATACAGGCGCCGCAGCGGATGCAGCGCAACATCTCCTGGAACTCGCTGCCGAGCATGGCCGAGCGGCCGTTGTCGAGCAGCACCACATGATAATCCTCCGGCCCGTCCGGGTCCTCCGGGCGCTTGGGGCCGGTCGATAAGGTGGTGTAGACTGACATATCCTGACCGGTGGCGGAGCGGGCGAGCACCCGCATGATCTGCGACATGTCCTCCAGCGTCGGCACGACCTTTTCCACCGAGGCAACGACGATATGCGTCTTCGGCAGGATCTGCGTCAGATCGCCATTGCCCTCATTGGTGACGATGATCGAGCTGCCGGTTTCGGCAACGAGGAAATTGGCGCCGGTGATACCGATATCGGCCTGGAAATACTTGTCGCGCAGCACCGCGCGGGCTTCGCTGAGCAGGGTGGTCGGCTCTTCGAGGTTCCGCGCCGGATCGAGATGGGTGTGCACCCGGCGGAAGTCCTCCTCCACCTGATCCTTGTTCACATGAACCGCCGGGGCGATGATGTGGCTGGGGTGTTCGCCGCGCAGCTGGATGATGTACTCACCCAGATCCGTTTCCACCGGCGTGACCGCATGCTCCTCCAGAAAGGCGTTGAGGCCGATTTCCTCGGTGATCATGGATTTGCCCTTGGTCACCGTGCGGGCCTTTTTCGCCTCGCAGATGCCGAGGATGATCCGCCGCGCGTCCTCGGCGCTCTGGGCCCAATGGACATGGCCGCCCGATGCCTCGACCTTGTCCGCATAGGCCTCAAGGTAGAGGTCGAGATGGGCCAGGACATGGTCCTTGATGTCACGCGCTGCGTCGCGCAGCTGTTCGAATTCCGGCAGCGCCGCCGCTGCCTTGGCCCGCTTGCCGATGAAGCCGGAGCGCACGTTGCCAAGCGCGCGTTGCAGCGCGTCGTCGTCAAGAGCGGCCCGGGCATTGTCCTTGAAGGCCGGCGAGGTGATGTGCATCTGTGTCAGTCTCCCTGCGGCAGGTCGAAGCCGCTGGCGCCGCCGGTGTCCCGGCCGCACGCCCTCCTTACCCGCGCTTCTTTTCGCCGATGGCCGGCTGCTCGGTCATGCCGGCCAGCACTTCCGCCACGTGCCGCACCTCAATGCGCGAGCCCTCCCGCTTCAGCTTGCCGGCCATGTTCATCAAGCAACCGAGATCGCCGGCGAGCAACAGCTCCGCGCCGCTCTCCTCGATGCAGCGGGTCTTCTCGCTGACGATCTTGTTGGAGATGTCCGGATACTTGACGCAGAACGTGCCGCCAAAGCCGCAGCAGACGTCGCTGTCCTGCATTTCCTTAAGTTCCAGCCCCTCGACCGATTGCAGCAGCTTGCGCGGCTGACGCTCGATGCCCAGCTCGCGCAGGCCCGAACAGCTGTCGTGATAGGTGGCGGTGCCCGAAAACGCCGCCTCCACCCGGTCGAGGCCAAGCACATCGGTCAGGAAACTGACCAGTTCGAACACCTTGGCGGAGAAGAGATTGGCGCGCTCCATCGCCGCGGGATCGCCGTCGAACAGCTCCACATAGTGCTTTTTGAGCATGCTCGCACAGGAGCCGGAGGGGGCGACCACATAGTCATACCCCTCGAAGGCACGGATCACCGCCCCGGCGATATCGCGGGCATCGGCCCGGTCGCCGGAGTTGAAGGCGGGCTGTCCGCAGCAGGTCTGCGCCGCCGGCACCTCGACGGTGCAGCCGGCATCCTCCATCAGCTTGACCGCGGCGAAACCGACGCTCGGCCGGAACAGGTCGACGAGACAGGTGACGAACAATCCGACACGCGGCGATGGGGCGGCCGGGGGCGGTGTCTGGGCCGGGGCGGCGTCTGCACTCATGAACTGGTGTTTCCCTCTGTCGTCTTGCGCGGCGCGCGCCGCTTCTTGCCGTCAACCATCTCGCTGTCGAGCCGCTGTTGCAGGCGCAGGGTCGAGACCGCGTTCCAGGAGCTGGTCTTTTCCGTTTCATGCATCACTTGCGCGACATAGTCGATATGCGCTGCAGCAGCCATTACGGCGGCCTGGGCATCCGCATTCATCACAGCGTCGTGGATCGCCTGGTGCTGAAGCAACAGTTTATCGCGCGACTCGGGGTAACGGTAGAGCTGTCCCCGATGGTAGAAAACCCCATCCGCCAGAAGTCGGTAGCAGGATCGCAGCGTGTGCAGCAAGACGATGTTGTGCGCGCTCTCGCCGATGGCCAGATGAAACTCCACATCGAGAGCGGCCTCCTGCTCGAAATCCTCCCGCTCATGGGCGGCTTCCATCGCCCGGAACAGCCGGGTGATGATCTCACGGTCGGCCGGGGTCGCCCTGAGGGCGGCGAGGCGTGCGGCCATGCACTCGATTTCCCGGCGGTATTCCAGATAGTCGACGATCGCCGGCGGATGCCGACGGATCAGATTGACCACGGGCTCGGAAAAGACCGTGCCGATCAGGTCCGCGACGAAGGTGCCCCCGCCGTGCCGGGTCACGATCAGCTCGCGCTCCTCCAGGATCTTGATCGCCTCGCGCAGGATCGGCCGGGAGACATCGACCTTCTTGGCCAGCTCCCGTTCGGCAGGTAGCCGGTCTCCCGAGCGCAAGACACCCTGCAGGATCAACTTCTCGATCTGATCGACAACATAATTCGCCGTGCGGTTGTGGTCGATTTTCTTGAATACCATCAGTATACCCGGCCAACTTTCGAATATGCTTGATTATTCACTTAAACCCCAAGAGAAACTCAACCATTCCCCTGCGTATGATCAAACTAATACCTGTTGCGTTCAGTGGTCAATATTGTTATCCAGTTAGGGCAGGTTGTTGCGCCGGTTGGGAGGCCGGAGCCACGGGGTTCGTTTTTTTCCGCGGATGCTGGCGGCACGCACCACAACCCTGCTTGCGCGAATGCGGGGGCCACGACACCCGCAAGCCGAAGCGGCGCCTGGGGTGATGAAGAGGCGGCGCAACCTTTGGGAGGACAGGTGCAGTGAAGAAAATCATTTCGGCAGTTGCCGTCACGGCGTCGCTTGCGATTGGCGCGGGCGGCCCGGCCTCGGCCCTCGATCAGGTCGATTGGGACATGGCCTCGACCTATCCCGGCTCGCTGACGCAGTTGGGAACCCTCGGCAAGGTTCTGTCCGAGCGACTCAACGCGGTGTCCGGCGGCACCATCAATCTGAAATTCCAGGAACCGGGCGCCATCGTGCCGGCGCTGGAGGTGTTCGACGCGGTGTCTTCAGGCGCGGTGCAGGCGGCCTGGTCGACGCCCGGCTACTGGACCGGCAAGGATTCCTCGCTGTCCCTGTTCGCGGCGGTACCGTTCGGTCCGCGCGCCTCCGAGTATCTCGCCTGGATGAAATTCGGCGGCGGACAGGAGCTGATGGACGAGGTCTATGGGGCCTATGGCATCAAGTCGCTTGCCTGCGCGGTCATCGCCCCGGAGGCGTCCGGCTGGTTCCGCAAGGAAATCAATTCAGTGGACGATCTCAAGGGCCTGAAGATGCGCTTCTTCGGCCTCGGCGCCAAGGTGATGCAGAAGCTCGGGGTGTCCACGCAGCTTCTTGCCGGCGGCGACATCTTCCCCGCGCTTGAGCTGGGCACCATCGACGCCACCGAGTTTTCCATGCCGGCGATCGATCAGAAGCTCGGCTTCTACCAGGTGGCCAAGCACTATTACTTCCCCGGCTGGCACCAGCAGTCGACCATCTTCGAGTTGATGCTGAACAAGGACGAGTGGGACGCGCTCGACGACCAGACCAAGGCGGTGTTCGAGACCGTCTGCGATGCCAACATCACCTATGGCATTGCCGAGGGCGAGGCGATCCAGCCGGCGGCGCTGGCCGAGCTGCAAGCCCAGGGCGTGACCATCCACCAATGGAGCCCGGAGATCCTCGAAGCGCTGCAGGCGGCCTGGCTTGAGGTGGTGGAAGAAGAGAAGGCGGCCAACCCCAACTTCGTCAAGGTCTGGGAGTCGCTAAGCGCCTTCCGCGAGCAATACAAGACCTGGTCGAACCTCGGCTACCTCAAGTAATCTGCAGTTTTCCGAAAGGCTCCGCGCGGCCCCGGCGGCCGCGCGGATAATGCGACACCTGGATCGCCTGCGCCGGTCGGTGCACGGAGATCGGCACGCGGGGGACCCTTCCGTTGGTGGCAACGCTGCTTTGTCTTGCCGGTATCGCCCTGGCGATCCTGGCTGTCTTCGAACCCGGCATTCCCGGCTATGTCTTGTGCCTTGCCGGCTTCGTGCTCTGTACCATCGGCGGGCTGGCGCGCGCCAGGCTGTCGCTGGCGCTGGCCGGTCTCGTGTTCATCGCCTTTCTCTTCGCGGTCATTCCCGACGGTTTCGCCGCGCTGATCAAGGCGGCGGGCGCCAATCCGAAGCGCTTCTTCAAGCTCTATGACGGCATCTCGGGGCTGACGGCGGCGCTCCTGATCGTGCTGCTGATGGTGGCCATGCTGCGCCGGCACGCACCGCGCGGGTTTGAGGAAATGATTGGCGCCTCGACCGACATCGACCGGATCGTGGTTGGCGTCGGCAAGCTGGCCTCCTGGCTGTTCATCCCGACCATGATCGTGATCTTCTACGATGTCAGCCAGCGCAAGCTGCTCGATTTCGACAACACGATCATCGACTCCGCCTTCTATTTCGATTCCACCAAGCTGCAGGAACTGGAATGGCATCTGCATTCGCTGCTGTTCCTGATGTGTCTGGGGTTCGCCTATCGCTACGACGCCCATGTGCGGATCGAGTTGGTGCGCGACAGGCTGCGGGCGCGCTCGCGGGTGTGGCTGGAACTTCTGGGCATCGTCCTGTTCCTGCTGACCTACTGCTACCTGATCATCGCCTTCGGCTGGACCTTCGCGGAACGCTCCTACCGGATCGGCGAGGTCTCCGCCGCCCAGACCGGCCTCAGCCACCGCTGGATCATCAAGGCGGCCATGCCTGTCGGCTTCGCGTTTCTCTTCGCTGCCGGCGTGTCCGCAGCCTTCAAATGCATCGTCTACCTGTTCGGGCCGACGTATCTGCGCGATCAGGTGAACCAATATGCCGGCACCCATCACGCGGATCTGCCCGAGGATGTGGCCGTCAATGGTCCGATAGCGGATTGATCGGGGAATTCAGCCAATGACATTTGTCGAACTTCTGCCGATCTTCATGTTCGTGGCGCTGGGGCTGCTGCTGTTCTCCGGCTTTCCGGTGGCCTTCATCCTCGGCGGCGTCGGGCTCGGCTTTGCGTTTCTGGCGCAGGAACTGGGTACCTTCAACGTTTCGCGCCTCGTCATCATTCCCAACCGCATCTTCGGCGGCACCATGGAAAACCCGGTGCTGGTGGCGATCCCGATGTTCATCTTCATGGGCACCATGCTGGAAAAATCCGGTGTGGCGAAAGATCTGCTGCATTGCCTCCAGGTGCTGACCCGGCGCGTTCCCGGCGGGCTGGCCCTGTCGGTGACGCTGATGGGCACCATCATGGCGGCGACCACCGGGATCATCGGCGCCTCGGTGGTGATGATGACCCTCTTGGCCCTGCCGGTGATGCTGGAGCGCAACTACAATCTGCCGCTGGCCACCGGCACCATCGCCTCCTCCGGAACCCTCGGCATCCTGATCCCGCCATCGATCATGCTGGTGATCATGTCGGACCTTCTGTCGATCCCGGTCGGCACGGTGTTTGTCGCCGCGATCATGCCGGGGCTGCTGCTGGCGGCGCTTTACGCGGTCTATATCCTGATCCTGTGCCGACTGAAGCCCGGGCTCGCGCCGCCGCTGCCCGCTGAGATCGGGCCGACCAGCCGGTCCGAATTCTGGCTGATGATCCTGAAGAGCTTCGTGCCGCCGGTGTTCCTGATCTCGCTCGTGCTCGGCTCGATCTTCGCCGGCATCGCCACGCCGACCGAGGCGGCGGGTGTGGGCGCTGTCGGCGCGACCTTGCTGGCGATCCTCAACCGCAAACTCGGCTTTTCCGTGCTGCAGGACGTGTGTCACCGCTCGGCGCTGACCACGGCCATGCTGTTCGGCATTTTTCTCGGCGCCACCTGCTTCTCGCTGGTGTTCCGCTGGCTTGGCGGCGAAACTCTGATCGATGAGTTCATCGCCTGGGCCGGCGTCGGTCCCTGGGGCATCCTGTTCGTGCTGATGGGAATGGTGTTCTTCCTCGGCTTCTTCTTCGACTGGGTCGAGATCACCCTGATCGTCCTGCCGGTGTTCGGGCCGATTGTCGGGCGGTTGGATTTCGGGACGCATCTCGCCGGTTTCGAGGGCGTTGGCGAAGTCTCGCTGATCTGGTTCACGATCCTGGTGTCGACCAACCTGCAAACCTCCTTCCTGACGCCGCCCTTCGGCTTCGCCCTGTTCTACATGAAGGGTGTGGCGCCGCCGGAGGTCACGATCCAGCACATCTACAAGGGCATCATCCCCTTCGTGCTGCTGCAGCTCATCGGTCTTGCCCTTTGCATGCTGTTTCCGGGCATCGTTTTGTGGCTTCCGGACCTCCTCCTGTGATCAGATAGGCGGCTCCGCGAATGCGGAGCCAGTGTTGCGGTCAATGAGGAGCCTTGCGGGCACGATGCCAGAGACGCAATTTCACGCCGCGCCGCATGTCGGCCTGCCCAGTTACACCCCACACCCGGCGCGCAGCTTCGCGCTCGGCGAGGTGCATGCCCGTCCCTTTCGCGCAGTGTCCAGCCCGCGTGTGTTCCTGCGCTACGGCTTCGTCGTCGACGAAGAGGCGGTCGTGGCCGACAATGCCTGGTTCCGCGACTATTGCCAGTCGATCGGAGCGCAAGGGCCGGATGAGGCGGTGCGCCATCATCTGGTCAGGGTCGGCGACACTGGCCTGCGGCGGGAGCTGCATGGCGAGTTCGTCACCTACACCTGGGACGGACCGTTGCCGGCCTCGGCGGATATCGAAGGGGCGCCTGCGAGCCATCCATTCGGCGCCGGCTTCCGCCCGCCCGGACCGCTGCTCGTCGCCATGCGCCTCGATCTGGTCAAGGCGGATGCGGAAGCCTTTTCCCGGCGGCTGGAACGGTTCGACCATGCCAGCCTGGCGGTCTCGGAGGTGGAGGAGGGCGCGGCGATCATCGCCAGCGATTTCCGTCAGGACGGCGATGGACTGACCCGCATGATCATCGGCGACCGGTCGCTCAGTGACGTGCAGGCCGGCGTCCTGACCCAGCGCCTTCTTGAGCTTGAGACCTACCGCACCTTCGCCATGCTGGGGCTGACGGAGGCCAATCGGCAGGCCCCTCTGGTGCTGGCGATCGAACAGGGGCTGCTTGGCATTGCCGACCGGATGCGCGCCATCGACGGGCTCGATGCCAACCGGACGCTGCTCGATGAGCTGACCCGGCTGGCCGCCGATCTGGAGGCGGGAGCGGCCGCCAGCGCCTACCGGTTCGGTGCCAGTCGGGCCTATTACATGATCGTGCGCCAGCGGCTGGAATCGATTGATGAACGGCAGCGCGGCGGCTCCTTCACCTTCAGCGAGTTCCTGACCCGGCGGATGGCGCCGGCCATGCGCACCTGCGAAACGCTGGAGGAGCGCCAGGCCAACCTGTCGCGCAAGCTGGCCCGCGCGGCGACCTTGCTGCGCACCCGTGTCGATGTGCAGTTGCAGGAACAGAATCGCGGACAGCTTGAGGCAATGAACCGCCGGGCGCGGCTGCAACTGCGGCTGCAGCAGACGGTGGAAGGGCTGTCGGTCGCGGCGGTCAGCTACTATGTGGTCGGGCTGATGGCCTATCTGACCAAGGCGCTGACGAAGAGCCGGTTCGGCGCGCTATTGCCCGCCCCGGAGGTCATGACCGGGCTGGCCGTGCCGGTGGTGCTCCTGGTGATCTTTCTGATGGTGCGCCGGATCCGCAAGAGCCACGGCGACACCGAGGGTCACCCCTGAGCGGCAAGCCTCAAGACGGTCGGGCTGGGGCCTGCCGATGCCGCCGGTGGCAGTGCCGGCGACATTTCCGATCACGCCGCCGCTCTTCACGTGTTTCCGCCCCCGCTGCTGCGCGCCGCATCGCTGCGCCGCAGCCGCGCTTCCAGCGCCCGCACCAGCAGGGACAGGGACACGGTCATGACCAGATAGAGATAGGCCACAACATTGTAGGTCTCGAAGAACTGGAAGGTGGAGGCGGAATAGACTTTGCCGAGTTGGGTGATGTCCTGCACGCCGAGTACGGAGACCAGCGCCGAATCCTTCACCATCGCCACGAAATCATTGCCGAGCGGCGGCAGGATGTTGCGCAGCGCCTGCGGCAGCACCACAAGGCGGAAGGTCTGGAAGCGCGACAGGCCGAGCGCCCGCGCCGCCTCGCTCTGGCCGGAGGAAATCGACTGGATTCCGGCGCGGAACACCTCGGCGATAAAGGCCGAATAGGAAATCATCAGCGCGACGATCGCCCGCCAGGTGAAGTCGAAATCGCGTACGTTCATCTTGCCGGCGATGCCGGCATCGATCAGCGGCGACAGCGCCCAGTTCCATAAGCCCACCAGCTGCGGCGCGCCGACGAAGGCGATGTAGAACAGCAGCACCAGCACCGGGATGCCGCGCACGATCTCCACGTAGAAGGTGGAGACCTCACGCACCAGCCGGCGCCGGGAGTTACGCCCGAGCGCCACCAGCAGGCCGAGCGCACTCGCCAGCGCGAAGCCGACGAAGGTGACCCAAAGCGTGGTGGCGATGCCACGGGACAGGGCGGAGAAGATCGACCGGTAATCGCCGTCGACGGCGATCACCCAGGCAAACCCGACCGCGAGCAGCACCGCCACCAGCAGCCAGTAGGGAAACTCCCGGCCCGGCTTGCGGCGACGGCGGGCGGGGGCCGCCCCGGTATCAGCGGTTGTAGTCAAAGAACCACTTCTTGTTCAGCTTTTCCAGGGTGCCATCGGCCCGCATGGCGGCCAGGGCGGCATTGACCGGCTCGACGAGATCCGAGCCCGGGGTGAAGATGAAGCCGAATTCCTCTGTGCCCAGCGGCTCGTCGAGCGCCTTGAACGATCCGGGCGAGGCACCGATGTAGCCACGCACCGAGGTCGCATCCATCAGCACCGTGTCGACATCACCGGCCCGCAGCGCCTGGACGCTGGCGCCGAAGGTCTCGAACAGCTTGATGCGCGGGTTCTTCTCATCGCCGTCGAGCACGTTGTAGACCGCCACATAGAAATTCGTCGTGCCGGGCTGGGCACCGATCAGAAGCTCCGGATCGGCGGCGAACTCCTTGGCATTGGCAAAGCGATCCTCGTCGGCCCGGAGCAGCATGAACTGTTCGGAGACCATGTAGGGGTCGGAGAAAGCGACCTGCTGCTTGCGCTCATCGGTGATGGTGATGCCATCCATGCCGACATCGAACTGGCCGTTGCGCACCGCCTCGATCATCGTATCCCAGGACGACAGTTGCCAGTCGACCTTGGCGTTGAGCCGCCGGGCGATCTCGTTGATGGCATCGTATTCCCAGCCGATGCCCTCGCCGGTTGCCGGATCGACGAAGTTGAGCGGCGTGTAGGCGTTCTCGGTCACCGCGACGATCGTTCGTCCGCCGAGATCGGGCAGATCGGCAGCCTGTGCCGGCGCGAGCGCGCCAAAACCGAAGATCGCGAAAAGCGCGGCGACAAATCTCATGGCATTCCCTCTTGCAGATTCCCGCCGCTCCCGGTGCGGCGCGGCTCTCTCGCTCATATCAACCCCGCTCCCGGCTGACCAGTGGAGCCGCGTGATTTCCTCACCCCCTCCCCCCTGGCCGCGTGGCACGCACAGTGAGGCCGATGCCAAGACGACAGGAGGTTGCTACTCTCCGCATATGAGAACGATGTCCGGGAGGCAGCACATGATCACGCGGCGCGGCATTTCGTCTGGCGACCCGGCAACAGGGAGGAGCGGTCATGCCTTTATGTGATCGGCCGCTCTGCAACCGGGTCGCGGCGGATGGCAGCCTGCACGCGGTCCGCGCGCGCGGCACCATGATGGGCAATCGCGGCGGGCGGCTGCACGACCCGGCGACCCGGCGCCTTGGCCCCGCCCGCTGGCGCTCGCGCCGCTGGATCTGCTGCCGGCTCGATTTCGCCGGGCGGCGGCGCGAGGTGATGGGCGCTGGCTACACCGAGCTGTTCTTCCTCGATGAAGTCACCGCCCTTGCCGCCGGTCATCGCCCCTGTTTCGAGTGCCGGCGGGACGACGCCCACGCCTTCGCCGCCGCCTGGGGCGCGGCCCGGGGGCTGGAACGCCCGCCAAGCGCCGACGAGATGGACCGCGCGCTCCATGACCAGCGCCTGTCCGGCCGCGACAAAGGCACGCATCTCGCGCCGGCGGACAGCCTCCCCGATGGCACCGTCTTCCTGCACGGCGGCCAGATCCTCACCTGGCGGACGGGCCGACTGCTTGTCTGGAGCTTTGACGGGTACCGCCTCCTTGCCCCTCATTCCTCCGCAGCGGATATCGGAACGGTCGAGGTGCTGACACCGCCGAGCATTGTTGCTGTGCTGACCGCATCCTACCGGCCCGGCTGGCACTCCTCCGCGGATTGAGCCCCCTGAACGGCCAATCAATCAACCAAATCGATCGATCATCGCAGAATTAAGAATTGGTTCGACAAGGCCGGCTCGGGCAATTTGGCTCTCAGACCTTGTCTCCCGACACTCAGGCACCCGCGACATGACCAGTCTTACAAGGGCAGCCCCTTCCATGGGCAACAAAGAGGGCGTGCGCGAGGATGCGAGCCTGGGGGCCGGCGACCTCGGCCTCTACGGAGGCACCGTCCTCATCTGGGGCTTCTCCTGGTATGCGCAGCGGATGCAGCTCGGCGCCGTTCCGCCGGAGGTTTCGGTCTTCTGGCGTTTCCTCATCGCCGCCTCGATCATGATGGGCTGGGCGCTTGTCGCCCGGGCGCCGCTGCGCTTCCCTTTCCGCACCCACCTGCGCTTCGCCGCGCTTGGGCTTTTCATCTTCTCCACCAACTTCACCCTGTTCTACTATGGCGGGCAGTATGTGCCCTCCGGGCTGTTGTCGGTGGTGTTCTCGCTCACCTCGGTGTTCAACATCGCGCTCGGCTTCCTCATTTTCGGCCAGCGGATCAGCCGGCGGGTGCTGCTCGGCGGCCTGCTCGGCTTTGCCGGCGTGGCGCTGCTGTTCCGACCGCAGATGATGGGCGGGGCTGGTGATTTCGACACCGGCGCGCTGATCGGCCTCGGCTTCTGCCTCGCCGGGACCCTGTCCTTCTGCTTCGGCAACATGATCTCCACCGCCAACCAGCGGGAGGGCATTCCGGTGCTTTCAGCCAATGCCTGGGGCATGGTCTATGGCACCATCCTGCTGGGTGCCTTCGCGGCACTGCGCGGCGCCCCCTTCGCCATCGACTGGAGCCCGGCCTATCTCGGCAGCATGATTTACCTCGCGGTGTTCGCCTCGGTGGTCGCCTTCGCCTGCTATCTCACCTTGCTGGGACGCATCGGCGCGGCCCGCGCCGGCTACGCAACGGTGATGTTCCCGGTGATTGCCCTGCTGGTCTCCACCGTGATGGAGGATTTTCACTGGACCGCGGACACGCTGGCCGGCCTTGGCTGCGTGCTAATGGGCAACCTTCTGGTGCTGCGCAGCGGCAGCGCCCGGCGGCAGGCACAGGTGGGCGACCCGGCGTGACAGGAACGACGGAATGCCCTCAGGCGGCGGCCATGTTCATGGACACATTGCCGATGGCCGCCTGAATATGCGCGCAGAGCGCATCATGCACCGGATCGGTCGCGGTGGCGGCGCGCAGCATGGTGATGTCGCAATGGGGCAGCGCCGGGAAGCCATCGTTCTCACCAAGGATGCGCATCCCCGCCCGCACCGCACTTTCCGGCAGCACGGCAATCGCCAGCCCGGCCTGCACCGCGCTAATCAGCGCCGCCGCGCTGGAGGAGGAATAGGCAACACAGTAGCGCCTGTTCAGCCGGTCGAGCAGCGACACCGCCTGCGCCCGCCAGGAACAGGTGGCCGGCCCCAATGCCAGCCGCACCGGCTCCTCGGTGTGGATACAGCGGTTCGCCGGCGCGACCCAATGCAACTGCTCGCGGCGGATGACGTCGCCCTGGAACCCGACGCAATCGCCGGAGGTGACGATGGCGATATCGAGATCGCCGCGCGCGATCATCTGGCCGGTGAAGATGGATCCCTGGCATTGCACCGCAATCTCGATCGCCGGATTGAGCCGGGCGAAGGCGGCCAGCACCTGCGGCAACAGTCGTTCGGCATAATCGTCCGGCAGGCCAAGCCGGACCATGCCGACCATGGTCGGCTCGGAAAATGCCAGCAGGGTCTCGTCATTGAGCCGGATCATCCGCTGGGCGTATTCGATCAGCCGATGGCCATCTTCGGTCAGGCGGGAATTGCGGCCATCCTTGACGAAGATCGGCCGCTCCAGTCGCTCCTCAAGCCGGCGCATCTGCATGGAGACCGCCGACTGGGTCTTGTGCACCGCCTCCGCCGCCTTGGTGAAACTGCCCAGTTCGGCAATCGCCAGAAAGGTGCGAAGCTGATCGATATCCAGTCCATGGGGCATGACGATCTCCTCTCGGGGTGCAATGATCATCGGCTCGCATCAATACATCACGAAAAGCGATCACAATCCATAGATAACATTCGTTTGTTTGATTGATTGGATCTCGCTACCTTTTCCTCACACAGAAAACAGATCCGCGCGGCCCTCATATCCGGTCCGCCAGGCACACCAGGCTTCCGCCAGACCGGGGGCCGGAAAGGAGACTGCCGTCATGACCCATGCCTGCAATTGCGAACCGATATCCGTAGCCCCGGCCCCCACACGCGGGTGGCTGACGGCTGGCCTCGACCGCGCATTTTCCCTTGTTGCGGCCGCCTGGCGGCGACGCAAACACCGGCGCGAAATCGCCGCCCTGCTGTCGCACGACGACTACATGCTGAAGGACATCGGCCTCTCCCGCACGGATGTGCTCGCGGCAGTGCTGATTCACGATGAGGTCGATCCGGGCACCCGGCTGTCGCTGGTCCGCAGCGAGCGCCAGCGGGCAGAGCGCGCCCGCAAGGGCGTGCGCGGCGCATGACCGGCCAGCGCGCCTGGGAGACCCGGACACCGCCTCCACGAACAACCGCTCAGCGCCGGCGGCTCCCAGACCGGCCCTGACCTGTTGCCCTGTCGGCCCCTCGCCGACGCACCTGCCCGCCTCTCCGGAGGCGGGCATTTTTTTGCGCAACCGCCGCTGCGGTCACCCCTGCTTCTCGGCCTGCTTCTCGGCCAGTTTGTCGAACAGGGCTTCGAAACTGCGCACCTGGCTGTCCTGAATGTCGCGGCCAAGGCCGATCCAGGCATCGAGCAGGCCGGGCTCCTGCGCCTCCTCCGTCTCGCTCTCCGCCGCAGCGGTCGGCGTTTCCGGCTCCGGCTGGCTGGCGGCAGCGGCGCCGGTCGCCGGGAACAGACCGGTGTAGCCATCCCAGAAGGCGCGCATGGCCTCCGCATAAGGCGCCATGGCCTGCAAGGGATTTGGAATCGGCTTCGGCCGTCCGCGCGCATAGCCGGCAAGGAAGGCGTCGAGCAGGTCGCGCGCCGGACCGACCGTGAAGCGCCGCACCATCTGCCCCAGCGCCAATGTCGCCACCACCGGCATCATCGTTTCCACGCCGGGCAGTTCCAGCCCGGTCTGCCCCGCCACATACTGGGCGATGGCCTTTTGCGTATCCGCCGGACCGAAGAACAGCGCCAGCGGCTCGCCGAGAAAGCCCTTGGGATCGGCGCCGGCGGCAAAGCGCGCGGGGCCGGGAAACAGCGCCATCAACCCTTCAAAGCCATCGGGGGAAGAGCCGAACCGGCGCATCCCGGCGATCGCCGCCGGCATCAGGGCTTCGGCGGCGCGCAACATCTCCTTCTCGCCCCAGCCGAACTGGCGCGCGAAGCTCTCGCGCAGGGCCGCCGGATCGAAGGCCTCGAAGGATGGTAAGCTGTCTGGCATGGTGCCTCGCCCGCTGCTGGTTGTGGCACGATCATCGCCGCAGCCGCGCCGGCGGTCAAATGGCAACCGCCGCAGCCGCAATTGCTTTTCCTAATAAGCGTACTCGGCAAAGACCCGGCTGATGTCGCCGTTCCACTCGCCGTGATAGCGGCGCAGCATCACATCGGCGGGGGTTTCGCCGCTGGCAAGGCTTTCTTCCACCGCCGCCAGATGCACCCGCTCGTCCTGACCGCCGTCGTTGAGCCGGGCGCGGCGCTTCAGCCCCTCGCGGGAGAGCGCCAGCATCTCGCGGGCCACATCCAGCACCTGACCGCCCCGGAACGGCGTCTGCAATCCGCCGCGCGGCACCTCGTTGCGTAAGGTCTCCCGCTCCGCCGCCGTCCAGTCGCGGACGAGCTGTTCGGCCTGATCGAGCACGCCCGTATCATAGA
The DNA here is from genome assembly GCF_020177335.1 of Stappia indica. Classification (GTDB taxonomy): domain Bacteria; phylum Pseudomonadota; class Alphaproteobacteria; order Rhizobiales; family Stappiaceae; genus Stappia; species Stappia indica_B. The sequence continues at coordinate 127,595 of NZ_JAIVMG010000003.1, read as the reverse complement.
GCAGCCCGACCCAGAGCGCCGGCAGCGCGCAGATCCGCCGCCACGGCCCACCGTCGGCGCCGCGCATCTCCAGATATTTCTTCAGCCGCACATCCGGGAACAGCGTCGACAGGTGATTGTTCCAGTCGCCGATGTTCGGCTCCGGATCCGGCACGACGCCGCGCAGCGCGCCGTTCATGAAGGCGCGGAAGGTGGTGCCGGTCACATCGTGATAGGCATCGCCGCGCTTGACGAAATACATCGGTACGTCGAGCGCCCAGTCCACGTAGGATTCGAAGCCGAAGCCCGCGTCGAAGGCGCAAGGCAGCCCGCCGGAGCGGTCATTGTCCGTGTCCTTCCAGATCTCGCCGCGGAAGGAGCGGAAGCCGTTCGGCTGGCCATCGGTGAACGGCGAATTGGCGAAAATCGCGGTTGCCACCGGCTGCAGCGCCAGACCGACCCGCATCTTGCGCCGCATGTCCGCTTCGCTGGAGAAGTCCAGATTCACCTGAATGGTCGAGGTGCGGTACATCATGTCGAGGCCGAGCGTGCCGACCTTGGGCATGTAGCGCGTCATGATCTGGTAGCGCGACTTCGGCATCACCGGGATCTCGTCGCGGCGCCAGGTCGGCGTCATGCCAAGCCCCAGGAAGCCGATGCCGAGCGGCTCGGCCACTTCCCGCACCTGCGCCAAATGGCAGTTGGTCTCGCGGCAGGTCTGATGCAGATTTTCCAGCGGCGCGCCGGACAACTCGAACTGGCCGCCCGGCTCGATCGAGATGGCACCGCCGCCAACCGGATCGGCAAGGCCGATGATCAGGCCGTTGTCCTCGATCCGCTCCCAGCCCAGAAGGCCTTCCATGCCTTCCAGCACCGCCTTGATGCCGCGCTCGCCCTCATAGGGAATGGGCGACAGATCGGCGATGTTGAAGCCGAACTTCTCATGCTCGGTGCCGATCCGGAACTCTTCCGGCGGTTTGCATCCCGCCTCAAGCGTTGCGGCGAGCTCCGACGCTCCCGCGATCGGGGTCGAATCAATGGTATCGCGGGCCATGAACCGTCATCCTTCACATGATCGGCGCGCACCATACTCAGGCGTCCGATGCAAAACAAATGAGAATTTTCGTGATCGCGGCCGGGGTTTCAGCGCCCGGCCCCTTCCTGCCACAAGGCTAGTGCCAATCGCCGATCAGCGCCTGGATCACCGCCAGCGCGGCGACCGCCGCCGTATCCGCCCTGAGCACGCGCGGACCGAGCGGCACGGGCGTGACGAAATCGCTGGCGCGCAGCATCGCCCGCTCCTCTTCCGAGAAGCCGCCTTCCGGCCCGATCAGCACCGCCAGCGGCCCCGGAGCCAAGTTCTTCAAAGCGGGAAGCGGGTTCTGGCTTTCCTCGCCCTCGTCGCAAAACACCAGACGGCGCCCGTCACCAGCCTCCGCCCAGCGCTCCAGCACCCGGGCGAGCGGCTCCGGCTCGCACACCTCCGGCACGGCGATCACGCCGCATTGCTCGCAGGCCTCGATCACATTGGAGCGCATCCGCTCCAGATTGACCCGGGACGACTGGGTGTGGCGCGTGACAACCGGTCGCAGGGTTCCCGCGCCCATCTCCACCGCCTTTTGCACCATGTAGTCGAGCCGGGCGTGCTTGATCGGCGCGAACAGGTAATGCAGATCCGGCACCGGGGTTTGCGGCCGGGTCTGATCCACCGGCACCAGCGAGAGCTGCTTGCGCCCTTCCACCGACAGCGCGGCACGCCACTCACCATCGCGGCCATTGAACACCAGCACCTGATCGCCGTCCTTGAGGCGCAGCACGTTGAGCAGGTAATTGGCCTGCGCCCGATCCGTGGAGACCGGCTCTCCGGCGCGTAGATCGGCGGGCAGGAACAGGCGCTGCATTCGAAACTCGTAACGGGGCATGGGGGTCCCTTGGCGAAAATCCTCTGTCGATACCGGCGGCGGACACCTTGACGGCGCCGCCCCGCTGCGCTCCCCTCGCACTTTGTCCGCGCGCGCGCAAGACGCGCCACCTCAAAGGGATGCATTTGTGGCCGGGAACAGCAACATCGCCGAATACTCGGTGTCGGAAATCTCCGGCGCGATCAAGCGCACGATGGAGGACACCTTCGGCCATGTGCGGGTGCGCGGCGAGCTGGGACGGATTTCCCGCCCCGCCTCCGGTCATATCTATCTCGACCTGAAGGACGCCAATGCGGTGATCGCCGGCGTGGTCTGGCGCGGTCAGGCCAAGCGGCTGAAGATCCAGCCCGAACAGGGGCTTGAGGTGATCGCCACCGGCAAGATCACCACCTTTCCGGGCCAGTCCAAATACCAGCTTGTGATCGACACGCTGGAGCCGGCCGGGGTCGGCGCGCTGATGGCGCTCCTGGAGGAACGGCGCAAGAAGCTTGCCGCCGAAGGCCTGTTCGACACCGCACGCAAGCGGCCGCTGCCGGCCCTGCCCCGGGTGATCGGCGTGGTCACCTCGCCAAGTGGCGCCGTCATCCGCGACATCCTGCACCGGATCTCCGACCGCTTTCCCTTGCATGTGCTGGTCTGGCCGGTGCGGGTGCAGGGCGAAACCTCCGGCCAGGAGGTCGCCAATGGCATCGCCGGCTTCAACCGGCTCACCCCCGGCGGGCCGATCCCGCGCCCGGACCTGATCATCGTCGCCCGGGGCGGCGGCTCGCTGGAAGACCTTTGGAGCTTCAACGATGAGATCGTCGTGCGGGCGGCGGCGGCGTCCGACATTCCGCTGATTTCGGCGGTCGGGCACGAAACCGACTGGACGCTGATCGACCATGCGGCGGATATGCGCGCGCCCACGCCCACGGGCGCGGCGGAATTCGCCGTTCCGGTCCGCTCGGAACTCTTGGCCAGTCTCGACGATCTGTCGCGGCGACAGATCTCCGGCCTGTTGCGGCTGATCGCCAACCGGCGCACGGAGCTGCGCGCCGCAGCTGCCGCCCTGCCCGCCCCGCGCGACCTTCTGGCGCTGCCACGGCAACGGCTCGACAATGGCGGGGAACGGCTGGCGCCGGCGCTGCGGGCCGCCTTGCGCGATCATCGCGGCCGCTATTTCGCCGCCGCCGGGCGCCTGTCGCCGCATGTGCTGCGGCGTACCCTGACCGTGCTCGGCGACCGGCTTGCCCAGCTCGACCGGCAGGCCCGCCGGGCGCTCGCGACCGGCACCGACCACCGCCGTCACGCACTCACCGCCGCTTCCCGGGGGCTGACCCCGGACCGGCTCGCCCGCACGCTCGCCCTGTCGCGGGAGCGGCTCGGCGGCCTTGCCGCCCGGGCCGAACGCGCCCACGGGCAACGGCTGGCCACGGACCGGGCCCGGCTCAACGGCACCGCCAAGCTGCTCGACAGCCTGTCCTACAAGAACGTTCTGGCGCGCGGCTACGCGCTGGTGCGCGATGCGGACGGCCAGCCGGTGCGCTCCGCCAAGACCGTTGCCGCCGGCAGCGCCCTTTCGGTGGAATTCGGCGATGCCAGCCGCCTGGACGTCATGGCCATGTCCGGGGATGGCAAATCCCCGCCGCCGCGCAAGGCCAAGCCCGCCCGGGCAAAGGCATCGGCGAAATCCGCTCCCAAGGGACAAGGCTCGTTGTTTTAGAGGGGAAGGGAAGACGGCCGGAGTACCGCCCACCGTCCTCTCATGCAAAACGGGCGCCCGCCGCGCAATGCGAGGGGCGCCCGTTTCATGTCCGAGAGGATAAGGCCGGCCAATGAGATGACCGGCCCGCCTCACATGATCGACGGCAGCAGGGTGATGATCGACGGGAAGGCGACCAGCCCGGCGATGGTCAGGATGTCGGCGACGAAGAACGGCACGCAGCCCCGGAACACCTCCTGCACCGGAATATCGTCCCGCACCCCGGCGACGACGAAGCAGTTCAGCCCGATCGGTGGGGTGATCAGGCACAGCTCCGCCATCTTCACCACCAGAATGCCGAACCAGATCGCGCAGAGTTCACCGGACATGCCGAAGGCGCTGTCGGCGGCCGACACCCCCTCCCCGCCATTCAGCGCCATCACCGCCGGATAGACCACCGGCAGGGTCAGGATCAGCATGCCAATGGCGTCAATGAACATGCCCAGCACCGCATAGGCGCACAGGATCAGGATCAGCACGACCCAGGGCGAGAACTCCAGCGAGACGATGAACAGCTTGAACGCCTCCGGCAGACCGGCAAAGCCGAGAAAGCGCACATAGACCAGGACACCCCAGATCAGGGTGAAGATCATCACTGTCAGCTTGGCCGTCTCATGCAGCGCCTGCCAGAGCTGCTTGCTCCTCATCCCGTTGACGAAGGCGCTGACCAGCACGACGAAGGCGCCCAGCGCGCCCGCTTCCGTCGGTGTTGCATAGCCGCCGTAGAGCGAGACGAAGATGATCAGCACCACGGCAACGATCGGCAGTGTTCCGGGCAGCGACGACAGGCGTTCGCCCCAGGTGAAGCCGCCGACCGCAGGGGCGTCGCCCTTCCACATGGACATGCCGACGATGATCAGCACATAGATCAGCGCCGAGAAGATGCCCGGCAGGAAGCCGGCAAGCAGGAGCTTGGCCACCGACTGTTCCACCAGAATGGCGTAGATCACCAGGATTGCCGAGGGCGGGATCAGCGAGGCGAGCGTACCGCCGGCGGCCACCACCGCGGCGGACAGCCGCTTGGAATAACCGACGGCGAGCATCTCCGGGATGGCGACCCGGGCGAACACCGCGGCGGTGGCGACCGAGGCCCCTGACACGGCGGCAAAGCCGGCGGTGGCGAACACCGTGCCGACAGCCATGCCACCCGGCAGCCAGCCGAGCCAGCGCTTGGCCGCCTCGAACAACTGGCGGGTGAACCCGGCGTAGAACGCCAGAAAGCCGATCAGGATGAAGGTCGGCAGCACCGACAGCGAATAGGTGACGGATTTGGAATGGGGAATGGTGCCGGCCATCTTCAGCGCCACCACCAGCCCCTTCTCGAAGCCGAGTTTCTGGGTGAAGATCGCGATCAGGCCGACCGTACCGACAAAGGCGGCGGCAAAGGCGACGCGCACGCCGAAGACGACGAGCAGCAGCAGCACACCGGTCATCACCAGGCCGATTTCAAACGGGGTCATCGGCCGGTTCCCTCCTTGCCGTCGGTTTCGTTTTCATCGCCGAAGGCGTCCTCGATCTCATGCCGGGCGGCCTCCTCGATGCCGGTGATCACCGGCACGGCAATCGGTTCGGCGGCAGGATGGCGGATCAGCCGCCAATAGCCGTAGATCTGCATGGTGAGCCGCAACCACAGGAGCGACAGCGCCACCGGGATCAGCAGTTTGGACGGCCAGATCGGCAGGCCGATGTCGATGGAACTGTCACCATTGGTCCAGGCCCGCTCGAAGTGGAACCAGGAACCGTAGATCAGCGCGGCGATCACCAGCCAGATCAGGAGGACGCCGACCAGTTCGGCGACCCAAAGGGTGCGGCCGCGCAACTGGCCGAGCACCAGTTCCATGCGGATATGCCCGCCGACCCGCTGGCAATAGGCAACGCCCATGAAGGCGAAGACCGCCATCGCCTGTTCGGTGATGTCGATGAAGCCGGGCACCGGCAGGTTGAAGAAATTGCGGCCGAGGATCTGGACCACGGCCAGCAGCATCAAGATGAGGATGCTGGCGGCGGCGATCAGGTTGAAGGCATTTTCCACGGCAAGCAGCCACCCGTCGAAACGGATATAGGTGCCGGGCCGGCCGGGAGAGGCGGAGGGCGATATCATGGGGAACTCCGGGCGAAAGCCAGCCGCCCGCCGCTCCGCGAAAGACCCTCACCCGCCGCGCGTCGTCGCGACACGGCACCGAACAGGACCTTCAGGGCGGAGGGCGACCGGCCAGACGCCCCCGGGAGCAGGATCACCCGGGGACGGCGGGCCGGGCCTTGCGGCGAACCGACTTTTTCAGTCAGGCAGCAGGCGGGCTGCGGGCGGGATCAGTTCAACTTCGACTGAACGAGATCGAGCAGCTCCTGCCCCGGAATGCCCTTGCCGTCCATCTCGACCACCCAGGCATCCCACAGCGGCTTGCCGGCCTTTTCCTTGAAGGCGACAAGCTCGTCCTTGGGGAAGGTGATCTGCTCGATCTTCAGTTCCTCAAGGGTCGGGTACCACTTCTCGTAGACCTTGTCGTAGGTCGCCAGATAGTGATCGATCGCCTCGTCGACGGAGGAATCCAGCGCCTCGCGGTAGTTTTCCGGCAGCGCGTCATAGGCGTCCTTGTTGACCACCACCGGGCAGTTCACCGTGCCCGGATTGAGATTGGTGGTCCACCAGTTGCCGGCCTCAACCGTCTTGAACGACAGATGCGCATGCGGAGCGAAGGAGGCCGCACGGACCGTGCCGCTGTCGATCGCCTGGAAGGTCTCCGAGGCGGTCACCGTGGTCGGAACCGCGCCGATGGTCTCCATCGCCTTGCCGATGCCGCCGAGCGCGCGCACGCGCATGCCCTCGAAATCCGACACCTTGGTCGGCGCATCCCCCTTGCCGACGAAATTGTACTGCGGCATCGGCGAGGACATGATCAGCTTGGCATTCCAGCGGGCGAGATCCTTTTCCACCGCCGGATGGGCGTAGACCGCCTTGTCGAGCATCACCTGGGTCTTGAGATCCGGCACGCCAAGAAACGGCAGCTCCAGAACGGTCAGGCTCGGGTTCTTGTCGGCGTGATAGGAGGCGCAGAACTGCGCCATCTCGAACGCGCCGATGGAAATGCCATCGAGGTTCTCACGCGATTTGGACAGCGCCTCGCCATAGGCCAGATTGAGGGTGAATTCGCCGTTGGTCTTGGCGCTGACCAGTTCGGCGAGCTTTTCGACATGCTCGGTGAAGGCCCGGCGCTTGCCCCAGAGCGAGACATTCCATTCCAGCGCGAAGGTCTCCCCGACGAAACCGGCGGAAAGCAGGGTCGCCGTTCCCAGAACGGCCAGTTTGCGGCTCAAAGTCATATTATTCCTCCCATAAAGCGCGTTCGGCACCGATTTTCCCGACGTGCTCCTGCGCTGACGTTCCGACAATCGAAACGCCGGTGGCTCCGTCCTCCACGGCACCGACCGGACACAGGCAAACGTCATGCCAGATGAGGGCGCACCTCCCGGGCGCAACCGATCATCGGCGCCAGCCCGCGTGATTTCGGTTGTTGTTGTCACGCGCGGCCACCAGCAAGAGTGACGCACCGCAGGGCATTCGGCAAGGTTTCGCCGATACTTCGCCGGTCATCGGCGGAAATCCGCTCACGCAGCGTCAGGAACCGGCCGCGCCTATCCGGAGCGGGTCAGACCGAGCCGGGCCATCTTTTCGTTGAAGGTGCGCCGGGGCAGGTCCAGCTCCTCGATCGCATCGGCGACGCGTCCCTCATGGCGGCGCAGGGCGTCCGCGATCACCTGCCGCTCGTAGCTTTCCAGAAGATCCTTCAGCCGCCCGCCCGGAGCCGCATTCGCCGCCCCCTCCACACGGCCGCCGGTGACAAGCGTGCGCACGCATGGGCTTCCCATCGCCCCGCTGAGCACATAGCGTTCCGCCGCGTTACGCAGCTCGCGCACGTTGCCGGGCCAATCATAGCCGGCGAGGAACGCCGCATCATCGGCGGACAGCGCCGGCACCTCCATCCGGTACTCGGCGGAAAACCGGTTGGCGAAGCTGTCGAACAATTGCCGCACATCGCCGCCGCGTTCCCTGAGCGGCGGAATGCGGATCTCGATGGCGTTGAGGCGAAACAAAAGGTCCTGCCGCAGCAGATTGTCCTCGACCGCCTGACGGGGCTCCATGTTCGCCGCGCTGACCATGCGCAAATCCACCGGCACCGGCGCCTTGCCGCCCAGCCGGTCCACCTCCCGCTCCTGCAGGGCGCGCAAGAGCTTCGGCTGCAGCGCCAATGGCATCGACGTCAGTTCGTCGAGAAACAGGACGCCACCATCGGCCTGTTCGATCCGCCCGGCGCGGGCCTTCTCCGCACTGGTGAAGGCGCCGGCCTCATGGCCGAACAGCTCCGCCTCGACCATGCTGTCCGGCAGGGCCGCGCAATTGACGGCAACGAAGGGGCCGGTCGCCCGGCCGGACAGCTCATGCAGCGCCCGGGCCACCACCTCCTTGCCGGTTCCCGTTTCGCCGATCACCAGGACGGAAGCATCGGTGGCGGCGAAATGAGCGATTTCCTCGCGCACACGGCGCATGGCCGCGCTGTCGCCGATGAGCCGCGCCTCCAGCCCGTCGCGGCTTTCGAGCCGGCGGATCAGCGCCCGGTTTTCCAAGATCAGCCGGCGATGATCGAGCGCCCGCGCAACCACCGCCGCCAGCACATCCGGATCGAACGGCTTTTCGATGAAATCGGCGGCCCCGCCGCGCATCGCCTCAACAGCCATGGGCACATCGCCATGGCCGGTGAGCAGCACCACGGGAAGTTCCGGATCGATGGCCTTGACTTTGCGCAGGAGATCCATGCCGCTCGCGCCGGGCAGCAGCACATCGGAAACGACGCAGCCGGGAAACGCCGGCGACAGGCGCTGCAAGGCGGTTTCCGCATCCACCGTTTCCACCGGCTCGTAGCCGGCAAGGCGCATCCATTGCCGCAGCCCTGCGCGCATGGCCGGGTCGTCATCGACGATCAGTACGGGCAGCCGATCCGGCTTGTCCGCCTCTGTTGTCGCCGGATCCGTCGTCGCCAGCCCCTCCACCGCCTTACCCCCCGTCATGCGTGTTCCGTTTCAGCAGCCTCACCTGCGGCCTCCACCGAGGCTGGCGCCTGCGGCAGCGCCAGCACGAAGGCGGCACCGCCCGCCGCGCTCTCGCGCACCGTCAGCGTACCGCCAAGGTCTTCCACGATCCGCGCGGAGATGGCAAGGCCGAGACCAAGCCCGGAGGCGGCCGGCTTGGTGGAGAAATACGGTTCGAAGATCCGTTCCCGCAATTCCGCCGGCACCCCCTCGCCATTGTCGGCGATTTCGATCCGAATCATGCCACCCTCGATCCAGCCCCGCGCGGAAACCCGTGGGCCGGGTGCAGCCTGGCAAGCGTCGATGGCATTGCGCAGCAGATTGACCAGAACCTGCTCCACCCGCAGCGGCGCGGTCGCCGCAATCAGCGGCGTTTCCGGCAGGGACAGATCGAGAGGAACCCCGGTTTCCTCGATGCGCGGACGGATCAGCTTGGCGCTGGTGCGCAGGCAGTCGCGCAGGTCCACCCTCTCGACGCGCGATTCCCCCGGCCGCGCGAAACGCTTCAGCTCCTGGGTCAGCGCCGCCATGCGCGCCTGAAGCGCATCGATCTCGCCAAGGTTTTCCCGAACCGACGCAAGGTCGCCCCGTTCCAGGAAGACCCGACTGCCGGAGACGAACATGCGCAGCGCCGCCAGCGGCTGGTTCAGTTCGTGCGACACCGCCGCCGACATCTCGCCGACGGCGGCCAGCCGGCTGGCCCGTGCCAGCCCGGTCTGGGCCTCGCGCAGTTCCGTCTCCACCCGGCGGCGCTCCTCGATTTCCTCAACGAGCCGCCGGTTGAACCGGCGCAGCCCCGCCGACTGGCGCCTGAGCCGCTGGCTGCGCACCACCAGCGCCGCAATCAGATAGACCAGCAGCAAGGCCACTGCCGCAGTCCAGACCAGGGCGCGCGGCGCGCGCACCTGTGCCATCGGCGTCAGATAGTGAATGGTCCAGTCGAGCAGACCGACCTTCAGCCGTGCCTGACGATACCCGGCGCCGCCGATCCTCAGAACCTCGGCGGCGGGCGCACCCTGTTGCAAGGCATTCAGGGGCACGCCGCCATATTGCTGATTGGCCCGGATCGCCGCCACCACCATGTCCGACAGCGGCGCGATCGAGGCATAACGCCAGTCGTCGCGCGAGCCGAGGAAGACGACCCCGTGCACATCGCTGACGAAGACGGTCTCGCCGCCATCGCGCCAGCTCCGCTCCAGCCGGTCCATGTTGACCTTGACCACGACCACCCCGGCGGCGGGGGCGCCTTGCGGCGTTGCCCGGGCGAAGAACATGCCGGGAATGCCGGTGGTGGCGCCGACAGCGAAGAACTGCCCTTCCTCGCCCTTGATCGCGGCGCGAAAATACGGACGAAACCCGTAGGAGCTGCCGACAAAGGACGTGGCCGTGTCGAAGTTACTGGCCGCCACCGTGCGCCCGCTGTCATCCATGATGTAGAGCGCTTCGGCGCCGGTGATCGCCGCCAGATCCTTCAGAAACCGGTTGGTGCTTGCGGCCCTGTCCGGCGCCGACAGAACGCCGACGGCGCGCGGATCGCGGGCCAGCACATGCGGCAGGTAGCGGAACTTCTCCAGCTCGCGCAAGATCGTCTCGCGGTAAAGGGTCAGGCGCTCGCGGGCCTTCAAGTCGCCGCGCAGGGCCGACCGGCCTTCAACCCACTCCGCCCCGAGATACGCGCCCAGGAGGATCGCCAGCGCCGGCAGCAGCAGCAAGGCGCGCCCGAGCCATGGTGGCAGGCGGGAGGCGGCGGGCAGCGCTGCGGATGGCGGCGCGCCTGTCTCGACGGTCATGGACAGGGGCGCGGCCTGCCCGTATTCCTGTTGGTCTGACATGGCGACAATCGTAGCGGCAGCGCCCTTGCCTGACCATCGCTGCCCGGAAAGGACATCGATGCAGTTTTCCCTCAACGAGGAAGAAATCCTGATCCGCGACAGCGCGCGCCGGCTGGCCGAGGAGCGCATCGCGCCGCTCGCCGAGGAGTTGGACCAGGGCGGCGGCCGCGCGGCGTTTCTCGCCAACCTGAAGCTGCTGGCGGAAAACGGCTTCATGGGTCTCAACGTCTCGCCGGAGTTTGGCGGCACCGGCGCGGGCGCCGTGGCCTTCGCACTGTCGGTTGAGGAGGTCGGCCGGGCCTGCGCCGCCACCGGCGTCACCGTATCGGTGACCAACATGGTGGCGGAGGTAATCGAGGCGGTCGGCTCGCCGGAGCAGAAGGCCGCCTATCTGCCACGGCTGACCGACGGCACCTATGCCGCCGGCGCCTTCTGCCTGACCGAAGCGGGTGCCGGATCCGACCCCTCGGCGATGAAGACGCGGGCCGTGCGCGACGGCAATCATTTCGTGCTGAACGGCACCAAGCTCTACATCACCTCCGCCGAATATGCCGGCGTCTTCGTGGTCTGGGCGGTCACCGACCGGGATGCGGGCAAGGGCAAGGGCATCAGCTGCTTCCTGGTGGAGGCCGGCACCCCGGGGCTGATCGTCGGCAAGGCGGAAAAGAAGATGGGCCAGACCGGCTCGGCCACCAATGAGGTGATCTTTCAGGACTGCCGGGTTCCCGCCAGCGCCATGATGGGGGTGGAGAACGACGGCTTCCGCATCGCCGTGGGCGAGCTTGCCGGCGGACGCATCGGTGTGGCCTCGCTGGCGCTGGGAATTGCCCAGGCGGCGATGCACCGGGCCAAGGCCTATATCAAGGAGCGCCAGCAGTTCGGCCGGGCCATCGCCGACATGCAAGGGGTGCAGTGGATGATCGCCGACCGGGAAACCGAACTGGAAGCGGCGCGGCTGCTGATTCTCCAGGCCGCCGCCCTGAAGGATGCCGGCAAGCCCTTCGCCCGCGAGGCGTCGATGGCCAAGCTGTTCGCCTCCGAGGCGGCACAGCGGGCGACCTACACCGCCCTGCAACTGCACGGCGGCGCCGGCTATATCCAGGATTACCCGCTGGAACGCTTTGCCCGCGATGCCCGGATCACAACGATCTATGAGGGCACGTCCGAAATCCAGCGGCTGATCATCGCCCGCGAGGCGATGAAGGCGGTTTAGCAGCTTTCCGCCCTTTTGGTGAAAAGCGCATTCAGTCCCTTGAAATATCAGGGCATGTGTTGATTGATTGATTCCGATCAAGGACCGGCGACGCGCATTGCGCGTAACGTTCCGCACAGACCAGCCGATGGCGTCAGGACAAGGGACGCGCCAACGGCTGCACAACGGAGGGACTATTTATGGCGATCAAGGACATTCTCACGGTGATCGACCTGGCCGGCAAGCAGCGCACGGCCCAGGCCGCGCTCGAGCTGGCACAGCGCACCGGTGCCCATGCCACCGGGCTTGCGGTTGCGTTCGAGCCGGTCGTGCCGGGCTTCATCGCCGCGCCGATGCCGCCCGACTACATCGAGGTCGCCCGCACCCAGGCGCTCAAGGCCGCCAACGATGCCGGAGCCGCCTTCAACGAAATGGCCCGCAAGGCCGGCGTCAGCGCCGAGGTGCGCACGGCGGAGATGATCACCGGAGGTGCCTCCGACCCGGTGGTCTCCCACTGCCGGCTGACCGATCTTGTCGTCATCGGCCAGGAAAATCCGGATGAGCCGGAGCCGATGCGGGAGATGCTGATCGAATCGATCCTGTTCGAGGCCGGCGTGCCGGTCATGGTGGTGCCGTATATCGGCGGCGGCCTGCCGATGAAGAACGTGCTCGTCGCCTGGGACGGCAGCCCGACCGCCAGCCGCGCGGTGCATGCAGCGCTGCCGCTCTTGCAGATGGCGGAAAAGGTCACCGTGATGATCGTCGAAACCGGCCGCCGCTCCGCTGGCGAACCCGGCACCGACATCGCCACCTACCTGGCCCGTCACGGTCTCGACGTCACCATCGACGTGGTGCCCCGGCCGCAGACCGGCGTTGCCGATGCGATCCTCAACTATGTCTCCGACAAGGGCATCGACATGATCGCCATGGGTGGCTACGGCCATTCGCGGATGCGTGAATTCCTGTTCGGCGGGGCGACCCGCGACATTCTCGCCTCCATGACCGTTCCGGTGCTGATGGCCCACTAGGCTTCTCTCGGGACGGCCGGGCTCCGGCCATCCCGAAGGACTTGACTGGACCACGTGGCCCCGTTCTGTCGCATGGTCGGTTCCGGCTCCATCCGGACCGGCGCCGGCAGCCGGGGCCTGCGCCCGACCTTCCCCGCGCGGGGCGCGTTCAGCGTCCGCGCGGGCGCTCTCCCGGGAGCGGCGTGCCGGCATGGCCGCGCCCGCGCTTCCCAGCCAGCGTAAAGGACACGAGCCGTGACGATACGCAATCTGGAGGGCCTGTTTCGCCCGACGTCCCTTGCCGTCGTCGGCCCCTGCCGACTTGGCCAACCGGCCTTCGACCTCTTGCTCTCCCGTCTGCAGGAGGCCGGGTTCGCCGGACCGAAAACCGTCATCGGTTGCGGCAAGGACCTGCCGGAGGGGTTCCGCCCCAAGCGCAGGCTGGCCGATCTCGACACACCGCCCGACCTGATGCTGCTGGTCGGCCCGCCGGAAGACGCGCCGGAGCTGATCCGCGCCGCCGGCGATGCCGGCACCCGCGCGGCCATCGCCCTGTCGCCAGGCTACGACCGCTGGGATGACGACCTCGTCACCCGTACCCTTCAGGCCGCCCGCCCCAACACCTTGCGCCTGCTCGGGCCCGGCAGCCTCGGCGTTGCCGCGCCGGCGGGCAAGCTTGCCGGCCATCTCGGGATTTCCCCGGCGGCGGCGGGCGATCTTGCCTTCATTGCCCGCTCCGGCACGGTGATCAACGCCACCCTGTCCTGGGCCCAGTCGAATGGCATCGGCTTTTCCGGCATTGCCTCGCTCGGCCAGCGAACCGATGTCGATGCCTCCGACCTGCTCGACTGGTTCGCTCTCGACTACAAGACCCGCGCCATCCTGGTGCATCTGGAGACCGTCGCCAATCCGCGCAAGTTCCTCTCCGCCGCGCGGGCGGCGGCGCGCACCAAGCCGGTGGTGATCCTGCGCTCCGGCGCCAGCCGCGAGCCGGCGGGCGTCGGCACCACCCATGCCGGGCGGATCGCGGTGTCCGACCGGGTGTTCGACGCGGCGCTGGCCCGGGCCGGCGTGCTGCGGGTGCAGGATATCGACGAGATGTTCGAGGCGGTGGAAACCGTCAGCCGGCTGAAGCCGGTCGCCGGCCATCGCCTTGGCATTGTCGCCACCGGCGGCAGCCTCGCCACGCTCGCCGCCGACCAACTGGAGCAGCAGGGCGGCACGCTCGCCCAGCTTTCCGAGGAAACCACTGCCAAGGTCGCGCCGCTGCAACGGGCCGGCCAGAGCACCTGCAATCCGGTCACCCTGCACGAAACCTCACCACCGGAGGCCTATGTGGAGGCGGTCACCACCTTGCTGGGCGACCGGGGCGTGGATGCGGTGCTCGCGGTGATCGGCCCTTCCGCCTTTTCACACCTCCAGCCGACCGCCGATGCGCTGGCCGCCGCCTATCGCGCCTACCGCCCCGCCTATGGCCGGCGCAAGCCGCTCCTGGTGGCGCTGGCCGCCGGGGCGCCGCTGCCACGGCAGGCGCTGGACAACGCCCGCATTCCCTGTCACGGCAGCGCCTCGGAAGCGGTGCGCGCCTTCATGCACCTGGTGCGCTATGCCGAAGCGCGCGAATTGCTGATGGCCGCGCCGCCGAGCCTGCCCTCCTCCTTCTCACCGCTGGCGGAGACCGCCCGAGCGCTGGTGCATTCGGCGCTGGCGCAAGGTCGCAGCGCCCTCACCCCGGCGGAAGTCCGGACCATCCTGCAGGCCTATGACATCCCGCAGGTGCCGAGCACGATTGCCTCCACCCCCGCCGACGCGGCGGATGCGGCACGCGAATTGCTGCAGCAACATGAGCGGCTGGCGCTGAAGCTGACCTCGCCGCAGCTTCCGTTCAAATCCGATGTGGGCGGGGTGATCCTCGACCTCAAAAGCCCGGAGGAGGTGGAGCGAGCTGCCGGCGATCTGATCGACCGGATCACCGCCGCCCATCCGGATGCGGATATCACCGGCATCGTGCTGCAACCGATGATGCGGCACCAGCACGCAAGCGAAGTGTTCATCGGCCTGGCCGACGATGCCACTTTCGGCCCGGTGATCCTGTTCGGCAGCGGCGGTACCGCCGTGGAAGTCACCGGCGACGTGGCCATGGCCCTGCCGCCGCTCGATCTCAATCTCGCCGAGGAACTGATCGGCCGGACCCGGATCAGCCGGCTGCTGGACGGGTTCCGCAACCGGCCCAAGTCCGACCTGCACGCCATTGCCCTCACCCTCGTCAAGGTGGCACAGATCGCGGTGGACGTGCCCGAAATCCGCGAGATGGACATCAACCCGCTGTTGACCGACCACACCGGGGTTCTGGCGCTCGACGCACGCATCA
Organism: Stappia indica; assembly: GCF_020177335.1. Taxonomy (GTDB): domain Bacteria; phylum Pseudomonadota; class Alphaproteobacteria; order Rhizobiales; family Stappiaceae; genus Stappia; species Stappia indica_B. The sequence goes on along the minus strand of NZ_JAIVMG010000003.1, from coordinate 112,466 downwards.
CCATTGCGCCGGCCACCGTCCACCCGGGACGGCGGGCCACCTCGCGCCTTGCCATTGCCCCTTACCCAAAGGAATGGGAGCGCCATCTGACGCTGAAGGATGGGTCGGAAGTGTTCGTGCGTCCGGTCAGGCCCGAGGATGAGGAGCCCTACCGGCAGTTCTTCCAGAAGGTTTCGCCGGAGGATCTCCGGCTGCGGTTCTTCGCGCCCGTCAAGGAGTTCAACCACGCCTTCATGGCCCGGCTGGTCCAGCTCGACTATTCGCGCGCCATCGCCTTCGTCGCCAGCGACCCGCAGAGCGAGGAAATCCTCGGCGTGGTCCGGCTGCACGCGGATCCCGATCACCGCACCGGCGAATACGCGATCCTGGTGCAATCGACGCTGAAGGGGCGCGGGCTCGGCTGGGTGCTGATGCAGCTGATCATCGACTATGCGGTGGCCGATGGCATCGAGACCATCAAGGGCGAGGTGCTGAAGGAGAACACCACCATGCTGGCCATGTGCAAGGGGCTGGGGTTCTCCGTCAAATCCTCCCTGGACGATGACGCCATCGCCGTGGTCACCCTGCCGGTGGCCGAGATCCGCCAGCGGCGCGGCTGACCTCCCGCAAGGGCCGCCGCGCCCCGAAGCTGCCAAAACCACCCGGCACCGACGTGCGGCCCGGGTGGTCCGTCCGGTCAAGAGTTGCCTAGCCGGCGCGGATCTCGGACAGGGAGCGGGTCGGAGTGATCGCTTCCTTGTCGAGTTTCAGATGCAACAGGGCCGGCCGACCCGAGGCCACCGCGCGCTCGAAGGCCGGACCGAAGGCCTCGGCCGTCTCCACCGTCTCCGCGTGGGCACCATAGGCGCTGGCGAACACAGCAAAGTCCGGATTGACCAGGGTGGTGGCCGAAACCCGCCCGGGGAAGTCCCGCTCCTGATGCATCCGGATAGTGCCGTACATGCCATTGTCGACGACGACCAGGATGATTGCCGCCCCTTCCTGCGCCGCCGTGCCGAACTCCTGCATGGTCATTTGCAGGCAGCCATCGCCGGCGAAGCAGACGACCGTCCGCTCGGGGAACTTCAGCTTGGCCGCAACGGCAGCCGGCAGGCCGTAGCCCATCGAGCCGCTGGTCGGCGCAAGCTGGGTGTTCATCCGGCGGAAGCGATGGAACCGGTGCACCCAGGTGGCATAGTTGCCCGCGCCATTGGTCAGCACCGCGTCGTCCGGCAGGTTCTGTTCCAGCCAGTCCATCACATCGGCCATCTGCAAGGATCCGGCCACGCGCGGGCGGGCACCGGACCAGTCGAGATAGGCCTGATGCGCCTCACCGGCCGCACCGCTCCAGCCGATCGCCGCCGGCGGCTCGATGCCTTCCAGAGCCGCGCAGAAACCGACAGGCGTTGCATGAATGGCCAGCGACGGCCGATAGACCCGGCCAAGCTCCTCCGCGTCGGCATGGACATGCACCAGATCCTGGCGCGGCTCCGGGCTGTCGAGCAGCGTATAGGACTGGCTCGGCATTTCCGACAGGCGGCCGCCGACGAGAAGCAAAAGGTCCGCATCCCGCACCCGTTCGGCCAGGGCCGGGTTGATGCCGATGCCGACATCGCCGGCATAGCAATCATGCAGATGGTCAAACAGCATCTGCCGGCGGAACGAACAGGCGACCGGCAGTTCGAAACGCTCGGCGAAGCGGGTGAAGGCATCGCGCGCCGCCTCCGTCCAGCGGCTGCCGCCGAGAATCGCCAGCGGACGCTTCGCCGCCCAGAGGCGCTTTTGCAGCTCCGCCATCTGCGACAGCCCGGGGTGGGTTTCGAGCGGCGTGAAGGCCCGCAGCACCGCCACTTCCGCCGCAGCGGCGAGCATGTCCTCCGGCAACGCCAGCACCACCGGCCCGGGACGCCCGGAGGTGGCCGTATGGAAGGCGCGTGAGATCATCTCCGGCATGCGGGCCGGATCCTCGATCTCGGCCACCCACTTGGCAATGCCGCCGAACATCTGGACGTAGTCGACCTCCTGAAAGGCGTCGCGACCGCGCATTCCCTGTTCGATCTGGCCGACGAACAGGATCATCGGCGTGGAATCCTGCTGCGCCACATGCAGGCCGGCGGCCGCATTGGTCGCGCCCGGCCCACGGGTCACCATGCAGATGCCGGGGCGGCCGGTCATCTTGCCGAAGGCCTCGGCCATCATCGCCGCCCCGCCTTCCTGCCGGCAGACGGTGACCGGAATTGCCGCATCATGCAGCGCATCGAGCACCGGCAGATAGCTTTCGCCCGGCACGCAGAACACGCGCTCGACCCCCATCTGCTCCAGCGCCGCGACCAGCAACTGTCCCCCTGTGCCGGATATCCGGCTGACCTTGGCCATGTCCATCTCTTCGCCTCTCCCGGACCGACAAGGGTCCCGTCCTCACATGCAAGCACTGTCCTTGCATATACACCGACGCAAAACGGCCGCGCAAAAGCGCGACCGTCCGCAACCTATTCCAAACCGGAATGATGTTTCGATTGTCTGGATCGACGGGGCGCCGACTAAAGGTCCTGGACCGTCACCACCTGGAAGGTGTGCAGGTCGCCGTCCTCATCCTTGATGGAGACGTATTCGCCAGGATGGAACGCATGGCTGCCAAAGCGGTAGCCGGCCTCGTCATCCTCATCGCCCTCGATATCGTAGTGAAAGGCCCAGGATCCGCCCGGCCGATGGCGCAGGTGACCGATATCCTCCTCCTCATCGGCCCAGAAGCGGCGAACCCGGCACTGGTCGCGGTGCTTCTTCCACGCGCCCGCGTCGATATGGCCATCGGCGTCGAGCGGCGCGATGAACTCATAGCCGTGGCGCGGCGAGCCGTTGGGGAACTCCTTGGTCCGGGCCAGGTTCAATCTGATCTTCTTCAAGCCCAGGTCAGCGGTCATGTGGGCGCATCCTTCCTCGATTCAGGTATCTTTGACAGCAGTTTACCCATTTTCCCGCAAGCCTCACAGGCGTCAAATGATGGAAATCAAACCCAAGGGTCTCCCCTCAATAGCCGCCCCTCTTTTCCCCATCTGTGAAAGATCGGACAGGCGCGCGCCAGACAGCGCCCAAAAAAAGGGCGGAGCTGTTGCCAGCTCCGCCAGGATGCGCCCGTCACAGCCCGGGAGGGAAGACTTCAAGAAACACCGACGCGCATTGCCCTTTCATGATCCCCAATCAAACTGCCAGCCGTCACGCCCCCCAAGCCGCTAGCCGGCGATGGCAGAAATTTCCGCATGCGCCTGGGCCGCCACGCCGGCGCCGGCCCGGCGTCGTCGGCCCCGATAGGCCAGCCGAAGATGAAAGTCGCAATAGGAGCGGCTGCCCTCGGCCGGGCAGTTGCAAAACCGAAAGTCCGGGTCCACCGGATCGCCGATCGGCCATTTGCAGACGCCGCCGGTCAGGGTCATCAGCTTGCCCCAGTCCTGTTGCGACGCGCCGGAACGGCCGGCCTCGAAACTTGCCCGGGCCAATTCCCGGTCGATCCGGGCGCTCACCCCCTCAACCCCGGCCTCCCGTGAGAGCCCCGCATCTTCCGCCAGCGCCGCAGCCGGGGCACCGCCAATGCAGGCGAGCGACGGCCGCCCACGCAACGGACGCTGTTTCGGTCGATGGGTCATGGTGGCGGATCGCTTGGGCAAGCCCATCCGATGGGCCTTGCCGATCACCGCATTGCGGGTCACCCCGGCGATGACATAGGCGATCTGCCGAGCGCTGAGGCCCTGCCGCCAGAGTTTCCGCAAGAGGTCTTCACGTTCGCTTGTCCAGGTCATGTCTAGCCCCAATCCTTTTGTCATTGGAGGCCCCATGCACAGGCACAAAGGGCCCCTGTTCCGCCGGCGCCTTGGTCTGGAGCGGGCCGGTCGGCATTATTCAATTGACGCTGTGTCGTAATGCAGGAGGTTTCCGCGAACGTCCTCGAGCAGCGAGAATGCACCCCTCCCCGGGAAGCCTCTCGTCAATCTCCGATAAATTATGGTAAATGTTATATTAATCCGTCAATCACTCTTTATTTTCACTTTGGAATTCGAAATCCCCTTCCGAAATCACCTTCCTTATTGCAGAAATAACTATTGAAACGACATCAGAATTGAATTTCCTGTTCACTTCATTGTCAGACTGACCAGGATGTGCGAAATTCATACGTCCCGAGATGGAGAAAACAAGTTTCTGGTTCTCTTTCCTTGCCTCTATCCATCCATCCGCACACATTTTTTCTATTTTTCTCCGGACTGTTGAGTATGGAATGTCTGTCTCTTCTGAAATAAGGTCGATATCCGGATCTACCCCATTCGTCTCCGCGATTGAAATCGTCGTTATGATCATCAGACTTCCTAGGTCACGAACGTTATATTCATCCATGAACCTGAACATGAGGCTGAAGAACATTTCATAGAGGCGTAAGATTCTACGTGAATGACCAGAATTCCTTCCGTCTTCCATGAACACCCCCCTGTTCCGCCAGTCCTGCTTCGTCAGTTTGACAAAGGTAGCGGCGCTTTCGACCGCGACGAACCGACAAAAGAGCCGCCAGTCCCCGCCAATATCGCCCCGAACGACCCGGACGCGCGCCCTCTCTGCGCGCCCCCGCCAAGGGCGTCAGTCGCTCGCCACGTCGACCACCAGCTTCATGATCGAACGGATCATCTCCCTGCTCATCTCGCTGTCCGAGCCAGTAGAGCGCTCCGGCGGCGCTGCCCAGGGATCGGCGGGCGGGGCGGACGACCAAAGGTAAACAACCGATTTGCCGCACCGCTCCTTCTCCACCGTTCCCTTGCGCAGGTGGGCGCGCAGGCGGCGCTCTACACTGGAGCGTGACATGTTCAGCTTTTCCGCCAGCAGGTCGGCATCCATCGGCGCGCCCCGCAGATCGGCAATGCCGATCAGCACCAGCATCAGCACGTCGTCGCCGTCGCGCGCACCGAAACGGTCCTGAATCTGCAAGGTCATTTCATAATAGGTCTCAAGCAACCGCCGCGTTCGATAGGCGGTTCCGGATTGTTCCTGCCGCCGCGCCCCTTGCGTCACTCAAGCCTCCCCAACAGACCGCCACCGGCGGCGGAACCAGAAAGCAACACTGTCAGGAACCGCCAGCGCCGTGAAGCCCCGATCCGTCCCTGCAACCGGATCGCCCTCAAATTCCATCTCTGATTGCAAACGCATCAATAATCGGCAATATTTTGAGGTCATTTTCAGAAAACCATAAATTCGGAAATCATGAACAGACCCAAAATCACCATTGGCGTTCCCGTATACAATGGCGCGCCCGCTATTCGCGACTGCCTCGCCGCGCTCGAAAACCAAACTTACGAAAGCTACGAGGTTCTGATCTTCGACAATGCCTCAACCGATGAAACGGAGGCGATTTGTCATGAATTCTGCGAAAAGAACGACAATTTTCAGTATTTCAGGAATGCGGAAACGGTCCCTGCCACCGAAAATTTCGAACTCTGCCTGACCCATGCACACGGTGACTACTTCATGTGGCGTGCTCATGACGACCTAAGCGACAGCCATTACCTAGAGGTTCTGAGTGCGGCGCTCGATGCGGATCAAGACGCTTGGCTTGCCTGCACCACCTGCACCTGGAACGACCTGCCAGCCGACTACAACAAGACCTTCAACACGACGAATACGGTCGGCCTATCGCAATTCGCACGGCTAAAGACCCAACTTATCGAATGCGCGCCTTTGTGGTTCTACGGCCTTTACAGACGCGAGCCACTGATCCCTGCCTTCGCCGAGTTGAAAGCCCTCGACGCTCAGTCGATCTACCACTGCGATATCTTGTACCTCTGCATAATGCTCCTCAAGGGCCGGATCGTCACGACCCCAGGCGCAACGTTCACGGGCCGAAGACTGGTGGCGAAGAATGTCGGATACGACAAGGTCTCCAGCGACGACCATGCGCTCGCCATTTCCACCTACTGGGAGATCCTGCGCATGGCACGCGCGGAGTGGACCTTCGGCCCGCTCCGCCGGCTGATCATCTATGCGCTCGCCCTCAGATATCTCGACCGGCGCGTCGTTCGCCTGAAACCCCATTTGAAACGGCGTCTTCGCGAACGATGGGCAGCATAGTCCGGACGAGTCCGACGGTGACAGGCGGCCTGACGCCGCCCCTAGCCTTCCGGGGCTTGCACCCGGTTAGCGCGCCTCGGCCCCCATGCCGGTTCGCCGGTTGATCAGCAAGCCCAAGACCAGCGCCAACGCACCGATGCCCAGGGCAACAGCGAACAGCGATGTCAAATCCGTGGCCGCCGCTCCGGCGAACACCATCAGCATCATGCCGGTGGTCATCGCCGCGAAACTGCCGGCGTTGACAGCCGGCAGCGAGGGCAGCGGACACTCGGCGACGACCTCTGCCTGACAGACCATGAACGCCACCTCGAAAAGTGCCATGAAGACCCCGTAGAGAACCAGCATCGCCTCCGTGCCCAGCGGCAGGAAGATCGCGAGGCACCCCAGGGCCGTGGCGACCAACAAGGGTAAGGCGCTGGAATAGGCCGGCACATGCCGGCTGAGGCGCCCGGCGAAGAGCGCTCCGGCAACGATGCCGACGCTGGCAACCAGTTGCACATACATTGTGCCGTCCAGCGACATGCCGAGATAGCCGAAGGCAAATTCCGACCGCGCCACGTTGTGAAAGCCCTGATACAGCGACACGATCACGATGAGATAGAGCAAGGCTCGGCGCAGCAGCGCATTTTTCGCCACCACCGCTCGGGTTTCACGCCAGAGCGCGGCGACGCCGGAAAACGCTCCCCCCATCCCGATCGTCAGCTTGCGGAAGCTCAGGTAGAGGCAGCCGGAGGCGACGAAGGACAGGGCGTCGAGCGCCGCGATCTCCACCACCGTCAACCGGTCGACCAGCAGGATGCCGACGAGCGGTCCGACGCCGAAGGCGAGATATTGCGCCGTGGAGAAATAGGCAACCGCCGCCTTGAGATGCTCCGGCGGCACATGCACCTTCAACGGCAGCACCCGCAGCGATCTGTTGATGGCATCGAGGACGCCATGGATCGCCAACAGCACCAGACATGCCACCAGCGACACCGGAAAGACAAGCCCCGCTGCGATGACCATCACTGCCGCCAGAAAATCCGCCCACGCCAGCAACATGACCGGCTGGAACCGCTGCGCCAGCCAGGCGACCGCAGGCGGGCTGAGAATCGCGAGGATCCACTGGCTGGCAAAAACCGCCGCCGACCAGAAGGCCGAACCGGTTTGCGCGTAGACCACCGTGGACAGGGTCAGCAGCAGCAGGAACGTTCCGGACATGGACAGGAAGACGGCGAGCCAGGAGCGCAGGTAGATGGTGTCCAGCCAGATACGGTAGTTCGGATAGGAGGACGGCTGTTCGCTCTTTGCCAGAAAGGACATGACCAGGGCTCGCTTTCCGCCTGCCGCCAAGGGCCCAATCTGGAAGGCGGTTCAAGCGCCCTGTCAAGGGCACGCACGCCCCCCAGCACGGGCGCCCCCTGGCCGCCGCCGTCCACGCACAAAAAACCCGCCGCCTTTCAGCGCCGGGACCGGAACGAACAGTCAAGTCAGGAAGAAATGGTACAGACGGTTGGAGTTGAACCAACGACCTTCGGAGCCACAATCCGACGCTCTAACCAACTGAGCTACGTCTGCACATCGATTGGTGGCGGAACCTAGTGGCAATTTCGCCTGAATGCAAGAGCCTGCATCCCGCTTGCGCCACCCGTGTCCACAGCCAATTTCATACTGCCGCCGAGATGCCCGGCGGACAAGCAAAACCCGGCTCTCACGAGCCGGGTTTCACCGCTATTACTCAGCCATCGTCAGAACGTCAAGCCGCCTTGAAGTCCTTCGTGGTCTTCTCGATCGCGTCCTTGACGCTGCCGGACACTTCGGTGGCCAGCTTGGTGGACAGCTCCTGCATGTCCTTGGCCTGGCCGCTCAGCGCGTCGAACTGGCTGCGGGCGAAGGAGGCCTGAAGCTCGATCATCTCGGCAACCGACTTGACCTCGAACAGGTCCTTCACGAACTGGAAGGTCGCGTCGCTGTTGGTCTTGGCCGCATCGACAGCCTTGCGGTTGAAGTCCAGAACGCCGCGACGGGTGGTCTCGAAGCCGTCTTCCATCAGATCGGTCGCCTCTTCGGCTGCCGACTTGATCTTGGCATAGGCATCACGGGCCTGCTCGATGCCCTTCTCGGCCATCTCGCGGGTCAGCGTCGGGACTTCCATCTTCGGCAGAGCGAAGGCCTCGAAATTCGGGAAAGCCGCCACGGTCGCGTCGGCGGCGGTTTCTGCGGTCTTGGCACGCGCCGTCTTGGCCTGCGCTGCGGTCTTGGTCTCGGTCATGTGTCAAACTCCTGTGGCCGGGATAGCGGCCCAGCGCCTGTCTCATCCCGGGGAAGATGTTCTGCGACCGATGCGCCTTGGGTACGCGTCGTCGCCAGCTACACCACCTATATAAACCCGCCTATTGTGCATTGCAACATTTTATTGCGGCGCACAACATGCAAGCCGGCATCCGCAGGTGCGCAGCCCCGGAAATCCGGGAGCCCGTGCCGAGCCCTCTGCCGGATGCGGCACGAAGCTTTCCGTCACCCCGGATCGCCGCACCTGCGGGAGGTGTCGCCAGCATATGATAATACAGCGTCGGGACGGGGGCCAAGGCTCCCGTCCCCGGTCCTTACGTTTCGGCTATTGGCCCTTGCGCGGTCAGTCCTTGCCCGGCTTGACCGCGTCCTGAGCAGTTTTCGCCGCCTTGTCACCAAGCTCGCGAACCTGCTCGCCCAGCGCTTCCATCTGCTTGCGCATGTAGTCGCTCTGCAACGCCATCATTTCCTGCACATCGCTGGCACGCACCATCTTCTGGGCAAGTTCGAACGCCGCAGACACGTGTTCCTCGGTGTATTCCAGCGCCTTGCGCCCCAGATCATCGGCTCCGGCCTTCATCGAACTGGCCTTGTCCTCGACGGTGCTCACGGTCTTGCGGGTTGCCGCCATGTACTCATCGAATGCCTTGCGCGCCTGATCGACGCTCTGATCCGCCATCTGCCGCATCTGCTCGGGGATTTCAAAGCTGCTCTTGTTGCTTGCCATCAGTCCGCTTCTCCTTCACTTGCCGGCCGGCCCCCGGCCAGCCTGCCGGAACATCCCATTGCCGGATGGTCGCACCGCCCTATCCTGCCTGTTGATCTTAAAGGAAAGATCACATTGAGGGATAGTCCCGCTTCAGGTATTCGCCACCGCCTTTCGCCGTATAGCCCGGTGCAATCGTTGCATTGCCTGTTAACCACCGTGCGAGACAATGGCGCCAATACCCGTAGCCGGCGTGGACGACTCGTGACGGACACGATATTTACATTTTGTTTACCGACTTTGGCCCAGCAGGCACGGTCCGTTCCCTTGATGCGGGTGAGCGGTCGAACCGTCCCGGGACAAACAGCAACGGTGGAGACAGCGCGCCCATGAACAGCCATTTGCGCAACTTCATGGCCTTGAGCGGATTGGCCGCCGCCAATATCTACCTGACCGACCGCCGCCCCGCCTGGATCTGGGCCGCCGACGGCAAGACGATCCTGTGGGCAAACGCCGCCGGCGCGGCCTTTTTCGGCGCACACTCCCTGGCTGGCCTTGCCGATGTCTATGGTCTGGCCCGCGCGCCCGCCCGCCCCCATATCGCCCGGATTGCCGCCACCGGACCGGCCGACCGGGACAGCATCGACCGCCTGCGCTTCTATCGCGGTCTGCGGGTGATGCTGCTGACCTGCACCTGCCGGCGGATTTCCCTGCCCGATGGCGACAGCGGCGCCCTGATCGTCGCCAATGACGCGCCGTCCATCAACGCTGGCCAGACCGAGGAGCCAGCGATTTCCCTGTGCCGCCTGCTCGCCGACGACGATCGCGCCGCCTTCCTGTTCGGCTCCGATGGCACGCTGCGGCACTCGGACGGCAGCCTTCCGCCCCCGGAGGGCGCGGAGCGCACCAACCTGCGCCGCGCCGGCAAGCACTCGCCGGTGGTTGCACCGCTGGCGATCGACGGAACCTTGCGGGACGCGGCCCTGCTCGCCCTGGATGATGGCGGCGAGTTGCTGGTGGTGGAGACCGGCACGAAGGGTGCCCGATCCGCTCCGGCCCCGGCAGTCACCGGCGCAGGCATGCCCACGCCTTCCGCCGCGCAGCAAGAGGCAAGCCTGCCAGAGGAAACAACGGCCGCAAGCATCACGCCCCGCATAGGGCATGACGGCAGACCCGACACGTTCCCCGCGCCAGCCGCGCTTGGCGATCATGCCGAGGCCAAGGACTTCCTCCTTGACGCGGAGCGCCTGCCAACCAAGCAGAGGCCAACCGAGCAGAGGGAAGAGCGGCCCTTGGACGCCCGGCCGGCGGTGCCGAGCACCGGCCTGTTTGCCCTGGCCAGCGCCACCCGCTTCCTGTCCGGCACGGCGGAGACTGCCTCTCCGGCTTCCGACACGCCGCCGCTTGCGAAAGACGAGGACCTGCCGGACATGGCCAGCGTGCTTGCCGGGATCTCCGCCGAAAAGGCGCCCGAAGCAGCGGCTGCGAGCATGGCGCAAGAGGCACTTGAGGACGTGCTTCCCTGCAGCGAGACGGCTACCGGCAGCGGAGATCAGACCAGCGGAGACCGGGCCAGCGAAGGCCGGGCCAGCGAAGAGCGGCCCGTCGCCGAGACGGCCAGCACTCCGAAGGAGATCGCAACGGCGACGACAGACGGCGCCCTCGGACCCACCGCCGCAATGGACCTTGACCGCGACAGCGCCGTGCAGGACGCCGCGACGCCGGCCCCGGAGGCCCCTACCTCGGCCAGCGGTTTTGTGTTCACGCCGCATCCGCGGCCGGTGCGTTTTGCCTGGAAGATGGACATCGACCAGCGCTTCACCTTCCTCTCTCCGGAATTCACCGAGGCGCTCGGCCCGGAGGCGGCCGATGTGCTCGGCCTGACCTGGACCGAGGTGGCCGAGCGTTTCCAGCTCGATCCGGAAGGCGGCATTGCCGCCTCGCTGACCCGCCGGGACACCTGGAGCGGGCGCACCGTGCGCTGGCCGGTCAGCGGCGCCGCCCTCAAGGTGCCGGTGGACATGGCGGCGCTGCCTGCCTTCGACCGGCATCGCGTGTTCGAAGGCTTCCGGGGATTCGGCGTCTGTCGTACCGGCGAGGCGACCCGGGATCCGCTGGAGATCGGCCCCGGCCTCCGCCTGCGAGACACCACCGCGACCGTCGAGCAACCGGACAGCGCCACGCCGCAGCAGGCAGCGCCAGATGAGGCGGCGGCTATCGCCTCCCCTGCCGAGACGCCCGCCAGCGCGGTTTTGGGCGAGGAGGTTCAGATCAACGAGGCGCTGACTGACGACGTTCAAGCCCCTCCTGCCGAGGCCCCAGTCACCGAGACGCCTCTTGCCAGCACCGCGCCCGAGGCACCGGCACCGGCACCGGCCGCGCTGCCGGAAGCGGCCGAACCGCAGGCCGCACCGGAACCGATTGCAAGCAATGCCCCCGAAGATACGGCAGAGCCGGCGCCGCGACGGAGCAGTGGCGCGGTGGTCTCGGGGCTGTCGGCCATGGCGGCGCTGATCGCCGGCCGGGCGAAAGCGGCAAGGGCCGACCGTCTCGCCCAGGAGCGTGACGCCGATGGTTCGCTCGCGCAGGATGCGCCTGACACAGGGCAAGCGTCCGCCGCAGAGCCCGTCGCACCGGACGCGGAGGCCGCCCAACCGGAAGAGACCGTCATCGTGCCGCAGGACGATGGGCGCGCAGCCGATCTGTTTTCCCGCGAGGAGATCACGGCGCCCGCCGCGATGGAGCCCGCCGCCATCGAGGACGGAGTGCCGCCGGAGAGCGCGGCTCCCCCGCCGCCGACGACAGCACCGGAAAGCCAGACGCCGAGCGCACCGAGGTCAGCGGACCCGGCACTTGATGCCTCGCGCCTGTCGAAGCCCGAACGGGAAGCGTTTCGCAAGATCGCCGAGGCGCTCGGCGCCACCCCGGAAGCGGAGGACGAGGCCCCGTCCCCGAGCCGGCACGCGGAGCCGGTGGCTCCGGCGGCTCCGGCGGCTCCGGCAGTTCCCGCCGGCTCGATCATCGACCTTGGCCGGCGGATCCGCGAGGCGCATGTACCCTCGCGCGGCGATGTGCCCGAGACGTTGAAACCGGTCGACACGCCCCAGCCCGCGAAACCGGCCCGCGATACGGATGGCGGCGGGACGCCTGTGCAGACTGCCAGCACCGGGCTTCTCGACCGGCTGCCGGTCGGCGTCGGCATCATCGATGGCGATGACGTCTGCTATGCCAATACCACCCTGCTCGATCTTCTCGGCTATCCGACCCTTGCCGCGCTGCGCGCAGCCGGCGGCCTGAGCGCGCTCTTCGCCGAACCGGAGGACTGGCCGGGCGCGCCCCCCGGCTCGATGACTGAGCGGACCATGCGCATTTGCCTTGCCGATGGCGGCACCAAGCCGGTGAAGGCGCGGCTGCACAGCGTTCCCTGGCAGGATGGCAAGGCGCTGATGGTCTCGCTGCTCGACCGGCACGATCCGGCGCAAGAGGCAGCCCTCGACCGACTGCATGAGGTGCAGACCGCGCTCAACATCGCCGAAGAGCATCTGTCGGAGATGGATGCGGTGCTGGAGACCGCCACCGACGGGGTTTTGCTCTTGAACGAAGAGGGGCGCATCCTCAAGGTCAACCGGTCGGCGGAGGCCCTGTTTGGCGCCTCGCGCGACGAGATGATCGGCGCCGCGCTGACCGGCTATCTGGCGCCGGAAAGCCATCGGGACGCCAATGACTATCTGGAAGGGCTGGCGCGCAACGGCGTCGCCAGCGTGCTCAACGACGGGCGCGAGGTGATCGGCCAGGTCCGCTCCGGCGGGCTGATCCCGCTGTTCATGACCATCGGCCGGGTTGGCAGCAATGCGGAAGGTCCGCGTTTCTGCACGGTGCTGCGCGACATCACCCAGTGGAAGACCGCCGAGGAAGAGCTGACCGACGCCAAGCGGCAGGCGGAAAACGCCAGCTCGCAGAAGTCCGACTTCCTTGCCAAGATCAGCCACGAGATCCGCACCCCGCTCAATGCCATCATCGGCTTTTCCGAGGTGATGATGGAAGAGCGCTTCGGCCCGGTCGGCAACGACCGCTACAAGGGCTACCTGCGCGACATCCACAATTCCGGCTCGCATATCATGAGCCTGATCAACGACCTGCTCGACCTGTCGAAGATCGAGGCGGGCAAGCTCGATCTCACCTTCGAGGCGGTCTCGGCGAATGACATCATCCGCGAATGCGTGGCGTTGATGCAGCCGCAGGCCAATCGGGAGCGGGTGATCATCCGGGCCAGCCTGCCCGGCTCCGTGCCCAGCATCGTCGCCGATGGGCGCTCTGTGCGGCAGATCATCCTCAACCTCCTGTCCAATGCCATCAAGTTCAACCAGCCCGGCGGCCAGGTGATCGTCTCCACGGCGCTGGAGGACAGCGGCGAGGTGATCCTGAGGGTGCGCGACACCGGCATGGGCATGAGTGCCAAGGACCTCGGCGCGGCGATGGAACCGTTCCGCCAGCTCCACACCGCCCGGCACGGCGGCGGCACCGGACTCGGCCTGCCGCTGACCAAGGCGCTGGTGGAGGCCAACCGGGCGAGCTTCCGCATCGATTCGGAGCTGCATCAGGGCACGCTGGTGGAGATCACCTTCCCGCCGCAGCGGGTGCTGGCCGAGTAGCCCCCCTCTCGCAGATGGGCGACCGCCCGGTTGCCCTCTGCCGGATTGACCGCGCCGACAAGGCGCGGCAGTCTCATCCCCCTTCCAGATCCCAAGAGGTTTCATGCTCACGCTCGCCGCCATCGAGGACGCCGCCGAAATCGTTTACCGGTCGATGCGTCCGACCCCGCAATATGCCTGGCCGCTTCTGGCCGAGGCCGTCGGTCGCCCGGTCCATGTCAAGCATGAGAATCACACGCCGACCGGCGCCTTCAAGGTGCGCGGCGGCTTGGTGATGCTGCAGGATTTCGCCGCCCATGCCCCGCGCGGCGCGGGCGTCGTCTCGGCGACCCGGGGCAACCATGGACAGAGCCTTGCCTTCGCCGCCCGCCGCTTCGGCCTTGGCTGCACCATCGTCGTGCCCCATGGCAATTCGCGCGAGAAGAACGCGGCCATGCGCGCCTTCGGCGCGGAACTGATCGAGCATGGCGAGGATTTCGACGCGGCCCGCGCCCATGCTGCGGAGCTTGCCGATGAACGCGGGCTGACGCTGGTGCCCAGCTTTCATGTCGATCTGGTGCGCGGTGTCGCCACCTACGGCATGGAGTTCCTGCGCGCCGTGCCCGAGCTTGACGTGGTCTACGTGCCGATCGGCCTGGGATCGGGCATTTGCGGGATGATCTCCGCCCGCGACGCGCTCGGCCTGAAGACCCGGATCGTCGGCGTCGTCTCGGAACGAGCCGATGCCTATGCCCGATCCCTGGAAAGCGGCCAGCTGGAAGACACGGACAGCGCCAACACCTTCGCCGATGGCATGGCCGTGCGCTGCCCCAGCGAGGCGGCGCTGGCGGTCATTCGCGCCGGGGCCGAAGACATCGTCCGGGTCAGCGACGACCAGATCGCCGACGCCATCCGCCTTGCCTTCCGCACAACCCATACGGTGACAGAAGGGGCCGGCGCGGCGGCGCTGGCGGCGCTGCTTGCCGACAAGCCGCGCGGCAGCCATCCGGGCGTGGTGTTCACCGGACAGAACATCGATACCGAATGGATGCATCAGGTGCTCGGCGGCAAAACCCCCACGGTCTGAGACCGGTTGCGGCCCGGCAGCCGTACAGCCCGAGCCACCACCTCCCCCACCGAAGGTAACGGCTTGACTCCACACAGCTTTCGCGAACCATTCGCAAAAACCCTTATGCAGCAGCGCACAGATTTTCGACCGAGGCAGTTTGGAATAATTCCAAGGTATTGAAATAACTTGGAAATTATCTTGACACTTACACTCTTCTTTTTAGGATGCGCGGTGTTGGCGCCAGTTGCCAGCGCGACCCAATTGCAAGAACGCGGCAGGGCCTTGCCCCCTGTGCCTGTGGAGACTGACATGACCAAGACGATCCGTCCGACACGCTCCGGCCTCCTGGCCGCGGCGCTTTTCACCACCGCCGCGATGGCGACCCCGGCGCTGGCCGATGGTGAGGTCAACATCTATTCCTATCGCCAGCCGGTGCTGATCCAGCCGCTGCTCGATGCCTTCACGAAAGAGACCGGCATCAAGACCAACGTCATCTTCGCCTCCGACGGGCTCGCGGAGCGGATTCAGGCGGAAGGCGCGAACTCCCCGGCGGATGTGATGATGACCGTCGATATCGGACGTCTTGACGGGGCCAAGCAGCTCGGCATCACCCAGCCGGTGTCGTCCGAGGTGGTCAATGCCAACATCCCGGCCGAATTCCGCGATCCGGAAGGCCACTGGATCGGCCTGACCACCCGCGCCCGCGTCGTCTATGCCTCCAGGGACCGGGTCAAGCAGGACAGCATCACCTATGAGGAGCTCGCCGACGAGAAGTGGCGCGGCCGCATCTGCACCCGCTCCGGCCAGCATGTCTATTCCATCGGCCTGTTCGCCTCGATGGTCGCCCATCACGGCGCGGAGAAGACCGAGGAATGGCTCGCTGGTGTGCGCGACAACCTCGCCAGCAAGCCCTCCGGCAATGACCGGGCCCAGGTGAAGGCGATCTTCGCCGGCGAATGCGACATCTCGCTCGGCAACACCTACTACATGGGCAAGATGCAGACCAACGAGAAGGAACCGGAGCAGAAGGACTGGGCCAACTCGGTCAAGATCCTGTTCCCGAACACCCAGGATCGCGGCACCCATGTGAACATCTCCGGCGTGGTGATGGCCAAGAACGCGCCGCATCCGGCCGAAGCGCTGAAGCTGATCGAGTTCCTCTCCTCCGACGCGGCGCAGCAGGTCTATGCCGAGGTGAACTACGAATACCCGGTCAAGCCGGGCGTGGCCGTGTCCGAGCGCGTGAAGTCCTGGGGCGACATCAAGCCGGACAGCCTGCCGCTGGCCGATATCGCCAACAACCGCAAGACCGCCAGCGAGCTGGTCGACAAGGTCGGCTTCAACGACGGCCCGTCGAGCTGACCGACGTCTCCCTTTCCGCATAGGGCGGCGCCCGGCCAGATCAGGCCGGGCGCCGTTCGCCGTTTCGCCCCCGACAGATCCGGACGCATGAGCGCCCCATGAGCAGCACCGTTTCCACCCCGACGTTCGATGCCGCAGCGGCGGTCCGGCCGGTCTCCGCCATGACCCGCTCGGACCGGGTTCTGCTCGCCATCGGTTTTCTGATGGCCGCGCTCACCCTGCTGCCGATCCTGGCGCTGGTGGTGATCGCGGTGCAGCCGACCGGTGAGGTCTGGACCCATCTGCTTGGCACCGTGCTGCCGTCCTCGCTCATCACCACCGGCCTGTTGATGCTCGGGGTCGGGGCGATCACCCTGGTCGTCGGCGTCGGCACCGCCTGGCTGGTGACCATGTGCCGCTTTCCCGGACGGGCGCTGTTCGACTGGGCGCTGTTGATCCCGCTGGCGGTGCCGACCTACATCATCGCCTACACCTATGTGGAGATCCTCGACTACACCGGCCCAGTGCAGGGCGCCCTCCGGGCGTTGTTCGGTTTCAAGACCTCACGCGACTACTGGTTTCCCGAGATCCGCTCCCTCGGCGGGGCGATCTTCGTCATGGGCTTCGTGCTCTACCCTTATGTCTATCTGACCACCCGGGCCTCGTTCCTCTTGCAATCGGCCTGCGCCCTCGACGTCTCGCGCACCCTCGGCGCCGGACCGATGCGGCTGTTCTTCGTCGTCGCCCTGCCGCTTGCCCGGCCGGCCATCGTCGTCGGGCTGTCGCTGGCCCTGATGGAATGCCTCAACGATATCGGCGCGGTGACCTTCTTCGGCGTCAACACCATGACGTTTTCCGTCTATGACACCTGGATCCACCGTTCCAGCCTCGCCGGTGCGGCCCAGCTTGCCTGCGGCATGCTGGCGATCGTCTTTCTTCTGCTGTGGGCGGAGCGCTATGCCCGGCGCAAGCAGCGCTTCCACATCACCACCTCGCGCTATCTGGCGCTGCCGAGCTACCAGCTCACCGGCCCGCGCGCAGGCCTGGCCATCCTCGCCTGCGCCCTGCCGGTGCTGCTCGGCTTCGTCCTGCCGGCCGCACTGCTGGTCGACTATGCCAGCCGGCGCCTCGATGAGCTGTTCGATCCGGCGCTGATGGCGGCGGTCGGCAACAGTCTGGTGCTGTCGATCACCGCCGCGCTGCTGACGGTGGCCATCGGCATTCTTCTGACCTACGCTCAGCGGATCCAGCACAATCCGGCGACCCAGCTGTTCGGCCGCGTCGCTTCCATCGGCTATGCCATTCCCGGCACCGTCCTCGCGGTCGGCATCCTGATCCCGCTCGCCGCCTTCGACAATTTCATCGACGGCTTTTCCCGCTCCGTCTTCGGGGTCGGCACCGGCCTCATCATGCTCGGCTCGGGCGCCGCTCTCATCTACGCCTATATGGTCCGCTTCCTGGCGGTGGCGCATGGGCAG
The DNA here is from genome assembly GCF_020177335.1 of Stappia indica. Lineage (GTDB taxonomy): Bacteria > Pseudomonadota > Alphaproteobacteria > Rhizobiales > Stappiaceae > Stappia > Stappia indica_B. The sequence goes on along the minus strand of NZ_JAIVMG010000003.1, from coordinate 94,889 downwards.
ATCGAGGGCGGCTTCGGCAAGGTCACGCCGCATCTCGACATGGCGGCCCGCACCCTTGGCCGCAACTCCGTACGCACCCTGTTCGAGGTGCATCTGCCCTTGATCCGGCCGATCCTGCTGACAGCCGTGCTTCTGGCCTTTGTCGATTGCATGAAGGAACTGCCGGCGACGATCCTGCTGCGGCCGTTCAATTTCGAAACGCTGGCGACCACGGTCTACAATGCCGCCTCGCGCGAGGCCTTCGCCGAAGGCGCCGTCCCGGCGCTCGTCATCGTGCTGGTGGGACTGGCACCGGCGGTGCTCCTGGCCTGGTCCTCGGCGCAGAGCTTCCGCGGCCGCAAGAGCGCCCGCGGCTGATCGGCTAGCAAAACCTGGTTTCCCGCCAGACCGGTTACAGCCGGTCGCGCAGGGCGAACCAGCTCATCGCCAGCACCAGGATCGGCCAGCGCAGCAGCCGCCCGCCGGGGAACTTCGGCGTCGGCAGGGCCGAGAACACATCGAAGCGCTCGCTGTCGCCGAGCATCGCCTGCGCCGTCACATGACCGCAGAAACCGGCCATGGCAATGCCGTGGCCGGAAAAGCCGGCGGCGACATAGACGCCCGGACGGCTGCGCCGTAGGCAGGGCATGCGCGTCTGCGTCACCCCCAGCGTCCCGCCCCAGGCATGGGCGACCGGCACCTCGGCGAGCTGCGGATAGACCTTGCGCATATGCGTGCGCACGAAGCCCTCGATATCGGCCGGGAAGCCGCGCCGATAGGTTTCGCCGCCGCCGAACAGCATGCGGCGATCCCTGGTCAGGCGCCAGTAATGCACCACGAAACGGGTGTCCGACACCGCCTCCCGACCCGGGATCAGGGCATCGGCCTCGGCCTCGCTGAGCGGCTCGGTGGTCAGGATGAAATTGTTGATCGGCAGAACCCGCGCCTCGCTGTCGGCATCGAGCCCGTCGAGATAGCCATTGCCGGCCAGAAGCACCTCGCCCGCGTCGATCTCGCCATGGGTGGTGGCTACTTGGACCCGTCCGCCCTGCGGCGTGATCGACGTTGCCGCCGTCGTTTCGTGGATGGTTCCGCCCGCCGCCTCGATGGCCGCAGCCAGGCCCAGCGCCAGCTTCAGGGGATGCAGATGGCCGGCGCCGGCATCCCGCGTTCCTCCGAAATAGACCGGCGTGCCGATGGCCGCCGCCAGCTCCTCGCGCGTGAGCGGTGTCACCTTGTCATAGCCGTAGTCGCGGGCCAGCTTTTCCGCGTAGTGCCAGCCTTCCGCCACATGGGCGGGCTTGTGCGCCGCCTCGATCAGGCCGGGCATCCAGTCGCAGTCGATGCCGTGACGCTCGACCCGGCCAAGCAGCAGCGCCTTGGCCTCCTCCGCCAGCTCCCACAGCCGGCGGGCACGCTCCAGCCCGAAGGCCGCCTCCAGATGGTCCTGATCGCGCCGCTGGCCGCTGTGCAACTGGCCGCCATTGCGCCCGCTCGCGCCCCAGCCGATGCGGTTCTGCTCCACCAGCACCACCTGGCGCCCGGCTTGCGTCAGGGTGAGCGCGGCGTTGAGCCCGGTGAAGCCACCGCCGACCACCGCCACATCCGCCCGGGTCCGACCGGCGAGCGCCGGACGAACCGGCGCCTCCGGCACGGTGGCCGCATAGAAGGACGGGGCATGGGGGGCGGCGATGTCCGTCACGGGGCCTCTCCTCAAGCGATCCGCGCCCTCAGGCCGCGAGCCGGCCGTCGCGCTTGAGCACCGCATAGGTGTCGTCAAGGGTCTTGGCGGTGCGCTCGACCAGGAGATCGGCCTCCTCATGGGTCAACACCAGCGGCGGCGAGATGATCATGCTGTCGCGCACCGCGCGCATCACCAGCCCGTTGTCGAACGACAGGTCGCGGCACAGGGTGCCGACATCACCGACCGGTGCGAAGGCGCGGGACCGGTCGCCCTTGGCCGGCACCAGTTCCAGCGCGCCGACCAGCCCGACCATGCGCGCCTCACCAACCAGCGGATGATCGGCCAGCCCTGTCCACTTCGCCTGAAGATAGGGGCCGATGTCGTCAGCGACCCGCTCCACCAGCTTTTCCCGCTGCATGATCTCCAGATTGGCAAGCGCCGCCGCGCAGCAGGCCGGGTGACCGGAATAGGTGAAGCCATGATGGAAATCACCGGCCTGGTCGATGAAGACGCTGGCCACCCGGTCGGAGACCATCACGCCGCCGATTGGCAGATAGCCGGAGGAGAGCCCCTTGGCGATGGGCATCAGATCCGGTTCCAGGCCGTAATAGTCGGAGCCGAACCAGGTGCCGAGCCGGCCGAAGCCGCAGATCACCTCATCGACGACCAACAGAATGCCGCGCTCCTTGCAGATGCGCGAGACCTCCGGCCAGTAGCTCTTCGGCGGAATGATCACCCCGCCCGCACCCTGGATCGGCTCGGCGATGAAGGCGGCCACCTTGTCCTCGCCGATCTCGTCGATGGCCCGCTCCAACTCCCGCGCCGCCCACAGGCCGAATTCCTCTTCCGACATGTCACCGCCCTCGCCGAACCAATAGGGCTGGGCGATATGGTGAACGCCGGGGATCGGCAGGTCGCCCTGCTCATGCATCCCCTTCATTCCACCAAGGCTGGTGCCAGCCAGGGTCGAGCCATGATAGCCGTTCCAGCGGCCGATGATGGTCTTCTTCTCCGGCTGGCCCATCTTGTCCCAGTAGGTGCGCACCATCCGGAACACGGTGTCATTGGCTTCCGAGCCGGAGGAGGTGAAGAACACCCGGTTGAACTGCGGCGGGGTCAGCTCGGCGAGCTTTTCCGCCAGAGCGACCGCCGGCGGATGGCTGGTCTTGAAGAAGGTGTTGTAATATTCCAGCTCGCACATCTGCCGGTGCACCGCGTCGGCGATTTCCTGCCGGCCATGCCCGACCTGGCAACACCACAGCCCGGCCATGCCATCGAGATACCGCTTGCCGTCGCTGTCGGTCAGCCACGCCCCATCGGCGCTGGTGATGATGCGCGGCCCCTCCCGATTGAGCGCACCGGTGTCGGTGAAAGGGTGGATGTGATGGGCCGCGTCACGGGCCTGCAGGTCCCGGGTCGGGTAGCGGTTCGATGCACCGGTCATGGCGCGTATCTCCAGAATCAGATCTCGTCCTTGGGCAGGACAGGGGGAAGTGAGGCGGCAGCGCCGCCCGCGTTCAAACGTTGAGAAGCAGGTATTCCCGTTCCCAGGGGCTGATCACCGCCATGAAGGTTTCGAATTCCTCCTGCTTGATCGCCCGATAGGTGGCGACGAATTTCTCGCCGAACACATCGATCAGCTCGTCGCATTCGCCAAAGAGCGCCACCGCATCGAGCAGCGCGCGCGGCAGCGCATGCATCTTGTCGCTGGAATAGCCATTGCGCGGCTCGTCCGGCGTCAGGTTTTGCTTGATGCCGAGATAGCCGCAGGCGAGCGAGGCGGCGATGGCGAGATAGGGGTTCGCGTCCGAGGACGGCACCCGGTTCTCCAGCCGCCGCGCCGAAGGCTTGGAATTGGGCACCCGCAGGCCGACGGTGCGGTTGTCATAGCCCCAGTAGACATTGACCGGCGCCGTGGTGTCGCGGCTGAACCGGCGGTAGGAGTTGACGTAAGGGGCGAGAATGCAGGTCACCGCCGGCAGATAGGTCTGATGACCGGCGATGAAGGACAGGAACTCCGCGCTTGGCTCGCCATCTGCGCGCGAGAACAGGTTGGCGCCAGTCTCCCGGTCGATCACCGACTGATGAATGTGCATGGACGAACCCGGCTGGTTCGACATCGGCTTGGCCATGAAGGTGGCATACATGTCGTGCCGCAACGCCGCCTCGCGGATGGTCCGCTTGAACAGGAACACCTGATCGGCCAGCACCAGGGGATTGCCGTGGCGCAGGTTGATCTCCATCTGCGCGGCCCCCTCCTCATGGATCAGGGTGTCGATCTCCAGCCCTTGCGCACCGGACAGGTCGTAGATGTCGTCGATCAGGTCATCGAACTCGTTGAGCGCGGAAATCGAATAGGACTGGCGTCCCACCTCGGGCCGGCCGGACCGGCCGGTCGGCGGCTCCAGCGGATAATCCGGATCGGTGTTGGGACGGACCAGATAAAATTCCATCTCCGGCGCGACCAACGGCTCCCAGCCCTCATCCTCGTAAAGCTGCAGCACCCGTTTGAGCACATTGCGCGGGGCGGTCTCCACCGGAATGCCCTCGCGGGTATAGGCATCGTGAATGAGCTGCGCCGTCGGATCGGTCTCCCAGGGTACCCGTGTCAGGGTCGAATAATCGGCTTGGAAGAACAGATCGCCGTCAGTGGCGTTGTGCTGAAAGCGATCGTCGTCGGGCGGATAGTCCCCGGAAATCGTCTGGGCGAAGATCGACGCCGGCATGGTCATCACCGGGCCGGAGAAGAACTTCTCCGTCGGCATCATCTTGCCTCGGGCCACGCCCGCCAGATCCGGAACGATGCATTCGATATCCTCAATGCCCCGCTCGGCCAGCCAGATGGTGGCCTCCTCCAGCGAGGCAACGCCGCGCAGACTGTCGATCTTCGGCGAGGATTTCTTCTTCTTGCTCACAACGAACCTTTCCGGGCATTCCCCTCGAAATTCCCCCGCCGAAGTCGGTCACCGCTCACGGTGACCCAGCCTCATGGCAGGGCTTGCACGAAACCCGCGCATCTTGTGATCACAATTTTCAACTTGTCAATCTCAGCGGCGCCCGGATCCAACAGCCCACTCCTACCGATCGAGCAGCTCCATGCCGCAGCGGATGTCGGCTGCAACCGCTGAGCGCAAGGCTTCCGCGTCGCCATCGCGGACCGCCTGAACCGCCTCCTTGTGATGATCGTCGAGCGCCGCCGTGCCGACCCGACCATAGACCGTGCGCATGAACGGGGCGAACTGGAGCCACAAATTCTCCACCAGCGGCAGCAGCACCTCGGAGCGCGACGCCCGGTAAATATGAAAATGGAAGGCATGATTGAAGCGCATGTAGGTTTCGGCATCGCCGCCGATCAGGCTTTCATCGACCCGATCATCCAGCGCGGCCAAGGCATCGGCATCAAGATCGGCGGGGTAGGACGCAGCCATTTCCGCCAACTCCGGCTCCAGCAACAGGCGCGCCTTGAGGATCTCCGCCAGCCGCGCCTCGGTCATGGTCGGCACCTGGATGCGACCGTTCGGCCGCACCTCCAGCGCATGCCCGGCCGACAGGGAGCGCACCGCCTCGCGCACGGGCATCGGGCTGACCCCGAGCTCGCTGGCAAGCCCGCGCAAGGTCACCGCCCGCCCGGGCACGAACCGACCAGTCAACAGCGCCTCGCGCACCGCACTCTCCACCCGGTCCCGGATCGATCCGCGCACCGCCGCAACCGGCGCTCCCGGCCCCGATCCGGCCCCTTGCTCCAACATCGCCGCCCATCTCCCAAGCTGGCTTTCTTGACACCGCACAGGCTATGTGATCACAATTTCGCTGTCCCGGCAATCGCGCCTCTCGCGGTTCGCCCATCCGGAGGATTTCATGTTGCAAACCTCGCGCTCGGCCTGGCAACGGCCCGCCGGCGACGACACCTGGCAGGACGAGGTCGCCCGCTTCGAGGCGGAGCACCCGGATCTCGACACGCTTGAGGTGATCCTGCCCGACAGCAATGGCGTGCTGCGCGGCAAATGGCTGCCCGGCAGCGCCCTGCGCAAGGTGTTCGAGAACGGCGTTGCCTTGCCCTTCTCCCTGTTCGGTCTCGACGTCTGGGGCCGGGAGGTCGAGGAGACCGGCATGCATATCGAGACCGGCGACAAGGACGGCGTGTGCTGGCCGGTGCCCGGATCCTTGCGCGCCGTACCCTGGGCCGACCGGCCGACCGCGCAGGTGCTTCTGTCCATGCATGACCGGGATGGCGGCGCCTTCCTGTGCGACCCGCGCCATGTGCTGGCGCGGATGACCGACCGGCTGGCGGGGCAGGACCTGACGGCCACCGCAGCCTTCGAGCTGGAATTCTACCTGTTCGAGGACCGGGAGGACGGCGACTGGAGCGGCGCGCCGCAGCCGGTGTTCTCCACCCATCTCGGCCCGGCGCGGCAGAACATGTATGCGCTGTCGGACCTGGAAGCCTTCATGCCGCTGGTGGACGAGATCCGCCGCTCGGCGGACGCCCAGGACATTCCCGCCGACGCCGCCGTGTCGGAGGCCGCGCCCGGGCAGTTCGAGCTGAACCTTCACTACCGCCGCGACCCGCTGCGCGCGGCCGATGACGCGGTGCTGCTGCGCCGGCTGGTGGCCGGTGTCGCCCGCAAGCACAATCTCAAGGCCTCGTTCATGGCCAAGCCCTTCGTCGAGTGGCCCGGCAGCGGCATGCATGTGCATGTCAGCCTGGAGAACGGCGCGGGCAACATCTTCGCCGATCCGGACAGCGGCCGAACCCGGCTCGGCCATGCGATCAAGGGGCTGATCGACACCATGCCGGAGGCGCATCTTCTGTTCGTCTCCACCTTCAACGGCTTCCGCCGGATGCAGCCGGGCTCCTACGCCCCGACGTCGATCTGCTGGGGCTACGACAACCGCTCGGTTGCCCTCAGGGTGCCGGCCGGAACACCGGAATCGGCGCGGATCGAGCACCGGATCGCCGGCGCCGACGCCAACCCCTATCTGGTGCTCACCGGCGTGCTCGCCGGCATGTTGCAGGGCATTACCGGAGCGGAGGCGCCGCCGCCCCCGGTGGAGGGCAACGCCTATGAGAAGACCGCACCGCGTCTGACCCCGTGGATGGACGAAGCGATCGACGCCTTCGCCGCCTCGCAGCGCATGATCGACGCGGTTGGCGCGGACATGCACAAGGTTCTTGTGGATATCAAGCGTCACGAACTCTTCGCATTCGGGCGGGAAATATCGACGCTGGAGCGGCAAACCTACCTTTGACGCCCACACCGCGAGCTGACGGACGCTTCAATCACCGGGACACGCGAACGACAGGGAAAATCAAGTGTTTTCACCGGATCGCCTCTTGATCTAGGGTACAGCGAACAGGCGGCCAGGCCGCCAGGCGAAGGCAGGCCGCGACACCACCGGACGGGGAAGTGGAGGAAGTTGTCATGAAGAAACTGTTGTTTGCGGGTGCCGCGCTTCTCGGCCTTCTGGGCAGCTCCGCCCTTGCCGCCGAGGATCGGGTCGTGCGGGTGTTCAACTGGTCCGACTATATCGATGCGAGCATCCTGGAAGACTTCACCAAGGAAACCGGCATCAAGGTCGTCTATGACGTCTTCGACAGCAACGAGATCCTGGAAACCAAGCTCTTGGCTGGCGGCACGGGCTATGACGTTGTGGTGCCGACCGGCACCTTCCTCGGCCGCCAGGTGCAGGCCGGCGTGTTCCAGAAGCTGGACAAGTCGAAACTGCCCAATCTGGAGAACATGTGGCCGCAGATCATGTCGCGGATCGAACGCTTCGACCCGGGCAACGAACATGCCATCAACTACATGTGGGGCACCACCGGCATCGGCTACAACGTGGAGAAGATCAAGGAGCGGATGCCGGATGCGCCGGTCGACAGCTGGGACATGCTCTTCAAGCCGGAGGTGGTCTCCAAATTCGCCGATTGCGGCATCCACGTGCTCGACACGGCGGACGAGATGTTCCCCGCGGCCCTCACCTACCTTGGTCTCGATCCGGACAGCGACAAGCCGGAAGACTTCGCCAAGGCGACCGAGGTCCTCCTGAAGATCCGGCCCTATATCCAGAAGTTCCACTCCTCCGAATACATCAACGGGCTGGCCAATGGCGACATCTGCATGGCGATCGGCTGGTCGGGCGACGTGCTGCAGGCCCGCGACCGGGCGGCGGAAGCCGACAACGGCGTGACGATCGCCTACAGCATCCCCAAGGAAGGGGCGATGATGTGGTTCGACAACATGGCGATCCCGGCGGACGCCCCGCATGTGGAGGAGGCCCACGCCTTCCTCAACTACATCATGAAGCCCGAGGTGGTCGCCAAGGCCACCGACTACGTCTTCTATGCCAATGGCAACAAGGCGAGCCAGGCCTTCGTCAGCAAGGAAGTGCTGGAGGATCCGGCGATCTACCCGAGCGAGGCGACGATCGAGAACCTGTTCTCCGTCACCACCAAGTCGCCGAAGGCGATGCGGGTGCGCACCCGCGAATGGACCAAGGTCAAGACCGGTCAGTGACACGTTCGCAAGGTCCGGCGCTTCAGCGCCGGGCCTTGTCGTCCCTCGCAGGCACAGGGAAGGGGCTCCCTTGGCAAAGAAACCGATCGGTCCGGTGCGCCGTGCATTCGCACCCTGGGAAGACGGGAATGCAACCCCGTTCATTGAGTTTCGCAATGTCACCAAGCGGTTCGGCGACTTCACCGCCGTCGATGACCTGTCCCTGAAAATCTACGAACGGGAGTTCTTCGCCCTGCTCGGCGGCTCCGGCTGCGGCAAGACAACAATGATGCGCATGCTGGCCGGCTTCGAAACGCCGAATTCCGGCGAGATCTTCCTCGATGGCCAACCCTTGCACGGGGTTCCGCCGCACCGCCGGCCGGTCAACATGATGTTCCAGTCCTATGCGCTGTTCCCGCATATGACGGTGGAAGCGAACATCGCCTTCGGCCTGAAGCAGGAAGGCATGGCCAAAGCCGCCATCACCGAGCGGGTCGCGCAGATGCTGAAGCTGGTGAAGCTTGAGGATTTCGCCCGGCGCAAGCCGCATCAGCTGTCCGGCGGCCAGCGGCAGCGGGTGGCGCTGGCCCGCTCTCTCGCCAAGAAGCCGAAGGTGCTGCTGCTCGATGAACCGCTGGGCGCGCTCGACCGCAAGCTGCGCGAGGAAACCCAGTTCGAGCTGACCGATCTGCAGCAGGACCTTGGCATGACCTTCGTGATCGTCACCCACGATCAGGAAGAAGCGATGACCATGGCCGACCGGATCGCGGTGATGGACAAGGGCCGGATCGTCCAGATCGCGACGCCCTCGGAAATCTACGAATTGCCCAACTCCCGCTTCGTCGCCGATTTCATTGGCGACATCAACCTTCTGGAATGCAAGCTGACCGGGCGCAACGGCGACAGTTCGGCCCTGCGGTCCGAGATCTTCGACTGCGACATCGAGGTGGCCCAGCCGGTCGAGGCCAGCGTCGGCGACACGGTCTGGTTCGCCATTCGTCCGGAGAAGGTGCGCATCGGCTTCGACAAGCCCGCCACCACCGTCAACCGGCTCTCCGGTGAGGTGTGGGACATCGGCTATCTCGGCGACGTCTCGATCTACCACACCCATATTCGCGATGAGGAGACCATCCGCGCCACCGTGGCCAATCACAGCCGGGTGGTGGAACGGCCGATGAGCTGGGAAGACAAGGTGTGGCTGTCCTGGGACCGGGACGCGGGCATCGTGCTGACCCGGTAGCGGGGACGCCAAACGGACAGCGAGGGGAAAGGATGACGGCAGGCGACAGCGCATCCGGTGCACCGTTCGGGTCGACCGCACGCGAAGCGGCGACAGACGGGCCGGACATCGAACGGACCGTCCGCCCGCGCGTGCGGCGCGGGCTCGGCGGCTGGCTGCTGATCGCCGTACCCTATCTCTGGCTGCTCACCTTCTTCCTGGCGCCGTTCTTCATCGTCTTCAAGATTTCGCTGTCGGAGGTGGCGGTCGCCATTCCGCCCTATCTGCCGACCTTCGACCTTGCCGCCGGCTGGGATGCATTCGTCTCCGGGATCACGGCGCTGTCGATCGACAATTATCTCTGGCTGACGGAGGACAGTCTTTACTGGAAATCCTACGTCTCCAGTATTGTCATCGCCGCGACGTCGACGCTGATCGCCCTGATCGTCGGCTACCCCATGGCCTATGGCATGGCGCGCGCGCCGAAGGCGTGGCGTCCGACACTGCTGATGCTGGTGATCCTGCCGTTCTGGACCAGTTTCCTGATCCGCGTCTACGCCTGGATCGGCATTCTCAAGACCGAAGGGCTGCTCAACCAGTTCCTCTTGTGGCTCGGGCTGATCGACACGCCGCTGACGATCCTCAACACCAATGTGGCGGTGTATATCGGCATCGTCTATTCCTACCTGCCGTTCCTGGTGCTGCCGCTTTACGCCACGCTGGAAAAGCTCGACGAAAGCTTGCTGGAGGCGGCCAGCGACCTCGGCAGCCCGCCCTGGCGCAGCTTCTGGACCATCACCGTTCCGCTATCGCTGCCCGGGGTGATCGCCGGCTGTTTCCTTGTCTTCATTCCGGCGGTCGGCGAATTCGTGATCCCGGACCTGCTCGGCGGCTCGGACACGCTGATGATCGGCAAGACCCTGTGGACCGAATTCTTCAACAACCGGGACTGGCCGGTGTCCTCCGCCGTGGCGGTGCTATTGCTCCTGATCCTGGTGGTGCCCATCGTCCTGTTCCAGAACCAGCAGCAGCGGGCGACGGAGAAGGGCCGATGAGCGCGGCGGCGACCCGCACGGAGGGGATGTGATGCGCAACGGCCCAAGCTGGTTCAACGTGACCTCGGTGGCACTCGGCCTTGCCTTTCTCTATCTGCCGATCATCCTGCTGGTGATCTATTCCTTCAATGATTCCCGACTGGTGACGGTCTGGGGCGGGTTCTCGACCCGCTGGTACGGCGAATTGCTCAACAACCAGCAGCTTCTCGACGCGGCCTGGGTGACGTTGCGGGTTGCCTTCCTTTCCGCTTCCATCGCCACGCTGCTGGGGACGCTGGCGGCGCTCGTTCTGGTCCGCTCCGGGCGGTTTCTCGGCCGGACGCTGTTCTCCGGCATGGTCTATGCCCCGTTGGTGATGCCGGAGGTGATCCTTGGCCTGTCGCTGCTCCTGCTGTTCGTCGCGGTCGATCAGGCGCGCGGCTTCTGGACGGTGATCATCGCCCATACCACCTTCGCCATGTGCTATGTCGCCGTGGTGGTGCAATCGCGCCTGACCGGCTTCGACGTCTCGCTGGAGGAAGCGGCGCAGGATCTGGGCTGCCCGCCGCTGCGCACCTTCTTTTCCGTGACGCTGCCGATCATCCTGCCGGGCGTCGTCGCCGGCTGGATGCTGGCCTTCACCCTGTCGCTCGACGATCTTGTTGTTGCCAGTTTCACCACCGGCCCCGGCGCGACCACCTTGCCGATGAAGATCTATTCGCAGGTGCGCCTTGGGGTGACGCCGGAGATCAACGCGATCTCGACCATTCTCGTCGGTCTGGTGGCGGTGGTGGTGATTGCCGTCTCGCTCATGACCAAGCGCCAGGAGGTGCGTCGGCAACAGGACATCCGGCTGGCGGAAGCCCAGCAGGCCTGACCTTTTTCTCAAGGCTCCGGAACCCGGCACCTTGGCGGTACGGAGGGCAATTCCTTGCGGGCGCCCTACTGTCCGCCAGCTTGCGTTTTCCTCGTCCGGCGCGGCGGACCGACAAACTTGGTCAGGTCCGGGAGCAGCAGCGGCTCGCTCCAGGTTCCGCGCATGAGCACGGGCACGCCGACGGCGGAGGTCCCGCCTTCCAGCTCGCCCCTGGAGCTCTGGTCCTCCGCTGCAGCAAGGACGACCCCGCGCAGGGCCAGGCTTCCCTCCGACCGCGACACCCGTCCGGAGGCCGTGAGCCGATGCTTGCCGGTTTCCGCCAGCAGCCGGTGTACGGTGATCATGTCCGGGGCGATCTCCAGCGCAAGATCCAGCTTGCCGAACGTGGAGCGTCCGGAGGACGCCGGTGTGCCCGGCGCCCCAAGTCTGCCAATTGCCGCAGCCAATCCATCGGACGCGAGCCGGGCCTGGCGCATGTCGATCGCTGCCGTCACCTTGTAGCCCGTGAGCAAGTCGTCAAGGCTTTCGCCCGCCGCCACACCGCTGCCGCGCCCGGCCATGCGCCCCCCTTGCGGCCGCGCCTCCATCTGCTGTGGCCAGGGCAAGGCGACAAGGTCGAGGTCCTCAGCGAGCACGGTCATGGTCGCCGCATACCCGCGTGACACCGGATCCGGCTTCGCCCGCAGTGATGCCGACGCGCGGCCGCCGGCCAGCGTCGCTTCACTCAGATCAAAGGAAAAGTCGCCATCGCGCAGCAACAAGGACAGGCCGGTGCGGCGAAGGGCGAGATCGCCGGCGATCAGGTCGCCGGCAGAAACCCGAAGATCGAGATCCATCTGCCTGAGCGTCTCTGCCAGCGGCGCCCGCCGCCACGCGCCGCGTCCCAGCGCCGGCGCCTCGTGCAGATAAGCGGACAGATCGAGGCGCTCGAAGGCCAGGGTCCCTTCCAGGCGCGGACGCGCGTCCGCCATGCCGACAGCCAGCCGTCCCTCGCCGATGTTGCCATCGAGTTCGATCCGCGCGCTGTCCAACGTCAACGCATCGAGCGACAACTGCCCGGTTCCCGCCAGCCGACCGGCGCCGAAGGCGGCCTCCGCTGCCAATTGGTATCCCAGACGCTGCCCGAGACCACGCAGATCACTGGCGGCGAATGCGAACTGGCCCGCCAGCGGACCGCCACCGGCGCCGGTCAATTCCCCATCGAGACGCAGCGACGCCAGCGGCGCCTCCAGCGTCAGCGCCACGGCACCGCCCGCCGCGCCGGTCAGACTGTCCCGATCGGCAAGGCTCACCGCCATATCCACCGGTTGATCGGCAAGCTGGAAACCGCCGCGAATGCCGCTCTTCTGCCCATCCCGAACAAAGCGCAGGGAAATGCGGTCGATGAGCGGCGCCATCTCTCCGGCGTCTCCAAGCAGAACCCCGTCGGTCACCGTGAGCGGATAGGCGGTCAGCCGGTGCAGCTCCCGCGCAGCGGCGCGCAAGTGCTCACGCCAGCCGGCGCCGGTGGGCAGCACGCCATCCCCCAAACGAATACGCGGATTCTCGACCTGAAACGCGGTGAAACGCATCTCGCCGAACACCAGGGCAAAGGCGTCGAGACGCGCGTGAACGCGGCCCGCCGTCACCGACCACAGGCCGCCCAAGCTCTCCAGCCGGACATCGGCCAAGGTGAGGCGCGGCTCGGGAAGAAGCTCCACGGACGGGGCGGTCGGCAGACGAACCACAGCGCCCAGCCAGTCCGACAATTCGGCCTCGGCCCGCAGCCGGGCTGTCTCTCCGGTGACGAGCCAGCGGGGACCGAAAAAGAGTGCCAGTCCGAGGATCAGGATCGTTGCTGCGATGGCCAGAAGGCGTGTCATGCAAAAGTCCGATTGATGCCAGTGCGGAAGTGTCGCGGTTGCCCTCCCCGCCCCTGTCAAGCGGGATAGGGGGAAACCGGGACCGGTTCAAGGACAAAGCCGGACTGGCTCGGGCACAAGATCCGGTTGGCGCTTGAGGTGGGCACACTTCGGCGCTATCACAAGACGCCAAACGAAGGGTTCATGCTGGGCCATGTACCCGGCGTTTATCCGATGCGAGGAGATCCCGATGAATAAAGTTTACCCCGACGCGGCAAGCGCGCTGGAGGGACTGACCTTCGACGGAATGACGGTCATGGCCGGTGGGTTCGGCCTGTGCGGTATTCCGGAAAACCTGATCGTCGCCCTGCGCGACAGTGGCGCGAAGGCCATCACCGCCATCTCCAACAATGCGGGTGTCGATGATTTCGGCCTCGGCCTTCTGCTGCAGACACGGCAGATCAAGAAAATGATCTCCTCGTACGTTGGAGAGAACGCCACCTTCGAGCGCCAGTATCTCAATGGCGAGCTCGAACTTGAGTTCAACCCGCAAGGGACCCTGGCCGAGCGCATTCGCGCCGGCGGCGCCGGCATTCCCGGCTTCTACACCAAGACCGGTGTCGGCACGCTGATCGCCGAGGGCAAGGAACACAAGGACTTCGACGGCCAGACCTACATCATGGAAACCGGCCTCGTGGCCGATGTGTCCCTGGTCAAGGCCTGGAAGGCGGACCGGGAAGGCAACCTGATGTTCCGCAAGACCGCCCGCAACTTCAACCCGATGATGGCCACCGCCGGCAAGGCGACCGTGGTCGAGGTCGAAGAGCTGGTGGAGATCGGCGAGCTGGATGCGGACAACATCCACACCCCCGGCATCTTCGTCGACCGGATCATCGTCGGTTCGCATGAGAAGCGGATCGAAAAGCGCACCACCCGCGCGGCCTGAGGACAAGGAGAGCATCATGGCTTGGACTCGTGACGAAATGGCACAGCGCGCGGCGCAGGAGCTGGAAGACGGCTTCTACGTCAACCTCGGCATCGGCATCCCGACGCTGGTGTCCAACTACATTCCCGAGGGCGTTCACGTGACGCTGCAGTCGGAGAACGGCATGCTCGGCATGGGCCCCTTCCCGACCGATGACGAGGTCGATGCCGATCTCATCAACGCCGGCAAGCAGACCATCACCGAACTGCCGCAGACCAGCTACTTCTCCTCCGCCGACAGCTTCGCGATGATTCGCGGCGGTCACATCGACCTGTCGATCCTCGGCGCCATGGAAGTGTCGGAGACCGGCGATCTCGCCAACTGGATGATCCCGGGCAAGATGGTCAAGGGCATGGGCGGGGCGATGGATCTCGTCGCCGGCGTCAAGCGCGTCGTCGTGATCATGGACCACACCTCCAAGGCGGGCGATCCGAAGCTTCTGGACAGCTGCACGCTGCCGCTGACCGGCGTAGCGTGCGTCGATCGCATCATTACCAACCTCGGCGTCTTCGATGTCACCGAGGACGGGCTTGAGCTGGTGGAGCTGGCAAGCGGCGTCACCGTCGAGGACGTGCTGGCCAACACCAAGGCCAAGCTCAAGGTTCCGGCCTGACGACACCCTTCTGGCGGGCCGGAGTACTCACCCGGCCCGCCTCATCTGCTTATCCCAAAATACACATTCATATAATTCGATAGTTGCCCGAACCTTCTCCAGAAGCTTCCTCGGGAGAATCTCCAGCCCGCAGAACTGCCTTTTCTGAACCCTTCCTTTACCCACCCCGGCCATTCTGCGTTTCTTCAGCAGCCCTCATGCGAGTTGACTGCCCATGAGCCAGATATTGCTAGTAGAAGACGCCTCGTTTTTCGAGCGGGTCATCCGTCGCCATCTCGATGAGATCGATGGGCTGGAGGTCATATCCGCGACCAGCCGCGCCGACGCCGAGGCTCTGCTTGCCGATCCGGCGTTCAAGCCGGTGATCGCCCTTGTCGACCTGACCTTGCCCGATGCCCCGGATGGCGAGATCGTTGACGTAACGCTCGCCGCAAGCCTTCCGACCATCGTGTTTTCCGGCCGGTTCGATGAGAGCCTTCGGGAAACGCTGCTGAGCAAGGGCATCGTCGATTACATTCTCAAGGACAGCCCCGCCAGCCTGACCTACCTCACCACGCTGGTGCGGCGGGTGCACGCCAACCGCGGCATCGACGCATTGGTCATCGATGACAGCCGTACCGACACGGAAGTGATTGCCCGGCGGTTGGAGCTCTATCGTCTGCGCGTTCACACGGCGGCGAGCTATGGCGAAGCGATTGCCATGCTCGATACCCTGGATAACCTGCGGCTGGTGGTCCTCGACTATATCATGCCCGAGGCGGACGGCTTTGAACTGCTGCGCGCCCTGCGCAGCCGCTACGGCATGAACGAGCTTGCGGTCATCGGCCTGTCCAGCCGCGCAGGTCCCGACGTTATCGCCCGTTTCCTGAAATCCGGCGCCAATGACTTCCTGCCGAAGTCCTGTACGCCGGAAGAGTTCATGCTGCGCATTTCCCAGAACCTGGACATGCTGGACCGGATCCAGACGCTGTCCGCCATGGCCCATGGCGATGTGCTGACCGGGATTTCAAACCGGCGACACCTGTTTTCCGATGGCAACACCCTGTTCGACCGCACGCGAAAGGCCGGCGAGGCGATCACCGTCGCGGCGATCGACATCGACCGGTTCAAATCGGTCAACGATCGTCACGGTCATGAGCAGGGAGACGAGTTGATCCGGCAGTTCGGCGAGCTGCTGCGCACCCTCAGCCCGCCCCGCGCCTTTCCCGCGCGACTCGGCGGCGATGAGTTCTGTGTGCTGCTGCCGGGCCTGGATGCCCAGGCCTCCCTGGAATTCGTCACCCGGCTGCGGGAGCAATTGCTGGAGCGCACCGGCACCTCCGGCCCCCTTGGCATGCTCGGCCCCGTGACCATCAGCGCCGGCCTGTCGGCGGGCACGGAGACAACCCTGCACGCGGCGCTGAGGACAGCGGACATGCGCCTTTACGCCGCCAAACACGGCGGCCGCAATCGCACGGTTGCCTCCTAAGCGGTGCGTCAGATACAGCGGCCGCCATCGACCTCAAGCGCAGCACCGGTGATGAAGGAGGCTTCCTCCGAGGCCAGCCACAAGGCAGCGTTCCCCATATCCGCCGGGGTCGAGAACCGGCCAAGCGGGATCGAAGCCAGGAACTGTTCGCGCTTCGCCGGCGTGTCCTCACCCATGAACAGATGCAGCATGCCGGTTTCGCCGGCCACGGGACACAAGGCGTTGACGCGGATGTTGTCCGGCGCCAGTTCAACGGCCATCGACTTCGTCGCGGTGATCACCCAGCCCTTGGAGGCATTGTACCAGGTCAGGCCGGGACGCGGGCGCAGGCCCGCCGTCGAGGCCGTGTTCAGGATCACCCCGCCGCCGCGCGCGCGCATCATCGGCACCGCCACCTTCGCCGCCAGATAGATGGCCTTGGCGTTGACCTCGAACACCCGGTCGAAGATGTCCTCATCCACATCGAGCATGGCGCTGTTGCGATGGGTGTAGCCGGCATTGTTGACGAGAATGTCGAGACCACCACGGGCCTCGGCCGCCGCGCACATGGCCTCAACATCCGCCATGCGGGTGACATCGGCGGTCACCGCCTCCGCCGCCGCGCCGATCTCCCCGGCCACCGAGGCGGCCGCCTCGCCATTAAGGTCGGCGACGATCACCTCAGCCCCTTCCTCGGCGAAACGCCGCGCAATGCCAGCGCCGAACCCCGATCCGGCGCCGGTAACAATGGCAACTTTCCCTGCAAGCCTCTGGCTCATTCACATCCCCCCAAAAGAACCGGCCACGGTGCGACAGGCGCCTCCCCTGTCTCAGCCGTGCCGGATGACAATCGTTTTCAGCGCCGAAAACTCCCGCAGCGCCTCAAATCCTTTTTCCCGGCCATGGCCGGACTTCTTGAAACCGCCGAACGGCAGCTCGACGCCGCCCCCCGCGCCGTAGCCGTTGACGAACACCTGACCGGCCCGCACCTTGCGGGCCACCCGCAGGGCGCGAGCGCTATCGCGGGTCCAGACCCCGGCCACCAGGCCATACTCGGTACCATTGGCGATGGCGACCGCCTCCGCCTCATCCGCAAAGGGGATGACAGCGAGAATCGGACCGAACACCTCCTCCTGTGCCAGCCGGGCGCTTGCCGGGACCGGACCATAGAGCCGCGCCGGCACATAGTGGCCGCCCGGCGGGCTATCGGGGGCGATGCTTCCCTCGGCGATCAGCGGGATCGCCGCCGTCTCCGCCTCGCGGACAAAGGCGCCGACCCGCCGCACCTGCGCCGCGCTGATCAGCGGCCCGAGATCGAGATCGCGGTCATGCGGGCCGGCCACCAGCGCGCGGAAGCGCTGACGCAACAGGCCTGCGACCTCGGGCAGGATCGACGCCTCCACCAGAAGCCGGCTGCCGGCGGAGCAGGTCTGGCCGCAATTTTGTACGATGGCATTGACGATGACCGGCAGTGCCTCATCCAGATCGGCATCGGCGAACACAAGCTGCGGCGACTTGCCGCCGAGCTCCAGCGTACAGCCGATATGATTGCGCGCCGCCGCGCTCTGGATCGCCGTGCCCACCTCCGGCGAACCGGTGAAGGTGAGGAAATCAATCCCGGGATGATCGGCGAGCGCCGCCCCGGCCTCCTCGCCATAGCCGGTCACCACGTTCCACACACCGGCCGGCAGTCCGGCGTCCAGCGCCAGGCCGGCGATGGCCAGCACCGACAAACAGGCATCCTCGGCCGGTTTCATCACCAGGGTATTGCCCATGGCCAGCGCGGCGCCGGCCACGCGCGCCATGATCTGCGCCGGATAGTTCCACGGCACCACCGAGCCGACCACCCCATGCGGTTCGCGCAATGTCAGCGCCAGAACCTCCGGCGGCAGCGGCAGGGTCTCCCCCGCCACCTTGTCGGCGGCCCCGCCATAGAACTCGAAATAACGCGCCGCATTGACGATATCCGCCCGTCCCTGCCGCAGCGGCTTTCCGGTATCGCGGCTTTCAAGCGCGCTCAAGGCCTCCAGATTGTCCCGGATCAGGGCTGCCAGCCGGGAGAGAATCGCGCCGCGCTCGGCCGCTGGCATTCGGGCCCAGTCCTCTCGCTCGAACGCTCGGCGGGCAGCGACCACGGCACGGCCGACATCGCCGCCGTCGCAGCGCGGAATGCTGGCGAAGATCGCACCGTCGGAGGGGCAGTGCATGGCGATCCGGCCACCACCGGCGGCCTCGCATCGCGCCCCGTCGATCAGCGCCTGGAACTGGACGATATCGCTGTCCACGTCGCGTGCCTCCCTGTCTGTCGCGAACGGTCTCCCAGCCGTTTCAACGGACGGTAAAGGAACCCCGGTGTCCCCGCAATCACTTCGCACGCGCCGAACCGATGCCGATCTTGTGAGCCCGCGCGATCACAATGTTGCTTGATCGCACGTCTTTCCGGGCCGCAAATGCCGGCAAATGGAGGTTCCCCGATGTCTCGTCCTGCCGCCCTTCTGCTTCTGCCCTTGCTGCTGCTCTTCGGCGCCCATGCCCGGGCGCAAACCGCCGAAACCGCGATTTTCGCCGGCGGCTGTTTCTGGTGCGTGGAATCGGATTTCGACCGCATTCCCGGAGTGCTGGAAACCGTTTCGGGCTACACCGGCGGGTCGCTCGCCAACCCGACCTATGAGCAAGTGTCGGCCGGCGGCACCGGCCATTACGAGGCGGTGCGGATCCGCTTCGATCCCGCCAGGGTGAGCTATGAGACGTTGCTTTCCGCCTTCTTCCGCAGTGTCGACCCGCTCGATGCCGGCGGCCAGTTCTGCGATCGCGGCGCCTCCTACCGCACCGCCATCTTCGTCGCCGGGCCGGAGCAGAAGGCCAGGGCGGAAGCCGCAAAAGCCGCGGCGGCCACCGCGCTCGGCGCCCGTCTGGCCACGCCCGTCCTGCCCGCCGCGCCGTTTTACCCGGCGGAGGACTATCACCAGAACTACTACGACAAGAACCCCACCCGCTACGCCTACTACCGCTGGTCTTGCGGCCGCGATGCCCGGATCAACGCAGTCTGGGGCGAAGACGCCTTCGCCGGCATTCCCGGCAAGCAGCACTGACCGGGCGCGAAAAAGCGCCGGTCAGCGGCCACCGAGCGCCCTGTAGATCTTGCGCCCCGGCCGGCCGGTCTGCGGCAGGCCATGGCGTGCTTCCGCCTGACGAATGCCGGCACGGGTCGCCGCACCGACCCGGCCATCGGCCTCGCCGATGTCATAGCCCGCTTTCAGCAGCAGCTTTTGCAGCTCCAGACGCTCGGCCCGCGACAGGCCCGGATCGGATGTAGGCCAGGAGGTCTTGAACGGACCGCCGCCCCGGATCCGGTCGGCCAGATGGGAAATCGCCAGGGCGTAGCTCTCGGCGACATTGTAGGAATAGATTGCATTGAAATTCTTGAAGACGAGAAATGCAGGCCCATTGGCCCCGGCCGGCAGCAGCAGGCCCGCCTTGGCACTTCCCTTCAGCACCTCGCCATCCAGATAACGCAGCCCGCGCTTGCCCCAGGCGCTGACGCTCGCCCGCTTCTTGCGACCTGAGGGACCGCGATAGCCCTTCGGCAGCTTGACCTCATACCCCCAGGGCATCCCGGTAACCCAGCCGGACTTGCGCAGGTAGTTGGCGGTCGAAGCCAGCGCATCGGGAACCGAATTGACGAGATCGCGGCGGCCATCGCCATCCTGATCCACCGCCAGCCGGCGGTAGGTGGAGGGCATGAACTGGGTCTGGCCGAAGGCACCGGCCCAGGAGCCGTTGAGATCGGAAAGACGCACATCGCCCCGGTCGACAATCTTCAAAAGGTGGATCAGCTCGGAGCGGAAGTATTTCGCCCGGCGGCCGGAACAGGCGACATTGACCAGCGCGTGCGGCACGTGGAAATCGCCGCGAAACTGGCCATAGTCGCTTTCCACGCCCCAGACCGCGAGAACGATGTAGCGGTCGACGCCATAGGCCTTTTCCACGGCGGCAAGGGTGCGCGCGTGCTTCTTCGCCATGGCCTTGCCATCGGCAATGCGCTGCTCATCGACGAGAAAGGCGAGATAATCCCAGATCGGGGTCTTGTATTCGGGCTGGGCGGTGGAGAACCGGACCGCCTTTTCGTCATAGGCCACCCCGGAGAGCGCCTTGTCGACGGTGGTGCGGCTCACCCCCTTCTTCAGGGCTTCCGTGCGGATCGACGCCACGCAGGCATCGAGACTGGCGGCCCGGGCGTCCGGGACCATGCCGCCAAACGCCATCACGCCGGCCAGTGCCAGCCCAATTCTACCGCAACGCGCACGCCAACCCGTCATCATCCGCCTCCCCGCGCCATATTCCGCGCGCAGAGGACAACGTCATCTTGGCATGATGATGGCAGGCCCGGCGGCAAGCCACCGGGAGTTGCCTTTGTACGTTGCTTGATAACCTGCGCAGCAGCGCGAACCCATCGCCCTTGCCGGGTGTTAGCCGACTGCCCGCGCGACAGCGCTAACCGACGAAGGCGCGCTCGATCACGAATTCGGCCGGGCGGTTGTTGGCGCCCTCGGTCAGGCCGTTCTTCTCAAGCAGCGTCTTGGTGTCCTGGATCATCGCCATCGAGCCGCAGATCATCGCCCGGTCGGTGGCCGGATCGAGCGGCGGCACGTCCAGCGCCTTGAACAGGGTGCCATCCTCGATCAGCGTCGTGATCCGGCCCTGATAGGGGTGTGGCTCACGGGTGGTGGAGGTGAACAGGCGCAGCCGTTCGGACGCCAGCTCGCCGATCAACGGATCGGCCTTGGCAGCGGCGACCACATCCTGCGCATAGGCCAGATCGGCGGCCTGGCGGCAGGTCTGGGTCAGGATCACATCCTCGAACTTCTCGTAGGTCTCCGGATCACGGATCAGACTGGCGAAGGGCGCAACGCCGGTGCCGGTGGAGAACATGTAGAGCCGCTTGCCGGGCACCAGCGCATCATTGACGAGCGTACCGGTCGGCTTCTTCTTCATCAGCACCACATCGCCCGGCTTGATCTTCTGCAGATGCTGGGTGAGCGGGCCGTTCGGCACCTTGATCGAGAAGAACTCCAGTTCCTCGTCCCAGGACGGGCTGGCAATCGAATAGGCGCGGAAGATGGGCTTTTCGCCGACCATCAGGCCGATCATCACGAATTCACCGGAGCGAAACCGGAAGCTTGCCGGGCGGGTCAGGCGGAACCGGAAGAGATCCGCCGTGTAGTGCTGAACGTCGGTGACAGTCTCGACAAAGGTGCCCGCAGGCACCGCATCCGAAAGTCCGGCGGCAAGATCGACCACATTCATGATTTATTCCCCAGCTTCGCAAGATGTCGGACGGAACCCGAACGGTTCCACCCCGTTTCCTGTCCAATCGACCGGCGCAGAGCGATCCACGTGCGCCATTTCCATGACCGTCCCGGACCGGCGAAGGTCCGCCCTCGTGAAACCGTAGCCACGTCACCCGGCACGGGCTGGGGAGAGGGGGGCCGCGGTGCACCCGCCATTCATCTCGCCAAGCCGACCGGGCTACGCGCCCAGGCACGCGCGCCCGCAGGTTGCTCATCGGGCCGCGCCGCCGGTTGCAGGTATAGCGGCACCTCCGCCAGATGACCAGTTTCAAGCGCCCGCCGGGTGGGCTCATGCACCACCTTGAAGGCATCGAAACCGCAACGCCGCATCAGCGGGATCTGGTCCAGAAGGACATCACCAACCGCCCGTAACTCGCCACGGTAGCATAGCCTCTGTCGCAACAACCTTGCGGAAGAATAACCTCTTCCGTCCGAGAACGCAGCAAATTCAATCGCCACCATGGTAAATCGGTCGAGATGGGGCGCCAGAACGGTCACATCATCGCCAGCGCGCACCAGAATCGCGATCTCCCGCAAGTCGGCAAACGCCTCTGGCGCTGCGACAAATCGTTCCAGCGACACGAGAAATCGCCCTGGCTCGGTCGGAACCGCCTGATCTTCTTCCAGAAGTTGCCAGTCGTCGATGGAAAACCCGTTTTCCTTGTAGATGTCAGCCTGCATGATTCAGATCCCCGCTCCCTGTTCGTTTTCCTGGGGCACCGCGAAGTGGATCCCGCATTCGGTCTTCTCCTGACCACGCCAGCGACCGGAGCGCGGATCTTCGCCCGGCGCGACCTTGCTGGTGCAAGGCAGGCAGCCAATGGAGGGAAAGCCCTGCGCCACCAGTGGATGCGCGGGAAGCCCGTGCTCGGCCGCATAGGCACGCAGATCCCCCGGATCCCAGTCGGCCAGCGGATTGACCTTGATCCGGGCCCCATCCGCCTCGAACACCGGAATGTTCGAGCGGGTGCTGGCCTGAAAGCGCTTGCGCCCGGAGATCCAGGCGTCGAACCCGGCAAGAGCGCGGGCCAGCGGCCGGGTCTTGCGCAGATCGCAGCAGGCATCGGTATCGCTCAGCCATAAGGCGCCGGCCGGATCCTCCTGCGCCAGATCAGCGGCGTCCGGGGCGATGGTCCGCACCGCCTGGAGGCCGAAGCTCTCGATCAGGCGGTCGCGGTAGCGCAAGGTCTCCGGGAAGAGCTTGCCGGTATCGATGAACAGCACCGGGATCGAGCGATCGACGCCGGCCACCAGATGCAAGAGCACGGCGGACTCGGCGCCGAACGAGGAGACCAGCGCCAGCCGGTCGCCGAACCGCTCGCGTGCTGTCGCTATCACCTCGCTGGCGCTGGCCTCGCGCAAACGCTCGCCGAGCAGGCTCGCCTCGCGCGCGGCATCAAGCTGCGCATCCCGGCGCAGCACTGGGTCAGGCCGTCCCATAAAGCGCCTCCTTGAAGGGCGCATCGCCAACCCGGCGATACGCGGCCAGGAAATCCTCCTGCGGCGACTGGCGCAGGCCGAGGTAGGTATCGACCACGGTCTCGACCGCATCGACGATGCCGTCATAGGAAAAGCCCCGCCCGACGATCTGGCCGATGGCGGTGTTCTCGTCGCCCGAGCCGCCAAGGGTGATCTGGTAGTATTCCTCGCCCTTCTTCTCCACGCCGAGAATGCCGATGTGGCCGACATGGTGATGGCCGCAGGCGTTGATGCAGCCGGAAATCTTGACCTTCAGGTCGCCGATCTCCTGCTGCCGCCCCGATGCGGCGAACCGCTCGGAAATGCGCTGGGCCACCGGGATCGACCGCGCGGTTGCCAGGGCGCAATAATCCATGCCCGGGCAGGCGATGATATCGGTGATCAGACCCGCATTGGCCTCGGCCAGCCCGGCTCCTCGCAAGCGGCGGAAAATCTCCGGCACGTCGGCCCTGCGCACATGCGGCAGCACCAGGTTCTGCTCATGACTGACCCGGATCTCGTCATGGCCGAAGGTTTCGGCCAGATCGGCCACCAGCTCCATCTGCTCGGCCGAGGCATCGCCCGGCGCCTCGCCGATCGGCTTCAGGGATATGGTCAGGCTGGCATAGCCCGGCGCCTTATGCGGCGCCAGATTGCGCTCTGCAAAGACGGCAAGCGCCGGATCACTGTCGAGCGCCTGAGCGAAGGCGTCCGCGTCTCCCGCTTCTTCTTGCGCGAACGGCGGCGGCGCGAAATAGGCGGTGATCCGATCCACCTCCGCCTTTGGCAGATCGAGAACGCCGCTGCGAACCTCCTCAAACTCGCGCTCGATATCGGCGCGCAAGGTGTCGAGGCCGGTCTCATGCATCAGGATCTTGACCCGCGCCTTGTATTTGTTGTCGCGGCGACCGTAGCGGTTGTAGACGCGCAGGATTGCCTCCGTATAGGCGAGCAGATCCGTCTCCGGCAGGAAATCGCGCACCTTGCGCGCCACCATCGGCGTGCGCCCGAGCCCACCGCCGACAAACACGGTGAAACCGATGCTCCCCGCCTCATCGCGCACGAGTTGCAGCCCAATATCATGCACCTGAACCGCCGCCCGATCATGGGCCGCGCCGGTAACGGCGATCTTGAACTTGCGCGGCAGGAACGAGAACTCCGGATGGAGCGAGGACCATTGCCGCAGGATCTCCGCATAGGGACGCGGGTCCGCAACCTCGTCGGCGGCCGCCCCGGCGAAATGATCCGCCGTCACGTTGCGGATGCAGTTGCCCGAGGTCTGGATGGCATGCATCTCCACCTCGGCCAGCTCGGCAAGGATATCGGGGACGTCCTGCAGTCGCGGCCAGTTGAACTGGATGTTCTGCCGGGTGGTGAAATGGCCATAGCCCCGGTCATAGGTCCGCGCGACCTCCGCCAGCTTGCGCATCTGCCGGGCATTCAGCGTGCCATAGGGGATCGCCACCCGCAGCATATAGGCATGCAATTGCAGATAGACACCGTTCATCAGCCGCAAGGGCTTGAACTGATCCTCGCTCAGATCGCCGGACAGACGGCGGCGCACCTGGTCGCGAAACTGGGCGACCCGGGAGGAGACGAAGCTCTCGTCGAACTCATCGTATCGGTACATGGTCAGATCCTCGGCGGCGCGTGGCCTCGGCAAGTCGTGCGCCTTGTGATGTCTCGTGCCGTTGCGGGCGAAAGGCCGGAAAACTCAGGCGGCGGAGCTGTGCGGCCGCGCCTGCTTGCCCAGATCGGGCCGCATGGTCGGGCCATGCGCGCGGATGCGTTCGCGCAGGCGCACCGGCTGAAGCCCCCCGTCCGCCCGCTCCAGGTCGATCAGGTAGGGATCGACGATCAGCCGGCCGGCGACCGCCGCTGCGCCCAACGCAAGAGCCTCGGCCTCGGCCGCCTCCCCTTCCAGAACCCGCGCCTCGGCGAGGATTTCCACCCAGGCCGCCGCGCGGCCGAGCCAGACGACTTCGCCGTCGATCAGGCGATTGGCGGTAAGCGCTTTCATTCCGGTTCTCTCCTTCAGGCCGCGGCAGTCGCGTGTTCGATCAGTGGCGCGCGCAAGGGGCGCGCGCGGGCGAGATCGGCCTCGGCCACTACATCGCCGATGACGATCAACACGGGGCCGTCGATCTCCTTGCGGCTTTCCACCAGCGCGAGATCGGCCAGGGTGCCGCTGTAAAACGCCTCGTCGCGGCGGGCGGCATTCTCGATCACGGCCACTGGCGTTGCGTCCGCCAGCCCTGCGTCACCGAGGCGGGCGGCCACCCGGGCCGCTACCGAACGGCCCATGTAGACCGCGACCGTGGCGCCGCGCAGCGCCAAGTCCGCCCAGGCCGGCAGGGTCTCGCCGTCCTTGTCATGACCGGTGGCAAACACCAGTTGTGAGGCGACGCCGCGCAAAGTGAGCGGGATCTGCGCGCTTGCCGCCGCCGCAAACGCGGCGGTAACACCGGGAACGATGTCGCAGCCGATCTCGGCCGCGCGCAGGGCCGCAAGCTCCTCACCGGCGCGGCCGAACACCAGCGGATCGCCCGCTTTCAGCCGCACGACCCGCTTGCCGGCACGCGCCTCGCGCACCAACAGGGCATTGATTTCCTCTTGCGAGACCGAATGCGCGCCCTTGCGCTTGCCCACCGGGTGGCGCAGCGCATCGCGGCGCCCCATCGCCACCACCGCCTCCGGCACAAGGGCATCATGGACGATCACATCGGCTTCCTGCAGCAAGCGCTGCGCCCGCAGGGTGAGAAGATCCTCCGCCCCCGGCCCGGCGCCGACCAGCCAGACAAAGCCCG
Source organism: Stappia indica (assembly GCF_020177335.1). Taxonomy (GTDB): domain Bacteria; phylum Pseudomonadota; class Alphaproteobacteria; order Rhizobiales; family Stappiaceae; genus Stappia; species Stappia indica_B. The sequence continues at coordinate 69,100 of NZ_JAIVMG010000003.1, read as the reverse complement.
CCGCCTCTTGCTCCCCATTGAGCAGGCGCTGCGCCTCGGCGCGCGCGGCATCTGTCCGTCCTGCGAAGAGATTGGCCGCCACCGCGCCGGAGAAGAACCGCGCCCAGAAGCGGCGACGCTCCGCCGCCCCGGCAATCACCCGCGACACGGTGCCGCGAAGGCTCTCGGCCAGACGCGCCAGATCCCCGGTTTCGCGCGGCAGCATCGCCTCGATGCGCGCCCGAATATGACGGGCCAGAACCGGCCCGGCGCCAGTGGAGGAAATCGCCACAGCAACCGGTGCGCGATTGACCAGGGCGCCAACATAGAAGTCGCACAGATCAGGTCGGTCGACCGCATTGACTGGGATTCCCAACTCCCGCGCCGCAGCGACCACCGCCGCATCGGTTTCCGGCTCTCCGCTGGCGGCAAACACCAAGGCCGCGCCGCTGAGCAGGCCCGGGCGGAACGGCTCGCGCCGCCAGATCGCGCCGGTCGCCGCCTCCACCAGTTCTCGCAAGGATGCGGCGACCTCGGTCGAAACCACCTCGATCCGCGCACTGCTTTGCAACAAGAGCCGCAGCTTGGCGAGCGCTTCCTCGCCGCCGCCGACAACGACGACGCGCCGCCCCGCCACCTTGTGGAAGGTCGGGAAGACATCCAGTTTTCTGTCATCTGGCAGATTACGGCTCATCGGGTCCGGCCTTCGGCTTCATCGAACACGATCAACACATAGTCGGTCGGCGCCGGATCCGCCGGGCATGACATTTCAAAGCCGCGAGCAAGGAGAGAAAAAAAAACCAGATTGCCCAGAGAAGGCCCACAGGGGCCGGGCATTGCCCGCAATCCGGCGACCGCCCCGCACAAAAGATTCTGGGTGCCAGGGAAAGGTCAGTTCGTTATATATTGCTACACAGAATCCCGTATCATCATGCTCTTCTTCAGGGCCGATCGCGCAAGGTGCAAGACATGACGAACCACACGCATGATGGATATGCAGGTGACGGCATCAACATCGTGTCGATCAAAACTTGAAGACGCTCGGCACACACCACGGGCCGGAAACTGTAACTCCTGATTGATTTTTCCAACAAGACAATCAGAATTGAAGTTGTTTCATACTCCATTGACTTTTCCAATCGAGCGATATCGCAGTGATCAAAGCAATTCTTTTCGATGTTTTCGGAACCGTCGTCGACTGGCGTAGCGGTCTGGTTCACGGACTGGAGCGCACCTTTGCCCGCGCAGGGCTCGACGCCGACGCCCCCACCCTCGCCGACGCCTGGCATGAACAGTGCCGCGACAGCTTGCGTGCGGATGGGCCGTCGCCTGTCGACGGGCACGCAGGCGACGCCTCCCTTGCCCGCGCCCTCAGCGCGAGCCTGGCCGAAATCGGCCTGGACGGGCAGCTCAGCGACGGTGACACCACCGCCCTGCCACAGCTGTGGCGCAAGCTTCCGCCCTGGCCTGACAGCGTCCCCGGTCTCAAGGCGCTGAAACGGGAATACGTGATCGCGCCCCGAAGCAACGGGTCGGTCGCGTTGATGACCTGGCTGGCAAAGCACGCCGGCTTGCCCTGGGACGTCGTGCTGGCCTTGGACTCAGCCGCAACGCAGAAAGACCCGGCAAGCGCACATGTGAGCTTCGCCGCAGCCCTCGGACTGGCGCCCGATGAAGTGATGATGGTGTCCGCCCACAACGCCGATCTCTACCCGGCACGTGAGGCCGGGCTGAAGACCGCCTTCTTCGCCCGCCCCGGGGAGCATGGCCCGGCACAGAGCTCGGACCTGGAACCGAGCGAGCCCTGGGACGTGGTGGCCTTCGATCTTCTCGATCTCGCGCGGCAGATGGAATCGGCCACGCGGTACTGACCGCGTGGCCATCTTTGGACGCGCCGTTACTTCAGCGCCTGCATCACCGACACGTAGTTGGCAACCGCCGCGCCGCCCATGTTGAAGATGCCGCCCAGTTCCGCATCCTTGACCTGAATGTCACCGGCCTTGCCGGTGAGCTGCATCGCGGTCAGCACATGCATCGACACGCCAGTCGCGCCAATCGGATGCCCCTTGGACTTGAGCCCGCCGGAGGGATTGACCGGCAGCTTGCCGCCCATCTCGGTCCAGCCTTCGAGAATCGCCCGGTGCCCCTCGCCCGCCGGCGTCAGGCCCATGGCCTCGTATTCGATCAGCTCGGCAATGGTGAAACAATCGTGGGTCTCGACGAAGGACAGATCGTCAAGGGTCAGCCCGGCGCGGCCGAGCGCGTCCTGCCAGGCCCGACCGCAACCCTCGAATTGCAGGATGTCGCGCTTCGACATGGGCAGGAAATCCTGCACATGGGCCATGGAGCGGAAGGCAACCGCCTTGTCCCGGCCAAGCGCGGTTTCCACATCGGTCAGCACCAGCGCCGCCGCACCGTCGGAGACCAGAGAACAATCGGTGCGCTTCAGCGGACCGGCGACGTAAGGGTTCTTCTCGCTCTCGGTGCGACAGAACTCATAGCCCAGGTCCTTGCGCATCTGCGCATAAGGATTGCCGACACCGTTGCGGTGGTTCTTGGCGGCGATCGCCGCGAGCGCATCCGACTTGTCGCCGTATTTCTGGAAATAGCTGTCGGCGATCTTGCCGAAGACACCGGCAAAGCCGGCCGGCGTATCGCCATCCTCGACCAGATAGGAGGCCCTGAGCAGATTGCGGCCAATCTCCGGCCCCGGGGTGGAGGTCATCTTTTCCACCCCGACGACGAGAACGACGCGCGCATCGCGGGCGGCAATGGCACGCACGCCCTGATGCACCGCCGCCGAGCCGGTGGCGCAGGCGTTTTCCACCCGCGTCGCCCGCTTGAAGCGGAGCGCCGGATCGGCCTGAAGCACCAGCGACGCGGTGAAGTCCTGTGCCGAGAAGCCGGCGTTGAAATGACCGAGGATGATCTCGTCAACATCGCCCGGCTCCAGCCCGGCATCGGCAATGGCCTCGCGCGCGGCGGTCACCACCAGGCTTTCCACCGTCTCTTCGGCCTGCTTTCCAAACGGCGTATGCGCCCATCCCACAATCGCGGCGGTCATCACATCTCTCCCTTTCCACGCGAGCGGGCGCAAAATGCCCGCATCTACTCGCAATCGCGTCGCCTGCGCTCCCGGTTCCCGGCGGCACAGCCCCCTGATTGGAACACTGGCCCCGATGGGCCGCAGGTCAAGGGACGAGGCGGAGGGCGCTGCACGTTGGCGTGAGATCTGCCAGAGCTTGCGCGCGGCGATCCGGACCCAATCCCGTTAACGTCAAGCCAAGCACCTTATTGACGAAAACGTCAAGCGCTTTGTTTTCAAATAATACTATCAATCACTTACAAATATATCGGCGAGGCGCTGGACGCATCACCCGCCAGTCCTTGCCCGCCGCCGGCCAGAGAGCGGCCGTGCGTCCCGCCTCCCGGCCCGATGATCCGAGCCCAAAAGCAAAAAGCCCGGCGGTTTCCCGCCGGGCTTTCATCGTGATCCGAAAGGATCCGATTAGAACGTGCGCTGCACGCGGAGGATACCGACCAGAGCGTCGTCGTTCGGCGTCACACCGGTGAAGTTCCGGTTGCGGTACTCGAGCTCGGCACCGACATAGAGGCCGGAAACCGGACGCCAGCCAACGTTACCCTGAACGTTGATCTCGCGGAAGTCCGCACCCAGAGCCTGGTCCAGATCCGAGTAGCTCGCGGTGAGCGAGGTGGAGATCGCCGGGGTCCAGAAGTGGGTGAAGCCAGCACCGATGCCCCAAGCGTTGGACAGCTTCAGGCCGCCAGCAACGGTGTAGGAAGCGTCAGAGAACGAGCCCCAGCCGGAGTTGACGTACTGGATGGCGCCCTGGGTGTAGGCGGCCTGGATCGAGATGCTGTCGCCAGCGGCCAGCATCGGCAGGTTGAACGTGGCGCCAGCGCCGATCGCCCAGCCGAGCTTGCCCTTCGGAGCAATCGCGACACCAGCGGTGTTCTGAGCAGCGGTGTAGCCACGGCCATAGACGTGGTGCAGAGCACCCATCAACTGAGCCGAACCCCAACCCTGGTCGACGCGCAGGTTGGCGACGAAGTCCGGAACCTTGTGGCCGCCGTAACCATCGCTGTTGGCCTGCAGAGCCGTCGGGATTGCCGGCGTCACGATCTGAGCACCGTTGTAGAAGATCTGCGAACGACGGTCGTCGCCAGCTTCGACCGAGGCCGATGCCGAGAAGCCGTTGCCGAACTGGAAGGTGTAAGCGAACAGGTTGACGTCGCCGTTATCCGCGAAGCCCTGATCGAGGACCGAACCCCAGTTGTCGCCGGTGTAGAAGTCGAAGTACGAACCGGTACGACCAGCGACGAAGCCGCCGAGCTGGATGAAGGCTTCATCGAGCGTGGTGCCAGCAGCGCCGTTGTTGTCAACGGTGATGTAAGCAGCGACGTAGGTGCGCAGCAGGCCGTACTCGGTGTTGGTGCGGCTGTCGAAGTTCAGGTAGCCACGAGCACGCATGCCGGTCGAGGTGTCGGTGCGGTTGTCCCAAGCGGAACCACCGTTGTCCAGCACGTCGAACATACGGAACTCGGCGCGGACACCGCCACCGATCTTCAGGCAGGTCTCGGTACCCGGGATGTAGAAGAAGCCCGTGCCGAAAGCGTCGCAAACGCGAACGTAATCGACCGGCTCCGGAGCGACCGGAAGGTCGGCAGCCTGTGCGCCGGTGGCTGCCAGAGCAGCGGCGGAAGCGCCGAGCAGAATGCTCTTGATGTTCATTTCCTGACCTCGTCGTTTTATTTTCCGCCCATGCCGTTGCCGGGCGGGAAGATGAAGAGTTGAGCAAGCTTCCCCGCGAGCTCAAGTTTGTTCTAAGCGACCGGGGCCGTGGCAAGCAACCGGCAAATGGCCGGTGGAGGCACTGTTGGGACACAGTGTGTCTTTGTGGGCACACCCTGTTAAGGCCTCGTTAGGAAACGGCCCCGGTTTGGCGCCGAAAAGCGCCTTGCCGCCTGTATCCGGGCCGCGTAAGTCAGGGTCACGACACCGTTAACCGGAATATCATGAGCACTCAGCAGCCGATCTCAGTCTTTATTATTGCACGCAATGAGGCCGACCGGATCGGCCGGGCGATCGAGAGCGTTGCCGGATTCGCCGATGAGGTGATCGTCATCGACAGCGGCTCGACCGACGACACCTGCGGCATTGCCGAATCCCTCGGCGCGCGCGTTCTCTATAATGCGTGGGCCGGCTATGGCGCGCAGAAGCGCTTCGGCGAGGACCAGTGCCGCAACGACTGGATCTTCAATCTCGATGCCGACGAGGCCGCCTCCCCGGCGCTGGCGGCGGAAATCAGCGATCTTTTTGCCTCGGGCCGCTTTGGCCAGGCGGATTTCTGGCGCGTGCGCATCAAGGATGTGTTCGCGCATGAGGCCGGCACCGCCCCCTGGGCCTATGGCTACAACCAGATCCGGCTTTACGACCGTCGGCGCGGCCGCTTTTCCGATTCGACCGTACATGACACGGTCCGCCCGCCGAAGGATGCGCGACTTGGCCAACTCAAGGCGCCGATGGAGCACCGTTCGATTCGCTCCATCGCCTTCCATGTGGAGAAGATGAACCGCTACTCCACCATGCAGGCGGAGGATATGGCGGCGCGCGGGCGGCGAATCGGCCGCTGGCGGCTTGTCGCCGAATTTCCGCTTGCCTTCCTCAAGGCCTATCTGCTGCGCCGCTACGCGCTTTACGGCTGGTGGGGGTTCGTGATCTCGACCAACTTCGCCTACACGCGCTTTCTTCGCGTCGCCAAGGCCTATGAGGCCGAGCTTGGGGATCGCTCCCGATGAGTGCCGCGGCCACGAACGGTTCTCGCCCCGCCGACGTTCTGATCATCGGCGCCGGCCCGAGCGGGCTGATTGCCGCCGACGCACTCTCGGAACAGGGGCTGACGGTGCACCTCATCGAGCGGATGCCGTCGCCGGCGCGCAAGCTGCTGATGGCCGGGCGCGGCGGGCTCAACCTCACCCATAGCGAGGCGGCGGAAGCGTTCCTCGCCCGCTACCGGGAGGCGGCGCCGGTCCTGCGGACTGCGATCGAGGCGTTTTCGCCCGGCGATCTGCGCGCCTGGTGCGAAGGGCTTGGCATTTCAACCTTCACCGGATCGAGCGGCCGGGTGTTTCCCACGGCGATGAAGGCCTCTCCACTGTTGCGCGCCCTGCTGGCCCGTCTGACCGCGCGCGGCGTCAGCCTGACCACCCGCTGGAGCTGGCGCGGCTTCGACGAGGATGGCGCGCTGCGATTCGACACACCGGACGGGCCTCAGACCCTGCCCCGCCCCCGCGCCGTGCTGCTCGCCCTTGGCGGGGCAAGCTGGCCGCGCCTTGGCAGCGATGGCGGCTGGACCGGTGAAATCGACCGGCTCGGCATCGCCCGGCGGGCGTTCATGCCCGCCAATGGCGGTTTCACGGTCAATTGGTCGGAGACGTTCGCCGCCCGCCATGCCGGCACACCGCTGAAACGAGTCGCCCTCACCGCCGGCGAACATCAGGTGCGCGGCGAAGCAATGATCACCGCAAGCGGCATCGAAGGCGGTGCGGTCTATGCGCTGTCGGCGGAGATTCGCGCAGAACTTCAGCGATCCGGCCAGGCGGTCCTGACGGTCGACCTGCGCCCGGATCTCGAACTGGCAGCACTAACGTCCCGCATTTCCGCCCCGCGCGGCAAACGCTCCCTCTCCACGCATCTGCGCAAGACCGCCGGGTTGCCGCCGGTGGCGATCGCCCTTCTCAGCGAGGCCGGCCCGCGTCCGGCGACGCCCGAAGAGCTCGCCGCGCGAATCAAGGCGCTGCCGCTCACCCTCACCGGCAGTTTTGGTCTGGAACGGGCGATTTCCAGCGCGGGCGGCATCGCCTGGGAAGAACTGGACGCCGACTTCATGCTGAAACGGCTGCCGGGCGTGTTCGTCGCCGGGGAGATGATCGACTGGGAAGCGCCGACCGGCGGCTACCTGCTGCAAGCGTGCTTTGCCACCGGACGGACGGCGGCGGCGGGAATCACCAAGCGGCTGGCGATCGCGCCGGAAGAGACGCGGTAGGCGACGCAGGCGCAAAGGTCCGGCGTAAGGACAGAGCCCTTGTGAGGGGCGTCCTCCCGGGCAAGCGTCAGCGCGACCCGGGATCGGAAAGGCACGGCCTCTCGGCTCCAGCCGCTTGAAAACGCGCGTCTTTCGGCTCCCTGATCCCGGCTCGGGGGCCGGGATGACGCCGAGCGAAGGGGCAAGAGCGGGAGCCTTGCCCTTGCCGACAGTTCAAGGCCCGGCGGATCGCCGGGCCTTTTCCCATCCTTCAAGCACGCTCGCCCCGTCAGCGGCAGAAGCGATACCGCCCCGAATAGGTCAGATAATAGCCGGTGGACGGGTCGAACGAGCGGTACCTGGCGGCGCAAGAGCGATACCAGGGCCGGGTCCAGGGCTCGAAGCGGCCACCGCGCACCGGCCGCGGCTCCACATAGATCGGGGCCGGCTCATAATAGCGTGGCTGGCTCAGGGCGGAGCCGATCAGCGCACCGGCCACGAAGCCGCCGGCGGCGGCCCAGCCGTTGTTGCGGTGCCAGCGCCGCGCCTCGGCATCGGTGGTCGCGGTGGCAAGAACGGCGCCCGCCGTCAGAGCAATCGCCAGTCCGGTTGCTGCAAATTTCCTGTACATCGCCTTGTTCCCTCTGTTGGTCCGGTTTTGCGTCTTCTTCTTGTCCGGCGCTGTTTTTAGCGCTGATGAGACGAGCTTAGGCTGGCCCGCCCCCTTCTTCTGTGACCGCCATCACGGCTGTGCGGTTTCGCAGGGAACCTCCCCTCTCGGCGGAACAGCCCGCCAGGACCAACGCCTGTCCTTTCATGAGATTTGACATGAAACATGAATCATGCGTCATATATGAGGGAGCGGACATGGGGGAGAGTTCCGCGCCGGCCGCGCGCCCCGCGCCATGGCGCCACCCGAGCCGCCGACAGGGAGGAGACGCGACATGAAACGCATCATCGCCGCTACAGCCTTGGCCCTTGGCCTTGGCACGGCACCCGGCCTCGCCGACGACATCAAGATTGCCCATGTCTATGGCAAGACCGGTGCGCTGGAAGCCTATGGCAAGCAGTCCCACACCGGCTTCATGATGGGCCTGGAATACGCCACCGGCGGCACCATGGAAATCGACGGGCGCAAGATCAGCGTCATCGAGAAGGACACCCAGCTCAAGCCGGACATCGCCCGCGCAGCCCTGGCCGAGGCCTATGGCGACGATGAGGTCGACATTGCCGTCGGGCCGGTGTCCTCCGGCGTTGCCCTGGCCATGCTTCCGGTCGCCGAGGAATACGAGAAGATCCTGATCGTCGAGCCGGCGGTGGCCGACAGCATCACCGGCGAGAACTGGAACCGCTACGTGTTCCGCACCGGCCGCAACTCCTCTCAGGACGCCATCGCCAATGCGGTCGCGCTCGGCAAGGAAGGGGTGACCATCGCCACGCTGGCGCAGGACTATGCCTTCGGCCGCGACGGCGTCGCCGCCTTCCGCGAGGCGCTGGAGAAGACCGGCGCGAAGCTGGTGTTCGAGGAATACGCCCCGACCGACACCCAGGACTTCACCGCCAGCGCCCAGCGGGTGTTCGATGCGCTGAAGGACGAGGAGGGCCGCAAGTTCCTCTTCATCATCTGGGCCGGCGGCAACAACCCGATCGGCAAGATCAAGGCGATGGAGCCGGAGCGTTTCGGCATTGAGATCGCCACCGGCGGCAACATCCTCGCCGCGATGAAGGCCTTCAAGGCCCTGCCCGGCATGGAAGGCGCCACCTACTACTACCATGACATTCCGCAAAACCCGGCCAATGACTGGCTGGTGAAGGAGCACCAGGCCCGCTTCCAGTCCCCGCCGGACTTCTTCACCGCCGGCGGCATGTCGGCTGCCATTGCCGTGGTCGAGGCGATCAAGACCGCCGGCAGCACCGACACCGAAGCGCTGATCGAGACCATGGAAGGCATGGCCTTCGAGACGCCGAAGGGCAAGATGGTGTTCCGCGCCGAGGACCATCAGGCGCTGCAGTCCATGTACCACTTCAAGATCCGGGTCGACCCGGAAGTGGAATGGGGCATTCCGGAGCTGGTCCGCGAACTGTCCATTGAGGACATGGACATCCCGGTGCGCAACAAGCGCTGAGGCCGTCAACCGGACCGGACGGCGCCCACCTGCCCCGTCCGGTCCTCCCCTTCATCCATCCGATATCGACCCCGGCCATCGGCCCGGCGCGGCGCGGCATGACCTCTTGCGCGTCCCCGGACGGCTGCCCGCCGGCTGCTTGCGGAGACCTCCCGTGGCGATTGAAGCTCCCGTCCTGACGACCCAGGACCTGACGATCCGCTTTGGCGGACATGTGGCCGTCGACCAGGTGAGCTGCGCCTTCGAGCGCGGCACCCTGACGGCCATCGTCGGCCCGAACGGCGCCGGCAAGACCACCTATTTCAATCTGATCTCCGGTCAGCTTCGGGCCTATTCCGGCACGGTCACGCTGAATGGCGAGGACATCACCCGCCTTGGCGTTCCCGAACGCTGCGACCGGGGCATCGGCCGCGCCTTCCAGCTCACCAATCTGTTTCCCACCTTGAGCGTGCGCGAGAATGTGCGGCTGGTGGTACAGGCTCAGGCACGGCGCGGTTTCGACCTGTTTTCGCGCGCCGATAGCCATATCGAGCTGATCGAGCGGGCCGAGCATGTGCTGGCCGAGGTTCATCTGCTCGATCAGGCCGACCAGCCGGTTTCCGCCCTGCCCCATGGCGACCAGCGCAAGCTGGAAGTGGCGATGATGATCGCCCTGGCGCCGCAGGTGCTGATGTTCGACGAGCCGACCGCCGGCATGAGCGTCGACGAGGTCCCGGTGATCCTCGATCTCATTCGCGAGCTGAAGAACGACCGGGACCGCACGATCCTGTTGGTGGAGCACAAAATGGATGTGATCCGCAGCCTCGCCGACCGGATCATCGTGCTGCACAACGGCCAGCTCGTCGCCGATGGCGATCCGGCCGAGGTGATGAAATCGCCCATTGTCCAGGAAGCCTATCTCGGCAATGCGCCCGAGGACGGCCAAGAGGCTCCCGCCAAATCCGCGTCCGAGGAGGTGGCCCGTGGCTGACATCCTGCTTCGTCTTGCCGGTGTGCACACCCACATCGGCCCCTATCACATTCTCCAGGGGGTCGACCTGGAGGTGCCGCGCGGCGGCGTCAGCGTGCTCCTGGGGCGCAACGGCGCGGGCAAGTCCACGACCTTGCGCTCCATCATGGGGCTGTGGACGCCGAGCGAGGGCGAGATCCACTTCGACGGCGCGCGCATCGACGGCCAGTCGACCCCGGCGATTTCGCGCGCCGGCATCGCCTATGTGCCGGAGAACATGGGGATCTTTTCCGACCTCACCGTTGGCGAGAATATGACCCTTGCGGCGGCGAGCGGGAAAATGGATCCGCAGCGGCTGTCTTGGATCAAGGAGCTGTTTCCGCCGATCGCCACCTTCTGGGACCGGCCGGCCGGCACCTTGTCGGGCGGCCAGAAACAGATGCTGTCCGTCTCGCGGGCGATCATCGAGCCGCGCAAGCTGATCCTGATCGACGAGCCGAGCAAGGGGCTGGCGCCAGCGATCATCCGGGCGATGACCGATGCGCTGCGCCAGCTCAAGGAAACCGAAACGACCATCCTTCTGGTGGAGCAGAATTTCCAAATGGCGAAAAGCCTCGGCGACACGGTCGCCGTGATGGATGACGGCCGGATCGTTCACGCCGGCACAATGGCCGAGCTTGCCGCCGACAGCGACCTGCAGGAGCGGCTGATGGGATTGAGCCTGGAGGTGCACCAATGAGTTCGACCGCGATCCGCCCGAAACTCGTCGCGGCCTCGCCCGCCGAACGGCTGAAATCCGCCGCGCCGCTGCTGCTGGCGCCGGTGCTCGCCGGGCTGGGCTTTGCCGCCATCGGCGATGGCGCCACCTGGCTGACGCTGACCGTCGCCGGTCTGGCGATGGGGTTGATGATCTTCATCATGGCGTCCGGCCTGACCGTGGTGTTCGGCCTGATGGATGTGATCAATTTCGGCCATGGCGCCTTCGTCTCGGTCGGCGCCTTCGTCGGCTTCACCGTTCTGGCCTGGCTCGCCGGCTGGACCCAGAGCCCGGTGGTGATGCTCAACCTCCTCGCCGTGTTTCTTGCCATCCTCGCCTCCATGGCGGTCACCGGCGGGATCGGCCTGATGTTCGAGCGGGTGATCGTCGCCCCGGTCTACGGCCATCACCTGAAACAGATCCTGGTGACCATGGGCGGCCTGATCGTCGCCCAGCAGCTCATTCACGTGATCTGGGGCCCGGATGCGATCCACCTGTCCCGTCCGCCGTCGCTGCAGGGCGCGGTGATCTTCGGCGAGGCCGCCATCGAGAAGTACCGGCTGTTCGCCGTCGCGGTCGGGCTGGTGCTGTTCGTCGGTATGCGCCATGTGCTGCGCTCCACCCGCATTGGCCTTCTGGTCCGGGCCGGCGTGGAGAATGGCGAGATGGTCGAGGCGCTCGGCTACCGCATCCGCCGCCTGTTCCTGTTGGTGTTCATGGCAGGCTCCGCGCTGGCCGGCCTCGGCGGGGTGATGTGGGGGCTCTATCAGGAGACCATCACCGCGCATATGGGCTCGGAAATCATGGTGCTGGTGTTCGTCGTCGTCATCATCGGCGGGCTGGGCTCGATCGAAGGCTGCTTCATCGGCGCGCTGCTGGTCGGCCTTCTGTCCAACTACATGGCCTTTCTCGCCCCCAAGGTGGCGCTGGTCTCGACCATCGCCCTGATGGTCGGCGTTCTGATGTGGCGCCCGCAAGGGCTCTATCCCGTGGTCAAGGCGAAGTAGGAGCCCATGATGATCAATCGGCTGTTGTCCGGCGACCGACCGCGGAGCCGCCTCCTGGCAGGGGTGCTGGCGCTTATCCTGATCGGCCTTGCCTTCGCCCCGTTCCTGTTCCCCGGGACCAAGTCCCTCGATACGGCGGCGCGTATCTGCATCTTCATCGTGCTGGCGGCGAGCTACGACCTCCTGCTCGGCTATACCGGCGTCGTCTCGTTCGCCCATACGATGTTCTTCGGCATCGGCGCCTATGGCACCGCGCTAGCGCTCTCCTCGCTCGGCCCGAGCTTCACGGCCATCGTGCTCGGCACGGCCGGCGGCACGGCGATTGCCGCTGCCCTGGCGCTCGCCATCGGCCTGTTCTCGCTGCGGGTGAAGGCGATCTTCTTCGCCATGGTGACCCTGGCGGTCGCCAGCGCCTTCGCCGTTCTCGTCTCGCAGCTCTCCGGGCTGACGGGCGGTGAGGACGGGCTCACCTACAAGATCCCCCGGGCACTCGGTCCCGCCTTCAAGCTGATGGATGGCAAGATCTTCGGCGTGCGCATCAATGGCCGGCTGCTTTGCTACTATCTGGTGTTCTTCTCCGCGCTGGTCTTGTTCCTTGGGCTGCTCAGGGTGGTCAACTCGCCCTTCGGCCGGACCCTGAAGGCGGTGCGCGACAATGCCTTCCGCGCCGAGGCGATCGGCTACCGGGTGGTGTGGTACCGCACCACCGCCACGGTGCTATCGGCGGCGGTAGCGGCCCTTGCCGGAGCGCTGCTGGCGATCTGGATCCGCTACACCGGCCCGGCGACCACCCTGTCGATGGAAATCATGATCGACATCCTCCTGATGGTGGTGATCGGCGGCATGGGCACCATGTACGGGGCGGTGATCGGCGCGACGCTGTTCATCCTCGCCCAGACCTATCTGCAGACCCTGATGGCCAGCGCCGAACACGCCACCGAGGCGCTGCCGCTGATCCCGCTGCTGGTGGCGCCGGAACGCTGGCTCCTGTGGCTCGGGATGCTGTTCATCCTGTCGGTCTACTTCTTTCCCGACGGGGTCGTCGGCCGGTTGCGGAGCCGCCGGTGAGCGATCTTCACATCAGGCGCCGTGGCCAGCGGGCGGCGGGCAAGCGGCCGGTCGTCCTCCTGCATGGCTGGTCCTGCCACGGCGGCTTCATGGCGCCGCAACTGGCCGCGCTGGGGCGGGAAACCCTGGTGCTGGCGCCGGACCTGCCCGGCCATGGCGAAAGCCGCAGCCTCCGCCCCTTCACCATCGAGGCGGCGGCGGATGCGGTGATGGCGCGGATCGAAGCCGAGGGGCTCGACGAGGTCGTGCTGCACGGCTGGTCGATGGGGGCGCTCGTCGCCTGGTCGCTGATCGAGCGCCATGGCACGGACCGCCTTGCCGCGCTGGTGGTGGAGGACATGTCGCCGAAGGTACTGAACGGCCCCGACTGGGACCTGGGCACCCTGAGCGACCTCGATGCCCGGCGCAACGCGGTCTTCCTGCGGGCGTTGGAAAAGCAGTGGCCGGCGCTTGTCAGGCCCACCGCGCTGAAGACCTTCGCCGCCGATCTCGATCCCGCCAGCCCGCTGATCCGCCATGCCGAGGAGGAGATGCGCAAGGCCGACCCGGCAGCGCTGGCGGCCATGTGGGCCTCGCTGACGGCCCAGGACTTCCGGGCGCTGATGCCCGCGATCGACATTCCGGTGGTACTGGCGCCGGGCGGCAAGAGCCAGCTCTACGACAGCCGGGCGGCGCGCTGGCAACAGAGCCATCTGCCGCGCGCCCGGATTGTCCCCTTTTCCCGCTCCGGCCATGCCCCGCATCTGGAAGAGGCAGAGGCTTTCAACACGCTTCTGAGCGGCCTCGCCACCCGGTAAAAGGGCGAAGTCCCGTGCGGCAACCAAGCAGAACGCTTGCCGAGTTGACCTGTTTGACCTATAGTGTCCACGTTGGATGTGGGTCCAACATCAGCGGGCTTGAAAATTCGAACCCGGTTAAGAAAGTTTCGGTATGCGGCGCCTTCCCGGTCACAATGGCCGGTTCTGTCGAACAGAACTGCCTTTCCCGTTTCTGAATGCCACGCTCGCGCAAGCAAGCGCGCTTACTTGCGCTCTTTACACTTAGACTGACTACGGGACAGGAGTTTCCCCATGCGCCAGACAGGTACCCTCAAGTTCTTCAACCACGATCGCGGCTTCGGCTTTGTGACCCCGGCGGAAGGTGGCAAGGATGTGTTCGTGCACATCACCGCTTTCGAGCGTTCGGGCATTGCCGTTCCGGCCGAGGGCACGACCCTCACCTTCGTGACGGAAGAAGACCGTCGCGGCCGTGGCCTGCAGGCCGCGCAGCTCGCGCTCGACTGAGCTTAACCGGTTCACCGGTTTTGGAAACGCCGCCGGCTTGCCGGCGGCGTTTTTGTTTGTGGCAGCGTCGTGCCAGCCAACGTGCCCGGATCGCCGCTCATCGGGCGATAGCGCTGACGAAGAGCATCCGCGCCTTCCGCGTCATCCCGCCCCACAGGCCGGGATCACGGAGGGAGCCCCCATGCTTCTCGCGGGCTGGAGCCGCAAGGCCGTGCCTCGCCGGTCCCGGATCTTCGCTTCGTCCGGGAGGACGCAGAGAGCGGGGCGATGGCCGGCGCAGAGCAGCCCTTGCGTCATTTCCCGGCGTCATCCCGGGCAAGCGTCAGCGCGACCCGGGATCGGGGAGCTGAAAGGCGTGCGTTTTCAATAGACTGGAACCGAAGAGCCATGCCTCGCCGATCCTGAATGACGACGCCGTCAGGCGCCGACATCCTCCACATAGACCAGCGCCCGGCCCTCACAGACCCGCGTTCCATCCCGGGTCTCGCAGACCGTTTCCAGATCGACCAGATGCTTCTCCGGGCGCAGCCGGGTCACCGTCACCCGGGCGATCAGCGGTGTGTCAAAGGCCGCCGCGCCGAGAAAGCGCATTTCCTGCTTCAGGTAGTTGGTGCCGAAGCCCGGCAGCTTGACGCCAAGCAGGTAGGAAAACAGCCCGCCAATCAACGGCTCGGGCACGCTGTCCGGCACCGCATCAAGCCCGGCGAGGTCGGCGAAATCGGCCGCTTGCTCGCGCGGATAGACACGCTCCAGCTCCGCGCTCTGTCCCAGTTCGATCATCGACCCGCCCCTTCATCCAGTTCGCATTTGCCTTGCAGCACGATGGCCCCATCCGCCGCCCGGCGGACACTGACCTCCAGCAAGCGCGGGTTCCCGGCGGTGGGCGTCAGCGCGATCACCAGTTCCTCCTCCGCATAGGCGGGATTGGGGAACATCAGCTCCTGCAGCAGGTGCCGGCCCGGCCAGCGCCCCCGGATCAGCGCCCAGACCCGGGAGTAGAGCAGCATCCCGTGCGAAACGGTGCGTCCGAACCGGGTCCGGGCGGAAAACTCCGGATCCACATGGATCGGATTGTCATCGCCGGAGATCGCCGCGAAGCGATCGAAATCCGCCTGGGTCGGACGCCAGCGGCTTTCCAGCCCGTCTCCAACCGCCATCACGTCAGCGTTCACCTTCACCGCGCACCTCCTCCTTCTGCTCTTCATGTGCGTGTTTCAATACGTGCTTCTGCACCTTGCCGGCGGCGGTGCGCGGCAGATCCTCAACCACCGCGATATGGCGCGGCACCTTGTAGGCGGCCAGCCGCTCGCGGCACCAGGCGACCAGGCCCGCCTCTTCGATCCGCTCGCCCGGACGCGGAATCAGATAGGCCGCCCCCACCTCGCCCCAACGGGCATCGGCCACGCCGACCACCACCACATCAAGGATCGCCGGATGGGTGACCAGCACCCGCTCAACTTCAGCCGGATAAACGTTCTCGCCGCCGGAGATGTACATGTCCTTGATCCGGTCGACGATGGCGAAATAGCCATCCTCATCCCGCGCAGCGACATCGCCGGAGCGCAGCCAGCCATCCTCGGTGAACGCGGTGCGGGTCGCCTCCGGATTTTCGTAATATCCAGGCGTCACCCCCGGCCCACGGATCTGCAATTCGCCGGCCCCGGCGCCGGTCACCACCGCGCCGTCGATCCCAACGAGCCGCACTTCGGCCAATATCTGCGCCTTGCCAACGGAACCGATCTTCTCCGGCGCCCGCTGCGGGTCGGCGAGAAACACGGTCGGCCCGGTCTCGGTCATGCCCATGCCGTTGCAGACGGTGACACCGCGCGCCAGATAGGTGCGCAGCAGCGGCGCCGGCATCGGCGCACCGCCACAGCCGAGACTGCGGACGGCGGAGAAATCCGCCGTCTCGAACGCCGGATCGAGCGACAGGGCCTGATAGATCGCCGGCACCCCGAAAAACGCCGTCAGCCGCGTCTCGCCGATCAGCCGCAACACCGCCGCCACATCGAAGCGGCGCAGCACGATGGACGTGCCGCCGGTCAGGAACAGCGGCATCGACATCAGATTGATGCCGGCGGTGTGAAACAGCGGCAGGTAATTGACGGTGCAGTCACCAGCGGTGATGCCGGTCGCCTGGGTATAGTTGACCGCATTGGCCCAGGCCATGCGCGCGGTCTGGATCACCAGCTTCGGCTCGCCCGTGGTTCCGGAGGTGGCCAGCAGATACCAGGGCGCGGACGCGGGGATCCTTCCATCGCCGAAAGGCGCCGGATCGGCTTCGCAAAGCAGCGCCTCGAAATCGGCGGAGGCCGCCGTATCCCCCTCGCCCGCCGCATCGGCGAAGGCGACCGGCGTCAGACCACAGCGTTCGGCGAGCGCCCGCGCCGTCGCGCCGCAGGCGCTGTCATGCATCAGCAGCCGCGCGCCCGAACGGGTCACGGTCGGGGCCAGTTCCACCGCCGGCTGGCGCCAGTTGAGCGGCAGCAGGATGACGCCGCTTTTCTGGGCGGCGAACAGCAGGACGAAGAAGTCCGGATGGTTGTGGCAGAGAACCGCCACCCGGTCGCCGGCGGCCGCGCCGAGCATCCCTAAGGCCCGGGCCATCCGGTTCGCCCGCGCCTCCACATCGGCGAAACTCAGCTCCGCCCCGGTTTCATGATCGACAAAGGCAACGCGGTCGGGGCTCAGTTCCGCCCGCTTCGCCGCCATATCGGTGAGCCACTCCATATCCCGTCCCCCCAAAGACCGTCACACTTGCTGTTGGGTCTGCGCCTTGTCAGCACTACCGGCGGCACTCTCCCGCCCGAGAAACGTCTTCATCCGCGCTAGAGTCTCCGGCCGGACCACCAGCCTCAGGAACGCCTGCCGCTCCTCCTCCAGCGCCGCCGCGATCCGCGTCCGTCGCTCCCCGTTCCACACATGGGCCCGCGTGGTGCGCAGTGTCTCGCGGTCCATGCGGCGGAGCGTCGCCAGCCGCTCGGCCACCGCTGCCGCCAGCACCTCGGGGGCGCAGACCGCGCCGGCCAGCCCGAGATCGAGACAGGCGGGCGCCGACAGACGCGCGTTCAGATACTGCACTTCGAGCGCCCGGGCGGCGCCGATGCGCTCGGGCATCAGCGCGGTCCAGCCGCCGTCCGGCGCGAAGCCCATCTCGCCGTAGTAAGGCTGAAGAAAGGCCCGCTCGCTCATCACGACAATGTCGGAGGCAAGCACCAGCCCGGTCGACCCGCCGGTCACCGCCCCGTTGACGGCGGCAAGCACCGGCGCGGGAAAGGCGAGCAGATCAAGGATCGCGCCATTCAGCTCGCCGACCACTTCGGCAGCGTAGCGCAGCAGCTCATCCCGGTTGCCGGCATGACCGTGGAAGGCGGCCACATCGCCGCCAGCGGAGAAGGCCCGCCCCTTGCCGGCCAGCACCAGCGCGGCGGGCGTCTGCCCTGCGGCCCGCGCCAGCCCGCCGCGCAGTTCGGCGAGCAGCTCGGGCACCAGCGCATTGCCGCGCCCCGGGCGGTCGAGGGTCAGGGTGACGACATCGTCTTCCTGGTGAAAATGAACGAGATCGGCCATCAGGATCACTTCCTCAAACCATCGACGATGAGATCATGGGCGATGTCGACCACCTCATCGATCGGTGTGGTGTCGCCGAAAACCACCGAATATTCGCCAAGGGCACGGGCGATGCCCATCAGCGCCCAGGCCCTGACATCGGCATTGCCCGGCCGGATCGCTCCGGCTTCGGCAGCCTCGGCCAGCCCCTGCCGGTAGCCTTCGGCAAAGGTGCGGAAATAGGCCCGATAGGCATCGGGATCGACGAATTGCGCCTCTTGCACGATCCGGTAGAGCTCGGGACGAGAGGCGACGAAGGTCAGGAACGCGCGCAAGCCCTCCCGTTCCGCTTCCAGCCGATCCGCCATGCCACCGGTCGCCTCGCTGATGACATGGCGCAGCATCCGCCCCATCTCGACGACCAGTTCGGAGAACACCTCATCCTTGCTGGAAAAGTAGATGTAGAATGTGCCCTGGGCGACGCCCGCCTCGCGGGTGATCGAACCGATGGAGGCCTCGTTGAAGCCCTGGCGGCCGATGACCTTTTCGGCGGCACCGAGAATCGCCCGGCGGGTTGCTTCGCCGCGCGCGGTCTTCGGCTCCCGGCCAGTCTGCGCGTCGCGATCAGGCTGGTCCTTCGCCGGTGTCCCGGTCTCTGACATCTCATCCTCCCAACATGAATTATGAATCACTATTCATGTTTTTCCGATCAGATGCAAGCGTCCGGGGCGCGAATGGCGGAAAGTCGCGGGATTTTGCGGCGTTGCGCCGAATAGTTGAACAAAAAACTCCTGTTTTCCCGCGCAAGCCCGTTGACGCGGGACGCCGGGCGCGCCTATCTAGGGGCATGCGCCTTACACAACAGACCAACTATGCAGTCCGCACCCTGATCTATTGTGCGGCCAATCCGGACACTCCGAGCCGGGTCGCGGATGTCGCGGCCAGCTTCGAGATGTCCGAAGCGCATCTGTTCAAGATCCTCAAGGTGCTGGTCAGCAACGGCTTCGTGCGCACCATTCGCGGGCGCAATGGCGGTCTTGTGCTTGCCCGCCCGGCCGAGGAAATCACCGTTGGCGCGGTGGTCCGCGCCGCCGAGGAGAGTTTCCTCCTCGCCGAGTGCTTTGAATCCGGGCGCAAGGACTGCCCGCTGATCACCTCCTGCGGCTTCAACGGGTTGCTGCACGAAGCGCTGGAAGCCTTCATGAACGTGCTCGATGCGCATACCATCGCCGAGCTCGCCGAGGACCGTAGCGAAATCCGCTTCCTGCTGAAGATGCCGCCGGAAATCACCGCCACCGCCTGAGCGGAAAGAACCGTTTTCTTGTCACGAGAGGGCGCGCTCCAAGCGCCGCGCAGGCAGCAAAACGGGACCGGCCAGGCACGGTCTGCCCGATCTCATAACGCTGGAAACGCTTGCCTTTCGGCCCCCCGATCCCGGCTCGGGGGCCGGGATGACGCCGCATGATACGGCAAAGGCTCCTCTATTCCCCACATGGCCCCACGCTCTGCGTCCTCCCGGACGCAAGCGCAGCGGAGATCCGGGCTCGGCGAGCCACGGCCTGCGAGGCCCAGCCGATCAGAACCACTCGCCTTTCGGTTCCCCGGCCCCGGGTTGCGCCAAAGCTTGCCTGGGATTGCTCGTTTAAAAAAGGTCAGAATGAGGGAGATCTCCCGGCCGTTAAATTGCCGGGAGACCAGTGGCAGGCGGGAGACAGGGCGGCATGGCGCCGCCCCGGCCCTTACTTCATTTCGCCGATCATCTCGAAGCCGTTCGCACCAACCTTGAACAGCGCGTAGGCACCGGGCACATCGCCCTTTTCATCGAAGTTGTGATCGCCAGCCGCGCCCTTGTAGTCGATGGCCTTGCCGGCGGCGATCAGCTCCTTCGCCTTGGCCCATTCGCCCGGCAGGATCGTTTCACCGGTTCCGTTGGAGATCTCGCGCATGGCCGCGGCCACCTTGGTCTTGTCGCCGCCGGCCTTTTCGACCGCCAGCGCCATCAGGAAGGCCGCGTCATAGGAGGTGGTCACGAAGATGGCGCTCGGATCGCCGCCCGCCTCGGTGAAGGCCTTGCTGAACATCTCCAGCGCGTCGGATTTCTCGCCGACCGGCGAGGAGGCGACGAAGGTGGTCAGGTTTTCCGCACCCAGCTCCTTGAAGGTCGCATCCGACTTCATGCCGTCGGCGCCGACGAAGTTCTCGAAGAAGCCGTTTTCCAGCGCCTGACGCAACAGGGTCAGGCCCGAGCCATCGCCATAGTCGAGGATCACCAGGGTATCGGCACCGCCCGAGGCAAGCTCGGCGAGGTTCGACCGGTAGGAGGCCTTCTCGCCCTCATGCGCGGCATAGCCAGCGATCTCGCCGCCATTGGCCTCGAACTCGGACTTGAACGCCTCGGCCAGACCCTTGCCATAGTCGTTGTTCAGATAGGCGACGGCCACCTTCTTGGTGCCCCGGTCCAGCAGCGTGCGGGCCAGTGCCCGGCCCTGATAGTCATCGGAGGGCACGGTACGGAACACCGTGTCCTTGTCGTCAAGGCTGGTGATCTCCGGCGAGGTGCCCGACGGGGTGATGATGGCAATGCCGGCCGGCACGGTCACGGAGTTGGCAACCGCCAGCACCGAACCGGAGCAATGCGGGCCGACGATGGCGACGACGCCCTCGATGTTCACCGCCTTGGTGGCCGCATCGGTGCCATTCTGCGGGTTGCAGGCGCTGTCGCCGACGACGCCGATCAGCTTCTGGCCGTCGAGAATGCCGCCGTTCGCGTTGACCTGGTCGATGGCGAGCTGGGCGCTGGCGATCATCGGCGGGGCCATCGCGGCGATCGGGCCGGTCACGCCGCCGATCAGGCCGATCTTGACATCCGCATGAGCCGGCGCGGCCAGCGCGGTGGCGCCGAGAAGCGCCGCGGCAATGGCGGTCTGAAACAGTTTCATTGGATTACCTCCACCTTATCCTGGCACACAGCCACCCGGCCGCGCGCCTTCTGCAAAACCCGTTGGCCGGGCTTGTTCTGAACCCGCAGTCTCAACCCAAATGCGGCCTCCCCACAAGCCTCAATTGCCTGTTTTTCCCACCGGTTTGCGCTCCCCGCTCGCCTCGGGCAACAGGCCCTCCGGGCGGAAGCGCAGCACCAGTTGCAGCATCAGGCCGATCAGGAAAATCCGCAGGTACTTCGCCTTGACCGCGTATTCATGCGGGAACTGATCGGTGACGATTTCCGACACGGACCAGATCACCCAGACCACCGCAACACCAAGGATCGCACCGCGATTGTTGCCCGATCCGCCGAGGATCAGCATGATCCACACCAGGAAGGTCGCGACCATCGGGTCGATCGCCTCCGGGGTGATGCTGCGGTTGAAATGGGCGAACAGCGCCCCGCCCAGCCCCATCAGGGCCGAGCCGAAGATGAACGCCTCCAGACGGCGATAGGGCACGTCCTTGCCCATCGCCCGGGCCGCATCCTCATTGTCGCGGATCGCCCGCATCATCCGCCCCCAGGGCGAGGCGATCTGCCGCTCGACCATCAGATAGACAACGAGCAGAATGGCCATGACGATCGCCAGATAGGCCAGCTGCGACATGGTGTAGGGCAGGTCGCCCAGCGGGCGCGGGATATCGGTGATGCCCCGGGCGGAATTGGTCAGCCAGTCCTCCGACTTGATCACCAGACGGATGATCTCGGCAACGCCGATGGTGGCGATCGCCAGATAGTCGGAGCGAAAGCGCAGACAGATCTTGCCGATCGGCCAGGCGATCAGCGCCGCCGCCACCATCGCGCCGATCCAGCCGACCCAGAACGGCAGGTCGAAGCCGCCAAGCCGCCCGTCGGCCGCCGGCGAGGTCAGCACCGCCGAGGTATAGGCGCCGACGGCGAAGAAGCCGGCGATGCCTGCGTTGAAGAGGCCGGTAAAGCCCCACTGGATGTTCAACCCCAGCGACAACAGGGCGTAGATGCAGATGAAGATCGCCATGTAGACGGCGTAATTGGCAAATCCGATCCATTCCATCGCGCCGTCCTCCCTAAAGCACCTTGCCGCGCAGCAGCCCGGTCGGGCGCACCAGCAGCATCAGCAGCAGTATCGCAAAGGCGGTCGCCGCCTTGTATTCGGTCGGCAGGAACAGCGTCGACATCTCCTCCGCCACGCCGACGATCAGGCCGCCGATCACGGCGCCCTCCACCCGGCCGACGCCACCGAGGATCGCCGCGGCGAACATCGGCAGCAGCATCGACCAGCCCATCATCGCCTTGAGCTCGAAATTGAGCCCCAGGAACAGGCCGGCGGCGGCGCACAGCCCACCGACGATCACCCAGGTGATCGTCACGACCTTGCCGTTGTCGACACCGGACAGCAGCGCCAGATCCGGATTGTCGGACATGGCACGCATCGCCTTGCCCCACTTGCTGCGCTGCAGGAAGAGCTGCAGGGCCACCACCAGAGCGATCATCGCCAGAATCGTGATCAGTTCCCGGTCGCGGACGCGAATGCCGAACCAGTTTTCCGGCCGGACGATGCCCCGGGTATAGGTCTGCGAATCCACGCCCCACACCACCTGAACAATTGCCCGCACCATCAGGGCGATGCCGAGCGAGGCCATCACCGTGACGATCTTCGGCCTCTCGCGCAGATAATCGTAGAACACCCGGTCGATGCCGACCGCGACCACCGCCGTCAGCACCATCACCGCCGGCAGGGCGAGATAGGGCGAGATGCCGAGCGCGGTCACCAGACCGAGCCCGAGGAAGGCGCCGAGCGTTGCCAGATCGCCATGGGCCAGATGCGCGTAGCGCAGGATGGCGAAGACCAGCGTGATGCCAACCGCGCCCAGCGCGTAGATCGAGCCGACGACGAGGCCGGGCACGAGATAGAAGTTGATGATTTCCAGAGCGCCCATCCCCATCACCCTCCGAGGAACATGTCGGCGACGTCGCGGTCGGCCAGAAGATCCGCGCCCGTGCCCTCGTGACGGTTGCAGCCCGAGGCGAGCACGTAGCCGCGATCGGCGAAAGCCAGCGCCTGCTTGGCGTGCTGTTCCACCAAGAGGATGGCGACACCGGTGTCGCGCACATCCCGGCTGATCTGGAAGATCTGCTCCATGTATTTCGGCGACAAGCCGGCGGTCGGCTCGTCGAGCAGCAGGATCTTCGGCTCCAGCATCAGGGCGCGGCCCATCGCCACCATCTGCCGCTGGCCGCCGGACAGGTTGCCGGCCAGCGCCTTGCGCCGTTCCTTCAGGTCCGGGAACAGGCCGTAGACCCGGTCATAGGCGGCAGACAGATCGCCGGAGCGCAGGAAGGCGCCCATTTCCAGGTTTTCATGCACGGTCATTTCGCGGAACACGTTGTCGACCTGAGGCACATAGCAGACGCCCGCCTCGACAATCCGGTTCGGCTCCCAGCCGGTGATGTCGACCCCGCCGACGATCACCGAACCGCCGCGGATCTTCAAAAGACCGAAGATCGCCTTCATCGCCGTCGACTTGCCGGCGCCGTTCGGCCCGACGATGACGACGATTTCCGCCGGCGCCACCTCAAGGTTGACCCCATGCAGGATATTGGCATCGCCATAACCGCCGTGAAGATCGGTCATCTGCAAAAGCGGTTTCATTCAGGCGCTCCCACGGTTTCGCCGAGATAGGCTTCCAGCACCCGTTCATCGGCACGCACGGTGGCGAAATCTCCCTCGATCAGCACCCGGCCCTCGGCCATGCAGATCACCGGGTGGCACAGCTTCTCGATCATCTCCATGTCATGCTCGATGAGGATGAAAGTGTAGCCGCGCTCCTTGTTGAGGATCGCGATCTTCTCTTCCAGCTTGCGCAAAAGGGTCCGGTTGACGCCGGCCGCCGGTTCGTCGAGCAGCACCAGCCGGGCGTCGGTCATCATGGTCCGGCCCAGCTCCAGCAGCTTCTTCTGGCCGCCGGACAGGTTGCCGGCCCGCTCCTCGGCCACATGCTCCAGTTCGAGGAAGGCAAGGGTCTCCCTGGCGCGCTGGTGCACCTCCTCCTCGTTCCGGCGCACCTTGCCCCATGTCAGCCAGTTGGCGAGAAGCGCCTCGCCGGCCTGATGCGGCGGCACCATCATCAGGTTTTCCATGACGGTCAGCCGATGGAACTCGTGCGGGATCTGGAAGGTGCGCACCAGGCCGAGATGGAACCGCCGGTCGGTGCTGAGCCCGGTGATGTCCTCGCCAAGATACCGGATCCGGCCAGAGGTCGGCGGAAACGCCCCGGCCACCAAATTGAACAGTGTGGTCTTGCCGGCGCCGTTCGGGCCGATCAGGCCGGTGATGCTGCCCTCCGCCACGGACAGCGAGCAGTTGTCCACCGCGCGGAACCCGCCGTAGCTCATCACAAGCTGGTCTACTTCCAGCATGTTGCCTCTCCCCCCGCTGGTTGCGCCTGGCGCAACGTCAATGCCTGTTGGGCTCTTCTTCTGGCGGCTTTGCGCCGCTCATACCCGCCGCAATATCGCGCGCACCGGCGCGGCATCCAGCCCTTCTAGCCGTAACGGCAGCGCGATCAACTCATAATCCCCGAAATCCGCCTCTCTGAGGGCGAGGTTTTCCAGGATTCGCATGTCGTGGCGCAAGAATGTCATATGCGCGGGCAGCTCCTTGGAGGTCTCCGGATCGACCGAGGGCACGTCAACGCCCACCAGCCGAACACCCCGCGCCGCCAGCAGATCGACCGTCTCCGGCGCCAGCGCGCGAAACCCTTCAGGCCAGCGCATCGGGTCGAGCGTATCGGCCAGACGCAAGAGCACCCGTGGCGGCACATCGTCCAGATGCGGCAACAGCTCTTCCGGCCGGCACAGCGGCCCCTCGCCGCGCGCGTCGATCAGACGGGCCGGACCGATGAAATCCTCCAGCGGCACCCGGTCGATGGAAGCGCCCTCGGCGCTGTAGTGCAAGGGGGCATCCGCATGGGCACCGCAGTGGGTGGAAAGCGACACGGACGTCACGTTGACCGGACAGCCCGGGCCAATTGCAAAGGTCGTGTCCACCCGATAGGGCGCGTCGCCGGGAAACACGGCGGCGCCGGGCGCCAGTGGCGGTGTGATGTCAATCAACTGCGACATGCAGGCTCCTCGTCGGCGAAAAACGTGCCGGCCTCAAAGATCGGCGCGAATGTCCCACAGCTCGGGGAACAACACCACATCCAGCATGCGCCGCAGGTAGGACACGCCCGAGGTGCCGCCGGTACCACGCTTGAAGCCGATCACCCGCTCCACCGTGGTCACATGGTTGAAGCGCCAGCGGCGGAAGTAATCCTCGAAATCGACGAGCTTTTCCGCCAGATCGTACAGCGCCCAGTATTTGCCCGGGTCGCGGTAGACCGCCAGCCAGGCCGCATGGACGCTGGCATCCCGCTGGTAGGGCTCGGCCGGGTCGCGCTCCAGCACCGCCGGATCGACGGGCAAGCCGGAACGGCCCAGCAACCGCAGCGCCTCATCATAGATGCTGGTCTCGTGACGCAAACCGTCGAGCCACTGATAGGTTTCCGGAACATGCTGATGCGGACGCAGCATCGCCGCGTTCTTGTTGCCGGCCAGAAACTCGATTGCCCGATACTGGTAGGACTGGAAGCCGGAGGACTGGCCAAGGTCATCGCGGAATTCGGTGTACTCGGACGGGGTCATGGTCCGCAGCACCTGCCAGGCACCGGTGAGCTGCTCGAAGATCCGGGCAACGCGGGTCAGCATCTTGAAGGCCGGCGGCAGATCGTCATTGGCGATCCGCGCCTTGGCGGCGACCAGCTCATGGATCGCCAGCTTCATCCACAGTTCCGAGGTCTGATGCTGGATGATGAACAGCATCTCGTCATGGGCATCGGACAGCGGCTTCTGCGCATCCAGGATCTTGTCCAGCGACAGGTAGTCGCCATAGGACATGCGGCCATCGAAGGCCATCTGCGCGCCATCGCGCGCCGGATCGAACGGTTCCATAGCTTCCCCCTTGCCGCTCATGTGACCTTCGCCCGCTTGTGGAACCTTGGCTGGTCCCAGAACCGGGTCGCCACGATATCCTCCAGGATCTCGCAAGCCCGGAGCACATCTTCATGGCTGAGATAGAGCGGCGTAAAGCCGAAGCGGACCACATCCGGCGCCCGGAAGTCGCCGATCACCCCCCGGTCGATCAGCGCCTGCATCAGGGCGTAACCATGCTCGAAGCGGAACGAGACCTGGCTGCCGCGCCGAGCATGATCGCGCGGGCTGACCAGTTCAAGCCCATCGCAGCGCCGCTCCACCTCGGCAATGAACAATTCACTGAGGCTGATCGACTGAGCCCGCAAGACCGCCATATCGACCCCGTCGAATTCATCGAGCGCCGCATCGAGCGCCGAGAGTGACAGGATCGGCGGCGTGCCGACCCGCATCCGGTCGACCCCAGGGGCCGGCCGGTAGTCGAGATCGAAGGCAAAGGGCGCCTCATGGCCCATCCAGCCGGTCAGCGGCGCGGCGATGTTAGGCTGATGCTCGGGCGCGACATAAAGGAAGGCCGGCGCACCGGGACCGCCGTTGAGGTACTTGTAACCACAGCCGACCGCGAAATCGGCCCCGGCGCCGCCAAGATCGACCGGCAGCGCGCCGGCGGAATGGGCCAGATCCCAAAGGGTCAGCGCGCCGACCGCATGGGCCTTGCGCGTCAGCCCGGCCATGTCATGCAGGCGGCCGGTGCGATAATCGACCTCGGTCAGCATCATCACCGCCACGGTGTCGTCGAGCGCGGCCTCGACCTCCTGCGGGGCGACCACCTTCAGTTCATGGCCTTTGTCCAGAAGGTCGCGCAGTCCTTGCGCCACATAAAGATCGGTCGGGAAGTTGCCGTTGTCGGAGAGGATGACCTTGCGCTCCGGGCGCAGCGACAGCGCCGCCGCCAGCATCTTGAACACATTGATCGAGGTGCTGTCGCCGGCGGTGACCGTTCCCGGCGCCGCGCCAATCAGCGCGCCGATGCGGTCGCCGACACGTTGCGGCAGGTCGATCCAGTCATGCTCGTTCCAGGCGCGGATGAGGCTCTCGCCCCATTGGGTCTCGATCACCTGGCGCATACGCTCCGGCACCGCCGCCGGCAGCACGCCCAGCGAATTGCCATCGAGATAGATGACCCCGTCCGGCAACCGGAACCGGCCACGCCGGGCCGCAAACGGATTGTCCTCGTCCAGTGTCCGCGCATGCACGCGCACTGCGTCCATCATGGATATCGCCTCTCCCAATCACCGGCCCATCGCAAATCAGGGCAACTCGGTTCGCATCCGACCCACGCCTATGCGCCAGGTTCCTCCCGGATGTCGAAGGCAGACTAACAACGCAGAAGACAGGCGGCAAGGATCATATATAATTTTGTCGATTGTATTTTCCTGACCTATCATCGCTGGACGCGCAGCGAGCGCCACATGGAAACGGCATGCGATGACCAAGACCGACGAAGCTCTGACCCGCCTGCGAAGCGATATCCTCTCCTGCCGCCTCGCACCGGATTCGCCGCTGGTGATCGCGGCCCTGACCGAACGCTACGGCCTTGGCTGGACACCCTTGCGCGAGGCGCTGTCGCGGCTGGAAGCCGAACGGCTGGTGATTTCGGAGCGCAATCGCGGTTATCGGGTCGCGCCGGTCTCTGCCGCCTCGCTGGTGGACCTGCAGGAAGCCCGCCGCGCGGTGGAAAGCACCCTGTTGCGCCGGTCGATCGAATCCGGGGATGCGGAGTGGGAAAGTCAGGTCGTCGCCGCCCATTACCTTCTGGCGCAGACCCCACCACCGGATCCGGTGATGGCCGGCGACAGGATCGCGCAGTGGGAAGCCCGGCATGACGCCTTTCACGATGCGCTTCTCGCCGGCGACAGCTCCGTCTGGCTGGCCGGCTTTCAGCATCAGATCCGCGAGCAGCTCACCCGCCATCACCGGCACATGATCAGCGGCCCGGCGCCGCGCCGCAAGATGGACAGCGAGGCGGCCGGCCATTTCCAGGCGCTGATCGAGCGCACCCTCGGCCTTGCCCATCATACGGATCTGATGGACGCGACCCTTGCCCGCGATGCGGACCGGGCCATTTCCCTTCTGAACGAACACATCGGCTTTTCCCTCGCCGTCTACGCTTTCCTCTGGCCGGAGGACGTGCAGGACCGCAGCAGTCTGGCCACCAGCCAGGATCGGGCTTCGGGTCGCTGAGATACGACACACCGCAGGGCCGTTTGCGACAATCGGCAGTTTGCGGGTGACGTTTCCCTGGCCTCACGTCATGATCCCGCGCAAGCAGCGGTGCATGGCGTGGGGGCGCCATGTGCGAAAAAGCCGCGGACGCGTTCTGGGAGGAACATGTGTTCATCAGCGTTTTCGATATCTTCAAGATCGGCATCGGCCCGTCGTCCTCGCACACCATGGGGCCGATGGTCGCCGCCGGCCGTTTTCTCGATGACCTGCGCAGCAAGGGCCTGAAGCCGGCCCGGCTCACCGCCTCGCTGCACGGCTCGCTTGCCTTCACCGGAAAGGGCCATGCCAGCGACCGGGCGATCTGCCTCGGCCTTGCCGGCCACGATCCGGCGACGATCGACCCCGCCTGTATCGACGGGGAGATGGAGCGGCTGCAGCGAGACAAGCGGGTGATGGTGGAAGGCATCGGCGGCGTTGCCTTCGACCCTGAGACCGATCTGGTGTTCGACTACGGCCCGCCGCTGCCGGCGCACGCCAATGGCATGATCTTCCGCGCGCTCGGCCCGGACGGGGAAACCCTTCTTGAAGAGACCGTCTATTCCATCGGCGGCGGTTTCGTCGCCACCGCCGAGGAGCTCGACCGGCAGAACGACCTGATGCCGCAGACCAATGACGAGCGGGCGCCCTTCGCCTTCCGCAACGCGGCGGAAATGCTGGAGATGGGCGAGGCCAGCGGCCTGTCGATCGAGGCGATGAAACGGGCCAACGAAGAAGCCCGTGATCCCGACGGCGATCTCGATGAGGGGCTAGACCGGATCTGGCGCGCCATGAACGCCTGCCTGGAACGCGGGCTGTCGCTGGACGGCGAGCTGCCCGGCGGGCTCAAGATCAAGCGCCGCGCCCGCGCCATTCATCAAAAGCTCCTCGGTGATGCCGGCAAGAACCGGCCGTTCCAGCACACGGTGATGGACTGGCTCGGCGTCTATGCCATGGCGGTCAACGAGGAAAACGCCGCCGGCGGATCGCTGGTGACCGCGCCGACCAACGGCGCCGCCGGGGTGATCCCGGCGGTGATCCGCTACTACCTCGACCATTGTCCCGATGGCTGCGGCGCCGGTATCCGCACCTTCCTCCTGGTGGCGGCGGCCATTGGCGGCATCATCAAGGCCAATGCCTCGATCTCCGGCGCGGAGGTCGGCTGCCAGGGCGAGGTCGGTTCGGCCTCGGCCATGGCGGCGGCGGGGCTGTGCGCGGCCCTTGGCGGCAGCAACGCCCAGGTGGAAAACGCCGCCGAAATCGCGCTGGAGCATCATCTCGGCATGACCTGCGACCCGATCGGCGGTCTGGTGCAGGTGCCTTGCATCGAGCGCAACGCGCTTGGCGCGGTCAAGGCGGTGACCGCCGCCTCGCTGGCACTGCGCGGCGACGGCACCCATTTCGTGCCGCTCGACAGTTGCATCGAGACCATGCGCCAGACCGGCCTCGACATGACCGACAAGTACAAGGAAACCTCGAAGGGCGGATTGGCGGTCAACGTCGTCGCCTGCTGACCGCGCCCTGCCCGCGCGCGCCTGTGTCTCAGCTCGGGGCGAAGCGGGCTTCCATCTCCCGGCGGATGCGCACCGCCTCCGCCTCCGGGTCGATGACCACATCCTCCCAGGTGAGCACCGCCCCTTCCGCCACATCCCGCCGCAGCGCCACATGGGCGGCAAGCCCAAGCGGCAGATAGCCTTCGCGCAAGGAGGTGGCGGCCGGCTGCTGCTTGCCCCAGACGGTTGCCCCGCCCTCGCCGTCGAGCATTTCGCCCGCCCTCAGTGCCCGTTTCGCGGTGGCCACCACATCGCTGACGAAGCCGCGCGGGGCACCGGTCGGCTCGCCGCGCAGCGCCGCCGAGGCAACGGACACCCCAAGCTCCATGCCGATCATATGCGTTGGCCGGTAGAGCGCGGCGAACTGGCCGCTGGCGTCCTCCAGCATGTGATACTCGCGGAAGCACTGGCGGGCGTAGTCGGTCTCGCCCTCGATCACCACGAAGGTGCCCATCGCCAGATGATGGGGAATGTCCTTGCCGTCCCGGGTCAGCGAGGACACCACCTCGGTCGTGCCGGAGAGCGCCAGCGTTCCGCCCGCCTCGCGCGGCTTGCACACATCGGCCAGGTCGAACCGGCTGGCCGGCGGGAAGGCGAGCCCGTCCGGCTGGCTGACCAGGCCGGTGGCGTTGCACACGGCGGTCATTTCAATGCCCGACTTGGTGCCATCCAGGAACGAGTTGAACATCTTCGGGTTGATGCTCGCCCGGTCGGTGATGTTGAGATACTGGCCGAGCACCTCCCACACCGTCTCCGGCGTCAGGCTGTGATAACCGGGCAGGTAGCGGGTGCCCTTGCCGGCGCAGACCACCTTGAAACCACAGGTTCGCGCCCAGTCGACCTGTTCGCAGATCAGCGCCGGCTGATCGCCCCAGGCCAGCGAATAGACGACGCCCGCCGCCTCCGCCCGTGCCGCCAGCAACGGCCCGGCCAGCACATCCGCCTCCACATTGACCATGATGACATGCTTGCCGGCGGCGATCACAGCAAGCGCATGGCGGATACCGACCGCCGGATCGCCGGTTGCCTCGATCACCACATCAATGCGCGGATCGGCCAGAACGGCCTCGGCGTTATCCGAAACCCAGGTTGCCCCGGTTGCCACTGCCGCGTCGAGATCGCGCGCCTTGGCCTGCTCCTGCGGCCAGCCGCATCTGGCAAGGGTCGCGCGCGCCCGCACCGGGGCAAGGTCGATCACCGCCGCGATATGCACCCCGCGCGTCAGCCGCGCCTGGGTCAGATACATGGAGCCGAATTTCCCGGCACCAATCAGGGCAACCCGCACCGGCCGACCTTCCGCCTCCCGCGCCAGCAACATCCGCGACAGATTCATGTTCCCTCCCCACCATCGTTCTGGGATATAATGAGCCATAGTGTGCCGGCCTGCTGGCGTCAGCGCCAGACGAACGTTGCGACACCGACCCGAAGCACCGTTTCCCCGGCGCCAGGTCGCCGCGCACCGGCCCTCATCCCAGAGCAAGCATGAGCCCTGAACGCATGAACGACGCCCCCTTCCTGATTCTCCTCGGCGGCCATCTGACGATTACCGACCGGCTTCTGCGCCAGGTCGCCGGGCTTCCGGCCATCGCCGCCGATGGCGGCATCCGCCATGCCGGTGAGCTGGAGGTCTTGCCGGAGCTATGGGTCGGGGATTTCGATTCAAGCCCCGTCGGCCTGCAATCGACCTGGGAGCACATCCCGCGCGAGGCCCATCCGCCGGCCAAGGACATGACCGATGGGGCGCTCGCGGTGGAGGCGGCGCTGGAGCGGGGCGCGACCCGGCTGGTGATCGCCGGCGCCCTTGGCGGCGAGCGCTCGGACCATGCGATGCAGAACCTTCTGCTCGGCATGGCGGTGCGGGAGCGCGGCATCGGCGTGCTGATGACCAGCGGTCTGGAGGAAGCCTGGCCGCTTGCGCCCGGCCACCAGTCGTTCGACCTGCCGGCCAACAGCCTGTTCTCGGTGCTCGCCCTGTCGGATCTCACCGGCCTGACGCTGGAGGGGGTGCACTGGCCGCTCTCCCGGCGTGACGTCCCCCTCGGCGACACCCTGACCCTGTCGAACAAGATCCTGGCAGGGACGGACGCTCCCCTGTCTGTCAGGCTGGAGACCGGCAAGGCGCTGCTGATCGCCCGACCCTACGACACAGACACGGCAGGCACCGTCTGAGGGCTCTCAACCGCCCCGCCGCCCCAAGAGCCGGTCAGCTTGGCGGCCGCAACCGCAATTCCGCCACGAAATCATAGGCATCGCCCCGGTAGGTCGAGGTTGTGTGCTCCACCACCCGGCCGCTGGCGAGATAGGAAATCCGCTCGATGCGCAGGGCCGCCGCGCCAACTGGTGCGTCGAGCAGACGCGCCGCCTCCTCGCCAAGGGTCTGCGCCGAGATCCGCTGGATCGCCCGCACCGGCCGATTGCCAACCTTGTCCAGCGCCTCGTAGAGGGAGTTTTCCACCCCTTCGGGATCGGGCAGCATGGCGGTGGCCAGAACCGCCCGCTCGATTGCCAGCGGCACCCCATCGGCGACCCGCAGCCGGCTCAGCCGCGCCACCCGGTCGCCGGGTGACAGCCCGAGCACCACCGTTTCTTCCGGCGAGGGTTCGAAGACGCCCCGTTCCAGCCACCGTGCGGTGGTCGTCTTGCCGCGCCGGGCCATGTCCTCGGAAAAGCTGGTCAGATGGGACAGGGATTGCTCGACCCGCTCCAGCTTGGGCGCGACAAAGGTGCCCGAGCCCTGCCGTTGCAGCAGCACCCCTTCCTTGACCAGTTCCTGCACCGCCCGGCGGACGGTGACGCGTGAGATGCCGGCAAGGCTGGCGATCTCCCGCTCCGACGGCAAGGCGTCGCCCGGGGCGACAATGCCGCTGCTGACCGCCTCTTCGAGGCGGCGCTTGACCTGAAGATACAACGGCCCGCTGGCCGGTGCCGGCCAGTTCTCCGCCGAGAGAAACGCCGCAGCGCCTCCGGCCATTCCCCCGTTCCGCATGGCTGTCCTGTCCCCAAGAATCGCTATCGCCGTCCGGCAAGATCGCCGGGTGCCACTGGCGCAAACTGTCATGCTACCAATAAACGGCCAATATAACGGCAGGCAAGGACAATCACCCCGCCCGCGCTCCCGGCAAGTATCCGGGCGCGGGCAAGCCCACGGGGCCTCAGGGGCAAAGGTGCGGGATTGGATCATCGCCCCTTCAGGGCCGCGGGGTCGCCTCGACAGTTTCATCGGACCAGCGAACCATACGCCGGGTGACCACCGACACGGCGGCATAGAGCACCACGGCAAAGGCTGCCAGCACGAACATCGCCGCGAACATCAGATCCGTCTTCGCCCGGCCATTGGCCAGCAGCATCAGGTAGCCGAGCCCGCGCGAGGCGCCGACCCATTCGCCGATCACCGCGCCAATCGGCGCGTAGACCGCGGCCAGCCGCAGGCCGGAGCCGAAGGCCGGCAGCGCGGCCGGAAGCCTCAGGAAGAACAGGGTCCGGCGTGGCCGGGCGCCCATGGTCTGGGCCAGATCCAGCAGCCCCGGATCGGTGCGGCGCAAGCCGTCATAGAAGGTGGAAACCACCGGGAAGTAGATGATCAGCAGCGCCATGACGATCTTGGAGGCCATGCCATAGCCGAACCACAGGGTCAGGATCGGTGCCAGCGCGAACACCGGGATCGCCTGGCTGAACACCATCACCGGCAGGACCAGCCGGCGGGCGAGCGGCGAGATCATCAGATGCAGCGCCGTCATCGCCCCGAACAGCGCCCCGAGCACCAACCCGATCAGCACCTCGGCGACAGTGATCGTCGCATGATCGAGGATCAGGCCGGCATTGTCGACCAGGGTTTCGGCGACCCGCAGCGGTCCCGGCAGGATGAAGGGCGGAACCCCGGTGATCCAGACCAGCACTTGCCACGAGAGGATCGCGACAGTGGCGGCCAGCAGTCCATCGAGCAACCGACGACGGGTCATGCCACACCTCCCCGCAGGCTGCGGAACAGCCGCACCTGCATCTCGATGGTTTCCGGAGCATCAATCGCCCGCACCGGCTCGTTCTCCAGCCCGGCGCATTCGCTGAGACCGTTTTCCGACAGGATGAACAGGCGATGTCCGAGGCGCACCGCCTCCGCCGGATCATGGGTCACCAGCAGCACCGTGCGCCCGGTGAGCGTTTCGAACGCCAGTTCCTGCATTTCCGCCCGGGTCCGGGCGTCGAGCGCGCCGAACGGCTCATCCAGCAGCACGATGGGACGATCCTCCATCAGCACCCGCGCCAGTGCGACCCGCTGGCGCATGCCGCCGGACAGGCTCGCCGGCCATTTGTGCACGTGATCGGCAAGGCCGACCCGGGCAATCAGCTCCTCGGCACGCGCCGCGTCCGGGGTCTCGCCGCGCAAGCGGGCGCCGAGCGTGACATTGCCGCGCACATCGAGCCAGGGCGCCAGCAGATCGGTCTGGGCCATGAAGGCGATGCGTCCGGCAATCGGCCCGCCATCGTCGGCGCCGATCTCACCTGTGAAGCTGCCGCCGGTCTCAAGTCCAGCGAGCAGCCGCAGCACGGTCGACTTGCCGACCCCGGAAGGCCCGAGCAGGCAGGTCCAGCCGCCGGCCGCGACCGTCAGATCGAGATCGCGAAACAGCGGCACGCCGGCGTGATCGAAATCCCCGCGCAGGCGCAGGCCGGGAGCCGGCACCCGCGCGGAAGATGGATGAACGTGCTTCAAGTCTATCCCCTTAGCCCCATGTCCCAGAAGCCGACCTCAAGGCGGGTGGCGGCCCGGAACCGGCGGCTGATCATGGCCCAGCGCGGCGAGGACTGCGGATCGGGCCCGAGACGGGCCTCCACCGCCGCATCGACCAGCGCGCCGACCTGGCGGCACATGTCATGATACTCCTCGCCGGCATAGGTATCGATCCATTGCCGGTAGGTGGCATCGGGCGCGGCCTCCGCCGCCAGCGCCGCACCGATCTCGCCATAGCCGAACACGCAAGGGGCAAGCGCCGCGACCACATCGAGAAAGTCGCCGGACAGCCCAGCGTCGATCACATAGCGGGTGTAAGCAAGGTTCTCCCGCTCCTCCTCGGCCTGCAGCAGCGCCTCTTCGGCAATGCCCGCCTTGCCGCAGATGTCCACATGCAGCGACATTTCATGGTTGACGAGACCATCGACGATCGAGGCGGCAAGACGCGCTTCGGCGATGTTGTCCGCCTTGACCACGGCCAGCGCCCAGGCGCGGGCGAAATGGAACAGGAAGATGTAGTCCTGCACCAGGTAGTGAAGGAAATTCGCCTGCGGCAGGGTGCCATCGCCAAGACCGCGCACGAAGGCATGGCGGGTGTAGGCATGCCAGTCCTCGCCGGCTTCGGCGCGCCAGCGGGCAAAAACGGTGGAGCCGAAATCCGGCGCTGTGGTGTGGAAGGTCATTCTCGCCCCCTTACTTCGCGGTCACGTCGATGGCGAAATCGGCGACCGGCCGCTTTTCGTTGATCAGGCCGTATTCAAGCAGGAACGCCTCGAACCGCTCATAGCGGCCCGCATCCAGCGCCGCCGGGCGCAGGGCAAAGCGGGAAATGGTGTCGAACCAGGCGCGCTTGTTGAGTTCGTCCTGCAGCTCCTTGGCCGTGCCGGAGTAGATCTCGAAGCTCTTCTGCGGGTGATTGACGATGTATTGCATCGCCCGTTCGGTCGCCGACAGGAAGCGGGTGATCTTGTCCTTGTCCATGGTGTCCGCATGGGCGACGTAGATCAGCTCGTCGTAGCTCGGCGCGCCCTCTTCCTCGACGAAGAAGCAGCGTCCCTTGACGCCCTCGATCGCCATCTGGTTCAGCTCCACATTGCGATAGGCGCCGATCACCGCATCGACCTGGCCGGACATGACCGCCGGGGCCAGCGACCAGTTGACGTTGACCATCTCCACATCGTCCATGCTCATGCCGTTCTTGGCGAGCATCGCCTTCAGCACCGCTTCCTCGACGCCGGCGACGGAATAGCCGACCTTGCGGCCCTTCAGGTCGGCGATGGTCTTCACCGGACCTTCGTCGCGCACCATCAGGCAGTTGAGCGGGCTGGCGACCAGCGTGCCGACCCGTTTCAGCGGCATGCCCTCATGCACCTGCAGATGCACCTGCGGCTGGTAGGAGATCGCCAGATCCGCCTTGCCGGCGGCGACGAGCTTGGGCGGCGCGCTGGGATCGGCCGGGGCGACGATCTCCACCTCCAGCCCCTCATCGGCGAAATAGCCGAGTTCCTGCGCGACGATGATCGGACCGTGGTCCG
The DNA here is from genome assembly GCF_020177335.1 of Stappia indica. GTDB lineage: Bacteria > Pseudomonadota > Alphaproteobacteria > Rhizobiales > Stappiaceae > Stappia > Stappia indica_B. Next base: position 33,324 of record NZ_JAIVMG010000003.1, on the reverse strand, counting down.
GGTTGACGTACCATTCGAGCAGCAGGGTCATCTTGTCCGCCGCATGGGCGGGCATGGCGACCGCAAGCGCAGCGATCAGAGCGAGAATACGCATGAGAATGAGCCTCTTGTCAGGTGTGTCGGGTTGATCAGGCCGGCTGCCCGGCGGGCACAGGAGCCCCCGGACCGGCGTTGCGGGTCACGTCGAGCCAGGCGCGCACCCGCGCGTCCGGATCGGCGTTGAGGGTGATGTCGGTGACGGCGGAGACGATATCGGCACCGGCGGCGAAGGCGCCCGGGGCCCGCTCCACGCTCATGCCGCCGATGGCAACGAGCGGGATCGCGCCGACCAGGCGCTTCCATTCGCTGACCCGGTCGAGCCCCTGTTCCGTCCATTTCATCTTCTTCAGGATGGTCGGATAGACCGGCCCGAGGGCGATGTAGTCGGGCCGGGCGGCCAGCGCCCGGTCCAGCTCCGCATGATCGTGGCTGCTGAGACCAAGCCGGAGGCCGGCGGCGCGGATCGCACCGAGGTCCGCCTCGTCCAGATCCTCCTGCCCCAGATGCACGCAGCGGCAGGCTTCCTCGATGGCGATCTGCCAGTGGTCGTTGACCACCAGCAGGCAGCCCTCTTTCCGGCACAGGGCTTCGGCGCGGCGCACCTCGGCCCGCACCGTCTCCGGCTCCTGGTCCTTGATGCGCAACTGGATCAGCTTGACGCCGAGCGGCACCAGCCGGGCCACCCAGTCGGCGCTGTCGACAATCGGATAGAACGGATCGAAGGTCATTCCAGGAAAGCCTTTCCAAGCACCGGCGTTGAGGGGGCGGCCATGTCGCGGGCCTCGATGGGGTCGGCCTCGAAGGCGGTGCGTCCCGCCTCCACGGCAAGGGCGAAGGCGCCCGCCATTGCCGCCGGATCGCCGGCCTTGGCGACCGCCGTGTTCAGGAGCACCGCGTCATAGCCAAGCTCCATCGCCGCCGCCGCATGGGAGGGCACGCCAAGACCGGCATCCACCACCAGCGGCACATCCGGGAAATGGGCACGCAAGGAGCGCAGGCCATAGACGTTGTTGAGCCCGCGCGCCGAGCCGATCGGCGCGCCCCAGGGCATCAGCACCTCGCACCCGGCGGTCAGCAGCCGGTCGGCAACGCCCAGATCCTCGGTGCAATAGGGGAACACCTTGAACCCCTCGCGCGTCAGGATGCCCGCCGCCTCGACCAGGCCGAACACATCCGGCTGCAGGGTTTCCGCGTCGTTGATCACCTCAAGCTTGATCCAGGGGGTGCCGAACACCTCCCGTGCCATCTGCGCGGTGGTCACCGCCTCCTTGACCGAGTGGCAGCCGGCGGTGTTGGGCAGGACGCGCACGCCGAGCTCGCGGATCAGCGCCCAGAAATCCTGCCCGGCGCCGCCGCCACCGCCCGCTTCCCGGCGCAGCGACACGGTGACGATCTGTGCGCGGGAGGCACGCACCGCCTCCACCATGATCGCCGGTGAGGGGTAAAGGGCGGTGCCGAGCAACAGCCGGCTGGCGATCTCCTCGCCATAGACACGCAGCATGTCAGCCTCCCTGCATCGGGGCGAGGATTTCGAGCCGGTCGCCCTCGCGCAACCGGGTTTCCGCCCGCGCTTCCGCCGGCACGAATTCGCCGTTGAGGGCGGTGGCGACAATCGCCTCGCCATAGCCGAGCACATCCAGCACGGCAGACAGCCTATCCGGCTCCACGCTCCGCGCTTCGCCATTGACCTTGATCAGCATTGGAAAAACTCCGGGGTAGCGGTGGCATCGAGCACGGCCTCTGCGGCCATCCGGGCGACGGCCGGGGCGAGCAGGAAGCCATGGCGGTACATGCCGTTGACATGCAGAACGCGGCCATTGCCGTGACGAACGAGGCGCGGCAGGTTGTCGGCGAAGGCCGGGCGCACATCGACGCCGGTTTCCAGGATCTCCGCCTCGCCGAAAGCCGGATGCAGCGCATAGGCGGCGCCGAGCAACTCCAGCATGGAGCGGGCGGAAATCCGCGTGCGGTCATCGCTTTCGATCATGGTCGCACCGACCATGAAGACCCCGTCGCCGCGCGGCACGATGTAAAGCGGAATGCGCGGATGCAAGAGCCGCACCGGACGGGAGAGGGTCACATCGGCGCTGCGGATCACCAGCATCTCGCCCTTGACTCCGCGCAGGCCCGGCAGCACATCGCGGGCAGCCAGCCCCCGGCAGTCGAGCACCGCATCGCCCGGCGCATTGTCCGGCTCCATGGCGGAGCCGAAGCACAGCTCGGCCCCGCGCGCGGCCAGCCCCTTGGCGAGATCGGCCAGTGCCCGGCGCGGGTTGAGATGCCCCTCGCCGGCGAAGTAGAGCCCGGCGCCGAAACGCCCGGCAAGATCCGGCTCGATGGCCCCGACCCGCGTCCCGTCGATCTCCTCATACTCCGAGGTCCGCCGGGCAAAGCGGCGCAATTCGCCCGCATCGCGGCCCAGCGCCAGCACCAGGCTGCCGTTGCGCTCCACGCCGCCAACGCGCCCGTCCCACCAGTCGAGCGCCTCGGCGCCGAGCCGTTCCACCGGCTCCTCGGCGCTCTCACGCTCGCACCAGGGGGCCAGCATACCGCCGGCCCACCAGGAGCAGGCGCTGTCGCCGACGCTCTCGCCCTGTTCATAGATGGTGACCTTGGCGCCGCGCGCCTGCAATTCGCTGGCGCAGGCCAGCCCGACGACACCGGCGCCGATGACCGAGACCTTCATTGGTGCAGCTCCCATTGCCGGTAGAAATGATGCACCGGACCATGGCCGGAACCGACCTTCAGCGTGTCAGCGGCGCGGATCGCCTCATGCAGATAGGCATGGGCGGCACGCACCGCCTCGGCCAGATCGGCGCCCTTGGCGCATTCGGCGGCGATCGCCGCCGACAAGGTGCAGCCGGTACCATGGGTGTTGGCGGTTTCCAGTCGCGGCGCGGTGAAGCGCAGCGGCGCTTTATGGGCCCGAAGCAGGATATCGGTGCACTCGGCGCCTTCCCCGTGTCCGCCCTTCATCAGCACGGCGGGACCGAGCGCCAGCAACTGCGCGCCCTGTCGCTCAGCCCCGTCGGCGTCCAGCACCGGATCGGTGCCCAGCAGCGCCGCCGCTTCCGGCAGGTTCGGGGTGATCAGGCTGGCGCGCGGGATCAGCCGTTCGCGCAGGGCGGCGATGGCCTCGTCGCGCAGCAGCTTGGCGCCTGATTTGGAGACGATCACCGGATCGAGCACCACCGGCCCGGAAAAGCCGGCGAGCGCATCGGCGACCGCAGCGACGATTTCCGGCGAGGACAGCATGCCGATCTTCACCGCCGCCACATCGAGATCATCGAGCACGGCAGAAATCTGCGCGCTCACCACATCGACCGGAATGTCATGCACCCGGGTGACGGCGCGGGTGTTCTGCGCCGTGACGGCAGTGATCACGCTGGCGCCATAAACGCCAAGGGCGGAAAACGCCTTCAGGTCCGCCTGGATCCCGGCACCGCCGCCGCTGTCCGAGCCGGCAATGGTCAGCGCGATGGCCGGCGGCACGGAGCCAGCCGGCGAACCGCTCGCCTGCCCGCTCTCTCCGACGGCGCCTGAAGCTTGATCTCGTCGCATTCCGTTTCACCCACGTTCTGACTGGGCGATCCGGCATCCTGCTGGCATGGAGAAAGGCTTGCGCCAATACGCGGCGCGGCCCGTTCTCGGGGCCTCGCGCCTTTTTGGCAAATATCCGTTCCCTCCGCCGGCATGACCCGGATCAGGTTCAGTGGGTTGACGCTTCAACGCGCCTCTCAGCCTTTCGGCACCCCAACGAATGATGTCGGCGACGATAGGAGACGGCGACCCTGCGGTCAAGCACCCGCAGCGGGTATCGGAGAGGTCTCGTGGAGGGCCGGACCGACGGCAACCGGGTCCCAGCGCAGCGTGCCGGTGTAATCGGCGAAGGTTTCCGCGCGGCGGATCTCCAGCACCTCGCCCGCCTCGGTCAACAGCAGTTCCGCTGGGCGCAGGCGGCCATTGTAGGTAAAACCCATGGCATGACCATGGGCGCCGGTGTCGTGGATATAGACCAGATCGCCCACGCGCGGGTCCGGCAAGGAGCGGTCGACCGCGAACCGGTCGATATTCTCGCACAAGGAGCCGACCACATCGACGGTGACCGGCGCGCGCCCCCCCAGCGCGACGAAGGGCAAGGTGATGTGGTGATAGGCGCCGCGATAAAAGCCCGGCCGCATCAGCGCCGACATGGACGCATCGAGGCCGACGATCTGCCGTTCCTTCGCCATCCGGTTGACCACCCGGGCGACCAGCACCCCATGCGGGCCGGTGACATAGCGCCCGCATTCCATCAAAACGCGCGGGCGGCTTCCGGGGAAGGCCGCGCTCAGCATTTCTCGGGTCGCCGCCGCATAGGCGGGAAAGTCGAAGGCCGCCTCTCCCGGGCGATAGGGAATGCCGAGCCCGCCACCGAAATTCACATAGTCGAAGGCAATGCCCAGCGCCTCGGCCACCTCGGCGGCGGCGGCCACCAGATCCCGGGCCGCGCGGATCGCCGCGCCTGCGTCCCGCTCGTTGGCGCAGGTCATGCCATGGATGCCGAAGCGGGTGGCACCGCGTGCCTGCGCCTGCCGGTAGGCGACAACGAGCTGGCCGCGCGGCACGCCGAATTTCGACTGTCCCGCCCCGCCCATCAGCGTCGATCCGGCCGCCGCCCCATGCGGCGCGACGCGAAACGCCACCACCTCCGGCAAGTGTTCGGCGCGGGCCAGATGCGCCGGATCATCGAAGGTGATCAGGGCGCCGGCGATCCGGGCGGCGGCGTATTCCTCCGCCACCGTGTTGTTGGAGGTGAACACCACCTGCTCGCCGCGCGCGCCCACCGCGCGCGCCAATTGCAATTCCACCGGCGAGGAACAGTCGAGCCCGCTGCCGGCGGCCAGAAGCCGCGACAGCACCGCCGGATTGGGCAGGGCCTTGACCGCGAAATACTGGCGAAACGGCCAGTCGCCGAAGGCAGCCACCATCGCCCGGTGCGTGGCAAGCATTCCCGCCGCATCGTAGATGTGGAACGGCGTGCCGCAGGTCTCGGCAAGATCGCCGATGATCGGCGCCAGCCGCGCCGCAAAGCTCTCCGACACCGGCATAGGGCTATCCCGTCATCCGGTCGGCACCCGGCACCCGGGCAATGCAGATGGTGCGGTTGCGCAGGCCGCTGATCGGCCTCTGATAGGGAAAGTAATACTGCTCCGAGGTTTCGAAGCCGAACCGGCCCAGCACCGTATCGAGATAGCGGCGCGACAACAGCCAGAAATCCTCCACGCGGGGGTGCGGCTCCACCAGCGCCTCCCGGCTCAGCGGCGCATCGTTGGACAGCACCAGCCAGCATCCGGGCGGCGGGGCCAGCATCGCCAGCTTGTGAAAGAACCCGGTCAACTCGTCTTCGGCCCGAAACACATGGCCGAGGAACCCGTCCGCATAGACCACGTCGAACGCCATCAGCGCCCCATTCGGCAGATCGAAGAAATCCGCCGTGAAGGCCTCCAGCCCCTTGCCGGCAGCCAGGTGCACCGCCTCCGGATTGCAGTCGATCGCCTGGACCGGGCGGCCCGCGCGCACCAGATCGCCCTCGACGAAGGCATTGCCGCAGCCTAAGGAAAACACCCTGTCGCCGTCCCCGGTCAGCGACAGGATCTTCAGCATCATGTGGCTGCGATAGTCCGGGCAATAGGTGGAGGGGGTCACGGAATCATTGAACGCTTCCCCCGCCTCCCAGATCTCGTAAATGCTCCGCTGCCGCTGACCGTCCACCGCCCGCCGCGTGCAGTAGTAGTCCCGGACCCGCCCCAGCTCCTGGCGAAGGGATACCATTCCCGCTGTCTGCGTCATCGACGTCCTCCTCCTGTCGAGGGATTCCGCCGAGGCGGTCCCTCCTGCGGCATCAAGCCGGTCAGCTTGCGATGGCCACCCGGGCGCTCGTCACGGGCGCGGCCTGTTCCTGCCGGTAGTCGATGCTCGTCGGCAACCCCGCCGCCAGATGCTCAACGAGCGGGGCAAGCCGCCGGGCGGTCTCCGTCCCCGCCCCGGGACCGAAGTCGCGGCACAGCGCCAGGCTGCGGTCCACTTCACCGGCCAGAAGCGTATCCGCCAGCACCCGGGCCAGCGAGCGGAAACCGGCCAGCACCGCCTGCGGATCGCCGACAAGACAAGGAGCAGAGCGGCCGTCCGGACCGGCCTCCTCGAAGGACAACACGCCGAAGGCCGTCAGATAGCCCAGTTGCAGATACATGCCGTCGCTGTCGGGGAAGAGCCCAAGCCCCCGGTCGACATAGCGCAACGCTTCGGCAAGGTGATAGGTCAGCACCTGCTCGGGCGACAGATCCAGGGCCGGCGCCAGCACCTCGGCCAGGATCAACATGCCAAAGACATCCGCCGCCACCTCCTGCAGCACCACCGAATTCCAGCGATCGGCGGCATTCAGCGCAGCAAACTCCGTCTCGGGACGATGCACGAAATGGCCGAATTCATGGGCCAGCACGCCGAGGGTCGGGATCTGACCAAAGCCGCTTGCCTCCTCGGGAAGCGGCCGACCGAGATCGAGCAGGCGGCGGGCCAGCGGCAGCGACACCGCGTCGATCAGCGCCCGATGGGTGTTGGTGAAGTAATAGCTCTTCTTGAAGGGCGAGCGCTTCACCCCCTCGTCCTCCGGCAGGAAATAGGCGATGTGCTTGGGGTGCCGATTGCCCTCGCCGGCCATCAGGAACACCCGGCTCGGGGCAAAGGCGGGCACCTCGCCAAGGGTCAGGCCAGCGCGCAGGCCCCGCAGGTAGTCGCCAACCTCGCCGTGCAGTTCCCGTGCCCTGGCAACGGCTGCGCGGGCGGCCTCATCGCGGCGACAGCCGAAGGCAGTCGGCAGGCCGCCGGTCTGCTTGCCGTACCAGGTGGCGATCTGCCCGGCGACGAAGGCGATTTCCTCGTCGATCTCCGCCAGTTGCGCCAGGGCGGCGGCGTCATAGCCGGTTTCAAGCGCATTGGCGCGCAGGCTCAACGCCTGCCGGTCATTTTGCGCGGGCAGCCGCGCCGCGAGCTTGCGCAGGCAGGCGGCAATCGGTTCGGGGTCGCGCAGGCGCGTCCGTCCCGGCACGCCCTGGCGTTTGCAGGCCGCCCATTCGCCCTCGATCAGCGCCGCCAGATGCGCCATGTCCTCCTCGAAGGCACTGCCGAGCGATGGAGTTTCGGCGCCAATATCCAGGCAGAGCACCCGGTAGCCATCGGCCGGCGGCCAGAAGACACCGCGCCAGCCCCTGTAGCGCCCCGCCCGTTGGCAATTGCCGTGATGATCGAACCGCCCGCCTGTCATCTGCCTCTCTCCTTGCCGGATGTCCCCGCCCGATTTTGCGTTTCCGCGTGCGGGATCAGCCGCCGTTCCCCTCCGCATCCGGCAGCAGCCGTTTCTCCAGGAACACGCTCAGCGGATCGGGGCGGTAGTCGCCGAACGGGTCACGCCGGCGATAGCCGAAGCGACCGTAAAGGCCGAGCGCCTCGGGTTGGTCGATGCCGGTTTCCAGCCGGATCGCCCGCAGGTCTTCCGCCCGGGCCTCCGCCTCCAGGCCGCCGAGCAGCATCGCGCCGAGCCCCAGCCCCCGGGCCGAAGGCGCGACGAACATGCGTTTCAGCTCGCCGGTGTGGGATACCGGGTCGAGCACCAATGCCCCGCAGCCCTTGGCAATCCCCTCGCCACAAACCACCGCGAGAAAGCGCACATGCGGCCGGGTCAGCTCGGTCACATCGAGCATGTGAACGCTTTCCGGCGGATAGAGCGCATGGGCGTGCACTTCCGAGGCGGCAAGCAGCGCGGCAATGCCCGGCAGGGTCGGCCCGGCCCTGACGATCCGGTACTGCAGCACGATCCGGTTCATCGGCTAAGCCCTCCCGCCTGCAAGCTCGCTCGCACGAACTGCACCCGCCGAACGCACTCCGGCCTCCTCGCGGATCATTGCCGCCCCCTTTTCCGCAATCATCATGGTCGCCGCCTGGGTGTTGCCCGAGACCATGCTCGGCATCACCGAGGCATCCACCACCCGCAGGCCCGACAGGCCGCGCAGCCGCAGGCAAGGGTCGACCACCGCGCCGGCGCCTGACCCCATGCGGCAGGTTCCGACCGGGTGATAGGAGGTATCGGCGCTGGCCCTGAGATGGTCGGTCAGCGACCGTTCGTCCCAAAGATGCGCCCCCGGCGCGGTTTCTTCCCCGCGATAGCCATCGAATGCCGGCGCCGCGACGATGCGACGGGCGATGCGGATGCCGGCGATCAGCCGGCGTCGATCCTCATCCTCGGACAGAAAACGCGGCTCGATCACCGGCGGCCCAAGCGGATCGGCAGAGGCGATATGCACGCTGCCGCGTGATAGCGGCCGCATCGGGTAGACCCCGAGGGTCATGCCCGGGTGGCGGTCGAGACGCCGGGTCGAGCCGGGACCGTAACTGGCCGGAGCGAAATGAAACTGCAGGTCCGGCACCGGCTCGCCCGGCGTGCTGCGGACAAAGCCGAAGCCAAGCGCGATGGGCAGGCTGAGTACCCCGCGCCGGGTGGTCAGATACCGCGCGATCTGGCCGGCGAGGGCCAACCCACGGGTGCGCTCGTTGAAGGTGACGCGCTGGCCGACCCGCCAGCGCAGGCGCGCGGCGAGATGATCGCGCAAATTCTCGCCAACCGCCGACAGGGCGTGATGCACATGGATGCCGGCACGCATCAAGCGCCCTGGCTCGCCAATACCGGAGAGCTCCAGGATCTGCGGCGAGCCGATGGTTCCGGCGGCCAGGATCACCTCGCGCATCACGGTGACGGTGTGGCGCTCGCCGCCGCGCCGATACCGCAGACCGGTGCAGCGGCGGTCCTCGAAACACAGGCCCGTCACCGTCGCCTCGGTCTCCACCGCGAGATTGGCACGGACGCGGGCGCCGGCAAGATATCCCTCCACCACCGAAGCCCGGCGCCCCCAGCGCTGGGTGCATTGGTAATAGCCGAAACCTTCCAGATCCCCGCTGTTGTAGTCCGGATTGACGGCAAATCCGGTCTGGCGGGCCGCCTCCAGAAACACATCGCACAAGGGCTCGCGCTGACGCGGCAGCTCGACCCGGATCGGGCCGCCACGCCCGCGCGTCTCGCTTTCTCCGCCCTGCCAGTCCTCCAGCTTGCGAAAGAACGGCAACACATCGTCCCAGCCCCAGCCCTGCGCGCCGCCTTCCGCCCAGTCATCGAAATCGGCGCGCTGACCGCGCACGAAGATCATGCCGTTGATGGCGTTCGACCCGCCGAGCAGGCGACCGCGCGGGATCTTCAGGCGCCGGCCGTAAAGGCTCGGGTCCGGCTCGGTCTCGAAGCGCCAGTCATAGCGCGGGTTGCCGAGCAACCAGGTCTCCCCGGCCGGGATCGACAGAAGCGGCGAACGGCGACGGGCGCCGGCCTCCAGCAGCAGGACCCGCGCGCCGGCGATTTCGCTGAGCCGGGCAGCAAGGATGCAGCCGGCCGCCCCAGCACCGACAATCGCATAGTCACATTCCGTGATCACGCTGTCCCCCTTCCCCACCTGAGCCCGCCCGGCACGCCGCCAGACCGCACCCTGCGCCTCGCCGGGCGCTCTCCCCCCGGGCGTTCCGTCATCCGGCCATGGCCGCGCCGTACTCCCGTCCTCCGGTTCGCGCCTCGGGCGCCGCCCGGCGTGGCGCCAGCGTGGTGCGATGCATCAGCCTGCGGCTGCCAGCGAGGTCATAAGGGGTGGCCCGATGAAGGGCGCTGCGGTTGTCCCACAGGATGATGTCGCCGGGCCGCCACTTATGCCGGTAGGTGAAGCGGGGCTGCACCGAGAACTCCTGCACGAAGGTCACCAGCGGCGCGCTTTCCCCCTCATCCATGCCGACGATGCGCCAGGGCACGTTGCCGCCGGCGTAGATCGCCTTGCGCCCGGCCTCCTCATGGAACCGCACCATCGGTTGCGGAACGTCCGGCCATTCGGCCCGCTCCTCGTCTGTGACCGGCGGGCGGTCCGGATAGTTGTAGGGGCGCGACTGCACCCGGCTGATGACCACCTGCAGATCCTCGATCCGCGCCCGCACCGGTTCGGGCAGCGCGTCATAGGCGGCGAACATGTTGGCGAAGAGCGTATCCCCGCCCTCAGCCGGCGTTTCCAGGGCATAGAGGAGCGAGCCGGCCGGCGGCTCGGGAAGGTAATGCCCGTCGGTGTGCCAGACCCGGCCGCTGACCGGCGAGCCGATCGGCTTGCCATCCTTGCTGATGTTCGACAGGATCAGGATTTCCGGCTCGCTGCCTTCAGCGAACTCCCTGCGCGTGTAGCTGATCACCTCGCCGAACCGTCGGGTAAAGGCGATCTGCTCGGCCGTGGTCATGTGCTGATCGCGAAACAGCAGGATCGTATTGTCGATCCAGGCCTGGTAGATCCGCTCGAAATCCCCGGAGCTGATGGGCCCCGTCACATCCACTCCCCGGACTTCAATGCCGATGCGATCTGCCAGCGGAATGAGTTCAAGCATGTCCGGCCTCCGATGCGACGGGCTCGACGCAACACCCCCATAGATTGCAACATCAAACAAGCTGCAATGCAAGGACGATACTGTCAACCGAAAGCTACCGCTACGTCAGTTTTACGGAGCCCCGCCGCCGCCCGGGCCCGACCCGACCGGCTCACTTTGTTGCAATCCGGCCAATATCCCAGCCAATTTTGCGAATTATTTGCGCAATCGGGACGAAAATTTGTGCAACTCCGACGCCTTTCGCACCATCTGCGGCACCTTTCTCGAACCACCGACGGCAAACGGCTCGCCGCTCCCGCTCCACGCTCTCGCACCCTGTGAAGTTTTGACAGGGCTTGCCGTCCGGTACGGCGCCAGACATCGCGGACAAGCGAGGATAAGCGCAAAATCTGCCCAATCTATAGGCAGTCGAATTTTCCGCCTGATCCGGCGGCATTGCCGAGCGCGCGCAAGCCGGTTATGCCGAGTGGATCATTCGGTCGCCGCAGGCGGTAGGCGACAGTCGGAAAAGAGCCCTGGCAGAAAAGAGCCCTGGCAGCGGAGAGCCCTGGAATGTTTCGCGGCGCATCCCTTTCAATGGACCTTCCCCCCATCGCTCCGGCGCCGATCGGCCACAACGGCGGGCCGCCGCTCGACGATGAGCATCGGCCCGAATGGGGCACCGGTCCGGTCGGCAGCTATTTCACCTGGAAGAAGGCCCGCAAGGCGGCGCTGGCGAGCGTGTCGCGCGACGTCGCCCTGTTTCGTATCAAGCGGGCGGAGCGGCTGGGGCTGACCTACGAGGAATACACCATCGAGATCCTCGATCGCGGCCGACACCTTCAGGCCGGCGACACGGAGCGGATCGCCGAAATCATTGCCGCGCGCCCGAAGGACCGCTGACCTGAGACGCGCGTCACGCCACTCCGTCGTCCAGGAGCAGCGCCATTTCCACCGAGGTTGGCTGCTCGTAGCCTTCATGAGTGTGAAGGGCGATCTCGCGAAACCCGCAGCTTGCGAAGAGCCGCCGGTTGCCCTCAAGCAGAATGCGGGTCTTCAGGGTCATGCGCGCCAGACCAGCGGCACGGGCCCGTTCGCGCACCTCGGCCAGCATCGCCCGGGCGATGCCACGCCGGCGCCACTGCGGGTCGACCGCCACGCGGGAGAGATACATGTCGCCTCCCGTCACGGACCAGAGGCAGGCGGCGACGATCTCGCATCCAACCGTGACGACCAACCCGCCATCCCGGGCCAGATGCGCGGCGATGCGCCCGCCGGTCTCGCCCAGCGCCGAGGGCGGCGGCATCACCGCAACGGCCTGCTGCGCGAAGGCCCGGCGCACCAGATCGGCAATGGCCGGCGCATCGCCGGAAACGGCCAGGCGGATCCGTAGCTCGCCCGCTGGCGTTGATTGGGCGATCACCTCGGGCGTCATCCTCTCCAATTCCGACAGGTCCTGCTCCATGTTTCCCCCTTCCGCGCCCCGGATCGCCTATCCCAGCGAAACCCCGTAATCCTCGACCCAGCGCCCCAGCTCCACAAGCTGAATCAACAGATGCGGCGCGCTCGATCCTCCGGGAAAGGCGCGCGCGCGCATGGCGCCAGCGGGGTCATGACCGACAGCGGCGATCAGCCCATTGAGCCGGTCAGTGTCGAACAGGCCGGCAATCACCGAGCCCGGATCATTGGCGAGCCGGTGTGCCTCGTGCAACAGCGCCCGGTCGTACTCCGGGTCCTGCACATGCGGGTAGGCGCTCTTCTTCCGGGTCAGCGTGCTTTGCGGCAACAGATCGCCAACGGCGGCCTTGAGCAATCCCTTGACGCCGCCGCGCGCCTTCATCGCCCAGGGCACGTTCCACACATATTGCACCAGTTGGTGATCGCAAAACGGCGCGCGCACCTCCAGCCCATGCGCCATGCTCATCCGGTCCTTGCGGTCGAGGATCACCGACAAGGGCCCGGCCATGCCGCAATAGAGCACCTCGCGCACGCGCGCCTCGGCCGGATCCTCGCCGGCAAGGCGCGGCACATCGGCCAGCACCGCATCGAGACGGGCGGCTTCATCCGCAACCGGGTCGAGCCGCGCGGTCAGCTCCGGCGACAGACAGGCGGAGAGCTTCGGCCCATCCCCCATCCAGGGAAAGCCCGGCGCCTTCAGCACCTCCGGCTTGAAGAAATGCGGGTAGCCGCCGAAGATCTCATCCGCTGCCTCGCCGGTCAGCGCCACCTTGCAGTCGCGGCGCATCTGACGAAACAGCAGATACATGGAGGCATCGAACTGGCCCCAGCCCGGCAGGTCGCGCGCCCGGCGGGTGGCCGGGATCACCGCCAGCAGATCGCTGGCGGCGGCGGTCACGCTTTCATGGCGGCAGCCAAGGAACGCGGCCGCCTCCGCCGCGAAGGGCGCATCCACATCCGGGCGCAGCTCGGTCGGCTGGAAATGCGCCGCATCGCCGCCAAAGCGCAGGCAAAAGGTGGAAAGCGAAGCATCCGACCGCTGCCGCCGGCGCGCGGCCGAGGCCAGCGCGGCAACGGAGGTGGAATCGATCCCGCCGGAGAGCATGGCGCCGAGCGCCGCGCCCGCTCCCGCCTGCCGGGCAACGCTGTCCTCCAGCAGGCCGCGCACCCGGCCCGCCGTTGCCGCGAAATCATCGCCATGGGGCGCGCTGACCAGCCGCCAGTAGCGCCGGGTCGCGGTTCCGCCTTCCGTCACGGTCAGGAGATAAGCGGCGGGCAACTCCTGCAGCCCGGCAAGCGGGGTCTCACCAGGAAGCGCCAGACGCGGCTGCAACACCATCAGCAGCCGGTCGAGATCGAGCCGGCGAACGAAGCGCGGATGCGCCATGATGCCCTTGGGCTCACTGGCGAACAGCAGACCGTCCGGCAAGGCATGATAGTAGAGCGGCTTCATGCCGAACCGGTCACGCCCGAGCAGAAGCTGCCGCCGGCCCGCGTCCCAGATCGCGAAGGCGAACATGCCGTCCAGCCGGTCGATGAAATCGGCGCCCCACTGGCGATAGGCCCGCAGCAGAACTTCCGTTTCGGACAGTCCGGAAAAGCGAATGCCGCGCTGCTCCAGATCCCGCCGCAGCTCTTCATGATTGTAGAGCGCGCCGGTCTGAACGCCGACCACCAGCGCCTCTCCATCGCCGGCACCAAGGCACATGGGCTGCGCGGCGCCATGCCCCTCATCCACCGCAAGGCGGCAGTGGCCGAGCCCGGCGTGATCGGACAACCAGACGTCCTGGCCATCCGGCCCCCGGTGGGCCAGCGTCGCGGTCATGCGGCGCAGAAGCGCTTCCTGCCCGGCCAATCCGCCGCGAAAATCCACCCAGCCCACCAGACCACCCATGACGGCTCCAGCTTTCGCCTGCGACGCTCCGGAGCTATCGCGAGCAACAACGAGATGCGCCTATCATTGGTTGCATATCACCGCTGACGCAAGGGCAAATTCGCGCAGCCAGCCGGCCCCATCCATGGGCGAGGGTATGGGAATGGTCAGGCGTTCTCGTCGCGAAAGGCAACGGGGGCGAGGCTGCCATCGCCCTTGCGCAGGATCACCGTGGAGAATTCGGGCGTTGCCGAATAGATCACCATGTAGCGGCCGACGAGATAGGCATCGCTGTGGATCGCCCAGGGCGCCATGTGGATGCCATAGCCGAACGGCACCTGGAAGGCTGAGACCCGCTGCACGCCGTCCGCGTCCCGCTTGCCGATGATCAGGTAGCCGCCGGCGTCCTCTTCCAGCGGCATGTGGAAATGCGGCCGGTCATGCACCTCCAGATAGGCACCGCCGCCCTTTTCCGGCCGCAGCAGGTAGCCCTCCGGATAGTCCCGACCGACCGAGGTGATGGTCACCGGCAGATTGTCCCGGGAGACGAAGCGGGTCACCTCGCCCAGCTTCAGCAACTGGCTGCCGTAATAGGCCAGGTTTTCAGCGGTCGCCGGGGCGACCGGCACCACCAGCTCCTCCTCGCCCGCCGGCAGAGTGTAGCGGCCGTTGCCGCCAAGGATATTGGCATCCCGGATGGTCAGGTCGACAGCCTCGTTCCAGGTGCCGCGCAGGATGCAATGGGGCGGCTCCACCGGCTCGGGCAGCGGCGCCGGCTCTTCGCCCTCCGCCTCCGCAAATCCGGCGAGGGTCAGCCGGTAGGATCGGTCCGGCTCCACATGGCCGAGGAAATTCTCCGTGCGCATGTAGGCGTTTTCGCTGTCGCCCTGCCGGTTGACCATCAGCACCGGAATGGCCTGGATGAGATCGTCCGGCAGGTTGCGCGTCATCACCAGGGCGTCGAGCTCCAGCGGATAGGCGGAAGCGGTCATGGGGATACTCCTTCAGGGAACAAACGGGCCGGAGGGGCGATGCGCTCCCGCCGGCCACGGCAACGGCGGGTTACGCCAGCGCCGGGTCCGGCTTGCGGCGGAAGATCGCGATGCCGAAGGCGGCAAACAGGATCGACAGCAACGGGTTCATCCAGTTCAGCAGGGCCCAGGGCGCGTAGTCGATGACGCTGACGCCGAGGGTGCTGGCGAAGAACGCGCCGCCGGTGGTCCAGGGGATCAGCGTGGTGGTCAGGGTCGCCCCCTCTTCCAGCGAGCGGGACAACACCGTGCGGTCGATCTCCTGGGCGTCATAGGCTTCGCCGAACAGCTGACCGCCCAGGATGATGGTCATGTAGGCCTCGCCCATGGTCATGTTGCCGACGAGGCAGGAGACGATGGTGGTGGTGACCAGGCCGACGGTGGATCTGACCCGGTGCAGCACCGTGGTGATCAGCACCCGCAGGAAGCCGAAGCCATGCAGGATGCCGCCGAGCGCCAATGCCATCAGCGCCAGCGACAGGGTCCACATCATCGAGGCGATGCCGCCGCGCGACAAAAGGCTGTCCAGCGCCTCCACCCCGGTGGCGCCCTTGCCGCCGCCGTAAAGCGCGTTCAGCACCGCGGTGAAGTCCGCCCCTTGCATGACGACCGCCAGCAGCACGGCGACCACCGCTGCGGCCATCATTGCCGGTTCCGCCGCCACCCGCGCCAGGCTCAGGCCGATCATCACCACGAACGGCAGCAGGCACAGGAGGTTGATGACATAGGCGTCGTTCAGGGCCGTGGTCAGCTCCAGCAACCGCTCGGCGGGCATCGGATTGGCCGCATAGCCCTGCCCCAGCACGGTGAAGATCGCCAGCACGATCAGATAGGTGGGGCCGGTGGTGTAGGTCATCGAGCGGATATGGGCATAAAGATTGGTCCCGGAGGACATCGCCGCCAGGTTGGTGGTGTCGGAAACCGGGGACATCTTGTCACCGAAACAGGCGCCCGAGACGATCATCCCGGCGACCAGCGGCAGCGGAATTTCCATCGCGCCGCCGATGCCGATCAGCACCACGCCGGCGGTGCCGACGGTGCCCCAGCTGGTGCCGGTGGCAATGGACATGACCGAACACAGGATCAGCCCGGCCGGCAGAAAGACCGCCGGAGAAATCACCTGCAGG
Organism: Stappia indica; assembly: GCF_020177335.1. Lineage (GTDB taxonomy): Bacteria > Pseudomonadota > Alphaproteobacteria > Rhizobiales > Stappiaceae > Stappia > Stappia indica_B. The sequence goes on along the minus strand of NZ_JAIVMG010000003.1, from coordinate 17,323 downwards.
CCATAGGAGATCAACGCGCTGACCGACCCGGCCTGGATCAGCGCGGCAATCAGGACGCCGATCAGGATGAAGATGTAGATCGCGCCGAAGGCACGGCTGATGCCCGCATTCATCGCATCGCGGATCGGCTCGAACCCTCCCCTTTCGAGCATCCAGGCGCTGACGCCGGCAATCAGCAGGCAGATCAGCATCAGACTGTGCAGGCTCGCCTCCAGCACGAACAGGCCATAGCCGATCACGACCACGATCGCGCCAAAGGTCACCTGTGCATGCAAGAAGCCGGGCAGCTTGTTCGGTTCGGTCATCTCACCCTCCCTTGAGTTCCGACAGACAAGAGCGGGAGGGGTAGCACGCAAGAATGTTAGAAAAAATATTCAATATCTAATAATATGATTATATATATCTAATGCATTATGTCAGCCGGCCGGAGCGAAGAACCGAATGATCAACATTCCCTCGGTGCGGGCCCTGCGGGTGCTGGAGGCCTGCGCCAGGCTGGAGAGCTTCACCGCCGCCGCCGATGAGCTGTCGGTGACCCAGAGCGCGATCAGCCAGCAGATCAAGCTGCTGGAGCAGACCGTCGGCTTCCGATTGTTCGAGCGTACCGGGCGGCGGGTCGCCCTCAGCGAGGCCGGACGCAGGCTGTTGCAGGCGGTGCGGCATGGCTTCGGCCATATCCAGCAGGCCATCGAGGAAGAAAAGAGCCGGGACGCCGGGACGGATCTGGTGATCGCCGTGCAGCCGGGCTTTTCCGTGCGCTGGCTGCTGCCACGCCTCAGCCGGTTTCGGCAGGCACACCCTCAGGTTCGGCTGACCGTCAAGTCGGTGATCGACACCACCGATTTCGATCGCAGCTTCGCGCATGTGGGCATCGTCTATTCCGTCCGGCCGGGCGAGGCATTCCTCTTCACCGAGCATCTTTATCCGGTGGCCGCACCGCGCTTCGCCCGGCAGCACGGCTTGCTCGCAAGCCCTGACGAAGCGGAGCTGGGCCGGCGCACCGCCACGCTGCCGCTGCTTGGCGAGACCACCGACGAAACACGCAATACGGTCGATACCTGGCGGGTCTGGAGCATGGCGAACGGGGTGCAACTCGAATGGAGCGACATCCAGCGCTATTCCCAGTCGAACATCTCGCTGGAGCTGGCACAGCTTGGCCAGGGCATCGCCATGGGCCGCAGCTCGCTGGTGATGGATGCGATTGCCGAGGGCAAGCTGGTGCCGTTGATGGCGCCGCGCACCGTCAGCCCCTGTGGCTACTCGCTGGTGATCAATCCGCAGGCCCGCGCCAACGACAGCCTGCCCGCCTTCCGCCACTGGCTGGCGGAAACCGCCATGGAGATCGGCCATTTCGAGGCGCGGCTCGCGGATTTCCGCCTGACCGATTGAGCAAGGCGGCGAGCGGACGCGCAAATGCCCCGAGCCAACGCGGCAAAACATGTTTTCATCGGAGATATCAGGGATTTGGAGAGAATGGCGCGCCCGAAAGGATTCGAACCTCTGACCCCCAGATTCGTAGTCTGGTGCTCTATCCAGCTGAGCTACGGGCGCGTACCATTTTCATGTGCTTCCAATCTGTTCCGGCCGGGCCGGGTTGGAAGCGGTGGGTGACTTGCGTCCCCAACAGGGCGCTACCTCTACTCCGGTCCCCCGGGGATTGCAAGCGCGGCCACCGAATTTTTTTCCGCCCATCGCCCCTTGCCTGTTGATAACCAAAACTCCCGCTACGGCTTGCGCGTATCGCCCTGCTCGCGATCGGGAATGCGGATCTCGAACTGCGCCCCCGGCCCCTCCCCCTCCACGAGGCGGATGCTGCCGCCATGGGCCCGCACCAGCTCCGCCGTGATCGCCAGTCCGAGACCGGTGCCGCCCGATTTGGCTGAGGACTGGAAGGGCTGGAACAGCTTGCCGCGCAGCACCGGGGGAATGCCCGGGCCGGTATCCTTGATGCGAATCTCCACCGCATCGCCGGCGCGGGCCGCCTCCACGGTGATCCGGCGCACCACCTCCAGCCCGCCGTTCGCCGTCATGGCCTGGGCGGCGTTGCGGCACAGGTTCATCAGAATGCGGAACACCTGCTCCGGGTCAGCGTCGATCTCCATGCCCTCCGGCACCTGGTTCTCGAAACGCACCGCATCGCCGGTGGACAGATGCAGCACCTCGCCCACATCCCCCACCACCATGTCGAGCCGCACCAGACGGCGCTTCAACGGTGCCTCGCGCGCGCTGCCATAGGCCAGCACCGAGCGGGTGTAGGTCACCGCCCGGTCGAGAGTGGCGATGATCTTGGGCGCCAGCCGCTGCACCGTCGGATCGGCCACCTGCTCCAGTCGCTCGGAAAAAAGCTGGGCGGCGGCCAGGAGATTGCGCAGATCGTGGTTGATCTTGGAGACCGCCAGACCGAGATCGGCCAGCCGCTTCTGATGCTGCAAGGTGCCGGCGAGGGTGCGCTGCATCTCCGCCAGACGCCGCTCCGCATCGCCCATCTCATCGGCGCGGCCGGAGGGGGCGATCACCCGGGCGACATCCTCCGGCTGTTCCTGGAACCGGGCCATCGAGCGGGTCAGGCGCTGCATCGGCCGCACCAGCAGCCAGCGCAGCGACAGGTACACCAGCGTTGCGGTGATCACCGAAATCACCAGCGACAGCGCCAGAATGCGCACGGAAAAGGCCAGCATTGCATCGCGCAAAAGATCGAGCGGCAGGACGATATCGACGCGCCCGCCCAGCCCCATCTGCGCCGGACCGACCACCCGCACCAACCCGCCGCCGCCGCCCAGAAGGGTGCGGAAGCTCTCGGCAATCGCCCGGGCCGGAGTCATCTGCCCCATGTCGATCAGGCGCCGCACCTCGCCGGGCGCCTCGGACATGGCGATCAACCGGCGGCGCCCGCCGCCGTCAAGGGCGATGGCCACGGCGCCGGTCACCCGCAACAGCTCCGCCTGCACCTCCGGCGCGACCATGTCGACCTCGACCAGCACGCTCGCGGCGACACCGGCGATGGTCAGCTTGTCGTTCAGCCAGGTGTTGCGGAAATTGGCGACCGAAGGCACGAAGATCAGCACCTCGCTCAGCATCACGAACAGCACGGTGAGCGCGAGCAGCCGCCCCGACAGGCCGCCCCAGCGCCGCCGGGCACCAGCGGCATCCGGCCTGAGCGGGCCCGCACTGGCGGGCTCCGGGCTTGTGGGCTCCGGATTGGCGGCCTCGGCCTTGGCGGGCTCTGGCGCGGGCGCGGGCGACGGGATGGCCGGTTGCGGCGCGCCTGTCGTGTCGTCGGCGGTCAAACTCTGCCGTCCTTCCGCTGGGCTCCGCCGCCGCTCCCCTCACCCGAACCGGGCAAGGAAACGAACGAGACGGCGAATCCACGGGTTTTCAGGAACACCAGCATAAAGGGAAATCGCCGCGCGGCGAACCGCTTCGGACAAGGAGGGGTAGGGAGAGACAAAACCGGCCAGATCCCGGACCTTCAACCCGCTGGAAATGGCCAGCGACAACAGGTTGACGATCTCGCCGGCGGAAGCGCCAAGCACGTCCGCGCCGACCAGCCGCCCGCGCGGGCCGACGATCAACCGGACCTCGCCAAGGGTCCGGCGCTCCGCCTGCGCCCGGTCGTTGCCGGAAAACGGCGCGCTGACCTGCCGCACCCGGCCCGCGCCAAAGCGCGCCTCCGCCTCTTCCCGCGACAGCCCCACATGGCCGAATTCCGGATCGGTGTAGGTGACCCGGGGCAGGATGTCGGGGTTTTGCCGGGCCGGCAGACGAAACAGCAACGCGCGAATGACGATGCCCGCATGATAGCCGGCGACATGGGTGAATTGCAGCCCGCCGGCGACATCGCCAATGGCATAGATCCGGCGGTTGCCGGTCCTGAGGTCGGCGCCGACGGTAATGCCGCCCGGCCCGTGGGCAACGCCGGCGGCATCGAGCCCCAGCCCCTCGGTGTTCGGCCGGCGCCCGGTTGCCACCAACAGATGCGAGCCTGCCACCCAGCGCTCTCCCGCCGTGTCGCTGACACGCACCCGGATACCGCTCCCGTCCGCCGCCGCTGCGACCTCGTTGACCCGCGCGCCCTCCAGAAGCTCTACCCCCTCGGCGCGGATCTGCGCCGCCACCTCAGCCGCCAGTTCCGGATCCTCCTTTGCCAGCGCGGTTTCCGCCTCGATCACCGTGACCCGGGCACCGAGCCGGCGATGGGCCTGGGCCAGTTCCAGCCCGATCGGCCCGGCACCGATGACGATCAGGTGTTCCGGGCAGGCGGTCAGGGAGAAGATTGTCTCGTTGGTGAGACAGGGCACCTGGTCGAGGCCGGGAATCGGCGGCAGCGCCGGCGAGGAGCCGGTGGCGATGACGAAGCGGCGGGCACGGATGCGGGCATCGCCGGCGACAAGGGTGCGCCCGTCGACGAATTGCGCCGTGGCCTTGATCACCGTCACGCCGAGCGATTCGAACCGCTCCACCGAATCATGCGGGGCAATGGCGGCGATCACCTCATGAACATGATCGTGCACCCGCTGGAAATCGACCGAGACCGGTTCGGCATGGACACCGAAGGGCGCACTGGTGCGGGCGTGGTGGGCCGCCTTGCCGGCGGCGATCAGCGCCTTGGAGGGCACGCAGCCGTAGTTCAGACAATCGCCGCCCATCACCCCCTTTTCCACCAGCACCACGTCGACGCCGAAGGCGGCAGCGGCGGCGGCGACCGAAAGACCGCCGGAACCGGCACCGATCACACAGATATCCGGGGTCAGGTTGCGGGACATGGGACAGGCTCCATCAGAGGACAGGATGCCTCAGGGGTGCAACACGTCATTCTTCACCGGCGCGGCCACGCGCACGCCATTTGCGGACAGCGACAGGAATGAGGGCGGCCAGCCCGAGCGCGGCAAAGGCGAGAATCACGTCCCTGGTCACGAAGGCCGACAGGTCGATGGCGCAGGTGCCGGCGGCAGCGCAACCTGGATTGGCCTGTTCCTGCGCCATGATGACACTGTCGAGACCGGCGCCGACGAAGGCATAGGCGAAGGTGCCGGGCAGAATGCCGAGAAAGGTGGCGATGAGATAGGGCTTCAGCCGCATGTCGAACAGCGCCGGAGCGATGTTCACCAGCCAGAAGGGGAAGACCGGCGCCAGCCGCAGAAACAGCAGATAGTGGAAGGCATCCTCGCGAAAGCCCTTGGCCAGTCGGTTGATGGACGGGCCGGCCCGAGCGGCCAGGGCGGAGCCGAGCGAGCTGCGCGCGGCCAGGAAGATCAGCATGGCGCCAAGGGTCGCGGATACCGCCGTCAGACTGCCGGCGACCAGCCAGCCGAACAGGAAGCCACCGATAATGGTGAGCAGCGAGGCACCGGGGAAGGACGCGGCGACCGCCACCACATAGACCGCCATGTAGATCAACGCGGCAAGCCCGATGTTCGCCGATACGAATTCCGAAAGAACGAAGCGCTCGCGGATCAGGTTGGAGAGGGTGAGATGCTCATGCCAGCCGAACAGGTAACCAAGGCCCAACAGAGCCAGAAGGGCGGCCAGCGGCCCCCAGCGACGCAGGCGCCCGGGCGGGGTGGTCTCCCGCGCATCAAGACCATTGGCCTCACCGCCGTTCGCGACCCCGTTCGCACCGCTTGGCGTGCCATCGACCTTCACCGCATCCTCCTCCGCCCTGTTTCCCTGCGCATCCACGACCATCGCCTTTTGACTGCCTGCGTCGGCACCTGTTTACCGGCCCCTTTCCCGCAATCTAGGTGAGCAAAACGGAATTGTGGGCAGTTTCACCGGGAATTGATGGCATGGGTTCCGCCCCTCACCGCCCCGTGACGGAACTCGCGCAGGTCTTTTGCGCAAAACAACCGATATGCAGCCGCCGCTTCTCGTTGACTTCGCTGCATCGGCCCCGTATAAGCCCCCGAAACCGGGTCGTGCTGATTATTGCGGCGCCCACGGGAGCCGTATGTCCCAAAGACATGCGGTCATCGTCCAGCAAACAATTCGACAATCAGGGCCACGCGCCCTTAGCGCGTGGAGAAGAAGACAATGAAGCGCACTTACCAGCCGAGCCGCCTCGTCCGCAAGCGCCGTCACGGCTTTCGCAGCCGCATGGCAACCAAGAACGGCCGTCAGGTTCTCGCCCGTCGCCGCGCCAAGGGCCGCAAGCGCCTCAGCGCCTGACGCGTCTGGCGCCGGTTGAACGGCGGAGGTTTCTGACCGTGCCCAATCAACCGCCGAGCAAGACCTTACCGACCATGAAGAAGCGCTCCGAGTTCCTGGCCACCGCGAAAGGTGGCCGGAGCCCGCGGCGTGGATTCGTGCTTCAGGCCGCCGAAAGCGGCCGCGAGCCACATGTCGGCTACACCGTGACCAAGAAAACGGGCAACGCGGTGGAGCGGAATCGAATCAAGCGGCGATTGCGCGCCGCCATCCGCGCGACCGGCAAGAATGCTCGCGCCGGAACGGATTATGTGCTGATCGGCCGGCGCGGAGCCTTGTCGCAGGAGTTCACCTCGCTGGTGAACGACCTTGCCGACTGCCTCGCCAAGCCGCGCCTGACACCCGATCCTTCCCATCGCCATCGTCGCGGCCCGCGGCCGCGCCCGAACAAGGCGAAATCCCCAACCGTCCCGAAAAACCAAGGGTGACCGCCAATCATGGCTGACAACCGTAATACGATCCTGGCTATCGTTCTGTCCCTGATCGTCCTGTTGGGATGGCAATTCTTCATCGCCCAGCCGCAGATGGAGCGGCAGCGCGAAGCCGCCGAGCAGCAGGCCGCCCTGCAGGGCACGACCGCCGAGAGCGCCGTGCCGCAGCCCGGCGGCACCGCCCCCGCTGCCGGAGGCGCCGCCGCCCCCAGCGCCGGCGGCGCAGCAGGCCAGACGGTCAACCGCGAGGCGGCGCTCACCGCCGCGCCGCGCGTCAGGATCGAAACCCCGCGGGTGTCCGGCTCCATCAACCTGACCGGCGGGCGCATCGACGATCTGCGGCTGAAGGACTACCGCGAGACGGTCGATCCGGACAGCCCGACCATCGTCCTCTTCTCGCCGAAGGGCAGCCCCGCCCCCTATTACGCCGACTTCGGCTTTGCGGCCGATCCGGGCGCCGATGTGGCGCTTCCCGATGCGGCGACGGTCTGGCAGGCTCCCGAAGGCGCGGTGCTGACCCCGACGACGCCGCTGGTGCTGAGCTGGGACAATGGCGCCGGCCTGACCTTCAAGCGCACCATCTCGATCGACAAGAACTACATGTTCAAGATCGAGCAAAGTGTCGTGAACGGCACCGACGCCGACGTGCAGCTTTACCCCTACGGCCTGATCGCCCGCACCGGCATTCCGCAGACCGCCGGCTTCTACATCCTGCATGAGGGGCTGATCGGCGTCTTCGGCGAAAAGGGCCTCAGCGAGATCGACTACGACGATCTGCAGGAAGCCAAGAAGATCCGCCCCGACCAGGTGGAAAACGGCTGGCTCGGCATCACCGACAAGTACTGGGCCGCCGCGCTGGTCCCGACCCAGGGCGAAGCCTTCCAGCCGCAGTTCTCCTATTCCCAGGCGACCGACAATTTCCAGACCGATTTCCTCGGCGGCGCCCTGAAGGTCGCTCCGGGCGCGGAAGCGACGACCACATCGCACCTGTTTGCCGGTGCGAAGGAAACGGCGACGATCGACGCCTATGAGGAAGACCTCGGCATCGAGCAGTTCGAGCTGCTGATCGACTGGGGCTGGTTCTACTTCCTCACCAAGCCGCTGTTCTTCGCCATCGACTGGCTGTTCCGTCTGGTCGGCAACTTCGGCGTCGCCATCCTGATCGTCACGGTCGCCATCAAGACCGTGTTCTTCCCGCTGGCCAACAAGTCCTACGTCTCCATGAGCAAGATGAAGCTCGTGCAGCCGCAGATGACGGAAATCCGTGATCGCTACAAGGACGACAAGCAGAAGCAGCAGCAGGCGCTGATGGAGCTGTACAAGAAGGAGAAGATCAACCCGCTGGCCGGCTGTCTGCCGGTGCTGGTGCAGATCCCGGTCTTCTTCGCGCTCTACAAGGTGCTGTTCGTCACCATCGAGATGCGGCATGCGCCGTTCTTCGGCTGGATCCAGGACCTGTCCGCACCCGATCCCACGTCGCTGTTCAACCTGTTCGGCCTGATCCCCTGGGATCCGCCGCAGATGCTGATGCTCGGCGTCTGGCCGCTGATCATGGGCATCACCATGTTCGTGCAGATGAAGATGAACCCGGCCCCGCCGGACCCGACCCAGCAGATGATCTTCACCTGGATGCCGGTTCTGTTCACCTTCATGCTGGCCTCGTTCCCCGCCGGACTGGTGATCTACTGGGCCTGGAACAACTTCCTGTCGATCAGCCAGCAGTATGTGATCATGCGCCGGCAGGGGGTGAAGGTGGAGCTCTGGGACAACCTGCGAAACACCTTCACGCGGAAGAAGGCGACGCCGGAAAAGTCCGACTGATCCAGCAGCTCCTTTCCTGTTGCACAAAAGCCTCGCGCCCCCGGCGCGGGGCTTTTTTCATGGCTCCGCCGCAAGGCGCGGCGCGCAAGGGACTTGCGATACGGGCAAGCCGGCGCCATCTTGAAGGCCCCATGATGGATCCTGCCGGAGGAAAGCGGATGATCAGGACAGCCTGAGGGCGCTTTCCCGCCCCTTCCCGCGTCGCCGGAGCGCTTGCCCGGCCCGGCACGCCGACCTTCCTCATTTCACCACGCCCGCCCGGCTTTTGAAGATGCCCGGCGCGCGGCGTCGGATGTCGTCCGCCCTTCCCTGGCCCACAGCGCGCGCCGGGGACGGACCGTCCAAGCCGTCAGGACCACCCCATGCATGGACCCGATCCGAACACGCGCTACCCCTTTGCCGGGGAGCCGCATACGGTCTTTCTCAAGACCGTCATCTCCCGTCCCTCGATCGAGGTCGGCGACTACACCTACTATCACGACCCCGAGCACGCCGACCGGTTCGAGGACCGCAACGTGCTCTATCATTTCGACTTCATCGGCGACCGGCTGGTGATCGGTCGTTACTGCGCACTCGCCACCGGCGTGCGTTTCATCATGAACGGGGCAAACCATGCGATGGGCGGGTTTTCCACCTACCCGTTCAACATCTTCGGCGGTGGCTGGGAGGAGGGGTTCGACTTCGCCTCCATTAGCGAAGGCCTGCGCGGCGACACCGTCGTCGGCAATGACGTCTGGCTGGGCCGCGACGCGCTGGTGATGCCGGGCGTGACCATCGGCGACGGGGCGATTGTCGGCGCGGGCAGCACCGTTGCCGCCGATGTGCCGCCCTATGCGGTCGTTGCTGGAAACCCCGCGCGCATTGTGCGATACCGCTTCGACACGGACACGGTCGACACCCTGCTGGCCATCGCCTGGTGGAACTGGCCGACTGACAAGGTCAGCCGCCACCTCGATGCCATTCGCGGGGCGGATCTCGACCGGCTGCGCCAGGCATCCGGCCTGTCGTAGCGTCCAGCCCCTACTTCAGACGCTCCGGCACGGCCCGCACATGCCTTTGCCCTGCCGGGCGCGCAACGGAATGCAGCATGACCGAAACCAGTGAAACCGACCGCGAAAAAGCCGAACAGATCGAGGCCGGACGGCTGTTGTTCCGCCGCTCCTGGGGCTTTGTCACCAGCGTCGCCCAGCTTGAGCAGCTGCCGCCGGAAGATCTGGTCGAGGTCGCCTTCGCGGGCCGGTCGAATGTAGGCAAATCGAGCCTCATCAACGCCATCACCGGGGTGAAGGGCCTGGCCCGCACCTCCAACACGCCGGGCCGGACGCAGATGCTGAACTACTTCGGCGCGCCCGAAAGCCCGGTGGCGCTGGTCGACATGCCCGGCTACGGCTATGCCCAGGCGCCGAAATCCCTGGTCGACGCCTGGACCGACCTGGTGTTTTCCTACCTGCGCGGCCGCGCCCGGCTGCGCAGGGTGTTCGTGCTGATCGACAGCCGGCATGGCATCAAGGACAACGATACCGAGGTGATGGGCCTGCTGGACCGGGCCGCCGTCAACTACCAGATCGTCCTGACCAAGATCGACAAGATCAAGGTTCCGCAGGCGGCCCGCATGCGTGAGGCAACCCTGGAGAAGATTGCCAAACGCCCGGCGGCGCACCCGTTTGTGATCGAAACTTCTTCGGACAAGGGGATCGGCATTGCGGAAATGCGCGCCGAAATCAACACAATCGGCACGCTGTAGGCCGCTATACTGCGTTTCACATGAATTTTCCTTCAAACGGACATCAGTTCACACGCATTCCGCAATGGAACTCCGGATTCCGGTTGGACGAAGACCCCGAATCTTGTCAAATTTAACAGGGTATAAATCTATCCAGGTCATGCTCACGGGCAACGAGGAGCGGAAAGGCGTATGCGACAGACCGGGAGAGGATCGGGCGAGCCTGGAGCGACCGGCACCTTGCCGGAGCGCGGACGGGCGGTCGCGCGGACCGACCTTGCCGGCTTCGGACTGGTCGACGACGGGCCGGATGCCGATCTCGATCACATCGTTCGCACCGCTGCCCATCTGACCGCCTGCAAGAAAGCCTTCATCACCTTCGCCCAGGGCGAGGTGCTGCATGTTCTGGCGGCCGTGGGCAGCGACACGGTGCAAACCCCGGCCGCGACTTCGGTCTGCGGCACGGCCTACCGCAACGGGGCACCGCTGATCGTCACCGATCTCAGCACCGATCCGCGCTTTTCCGCCCTGCCTCATGTGGATGTGGCCAACGGCCACCGGTTTTATGCCGGCTTTCCGATCCGGCTCAACGACGGTCATGCGATCGGCACCCTGTGCGTGATCGACCAGGCGGTGCGGCCTGAGGGGTTGACGCCTGACGAGCATGCGCTTCTGGAATCCCTGACCGCGCTGACCGTGCGGGTGCTGGAAGGCCGCCAGCGGGATGCGCGCTGGCGCGACTATCTCGATATCGCCTCGGACTGGATCTGGGAGCAGGACGAGGAATTCCGCTTCTCCTATATCTCCCGCAGCAGCATCGGCATGCCTTCCGGCGAGATGCTCGGCACCACCCGCTGGGACGCGCCGTCCGCGGCAACGGAAGGTCCGGCCTTCTGGGCGCGCCACAAGGCGTTGCTGGAGGCGCACGAACCGTTCCGCGACCTGCGCTATCGCTGGCTCGATGGCGACACGGAACGGGTCACCATGATCAGCGGCAAGCCGGTGTTCGCCCAGGACGGCGCCTTTCTCGGCTATCGCGGCACCGCCCGCGATGTCACCGAGGAGGAGCGGACCCGGCGCGAGGTGGAGCACATGGCCCATCACGACGCGCTCACCGGGGTCGCCAATCGCACCACCTTCGAGGCACGGATCGCCGATGCCTTCCGCGCCTGGGAGGAGACCGGGGCCACCGCCACCGTTTTCCTGCTCGACATCGACCATTTCAAGCGGGTCAACGACACCTATGGCCATTCCACCGGCGATGACCTTTTGGTCGAAGTGGCCCGGCGCCTGACCGAATGCACCGGGCCGGAGGCGGTGGTCGCCCGGCTCGGCGGCGATGAATTCGCCGTGCTCGACCCGAGCCTGTCACGCGGCGGCGCGGTGGATGAATATGCGGCCATGCTGCTGCAGGCGATCGCCCGCCCGTTCGAGGCGCAGCACGATGTGATCGAATGCGGCAGTTGTCTCGGCATCGCGGTGTTGCCGGACGATGGCGGCTCGTTCAGCCAGATCATGGGCAACGTGGATCTTGCCCTTTACGAGGCCAAGGCCAGGGGGCGCGGGCGGTCCATGGCGTTTCAGCCGCGCATGCGCCGCCAGGCCGATTCGCGCAACACCCTGGCCCGGGAGCTGAGCGAGGCGTTTCTCGCCGGACAATTCGACCTGACCTACCAGCCCATCGTGCGCCTCGCCGACCAGCGGATCGTCGGAGCGGAGGCCCTCTTGCGCTGGAACCATCCCGAACGCGGCCGGCTGCTGCCCAGCGCCTTTCTGGCGGCGCTCGATTCGGGCCGGCATTCGGTCGATGTCGGGTACTGGGTTCTGGAAACCGCCTGCCGGGCGGCCTTGCCCTGGGTGGAGGCCCGCAAACGGGACTTCCGCCTTTCGGTCAACCTGTTCACCGGACAGGTGCGCGACCCCCGACTGGTCAACCGGGTTCAGGCGATTCTCGACAAGACCGGTTTCCGGGGGGCGAATCTGGAGCTGGAAGTCACCGAGGACGTGCTGCTGACGCCGCTCGGTGATCTGCCCGAAGTGCTGAAGGCGCTGAAGCGCCTGGGCATCTCCGTGGCGCTCGACGATTTCGGCACCGGGTTCGGCTCCCTGAACCACCTGCTGCAATTCGCCATCGACCGGATCAAGGTCGACCGGCAGTTCGTGCGCGGCCTCGGCAACAGCATCGATCACAACACGGTGACCCATGCCATCGTCAAGCTGGCGGTGGATCTCGGCCTCAAGGTCACCGCCGAGGGCATCGAGACGGACGAGCAGCAGCACTTCCTGTCGCTGGTCGGCTGCGACGACATGCAAGGGTTCCACTTCTCGCGGCCGGTTTCGGCCGAGCAGTTTCCCCGGCTGATGGAGAAGACCGACGCCCTGATCACGCGGCGGCACACGGGCGCGCCGATGCCCCACGCCAATACCGGATGACCGGTGAGCATGATTGAGCCATAAGGGAAAACGCGATATAGAGCCCGTCTTGCTCATTTGGAAGGGCCGCGCCCGTTCGTGCGCCCACCAGCCCGTTTCTCCATTTCCGGGATCTAAGACCTCGCCATGACCGAAGCCGCCCCGATCAACCCCGCCCAGGTTATCGCCAAGGCGTTGCCCTACATGCTGCGCTACAACGAGAAAGTCGTGGTGGTGAAGTACGGCGGTCACGCCATGGGCGATGCGGATCTCGGACAGGCCTTTGCCCGTGACATCACCCTGCTGCGCCTTGCCGGCGTCCTGCCGGTGGTGGTCCATGGCGGCGGACCGCAGATCGGCTCCATGCTGGACCGGCTCGGCATCCGCAGCGAATTCAAGAACGGCCTGCGCGTGACCGACAAGGCCACCGTGGAGGTGGTGGAGATGGTGCTGGCCGGCGCCATCAACAAGGAAGTGGTGCATCTGATCAACACCGCTGGCGGCAAGGCCATCGGCCTGTGCGGCAAGGATGGCAACCTGGTCACCGCGGAAAAGCTGCACCGGACCATTCGCGATCCCAACTCGGCGATCGAAGAGGTGCTCGATCTCGGCTTCGTCGGCGAGCCGAGCGCGGTCAACCCGACCGTGCTGCAACTGGTGATGAAGGAAGAGCTGATCCCGGTGGTCGCCCCGGTGGCGCCCGGCGGCGATGGCGAAACCTACAACATCAACGCCGACACCTTTGCCGGGGCCATCGCCGGCTCGCTCGATGCCAAGCGGCTGTTGTTCCTCACCGATGTACCCGGCGTGCTCGATGCCGACGGCAAGCTGATCAAGGAGCTGACCGTCGGCCAGGCCCGCGACCTGATCGCCGACGGCACCATCTCCGGCGGCATGATCCCCAAGGTGGAAACCTGCATCGAGGCGCTGGAGCGCGGCGTCGAAGGCGTGGTGATCCTCAACGGCAAGGTGCCCCATGCGGTGCTCTTGGAGCTGTTCACCGACCAGGGCGCCGGAACGCTGCTGCGGCCATGACCGAGGAGCCCACCCTGCCGCACGAGGGACGACACGCCCATCAATACGACCTGCGGGCCTTTTGCGGGGTCGAGGCCTGGGTGTTCGACCTGGACAACACGCTCTACCCGGCGACCTCGGCCCTGTTCTCGCAGATCGACGAGCGGATCTCCCGTTTCGTCGCCAGGCATCTGGATCTGTCGCCCGATGAGGCGCGGATCAAGCAGAAGGCCTTCTACAAGAAGTACGGCACCACCCTGCGCGGGCTGATGATCGAGTACAAGATGGAGCCGGATGCGTTCCTGGCCTATGTGCACGACATCGACTACACGCCGCTGAAGCCCAACCCGGCACTCGGCGAAGCCATCGGCCGGCTGCCTGGCCGCAAGTACATTTTCACCAACGGCGACCGGCCGCATGCGGAACGCACCGCCGCCCGGCTCGGCATCGCCGATCATTTCGACGATATCTTCGACATCGTCGCCGCCGGCCTGATGCCCAAGCCGAACCTTGAGACCTACCGCATGTTCCTGGAGCGCACCGGCGCGGCGCCGGCGCGTGCGGCGATGTTCGAGGATCTGTCGCGCAATCTGGTGGTGCCGCACCGCCTCGGAATGCGCTCGGTGCTGCTGGTTCCGGATGGCACCCGCGAGGTGTTCCGCGAGGATTGGGAGCTGGAAGGCTCGAATGCCCCGCATGTGGATTTCGTCACCGACGACCTTGAAGGCTTCCTGACCGCCGTCCTCGGTGCGATTGGCACGACCTCCTCTTGACGAGCCGGCGGCGCGTGCGTCTCGGCCTTCGCACCTTGGCCAGATGCGCCATGGACAGGAGGGCGGCCGGGGCGTATGCCACAAGCCTTCTTCACATACGCCTTCTTATCGATTGGACGACCGATGCCGCACTGCGCCCTTTGCAATTCCGAAGATGCCACCGCCTATGAGGTCTCTCCCCGGCCGGACACGGTGATGCTGTGTCAGACCTGTCGCACCGGGCTGGAGGAAGGCCCGAAGGACGACCCGCATTGGCAGTGCCTCAACGAGGCGATCTGGAGCACCGAGCCGGCGGTTCAGGTGCTGGCCTATCGCCTGCTCAAGGGGCTGCCCGGGGCGCCCTGGGCGCGGGACGTGCTGGACATCGCCTATCTGGAGCCGGACGTCTTGAGCTGGGCCGAGGCCGGTCTCACGGGCGATGACGCGGAAGACGCCATCGTGCATGTGGATTGCAACGGCGCGGTGCTCGCCGCCGGCGACACGGTGACCCTGATCAAGGACCTTGCCGTGAAGGGCGCTGGCTTTACCGCCAAGCGCGGCACCGCCGTGCGCAAGATCGCGCTGGTGCCCGACAATGCGACCCAGATCGAGGGCCGCGTCGAGGGGCAGCGCATCGTCATTCTCACGCAATTCGTGAAAAAGGCCTGACGGCGGCCACATGAGGCCGCAACGCGCGCCCCGCCTTTTGCGGGGCGTGCCCTGCCCCTAGCGGCCCAGCAGCAGAAGAACGATGCCCGAGGCGATCAGCACCGTGCCGAGCGCCTCGCGCGGGCGGACCGTCTCGCGGAACACCAGCCAGGACGCCAGGAAGGTGAACACCAGTTCGATCTGCCCCAGCGCCCGCACATAGGCGACCTTTTCCAGCGTCATCGCCGTGAACCAACCGGCCGACCCAGCAATACCGACCAGCCCGACCCAGATCGCCGACCGCCAGTGGACGAAGCTCGCCTTGAGCTGGTCCGGCTCGCGCCAAGCCATCCAGCCGACCATGGCCGCGGTCTGGAACAGGGTGACGAAGGCCAGGGTCGCCGCCGCCTGCATCATGAAATTCGGCCCGCCGAGCGACAGCGACGCGGCGCGGTAGCACACGGCGGAAATGCCGAAGAAGGCCGCCGAGGCAAGTCCGATCAATGCCGGACGGCCGGTCAGCGCGCTCAGGAGCGCCGACGGCCCCACCCGGGCCCCGGAGAGGGAAATCAGCACCACCCCGCCAACGCCAATGACGATGGCGATACCCGCGGCCGGGGTGATCGTCTCTCCCAGCAGAACCAGACCGAAGATCGCCGCCTGCACCGGCTCGGTCTTGGAATAGGCCGTGCCGACCACAAAATTGCTGAAGGAGAACAGGTGCACCAGCAGGAAGGTGGCAAGGATCTGCGCCACGCCGCCAAGCGCACCGGCGATCAGGAAGGTGCCATTCGCTTCCGGCAGCGCATACCCCAGGCCGAAATGCAGCACCGCCAGATAGATAAGCGCGAAGGGAAAGCCGTAGCCGAACCGCACGAAGGTGGCGCCGGTGGTGCCGAGCTTGCCCTTCAGGTGCTTTTGCAGGGCCGAGCGCAGGTTCTGGCAGAATGCGGCGAAAATGGTAATCGGAATCCAGAGAGACATGGAGGCTCCGGCAGGCGGGGTGAACGAAAGACGAGACCGCCGGCACAAGCTTGTGTCGGCGACAGGCAGGCGGACGATTGGGGCAACGAGCCGGCGCGACATGGCCGGTCTCAGGTGGGGCGCCTGTCATAGCGCCAATTCGTCCTGCTGTCGCCTCCCGGTGCCTTTCCGCCCGCTTCCCGGTCTTTTCTGCGGCCGGCCGCTGCTCGCCCTCCCTGTTTTCGTGTCGACATCTGCTCCCCGTCAACGCAAGGTGGCGGCCTTGACTTCAATCCGGTGCCCGGCTTAGGTCGCCCGGACCCTTTCTTTCGATCCCTTCTGGAGTTTCCCACGCATGAACCACGCCAATCTGGACCAGGCGAAGCTGGCCGCCACCATCGACGCCGCCTTTGAGGACCGTGCCTCGATCGACACGCACACCACGGGCGAGATTCGCGACGCGGTGGCTGCCGCGCTCGAACTGCTGGATCGCGGTCATGCGCGGGTGGCGGAAAAAGGCGCCGACGGCAATTGGGTGGTCAACCAGTGGCTCAAGAAGGCCGTTCTGTTGTCCTTCCGCCTCAATCCGATGGAAACCATCAGCGGCGCGCCCGGCGATGCCTCCTGGTGGGACAAGGTGCCCTCCAAGTTCGACGGCTGGCGCGGCATCGACTTCGAGGACGCGGGCTTTCGCGCCGTGCCAGGCTCCATCGTCCGCCGCTCGGCGCATATCGCCAAGAACGTCATCCTGATGCCGTCCTTCGTCAACCTCGGCGCCTACGTCGACGAGGGCACCATGGTCGATACCTGGGTGACGGTCGGCTCCTGCGCCCAGATCGGCAAGAACGTGCACCTGTCCGGCGGTGTCGGCATCGGCGGCGTGCTGGAGCCCCTGCAGGCCGGCCCGGTGATCATCGAGGACAACTGCTTCATCGGCGCCCGCTCCGAGGTGGTGGAAGGCTGCATCGTGCGCGAGGGCGCGGTTCTCGGCATGGGCGTCTTCATCGGCCAGTCGACCAAGATCGTCGACCGGGCGACCGGCGAGATCTTCTACGGCGAAGTCCCGGCCTATTCGGTGGTTGTCGCCGGCACCATGCCGGGCAAGCCGATGGCCAATGGGGAGATGGGACCGGGCCTTTACTGCGCGGTGATCGTCAAGCGCGTCGATGAGAAGACCCGCTCGAAGACCTCGATCAACGATCTCCTGCGGGACTGACCGGACAGGACGTCCGATAGCGCAGACGGGATAGCGGCGCGCCGGCGCCGGGGGGGGGGGGGGGGGGGGGGGGGGGGGGGGGGGGGGGGGGGGGGGGGGGGGGGGGGGGGGGGGGGGGGGGGGGGGGGGGGGGGGGGGC
>NZ_JAIVMG010000002.1 GCF_020177335.1 Stappia indica | reverse complement strand
GCGGCGCGCCGGCGCCCCCCCCCCCCCCCCCCGACAGCAGACGTCGCTTTGGCGGCGCGGCTTGATTGTCGCGCCGCCATTGCCTACTTCACCTTCATCTCCTTGATCGCGCCGACACAAAGGCCTCCATGTCCGCTCCCCAACCCCACCCCGGTCCCCACGGACCGCTCTGGCTGTTCTTCAACCCGATCGGCCGGATCTCGCGCGAGCCTTATTGGCTTGCCTTCGGACTGGTGTGGGCGCTGTTCGCCATTCCCCTCAGCATCTGGCTGCAGACCCTCGATTTCGACGCCGGCGTCACCCAGGTCGATCTGGCCGATTTCGTCGATTCCAACCCGTTGATGCCGTTCATGCTGCTGGCCCTGCAATGGGTGGAACTGGCGCTGGTGATCAAGCGGCTGCAGGACCGGGGGCTGACCGGCTTCCTGGCGATCCTGGTGTTCGTCCCGCTGTTCAACATCCTGTTCATCATCGCCCTTGGCTTCCTGCCCGGCAATCCGGGACCGAACGTCTACGGCCCCGGCCCGAACAGCCGCTGGCAACGTCCGAAGTAGCCCTTCGCCGCCTGCCCTTTCCCCTCCCGTTCCGCAAGGACCGCCGATGACCGCCTCCTCCCTGTCGCCCGCCGCAGCGCTTGCCCGCGACCTGTTGCGCTGCCCCTCCGTCACCCCGGCGGAAGGCGGCGCGCTGACGCTGTTGCAGGAGCGGCTGGAGGCCGCCGGTTTCACCGTCTCGCGGGTGGTGTTTTCCGAGCCCGGAACGCCGGATATCGACAATCTGTTCGCCACCATCGGCGGCGGCGCACCGCATTTCGTCTTCGCCGGCCACACGGATGTGGTCCCGGCCGGCGACACCGCCGCCTGGCGGCACGATCCCTTCGCCGGTACGGTTGACGACGGCATTCTTTACGGACGCGGCGCCGTGGACATGAAGGGCGGCATTGCCGCCTTCGCCGCTGCGGCCATCGACTTCCTCGCCGCCCGGGGCCGGGCGCTGCCGGGCACGATCTCGCTGCTGATCACCGGCGACGAGGAAGGCCCGGCGATCAACGGCACGGTCAAGCTGCTCGACTGGGCGCGGGCGCAAGGACACCGGTTTGACGCCTGCATCGTCGGCGAGCCGACCAATCCGAACGCGCTCGGCGATGCCATCAAGGTCGGCCGGCGCGGCTCGCTCTCCGGCACGGTGACGGTGACCGGGGTGCAGGGCCATGTGGCCTATCCGCATCTGGCGAAGAACCCGGTGCCCGACCTGATGGCGCTCGTCGGCGCGCTCACCACCCTGTCCCTTGATGCGGGCAACGAACGGTTCCAGCCGTCCAATCTGGAAATCACCTCGGTGGATGTGGGCAACACCGCCTTCAACGTCATCCCCCGTCAGGCGGAAGCCCGGTTCAACATCCGCTTCAACGACCAGTGGACGCTGGAGAGCCTTCGCGCGCGCATCCGGGCCGCGCTGGAGGGGGGGTCCGGCCTTTCCTGCGACTGGTCGCTTTGCTTCAAGAGCGATGCCAGCGAGAGCTTCCTCACTCATGACGCGGCGCTGATCGACACGCTCGCCGATGCGGTCGAAGCGGAAACCGGCAAGCGCCCGGAGCTCTCCACCGGCGGCGGCACCTCCGACGCCCGGTTCATCAAGAACCATTGCCCGGTGGTGGAGTTCGGTCTTGTCGGCCAGACCATGCATCAGGTGGACGAGCGGGTGCCGCTCGATGAACTCGACCGGCTGGCGGCGATCTACCGCCGCTTCCTGGAGACCTATTTCCCGGCGGGCTGATCGCCCCCCGGCCCATCCGCAAGACGCTGCCGACGACACGCCGCTGGCCGAACCGGCCGGCAGGTGCCATTCTTCCTCCAAACGAGAAAAAAACTCGGAGGAGAACGAATGGCCGTCAATGACAGCAACACCCCCAGAGACCCGGGCGGCGGGCCGGCGCCCGCCGCTTCTTCCCCCTCGCAGTCCCCTTCCCCCTCGCCGGCACCGTCCCGGCGCCCCGATCCTACCCGGGTCAACAGGATCACCTTCAACGAGATCGTCGATGCACTCGGGCTCGGAATGCGCGACTTTCGCCGCGCACCGGTCTACGGGCTGTTCTTCGGCGGGGTCTATGCCCTTGGCGGGATCCTCGTCCTGTTGAGCGCCTCGGCGCTGAACATGAGCTACCTCAGCTATCCGCTGGCCGTCGGCTTCGGCCTGATCGGGCCGTTCATCGCCGTCGGGCTCTACGAGGTGAGCCGCCGTCTTGAGACGGGCCAGCGGCTCGACTGGCCCGGCGTGCTTGGCGTCATCTGGGAGCAGCGCCGCCGGGAACTGGCCTGGATGGCCTTCGTCGTGCTGTTCGTGCAGATCATGTGGATGTATCAGGTGCGCCTGCTGCTGGCGCTGTTCCTCGGCTTCCAGTCCTTCGCCAGCTTCACCGCCTTCCTCGAGGTGGTGGTGACCACGCCGGAGGGGCTGATGTTCCTGCTCATCGGCAACGTGATCGGCGCGGCGCTGTCCGTGGTGCTGTTCTCGCTGACGGTGGTGTCCTTCCCGATGCTGCTCGACCGGGAGGTGGATTTCATCACCGCGATGATCACCAGCGTGCGCTCGGTGGTGACGAGCCCGGTGCCGATGATCGGCTGGGCGCTGATCGTCACCGTGACGCTGCTGATCTCGATGCTGCCGTTCTTCGTCGGGCTGGTGGTGACCCTGCCGATCCTTGGCCATGCCACCTGGCATCTCTACCGCCGGCTGGTGCCGGCCGAAACGGCGGAAGCGGGGCCGCAGTCAGGCCCGGCTGCTCACTCCGATGCCGCCCCGTCCGGCGCCGACTGAGCCAGATAGGCCGCGCGCGCCGCGCGGTCTTCCTCGGCGGAGCGATAGTCGACGGCGGTGAGATAGAGCCCGTCCGCCGGCGCGACCGGACCGCAGGCACGCCGGTCGCGCGCCGCCAGCGCCTTGGTGACATCCGCCGGCGCCCAGCGGCCCTCGCCGACGAGGCGCAGGGTGCCGACCATCGAGCGCACCTGATTGTGCAGGAAGGAACGGGAGCTGCATTCCGCGATCACCAGATCGCCCTCGCGGTAGACGCGGAACGCTTCCAGCGTCTTCACCGGGCTTTTCGCCTGACAGCGCGAATGACGGAAGGTGGTGAAGTCGTGGTGACCGACGAAGGCCTGTGCCGCCTGATGCATCGCCTCGGCGTCGAGCGGGTTCTTCACATGCCAGGCAAGGCCGAGCTCATGGGTGAGCGGCGGCACCCGGTTGACGATGCGATAGCGGTAGTGGCGGCGGATCGCGGAGAAGCGGGCATCGAACCCCTCCTCCATGCGCTCGCATGCGAGGATCGCCACCGGGTCCGGCAGGCAGTGGAAGTTCAAGGCGCCCAGCGCCTTTTCCGCCGGCCAGTCGCGGGCGAGATCCATATGGGCAACCTGGCCAAGGGCATGCACGCCGGAATCGGTGCGCCCGGCGCCGCCGATCGTCACGCTCTCGCCGCAGAAGCGGAAGATGGCGCGTTCGATCACCGCTTGCACCGACGGGCCATTGTCCTGGCGCTGCCAGCCCACGAAGGGGCGGCCGTCATATTCCACCGTCAGCTTGTAGCGGGGCATGGTCTGAACGCTCGCAAGATCGCTATTCGAAGGCCTCGAAGGGCGTGGCGAAGGTGACCTCGACCGGCAGCCCGTCGCGGGCGGCGGGCGTCAGCGCCAGCGCCTGGAAGGCATCGCCGGCATAAGGCGCGCTGACCTTGCGCGCCAGCACCGGATCGAAGCCGAAACGGGGGTAGTAGGCCGGAGGACCGAGCACCAGCACCAGATCCTCACCGGCGGCGCGCAGATCGTCGAGCGCGGCGCGGATCAGGGCGCTGCCGATGCCCTGCTTCTGCAGGTTCGGCCAGACCGAAACCGGAGCGAGACAGGAAATTTCCAGCCTGTGCCCCTGGCCGGCGCCGGTCACCCGGGAAAACGCCACATGGCCGACGATCTGTCCGGAGCGATCGCAGGCGACCCGCTCCAGCACCAGCGCGCCGCAGGCGCGAAGCTCGCGCACCAGATGCGCCTCGTCGGGCTGACCGAAGGCGGCGGCAATCAGTTCAGCGATGTCCTCCGCATCCCCCGGCAGGACGGCACGAATGGTAAGAGGCGTCGCGGTCCCGGTCATGAAGGTCTTGTCCGTTGTCGTTGGCTCTGTGGCTGAGATGCGGGGTAGCAAAGGAACGCGTCGGCGTCGATGCAAAACTGTCGCGGTGGTGCCAGGGCCGCGCTCTCAGTGGACCAGATCCCCGGCGGCGAGCTGCGCGCCGCGCTGAAACTCGGCCACCGCCATCGGCTTGCGCCCCGCCCGCTGCAGCTGGACCAGACGCAGCGCGCCAGACCCGCAGGCAATGACGACGCCTTCCGCCGCATCGGCCGACAGGACCGTGCCAGGCGCGGTGCCCACCGGCACATCGATACCGGTTTCCAGAGCGCTGCGCAGCAGCTTGACCCGCTCACGCTTGCCGCCAAGCTCCATTTCGCACCAGGCACCGGGAAAGGGCGACAGGCCGCGAATGTGATTGTGCACCTCCTCGGCCGAACGGGTCCAGTCGACACGGGTTTCGCCCTTGTCGATCTTGCGGGCGTAGGTCACCCCCTCCGCCGCTTGCGGTGTCGGTGCCAGCGCGCCGCGCGACAGGGCGGCCAGCGCCCGCACCATCAGGTCGCCGCCCAGCGCGGCGAGCCGGTCGTGCAGCTCGCCCGCCGTCATGGTGTCGCCAATGGCGATCCGCTCGGCCATGTAGACCGGGCCGGTGTCCAGCCCCTCCTCCATGCGCATCACTTCCACGCCGGTTTCCGCGTCCCCGGCCATGATCGCCCGGTTGATCGGCGCGGCGCCGCGCCAGCGCGGCAGCAGCGAGGCATGAAGATTGACGCAGCCATGGGTCGGCGTCTCCAGGATCGCCAGCGGCAACAAGAGGCCATAGGCCACCACCACGGCCACATCCGGGCTGAGGCTAGCGAAGCGGGCCTGCTCCTCCTCCGACTTCAGGCTCTCTGGCGTGAAGACGTCGATGCCGAGGGTTTCCGCCGCCTGATGCACCGCCGACTTGCGCTCGGCCATGCCCCGACCGGCCTTGCGCGGCGGCTGGGTGTAGCACGCCACCACATCATGGCCCTGACCGACGATTTCCATCAGGGTCGGAACGGCGAAATCCGGCGTTCCCATGAAGACGATCCGCAGGCTCATGATCTTCCTTTTCGGGCACCAGCGCCGTCGCGGCGGCAGGCCGTTTTCGTGTCATGGGGTGGGGTGGCGGCGCCGGTCACAGCGCCCCGTCAGAGCGTCCCGGTCAGAGCGCCTTGGCGTTGAAGCGGGCCTGTTTGGTGAACTTCTTCATCACCCGCTCCCGCTTCAGCTTGGAGATATGGTCGATGAACAGCACGCCGTTGAGGTGGTCGATCTCATGTTGCAGGCAGGTGGCGAGCAGGCCGTCGGCCTCCAGCTCGCAGGGCTTTCCTTCCCGGTCGAGGAAGGTGACCTTGATCCGCGCCGGACGCTCCACGTCCTCGTAGTATTCGGGGATCGACAGGCAGCCTTCCTGATAGACTGACAGCTCCGGCGAGCTCCAGACGATCTCCGGGTTCACCACCACCATCGGCTGGGCGTCCTCGCCCTCACGGGCGACATCCATCACGAGCATCCGCTTGGGCTCGCCGATCTGGATCGCCGCAAGGCCGATGCCCGGCGCCGCATACATGGTTTCCAGCATGTCGTCGGCCAGTTGGCGAATGCCGTCGTCGACCGTGGCAACCGGTTCGCTGACCCGGCGCAGTTCCGCGTCGGGGAGGATCAGAATGTCTCGTTTTGTCATGCCGGTGAGATATGGGATGCCAGCGCCGACGTCAACGCGCGCAATGGCACACGGCCCGGATTCCGCCAATGAAATGCGCGTCGCCGTTTTGCGGCGGCGACGAATGTTCTATATTTGTTTCCATGTCATCGATTCTGTTCACCCTCGGAGACCGCCCCATCGACACCGGCACGGCCGTGGCAGCGGGCGCTGGCCTTGCCCTGTGCCTGCTGCTGGCGCTGCTCTTGCTGGCGTTCCGGCAGGCGGCGGCGCGGCGCCGGGCCGAATGGCAGGCAGCGGAACAGGCGCGCGAGCTGGAAGCACGCATCGCCGATCTCCTGAAGGTGCAGTCGGAAATGACCGGGCGGATGCAGACCATGGCCGAGGTGTTCGGCTCGCGCCAGGGCGACCTGATGCGCGCGGTCAACGACCGGCTCGACGGCATGAGCCACAAGCTCGGCCAGTCGATGGCGGAAACGAGCCGGCGCACCCATGATGGCCTGCGCCACCTGCATGAACGGCTGGCGGTGATCGACCGGGCCCAGCGCACCATCGCCGACCTCAGCGGCCAGGTCGGCGCGCTGCAATCGATCCTCAGCGACAAGCAGACGCGCGGCGCCTTCGGCCAGGGGCGAATGGAGGCGATCGTCCAGGACGCGCTGCCCAATGGGGCCTATGCGTTTCAGGCGACGCTGTCCAGCAACGCCCGCCCGGATTGCCTGATCACCATGCCGAACGGCGCCCCGCCGCTGGTGGTCGATGCCAAGTTTCCGCTGGAGGCCTATAACCTGATCCGCGCGGCGGACACGCCCGAGGCGCAAAAGCCGGCCCGGGCGCAGTTCCGGCGCGACATCGCCAAGCATCTGATCGACATCAAGGAACGCTACCTGATCCCCGGCGAGACCCAGGACACGGCCTTCATGTTCGTGCCCTCGGAAAGCATCTTCGCCGAATTGCACGAACAGTTCCCCGATCTGGTGCAGCGGGCGCACCGGATCCGGGTGGTGATCGTCTCCCCCTCCCTGCTCGCCCTGTCGATCCAGGTGGTGCAATCGGTGCTGCGCGATGCGCGGATGCGCGAAGAGGCCCATCTGATCCAGGCGCAGGTGGCGCATCTGGTGGAAGATGTCACGAGGCTCGACGGGCGGGTGCGCAAGCTGCACAGCCATTTCGGCCAGGCGGCAAAGGACATCGATCAGATCCTGATCTCCACCGACAAGATCGGCAAGCGCGGTCAGGCGATTGGCGAGCTCGACCTGGCCCCGCCCGCCACCGCCGCCGCCCGGCCCAAGGCAACGACCGAGGGGACCGCTACCGGTATGGATGCACGCCAGATGGACGGCACCGCTGCCGCGCCAACGTCCACGCCTTGGGAGAGCTGAGCCTGAGCGCGGCCATCGCCGCTTTGCCACCGGGGCGCGAACAGGCTAACAAAAGAAACGGTCCGGCTCCGGACCTGGCGCGCCGGTTCTGGCATCCGCTTTCCCTTCCCCCTTCCCCGGCAGGAGTTTCACCATGTCGCTCTTGATCGCCACCGCAGGCTGGTCTTCCGAACGCTGGGCCGAGCGGATGCGCCAGCGGTTCCCCGGCCGCGACATCCAGATCTGGCCGGAAAAGACGGACGATCTCGCGGATATCGACTATGTGCTGGCCTGGAAGGCACCGGCCGAGGTGCTGCGGGCCTGCCCCAATCTGAAGGTGATTTTCTCGCTCGGCGCCGGGGTCGATCACCTGCTCTCAGATCCGCAGATGCCCGAGGTGCCGATTGTCCGCGTGGTCGATCCGGACCTGACCGAGCGTATGTGCGAATGGGTGGTGTTCCAGGT
Organism: Stappia indica; assembly: GCF_020177335.1. GTDB lineage: Bacteria > Pseudomonadota > Alphaproteobacteria > Rhizobiales > Stappiaceae > Stappia > Stappia indica_B. The sequence goes on along the minus strand of NZ_JAIVMG010000002.1, from coordinate 8,683 downwards.
GCTGCTGCACCATCGCCAGCATCTCCAGTATACGGCGCAGCAAGCCGCCCGCGACTGGGCGCCGCTGCCGCAGCCGAGCGCGCGGGAGGTGCGGGTCGGCATTCTCGGCCTCGGCGTTCTGGGCGCCCGGGCCGGGCAGGCGCTCGCCGGCCTCGGCTTTCAGGTCGCCGGCTGGGCGCGCGGCCTCAAGGCAATCGAGGGGATCGAGAGCTTTGCCGGGGCGGAGGAACTCGGCGCCTTCCTCGAGCGCACCGACATTCTGGTCAACCTGTTACCGCTGACGCCTGAGACCCGCCATCTGGTCGACCACGCGCTGCTGTCACGGCTGGCACGGGACGGGGCGCGTGGCGGGCCGGTGTTCATCAACGCCGGACGCGGCGGCAGCCAGGTGGAGGCGGATATCGCCCGGGCACTTGGCGACGGCACCTTGACCGGCGCCAGCCTCGACGTGTTCGAGACCGAGCCCTTGCCGGCGACAAGCCCGCTGTGGCACGCGCCCAATCTGGTGATCTCACCGCATGTGGCCGCCGACAGCGACCCTGAAGCGCTGTCTCTTTACATCGAGGCGCAGATTCGCAGCTTCGAGGCCGGGGCGGGCCTGCGCAACGTGGTCGATCCGGCCGCCGGCTACTGAGCCTTTACCTGGGCGCTGGTCAGCAGTGGAACCGGCGCGCCGCCGCGAACCACGTGGCAACAACCTCACCGGCCACTTGCGCCAACTGGCGCGGATCCCGCGTTTGGCGATAGACCGCGGCGAAGAGAGGGTCGGCTGCCGGCAGGTCGCCCCCCTCCTCGGCCAGCCCCTCCTCGGCCGACCCTTCCTCGGTCAGCTCGATGACCGGCAAAAGCTCCGGATCGAAACGCTTGCGCAGCCGTGCGGCCAGCTCCGCACCGCTCATGTCGAGAAGCGACCGATTGGTGACGAGGCAGTCGAAGGGCGGCCCGGCCTCCTGCCGGTCGCTGCGCGCGATCAGGTCGAGCGCGGCCTGCCCGGTCATCACCCGGCGCACGCGAATGTTGCTGGAGATGCCCAGGAGCGCCTCGCGGAACAGGCGGGCGGCTTCGGTGTCGGCTTCCACATGAAGGAAAACCACATGCGGAATGGTCAATGGCATTGCGGGGCCCCGGCGCTGGTTTTGCAAAGACGAGATCCGCGCGCCCCCCGCGTCACCCTCTCGCCATCCGTAACGGAAGCGCCCCGTTTATTTAGCCCGCAAAGCGCTTACAATTGCGCCACGCGCATATCTGGCTTCCAGATCTGCATGGATTCCGATTGCTTCAAAAACCTCTCCACGACCGCACAAATCATTCCCCCAGATCTTCCGCAGGGAAATTCCCGAAAAACGCAGGTCGCGGATTTCCGTTTTTATTTTCTCACCCGCCAACCCTGCGGCAGGCGGTCACCTCGCCCCACTCGGTGCGGGCGATCCGCTCCACCGCCGCCTCGAGCGGCTCATAGGCAACGGTCATGGTGTAGCCATTGGCATGCAGCAGGGTGTCGGGCGCGGCCATGATCGCCACATGCCCCTTCCAGAACACCAGATCGCCGCGCCGCAGCTCCGGCAGCCCTTGCGAGATGTCCAGCGCGGTGCCGAACCGCGCTTCCTGCATGTCGCTGTCGCGGGGGCAGTCGTGGCCGGCCGCCAGCGCCGGCAGCTGCACGAGCGCCGAGCAATCGAGACCGAGCGAGCTGCGCCCGCCCCACAGATAAGGCGTGCCGAGAAACAGCTCCGCCTGGCCGACCCAATCCTCGGCCCGGTGGTCGACCGGCACCAGGTGACGTTCGACCATGGCCGAGCCATCGGCCAGCAGCGCATAGGCCAGACCGCGCGTCACGGTACGACCCACCACCTTGACCCGGGCGCCGAAGGACAACAGGCCGAGCGGCGGGAACTTCAGATCGGCGACCGGATAACGGTAGCTGCGCAGCACCGCCACCCGGTGGGTCGGCGGCGCGCCGGCCGGCGCCAGTGCTGCGGAGGGCAGAAAGCCGACATAGCCATCGGTCTCCAACTGCCCCCAGCACCAGCCATCGCCGGTGTCTTCGTAAACCGTCACCCGCTCACCGTGCAGCGCCTCGCTGTCGATCGGCCGGGAGAGGTCCGCCACCGGACGAAGCGCCACCTGATCGGCCACCACCTGCATGGCCGTGCCATCGGCAAAGCGCCGGTCGCTGACCCGGCCGCGATAGTCGCTGGCGGCAAGGTCCGCCCGAACCGGATGAAAGCGTCTGTCGAAGATCTCGGTCATCGGTTACCGTCCAAGTGTCGCCGCCTTGTCGACGATGATATCGCCAACGCTTTCCAGATAAAGCGCGCCGGCGACCGTGCGGGTCACCACCACGTTGCGCCGGTCCGCCTCGTCCCGCCGGCGGGACAGGAGCTTCATCGCGCCGAGCGTATCGAGCGCGCGGGTGATCACCGGCTTGGTGACGTTCAACCGGCTGGCCAGCCCGCGCACGGTGTGGGGCGGCGGCTCCAGATACACCGTCAGCAGGATGGCCATCTGCCGTGCCGTCAAATCCTGATCCCCGTCCCGGACCATCGCCATCGTGACCTCATGCCACAACCGCAAAGCCTGGGACGGACGCATGTCGAGGCCCATCCGCTCACCATTTCTTCCCCGCCACTCCCGGTGGCGTCGGTGCACTGTGACACGAAACCGTTTCGGCTCCGTTATCGAGATCGCGGCAAGCGGCGTTTGCAGCCAGAGCCGATCAGCCGACCGGATAGCGCTCCTCCAGCACGGAGAACAGCGCCCGGATGCCCTGCGCCTCGCCGCCCGCCGGATGGCCCGGCCGTTCGAACGGGTTCCAGCCATAGACGTCGAGATGGGCCCAGGTGCCCGCATTTTCGACGAAGCGGGACAGGAACAGCGCCGCCGTCACCGACCCGGCAAAGCCGGCGCCGCGGGTGTTGATGTGGTTGATGTCGGCGATGCTGCTGTCGAGATAGCTCATGTAGGGCGCCCAGAGCGGCAGCCGCCACAGCGGATCGGCGACCGCTTCGGAGGCGGTGGCCAGGCGCGCGGCGAACGCCTCGTCGGCGGTGTAGAAGGGCGGCAGCTCCGGGCCGAGCGCGACCCGCGCGGCGCCGGTGAGGGTGGCCATGTCGATCATCAGATCGGGCTTTTCTTCATCGGCCAGCGCCAGCGCATCGGCCAGCACCAGCCGCCCTTCGGCGTCGGTGTTGCCGATTTCCACGCTCAAGCCCTTGCGGCTCGGCAGCACGTCGCCGGGGCGGAAGGCCGAACCGGAAATCGCGTTTTCCACCGCCGGAACGACGACCCTGAGGCGCACCGGCAACCGCGCGGCCATGATCATCGAGGCCAGCGCCAGCACGTTGGCCGCGCCGCCCATGTCCTTCTTCATCAGCCCCATGGCGCTGGCCGGCTTGATGTCGAGGCCGCCGGTGTCGAACACCACCCCCTTGCCGATGAGGCTGACCTTCGGGTGGTCCTCCTCCCCCCAGCGGCAATCGATCAGGCGCGGCGCCCGGCTGCTCGCCCGGCCGACCGCATGGACCATCGGAAATCCAGCCTCCAAGAGGTCATCGCCAACGGTGACGGAGGTCGTCCCGCCATGGCGGGCGAACAGATCGGACGCCGCTGCCGCCAGCTCCTCCGGCCCCAGATCGTTGGCCGGGGTGTTGATCAGATCGCGCGCGAGCTCGACCGCATCGAGGGTCCGGCCGATGCGCTCCAGGTCGACGCCGTCCGCCAGCATCAGCCGCGCGGCAGGCTTTTCCTCAGATGCCTCGCCCACGCTCCGATAGCGCTTGAACCGATAGGCGGACATGGCGAAGGCGAGCGCCGCATCTTCGCCCGACACATCGCCGCCCTCGATCCGGTAGTCGCCGGCCGGCAGCCGGGTCGCCAGCGCACCAACGGCGAAACGGGAAGGTGCGGTCGCCGCGAGACCGAACACTGCGGCGGCCAGCGTCCCATCCGCGCCCGGAACCAGCAACAGCTCACCAGCGCCACCGTCAAAGCCGCAGGCCGCCGCCCAGTCGCGCTCCTCGGGCACCCGGTCTTGCAAGAGAGCGGGAAGCGTCGCCTTGTCGACAAGATGGATCGGGGTGGTGGGCCGGGCCGCATCGAAGGGCAACAGGAACTGGCGCAAGGTCGTCTCACTTCTGACTGATCGAAAAGACACTGGAGATCCCCTGTATAGACCATGAAGACCGCAGGACGGCAAACCCCTGCTTGCCGTGAAACGCAAGCACGCGCAGTCATGTTTAACGAAGCATTAGGGTTAACGACGTATTGATGGGCCTCACGCAATTTGCACTCCCGTTTCTCGCGCCGAGGAGCCCGGTCGATGCCGTTCACGAGCCCCCAGAGGCAAAGCCCCCGGTTTGGCCTCACCGCCTCACGTCTGACCCTTGCCCTGTCGCTGGCAGCAGCCCTGGCGCTTGGCGGCTGCGCATCGTCGAACAAGGCGGTGGGCACCCATGCGGGGCGCGGCGCACCCTATGCAGCGCCCGGCTCGGACCCGGCTCGGCAGGCGGTCGGCTATTGGGGCCAGGCTTATGAACGAGCCCCGGACGACCGGGAGAACATTCTCAACTACGCCGCAGCGCTGCGCCGCAATGGCCAGATACCGCAGGCCGAAGCGGTGCTGCGCAAGGCGGTGATCCAACATCAGCGCGACCGCGATATCGCCGCCGCCTATGGCAAGGTTCTGGCGATGGGCGGCAAGCTGCCGGAGGCGCTGCAAGTGATCGAGGGCGCCCAGACCCCGACCCGTCCGGACTGGCGGCTGATGTCGGCCGCCGCCGCCATCAACGACCAGATGGGCAACACCGCCAAGGCGCGGGCGCTGTACAATCAGGCGCTGAAGATCGCCCCCGGCGAGCCGAGCCTTCTCAACAATCTGGCAATGTCGCATCTTCTGGCCGGCGAAGTGACGCAAGCGGAGACAATCCTGCGCTCCGCCGCCCAGAGCCCGAAAGCCGACAGCCGCATCCGGCAGAATCTGGCGCTGGCCCTCGGCCTGCAGGGACGGTTCGGTGAAGCGGAACAGGTGGCCCGGGCCGAGCTCGATCCGGCGCAGGCGGAACAGAACATCGCCTATCTGAAATCGATGCTGGCGCAGCGCAATTCCTGGGCGGAGATTTCCGCCGCCGACAAGAAGAAAAAGAAACGCGGCAGCTAGGATAGCGTCCGCCCCCATTCAAGCGATGAGCCCAATCACTACGCCTCCGGCCGGATCCCCCGCCGGAGGCGTTTTCGTTGATGGCGCGCGGGTTCACGGGATTGGTCCGCACGCGGACGCGCCTGCCCGCCGGGGCAAGTTTCCGCTCTGAAGAAAGGCAGCCTACTTGAAGGTGGCGAGTACCTGGATGATCACCGGTCCGATGATCACCGCCAGCAGCACCGGCAGGAAGAAGACGATCATCGGCACGGTCAGCTTGGGCGGCAGCGCCGCGGCCTTCTTTTCCGCCGCCTGCATGCGCTGCGAGCGGTTCTCGTCCGCCATCACCCGCAGGGCCTGGGACACGGGCGTGCCATAGCGCTCCGCCTGGATCAGCGCCAGACAGACATTCTTGACCCCCTCCAGCCCCGTGCGCTTGGCAAGGTTTTCGTAGGCGACCCGGCGCTCTCCAAGGAACGACAGTTCCGCGTTGGTGAGAGTCAGTTCCTCGGCCAGCGGCACGGACTGAACGCCGATTTCGTCGGCCACCTTGTGAAAGGCCACCTCGATCGACATGCCCGATTCCACGCAGATCAGCATCAGATCGAGCGCATCCGGCCAGGCCCGGCTGATCGACAGCTGCCGCTTGGCGATGCTGTTGCGCAGGTAGATATCCGGCACATAGTAACCGAGAAAGGCGGCCGCGCAGGCAATCGTCACGGCGATGGTCGGCGATCCCTCGTAGCCGATCACCACATACAGATAGAACAGGGTGGCCAGCAACAGCAGGAACGGCATCACCAGGCGGATGGCCAGGAAGGTGTAAAGCGGTTTGGTGCCACGGAACCCGGCCTGAAGCAGGCGAAGCCGGGTGTTTTCGTCCGACATCAGCGTCTTAAGGTTCAGCCGGTCGACAAGGCGCTGCAACTGCTGCTTAGGCTGGTTGCGCAAGGAGGCACGCGCACTGGACTTCTCGTTCGCCAGCCGGGTGCGCTCGCGGGCGCGCATCTGCTCGCGCTCCAGCGCCACGGACTTCATCCGGCTCTTGAGCTTGTCGCCCTCGAACAGCGGCATCACCAGCGTGAACACGGTGCCGGCGACGGCAATCATGGTCAGGCCGGCGATAATCGTCTGCTGGTTGGCGAGGTCGGAAATGTTCAAGGCCATGGGCGGATCCCGCTCAGAAGTCGAAGTTGATCATTTTCTTCATGATGAGCATGCCCATCGTCATCCAGATGGCGCTGCCGATCAGGATCATGTTGCCGGTCGGATTGGTGAACAGCACCATGATGTAGCTCGGGCTGGTCACGCTCATGACCCCGGCCACCAGGAACGGCAGCGAGCCGATGATCGCGGCGGAGGACTTTGCCTCCTGGCTCATCGCCTGGATCTTGCCCTTCATCGCCCGACGCTCGCGCAGCACCTTCGACAGGTTGCCGAGCGCTTCCGACAGCGAGCCACCGGCCTGGGACTGGATGGCAACCACGATCGCCAGGAAGTTCGCCTCCGGCACCGGCACCCGTTCCGGCAACTTGGCGATCGCCTCGCTCAAGGTAATGCCCATCGCCTGTGCCTCGATGATCTGCCGGAACTCGGTAGCAATCGGCTCGCGCGCCTCGGTGGAAACGATCTGGATGCATTCCCCCAGCGGCAGACCGGCGCGGGTGCCGCGGACGATCACGTCGACCGCATTGGGCAATTCGAGCAGGAACGCCTCGATCCGCTTCTTGCGGCGACGAGAGATATAGAACCGGGGGAGGCCGAAAAACCCGACAAAGGCGATACCGGCGGTCAGGATGTAGGAGGAGGTGGCAAACAGCGCCAGCACCATGCTCACCGCGCCGCAGACGCCCGAGACGATCCAGAACCTCTGCTTGGTCCAGTGCAAGCCGGCCTGGCTGATGCGCTTTTCAAGGCTTGGACGGGCGGCGTCGCGGTGCTTGTCGCGCTCCCGCTCCTCGAATTCCTTCAGCTGGTCCTGCACGGACCTGCGCCGCCGGTCGAGATCGCGCACCCGCTGGGTCGCCTCGCGGCTTTCGGCTCGCGCCTTCACATGCTGCAAACGCTTCATGCCGCGCTTTTCACCGCTGAGACTCGGCTGGAACAGGGCGTAGAGCACCCCGCCGATGGAAAAGGCCACCAGCAGGACCACCGCGATCATGGTCAGTTCCGGCGTCAGCAGGGCCTGAAGATCAGACATGTCCAAGCTCCGAGACTTCGGCGGCATCCAGCGCCGCGCTCAGGCGATGCTCCTCGCCGAAGTAGCGGGCCTTGTCCCAGAACTTCGGCCGGCCGATGCCGGTGGAGCGATGGCGGCCGATCAGTCGGCCATTGGCATCCTCGCCCATCAGGTCGTAGACGAAGATATCCTGGGTGATGACCACATCGCCTTCCATGCCCACCACCTCGGTCACGTGGGTGATCCGCCGGGACCCGTCCCGCAGTCGCTGCGCCTGCACGATCACGTCGATCGAGGCGACGATCATCTCGCGCAAGGTGCGCGAGGGCAGCGAGAAGCCACCCATCGTGATCATCGATTCGATACGCGACAGGGCCTCGCGCGGGCTGTTGGCGTGCAAGGTGCCCATCGAGCCGTCATGGCCGGTGTTCATCGCCTGCAGCAGGTCGAACGCTTCCGGTCCGCGCACCTCGCCGACGATGATCCGCTCGGGCCGCATGCGCAGGCAGTTCTTGACCAGATCGCGCATGGTCACCTCACCCTCGCCTTCGAGGTTCGGCGGGCGGGTTTCCAGGCGCACCACATGCGGCTGCTGAAGCTGCAGTTCCGCCGAATCCTCGCAAGTGATGATGCGTTCGGTGAGGTCGATATAGGCGGTCAGGCAGTTGAGCAGGGTGGTCTTGCCCGAGCCCGTGCCTCCGGAAATCAGCACGTTGCACCGACTGCGGCCGATGATCTCCAGGATGGTCGCCCCCTCCGGCGTGATCGACCCGAACTGGACCAGCTGCTTCAGCGTCAGCTTGTCCTTCTTGAACTTGCGAATGGTCAGGGTCGGACCGTCGATCGCCAGCGGCGGCGCGATCACATTGACGCGCGAGCCGTCCGGCAGGCGCGCGTCGCAGATCGGGCTGGCTTCGTCGACGCGCCGGCCGACCTGGCTGACAATCCGCTGGCAGATGTTCATCAGCTGCTTGTTGTCGCGGAAGCGAACGCTGGTCTGCTGCATCTGCCCTTCGGTCTCGATGTAGACCGTGTCGGCGCCATTGACCATGATGTCGGCGATGTCGTCGCGGGCGAGCAACGGCTCCAGCGGCCCGTAGCCCAGGACGTCGTTGCAGATATCCTCAAGCAGGTCCTCCTGCTCGGAGATCGACATGACGACATTCTTCAGCGCGATGATGTCGTTGACGACGTCGCGGATTTCCTCGCGCGCATCCTCCGCGCTCATGCGCGTCAGCATCGACAGGTCGATGGCCTCGACCAGCGCGTTGAAGATCGAGGCCTTGGTGGCGTAGTAATCGTCGGAACGGCGCGCCGCCGGCTTGGGTGCGGCGGGCGCCGGTCTGGCCGACGCGGCGGGCGCGGGCGGC
>NZ_JAIVMG010000001.1 GCF_020177335.1 Stappia indica | reverse complement strand
CGGACGGCAGCGCGGTGGCCGCCGCCGAGGTGGCGGCGTTCGCCGGCAGCGCGGCGCCGGGGCAGTTTTCCACCTGGCCGGCGGGCACCATCCGCTATGTCGGCCCGGCCGAATGGTCCTACCGGCGCTTCATCCTGCACTATGCCCATCTGGCGCTCGCCGCCGGCGGGGTCGATGCCTTCCTGATCGGCTCGGAAATGCGCGGCCTGACCCGGCTGCGCTCCGGCCCGGGTGTCTATCCCTTCGTCACCGCGCTGAAGGCGCTGGCCGGCGATGTGAAGGGACTGCTCGGTACGGCCAAGGTGACCTATGCCGCCGACTGGACCGAATATGGCGGCGACGTGCCGGAGGCGGGCGAATTGCGCTTTCCGCTCGATCCGCTCTGGGCCGATCCGGCCATCGACGCGGTGGCGATCGACGCCTACTTCCCGCTTGCCGACCAGCGCCACGGCGGCGACCCGGACGGGCGGACGGATCCGTACGACCTCGACGCCCTGCGCGCCCATGTGGCCGGCGGCGAGGATCATGACTGGTACTACGCCAGCCCCGAGGACCGAGCGGCGGGCCTGCGCACGCCGATCACCGATGGCGCCCATGCCAAGCCCTGGGTGTTCCGCGCCAAGGACCTGAAGGGCTGGTGGTCGAACCCGCATGTGGAGCGGGTCGGCGGGGTGGAGCTGGGGGCGCCGACCGACTGGGTGCCCATGTCCAAGCCGATCTGGCTGTCGGAACTCGGCGTGCCGGCGGTCGATGCCGGGGCCAACCAGCCGAATGTGTTTCACGACGCCAAATCTTCTGAATCGGCCCTGCCGCATTTTTCCAATGGTGGGCGCGACGACCTGATCCAGCGCCGGGCGCTGGAGGCGGTGCTGTCCTGGTGGAGCGACGATCATCCGCGCCTTGGCATCGGCGACAACCCGCTCTCGCCGGTCTATGGCGGGCCGATGGTCGATGCGGACCGGATCTATCTGTGGAGTTGGGACGCGCGGCCCTATCCGGCCTTTCCGGTGAAGACCGACCTGTGGAGCGATGGCGACAACTGGCGCACCGGCCACTGGCTCACCGGTCGGCTCGGCGGGGTGTCGCTGGAGGGGATGATCCGTCTGCTGGCGGAGGATTTCGGCGTGCCGGCGGACGTGTTCCGCTGTGCCGGGCTCTCCGGCACCCTCGATGGCATGACGGTGGCCGGCCCGGTCACCTTGCGCTCGGTGCTGATGCCGCTGCTCGATGCGCTGGGCGCGGTGGCCGTCGATCAGGGCGCGGTGATCGCCTTTCGCCCGGCCTGGTCGCCGCCGGTGGCAAGCCTTGCTGCGGACGGGATCGCCGAGCCGGAGGCTGGCGCGCCGCTCGTTTCCATCCGCCGGGCGCAGGATGCGGACCTGCCGGCGGAAGTCCGCGTTGCCGCCCGCGACAGTGGCCGCGATCACCGCCGCTTTCTGGTGTCCTCGCGCCGGCGCGAAGGCCACAGCCGCCGGGTGGAGGATCTCGATCTGGGTGGTTCGCTCGACCCGGGCCGCGCCCGGGCACTGGCCGACCGGCTTTTGGCCCGGCGCTGGAGTGAGCGGGAGGAAGTGACCCTTGCCCTGCCGCCGGGGCGGCTCGACATTGAGCCGGGCGATGTGGTCACCCTTGCGGCCGATCCGGTACTGGGCAGCGCGGCGCCGGTCGACATGCGCATCGAGGCGGTGGAGGAGGGGCTGCTTCGACGTTTGCGCGCCCGCCGGGTGATGCCGCCGCCGCGCGCCGACGGCAAGGCCCGGGGCGGGGAGGCGCGGCCACGTGCGGTGCGCGGTGCCATCGGCGCGGCGGAGCTCCTGATCCTCGATCTGCCGCCCCTGCCGGACGATCCGGCCCCGCACGCTCCGCGCATGGCCGCCTTCGCCGTGCCCTGGCCCGGTGCGCTCGATGTCTACCGGGCGCAGGCTGGCGCCCCGCCGTCCTTGCACGCGCGCATCGACGCGCCGGCGATCCTCGGCACCACCAAGGCCGCGCTGGCCCCCGGGCCGGTCGGCCGTTGGGACCGGGCCGCCAGCCTGGAGGTGGAGCTGCATGGCGGCACGCTTTCCAGCCGCGCGCCGCTGGATGTGCTGGGCGGGGCGAACTCGCTGGCGGTGCATGTCCCGGGCGTGGGTATCGAAGTCATCCAGTTCCAGACCGCCGAGCTGATCGGGCCGCGCCGTTACCTGCTGACGGATCTGTTGCGCGGGCTGCTCGGCACCGATGCAGGGGCGGCGGCGGGCGCGCCCGAAGGTGCCGGCGTTCTGCTGCTGAACGAGGCGCTGGTGGCATTGCCGTTGTCGCGCGATGAACTGGGGCTGCCGTTCGAGTACACGGCGGTGCCCTCCGGGGCACCGCTCGACAGTCCGGCGCGGGCGGACCTGAGCCACACCGCCTCCGGCCTGGGCTTGATGCCGTTCTCACCGGTGCACCTCAAGGCGCGCCGCCAGGCCGATGGCGCGGTCCTCTTCACGTGGATCCGCCGCACCCGGACCGCCGGCGATGGCTGGATCGGCACGGACGTGCCGCTGGGCGAGGAGCGCGAGGCGTATCGGGCCGAGTTGCTGGGTCCCGGCGCGGTGCTGCTGTTGAGCCGCGAGGTGGAAACCTCCAGCCTGCGCCTCGATCCAGCGGAGGAACTGGCGCTCTTCGGCGCGGTGCAGAGCAGCTTCACCCTGCGGCTGCGCCAACTCTCCGCCATGGTGGGCGACGGGCTGCCGGCAACGGCGATCCTGCAGCTCTAGCCCCGATCTCACGCAAGAACCTCCGGTCACGTCACAAGGAGAACCAATACGATGCGTCTCAGCGACAGGGGCGCCGCGTTCATCGCGCGGCATGAAGGGCTCGTGACCCGCGCCTACCGGGATCCGGCGGGGGTGGTGACCATCGGCTACGGTTTCACCGAACGCTCCGCCGTGTTCCGCGCCTGGTGGCGTGAACGGCATCGCCGCCCGCTCGCCATCGGCGATCGCATCTCACGCAAGGACTGCGAGGCGTTGCTGGCCCGCCTCGTGGAGAAAGAGTACGGCGCGGCGGTCCTCGCCCGGTTCGGCGCCATGCCGCAGCACCGCTTCGATGCGTGCTGCTCGGTTGCCTACAACCTTGGGCCCGGCGCGCTGAACTGGCGCTGGGCGCGCGCGCTGGCGGCGGGCGACGTGACCGGCGCGGCGCGGATCCTTGCGGAAAACTACGCCACCGCCGGCGGTCGTCGCCTGGCCGGGCTGGTCCGGCGCCGCCGGGAGGAGGCAAGGCTCCTGCTTACCGGTGATTACGGCGATGGCACGGATGTCGCCACGTCCGAAACTCAAAGCACCGCCCGTCCGGCAGGGGATGCGGGAGAGCGCACAAAAACCGCCGCGCCCCGCCGCTCGTTCCGTCGCCCCCTGTTGCGTCGCCCTCTGTTGCGTCGCAAGGGCCTGGTCGCGCTGCTGCCGGCCGGCGCCGCCGCACTGCTGGCTGTGGGCAGCAACCGCTCCCTCTGGCTGGCCGGGGCGGGGCTCCTTGCGGCCCTCCTTGCCGGCTGGCTGGTCTGGCGGCTGCGTGGACGGCTGCCTGATCTCTTCACTTCCCCGTTCCGGAAAGGACCTCTCATGCGTGGCTGGAAGACCCTCGTGCTCAATGGCCTCGCCGCCGGCGCGGCGCTGCTTCTGGAATGTCTGCACTATCTTGCGGGCGTGGACTGGACCAGTCATCTGGCGCCGCAATCGGCGCTGTGGGTGGTGATCGCCCTCAACCTTGGCAACATCCTCCTGCGGCATGTGACCGATGGCCCGGCGGGCTGGCGTCGGGATGGGGACGGCCGATGATCGGGCTGCTTCGGCTCGTCGCCGAACCGCTGGCGCGGCTGCTGCTTGCCCATCTGGACCGCCGGGTGGAGGCGCGGAGCGAGGCAGCGCGCCTGTCGGCCGATCTGGCGGCTGAGGCCATTCGCGGCGAACTGGCGGCGCGGGCGGAGGCGCGCGCAGTGCTTTTGGCCGAGCAGGGGCATTTCTTCACCGCCGCCCGGCTCGGGCGGCTGCTGTTCGTGCTGCCGCTCGGCCTGTGGTGGACGGCGGTGATCGCCGACAGCATCTTCGGGTTCACTTGGGATGTCGCCGCTCTGCCGGCGCCGCTCGATGACTGGGCCGGGGGCATTCTCGTCAGCCTGTTTCTGGTCGATGGGCTGCAAGGGGCGGTGCGGGCGACCCGGGCGGGCAAGGGGCCGGGCGGCGGCGGCCGGTAGGGCGGGGGGCGTGCCTGAGACTGCCCGGCGTCGGCTCGACATGAGCATTCCGTTCATATGCTATTCAGGCAGGAATCGCTAAGGTCGCCGCATGTTCTGGATCGCTCTCCCCTTCCGCCGCTTGCGCAGTGGCTTCGCCCCGGCGTTTCGCCGGCAGGTCGCCGCCGTCGTGCTGGCCGCCGTCGCCGTTCTGGCCGTGCCGCAGGCCGCCATGGCCGCCTGCCTCAGTCCGTCCCAGGCCCGCGCGGCCGTCGCCAACGGTCAGGCGCAACCCCTTGGCGCCATCGCCGGGGCGGTGCGGGGGGAGATCGTCCGTGCCGAACTGTGTGAGCAGGGCGGGCGGCTGGTGTACCGTCTGTCGGTCTTGAGCGGCGAACGGCTGGTCACCCGGGTGGTCGATGCCCGCACCGGTCAGGTGCTGAACTGATCGGGCTATGAACCCGAACGCCGCTGCGGCGGTACTTTTTCCAAACGAAGGATCGCGTCAACAATGCGTTTGCTGGTGGTGGAAGACGACCGGGACCTGAACCGGCAATTGGTCGAGGCCCTGACGGAAGCCGGATATGTGGTCGATACCGCTCATGACGGCGAGGAGGGGCATTTCCTCGGCGATACCGAGCCCTATGACGCGGTGGTTCTCGATCTCGGCCTGCCGGTGCTGGATGGCCTCAGCGTGCTGGAGCGCTGGCGTCGGGACGGTCGCGCCATGCCGGTGCTGATTCTCACCGCGCGCGACCGCTGGAGCGACAAGGTGGCCGGCATTGACGCCGGCGCCGACGACTATGTCGCCAAGCCGTTCCACATGGAGGAGGTGGTTGCCCGCCTGCGCGCCCTGCTGCGCCGCGCTGCCGGCCACGCCAGCAACGAAATCAGCGTCGGCGCGATCCGCCTCGACATTCGCGCCGGCAAGGTCACCCGCGATGGCATGACGATCAAGCTCACCTCGCACGAGTTCCGCCTGCTCTCCTACCTGATGCACCACAAGGGCCGGATCGTCTCGCGCACCGAGCTGATCGAACATCTGTACGATCAGGACTTCGACCGGGATTCCAACACCATCGAGGTGTTCGTCGGCCGGCTGCGCAAGAAGGTCGATGCCGATCTGATCGAGACCGTGCGCGGGCTCGGCTACCGGATCTCCGATGGGGATGCCGCCGCCGATGCCTGAGGCGCAGGCCACCAAGCGGCACCGATCCGGCAAGCGCGCCCTGTCGACCCGGTTGATCACCGTTGCGGCGATCTGGTCGGTGCTGGCGCTGGCGGTGGCCGGGTTCGTGCTGGTCGCGCTCTATCGGGAGGACAGCGAACGGTCCTTCGATGCCCGGCTGGACGTCTATGTGAAGGCGATCGTCGGCGAAATGGCCGCCGGCACGCCGCAAGAGCCGGCGGAACCGGGCAATCTCGGCGAGCCGCGATTCGACCTGCCGGCCTCTGGCTGGTACTGGAGCGTCACCAACGCCCGCAGCGGCGAGATGATCTATGCCTCGCAGTCGCTGTTCGGCGACCGGCTGGAGTTGCCGCCCCTGTCCGGTCCCGGCGATCTGCGCTCCACCATTTCCGGTCCGCGTGGGGGGGAGCTGCGCCTGTTGCAGCGCAAGATCATCTTTGGCGAAGGGGTGGCCTACCTGATCGCCGTCGCCGGGGATGCGGCCAAGCTGCACGCCCGGGTGGCGACCTTCGCCGGGCGGGTGGCGCTGACGCTGTTCGTGCTGGGGCTCGGGCTGGTCGCGGCCATCTTCCTGCAGGTGCGGATCGGCCTCAGACCGCTGGCGGCGCTCAGCGCCTCGCTGGCTGCCGTTCGCCAGGGGGATGCGGAGGCGGTCGATGAGGATTTGCCGCCGGAACTGGCGCCGCTGGCGGTGGAGCTGAACGCGCTGGTGCGCTCCAATCGGGAGGTGGTCGAACGCTCGCGTACCCATGTGGGCAATCTGGCCCATGCGCTGAAGACGCCGCTCAGCGTGATTGTCAACGAGGCGCGCGGCCATCCCGGCGCCTTCGCCGACAAGGTGTCCGAACAGGCGGTGCTGATGCGCACCCAGGTCGACCATCATCTGGAACGGGCGCGCATGGCGGCGCAGCGCCGGGTGATCGGCGCGGCCACCGAGGTGGAGCCGGTGCTCGCCAGGCTCATTCGCGCCATGTCGAAGATCTACCGCGACCGGGATCTCGATTTCGCGCTTGAGGTCGCGGGTGCCCCGCGCTTTCGCGGCGAGGAGCATGATCTTGAGGAATTGGCGGGCAATCTGATCGACAACGCCTGCAAATGGGCGCGTGGCCGGGTGCGGGTCGAGGCCGGGCTGGAGCCGGATGGCGGCGCGCGCCAGACCCTCGTCATCCGGGTGATCGATGATGGTCCCGGGCTGACGCCGGAGGAATGCACCGAGGCGCTGCAGCGGGGACGGCGGCTCGATGAAACGGTGCCGGGAACCGGGCTGGGTCTGTCGATCGTCGTCGATCTGGCGCGGCTCTATGGGGGGAATTTCACCCTGGAGCCGGCGCCGTCCGGCGGCTTGTGCGCGCGGCTGGTGTTGCCCGCCCTCGATGACGCAGTTCGGCCACAAAGGCATGGGTAACCTTGCGCTACGGGATGGCCGATGCGGTCATTCTCCCGCCGCAGGCCGGCGCTTGGGCGCCGATCCCGAGATTTGATGGATGGAGCCATTGGGCCTGTTGCTCTAGGGTGGGGCTTGCGCGGCGGCGCGGGTCAGGAACGGAATTGACGTGAGCTGGACGGGGAAAACAGACATGATCTGGGGCAGGCTCGGCGCGGTGGTCGTCGCGGGGGGACTGATGGCAGGATGCACCGGGACGGGCGATCCGTCGGATGGTTCGATCGTCGTCGGCGGGGGCTTTCTCGGAAGCGCCTTTCGCGAGCAGCCTCTGCGTCAGAGCGAGGCCGATCTCGCGCTCGCCGACCTCTTGAAGACCGATGCGGGGCAGGCATTGTCGGACGCGGATCGCCGGGCAGCGGCCACCGCCTTGCGCAATGCGCTTGGCGCCAATCGTACAGGTGAGACGATTGACTGGAGCAACCGGTCGAGCGGTGTGCGTGGCCGGGTGATCGCCGGTCCGAACTATCAGGTCAACAATATCCTGTGCCGGGATTACACCCATGTGCTGCTTCTGAAGGACGGGGAGCGCTCGATGCGCGGCTCCGCCTGTCGCGGTCAGGGCGGCGGCTGGCAGCCGATTACCTGAGTTTAGTATCTGACGTTACGTAACTTTTTGTCGCTGGACGGGCGCGGGCAGGCGTCTCCGGCGCCGGCCCGTGTATGGCCCGGGGCGCTGCCAAGCATTGATTAATCCTTTTCTGCGAAGGTCATACCTCATTTCCAAACCCTGTTGTCGTCGAGCGGAAGCCGATGCCGGACCGGCACCAATTGAGTGTGAAAATCCGATCCTATCTCGACGCGCTGTCGGTGCAGGCGCTGCGCACGCTGATGCGCGGGCTGGAGAATGCGCGGGCGCGTGGCACGGACGATCCGCATATCGATCTTATCCTCGATGCCTGTATCGCGGCGTCCCGGCGCGGAGAGGTGGACCGGCTGCCGCGCCAGCCGCGCCGCGACTGGCTGCAGCGGATGTTTTTTGCGCCCATCGCCGATCTCCTGGTCGATGAGAACCTGCCGCACAAGGAGCGCGGCCGGATCACCCGGGCGAGCCTGCCGCTGATCTGGACCTGGCTGCAACGCGATGTGGCGCCGGAGGCTTTTGCCTCGGCCGGCGAGCGGGCGTTGCGGCTGGAGGTGGAGCCGGAAGAGGTGGCGACGCTTGCCGAGGACCTGCGTGATCTGGTGATGCCGCGGATCGATGAGGAAATCGCAGCCGCACGGGTCGATGACCGGGCGCGCCAGCGGCTGGCCATGCAGGTGGGCGGCGAACGGGCGCTGCGCGATCTGGCGGACATGATGGAGGCCTTCCACGGTATTTCCTGGCTCGATCCGCTGCGTGAAAGCCTGCCGGAACGCCTCACCGTCTGGGACTTCAAGCCGGGCAGCCCGTCGCTCCGGCGGATCAAGGCGGTGACCGACCGCAAGCGCGATCACGCGATCATGATCGCGGCGGTGGTGCTGCGCCGGGTGGAGGCGCCGGAAGCCCTGTTGCTGCTGGCAAGCAATCTGGCGGAGACGCCGAGCCTCAGGAAGATCGCGGCCTCGCCCTATGCGGCCTTCGCGGAAATGGCGTTTTCCGAGGCGGAACGGTTCGCCGCGATTGTGTGTGGCGGCTTTTCCAACACGGTGCTGTTCGAGGCGCTCGGTGGCTATCATGCGCTGGTCAAGACCCTCGATCGGCAATTTGAGCTGGAGGAGGCGCCGGAGTGGCACCGGCGGATCGCGGCGACACGCCGCTCCCTGTCCCGCTTCATCACCGGCGAGCTGGAGGCGGCGGCCAGCAACATCCGCCGTGCGTTGGCGGTGCCGCAGCTCGATGGCGATGGTCAGCCGCAGATCGATACGCCGACCATCGAGGAGGCCAAGCGCGGGGTGTTGCTGCTCAGCCGGATGCGCGATGCGGCGGAAAGCCTGGCGGCGAATGAGATCACCGCCCGCACCCGGCAGGCGCTGGACCAGACGCTGGAGATCAAGACCCGGGCCTTGCTGGGCGCCCTGGCCGATTCGCCTGAGGCCCGGCTTTCGGCCCATCTCGCCGCCGTCGATACCGCGATCTGCCTGTGCGAAACCCATTTCGGCAAGGATTATGCCGACCTCTTGCGTCGCAGCCGCAAGGCCGCCCTGTCTTCGCGGACACAAGAGACGCGGGCCACCGGTTGACCGGTTCGCCCAGGTGAGCGCACCCGGCGGTCAACTTCTTTCCCCGCGACCGCCTGTCACAGGGTGCCGGCTCTTGCGAAAACCGCAAATGCGCGGTCTATATGCCCGGTATGACCCTATGGATCGCCTTTGCGCTATTGACCGTCGCCGCCGCGCTTGCGGTGCTGGTCCCGCTGGCCCGCGGACGACGCGGGCATGCGCCCGCCGCAGCCCATGACGCGGAGGTTTACCGCGCCCAGCTCGACGAGATCGAGCGCGACCTCGACCGGGGGCTGGTGTCGGAGGAGGCGGCAACCGCCGCCCGCACCGAGATCGCCCGGCGGCTGCTGGCGGCCAGCCGCGAGGCGGAGGCCTCCGGTGCGGCAGACGCGGCGACCGGCACGAAAGACAAGGCGGACGCTGCGGCCTCCCTGCCCGGAAGCCCGGCACGGCGCGGCGCGAGCGGCCTGTTGCAGGTGGCGGTGGTCATCGCCATTCCCGCCGCCGCTCTTTTCACCTATCTGGCGCTCGGGTCGCCGGACCTCGCCGACCAGCCGCTGTCCGCGCGGCTTGAGGACACGCAGCAGAACCGCTCGATGGCGGCGCTTGTCGCCAAGGTGGAGCAGCATCTGGCCGACAATCCCAATGATGGACGTGGCTGGGACGTGCTGGCGCCGGTCTACATGCGCCTTGGCCGGACCGGGGATGCGGTCGTCGCCTATCGCAATGCCATCCGGCTCGTGGGCTCGGACGAGCGCCGGGAAACCGATCTTGGCGAAGCGCTGGTGATCCTTGCCGAGGGCATCGTCACGGCGGAGGCGCGGGCCGCATTCGACCGTGCCGTTGCGCTTGACCCGAAGGCGGTCAAACCCAGATTCTTCCTTGCCTTGGCGCTTGGCCAGGAAAACCGCAAGGACGAGGCCATTACCGCCTGGAAGGCGCTCTTGGCCGAGGCAAAGGGCGGCGAAGCCTGGGTCGAGGCGGTGCGCATGGAAATGGCGAAGCTCGGTGCCGAGGTTCCGCCGTCGCCGGCGCTGCCGGGACCGGATCGCGAGGCCATGGCCGCCGCCGCCGAGATGTCCGCCAGCGACCGCGCCGAGATGATCAGGGGCATGGTCGACCAGCTCGACACCCGCCTGAGCGCGGAGGGTGGCACCGCCGAGGAATGGATGCGGCTGATGCGGGCGCTGGCGGTGATGGGCGATGGCCCCCGCTTGCGCGAAGTCAAGGACCGGGCGCTTGTTGCGCTAAAGGATGATCCGGTGGCGCAGGCGAAACTGCGCGGCCTGGCCGAGGAGCTCGGGATCGGATCCTGAGCCGGATCGGCCGGGACTTCGCCGGAGCGATCCGGCGGCCGGTACAACCAGACGAGATGACGGGGACGAGAACACCATGACCCGCAAGCAAAGACGCCTTTCGATGATCGCGGCCGCCGGCGGCGTGCTGGCCGTGGCGGTGGGGCTGATCCTGTTTGCCCTCAACGACCAGATCGTGTTTTTCCAGAGCCCGAGCGATATTGTCGGCAAGACGCATCCGGACGGCCAGCGCATTCGCCTCGGCGGTCTTGTCGCCGATGGCACCGTCGAGCGCCGGGACGGGGCGGAGGTTCGCTTCTCCGTGACCGACACGGAAGAGACGGTGCAGGTGGTTTATGTGGGCCTGTTGCCGGACCTGTTCCGCGAGGGGCAGGGTGTGGTTGCCGAAGGCGTGATGAAGCCGGATGGCTGGTTTCATGCCGACAGCGTTCTCGCCAAGCATGACGAGAACTACATGCCGAAGGAAGTCGCCGAGGCGCTCAAGGGCAAGGGCGTCTGGCAGGGCGAGGAATGACCTTCGCTGCAAACGGCGCCGCGACCTTGGCGCCAATGACTAAGGTGCGCGCACCACTGGGGAGACGGCCGGGATGATCGTTGAAATCGGACACTACGCGCTGATTCTCGCGCTGATCCTGTCGCTGGTTCAGTCGGTGCTGCCGGTCTGGGGCGCGGTGACCGGCAATGACCGGATGATGGCGGTGGCTCCGCCGGTCTCGGGCATGATGTTCCTGTTCGTCGGCATCTCCTTTGCCGCGCTGACCATGGCCTATGCGACCTCCGATTTCTCCGTTCTGAACGTCGTTGAGAACTCGCATTCGGCCAAGCCGTTCCTCTACAAGCTGACCGGCGTCTGGGGCAACCACGAAGGCTCGATGCTGCTGTGGGTGCTGATCCTGGTGCTGTTCGGCGCGCTGGTCGCCGCCTTCGGACGCAACATTCCCACCGAACTGCGGGCCGCGACCCTGGGCGTTCAGGGCATGGTGAGCTTTGCGTTCCTGCTGTTCCTGCTGGTGACGTCCAATCCGTTCCTGCGCCTGTCGCCGGCGCCGATGGAAGGCAACGATCTCAACCCGATCCTGCAGGACGTCGGTCTGGCGATCCATCCGCCGCTGCTCTACGTCGGCTATGTCGGCTTTTCCATCACCTTCTCCTTCGCTGCCGCCGCGCTGATCCTCGGCCGGGTCGATGCGGCTTGGGCACGCTGGGTCCGTCCCTGGACACTGCTGGCCTGGATGTTCCTGACCCTCGGCATCGCCATGGGCTCCTACTGGGCCTATTACGAGCTGGGCTGGGGCGGCTACTGGTTCTGGGATCCGGTGGAGAACGCCTCGCTGATGCCCTGGCTGTCCGGCACCGCGCTGCTGCATTCGGCGATCGTCTTGGAAAAGCGCGGCGCGCTGAAGGTCTGGACCGTGCTTCTGGCGATCCTGACCTTCTCCCTGTCGCTGCTCGGCACCTTCCTGGTGCGCTCCGGGGTGCTGACCAGCGTTCATGCCTTCGCCACCGATCCGATGCGCGGCACCTTCATCCTCGGCATCCTGACGATCTTCGTCGGCGGCTCGCTGGCGCTCTACGCCTGGCGGGCGCCGCTGCTGAAACAGGGCGGCCTGTTCGCGCCGGTCAGCCGCGAGGGCGCGCTGGTGCTGAACAACCTTCTGCTGACGGTCTCCGCCGTTGCCGTCTTCGTCGGCACCCTCTATCCGCTGGCGCTGGAAGTGGTCGGCGGTGAGAAGATCTCGGTCGGCCCGCCGTTCTTCAACCTGACCTTTGGCCCGCTGATGGTGCCGCTGCTGATCGCCATGCCGTTCGGGCCGCTGCTGGCCTGGAAACGCGGGGATCTTTATGCGGTGTCGCAGCGGCTCTATGCCGCCCTCGGGCTGGCGCTGGCGGCAACGCTGCTGGTTGCCTGGCTGCAAGGGGTGGATCGCATTCTGGCTGCGCTCGGCTTCGGTCTCGGCATCTGGGTGATCGCCGGGGCGGCGGCGGAAATTCTCTCCCGCGCCCGCTTCGCCCAGGTGGGCCTGTCGACCGGCCTGCGCCGGCTGGTCGGGCTGCCGGGCGCCGCCTGGGGCGCAGCGCTCGGCCATATCGGCATCGGCGTCACCGTGCTCGGTCTTGTGGCCGCCACCGCTTTCCAGGTGGAAAAGGTGGTGACGATCCGGCCGGGCGAGAGCGTGACGGTCGCCGATAACACCCTGACCTTCGGCGGTCTCGCCCGTCGCACCGGCCCCAACTACATCGACGACGTCGGCCATTTCGACATCCTCAAGGGCGGCGTCAAGGTGGCCGAAACCGATCCGGCCAAGCGGCTCTACACCGCCCGGAAGATGCCGACCACCGAAGCGGGCATCGTCACCTTCGGGTTTTCGCAGGTCTATGTGTCGATCGGTGAGGTGCATGACGACGGCGGCGCGGATATCCGCGTCTACCACAAGCCGCTGGTGACGCTGATCTGGCTCGGCTGTCTGGTGATGGCCTTTGGCGGTGCGCTGTCGCTGTTCGACCGGCGCTTGCGCGTCGGAGCTCCGAAGCCGGCGCGCCAGCGCATGGTTCCAGCGGAATAGGGGGGGCGATGATGCGCATTCTGTCCGCCTGCCTTCTGGCGATGATGACGGTTGCCCTGCTCGGTCCGGTTCCTGCCCGGGCGGTGGCGCCCGATGAGGTGTTGTCCGATCCGGTTCTGGAGCAGCGGGCCCGCGATTTATCGGCGGACCTGCGTTGCCTGGTCTGCCAGAACCAGTCCATCGACGACAGCGACGCGCCGCTGGCGAAGGATCTGCGCATTCTGGTGCGCGAGCGTCTTGTCGCCGGTGACAGCAATGGCGAGGTGATCGATTTCCTCGTCTCGCGCTATGGCGAGTTCGTGCTCCTGAAGCCGCGCTTTTCCATGCACACGCTGCTTCTGTGGACCATCGCGCCGGCGATGCTGTTGATCGGTGCGTTCGTCTTGGTGATGAACGCGCGGCGGCGCACGGTCGCCGGCACGGTGGGTGAGCCCACGGGGTTGAGCGCCGAAGAGCAGGCCGCGCTGGACCGGTTGCTGGACAAGGGTGCCGACGGCAAGTGAGCCGCCGGCCCGCCGCTTTTGTTCCCCCTTCTTGAGTTCCGACCTAGCCTTGCCCGGCGGCGCATTGATCCTCCGGCGCGCGTGAACAGGGAGAGACCGATTTGTCCGCGACCCCCATTCGACTGACTTTCCCCGGCGCACAAGGCGCGGAACTGGCTGCCCGTCTGGACCTGCCGACCGGCCCGGTCCGCGCCTATGCGCTGTTCGCCCATTGCTTCACCTGTTCCAAGGATCTGGTGGCGGCGCGGCGGATCTCTGAGGCCCTGACCCGCGAGGGGATTGGCGTCCTGCGGTTCGACTTCACCGGCCTTGGCGGTTCGGGCGGCGACTTCGCCTCCACCAACTTTTCCTCCAATGTCGGCGATCTGCTGAAGGCGGCGGCCTTCCTGCGCGCCAATTACGAGGCGCCGCGCCTCTTGATCGGTCATTCGCTGGGCGGGGCGGCGATGCTGGCGGTGGCGAGCGAAATTCCCGAAGCGGTGGCTGTGGCGACCATCGGCGCCCCGGCCGATGCCGAGCATGTGGTGCATAATTTCCGCGGCGATCTGGAGACCATCCGCGTGCAAGGCGAGGCGGACGTCACGCTCGATGGCCGCAGCTTCACCATCCGCCGGCAGTTCCTCGATGACATCGCCGGCCACAGCGTGCGCGGCAAGGTGGAGCATCTGAAGAAGGCTCTGCTCGTCATGCACGCGCCTCGGGACGAGATCGTCGGCATCGACAACGCGACCGCGCTGTTCGTGGCGGCGAAGCATCCGAAAAGCTTCGTCTCGCTCGACACCGCCGATCACCTGCTCAGCAATCCGGCGGATGCAATCTATGCCGCCGGGGTGATCGCCGCGTGGGCCGCCCGCTATCTCGCCAGCGAGGCGTCTGAGGCGGAAGAGGAGGCGAGCCCCGGCGTGCTCGTCAGCGAAACCGGGCAGGGCAAGTTCCAGGCGATGGTCACGAGCGGTGCGCACCGGATGCTGGCCGATGAGCCAGAGGCAGTGGGCGGTTTCGACAGCGGCCCGTCGCCCTATGACTACCTGTCGACCGCGCTCGGCGCCTGCACGGTGATGACCCTGCGCATGTATGCCGAACGCAAGGGGATTGCCGTCGACCGGATCTCCACGCGGGTCTATCACGCCAAGGTTCATGCCGATGACTGCATGGAGTGCGACGAGGATCTGAAGGGCAAGGGCGGGCGCATCGACCGGTTCGACCGGGTGCTGCGGATCGAGGGCAGCCTCGACGCGGCCACCCGTCAGCGCCTGCAGGAAATTGCCGACAAATGCCCGGTGCACCGGACGTTGGAGGCCGGCGCCCTGGTGGTGACCCGGCTGGAAGAGGAAGAGCCGGTATCGGCAACATTACAAAAGCTTAATCCCGCCGACAGGCAGCGGTAAGGCGGCGGTCTCCATATAGGACGGGACAACAGGGACCGGCGGCGCAAGGACGCAGCCACCGGACCTGACGAGTTTCGATCCAAGACGTGGAGAACCGACATGCGTGACATTCGTGAAATCAAGGCGCCCCGCCGCTCCCGCTCGCGCGGTGCCAGCGTGCTGGCTGGTGCGGTCGCGCTGGGTCTCGCCGGCGCCCTGACCGCCCAGACCCTCGTTCCGGGCCAGTTCGCTCTGGCCGATCCGGTGCGCGTCGATGCCGCCGCGCCGCAGAGCTTTGCCGCAGTGGTTGCCGGCGTGAAACCGGCGGTGGTCAGTGTGCGGGTGCGCACCGAGGTTCAGCCGAAGATGATGTCGGCCCCGGGTGGCATGCCGGGCTTTGAGAACCTGCCGTCCGACCACCCGCTCTACCGTTTCTTCCGCCGCTTCGGTGAGGATGGGCGCGGCCAGGGCGGGGAGCGCGGCGGTCCCAAGCGCTTCGGCCAGAGCCAGGGCTCGGGCTTCTTCATCACTGATGACGGCTATCTGGTGACCAACGAACATGTGGTCTCAAACGGCACGGAGTTCACCATCGTCACCGATGACGGGCATGAGTACGACGCCCGCCTTATCGGCTCGGACGAACGCACCGATCTGGCACTGCTGAAGGTCGATGCGGACACCAAGTTCACCTACGTGGAATTCGCCGATGACGCGCCGGAGGTCGGCGAATGGGTGGTCGCGGTCGGCAATCCGTTCGGCCTGGGCGGCTCGGTGACCGCCGGCATCGTCTCGGCCCGTGGCCGCGACATCGGCGCCGGTCCCTATGACGACTTCATCCAGATCGACGCACCGGTCAACCGGGGCAATTCCGGCGGCCCGGCCTTCAACACCAAGGGCCAGGTGATTGGCGTCAACGCGGCGATCTTCTCGCCCTCCGGCGGCAACGTCGGCATCGCCTTCGCCATTCCCGCGTCCACGGCAACGGATATTGTTGCTGACCTGCGCGACGATGGCACGGTGGTGCGCGGCTGGCTCGGCGTGCAGATCCAGCCGGTGACCGAGGATATCGCCGAGAGCATCGGTCTGACCGAGGCCAAGGGCGCGATCGTCGCCGAGGCTCAGGATGACAGCCCGGCGCTGGCGGCGGGCGTTCAGTCCGGCGACACGATCCTGAAGGTCGATGGCAAGACTGTCGACGGGCCGCGCGATCTTGCGCGCAAGATCGCCAGCTACCCGCCGGAAAGCAAGGTCGACCTGTCGATCTGGCGCGATGGCAAGGAGAAGACCGTCGTCGTGACGCTGGGCGAATTGAAGGAGCCGGGCAAGCTGGCTGCCCGCGCTGGCAAGTCCGGGGACAAGGGCTCGGCCTTTGTTGAGGAGCTCGGGGTTGAACTCGCCTCCGCCAAGGCGGTCGGTGCCGGAGAACGTGGTGTGGTCGTTACCGATGTGGCGCCCGACAGCACCGCCAGCGAGAAGGGCCTGCGTCGTGGTGACGTGATCCTGGAGATCGCCGGCCGCGAGGTGAACGCCCCGCGCGATGTGGCCGAGGCGGTGCTCGCTGCCGATGAAAAGGGTCGCAAGGCGGTGCTGATGCGTGTCCAGCGCGGCGATGCCGCCACCCGCTTCGTGGCGGTGCCGGTTGCTCGCGGCTGATCCGGCGACCTGACTTGAAAACAGGGATCATCCCGCCATCTGGCGGGGTGATCCGTTCGGGTCTTCGCCCGGCTGGAAATTGGTCAACCTTTCTGTGTTAAATCGGGCAGGATCCGATATGGCGACCGGTGCGCGCGGAGAGCTTCTCCGGCGGGCCGGTTTGCGCGCCGTCCACGTCCACCCCGCCAGCAACGGTGAAATCCAGACCATCATGCGTATTTTGATTGTCGAAGACGATGTCGAAGCGGCCAACTATCTGGCCAAGGCCCTGCGCGAGGCGGGGCATGTGGTCGACCATGCCGCCGATGGCGAGGCGGGCTATGAGCTGGCCGCGACCGCGCCCTATGACGTTCTGGTGGTCGACCGGATGCTGCCCAAGCGCGATGGTCTGTCGGTGGTCTCCACCTTGCGCGGCGAAGGCAACCACACCCCGGTGCTGGTGCTGTCGGCGCTGGCCCAGGTCGATGACCGGGTGACCGGCCTGCGTGCCGGCGGCGACGACTATCTGCCCAAGCCCTATGCCTTCTCTGAGCTTTTGGCCCGGGTCGAGGCGCTTGGCCGAAGGCCGCGCCAGCAGGAGGTGGAGACCCGCTACACCGTCGGCGATCTGGTGCTGGACCGGCTGAGCCACACCGTCTCGCGCGGTGGGCAGGACATTCCCTTGCAGCCGCGTGAGTTCAAGCTGCTGGAATATCTGATGCAGAACGCCGGTCAGGTGGTGACCCGGACCATGCTGCTGGAGCATGTGTGGGAGTATCACTTCGACCCGCAGACCAATGTGATCGATGTGCATATCTCGCGGCTGCGGGGCAAGATCGACAAGGACTTCGACAAGCCGCTGCTGCACACCATCCGAGGCGCCGGGTACACGATCCGTGACATCTCTCGGTAAGCTGTTCCGCACCACCGCGTTCAAGCTGGCGCTGATCTATCTGGCGGCGCTGACGCTCGCCTCCGGTGCGGTGATCGTCTACCTCTCCCAGAACACCGCCTCGCTGCTGCATGAGCAGGTGGTGGAAACGGTCGATGCGGAAATCTCCGGTCTGGCCGAGCGCTACCGCACCGGCGGCATTCGCGGCCTTGTCGCCACCATCGACGCGCGGGCGCGCCAGCCCGGTGCGAGCCTCTATCTGGTCACGGATTTCGCCGGCAACGTGCTGGCGGGCAATGTGGAAGGGCTCGGCGAGCGGGTTTTCTCCGGTGAAAGCGGTGAGTTGCAGCGGGTCTCCTACGCGCCGTTCGGCGGCGGCGCCAAGCGCGAGGCCTTTGTCCGGGTGTTCCAGCTCAGCGGCGGTTTCCGCCTGCTGGTCGGCCGGGACCTGCGCGAGCATCAGTTTTTCCGCGATCTTCTGTCCGAGGCCATGCGCTTCTGGCTGTTCGTGATCGCCGCGCTCGGGCTGGTGACCTGGGTGTTCGTCAGCCGCCGGGTGCTGAAACGCATCGACGCCATGTCGGCCACCGGTCAGCGGATCATGCAAGGGGATCTGTCGGAGCGGTTGCCGGTCGATGGCAGCGGCGATGAATTCGACCGGCTGGCGGTCAGCCTCAACGCCATGCTGGAGCGCATCGAGGCGCTGATGCAGGGGCTGAAGGAGGTCTCCGACAACATCGCCCATGACCTGAAGACGCCGCTGACGCGGATGCGCAACCGGCTGGAGGAGGCGATGCGCCAGGGCGGGGAGGGCGCGCCAAGTGATGATGCCCTGTCTCGCACCATCGAGGATTGCGACGGCTTGATCCGCACCTTCGATGCGCTTCTGCGGATTGCGCGCATCGAGGCGGGCTCCTCCGACGCGGCGCTTGTTGATCTCGATGCGGGAGAACTTGTCGCTGAGGTGGCGGAACTCTACGCCCCCGTGGTGGAGGATGCGGGCGGCAGCCTCACCGTGGAGGCCGCGTCTGGCCTCGGTCTGCATGGAAATCGCGAGCTGCTGGTTCAGGCGGTGATCAATCTGATCGAGAATGCGTTGAAATACGGTACGCCGGAAGGGGCGGATCCGCTAAAGGTGACACTGGCGGTGGCGCGGACCGGCGACGAGGTGCGGCTGTCGGTCCGCGATCATGGTCCGGGGATTGGCGAGGCCGACCGGACGCGAGCCGTGCAGCGGTTCGTCCGGCTGGAGGCCAGTCGCAACCTGCCCGGGTCGGGACTGGGGCTCAGTCTCGTCAACGCGGTGGCCCGGCTGCATGGCGGGCGGCTCGTGCTGGAGGACGCCGCGCCGGGGTTGAGGGCGGCGCTGGAGCTGCCGCTGGGCAAGGCGAAGGCGGGAAAGCAGGGGAATGAAGGTGGCGTTGGAGATGGTGGGTGAGACGCAAGGTGCGGGTGCGATGGCGCCCTTGATGGCGGCGCTGACCGTCCTGCCGGAGGCGCGGGACGCGGCGGTGGCCGAGGCGACCCTTGCCGATCTGGAGCCGGCGCTGGCCATGCTGGACGGTAAGGAAAGCCGGCACAAGGCGGAAACCTTCCTCGGCGGCGTGCTGTCGAACGCGCCCTACTTGCGCGATCTTGCCTGCTCCGATCCGCCGCGCCTTGGGGAGATCCTCACCAGCGTGCCGGCCGAGCGCGTGCGATCGCTGATTGCGGCGGCCGAAGCGCTGCGCTGCGAGGAGGAGGGGGACCTGATGGCGCGCCTGCGCGCGCTGAAGAAGGATCTGGCGCTGACCCTCGGGCTGGCGGATATCGGCGGGGCGCTCGACCTGACGGCGGTGACCGCCGCGCTCAGCGGCTTCGCCGATGCGGCGCTGACCGCCGCGATCCGCTTTTGCCTGTGGGATCTTGAACGGCGCGGTCGCTTCGCCCCAAATGATCCGGATCGGCCGGAAAAGGGGTGCGGTTTCGTGGCCCTCGCCATGGGCAAATACGGCGCCTTCGAGCTGAATTACTCCTCCGACATCGATCTGATCGTCCTTTATGATCCTGAGCATGCGCCGATCACCGGCGGCGCCGAGGCGCCGGTGGAATTCGTCCGCCTGACCAAGCGGCTGGTCAAGATCATGGGCGACCGTACGGCGGAGGGCTACGTGTTCCGCACGGATCTCAGGCTGCGGCCGGACCCGGGGGCCACGCCGCTGGCCATGTCGATCCCGGCGGCCCTAGTTTACTACGAAAGCCTTGGTCAGAACTGGGAGCGGGCGGCGCTGATCAAGGCGCGGGCCTGTGCCGGCGATGTGCCGGCGGGCGAGGCGTTCCTGAAGGAGATTGCCCCGTTCATCTGGCGCAAGTATCTCGACTATGCCTCGATAGCCGATGTGCACTCGATCAAGCGTCAGATCCATGTGCACAAGGGCCATGGTCAGATCGCCGTTGCCGGCCACAACGTCAAGCTCGGGCGCGGCGGCATCCGTGAGGTGGAGTTCTTCGCCCAGACGCAGCAACTGATCGCCGGCGGGCGGCTTACCGAACTGCGCGGCAAGCGCACGCTGGAGACGCTGGCGACCCTGGCGGAGCTGGAGTGGATTTCCGGTGAGACCCGCGACGAGCTGACCGCCGCCTATGTGTTCCTGCGCCATGTGGAACACCGCATCCAGATGCTCAACGACGAGCAGACCCACATCCTCCCCGCCGACGACGCCGAGCGGATGCGGGTGGCGCGGCTGATGGGCTTTGCCGATCTGGCGAAATTCGAAGCGGCGTTGCGTGCTCAGTTGTCGACGGTGCAGACCCACTATTCGGCGCTGTTCGAGAACGAGCCGGAACTGGCGTCTGAACTCGGCAATCTGGTGTTCACCGGCGACGATGACGACCCGGGCACCCTGGAGACCCTGTCGCGGCTCGGCTACAAGCGCCCGCGCGAGGCGGCGCGGATCATCCGCGCCTGGCATTTCGGCCGCTATCCGGCGGTGCGCTCGTCCAAGGCCCGCGAACGGCTCACCGAGCTGCATCCGGTGTTGCTTGACGCACTGGCCGGCACCGACAATGCCGATCAGGCACTGCTTGCCTTCGATGGCTTCCTGTCGAAACTTCCGGCCGGTGTGCAGCTCTTCTCCCTGCTGCGCTCCAATCCGCAACTCCTGAAGCTGTTGGCAACGGTGATGGGCGCGGCGCCGCGCCTGGCCGAAGTGGTGTCGCGGCGGGTGCATGTGCTCGACGCGGTGCTGGATCCGGCGTTTTTCGGGCCGATGCCGACCTCGCCGGAATTTGCCGCCGGTCTGGAGCGGACCTTGAAGCTGGCTCGTTTCTACGAGGACGCGCTCGATCGGGCGCGGATCTTCGCCCAGGAACAACAGTTCCTGATCGGCCTGCGGCTTCTCTCCGATACTCTCACTCCCAATCAGGTGGGCGAGGCGCTGGCCCGGTTGGCGGAGCAGATCGTCGCCGGCCTGCTGCCGCATGTGATCGACCATGTGGCGGAGAACCACGGACGTCTGCCCGGCGCGGACTGGGCAGTGCTGGCCATGGGCAAGCTCGGCGGGCGGGAGATGACCGCCTCGTCCGATCTCGACCTGATCCTGCTCTATGAGCATGACGAGGCGGTGACCGCGACCGACGGCAAGCGGCCGATGGCACCGGGGCAGTATTTCATTCGCCTGACCCAGCGGCTGGTGGCGGCGCTCTCCGCGCCGACCGCCGAAGGGCGGCTTTACGAGGTCGATTTCCGCCTGCGGCCCTCGGGCAATGCCGGGCCGCTGGCCACCCGCCTTTCCGCCTTCGAGGACTATCAGGTCAAGGATGCCTGGACCTGGGAGCACATGGCGCTGACCCGTGCCCGCGTGATCTGCGCTTCCACCCCGGCGTTCCAGTCCCGGATCGAGGCCACCATTCGCGAGACGCTGGCCCGGCCGCGCGACCGTGCGGCGGTGGCCGGCGAGGTGGCGGCGATGCGCGCCCGGATCGAAGCGGAGAAGGGCAGCAAGGACATCTGGGATCTGAAGCAGGTCGCCGGCGGTCTGGTCGACATCGAGTTCATTGCCCAGTTCCTGCAACTGGTCAACGCTGCCGCGGATTCCGGCATCCTGTCACAGACCACCGAAACCGCGCTGGAACGCTGCCTGCGTTCCGGCTTCCTGGCGCCGGAGGATGCGGAAGTGCTGCTGCCGGCCGGCCGGACCTATCATGCATTGACCCAGGTGCAGCGTCTGGCGCTGGAAGGCCGGTTCAGGGCCGAAGAGGTGCCCAAAGGCGTGCGCGATCTCCTGGTTCATGCTGGCGAGGCACCGGATTTCGCCCATCTGGAACATCGCCTGGCGGAAATGCAAGGGGACGTCCGCGCCTGTTTCGAGCGGATCGTCGGTCCGGTGAAAGCGGAGAAGGAAGCGACCGGCTGAACCAGCGACTGGCTGGACTGGAAGTGCGGCTGATTGGCAGGACGCGCGGCGGGACGCCTCAGGCGTCCTGCGGGTGATGACAAAGCCCTTTCAGTGCGTCATCAACTCATTGCGGTGAACTCGTCTATCATGCGGGGATCGGGGATGACGGAGCTCCTGCGTATGGTGGAAGTCGTTGCCCCGCGCCTCGGCGTCCTCCCGGCCCCCGAGCCGGGATCGGGGAGGCACGGCCTTTCGGTTCCAGTCTATTGGAAATGCCAGTCTTCTGGCTCTCCGATCCTGGGTCGCGCTTGAGGCTTGCCCGGAATGACGCGGAAAGTGCCGTAGCCTTTTGTCAGCTGTTTGGGGACGCCTCAGGCGTCCTGCGGGTGGACCGGCAGGGACACGGTCACGCGGGTGCCCTTGCCCACTTCCGACTGGATGACCATGTCGCCGCCATGCATCTTCACCAGAGACTGGGCGATGGCAAGGCCGAGGCCCGAGCCCTTGTGGGTCTTGGTGAACTGGTTCTCGACCTGGACAAACGGCTTGGCGAGCCGGGCGATGTCGGTCTGGCGGATGCCGATGCCATTGTCGGAGATGGTGACGGTAACCGCCTTGCCGTCGGTATCCCGGCGGGCATCGAGGGTGACCGAGCCGCCATCGGGGGTGAATTTCACCGCATTGGCGAGCAGGTTCAACAGCACCTGCTTGATCGCCCGGCGGTCGCCGACAAGGGCGAGGTTGTCCTCTGTCTGACGCTCCACGGTGATGGTCTTTTCCGCAGCGGCGGCGGAGATGATACGGGTGGCATCGGCGGCGATGCTGACGAGGTCGACCTCTTCGCGCTTCAGCTCCATGCGCCCGGCCTCGATCTTCGACATGTCGAGAATGTCGTTGATCACATTCAGCAGGTAGCGGCCACTGTCGTGAATGTCGGTGCAGTATTCCCGATACTTGTCGGAGCCGAGCGGGCCGAACATGCCCTGATCCATGATCTCGGAAAAGCCGATGATGGCGTTCAGCGGCGTGCGCAGTTCGTGTGAGATGTTGGCGAGGAATTCGGACTTGGCCTGATTGGCCTCCTCGGCCTTGGTCTTCTCCTCGGAGTATTTCTCGGCAAGCTCGACCAGTTGCTGCGCCTGAACCTCAAGTTTCTGCCGCGACTGGCGGAGGTCCGCGACCGTGGCCATCAGCCGGCGTTCGCTCTCCATCAGCTTTTCCTCATGCCGCTTCAGGGCGGTGATGTCGGTGCCGACGGAGACGAAACCGCCGTCCTTGGTGCGCCGTTCGGAAATCTGCAGCCAGCGCCCGTCGGCAAGCTGAGCCTCGTAGCTGGAGGAGGGATCGCTGCCGTCGCTGCCGATGGTCGGGCTTGCCGACACCACCGTCTGGCGGGCGGAGGCCATGACCTGCGCATAGGGCGTTCCAGCCCGGATCGCCGCGTTTGGCAGGTTGTGCAGGGTCTGGTAGTTGGAGTTGCACATCACTAGCCGGTTTTCCGTGTCCCACAGAACGAAGGCCTCGGAAATCGTCTCGATCGCATCGCGCAGGCGCAGGTCCGCGGTGCGGCTCTGCTCGGCGAGCTGCTTCTGCTCGGTGACGTCGATGCAGATGCCGATCAGGTGCGGCTCGGAAATCCCCGGCTCGCTCTGCACCTCCGCCCGGGCCCTGAGCCAGACCCATTCGCCATTGGCATGGCGCATGCGGAACATCTGGTCGACGGTGGTCTCGCCGGTCTCCAGCAGGCTTTCCGCCAGCTTGTAGAGATCGACGTCGTCCGGGTGGGTGAGGGCGGAAATCTCGGCAAACCCGAGAATATCGTCCCGCGCGGGCATGCCCAGCATTTCATAGAGCGAGGCCGACCAGAAGATGCGGCCGCGCGACAGATCCCAGTCGAACAGGCCGCAGCGCCCCCGGCTCAGCGCCAGGTCGATGCGCGCCCGGGTCGCGGCGTAAATCTGGTCCGCCTGTTCGGCCCGCGTTGCCTGGGCGAAGAAGGCGTAGATTAGCACCAGCAGCACCGAGGCGGTGCCGACAAACAAGGTGACATTGGCCGAGACGCTGGCGCGCCAGTCGGCGAAGATCATGTCCTTGGGCTGGGTCAGCGCCACCATGCCGAGCCGGCCGTTCAGGTGGTGGACGGTGGCATAGGCCTCCTCGTCGGTGTCGGCAGCAATCGTCAGTACGCCGGCGCGGGCACCGAAGACGGTCAGCGGCTGCCCGGCGCCGAGAATGTCGGCGAGAAGCATTCCTTCCCAATCGGTGCGGATCGGTGCGCTGGCAACCACCTTGCCATCCGGATCGGCGACCAGGATCTGGCGTGCGTCGCTGGTGGCGCGCGGTGGCAGGCTGTCGGCGAGCTCTGCCTGAAGCGCGGTGCGGAAGCCCTGTTCGGGCAGGGCGGTTTCGGACAGGCTGAGACGGGCGGCCAGGGTGGTGGCGATCATCGTCAGGTCGTCCTGCGCGCGCCGGTCGGTCTCCTGATGCTCATAGGACAGGATGAGCGCGCGATAGACGGCAAGGGTGGCCACGAAGACGACGCACAGGATCGGAATGGTGCGGCGGAAGATCGGTTCGGCGAGTAACAGGCGCTGATAGGCTGGCTGGGCCAGCAAGCGGATGTGGCCGGTCAGCGACTTACTGTTCCGGTGTTTCCGGATCAAGTCCGCGAATCGACGCGCGGACGCAGTGCCGACAAAGGCGCGCGCCATCGTGGTAGCTCCCGATGTGTCGATTAAGCCGCAAATTAGCCGCAAAGGTGAGCGCGAGGCGCCCTCGAATCAATTTCATTTGAATCGTATTCGTCTGATTTGTCTAGAGTCTCTCAGGAAAAATATGGTTAATCAAAAGTAAATCCCGCCGGGCTTTGCGCATCGGCGCAAAATCCGGCGGGACGCAGCGTCAAATTGAGTTCGTCAGGCCTATTGCAAGCAACGGTCGACGATGTCGCGCACATCCGGCGACAGCTCGCCGGTGGCGGCCACATGGCGCAGCGCCGCCTCCGCCCGGGCCTGCCGTTCCGGTTCGAGCGCCCGCCAGGAACGGAACGCCGACGCAAGACGCGCGGCCACCTGCGGATTGGTCTTGTCGAGGCCAAGCACAACCTCGGCCAGATAGTCGAAGCCGGCGCCATCGGCCTGGTTGAACTGGCTCTGGTTGCCGGTGGCGAAGGCGCCGATCAGAGCCCGAACCCGGTTCGGATTGCCCATCGAGAAGCCGGGGTGGGCGGTCAGCCGCTTCACCGTTTCCAGCGCATCGCCAAAGGGGGCGGTGGCCTGGATGGTGAACCACTTGTCTAGGGCCAGCGGCGTGCCTGCATGCCGGTCCGCGAATGCGGCAAGCGCCTCCTCATGTCCGGGCAGCCGGGCGTGGACGAGAACCCCGAGCGCCGCCGCCCGGTCCGTCATGTTGTCGGCAGCATCGAAATGGGCCTGTGCCAAGGTGCCATCCTGCCCGCCTGTTCCATGGCCGAGATACTCCAGCAGCACGTTGCGCAGGGCGCGGCGCCCGCTCGCCGCCGCATCGGGGGAGAACGGTCCGGGGCTGGTCATGGCGGTGTAGGTGGCCAGCATGGTCTCGGCCAGTGCGTCGGCGATGGTTGCCCGCACCTGTCGCCGTGCCTGACAGATCGCCTCCGGATCGACGTCCTTGCCGATTTCGCGGGCAAGGTCCGTTTCGCCAGGTAACTGCAGGCAGAGCGCGCGGAAGGCCGGATCGAGGCTGTCATCGGCGATGTTGGCGCCGAACGCCTCCACCAGCGCCGGATCGACCGTGATCGGCCGTTGGCTGGCGGCGGCCTGGGTCGCTTTGATCAGCGCACTGAGCGCCACCGACTGCAACGCCTGCCAGCGGTTGAACGGGTCGGTGTCCCGGGCCGCGAGGAACAGAAGGTCCGCGTCGGACAGATCCGATTTCAGGTGCACGGGCGCGGAAAACTCGCGCAGCAACGACGGCACCGGACGGGCCGGCACGTCGGAAAAGACGATCATGTGCGACGGGTTGCGAATGTGCAGGGTGTCGCCGGTCATTTCCGCGCCGGCGACGCTCAAACCGGTCATCTCCGTCCCGTCCGGGCCGATCAGCGCTGCCTTGAGCGGGATCGTCATCGGCTTCTTGGCCGATTGCTTCGGGGTCGGCGGAACGCTCTGGCGCACCGTCATGGTGAAGCGCCGGGCCTCGGGCTCGTACTTGCTGTCAACCGTCAGGGTCGGCGTACCGGCCTGCTCGTACCACAGGGAAAACTGGGCAAGATCGCGGCCGCTCGCCTCCTGGAAACAGGCGAGAAACGCTTCCACGGTGGTGGCTTCACCGTCATGCCGGTCGAAGAACAGGTCCATGCCGGCGCGAAAGTCCTCCGGCCCCAGAAGAGCCTTCAGCATCCGCACCACCTCGGCGCCCTTCTCATATACGGTGGCGGTGTAGAAGTTGTTGATCTCGTGATAGAGCCGCGGGCGCACCGGATGGGCGAGGGGGCCGGCGTCCTCGGGGAACTGATGCGACTTCAACAGCCGCACATCGGCGATGCGCTTGACCGGGCGCGAGCGCATGTCGGAAGAGAATTCCTGATCGCGGAAGACGGTCAGCCCCTCCTTCAGGCAAAGCTGGAACCAGTCGCGGCAGGTGATCCGGTTGCCGGTCCAGTTGTGGAAATACTCATGGGCGATCACCGCCTCGATGCCGGCGTAATCCTGATCGGTGGCAGTGTCCGGGCTGGCGAGAACATACTTGTCGTTGAAGATGTTCAGCCCCTTGTTCTCCATCGCGCCCATGTTGAAGTCGGAAACGGCGACGATGTTGAACACCTCTAGATCGTAGATCCGCCCGAAGACCTCTTCATCCCAGCGCATGGAGCGCTTGAGGCTGTCCATCGCCCAGTCGCAGGCGCCTTCGTTGCCGTGTTCCACGTAGATGTTGAGCGCGACATCGCGCCCGTCGGCGGTGGTGAAGCGGTCGGAGACCCGGGCAAGGTCGCCGGCGACCATGGCGAACAGATAGGCGGGTTTGGGGTGCGGGTCGTGCCAGACCGCATAGTGGCGATCCGTGCCCTCGATCCGTCCAGCCTCCACCGGATTGCCATTGCCCAGGAGCACCGGGGCGTCGCTTTCGCGCGCTTCGATGCGGGTGGTGTAGACCGACAGGCAGTCGGGCCGGTCGAGGAAATAGGTGATACGGCGAAAGCCTTCGGCCTCGCACTGGGTGCAATAGGTGCCGCTTGAGCGGTAAAGCCCCATCAGCTTGGTGTTGGCATCCGGATCGAGCCGGGTCTCGATCTCCAGCACGAAGGGGCCTTCGGGCAGCGCCCGGATCTCCAGCCGGTCCGGCGCGGCGGTGTACTCGTCAGCGGCGAGCGGACGGCCGTCGAGCGCCAGGCTGACAAGATCGAGTTCGTCGCCGTCGAGTACCAGCGGGGTGCCTTGCGCGGCGGTGTCACGGCGCCGGATGGCAAGACGCGCGCGCACCTGGGTCGCCTTCGGGGCGAGGCGAATGTCCAGAGACACGGTGTCGATCGCGAAATCCGTCGGTCGGTAATCTTCCAGGCGAACCGGTGCGGGGGTGTCGGGACGCATCAAGGGCTCCTTGTTTCGGCGGCAGGGCAAGCCCGGAAGGTCCGGGGCGCCCGCTTGGCAATGGCTTGACCACCACGATGTCGGCGAGGACGGGGCGGTGCATTGACCGGTGTCATATTTTGCGGCGGGGAATTGGGGGGCGTTCAGCAGATCTTCCGGGCCTGGGCCACCAGCGCGGCGGTCAGGTCGCTGTCTGGATCGGCCAGCGGGGCGATCACGGTGAAATGGTTCTCTCCCGGGCGAATGTCGAGTGTGGTGTCGACGCCGCCGCGTCCCCAGATGTCGGCGATGATCCGCGATTGCCGCAGGAATTCGGAGGATTCATCGCCGCCCACCGCCGCGATCAGGGCCGTGCCGGCCGGTGCGATCCGGGCAATCGGCGAGGCGGCGATGGCTTCCTGCCGGTCGAGCCGGAGATTGGTGTTGAGCGATGTGCTCACCAGCGGCTGAAGGTCGAACAGGCCAGATATGGCAAGGCCGGCGGGCACGAGGCGCGGCGGCAGACCGCGCTGGCGCCAGTCTGTGGCCAGCATCTCGGCGGTAAGGTGACCGCCAGCCGAATGGCCATAGACGACGACCGGCTTGCGGTAGCGGTCCCACAGATGGGCGATCAGCCGGCGGATTTCCTCGGTGATGTCGCCGATACGTACATCCGGGCACAAGTCGTAGTTGCCGATCACCGTGGGAATGCCATGAGCCACCGGCCCGCGCGCCATGTGCGAGAAGAAGCTGCGGTCGAGCGCCTGCCAGTAGCCGCCATGCAGGAACAGGGCGATGACGCCTCGTGACGGCAGTCCGCCAGCGGGCAGGAACAGGTCATAGGCGGCGCGCGGCGAAAGCTCGTAGGAAATATCCAGTTCCGCGTTCGCTTCATTGCGGTAGGCGGCCGCATCCCGGCGCCAGCCCTCGATCAGCGACGGATGCTCGGGCACCAGAGCCCGGTTGTTGTATTCTGCTTCGTAGTCGATCACGGTCATTGTGGCTCCGGCGGCAGGGCATGCTCGTCATGGCTGCTTAACCGCTCGCGGGGATTGAGTACAGCCGGGAGGAGGGGGCGCCTCGGTGAATCACGTTTGGACTGAAAACCGGAGTATGCTACCCGCAGTGGCAACGGCGAGCGAAGGGTAATCGGTCAAGCATGTTGAAACGGCTGACAGTGTTCGGCACCAAGAGCGTGAAGAGCGTGCGCGGCATTTCGATGACCGCGCTTGTCAGCACGGCCTTCGGCGCGCTTTTGACCGTGTCGATGTTGCTGGTGCTTGGTCTCGCCGTCACCGCGAATATCCGCAACACCTTTTCTCTGCTGAACGACAAGGCGGTGCTCACCACCAATGCCCTGGCGCAGCAGGTCAGCGACCATCTCGATCTTGCCGCCGGCGCGGTGCTGGAGCTGAAGAACCTCTTTGACAACCGTGAGATCGGTCTGGATCAATTCGAGCAGTTGAAGCCGTCCCTGCTTGCCGCGGTCTACTCCAACATGGTGATCGACGTGCTTGTGATCACCGATGTCAGCGGCGAGGAGTTCGGCATCTATCGCGGTGAGACCGGCCGGCTCTGGCCGTTCCAGCGGCAACAGGTGCCGGAGGTTTCCGAGCGCTACGTCCTGCCGAAGGTCACCGCGCGATCCGGCGCGACCTGGGGGCCCCTGGTGCAGGCGAGCGGTGAACTCTATGCCAATGTCACCGTGCCGCTGGTGAACAACGGCATGCTGTCCGGATACCTGACGGCGGCGGTGTCGACGGAGGAGATCGGCAACGCGGTGCGCCAGCTCGACGGCGGCGACGACGCCACGGTCTTCATCCTGGCCAATGGCGATGAGGTGATCGCCTATTCCGATCTGGCGCTGGTGCGGGCGCTGACCGGCAAGTCGATCGACCTGCCGGCCACCATCTCCGAGCTGGGCGATTCGGTCTTGAGCGGCCTGGCGACGGGCGAGTTGATGGAGACCTTCGAAAAGGCCAGTGCCCTGGGGGTCGATGTGCGCGACATCGAATCCCATGACGATGGCCCCGACCACCTGTCGATGACCAAGCGGCTGGAGGGCTATGGCCCGGATGTGTGGATCGTCGGGCAGTACTACGAGGCCTCGACCATCTCGCGCGAGATACGGCGCCTGTTCGGCTCGGCGACCGTCGGGCTTGTCTCGATCGTCATCGCGCTGGTTCTGGCGGTGCTGTTGCTGCGCCGGGCCGCGCGGCCGCTGGAGGAGATCGCCAAGCGCGCGCAATACATCGGGGCGCTGGAATTCGACCGGGTCAAACCGCTGCCGCAAAGCCGCATTCGCGAGCTGGATCAGGTCTATCAGGCCTTCAATGCCATGGTGGTCGGCCTGCGGGCGATGAACACTTATGTGCCCCGGTCGTTGTTTCGCAAGCTGATGCGTCTTGGCATGGATCAGGCGATGGTGGCGCGGGAAATGGAAATCACCCTCGTGTTCACCGATATCGTCGGCTTCACCTCCTTGTCGGAGAACCTGACAGCGGTGGAGACCGCCGAGGCGCTGAACCAGCATTTCGCACTGCTGGTGGCGGCGGTGGAGCGGGAAGGGGGGACCGTCGACAAGTTCATTGGCGACGGGATGCTCGCCTTCTGGGGCGCGCCGGATGCCCGGCCCGACCATGCCCGCGCGGCGGTGCGCGCCTGTGTCGGCATGGCCTCCGCGCTTCGGGCCGACAACCGGGCCTGCGCCGAGCGGGGCGAGCCGCCGATGCGACTGCGCATCGGCATTCACAGCGGCAAGGTGGTCGTCGGCAATGTCGGCGCGCTCGATCGCTGGAACTACACGGTGGTCGGCGACGCGGTGAATCTGTGCGAGCGGCTGCAGTCGCTGGGCCGGGATGTCAGCCCCGACGATGAGGTGGTGATTCTCGCCAGCGAGGACACCATCCGCCGGGCGGGTGGGGGGATTGCCTCGTCTCCTGCGGGCACTCATCGCCTGCGCGGGCGCAGCGGGGCGGTGACCGTCTGGCGGGTCGATGACAGGGCCTCGCCGCTCATTGGCGATCTGCCCGCGGCCTCGTCGGTCGGCGCGGCGGAATAGGTGTTGTTCCCGATCTGGCCGCTGCTCTTCCGGATCCGGCCAGTTTTTTCCCGATGCCGTGCAGGTTTTTGACACCTTGTTGAAAGACCGTACTTGGCAAGGGCGCTGTCAACTGCAAGACATGGAAGTGTGATCTGCCCTGCGCACTGTCTGGACGGGCATGGGGCCTTTCGATTGGTGCGGCGACACCTATAATGGCCGGAAAATTCGCCGGGGAGGGTGGTTTACGTGGATGTGCTGACGGTCGACGGCCTGAGCGTCGACTTTGTGACGAGTGAGGGGCGTGCCCGCGCGGTCGACAACGTGTC
This sequence comes from Stappia indica, assembly GCF_020177335.1. Classification (GTDB taxonomy): domain Bacteria; phylum Pseudomonadota; class Alphaproteobacteria; order Rhizobiales; family Stappiaceae; genus Stappia; species Stappia indica_B. The sequence continues at coordinate 959,723 of NZ_JAIVMG010000001.1, read as the reverse complement.
GTTCTCCGTTCCCGAGAACAGGACGGTGGCGCTGGTCGGCGAATCCGGTTCGGGCAAGACGGTGATTTCCCAGGCCATCATGGGATTGCTGCCGGAGAAGGCGGAAATCACCGGCGGCCGATTGTTGTTCAACGACATGGCCGGCGGTACCGCGGTGGACATTGCCGCGCTGAACCGCAAGGGAGAGGAGATGCGGGCCATTCGCGGCAACCGCATCGCCATCATCTTCCAGGAACCGATGACCTCCCTGTCGCCGCTGCACACCATCGGTGACCAGATCGGCGAGGCGGCCGAGCTGCATCGCGGCGTCAACGCGGCCGAGGCGCGCGAACTGACCCGGGACATGCTGCGGCTGGTCCGTTTTCCAGATCCCGCCCGGGCGCTGAATTCCTATCCGTTCGAGCTGTCGGGCGGGTTACGGCAGCGGGCGATGATCGCCATGGCGATGATCTGTCATCCGGCGCTGCTGATCGCCGACGAGCCGACAACCGCGCTTGATGTCACGATCCAGGCGGAAATCCTCAAGCTGATCAAGGACGTGCAGAGCGAACTCAGCATGTCCGTGCTGCTGATCACCCATGATTTCGGTGTCGTCGCCAATATGGCGGACGAGGTGGTGGTGATCTACCATGGCCGGATCATGGAAAAGGGTGCGGCAAGCGCCCTGTTCGCCAATCCGCAACATGCCTATCTGAAGGCGCTGCTCAACGCGGTGCCGCGCATCGGCATGGAACCGGGGGAACGGCTGGTGCCGATCCGCCCGATCGAGCCCCATGCGGAAGGGTTTCTGGCAGGGGGGCGGTCGAACGGGGTGGCCAAGGGGGCGCCGCTGGTGCGCCTCGAACATGTCAGCAAGACCTTCCTGACCCGCAAGAGCGGCTTGTTCGGCGGAGGCGCGCATGAGCTTCTGGCGCTGGACGACATCAACCTGACCGTGCGGCGGGGCGAATGCCTGGGGCTCGTCGGGGAATCCGGGTCGGGCAAGACCACCACGGCCAAGGCGATCCTGCGGGCGATCGACATTGACGGCGGCACGATTCACTACGATACCGGCGCCGGGCCGATGGATGTGGCCGGGCTGTCCGGGCCGGCGTTGCTCGACTATCGCAAGCGGGTGCAACTGATCTTCCAGGATCCGTTCTCCTCGCTGAACCCGCGCATGACCGTCAACGATATCCTGCTGGAGCCGCTGATCATCCATGAGGTGGGAACGCCGGCGGAGCGGGCCGAACGGGTGCGCGAGCTGATGCGGCTGGTCGGGCTCGACCCGCGTTTCCTGCGCCGCTATCCGCATTCCTTCTCCGGCGGCCAGCGTCAGCGCATCGGCATCGCAAGGGCGCTGGCGCTCAATCCGGAGTTCATTCTGTGCGACGAGCCGACCTCGGCGCTCGATGTGTCGGTTCAGGCGCAAATCCTGAACCTTCTCAAGGACCTGAAGTCGGAACTGGGGTTGACGTATCTGTTCGTCAGTCACAATCTGGCGGTCGTCGACTATATCGCCGACCGGGTTGCGGTGATGTGTCGGGGGCGCGTGGTGGAGATCGGGGAAACCCGAAGCGTGGTCGAGGAGCCGCTGCATCCCTACACCCGCGCGCTGCTGCGCTCGGTGCCCGAGCCGGATCTTGACGCGCCGCTCGACTTTGCCGCGCTCGACGAGCAGCGCGCATCCGAGCCGTCGTTGTGGCCCGAACCGTTCCGCCTGACCGACGGCACCGCGCCGGTGCTCGTCGAAATGAAGCCCGGTCATTTCGTCTGCGCGCCCGGCGCATCCGCTACACGGCCCGAGCCGGCCAGGGAGGCTATTCTATGAGCTGCCGTTTTCCTCTTTCCGCCGGCGCCCTTGTCGGGGCTGCGCTTGCCTTCGGGGCAGGCTTCGCTCTGTCGCCGGCGCTGGCGCTCGATCTCAAGGAGACGCCCATGCTGGAGGCGCGGGTCGGCAAGGACCTGCCGCCGGTGGGCGAGCGCCTGCCGAGCGAGCCTCTGGTGGTCGACCTGGAGGCCAAGGGCCGGGTCACGGGCCAGCAGGGCGGCGATATCGATACGTTGATCGGTCGCTCCAAGGACGTGCGGCTGATCAATGTCTGGGGCTATGCCCGCCTCGTTGGCTATGACGAGGAGCTCAATCTGGTCCCGGACATCCTCAAGGATTTCGAGGTGGAGGAGGGCCGCAGGTTCACCTTGCACCTGCGCGAGGGGCACAAGTGGTCGGATGGCGCGCCGTTCACCTCCGAGGACATCCGCTTCTGGTATGAGGATGTGGCGCTGAACCCGGAACTGCAACCCTCCGGTCTGCCACCATTCATGCTGGCGGGGGGCGAACCGCCGCTATTCGAGGTGCTCGACGAAACCACGGTGCGCTTTACCTGGGACACGCCCAATCCGCTGTTCCAGCCGGAACTGGCCAAGTCGCGCCCGCCGTTCATCTATCGCCCCGCGCATTACCTGAAGCAGTTCCATGCCAAATACGCCGATGAGGCGGAGATCAAGAAACAGGCAGCGGTACGCAAGCTGCGCGGCTGGGCGCCGCTCTTCAACAAGCAAGACGACATGTACAATGCCCGCAATCCGGATCTGCCGACGCTGCAGCCCTGGGTGCGGTTCGAGGATGCCGGCGAGCGGCGCTTCGTGCTGGAGCGCAATCCCTATTACCACCGGGTCGACACCGCCGGGCAGCAGCTTCCCTATGCGGACCGGGTGGTGATGACCGTGGCCGACGGCAAGATCATCCCGGCCAAGACCCAGGCGGGCGAGGTCGATCTTCAGGCCCGCAATATCGGCTTTTCCGACATCACCATCCTCAAGCAGGGCGAGAAGACCGGCGACTACAAGACCCTGCTCTGGCCGATCAGCAAGGGCTCGGAAATCTCCCTGCTGCCCAACCTGACGGTGAAGGATCCGGTCTGGCGCAAGACCCTGCGCGACACCCGCTTCCGCCGCGCTCTGTCGCTCGGCATCGACCGGCAGATGATCAACCGGGCGCTCTATCTCGGCTTCGGCACGCCGGGCAACGACACCGTTCTGTCGCGCAGCCCGCTGTTCAAGCCGGAATACCGCGACGCCTACGCCGAGTTCGACCTTGCGGCGGCGAATGCGCTGCTGGACGAGATGGGGCTGACCGAGCGGCGCGGCGACGGCACCCGCCTTTTGCCCGATGGCCGGCCGCTGGAAATCATCGTCGAGGCCAGTGGCGAAAGCCAGGAACAGCTCGATGCGCTGGAACTGGTGGGCGAGACCTGGAAGGAGATCGGCGTCAAGCTGTTCGCCAAGCCAAGCCAGCGCGACACCATGCGCGAGCGGGCGCTGAGCGGTTTCCTGGTCATGTCGGTCTGGAGCGGCTTTGAGAACGGCATTCCGACCTCGGAAATGCCACCGGAGGATTTCGTTCCGGTGCGCGGCGATTTCCTCTCCTGGTCCCTGTGGGGCGATTACTACGAAACCGAGGGCAAGACCGGCGAGAAGCCAGACTGGGCGCCCGCCGCACGGCTGGTCGAGCTCTACGACCGCTGGCTGGTCTCCGCCTCGCCGCAGGAGCGTGCCGCGATCTGGCAGGAAATCCTGCAGATCCATGCCGATGAGACCATCCACATCGGCCTTGTCGCCGAGGTGCGCCAGCCGGTGGTGGTCAAGGGGCTGGGCAATGTGCCGAAGGAGGGGATCTACGGCTGGGATCCTGGTGCCCATTTCGGCATTCACCGCATGGACGAATTCTTTGTGAAATAGGCTTGGCGGCGCGGCCTGCCGCGCTTCCGATGTCCGCGATTTGACGACAACGACGACGCATTCGCCGGGACGGCGGTCCCGAGGGAAACAAGGACGGGTTGATGCTCTACTACATCCTGCGCCGGGTGGTGACGATGATCCCGACGCTTCTGGTGATCAGCTTCCTGACCTTCATCATCATCGAGCTTCCGGCCGGTGATTATATTTCCAACCAGATCGCCGCCCTGAAAGCGGCGGGCGAAAGTTCGTCCGTGGCAAAGCTGGAGTTCCTGCGGGCGGAATTCGCGCTCGACCGGCCGTTTCTGGAGCGCTACCTGATCTGGGTCGGGCTGTGGCCCGGCCCGCATGGGTTCGACGGGTTGTTGCAGGGCAACTGGGGCTGGTCGTTCGAGTATGAAAAGCCGGTAGCGGACGTGATCGGGCCGACGCTGCCGATGACGATCATCCTCAACATGGCGACCATCCTGTTCGTCTATGTCGTCTCCTTCCCGATTGGCATCTACTCCGCCACCCGCCAGTATTCCTGGGGCGACTACGGCTTTACGTTTGTCGGCTACATCGGCCTGGCGACGCCCAACTTCCTGCTCGGGCTGATCATGCTCTATCTGGCGAACCGCTGGTTCGGCCTGTCGATCGGCGGGCTGATGGATCCAGAGTACATCGGCCGGCCGATGAGCGTCGACAAGATGCTGTCGATCCTGGCCCATCTCATCGTACCGACCATCGTCATCGGCACCGCCGGAACGGCGGCGATGATCCGGCGACTGCGGGCCAACCTGCTCGATGAACTGCACCGGCAATACGTGACCACCGCCCGGGCAAAGGGCATGCGCGAAGCCCGGCTCCTGGTGAAATACCCGCTGCGCATGGCGCTCAACCCGTTCATCGCTGACATTGGCAACCTGATCCCCTCGCTGGTGTCCGGCTCGGTGATCGTGTCGGTGGTGCTCAACCTGCCGACGGTGGGGCCGGTGCTCTTGAACGCGCTGCAGTCGCAGGATCAGTTCCTGGCCGGCTTCATCCTTCTGTTCGTCGCCATTCTCACCCTGATCGGCATGCTGGTGTCGGACCTGCTGCTGGCGGTGCTCGACCCGCGCATTCGCCTTGGCGGGAGGGCCGCGTCGTGAGCGTGAAGGACGAGGCCGGCGCCCCGGTGGAGCATTACGTCAATCCCGAACCGTTCGATCCGGCCCAGGCCGAGACGCTGACGGCGGAGCAGGAGGCCTATTATCAGGCCTCGCAGTGGAAGATCATGTGGTGGAAGTTCCGCCGTCACAAGGTGGCGGTCTGGTCCGGCGTGATCCTGCTTCTGTTCTACCTGTGCGTCCCCTTCGCCGAGCTGATCGCGCCCTATTCCGCGAACGAGCGGTCCAACGATCACCTATATGCCCCGCCGCAGCAACTGCGGCTGTTTCACGAAGGGTCGTTCGTCGGCCCCTTCGTCTATGGGATGACCTCCAGCATCGACCTTGAAACCGTGAAATGGGTGTTCGAGGAAGACCGGACCGACGTGCAGCCGCTCCGGTTCTTCTGCAAGGGGCCGGACTACCGGTTCTGGGGGCTGGTCGAGGGCAGTTTCCATCTGGTCTGCCCGGCCGAGGGCGGCACGCTGTTCCTGCTCGGTACCGACCGGCTCGGGCGCGATGTGTTCTCCGGGCTGGTCTATGGCGCGCGCCTGTCGCTCACGGTCGGTTTGATCGGCGTGACCATCTCGATCGTGCTGGGGCTGTTCTTCGGCGGGCTCGCGGGCTTTTTCGGCGGGGTCATCGACAGCCTGATCCAGCGGCTGATCGAGATCCTGCGTTCCCTGCCGGAACTGCCCTTGTGGATGGCCCTGTCGGCGGCATTGCCGGTGACCTGGTCGCCGGTGTGGATCTATCTCGGCATCACCGTCATTCTCGGTCTGCTCGACTGGCCAGGGCTGGCCCGCGCTGTGCGCTCCAAGCTTCTGGCCCTGCGCGAGGAGGAATACGCCAAGGCGGCGACGCTGATGGGCGCGCGGCCCTCGCGGGTGATCCGCAAGCATCTTCTGCCCGGCTTCACCAGCCACATCATCGCCTCGGCCACCTTGTCGATCCCGGCGATGATCCTTGGCGAGACCGCACTGTCCTACCTCAATCTCGGCCTGCGCCGGCCGGCGGTCTCCTGGGGGGTGCTGCTCAACGAGGCGCAGGATATCTCCGTGGTGGTGGTCTATCCTTGGCTGATGGCGCCGGTCATCCCCATCATTATCGTCGTTTTGGCGTTCAATTTCCTCGGCGACGGTTTGCGTGACGCCGCGGACCCTTATAAGTGACGGGAAACAGCAGTTGCCGTGACCGGCAAGGCTGAGATCCAGGACGCCAACCGGAGAATGCAGATGGCCAAGAACGCGAACACCTCCGCCGGATGGGACGAGGAGTACCGGGCCGGGCGCTGGGCGTTCCTGCGCGACCTGCCCGAGAGCGGACGCTATGGCATCATCGGCATGTGGCTGGCGCTGAACGATGCGATGGACAGCGTGCTGGACATCGGCTGCGGCGAGGGCCTGTTGTACGAGCGCCTGCAGCCCATGGGCATCAAGCATTATGTCGGCGTCGATCTGGCCCCGGCCGCGCTGAACATCGCCGAGGTCGATCCGCAGATCGCTTCGCTGCGCGCCGGCGACATGCACACCTTCGCGCCCGCCGAGGGCGAGACCTTCTCCGCCATCGTCTTCAACGAGGTGTTGCACTTCGCCGAGGATCCGGCGGCGGTGGTCGCGCGCTTCGTGCCGTTCCTGGCTCCTGGCGGTGTCATTGCCATTTCGATGTATTCGCCCAAGCGGCTGGAGTCCGGCGCCAACCGGCTGATCGCCCGGCTGTGGGAGGCCACCGACGGTGACGACTGGCAGGTGCTCGACGATTACCGCCTGACCTCGGACAAGAAGAACGTCACCTGGCGCCTGCGGCTCTTGAAGCCGGCGGCTTAGCCGCTGGCTGGGTGTGATGACAAAGGTCCTTTAGGGGCGTCTTCCCGGACGAAGCGAAGCGAAGATCCGGGACCGGAGGGCCACGGCCTTTCGGGGCGGGGCGATTGAAAACGCGGGTCTTTGGGCTCCCCGATCCCGGCTCGGGGGCCGGGATGACGCCGTGAAGAGAGGCAAGGGCTCTCTGCTCCGGTCATCGCCCCCCACTCGGCGTCCTCCCGGACGAAGCGAAGCGAAGATCCGGGACCGGAGGGCCACGGCCTTTCGGGGCGGGGTGATTGAAAACGCGGGTCTTTGGGCTCCCCGATCCCGGCTCGGGGGCCGGGATGACGCCGTGAAGAGAGGCAAGGGCTCTCTGCTCCGGTCATCGCCCCCCACTCGGCGTCCTCCCGGACGCAGCGTAGCGGAGATCGGGATCAGGGAGCCACGGCGTTCGGCTCCAATCCATTGGAATGCTTGCCTTCCGGCTCTTCGATCCCGGGTCGCGCTGACGCTTACCCGGGACGCCGGACGTGTCCTTGCCGTTTTTCAGCAGTCTGGACCGACGGCTTAACCGCCGGCTGTCCCGGCGGCAGTGTCAGCGCCGGCAGGGGCGGGATCAACTCGCCGATCCGGGCGAAACGGGCGCCCGGATGCTCACCCAGAATCTCGAACACCCGGTCGAGGAAGTCGAACGAGGCATCGGTTTGCGCCAGATGGTGCGACAGGATGCCGATCGGCTCATCCGGGTTGGTGCGCCGGCGCGCCAGCTGAAAATCGAACCGGAGCGCCGCGCTGCGCCAGCCGATGAAGCGCCGGTCCTTCTTCCACTTGATCATGTCGATGTGGGTCTGCACCTGGGCAAAGGCGCGGGGGTGGAACACGGTGAAGGTTGACAGCGCCCGCACCCCCACCTCTGGCAGGCGCCGGGCGATCTGCGGAGCGATCCGGTTCCACGGCGGCACCAGAACCGGCTGAAACCGCTCTGCGAACAGGGCGGACAGGCGGGCCGCGCCCTCGCGCAATTCGGCAATTGCCGCGTCCGGATCCCTCCGGCTGCCAAGCTCGGCGGCCTTCTCTCCGCGTGCCTTGTCCTGGAAATTCTGGTGGCAATAGCCATGCAGCAGCACGCTGGCACGTGTCTCGCCGGAAAGCCTTTCGGCCAGCGCCGGCTGCACGTCCCGGGGGATGACCGCCAGCGCCACCTCGATGCCGTGGCGGTTGGCGATGGCAAGCAGCCGGTCGAGCGCCGGGGTCGGCTCGATGGCGTCATCGTCGCGCCACCAGAACGGCACGCTGTGCCCACGTGCCGCGAACCAGTCGAGGTGGCGGGTGAGGCCGTCGCGAAACAGCAGGAAGTCGGGATCGGCGGCGGTCATCGCGGCGTCATGGCCTCAAGGTCAGCAAGGAGAAGGTCGGCGCTGGCCTCAGCGCCGCCGAACCGGACCTTTACCGGACGGCGGGGCAGGGACAAGGCATCGTCGGCGGCGGCGGCAAGGCGCTCCGCCGTCAGGCCGGTCTCGCTGGTCACCACCGCCCGGCCATGGCGGGCGAGCGCTTCGGCGCGCTGCTGCTGCTCGGTCTCGCGGATCTGGGCGAAAGGCACGAACACCGCCGGAACCCCCGCATGGAGAATATCGAGCACCGTGTTGTAGCCGGCCTGGCTGACCGAGAGCCGCGCTCGCCCGAGAAGGGCGGGAAAGTCGCTTCTGGCCCGCTCGACAATGACGCCATGGCCGGCACGGGCGGCGAGCTCGGCGAACCGGTCCTCGGCGATGCCGTGCCCGGCGAGAAGCCGCCAGTGGCAATCGCCGGCCCGCCGTGACAGGGGGCGAGCGTCAAGCGCCGCATCGAGCAGCGCTTCGCCGACAGCGCCGCCGCCGCAGGAGACGATCACCTCGTCCGTGCCGTCGGCCTCTTCGGCATCCGGGAGGCGATGCCCCGAACGGGAAACGGTTGCGGGTCGGAATGCCTCGACGAAGCCGGTGTAGCGCACCAACTCAGCAACGCGGTCGGCGAAGGGGAAGCTGTCTTCCAGCCGAATGAAGTCCGGATCGGAATGCACCAGAACCCGGTCGTAGAAGGCGAGCGCCTGATCGGCCATCCACTCTTCCTTCCACAGTTCCTGCTTGCGCACGAGAATATCGCGGATCGAGGCGGCGATCAGTGACGGGCGGGGGCGGGCCCGCGCCGCCTCCAGCAGCGGCCCCATCTCGAAGGCGAAGGGGCGCCGGCCAAAGGGCCAGGTTTCGGTGAGGAGCAGGTCGAAGGGGCGGCCCTCATCGCCAGCGGTAAAGGCCGCAAGCGTGGCATCGCGCCGGGCCGCCTTCCAGGCGTCGTCGATCTCCACCCCTTCCGGGGTCAGGAAACGGTTGAACCGGGCGTCCGCGGTGCGCACGGGCGGAAGGGCGATGGTGCGCAGCCCGGCAAGGTCGAGTGTCGGCGGCGGCGTGTTGCCGGTGGCCAGCGTGACCCGGACGCCGCGCGCGGCCAGCGCCCGGCCGATGGCGGCGGCACGCACCACATGGCCGGTGCCAAGCAGATGCTGCACATGGATGAATGCGGAAAAGCTCATGACCGGGGAGCGGTAGCGCGGCCCGCCCGGTTGCGCAAGGCCGTCTCGATCAGCGCATTGAGCCGGGCGGTGCCGCTGGCTAGCCCATGATGAGCGGTGACATACGCCCGGCCGGCCGCGCCAAACCGAGCAATCCGCTCCGGTGCGGCAAGCAGCGTCTCCAGATTGGCGGCAAAGGCGGTGCTGTCTCCCTCCGGCGACAGCAGCCCGCTTTGGCCGTCGGCGACCACATCGGGAACGCCGAAGGCGTCGCCGCCGACCACCGCCAGCTCGGCCGCCTGCGCCTCCAGAAAGACGAAGCCGAAGGCCTCGCGGATCGCCGGCCAGACGAGAACGTCATGCCGGGCGTAGAGCGCGGGCATTTCCCTCTCCGGCACGAGACCGGCGAAGCTGCAGCGTGTCGCCGGGAACAGCGCTTCGATGGCGGCCCGGCGCGGTCCGTCGCCGGCGATTGTCAGCGTCCAGGGCAGGTGTGAGAGCCGGGACAGCGCTTGGGCGAGCAAGCGGTAGGATTGTTCCTTCGCGCCCTCGCGCATCATGCCGACGGCAAGAAGACGCGGCGGCGTGCCGGGCGCGCGTTCGATCCGGGGATGGGAGGCGAAGGCCGAGGTGTCGAGGAACGGCGGCAGGATCGTCAGCCGCTCCTCGGGCAGGACCTCGGCGAGGCAGGCGTGATCTGCCCGGTGCAGCGCTGCCACCATATCGGCCCGGGCAAGGGCGGCATCGGCGGCGGCAAAGCCATGGGCCCAATCGCCGGTTCGGCGCTTCGGTGCCCGGCTGGCCTCGATCACCACGTAAGGGATGCCGAAGCGATCCGCGAGCGCCGGGCCGATCCAGTCCGGCGCCTTGTGGTAAAGGTGGTAGGTAAGGAACAGGTCCGGACGATACCCCTCGCGCGCCCACTCGTCGCCGATCCGCGTGGCCTCAGTCAGTGCCTGGCGCTCCACCTCCTCTTGTGCGGCAACGCCGCCCTCCGACCGCCAGGCGCGGAACCGGCTGGCCGTGCGGACCTCATGTCCGCCGGCCGTGAGCGCGGCGACGATCTGCCGCCCGGTGGTCCGGTCGCCGGAGGGCTGCGGATCGTCCAGCGGTTTCATCGGCGCGGTGAAGGCGATGCGCACGGCGGGGCTCCTGCTACTGGGCGGCGACCGGTTCGGCAAGCAGCGGGCGGAAGCGCTCGGCCAGCCGGTCGAGCCCCGGTGCGCTGGAGAACCGGGCGCGCACGTCGTCCGCCGCCGCCCGGCCGAGCCGGTCGCGCTGCGCCGGATCGCGCATCAGCCGCTGAAGCGCCGCACCAAGGGCGGCCGGATCGCCCGGCGGCACCAGAACGCCGGTCTCCCCGTCGCGGATCAACTCCGGAATGGCCGAGACCTGCGTTGCGAGGCAGCACAGCCCCATGGCCTGCGCCTCCATCAGCACATTGGGGAGCCCGTCCCGGTCTCCCGATTTCGCCACCTTCGAGGCCAGCACGAACAGATCGGCCCGCTGCGCGGCTGCAATCACATCCTCGCGCGGACGCGCGCCATGCCAGGTGATGCGGGCGGAAAGTCCGAGCCGGTCCGCCTCTTCCGCCAGCGCGGTGGCCAACTCGCCGCCGCCGATATGATCGAAATGCCAGTCGAGCCCGGCGGGAAGGGCGGCGAGCGCCGTCAGCAGATCGTCATAGCCCTTCTTTTCCACCGCCCGGCCGACCGAGAGGATCCGCACTGGACCGCCGGTACCGCCGTCGGCGCTGGCCGGCGTGGGGGAGGGCGCGGGGAAGGGGGAGAAGTCGAGCCCGTGGTAGAGCAACTCGACCTTGCCCGGCGTTGCCGACAGGGCGTTGAGGTGATCGGCGTTGACCTTGGTGCAGGTCACGCCCCAGGCGGCATCGTCGATCTTGGTGCGCAGGTCCCATTCCGGGCTGGTCCAGATGTCCTTGGCATGGGCGGAAAACGACCAGCGCCGGCCCGACAGATGCGCCGCATAGCGCGCCACCGAACAGGGGGTGTGCAGGTAGTGGGTGTGGATCCAGGCAATGTCGTCGGGCAATTCATGGGCGAGAACGCAGGCCTGGCCCCAGCGCCGCTGCCGGCCGGCGTTGCTCTCGCGGGCATAATCCGCCTCGAACAGGGCGCGCGCGGCCGCATAGGTCGGTTGGGCCTTCGCCCATTTGCGCGCCCGCGCCACCCGCGCCGGATCGTCCTTCAGGTATTCGGGCAGATAGAGCACATCGGCGGAGATCTGCCGGTGCACCTCGTGAATGAACGGGTCGTAGGGTTTGCGCAGGGCGATGATCAGCGCGCGGATCCCGCGCTGCTCAAGACCAAGGATTTCCTGCGCGATGAAGGTTTCCGACAGGCGCGGATACCCCTTCATGATGATGGCGAGGCGGGACATGGGGAGCAAGGATCTCCGGTAAGGCCCGCGCTGCGGGCAGGTCACATATGAGAGGGAGCCGCCGCCCAGGTCGATACCGGCGAGGCCGGTGGCGGCGCCCGAAAGATGAGCGGGGCGTGGGACTCGCGTCCGGCGGACACGCTCTATGCGGTATTGGTCAGCCCCGTGGCCAGCGGCGATGCCTCGTCCAGATCGGCCCTGCCTTCAAGGATCCGTTCCACCCGGTCGCCGATCACTTCCAGTCCGCCCAGAAGGTTGTTGACGCCGGCGGCGGAGGGTGGGGCCATGCGCGGCAACTGCACCAGCGCATCGATCATCTTGTCCACATCCGGATATTCGTCGATGGGCAGCACCTTGAGCAGGCCAATGGTTTCCGCGCGCGTCGCCCGGATCGACTGCTCGCGCCGGGGAATCACCCGTGGCACCATCAGTGTCGGCTTGTCGAAGGACAGGATCTCGCAGAACGTGTTGTAGCCGCCCATACCGACGATCGCCCGGGCGCCAGCCATGTAAGGCTCGATTGTCGGCAGGAACCGGAGGATGTGCACGTCGCGCAGATGCTCCGCCCGCTCCAGGAAGTCGGTGGCGGCGGACGCGGGCATGAACGGACCGAGCACGATCAGCGCGGGGAACAGCGGCTGGCTGCGGGCCTCATAGGCGCGCATCACCCAGTCGACCATCTCCACCCCATCGCCGCCGCCGCCGGGCGTGACGAGAATATACGGCTCGTCATCGAAGGGCAGGGGCTCGGTGATGCGCGCATCGTTCGGCACATGCCGGCGCAGGTATCCGGTGTTGATTGCCTTGCCATGCACGTCCGCGGGCAGACCCATGCCGGCGAGCGGGTTGTGCAGATCCGGCGGGCCGTAGATCCAGATTTCGTCGTAGAGGTCCTTCAGGGCCGGATCGACGTTCTTGCGCGTCCATTCCTCTCGCAGCATCTGCGGATCGTCCATCACATCGCGCAGACCGAGGATCAGCCGGGTGTTGCCGCGCTGCTTGAGCATTTCGAGCGTGCCGAGGATCTCGCCGCGCAGGCCGAGCGGCTCCTTGTCGACGATCAGGATATCCGGATCGAACACCTGGGCGGTGTGCTCGATGATCGAGGAGCGGATCGCCAGGATGTGCTCGATGTTGAGCGACAGCGAGAGCGGCGTGTATTCGCCGTTGCGCAGCTTGATGACGCCGGGGATGCGGACGAAATCCACCTGTGTGCGAAACTCGAAACTGCCGATGATCGGCGAGCCGGAGAGGATCAGCACCGACATGTCGGAGAATCTGCGCGCCAGCGCATGCGCGATCGCTCGGCATCGCCGCAGGTGTCCCAGGCCAAAGGAATCGTGGCTGTAGATCAGTACTTTCGGGGAGGATTTCGTCATTCGTGCCCGTTTGAACAGCGTAACCGTTTTCGCCGCACGACCACGCGTCCCCTTATGTTTGTCTTTGTCTACCCCTCACCGCACACGGACGCAAGGCTGGCACGCAACCAACTGGTAGCAAGGTGGTGTGACGGTGCATTCTTGCAACGTCGATGCCCCGCGCATGCAAATGCCGGCATTCGAGCCGGTCAGAACTGGCGCATTGAAAACAGCGCGTTATGATACGCCGCCCGACCCGCGATGAGGAGCGGGACTTAGGTGTTTCGCATCCGGTAGGTCCATGGAAAAAAGCCTTTTCAGTTTTATCTGGCGGTACAGTGCACGCCAGCAGATGGTCATTCTGCTGATCACCGTCGCGGCCTATCCGATCAGCTATATCCTGCTGGAATTGCCGAAGCAGATCGTCAATGACGCTATCCAGGGCGAGGCGTTCCCGCGCGAATTCTACGGCTTCGAATTCGACCAGATCTCGTATCTGGTGCTGTTGTGCATGAGTTTTCTCGGCCTGGTGGTCGTCTCCAACGGCATCAAGCTGCTTCTCAACGTTTACAAGGGGCGCCTGGGCGAACGCATGCTGCGCCGGCTGCGCTTTGAGCTGTTTCAGCGGGTGCTGCGCTTCCGCCTGCCGCATTTCAAGAAGGTCAGTTCCGGCGAGATCATTCCGATGATCACCTCCGAGGTGGAGGATGTCGGTGGCTTCATCGGCGAGGCGGTGGCCCTCCCGGCCTACCAGGGCGGTATGCTGGTCGTGCAGATCGGCTTCATCTTCATGCAGGATCCGCTGCTGGGCCTTGCGGCCGTCTCCTCCTATCCGATGCAGGCCTATATCATCCCCAAGCTTCAGCGCCGGGTGGTGCTCTTGTCGCGCCAGCGGGTGCGCAATGTGCGGGTGATCGCCGACAAGATCGGCGAGAGCATCGGCGGCGTTTCCGAGATCCACGCCAACGATGCCTCGGCCTGGCATTCGGCGGATCTGTCCGATCGGTTTTATGCCAACTACAAGATCCGCTACAAGATTTTCAACTGGAAGTATTTCATAAAGTTTCTCAATAACTTCATGAACCAGTTGACGCCGTTCCTGTTCTACATGATCGGTGGCTGGCTGGTGATCGAAGGTGAGTTGTCCATTGGTGCGCTGCTGGCCGTGATCGCCGCCTACAAGGATCTGGCCGGCCCCTGGAAGGAATTGCTCGCCTATTACCAGATGGTGGCGGATGTCGACGTCAAGTATCAGACCGTCGTCGAGAATTTCGATCCGCCGGACATCTATCCGGCAAGCCGCCTGACCCTGGACGAGGAGGTCACGCTGGCGGGCGACCTGACCATGAAGAAGGTCAGCTTTTCCGGAGGCGCGGCCGGTCAGGAGGTGTTCGAGGTCTCCTTCAAGGTGGGGGAGGGCTCCCAGGTGGCCGTTGTCGGTCCGGACGGCTCCGGCCGGGCGGAGGTCATGCAGCTGGCCGCTGGTCTTCTGGGGGCCGGCAGCGGACGGGTGAAGATCGGCGAGACCAATCTCGATATCTTGTCGGAATCGGTGTTGGGGCGGCAGATCGCCTATGTGGGGGCCGCCGTGCATGTGTGGACCGGTACGGTGCGCGACAACGTGTTCTATGGTTTGCGCCACCGGCCCTTGCGGCCGCCGGAGCGGGGACCGGAGGCGCAGGCGCATAATGCCCGGCGCCTGAACGAGGCGCATCTCACCGCCAATCCCGATTACGACGTCGAGGCCGGGTGGGAGGATCTGGACGCGGTGGGCTGTGCCGATCTCGCCGAGCTCGATGCCCGCGCGCTGGCCCTGATCGGGAAAACGGGACTTGCCGCGGACGTGTTCCGCATGGGGCTGCAGTCGCCGCTCGACGCGGAGCGCTACCCTGAGTTCGCCGAGCGGATCCTGGCTGTGCGCCGGGCGCTTGCCGACCGGGTGACCGAGGATGCCCATCTGTCGCAACTGGTCGAATTATGGCGGCTCGACAGCTTCAACAACAGCGCCAGCGTGGCGGAAAACCTCTTGTTCGCCGCGCCCGCGGATCCGTCCATGGCGATCGACAGTCTGGTCGAGGATGCGGATGTCTATGCCACGCTCAAGGAAAGCGGCCTGGAAACCAGCCTGACCGACATCGGTGCGCGGATCGCCGAGACCATGGTCGAGCTGTTTGCCAACATCAGCGACGGGTCGGGCCTGTTGGGGGATTACTCCTTCATCACCCAGGACGAGTTGCCGGAATTCGAGCGGATTTCGCGCATCGTCAAGTCGGGCAGCGGCGCTGCCGCGCTGCAGGCAGCCGACCGCAAGCGGTTGATCGGGCTGGCGTTCAAACTGATCCCCGCCCGCCATCGTCTCGGCGTTCTCGACGATGAGACCCGGTCGCGGATTGTCTCGGCCCGTGCCGCCTTTCACAAGCGGCTGGCCGGCGACACCAAACGGTTTGTCATCTTCGACAGCGACTGTTTCATCGCGCCGATGTCGATCGAGGATAATTTGCTGTTCGGCCGGCCCCGGGTCGACCGACGCGACGCGCGCGAGCGGATCGACAAGGTGATCCGCTCCCTTGTCGACGAGATGGACCTGCGCCAGCCGATCACCCGCGCCGGTCTGGATTTCCACGTCGGTGTGTCCGGCTCGCGCCTCTCCGCCGGGCAGCGTCGCCGCGTCGCCCTGGTGCGTGCCTTGATGAAGAATGCGGCGGTGACCATCATCGACGAGACGGCGGCGAGCATGAGCGAGGATGACCAGGCGCTGCGGGCGATCATCCGCGAGGAGCTGAAAGGCCGGACGTTGTTGTTCGGCGCGACGAACTTGAGTGTGGCGGCGGAGTTCGACGGGAGTATTGTCATGGATCAGGGCCGGGCGAATCCGCAAGGCGACGGCAACCGTCTCGTGGCTGCCGCATCCGGTGGCAACTGAACGGGAGCTCTGGCGTGGGAAACGGCATGGCAGGAACGGCAGGTAACGGGATGACGCAAAGTGAGGGGGGCCGGCGGACAAACGGCGCCTTGTGGCGGGCGGCGCTGCCGGGCCGGGCGAAGCAGGATCGGACGTATATGGCGCGGAGCCGCCGAAAGGAGGAAGCGTGACCCTGGATGCGGAAGTCGATGCGCTGCGGCGCGTGCCCTTGTTTCGCGGGATCGATGCGACCAAGCTGCGGCTGCTCGCCTTCATCAGCGAGCGGACCCGCTTTGCCGATGGCGAACGCCTGTGCAGTCAGGGCGAGGACGGGGACTCGGCCTTCATCATTCTCGATGGGGCTGCGGATATCCGCGTGAACACCCCCGATGGTGAAAAGACGGTGGCCCAGCTCGGACAGCATTCCATTGTCGGCGAGATCGCGATCCTGTGCGATGTGCCGCGCACGGCGACGGTGGTCGCGGCGGGGGAAATGGATGTGCTGACCGTTTCAAAGGACGATTTTCTTCGTTTGCTGAAGGAATTTCCCGACATGTCCCTCGAGGTCATGCGGACGCTTGCCCAGCGGCTGGAGCGGACGACGCAGGACCTGGTGGCACTAAAATCTTCCGCAGAGAAGTCCTGATGTGGCATGACATCCGGATGCGACACGAGACAAGGTGTTTGAGGTCTTGACCTTCTCCCTGAAGTTGTGGGGTGTGCGCGGTTCGACGCCGACACCCGGAGCCGATACGCTGCGCTATGGTGGCGAAACCACCTGTTTCGAGCTGCGCGCGGGCAATGAGATCACGCTGATCGACTGCGGCTCGGGCGCGCGCAATCTGGGCGCCGCGCTGCACGCCGGGTCGCTGAGAACCTTCGACCTGTTCTTTACCCATACCCATCTGGATCACATCTGCGGGCTGCCGTTCTTCACGCCGGCCTATGACGATCGGTTCGAGATCACCGCCTGGGCGGGCCATTTCGCCGACCGCTCCGGTCTGATGGACATCATCTGCCGGATCATGTCGCCGCCGATCTTTCCCGTTGCCGCGAACAAGCTGCGGGCGGTGACGTTCCGCAATTTTCGCGCCGGCGAAACCCTGGAGCGTCCGGGTGGCCTGACCGTGCGCACCGTGGCGCTGAACCATCCGGGCGGGGCGACCGGCTACCGGATGGAATATCAGGGCCGATCGATCTGCATCATCACAGATCACGAACACGGCAATCCGGAAATCGACCGGGCGGTGCGCGAGTTCGTCGAAGGCGCGGATGTGATGATCTACGACGCCATGTACACGGACGAGGAATATCCGCGGTTTATCGGCTGGGGCCACTCCACCTGGCAGAAGGCGGTGGAGCTGGCGCTGGCCGCCAATGTGCGCACGCCGGTTCTGTTCCATCACGACCCGCGCCGCGACGACGATGCACTCGACCGGATCGGCGAGGCCGCGCGCGCGCGTCATCCCGGTGTCCTGGTCGGAAGGGAAGGGATGGTGCTGACGCCGTAGCGCGGAGCCGCGACGTGTTTGGCCACCCGCTCCTTCGGGGGCTTCCCCAAGGCGTCATGAGCAAGCCGTGATTTGCCGGCGGCCGATCTTGACCGTAAAAACGACAAATCGGGGGCACCTGCCCGCCGGGCATCCGCCTGGCGCGGTACAGCCAAGGAGGCGCGCCGGTGGCGGGACGAGCTTCGGCGATACGTGTGGGTCTGGCCTACGTGCTGAGAGGCGGCCCAACCGAGGAGGGCATTCCTGCGCGGGTGCGGGCGGAGATCGACGCTCGTGAGGCGCGGGCGGAGCGGCTGATCGGCTGGGTACAGCTGGCGATGGTGCTGTTCTTCGCCGTGCTCTATTCGCTGGCACCGCGTGCCGAAGGGGCCGGCGGCTTCAACTTCGTTCCCATCGCGCTGGCCGCCTATTTCCTCTTCACCTTGCTACGCCTGTCGCTGTCCTACCGGATCCAGTTGCCGAACTGGTATCTGCTGGTGTCGATCGGCGTCGACATCGCCTTGCTCTGCGGTCTGATCTTCTCCTTCCACATTCAGTACGGCCAGCATCCGACCTTCTATCTGAAGGCGCCGACGGTGATGTATCTGTTCATCTTCATCGCGCTGCGCGCGCTGCGCTTCGATCCGCGCTTCGTGCTGACGACCGGGCTGGCGGGCCTGATCGGCTGGGGTGCACTCGTCGCCTATGCGCTCCTCTCCGACATGGGGGCGATGCGGATCACCCGCAATTACGTCGAATATCTCACCTCCAATGCCATTCTGCTGGGCGCCGAGCTCGACAAGGCGATGATCATCCTCGGCGTGACCGGCTTGCTGTCGGTGGCGCTCTACCGGGGGCGGCAGATCCTGTTCGATTCGGTACGCGACCACGCCGCCGCCGAGGATCTGAAGCGGTTCTTCGCCCCCGAGGTTGCCCGCTCGATCACCGATGCGGATGTGGCGCTGTCCGCCGGTCAGGGCGAGGTGCGGGAGGTCGCCGTGCTGATGGTCGACATTCGCGGTTTCACCAAGATTGCCGCCAGTCTTGAACCGCAAACGGTGATGCGGGTGCTTGCCCATTATCAGGAGGAAGTGCTCCACGTGATCGCGGCCCATGGCGGGCAGGTCGACAAGTTTCTGGGTGACGGCATTCTGGCGACCTTCGGCGCGGTGGCGCCCAGCGACCGGGCGGCGGCCGACGGCGTGCGCGCTGCCCGCGCCCTGGTCCCGGTGTTCGAGCGGCTCGGCCCGGAGTTGAAGACGCTCGGCTGGCCGGAGACCATGCGGTTTGGCGCCGCCCTGGCGTTCGGTGCCGTGACCGTCGGTGTGGTTGGTGCGGATGACCGGCTGGAATTCACCGTGATCGGCGATCCGGTCAATCGGGCGGCGAAGCTGGAAGATGCCAACAAGACGCAGCACAGCACGGCCCTGACGGATCGGAAAACCTTCGCTGCGGCGCTGCATCAGGGCTACGAAGGTCCGCCCGCCGAGGAGCGGCCGGGCGTCGAGATCGCCGGGGTGGCCAGGCCCGTTGATCTGGTGGTTCTGGCGTGACCGGTGCTTGACCATCCCGCGCCATCCTGTCACCTGTCTGGAGTGTGGAGCGCCGCGATCACAGCGGACGCGGGAAATTTCGGGGAGAACGCATGAAATTGGGAGAAGGGTACGCCGCCGTTGTCACGGGCGGAGCATCGGGGCTGGGCGCGGCGACGGCGCGGCGACTGGCTGCGGCCGGGGTCAAGGTCACCCTGTTCGACATGAACGTGACGCTTGGCGAAGCGGTGGCGGCGGAAATCGGCGGCGCCTTCGTGGCCGTCGATGTGACCAGTGACGACAGTGTCGCCAAAGGCTTTGCCGCGGCCCGGGAGAAGTTCGGCGTGGAGCGGATCCTCGTCAACTGCGCCGGTATCGCACCGGTGGCCAAGACCACCTCGCGGGGCGCGCCGCATCCGATGGACATGTTCGAGAAGGTGATCGCCGTCAATCTGGTCGGCACCTTCCGCTGCATTGCGCATTCCTCGACAGCCATGTCGGACCTGGAGCCGGTGACCGCCGATGGCGAGCGCGGCGTGATCGTCTCCACCGCGTCGGTCGCCGCCTTCGATGGCCAGGTCGGCCAGGTGGCCTATGCGGCGTCGAAGGGGGGTGTTGCTGCCTCGACCCTGCCGATTGCCCGCGATCTGTCGAAATCGGGCATCCGGGTGATGACCATCGCACCGGGCCTGTTCGAAACGCCGATGCTGCTCGGTCTGCCGCAGGAGGTTCAGGATTCGCTCGGCCAGCAGGTGCCGTTCCCCTCGCGTCTTGGCAAGCCGGAGGAATACGCCGATCTCGTTGCCGCGATCTGCGAGAACCCGATGATGAACGGCGAAACCATCCGCCTCGACGGCGCCATCCGCATGGCGCCGCGCTGACAGCAC
The DNA here is from genome assembly GCF_020177335.1 of Stappia indica. GTDB lineage: Bacteria > Pseudomonadota > Alphaproteobacteria > Rhizobiales > Stappiaceae > Stappia > Stappia indica_B. Next base: position 939,954 of record NZ_JAIVMG010000001.1, on the reverse strand, counting down.
CTCTCGGAAGCCGAGACCTTTCAAGCCGTTGAGCCTTCCGCCCCGCCGTCGCGCCGGGCGGGAGGCCTTTTTATTTTTGGATGACGTCAAAACCCTTGTTATGGTCAGAGTTTGAAAGTAAGTATCCTGATTGTTACTTATTCATCCTGAAAGATCCGAAAGTGAATCAAAGTATCCGATCCTCGGTGCCGGAGGTTGGCGCCGCGGCGATTCCGCTTTCCCGCCTGCCGGTTCTGGACAGCTTGCGCGGGCTGGCAGCTTTGGGGATCCTCTGGCGCAATATCTTCGTGTTCGGCATGCCGGCCGTTGCTTTCGCGCTGCCGGAGGAATGGGGTCTTGAGACCGCCAGGAACATTGCCACATGGCTGTTTGTCGTCATCTTCGTCGACGGAACCATGCGCGGCCTGTTCTCTATGCTATTCGGTGCCTCGGCGGTGCTGATCGCGGCGAAATACGCGGCCTCGATGGAGGGGATGCGCGGTGCGGATCTTTATTTTCGCCGGCTGCTCTGGTTGATCGCCTTCGGGCTGATCCACGGCTATCTGCTCTTGTGGCCGCATGACGTGCTTTATGTTTATGGCGTTTTGGGCCTGTTCCTGTTCGCCTTTCGCAATCTGTCTGGTGGCCGGCTCTTGCTGATCGCCCTGGTGCTGTTTTCCATTTCCTCGGTAAAGGATGGAACCGGCTGGAGCCTGGCCGAATCCACGCTGAATGCGCTCGACAAGATGCGCGTTGCCGAGGTGGCGGATCTGCGCGCGCAGGAAGCCGAGGCTGGCGCCGATGCGGCACCGGGCGAGGGTGGAGCGTCCGCCGGGCTCACCGACGCGGAGGTGGAGCGCGAGATGCTGGCCGAGCTGGAGCGCTATGCGCTGGTGGAGATCAGCGAGCGGCTGGCGCCTTATCCGGTGCTGCTGCGCACCACGGCGCTGCAGACCTATGAGGAGCAGACGACGCTGTTCTTCGCCGATCATATTCTCGATATCGGCGCGATGATGTTCTTCGGCATGGCCTTGCTGCGGCTCGGCGCCTTCGGTGCCGGTTGGCCGTTGCGCTGGCATCTCGCCCTCGCGCTTGGCGGCCTGGGTCTGGGCACCGTGCTCGGGTTGATGATCCACGGCGCCGCGACGCTGGAGGGCTGGGAAGGGTGGTCGCTTGGCGAGGCGGATGCCTATTTCTACAATCTGCGCCGGCTGTCCTTTTGTCTGGGACTTGTCGGGCTGCTGACGCTGGCTGTCCGGCTCGATTTCGCCCGCTGGCTCACCGTGGCGCTGGCCGCCGTCGGCCGGATGGCGCTGACCACCTATGTGATGCAGACGGCTGTCTGTCTTCTCCTGTTCTACGGCATGGGCTTTGCGCTGTTTGGTAGCCTGGAGCACCATGAACTGCTGCTGATCGGTTTTGCCATCAACGCGGCGCAGATCGTCTTTGCGGTTATGTGGCTGCGTCGCTGGCGTCAGGGGCCCTTGGAATGGCTGCTGCGTCGCCTGGTCGAGGGGCGCGCGCCCGTTGCCGGCACCGGCTAACGGCTAGCGGCAGTCCTGGCGCGAGGAGGTGCCGATCAGCGGGCCCTGACCGGCGCCGGTGACGATGGCCGAGGAGCCGCAGCGTTCCTGTCGGGTGAGCGGGCGCGGCTCGCCGGCAAGGCAGGCGTAATAGGCCTTGGCGTAGAGCGCCTGCCAGTCTTGCTCCCGACTGTTCGACAGGGCGTCAAGGGTCGCAAGCCCGCCGCCGAGCCGTGCCCCGCGCGCGGCACCGCGTGCCGACCAGTCGCCCGGACCGCGCCCGGCCAGCCCGCCGACCACAGCGCCATCCATCGCAGCCCCAGCCACATCCTCGCCGGAAACCGAGGTGCGGGCCTCCTGGTTGGCGTAAGCCTCCGCCTCGGCGGCGCAGCGCTCCGCGTCTGGACCGGAATCGCCACGCGCCAGGGGCGGCGCCAGCAGTGCGAGCCCGAGAGCCGGAAGCAGGGCAATGGCGAAACGACGGCCGGGCTTCGAATGCGGCATGTTCATCCTCCGTTGGTGCCTCGGCCCTTCGCATGAGCGCGTCTGCGCGCCGGTTTCGACAGGGAAGGGCGGCCGCCGCCCACGTCGATGACGCTAGGAAAGTTGGGTCCGACCCTGTGAAAGGCCGGGTCAAACCTATTCGATTTCCACTTTCCGCATGCTTAACTTGTCCGCGCAACCTGTCGGGGCTTCACAGAGGAAATATTTCAGGTCTAAACTAATTTGGCTGCCGACAGAGCGGCGCGCGACCGGCAAACGGCGCGAATACAACACTGGACCAAACCAGGGACACAAGTCTTGCCCGCCTTCCGGCATGGGAAGCAGTCCTGAGGGGAGAATGACATGAAGCGGAAGATGACTGCGGCGCTGGCCGCCGTGGCTCTGGGTGTTTCGAGCCTTGCCGCCGAGGCGGAGAGCCTGAAGATCGGTTTCCTGGCAACCTTGTCCGGCCCGCCGGCGGTGCTCGGCATCCAGATGCGCGATGGCTTCCTGCTGGGCGTGAAGGAAGCCGGCGACAAGCTCGGTGGCCTCGATACCGAGGTGCTGGTGGTCGACGATGAACTGAAGCCCGACGGCGCGCTGACCAAGGTGCGGGGCCTTCTGGAGCGCGACAAGGTCGACATGATGGCCGGCGTTGTCTTCTCCAACGTGATGATGGCGGTCTACAAGCCGATTGTCGGCAGCGAGACCATCTTCGTTGGCGCCAATGCCGGACCGTCGCCGATCGCCGGCAAGGCCTGCTCGCCCTATTTCTTCACCACCTCCTACCAGAACGACCAGAACCACGAGGCGATGGGCAAGCACGCGGAGGACGCGGGCTACAAGCGCATGATCGTGATGGCGCCGAACTATCAGGCCGGCAAGGATTCCATCGCCGGCTTCAAGCGCCACTTCAAGGGTGAGATCGTCGACGAGATCTACACCAAGCTCGGCCAGCTCGACTTTTCCAGCGAGTTGACCAAGATCGCCGCTGCCAAGCCGGATGCGGTGTTCGTGTTCATGCCCGGCGGCATGGGTGTCAATCTGGTCAAGCAGTATGCCCAGGCCGGTCTTGCCGGCAACGTGCCGTTCCTCTCCGCCTTTACCGTTGACGAGACCACCCTGCCGGCGACGCAGGACACGGCGGTCGGTCTTCTGGCGGGCGCGCAATGGGCGCCGGATCTCGACAATGCGGCGAACAAGGCCTTCGTTGCCTCCTTTGAAGCGGAATACGGCTACGCCCCCTCGCTCTATGCGGCGCAAGGCTATGACGCGGCCCGGCTGATCGACGGCGCCTTGAAGAAGGCCGGCGGCAAGGGCGACAAGGCCGCTCTGATGGCCGCGCTGAAGGACGCGCCCTTCGAGAGCGTGCGCGGTGACTTCTCGTTCAACACCAACCACTTCCCGATCCAGGACGTCTATGTCGTCAAGGCGGTGAAGCGGGAGGACGGCAAGTACGTCACCCAGACCGTGGAAAAGGTGTTCGACGACAAGATCGACGCCTATGTCGGCGAATGCCGCATGAAGTGAGCCATCGCGCTCCGCCGGTCCGGCTGTGCCGGACCGGCGTTTTTTAGGTTCCCAAACGCATTCCCGCGCAACCGACGAGGCCGAAGCCGTTGAGCGCCACCCTTCTTGCCGTCCAGACCCTGAACGGTCTGCAACTCGGCATTCTCCTCTTTCTGATCGCCGCCGGCCTGACGCTGGTGTTCGGGGTGATGGATTTCATCAATCTGGCCCATGGGGTTCAGTACATGCTTGGCGCCTATCTGGCGGTGGCCGCCTATGCGCTCACCGGCAGTTTCTGGGGCGCGCTGGTGCTGGCGCTGATCGGCGCGCTCGGTCTCGGGCTCTTGCTGGAATTGCTGGTGTTTCGCCACCTCTATGACCGGGATCACCTCGATCAGGTGCTGGCCACCTTCGGCGTCATCATGTTCCTCAACGAGGGCGTGAAGGTGGTCTGGGGCGCCGCGCCCCTGTCCCTGCCGATGCCGGACCTTCTGTCCGGCTCTATCGTGCTGATGGACGGGCTGCTCTATCCGGTCTACCGGATCGCGCTGATCGGCGCCGGCCTCGGCGTGGCCTTGTTGCTTTATGTGCTGGTCAGCCGCACCCGCGCCGGCATGCTGGTGCGGGCGGGGGCGACCAACCCGGCGATGGTCGGCGCGCTCGGCGTCAACATCCGCCGGCTGTTCATGCTGGTGTTTGGCTTCGGCACCATGCTCGCCGGGTTCGCCGGCATTCTCGCCGCGCCGATCCTCGTCGTGGAGCCGGGGATGGGCGACAATCTCCTGATCCTCGCCTTCGTGGTGATCGTCATCGGTGGCATCGGCTCGATTCGCGGCGCCTTCCTCGCGGCGCTGATCGTCGGGCTGGTCGACACGCTGGGGCGCGGCTTTGCCACCGATATCGCCAAGATGGTGCTGTCGCCGTCGGCCGCCAACGATGTCGGCCCGGCCATCGCCTCCATGCTGATCTACGTGCTGATGGCTGGCGTTCTGTTCTTCCGGCCCACCGGCCTCTTCCCGGCCCGCAGCGGATGACCCCCATGACCGGATCGAACTCATCTCGCGGCGTGTCTCGCACGGGCCTTGCCGCCATCGCGGTGTTCGCCGCCTTTGCCCTGCTGCCCGTCGCGGCGGCGGCCATGGGCGACACCTTCATCGTCTTCTTCACCATCCGGGTGATGGTCTTTGCCATTGCCGCCGTCAGCCTGTCGCTGATCCTCGGGCAGGGGGCGATGGTCAGCTTCGGTCATGCCGCCTATCTCGGCCTTGGCGCCTATGCGGTCGGCATCCTCGCCGAACACGGCATCTGGGATGTCACCGTGTCGCTGCCGGTGGTGCTCCTCACTTGCGGCCTGTTCGCCGCCGTCACCGGGGCGATCAGCCTGAAGACCCGGGGCGTCTATTTCATCATGATCACCCTCGCGTTCGGGCAGATGGCCTATTACACCGCCACCTCGCTGTCGGCCTATGGCGGCGACGACGGGCTCACCATGTGGGGCCGGACCGAGGTGTTCGGCTTCGCCCCGCTTGGCGACCGCACCAGCTTCTACTATGTGGTGTTGGCCTGCCTGCTGGGGGTCTATCTGCTGGCGCGGATGATCGTCGCCTCCCGCTTCGGCCGGGTGCTGAAGGGCGCCAAGCAGAGCGAGATGCGCCTGCGCGCCGTCGGCATCGACCCCTATCCTTACCGGCTCGCCGCCTATGTGATCGCCGGCATGATGGCGGGCCTTGCTGGGGCTCTGCTTGCCAACGCGGCGGAGTTTGTCTCGCCCGCCTACATGTCCTGGCACCGGTCCGGTGAGCTGATCGTCATGGTGGTGCTCGGCGGGCTCGGCTCGCTGCTCGGTGCCATCGTTGGCGCCGCCAGCTTTCTGGTGCTGGAGGAGCTGCTGTCCCACATCACCGAGCACTGGCGGCTTCTGTTCGGCCCGTTCCTGATCCTCGTCGTCCTGTTCGGCAGGGGCGGGATTACCGGCCTTCTCGGCAAGGGAGGCCGCAATGACTGAGCCGATCCTGCGTCTTCAGGACGTACACAAGGCCTATGGCGCGTTGAAGGTGACCGATCACGTCAATCTCGATGTGTTCCCGGGAGAAATCCACGCGGTGATCGGCCCCAATGGCGCCGGCAAGACCACCTTGATCGGCCAGATTTCCGGTGCGCTCGCCGTCGATGGCGGCACCATCACCTTCGATGGGAAGGATGTGACTGCCAGGCCGATGCACCTGCGCGCCCGCTCCGGTCTGTCGCGCTCGTTCCAGATCACCGAGATTCTGCCCGAGTTCACCGCGCGCGAGAACGTGGCGCTGGCGCTGCAGGCGCAGCAGGGCCATTCCTTCCGCTTCATCCGCAATGTGGCGCGCGACCGGGCGCTCAACGAAGGCGCGGAGCGCTGGCTCGGCGAGCTCGGGCTTGCCCACCGGGCCGACACGCCGGCGGGCATTCTTTCCCATGGCGAGAAGCGGGCGCTGGAGCTGGCGATCAGCCTGGCGACGGAGCCGAAACTGCTGTTGCTCGACGAGCCGATGGCCGGGACCGGGCGGGAAGAGACCGACCGGCTGGTGGAGGTGCTGACCGGGCTCAAAGGACGCTACGCGATGCTGCTGGTGGAGCATGACATGGGAGCGGTGTTCGCGCTGGCCGACCGCATTTCCGTGCTGGTCTACGGCCGGATCATCGCCACCGGAACGCCAGAAGAGATTCGCGAGAGCGCCGAGGTGCGCGAAGCGTATCTCGGAGAGGAGGGCGCGGCATGAGCGTGCTTCTGGAAGTCGAAGGGCTGGAAGCCTCCTATGGTGCCGCCCGGGTGCTGTTCGGCATGAGCTTTGCCATTGACGCGGGCGAGGTGGTGACGCTGATGGGCCGCAACGGCATGGGCAAGACCACCACCATCCGTGCGGTGATGGGGATGATCGCCGCCGATGCCGGCGAGATACGCTTCGAGGGGCAGGGCCTCACCGGCGCGCCATCCTACCGCATCGCTCAGGCCGGGCTGGGGCTGGTGCCGGAAGGCCGCCAGATCTTTCCGACCCTGACGGTGGAGGAAAACCTCATTGCCACCGGCGCCAACCGGTTCGGCGCCGCCCCCGGCTGGACGCTGGAGCGGGTCTACGGCTTCTTCCCGCGCCTGCGCGAGCGGCGGGCCAACATGGGCAACCAGCTTTCCGGCGGCGAGCAGCAGATGCTGGCAATCGGCCGGGCCTTGATGACGAATCCAAAGCTGCTGATCCTCGATGAGGCGACCGAGGGCCTGGCCCCGCTGATCCGCCGCGAGATCTGGGACTGCCTTGCCCGGCTGAAGCGGGAGGGACAGTCGATCCTCGTGGTCGACAAGAACGTCGATGCGCTGGAAAGCCTCGCCGACCGGCATGTGGTGGTGGAAAAGGGCCGGGTGGTCTGGACCGGCAGCAGCGCCGAGCTGAAGGCCGATGCCAGCGTGCGTGAGCGCTATCTGAGCGTTTGAGTATTGCCGTCCCGCGATACCGCGCGCCCGATCCCGGCGCCCCTTGCAAGGTGCCGGGATCGGAAAACGGGCAGGTTTGGGGTCAATGCGCGGCAGGGTAGGTCTGAGCTTTGCGTGCAACGCAGAGCTCATCTTCCCGCAATTTCCTTGCGTCTTGGGGCATGATTTCGTACCCCATCTGTCGACATCCATTCGTCATACGAACGCATTGGGGCGAACATGCCGACTTACCGGTCTAGAACGAGTACACATGGACGTAACATGGCGGGCGCGCGCGGCCTTTGGCGCGCCACCGGCATGAAGGATGGGGATTTCGGCAAGCCGATCATCGCCATCGCCAATTCCTTTACCCAGTTCGTTCCGGGCCATGTGCATCTGAAGGACCTTGGCCAGCTGGTCGCCCGTGAGGTCGAGGCCGCCGGCGGTGTCGCCAAGGAGTTCAACACCATCGCGGTCGATGATGGCATCGCCATGGGCCATGACGGCATGCTCTATTCGCTGCCCTCGCGCGAGATCATCGCCGACAGCATCGAATACATGGTCAACGCCCATTGCGCCGATGCCATGGTCTGCATTTCCAATTGCGACAAGATCACCCCAGGCATGCTGATGGCGGCGCTGCGGCTGAACATCCCGGTGGTGTTCGTCTCCGGCGGGCCGATGGAAGCGGGCAAGGTCAAGCTGGCGGACGGCACCGAAAAGGCGCTCGACCTGATCGATGCCATGGTCGCGGCGGCCGATGACAGCATGTCCGATGCGGATGTGCAGGCCATTGAGCGCTCGGCCTGTCCGACCTGCGGCTCCTGTTCGGGCATGTTCACCGCCAACTCGATGAACTGCCTGACCGAGGCACTCGGGCTGGCGCTGCCGGGCAACGGCTCGACGCTGGCGACTCATGCGGACCGCCGCCGCCTGTTCGTCGAGGCCGGGCATCTGATCGTCGACATCGCCCGACGCTACTACGAGCAGGACGATGCCAGCGTGCTGCCGCGCTCCATCGCCAGTCGTGCGGCCTTCCACAACGCCATGTCCCTCGACATCGCCATGGGCGGCTCGACCAACACGGTGCTGCATCTCTTGGCCGCCGCCCGTGAAGGCGAGATCGACTTCACCATGTCCGACATCGACAAGCTGTCGCGCAAGGTGCCGGTGCTGTGCAAGGTGGCCCCGTCCGTCGCCAATGTGCACATGGAAGACGTGCACCGGGCCGGTGGCATCATGGGCATTCTCGGTGAGCTGGACCGGGCCGGGCTGCTCGACACCTCGCTGCCGACCGTGCACGCCCCGTCGCTGGAAGACGCGCTGAATCAGTGGGATATCAAGCGTACGTCCAGCGAGACGGTGCGTTCGTTCTACAAGGCCGGACCGGCGGGCGTGCCCAGCCAGGTCGCCTTCTCGCAGGACTGCCGCTACGACAGCGTCGACGATGACCGGGAAGCGGGCGTCATTCGCACCCGCGACCACGCCTTCTCGCAGGACGGCGGCCTTGCCGTTCTCTATGGCAACATTGCCGAGGATGGCTGCATCGTGAAGACGGCGGGCGTCGATGAGACGATCCTGAAGTTCACCGGCCAGGTGCGGATCTTCGAGAGCCAGGATTCCGCGGTGAGCGCTATTCTCACCGGCAAGATCGTTGCCGGCGAGGTGGTGCTGATCCGCTACGAGGGGCCGCGCGGCGGACCGGGCATGCAGGAGATGCTCTATCCGACCAGCTATCTGAAGTCGAAGGGGCTCGGCGCGGCCTGCGCGCTGGTCACCGATGGCCGCTTCTCCGGCGGCAGCTCGGGGCTGTCCATCGGCCACGTCTCGCCGGAAGCGGCGGAAGGCGGGCTGATCGCGCTGGCCGAGGAAGGCGACACGCTGGAAATCGACATCCCCAACCGGACCATCCATCTGGCCGTCTCCGACGCCGAGCTTGCCACACGCCGCGCCGCGATGGAGGCCAGGGGCGAGGACGCCTGGAAGCCGCAGGAAAAGCGCAGCCGCAAGATCAGCACGGCGTTGAAGGCCTATGCCATGCTGACCACCTCTGCCGCCGAAGGCGCGGTGCGCAAGGTCGACTGAGCGGGCGTCATATCCTGCGACGGGACATCGTCGCAGGGGCTGATCGTCCTGTCTTGACAAGCAAAACCCCGCTCGTGCCGGTTGCACGGGCGGGGTTTTTCGTTGTGTCGCGGCCGTTTCGCGAACGCTTTCGGATCCGAATTAGTCTTCCCAGTAGACGCCGGTGAGGTCGTTCGCCTGGATCGGGGCGTTCTGCCACATGCCCTTCAGCTTGGCATTCCACACCCCGGCCTTGGCGAGCTGGAACAGGTAGACATTCACCGCATCCTCGGTGATGCGCCGCTGCGCCTCGGCCATCAGCTTGTAGCGGGTGTCGGTGTCGGTCGCCGCCTCAAGCTCGGCCATCACCTTCTTGAACTCCGGGCTGTCGTACTGGAAATAGTAGTCGTCCCGGCCATAGATGCCGATGTCCATCGGCTCGGTATGGGAGACGATGGTCATGTCGTAGTTCTTGCCCTTGAACACGTCGCTCAGCCACTGCGCCCATTCCAGCGGCACGATTTCCAGCTCGATGCCGATCTTCTTCAGGTCCGAGGCGATCAACTCGCCGCCACGGCGGGCATAGGCGGGCGGCGGCAGCTTCAGCGTCGCCTTGAAGCCGTCGGGATAACCCGCCTCCGCCAGCAGGGCGCGGGCCGCGCCAAGGTCGAGCGGATAGGTGCCGACAAGATCCTGATAGGCCGGGTGATGCGGGGCGAAGTGGGTGCCGATCGGCGTGCCGACCCCGAACATGGCGCCATCAATGATCGCCTGCCGGTCAATCGCGTGGGAGATCGCCCGGCGCACGCGCACATCCGCCAGCGGCCCGGCCTTGTTGTTCATGGCCAGAATGGTCTCGCCTTCGGTCGATCCGATATCGACGGTAAAGCGCGGATCGGCCTCCAGCATCGGCAGGTTTTCCAGCGCCTGGAAGATCGGGAACCCGTCCACGTCACCGGCGAGAAGCGCCGCCAGCGCGGCGGCCGGGTCGGCGATGATCTTGAAGGTGGCCTTGTCGAGCCGCACCGGCTCGCCCCAGTACTCCGGGTTCTTGGCCAGCACGATGCGGTCGCCCTGCACCCACTGGCTGAAGGTGAAGGGACCGGTGCCGACGGGCTTGGCCTTGTTGCCGGCCGCGCTTTCCGGCGCGACCATCGCCGCATCGCCCCAGCCAAGGTTGAACAGGAAGGCGCCGTTCGGCTGGCTCAAGGTGACCTTGAGGGTCAGAGGGTCGACCACCTCGACGCTCTCGATGCCGGAAAACAGCGGCTTTTGCGCATTGGTGCTGTCCGCCCCCCGGGCGCGGTCGAGCGAGAATTTCGCGTCCTCCGCATCGAACGTGGTGCCGTCATGGAATCGGACGCCCTCGCGCAAGGAGAAGGTGTAGGTCTTGCCGTCTTCGGAAATCTCCCAGCTTTTCGCAAGCCAGGGCTGGACCGCGCCTTGCGCGTCGATCCGCGTCAGCCCCTCGAAGATATTGGCATAGGTGATCTCGTCGATGGCCGCCGCCGCGCCGGCGGTCGGGTCGAGATGCGGTGGCTCCAGCCTGATGCCAAGGGTCAGGTCCGTGCGCGCCGCCTGTACCGCGCCGGGCAGAACCGCTGTGGCGGCACCAAGCGCCAGTCCCGCGAGCATCACGGCCCGCCGGCTGAAAGTCACCATCATTGCAATCACCTCCCGTTGAAGATCCATCCGGCCCGTCAGATCCGGCCGGTCAAGAGTGCCAGGCTTGCCTGCGCCATCACCTTGGCGCTGTCCACCATATCGTCGATGCCGACGAATTCATCCGGCCTGTGGGCCATGTCGAGAATGCCCGGGCCATAGGCAATGCAATCATGCAAATGGCCGATCCGGGCAATGTGTTTCTGATCGTAGGTGCCCGGCGAGATCACATAGTCCGGGGTCTTGGCCAACACGTCGCGGATACCGGAGGCCACAGCCCGGACCACCGGTGCTTCCCGGTCGGTCATGGTCGGGATCACTTCCATCAGGTCGCGGATCGAATAATCGAAATTGTCGCGGGTCCGGGTCAGATCGTCGAGGATCGAGACCACCTCGGCCTTCACATCGGCCAGTTGTTCCTCGATCAGGTAGCGCCGGTCGATCACCATCCGGCAACTGTCGGGCACGCAAGGGGAGGGCAGGCCCTCGAACCCTTCCGGCTGGCCGCCATGCACACTGTTGATGTTCATGGTCGAGGAGCGCGCGCCTTCCGGCACCACCGGCATGTCCGTGTGCTTTGCCGCCAGCTTGGGGTAGAGCTCGGTTTCGAACCGGTTCAGCACGGCCCCCATGTGACGCACCGCGCAGTCGCCGAGAAAGGGCATGGAGCCATGGGCGATGGAGCCCCGGGTTTCGATTTCCGCCCACCAGACGCCGCGATGGCCAAGGCAGATGCGATCCTTGTTGAGCGGTTCGGGAATGATCACATGGTCGACCCGCGGCGGCGAGAACAGTCCCTTGCTGGCCAGATAGGCGACACCGCCGAAGCCGCCGGATTCCTCATCCACCGTGCCGGATATCTCGATGGCGCCGGGAAAGTCGGGCATCGCCTCGATCAGGGCTTCCACGGCGATGATCGAAGCGGCGAGCCCACCCTTCATGTCGCAGGCGCCGCGCCCATACACCTTGCCATCACGAACGATGCCGGCAAAGGGATCGACGGTCCAGCCATGCCCGGCCTCGACCACGTCGATATGCGAGTTGAAGTGGACGCAAGGACCGGGCGCGCGCCCCGCATACCGGGCCACCACATTGGTGCGCGGGTAGCGGGCGCTGTCGCCGGGCGTGTCCTCGCCGCGCAGGTAGCTGACCGAAAAGCCGCGCCGGGCCAGCCGGGTGCCGATCAGTTCGGCGCAAGGGGTATAGGCTTCCCCCGGCGGATTGACGGTGGGAATGCGGATCAACGCCTGGGTCAGCGCGACAAGATCCGCCCGCTTGTCCTCAATGCGCTGAAAAAGCGCCTCCAGCATGTCGCCCCCCGGTGCTATGAATGGCCGATGCGAGGTGATCGGCAACCCATGGTGCACCAGCAACCGCACGCTTTCCAGCAGAACCGCGAAGGGTTTTCGCGGGCGGCTATCTGTTGTCGTGCCCATGCTCTCAGGCCCTTGTTCGCGCTGCGGCAGGCGGTGCAGTGCAGGCGCGTGCCCGCATGAGCGAGGATGCCGGAAATGCACCACGGAGCAGGGTCGGAGGCGCTTGGGTAACGGGCATTGCCGCCGGGGCGCTGGCGGTGGCCGCGCTTGTCACCGCCGTCTGGATGCGCGGCGAGGCACGGCGCGGGCCAACGGTGATCCAGCCCTCCGTTGAAGCGCCAGTGGGCGCCGATCCGCTGGCAAACCTGCCGGAGACCGACCGGCAGCGGCTGACCCGCCCGGAACTGGACCGGCCGGCGACGTTCAAGCGGATGTTCATGGGCAAGCCGGAGGCTTTGTGCACGGAGCTGACCGGGCTTGGCGTGCCGATGTCGGACTGGCGGCCGGATCCGCTCGTGCCCGGCGCCTGGTATTGCGCCAGCGATCTTGTCGCCATCGGCGCGCCCGGAGCCGATGGGCGCAGCTCCTCCCTGTTCGTCAACCTGCGTGGGCTGGACAAGGCGGTGCTCGGCAGCGTGCGGATCAAGCTGAACGGCGACAACCCACGCTCCGCGTCCCTGGCGCGGGCGGCGCTGCTGCGCGTCTTGGAAGCGGTGGGCGCGCGCTACGGCTGGCCGCTGCCGGCGGCGCTGCGACAGGCGGTGGAGCGCGGCCACCCCTTGCGGCTTGTCGAACATGGGGTGGATATCAAGGTGCTGCCGGAGGATCCGCGCCTGATCGATGATGCGGCGAACGTGCGGCGTCTCAATGTGATCCTCGACTTCCCGACTGTCGACCTTCTGGCGCCGGCGGAGCTGTTCGCGCCGTTTGCCTGGAAGCCGGATCGGCGTCAGCGCGGCCCGCGTCCGCAGGTCGCGCCCTTCGCCGTGCCCTCTCCGGAGGCTCCGGTTACGGAAGCGGAATGAACTCCGTCTCGTCGCCCGGCACCGTGTCGAAGCGGCGTTGCTTCCAGTCCTCCTTCGCCTGGTCGATCCGCTCTTTCGAGGAGGAAACGAAGTTCCACCAGATATGCCGGGGCCCATCCATCGGTTCGCCGCCAAGCAGGAGGAACCGCGCCGGACCGGCGGCAGCGGTCACGGTAATCGCATCACCGGGCTTGAAGACGAGAAGTTGGCCGGCGCCGAACCGTTCGCCGGAAATCTCCACCTCGCCCTCCACCGTGTAGAGCGCCCGCTCTTCATGGGTGGCATCGATGGGGATGCTGCGTCCGGCCTCCAGCGAAATATCGGCGTAGATGGTCTCCGAGGCGGTCTTCACCGGCGAGCGCGCGCCGTAAAGCTCCCCGGCAATGACCCGCACGCTGGCGCCGTTGTCGCTCAAGAACGGCAGGTCCGCGCGGCCCACATGCTCGAAGGTTGGCGCGGTTTCCTCCGCGTGGCTGGGCAGCGCGACCCAGCTCTGGATGCCGAAGATCCTGCGCCGGGTCTTGCGCCGCGCAGGATCCTCCCGCTCGGAATGGACGATGCCTTTGCCGGCACTCATCCAGTTGAGGTCGCCCGGCCGGATCGGCAGGTCCGAGCCGAGGCTGTCGCGGTGGTGGATCTCGCCGTCGAACAGATAGGTGACGGTGGCCAGGCCGATATGCGGATGCGGGCGCACGTCGATGCCGCCGGTCTCCAGGAATTCCGCCGGTCCCATCTGGTCGAAGAAGATGAACGGCCCGATCATCTGCCGCTTCGGCGAGGGCAGGGCACGGCGCACCTCGAACCCGCCAAGGTCGCGCGCACGCGGCACGATGATCGTATCAATCAGGTCGCAGGCGCCGGCATCGCCCGGCTGCGGGTCAAGATCGGGCATCCAGGTCATGGTTTTTCTCCCCATGAGAGCGGTTTGGCGTCTCGCAATTTGCACCTGATCCAAACATAATGCGGGCGCGCGCCGCGAGAAGACAAGCATCCGGCGACAGACTGTCTTCGGTCGGCGGACAATCCACCCGGCGGCGGACGGTCGAGGGTTTCGTTTGTTCCTTCCGCTGCGGCGGGCGTTCCTGAAGAGAGTTTCCACCTTCATGCTCAATGTTCTTCTGATCACCGCCGACCAGTGGCGCGGCGACTGTCTCGGGGCTGCCGGTCATCCGCATGTGAAGACGCCGAACATCGACGCGCTGGCGCGTCAGGCGGTCTATTTCAAGAACCACTTCTGCCAGGCCGCGCCCTGTTCGCCCGCCCGGGCCTGCCTCTACACCGGCCTTTACCAGATGACCAATCGGGTGGTGCGCAATGGCACGCCGCTCGATGCCCGTCACGACACCATCGCGCTGGCCGCCCGGCGCGCCGGCTATGACCCGACCCTGTTCGGTTATACGGACCAGTCGGTCGATCCGCGCACCGTGTCGGGGGACGATCCGTGGCTGCGCACCTATGAGGGCATCCTGCCGGGCATGAGCGTGCGGGTGCGGGTGCCGGAGGATCACGGCCCCTGGCTTTCCTGGCTGGAGAAGGGCGGGCGCAAGCTGCCGGAACGCCGCCAGGATGTCTGGCTGCCGGATGGCGCGCCGGCCGATCCGCCTTCCGGCAAACCGCCGCATTATGGCGCGGAGGAGACCGAGACCGCGTTTCTTGTCGGAGAATTCCTGCGCTGGCTCGGCGAGGTCGAGGCCTCGCCTGCGGCCACCGCCCGGCCCTGGTTCGCCCATGTCAGTTTCATCCGCCCGCATCCGCCCTTCATTGTGCCTGAGCCCTATGCCTCCATGTACGATCCGGCGGAAGGACCGGCGTTTCGCGGTGCGGCCAGCCCGGACGAGGCGGCGGCGGTACATCCGTTCCTCGCCTATTCCATCGACAAGCAGGACAAGGCCGATTTCATCTGGGGCGCGGAAGGCAAGACCCGCGACTGGGACGAGGCGACCCGGCGGCGGATCCGGGCGACCTATTGGGGCATGGTCTCGGAGGTGGACGCCCAGATCGGCCGGATGATCGAGGGGCTGAAGGCGCAAGGGGTCTGGGACAACACTTTGGTGGTGCTGACCTCCGACCACGGCGAGATGATGGGCGACCATCAACTGTTCTCCAAGCTCGGCTTTTACGACCAGAGCTTCCACATTCCGCTGGTGGTGCGCGATCCGCGTAAGGAGGCCGGGCATGGACGGGTGGTGGAGGCCTTCACCGAATCCGTCGATGTCATGCCGACGGTGCTGGAGGCGATTGGCGCCGGCTATCCGGGCTGGATCGACGGCCGGCCGCTGACCGCGTTCCTCGACGGCGAGACACCGGCCGACTGGCGCGATGCGGTGCATTGGGAATACGATTTCCGCGAGGTCGCGTCCGGCGCAGCGGAGGCCGCGCTGGGCCTGCCGATCGACGCCAGCGGCATGGCGGTGATCCGCGATGCGGATGTCAAATACGTGCATTTCAGCGGGTTGCCGCCGCTCTTGTTCGATCTGGCCGATGACCCGAATGAGACCCGCAATGTGGCCGACGATCCGGCCTATGCCTCGGTGCGGCTGCACTATGCGGAAAAGATGCTGGCCTGGCGCGCGCGCCATCTCGACAAGCGGCTGACCGGCATCGAGCTCACCGAGGAGGGGCCGGTGGACGCGCGGGCGGATCAGAGCTGACGCAGGCTCTGGCGCGGCTTGACGTTTCGTGAAAACGCGCAAGCCGTGCCAGTCCGGAACCGTTCGTCAGATCGTGCCGCCCAGTTCGGCGCCGAGATCCTGCAGCTCCTTGCCGCCGGCCATCAGGTTCTGCAATGCGTCGATGGTGATCTCGTCCTTGCCGTGGGTGCCGAGCGTCTTGCCCCGGTTCAGCACCGTGAACCGGTTGCCGACCGCATAGGCGTGGCGCACGTTGTGGGTGATGAAGATCACCCCGAGCCCCTTGGCCCGCACCTGGTTGATGTATTTCAGCACCATCGAGGTCTGGGCCACGCCGAGCGCCGAGGTGGGTTCGTCTAGGATCAGCACCTTGGCGCCGAAATAGACCGCCCGGGCGATGGCGACGCATTGCCGTTCGCCGCCGGACAGGGTGCCGACCGCCTGTTGCGGATCGCGCACGTCGATGCCGATGCGGTGCATCTCGTCGCGGGTCACCTGATCCGCATGGGCCATGTCCATGTATTTGAACGGCCCCACGCCCTTCAGCGGCTCGCGACCCATGAAGAAATTGCGGGTGATCGACATCAGCGGGATCATCGCCAGATCCTGGTAGACCGTGGCGATGCCCGCATCGAGCGCCTCGCGCGGGCTGCCGAAGGACACCGGCTTGCCATCGACCAGGAAGCTGCCGCCGGTGGGCGCGTGCACGCCGGACAGGGTCTTGATCAGGGTCGACTTGCCGGCGCCATTGTCGCCGAGCAGGCACAGCACTTCGCCGGAATGCACCTTCATCGACACGCCGCCAAGAGCGATGACAGAGCCGAAGTGCTTGACGATGTCGCGCACCTCGATGAGCGGTGTGCCGGTTTCGCTGGTTGTCTGGGTCTCGGTCATGGCCTCAGCGCTCCCCCGTCGCCCGCTTGCGGATGAAGTTGTTGAACAGCACCGCCAGCAGCAGCATGCCGCCGAGGAACACCAGATACCAGTCCTGGTCGATGCTGGTGTAGGTCAGGCCGATCAGCACCATGCCGAAGATGATGGCGCCGAAAAAGGCGCCGATGGCCGAGCCATAGCCGCCGGTCAAAAGGCAGCCGCCGATCACCGCGGCGATGATCGCCTCGAATTCCTTCTGGAAGCCCCGGCGCGCATCGGTGGAGCCCGCATCCAGAACGGTGAGGATGGCCACCAGCGCGGCGCAGACGGCGGTGCCCATGAACAGGATGGTCTTGACCCGCCGCACCGGCACGCCGGAATTGCGCGCCGCGTTGGCATCACCGCCGGCGGCGAAGATCCAGTTGCCGAACTTGGTGCGCAGCAGCACCCAGGTGGCGAAGAGGGCAATGCCGACGAACCAGAGGATTTCCACCGGCACGCCGGTGACCTTCGGCGTACCGTTCTTGAACGTGTCGATCCAGCCATTGGCGGCGAACCAGGCGAACAGCCCCTCGAAGGCATCGCCGGAGAAGAAGGTCAGCATCAGGCTGTCGCCGGCCGCTTCCTTGATGCCGCGCAACTGGGTGGCGCCGCCGGTGGCCCATTTCAGGCCGACCAGCGTCAGGCCGCGCAGGATGAACAGGAAGGCGAGGGTGACGATGAAGGAGGGCAGGCCGGTGCGTAGCACGATCTGGCCGTTGAGCGCGCCGATGCCGGCGGCAAAGGCCAGGGTCGCGGCGATGGCGACGACAAGCGGCATGTCCCAGGTGACGAGAACGGTGCCGAAGGCGAGGCCGGCGAAGGCGACCATCGAGCCGACCGACAGGTCGAACTCGCCGCCGACCATCAGGAGCGCGGCGCCAATGGCGAGAATGCCGAGCTGGGCCGCTGGGGCCATGAAATTCATGATGCCGGCAAGGGTGAACATCGCCGGGTTGGCGACGATCAGGAAGAAGCAGGTGACAAGCACCAGGCCGGCCAGGGCGCCAAGCTCGGGCCGGCGCAGCAGCCGCGTCATCGCCGTGGTGCGGATCAGTCGCTCGTCGGGGGCATCCGGAGCGGATGCGGCGAGATTGCCATCGCTCATCTGCGGGCCTCGGTTCTTGGTTCGCCAGAAAGCGGATCGTCAGGGAATGGGCGCGGGACCATGGCCCGCAGCTTCCGAAGAAGCGCGGCCGGTCCGGCTGTTCGCCGGATCGGCGATGCGAAGCGGGGGAAAGCGCGAGCCTTCCCCCGGGGGGCGTCTTAGCGGATGCCCTTGGCGGACAGATCGACCACCTGCGCGGCCTTGTCCTTGGTCACAAGGTTCGGGCCGGAGGGCACATTGCCGCCCGGCATCAGGCCGAAGCGGGCGTTGTTGGCCAGGAACACCACCGGCAGGTAGCCCTGCAGATACTGCTGTTGGTCGATGGCGAAGGTCGCATCGCCGTCCACGAGCGACTGCAGGAAGTTGGCCGACATGTCGAAGGTCGCGACCTTCACGCTGCCGCTCATGCCGCTGTCCTTGACCGCCTGCACCACCGGCTCGCCGGCGAGCGAGGCACCAAGCGCCATGATCGTGTCGATGTCGCCATCGGAGGCAAGCGAGGCCTTCACCTTGGACAGGATTTCCGCCGGATCGTTGGTGGTCGGCAGCACGGTGACGGAGCCGCCGAAGCCATCGGCAAAGCCCTGGCAGCGCTGGTCGAGAGCGAGGTTGCCGACCTCATGGTTGACGCAAAGGCCCTTCTTGCCGCCCATGGAGGCGAGTGCCGCACCGGCCTTCTTGCCCGCGTCATACTCTTCCTGGCCGACATGCAGCAGCGCGCCGAGCGAGGCGGAAACCTGGCTGCCGGAGTTCATCGAGATCACCGGAATGCCGGCGGACACGGCCTTGCGGATGGAATCGCCGAGCGCGTCGCCATCGGGGATCGAGACGATCAGCCCGTCCGGCTCCTGATTGACGGCGGCGTCGATCAACTGGGCCATGGCCACCATGTCGAAGGTTTCCGGCGCCCGGTAGTCGACCGTAATGCTCATGTCCTTGGCGGCCTGGGCCACGCCGTTCTTGACCACCGACCAGAACGGATCGGACGCCTGACCATGGCTGACGACGATGATGTTGATGTCCTCGGCGGCCATCGCCGGCGCCTGCGGCGCGGCTGCGGTCAGGCCGACAACCGCCGCGGCGGTCAGAAAGGGGGCGAACAAACGTTTCATGCGGTTTCCTCCCGATGTCCCCTGGAATGGGGATGACAATGACTTTTCACCTTCCCATCCTGCGCCGCCCCGGACCCGGTCTTGCGGGTTTTTCTTCCCCGGCCGGCTGTGTATGACAGCCATGGCGCAAGCGCGGCGACACATTCGACCCAAAGGTCGGAATGATGCATTCTAAAAATCATCATGTGGAATTTTTATTCCATTTCTGCGGCGGGAGTGTCAAGCTGAAATCCATGACCGGTAAGGGCTCCGGGCGATGACGCCAGGGGCTCGGGTGGTGTTGGGACGGGAACGGGAATGAACGAGACTGACGGAACACCGAGAGACTTCGATACCTTGCGCGCGCTTCTGATCGAGCGGCGCCCGGACATGCCCAAGCGGCTGGCGCAGGTGGCGGCCTTTGCCGTCGACCGGCCGGATGACGTGACCTTCGGCACCGTGGCGGCGATTGCCGAACAGGCCGGGGTGCAGCCTTCGACGCTGGTGCGCTTTGCCCAGTCGCTCGGCTATCAGGGGTTTTCGGAGCTTCAGGATGTGTTCCGCGCCCGCCTGCGCGATCGCTGGCCCGACTATGACGAGCGGCTGGAGGTGCTGCGCCGGCGCAGCGCCGACAGTCAGGGGGCGCATGCCCTGTTCGGCGATTTCGTCGACACGGCGGTGACCTCGCTGATCCGCCTGCGTGACACCATCGAGCCGGCGCGGATGGACGAGGCGGCGCGGCTGATCGCCGGGGCGCGGGCGATCTACCTGCTCGGCCAGCGGCGTGCCTTTCCAGTCTGTTCCTATATGGCCTATGCGCTGGCCAAGCTCGGTTCGCCCACCGTGCTGATCGACAATGTCGCCGGGCTCGGGCCGGAACAGGCGGAGGCCGCCGGACCGGAGGATCTGCTGATCGCCGTCAGCTTCACCCCCTATACCTCCCTGACCGTGGATGTGGCCAATGCCGCCGCCGCGCGCGGGGTTCCGGTGCTGGCTCTGACGGATTCGCCGTTTTCGCCGCTGATCCAGTCGGCAAAGGTGGTGGTGGAGGTGATCGAGGCGGATCTTGGCGCCTTCCGCTCGCTGTCCGGCACCTTGTGCCTGGCGATGGCGCTCTGCGTGGCGGCTGCTGAAATCCGCCGGGCGGAGGCGGAGGAGAAAGGCCCCGCGCGCGCCTGAGGCGCGCGGAGCCGCATTTGCATCTGAAGTCTAGAGCCGCACCGGCTGTCCGCTTTGTGCGGCCGTGGTCGACGCATCGGCCAGAAGCTGGGCCTTGAGGCCGTCCTCGCCATCGGGAGACGGGGCCTTCTCGCCGCGCGCGCAGGAAAGGAAGGCGTCCAGTTCCAGCCGGTAGGCGGCGGCGTAGCGCTCCAGGAAGAACGGCTGTACCGGATCGGCGGTGAAGCCGCCGCCGGTCGCCAGTTCCACGCTGGTCTCGTGGATGTTGCCGGCGCGCAGCAAGCCCTTGGCGCCATGCACCTCGACCCGCTGGTCGTAGCCGTAGGTCGCCCGCCGCGAGTTGGAGATCTGGGCGATCTTGCCGCTCGCGGTGCGCAGCAAGACGGCGGCGGTGTCCACGTCGCCGGCCGCGCCGATTGCCGGGTCGACCAGGCTGGAGCCGACCGCGTGCACCTCGACCGGCTCTTCGCCGAGCAGGAAGCGGGCCATGTCGAAATCATGGATCATCATGTCGCGGAACAGCCCGCCGGACCGTTCGATGTAGGAGACCGGCGGCGGGGTCGGATCGCGCGACAGGATCGTCACCAGTTCCACATCGCCCACCTGGCCCGCGTCGATCCGCGCCTTCAGGCTTGCGAAATTCGGGTCGAAGCGGCGGTTGAAGCCGATGAACAGCGGCACGCCGCTGTCCTCGACGACGGTCATCACCGCGCGGATGCGCTCCGCCGACAGGTCCACCGGCTTTTCGCAGAAGACCGCCTTGCCGGCCCGGGCCGCCTGTTCGATCAGATCCGCATGGGTGTCGGTGGGCGAGGCGATCAGCACCGCGTTGCAATCCGGCGAGGCCAGCGCCGCTTCGGCGGTGACCACCGGCGCACCGACACGGGCCGCCAGCGCGGTTGCTGCCGCGTCCACCGCGTCGGCGATGCCGAAGATCTTCAGATCGCCGCGTTCGCTGGCGCGCGCGGCAAGGTTGCTGGCATGGATCTGGCCGATGCGGCCGGCCCCAATTACGGCGATGGAAAGCACGGGTTGGACCTCGCGAAAGAATGTTTATTCCATATTGACCGATGTATAGAATTCACGTTTCATTCGTGCAAGGGGCCCGGCGCGCGGCCCGGGCAAAAATCGGCTTTTGAACATCTTTCGTCGCCGGGTGATGGCGGCGACCACCGGCGGAAAGGCTTGGCATGACTTCTCTCGGCGTCGGTCTGATCGGAACCGGATACATGGGCAAGTGTCACGCGCTTGCCTGGAACGCGGTCAAGGGTGTTTTCGGCGATGTCGCCCGCCCGCGTCTGGAACTCCTGTGCGAGGTGACGCCGGAACTGGCGCGGGAGAAGGCGGAGGCCTTCGGCTTTGCCCGCGCCACCGCCGACTGGCGGGCGCTGGTCGCCGATCCGGCGGTGGATGTGGTGTCGATCACCACCCCGAACGAGTTCCATCCTGAGATGGCGATTGCCGCGCTTGAGGCCGGCAAGCATGTGTGGTGCGAAAAGCCGATGGCGCCGGCGCTCGCCGATGCGCAGCGCATGAGCGCGGCCGCAGTGGCCTCGGGCCGGGTGGCGCTGCTTGGTTACAACTACATCCAGAACCCGGTGTTTCGCCAGATCGGCCGGTTGCTGGAGGAGGGAGCCATCGGCACCCCGTTCCAGGTGCGCGCGGAGATGGACGAGGATTTCATGGCCGACCCGGAGGCGCCGTTCCACTGGAAAAGCGCTGCGGCCTCCGGCTATGGCGCGCTCGATGATTTCGCCGTGCATCCGCTGTCGCTGATCCAGCGCCTGTTTGGCAATGTCGCCCGGGTGTTCTGCGACATGGGGCGGCCCTACGCGACCCGGCAGGATAAAGGCAATCCGCGTGTCGTGGAGACCCATGACATGGCCAATCTGCTGCTGCGGCTGGAAAACGGCATGCAGGCGAGCCTTCTGGTCAACCGCTCCGCCTGGGGGCGGAAAGGCCGCATCGCCCTGCAGATCTTCGGCTCGAAGGGCTCGATCCTCTACGATCAGGAGCGCATGAACGAGGTCGAGGTCTATCGCGCCGCCGGACCCGAGGCGGAACAGGGCTACACCCGAACCCTGGCCGGTCCGGCGCATGCGCCCTATGGTCAGTTCATTCCCGCGCCCGGTCACGGTCTTGGCTTCAACGATCTGAAGGTGATCGAGTGCCGGGAGTTGATCCGCCTGATCGCCGGGGAGACGGCCACCGCCATCACCTTCGCGGACGGGCTGGCCATTGAACGTACGGTGCATGCGGCGGCGCGGGCGTTTGAAAGCGGCACCTGGCAGGAGGTGGGCTGATCAGCCGTCACCAGAGCGCTGCCGTGCCATCTCGCGCGCCGAGTTCAGCGCCCGGGCTAGCACGGCATCGACCTCAAGACCGCCCATCTGGCTGACATTGAAGCGCATGAACCCGGGCAGGCTGCGGCTGACGCTGAAGGCGTTTCCGGGCGCCAGCACGAGCTCTTCCTTCAGAGCCGCGCGGGCGACATCGGCACCGTCCAACCCTTCGGGCAGACAGCACCAGAGATAGAAGCCGCCGCGCGGCAGGATCCACGGGGTGATGCCGAGCGCGCCAAGCCGGGTCACGGCATCCTTGCGGGCGCGGGCGAGGCGGGTGCGCAAGGCTGCCATGTGCTTGCGGTAGCCGCCGTCCGACAGGACCGAGAAGGTCAGGTCGGTTGCCATCGGGCTCGGGCCGCCGAAACTCGTCGCCACCTGCAGGTCGATCAGCGCGGCAATCCACTCGGGCCGCGCGGCGATGTAGCCGCAGCGCATGGAGGCGGAGAGCGTCTTGGAAAAGCTGCCGATGCGGATCACCCGTTCCAGCCCGTCGAGCGCGGCAAGGCGTGGCGCGGGCTCCGGCTCGAAGGCGGCGAGGATGTCATCCTCGATGATGGTGAGATCATGGTGTGCGGCGAGCATCAGCACCCGGTGCGCGGTCTGCGCCGACAAGGTGGCGCCGGTCGGATTGTGCAGGGCCGAGTTGGTCAGGTAAAGGCGCGGGGCCGCCGTCTCCAGACGTTCGGCAAAGCGCTCCAGGTCCGGGCCTTGCGGGGTGTAGGGCACGGCGACCAGTTGCACCTGATGTGCCCGAAGCAGGGCCTGGAAGTTGAAGTAGCAGGGATCGTCGACCAGCACCGTATCGCCGGGGCGTAGCAGCAGGCGGCAGATCAGATCCATCGATTGCGACCCGGACCCGGTCAGGAGGATCCGGTCGGGGGGAACCTCCAGCCCCTGTTCCAGAAGGTCGCGGGCCACCAGTCGCCGCAGCGCGGCCGGTCCCTGCGCGCTGCCGTAGTCGGTCAGCGTTCCGTCTTCGGCCCGGGCAAGCGTGCGCAGGGCGCGCCGTAGCGATGCGGTCGGCATCCAGTCCGGCGGCAGCCAGCCGCAACCGGGCTTGGGCAACTGCGGATCCGCGTCGAGCGATTGCCGGGAAATCCAGAACGGGTCGATGGCGCGGTCGAACTGCGGCCCGCCGCGCGCGATCCGCAGCGGCTGCGGCGTGTCGCGGACGAAGAAGCCGGAGCCGCGCCGGGCCTGGATCAGCCCCTCGGCGGCGAGCCGGTCATAGGCGTCCACCACGGTCGAGGGCGAAACCCGCATGGTGGTGGCAAAGGCCCGGATCGAGGGCAGGCGCTCGCCCGGCGTCAGCGCCCGTGTCTCGATCTGCTTGCGGATCGCGGTCATCACCGTCTCCGTCCGGGTGCTGCGGTTCATGCTGGTTCCGATCGTGTGGCCCGTTGCGCCAGTACAGTTTGGCAAGATTGTATGGATCTGTCTCTGGTTCCGCCAGCCCGATTGCGCCACACCGTGGGCTCGGCGGACAGGAGTGCGGTCATGCAGTCATCCTTCACGGCCTGGGGCAATGGTCTCCTTGGCGTGCTCATCTTCAGCGGCTCGCTGCCGGCAACCCGGGCGGCGGTCGGTGGGTTCAGCCCGGTCTTCCTCACCTCGGCCCGGGCCGTTTTGGCGGCGCTGATCGGCGGTCTGGTGTTGATCGCTCTGCGTCAGGCGTGGCCACGGCGCGGCGATGTGCTGCCGCTGATGCTGGTGGCGCTCGGCGTTGTCGTCGGTTTTCCGCTGCTGACGGCGATTGCGCTACAAGAGGTCACGGCGGCCCATTCGACGGTGTTCATCGGCCTGCTGCCGCTGGCGACCGCTATTTTCGGCGTGCTGCGCGGCGGCGAGCGGCCGCGCCCGCTGTTCTGGGGCTTTTCCTGCGCCGGGGCGCTGGCGGTGGCGTTGTTCGCCCTGCGCGAAGGCGGCTCGGTATCGCTGACCGGTGATCTGCTGATGCTCGCTGCCATTCTCGTCTGCGGCTACGGCTACGCGGAAGGTGCCAGGCTCGCGCGGCATCTCGGCGGCTGGCAGGTGATCTGCTGGGCGCTGGTCTTCTCGCTGCCGCCGATGCTGGCGCTGGCGCTCCTCACCCAGCCGCCGACCCTGGCCGGCATTGCCGTTCCCGCCTGGATCGGTCTTGGCTATGTCTCGGTGTTCTCGATGCTGGTCGGTTTCTTCTTCTGGTATCGCGGGCTGGCGCTGGGCGGTATTGCCGGGGTTGGCCAGCTTCAGCTGCTGCAGCCGTTCTTCGGCCTCCTGCTGGCCGGCTGGCTGCTTGGGGAGGCGGTGGTGCCGTCGATGATCGCCGTGACCGGCTTCGTCGTTGCCTGTGTCGTCGGCGCGCGCCGCTACGCATAAAAGCTCAGGTCAGGTGAAGCTTGTCCGCTCCCGCTCCACCGCGTTGGCGATGAAATCGGCAACGACGCGCACCCTTCGCATCTCGCGCAAGCTCTCATGCAGCACCAGCCAGTAGCTGCGGGAAATTCGTTTCTCCGGCAGCACCGGGACAAGATCCGGATCGCGCCGGGCGATGAAAGCATGAAGGATGCCGATGCCGGCGCCGGCCCGCACCGCCTCGGTCTGGCCGAGCGCCGAGGCGATCTCGAACCGGGGGCGGAACGCCCGGTCGATCTCATCCGCATAGGCAAGGGCGGAGGCGTAAACCAGATCCTCCACATAGCCGACCAGCGCATGCGCGCGCAGGTCCTGCGCCGTCTCCGGCATGCCCGCCCGTTCCAGATAGGCCTTGGAGGCATAAAGCCCGAGGCTGTAGTCGACCAGCTTGCGGGCGACCAGCCGGCCATGTTCCGGTCGTTCGACGGTGATGGCGATATCCGCCTCGCGCCGCGACAGCGACACGGCCCGGGGCACCGGCACCAGTTGCAACGTCAGATCCGGATGCCGCGCGGCCAGCGTGCCGAGCCGGGGGGCGAGAAAGGCGACACCGAAGCCGTCCGGCGCGCCGATCCGCACCGTGCCGGAAATGGCGATGTCGCCGCCGCCGATATCGGCCCGGGCGCCGAGCATCTCCGCCTCGATCCGTTCAGCCGTTGCCCGGAACCGCTCGCCCGCAGGGGTAAGCAGGGACCCGGTGGTGCGCCGGTCCACCAGCTTCACCGCCAGATCCTCCTCCAGTGCCGACAGCCGCCGGGCGACCGTGGCATGATTGACCCCAAGCGCGCGGGCGGCGGCCAGGAGCTGGCCGGCGCGGGCCACCGCGAGGAAGATGCGCAAGTCGTCCCAGTTCATGAAAGAGTGCCTGTCGGTTCAACGATATCGAGGATGCGACTATAATTTACGCACAACGGTTGCGGCAATGCGTCTATTGCGAAAGACAAAAAACGAAGGCATCAACATGGGGTCGCCTCGGCATGTCGCGTGACATGCGGGGCACGAGAATTTGCAAGCCGTCCGGGCGATCCGACCGGGATGGAGACAGGGAGAGAGCGATCCATGGAAACGATTGGACATTTCATCGGCGGCAAGCATGTTGCCGGCACGTCGGGACGGTTCGCGGATGTCTACAATCCGGCGACCGGTGAGGTTCAGGCCAAGGTGGCGCTGGCGAGCAAGGACGAGCTGCGCGCAGCGGTGGAGAACGCGGCGGCGGCACAGCCGGCCTGGGCCGCGCAGAACCCGCAGAAGCGCGCTCGCGTTCTGATGAAGTTCGTCGATCTGCTGCACCGCGACATGGACAAGCTGGCCGAGGCGCTGAGCCGCGAGCATGGCAAGACCATCCCGGATGCCAAGGGCGACGTGATCCGTGGCCTTGAGGTTGCCGAGTTCTGCATCGGTGCGCCGCATCTGCTGAAGGGTGAGTTCACCGAGGGCGCCGGCCCGGGCATCGACATGTATTCCATGCGCCAGCCGCTGGGTGTCGTTGCCGGCATCACGCCGTTCAACTTCCCGGCGATGATCCCGATGTGGAAGTTCTGCCCGGCGATTGCCGCCGGCAATGCCTTCATCCTGAAGCCGTCGGAGCGCGATCCGTCCGTGCCGATGATGCTGGCCGAGCTGATGCTTGAGGCCGGTCTTCCCGCTGGCATCCTCAATGTCGTCAACGGAGACAAGGAAGCGGTCGACGGCGTGCTCGACGATCCGGACATCATGGCGGTCGGTTTCGTCGGCTCCACGGCGATTGCCGAGTACGTCTATTCGCGTGGCTGTGCCAACGGCAAGCGGGTGCAGTGCTTCGGCGGTGCCAAGAACCACATGATCATCATGCCGGATGCGGACATGGATCAGGCCGCCGATGCGCTGATCGGCGCCGGCTATGGCGCCGCAGGCGAGCGCTGCATGGCGATTTCCGTCGCCGTTCCGGTGGGCGAGGCTGCGGCCAACGCGCTGATGGAGCGACTGATCCCGCGGGTGGAAAACCTGAAGATCGGACCGTACACCGCTGGCAACGATGTCGACTTCGGTCCGCTGGTCACGGCGCAGGCGCGCGAGCGCGTGCTCGGGCTGGTGGAGCAGGGCATCAAGGACGGCGCAACGCTCGCGGTCGATGGCCGCGACTTCACCATGCAGGGCTATGAGAACGGCTACTTCATGGGCGGCTGCCTGTTCGACAATGTCACCAAGGACATGTCGATCTACAAGGACGAGATCTTCGGCCCGGTGCTGTCGGTGGTCCGCGCCAAGGATTATGCCGAGGCGATCGATCTGCCGATGAGCCATGAATACGGCAATGGCACCGCGATCTACACCCGCGATGGCGACACCGCGCGCGACTTCGCCAGCCGCATCAACATCGGCATGGTCGGCATCAACGTGCCGATCCCCGTGCCGCTCGCCTACCACACCTTCGGTGGCTGGAAGCGGTCCGGCTTCGGCGATCTCAACCAGCACGGCCCGGATGCGTTCCGCTTCTACACGCGAACCAAGACGGTCACCTCGCGCTGGCCGAGCGGCATGAAGGAAGGCGCCGAATTCGTCATTCCGACGATGAAGTGAGCCCCGGTCCGGCCCGCCAGGGCCGGATCGATCATGCCGGTGGCATGATCGAAGGGGCGAACGCGGTCGAGGGTAAGCGGGCGTCAGCCCGCGCCCGGACCGCCAGCCGGTCGGGCCCACAAGATCAACCCGTCCCAGCCCTTTCCGGGACGGGCGAGTTGATCGCTCAAGAAAGGGCCGGATCGATCATGCCGGTGGCGTGATCGAAGGGGCGAACGCGGTCGAGGGTAAGCGGGCGTCAGCCTGTCCGAAATACGAGGACGAAGCCCCTGTGGGCGTCCTCCCGGACGCAGCAAAGCGGCGAGCCGGGATCGGCGAGGCACGGCCTGTCGGCTCCAGCCCTATGAAAACGCGAGTCTTTCGGCTCCCCGATCCCGGGTCGCGCCAAGGCTTGCCCGGGATGACGCGGGAGGGAGTTCCTTACCTTGTGGTGACACGTAAAACGTGACGCCATCGTACCAAGTCTACCCGGTTCGGGTGATCCGGATCAGAGGGTGGGAGCGCATGCTCCCGCCCTCTTTGCGTTTTGTTTGGCGGTGCAACATCGGGTTTGCGCTTCGTCGTTACGGAGGTTACGTTCAGGTCAATCGTGCGCGAGGATGGCGTTCGGAAGGATAAAACAGGTGAGGGATCAATGACGCAGCGTGAAGTGGTTCTTGTGTCGGGCGTGCGCACGGCGATTGGCAGTTTTGGCGGTTCCCTGAAGTCCGTGCCGCCCTGCGAGTTGGCCGGCAAGGTGACGGCGGAGGCCATTCGCCGCTCCGGGGTCGGGGCGGAAGAGATCGAGCATGTGGTGTTCGGGCATGTGATCAACACCGAGCCGCGTGATATGTATCTGGCCCGGGTTGCCGCCGTTGACGCCGGCATTCCGGTCGAGACGCCGGCGCTGACGTTGAACCGGCTGTGCGGATCTGGCGCGCAGGCGATCGTGTCCGCCGCCCAGTCGATCCTGTTGGGCGATGCCGATATCACTCTGGCCGGCGGCGCGGAATCCATGAGCCGCGCACCGTTCTCCAGCCCCGGCGCCCGTTTCGGCGTCAAGATGGGCGATGCGGTGATGCATGACATGATGCTCGGCGCGCTGAACGATCCGTTCGGCGGTGGCCATATGGGCATCACGGCGGAAAACGTGGCCGAGCGCTACAACATCAGCCGCGAGGCCCAGGACGCGCTGGCGGTCGACAGCCAGCACCGGGCCGGGATCGCCATTCGCGACGGGCGCTTCAGCGAGCAGATCCTGCCGCTGGATGTGAAGGTGGGCCGTAACACCATCAAGTTCAACACCGACGAGCATGTGCGCGCCGACACCTCGCCCTCGACGCTGAGCGCCCTGCGCCCGGTGTTCCGCAAGGACGGCTCGGTGACCGCTGGCAATTCCTCCGGCCTGAACGACGGCGCTGCGGCGGTGGTGCTGGCCGACCGGGAGACGGCGAAGCGGCGTGGACTGAGGCCGATGGCCCGGCTGATCGGCTATGCCCATGCGGGCGTGGCGCCGGATGTGATGGGCATCGGCCCGATCCCGGCGGTGCAGAAGCTGCTGCAGAAGACCGGCATGAGCCCGGCGGATTTCGACGTGATCGAATCCAACGAGGCGTTCGCGGCGCAGGCCTGTGCGGTGATGCGGGAGCTGGGCTTCCCCTCTGACCGGGTCAACCCTAATGGCGGGGCCATCGCGCTTGGCCACCCGGTCGGCGCCACCGGCTGTATCATCACGGTGAAGACCATGTACGAGCTTGAGCGTACCGGTGGGCGCTACGGCCTCGTCACCATGTGCATCGGCGGCGGTCAGGGCATCGCCCTGGCGCTGGAGAACCTCAGCGCGGCCTGATGGGCGTGGCGGCGCCCGCTTGCGCGGGGGGAGGGGCGCCGCCGGTCCTTCGATGGTCGGATGTCATAGCGGAGTAGCTTTCGTGATCAGATCCCTTGCCGCGGCGCTGGTTGCCGGTGCGTGTCTTGTTGCCGGTGCCGTGCGTGCCGAGGAGCCCGCGCCGCCCTCGTTCACTCTGGCCGGCGAGGCCGGGCATCCGCTTGTCGGGCGCATCTGGTCGGTGGCGGACAAGAGCTTCATCACGCCGAAGGAGGTCTCCCGGGCGGCGGTCGCGGCGAGCTTCGTCCTTCTGGGCGAGATCCATGACAACCCGGATCACCACGCGCTTCAGGCCTTTGTCCTGTCCGCCGTCACCGCCTCGGGTCGCAAGCCGGCGGCGGTGCTGGAGATGCTGCCCGGTGATCGTCAGGCGCGGATCGATGACTATCTGGCGGAAAAGGAACCGACGCCGGACGGGTTCGGCGCGGCGGTCGGCTGGGCGGAACTCGGCTGGCCCGATTATCGCATTTATCAACCGGTGATCGCGGCGGCGATGGAGGTCGACCTGCCGATCATCGCCGGGGACGTGCCGAAGAAACAGCGTGTGGAGGTCAGCCGCGACGGGTTTTCCAGCCTCGGCGAGGAGGCGCTTGCCAAGATGGCGCTCGACCAGCCGCTGGGGGAGGCCGCCGACGCGCGGCTGTTGCAGACCCTCTTTGAGGGCCATTGCGAAATGATGCCCAGGGAAGCGCTGGTGCCGATGGCCAATGTCCAGCGTCTGCGCGATGCCGGGCTCGCCAATGCCATGCTGGCGGCGGCGGGCGAAGGGGCCGATGGTGCGGTGCTGATCGCCGGCGCTGGCCATGTGCGTGCCGATCTGGCGGTGCCGCGCTATTTGCGCTGGCGCGCGCCCTCGGCCGGGCTGGTGACCATCGCCTTTATCGAGGTCGCCGCCGGCGAGACGGACCCGGCGGCCTATGCGGTGCCAGAGGATGGCACGGCGGCGCCTTATGATTACCTGTGGTTCACGCCGCGCGGCGCGCGCAAGGATCCGTGCAAGGAGCTGAGCGCCCGCTTCGACAAGCTGGGGAAGAAGAAGCCGAAAGCGGCGGAGTGATCCGCCGGAGCGTGATGGCAGGGCCCCGCCCTTCGCGTCCTCCCGGACGCCGCGCACGCGGCGAGCCGGGATCGGCGAGGCACGGCTTCTCGGATCCTGCCGATTGAAAACGCACACCTTTCGGCTCCCCGATCCCGGGTCGCGCTAAAGCTTGCCCGGGATGACGCGGGAGGCGTCTTTGCCCTTCGTCAGCACCCGGACGGCAGAGTAGCTGAACGCCTTCAGTTTTTGTCGCTGTCCGTTTCCGTGTCCTTTTGCTGTGCGGGCGTGTCGAAGGACGCGCGGCGGCGGGCGATGACCTTGCCGCGTGCCCGGCGCATCCGCACCCTTGAGATCGCGCGGCGGCTGACGCGGGCCACGTCGTCGCGGGAGAAGAAGAACGGCAGCACCGGCTCCTGAGGCTCCACATGCTCGACCGACAGGCCGATTTCGGTGATGGCATGGTCGTGATCGATGGCCCGCACCACGAGGTCGATGGCGCCATGGGCGACACGGTCGGTCGGCTCGACATCGTCCCCCAACTCCCGCCGCATGTAGTCGCGCAAGCTCAGTCCCGCGTCCTCCTTGCGCACATGAAAGCCGTAGACCGCGCCGACATCGGAGAGCAGCGCGTCCGGATCGAGCGGGAAGTCGCCGAACAGCGCCGGGTCGTGTCCTTCATGGGCGGCGCCGGCGAACAGGGCGTCGAGCGCGGGAACCTGCCGGGCGGTGGTGAGAATGTAGAGCTGGTCGCCCGGCTGCGGCCGCCCGGCCTTCTGGGGGCGCAGGCTCTGGCCGTCACGCAGGATCAGGACCGGCCGCGCCCAGCGGGGGATGCGCCCGCCGCGCGCCACCGCACTGCCCGGGTGCACCCGGTAGCCCACCAGCTCGTGATCCTGTCCGCCGGGCAGTTCCAGCTCGATCCGGTCCACCGGCCCCATGCGCGGCGGCACGATCAGCCGCAGCCAGAGCGCCAGCGGGCGGATGGTCCAACCCTGCAACACCAGCGAGGTCAGGACGATCAGGAAGGTGATGTTGAAGATCGTCTGGGCATTGGCGAGCCCGCCGATCAGCGGCAGGATCGCCAGCAGGATCGACACCGCGCCGCGCAGGCCCACCCAGGAGACGAAGGCGATCTCCGCCCGGGTGAAGCCGAAGGGCAACAGGCAGAGCCAGACGGCGATCGGCCGGGCGATGAAGATCAGGACGGCGGCGAGGGTGAAGCCGGGCAGGGCCACCTCGCCGAACTGGGAGGGGGTTGCCAACAGGCCGAGGGTGACGAACATGCCGATCTGGCCGAGCCAGGTCATGCCGCCCTGGAAGTTCTTCAGCGCCGGCTGTTGCCGCATCCGCACATTGCCGCACAGGATGCCGGCCACGTAGACGGCGAGAAAGCCACTGCCGCCGGCGAGCGACGTGGCGCCGGACAGGGCCAGCGCCAGCGCCAGCACGACGATCGGATAAAGCGCCGGTTCCAGATTGACCCGGTTCACCAGCTGGACGATGGCATAGCCACCGGCAAGGCCGGCGATCAGGCCGATGCCCATCTGCTGGGCGAACTCGGCGAGCAGGCCGAGCCCGGCGTCCTCGCCGCTGGTGCCGGCGACGATCATGCCGACGAGCGTGACGGTGAGGAAGATCGCCATCGGGTCGTTCGAGCCCGATTCCACCTCCAGCGTCGCCGAGATCATCTCGCGCAAGTGGATGCCGCCGACCCGCAGCAGAAAAAACACCGCCGCCGCGTCGGTCGAACCGACGATGGCCCCGAGCAGCAGGCCCTCGATCCACGGCCAATCAAACAGGAAATGGGCGGCGAGGCCGACAAGCCCGGCGGTAACGGCCACCCCCACGGTCGCCAGCGTCAGCGCCGGAAAGGCCGCGAGGCGGAAGGTGGCGAAGCGGGTGCGAAACCCGCTGTCGAACAGAATGATCGCCAGCGCGATGGAGCCGATGAAATAGGCGGTGCGGGTATCGGCGAATTCGATGCCGCCGGGGCCGTCCTCGCCGGCCGCGAGGCCGACGAGGAGGAAAACGAGCAGCAAGGGCGCGCCAACCCGAAAGCTGATCAGCGATGTGAACACCGACACGGCGACGAGGCCGGCGGCAATCAGGATCACCAGATTGAGCGTTTCGAGCATCGGCGGCGTGGGCCTTCCGGCGCGGGAAACCCGCGCCCGTGACGAGGAATCGGATTGATCCTCTCACTATAGGCCAAACGCCAGCCCGCTGGTGTGCGTTCCCGTCAGGCGGCCTTGCGTTTCTCCTCGTCCGTGTGCTGGCTGCCGCCGTCCCCGTTGCCGGCATAGACCCGGCCAAACCGGTTGGCGAGGAAGAGGTCGAGCGGGATGGTTTCCTGGCGCAGGAACCCACGCGCGGGGATCTGTCCGGCACGCATCAGATCGAGCGTGGCGCAGATCCCGGCCGCCGTGGTCGTCTGGATCGCGCTCCAGGTCTCGCCGGCCATCTCCCGCGAGGTGACCCGGTAGACCGAGGAGATCTGTTCGCGCTGGTCGCCGCGCAGGCCGGAGGCGGTGATGAAGATCAGCACCACATCCTGTTTGGTCATCGGTACGGCGGTTTCCAGAACGTCGCGCATCAGGTCGCGCCGGTCCTCCAGACCGAGATCCTGTAGCAGCATGCGCATGATGTCGCGGTGGCCGGGATAGCGGACCGTCAGATAACGCAGGCTGCGCACCTTGCCGGCGAGCGTCTCGGTGAGCGAGCCGAGCCCGCCGGAGGTGTTGAACGCCTCGTAGTGAACCCCGTCGAGCGAGAAGGTCTCATAGCCTTCCAGCGGTGCCAGCAGCATCGGCGCGCCGTCGACGATGGCCTCGCACGGGTTGCAGTATTCGTTGATCAGGCCGTCGGTCGACCAGGTGAGATTGTACTTCAGCGCATTGGTCGGATAGCGGGGCAGGGCGCCGACCCGCATGGTCAGCGTTTCCAGCGTGTCGAACTTCTGCGCCAGATCATGCCCGGCGATGGAGACGAACCCGGGCGCCAGGCCGCATTGCGGTGCGAAGGCGATTTCCGCTCCCTCGGCCAGGGCGCGCACGGTTTTGGTGGAGGCGACATCCTCGGTAAGGTCGAAATAATGGGTGCCGGCCCGCTTGGCGGCGCGGGCAATCACCGAGGTGAGGAAGAACGGCGCGGCGGAGAGCACCGCCTTCTTGCCGGCGAGCGCTGAGGTCAGCGCGTCCTCGTCGGACACATCCACCTCGATCGTTGCCATTCCGGCCCGGGCGGCCGTGGCCAGCGCGCCCGCATCGCGGTCGGCAAGGGTGACGGTGTAGTCGCCGCAGTCGGTCAGAAGCGCGGCGATGGTGCGCCCGATCTTGCCTGCGCCGACGATCAGAACCGGCCATTTGTTCATCTTCAGTCTCCTCCTCGGGCGCTTGTGCCCGCACGTGTTCGTTCCCTCTGAAGGGGCTCTTCCCAAGAGTACGGGGGGCGGTGTTCGCCGAGGAGATGACAAAATGCCGGAAGTGTACGTGAATTCGTCATAAAGTCGGACAAATAGGCAAATTGCCGGTCATAGGGTCGCGGATATCTGCTGCCCCGCTTGGGTCAAGCGGGCCGGATCGCGGCGAGTCGCGCCCGGTGAGTTGCGTGAAAGCTCAGGAAGCCGGGGTGTCTTGCGGCGCGGGCTCCGTCACCGGGGCCCGGTCGAATTTCGTTGCCAGAACGATGGAGGAGCGCGAGCGGCGCACGCCTGGGGTCACGGCGATGTCGTCCAGCACCTCGTCAAGTCGGTCGAGCCGCTCCGCCTCCACCACCAGAAAAAGGTCGAACTCGCCGGAGACGGTCAGACAGGTGCGGATTTCCGGAAATGTCTCCAGACGCTTGACCGTCTCGCGCACCTGCTGCTGTTCCACCGCCAGCATCACCAGTGCCCGCGCCATTTCCCGGTTGGGCGCCCGCGCCAGCCGGGCGGTGTAGCCGGTGATGACGCCCTCGCGCTCCAGCCGGGCGATCCGTTCATGCACGGTGGAGCGGGCGATGCCGAGCCGCCGGGCGAGATCGGACGTCGGCGCCCGCGCGTTCATCTGCAACAGGGCGAGCAGCTTGCGGTCGAGTGCATCGCGGGGGGCGGTCATGGCGGCCTCGTCAAAATGTCGGATCCTCCGACGAAATGACACTTCGGGGCCAATGGCAAGTCCTGATGTTCCGAGGTGGACGACACGCGGCCGTGTTGGCTGCGGATCAGCGGATCTCGTAGGGGATCAGTCGGCGGTCGTTGGGGTCGATGGCAATCGCCCGGTTGAGCGGCGGCATCGAGCGCTGTGGGCAGGTCAGCCGCTCGCAGATCCGGCAGGAGATGCCGATGGGCTCGAAGGCGGCGGCGCGGGTCAGGTCGAGGTCGTCGCAATAGATGATGTCGCGCGCATGGGCGATATCGGCGCCAAGGGTGATGGCATAATGCAGCACCGGACCGCTGTAGCCGCCGGATTTCTTGATGATCTGCGCCGCCAGCGAGATGTAGCGCGAGCCATCGGGGGTCTCGGCCAGTTGGCGGATGATGGTGCCGTGGCTCTCGAAGGCGCGATGCACGTTCCACAAGGGGCAGGCGGCGCCGAAGCGGGCGAATTGCAGCTTGGTGGCGCTGTGCCGCTTGGTGATGTTGCCGGCCCGGTCGACCCGGGCGAAGAAGAAGGGGATGCCCTTCATCTTCGGCCGTTGCAGGGTGGAAAGCCGATGCGCCACCTGTTCCAGGCTCGCGCCGAACCGGTCGGCGATCAGGTCGAGATCGTGGCGGGTTTCCTGCGCCGCGTTGAGAAAGCCCTTGTAGGGAAGCACCAGCGCGCCAGCGAAGGCGTTGGCAAGGCCGATCCTGGCCACATGCACCGCATCGTCGGTCTGAAACCGGGCGCCGGCCAGCACCGTGTCGATGATCTCGCCCGCTTCCAGAAGAGCGATCTGATGGCCGAGCTGAAAGACGATGGTCGCTTCCGGCAACGCCTCGTTGAGGCTGAGCCGGCGGGTGGCCGGGTCGAAACTGCGGATCCGCCCCTGGTCGTTGCCGGTTCTCTGCCGCTCCACCGTGACCCCATGCACCGTTTCGAGATGCTGGGCGAGATCGCGGGCGAACAGCCGTCCGTTCGAGGCGAGCTTGCCCGCCAGCGCTTCGGCGGCCAGGTCCAGCTCGTGAATGTAGTTGTTCTCGAAATGGAAGAAGTCGCGCACTTCCTCGTAAGGCGTGGGCCGGGCGAGCGCTTCGTCGCGGGTCAGGGTGTCGTCGAGCATGGCCAGTTGCTCGCTGGTCTGGCGATAGGCCTGATGCAGGCGCACCAGCGCATGGGCGATGTCCGGCGTGCTCTGGCACAGCATCTTGAAGTCCTGCAAGCCGGGCGCCGTGCCCGCCAGCACCGGATCGGCGAACACCTCCCGCAAGGCGGCGAGCAGCCGGTCGTTGTCATCGACGGACAAGCTGGTCAGATCCAGGTCGAAATGCTCGCTGAGGCTGAGCAGCACCGGCGCGGAGACCGGCCTCTGGTTGTTCTCCAGCTGATTGACATAGCTGGTCGACAGGCCGAGACGCTCGGCGAAATCCCGTTGCGTCATGGCTGCCTTCTCGCGCAGACTGCGGATATGGCGGCCGAGAAACAACTTCTTCATCTTGACGGTGTCCGCGATGTTTGCAAATTTGCAGATTGTGATTTGCAAATAGATTATTTTCGCTTTGCGGCTTTTTCAACTCTCCCGTTCGACCGGGAAACGCGCTAATCCGGGTCCGATTGGACGAGGAGACCCCCCTGAATGGCTGAAAACACCGGAATCGGTGCGCATCCGAGGCGGCTCGCCGAGACCGCCGCGCTGGTGGTTGGCGGATCGCTGCTGCTCACCCTGTCGGCGAAGGTCAGTGTGCCCTTCTATCCCGTACCGATGACCCTGCAGACCATGGCGCTTCTGGTGCTCGGGTTCACGCTCGGTCCGGCCCGCGCCGGCATGGCGGTGCTGCTGTATCTGGCGCAAGGGGCGGCCGGCTTTCCGGTGTTCTCCGGCACACCGGAAAAGGGGATCGGGCTTGCCTACATGATGGGGCCGACCGGCGGCTTCCTTCTGGGCTTCCTTGCCTCCGCCATGCTGGCCGGCTGGTTCGCGGCCAAGGGGTGGACCCGGTCGTTGTGGCGGGCGGTGCCGGCGGCGATCCTCGCCGAGGCGGCGGTGTTCGTTCCCGGACTTCTGTGGCTCGGCGCCCTCCTTGGGTTCGACAAGCCCATTCTCGCCTGGGGCCTCTACCCCTTCGTTCTGGGCGGTGCCGTCAAGGCGCTGCTCGCGGCGGCCATCGCCGTCGCGCTGCACCGCACCGCGCCCCGTTGATTTCAAGATAAGGACCCGTCATGCAGGAAATCTTGCAGGAACTGGAAGAGCGCCGCGCCGCCGCGCGGCTTGCCGGCGGTGAGCGCCGCATCGACGCCCAGCACGCCAAGGGCAAGCTGACCGCGCGCGAGCGCATCGACGTGTTTCTCGACGAGGGATCGTTCGAGGAATTCGACATGTTCGTCGCCCATCGCTGCGTCGATTTCGGGATGCAGGACACCTCCATGCCCGGTGACGGCGTCATCACCGGCTGGGGCACGGTCAATGGCCGGATGGTCTATGTCTTCAGCCAGGACTTCACCGTCTTCGGCGGCTCCCTGTCCGAAACCCATGCCCAGAAGATCTGCAAGATCATGGATATGGCGATGAAGAACGGCGCCCCCGTCATCGGCCTCAACGACAGTGGCGGTGCCCGCATCCAGGAGGGCGTCGCCTCGCTCGGCGGCTATGCGGATGTGTTCCAGCGCAATATCATGGCCTCCGGCGTGGTGCCGCAGATCTCCATGATCATGGGGCCGTGCGCAGGCGGTGCCGTTTACTCCCCGGCGATGACCGACTTCATCTTCATGGTGCGCGACACCTCCTACATGTTCGTCACCGGCCCGGATGTGGTGAAGACGGTGACCAACGAGGTGGTGACGGCGGAGGAGCTTGGCGGCGCCAAGACCCACACCAGCAAGTCCTCGGTCGCCGATCTGGCCTTCGACAATGATGTGGAGGCGCTGATCGCGCTGCGCCGCTTTATCGACTTCCTGCCGGCCAACAACCGGGAAAAGCCGCCGGTGCGTC
Source organism: Stappia indica (assembly GCF_020177335.1). Taxonomy (GTDB): domain Bacteria; phylum Pseudomonadota; class Alphaproteobacteria; order Rhizobiales; family Stappiaceae; genus Stappia; species Stappia indica_B. Next base: position 902,723 of record NZ_JAIVMG010000001.1, on the reverse strand, counting down.
CGTTCTTCGACGATCCGGCCCGGATCGAGGCGTCGCTCGACACGCTCATTCCCGACAATCCGAACAAGCCCTACGACATGAAGGAGCTGATCGTGAAGGTCGCCGACGAAGGCGACTTCTTCGAGCTCCAGCCCGATTTCGCGGGCAACATCATCACCGGCTTCATCCGTATCGAGGGCGAGACCGTCGGCGTGGTCGCCAACCAGCCGATGGTGCTGGCCGGCGTGCTCGACATCAACTCCTCGCGCAAGGCGGCCCGTTTCGTCCGCTTCTGCGACTGTTTCAACATCCCGATCCTGACCCTCGTCGACGTGCCGGGCTTCCTGCCCGGAACGACCCAGGAATACGGCGGCGTCATCAAGCACGGTGCCAAGCTGCTGTTCGCCTATGGCGAGGCGACGGTGCCCAAGGTCACGGTGATCACCCGCAAGGCCTATGGCGGTGCCTATGACGTGATGTCCTCCAAGCACATTCGCGGCGACATCAACTATGCCTGGCCGACCGCCGAGATCGCGGTGATGGGCGCCAAGGGCGCGGTCGAGATCCTCTACCGCTCCGAGCTGGGCGATGCGGAAAAGATCGCCGCCCGCACCAAGGAATATGAGGACCGGTTCGCCAATCCGTTCGTAGCGGCGGAAAAGGGCTTCATCGACGATGTGATCATGCCGCATTCCACCCGGCGCCGGGTCGCCCGGGCGTTCGCGACGCTGCGCAACAAGCAGCTCTCGAACCCCTGGAAGAAGCACGACAACATTCCGCTCTAGGCAGGACGCAGACATGATCAAGAAAATCCTGATCGCCAACCGTGGCGAAATCGCCTGCCGGGTCATTAAGACGGCGAAGAAGATGGGCATTGCCACCGTCGCCGTCTATTCCGATGCCGACCGGGACGCACTGCATGTGAAGATGGCCGACGAGGCGGTGCATATCGGCCCGCCGCCGGCCAACCAGTCCTATATCGTGCTCGACAAGATCCTCGACGCGATCCGCTCCTCCGGCGCCGACGCGGTGCATCCGGGCTACGGCTTCCTGTCCGAGCGCGCCGATTTTGCCGAGGCACTGGCGAAGGAGGGCGTTGCCTTCATCGGCCCGCCGCCCAAGGCGATCGAGGCGATGGGCGACAAGATCACCTCCAAGAAGATCGCCGCCGAGGCCGGTGTCTCCACGGTGCCCGGCTACATGGGGCTGATCGCCGATGCGGATGAGGCGGTGAAGATCGCCGCCGAGATCGGCTATCCGGTGATGATCAAGGCCTCCGCCGGCGGCGGCGGCAAGGGCATGCGCATTGCCTGGAACGAGACGGAAACCCGCGAGGGCTTCCAGTCGTCGAAGAACGAGGCGGCCAGCTCCTTTGGCGACGACCGCATCTTCATCGAGAAATTCGTCACCCAGCCGCGCCACATCGAGATCCAGGTGCTGGCCGACAGCCATGGCAATGCGATCTATCTCGGCGAGCGCGAATGCTCGATCCAGCGCCGCAACCAGAAGGTCATCGAGGAGGCACCGTCGCCGTTCCTCGACGCGGACACCCGCAAGGCCATGGGCGAACAGGCGGTGGCGCTGGCCCAGGCGGTCGGCTACGCCTCCGCCGGCACGGTGGAATTCATCGTCGATGGCGATCGCAATTTCTACTTCCTGGAAATGAACACCCGCCTGCAGGTCGAGCATCCGGTGACCGAGCTGATCACCGGCGTCGATCTGGTGGAGGAGATGATCCGCGTTGCCGCCGGCGAGCCCCTGCGCATGCGCCAGGACGACGTGCGGCTGAACGGCTGGGCCATCGAGAGCCGGCTTTACGCCGAAGACCCCTACCGGAGCTTCCTGCCGTCGATCGGCCGGCTGACGCGCTACCGCCCGCCGGCGGAGGGCACCGCCGCCGATGGCACGGTGGTGCGCAACGACACCGGCGTCTTCGAGGGCGGCGAGATTTCCATGTTCTACGATCCGATGATCGCCAAGCTCTGCACCTGGGGTGTGGACCGGGCGGCGGCGATCTCGGCCATGGGCGCGGCGCTCGACCGGTTCGAGGTCGAGGGCATCGGCCACAACCTGCCGTTCCTCTCCGCCGTGATGGAGCACCCGCGCTTCCGCTCCGGGGCGATCACCACCGCCTTCATCGCCGAGGAATACCCGGACGGGTTCGCCGGCGTGGAGCTGGACGCGGACAACCTCAAGCGGCTTGTCGCCATCGCCGCGGCGTGCAACCTTCTGTCCGAGACCCGGGCGACGGAAATCTCCGGCGCAATGGCCAACCACCGGCGGCAGGTCGGCGCGAGTTGGGTGATCGGCGCCGCCGGGCAGGAGTTCCCGGTCAGCGTTGCCCGGGAGGCAGACGACTACCGGGTCACCGACGCGGAGGGGCAGGCCCATCTTGTCCGGCTCAATGGCTGGAAGCCGGGCGCGCCGCTGATCGAAGCCGAGGTCGAGGGAGCCAAGCTGGCGGTCAAGCTGGAGCGGACCATCCAGGGCTACCGGATGCGGATGCGCGGTGCGGATGTGATCCTGACTTGCCTTACACCGCGCCAGGCCGAAGCAGCCCGGTTGATGCCGGAGAAGGTGCCGGCGGATACCTCCAAGATGCTGCTGTGCCCGATGCCGGGTCTGATCGTGTCGATCGCCGTGGAGGAAGGGCAGACGGTCGAGGCCGGCCAGACGCTTGCCACTGTCGAGGCGATGAAGATGGAGAACGTTCTGAAGGCGGAGCGCAAGGGGGTGGTCAAGACCATCGCCGCCAAGGCGGGCGACAGCCTGGCCGTCGATGAACTGATCATGGAATTCGAATAGGAGCGAAGCCGTGAGCGAGAAGAAGACCGTGGACGACTGGGCATCGCTGGCTGCGCGTGAACTCAAGGGCGCGAGCCTCGATGACCTGGTGTGGCAGACGCCGGAAGGCATTCCGGTCAAGCCGCTCTACACCGAGGCGGATCTGGAAGGGGTCGATCATCTCGGCACGCTTCCCGGTTTCGAGCCGTTCCTGCGCGGGCCGCGTGCGACCATGTACACCGGCCGTCCCTGGACGATCCGCCAGTACGCGGGCTTCTCCACCGCCGAGGCCTCCAACGCCTTTTACCGCAAGGCGCTCGCCGCCGGCCAGCAGGGTGTCTCGGTCGCCTTCGACCTTGCCACCCACCGGGGCTATGACAGCGATCATCCGCGCGTTGTCGGCGATGTCGGCAAGGCGGGTGTCGCCATCGACAGCGTCGAGGACATGAAGATCCTGTTCGACGGCATTCCGCTGGAAAAGATCTCCGTTTCCATGACCATGAACGGCGCGGTGATCCCGATCCTCGCCAGCTTCATCGTCGCCGGCGAGGAGCAGGGCGTGTCGCGTGCCCAGCTCTCCGGGACCATTCAGAACGACATCCTCAAGGAGTTCATGGTCCGCAACACCTACATCTACCCGCCCGAACCCTCGATGCGGATCATCGCCGATATCATCGAGTACACGGCCAAGGAGATGCCGAAGTTCAACTCCATCTCCATCTCCGGCTATCACATGCAGGAGGCCGGGGCGACGCTGGTGCAGGAGCTGGCCTTCACCCTGGCCGACGGGCGCGAATATGTGCGTGCGGCGCTGGCCAAGGGGCTGGATGTGGACGCCTTCGCCGGGCGGCTGTCGTTCTTCTTCGCCATCGGCATGAATTTCTTCATGGAAGCGGCCAAGCTGCGCGCCGCCCGCCTGTTGTGGGCGCGCATCATGGACGAGTTCGAGCCGAAGAAGCCGCAGTCCAGGATGCTGCGCACCCACTGCCAGACCTCCGGCGTGTCCCTGCAGGAGCAGGATCCCTACAACAACGTGGTGCGCACGGCCTTTGAGGCCATGTCGGCGGCGCTCGGCGGCACCCAGTCCCTGCACACCAATTCCTTCGATGAGGCGATTGCCCTGCCGACGGAGTTTTCCGCCCGTATCGCTCGGAACACCCAGCTCATTCTGCAGCATGAGACCGGGGTGACCCGTGTCGTCGATCCGCTGGCCGGCTCCTACTACGTGGAAAGCCTGACCAACGAACTGGCCGAAAAGGCCTGGGCGCTGATCGAGGAGGTCGAGTCCCTGGGCGGCATGACCAAGGCGGTGAACGATGGTTTGCCGAAGCGGTTGATCGAGGAGGCGGCGACCCGCAAGCAGGCGGCGGTCGATCGCGGCGACGAGGTGATCGTCGGCGTCAACAAGTACCGGCTTGAGGCCGAGGACGAGATCGATATTCTCGACATCGACAACAAGGCGGTGCGCGAGGCGCAGATTGCCCGGCTCGAGAAGACCAAGCGTCAGCGCGACCCGCAGCGGGCCGAGGAAACCCTTTCGGCGCTGCGCGAAGTGGCCCGCTCGGGCCAGGGCAACATCCTGGAAGCGGCTGTCGAGGCGGCCCGCGCCCGGGCGACACTGGGCGAGATTTCCGATGCGCTGCGCGATGCCTTCGGCGACCATGCCGCCGTGCCCAAGGTGGTGAAGAAGGTCTATGGCCCGGCCTATGAGGGCGAGCCGGAGTATGAAACGCTGGTGGAACGCCTGCGCGAGTTCTCCACCACCCTGGGCGAGACCCCGCGCCTGCTCGTTGCCAAGCTCGGTCAGGACGGTCACGACCGGGGCGCCAAGATCATTGCCTCGGCCTTTGGCGACATCGGCTTCGACGTGGTTGCCGGCCCGCTGTTCCAGACGCCGGAAGAGGCCGCCGATCTGGCCGTGAAGAACAAGGTGCATGTGATCGGCATGTCCTCGCTGGCGGCCGGCCACAAGACCCTTGCCCCGCAGCTCATCGAGGCGCTGAAGGCGCGCGGTGCCTCGGACATCATCGTCGTCGTCGGCGGCGTGATCCCGCGTCAGGATTACGAATTCCTGCGCGAGGCGGGTGTGGCGGCGATCTTCGGTCCGGGCTCCAACGTGCTCGATGCGGCGCGCTCGGTGCTCGATCTCATCGCCGGTCATCGCCGCAACGTCGCCTGAGGTGAGGCGCATGGCCTTCGATCCGCGGCAGGCGGAACTTGCAACCGCCACCCGGGCCGATCTCGACTGGATGCTGGACTGGGCGGCGGCGGAGGGCTGGAACCCCGGGATCGACGATGCCGATCCCTTTTTCGCCGCCGATCCGCAAGGGTTCTTCGTGGCGCGGGTGGGGGGAACCCCGGCCGCGTCGATGGCGCTTGTGCACTACAGCGAGGCCTTCGGCTTCATCGGCCTTTACATCACCGCGCCGGACTGGCGCGGGTGTGGCCTCGGCCGCCGGCTGTGGGATCATGCGCTGGCGAGCCATGGCGCGCGCACCATCGGCCTCGATGCCCTGCCGGACATGGTTTCCCGCTATGCAGCGGCCGGCTTCACACCCGCCCATCGCACCGTGACGATGGCCGGGTTCCCGTATGTGGAGCCGCCGCGCGATCCGCGCTTGACCATTGCCGGCCGTGGATTGTTTCCCTCCTTGCGCGATTATGACGGCAGGTGTTTTCCCGCTCCGCGCGCGCCGTTTCTGTCGCGCTGGCTGGAGCCGGGAGGCAGCCGCCGCGCCTTCGCCCTTGTCGACGCGGGGCGGGTCTGCGGTTTCGGTGCCATTCGCCAGTGCCGCGACGGGTTCAAGATCGGGCCGCTGTTCGCCGATACGACCGCCGATGCGGAGGTGCTGTTGCGCGCGCTTGTCTCTCAGCTGCGCGGGCAGGAGGTGTTTCTCAAGGTGCCGGAACACAATGTCGAGGCGATGCGGCTCGCCGAGGATTTCGACCTGTCGCCGCTGCTGGAGGCCACAAGAATGTTCCACGGACCGGCGCCCGAAGGGCCGAGCCATCGCGTTTTCGGACTGACGACCCTTGATCTGGGGTAAGGCCGCCAGCCCCCGCCGAAGCGCTGGAACGGGCAGGGCTCTTGCATCGGATCCTGAAGCAGCAAGAACGCTCAGCGCCGATGTGTTGGTCATCGGCGCCGGCGTCGCAGGGCTGATGGCTGCCGACAGCGCCGCCCGCGCCGGCTTGCAGGTTCTGCTTGTCGATGCCTTCCCTGTGCCCGGTGGCGGCTGCGTGTTTGACGCTGCAGCAAGGATCGACGGTGTTGCTCCGGCGGTCTGGCGCGCCGAACGGCTCGCGGCGCTGGAGGCGCGGGAGAATGTGTCGGTGCGGTGCGGCCTGCGGGTGCGCTTCCGGCCGGGGGGCGTTTGCGAAGCGCTCGAACGTCCGCTCGGCGCCGGGCGCTGGCGACTTCAGGCGCGTCATGTGGTGGTGGCCACCGGCGCGCGCGAGCGGCCCATCGTCTTTTCCGGCAATGACCGGCCGGGAGTGATGCCAGCTTCCGTGGGGCTGGCTGCTTTTGCCCGCGCCACGGAGGAGGCGCCCCGCAAACTGGCGGTGTTTGCCAGCAATGCCCGGGGACTTGCCACGGCGGTCGCCTTGCATGATTGTGGCGTTGCGGTGAAGGCGGTGATCGACCCGCGCCCGGCCGCCGATCCGGCAATCGCTGCGGAGCTGATACGGCGCGGCATCCGGCTTGAGGCGGGGGCGGTGGTTGCCGCAACCCGGGGCTGGCGGCAGCTGAAGGGCATCGATATCTGCGGCTATGATCCGCGCTCCGGCGCGCTCGGCGTCAACATCATGCAGATGTCCTGTGACGCCCTGCTGGTCTCCGGCGGCTGGGACGCCGATCCCCATTTCGCCGCTCTGGCAGATATGGCGCAGGGGCATGATGTCGCGGAAGGAGAGCTGGCGCGGGCCTGCATGGCGGACGGCGTGACCGCCTGCGGCGGCGCGGCGGGTGCCGCAGACCTCGCCGCCGCAGTGGCCTCCGGCACGCAAGCGGGCAGGGCGGCGGTCCTCGCCCTTGGAGCGGATCCCGGGCCGCAGAGTGGCGCGGTCCCCGAGGTCATCGGCGATGGCATGGCGGGTCTCGCCCTTCTTCCGGAGGATGCGCCGCTGTTCAAGGTGCCGGTGCGTGGACGGGGTCGGCGCCTGTCCGGCTTTCCCGAAAACAGGCTTTTCCGGTAAGGAAACTGACGGGCGTCGCGCGGCTTCACGCCCCTGTCGGCCCCTTGACCTTCGGCGGCGGACGGGAGACTGTCGGGCGTCACCGCGACGGCCCGTTCGCTGGGGTCCGGCTTGCCACGCATCTTGCCGTGGTGCCACGCAGGATGCGTGGCGGGCCGGTCAGGACAGCGCGTCTCCGCCTTGAGGCTGGAGACCTTTCAGGGGCGTCGCATCCCGTTTCTCAGACCCTGAAGGAGCCGATCTGCATGTCTGATGCCTTGTCCGCCTCCGGGCAGCTTGTGCCCGGGACCTGTGGCGGACGTGACGACGCGACAATCCTGATCCGCGATGTGTCCTTCGGTGCGGCGCTGGAGATCGGTTCCTGGCCGAACCGGCTGGAGACGGTTGCCAACCGGCTTGGGGAACTGTGCGAGGGCGCGGTTCCGGGCCGGCCCGGCCGGTTTTCCGCCCACGCGCCGGCGCTGCTGGGCTGGCTTGCCTTCGGACGCTTCCTGTGGCTGTCCGCCGAGGCGGAGGATACGCGGCGCATCGACGAGGCCTTTCCCGAAGAGGATGCGGCGGTGGTCGATCTGGCTCCGGCCCGCCATCTGCTGCGCATCAGCGGCGCCGATGCACCGGCACTGCTCAACAAGGCCGTGACCATCGATTTCGACCCCAAGGCCTTCGACCCGGGATCGCTGGCGCAAAGCGTCATTCATCAGGTGCCGGTGGTGATCTTGCGGCGCTCGGTCGAGGATTTCGACCTTCTGATCCCCAGCAGCCTGATTGCCACCTTTACCGGCTGGCTGACGGAGGCGGCGGAGGAGTTCGGCTACACGGTGGGCGAACCGGTGCCGATCCTCGCGCAAGGCTGATCCGCGAGCGAAACAGGAAGGAGCCGGCGTCTCCGCAAGCGATGCGCCGGTTCCCTTCGTTGCGATGAAGTCAGGCGCGCCTCAAGAGGGCGTCAGGCCGCGCAGCCGCTCCGACCGTCGGCGCAGCAGTTCCAGCACCGTCAGTAGGATGATCGAGATCGCCACCATCAGCGAGGCAACCGCGAGGATGGTCGGTGAAATCTGTTCGCGCAGGCCGGTGAACATCTGCCAGGGCAGGGTCTTCTGCCCCGCCGAGCCGAGGAACAGCACCACCACCACCTCATCGAAGGACGTGATGAAGGCGAACAGCGCGCCGGAGACGACGCCCGGGATGATCAGCGGCATCTGCACCTTGAAGAAGGTGGTGACCGGATTGGCGCCGAGGCTGGCGGCGGCCCGCACCAGACTGCGGTCGAAGCCGACAAGGGTCGCCGTCACCGTGATGATAACGAACGGTGTGCCCAGTGCCGCATGGGCCAGCACCACGCCGACGTAGGTGCCTTGCAGGCCGATGCGCGAATAGAAGAAATACATACCCGCCGCCGAGATGATCAGCGGCACGATCATCGGCGAGATCAGGATCGCCATGATCGCCGAGCGGTAGGGCACGTGGCTTTGCGACAGGCCGATGGCCGCCAGCGTGCCGAAGCTGGTGGCCAGCAAGGTTGCCACCGGGGCGATGGCGAAGGAGTTCCTGAGCGCCTGTTGCCAGTCCGGGTTGGTGAAGAAATCCTCGTAATGCTTCAGCGAATAGCCAGCCGGGTCGAGCGCCAGCATCTGCGGGGTGAAGGTGAAGAAGTTCTGTGCATTGAACGACAGCGGCAGGATCACCAGGATCGGGAAGATCAGGAAGAAGAAGATCAACCCGCAGATGATGCGGAAGGAATAATGCCAGGCGCGCTGACCGGTGGAGGCATAGGCGGGAAGTGCGGACATGTCGGTCTCCTCAGCCCAGCTTCACATTGTCGATGCCGACGATCTTGTCGTAGACGTAGAACAACAGCAGCACCGCCCCGAGCAGGATCACCCCGAGCGCGGCCGCAAGGCCCCAGTTGAGCGAACTGGAGATGTGGTAGGCGATCCGGTTGGAGATGAAGATGCCGTCGGTGCCGCCCACCAGCTCCGGCGTGATGTAGTAGCCGATCGCCAGAATGAACACGAGGATCGCGCCGGCGCCGATGCCAGGCACCGTCTGCGGGAAATAGACCCGCCAGAAGGCGGTCCAGTCGGTGGCGCCCAGGCTCTTGGCGGCGCGCACATAGGTGGGCGAGATCGTCTTCATCACCGAGAACAGCGGCAAGATCATGAAGGGCAGCAGGATGTGCGTCATGGCGATGATGGTGCCGGTCTTGTTGTTGATCATCACCAGCCGGCTGGCATCGCCGATCACTCCGATCCACACCAGGAAATCGTTGATCACGCCCTCCTGTTGCAGCAGCACCTTCCAGGCCGAGGTACGCACCAGCAGCGAGGTCCAGAACGGCAGCAGCACCAGGATCATCAACAGGTTGGCCGAGCGCAGCGGCAGGCTGGCCAGCAGGAAGGCGATCGGATAGCCGAGCAGCAGGCAGCACAGGGTGATGGTCAGCGACAGGAACAGGGTGCGGGCGAACAGGAGCAGGTAGATCCGCTCGTTCGCCGGCTTCATGGCAATGCCGTCCGCGGTGAGCTGCGCATCCGCCGCATTGAGGAAATAGCCGGGCGTGTATTTCGGCGCGTAGCGCTTCAGCAGGCGCCAGGTGGCGAGATCGCCCCAGTCCTTGTCGATGTCGATGAACTGCTCGGCGAAGGGGCCGGCCTCATCCATCCGCTTGATCCGCCGTCCGGTCTTGCGAAACAGGCTCGACATGCCCGAGGCCTCGTAGTTCAGCCGGGAGCCGAGCCGGGTGTGGGTCTTCTCCTCCGTCGCCACCTTGAGGTCTTCGTAAAGCGCCTTGTACACCGGCTCGCCGGGAAGCTGCGATGAAGTGACATCCCAGTCCGACAGGGCGTTGACCGTCTTTGGCAGGGTGTTCTCGACAATCCCGTTTTCCACCGAGCGGAACAGCATGTCGGCGATCGGTGCGGCGAAGGTCACCAGAATGAAGATCAGCAACGGGGCAATCAGGGCCAGCGAGCGCAGTTTCTCGCGCCGCAGTGCCTTTGCCAGGCTGACCTTCAGCGGGGTGCCGTCCCGCGTGGTCAGGACCTGCGGATCGGATTGGGGTTGCATGTTCATCTGTGCCGACCGCTCCGGAAGTGGATCTTTGTGCCCGGCGTCTTTTGTCGCGCCGTTGCGGGGACCGGCGGGCGGAAGGCCGTCCGCCGGTCGTCGAAGGTGTCAGAAGGTGCGGCGGCGGGAAGCCGCCACCGGACCGGGCTTACTTCGACAGCCACGCCTGGAACTTGGCGTCCAGGTCGTCGCGATAATCCGCCCACCATTCGTAATTGTAGAGGAAGGTGTTCTTGGCGTTGGCCGGATCGGTCGGCATGTGCGGGGCCATCTCGATGCCGAGCGTGGCGTGCTTGCCGACGAGCGGGGCGGACGACTTGCGGGCCGGGCCATAGGAGATGTACTTCGCCTGATCCGCCAGACGCTGGGTGTCCGTGGCGAACTTGAGGTAGTCCATCACCGCTGCCTTGCGCTCATCCGACAGACCGGCGGGGACGATCCAGCCGTCGAGGTCGAACACCTGCGCGTCCCACAGGATCTTCACCGGCTGTTTCTGTTCCTCGATCAGCGAGAACAGGCGGCCGTTGTAGGTCGAACCGATCGCCACTTCGCCATCGGCGAGAAGCTGCGGGGTTTCGGCACCGGCCGACCACCAGACCGTCTGGTCCTTGATGGTGTCGAGCTTGGCGAGTGCTCGGGCGACGCCCTCGTCGGTCTCCAGCACGTCATAGATGTCTTCCTTGGCGACACCGTCGCACATGAGGGCCCATTCCATGTTGTTGATCGGCCGCTTCTCCAGCGCCCGCTTGCCCGGGAAGGCCTCCAGATCGAACACGTCGCAGATGTCGTCCGGCTCCTTGCCCTTCCAGGCCTCATTGTCGGTGCGGTAGCCGAAGGTGGTGGAATAGACGATCTCCGGAATGAAGCAGTCGGCCACGATCAGATCGCCGAAATCCTCCGAGGCCGGGGTGCCGTCCGGCGCCGGCGCCAGCTCCTTGTCGAAGTCGATTTCCTGGGCCAGACCCTCGTCGCACAGGCGGATCGCATCGGACGCCAGCACATCGACCAGATCCCAGGTGATATTGCCGGCCTCGTTCATGGCGCGCAGCTTGGCGACCGCCTCGGCGGAGGATTCATCGTTGATGATCGTCACGTCCGGGTTCTGCGCCATGTAGGGCTTGTGATAAGCCTCGTTCTGCGAGTTGGAATAGGCGCCGCCCCACGAGACGATGGTGAGATCGGTTGCCAGTGCCGCCGACGTCATCATCGCGCTGGCGGCTCCGGCCATGAGAATGGTCTTGAGTTTCATGAAACAGCTTCCCTCGTTTTTTCTGGTCTTCGCCCGGAACGTTGCTGTCCGGGTACGGAAACGGCCGCGCCGGAGCGCGTGCCGAACGGCATCTCAGGCGACGGGATCGAGCGCCTTGCAGTCGCCGGTGGCCCAACCGATCTCCACGGTCTGGCCGGCTCTGAGGTCCCGCTTTTCGCCGCGGTTGCGCACCTTGACGATGAACTCGTCATTGCCCGCGACCTTCATGCGCACGCGAATATGGTCGCCGAGATAGATCATCTCCCGGATTTCGCCGGGGATCAGGTTGTCCATGCGCTCGTTGGTGTCGAACTCCACCCGTTCCGGACGCAGCGAGATGGTCGTGCGTGACCCGACGTGGCCGATGTTGACGGCTTCCGCCTTCAGCATGGTGCCGTCGTCCAGCTTGACGTCGCAGGTGCCGCCATCGACGGCGACCACCGTCCCGCTCAGCTTGTTGTTCTCGCCGATGAACTGCGCCACGAAGGAGTTCTGCGGGTTCTCGTAGAGCTGGTCCGGCTCGGAAAGCTGCTGGATGATGCCGTCGTTGAACACCGCCACCCGATCCGACATGGTCAGCGCCTCGGTCTGGTCATGGGTGACGTAGACGATCGAGACGCCGATGTTTTCGTGGATGTGCTTGATCTCGTATTGCATCTGCTCGCGCAGTTGCTTGTCCAGCGCGCCGAGCGGCTCGTCCATCAGCACCAGTTCCGGCTCGAACACCAGCGCCCGGGCCACCGCCACGCGCTGTTGCTGCCCTCCGGAAAGCTGGGCCGGGCGCCGCGAGCCGAAGCTGCCCAGCTCCACCATCTCCAGCGCCCGGGTGACCTTCTCTTCCTGCTCCGCCTTGCCCATGCCGCGCACCTGCAACGGGAAGGCGAGGTTTTCCGCGACGCTCATATGCGGGAACAGGGCGTAGTTCTGGAACACCATGCCGATGCCGCGCTTGTGCGGCGGCACGTTGTTGATCGGCCGGTCGTTGAGGAAGATTTCGCCATGGGTGGCCGGCTCGAAACCGGCCAGCATCATCAGGCATGTGGTCTTGCCGGACCCCGATGGCCCCAGCATCGTCAGGAACTCTCCGGGGGGAATATCCAGGTTCAGATTCTTCACGACGAGCGTCTCGCCGTCATAGCTCTTTTGAACGTTCTCGTAGCGGACGGAGGCGCCCCTGGATTCTGTCATTGTTGCCCCTAAGCATAAACGGGAAGGGGACGCTCTGCCGTGAGAAATATCAGGACAAGTCTACGCTCTTCCCGTTGGTCGAACTCTTTGCGGTTCGCTTCAAGATCCTGTCAGGGGCGTAAGTTAAGCAAAAAATGACAGGGATTGAAAGGGTGGCTTGAAAAAAATATTAAAAAAAAGAAATGAAAACATAGATATAGGCCGACGAGGCTGTGTTCCGCCTCACCGTTCGCCGTCTGCTTGTCGCGCCCGCGCGCGGCAGTCTGACGCTACGTCGCCTCGTGCGCGTTCACGCCGGATGTCCCGTCTCTCGAACGGCCCGTGCCTGCCCCATCCGGTCCCTCGGTCTTCCTGTGGAAGGTCCTGTGGACAGAAGGTCAGACGTTGCTGTCGGGAAACTCGGATTTCCGCCTGGTCATGAAGGCGATCAGCGCCTCGTCGATGGCCGGGTCGAGCTCCGGCGGCGTATAGGCCGCGAGCATCTGTTTCCACTTCTGGTTGGCGCGCTGGGCGGCGTCCAGCCCGCCATCGGCGCTCCATTGTTCGTAGGAGTTGTTGTCGGCGATCGCCGAGCGATAGAACGCGCTTTCGAAGTTGCGCTGGGTATGGGCGGCGCCGAGGAAATGCCCGCCGGGGCCGACTTCATGCAGCGCGTCCATCGCCTGCGCTTCTTCCGAGAGGTCAATGCCCTTGGCCAGCACGTGCATCATGCCGAGCTGGTCCGCATCCATCACGAATTTCTCGTAGGAGGAGCACAGGCCGCCCTCCAGCCAGCCGGCCGCGTGCAGGCAGAAGTTCACGCCAGAAAGCAACGTTGCCAGAATGGTTTGCGCGGACTCCTGGGCCGATTGTCCGTCCGGGGTCTTGGAGGAGGTAAAGGAACCGCCAGAGCGGAAGGGCAGGCCGGCGCGGCGGGCGAGCTTGGCCGCGCCGTTGAGCAGCAAGCTGCCTTCCGGCGAGCCGAAGGTCGGCGCGCCCGATTGCATCGAGATGGAGGAGACGAAGGCGCCGAACACCACCGGCGCGCCGGGGCGCAGCAGCTGGGTGAGGGCGCAGCCGACCAGCGCTTCGGCCAGCACCTGGGAGAGGGTTCCGGCGACGGTCACCGGGCTCATGGCGCCGGCCAGGATAAAGGGGGAGACGATGCAGGCCTGATTGGCCCGGGCATAGACCTTGAGCGCCCCCAGCATGGTCGCATCGTACACCAGCGGCGAATTGGCGTTGATCAACTGGATCATCACGCAATTGGCGTCGACGAACTCGCGGCCGAACACCAGCCGGGCCATCTCCACGGAATCTTCCGCCCGCTCCGGCGCGGTCACCGAGCCCATGAACGGCTTGTCGGAGTATTTCAGGTGGGAATACACCATGTCGAAATGGCGTTTGTTGACCGGTAGGTCGACCGGCTCGCAGACCGTGCCGCCCGAATGGTGCAGATGGGGCGAGGCATAGGCCAGCTTCACGAAATTGCGGAAGTCCTCGATGGTGCCATAGCGCCGGCCCTCATCCAGATCGGTGACGAAGGGCGGACCGTAGACCGGGGCGAACACCAGGTTGTTGCCGCCGATCTCCACGTTGCGGGCCGGGTTGCGGGCGTGCTGGGTGAAGCGTGTGGGCGCGGTGGCGAGCAGCGAGCGCGGCAGGCCCTTGGGAAAGCGCACCCGGGTGCCGGTCACGTCGGCGCCGGCCTGCCGCCAGATGTCGAGCGTTTCCGGATCGTCGTGGAACTCGATGCCGATCTCTTCCAGAATGCGGTCGGCATTAGCTTCGATGATCTCCGCGCCCTCGTCGCTGAGAAAATCGGTGACCGGAATGCCCCGAGAGATATACGGCGTGCCCATGGCCGTCTGGCTCTCCCGCCGCTTCTCCGTCCGCGCCGCCCGTCCGCGCCGTCCCGCGCGTGTTGCTTGCTCGCTCATGCCGCTCGATCCCCTGCGAAGGCGAATATCTCAGGGTAACTGTGCGCCGGTTGCAGGCGGTCCAGCGGTGCGAAAGCGTCTCCCGCTTCTCTAAAAACGTCATGGCGGCGGGCGGGACGGGCGCGGCTTTTGGTTCTCCTTGTCGGCGCGGCGATACCCGGATGACGCAAATGCGCTACTTGGCCCCGGTTTTTCCCGCGATACTGCCTTGCATAAGAGAGCTGGCCCGGCGCGCATCCGCCAAGCGATGCGCGGGGGGCGGAGAGGTCAGGCAAGCAGGCCAGGGAAGAAGGGGGAAGCATGTCGGCATTTCCTGACAAGGCACAGATCGTCATCGTCGGTCTGGGCGGCATCGTCGGTGCATCGGTCGCGCATCACCTCATCGAACGCGGCTGGACCGACATTGTCGGCATCGACAAGTCCGGCATTCCGACCGACATCGGTTCGACCGCCCATGCCTCCGATTTCTGCTACATGACCAGCCACGATTTCCTCTCGACCTGGACGTCGCTGTACTCGGTCGATTTCTTCGACAGGATGGGCCACTACCAGCGGGTCGGCGGTCTTGAGGTCGCCCGCACCGGCGACGACACCTGGATGGAGGAAATCAAGCGCAAGGTCTCCTCGGGACGCGCCTTCGGCACCCGCGCCCATCTGGTGAGCCCCGCCGAGATCAAGGAAAAGTTCCCGCTGATCGAAGAGGATCAGGTGCAAGGGGGGCTGTTCGATCCCGATGCCGGGCTCGTGGTGCCGCGCTCGCAGACGGTGGCGGGCAAGCTGGTCGACGAGGGGGAGAAGACCGGCAAGCTCAAGGCTTTCGCCAACACCCCGGCCAGGTCGTTGATCGTCGAGGATGGGCTCATCCGGGGCGTTGTCACCCATCGCGGCACCATTCTTGCCGATCATGTGATCGTCTGTGCCGGCCTGTGGGGGCGCCTCATCGCCAACATGGTTGGCGAGGATCTGCCGGTGATGCCCGTCGACCATCCGCTGACCTTCTTCGGCCCGTTCAACGAATTCGCCGGCACGGGCAAGGACATCGGCTATCCGCTGCTGCGCGATCAGGGCAACTCGGCCTATATGCGCGACACCGGCGACCCGAAGACCACCGAGGGTGGCCAGATCGAATGGGGCTACTATGAGACCGAGGCCCCGCGCATGTGCCACCCGCGCGATCTTCTGGAGAAGGAGCAGGCGCGGCTGTCGCCGTCCCAGCGCGATCTCGATCTGGAGCAGGTGATGGAGCCGCTTGAGCGGGCCATGGAGCTGACGCCGATCCTCGCCGAACTGGGCTACAACGAGAGCCATTCCTTCAATGGCCTGTTGCAGGTGTCCGCCGCTGGCGGCCCCTCCTGCGGCGAGAGCCAGAAGGTGCGCGGCCTGTGGTACTGCGTGGCGATCTGGGTCAAGGATGCGCCGGGCTTCGGCAAGCTGATCGCCGACTGGATCACCGATGGCCGCACCGAAATCGACCATGCCGCCATCGACTATTCCCGTTTCTACCCGCATCAGACGGAGGAGGCGTTCATCGCCGGCCGCTGCTACGAGGCGGCGCAGAAGATCTACTTCCCGGCGATCCACCCGCGCGAGCCCTATGCCAGCGGGCGGGGCGTCAAGCGTTCCCCCTTTTATGAGCGCGAAGTCGCGCTCGGCGGGTATTTCATGGAGCTGGGCGGCTGGGAACGCGCCCATGGCTACGCCGCCAACGAGCATCTTCTTGAAAAATACGGCGACCGGGTCCCGCAGCGCGAGAACGAGTGGGACAGCCGCCACTTCTGGCGCGTTTCCAATGCCGAACATCTGGCGCTGAGCGAGGATTGTGGGATCATTAACCTCTCGCATTTCTACATGTTCGAGGTTGCCGGCCCGGACCATGTGGAGTTGCTGGAGTGGCTGTGCGCCGCGAAGATCGGCGGCGATGGCAACATCGGCAAGGGCATCTACACCCATTTCCTCGACAATGAAGGCATGGTGCGTGCGGATCTGACGGTGTTCCGCATGGCGGATCGCTGCCGCATTGTCGATGGCGCCGATGCCGGCCCGCGCGACTTCCACTATGTGAAGCGCGCGGCCGAGGACAAGGGCTTCGACGTCACCGTTACGGATGTCAGCGAGGACTACACCACCATCGGCATCTGGGGGCCGAACGCCCGGGAGTACTTGAAAGAGGCGGTGGCCGATCCGGCCGGGCTCGATCCTGAGAACTTTCCCTTCGCCGCGATCCGCCAGATCGAGATTGCCGGCAAGCCGGTGACCGCCCTGCGGCTGTCCTATGTCGGCGAGCAGGGGTGGGAGCTGCACATGGCCTATGCGGATGGGTTGGCCGTGTGGGATACCTTGCGCGATCTCGGCATCACGGCGGTCGGCATCGAGACCTATGCCAATTCGCGGCGGCTGGAGAAATCCCTGCGCCTGCAGAACGCGGATCTCCTGACCCAGTACAATCTCTATGAAGCCGATCTTGCCCGGCCGAAGGTCAAGCAGGCCGACTTCCGCGGCAAGGAAAAGCATCTGGAGTATCGCGCCCGCGACCATCAGCCGGCCATGCTCTGCACGCTGGTGATGACCGACACTGTCGATGCAGGCGGGGTTGCCCGCTATCCGGTCGGAACGCTTGCCGTTGTCGATCCCGAGACCGGTGAGGTGCTGGTCGATGCGCTGGGCCGGCGCTCCTATACCACGTCGATTGCCTATGGTCCGACGCTGGGCAAAAACATCGCGCTCGCCTATCTGCCGCATGACTATGCCGAGGTCGGGCGAACGCTTGCCGTGGAGTATTTCTCCGAAAGCTTCCCCGTGGAGGTGGCGGGCGTCGGCTACGCCCCGCTCTACGACCCGGAGAACCTGAAGCCGAGGAGCTGAGGAACAGCCCCCCCCGCAGGGGCTTCGGGGCAGTCTGCGACTGGTTCCGCGTGCAACGCCGCGCGACGACAAGGCAGGAACATGAACAAGCTTGAAGATCTTCTGGCGCGCAAGCGCACGCTGCTCGCCGACGGGGCGACGGGGACCAACCTGTTCGACATGGGGCTGACCTCCGGCGATCCGCCGGAGGAATGGAACCTGACCGAGCCGGACAAGATCCGCGCCCTGCATCGCGGTTTCGTCGAGGCCGGCGCCGATATCATCCTGACCAACAGTTTCGGCGCCAACCGGCACCGGCTGAAGCTGCACAAGCTGGAAGGCCGGGTCCATGAGCTGAATGCGGCGGCCGGGCAGCTCGCTCGCGAGGTGGCGGAGGGTTCGGGGAGGGAGGTGCTGGTCGGCGGCTCCATCGGCCCGACCGGTGAACTGTTCGCGCCCCTCGGCGCGCTCTCCCATGAGGAGGCGGTGGACACCTTCCGCGAGCAGGCCGAGGGGCTGAAGGCCGGCGGTGTCGATGTGCTGTGGATCGAGACCATGTCGGCGGCGGAGGAAATGCGCGCCGGGGCGGAAGCGGCGGCAGCAGCCGGGATGCCTTTCGTCGTCACCGCCAGTTTCGACACCGCGGGCAAGACCATGATGGGCCTTGGCCCCACCGGTCTCGGCGCCCTGACAGCCGGGTTCGCCTGCACGCCCGTTGCCTATGGCTCCAACTGCGGCGTCGGTGCCTCCGATCTTCTGGCGGCGGTGCTGGAGATCACGGCGGCCTATCCGGAGGCGGTGGTGGTCGCCAAGGCCAATTGCGGCATCCCGGTCATTCGCGGCGACGAAGTCGTCTACACGGGCACGCCGGAGCTGATGGGCGACTATGCCCGGCTGGCGATGGATGCTGGCGTCAGGATCATCGGCGGCTGCTGCGGCACCTCCTTCGGCCACCTGGCGGCCATGCGTCAGGCCCTCGATGCGCATGAGGCGGGCGAGCGCCCCACGGTGGAGGAGATCGTCGCGCGCCTCGGGCCGCTGGTCTCGCCGCCGGCAGCCCCGACACCGGATGGGGAGGGCGGTGGCCGCAGGCGCGCCCGGCGTCGGGGGTAAACAAGAACCCGGACCAGACCTTTGAAACGAAAGACGGCGCCGGCATGCGATCCATGCCGGCGCCGTTTCTTGTTCTCCTCAGGGGGGCAGGTGACCGCCTCAGGAGGCGGCCGCCTGGCGGGCCTTGTACGCGGCCAGCTCATTGTTCAGCCCCATCTGCAGGCACACGCACATGGCCAAGAGCACGAAGGCGAAGGGGAAGCCGGTGGCGATCGCCGCCGCTTGCAGCGAAGCCAACCCGCCGCCGAGCAGCAGGGCGATGGCAACGAGCCCCTCGAAGGTGGCCCAGAACACGCGCTGCGGCATTGGCGCATCTACCTTACCGCCGGCGGTGATGGTGTCGATCACCAGCGACCCGCTGTCGGAGGAGGTGACGAAGAAGACGATCACCAGGACGATGCCGATGAACGAGGTGACCTGCGCCAGCGGCAATTCGCCGAACATGATGAACATCTTGACCGGCAAGTCGGCATTGGTGACTTCCATGAAGCCATCCCGGACGATCTGGGTGATGGCGGTGCCGCCGAAGGCGGTCATCCACAACACGCAGACCAGCGAGGGGATCAGCAGCACGCAGGTCAGGAATTCACGCACCGTGCGGCCGCGCGAGACCCGGGCGATGAACATGCCGACGAAGGGCGACCAGGACATCCACCAGGCCCAGTAGAAGGTGGTCCAGCCGGTGTAGAAATTCTGGTCGCTGCGGCCGATGAAATTGCTGAGCGCCGGCAACTCGCGCAAGTAGGCGGCCAGGTTGCCGAAGAACCCGGTGAGGATCGCCATCGTCGGGCCAACGAGAATGATGAACAGCAGGAGCAGGGTGGCCAGCGCCATGTTGAGCTCGCTGAGCCGCTTCACCCCCGCATCGAGGCCGGCGACGACGGATAGCAGCGCGACGGCGGTGATGCCGATGATCAGCCCGACCTTGATCGGATCGTTGATCGGAACGCCGAACAGATAGTTAAGGCCGGCGAGCGCCTGTTCCGCACCGAAGCCGAGCGAGGTGGCAAGACCGAACAGGGTGGCGAACACCGCCAGCACGTCGATGATGTGACCCGGCCAGCCCCAGACCCGTTCGCCGAGGATCGGATAGAATGAGGAACGGATGGTCAGCGGCAGGCCGCAGGAGTAGGAAAAGAACGCCAGCGACAGCGCCACCACCGCGTAGATCGCCCAGGGGTGGAGACCCCAGTGGAAGATCGTTGCCGCCATGCCGAGCCGCCGCGCCGCTTCCGCGTCGCCCGCCGCGCCGCCGAGCGGAGCCCAGCTTTCCGCCGTGCCGGCATTGTCGGCGAAGGAGGAGGAGAAGTGGGAGATCGGTTCCGACACGCCGAAGAACATCAGGCCGATGCCCATGCCGGCGGCGAACAGCATCGCGAACCAGCCTGTATAGGAATAGTCGGGCGTTGCGTCCTCGCCGCCGATCCTGAGCTTTCCGTAAGGCGAGACGATCAGATAAAGGCAGAATATCACGAAGATATTGGCGCCGATGACGAAGACCCAGTGGAACTGGGTCGTCAGCCAGGGGCGCAGCCAGCCGAAGAAGGCCTCCGCGCCTTCCTGGAACATCAACGTCAACAGGACGAAGGCAATGATCAGGAGAGCGGAAATCGCGAAAACCGGATTGTGAATGTCGAGGCCAAGTATCTGGATATTGTCCTGACCGACTTCATAATCCGTTTCGATTTCAGAACTTGTTTCGTCGGAAGACATGGGATTCCCCCCTCGGTTCAGTTCCGTAAGTTCGTGATGGATTGCGATGGTTGTTTCATCAGGGTTTCACTGATGTCGCAGCTCCGTCAACAGGTCGGGCGTCTCACAAGCGAAGGGCATTGTTCTGAATGCGGCGCTGAAAGACTTTGACGGATGATAGCATGAGCGCGGGTGTACCAGACATGCCTTGTTTCGGTCACCCCTCCGCCGCAATTTTAGTGTGCACGAGCGAAGAGGCGCTCCGGCATGCCGACGCGTGGTCGTGGATCGTCCATCGCTTGCGGTCGATCAGGCGCCGGAAAAGAAAATGGCGCCGCCAGGGCGCCATGAAATGGGGCAAGGGCTGCTCTCCTCTGCAGATCGCCCCACCCTCCGCGTCCTCCCGGGCAAGCGCCAGCGCGACCCGGGATCGGGGAGGCACGGCTTGTCTTGCGCCGGAAGCGTTGGTCTTCAGGCTCTCCGGTCCCGGCTCGGGGGCCGGGACGACGCGGGAGTCCAGTGCCGTTCCGGGCGCGCGCTTCGCCGGTCAGCTTGACGAAACGTCATTGGAGCGCCCTGCTGTTGCCCGCAAAAGCTGTCCGGCCTATCCCCGCCGCCGGCGGCGTCGGCGGTCGCCATCCGGACCCGCCTGGGGCTCAGCGGTCTTTTGTTCCGGCAGGGCGACCGCCGCCCGCAGTTTCGGGAAGGGATCGCGCTTGTTGGGGAAGGCCATCGCGTTGACGAAATGCTCCTGGAACTTCGGCTCCAGCGCGGTTTCGATCTTCTCGATGTCGCGCACCACCTGTTCGATCTGCCGGCGCTGGGCGCGGCTGAGCAGCGCCAGCCGGGCGCCGGTGCCGGCGGCATTGCCGACGCTTGTGACCTCCGACAGGTCGCAATCGGGGATCAGCCCCAGAACCATCGCGTATTTGGTGTCGATGTAGCTGCCGAAGGCTCCGGCGAGGCGAATGCGCTGGATTTCCGGCTCGCCCAGCTTGTCGAGCAGCAGCTTGACCCCGGCGTAGAGCGCGGCCTTGGCAAGCTGGATCGCGCGGATATCGGTCTGCCGGATCGTCAGTTCGATCTCGTCATCGGCGATCACATAGGCGAATGTCCGGCCCTTCTGGACGACGCGCGGCGATCTTTCCGCCAGCGTTCCATCGATCAGCCCGTCGCTGGTAACGACGCCGGCCAGGTAGAGTTCCGCCACCGCCTCAATGATGCCCGAACCACACAGCCCGGTGACGCCAACCTGATCGCGCACCTCGGCAAACTCCGGATCGTCCGACCACTGGTCGAGACCGATCACCTTGTAGCGCGGCTCCAGCGTTTCCGGGTCAATGCGGATGCGCTCGATGGCGCCCGGCGCTGCCCGCTGGCCGCAGGAGATTTCCGCGCCCTCGAAGGCCGGGCCGGTCGGCGAACTGGCCGCAAGCAGCCGGTGCCGGTCGCCGAGGACGATCTCCGCATTGGTGCCGATATCGACAAGAAGGGTCATGGCATCGCTGTCGAACGGGCGCACCGACAGGGTGGCCGCAGCGGCGTCCGCCCCCACATGGCCGGCGATGCAGGGGAGCAGATAGGCGCGCGCGCCCGGGTTCAGCTCCAGTCCGAGGGCGGTTGCCGTGGTGTGCACCGCCTCGGAGACCGCCAGCGCGAAGGGGGCGCCGCCCAGCTCGGTCGGGTCGATGCCGAGGAAAAGGTGATGCATGATCGGATTGCCGACGATCACCGCGTCGAGCACGTCGGAGCGCTGCGCGCCGACATCGGCGACCAGCTTGGCGATCAGCGCGTTCACGGCCTCGCGGACGGTGCGCACCAGATCCGGCAGCTTGTCCGGGTTCATCTGGATGTAGGAGACCCGCGACATCAGGTCCTCGCCGAAGCGGATCTGCGGATTGGAGGTGCCGGCGGAGGTTACGGTACGGCCACTTTGCAGATCGCACAGATGCGCGGCGATGGTGGTGGAGCCGATATCGACGGCAAGTCCATAGACGTGCTGCTTCTCGCCGGGCCACAGGGCGACAATGCGCGGCGGGGCGTCGTCATCCTGCCAGATGGCGGCGGTGACCTGCCAATCGGCCTCGCGCAGGAGCTTCTGCACCCCGGCCAGCAGGGATGGATCGAGAGCAAGGCGCGGCAGGCCGGCGGCGATGGCGAGCGCCCGGCGCATCCGGTCGGCATCGCCCAGTGGGGTTTCCATGTCCGGCTCCGCGACACGGGCCGTCACCAGAGTGATGGCGCTGTCCGGTGTCACATCGACGTTTTCCGCGCGCTTGCGCACCACCTGGCGGTTGGTTTGTGCATCGACGGGCACATCGACCACCAGATCGCCTTCGATGGTCGCCTGACAGGACAGGCGCCGGTCGCGCGCAAGGTCACGCAAGGCCGCGTAGCGCGCCTCCGCCTCGGTTGCCGGGCCAAGATGATCGGCGGCGCTGTCGATCTTCTCCTTGGCGAAGCGACCTTCCGACACGGAAATCTGGCAGCGGCCACAGATGCCGCGCCCGCCGCAAACGGACTCCACATAGACCCCGAGCGACCGGGCGGCATCGAGCAGTGGCGTGCCGATGGGAAATTCCCCGCGCCGGCCGCTTGGTTGAAACACGACCCGTGCCCGTTTCCCATCCCCCGCCATGATGCCGTCATTTCCCTCCGTGTCGATGCCGACCGTCTTGCGTGTCGTCCAAGGAGCCCTCACGCCCCGGCGCGCCGTCGGCCCTCGCGGCCGCCGCGCCGCCGTCCGGCGCCGCTGTCTCCGCTTGCCGGTGCCGCCGCTGCCGCAGCTCCCGCCGGCTTGTGGTCGCGGTAGGTCATGATCCATTCGGAGCAGTTCGGATCGGCGCCGGTCAGCACATTGGCGCCGCGCACCGCCTCCATCTCCTGCGGCCGGCAGGGGTTCATGATCGCGCTGGTCATGCCGGCGGCGATCACCATCGGGATGAAGGCGGCGTTGATGCCGTGCCGGTGCGGCAGGCCGAAGGAGATGTTGGACAGGCCGCAGGTGGTGTTGACCTTGAGTTCCTCGCGCAGCCGTCGCAACAGCTTGAACACCTGCTGTCCGGCCGTGCCCATCGCCCCGATCGGCATCACCAGCGGATCGACCACGATGTCATGGGCCGGAATGCCATAGTCGGCCGCGTGCTGGACGATCTTGCGCGCCACCTCGAAGCGCACGTCCGGGTCTTCGGAAATGCCGGTCTCATCGTTGGAAATGGCGACCACCGGTACATCGTATTTCTTGATGAGCGGCAGGATCGCTTCGAGCTTTTCCGTCTCGCCGGTGACCGAGTTGACCAGCGGTCGCCCCTTGGCAACCTGGAGCCCGGCCTCGATCGCCGCGGTGACCGAACTGTCGATCGACAGCGGCACATCGGTGAGCGACTGCACGATCTCCAGCGTCTTCACCAGCAGCGGCGGCTCGGTCTCGTTCGGGTTGACGGCGGTGACCCCGGCGTTGACATCCAGCATGGTGGCCCCGGCGGCAACCTGCGCCAGGACGTCCTTTTCCACGGTGGAGAAATCGCCCGCGTTCATCTCGGCGGCGAGTTTCTTGCGGCCGGTCGGGTTGATCCGCTCGCCGATCACGCAGAAGGGCTGGTCGAAACCGATCACGATTTCCCGTGTCGCCGATGCGACGAGCGTTCTTGTCATTGGGCTACCTCAATGGAGTTGGACCGGGTGTGCGGGGGCTGAAAAGACCAGCTCCCGCGTTCGAGAAGCCATTGGGCGGTCTTCTGCAGGCCGCCGAAGGGATAGACGTGGATCTGCTCCAGCTGGCACTGCGGCCGGGTGCGGATTCGCGCCTCCAGCGGGGCGATCATGGTCTCCGGGTCATATCCCGACAGCATCGAGACCACCGCGCCGCCGCGTTTCTTCAGAAAGGCGAGCGAGTTCTCCACCCCGGCAAAGGCGGCGTATTTCAGCAATGTGGTGATCTTGGCCGGGCCGGCGACGCCGATATGCACCGGGAAGCGGTTGCCCCAGGCCGCGATCTCGTCGAGCCAGAGGTTGACCCTGTGTGGATCGAAACCGAACTGGGTGACGATGTGAAAATGCGCATCGCTCTGGCTCGCCAGCTCATGCTTGCGCATCAGGAAGGCGCGGATCGTTGCCTCGGGAATTTCCGGTGCGCCCTCCGGGTGGCCGGCAATGGCGATCCGCTCGATGCCCAGTTCGTCGAACAGGCCGGTTTCCAGCATGTCGACCGAGGAGGTGAGGGGGCCGGGCGTGTCGGTTTCCCCGGCAATCGCCAGCACCTCGCGCACCCCCGCTTCGCCAACGAGACGGCGCAGCCGCCGGTCGAAGGCGGCAAGGCTGTCATAGCGCCGCGCCGCCATATGCGGCACCGGCACCAGCCCGGCGTCATGCAGGCGGACCGCCGCCTGGACGATGCCGTCCTCGGGAACGTTGCCAAGGTCGGTGAGATAAACCCGGGTCAGCTTCGGCGGCAGGGTGAGAAGCTCCGGCTTTTCCAGCACCTGGCGCGGTGACATTTCCGTGGAGGCGGAAAAGCGGCCGATCGCATTGAGGCGGGGATCAGTCATGCTCGTATCCTTCCGAGCCGATGAGCGTTTTCAGCCGCTCCGGCGGGTATTGGCTGTCGAGAGCGGCGAGCGCGGTCTCGGCTTCCTGTTCCAGGTCGTCGCCAACCGGTTCCGCCTCGCCCCGGCGCCATTGCTCCAGATAGGCGTCGCTGTCGCGCGCGCCCACCCGCATGGCACAGCGGTCGATGGCCTCGATGAAACGGAGCGGCAGTTCCCGTCGGGCGGTGCGCCGTCCGGCCCTGATCAGCACCTGGGCGGGGATGTCCCGCCAATAGACGATGGTTTTCTGCGCCATCCGATCGGCTCCCGTCCGCCGTCCCCTGTTGGTTTCATGATGCCTTGGGGCGTCGGTCTCATCGGTGCACAGACGACACCGGCAATCCTGAAAGCGACAGAAGAGCGGACGGGTATTCTTGGCACGACTGTATAGGCGCGAGCGTACGCCGTCTCGCCCTTGGTGTTCGCTCGCGAAGACTTGAGTACAGGCAATCGGAAGGCGGCAAGGCGCGTGGGAGCGGAGTGGCTGCGGGCTGCCTCAGTCGGCGGCAGCGCCCGCGGCGGCCTGAGCGGCCTTCCAGCGTGCATGGACGCCGGCGACATCGCCGGAGCACAGCGCCGGCATTTCATGCTCGATGCGCTCCAGCGGCCAATCCCACCAGGTCATTTCCAGCAGCAGGGCGATCTCGGCATCGGCAAAGCGCTTGCGGATTTCCCGGGCCGGATTGCCACCGACGATGCTGTAGGGTGCGACATCGCGGGTCACCACCGCGCGCGTGCCGATCATCGCCCCGTCGCCGATGCGGATGCCCGGCATGATCATCGCTTCGGAGCCGATCCACACATCGTTGCCGACCACCGTGTCGCCGGCCGGCTGGTAGCCGTTTTCGGCGCCCGCGAAGGCCGGTTCCTCGGACATGTAGAAGAACGGGAAGGTGGAGATCCAGTCGTTCCGGTGGCCCTGGTTGCCGGCCATCATGAAGGTGGCGCCGGTGCCGATGGAGCAGAAACTGCCGATGATCAGCCGGTCCACGTCGTTCCGGTCGGGGAGCAGGTAGCGGGCGCAATCGTCGAACGAATGGCCATGGTAGTAGCCGGAATAGTAGCTGTAGCGGCCAACGAGGATGTTCGGGTTGGTGACCTGCTCGCTCAGGAGCCTACCCTTGAACGGGCTTTCGAAGTGATTTTCCATGTGGCCGATCCTGCCAGGCGAAAGACCGGTTTCATACCCGTATTCCCGATAAATGCAACCGTTTGGCGCACGCGAAGGGGTCAGGCGCCGCGCAGCATCTCTTCCAGCAGCCCATAGCCGGTGACCCGGTGGGCGTAGGAAAGCCCGAGCCGTTTGGCCGCTGCCTGCGCCTTCTCCCGCAGCACGGCATCGCCGTTTTGTTCCAGATACATCAGCCGGGTGTAATTGCCGAAATAGGCGTCGCGCAGCTCCGGCCGGGTGTCGAGGCCAAGCGGGCGGATGACCAGCGTATCGAAATGCCGGGCAAGAAAATCGGTGAGATAGAAGGTGCCCGGCTCCCGGTCCATCTCCGCCTCGAAATCATCAATGCCGGTGAAGAAGGCGTAGCAATGGGCGCCCTCGATCCGCTCCACCCCTTCCTCGGCCAGCACGGTGTCGAGCAGGCCGCCGGTGCCGCAGTCGCCATAGCCGATGAGAATGCGCGCATATTGGGCGCGGGCGACATGGATCGCCCGGCGGACCGCCTCGGGGATCTTCTCCGGCCGGTTGTGCAGTTGCGCCGGCAGGCATTGCAGTGCCACATGGCTGAGGCCGTGCTGGCGGGTGATGGCCAGAACTTCATTGGCAAGCGCGCCGCAGGCGATCACCAGCACTTTTTCCGGGCGAGCGGGCACACCCACATGCGGAGGCCGTCCGGTGCCCCGGATGTCCGCCGCATGGGTTGCCGTGACAGGCATTGTGCTTACCCCGTGATGCTTGCCCTGGGATGCCTACCCTGTGCGCGCCGCGAGTTGGTTGTGCTTGCGCGCGATCAGGTCCTTGGCCATCTCCACCGTCACCGCCGCGTCGCGGCCGTAGGCATCGGCGCCGACCGCCTGGCCGAACTCCTCGTTCAGCGGCGCGCCGCCGACCATGACGATGTAGTCGTCGCGAATGCCCTTCTCGACCATCGCGTCGATCACCACCTTCATATAGGGCATGGTCGTCGTCAGGAGAGCCGACATGCCGAGAATGTCCGGTTTGTGCTCTTCCAGCGCCGCCAGGTAGTTCTCGACCGGGTTGTTGATGCCGATGTCGATCACCTCGAAGCCGGCGCCTTCCATCATCATCGACACCAGGTTCTTGCCGATGTCGTGGATGTCGCCCTTGACCGTACCGATCACCATCTTGCCCATCTTCGGGGCGCCGGTTTCCGCCAGGAGCGGCCGCAGGATGCCCATGCCGGCCTTCATCGCATTGGCCGACATCAGCACTTCGGGAACGAACAGGATCCCATCGCGGAAGTCGACGCCGACGATCCGCATGCCCTCCACCAGGGCCTCGGTCAGCACCTTGTAAGGGGTCCAGCCGCGTTCCAGCAGGATGTTGACCCCGTCGCAGATCTCGTCCTTGAGACCGTCGTAAAGGTCGTCATGCATCTGCTCGACAAGTTCTTCGTCCGAAAGCGACGCAAGATCGAGATCGTCTTCTTCCGACATCAACGGGCTCCACAAGCACGAGGGGCGAGGTCTTACCCGAATACTGTGCGGTCAGCCGGACCGCGCCGGTGTCTCCAATGCGACATGCGCGGTCGCGGGAGCGACAGATGGCCGCGCAGGAGCGACCCGGGTCCCCTCGTGGCCGCAAAACGGAAAACGGTCGGCGGGTGCCGACCGTTCAGATTGCCGATTCAGGAAAGCCGTGCCTCCCGCGTCGTCCCGGCCCCCGAGCCGGGACCGGGGAGCCGAGAGCGGAGCGCTTCCAGCATCATCAGAACCGACAGGCTGTGCCTCGCCGGTCCCGGGTCGCGCTTGAGGCTTGCCCGGGAGGACGCCGAGAAATGGGGCAAGGGCTCTCTGCACCGGCCATCGCCGTACACTCCGCGTCCTCCCGGACGAAGCGAAGCGAAGATCCGGGATCGGGGAGCCAGGATCTCTCGGGTCCAGCCCCTTGAAAACGCAGGCCCATCGGCTCCCCGATCCCCGCATCAGAGACGAATTCGCCGCAATGAGTTGATGACGAACCTGTTGCCGAGGTCCTCGGGGGCGTGTTGGCGTCAGAACAGCCCTTCGATCTGCCCATCGGCATCGAGGCGGATGTGGTTGGCCGAGGGCACCTTCGGCAGGCCCGGCATGGTCATGATCTCACCGCAGATGACGACGATGAAACCGGCGCCGGCGGACAGGCGCACCTCGCGCACCGGCACCATATGCCCGGTCGGCGCGCCGCGCAGGTTCGGGTCGGTGGAGAAGGAATACTGGGTCTTGGCCATGCACACCGGCAGGTGGCCGAACCCGTCCGCCTCCCACTTGTGCAACTGGTCGCGCACCGACTTGTCGGCGGCCACGTCATCGGCCCGGTAGATCCGCCGCGCCACGGTCTGGATCTTGGCGAACAGCGGCATGTCGTCCTCGTAGAGCGGGGCGAATTGCGCGCTGTCATGCTCCACCAGTTCCACCACCTTGCGGGCGAGCTCCTCGGTGCCTTCCGATCCCTTGGCCCAGTGCTGGCACAGCACCGCCTCCACGCCCTGTTCGGCGGCATAGGCCTTGATCGCCTCGACCTCGGCATCGGTGTCGGTGACGAAGTGGTTGATGGCGACCACCACCGGCACGCCGAATTGCTTGACGTTCTCGATGTGCCGGCCAAGGTTGGCGCAGCCCTTCTTCAGTGCCTCGACGTTCTCCTCGCCAAGCGCGTCCTTGCCCACGCCGCCGTTCATCTTCAGGGCGCGGATGGTGGCGACGATCACCGCGGCGGCCGGCGAGAGGCCTGCCTTGCGGCATTTGATGTCGAAGAACTTCTCCGCGCCGAGATCGGCACCAAAGCCCGCCTCGGTCACCACATAGTCCGCCAGCTTCAGGGCCGTCCGGGTGGCGATCACCGAGTTGCAGCCATGGGCGATGTTGGCGAACGGGCCGCCATGGATGAAGGCGGGGTTGTTTTCCAGCGTCTGCACCAGATTTGGTTGCATCGCCTCCTTGAGCAGAACGGTCATAGCGCCATCCGCTTCTAGGTCACGGGCGGTGACGGCGGAGCGGTCGCGGCGATAGCCGATGATGATGTTGCCGAGCCGTTCCTGAAGATCGGCGAGATCGGTGGCGAGGCAGAGGATCGCCATGATTTCCGAGGCGACGGTGATGTCAAAGCCGGCCTCGCGCGGGAAGCCGTTGGCGACACCGCCGAGCGAGGAGACGATCTCCCGCAAGGACCGGTCGTTCATGTCCATGACCCGGCGCCAGGTGACCCGGCGCACGTCGATCTCCAGTGTGTTGCCCCAGTAGATGTGGTTGTCGATCAGCGCCGACAGGAGGTTATGCGCGGAGGTGATCGCGTGAAAATCGCCGGTGAAATGGAGGTTGATGTCCTCCATCGGCACCACCTGGGCATGGCCGCCGCCGGCGGCCCCGCCCTTCATGCCGAAACAGGGGCCGAGCGAGGGTTCGCGCAGGCACATGGCCGCCCGCTTGCCGATCCGGTTGAGCCCGTCGCCGAGACCCACGGTGGTGGTGGTCTTGCCTTCGCCGGCCGGTGTCGGGTTGATCGCGGTGACGAGGATCAGCTTGCCGTCGGGCCGGCCGTTCAGTCCGGCGATGAAGGAGGATTTGACCTTGGCCTTGGTCGAGCCGTAGCTTTCGAGCGCCTCGGGCGGAATGTCGAGCTTCGCGCCGATCTCGGTGATCGGCCGCATCTTGGCCGCACGTGCAATTTCAATGTCACTCGCCATGAAACCGTTTCCTCCTGCGCCCGGGGTCTTTGCGCCTCAGGTCTGGCCGAGCCTGTCGCGGGCTCGTTGTCGGGCTTGGGGAGAGGCTAGAAGAGCCGCCCCCCGCGTTGTGTAGAAATTGCGACGTGCGCTCGTTCCACAATCGACGTCAGGCGTCGCCCTGGGCGACCTCGGTGTCCGGATGCGCCCCCCACTCGCTCCAGGAGCCGTCATAAACCGGTGCCTTGGTCTGCCCGGCCTCCGCCAGCGCCAGCGACAGGATCGCGGCGGTGACGCCGGAGCCGCAGGTGGTGATCACCGGCTTGCCCCGGTCGATGCCGGCCGCATCGAAGGCGGCCGACAGTTCGACCGCCGGGCGCAGGCAGCCGCCCTCCAGCAACTCGGTGAAGGGCAGGTTGCGGGCGCCGGGCATGTGGCCGGACTTGAGGCCGGCGCGCGGCTCTGCTTCCGCGCCAGAGAAGCGGCTGCGCGAGCGCGCGTCGAGCACCTGGGCGCCGCTTGCCAGCGCGCGGCGCACCTTTTCCAGATCGGCGACCAGCGAATTGTCGAGACGGGCGGAGAAATGGCGCTCGCCGCGCGGCACCGGCGGCAGATCCTCCAGCGGGTGCCCCTCGGCCTTCCACTTCGGCAGGCCGCCATTGAGCACATGCACCCGCTCCACGCCCATCGCCCGGAAGGTCCACCACACCCGCGCGGCGGAATAGAGCCCCATGCCGTCATAGACGACGATGGTCTGGCCGTCGCCGATGCCCAGCTTGCGCATCATCGAGGAGAACACATGCGCCGGCGGCAGCATGTGCGGCAGGTCGCTGGCCTGGTCGCTGAGCGCGTTGACGTCGAAGAAGATCGCGCCGGGAATATGCTCCTGCGCGTATTCCGGCTGCGCATCAGGCTGGCCCACGGGCGGCAGCCAGGCGTTGACGACGACAACATCGGGGGAGGACAGCCGGGCGGCAAGCCATTCGGTGGAAACGAGCGGGGAAGTGGCCATGATCTGAACTCGCAAGAGAGGGAAGGAACGAAACGGAGCGTGCCCCAGGGGGCAAAGGGTCAATCGGCCAGGCGGATGCGCACACGGCGGTTCTGCCGGCCCTTCTTTTCGATCTTGGTAACCTCAAGCGGGCCGATTTCCGAGGTGCGGCTGACATGGGTGCCGCCGCAGGGCTGAAGGTCGATATCGGTGCCGATCCGCACCAGCCGCACCCTGCCGCTGCCCATCGGCGGCTTGACGCTCATGGTCTTGACCAGATCCGGCTTGGCAAGGAGCTCTTCATCGGTGATCCATTCGCTGGTGACCGCATGGTCGCCGGCGGCGATCTCGTTGACCTTCGCCGCGATCTCCTCCTTGTCGAGGGTCGCTTCGGGAATGTCGAAATCGAGCCGTCCTTCGCCCTCGGAAATCTGGCCGCCGGTGACGGGGAAGGGCAGGACGACGGACAGGAGATGAAGCGCGGTGTGCACCCGCATCAGCCGGTAGCGGCGGGCCCAGTCCAGATGGGCGGTCACCCGGGTGCCGGGCGCGGGCAGGCTTGCCCCTTCCGCCGGCACATGGACGATCTGCCGCTCCGCGTCATAAACGGTGGTCGCGAGGGGGATCTGCGTCCCGTCCTCCAGCTCCAGATGGCCGCTGTCGCCCGGCTGACCGCCGCCGGTGGCATAGAACACCGTGCGGTCGAGCAGCAGCCCGCCCCGGTCGTTGACGCCGATGACCGCCGCCTCGCAACTGCGCAGGTAGGCATCTTCGCGAAACAGCAGATCGGTCATGGGCATCCTCGCATACGATTCCTGATAGCGCCGGCAAGCCTAGCCGATCATTGCGGGCAATCAACCGTGGCGCGCGTCCCCGCTCACAGGATTGGCGAGAACAGCCGCGCCGCCTGAGCGACAAGGCGGAAGGCGTAGGAACGTGACGACAGGTCCGAGCTCGTGGTTGCCCGCGCTTCGGCAAAGTCGCGTGCCAGCATGGCGTCCACGGCTTCGATCATCCGTTGATGGGTGAACCACAGGGTGACCTCGAAGTTGATGCGGAAGGAGCGGGCGTCGAAATTCACCGTGCCGATGCCGGCGATCTCGTCATCGACGAGAATGACCTTCTGGTGCAGGAAGCCGGCCTTGTAGCGGTAGACCTTGATGCCTTGCGCGACCATGTCATCGGCATGGGCGTAGCTCGCCAGCCACACCAGCCGGTGGTCGGCCTTCTCCGGCAACAGGATACGGATATCCACCCCGCGCATCGCCGCCGCCAGCAGTGCGGTCTGCATGCTCTCCTCCGGCACGAAATAGGGGCTGACGATCCACAGCCGCTTGCGCGCCCGGGCGATCACCTCGGAAAAGGCGATGGCGCAATCCTCGAACGTGTCCGCCGGTCCGGTCGGCATGACCAGCACCGGCTCATCGCCCGGCTGCGGCACCGGGTCGGGCAGGTACGGGGTCATCGGCGCGCCGGTTGCCCAGTGCCAGTCTTCGCAGAACGCCAGCGCGCAGCCGATCGCCGCCGGGCCGCTGACCTTGACATGGGTGTCGCGCCAGTGACCGAAAGCGGGCGAGCGGCCGACATATTCATCGCCGACGTTGTGGCCGCCGACCCAGGCCGTTATGCCGTCGACGACGACGATCTTGCGGTGATTGCGGTAGTTGAGCCGCATCGGACCGGTCAGCCGCAGCAGCTTGTGCCGCTCGTTGAAGGCGGAGACCTTGACCCCGGCCTCGACCAGCCGGCGGATGTAGCGCCGGGACAGGCTCTTGCTGCCCACATCGTCGTAAAGCAGGCGGATCGGCACGCCGGCGCTGGCCCGTTCGATCAGGCAGTCGGCAAGCTGGTTGCCAAGCTCGTCGTCGCGGATGATGAAGAACTGTACCAGCACCTCGCGCCGCGCGGCGGCGATCCCCTCCAGTATCGAGGCGAAGGTGTCCGGGCCGTCGATCAGCAGATCGGCGGTGTTGCCGGCAAGGAACGGGATCTGGGCGATCCGGGTCAGCACCGGCCAACTCGTGCTGGTGGTCATGTCGGCGAGATGCATGTCCCGCGCCCGGGCGGCGCGGGTCTCGCGGCCGGCATAGGCGTGGATCTCGGCATATTCCTCGAACCGCTTCCAGCCGAACACCAGATAGAGAAACCCGGTGGGGAAGGGCAGGAACAACAGCGACAACAGCCAGGCGATCGAGCCTTGCGAGGTGCGCGAATACAGCACCTCGCGGACCGCGCAGACGGCGGCGAGCGTATAGAGCGCCAGGGTGAGGGCGGCGATGATCGGCAGGTTGGCGATCAGCGTCTCGACGAAGCCAACGTCGCGTGCCACCAGATCGATACCGGGATCAGTCGGCATGGGCCTGGCTCCGGCTGCGGCGGGAGAGGCAAAACGCCTGCCCTGCGTCCTTTCGGAGGCGGGGCGTGGTCATGGTGCGCGGATGCGCCGTGGCTGTCGAAATGGCTGCTATCACAATGACTTTCCGGTCCGTGCCTGCCGCTGCGGGAGCGACAGGCACAGGTTTCATCTGACCCGGGTTATAGCTGAGGTTGCCGAATTTCCGAAGCAAAGATGCGGGCGCCGAACCGCCCGACACCAAGGCTCGCAGCCGGAAAAGGGCGGTCAGTCCACCTTCTCGAACGGAACGGAGATGTTGCTCCGCCGCTCCAGCCAGCCGGGCACCGGCAGCGCTTTGGAGCGCAGGAACTCCGGGTTGAACAGCTTGGACTGATAGCGGGTGCCGTAGTCGCACAGGATCGTCACGATGGTGTGGCCGGGGCCGAGGTCCCGGGCCATGCGGATCGCGCCGGCGACATTGACGCCGGTGGAGGCGCCCATGCACAGGCCCTCGTGCTCCAAAAGGTCGAACACCACCGGCAGCGCTTCCTCATCGGGGATCTGATAGGCAAGATCCACCGGCGCGTCTTCCAGATTGGCGGTGATCCGTCCCTGGCCGATGCCTTCGGAGATCGACGAGCCTTCCGCCTTCAACTCGCCGTGGGCGTAGTAGTTGTAAAGGGCCGCGCCCATCGGGTCGGCGATGCCGATCTTGATCGACGGATTGCGCTCCTTCAGGGCCATGCCGACCCCGGCCAGGGTGCCGCCGGAGCCGACCGCGCAGATGAAGCCGTCGACCTTGCCATCGGTCTGGTCGAAGATTTCCGGGCCGGTGGTCTCGATATGGGCGCGCCGGTTGGCGGTGTTGTCGAACTGGTTGGCCCAGATGGCACCGTTTTCCTCGGTTTTGGCCAGTTGCTCGGCCAGCCGTCCGGAGACCTTCACGTAGTTGTTCGGATTGCGATAGGGCACCGCCGGGACTTCCACCAGCTCCGCGCCGGCAAGCCGCAGCATGTCCTTCTTTTCCTGGCTCTGGGTTTCCGGAATGACGATCACCGAGCGGAAGCCGAGCGCATTCCCGACCAGCGCCAGGCCGATGCCGGTGTTGCCAGCCGTGCCCTCGACGATCACGCCGCCCGGGCGCAAGGTGCCCCGCTCGATGGCATCGCGGATGATGAACAGCGCCGCCCGGTCCTTGACCGACTGGCCCGGGTTCATGAACTCCGCCTTGCCGTAGATCTCGCATCCGGTCAGCTCGGAAGCGCGGTTCAGCCGGATGAGGGGCGTGTTGCCGATGGCCTCGACTACCGACATCTTGATGCTCATGGGTCAGGTCGCTTTCATAGGAACAAGGAAGGGGCACGGTGCGCGCGGGCGTTGTGCATTTGAGGATCGAGCCTAGGGGGAGCGGCAATGCGCATCAAGCCGAAACGCTTTGCGTCTGCAGGGCAGAATTGAAAATCTTCTGCGCAGTTTTTCGAAAAATTGGATGATGATTCCAGCCTGCTTGCCTATTTTGTCCCTCAGGCTTTTTTGCGATGATCCGGTAGAAGCGTCGCGGCGTATCACTGACGAGCCGGAGCGGTCCGGTCGGCACCGGTCGCGGTAGAGGCCAGAGCGCGGGAACAAGAGCAGTGACGGCAATGGAAGAGGACAGGCAACAGGTGGATGCGTTGCTGGCGGGATATGTCGCCGGCAGCCTGGCGGAGCCGGCCCGGGTGCTGGTGCGCTGTCATCTCGATCTGTCGACCGACAGCCGCGCCTTCGTGCGCGATCTGGAAGCCGCCGGCGGTCAGATGCTGGAAGACCTGGAGCCGGTGGCGATCAGCGACCGGGAGGCCCGGCTTGCGGCGATCTTCGCACTGGACGCCGATCCCGCACCGGAACCGGCGCCAGTCCCCCATCCGGCCCCGAAAACCCGGCTGCCGGCCCCGCTTTACGATTACATCGGCAAGGATGTTTCCGACCTGCCGTGGAAGACCCTTCTCCCCGGTTTGCGCGAATATCGCATGGGCGAGATCGATGGCTGCAAGGCGAGCCTCCTGTGGATCCGCGCCGGCCAGGCGATGCCGACCCATACCCATCACGGCACCGAGCTGACGCTGGTGCTGGAGGGCGGTTTTCGCGATCAGCACGGACATTATGTGCGCGGCGACATCGCCTATGCGGATGACGAGGTCGATCACCGGCCGGTTGCCGATGACGATGAGGATTGCATCTGTTTCGCGGTGACCGAAGGGGCGCTGCGCCTGACCGGGCCAATCGGACGGTTATTCGCCCCCTTCATGCGCGGCTGATCCCCGCCGAAGGCCCTGCCGCTGGCGCCAGAACACGCGGGAGCGCGCAAGCACCATGGCCGAGAAATCCCCGCTGCATCTGCCCCTTTCGCCGACGGACGGCACCGCCTTTGTCACCGGCGCAAGCTCGGGCATCGGCCGGGCGCTGGCCCTGCGGCTGGCCGCCAGCGGTTGGCAGGTCGCGGTGACGGCCCGGTCCGCTGATGAACTGGAGAGGCTGGCGCGGGGCGTGGCGGAGAGCGCCGGCGCGATCCTGCCCTTTCCCGGCGATGTGACCGAGCCGGACGCCATGGCCGAACTGGTGCGCCGGATCGAGCATGAGGCCGGGCCGATTGCGCTCGCGGTGCTCAACGCCGGGGTCTATCTGCCGGTGGATGGCACGAGGCTTTCGGTCGAGCCGTTCCATGCGTCTTTCTCGGTCAATCTCGGCGGCACGGTCAACACGCTGGTGCCGGTCATCGTGGCGATGCGGCCGCGCCGGCGCGGGCGGATTGCCCTTGTCGCCTCGGTCGCCGGCTATCGCGGCCTGCCGACCTCCGCCGCCTATGGCGCGACCAAGGCCGGGCTGATCAACCTGGCCGAATCCCTGAAATTCGATCTCGACCGGCTGGGCATCGCGATCCAGGTGATAGCGCCCGGCTTCGTCGACACGCCTGCGACGCGCAGGAACCCGTTCCCGATGCCGCATCTGATGGCGGTCGAGGCGGCCGCGACCCGCATCGAGGCCGGGGTGACTAGGGGCCGAAGCTTCGAAGTCTCCTTTCCCCGGCGCTTCGTCTTCCAGTTGAAACTGCTGCGGCTCTTGCCCTATCGGCTCTATTTTGCGCTGGTCTCCCGCGCCACCGGCTGGCGCGGGAAGAAGGTCGACGGGAGCGGATAGGCTTTGCTCAGGGCGCCTTCACATAGATCATCTGCCGGACGTCGATGTTGCCGGAGCGGAACCCGGCCTCGCAATAATGGAAGTAGAACTCCCAGAGCCGCTTGAACCGTTCATCGAACCCCAGCGGGCGGATGCGCGGCCAGGCATCGCGGAAACGCTGGCGCCAGACCTCCAGCGTGCGGGCATAGTCATGGCCGAAGATCTTCTGTGCCGCCAGCTCAAGGCCTGTGTGGTTGCCCAGCGCCGCCAGCGCGCCGGGGGGCGGCAGCATGCCGCCGGGAAAGACATGCCGCTGGATGAAGTCGGGCGTCTTGCGGTAATCCTCGAAGAACCGGTCCTGAATGGTGATGATCTGCAGACCGGCCCGGCCACCCGCCTTCAGGCAGGTGGACAATTGCCGGAAATAGGTCTGCCAGTAGCTTTCGCCGACCGCCTCGAACATCTCGATGGACGCGATCCGGTCGTATTGCCTCGTCTCGTCGCGGTAGTCCTGAAGCTTGATCTCCACCTTTTCCGTCAGACCGTTCTCCTGCATCCGCCGGCAGGCAAAGTCGTATTGTTCGCGCGAGATCGTCAGCGCGGTCACCCGGGCGCCGACCTCGCGGGCGACATATTCGGCAAACCCGCCCCAGCCGCAGCCGATTTCCAGCACATGATGATCGGGGCGAATGTCCGTTTCAGCCACCAGCGAATGGTATTTGCGCCGCTGCGCCTGTTCCAGATCGTTGATGCCGCCCTCGAACAGGGCGGAGGAATAGGTCATCGAGGGATCGAGCCATTCCCGGTAGAAATCATTGCCCAAATCGTAGTGGGAGGAGATGTTGCGCCGCGACCCGGAGCGGGTGTTGCGGTTGAGCCAGTGGCGCAGGCGGATCATCATCCGGTAGACCCGGGTGCCGCGCAAAAGGTCGGCGGTCGCATCCCGGTTGATGCAGAACAGCTCCAGGAAGGTGGTGACGTCGGAGCTGGTCCATTCGCCGGCCATGTAAGCTTCGCCGACGCCGACATCGGCACCGCTGATCAGGCGCCGGGCAAACCGCCAGGAATGAATGGTGACATCCGCCGCCGGGCCCGGTTCGGCGCCGCGCACCAGATAGCGCCGACCCTCCGGCGTGGTGACGTCGAGCGAGCCGTGGCGCAGGCCCATGGCAACCCGCAGGCTGAGCTTGCCCAGCCGGGGCAGACCGGCGAGGGCCTGCCGGGCATTGTCGGGAGTGAGGAGCATTGCAGACGACATGGAGCACACCTCGTCAGACCGCCGGGGCCGGCCTACCGACCCTCAGGAGATGACACATGGCGATGCACGTCGGCTCGCGGGCGTCTTGCCGGCGAATGAAACGGCGCGCCTTTCAACCAGAGCTTCATGGCTTCCCAATGGATGCCGCCTGTTACTTTGAGTGTCATCAGCGGAATTTTCAAGCAAAGTGAGAGGATGGTCCGACTGCAAAGCTCTTGCCGGGCCCCGGAAAAGGCCGCCGCCAGCGCCGGACCATGCGCATCGCTTTGCAAAATGCGCAGCCGCACGGCCGTGCCCGGCGGGAGCACGTGAAAGTTGTAGAGGTGATTCATATCGAGGAAGGGCGAGACGTAGAAAGTCTTCCGCCGCTGCTGGCGGACCCCTTCCGGGCCCGTCTGCCCGGCCCGCACAGGCTCCACGTAACTGTGCATCTCGCCGAAGGTGTTGCGCACCTCGTAGATCAGCGCGGCAAGCGCGCCGTCCCGGCCATAGGCAAAATACACCGACAGCGGATTGAACACATAGCCGGCAATGCGCGGATAACATAAAAGCAGCACCCGCTCCGCTCGCTCCGTCAGCCCATGGGCGGCCAGCAGCCGGTCCACATGGGGCCGCAGCGGCGATCCATCGCGCGGGCCGTGGTCCCGGGGGTGAAAACTCATCAGATTGCTGCGGCCAACGGAAAATAGCGGTGACAACCCGTCCGCCTCGTCCAGCCGGTCGAGGTCGATCAACAGGGTGAACACCCGGTAGGCAAACCGGTGCGGCACCGCCCCCAGCCGCGCATGGAACACCTGTCCGGGGTAGAGCGTCGCGGCAGCTACCGGTGGCGGACCGTTGGCCGCGCGGGTGGTGGCTGGTCTGTCGCGTGATCTGGCGCGGGTCATTCCGCTGCCTCCGCCGTGCGGGCGATGCCCTCTTCGGTGATCCGCCAGGGGATCTCCCCGCCCAGCGCATCGGCCACCGACAGGCCGGCCTTCAGCCCGTCCTCATGGAAACCAAGGCCGCACCAGGCACCGCAGAACCAGGTGTTGCGGGTGCCCTGGATGCGATGAAGCGCGCCTTGCGCTGCGATGGCCTCCTTGTCGAACTGCGGGTGATCGAAGGTGTAGCTGCCGAAGGTGAGCGCCTCGCGGGGCGGTACCAGCGGGTTGAGGGTGACGAACACCGGCTTGTCCTGGGGCAGGTGCTGCAGCCGGTTCATCCAGTAGCTGACCGAGGCATCGCGGTAGGCGGCGCCCGGATCGCTGGAGGCAAGATAGTTCCAAGAGGCCCAGACCTTGCGACGCTTCGGCATCAGCTCCGGATCGCTGTGCAGGTACACCCGGTTGGGCCGGTAGCGGATCGCGCCGAGAATTTCGCGCTCCGCCGGGCTGGCATCGGCCAGCATGGCAAGGCTCTGGTCGGTGTGGGCCGCCAGGATCACATGGTCGAACACATCCTCATGGCCGCGCGTGTCGGTGACATGCACCTTGCCGCCGGACCGGCGGATCTGCCGAACCGGGGTGGCAAGGCGCATGCGATCCTTCAGCGGTGAGATCAGCCGCTCCACGTAGCTGCGGCTGCCGCCGGAGACAGTGCGCCAGACGGGCCGGTCGGTGTTCACCAGCCGGTGGTTCTCGAAGAAGGCGACGAAATTCTCCGCCGGAAAGGACAGGATGTCGGCGGGCGGGCTCGACCAGATCGCCGAGCCCATCGGCAGCAGATAGTCGCTGGCGAAGCTGCGCGAAAAGCCGCGCCGGTCGAGATAGTCGCGCAAGGTGAGATTGCCGAGACCGCCGGCCCCGCGATCGGCGACCGCCTGCTTGTTGAAGCGCAGGATCTCGCGCAGCATCCACAAAAAACGGGGCGAGGCCACGTTGCGCCGCTGACCGAAGATCGTGTCGAGACTGACGCCCGACCACTCCAGCACGCCCCGGTCGAGGGAAAAGGAAAAGCTCATGTTGCTGGCCTGGGTGCGCACGCCGAGATGGTCGAACAGCGCCGTCAGGTTCGGATAGTTCAACTCGTTGTAGACGATGAAACCGGTGTCGACCGAAAGCTGTGCGCCACCATGGTCGATGTCGACGGTGGCGCTGTGACCTCCCGCACGGGCGCGCTTTTCGTAAAGCACCACCTCATGACGCCCGCTCAACGCCCAGGCGGCACTGTTGCCGGCAATTCCCGATCCGATCACGGCGATGCGCATGTCGTGTCCTGTCCTGTCCTTCATTCTTTGTTCTGCGGTTAGGCAGCGCTCTTGAGGGTCTCGAATGCATCAAGTGCCCGCTGGCGCGCCTTGGCATGCTCGACAATGGGAAAGGGGTAGGTGTCGCCAAGCCGGACCCCGGCCTCGGCGAGCACCTCGGATGGCGCCTCATGGGGGCGGAACAGGTAGCGGTCCGGCAGCCTGGCAAGTTCCGGCAGCCACTGCCGGGTGTAGGCACCATCGCCGTCGAACCGCTCGCCCTGAGTGGTGGGGTTGAAGATGCGGAAATAGGGCGCGGCATCGGCACCGGAGCCGGCGACCCATTGCCAACTGGCGGTGTTGCTGGCCGGGTCGGCATCGACCAGCGTATCCCAGAACCAGGCCTCGCCAAGGCGCCAGTCGAGCAGCAGGTGCTTGACCAGAAACGAGGCGGCGACCATCCGCACCCGGTTATGCATGGTGCCGGTTTGCCAGAGCTGGCGCATGCCGGCATCCACCAGCGGGTAGCCGGTGCGCCCCCGCTGCCACGCCGTGAGCCCGGCCGGATCCTCCCGCCAGGGAAAGGCGTCGAAGCGCCGCTGAAAGTTCCGCGTCGCCAGATCGGGGAAGTGGAACAGCAGGTGATAGGAGAACTCGCGCCAGCCCAGTTCCGCCTGGAACTTCGTCAGCGCCGCGCCCTCGATGCCGGCGGCGCACACCTCATGCCAGATGCGGCGCGGCGAAATCTCGCCAAACCGCAAATGCGGCGACAGTATCGAAGTGCCGTTGCAGCCCGGCTGGTCGCGATTGTCGGCATAGCCGGCAAGCCGTTCGTCGATGAAGCGGGAGAGTGTCCGGCGGGCGGAGGCTTCGCCGGGCTGCCAGGTGTCGCGCAGGCCGCCGGCCCAGTCCGGCCGGGTCGGCAGCAGGCCCCAGTCCTCCAGCCGATCGGAGGGGGGCGGGACCGGATGGCCCTTGGCTTTCGCTGGGGCGTCGAGCGGCTGCGGCGGCGCGCCGGCCGCTTGCGCGGCGCGCCAGAACGGCGTGAAGACCTTGAGCGGTCCGCCGCTGCCGCTGCGCACCCGCCAGGGCTCGATCAGAAGCGCGCCGTTGAAGCTCTCGCAGGCAATATCCGAGGCGCGAAGGCTGGCCTTCAGATCGCTGTCGGCGGCAATGCCCGGCGCATCGTAGCGGCGGTTCCAGAACACCGCTCCCGCGCCGGTTTCTCCCACCAGATCGCGCAAGACGTCCGCCTCCGGTCCCCGGCGCAGCACCAGCGGAATGCCGAGCTCCGCGAGCGACCGGTTCAGCGAGGCGAGCGAATGATGCAGCCACCAGCGCGAGGCGCCGCCGGGCGCTCGTCGCCCGTCCGTGCCGCTGTCCTCGACGTGGACGGCCAGGATCG
Source organism: Stappia indica (assembly GCF_020177335.1). Classification (GTDB taxonomy): domain Bacteria; phylum Pseudomonadota; class Alphaproteobacteria; order Rhizobiales; family Stappiaceae; genus Stappia; species Stappia indica_B. The sequence continues at coordinate 861,962 of NZ_JAIVMG010000001.1, read as the reverse complement.
GCCGTCCGCTCTCCACGGCGGCGGCGAGGGCGAGGTTGTCGTCAAGGCGCAGGTCGTTGCGGAACCAGAGCAGGGCAGGGGCGGTGGTGGTGTCGTCCATCATCGTCCTCAAATGATTGGCTGTTGCGGTCTTGATCGTCTACGCGCTGGGCGGGCGGCTGGATCATCGCCCGCAGCATCATGCGCCGAGAAAGGCCGGGTCAGAAGAGGACGAGGACAAGGGAGCGGCGAGGCGGGAGTGCCGGCAATCGGCGCGGAGACCGGGCCCGACGCGGATGGCCGCCGGACCGGCGCGCGGGGCCGCAAAAAAGCTGCGGGCCGGTCGGGTCCGCAGCACGAAGGAGGAGGCCTGAAAAGACGACGGCGGCGGTCAGGCCCGGAACGGCTGGGTAATCCAGGCCCAGGCGACCATCACACTGTCGCGGGCCGCCGTGAGGCTGGCCACAATCCGCTCCCAGACCATTTCGCCGAAGGCGGCGATCTTCATCATCGCCGTCGGTTCGCGCTCCGGCTGGACCGCTTCGCGCGGGGTCTGCTCGATGAACTCGATGGCGGTCTTCAGGGACGGGTCGTCCACCACCCGGCGGGTGACCACGAGACGCGCGTCCGGCGCGACCCGCGACTGGTCCGTCTTGGCGACCTGGACGCTCTCGTTGTCCGGGTCCGTCAGGGCGCGCACCACAACGGCGCGGCCGTCCGGCAGCAGATGGGTCTCATTGTGCGCGACTTCGCTGTCGTAGATGACCTCGCCATGATCGTCGATCAGCTCGACCCAGACCGCCTTGCGGCCATTGATCTCCACCTCGCCGACCCAGATGGCATAGTCGCCAGCGTCGCCGGTGTCGGACCCGGCGCCAAATCCCGATGGGGTGCCAAGGGTGACGGAGAGGCGATCCTCGGGCAAGACGAAGGTCTCGCGATCTCCCTTGCCTGCTCTCGCTTCCTTGGTCACTTCGGCCGCAATAGAGGTGCTGGCGAAGACCAACGCGGTCAGACCAACAGCCAGGGCCGTGCCAACTGCACGTGATGCAATACCAAACATTCGTCGCCTCCCAAGGCATTGCGATTCCAGCTCTTTGGCCAGTAATCGCCAGAATGTCGAAACAATTAATATCTGGTGACGTTGATGCCGCCATTCTAGAAGTTCTGTTGATTATGCTCCCTCGAACATCCTGACGGAACCGTAATTTGAGTCACAAAAATCGGAATAAAATGTTGGTGAATTCTTCATGTGGGGGTGATCTTGAGGGGTAACGTCTTGATCGCTTGGGCATTTTGATGGTGGCGAAAATGTGGCGAACCTACGGCAAAAACATGCGATGGGCGATCTCACTTTTTTGTGATGAAGAGTGATTTTGATTGCGTGCGGTATTTTTTCAACGCCACCCAGGGGCGAGAAACCCGGGGGGATTCCTCGCCCTACGCGCTGCGCGCCGCACCTTTCGAAAGGGGGGGCGCGCGGCCCGCTTGCGGAGAAGCTGTGCCGCCTACCAGTCGACGCCTTCATCGGCGAAGAACGGGTAGGGGCCGGGGAAGGGCTCCACATAGGCCAGATGGCTGATGACGCCCGATTGTTCGGTGAAGCGGTGCAGGAAATAGCCCGGCGGTTCCATGATGAAATGGGCCGGCGCGTCGTCGCCGAAAGCGAGCGCGACCTGATGGCCGGTGCTCGGCGCCAGCGTCATCACCCGGCCGCCGACCTCGGCGATGATCGTCCGGTGCACATGACCGCACAGGATCCGCGCCACATGCGGGTGGCGGCCGACGACCTCGGCGAACGCCTCGCCATCTTGCAGGCCGATCTGGTCCATGTGCTCGATGCCCAGGCTCTTGGGCGGATGATGTACCGCGATGAGGGTCGGGGTGGTGTCCGCGCCAAGGGTCCGGTCGAGCCAGGCGAGCTGATCGGGGCCCAACTCGCCATGGGCGGCGCCCGGCACGGAGCTGTCGAGGGCGATCAGCCGCACGTCGCCGATCGTCACCGCGTAATGCATCTTGTCCGCCGTGCCTTCGCCGATCGGCCCGACGCCGGTGAGTCGCTCGCGCATCATGGCAGTTGAATCATGATTGCCCGGAAGCACGTAGACCGGGGCCTTGAGGCTGGCGAGCAGCCGCTGCACTCCGGCATATTCGCGTGGATCGGGCATGTCCGCCAGATCGCCGGTGACGATGATCGCATCCGGCTGCGGATCGAGCCGGTTGAGCGCGGACATCGCCCGCTCGGCCAGCATGTTGGTCTCGCTGACCCGGTAGCAGGCCAACCCCTGAGGCCGGATGTGCAAATCGCTGATCTGGGCGATAACGGTCATTCACGCTCTCCGTTGACGAAAGGCTGTCTCCCGCGACCGTCTAGAGCATGATCCGCCCTGGCGGGCAATCGCCTTCGCCACTGGCTGCGGAACCGGCCGCATCGGCGACAGAGAAACGGATTGCAGAGGTTTCCCTTTGCGCCGGGCTCATGTAGGAAGCGCGCGGGGGGCGAAGGCCCCAACGGTCGGAGCAACGGTCGGACGATGAACGAACAAGTGGCACGGCGGCAGCCGGGAAATTTCGACAATGCGCGTGCGCCCTGGCTGCGCCTTCTCGGACATCGCGGCCTCGCGCCGCTGATTCTGGTGGTGCTGTCGCTGGCGCTGTTCGCGCCCGGGCTGATGCAGGTGCCGCCGCTCGACCGGGATGAGCCGCGTTTTGCCCAGGCCAGCAAGCAGATGGTCGAAAGCCGCGATTTCATCGACATCCGCTTTCAGGACGAAGCCCGGCACAAGAAACCCATCGGCATCTACTGGCTGCAGGCGGCCGCCGTCGAGGCAAGTGGTCTGGGCGCCGATGCGCCGATCTGGGTCTACCGGCTGCCCTCGCTGCTGGGGGCGATGCTCTCGGTGCTGCTGACTTACTGGATCGCCCGGGCATTCACCGGCCCGCGCGCCGCCTTCGTCGCCGGCATGCTCGTCGCCTCGGCCTTGCTTCTGGGGGTCGAGGCGCGGCTGGCCAAGACCGATGCGGTGCTGCTCGCCACGATCCTTGCCGGACAGGGGGCGCTCGCCCGGATCTGGCTCGACCGCGCCGCGCGCCGCCACCCGCTGATGGCCGCGCTGTTCTGGGTCTCGCTCGCCCTCGCCGTTCTGGTCAAGGGACCGGTGGCGCCGATGGTGCTGGGCCTGACCATCGCCGCCCTTTGTCTCGTCAAGCGGGAAGCCGGCTGGCTGAAGGCGCTGTATCCGGCGCGGGGCCTGGTGGCCTTTGTGCTGATCGTCGTGCCGTGGTTTGTCGCCATATACCTGCAGACCGAAGGGGCCTTTTTCGCCGAGGCAGTGGGCAAGGATCTTCTGGGCAAGGTGGCGACCGGGCAGGAAAGCCACGGCGCGCCGCCGCTGACCCATCTGGCCGCCGCGCTTGCCAGCTTCTGGCCGCTGCCGGCGTTCCTGCTCCTGGCGCTGCCGGGCGTGCTGCGCTCCTGGCGCACGCCGATGACCCTGTTCCTGCTTGCTTGGGTGCTGCCGACCTGGGTGATCTTCGAACTGACCGCCACCAAGCTGCCGCATTACACCATGCCGCTGCTGCCGGCCCTGGCGATCCTCGCCGCCGGCCTGCTGGCCGAAGCCGAGGCTGCCCCGGGCCGCGCCTGGCGCTGGGGCGCGGCCGCGCTCTTCACTTTGCCGCTGGTGGGCGTCGCGCTCGCCAATGTGGTGGCGCCAATTTACCTCGGCACATGGCCGTCGCCTCCGGGCGCCATTCTCGCCGCCCTGGCGCTGATCCCGGGGCTTGCGGCCGCCCATCGCCTCCATGCCGGAGCGGCGGTGTCGGCCTTGCCGGGAGCCATGGCCGGAGCTTTCCTGATGATCGTCGCCACCTGGGGCTTCACCATGCCGGCCCTATCGCCGATCTGGATCAGCCCACGGCTGGCGGAAGCCGCCGACCGGGTCGCGGCCTGCCCCAACCCGCAGGTGGCCAGCGCCGGGTTCAACGAGCCGAGCTATGTGTTCCTGCAAGGTACCGACACCCTGCTGACCACGGCCGAAGCCGCCGCCGCCCATCTTCTGGAGGCTCCGGCCGGCGCCTGCCGCGTCGCGGTGGTGGAAAGCCACGGAGAAGAGCGCTTCCTGGAGGCGCTGAAGGAGGGCGGTGCGCCGCAGGAGGTCAGCAGCGACCGGGTGCGCGGCCTCAACATCAACGGCGGCAAGACGCTGGATATCGGTGTTTACCGGTTGAACGCACCCGCCACCCCCGCCAATCCGGTCGACCCGGCCACCACCGCGCCGGAGCCCGGAGCGGTCCCCGCGGCGCCCCTCGGGGCGGATGGGCCGAGCCCCTCAGAGCCCGCCCCTGCCACAACGCCAGATACATCGCCGAATTCACCAAACGTGACGGAGCCCCGTGAATGACTAGCCTGCCGACCTCGGGCCACGAGACCGCCCCTGAAGGGCAAACCCGCGGCCTGCGCAGGCTGTTCGACCGGGTGAGGGCCAACGCCCTGAACCTCCGGCAGCTTGTGCGTGGCCGCGCCCGGCGGGTTGCCGCCGAACCGGCGCCCTTGCCACCCGGCCACCGGCCGCAGGACGTCTTGGCGATCCTGCTTCTGACCGTCGGCATCGCCGTGATCATCCTCGACATTCCGACCTACCCCTGGCTGCGCTCGTTGCCGCCGGAGTATCGCAACGCCTTCGCCGCGATTACCGACATTGGCAAGGGGCACTGGATCCTGTGGACCACCGGGATCTTCTGCCTGGCGAGCCTCGCGCTGGACTGGCCGCGAATGACCTGGCGGATACGGATGGTGATGACCACGATCTGGACCTATTGCGCCTATATCTTCGCCGTCGTCAGCGCCAGCGGGATCATCGTTCTGGTGCTGAAATGGAGCCTTGGCCGGGCCCGGCCGAAACTCTACGAGGAGGTCGGGCCGGTGCATTTCGACTTTTTCGCGCTGAACGGCGCGTACACCAGCTTCCCCTCGGGGCATTCGACCACGATTGCCGCTCTGGCGGCCTCGCTGGCGCTGATCTTCCCCAGCTACCGCTGGCTGATCATCGTTTGCGGCTTCTGGATCGCCTTCAGCCGGATCATGGTCGGTGCCCATTATCCGAGCGATGTGATCGCCGGGACGCTGCTGGGCGTCAGTGTCGCCGTTGTCGGCGCGCGCTGGATGGCGCATCGGCGGATCGGCTTCGTGCTGTCGGAGGCGGGGGCGCTGCGCCCGCAAATCGGCGGCGCCACGGCGCGCCGGTCCGTCGTTGCCCTGTGGCATGTGCTGACCGGCAAGCGCAGCTTTTACAAAACCGGGACGGAACACGGAACGGCTGGTCCGTCCGCGCAGGATACATGACAGACACAATGACACAGACACCGACTGACAGCGGATCGGGAACGCGGACCGCGTCATCGCCCGCAAGGCCGGATCCGGAGGTCTCGGTGATCGTCCCGGCCAAGGACGAACGGGACAACCTGCCGGAACTGCTCGACGAGATCGAGACGGCGCTGGCCGGACGCAGCTTCGAGATCATCGTCATCGACGACGGGTCGAGCGATGGCAGCGACGAGATGCTGCGGGCGCGGGCGCAGGAGAAACCGGTCCTGCGCGCCCTCCGGCACGCCCGCTCCAGCGGTCAGAGCTGCTCGGTGCGCACAGGCCTTCGCCATGCGCGCGGCGCCATTGTCGTCACCATCGACGGCGATGGCGAGAACGATCCGGCCTATATTCCGGCGTTGCTGGAAGCTCTGGAAGGGGCCGGCGAGGGTGTCGCCCTGGCCGCCGGCCAGCGGGTAGGGCGCAAGGCCAGCGGGCCGAAGCGGGTTGCCTCGCGCCTCGCCAATGGCCTGCGCGGCTGGCTGCTGGCCGACCAGACCCGGGATTCAGGCTGTGGCCTGAAGGCGCTGCGTCGCCATGTGTTCCTGGCGCTGCCCTATTTCGATAGCTGGCACCGGTTCCTGCCGGCGCTGGTGCTGCGCGAGGGCTACGGCGTGGTCCATGTGGACATCGTCGACCGGCACCGTCGGCACGGCCAGTCGAAATACGGCATCTTCGACCGGGCGCTGGTCGGCATTCTCGACCTTTACGGTGTGTGGTGGCTGCGCCGCCGCCGGCGCGTCATTCCCGAGGTTTCCACCATTGCCGGCGGGGCAAACCCCGCGCCCAAGGAGTAGCCCATGCTGCACGATCTGTTGGCCTGGCTGCACCTGGTGTTCATCGAGCGTTTCGATGGCTGGGTGATCCTCGGTCTGATCGCCCAGGCGATGTTCATGATGCGCTTCGTGGTGCAGTGGATCGCGTCAGAGCGAGTGGGGAAGTCGATCGTCCCGGTCGCCTTCTGGTTCTTTTCCATCGGCGGCGGCATCCTGCTGCTGATCTATTCGATCCGCCAGCAGGACCCGGTGTTCATCGCCGGCCAGGGGCTCGGCCTGATCATCTATTTCCGCAATCTGTGGCTGATCTTCCGCGAAAAGCGGCAGGATCCGAGCCTTTGATGTGGTCGCGGCGCCGGGAAAGCCCGGCGCCGCCATCGGTGCTTTTGCCTCAGCCGCGCAAGGCGGCAAAACCCGCTTCCAGATCCGTCTGGATATCCGCGACATCCTCAAGGCCGATGTGCAGCCGGATGCTTGGGCCCCCCTCGGGCAGCGGCGTGGCGCTGCGCGCGCCCTTCAGGCGAACGGGAATGGCGAGGCTCTCGAACCCGCCCCAGGAATAGCCCAGGCCAAACAGGCTCAGCGCGTCCAGGAAGGCGCGGGCGGCCTCATCGCTGGTGCCCTCGACAAAATCGAAGGCGAAGAGCCCGGACGCGCCGGTAAAGTCGCGGCGCCACAACTCGTGTCCCAAATCGTCGGCAAGGGCCGGATAGCGCACCCGCGCCACCTCCGGCCGCTGCTGCAGCCAACTTGCCACCGTCAGGGCGCTCTCCATGTGCCGGTCGAGCCGCACCTTCATGGTGCGCAGGCCCCGCAGGCCAAGGAAGACATCGTCCGGCGCCACATGCATGCCCAGCGCGCCATGGGTTTCCTCCAGCCGCTCCCAGGCGCGCGGGCCAGCGGCGACGGTGCCGAGCATCGCGTCGGAATGGCCGACGATGTATTTCGTGCCGGCCTGGATCGACAGATCGACCCCATGGTCAAGCGGACGGAAGAAGCAGGGCGTGGCCCAGGTGTTGTCCATCAAGACGAAGGCGTCGATCGTCCGCGCGGCGGCGACAATCGCGGGAATGTCTTGCATCTCGAAGGTGAGCGACCCCGGGGCCTCGGTCATGATCGCCCGCGTGTTCGGACGGAACAGGGCGGAGATCCCCGCGCCGACGGTCGGGTCGAAATAGTCGACCTCGATGCCGAGCCGGCGCAGCGTTGTCTCGCACAGATGCCGGGTCGGCGCATAGGCGCTGTCGGTGACGAGCAGGTGGTCGCCGGCGGACAGGCAGGACAACAGCGCCACCGAAATGGCGTTCAGCCCGGAGGAGGCGAGCTTGACCCCGGCCGCGCCTTCCAGCTCGCACAAGGCGTCTTCCAGCGAATCCGTCGTCGGATTTCCGCGCCTGGCATAATGATACTTCTGTTTTCCCGTAATCATCGTCTCGGTATCGGGGAAAAGTACCGTAGAGGCATGAACGACCGGAGGATTGACGAATCCATCATGCGCTTCGGGAGATCGCCCCGCGTGGGCCAGGCGTGTGGAGAGACCTTGCGGGCTGTTCTTGGCAGAGGCGGACATAATCACCCTTTTGAATCGCTTTTTTGTGATTTTCAGATTGCGAAAAAAATTTCACAATTCCGGTGTTGCCGGGCGTCGGCCCTTGACCCTTAGCCATAAATGCCATCGAATGCATCCATGAGATGACGTAGGCGGTCTTCACGCTCCGCACAATAACAAGGCGCGGGAGACTGTCGGGAGGGGGTATTTCCATTGCCGATGATTAAGCTTCGTTGGGGGGCGCCCGTATCCTGGGTCCGTGATCTCGCAAAGAACCCATAATATTTCAAGGGCAACAGAAGGCTGTATCCATGACGAGTAAAATCCTTCCGATCGTATTCGGAGCGGCGCTTGGCGTTGCCGCGACAGCCGCGTCGGCCGCGACGCTCGACGATGTCAAGGCCAAGGGGTTTGTGCAATGCGGCTCGAACACTGGCCTCGCCGGTTTCGCCGCTCCCGACGACAAGGGCGAGTGGAACGGCATCGACGTCGATGTCTGCCGGGCGATCGCAGCCGCGATCTTCGATGACCCGAAGGCGGTCAAGTTCACCCCGCTGACCGCGAAGGAGCGCTTCACCGCGCTGCAGACCGGCGAAGTCGACGTGCTGGTGCGCAACACCACCTGGACCATGAGCCGTGACACCACGCTCGGCCTGAACTTCGCCGGCGTGAACTACTATGACGGCCAGGGCTTCATGGTGCGCAAGTCGCTGGACGTGACTTCGGCGCTGGAGCTGTCCGGCGCATCGGTCTGCGTGCAGACCGGCACCACCACCGAGCTGAACCTCACCGACTATTTCAAGGCCAATGGCATGGAATACAAGCCGGTGGTGTTCGAGAAGCTGGAAGAGGTGAACGCCGCCTACGACGCCAATCGCTGCGATGTCTACACCACGGACGCCTCGGGCCTTTATTCGATCCGCCTGCAGCTCACCAATCCGGGCGACCACATGGTCCTGCCGGAGATCATCTCCAAGGAGCCGCTTGGCCCGGTGGTGCGCCAGGGTGACGACCAGTGGTTCAACCTGGTGCGCTGGACCCTCTTTGCGATGATCAACGCCGAGGAAATGGGCGTGACCATGGCCAATGTCGAGGAGATGAAGGGCTCGGACAATCCGAACGTCAAGCGCCTGCTCGGCGTTGACGGCAAGTTCGGCGAGGCGATCGGCCTGTCCAACGACTGGGCGGCCCGCATCATCAAGCATGTGGGCAACTACGGCGAAGTGTTCGACCGCAACGTTGGCCCGAATACCCCGCTCGGCATCGCCCGCGGCGTGAACGCGCTGTGGTCGAAGGGCGGCCTGCAGTACGCGCCGCCGATCCGCTAAGCCGTAAGGCAAGACGCTTGCCGGCGCCGGCCAGACGGTCGGCGCCGGTCCAAAAAGACGGTGGCACAAGCCGCCGCGACACGTCCGAAAACGGACGGAAATAGATCGGGTCACCAAATGTGATCCGGGCGAGGGGATACAGTCCGATATGAACCCTGTCAGCTCAGCTGGGAGCGAGGGTGCGGGTAACGGTGAACGGGCATCATGGTTCTACAATCCGCAGGTTCGCGGCGCGGTGTTCCAGGTGCTGGTGATTCTAGCCCTTCTGGGGGTGCTCGCATTCTTTGCCTATAACGCAAAGACCAATCTGGAGCGCGCGGGCATCGCGTCCGGGTTGGGGTTTCTGTCCGAAAGGGCAGGCTTCGATATTTCGCAGTCGTTGATCGCCTATACCAATGACAACACCTATTTTCGGGCCTTCTGGGTCGGCCTGACCAACACCTTGCTGGTTGCCGTGATCGGCGTGTTCTTCGCCACCATCATCGGTTTTGTCGTCGGCGTCGCCCGGCTTTCCCACAATTTCGTCATCCGCCAGCTTGCCGCGATCTATGTGGAGACGCTGCGCAACATCCCGCTGCTCTTGCAACTGCTGTTCTGGTACAAGGCGGTGCTCAGCGTGCTTCCCTCGCCGCGCAGGTCGCTGGAGCCGCTGTCCGGGGTCTATCTCAACAATCGCGGGCTGATCCTGCCGGAGGTGATCCGCGAGCCGGGCAGCTCGCTGATCTTTCTTGCGCTGATCGCGGCCATCGCGGTTGCCATTGGTATCTCCCGCTGGGCGCGCAAGCGACAACAGGAGACCGGGGAGCAGTTTCCCAGCTTTCTGGTTGGCCTCGGCCTGATCATCGTCTTGCCGCTGCTGGCGTTTTTCGCAAGCGGCATGCCGATCCACTTCGAGTATGCGGAGCTGAAGGGCTTCAATTTCGCCGGCGGCGTGGTGGTCAATCCGGAGTTCATGGCGCTCCTGCTCGGTCTGTCGCTCTACACCGCGTCCTTCATCGCCGAGATCGTGCGTGCCGGGATCCTGGCGGTCGCGCACGGGCAGACGGAGGCAGCCTATTCGCTTGGCTTGCGGCCACGCCGCACCTTGCAGCTGGTGATCATTCCGCAGGCGATGCGGGTGATCATTCCGCCGCTGACCAGCCAGTATCTCAATCTGATCAAGAACTCCTCGCTGGCGGTCGCCATCGGCTACCCGGATCTCGTCGCGGTGTTCGCCGGAACGGTGCTCAACCAGACCGGGCAGGCGGTCGAAGTGATCATCATCACCATGCTGGTCTATCTGATCATCTCGCTGATCACCTCAAGCTTCATGAACTGGTACAATCGCCGCATGGCGCTGGTGGAGAGGTAGGGCCATGCCAGACAGATCTCGCGCCCCAGGCACATCCATCGCCTATGTGCGCAAGGATGAAGCCCCCGCGTTCAGCCCGCCGGTCGCCACGACCGGACCGATCGGCTGGCTCCGGGACAATCTGTTCGATTCCGTCGGCAATGCCATCCTGACGATACTTGGCATTCTCTTCCTCGTCTGGACCATTCCGCCGGTGATCAGTTGGCTGTTCATCGACGCGGTCTATGTCGGAGACAGCCGCGATGCCTGCGTGGTCGAAAACGCCGGTGCATGCTGGGCTTTCGTGTATGCCAAGTTCGGCCAGTTCATGTATGGCCGCTATCCGCTGGAGGAGCGCTGGCGGGTCGACCTGACCGGCATTCTGCTGATCCTTGGGCTTGCCGCCGCGGCCATTCCGCAGGTGCCGTTCAAGCGTCTGACGATGCTGTTCCTGCTGGTGGTGTTCCCCGTTCTCGGCTTCGTCCTGCTGACTGGCGGGCATATGGACCTGTCCGCCGGCTTCTGGCTCGGCTTCGTCGGGCTTGGCGCGGTGCTGCTGGCCGTCGTCCTTGGGGTTTGCATCAATGCCGGGCTCGCGCCGCTCGGTCCGATCCGGGACGTCGGCCTCGGTCTCCTCGCCATCGCGCTGATCCTGGCGGTCGTGTCGTTCGATTTCGGTTTGCGGCCGGTGGAAACCCAACTCTGGGGCGGGTTGCTGGTAACGCTGGTGGTCGCCATCGTCGGCATCGTCGCCTCCTTCCCGATCGGCATCATGCTTGCCCTGGGCCGCCGGTCGCATATGCCGGTGGTGCGCCTCGTGTCGGTGATCTTCATCGAATTCTGGCGCGGGGTGCCACTGATCACCGTGCTGTTCATGTCCTCGGTGATGCTGCCGCTGTTCCTGCCGGAGGGTGTGAATTTCGACAAGCTGCTGCGGGCGCTGATCGGCGTGGCGCTGTTTGCCTCCGCCTATATGGCCGAGGTGGTGCGCGGCGGGCTTCAGGCGATCCCCAAGGGTCAGTACGAGGCGGCGAACGCCATGGGGCTGTCCTATTGGCAGGGCATGGGGCTGATCATCCTGCCTCAGGCGCTGAAGCTGGTCATTCCCGGCATCGTCAACACCTTCATCGGTCTGTTCAAGGACACCAGCCTGGTGTTGATCATCGGTCTGTTCGATCTTCTGGGGATCGTGACCCTGAACTTCTCCGATTCCAACTGGGCATCGCCCAACACCCCGGCCACCGGGTTCATCTTTGCCGCGTTCGTCTTCTGGATTTTCTGCTTCAGCATGTCCCGCTACTCGATTTACATGGAGAAGCGGCTGCACAGGGGACATGCCCGATGAGGGCGTGTCCGCAGACGGTCCCGACGATGCACTGGCCACGATTCTGGAGCTAACGAGCCATGACGGATAACGCAGCCGCCACCCCGACGGCCAATCGGGCGAAAATGCAGATCTCTGATACCGATGTGGCAGTCGAGATCAGGGACATGAACAAGTGGTATGGGGATTTTCATGTCCTGCGCGACATCAACCTGAAGGTGATGCGCGGCGAGCGGATCGTCATTTGCGGTCCCTCCGGGTCGGGCAAGTCCACCATGATCCGCTGCATCAACCGGCTGGAGGAGCACCAGGCCGGCACGATCGTGGTGGATGGCATTGAACTGACCGACGATCTGAAGAAGATCGACGAGATCCGCCGCGAGGTGGGCATGTGCTTCCAGCACTTCAACCTGTTCCCGCATCTGACGATCCTGGAGAACTGCACGCTGGCACCGATCTGGGTGCGCAAGATGCCCAAGGCGGAAGCGGAAAAGATTGCCATGCACTATCTGGAGCGGGTGAAGATCCCCGAGCAGGCGAACAAATATCCGGGCCAGTTGTCCGGCGGGCAGCAACAGCGCGTCGCCATTGCCCGCTCGCTGTGCATGAACCCGAAGATCATGCTGTTCGATGAGCCGACCTCGGCGCTCGATCCGGAGATGATCAAGGAAGTTCTGGACGTGATGGTCGGGCTGGCCGAGGAGGGCATGACCATGCTCTGCGTGACCCATGAGATGGGCTTTGCACGCCAGGTGGCCAACCGGGTGATCTTCATGGATGCGGGGATGATCGTGGAGGAGAACGAACCGGAAGCGTTCTTCACCAACCCGCAGCACGAGCGCACCAAGCTGTTCCTCAGCCAGATCCTGCATTAGGGGCCAGACTCATAAATGAGCTTGAAATGGTTTGAGACGGATTGCTTCTGCTCGAGGAGCGGAAGCGCAGGAAATATGGTTATTTTCGAGCCTTTCGCAACGTAAGAGCAGGAGCAATCCGGTCAAATCCTTCAGGACATGGAAATGGCTTCACTCTGCGTTGTCAGCGCGTTTGACCGGGCAACAAGCCCGCTCCGCACGCCCTTCCTCGCGAGGCTTTGCCATTTCCCATGCCATGTCAGCCTCATTTGTGGGTCTGGACCCTAAGCGACGCCGGACCGCTTCGGCGGCCCGGTGAGTGTGCTGACGAAGCCCCGCTCGCCCCGTCCTCCCGGACGCCGCCGCGCGGCGATCCGGGACCGGAGAGGCACGGCGTATCGGTTCCAGCCTTATGAAAACGCTTGTCTTCAGGCTCTCCGATTGCGGCCCGGGGGATGACGCCGAGAGGGGGCGTTGCCCTTTGTCGGCGGTCCGGTTTCCACGGCCAAACGACCGTATCGGATGGGAAAAGAATGTGGCCGGCGACATGTGACCGCCGGTCTGTTGCGTGCGTGCGGACGGCGGCGCCTATCGGGCGGTCAGCACCCGCTTGCCGCCGCGCCGTTCGCCCTGCGCCCAGAAGTAGGATTGGCGCTCTTCCGTTGGCGTGCAGTGATAGCGCTCGCGGTAGCATTTGGTGAAATGCGAGGTTGAGGCGAAGCCGCAGGCAATCGCCACGTCGAGCACGGCCCGGCTGGTGCGGCGCAGCAGGTCGCGGGCGGTTTCCAGGCGCAGCTTCAGATAATACTGACCCGGCGTACAGTCGAAATGCCGGCGGAACAGCCGCTCCAGTTGCCGGGGACTGAGGTTGACCGTCATTGCCAGTTGCTGACAGGACAGCGGGTCCTCGATATGCAGGTCCATGATGCGGATGGCGTCGAGGATCTTGACGTTGGAAATGCCGGTGCGGGCCTCCAGGTCGTGCCGCTGGGCGGATTCTCCGGAGCGCATGTTCTGGTAGAGCGCTACCTCGGACACTTCATGAGCCAGATAGGCGCCATGCTGGATGGCGATCACCCGCAGCATCATGTCGAGTGCAGCCATGCCACCGGCGCAGGTGATGCAGTTGCGGTCGATGGCGAAGAGATCGCCCGACACCTCGATCTCGGGAAATTCCTCGCGGAACGAGTGCAGGTTCTCCCAGTGAATGGTGCAGCGGCGCCCCTCCAGCAGGTGATAGCGCGCCAGCACATAAGACCCGGTGCAGATCGCGCCATAGGTTCGGCCACGGGCGTTCAGCTTGCGCAGCTTGGCGCCAAGCTCCCGATCGAGCGGAATCCGTTCCACATCCACACCGGCACAGATCAGGGTGATGTCGGCATCATCGAGATCGGCGATCGATCCGTTGACCGACATCCAGCAGCCGTTGCTGGCCTGCACTGCATTGCCGTCGACCGAATAGGTTCTCCAGGAATAGAAGTCCTCGCCGAGCACACGATTGGCCAGCCGGATCGGCTCGATGGTCGAGGTGAAGGCAATCAGGGAAAACTGATCCAGCAGGACAAGGGCAATCCTCTGCCCGTCGTCCTGACCGGTCGGGATCGAACCATTCTGTGTCGCCATGTGCTGCGTCCGCGTTCAGAGCCTCTGGAAATCTTGTATTTTTCTTGTCTTCAGTCTGGGCGTGGGGGTGCGGGCTGTCAAATAAAAAGTCCGGGAATACATGGGGGGGTCAAGTTGCGTTTGAATTGTGCGTTGCGAAGTAAGTTTATGCCGCGTTGTGGTTTTGTAAATATTCGGTTGCGTTGGCGAAATGCATTCGCCTGTCAAGAATTCGATCCGTTCGTCCGCTTGGCGAGCCGAATTTCAATGGAGTTTCTTCGAAGGAGTGTGCCGGTGCAAACGACCGGACGCACTTGGTGTTTTGGCGAAAAAGAGGTCAGAGGTTCTGGGATCTTCTGAGATAGATCTCGGCGTAATTCTTCTGCTTTCAGTAAAATGTACCTAACGTCTTTGCGAAGCGTTCTTCCGCTTTTTTGAAACAAGACGTTCCAGGGGATCGTCTGCGGCGATTTAAGGGTTTGGCAAGCAAGGCCGGGCCAGCGTTGCGGCGCGAGGGGGCGTGAGTGCGGCGCAGCGGTCCGGCAGGCCGGGCGCGGCCGGGGCGGTGGAGGCGTATCGTTTCGAGGCAGGAAGGGGGCGTCTTTGCCATGCGCACCCCGTTTGAGCGGCACTACGTCAAGGATCTGGCCGGCAATGCGCATCCCGATGCAGTGGCGGCCTTCAACGCGACCCGCCCGGTGCGGCGCAAGTATTTCCCCGGTGCGGCGGGGCGCTACCGGCCCGAGGATCACTATGTGGTGGCACCGGCCCGATGGGAGAGAACGCCGGAGGGGAAGGTCTGGCTTGGTATCTTTGCCCATGAAACCGGCCATGCCATCGATCATGGCGGCCGTCCGTCGGGGCAGGGGCGGTCGATCTGGATGGGGCCGGCGATCCGGCGCGACCGGATGGGGATGGTGAGCCGGTCCGAGGTGGAGCGGGGGACGTTGGCGCATGTGGACGGCGAGTGGGCGCTGGGGCGATTTCCGCCCGGCGCGCGGGCCTGGTTGCTGGAAGGCTTGCCCGGGCGGGCGGAGGCCGCCTGTTTTGCCCGGTGCTGGAGCGTCGGCCGTATGGAGCAGGCGATTGATGCCTATGCCAGGGCGCGGCTGACCCTGTCGTCTCGGATGCGCAAGGGACCGCCGGACGAGGACGCCCGGCTGCACGTCTATGCCATGGCCAAGGTCAATGACTATATCGGCGCGGTCTACGACCTGGAACGCGGCGGGGGGCATTCACGTGCCTACTACCGCCAGTTTCTGCCGCTGGCCGGCTCGGCGCTAACCATCGGTCACGCGGCGGAGGCCTTCGCCAATGCCTTTGTTGCCGATGTTCTGGAGGGAACGGAGCTTCTGTCGTTTCTGGTCCGCAGCGCGGCGCCGCACACCCATGCCGCCTACCGGTTTCTGCTGCGCCGCATCGGCCTTGGGCTGTGCCTGCGCGGGTGAGTCTGGCCGGCAGCGCGGGTGGGGCAAGTCGGGGTGGACGAGACAACGGCAAATTCAGCCCCGCGCAACGGTTCGAAGGACCGTGCTGAAGTGCTTCTTGCTGTCAAATTTTAAAAGGGGGGGAATGGTGGGCGATACTGGGATTGAACCAGTGACCTTTCCGGTGTGAACGGAACGCTCTCCCGCTGAGCTAATCGCCCGGCCGCCATCGGCTGGTGGCGGTTATCTAAACGACGCCAATTGTTTGCGCAAGGGTGATTTTGCCGGCTTGTGGAAATTCCCGGGGGATAGGGGCGTAAACGGGTTTGATTGGGGCTCCTGTCGGGGCCGGCGGGCAGGGTCTTCGGGGAGCGGTGGTGTCGGCGGGCGGGATGCGTTTCTGATTTTGATTTCCATAAAATATCTTGAATAAATAAAATTGACCACATAATTTATGGTTATGGATGAGATTGACAAGAAAATAATCAGACTTCTCGGATTGGATGCGCGGCGCTCGCTGGCCGATATCGGTGCGGCGGTCGGGCTGTCCGCGTCTGCCGTCAACGAGCGGATCCGCAGGCTTGTGGCGTCGGGCGCCATTCGCCGTTTCACCGTCGATGCGGATCCGCGCGCGCTTGGCCTGCCGGTGCTGGCCTATCTCTGGATCGCGCTTGCACGGGATGCGGATGAAGGGGCCTTCCGGCGGATGATGGCGGCGCATCCGGCAATCGGCGAATGCCACCATGTCACCGGGGCCTGGTCGTATCTGGCCAAGGTCCGGGTCGGGTCGCTGGATGAGCTGGAAGCGCTGCTCGCCGAGGTCAAGCGGCACGGATTTCTGGAGCGCAGTGAAACGGTCATTGCCCTGTCGTCGGTGACCGATGGGCCGTTCTGCCCGAAGGAGGAGGTGCCATGATCGATCTTGCGCTTTTCGGCAAGAGCCTGGTTCTCGGCCTGGCGATTGCCGCGCCGCTCGGACCGATCGGCGCGCTGTGCATCAATCGCACCCTGGAGCGCGGCTTCTGGGCGGGGCTTTCCGGTGGCCTGGGAACGGCGCTGGCGGATGCGGTCTACGCCAGTTTCGCGGCGGTGGGGTTTGCCGCCTTCGCGGCCGGGCTCGCCATCATCGACGCGCCGCTGCGGCTGATCGGCGGCGCGTTCATGATCTGGCTCGGCGTCAAGGCGCTGAGCATCTCCCGCGTCGATGCGCCGGCGGCCAGGGTCGGGGCGCGGGATCTGATCGGCACAGTCGCCGCCACGTTCTTCCTGACCATCACCAACCCGATGACGATCCTGGCCTTCGCGGCGATCTTCGCCGGTCTCGGGCTTGCCGAGGCGCCGGGGGCGGCGGGGGCTGCCAGTGTGGTCAGCGGGGTGTTTTTCGGATCGCTGTTGTGGTGGGGGCTGCTCAGCGGCGGCGTTGCCATCATGCGCCATCGCGTGTCGGCCGGGTTCGCCCGCTGGAGCGGGATTGCGTCAAGCGTCGTTCTGATCGCCTTCGGCGTTTTCGCCATCGGCTCGCTGGCTGGTCCGCTGGTGGAGGTCTGGGCCGGCGGGTGAGGGTGGGTCTGAGGTGCGGGGGTAGTTTCAGGCGTTGGCGGCGGTCCGGGGGAGGGTGCCCAGCCCTTCTACGGCGGCGTCAAGCGCATCGAAATGGGAAATGATCGCATCCGGCGCCAGCTTCTCGACCGGAACGCTGGTGTAGCCGAAGGTGACCGCGACAACCGGGATCCCGGCGGCGCGGGCGGCGTCGATGTCGGTCTTGCTGTCGCCGACCATGATGGCGCGGGCGGGGGAGCCATTGGCGCGGGCGATGGCGCCGAGCACCGGTTCGGCATGGGGCTTGGCGCGGGAAAACGTGTCACTGCCGACAATGGCGTCGAAATGGCCGGTCATGCCGAGGGAGGCAAGCAGCGGCCTTGCGAGATATTCCGGCTTGTTGGTGCAGATCGTGCAGCGCCAGCCACGGGCGCGAAAGCGCTGAAGCGCGGCGATGACGCCGGGAAAGGGGCGGCTGTGCACGGCGATATTCGCCAGGTAGTGGTCGAGAAACCGGGCGTAGAGGGTTTCGATCAACTCCGGGTCCGCCGTCACGCCATTGTCCGCAAGGCCGCGCTGCAGCAGCGCCCGCGCGCCCTGGCCAAACAGGGAGCCGAGGCTTTCCGGCGGCACCGGTGCGTGTCCGAGCGAGGCCAGCACCGCGTTCAGCGTCGCCGACAGGTCGCCCATCGTGTCGACAAGCGTGCCGTCCAGATCGAAAACAAGCGTGGGGGCAGCGGGCATTGCGGGTCTCCGGAGGAACCTGGGCCGTAAGCTCATAAAATTGGCTGCGAATGGCTCAGGGCCGGCAGTTTTATGAGTGGGCGGCCCAGCGTGGCTACCGGGTTTCGCTGCCCGTGGCAAGTCCTGCGCCCTCCTTGGCGCGGGTGCGAAGGAGGGGGCGGGGCGGGCCGGGCTCACAGCCGGTACGCCGTGCGGAAGGCGCCCCAGTGCCGGTCGGCGATCATGACCGGGGCGTCGATCTCGCGCATCCAGACGATCTCGCCATTGCCCATGTCGCGCGGATAGGTCTGGATCAGGAAGGGCCGGGTGTTGCGTGCGGCGCTGAGCCCGGCGCGATCATCGAACATGCGCCTGTTCCGGCTATGCGCCGCGTTCCAGACCGGATCGTCCGGCCGCTGCGGCTGGGAGTAGATCCGATTGTGCACCGGCAGATAGGCATTGCGATCAACGGCGGCGCAGAAGGACATGCCATCGCTCTGGGCGTCTGCCAGGATCTCTTCCTGGATCGCCGGCAGCAGCGCTTCCAGCGCGGTAAGAGCGCGGTTTGTCACCTGCGGCGGATTGCTGCCTTCGATGGGGCGATAGTCGGTGTCGAACAGCGCATCGAGCGACAGGCTTCCCTCGGCAAGCGCCTGGGTCAGGGTCTCGGCGATCCGCGTCGCGCCATCCCGGGCCCGGGTGATGTAGCGCTCAAGCTCTTCGGAAATCCGCGTAAGCTTGGCCTCCAGCTTCGCCTGGAACTCTGGAGACGGCGAGCGAAACGCGCAATGCAGCCCGTTGTCGGAGCGGGCCACCAGATCGACCGCCACCGCGCCGAGCCCGGCAAGTTCCAGCTGCGCCGGGCCGGGCGTGAACCCATCGCCCTCGCCAGGGTGTTGCGGCACCAAGAGGACACCGCCGGCGGACAGATCGCGGGAGCCGACCGCCAAGCGTTGACCGCCGCGCGTGAGCGTGCCGGAAAGCTCCGCCGGCAGCCGGTCGTGGCGCCGCCGGTCGCCCATGGCGGTCTGCCGGATCATCATCGTCACCCGGTTGTTGAGGTTGCCGCTGAGGTCCAGCATGGTGTCGGTGGCCGCGCCGGCCGCCCGTCCCGACTGGGCGGCGTTGTCGGTGGCGGCGGCGATGGTGCCGACCTTTTCGGTAACCGCCCGCACGAAGGAGGCGGTCTGTCGCGCCGTCTCGCTGACATCCTTGGAGGTCTGCAATTGTTGACTGACCGCCTCGGCGACGGCGGAGAAGCTGGGGCGGATCTCGCCGATCACGCCGATGATCCGGTCGACGGCAACGATGCTGCCTTCGGCGGATTGCTGCAGGCGGGCGATGTTGGCGACGATCTCGTCGGTGGCCGACTGGGTCTCGACCGAGAGCGCCTTGACCTCATTGGCGACCACGGCGAAGCCCTTGCCTGCCTCGCCGGCGCGGGCGGCCTCGATGGTGGCGTTGAGGGCCAGGAGGTTGGTTTGCTTCGCCACGTCCGAAATGAGTCGCACCACATGGGCAATGTCGTCGATGGCGGTCTTCAGGTCCTGGATGCCGGCATTGGCGGTGTCGGCGACCTGCCGCGCTTCATCGGCCAATTGGCTGGAATGACGCACCTGATCGTCGATCTCGCCACTGGCCGCGGCCAGGCTTTCGATCGCCTCGGACAGATGTCGCGCGGTGCGGTCGGCCTGCTCGGTCTCGCCGCGCAGGGTTTCGGAATCGCCGCGGATGCCGGAGAGCACCTCAAGCTGTTCGTCGACCCTCTGGCGCAGTTGCTGCGCGCCCGACCCGATACCGGCGGCGGCGCTTCGCAGGTCCGCTTCGATCATGTCGAGCGTCAGCGCGGTCTGACGATCCCGGACGTCACTTTGTAAGTCATTGGTGCTTTGACCATCGCGAAGGGGCGGGATTTCCTCCGAAGTGGCGATCTCCGTGGCGATTTCTGTTTTTTTTGAGCGTATTGCCGAAAAAAGGCGCATTGAAAGTTCTCCGGGTGCGGAAACTTCCCCAAGGGATGATTTGTGAAATTTTGTGAATTCTGCACGCACTCTCTTAAATTGATGGTTAACGAAGCGTCATGATTCTGCGTCAGGTTGTTTTCTGGTTGTGTTGGCACGCATATGGGGTGGCGGCGTGTCGGCCAGCTTCCCTTTGCGCTGCTGCCGTCCCATGCTAAACCCGCGCTCGCTGGCGCTTCACGCGCATCGATATTTGGGAAGACGGGTTTGATGAGCGAAGATCTGAAGCGACTGGCTGCGGAAGCAGCGCTAGGCGAGGTGCAATCCGGCATGCGGCTGGGGATCGGCACCGGTTCGACGGCGGAACATTTCGTGCGCGGTCTCGGCGCGCGGGTGCGGGCCGGCCTCGATGTTGTCGGCGTTCCGACTTCCGAGCGCACCGCTGCGCTCGCCCGCGAAGAGGGGATCCGGCTGGAGACCCTGGAAAACTGCCCTGAACTGGACCTGACCGTCGATGGCGCCGATGAACTGGACGCCAATCTGACGCTGATCAAGGGCGGCGGCGGCGCCTTGCTGCGCGAGAAGATCGTTGCCACCGCCTCCGCGCGGATGGTGGTGATCGCCGATGCGGGCAAGCGGGTGTCGTGCCTTGGTGCCTTTGCTCTGCCGATCGAGGTGGTTCCCTTCGGCCTGCGCGCGACGCGCAATTCGATCGAAAGCGCGCTGGCCGCGCTCGGCTATTCGGCGGTGCCAGCGCTGCGCGGTGGTGCCGAGCCGTTCGTGACCGATGGTCAGCATCACATTTTTGACGTGGAACTGGGGCAGATACACGACCCTGTCGCGGTGTCGGACGCCCTGTTGAGGATCCCCGGCGTCGTCGATCACGGCCTGTTCATCGGCATCGCCGATGCCGCCTATGTCGCCGGACCCGATGGCGTGGACCGCCTGACCCCGGCCGCCGGATAAAACCGGGCTGGCCGGGTAAGCCAACCCTCTGCCGATGCCCTTTGCAATGGAGTTTTTAATGATCCGTATCGCTCGCAAGACCCTGCTGGTCGCCGCTTCGGCGCTGTTCATGAGCGCCGCCCTGCCGCTGCAGGCGCAGGAGACCATCCCCGAGGACCATCTTGCGGCTGCCCGCGAGACCGTGTTCGCATCCAATGCGATCCGCGCCTTCGACAATGTGCTGCCGCTGATGGCCGAGCGCACCCGCACGCTGTTCATCCAGCGCGATCCGGCCAACACGGCGATGATCGACGAGATCGTCAACGAGGTGGCGCTGTCGCTTGCATCGCGCCGTCCGGAGCTGAACAAGGTGGTGTTCGAGGTCTGGGCCCGCCGCTTCTCCATCGAGGAGCTGAACCAGCTGACCGCCTTCTACAAGTCGCCGCTCGGCCAGAAGTATTCCCGCGTCGAGCCGGAGCTTCGGGCGCTGTCGATCGGTGCGGCCAAGCAGTGGGGCGATGCGATTTCCACGGAAATGGTGACCTTGGTGCGCGAAGAGCTGACCAAGCGACAGGCGGCGGCGACCGAGTAATCGGTCGTACCCCCTGAGGGGATGCTGCTCGCGCACTGGAGATACGCTGAATGACTGATTTCGATTATGATCTTTTCGTCATTGGCGGCGGATCGGGCGGCGTTCGCGCCGCGCGTATCGCCGCCGGCTATGGGGCGCGGGTGGGCATCGCCGAGGAGTACCGCTATGGCGGCACCTGTGTCATCCGTGGCTGCGTTCCCAAGAAACTCTTTGTCTATGCCTCCAAATTCTCCGAGGAGTTCGAGGACGCGGCCGGCTTTGGCTGGCAGGTCGGCGAGCGGCAGTTCGACTGGGAAAAGCTGATCGATGCCAAGGACCGGGAGATCGCGCGTCTGGAGGGCGTCTATCGGCGCAATCTGGAACGGGCCGGCGTGGAGCTGTTCGACAGCCGGGCCGTGCTGGAGGATGAGCACACGGTGCATATCCTCTCCGATGATCGGCGGGTCCGTGCCAAGACGATCCTGATCGCGGTCGGCGCGACCCCCAATGTCGATGCCGGTCTTCCCGGCGGCGAGCACGTGATCACCTCCAACGAGGCGTTCCACCTTGCTGATTTCCCGAAGCGGGTGGTGGTGGCCGGCGGCGGCTACATCGCCGTCGAGTTCGCCGGCATCTTCAACGGCCTCGGCGCTGAAACCACGCTGCTTTATCGCGGCGAGGAGATCCTGCGCGGCTTCGATGGCGATCTGCGAAAGATGCTGCACGAGGAGATGGAGCGCAAGGGCATCCGCGTGATCTGCGGCGACACCTTCGCATCCATCGAAAAGGGACCGGATGGCTTGATCGGCCAGACGCAAGCCGGTGAAACCCTCGCCGCCGACCGGATCATGTTCGCGATCGGTCGCCGGCCGAACACCTCCGGCCTCGGCCTGGAAGCGGCCGGCGTGGCCGTATCCGCGTCCGGCGCCATCGAGGTGGACGAGACCTCGCGCACCAATGTGCCCTCGATCTATGCGGTCGGGGACGTGACGGACCGGGTGAACCTGACGCCGGTGGCGATCCGCGAGGGCCATGCCTTCGCCGATACGGTGTTTGGCGGCAAGCCCTGGAGCACGGATCATGACATGATCCCCACCGCCGTGTTCTCGCAGCCGGAAATCGGCACCGTCGGCCTCACCCAGGAAGAGGCGGTAGCCTGCTACGGCGCCGTCGATGTCTATCGCGCCGCCTTCCGGCCGATGAAGCACACCCTGTCCGGGCGCGAAGAAAAGATGCTGATGAAGATGCTGGTCGAGCCGGACAGCGACCGGGTGCTTGGCGTTCATGTGCTCGGTGCCGATGCGGGTGAGCTGTCGCAGGTGCTGGGCGTTGCCTTGCGCATGGGCGCGACCAAGGCCGATTTCGACAGCACCATGGCGGTGCACCCGACGGCGGCGGAAGAGCTGGTGACCATGCGCGAGCCGAGCGAGCGGATCCGCGCCTGAGGTCGATGGCAGTCTGACGCCTCTCGCCCTCAGGGGCGGGGCTACCACAGGGCGATATGAGGCGGGGCGGATCAATCCGCCCCGTAAGTGTGTTGGCAGTGCTCCTGCGGGGCGGCCTCCCGGACGAAGCGAAGCGGAGAGAGCCGGTATCGGCGAGGCGCGGCCGCCCGCTTTCAGTCTCTTGGAAATGCCTGTCTTTTGGCTCGCCGATTCTGGGTCGCGCTGACGCTTGCCCGGAATGACGCCAAGAGGAGGTGCCCGGACGACACCATTTCAAGGGCAGCGGCGGCTCGATACCGTACACCACCGCCACACTCCGCGTCCTCCCGGACGCCGCAAGGCGGCGAGCCGGGATCGGAGAGCCGCGGCGTTTCGGTGCCTGTCCGTTGGCCAAGCAGGAGCTTCCGCCACGCGCCTCCACTTGAGGGCGAGGGGCGCAGGCCTGAAGGCATCCATTATCGTCATCCTCAATGCACGGATGAGGGAGGAATTGACCGCACCGAGTTGATGGTGCCCAGGCGGGTTTGGCCTTTGTCGCAGTTTGCGGGCGGTGCTGCTGCGCCCGCCCGTTTTCATCTGTCGCCCGTTTGCGGTCTGTGCGGTTCTGCCGGGAAGCGGGATGATGACGGGTGCGGGGAAAAGAAATACGCCCACCGGTGGGTCGGGGCCGTCAGGGGTGGAGTTGACGGGACGGGACCGATCCGGTGGGCGCCGGGAGTTTTTATATGTCCGCGATCATTTGTCGATGGGGCATCGCGGTTTTGTCCGAAACGTGGTGGTGTCGGGCTGACCTTCCTCGACCATGTCCGTTCCGGCTTGCTCTATACAAACCAAAAAGCGTGCCAACCGGGTTGTGCGCGTGCCACTCTGCAAAATACTGCGAAAGATGACGAAATCTCCCAGAATCTGATAGTGACACCCGGAATCCTGCGCGAATTGGCCTTGTCACTTTTGCGAATTGCAATGCAGTCGTCCAAAGTTGCAAATCTCTGAAAATTATCGGTAAAAAATTTGCGTCTTCTGGCCGGTGCGCGGCGACCGCCCATGCCGGTGACCGAGGCGGTTTAGCCCTCCACAATGAGTGTATCCATCGGAACGTCGTGCCATTGCGGGTAGATGGTCGGCAGGCGGCTGATTTCGTAGCCCACTCCGATGATCTTCGGTGTGTGCGGCATGGCGCGCAGGGTCCGGTCGTAGAACCCGCCGCCATAGCCGAGCCGGTAGCCCGCGGCGTCGAAGCCGACCAGCGGCGCGACGATCACATCCGGGGCGACAATCGCGCCCTGGGTCGGGACGGGAATGTTCCACACGCCCTTTTCCAGAGGGTCACCGGGCTGCCAGAGGCGAAACTCCAGTGGCTGGCCCTTGGTGATGACCGCAGGAAGCGCCGCTCGGGCGCCGTGGGAGACAAGGGTCTTGATCCAGGGGCGCAGGTCCGGCTCGCCGCGGAACGGCCAGTAGAGGCCGATTGTATGCTCTGCAAGAGGGTGGAGCGCCGCGTCGAGGCGATGCGCAATCCGTTCGGAGATCTGCTGGCGTGTTTCCGCCGGCAGGGCGAGGCGCTCGGCAATCAGGCGCTCGCGGGTAGCCTTGCGCCAGCGAGAGAGGTCCCGCGAGTTCTGTGAACCATCTGCCGTCGCCACCGGGCGCCCATCGGGGCCAAGCTCATGCATGAAACAGGGCGGTGAGGCGTAGGTGCCGGGGGTGTCGCTGTCATCTGCCGCTGTCATGTCCCGCTCCCGATCCACTGCTGGTCCGGCAAGGATGACACGGGACGGCGGTCTGATGAAAGGGGAGGTGCCCGTAGCGCTGGTGAAGCGCGAGGCCAGGACCGCCGGGCCAACAGGCCCGGCTGGTGCATTCGCAACGATGGTCCGGAAATCTTCGGCAGCGCTTTCGGCCGATCGCAGAGCGATGCAGACCGGAAGAAGATGGTACGCCCAACGGGACTCGAACCCGTGTTTCCGCCGTGAAAGGGCGGCGTCCTAGACCGCTAGACGATGGGCGCCCGCTGCCGGTGTGCGCGGTTTATAGGGGGCTTTTTTCTTCCCGGCAAGAGGGGATCTGTGTCGTCATCCACAGTTTCGCATTTTGATGTTGATAGTTGTGCCGGGGAGGGCGGAAGAACCGCAGTTTTCCGCCCCTTTTCCGGTTACCAGCTTCCGGTATTTTCCATCGAGGCCCAGGGTTCGCGGGGCGCCAGCGCCTCGCCCTTCTGCAAAAGCTCGATCGAGATGTTGTCGGGAGAGCGGACGAAGGCCATGTGGCCGTCGCGCGGCGGGCGGTTGATCGTCACCCCGGCCTTCTGCAGCTTCTCGCAGGTGGCATAGATGTCCTCCACCTCATAGGCGAGATGGCCGAAATTGCGGCCGCCGGTGTACTCTTCCGGGTCCCAGTTGTAGGTGAGCTCAAGGGCCGGCGCCTGTCCCTTGCGCACCGCATCGAGGTCTCCGGGCGCGGCAAGGAAGATCAGGGTGAAGCGTCCCTTTTCGTTGTCGATGCGGCGTGCTTCCTCCAGCCCGAACGCATCGCAGTAAAAGCGCAGCGATTCGTCGATGTCGCG
Source organism: Stappia indica (assembly GCF_020177335.1). Lineage (GTDB taxonomy): Bacteria > Pseudomonadota > Alphaproteobacteria > Rhizobiales > Stappiaceae > Stappia > Stappia indica_B. Next base: position 836,681 of record NZ_JAIVMG010000001.1, on the reverse strand, counting down.
GACGCGGACCATTGTGTGCAGATAACGCATGAATGCCTCGTTGTTGGCGATGAATTGGCAACAGCATATGGCGCGCCGGCCGGACATCAATGGGGTGACCGGCGTTTTTCCGGGCGGGAGCGCGCCGCCTCGGGCGCTCCGATGCGGGGCGGCTTGGCGAATCGCCGGTTTCACCGCACACTGAAATGGACTTGCCGACAGTGAATTCGAAGAATTGTCTGGTCCGGCAATGCGGCAGTGTTATCCTTCGGAGGTGGAATCGTTGTATTGCGGTGTCCGCGCAAGAGGATCCAGCTTACGGCGTATCAGGGGCATGGACGAATGAAGGACTTGATGGCAAAGGCAGCGGCGACGCGACACGAAACGGGATCGGAGGATCCCGGTGTCGATCTGCTGGAGGTTGCCGGCTCGATCAAGTGGTTCGATGTGGCCAAGGGCTACGGGTTCATCGTCCCCGACGAGGACCTTGGCGATATTCTGCTGCATGTCACCTGCCTGCGCCGCGATGGCTATCGCACCGCCTATGAGGGCGCGCGGATCGTCTGCGAAGTGGTGCCGGGCACGCGCGGTCTGCAGGCCTTCCGCATCCTGTCGATGGACGAATCGACCGCCATTCACCCCTCCCAGATGCCGCCGTCGCGCACCCATGTGCAGGTGACGCCCGAAGGCGGTTACGTCCGCGCCACGGTGAAGTGGTTCAATCGCATCAAGGGTTTCGGCTTCGTCACTGAGGGCGAGGGCACGGAAGATATCTTCGTGCACATGGAAACCCTGCGGCGCTACGGCATCACCGAGCTGCGCCCCGGGCAGACGGTGCTCGTGCGCTTCGGCCAGGGTCCCAAGGGACGGATGGCCGCGGAAATTCGCCCTGACGGCGAAGGCGTGCATATTCCCGCCTCCCATTGACGGGGCGCTTGCTGCAGCGTTCTTGCGTTGTCTGGGAAACTTGCACGGCACATCATTCGCCGTCACCTTAACGGGTGACTGCTTGTCGCCGCACCGGAGGGGCCGGTGATCTCGCGGCGGGCATACCCTTCAGGATACCGCTGGCCGTGACCATGGACATCTCGTTTCCAGGATTTTGCAGACCCGCTCGCCGGTCCGCCGGCAGCAAGGCCGGCGCGCTGCGCGCGGCCCTTCGCAAGCTGGCGCTTGGCGGCGCGCTGCTGCTTCTTTCCTGGAGCGCGCCCCTGCCTGCAAGCGCTGGAGGGGCCGAGGCCGCCGCTCTGCGGCGCGAATCGCTGCTGGTCATCTCCCAGACCGGCCGTCATCGCTTCGAGGTGGAAATCGCCGATACGCCGGCGGCCCGTGCCACCGGGCTGATGCACCGCACCGCGCTGGCAGACGATCAGGGGATGCTGTTCGACTTCAAGCAGGAGAAGGAGGTGTTCTTCTGGATGAAGAACACGCTGATCCCGCTCGACATGCTGTTTGTCGAAGCCTCCGGCCGGATCGCCCATATCGCCCGGGAGGCGACGCCGCTCTCCGAAGAGCTGGTGCCCTCGCGGGCCGAGGTGCGCTTCGTGCTTGAGGTCAAGGGCGGTCTGGCTGCCCGGCTCGGGATTGTCCCGGGCGATGTGCTGCAGTCCGACACCATCAAGGGGTCGGACTGAGCCCTTCGCGTCGTCCGCGCCTTACTCGAAGGTGACCTCCTCGCCGTCCTCCTTGGTGAAGCGGCGAAGCACGCCCGGCGGCAATAACTCCACGACCGTTTCCGATGGCCGGCAGAGCCGCGTGCCGCGCGGGGTTTCGACAATCGGCCGGTTGATCAACAGCGGATGGGCCATCATGGCATCGATCAACTGATCGTCGCTCAGGCTGAGGTCGGCCAGCCCCAGCGCGTCATAGGGCGTTCCCTTCTGGCGCAGGAGCTGGCGCGGGGAAAGCCCCATGGCCGCCAGCAGCGCAACGAGCCGCTCCCGGCTGGGCGGGGTCTTCAGGTATTCGATCACCTCAGGGGTTTCTCCGGCCGCGCGCAGCATGGCCAGGGTGTTGCGCGAGGTGCCGCAGTCCGGGTTGTGGTAGATGGTGACGTGCATCGGGGCCTTCCCTTGTGAATAGCGGCGATCAGGCGAACCAGTGGCGGGTACGGTTGGCGAAGGCGACCAGCGACAGCATCACCGGGACTTCCACCAGCACGCCGACAACGGTGGCCAGCGCCGCGCCGGAGTGGAGGCCGAACAGGCTGATGGCCACCGCCACCGCCAGCTCGAAGAAATTCGAGGTGCCGATCAGCGCGCAAGGGGCGGCGATGTTGAAGGGGATCTTCCAGACGCGGGCAGCGGCATAGGTCAGAAGGAAGATGCCGTAGGACTGGAGCAGCAGCGGCACGGCGATCATCGCGATCAGCAGCGGATCACGCAGGATCACCTCGCCCTGAAAGCCGAACAGCAGCACCACCGTGGCCAGCAGGCCGAGGATCGACACCGGCTTGAGCCGCGCGGTGAAGCGGGCAACCGCTTCTTCCGCGTCCGCGTCCGCGTCCGCGCCAGTGCCGGCGGCGCGGGTCAGGTGTTGGCGGGTGAGCGCGCCGGCAGCCAGCGGAATGGCCACATAAAGCCCGGTGGCGAGCAGCAGGGTGTCCCACGGCACGGCAATATCGGTCACGCCCAGCAGCAGGGCGACGATCGGCGCGAAAGCGAAGATCATGATGACGTCATTGGCCGACACCTGCACCAGGGTGTAGGCCGGATCGCCGCGCGTGAGCTGGCTCCAGACGAACACCATGGCGGTACAGGGCGCCGCGCCGAGCAGGATCAGGCCGGCGATATAGCTTTGTGCGTCCGCTGGGGCGATCCAGCCGGCGAACACATGCTCGAAGAACAGCACCCCGAGCGCGGCCATGGTGAAGGGCTTGATCAGCCAGTTGACGACAAGGGTCAGCACCAGCCCCTTGGGCCGGTCGCCGATGTGCCGCAGGCTGGCGAAATCGACATTGACCATCATCGGGAACACCATCGCCCAGATCAGCCCGGCGACGACCAGATTGACAGAGGCGTATTCAAGGCTTGCCAGAAAGGCAAAGGCGGAGGGCGCGAAGGCGCCGAGCAGAAGCCCGGCGGCGATGCACAGCGCCACCCAGACGGAAAGCCATTTTTCGAAAAAGCCGATGCCGCCGGCGGGAAGGGCGGAGGCATCGGGAAGCGGCGCTGCGGCAGCGAGATTGTCGGTCATGAGAAGGGTCCGGTTCGGGAGACGATGTGAGCGATGCGCGGAAGGAAGGCGCGCAGAAGAGGATGGAAAGCGCGGTCAGGAGGCGGGCTTGGGCGTGCCGTCGCACACCACCGCATCGATCACGGGGCGGCAGAGCTCCGGTGCGCCATTGCAGCAATCCTCCATCAGGAAGGCGAGCAGATCGCGGAAGCCGGTCATGTCGGCGAAGTAACGCACCGACCGGCCCGCGCGCTCCGGACGGATCAGCCCGGCCTGGGTGAGGATCTTCAGATGCGCCGAGGCGGTGTTCTGCACCGCGCCGAGCCGCAGGGCGATTTCACCGGCGGGAAGGCCCGCGTCGCCCGCTCGCACCAGCAGGCGAAACACCTCAAGCCGGGTTTCCTGTCCAAGTGCCGCCAGGGCGGCGAGAGCTGATGGGGTATCCATTTATCCATAAATCCAGATATTATGATTGATCTGGATGTAGCACCATGACCGCATGGGCGCAAACCCTTTGTGGCCTGGCGGCTCTGCGAGCGGGGCAGGTGAGGGCAATCAGATGCCGCAGGCCTTGCGGAACGCGGCGCGCGCCTTGGTCGCGCCCTCCATCGGCGCGGAGAAGATCGTAATTCCCTCGGCGGTGGTGAACGCGATCCGGCTGCCGCTGGAAAATTCTTCCATCGCGGGCTCCGTGGCGGGCAAGGTGCCGACGAAGGTTTTCGCGGCGTCGACATCGTGACCGTCGACCGGGTGGCGGGCCAGGCGTCCGCCAGACAGCGTGATCCACATCATCATGGAATCGCTTGTGTCATCAACATTCCGCATGCCTTCGTGCGGCCCGCCAGTGAGCGTGAAATACAGCGCCGCGCGAAGGCGGCTGCTGCAGCCGGTATCCAGGATCTTTCCAGCCGCGGAGGTCTGCGCGGAGGCGATTGTGCCGTCGTTCGAGACACCGCTCTGCCAGGGTTCGGCTGGCGCCTGGGCGGCGAAGAGCGGCAAGCAGGGAAGGACTGTCAGACAAAAGGCCGGCGAAAAGGCGGGGAGGGAGAAAGGAGCTGCGCATCATCTGTCTCCTGCATGCGAAACGTCTGAAGGAAACGATGCATCCCATGATGTGCCCCGGTCAGGGGGGGGCAATGCCTGGCATCTGGTGGGAAACGGCGTGCCACAACCTTCATGCTTTCAGCTTGTCTGGCTAAATGTGGTCGGCCGTAGTTGCGAGCGGCAAATGCGGGGTCATTAAGCAGCATGTTGATTTTTCTAGATAACGCTTCCCCCTTCATGAGCCGATTAGTCTCTAGGGTTGATTTTTTCAACCTGTATGCAACCATAGAAAGATTCTTTCTACCGGTCTGAGGAGGTGTCGCCACGAAACAAAGGGGGCAATACGGTAAATTAGGGGAGGACATTTGGCCGATTACGCTCACCTCTCTCGCTGTCCTAGGGTCCTCTGGGCCGTGAGGAGGGCGCCGAAATGGACAGATCAGTAGCCGACATTCAAACCAGTATCCTAGGATATCTCGCTGGAACACTTGAGTTCTGCCGTGACGAAGTGCGGCCGATTGACTCGCAACTCGCAAGGAAAATCGACCTACTGCATGACGAGGTCGTCGCGGTTATGGAAATGAAGCGATCCGCATCGCGACTATTGCGGTAGCGTGTTATAGCATGCCCGTTATAGGCGAGATCTTTCTGAGGGGCGGTGATCGTGCGAGACGTTCGATTCTCTAGTATTATTGAGAAGCTTCAAGCTGTATCAAAAAAAGGTGACGGTAGAGATCTTCTTGATCGAGTTGTTGAAGAGTATGGTTTGAGTAACGCTGTATATTATGCGCGTAAAATTCCTGAGTTAACGCCGAAAGAGCATTTCTTTGCGCTGACCTATCAAGACGATTGGGTGAGGCATTACCAAGATCAGGATTTTTTCTCGATTGACCCGGTTCTGAAAGCAGGGGCACAGAGCCTTCTTCCAGTTGATTGGGATGTACTCGATCGTAGGGCGCCGAAAATCCAACAGATGTTTGGCGAAGCTCAGGATTTTGATGTTGGTCATAAGGGCCTGACATTTCCAATCAGGGGCGTGAACGGCGAAACGGCGCTGCTATCGATTACCTCGGATTTTTCAGACCGGGAGTGGAGCCAAACCAAATCAATCTATATTCGCGACTTTCAGGTTATCGCGAATTTCATTCACGAAATGATCATTCGGACTGAGGGGGGCGGCCGACTGTGCCCAAAACTCTCTCCTCGTGAGATTGAGTGTTTGCGGTGGGCCTCTGAGGGAAAGACGTATGAGGATATTGCAGTTCTGATCGGAATACGAACCGGGACAGTAAAGACGTATATGGAGATGTCTCGCCGAAAACTAAACGCTTTGAATACGACACATACGGTTGCTCGCGCAATCTCCTTTAAGCTGATCGACCCTCCAGGCTAAGGGATGTTTTTTTACGCGGGAACTCCCCCAAAATGCAGAATATACCCGTAAAAATATCGCTGTCATTGTCACCTCACCAAATGAGTGAGGAGGGAACAATATGATCCGCTTGATCCAGGGAATTGATCGTATGGAACATGCATTCGAGATTGATCGGATGCATACAATCCGAGCAGAGGTTTTTCATCATAGGCTCTGCTGGGATGTGACTGTCAAGGACGGTTGGGAAATCGACGTATTCGACGAACAAAACCCACTGTACATCATCTCAATTGACCCAGACACTGATGATGTGCGCGGTTCATTGCGGCTTTTGCCGACGACTGGCCCCAACATGCTTCGCGACGTTTTCAGTGACCTGTTGCCTGACGACCTCGAAGTCGCTGATCCGCTGATCTGGGAAGCCTCACGTTTTTCAATGGATCCCGAGTATGCGTGTCGCTCGAAGAAATGCGGTCAGGTGAGCGAGATTACCGCTGAGCTTTTTCTTGGGGCGATTGAAATCGGCGCACTGATTGGGCTCAGACAGCTTGTGACGGTATATGATGCGCGCATGGCGCGGCTATTCCGTCGAGCGAATTTCAACATCGATGTGGTCGGCACTCCGATGCGGTATGGTCGCGTCATGACCTATGCAGGCGTCATCGATACCAATCAAACCACGATCAACGAATTGCGCATGGCGAGCGGACATACCGCGTCGGTCCTCGAGAAACCCGCTCCGACGAATCCGCTCGCTGCGCTGGTTGCTTAAACGAAGACGTGTCACATCAAAGCCGAGGCAAGAGGTATTGCCTCGGCTTTGCGAGTCCGTGATGCAGACACTCACGGTCTTCCGAAAAGCCCGCGAAATGGGTTGCCATTTGATCTTGCGCGAGATGCTAAATTTTTGCGACACGATAAGTCGATGAGACGTGATAGATCACAATCGCACGATGCCCTGGACGTTGGAGGAGATAGCTGTCGCGGCCGACTGGCTCCGGGCCGAGGGGCCGGTAATACACGCTTTTTGGTCGCCGTGCTTTACCGGTTGGATCTGCTGCCTTGGGTCTTGGTTGAGTGCGGTTATTTGGGCGGATGTGGTCACCTTTCTGTCATGCGTGGTGAAGCTGGCTGGTCATCCGCGCTAGTAGCGCCACTTTGGCGACCTGAGCCTCGTCGCCGTGCTCCAGGTCGAGCGCGTCCTCGCATATTTCGATGGTCAGGGCGTAGAGACTAGCGTGCATGCTTCGGCCAATGGTTGCAAAAACTTTATGCTTTTCTTCGCAGTGTGGCGGAGAACAAAACGGGATTGCTTCCCCTGCGGATTCCGGGGCTATTCCGGGACTCCTTTGCCTCAGGGTGCTAAATTCGCCAGAAAAATCCTGGTTCGTTCCCCCTTGACGGCTTGCGGCTAGGCCGGATACACCCCACGGGACCAGCCGGACGGGGTATAGCGCAGCCTGGTAGCGCATCTGCTTTGGGAGCAGAGGGTCGCAGGTTCAAATCCTGCTGCCCCGACCATTCTTCAAAAAGATCGATTCATTCTCCGCCGCTACATTGCTTGCGGATCTAGCGCATGCGCGGTGTATCGGCGGTTGGTCTTCAGGCAATCGGCGAGGGACGGGAGGCGTTTTCCCCGGTCCTGCGGCCCGCCGGCGGCGATTTGCGATGTTGACTTCCCCCGGCGGCGGGGAAATAAACAGGCGCAGTTGGTGCGCAACCGCGCACCGGAACAGCGAATTGAGCGACGGGAGCCGTCCGATGGTGGCACGCATCTATTCTCCGGCCAAGACCGCGACCCAGTCCGGCCGTGGCAAGACCCATGACTGGGTGCTGGACTACGTTCCGGAGGTGGCGCGTACGATCGAGCCGCTGATGGGCTACACCTCCTCCAGCGACATGCGCCAGCAGGTGCGCCTGCGCTTTGCCAGCGAGGAAGAGGCCGTGGCCTACGCCCGGCGCAATGGCATCGCCTACCGGGTGGAAAAGCCGCGCGAACGGCATGTGCCCAAGGTGGCCTACTCCGACAACTTCCGCTTCAACCGGCATATGCCCTGGACCCACTGACGGCCCAGAGCGGCGGGATCCGATCCCGTCCGGCCCCGTAGCTCAGGTGGATAGAGCATCGGTCTTCTAAACCGAATGTCGCAGGTTCGAATCCTGCCGGGGTCGCCATTTCCCTTCTTTCAGTCCGAAGCAGAGTGTTCCCGCGCGCGCATCCGTGCGCCGGGCTGTCCAGGTCATAAAAAACCACGCGCGGGAGGGGCCGGCGCGTGGTTTTGTTTTGCGGGAAGGGCGGCCCGCCCTGAGGGGAGGGCCGCCGTGTCCGGTTTGGCTTACTGCGCCGCGCCGCGCGCGGTGGCAAGCCAGCCGTCGACCATCTCGCGGTTGGCCTTGATCCAGTCGGACGCCTGCTTCTTGATGTCTTCCGGGCTGTCGGCGCCATCGTTCATCGCCGAGTTCTGCGCGAAGATGTCCTCAAGCGGAATCGAGGCGGTCTTCAGCAGGGTGGCGACGGCGGGGTTCTCCTTCAGGAACTTGGAGTTGGCCACCGGCACGATGTCGTTGGCGGCAAAGCCCATGACGCACGGGTCGGCCACGCAGGAGGCAACACCCTTGGCTGCGTTCTCCTCGGTCGCCTCTTCCGGCACCTGGATCCAGACCACGTCCTTGCCCAGCTTCAGCTCGTTGACGGTCCAGTTCGGCGTCCAGGTGTAGAACAGGATCGGCTCGCCGGCGCCATAAGCGGCAACCGCATCGGCCATGGACGCGGAGTAGCTGGCCTTGATCTCGTTGATGTCGCCCTTGAGATCGTACTTGGTCAGATGCCCGTCGATGGCGACCTCACAGCCCCAGCCCGGGGGGCAGGCAACCAGATCGGCCCGGCCGTCGCCGTCACGGTCGAAGGCTTCCTTGACGTCGTCGCGCTTGAAGTCGGCCAGCGACTTGATGTTGAACTTTTCCGCCGAAGCCTTGTCGACCAGGTAGCCCTGCAGCGCGCCGCCGGCGGCAACCGCACCGATGATCTCGGCGGAGCCTTCGAAGGCCGGACGGTAGGTGTCGTGGATCGGGAACCAGCCGTTGACCCAAAGGTCGACATCGCCATAGCCGACCGCCTGATAGAAGGGCGGGTTGTCGAGGGTGGTCGGGCCGTCGATGGAGTAGCCGAGCTCCTCGAAGAGCTGCTTGTAGATTTCCGAATGGAACCAGCCGGTGTCCCAGGTCGCCTGGGCCATCTTGATGGTCTTGCCGGCGCCCGGGCCGTCCTGTGCCGAAGCCGGGGCGGCGGCGAGGGTGCCGACCAGCGCCAGGGCCGTCACGGACAGGAGGGTCTTCTTGAGGCTGTTCATGGTGTGAAATCTCCGAAATTGGAACGTCAGATGGGGATGGCGGCGTGCGCCGCCACCTTGGGCACGCGGCCCCGCTGGAACGGGGCCGCGCGAAACGGTGTGTCGCAGCGAGGCGGGGCGTCAGGCCGGCTTGCCGCTTTGCGCGCCCGCATCCGCCTTGCCGGCGGAGAACAGCGAGCGCAGCGACTGCCACAGCGAGGGCGTTTGCACGCCCTTCTTCTCGCCCAGCGACTGGGTGATACGGTCCAGAATGATCGCCAGGAGGACGATGCCGATGCCGCCGGTCGTCGCCGCGCCGACATTCAGCCGTCCGAGGCCGGTGTAGACCGTCAGGCCGAGGCCACCGGCGCCGATCAGCGCCGCGATGACGACCATCGACAGGGCCAGCATCAGGGTCTGGTTGAGGCCGGCCATGATCGTCCTGAGCGCCAGTGGCAACTGCACCTCCCACAGCATCTGCCAGCGAGTCGAGCCGAAGGCCTCGGCGGCCTCGATCAGATCGGCGCGCACGTTGCGGATGCCAAGGTTGGTGAGCCGGATGATCGGTGGCAGGGCGAAGATGATGGTGGCGATGATGCCAGGCACCATGCCAACGCCGAACAGCATGACGATCGGCACCAGATAGACGAAGGAAGGGATCGTCTGCATGATGTCGAGGATCGGCCGGACCACGAGCAGGACCCGGTCGCTGCGGGCGCTCCAGATGCCGAGCGGAATGCCGATCACCGCGCAGAAGAACACCGAGGTGAGGATCATCGACAGGGTGGTCATGGTTTCCGCCCACAGGCCGATCATGTCGATGAAGATCAGCGCCACCAGCGTGAACAGCGCAACGCCGCGTCCCGCCGTACGGTCGGCGATCAGCGTCAGTCCGACGGTGAAGACCAGCATCGGCAGCCAGTGGAAGAAGCTGTCGATCCGGGCAAGGACTTCCGTGATCGGCACCTGCATGGCGCGAAAGGCCGGGCGGAAGTTCGGCACCAGAAAATCGCGCACGAAGGAATTCACCCAGTCGTCGAGCGGGATCTGGACAAAGTCAGCGGGGCTGATCATCGGGGTGTCCCTCCTTGTGCGGTGTCGGTTGCCTTTTCTTCTGCGGGCGGCGTGCTGCCGTCTTCCGTAGCCTCGTCCTCATCCTCGTACTCGTCTTCGGAGGCATCGCCCGAGAGCTGGGAGAACACCGCTTCCACCTCGATCACGCCGGTCAGGCGCCCGCGCTTGTCGGTCACGGCAATCGGGTGGCCGGCGCTGGCCGCGCCGTAAAGCTCGTTCAGCGGCGTGTCCTGGTCGACCACAGGAACATCCGTCACCATCACCTCGGCAAGGTCGGTGCGGCCTTCCTCGCGGGCGGCGACCGCCAGTTCCTGATAGGTGACCAGGCCGGCGACCTTCTGGTCATCAACCACGTAGAGCGCGTTGCGGTTGTGCTCTTCCATCAGCTGGAGAGCCTTTTCCGCCGCACCCTTTTCGTGCTGCTCGACGGTCACCGGATCGGCGACCACATGGCTCGCCTCGAACACGCGGCCACGGTCGATGTCGGCGACAAAGGCGGCCACATAATCATCGGCCGGGTTGTCGACGATTTCCTGGGCCGTGCCTACCTGCACGAAGCGACCGTCCTTCATGATGGCGATCTTGTCGCCCAGAAGCAGGGCTTCGTTGAGGTCGTGGGTGATGAAGATGATGGTCTTCTTCAGGATCTTCTGAAGATGCAGCAACTCATCCTGCATCTCGCGGCGGATCAGCGGATCGAGCGCGCCGAACGGCTCGTCCATCAGCAGGACCTGCGGATCCGTCGCGAGCCCGCGCGCCAGACCGACCCTCTGCTGCATGCCGCCGGACAGCTCGCCGGGCAGGCTGTCGGCATAGGCGGCAAGTCCCACCTGCTCCAGCGCGGCAAGCGCCTTCTTGCGGCGTGAGGCTGCGCCCTCGCCCTTGATCTTCAGCCCGTAGGCGACGTTCTCGGCAACGGTCTTGTGCGGAAACAGCGCGAAATGCTGGAAGACCATGGTGATCTTCTCGCGCCGGATCTTGCGCAGGCGCTCCGCCGAGCAACTGGCAACATCGTCGTCGTCGATCAGGATCTTGCCGGAGGTGGGCGGGATCAGGCCATTGAACGTCCTGACCAGGGTGGACTTGCCGGACCCGGACAGGCCCATGACCACAAAGATTTCCCCTTCGCCAACCTCGAAGCTGACATCCTGGACACCAACGGTTTGACCGGTCTCCTCGAAAATCTCGATCTTCGATTTTCCGGACTTCAGTGCGTCAAGGGCCCCTTTCGGGTCCTCGCCAAATATTTTGTAAACACCTTCGACCCTTATTTTGGGTTTCATGGATCCTCTTTTTGATTTCCTGATTGTTTACTGGGAAAATCTTCCGGATTACGTAAGGTTTCTTTTGCAAATTTACTTGCTTTATTTCGCTGGCTTTGCCGCGTATGCTTTCAATTTTGCTTCGATCTTCCCATATCGCGGCGCAATATATCGTTTGTTATTATAATTCTCAACCGCAAATCAGATTTAATTTTATACGTTGCTCGCGGCGGCGGTTGTGGTGGCGAAATATGCTGGCGGGTGCGACGGTAAGTCGATGGGCGTGCGGGGAATTTGGCGCGCGGGTTCGTCGCCGGGAGCGGGTGTGTGGTCACCTGTTCGGCGTCGGTAGCGGCTGCTCGATTGGATTGGGGAGTGGGCCTTACGCGAACTGGCCGGCGCACCAGCCGGAGGACCAGGCCCACTGGAAATTATAGCCGCCAAGCCAGCCGGTCACGTCCACGACCTCGCCGATGAAGTAAAGCCCGGGGGTGGTTCTGGCTTCCATCGTTTTGGAATCGAGGTCGCGGGTATCCACTCCGCCGAGGGTCACTTCGGCGGTGCGATAGCCTTCCGAGCCTGTCGGCTTGATCCGCCAGTCGGTGACGGCGGCGGCGGTGCGCCGCAGCGCCGCGTCCGACATGTCGGCCAGGTTGGCCGGTGCGCGGGCTTCCGCCGCGATGAGCTGCGCCAGTTTCTTCGGCAGGTGATGGGAGAGGGCGGTCTGCAGGGCCTGTCGCCCGTTGCTGGCGCGCTGTGCGCGCAGGGTCTCGAACAGGTCGGCTCCCGGCAGCATGGAGAGGGCGATCTCGTCGCCTTCGCGCCAGTAGGAGGAGATTTGCAGGATGGCGGGGCCGCTGAGGCCGCGATGGGTGAAAAGCATCGCCTCATCAAAGCGGGTCTTGCGGCAGGTGGCGGTGGCATCGACTGCCACGCCCGCCAGCGGTTTCAGTCGCTCAAGCAGGTGCGGATCGAAGGTCAGCGGCACCAGGCCGGGGCGGGTTTCGACAAGGCGCAGGCCGAATTGGGTCGCCAGGTCATAGCCAAAGCCGGTCGCGCCCATCTTCGGGATCGACTTGCCGCCCGTCGCCACCACCAGCGACTGGCAGGACAGGCTGCCACCCGAATGGCGTACGGTGAAGCCGCGCTCGGATTTCTCGACGCTTTCCACGCGGGTGGCGAGTTCCAGCTTCGCACCGTGATCCCGCATTTCGGCAAGCAGCATGGCGATGATCTGTGTGGCGGACTCATCGCAAAAAAGCTGTCCGAGTGTTTTCTCGTGATAGGCGATGCGGTGCCGCTCGACCAATTGGATAAAATCCCGCTGGCTGTAGCGGCTGAGGGCGGAGATGCAGAAGCGCGGGTTGCGGGACAGGAAGTTCCGCGCGCTGGTGTGGATGTTGGTGAAATTGCAGCGGCCGCCGCCGGAGATTCGGATTTTCTCGCCGGGCGTCTTGGCGTGATCCAGCACCAGCACCGACCGACCGCGCTTTGCAGCTTCGATCGCGCACATCATGCCGGCGGCGCCGGCGCCAATTACCACGACATCGATGTGCTGCAACGTGCTGCTCCAGATGGTGGGGCGGATCGCTGATGGGGTCGAGCGGTGTTCCGTGCCCTGGGGTGTCGAAACGCAGGCGGTCTACTCCCTGCGTCAGACGTGCCAGCGCTCATATAGGAAACCGCCCGGCAGGGCCATGCGCGACGCCGAAAAACGTCAGTAGCGTCAGATGTCGGGTGTTCTGTGGGGTGGGGCGCAGATGCGCTGCCCACAGCACTCTGAGGCGCAAAGCGCCTCGCAGGCCGGGAGGCCTGCTTGATCTTCAATGTCTGTGAGAAACACCTTGGAGGGTGTGGCTCCCCGGGCCGGACTCGAACCAGCGACCCAGCGGTTAACAGCCGCTTGCTCTACCAACTGAGCTACCGGGGATCACCCTGTGCAGCGAGCTTCGCTGCGTCGGTGGCGAGCATATAGCAAACGGTTGGCGCGCTTGCCAAGCGTTTTCGTCCGGAAAATTTTGCAAGGCTGGGGAAAACTTTTTCGGATGGCTGGTCCGGCTGGGCGCGGGGCGGGCGCCCTCGTCAAGGCGCTCCTTGGGCATTTGCCACTTGCGGGCCCTTGTTGCTGTGACGGCAAAGCGGTACAAGAGGATGTGTTCCGGTTCCCCGCTTCGGGCAAAGCCCGATGGGGATGAAAAGGGAATGCGGTGGGGGAGGACCCAATCAGGGCTCCCGATTCCGCAGCTGCCCCCGCAACTGTATGCGGCGAGCCGCCCTGCGAAAGGCCACTGGATCGTTCGATCCGGGAAGGCGCAAGGGTGGCGGTGACCCGCGAGCCAGGAGACCGGCCGGAGCACGTGACTCGCACATGTCGTCGGGTGGACGACCAATGGAGAATGCCAATGTCCGCTTCTGTCTCCTCCGCCGCTGCCGCTTCGCAAGCGTCCGTTTCGCGCGCAGCCCTGTTGCCGGTCGTGCTCCTCAGCGCCTTTGTCGGCGCCTTCGTGGTCTTTGGCGTGGGCTTTGCCCATTCCAATGTGCTGCACAACGCGGCGCATGACAGCCGGCACGCGCTCGGCTTCCCCTGCCACTGACGATCCGGAGCGCCGGCGGGCATGATCCCGCCTGGCTGTCCAGTCCAGTGATCACACGGATATTCGGTGTTGCTCTCGGCGCGGGATGCGCTGCGGGCATTGCCTTGGCTGTGCTTCAGGCACTCATCACGACGCCGCTGATTCTTCAGGCCGAAACCTATGAGACGGCCGGCTTGTCCGCGCCGGCGCTGCATCAGGCTGCCGGCATGGGGGGCGTCGGTGCCAGTGCGGAGCTTGCGCCCTATGCCGGCGGGCTGACCGACGATGGCCGGGTCTGGCTCGCCCATTCCCCCGGCGAGCATGACGAAGCGACCGGTGAGCTCGGGTTTCTCGATTCGATGATCGGCGCCTGGGCGCCGGAGGACGGTCTGGAGCGCACGCTCTACACCAGCCTGTCGAGCATTCTGACCGGCTTCGGCTTCGGCCTGATGCTGCTGGCGGCGATGCTGCTCGGCGCGCGGCGGATCGATGCGGCGACCGGGCTGCAGTGGGGCCTTGGCGCCTTTGCCGCCGTCGCGCTTGCCCCGGCGCTCGGCCTGCCGCCGGAACTGCCCGGTTCCGCCGCCGCCGAACTGGTCGCCCGCCAGACCTGGTGGGTCGGCACTGCCATCGCCACCGGTCTCGGCCTCTGGCTGCTGGTGGGGCGCGGCGAGCCGCTGCTGAAGATCGCCGGCGTTCTGCTGATCATCGCGCCGCATCTGATCGGCGCGCCGCATCCGCATGAATTTGCCTCCCGTGTTCCGGCGGAGCTGCAGGGCCATTTCGTCGCCGCGTCGATGGTGTCGGCGGCGGTGTTCTGGGCGATTCTCGGCAGCGCGCTTGGCTGGCTCTGGCAGCGCGGCGAGGCGACATGACACACGGAGCGCGCGCGGCTGCGACCCTGGTCGTCGGGGGCGCGCGCTCCGGCAAGAGCGCGTTTGCCGAACGTCTCATCGTCGAAAGCGGATTGCGGCGGGTCTACGTCGCCACCTCCGCGCCCGGAGATGGCGAAATGGCCGAGCGGATCGCCCGGCACCGGGCCGATCGCGGTGACGGCTGGACCACGGTCGAGGAACAGCACGACATCGCCGGCGTTCTCTCCCGCGAATGCGGGCCGGACCGCGCCGTGCTGGTCGATTGCCTGACGCTGTGGCTGTCGAACCTGATGTTCGCGCAAGCCGATATCGAGGCCGAGACCGGCCGGCTGATCGCTGCGCTGGCAGACGTGCGGGGGCCGGTGGTGCTGGTCTCCAACGAAGTTGGCCAGGGCATTGTCCCTGAAAACGCGCTTGCGCGGCGATTTCGCGATGCGCAAGGGCGCCTCAATCGAACCATTGCGCAAGCCGCGGAGCAGGTGGTGCTGGTCGCCGCCGGTCTGCCGCTGCTGCTCAAACCCAATCCCATGCAACCGGAGATCCGCCTATGAGTGCCGGACCCTCGTCTTCCGCCAAGATCCCCGCCACCATCGTCACCGGCTTTCTCGGTGCGGGCAAGACCACGCTGCTGAGCAACCTTCTGACCGAAGCCAAGGGCAAGCGCATCGCCCTGATCGTCAACGAGTTTGGCGACATGGGCTTTGACGGCTCGCTGGTCGATGGCTGCGCCGACCCCAACTGCGCCGCCGAGGAGGTGGTGGAGCTGACCAACGGCTGCATCTGCTGCACCGTTGCCGATGATTTCCTGCCGACCATGGAAATGCTGATTTCCCGCGATCAGGCACCGGACCACATCGTCATCGAGACCTCCGGCCTTGCCCTGCCGCAGCCGCTGGTACGGGCGTTCTCCTGGCCGAGCGTGCGCAACCGGGTGACCGTCGATGCGGTGGTGACCGTGGTCGATACGGCTGCCGTTGCCGAGGGGCGGGTTGCCGCCGATGAGGCGGCGGTCGCCGCCCAGCGGGCCGCCGATGAAGCGCTCGACCACGACAGCCCGGTCGAGGAGCTGTTCGCCGATCAGCTCGTCTGCGCCGATCTCGTCGTTCTCAACAAGTCCGATCTGGTGGATGCGGAGACCCTTGACCGGGTGCGCCAGAGCGTTGCCGCCCGGGTGCGCCCGGCGGTGGAGATCGTCGCTGCCGAACGCGGCTGTCTTGCCGCCGATGTGCTGCTCGGCCGTGCCAGCGCCTCGGAGGACGACATGGCCGGGCGCGCCGGCCATCACGAGGCGCATCATCATGACGACGATCACGATCATGACGATGACCACGACCATCATCACCACCACCATGATCACGACCACGATGAATTCGCCAGCCATGTGATCGAGACCGGGGTCTTTGCCGGGCTTGATGACATTCGCGACAAGGTGGCGGCGGCCATGGCCGTGCCCGGCGTTCTGCGCATCAAGGGCGCGGTGGCGGTCGCGGGCAAGCCGGCGCCGGCGATGGTGCAGGCGGTCGGGCCGCGGGTCGAGGCCTGGTTCGCCCGCGATGCGCGTGCCCCCGGGCGTCTGGTGGTGATCGGCCTCAGCGGCTTCGACCTTTCGCGGATCGAGGACATGCTGCGGGTCGCCGTGACCGCCTGATACGCTGGCGGCGACAGTCGCCACAGCCCATACGGGAGACGACATGCATATTCTGGCCGGCCGCAGCGGGCGGATCGATCAGGGGGACGAGGCGGTTGACCTGGAACAGGCGCCCGCCGACATCCTCTTTCTGTCCGCCGCCGATACGGAACTGGCGTCGCTCGCCGCCGTTGTCGAGGAGCTCGGCGACGATGGCGCCCCCAGCCTGCGGCTGGCCAGCCTGCTGGCGCTCTCCCATCCCTATTCGGTCGATCTTTACGCCCAGCAGACCGTCGAGGGCTCGAAGCTGGTGGTGCTGCGCCTGCTCGGCGGGGCGGAATACTGGCCCTATGGGCTCGACCGGCTCACCGAGGTGGCGCGCGGGTTTGGCGTCAAGCTGGCGGTGATGCCGGGCGATGACCGCTGGGACGCGGATCTGGCCGCCCGCTCCACCCTGCCGGTGGAGGAGGTTGCGATCCTCTGGCGCTATTGCGTGGAAGGGGGCGCGGGCAATCTTTCCAATCTGCTGCGCTATTGCGGCTATCTGCTGGAGCGCAACCCGGAGCCCGACCCGCCGCGCGCTCTGCCGCGCGCCGGCGTGTTCCTGCCCGGCCATGCGGCGCCCGCGCTGGAGGACCTGACACGGAGCTGGGCCGATCCGGCCGCGCCCTGCGCTGCCATCGTCTTCTACCGCGCGCTGGTGCAAAGCGCGGCCACCGCGCCGGTCGAGGCCTTGTGTTCAGCGCTGACCGACCGGGGCGTCAACCCGCTGCCGGTCTATGTCTCCTCGCTGAAGGAGGCGGAAAGCGCCGGGGTGCTTGCCGCATTGTTCGCCGAGGCGCGGCCGGATGTGGTGCTGAACGCCACCGCCTTTGCCGTGTCCAAGGCGGGTGGTCCGCACCGCACAACGCCGCTGGATGCCCCCGGCGTTCCGGTGATGCAGGTGGTGTTCTCCTCTTCCTCCGAAGAAGGCTGGCGCGAGGCCGATCAGGGCCTGTCGATCCGCGATCTGGCCATGCATGTGGTGTTGCCGGAGGTGGATGGGCGGATCCTGACCCGCGCTGTGTCCTTCAAGGAGCAGGGCGCGCGCGATCCGCGCACCCAGTCCGCACCGGTGCGGTTCGTGCCCAAGCCCGACCGGATTGCCTTCGTCGCCGATCTGGCGGCACGCACCGCGCGGCTCGGCCGGACGCCGCCGGAGGGGCGCAAGGTGGCGCTGATTCTCGCCAACTATCCCAACAAGGACGGCCGGCTCGCCAATGGCGTCGGGCTCGACACCCCCGCCTCCTGCGCCGGCTTGCTCGCCGCCATGCGCGCCGAGGGCTACCGGGTCGAGGGGGCACCGGAAACCTCCGCCGGGCTGATGGAGCGGATCTCGCACGGTCCGACCAACGCACTGGCGGAAAGGCATGTGCGTCCGGGCGGCGCGGTGCTGGATCTGGACAGCTACCGGCGGCATTTCGCGCGTCTTCCCGAGGCGGTGCGCCGGCAGGTCACCGCGCGCTGGGGGGCGCCGGAGGACGATCCGCATGTGGCCGAGGGCGGCTTTCGCCTCGCCCTCCATGTGTTCGGCAACACGCTGGTCGGCATTCAGCCGGCCCGTGGCTACAACATCGACCCGAAGGCGACCTATCACGACCCGGACCTGGTGCCGCCGCATCACTATTTCGCGTTCTACATCTGGCTGCGCGAGGTCTTCGGCATCCACGCCGTGGTGCATCTGGGCAAGCACGGCAATCTGGAATGGCTGCCGGGCAAGGCGTTGGCGCTTTCCGAGGCGTGCTATCCGGAAGCGGTGCTTGGGCCGGTGCCGAACATCTACCCGTTCATCGTCAACGATCCGGGCGAGGGGGCACAGGCCAAGCGGCGCTCATCGGCGGTGATCGTCGATCACCTGACCCCGCCGCTCGGCCGGGCCGAAAGCCACGGCGTCGGCGCGGAGCTGGAGGTTCTGCTCGATGAATACTATCTCGCGCAAGGGGTCGATCCGCGCCGCCTCAAGGCGCTGACCCGCGACATTCTCGACACCGCGACCCGGCACGGGCTCGACCGCGATATCGGCCTCAGCGACGAGATGGACGAGGAAACCCGGCTTGCCCGGCTCGATGCCCATCTGTGCGACCTGAAGGAATTGCAGATTCGCGACGGGCTGCATGTGTTCGGCGCGGCGCCGCAGGGCGATGCGCTTTCCCATCTTCTGGTGGCGATGACGCGCATTCCGCGCGGGGAGGGCGCGGCGAACGAAAGCCTGCTGCGCGCCCTGGCGCGGGATCTCGGTCTCACTTCGGCGTCATCCCGGATCTCCGCTGACGCTCCGTCCGGGATGACGAATGAGGGGGAATTCGACCCGCTCGACTGCGATTTCGCGCAAGGTTGGCAGGGGCCGCGCCCGCAAGCCCTCGCCGAGGTCTCGGATGCGCCCTGGCGGAGCTGCGGCGATACGGTGGAGCGGCTGGAAATCCTCGCCCACCGCTGCGTGGAGGCCGGCGCGCCGGAGGAGTTCGCTGCGACCAAGGCGGTGCTTGAGGAAATCACGGAGCGGATCGCCCCCGCCGTCACCGCGTCGGGAGAGCTGGAAACGCGCGGCGTGCTCGATGCGCTGGCCGGCCGTTTCGTTCCGCCGGGGCCGTCCGGCGCACCGACGCGCGGGCGTCCCGATGTGCTGCCGACAGGACGCAATTTCTATTCCGTCGACGTGCGCGCCGTGCCCACGGAAACCTCCTGGCGGATCGGCGAGGCGAGCGCGGACCGGCTGGTGGAGCGGCACTTCCAGGATGAGGGCGAGTATCCCCAGGCGGTGGTCCTGACCTGCTGGGGCACGGCCAATATGCGCACCGGCGGCGATGACATCGCCCAGGCGTTGGCACTGATCGGCACCCGGCCGAAATGGGAGCCGGGATCGGGCCGGGTCACCGGCTTCGACATTCTCGGCCTGTCGGAGCTGGGCCGTCCGCGCATCGATGTGACCTTGCGCATCTCCGGTTTCTTCCGCGATGCCTTCCCCCATCAGATCGACCTGTTCCAGTCGGCGGTGGCGGCGATTGCCGCGCTGGACGAACCGGCCGATGCCAATCCCATCGCTGCCCGGGTGGCGGAGGAAACCCGCCGCCGGATTGCCGAAGGCGAGGGGGCGGAGGTGGCGGCGCTGAGCGCCGGCTACCGTGTGTTCGGCTCCAAGCCCGGTGCCTACGGCGCGGGGCTGCAGGCGCTGATCGATGAGCGTATCTGGGACCAGCGGTCGGATTTCGCCGAGGCTTTCCTCGCCTGGGGCGGCTATGCCTATGGCGCCGGCGCGGACGGGGCGGGCGCGCGCGGTGCGCTGGAGGACCGGCTGTCGCGGGTCGATGCGGTGCTGCACAATCAGGACAACCGCGAGCACGACCTGCTCGACAGCGACGACTATTACCAGTTCGAAGGCGGGCTGGCGGCGACGGTGGAAACCCTGAAGGGCGAGGCGCCGAAGGTCTATCACAACGACCATTCCCGGCCCGAGCGGCCGGTGATCCGCACCCTCGGCGAGGAAATCGGCCGGGTGGTGCGCGGCCGTGCCGCCAATCCGAAATGGATCGCCGGGGTCATGTGCCACGGCTACAAGGGGGCGTTCGAGATTGCGGCGACGGTCGATTATCTCTTCGCCTTCGCCGCGACCACCCGGGCGGTGGGCGATCACCATTTCGACCAGCTGTTCGATGCCTATATTGGCGACGAGACCGTGCGCGCCTTTCTGGAAGGGGCCAATCCAAAGGCGCTTGAGGAAATCATGGACCGGTTCCGCGAGGCGCTGGACCGGGGGCTGTGGGCGCCGCGGCGCAACAGCTCGCGGGCGCTGCTGGACCGACAGGACAACGGGGAGACGATCACGTGAGCGACAAGAAAGCGGCGATGAGCGAAGAGGAACTGAACGCTCGCCATGCGGAGAAGATGCGCAAGAAGAAAGCCGCGCGCGACAAGATCATGGCCACCAAGACCATCGAAAAGGGTCTGCTGATCGTCCACACCGGCAAGGGCAAGGGCAAGTCGACCGCCGGTTTCGGCATGGTGTTCCGCTCCCTCGGTCATGGTCACAAGGTGGCGGTGGTGCAGTTCGTCAAGGGACGGATCGAGACCGGCGAACGCATGGCGCTGGACCGGTTTTCCGATCTTGTGACAATCAAGCGCATGGGCGAGGGCTTCACCTGGGAGACCCAGGACCGCCAGCGCGACATCGACGCCGCCCGTCAGGCCTGGGAGGCGGCCAAGGAGATGATCCGCTCGCGCGAATACCGGCTGATCCTGTGCGATGAGCTGAACATCGTCCTGCGCTACGACTACCTGCCGATCGACGAGGTTGTCGCCTTCCTGCGCGATGAAAAGCCGGAGGATGTGCATGTGGTCATCACCGGCCGCAACGCCAAGGACGAGTTGATCGAGATTGCCGATCTGGTCACCGAGATGACCCAGATCAAGCATCCGTTCCGCTCCGGCGTGAAGCCGCAGGAGGGGATCGAGTTTTGAGCCAGCCCCGCCATGGCTGAGCGCCGCACCCCCGCCCTGATGATCCAGGGCACCGGCTCCAATGTGGGCAAGAGCCTGATCGTTGCCGGGCTCTGCCGGCTGTTCGCCGACCGGGGGCTGAAGGTGCGTCCGTTCAAGCCGCAGAACATGTCGAACAACGCCGCCGTCACCGCCGATGGCGGCGAGATCGGCCGCGCCCAGGCGCTGCAGGCCATCGCCGCGCGGGTGCCCCTGAGTGTGCACATGAACCCGGTGCTCCTGAAACCGGAAACCGATGTGGGAGCTCAGGTGATCGTGCAAGGAAAGCGCGCCGGCACCATGCGCGCCCGCGACTATGGCAAGCGCAAGGGCGAGCTGCTGCCGCGCGTTCTGGAAAGCTTCGCCAAGGTCTGTGACGGCGCCGACCTGGTGCTGGTGGAAGGGGCGGGCAGCCCGGCGGAAATCAACCTGCGGGCCGGGGATATCGCCAACATGGGGTTTGCCGAGGCCGCCGATGTGCCGGTGGTGCTGTGCGGCGATATCGACCGGGGCGGGTTGATCGCTTCGCTGGTCGGCACCCATGCGATCCTGCCCGAAGCAGAGCGGTCTCGCATCCGCGCCTTCCTGATCAACCGGTTTCGCGGCGACCCGTCGCTGTTCGCGCAAGGCGAATGGGAGATCGCGGAGCGCACCGGCTGGCCGTCGCTCGGTGTGGTGCCCTGGTTCGATGCGGCCCATCGCCTGCCGGCGGAGGACGCGCTGGAGCTGGCGGAAAGCGCAGGGACCGGCGCGGTGAAGATCGCGGTGCCGGTGATCAGCCGGATCGCCAATTTCGACGATCTCGATCCCTTGCGGCTGGAGCCGGAGGTGACGCTGGAGCTGGTGCCGCCCGGCGCGCCGTTGCCGGGGGACGCCGATCTGGTGCTGCTGCCGGGCACCAAATCGACCATCGGCGATCTGGCTTTCTTCCGCGCACAGGGCTGGGATATCGACCTTGCCGCCCATCTGCGGCGCGGCGGCCAGGTGCTCGGTGTGTGCGGCGGCTATCAGATGCTGGGCCGGACCATCGCCGACCCCGACGGTATCGAAGGCACCGCCAGCACGGTCCAGGGGCTTGGCCTTCTCGATGTGGAAACGGTGCTGACCCCGGACAAGCGGCTGGTCGAAGTGACCGGCACCCATCTGCCGAGCGGCGCGCCGCTGTCCGGATACGAGATCCACATCGGTCGCACCGAGGGCCCCGATTGCGCGCGCCCCTTCGCCCATGTGGCCGGGGAGGGGGGCCGGAGCCACCCCGATGGCGCGATTTCACCGGACGGGCGGGTGATGGGCACCTATATGCACGGGCTGTTTTCCGCCGACGGATTTCGCGCCGGGTTCCTGGAAGGGCTCGGTGCCCGATCCGGTTTCCGCTACGCGGGCGAAGTGGACGCGACCCTTGATGGCCTCGCCCGACATCTGCAAAAGGTGCTGGATGTGGAGGCCCTGCTGGCAATCGCCAACAGGGAGAGATAGGGCCGCGCGGCTCCGGCTTTTCAGCCGGCGGCGCGCCGCCAGACAAGCAACTGATTGTTCGCCGGCATGGCGATGTCATCGACAAGGGTCAGACCCTGTGCGCCGGCAAGGGCATCGAGCGCTTCGAAGTCGCGAATGCCGCTCTCCGGATCCCGCGCACGCAACTGCGCGTCGAAGGCGGCGTTGCTCGCCGTGGTGAAGGCACCGCCGTATTTCATCGGCCCGTAGACACAGCAGACACCGCCCGGCGCCAACACCTCGCCGACGCGCTGGAAGAACTGTTTCACATGCGCAAACGACATGATGTGCAAGGTGTTGGCCGTGAAGATGCCGTCGAAGGCCTCCGGGCTCGTCGCGGCCGGGACCGGCCAGGGCGGCATGGCAACATCGAGGGTGAGCGGCGGCGGTGTGCGGTCGTTGCCTTCCTCAGCCAATCGCGCGGCGATGCCCGGAACGTTCGCGGGCAGCTCGCTGCATTGCCAGAGGAGATGGGGCAGGGCCGCCGTGAAATGCACCGCGTGCTGGCCCGTGCCGCTGCCGACTTCCAGAACGCGTCGCGGCTGAGCAAGCAAGGGGCGGAGCGCGGTGAGGATTGCGTCCTTGTTCCGTTCGGCGGCAGGGGCGACTGGCAGCATGGCGAACCTCAGGTGAAAAGGGGAAGGGCGGCGATCAGTGCCACGAGCATGAATTGCAGCGCGGCGGCGATGGACAGGGCTTTCAGCGCCCGCGAAATGTCGCCGGCGGTGAGCGTTTTGCGCCCCTCGTCATGGATGAAGGGATCGTCCACCGTATAGCCGGGATAAATCCGCCGGCCGGCCAGGGCGACGCCGAGAACCGCCGCCATCGCCGCTTCCGGCCAGCCGGCATTGGGCGAGCGGTGCTGCGGCGCGTCGCGGCGCATGATGGCGAAGCAGGTGGTCAGGCTGCGCCCCAGGAACGGCGCGGCGCAGACGAGCGTCAGCCCGGCAAGGCGGGAGGCGGGCAGGTTCACCAGATCGTCGAACCTTGCGGAGGCCCAGCCGAAGGCGCCGTGGCGGTCGGTCTTGTGGCCGATCATCGAATCGGCGGTGTTGACCGCCTTGTAGGCGATCAGCCCGGGCAGGCCGAAGAGCAGGAACCAGAACGCCGGTGCGGTGACGCCGTCGGCATAGTTTTCCGCACAGGATTCGATGGCCGCACGGGCGACGCCGCTTTCATCGAGCTGCTCCGGATCACGCCCGACGATCATCGCCACGGCCCGCCGACCGCCGGCAAGCCCCTCGTGCACCAGCCCGTCGCGCACGGCGGCCACATGCCGGTAGAGCGAGTTTTGCGCCAGAAATACGGCGGCGATGGCAACAATGCCGATCTCGCCGAAGGGCAGGCCGCGCAGGATCGCCTCCAACAGGAACCCGATCAACAGGGCACAGGCAACCAGTGCGGCGAGGAACAGGGCGCCATAGATCCGGCGCAGCCGCTGGGAAAGATCCGGCGTGTTGAAATCCTGATCGGCGATGTCGATGATCTTGCCGAACAGCGTCACCGGATGGGGCAGCCGGCGCCACAGCCAGTCCGGATCGCCGACAAGCGCATCCAGCAGCAGCGCCAGCGCGAGCAACAGGGCGGCGTCGGAAAAAAGCAGCATCGCCGGGCTCAGGCTTCGGTCACGGCAGTGACCAGCGCCGCGTCGAGCCGATCGAAGGCCTCCTTGCTCCCCGGCAGGCCAATCCGCATCCAGGTTGGCGCGTAGTCGAACACCCGTGTCCAGATCCGCTGCCGCGCCAGTGCACGATGCAGCGCTGCCGCATCCCGCGTGCCGGCCAGCACGAACAGCGGCGTTCCGCCAAAGACGCTGAGCCCATGTTTGTGCATCAGCATGGTGAGGTCCGCCGCCTCATCGGCAAGCCTTGCGCGCATGAGGTCTTGCCAGTGCGTGTCGGCGAGCGCCGCGGTGCCGATGGCCAGCGCAGGACCGGATACGGCCCAGCTTTCCAGATCCGCCGTCAGCCGGTCGATATCCTCCGCCGGTCCGGCGGCGAAACCGAGCCGCACCCCGCCAAGGCCATAGAACTTGCCGAAGGAGCGCAGCACCAGCGCCGGCATGCCCTCCAGATGCGGCAACACGCTGGTTCCGGGAAAGCTGTCGGTGAAGGCTTCGTCGATGACGAGCCGCCCGCCGCGCCGCTGCATTTCGCCGGCCAGATGACGCAGGCTGGTGGCATCGACCAGCCGCCCGTCCGGATTGTTCGGATTGACGATGACCAGCACACGCACCGATGGGTTGAGATCGGCGAACGGGGTGCGAATGTCGATCACCTGCCGTCCGGCGCGCCGCCAGGTGTCCGCGTGACTGCCGTAGGTGGGGCCGACCACGGCGACATCGCCGGCGGGCAGAATATGCGGCAGGCGCGCCAGAATGGCCTGGGTGCCGGGTGCTGCGGCAAGGGCAAGGTGGTCCGGCACCTGATAGGTCGCGCGGGCGGTCGCCAGCAGCCGGTCGAGCGCGTCCTGCCCCGGCAGTGCGGTCCACACATGGGCGGGCAGGGCCGGCAGCGGATAGGCGTGGGGATTGATGCCGGTGGACAGGTCAAGCCAGTCTTCCGCCAGACCACCGGCCTGTGCGATTGCCGCGCCGAGGTCGCCGCCGTGTTTCATACCCGCTCCCGTTCCGAAATCATGGGGGCGGCACAAGACGCTTTTGTGTTCGTCGCGATACCGCCGGCCGACCATCGCGGCCGGACTGACCGTACTGCGCCGGGCCCGCCGCGCCAAGGCCGGGATACGACATGCGGCGGTTCGCCGTCGCCGCTATCCCCTGGCTGAACGAAAGAGACGCAGGCAATGCGGTTGCCATGGCGCACGGGAAAGCGCCAGCCGCAAGAGCTGTCGGAAATTTATCAGATTTTGAAAGGGGATGGAGGCCTCGCCCGGAATCGAACCGGGGTACACGGATTTGCAATCCGCTGCGTCACCACTCCGCCACGAGGCCTTGCCACGCTGTATCAACGGCTTAGGGCCGAGTGTCAAGCGGTGTTGGTGAGTTTATCCGCAGCGTTTGACAAATTCGTGTCCCCACCCTTTTGAAACCCGTGCGCTGGCGCCTCTTTTCCACAAGGGGGGCGGGCTCCGCAGCATCCCGCCATCCGTCAGCACTGCCCCGCGGAAGATTGTCTTCCGGTCAGGCTGCGTCTTCGATGGCATCGCGCAGCCGATGCCAGCGGCGATCGAGATAGACGAGGCTTTCGCCTGCCGGGTTTGCCGGGCCGGGGGGCGCATGTCCCTCAAGCAGCAGCGCGCTGACGATGGTTGCGCTATCGACGGGCAGGGTGCCGTGCAGACGGGCGCGAAACCAGGTGGCGACCCGGCTGTAGCGGGGTTCTCCGGTCTCCAGTCGCTCCCAGGGTTCGGTCGGGCCAAAGCGCTCCGCACCGCTTGTCGCGCAGAGCCGGGCAAGATCCTGGTCGGCGTAGCGCAGGAAGTGGACGACCATGGTCTTTGCCGTCAGCAGTGCGGCGGCGGAACTGGAAGACGAGGCGAGCGAGAAGGCGACGATCGGAGGTTCGGCGCTGACCGAGATCAGGGAACTGACCGTCAGGGCGACGGGGCCGGTTTCGGTCTCGGCGGTGATCACCGCCACGCCTGCCGGGTGGTAGCGAAAGGCCTCGCGAAAGGCTGCGCTCACCGGGTGTGACTGCTGCATGTTCTCCTCCTCCTTCAGGTGCGGTGCGGCCCGCTCTCCGCGCCCAGGGTGCGGTGGCCGTCTTGTTGGTTGCCGGCGACGAAGGCGGCAAGGTCCCTTCTGACCGCCCCGCTCACCTCCTCGAACTCTTCGTCCGGCCAGCCCTCCAGCATCGGGGCATCGCGCCAGTCCTTGCGATTCCCGAACTGGAAGGGCAAATCGAGACAGTGCGCTGCGCCGAGCCTTGCGGGTCCGGCGAGCGCCGCGAAGGCCCGCTGGACCACGAGGCGACCCTCCCGTTCCGCTGCGCCGGCGATCGCGCTGGCGAACCGTCCGAACGCGATCCAGGACGCGCGTGTGACGAGGGTGATCCGATCGCGTGGCCAGTCCGGAGGGCAGGGAACCGGTGGCACCGGTGCCATGCCGGCACGGGCGCGCAGATGCGCGAGGGTTGCTTCCATTTCGCTGGAGCCGGAAAGAGTGGCGGGCAGAAACACCGACATCTCGTGCCGGGTCACCCTCAGATACAGCGCGTCCACGTGAAATTTGCTGGCTGGCCTCGCCGGATCTTCGGGCCAGACTGGCAGATACATCGGCGGGATCGCGCCCGGTTCCCCAGGGGCTTGGGACAGAACCCGGGCGCCGGCGCGAAGCAGCGCCTCGCGCGGCTCCTGACGATACGCCGGATCCCTGGCCTCGGCGGAAAGGACAGCCCGGGTGAAGGCGCTGCGCTGTACCGGCGTCCAGGGTTTGATCGCCGGAACGCTCAAGAGCGCGGCCCGGCGGAACAGGCCGGCGGCAACCGGCAGCGTGGACAGAGCCCAGGCATACCAGGCACCAGCGGATTGTCCGGCAAGTGTGACCTGGCCGGGATCCCCGCCGAAATCGGCGATATGGGCCTGAACCCAGCGAAGCGCTTGCAGAATGTCCTCAATGGGCCGGTGATAGGAGCCGGGCTCGTCGTCATCGAGATGACCGGTCGGTCCGAGGCGGTAGTTCAGCGTCACGACGACGAGGCCTTCGCCTGCCAGTCGCTCGCCGCGATACCAGCGCGCCGCGCCGCCGCCGCTGGCCCAGGCCCCGCCATGCAGGAAGACGAGGACAGGAAGACCGGCGGCGTCCTCCGGCGCCCAGACATTCAGGTAAAAGGCGGCGTCATCCTGCGGGTTGTCACGGATGCCGGGGCCCATCACGTCTTCAAGCCGGCTGGGGAGTTGCGGGAAGACCGGGACGTCGGTCAGGTGTTCCACCTTGAGCTGACCGCCAGCCGTGGTGATGGCGGAGCGAGGGCTCCCCGGATGCAGGAGCTGTCCGTATCTGAGGCCGTAAAAGCAGGCGATGCCGCCGCGCGATACGCCGACCGCACCACCGCGTTGCACGGTTCTCTGGTCCGGGGAGCCTGTCATTGTCGCCTCCTAGACCAGCGGTGTCGGCTGCTCGATGCCCAGCAGGCCAGCGCCGCCGATTTCATAGCAGAGCGGGCTGGCGGCGATGGCATGGCGCACGCCGGTGTTGACGTCGCGCCAGAGCCGGCCCAGCGGGTTGGCTTCGGCGAACAGCGCGGTGCCATGCAGCCAGGCGATATCGTTCATGGCTTCGGCGAGGTTATGGGTGGCATGGGCACAGCAGTTGCGCACACTGGCCCGGTCGGCCACCGACAGCGGCTGGCTGCCTTGAGCGGCCGTGTCGATCATGTCGGCGGCGCGCTGCAGGAACATTTCGGCGGTGTCGATTTTCGCCCGTGTCGCGCCGATCCCCTGAACGAAGGCGCCGGAGCTGGTTTGCGGCTGATACTTCGAATAGGTCACCGGCCGTTTGGCGGAGATCTGCATCACCATCTCCAGCGCCGCCTTGGCCGCGCCCAGCGGACCGGAGATGATGACGGTCGGGAACATCGACACGGGCGTCAGCCGCTGCAGGAAATGCGCGTCCTTGGACGCCTCGAAACCGGGGCCGAGCAGAACGTCGGCGCCGACCACCTGATCGGCGGGAAGCCACAGGTCCTCGGTCACGAAGTTGTTGCTGCCGGTGCCGCGCATGCCGATGGTGAACCAGGTGTCCTTGATCGTGTACTGGTCCTTGTGCAGCAGCACATAGCCGGGGCGGGGGTCGGCATCCGCGCTCTCGCGCATCTGCACCGCGCCGATGGCCCATTCCGCGTTCAGGATGTTGGAGCCGAAGGGCCATTCGCCGGTGACGCGATAGCCATCGCCGTCACGCACCGCAGTGCTGCCCATGTTGACGATGACCGAAGCCATGCGCACGGGCCTGCCATCGCGGAAGATGCGCTCGCGGACGGGCTCGGGAAAACGCATCGGCAGCAGCGACGATACGCTGGAGATCACCGAAATCCAGGCCGAGTTGGTGCAATACTGGCCAATGGCGCTGGTGACGTCGAGCAGCATCCGGGCGCCGCCTTCTTGCCCGCCGTAGCGCGCCAGCGTGTTGATGCCGAATACGCCGGTGCTCTCCAACGCGGCGAGGGAAGCGTCGGGCACGCGCCTGTCGCGGTCCGCCTGGGCGGCATTGTCACGCAGGATCGGGCCGATCTCGTGGACACGGGCGATCATCTGCGCGGCGAGGTCTTGCTTGTATGGGATCGGCATGTCGTCTCCTCAGAAACCGAAAGCGGCGTTGACGGCGGCGAGATCCATCACTTCGCGGACGTCAATGATCTGGCCATCGCGCACGGTGATCACGTCGACGATCTCAAGGGAGATGCTGTTGCCGTTGTGCAAGGTGGCGGTTTCTTCGAGGTGCAGGATGCCGACGCCCTGCTCCTCATCGGCATAGAGTCCCTTCAGCCGCATGGTCAGCGTGCCCGGCACGAAGGCGGCGGCCAGTCCGCCGAGCAATTCGCCGAAGAACCCATCCCAACCTTCGTAGGTTCTGGCGATGGGGCAGGTGTCGCCAACCACCGTCCAGCGGATGTCTTGGGCGACGATGGTCTTGAGCGCGTCATGATCGCCGGCACTGTGGCCGTGCCAGAACGCCTCGACTACGGATTTCACATTCATTTCGGATCTCTCCTTCAGGGAGGGCAGCGTGACCCGCTGGGCGCACGGGGTCGTTGTCCGGTCGCGGTGCCGAACCCGTGCGCTCTGCCTGTTGTTGGAGTGGTGCCAGGGTCATATCCCTGGCCGGGGTGCGCGCTGTCAGGCGCAGGTCATCCCACGTGGGGCCTTGCGGTCAGACGAAGCGGATCTCGTGTTCCGCGCCGAGGCGGACCACTTCGGCCGGATCGCTCAGCCCGTCGATCCGGGCCATGTAGTCGTACATTTTTCCAGTCGGCGAGACGAAGACCAGTGCCCGGGCGGTCTTGCCCGACCGGTTGTGCAGGGCATGAGGAATGCCCATGGGCAGGGTGACCGTGGTGCCGGCCGCCGCCTTGATCGTCTTGCCTTCCAGCTCGAACTCCATCTCCCCCTCCAGAATGTAGAGGGTCTCATCCTGGGTTTCATGAAGATGGGTGGGAACGAAGCTGTCCGGGCCGAATTCGGCATGCATCAGCAGCGAGGAAGGGGTCATGTGCAGCGGCACATAGGGCTCCCCGAGGATCGTCCACTTCTGCCCCTGGAAACCGTCTCCGATGGTCATCGGACCCTTGCTGAAATCCATTTTCTCTCTCCCTTTTGAAATGTCCCGGCGGGGCGCGCGCAGCGTGCGCGGCTCTGGGCCGGGTGGTCACCGTTTCCGGTGTTGCGCGCAGTGGCGCGACGTCGCGGCGGCGCCTTGCGCGGCCTGCGATCCTCCTCTTTCTCCTCCTTGACGCGCCTCCCAATCGCGCGTTTCATATTATTGTATGTTGATAAGAATGGCGGTGCCGAAGCGGCCTCTCTATCCAGTTACTGCGGGAAATGTACAGATCGTGCAGGAAAGAACCTTGAGCGACCAAGACGAGACGCCCGTGCCCATGTCGCGTTATTTCCTCTTCGAGACATCCGATCTCGATGAGGCTCGCGAGCGGGTGGGAAAGGTCTTTTGCAGGCACCGTCTCGACTATGCCGGGCGGGGGCGCGGCCTTGCGATCCGGCAGCATCTCGCGCCGCTTGGCCGGCTTGCGCTGAGCCATATCACCTATGGCGAGGAGGTGGAGATCGACGCGGGCGAGCCGGAAAACTGGTTCATGGTGCATTCCGTCGACCGTGGCGGCTGCGAGATGAAAGTCGGCGACCGCTTCGTCTCGGCCTCACCGGCCATGAGCGTGATCAGCTCGGCGACGCTGCCGCTGCACATGACCTGGACCGAGAATTGCGATCATCTGGTGCTGAAGGTCGACCGGAGCGCGCTGGAACGGCACCTCGCGAGCTTGCTGAATGATGCGGTGATCCGGCCGATCGAGTTCTATCCGGAGTTGCCCACCGGGTCCTGTGAGAATCAGGGATATCGCCGGGCGCTGAACTTCGTCATCGAGGAGATCGATCAGGACGACACGTTCTTCCGGACGCAGGTGGGGATTCGGCATCTGGAGCAGACGCTGATGACGATGCTGCTGACCACGTTCCGCAATAACTATTCCGAGGCGTTGGCGGCGCCGGTGAGCCCGTCGGCACCGCGTCATGTGGTCCGGGCCGAGGACTTCATGATCGCCAATGCCGACCGGGCAATCTCGGTCGAGGACATCGCCGCGGCGGCCGGCGTTGGCGTGCGCACCCTGTTCGACGGCTTCCGCCGTTTTCGCGCCACGACGCCAATGGCGCGGCTGCGGGCGCTACGGCTGGAAGGGGTGCGGAAGGATCTGCTGGCCGCCGATGCGTCAGGCTCCGTCACCGACATTGCGCTGAAATGGGGCTTCACCAACGTTGGCCGCTTCGCCGATACCTACCGCAGGCGCTACGGCGAATTGCCATCGTACACCCTGAAGCGCCGCCGGTGACCGATGTGAGGCCGGCGCCTGCGACCAATGGGCGGTTTCTCGCAAAGCGCGCGACGCCTGCCTGCGAGGCTGGATACGGCTTGTGTAGTCTGGTTTCATATATATTGTTGATCGTATATTGGAATGATTATTAAGTTGTCATCTTGGAATTATTATAAAGGGATGAATGAATTGTAGGTATTTCTATTTACTTGAGAATGATTTTCATTTGCTTTAGTCGGGATGTGTTGCTTGTTCGATGGTAGGGCCTTGACCCCTGTTTATCGGAGATGGAAATGCACACACCGCCTTCTGCTCCATCTGAAGGGGCATGGCTTCTATGCGTCGATCGGCAACTCCGGCCCTTGAAACCGAAGGAGTTGTTCGACATGTCCCGAAAAATCGCCCTGACACTTGCCGGCAGTCTGCTCGCCGCAGCCTGGGCTTCTTCCGCGCTGGCGGCGGAATATCCGATTGGCGCGCCGCAAACCGGCGGCGGATTGGAGGTGGCGGCGGTCTATCTGCAGCCGATCACCATGGAGCCTCCGGGGATGATGCGCCCGGCGGCCGACAGCGATATCCATCTGGAAGCCGATATTCACGCCCTGGCGGACAACCCGAACGGTCTGGCGGAAGGGGAGTGGGCGCCGTATCTGGTCGTCACCTACACCCTGACCAAGCTCGACAGCGGTGAAACCCAGACTGGCCCCCTGATGCCGATGGTGGCCAGCGACGGACCGCACTACGGGGACAATGTGAAACTGATGGGCGTTGGCAAATACGAGCTGAAATTCGACGTCGCCCCGCCGAGCGGCAATGCCATGACCGGGTTCGGCCGGCATGTTGACAAGGAAACCGGCGTTGCGCCGTGGTTCGAACCCTTCACCACCACCTATGAATTCGTCTACGCCGGTGTCGGCAAGAAGGGCGGCTACTGACCCGTTGAGACTGCGGCCGGCGGATGTCTCGCCGGTCGCGTTTCGCCCATGTTCAGGAGCTGCCCCCATGTCCGTCTTTCGTCTTTTCACTCCCGGCCCGGCACGTGTTCAAGCGCACGCGCTTGCCCTGACCCTGACCCTTCCTCTTTGCCTCGCCCTTGCCCCGGCTCCGAGCCTTGCCGCCGAGATGCCGGTGTTCGAGATGGAGCTTCGCGACGGCGTCGTCACGCCCACCCGGATCGTGGTCGAGGCCGGGACCACCTTCAAGATCGTCCTGCGCAACACTGGCACGACCGCTGCTGAATTCGAGAGCCTGCGCATGCGCAAGGAAAAGGTGCTCGGCCCCGGCGTGACCTCCTTTGTCGTGATCCGGCGCCTGTCGCCGGGCAGCTATCCGTTCTTCGATGAGTTCCACATGGACAAGGAAACGGCTCATGGGGTGATCGTTGCCAGGTAGCGCCCGCGCGCGGCAACGAGGTGTCCCGACGGAGCCAGGGATTTGGCATCATGACGACGCAAATTGCATTCATTGTCTGGCGCGAAAGCGTCGAGGCGCTGCTGGTGATCGGCATTCTCAATGCCTGGATCGGTCAGAGCGGAATGGGGACCGCCGCCCGGCGTTATCTCTGGGGCGGTGTGGCAGCCGGTCTGGCCTGCGCCCTGGCGCTGGCCTTCGCCATTCTACGGTTTTCCGAAAGTCTCGCCGGCGATCGGCTGGAGTATTTCCAGACCGCACTGGTACTTGGCGCCGCCGGGCTGATCGTGCAGATGGTCGTATGGATGCGTCGTCACGGTCGCCAGATGCAGCGGGATCTGGAGCGCGATCTCACCCGAGCCGCCGCCCGCGGCCGCTGGTGGATGGTCTTCGTGCTGGCGCTGATCGCCGTGGCCCGCGAGGGCAGCGAGACCGTCGTGTTCCTTTATGGCTTGCTGGGCGCCGGTCCCGGGATCGGCCGTGTCAGCGTGCTGGCCGCCGCCGTGACCGGGCTGCTGCTGGCGCTCGCCTCCTACGCTCTCCTGCAGATCGGTCATCGCGCGCTGTCGTGGCGGGTGTTCTTTCGCATCACTGAAGTCATGTTGTTGTTGCTCGCCTGCGCGCTGCTGGTCACCGGCATCGGCAACCTCGTCGCGCTCGGTTTCCTGCCCTACACCGCGCCTGTGTGGGATACGGGCTGGCTGCTCGATGACAGCGGCCGGGTCGGCGGCAGCATTGCCTTGCTCACCGGATATCGCGCGGCACCGGATCTGGCGACCGTGGCCACCTGGGGCGGCTTCGCTCTCTTGATGGCGGTCGTCGGCTGGTGGCAGAGCCACCGGGCGGTGGCGGTGCGGGAGGGGCGGTCATGAGCGCGAAACCCGCTCCCGGCGCCGTCTATGCCACCGATATCCATCCCGGCGGCCGGTTCGAGGCCGCGGGCCATTGGCTGCGCCGGCACCAGCGGCTGATCCGTTCGCTGCAATGGGGCGTCGTTGCGGTCTATGCCACCTTGCTGGTGGTACCCTCGGTGCTGCCGCTGCCAGGTCCAACGGCGCGGATCTGGAACGATGTCACGGTGTTTGCCCAGTTCGTCTTCTGGGGGATCTGGTGGCCCGGCGTGCTGATCTCGATGCTGGTGTTCGGGCGGCTGTGGTGCGGCGTTCTCTGCCCGGAAGGCGCCTTGTCGGAATTCGCCAGCCGCAACGGGCGCGGCGGCGCCATTCCCCGATGGGTGCGCTGGCCGGGCTGGCCCTTTCTGGCGTTCGTCCTGACCACGGTCTACGGCCAGATGGTCAGCGTCTACCAGTACCCCAAGCCGGCACTGTTGATTCTCGGCGGATCGACCCTCGCGGCAATGGCGATCGGCTATCTCTATGGACGCGAAAAGCGGGTGTGGTGCCGGTACCTGTGCCCGGTGAACGGCGTCTTCGGGCTTCTGGCAAAGCTTGCGCCCATGCACTATGCGGTCGACCGGACCGCCTGGGAGGGCAATGCAAGACGCGCCGATCTGCTGCAAGGCTATACCTGCGCCCCGCTGGTTCCGGTGAAGAACATGCAGAGCGTGTCGCCCTGCCACATGTGCGGGCGCTGCAGCGGCTTTCGCGCGGCGGTCCGGCTGGCGCCGCGTGCCCCCAATCACGAGGTGGTAGAGGTGTCCGGGCGCACGGCGACCCGTTGGGACAGCCTGCTGATCATCGTCGGGCTGATCGGGGTCGCCGGTGGTGCGTTCCAATGGGCATCGAGCCCGTGGTTCGTCGCCCTCAAGCAGGCGGCGGCCACCTGGCTGGTCGAGCTTGGCATCTTCTGGCCCCTCGATACGAGCCTTCCCTGGTGGATGCTCACCAATTATGCCGCCCAGAGCGACGTGATGACGCTGCTCGATGGGGCGATGCTGCTCGCCTATATCGGCGTGGTCACCGTCGTTCTGAGCGTGGCCGTCAGCCTGCCGCTGGCACTGGCGACACGCCTATGCGGTCCCTGGCACTGGCAGAGGTTCCATCACCTGGCCCATGCGCTGATCCCGGTCGCCGCCTGCGGCGTCATCCTCGGGCTGTCGGCGCAGACAGTGACCTTGCTGCATCAAAGCGGCATCGACCTTGCCTGGAGCCAGTCGGCTCGCGCGCTCGCTCTCGCTGGTGCGTCGCTTTGGTCCGTATGGCTTGCCGGCCGGATCATCATGCACACCTGTCGCGGTGGTCGGGCGATTGGGGCGACCGCCGGCTTCCTGCTGTCGCTGGGGACGCCGGTCTATAGCTGGGTGCTGCTGTTCTGGCTGTGGTAGGCAGGCCTCTTCCCGGCGGAGCGCCTGCCGCGCCGCCGGGAAAACGTCTCGACAATCAGCCGTCGAGTCCGCCGAGGCAGACGTATTTGATGTTGAGGTAATCCTCGACACCGTATTTCGAGCCCTCGTTGCCGACGCCCGAATCCTTGACCCCGCCGAAAGGGGCGACCTCGGTGGTGATCAGCCCTTCGTTGACGCCGACGAGGCCGTATTCCAGCGCGTCCATCACCCGGAACACCCGGCCAAGGTCCTGCGAGTAGAAGTAGCAGGCAAGGCCGTATTCGGTGTCATTGGCGCGGGCGATGGCCTCATCCTCGCTGTCGAAGCGGAACACCGGCGCCAGCGGGCCGAAGGTCTCCTCCCGCGCCACCTTCATGTCCGCCGTGACGTCGGCGACGAGCGTCGGCTCGAAGAAGCTGCCACCATTGGCGTGGCGGCGACCGCCCGTCACCAGCCGGGCGCCCTTGCCGATGGCGTCCTGAATGTGTTCCTCGACCTTTTCCACCGCCCGTGCATCGATCAGCGGTCCCTGGGTGGTGCCCGGCTCCAGGCCGTTGCCGACCTTGAGCCCTTTCACGGCGGCGGCGAGCTTCTCGGTGAAGGCGTCATAGATGCCGGCCTGGGCGTAGATCCGGTTGGCGCAAACGCAGGTCTGTCCGGAGTTGCGGAACTTGGAGATCATCGCTCCCTCGACGGCCGCGTCGAGATCGGCATCGTCGAAAACGATGAACGGCGCATTGCCGCCCAGTTCCATGGAGATCTTCTTCATGTTGGCGCTGGCCGCGCTGGCGAGTTTCTTGCCCACCTCGGTGGAGCCGGTAAAGGTGATCTTGCGCAGGTTGGGGTTCTCGCACATCTCCGCGGCAATCTCGGAGGCCGAGCCGGTCAGGACGTTGACGACCCCGCGCGGGAAGCCGACCTGTTCGGCCAGCGCACCGATGGCCAGCGCCGAATAAGGGGTCTGGCTTGCCGGTTTGATCACCATGGTGCAACCGGCGGCCAGCGCCGCGCCCAGCTTGCGCGAGATCATCGAGTGGGGAAAGTTCCATGGGGTGATCGCGCCGGTGACGCCGACCGGTTCCTTGGAGACGAGGATCTTCTTGCCGCGCCAGGGGGAGGGGATGATGTCGCCGTCGATCCGCTTGGCCTGCTCGGCGAAGAAGCGCACGTATTTGACGCCGAGCGCAATCTCGCCCTTGGCCTCGGCCAGCGGCTTGCCCATTTCCGTGGTCAGGATTTCCGCCAGCGCATCGTGGTTGTCCATGATCGCGTCGCACAGCGCATGCATCAAGGTGGCGCGCTCCTCGGCGGTGGTCTGCTTCCAGTCCTGAAACGCCAGATAGGCGGATTCGATCGCCCGGGTGGTTTCCGCTCGGCCGCATTTGGGTACGGTGCCGATGATCTCGCCGGTCGCCGGATTGGCGACCTCGATCACCGCGCCGTCATCGGCATGGCTCCACAGCCCGCCGATGTAACAGGCCTGCTTGAAAAAGGGGTGCTCGTTGATCATGGCTGCCTCCCGCGCTGTGGCCGCTTTGCCGCATCGGCTGAAAGCCCGACACGGGCAAAGCGTGCGATCCGCGCGGATCGCGCGAATCTCATGATGGGGAAAACAATAGGGCCGGCTGTCGCCGGGTGAAATAGGCCGTCGGCCCGCCGCTCACAAAAACGATTGGTCTTGCCGCCGGTCAGTCGCCGAATTCCCGCTCGTAGAAGATGCCGGCCTTGGATTCGCCGTCGGCTCCCATTTCGCCGCGAAGCTTCAGCGATTTGGTCACGTCGATGTCGACGGTCACCCGGCTGGAGTTGCTTTCCGTGCCTTGCTTGACGCCCAAGTATATGTTTTCATTCAGGTACTTGCCGACGGACACCGACGGTCCGCCTTCGCCGCCGGCATCAATGTCGATGGCGTCGAGGCCAAGCGAATTGCGCAGGGAGCCAAGCGGACCCTCGCCGCTGCCGCCGGTCAGGGTCAGCACCGAGGCGCCGAGCTGGGCGATCTGCAGCGGCGACAATTCGCTCATGCTGCGGCCGAACAGCAGCCGGGCGAGAATCTCGTCCTGCGGCAGGTCAGGCGCGGAGGTCAGGGCAATCACCGGCGCATCGGCTTCGCCCTTGACGGTGATGGTGATGCTGGTGCCGTCCGCCTGGGTGGTCGCCGCGAAATCGAGGCTCGGGGTCAGCGATCCGGTGAAGGAGACATTGCCCTTGTCGAAGGTCAGCCGGCGGCGCAACAGATCCATCCGCCCGCGCCGCATGGAAAAGCCGCCAACCGCATTGGGCTCCGCGACAGTTCCGGCAATGCGCAGGGTTCCGCCCATTTCCGCGTCGAGGCCGCGTCCGCGCACGAACATCTGGCCCGGCGAGGTAACGGTGAGATCGAGGGCAATCGGCGCGCTCCCGCCGCCACCGCCGGAGCCGCCACCCTCGTCGCGGCGCAGCGCGCTGTCCTGGGCCCGCACGGCGGCAGGTGGATGGCGATGCACGACTGCCACCGGATCGATGGCGCCGGGGAAGGTGCTGGGAATGGTGATTTCCGCGCGCGGGATGGTGACCGTGCCCGAAAGCCGGGCGGCGCGGCCGGCATCGGCGAGCGGGCCGTTCAGCGCCAGCGCGGCGTTGAGGGTGGCGGTGACGATCCGGCCGTCGGAATAGCGCCCGTTCTGCACGGCCACATCGATATCGGCCGGAATGCCGGCGTCGAAGCCGACCCGTCCGCCGACGGTGACCGTTCCGCCGCCGGCGATATTGGCGCGGATGCCGTTCAGCGTCGCACCGGCGTTGGAGACGTCCACCTGTCCGGCCAGCCCATTGAGGGTGAAGCCGCTGGAAAGCTGGGTGAGCGTGACGCCGCGCGGGCGGATCGTGGCGCTGTAGCGCGGCCCGGTGAGCGGACCGCTGACCTTGCCCGCGATGTCGAAGGTGCCAGCGCCGGAAAAGCCGGAAAGAATCAGCTTCTGCCGCGCCAGGGCCAGCGGTGCAGACCCGGAAATGTCGATGTCCATGCGCGTCGGGGCGGCCAGCGTGACCGGTCCCTTGACCGTGATGGCAAGGCCCTCCGGTCCGGTGATCCGGGTTGTCTGGGTGACCGTGTCATTGGCGAAGGCGCCTTCGGAGGCGATGGCCAGCGGCGGAAGACCGTTGCTGCGCAGCGGCTCGGCGGAGAGTGACGCCAGCGCAATAGACCAGTTGGCCAGGGGGGAGGCCGGCGTGCCGGTGACCTTGGCGGTGCCGCTTGCCGTGCCGGAGATGCCGAGCCCGGAGGTGAAGGCATTGGCCAGCGCCAGCGGAATGGAATTCAAGCTTGCATCAAGCGCCAGCGTTTCCCCGGCGCTGCCGGTGACGGCAAGGCTGCCACTGCCAAGGCCGAGGGTCAGCGCCTCGATCCGGGTCACGCCATCACTGCCGTGCAGGATGCGCGCTGGGGAGGCAAGGCGCGTGTCGATCCCCATGTAGCGGCCGTCGAGCCGGGCAAGGGAGAGGACCAGACCAGTGTCGTTCGGCTCCAACGCACCTTCCAGCGCCACCCCGTCGGCTGTCGGTGTGTCGCTCAGCCGCGCATCCACGGTGAAGGCGGTGCCGGCGCCCTCGGTCCGGGCGGTGGCCTCGATGCGGGCGACCGGCGTGCCGGAAAGGTCGAGGGCGGAAAGGCTCACCGTGCCTTGCGCCTGCGGAGTGCCAACCGGATCGCGCAAGGTGGCGTTCGCGTTCAAGCTGCCGATGCGCACAGGCCCGGCGGCGATGTCACTGCCGGTCAGGGCCACCACCGCCTGGGGCGCGCCGTTCTCGGGAGCAATGGAAATCTCGCCGGAAAGAGCGCCGGCCAGCTCGGTCAGGGCCAGGGTGGAGAAGGGGGCAAGGTCGGGCGCCTCGATCCGGGCCTTGCCGGCCAGCCCGTCGAGCGGGGCGGCAAGATCGGCCAGGGAGAACTCGCCGGTGATCGCATTGCGTCCAAGACGCAGCGACAGGGTCTCCGCCACAAGGCCGGCGCCTTGCGGTTTTGCCGCCAACTGCCCTTCAAGTCGGGCACCGTCGACCAGCGCGGAGACCTCGATATCGGCGGCAAGAGCGGTCTGGTCGGTGGAGATGTCGGCATCGAGTGCCAGGTCGCCGACCGGCTTTCCGGCAAGCGTCAAGGTCGGCGCGCGCAAGGTGGCAGTGACCTTCGGACCGGCAAGCGGGCCGGAGAGCTTGGCTTTCAGCGTGAGATCGCCCTCAACGCGCGGGTCGATCCGGTCGAGGCCGCTGGCGTCGATGCGCAGATCGGCGGTCACGGTCTGAAGGTCGCTCGTTCCGCTGGCGGTAGCCTTCACACCGCTCGCTTCAAGCGACAGGGCCGAAAGCGTGAGCTGCCCGTCGCTGTCGCCTTCTGCCGTCATGGTCAGGCGCAGCGGCTCGGAGAGGAACGCATCGGCCTGGGCAATGCCGGTGGACAGATCGCGCGCCGTCACTGCGGCGTTGAGTTCGCCGGCCAGCGTTTCCGGATCGAGACTTGCCGTCACCGTACCCTCGGCGGTGCCGGCAAGCTGCTGACCGGAGAGGGCGGCAAAGGCGGAAAGGTCCGGCAGGCGGAAGGTGAGGTCACCGGCAACCTCGGTCGGCGAGAGGCCCGCTTTGGTCAGCGCCAGAGCTGCGGCCGGATGGTCGAGGGTCAGGCGGTCGAGCGCGATGCGGCTTTCGGCGGAAAAGGCCCGGCCGGTGGCCCCCAGCTTGAGCGGACCGGCAAGGCTTTCCAGGCCAGCCAGGCGCGGTGTCAGGGAGCCAATGGTCGCATTGAGGGTGAACGGCAGCTCCGGCTCTTCGGCGGCAAGGTCGGCGGCGCTGCCGGCAAGGCGCAGGTCGAGCCCGTCGAGCCGGGCTTCCTGTGTGTCGAGGCTCTGGCTGGTCAGGGACGCCGACCAGTCGAGAGCCGACAGGGTGCCGGAGGCGCTGAGCGTGACGTCGCTCTCGCCAAGGGCGATCCGCCGATCGGGAAGCTCAAGCGCGATCATCGCGCCGGCGCCGGCCGACAGAGCCACCTGCGTGGTGAGGTCGATGCTGCCGGTGCCGGGCGCATAGCGCGCGGTGGAGGCCGCGCGCAGGGTTCCGGTCGAAAGATCCGCATCAAGGACAAGCGGGGTGAAATCCTCGCCAAGGCGTGCCTTGGCCGACAGCGCGGTCTGGCCGAGCAGGAAGGCTTCGGCCACCGGCGGGGCGAGCGGCGCAAGCGCGCCGCCAAGCGTGAGGGTAACGTCCCGCTCAGCGCCGTCGCGGGTCAGACGGGCAGTGCCGGCAACTTCCGTGGCGCCGTCCAGCTTGACCTGAAGGTCGGCGCGCCAGTCATCCAGCGGCCCGTCGCCCTCAAGCGACAGCGACAGGGCGGGCAGGCCCGGAACCTCCAGAAGCCGAGCCGCCAATCCGCCGCGCGGCTCGTCCACGGCAACGGAAAAGGTCAGGGTATCCTCTTCGGGCGCGAAGCGCGCCGAGGCAAGAACCGTCCCTTGGGTTCCGTCCGTGCGGGCGACCGACAGGGTGCCGGCCAGGGTGGTCGGGCCGGTTGCCAGCCAGGCGTCGCCGCTGGCGGTCAGGGTCATCGCCGCGCCGGCGACGTCTTGTCCCAGACGGATATCCTCGATGGCGAAATGCTTCAGCGCCAGCGGAATGCCGGGTAGGCCGCCGCCTTCGCTGGCATCGCTGGCCTCGGCGGCGCCTTCCGCCGGCTCGGGCAGGCGGGCAAGGTCGACTTGCGCGACGGTTGCCTGTTCGATGTCGAGTGCGCCGACCAGAAGGGCCGTGGGACGCCAGTTCACCGCAAGATCGGCGATCGTCAGATAGGGGCCACGGGCATCGGACAGTTCGATCCGCGAGATCGCCGCATCGAGCCCCCAGCTCAGCCGGATATCGGAAATGACGATTTCCGCACCCGGTGCCGAGGCGAGCGCACTCACCAGCCGCCCGGCCAGCGCCTGACCATTCCTGGTTTGCAGGGCGGCAAGGGTCAGCACCCCCAGCACGATGACCAGCGCCACCAGGGCAAGAAGGAGTTTCGGCAACAGAAACAGAAGGCGGGAGGTCCGCCGCCAGGAGAACGACAAGGCTATCTATCCCTTCAGGCGCCAAAGCGATTCGCGCGCAGTATCTTGCTCAATCTTGTTAAAGCACAATCATGGGGGCACCGCGAAGACCGGGTTTGAGGCCGCTCGGTTCGCACGCGGGGCGCCGCTCCGGAATCAGATTATCCGCATCCTGCCGCAGAGCATTGAAGCGGAACGTATATTTCTCCATTGCGCCAGATAGGACCGTGCTTTGCCTAGAAGGCCTGGCTGAGCCCCAGATAGATGGCGAATTTCGGATCGTCCTTGTCCGGAGACAGCGGCACCGCCACATCGAGCCGAAGCGGGCCAACGGGCGTGAAGTAACGCAGGCCCGCACCAACGCCGACCTTCAGGGCCTGGGAGAAATCCGGGTACATGGCGTCGAAGGCGTTACCAGCGTCGACGAAGCCGACCAGGCCGATGGTTTCGGTGACGCGCATGCGGACCTCCGCGGAGGCTTCGACAAAGCTGCGTCCACCGGTCACCTCTCCGTTGAGGCGCGGGCCGATGTTGCGATAGGCGTAGCCGCGCACCGACCCGCCGCCGCCGACGAAATAGCGCCGCGCCGCCGGCACGTCACGCACCGAGGGCGCAATGATGCTGCCGGCGCCGACCCGGCCGGCGAGGACGAAGCGCTTCGCCTCATCGAGGGCCTGATAGGTCGAGGCATAGCCGCGCACGAACAGCATGCCGTTGCCCCCGCGCATGTCATAGGCCGGCTCGGCGAACAGCAGTGCGTTGATGCCCTTCGTCGGATTGAGCGGATCGTCGCGGGTGTCGTAGGACACCTCGCCGATGACCCCGGCCATCATGTAGGTGTTGTCGCCGAAGACGTCCCGTTCATCGGCATAGAAGAACTCGCCGCCCACCCTGGCGGACAGGCTGTCGCTGAACTGGCGCACCAGAAAGGCATCGGCGGTGATGCTGCGGCTGCGATAGGCATCCGGCACTTCCTGTTTCGCGCCGAGACTGGTGGTGAATTTGGTCAAGGGGCCGAATGCGCCCGGCTTTTCGAAGGCGATGCGGGCGGCGTACTCCAGGTCCGACAGGGAGTTCTGGCCGAGCCGACCGACCGAGCCTTCAAGGCTCAAGAGCTCGCCCTTGCCGAACAGGTTGCGCCGGCGCCAGTAGGATTCGACGCCGAATCCTTCCGAACTCGACCAGTTGGCGCCAAGGCCGATGACATTGCGCTTGCGCTCCGACACCTCGATGGTGATCGGCAACAGGCCATCCGGTCCAGGCGCCTTGCCCTCGACGATCCGGACGCTTGAGAAGATTCCCAGATCGTTCAGGCGCTTGTTGGCGTCTTTGATCGCCTTGGGGTCATAGACCGCTCTGGTCGGGATCATCGCCTGTTCGATGACGAACTGCGGGTCGGTCCGCTTCGTGCCGGACACGGAGACCTCGCCGAAACGCGCTTCCGGTCCGACCGTCACCGAAAGCCGCACATCGAGCTGATT
This sequence comes from Stappia indica, assembly GCF_020177335.1. GTDB lineage: Bacteria > Pseudomonadota > Alphaproteobacteria > Rhizobiales > Stappiaceae > Stappia > Stappia indica_B. Next base: position 794,637 of record NZ_JAIVMG010000001.1, on the reverse strand, counting down.
GTTGTCGTGATCGGCGACGATCTCGCGCTGGCCGATCCGGGCAAAGGCATAGCCGCCCGCCTTTAGGTCGCGGACGATCTGCGCTTCCGCCCGCAGGATCGCATCGGATTTGGCAACTTCGCCGCGCACCAGGCCATAGTCTGACGGGGCGTCGATCAGCGTCCGGCCTGCCGCGGAGACATCCCGTGCGTCGATGGAAATGGTTCCGAAGGTAAAGCGCGGACCGGGAGTGACGGAAATCGTTACCGGCACCGGGCGCGGGCCGGGCAGGGAGGGGGCGGCAAGCGCCTGCTGAAGCTCCAGCCCGGCCACCCGGATCGACACGGTTCCGGCGTAGTAGCCCTCCACGTAGAGCTGGCCGACCAGCCGTTCGAAGTCGGAAATGGCTCGGGCCACCAGTCCGGCTTCGCCCGAGGGCGGCATGCCCTGTTCGCTGACAAGCTCGGAGGCGCCGTTCAGCGTCTTTTCAAGGTCGCTGTCCTCACCGGCCATGGTGAGCGTGACTTCATAGGGAAACGGGTTGGGAACGCCGTTTTGCTCGGAATCCCGCGTTTTGGAAAACGGATTCCAGCCAAACAGGTCGAAGGCCTGCGCCGGGGCGGCGCTCAAGGAGAGGGACACAAGGAGCGTCGATAGCAGCAGGGCCGCACGCATGCGCGCGCCGGCCGCACCAAAGGGTGCAGCGCGCGAAAGGGGGGCTGCTGTTGGCGTACTCCCGTTGATACGCACGAGATCGTCCTGATGTCTGGTCCCGGATTGTGTGCCCGGGATCGTTCCCGGTCCTGCCCACTTGAAACGGGTTATGGCACGTTTGCTGTCCGATTTCGATTCCGTTTCCCGCCACGGGACACGTTCGGACAGCGTTCAGGATGGGGTTGCAGGGTTAAGTTTGTCTCACCTTTGGACCGGGACAAGCTAGGAGGGGCGCGCCCCGGGGCCGTGAACCGGCCGGTTTCGGTGCGTTGTGGAGTGAATGAAAAACCTCGAATTGGTTTCAGTTGGTTAATGTTTTGTTGAAATGATGTTGCCGTTCGAACACAGCCGCTCAGGGAGCGCCGGGCGCCCTGTATCGTTCTTGGACTCGCGTCCTTGCCGGTGGTAACAGGAAAGTAACCGCGCCGGAGCCGCGGACAACGTGCGAATGGGATCTGGATGCGCTTTTTTCTTGTTGCGATCATTGCATCTTTCCTGACGGGCTGCGGGGCGCTGCCGGGGCAGGGGCCGACCGCGATTACCATCACCTCCGAGGATATCGAGGGGGACGCGATCCGTTCGCAATATGCGCTGATCAATGTTGACCGGACGGCCGTTAACGCGATCCACGCCTATCGCCCGGAGCTGTTTTCCAAGAGCTTCCGCAAGGTGCCCGGTGGGGGGCGGTCCAGCCGTCTGGGCATTGGTGACCGGCTGGTGGTGACCATCTGGGAGGCGGCGCCCGAAGGGCTGTTCTCCACCCCCGATGGCAAGCAGGTCTCGGTGCCGGTCGTCGTTGACGAGAACGGATACATCTTCATTCCCTATGCCGGGCGGATCCGCGTTGCCGGCCTTTCGGTCGAGGGCGTGCGCGCCGGCATTCAGGAGCGGCTGAAGGGCAAGGCGATCGAACCGCAGGTGCTGGTGGTCGTCGAGGGCAACGAAAGCAGCGGCGTGGTGGTCGTCGGCGATGTGAACAAGCCGGGCCAATACACCATGTCGGTGCGCGGTATGCGCCTTCTGGAAGCGGTCGCCCGGGCGGGCGGATCGCGCCAGGCCACCTATGAGACCGTGGTCACCGTCAAGCGGGGACGCGGGGCGGGGACCGCGCGGCTCGTCGATCTGATCGAATATCCGGAAAACAACATCTGGCTGGTGCCGGGCGACAACATCCTGCTGACGCACAAGCCGCGCACCTTCTCTGCCTTCGGCGCGGTGAAGAGCACGCAGCTCGTGCCGTTCAAGACCGAGTCGGTGACGCTGGCCGAGGGCCTTGCGCAGGTTGGCGGGCTGAAGGACTTCTTCGCCGATGCCGCCGGTATCTTCCTGTTCCGCTACGAGGACCGGGCCCTTGTGCGTAAGCTCAAGGGACCGATTGCCGACAAGTTCACCAGCAACCGCGTTCCGGTCGTCTACAAGCTGAATCTGCGTCAGGCCGAAGCATTTTTCCTCGCCAGATCGCTGGAGATGCGCGACAAGGACATCATCTACGTCGCCAACCATCCGACCGCTGAATTCGGCAAGTTCCTGCAGATCATCGGCCCGCTTCTGTCGAACGTGAACACGGCCAATGCGCTGATCACCGACTAATCCGCGCGGTCGTTGTCCTTGCGGCAGACGGCGCGGTTGATCGAATGGGGCTGGCAAGGGAGCCAAAGGCACATGGGAACCGCTGTGGCGTCCTGCGCCTGGCGGATGTCGGGTCGTTAGACGGGACAGGCAAGACAGATGTCCAACGATCTATCGGTGCGTACCGTTCTCTTTCTGCAGGGGCCGCCGTCGAATTTTCCGCGCATCGTCGCCGATGAACTGGAAAAGCTTGGACACACGACGTTTCGCATCAATCTTTCCCTGTCCGACTGGTTGTTGTGGCATGACCGGCGGGCGGTGAGCTTTCGCGGCAGGCTCTCGGCCTGGCCGGCGTTTCTGAAGGCGTTTCTGCTCCGTCACCAGGTGACGGATATCGTCTATTACCAGGACCGGTTTCCCTACCATTCGGCGGCGATCGAGGTGGCCCGGGAGCTCGGCCTGCGGGTAATCGCCTATGAAAATGGCTATCTGCGTCCCGACTGGATCACGGCGGAGCGGGTGGGCATGTCGGTTCGCTCCCAGTTCCCGGCCAATCCCGGTACGATCCTTGCCGCCGCGCGCGACTTGCCGCCAATTGATCGTACGATACGCTACCGGCATCCGTTCCCGCTGGAGGCGGCCCATGAGGTTGCATTCCACCTGATCAATTTCTTCATGCGTGCCGTCTATCCCCGGTTCGAGGCGGACAAGTATTACAGCCCGTTGTTCGAATATCTGTCGATGCTGCCGCGGCTCCTGTTTTCCCGGCGCCGGGATCGGATCGCCAAGATCCTGATCGACGACCTGATCGAATCCGAAGCGCCCTATTTCGTCTTTCCGCTCCAGCTTCAGAGCGACTACCAGCTTCGCTACAATGCGCCGTTCCCGCATCTGGCCGATGCCCTTGAAAAGACCATTGCCTCTTTCGCGCAGCATGCGCACCCGGTGGCGCAGCTCGTCGTCAAGGTTCACCCGATGGATCAGGGTATCGAGCCCTGGGGGAGCATCGTCCGGCAGTTGGCGCGCAAGTATCGGGTCAAGCGGCGGGTGCATCTGGTCGATGGTGGACATCTGGTGACCCTGTTGCGGCATGCCAGCGGCGCGTTGATGGTCAACAGCACCACCGGTTTGCACGCTATCGATCTCGGCTGTCCGGTGAAGATCCTTGGCGTGGCGATCTATGACCTGCCCGGCCTGACCTGCCAGTTGCCGCTCGATCAGTTCTGGCGCAATCCGCAGGCGCCGGACAAGGAGGTTCTGGAGGCCACGCAGCGGCTGCTTGGACATACCATCCAGATTCAGGGCAGTTTCTATTCCCGTGCCGGCAAGCAGGCGGCGGCCAGGGAGTTTGCCGCCCGGCTCGGGGCTGGCCGCATCAATGGTCCCGGAGGCTGGGTGGAGCCGCCGCCACGGGAGGAAAAAGCCCGGGCCATGGGCTTGCCGCTGACCTACAGCGAGGAAATGGCCGTGCGCGGCAAGGTCGGACGGTGGCGTCGTGCCTGGCGCGGGTGAGGGCCAGTCCCCTGGCGGTGCGGCGCGGCAGCCGGTCCGTCGGTTCCTGTTTTTGCAAGGGCCGTTGTCGCCGCTTTTTCGGCGGATCGGAGCCCGGCTCGCCGAAGCCGGGCATGAGGTGCGCCGGATCAATTTCTGTCCTGGCGACTGGCTGCACTGGCATGGGCGGGGCACCGGCAGCTATCGTGGGACGTCCGCACAGTGGCCGACCTTTATCGCCGGCTATCTGGCAGAGCATCGCATCACCGATCTGGTGGTTCACGGCGACACGCGGCCCTATCACCGGGCGGCGGTGCGGGCGACTGAGGAGCTCGGCATTTCGGTGGTCTGCACCGAACTGGGGTATTTGCGACCCGGCTGGATGACCATTGAGCGCGGTGGCCTTTCCACCCTCAGCCGCTTTCCAGATTCCGCCGACGCAATCCGTGCCGCCGCACGGGCCGTCGGGACCATCGACCTCGCGCCGCGCTACCCCGGCTCCTTCGTGCTGGAAGCGTGGCAGGATGTCTCCTACCATCTGCCGAATGTGTTCCTGGGATTTCTCTACCCGGGCTACCGGCGCCACACGCCGCTGCATCCGGTCGTCGACTACAGCCGCTGGCTGCTGCGGCTTGCGGGCGCGCGGCGGCGAAAGGCGCGCGCGGTGCAGCGCCAGAAAGCGCTGGCGGAGGGGAACGGGCCGCTGTTCCTGCTGCCTTTGCAGGTGGAGGGGGACTATCAGATCCTTGCCCATTCGCCCTTCGCCACCATGGCGGAGGCGCTGGAGCGGATCATGATTTCCTTCGCCGCCCACGCCCCGGCGGATGCCCGGCTCGTCGTCAAATCGCACCCGCTGGACAACGGGCACCGCGACTGGCAGCGCTGTGTGACAAGCCTGGCTACCCGGCTGGGCCGACCGGACGCGGTGACGTTTCTCGATGGTGGTACGCTGCCGGACCTGCTTCGCCGGGCTGCGGGGCTGGTCACCGTGAATTCCTCCGCCGGGCTGGAGGCCTTGCGGGCCGGGGTGCCGGTGAAAACGATGACCCCGGCACTCTATGATGTCGCCGGACTGACCCATCAGGGGGAGTTGGACGGGTTCTGGTCGGCGCCCGAGCCGCCCGACAGCGCGCTGGTCGCCGATGTCGTCACCGCAATCGCCGCATGCCTTCAGGTGCGCGGCTCGATCCACAATAGCGCCGGCCTCGATGCGGCGGTGGATGGCATGGCCGCGCGCATCCTGTCGCACACGCTCAACGCCCCGGCCGATCCGGTGGAACCGCCGCCGCGTCTGGCGCGGGCCCGTGCCCTCGGGGTGGGGCTATGAGCGCGCCGGTCTGGCTGGCGGATCCGGTGCTGCGGCCGATGCGCAAGGCGCTTGCCGCCTGCCTTGGCGCGCCGGTCGACGCCGGCCGCCACCCGCCCGTACGTTGCGGCGGCATTCTTGTCGCCTTTGCCAGCCCGGCCTTCGAACGTTGGCGGTCGATGGCGCTGGAGCGGAGCCTTTCGCTCATTCTGGCCGACACCGCACCGATGGTGGCCGGACGTACCTTGCCCGCCTCCGCCTTCCCGCTGAAGGGCATGGTCAGACTCTGTCTGATCGAGGTGCCAAGATCCGTTCTGACGGAGACAATGGGCGCCGATGCGGCGTTGATCTCCGCCTTGCGCGCGGCCGGCGGAGGGCTGCGGCCGGTGATGCCCGAAACCCTTGCCGAGACGGATGTCTGGCGTTTCGATGCGCTGGAACGGGCGTTGCAGCGGCTTGGCGGGGAATCGGAGAGCGAGCCACAGCAGGCCGGGCTGCATGGCGCGCTCATGGCCGCGTCTTTCGTTTATCCCAGCCCTTATGACCGCAAGACGTGCTTGTCTGCCGTTCACATGCAGCACGCTCTGAACGCCGCGCTGCGCCGTGACCGGCTGGCCGACCGGCGCGGCCATTGCTTTGGCGTGAAATCCTGGAACCAGGCCGCCGTGCGCGCGGCTTTCGGAGCACCGGGGCTCGAAGTCGTGATGGAACGCTCTGCGGCGGAGGCGGTGGACGGCGCCCGCCGCGACGGCGGACGGCTGCTCGCCTGGGCCGGGCAGGTGGACGCGGATCTGATCGACCGCGCCCGGGCCGAGGAAATCGAACTCTGGCGCATCGAGGATGGCTTCCTGCGCTCCGTCGGTCTCGGCGCCGGCCTCGCCCGAGGCGCGTCCTTCGCCTATGACGATGCGGGTGTCTATTTCGATGCGCGCGGTCCGAGTCGCATGGAGCGCCTGCTGCAGGAGCGGAGCCTTCAACCGCATGAGGTGGCCCGCGCCCGTGCGCTTCTGCGGCGCATCGTCGAGGCGGGCCTGTCGAAGTACAATATTGCCGGGCGCCGGCCGCTGCCGGCCCTGCCTTCGGACAGGGAAGTGATTCTCGTTCCGGGGCAGGTCGCCGACGATGCCGGCGTGCGCCGCTCATTGTCCGACGTGATCGACTGCGAGCGCGTTGCCAATATCAATCTGGAGCTGCTTGCCAACGTGCGAGACCGCAACCCGCAGGCGCATATCCTCTACAAGCCGCATCCGGATGTGGACGCGCGGCTCCGGGCCGGGCGGCTTTCGGCGGCGGAGTTGTCGGGTCTGGCCGATCATGTGGTTGCCGGTTGCGATCTGGGGGCGTTGCTGCGCGTTTGCACTCGGGTCGAGACGTTTTCCTCCCTGACCGGCTTCGAGGCACTGTTGCGCGGCAAGCCGGTGACGGTCTACGGCATGCCGTTCTACGCTGGCTGGGGGCTGACGCGGGATCTCAGCCGATGCGCCCGGCGGACCCGGCGCCTCGACCTGGAGACCCTGGTGCATGTGGCCTTCATCGACTATCCGCTGAGCGTCGATCCGGTGACCCTGAAGCCTTGCGGTCCGGAATTCCTGATCGAGCGGCTGGAGCAGCAGCGCGGCGATGCCCGCTTTCGCCTGCGCCAGCGCGTGCGGCAGGAGCTTTCCTGGCTAGGGCGCAAGCTCGGGTTCTGAGACGTGGTGAAAAGGGCGCGCGTGCGGTAGCGGTCAGGGGGAGGCGAGGTCAGTCCCGGGCGCTTTTGACCAGCGAAGCGAAGCCGACATTTTGCTCGCGCAGGAGCGCCAGTTCCTCGGCCGTGGCCGCAACCGCCCGGTCGATCTGCGCATCGCTGTGTTCGCTGGTAATGAAGAAGCGAAGCCGCGCCGATTTCTCCGCCACTGCCGGGAAGACGATCGGCAGCGCGTTGATTCTCCGTTTCAGCAAGCGGTTGGAAAGCGTTGCCGCGCCGATGGAATCGCCGACAATGACCGGAATGACGCTGTAGCCGGCGCTGTTGCCGGTATCGAGACCGGCCGCACGGGCGCGGGTCAGAAACCGCTGGCCATTGGCGGCAAGCCGGGCCACCCGCTCCGGTTCTTGCGCCAGGATTTCCGCCGAGGCGAGGGCGGCGGCGGCCAGCGGCGGTGCCAGCCCGACGGAAAAGACAAAGCCCGGCGCGGTGGCCCTCAGATAATCGCACAGCGCCTTAGAGCCGGCGATATAGCCGCCACACGCCGACAGCGTCTTCGACAGGGTGCCCATCCACATCTCGACCGTGTTCGGGTCGATGCCGAAATGTTCGGCGATCCCCTTGCCGGTCTTGCCGAGAACACCGAGGGAATGGGCCTCATCGACCAGCAGCCAGGCGCCGAACTCCTGTTTCAGGCGGATCAGCCGAGGCAGGTCGGGGAAATCCCCGTCCATGCTGTAGATGCCTTCAACGGCGATCAGCACGTTGTCATAGCGGTGCCGGTTGTCGATCAGCAGCTTTTCCAGAGCGTCGAGATCGTCATGGGGAAAGTTCTTGCGCGCGGCGCCGGACAGGCGCGCGCCCTCGCTGATCGAGTTGTGCACCAGCGCATCGGTCAGGATCAGGTCGCCGTCCCCGAGCAGATGGCCGATGGTCGTCACATTGGTGGCATGGCCGCTGACCATGGCCACCGCATCCTCGACACCGTGCAACCGGGCAAGGGCTGCCTCCAGCGCGCCATGCACCGGGCGCTCGCCCGCCACCACCCGGCTGGCCGAAGAACTGGTGCCATAGGTGCGGATCGCCGCTTCCGCCGCCGCGTTCACGCGCGGGTCGCCGGTCAGGCCGAGGTAGTTGTAGGAGGAGAAATTGTCGTGCTCGGTGCCGTGCAGGACGCTGGTTGCCCCAGCGACCCCCTCATGGGGCTGAAAGAATGGATTGTCGAGGCCGATCATGTCCGCAGCGGCGCGGTGCATGCGAAGTTGCCGCACCGGCGCCAGCTCCGAGAAGTCGAAGGCACCGGGCTTGCTTGCCGTGACCTCCGGGGACGGCGAAGCTGCGGCAGGGGCGGCGCTGCGCTGGCGCGCGGATTTGTGCCCGGCACGCAAATTCGCCATCAGCTTGTCGCGCTTGGTGCCGGGCGTTCTGGGCGCGTCGGTCACAGCAACGACCTCACGTCCTTGCTCCGCGCTTCCACCTTCGCCGCCACATCGGCCAGCGCCTCCTTGTCCGCGAGGGCCTCCTCGCCAAGATGCTGCTGCGAGGTTGCCCGGGCATCGGCGGAAAGTCCAGCGTTCGCGTCCCCGTCGCCGGACATCGCCTGATCGGCGATCCGTCCGGCCATGTCATGGAGCGTGGCCCCATTGGCCAGGGACATCAGCGGAATGTCGATGCCGAACTGGCGCTCTGCCGCCATCCGCAGCTCCAGCGCCATCAGCGAATCCATGCCCACCTCCGCCAGAGGCCGCGTGGCATCGATGTCCTCCCGGCCGATGCGCAGGATTCGGGCGATCTCCACAGCGAGCAGGTCGCTGATCCTGGCAATCGCCTGCGGCCGGTCGAGGCCGGACAGAAGCTCTGCAAGGTCTATCGCCGCACCTTCGCCGGAACGGTCATCGGCGTCGCCAAGACCAAGCCTTTCGGCGAAGGGCGTCGCCAACAGGGCAAGGTCGCGCCGCGCCGCTGCCCAGTCGATGCGGGCAAAGCCGGGGGCGGCTTCGTCCTGACGCTCCGGCGGCAGAGCCATCAGCAGAACCAGCGCATCGAGCGCCTCGCGCGCGGTCAGGGCATGGCGCCCCAGCTTGCGCGCCAGCTTGTCGCCGACCTCGTCGTTGTTCGCAAGATAGCCCGCATCGGAAATTGCGCCCCAGGCAATGGCGAGCCCCGGGCGACCTTCGGCGCGGCGACGGCGCGCCAGCCCTTCCAGGTAGCCGTTGGCGGCGACGTAGTTCGCCTGCCCCGGATTGCCGACCAGGGTGGTCGCCGAGGAAAACAGCGCGAAATGGGCGAGCGGATCGTCCCGGGTCAGCCGGTCCAGCAGCTCCGCGCCGCGCACCTTCGGTGCCAGAACCGCATCGAGTGCCGCACGGTCGAGATTGGCCAGCAGCGTGTCCTTGAGCACCATCGCCGTGTGGAAGACGCCGCCAATCGCGCCGAGAGTGCCGCGCACGTCAGCCAGGGCCGCGGACAGCGCCGTCTCGTCGGTGGCGTCGCAGGCAAGGCCGGCAAGCGTGACGCCGCGCCCGGCCATTTCGGCTATCAGCGCCTCGGCGCCGGGGGTCTCTGCTCCACGCCGCGACAGCACCGCGACCTTGCGGGCGCCAACGTCGGCCAGGCGGCGAATCAGTTCCGCGCCAAAGCCGCCGAAGCCGCCGACCACCACCTGTACCGTCTCCGGCGACAGGGCAACGGGCGCCGCCGGTTCCACCGGCGCGCTCACTTGCGGCGGTTGCAGCACCAGCTTGCCGATGTGGCCGGCCTGCTGCATCAGCCGGAAGGCGCCCACCGCGTCATCGGCCGGGAAGGTGCGATAGGGCAGCGGGGCAAGCGCGCCAGCGGCGAACAGCGCCATCAGCTCCTGCATCACCTTTTGTGCCAGCACCGGCTGGTGGATCAGCAACTGGTCGGCGTCGATGCCGAAATAGCTGAGGTTCTGGCGGAAGGGCCTCAGGCCGATATGGGTGTTGGCGTAATAGTCCCGCTTGCCCAGTTCGAGGAACCGTCCGAACGGCTTCAGAACGTCGATGCTGCGTTCCATCGCCTCGCCGGAAAGCGAGTTCAGAACCACCTCCACGCCGGCCCCACCGGAGATCTCCATCACCGCATCGGCGAAGTCGAGCGAGCGGGAATCGAGTACATGATCGACGCCGAGATGTGTCAGGAAGCTGCGCTTCTCGTCGTTTCCGGCAGTGGCGATCACCGTCGCGCCGATATGCCGGGCGATCTGGAAGGCAGCCAGCCCGACGCCGCCGGCGCCGCCATGGATGAGAATGGTCTCGCCCGGTTGCAACTGGGCAAGACGGGTGAGGGCGTAATAGGTGGTCAGGAACGCCACCGGAATGGTCGCGGCGGCCTCGGCGGCGAGGCCCTCCGGCGCTGCGGCGCAGCCGGTTTCCGCGACCTGCACATGGCTGGCGAAACAGGCGGGAGCAAAGGCGATCACACGATCCCCGACCGCAAACCGGGTGGCCTTCGGGCCGCAGGCGACGATCCGGCCGCAGCATTCCATGCCCAGCGTCGCGCCGGCGAAGCCGTCTTCCAGCGCTTCTTCCGGAAGAAGGCCGAGCGCCCACATGACATCGCGGAAGTTCAGGCCGCTGGCCTCCACCGCGATTTCCACATCGGCGCCGCGCGGCGGGGTGCGGGGCGTCTCGCGCCATTCCAGCCGGTCGAGCGAGCCCTGGCGGGCGATGTCGAGGCGCATGGCCGGTGCACCGGCTGGCGTGTCGCCCGCGCGCGGCGGCAGGGCGAGGCCGGCGTCAAGGCGCAGACCGCTGCGGTTGTCACCGTCGAGGATGATTTCGCGCTCATCGTCCTCCTGCAGCACCTCACGTGCCAGGCGCAGTGCAGCGCTGCTGGCCTCCAGATGCGCGTCGATGTCGATCAGCTTGAGGTTCAGCGACGGGTATTCGTTGAGCGCCACCCGGGCGTAGGTCCAGATCGCCGCCTGCACCGGATCGGCGTTGCGCCGCGCGCCATGGGGGGCGACTATGGTGAGCGGGAGGTTGCGAGCCGAAAGCTGGCGCAGCAAGAGGGTCAGCGCCCAGCTTCGTGCGCTGACGGCTGCCGCATCCTCGCCGCTTCGCGGATAGGCCCCCTGCAGATGCACGACCCCGGCCTGTGCGGCGCCGGAGAGATCGTCATCTCCAGCCAGCGCTTGCGGGTCCGACGGGTCGAGCTCCCATTCGCCGGACGCAAGGCGCCGGGTACTGGAGCCGGGGACAGCCAGCGCGGCCTCGACACCGTGGTGCGTCAGGGCCTCATGCAAGGCACTGGCCACGGCTCGGCTCTGTCCGTCGGCGTCGCACAACAGCAGCATCCGCCGGCGCGGCGCATCCTCTGGAACTGCGGTATCGGGTTCGGCGGTGGGCGCCGTGCGGGCGGTTTCGTCGGCATGGGCGATGATCAGGTTCGCCTCGACCAACTCGGTTGTCAGCGGTGCACTTTCCACCGCGCGCCAGCCGCAGGCCGTAAGGTGCTCCATCCAGGCCGGACCGTCGCGCAGCGGCGACCGCGCCGCCACCGTGTCGGTTTCACCGGACCACCAGCCACTGCCAATGCCATTGATGAGGTCGATGCCGGCCGCCGGCGCCCGTTCCATGGCGATCAGCCGGCCATCGGCGGCCATCCGCTTGCCGAAAAAGGAAAGGGCGCTCGGTGCCGTCTCCGACAGAGCATCGCAGGCAAGCACCAGATCGAATGGGCCGAAGGGAGCAAGTGCTTCCGCATCGAGCGGCACGAAACGGGTCGTCGGATTGCCGGTCCACTGCCGCCCCAACCGTTCGACACTGGAGGCGATCCGGTCGGTGACCACCAGCCTCATGCGGTTGTCATCGAGCACGCCGGCCAGTCGGCGTGCGAGCACCGGGTCGCGCGCGCCCAGCAAGAGCACCGTCAGAGGCCGGTCTTCCGGCCAGTCGCCCGTGAGACGCGCGGCGAGCGCCAGCAGGGCACCGCGCAGCGCCTCCGCCGCCGGGCTGGCACTGCGATAGGCTTCAAGGAGCGCCGGGGAGAGCAGGGTTTGCGCCGTTTCGCTCAAGCCATCGCGCAGCAAGGCCGGAAGGTCATCGGCGAGGCGGGCAAGAAGCGCTGTCTCCGGACCGTGGGCGCTGGCTTCCAGGAACAGGGTCTGCACCAGATCAGTGATGCCGAATTCTTCATCCGGCGGCGCGATTTCCCAGCCGGCATCGGTGCGCCAGGCCAACTCATGGGTTGCCAGCAGGTCGAGGCAACGGGTGGCCAGCGGCCTTGCGCTGTCATGCAAGGTCCCGCGCGCAATCATCGCGGAGAGATCCAGCGGCCCGGCGGCCTCGATTGCGAGCCCGTGGAAGGCACGGTGAATGAGCGTGCGCGCCAGAGCATCAAGCAGCAGCGCCGCATCGTCGGGATCGAAATCCTCACCATCGGGCCGCAGAAGACCGATTTCATCCGCCAGAGCGGCGATGCGCGCGGCACCGGGAGCCGGTGCGTCGTCTTTGCTCCAGAGCAGGCGCCGGGAAACCCGGTAGAGCATCCCGTCGTCGCGCGGTCCGCTGTCGAACTGCACCGCCTTGAAACGAGCGCCGGCAAGGCGCGCCACCAGCTCTCCGGCGGCATCGAGATAGTCGAAATCGGCAAGAAGCGAACGTGGCCCCGCCTTGGTGACGGCGATGCGTACCGAGGCGGGAGCGCGCTCCGGCTGGTAGAGCTTCACCGCACCGATGCGAATGGGCAGGAAGCCGGTCTTGCCGTCCTTCGCCGCGTGCTCTGCCATCAGTGCGAACAGGCCATGGAAACCGGCATCGGCGAGAGCCGGGTGCAGGGCGAATTGCGCGGCCTCCGGCGCCAGGGCGGCTGGTTTCAAGGTGGCGATCGCCAGGCGCGGACCTGCCAGCTCGACAGCTTCGACGAGTTGGAAAGAGGCACCGTAGTCAAGGCCGTGCGCCCGCGTGATGGTGTAGAGGGTTTCCGCATCCAGGCGCCTGGCATCGGCCACGGATCGGGTGGCAAGTGCCCGTGCCGTCCCGGCAAGGCTGCGGAAGCTGGCACGGGCGTTCAGCGACCAGTCCGCGTCCTGAAGCCGGTGGCGGCTGAGAATCTCGATCACCCGATCGTCCGGAGACAGGCGGACGAGGGTTTCCTGCAAGCTGCGCTCATCGAACACCAGGGGGCGCAGGATCTCCAGATCGCAGATCTCGATGTCGCTCGAACCGGTCCATTCCAGTGCCGCGCGCAAGGCCATCTCGACGAAGCCGGTGGCCGGAAAAACCGTCGCCTCCTCAACCTTGTGGTCGGCAAGGAAGGGCAGGATGTCCGGATCGAGGGTGTTGAACCATTCACCGGTTTCCGGGCGCAGTCGTGCGCCGGCCAGCGGCCAGAAGTCGCCATATGTGCCGCCGACCCGCTCATCCGTGTGCTCGATGAGATGCGGGCTGTTCTGCCATGGGTAACGGGGCAGGTCGGGCAGATCGCAGCCGCTGGGGCCGATATAGCCATCGAGATCGGGGCGGGCGCCATGGGCGACCAGCCGGGCGGCGATCATGTCGATGGTGACGTCGCCGCCATCGCGCTTGGGGGCGTCGAGCGAGGCCAGAACGGTGGCGCTGCTCGTCTCTTCGCGCAGCACGTCGCGAATGTAGGTGGTCAGGATCGGCCGGGGACCGATTTCGACGACAATGTCGATGTCACCCTCGATCAGCCGCGTGATGCCCTCCTGGAAGCGCACTGGCAGGCGGACATTCTGCCACCAGTAGGTGGCATCGGGCGTAATGCTGTCTTGCTCCGGGAAGACCGTCGAGATGAAAGGGGTGGCGGGAGCGCGGTGGTCGATTTCGCCGAGCGCTGCGCGCAAGGGCTCTTCGATCGGATCGACGAGGGCACAGTGGAACGGGTAGGCGAGGCCGAGCTTGCGCAATGCCCAGCGGCGCTTGCGGGCAAGGGTCGCGAAGGCGTCGATGCTTTCCACAGGACCGGAAAGGGTCACGCTGCGCGGGCTGTTCACCGCCGACAGTTCAATGCCGGGCAGGTTCGCTTCCGCGATTGCCGCGCGGGCCTCTTCCTCGGGTAGCAGCAGGGCTGCCATGGTACCAAGGTGGCGCACCACCTCTTGCTGGGTGGAGCGGGCGTGGATGATCCGGGCAGCGGTGGCCAGATCGACCATGCCGGCACACCAGGCGGCGGCGACCTCGCCAACGCTATGGCCGATCACCGCATCGGGGCCAAGGCCGCGCGCCTGGAGTGCGCGCACCAGGGCGACCTGAAGGCCAAAAAGCAGCGGTTGGGCGATTTCCGTCCGCTCGATTTCCGCGTCGAGATCCTTGGAAAACAGCATGGTGACGAGCGACCAGCCGGAGACCGCCATGAAAAGCCGGTCGGTCTCTTCCAGCGCCTTGCGGAAGGCGGTGTCGTCCCGATAGGCGGATTGGCCCATGCCGGCCCATTGCGAGCCATTGCCGGAAAAGGCGTAGGCAAGCCCCCGGGCCCGGGGATTGGCCTTGCCCTCGATCAGCCCAGAGGCGCTGTCGCCGCGGGCATGCGCTGCCAAGGCCGCGCGTTTGTCGGCGGCGGTCTTGCCAAGCACCACCAGCCGGTGGTCGAGCATGTCGCGGCGCCGGGCAGCCGCGTCGAGAAGCGGGCCGACGGTTCCGGTCTCCTCCGCCGCGTCGAGCGCATCGGCGTAGCGGCCAGCCAGGTCACGCAGGGCGGCCTGACTGCGCGCGGAAATCACCAGCGGCGCGCTGTCGGGAACCTCGCTTTGCGGCGGACGGACCGGGTCGCCCTCGGCGATCACCGTATGGGCATTGGTGCCGCCGAAGCCGAAGGAGTTGATCCCGGCAAGGCGGCCTGTACCGGGCGTATCGAGGGAAAGAGGCGCCCCCGCGACCGACAGGTTGAGTGCCTCGAAGTCGATATTCGGATTTGGCGTGTCGAAATGGAGGGAGCGCGGCAGCTGCCGGTGTTGCAGGGCAAGGACCGACTTGAGGACACCGGCAAGGCCCGAGACCGGCTCCAGGTGGCCGATGTTGGTCTTGACCGACCCGATCGGAACTGGTGTCTGGCGGCGCTGGCCGATGGCGACGCCCAGTGCGCTGGCCTCGGCCGGATCGCCCACCGGCGTTCCGGTGCCGTGCGCCTCGATGAAGGCGAGGTCTTCGGGAGAAATGTCGAGGTCGCGGTAGATGGAGTGCAACAGGGCGGCTTGAGCCTGCGAGCAGGGCAGGGAAAGACCGGTGGTGCGGCCATCCGCGTTGATGCCGCTGGCAACGATGCGGGCATGACGCTTCAGAATGGCGGCGTCATCCCGCTGCAGCACCAGCGCGACCGCCCCTTCGGACCGCACGTAGCCGTCGCCGTTTGCGTCGAAGGCCCGGCACAGGCCGCTTTGCGACAGCATGGTCGCGCGGGCGAAGCCGATGAAGGAAAACGGGCTGAGCAGCAGATTGACGCCGGCGACGATGGCGGTCTCGATCTGCCCGCTTTCAAGGGCGCTGACCGCCTGATGCAGAGCCACCAGCGAGGAGGAGCAGGCCGTGTCGAGGGTGAAGCTCGGTCCGCGCAGATCGAAAATATAGGAAATGCGATTGGAGATGATCGACAGGGTGTTGCCAGTCATCGTCTGGACATCGACGATCGGCAGATCGAACAGCAGCCGATGATGATAGTCGAGGGCGGAGGCGCCCACATAGACGCCAGTGTTGGTCCCGGCCAGCTCCGAAGGCTTCAGACCCGCATGTTCGATGGCTTCCCAGACGACCTGAAGCAGCAGGCGTTGCTGCGGGTCGATCTGCGCCGCTTCGCGCGGGGAAATCCCAAAGAAACCGGGATCGAACCCCCAGACATCGTCAATCTGGCCGGCAGCGAAGGTGAAGCTCCGGCCGGCGGTATTCGGCCGGGGATGAAAGAACCGACGCCTGTCAAAGCGGTCTTCGGAGATTTCGCTGACCGAACAGCGCCCTTCGGTCAGTAGCGACCAGAATTCTTCAGGTGTGGAGGCGCCGGGCAAGCGCGCGGCAAACCCGGTAATCGCAGTGTTCTGGGCACGTAGCGACATAAAATGTTCTTCCAACTCAACACCTGTGACTTACGTCAAGTAGTCGGTGAATGATACCGTTTTGCAAAAAAATGCAGCGCGTTTTCCACGGGGTTGGCTTGATGTAGTCTTTTATGCTCGGTAAATTTTACAGGGCTACGTTGAGTGATGTGAGTTTTTCTGCCTCTACGTCAGTATCTTGGTCGTTCGCTGCGGTGGCGTGATTGTGGGGGGGCTTTTTACTCGCGTTGGTGACGAGTTTCTGTCCTGCGCGTGCGAAGGGTTGCATGCCCCCCTTCTTTTTGCTGAGGGACTTCAGGAAACTCCTTCCTGGGCACCCATGTTGCGTTGGGCGAGATGTTTTTCCCAGTCGAGCGCATGCCGGACGATCAGATCGAGATCGGCGTACTGCGGCTGCCAGTCGAGTTTTTCAAGGATGGCGGTATTGTCGGCGATGACACGCGGGGAATCGCCCACTCTGCGTTGTCCCAGCTGGATCGGGAAGTCGTTGCCGGACAGCCGCTTTACGGCGTCAATCACTTCATACACGGAGTAGCCGTGGCCATAGCCGCAATTGAGCGTGAAGCTTTCCGACTTGGCGCGCAGGTGCTGCAACGCCAGATAATGAGCGTTCACGAGATCCGACACATGGATGTAGTCGCGCAGGGCAGTGCCGTCGGCTGTGTCGTAATCGGTGCCGAAGACGCTCATGCCCGGGCGTTTTCCGGTCGCCGCCTCGCAAGCCACCTTGATCAGGTGGGTCGCACCATCGGTCGATTGTCCGGTGCGTTGGTGGGGGTCGGCGCCCGCCACGTTGAAGTAGCGCAGTGCTGCGTAGTGCAGCGCGCCGGTCGCGGCGATGTCACGCAGCATCTGCTCGATCATCAGCTTTGACGTGCCATAGGGGGAGAGGGGGGCAAGAGGGGTATCCTCGGCCACCGGAGCCTCTTCCGGAGCGCCATAGAGGGCGGCGGTGGAGGAGAAGATCAGGCGGTTGATCCCGGCCTTGAGGCAGTGGTCGACAAGCGCGAGCGTGGCGCAGGTGTTGTTGCGATAGTATTTGATCGGGTCGGCGACGGATTCAGGGACCACCACCGATCCGGCGAAATGGATCACGGCCTCGATGTCATGCGCGTTGGTGATCCGTTCGATGATGGCCGGATCATCGATGTCGCCGCGCACGAAATGCGCTTGCCCGGCGATCGCCCATTCATGTCCGGTGCACAGGTTGTCGAGGACCACGACATCTTCGCCAGCGTCGAGCAATGTCCAGACCATATGGCTGCCGATATAGCCGGCGCCGCCGGTGACCAAGATCGCCATGGGGTGTCCTCCTGCCTGTTTTGGGGTGCTGCGCGATGAGTGAAGTCTAGCACAACCTGTATGGGTAGGCGTCAATGCCTTGTGGTTTGTGACAATTCAATAGTCGCTCCCCTACTTTCGGATGATCTGCGGTCATCTTCCGTGGAAAGCTTGTGAAACCGAATCCCGGGTTGACAAACCGTCCGACGCGGAACACCAAGACGAAGATTTCGCAATGGGTGATACCGGCAGGGGCGGGATACCGTGGAGCGTGTCTCCAACCAGAACTGGCCAGGCGTGAACGCTGTCCCTGTATGGACCCAGACGGAGTCGGGAAACCCTCGGCAAACCGCCAGGGCGCGTCCTTGCACCGCGACTATCCGCAACACATCGTCACGCCCCGATGAGCGGGGTCATGTCTGGACACAGGAGTTGTCATGCGTATTGCCATGATCGGAACGGGGTATGTCGGGCTCGTTTCCGGTGTTTGTTTCTCCGAGTTCGGGTTCGATGTGACCTGTGTGGATATCGATGCGGACAAGATCGCCAGGCTGAATAACAAGGAAATTCCGATCTACGAGCCGGGACTGGATGCGCTGGTGGAGCGGAACCTGGAGGCGGGGCGGCTTGGTTTCACCACCGATCTGGATGGCGCGGTGGCGGCCGCCAATGTGGTGTTCATCGCCGTGGGAACCCCCTCCCGGCGCGGCGATGGCGAAGCAGACCTGACCTATGTCTTTGATGCCGCCCGGCAGGTTGC
The DNA here is from genome assembly GCF_020177335.1 of Stappia indica. Taxonomy (GTDB): domain Bacteria; phylum Pseudomonadota; class Alphaproteobacteria; order Rhizobiales; family Stappiaceae; genus Stappia; species Stappia indica_B. The sequence goes on along the minus strand of NZ_JAIVMG010000001.1, from coordinate 776,822 downwards.
CCGAGTGTTGACGCCGGGCACCGTCGTGGTGATCAAGTCGACCGTCGTGGTCGGCACCTGCCGCAAGGTGGCCCAGATCATTCGCGAGGAGCGCCCGGACGCGGAGTTCTCGATTGCCTCCAATCCGGAGTTCCTGCGCGAAGGCTCGGCGATCGAGGACTTCATGCGGCCGGACCGGGTGGTGGTCGGCGCGGAGGACGCGCGTGCGGAAGAGGCGTTGCGCCGGCTCTATCGGCCCTTGTACCTGCGCGAAACGCCGATTCTCGTCTCGACGCTGGAAAACGCGGAACTGACCAAATACGCGGCCAATGCCTTCCTGGCGCTGAAGATCACCTTCATCAATGAGATCGCCAACCTGTGCGAGCGGGTCGGTGCAGATGTTCAGAAGGTGGCCAGCGGCATCGGCCTCGACAACCGCATCGGCGGCAAGTTCCTGCACGCGGGGCCGGGCTTCGGCGGGTCCTGCTTTCCCAAGGATACCTCCGCGTTGGCCGCGACCGGGGCCCGGCACGGTGCGCCCTTGCGGCTGGTGGAAACCACCATTGAGGTCAATGAGGCGCGCAAGCGCGACATGGCGACCCGCATTCTGGCGGCGCTGGGGCCTGAGACCGCTGGCAAGCGGGTCGGTATCCTCGGCATCGCCTTCAAGCCCAATACCGACGATGTGCGCGACGCGCCGTCGCTGGTGATCGTCCCGGCCCTGCAGGCGGCGGGGGTCGAGGTCATCGCCCATGATCCGGAAGCCCGCGAGCAGGCCGAGCCGCTGTTGCCAGGTGTTGTCTGGTGCGAAAACCCCTATGACGTGGCAAACGATGTGGACGTTCTGGCGGTGGTGACCGAATGGAACCTCTACCGCGGTCTGGCGCCTGAAGAACTGGCAACGCGGATGCGTGGCCGGTCGGTGATCGACATGCGCAACATCTGGGCTGCCCCGGATGTCGAGGCGGCGGGGCTCCGTTACCAGGGGATCGGCAAGCCGGCGGCGAAGGGCTGACCTTCGCATTGCCGCAGGGCGTGTTTCAAGGAAGGAAAGAGCGGTGATCATGTCCGGCGAATTGGACTGTCTGCGGCGGATCGGCGAGGATGCGGGGGCTCTGATCCTCACCTACTACCGGGGCGGGGTCGAGGTTGAGCGCAAGAGCGACGACAGCCCGGTGACCGAGGCGGACCGGCGGGCGGAGGCCTTGATCCTGTCGCGCCTGGCGCAGGAATTCCCCGGTATTCCTATGATTGCCGAGGAGGCCGCCGCCGCCGGCAAGCTGCCGCACATCGGCGAGCGCTTCTTCCTGATCGATCCGCTGGATGGGACCCGCGAATTCATTGGCGGACGTGGGGATTTCACCGTGAATATCGCGCTCATCGACAATGGGCGCCCGGTTCTGGGGCTGGTGCATGCCCCGGCTCATGAGGAAACCTTTGTGGGCAGCGTCGAAGACGGCGCCTTCCTGTCGCGTACCGGGAGCGGTGAGGTGCGCCGGATCCGCACCCGCGTGGCGGATCCCGAGGCCCTGACGGCGGTGGCAAGCCGCTCCCATCGCTCTGAACGCACCGATCTGTTGCTGGACGCACTTGGCGTGGCCCAGCGCGTCAATGTCGGCTCGTCCCTGAAATTCTGTCAGGTCGCCCGGGGCGAAGCCGACTTCTATCCCCGCTTCAGCCGCACCATGGAATGGGACACGGCGGCTGGTCATGCGGTTCTGGTGGCCGCTGGTGGTCGCGTCACCGGTCTCGATGGCGGTGTCTTCTCCTATGGCAAGCGCAATCAGGCCGATGATGCGGATTTCGCCAATCCGGGCTTTCTCGCCGCCGGCGATCCGAGCATCATCGACCAGGCCACGCCTCACATCGGTGCCGGTCTCTGACCACTTGAGCTGAATGACAGAGATTTTTTAATCTCCGGCATTTGTCGGCAATCCTGTTCCTCGCACATCTCCCTCCTTGCGCCTTAAGTCAGGACAGAAGGGGCGGCGCCGCGCCGTCCTGAAAAGGTTCCTGTCGGGTTCGGGCGTTTCCGCATGTCGCGGATGGTCCGCATGGCGACAGCCACACGCGAAAAGCGCGCGTGGAGAGCGAGGGTCAGATCGTGTCAAACAGACGAAGCCATCTTCAGCGTCTGGAAGCTGAATCCATCCGTATCCTGCGCGAGGTCGTGGCCGAGATGAAAAATCCGGTCATGCTCTATTCGATCGGCAAGGATTCCAGCGTCATGCTGCATCTGGCGCGCAAGGCCTTCTATCCGGCGCCGCCGCCGTTCCCGCTGCTGCATGTGGACACCACCTGGAAATTCCGGGAGATGATCGCGTTCCGTGATCGGATGGCCGCAGAGGCCGGGATGCGGCTGTTGACCCACACCAATGCCCAAGGGGTGGCGGAAGGGGTCAATCCGTTCGATCATGGCTCGTCCTATTACACCCAGGTCATGAAGACCGATGCGCTGAAACAGGCGCTCGACCGGTTCGGCTTCGACGCGGCCTTCGGCGGCGCCCGGCGCGATGAGGAGAAGTCCCGGTCGAAGGAGCGGGTCTTTTCGTTCCGCTCCGCCGCCCACGGCTGGGACCCGAAGAACCAGCGGCCGGAGCTCTGGTCTATCTTCAACACCCGGGTGAAGCCGGGCGAGTCCATGCGCGTCTTCCCCTTGTCCAACTGGACCGAGCTGGACATCTGGCAATACATCCGCACCGAGAACATCCCGATCGTGCCGCTTTACTTCGCCAAGGAGCGGCCGGTGGTCGAGCGCAACGGTGCGCTGGTGATGGTCGATGACGACCGTCTGCCGCTGCATCCCGGCGAGGTGTCGCAGATGCGCCGGATCCGGTTCCGCACCCTTGGCTGCTATCCGCTGACGGCGGCGGTGGAATCCGATGCCGATACGCTCGATGACATCGTCACCGAAATGCTGATCGCCCGCACCTCCGAACGTTCGGGGCGGCTGATCGACCATGACGAAGCCGCTTCGATGGAAAAGAAGAAGCGCGAAGGCTATTTCTGAGGACCATGACATGAACCAGTTGCCTTCGATTTCCGCGCCGGTCGTCGATTATCTGGAAAACCACGAGCAGAAGGGACTGCTTCGGTTCCTGACCTGCGGCAGTGTCGATGACGGCAAGTCGACGTTGATCGGCCGCCTGCTGCATGACAGCAAGCGGGTGTTCGAGGATCAACTCGCCGCCCTTCGTTCCGACTCGCGCAAGCACGGCACGCAAGGGAAGGCGATCGACTTCGCCCTTCTGGTCGACGGGCTGGAGGCGGAGCGCGAGCAGGGCATCACCATCGACGTTGCCTACCGGTTCTTCGCCACCGATCACCGCAAGTTCATCGTTGCCGATACGCCGGGCCACGAGCAGTACACCCGCAACATGGCGACCGGCGCCTCGACCTCCGATCTCGCCGTGATCCTTGTGGATGCGCGCAAGGGCATTCTGCAGCAGACCCGGCGCCATTCTTTCATCGTGTCGCTGCTTGGCATCCGCCATGTGGTGGTGGCGGTCAACAAGATGGATCTGATCGATTTCGATGCGGACCGGTTTGCCGAGATCGAAGCGGGCTATCGTGCCTTTGCCGAAAGCTTCGGCTTTGACACGCTGCAGGTGATCCCGATTTCGGCGCTTCAGGGCGCCAATATCGTCGAGCGGTCGCCGCAGATGCCCTGGTACGCGGGGCCGACGCTGATCGGGCATCTCAATGAGATCGACGTATCGAGCGATGATGCGGGCCGGCCGTTCCGCATGCCGGTGCAGTGGATCAATCGGCCGGATCTGGATTTTCGCGGCTATTGCGGCACCATCGTCAGCGGCCGCATCCGCCCCGGTGATCCGGTTGCGGTGGCCGCCTCTGGCCAGCACACCCGTATTGCCCGGATCGTCACCATGGATGGCGACGTGGAGGAAGCCCAGTGCGGCGATGCGGTGACCCTCACCCTGACCGATGAAGTCGATGCCTCGCGTGGCGATGTGATCTGCGATCCGAAGGCGCGGCCGGAAATCGCCGACCGGTTTTCCGCCCATCTCATCTGGATGGGAGACCAGAAGCTGGTGCCGGGGCGCACCTATGCGGTCAAGGCGGGCAAGCAGTCGGCCACCGGTGTCGTCTCGCGGATCGGCCACCGGATCGACGTCAACAGCTTCGCTCAGGACGAGGTCGACAGCCTGTCGCTCAATGAGATCGGGTTTTGCGATCTGGCCCTGTCGGCGCCGATTGCCTTCGATCCGTATGAGGTCAACCGGGAGATGGGGTCGTTCATCCTGATCGACCGGATGACCAATCAGACCGTGGCGGCGGGCGTGATCTGGCGCAGCTTGCGCTCGGCGGACAACATTCACCGCCAGGCGGTCGACGTGGACAAGCAGTCGCGGGCGATCGTGACCGGGCAGAAGCCGGTGGCGCTGTGGTTCACCGGCCTGTCGGGCGCGGGCAAGTCGACCATCGCCAATCTGGTGGAACGCAAGCTTCACGCCAGGGGGCGGCTGACCTATCTGCTCGATGGTGACAACGTGCGCCACGGCCTCAATCAGGATCTCGGCTTCTCCGATGAGGACCGGGTGGAGAATATCCGCCGGGTCGGGGAAGTGGCGAAACTGTTCGTCGATGCCGGCTTGATTTCGCTGGTCTCCTTCATCTCGCCGTTCCGCTCTGATCGTCAGATGGCACGCACCCTGTTCGAGGAGGGGGAGTTCGTGGAGATCCACGTCGCGGCGCCGCTTGAGGTTGCCGAGGCGCGGGATCCGAAGGGGCTTTATCAGAAGGCGCGGGAAGGAAAGATCCGGAACTTCACCGGGATCGACAGCCCGTATGAGCCGCCGCAAGCCCCGGAACTGGTGCTTGATACCGTCGCCCTGGATGCCGAAGCGCTGGCAGATCAGGTCATCCGCTATCTGGGGCTCGACTGACCGCCAGTCCCTTTGCGTGCCCCCTCCCGTTTCGCCGTCCAGATGGCCGGAACGGGAGGGGGCGCCGCGGCGCCGAACGGATGACCCTGCCGGGGTGCGTCGTTTCGACTATCCTATGAAGGTGTAGCGGAAGGTCATTGCGCCGCCATGGCGGTTCTCCAGCTTCAGCGCACCTTCGATCCGTCCCAGCGTCACGCCGGGCGCCGTTCCGGTTGTCCCGGTCACATCGGCGTTCATCGTGTAGAAGGTTGCGCCCCCGAAGATGCGGGTGATCTCGGGAGTGAGGCCCGTGTCGAACAGCGCCATGCCGCTGCGGGCGGACTGCGGATAGGCGCTGTCCGGCTGGTTGGTGATGATCACGATCCCGCTGGTCGACGGGGTCGGGATCGTCGCCGCGCTGTTGTCGGGGATGAGAACATCGCCGGAATAGAACGACCGCGCTCGCATGTTGTTGGTGGCAAGGATGCTACCTGCAACTTCCAGGGCCTCCGTCGGCGCGGTGCCAAGGCCCACATGGCCGGTGCCGCGGTCGATTTGCAGCGCGGAGGTCCAGTCCGCGCCATTGGCGCTGACCTTGATGGTGAGGGCGTCATTGCCGGTAAGGCCGATTTCCGCCCGGCCTGAATGGTTGGTCTGCAGAAGCAGGCTGGCGGTATCTCCGGGTGCCTGCTTGTTGATCTTGAGCCGATGATCGTTGCCTTCGTGGTTGAAGAGAACCGTATCGGAGCAGACGATCAGCCGGTTGCCCGGATCGGCGGCGGCATTGATGCCAAGCCGTGAGGTGGATACTACCTCCTCGGTCGCGGCGCTCAGCGGTTCCCAGCCGCCGCCGCTGCGAACGAAGAAACGCCCGCTGTCGGCAACCCAGCAAAGCCAGCCCTCTCGCGGCAACAGAAACCGCCAGATGCCATCCTGCCAGAGGGCGATCTGGCCATCCTTGCCGGTGAAATCGCCGGTGGCGCCAGCGGCGACGATATGGCGCTCACCATCGGCCGGTGTCGGCGGCGGCTCGGTCAGCGCCGCGCTTGCGACCGACAGTTGCACCACCGCATCGAGCTGCAGCAGGGCCTCGTTGTGGGTCACATGTTTCTGCGCCTGGCTGGGAAGAATCAACGGAAGGAGATGGTGAGTGGTGGTCTGCATCATTGCCCCATCGGTCGGGAGAGTGTCCTTCGATGATAAGCGGGGCTGGCGGGGCGGGGAATTTACGCCGGTACCCGGGGGCAAAACGGCGGCGGACGCCCGCTTTCGCCTGAGACGGGGTGGGGATTGGAAAGGGGAGCGGTTGACGGCGGACGTGACAGGCGCGGGTGGGAAGCTCTCCTCCTCGTCTGGGGCTCGTACCCTAGGCAAGGCCGGGTGATTTGCACTAAGGAGATATGCGCGACGGAAATTGTCGGTCAGGATCTGACCGTCGGCGCCTGACGGAGTTCTCCATGTCGGCTCTTTACGAAATGAAGCGGCGCTTTCAGCGGAAGTTGCCGAAGGCGTGGCAGCACCGGTTTCAGGAAGCAATCTATGTGCTGCTCTATCGCGTCTCACCGGCGCGCAAGCAGAATTTCTTCAACAGTGGCTATGCACCAGCGCTGAGCGAGCTTGAGAAGCTTCCGCCGTTCGACCGCGAGCCGCTTCAGGCAACGCTCTATGACCTGGTGCTGCGTCAACTGGTCGAGGATATCCCCGGCGAACGCGGCGCGATTCTCGATATCGGCTGCGGACTTGGCGGTGGCATCCGGCTTGCCTCCCTGCGCTATCCAGGGAGCAAGGTCACCGGGGTCGACATCAATGCGACTGCGGTCAAGGTCTGCCGCAAGCGGATGAAGGATCTGACGAGCGCCACAGTGATCCTTGGCAATGGCCGGGCCTTGCCGCTGCCCGATGCCGCTTTCGATTTCATCTTCAGTGTCGGCGCGGCGAGCTACATCTCTTTGCCGGAATTTCTGCAGGAGGCCGCTCGCGTGCTGAAGCCGGGCGGAACGCTGTCCTTCTCGGTTGGTTACACGGATGCGAGTTTCGAGCGGCACCGACAGATCGTCGAAGCCCACGCCCGCAAGGTCGGGCTCTCCGTGCGCAACACCGTCGACATCACCGAGAACGTATTCGCCGCAATTGCCGAGGATACGCCCCGTCGCCAGGCCCTGATCAATCGGGTGCCCTGGCCGTTCCGCGGCTACGCCCTGAACTGGGCCGACATGCCCGGCACGCCGCGCTATCAGGAATATGCCGATGGCCGCCGGCTCGACTACGCTGTGGTCTGCACCAAGGACGCCTAAATGGGGCCGCACTGATCCCGCATGAGGTCGGCCGCGCATCGCCTTTGTGGGATAGGCTCCCGAGGGAAACCGCGTTAACGTCCTTGCAGGACCGTGCGGGTTATATCCATGGTCAGGCGCATCCTGAGGCTGTGGCTTCAGCCGCTTTGCGCAATGTGCAGCAAGACAACTCGGCATGAGGGTGCCCGTGATCATACCCTGTATTTTGTCCGGCGGGGCCGGATCCCGCCTTTGGCCCCTGTCGCGGTCCTTGCGCCCGAAACAGTTCCTGCCGATCTTCGATGGCGAAAGCCTGTTCCAGAAGACCTTGCGGCGGTTCCCGGCCGGCGACTTTGCGGCGCCGATCGTCATCGCCAACGCCAATCACCGCTTCCTTGTCGGCGAGCAGATGGAGGAGGTGTCCGCAGCCGATGGCGAAGGAGCCATCGTTCTTGAGCCGGTCGGGCGCAATACGGCCGCTCCGGTGGCCATCGCCGCCTTGCGCGCGGCGAAAACCGACCCGGATGCGCTGGTGCTGATCGCCCCGTCCGACCACCTGGTGCGCGATGGCGACCGGTTCCGCGAGGCGGTTCGTGCGGCGGAGCCTGCGGCGCAGGCTGGAAAGATCGTCACCTTCGGCATTCAGCCGTCGGAACCGCATACCGGATATGGCTATATCCGGCTGGCCGGGGCGATGGGCCGGGTGCGGCCGGTTGAGGCCTTTGTCGAGAAGCCGGATCTTGCGCGGGCGGAAGCCTTCCTCAAGGACGGCAACTATGTCTGGAATGCCGGCATCTTCCTGTTCAGTGCCCGCACCATGATCGAGGAATTCGAACGGCTCAGCCCGGAGATCCTTGCCAGCGTGCGCCGTGCCCTTGATGCGGCGACCACCGATCTCGATTTCCTGCGGCTCGATGCCGAACTCTTCCGCGCCGTGCCGGATATTTCCATCGACTACGCCATCATGGAAAAGACCGATCGGGTCGCCTGTGTGCCGATGGATCCGGGCTGGAACGACCTTGGCTCCTGGTCGGCGGTCTGGGAAACCCTCGACAAGAGCGCGGAAGGAAACAGCTCTCTCGGCGAAGCGATCTACGTCGAAAGCCGTGACAATCTGGTGGTCAGCGATGCCGCGCTGGTGTCGGTGGTCGGCCTCGACAATGTGATGGTGGTGGCCACCAAGGATGCGGTGCTGGTCGCCGCCAAGGACCGGGCGCAGGACGTCAAGGAGGTGGTGGAGCGCCTGAAGGCGAACGACCGGCGCGAGGTGCGCGAGCACCGGCGGGTCTACCGCCCCTGGGGATGGCGCGAGGAGATCGCCACCGGCGACAGGTTCCATGTTCAGGAGATCGAGATTCAGCCCGGCGGCGCCATGTCGGAGCAAAGCCATGTCAATCGCGCCGAGCATTGGGTCGTGGTGTCCGGCACGCTGGAGATCACCCTTGACGGGGAGGCACGCCTGATGACGGAAAACCAGTCCGCCTATGCTCCGGTGGGGACCCGGCATCGGCTGGCCAATCCGGGGCGCGTGCCCGCCCGCGTCATTGAAATACAATCCGGCTCCTATATCGGAGACGATGATATCGTCCGCTATGGCGATGCCGAAGCGGCTGGCGCCGAGGGCGACTGCGGGTGGGACTGACACCGCCGCCCGCCAACCGGTCGCCGCACACAAGAGATATCCGTTTCCGCCAGTCGGGAGCGAACCAGAACCATTGCGCACGCAGCCGTGGCTGCACACAGAACACTTGAGGGTCTTCGATGTTTCCGCTGCCTGTCGCCCAGCTTCTTCCCAACACGCCCGAGTTCGAATCGCACCCGATGGTCAAGCCGACCGGCTTCCGCGAATATGACGCCAGGTGGCTGTTCGAGAAGGAAATCAACCTGATGGGCATTCAGGCCCTCGGGATGGGAATTGCCACCTTGATGCATGAGCGGGGAACCCGGCCGGATATCGTCGTCGGTCATGATTTCCGCAGCTATTCCGCCGCGATCAAGATGGCGCTGATCACCGGGTTGATGGCAGGCGGCGTGCGCGTGCATGACATCGGGCTGGCCTTGTCGCCGATGGCCTATTTCGCCCAGTTCGCGCTCGACGTGCCGGCGGTGGCCATGGTCACCGCCTCGCACAACGACAACGGCTGGACCGGGGTCAAGATGGGCATCGACCGGCCGCTGACTTTCGGGCCGGATGAGATGACGCGGCTGAAGGAACTGGTGCTGACCGCCACGTTCAAGCCCGCCGAGGGCGGCTCCTACCGCTTCGTGGAGAATTTCGCCGAGGTCTATATCAAGGACCTGACCGATCGCGCGAAGCTGTCGCGGCCGATCAAGGTGGTCGCCGCCTGTGGCAATGGCACGGCGGGAGCTTTTGCGCCGAAGGTGCTGGAGGCGCTGGGCGCGGAGGTGGTGCCGCTCGACTGCGAGCTGGACCACAGCTTCCCGCGCTACAACCCCAACCCCGAAGACATGAAGATGCTGCATGCCCTGCGCGACAAGGTGCTGGAGGTCGGCGCGGAAGTCGGCCTCGGCTTCGATGGCGATGGCGACCGCTGCGGCGTGGTCGACAACGAGGGTGAGGAGATCTTCGCCGACAAGGTCGGGGTGATGCTGGCGCGCGATCTGTCGGCGCTGCACCCCGAAAGCCGCTTTGTCGTCGATGTGAAATCCACCGGCCTGTTCGCGACTGATCCGGTGTTGCAGGCCAATGGCGCGGTGACCGAATACTGGAAGACCGGCCATTCCTACATGAAGCGTCGGGTGAACGAACTGGGCGCGCTGGTCGGTTTCGAAAAGTCCGGCCACTACTTCTTCAACGGGCCGATCGGCCGGGGCTATGACGACGGTCTGGTGTCGGCGATTGCCATCCTCGACATGCTGGACCGCAACCCGGATCGCAGCATGGCGGACCTCCGCCGCGCCCTGCCGAAGACTTGGGGCTCGCCGACCATGTCGCCCCATTGCGACGACGAGATCAAATACCAGGTGGTGGACCGGGTGATCGCGCGCTTCCAGGCGATGCAAGGGAAGGGCGAGCGGCTTGCCGGCCAGGCGATCAGCGATCTGGTGACTGTCAATGGTGTGCGGGTCGTCAGCGAGGACGGCACCTGGGGTCTCGTGCGGGCGTCCTCGAACAAGCCGGAGCTGGTGGTCGTGGTGGAAAGCCCGGTCTCCGAAGCGCGGCTGAAGGAGATGTTCCACGCGGTCGACGCGGTGCTTCGGGAGAACCCGGAAGTCGGTGCCTACAACCAGACCATCTGAGGGTTTGGACCTGGCGTTTTTCTGGGGTGAGGGGAGACAGACCATGAGCGCACAGGATGCAAAGGCACTCGCGGCGTCCCGGGACCGGCTGGTCGCCTGGTTGCGGGATGCGGCATTACCGGTCTGGGCGGTGGCCGGCTTCGACCCGCAAACCGGGTGCTTCGCCGAAAAGCTCGACCTTGCCACCGCGACCGATACCGGCGCCGTGTCCCGTCCGCGTGTGCCGCCGCGCCAGATCTATGCCTTCCTCGTTGGCCGCGATCTGGGGTGGAGCGGACCGGCGGGCGAGATCGCCTGTAAGGGGCTTATCGGGTTCCTGCGCGATTTCGAAGCGTCGGACGGGACGATCCGCCTTCGCACTGCATCCGGGGGCGACGGAGAGGGGAGCTTCGATCTCTACGACCAGAGCTTCGCCCTTCTGGCCTATGCCCACCTCGCGGCAGCACTGCCCGAATTGCGCGGCGAGATGGAACAGCGCGCCGGCTGGCTGGCCGCTGAGCTGTGCGAGCGCTATGCCCATGCGGAGGCCGGTTTCGAAGAGGATGTGCCGCGTCGCCTGCCGCTGCGGGCCAATCCGCATATGCATCTGTTCGAGGCGGCCCGCGCCTGGGAAGCGGTCAGCGACAATCCGGCCTGGGAGGAGATGGCCGATGAAATCGCGGAGCTGGCGCTTTCTCGGTTCATTTCCCCGGTGACCGGGGCCTTGCGCGAATTCTTCGATGGCGACTGGCAGCCGATGCCCGGCGCCGAGGGGCGGGTGGTGGAGCCCGGCCATCAGTTCGAATGGGCGTGGCTCCTGACCGGCTGGGCCCGGGCGCGCGGGCGGACGGACGCGCTCGCGGCGGCGCGGGCGCTTTATGTGATTGGCCGCGATCATGGCATCTGTCCGCAGCGACAGGTGGCGTTTTTCTCATTGACCAACGATCTTCAGCCGCTGGAAACCCACGCCCGCCTGTGGTCGCAGACCGAATGGCTGAAGGCGGCGTTGATCCAGGCCGAGGAAGCCGCTTCGGCGCCGGAGCGGGCGGCCTGTCTCGCCGATGCGCTGCGTGCCATCGCCGCACTGGAACGGTTTCTCGCCGTTGAGACGGATGGGCTCTGGTTCGACCGGATCCTGCCGGATGGCGAGATTGTCGCCGAGCCGGCGCCGGCGTCCTCGCTCTATCATATTGTCGGTGCGATCGCTGAGCTGGACCGGGTGGTGCGGGCGCTCGGCAAGGCGAACGGCTGACCGACGCGCCGGCAAGCGCTTGCCCGAACCGGTGAAAAATGCCGCAACGGGCGGCAAGCACTCGCTCGCTCTCTTGCCCCGGCCGGGTCCCCGTGCCAAACGGATGGCTCCAGCACTTCGAAGGCGCCGCCGGTGAGACGCAGGTCGATCCCCTCCCTGCACCGGCGCTGCGATAGTTTGACGGAACACGACATGAATGCGGACATGACAGGAAACGCCGCGCTGGCCGGTCTGACGGCGCGCATGGCCGACCGGACCGCGCGGATCGGCATCATCGGCCTTGGCTACGTCGGTTTGCCGCTGGCGCTGCGCTTCAGCGAGATCGGCTATTCGGTCGTCGGCTTCGACGTCGATCCGGGCAAGGTGGCCGATCTCAATGCGCGGCAGGGCTACACCCGCTATGTCGGAAGCCGCACCGAGGAGGTGCGCTTCGCCAGTCCCTTCGTCGCCACCGACGATTTCGCCCTTGCCGCCGAGTGCGATGCGCTGATCCTGTGCGTGCCGACCCCGCTGGGCAAATATCACGATCCGGATATCGGCTATATCCTCGACGCCGCCCGCAGCATTCGGCCGCATCTGCGCTCAGGGCAGGTGGTGGCGCTGGAAAGCACCACCTATCCGGGCACCACCGAGGAAGACATGCTGCCGGAGTTGATGCGCTCGGATCTGGAAGTCGGCCGCGATGTGTTCGTCGTCTATTCGCCGGAGCGCGAGGACCCGGGTAACGCCCAGTTCGACATTCGCCGCATCCCGAAGGTGGTGAGCGGCGTCACGCCGGCCTGTCTGGCGGCGGCTCAGGCGCTCTACGGTCCGGCGGTCGATACGCTGGTGCCGGTGGCCTCCACTCGGGTCGCGGAGATGACCAAGCTGCTGGAGAACATCCACCGGGCGGTCAACATCGGCCTTGTCAACGAGATGAAGACCCTGGCCGACCGCATGGGCATCGACATTTTCGACGTCATCCGCGCGGCGGCGACCAAGCCCTTCGGCTTCACCGCCTTCTATCCCGGTCCCGGCGTTGGCGGGCACTGCATTCCGGTCGATCCCTTCTACCTGACCTGGAAGGCGCGCGAATACGGTCTGCACACCCGGTTCATCGAGCTGGCAGGCGAGATCAACCGCTACATGCCCGACTTCATCGTTGAAAAGCTGATGGATGCGCTGAACGGCGCACGCAAGTCGCTGAACGGCTCGCGGGTGCTGGTGCTCGGTGCGTCTTTCAAGAAAAACATCGACGATGTGCGGGAATCGCCCAGCCTTCTGGTGATCGAGCGCATCCTGGCCAAGGGGGGCGAGGTGATCTTTGCCGATCCTTATGTTGCCGAACTGACGCTGGAGGGAGGCCGGGTGCTGACGCCGGTCGCCGCCGATGCGGCCACCGTTGCCGGCTGCGATGCGGTGGTGGTCGCCACCGACCACGACGCCTTCGACTACGAGATGATCGGCCGCGAAGCGGCGCTGATCGTCGACACGCGCGGCCGGTTCCCGGCCAGCGATCCGAAGGTGACGCGCGCCTGATGCCTGCCTGCCGTTCCAGCGGCGGATTTGACAGGTGACGATTGTTTTTTTGCCGCCGGTCGGCTAACCCACCGGTTCGGCCGTTTGCGGTCGAAATCAGCGCCCCGGCGGGGGGCGAACAACAAGACGGGACGTTCCTGATGTACGAGGCCATCGATCCAACCCCCAATTTTCCGAAGCTGGAGGAAGACATCCTCAAGTTCTGGGAAGAAAACCGGATTTTCGAGGCTTCGGTGGAGCAGCGCCGCAAAGAGGGCGCCGGCGAGTACATCTTCTACGATGGACCTCCCTTCGCCAACGGCCTGCCGCACTACGGGCATCTGGCCACCGGTTTCGTCAAGGATCTGGTCCCGCGCTACCGCACCATGCGCGGCGATTGCGTCGAGCGCCGCTTCGGCTGGGATTGCCACGGCCTGCCGGCTGAGCTGACCTCGGAAAAGGAACTGGGCATCTCGGGCCGCAACGAGATCCTCGAATACGGCATCGGCAAGTTCAACGCCCATTGCTCCGTCTCGGTGATGCGCTTCACCAATGAGTGGGAGTATTACGTCAACCGGCAGGGGCGCTGGGTCGACTTCGAGAACGATTACAAGACGATGAACCTTTCCTTCATGGAAAGCGTCATCTGGGGCTTCAAGCAGCTCTGGGACAAGGGGCTCGTTTATCGCGGCTATCGCGTGGTGCCCTATTCCTGGGCGGTGCAGACGCCGCTGTCGAATTTCGAGACCCGTCTCGACAACTCCTATCGCGAGCGCCAGGACCCGGCGCTGACCGTCGGCTTCCTCTTGACCGACGAGCGTTTCGCCGCTGTCCCGACCCGGCTGCTGGCCTGGACGACGACCCCCTGGACCCTGCCGTCGAACCTGGCACTCGCCGTGTCGCCCGACCTTGCCTACGCCGTGCTGGAATCGGATGGCGAACGGGTGATCCTCGCCGAGGCGGCGCTGGAGCGCTACGAGCGCGAGTTCGCCGAGTGGACTCGCGTTGGCACCTTTACCGGCGCCGAGCTGGCCGGTGCGCCCTACGAGCCGCTGTTCCCGTATTTCGCCGGCACGGAAAACGCCTTCCAGGTGCTGGCCGCCGAGTTCGTCGAGGCGGGCGACGGCACGGGCTGCGTGCATATCGCGCCGGGCTTCGGTGAGGACGACTTCGAGCTCGCCCGCGACCGGAACATCCCGCTGGTGGTGCCGGTGGACGAGGCGGGCAAGTTCACCGCCGAGGTGAAGGATTACGTCGGGCAGAACGTGATCGAGGCCAACAAGGACATCATTCGCGACCTGAAGGCGCGTAAGGTGGTCTATCGGCATGAGACCTACCTGCACGACTATCCCCATTGCTGGCGCACGGACACGCCACTGATCTACAAGGCGATCGACGCCTGGTATGTGGCAGTCTCCACCTTCAAGGACCGTATGGTCGAGCTCAACCGCGAGATCGACTGGGTGCCGGAGCACGTGCGCGACGGCCAGTTCGGCAAGTGGCTGGAGAACGCCCGCGACTGGAACATCTCCCGCAACCGCTTCTGGGGCTGCCCGATCCCGGTCTGGGTCAGCGACAATCCCGATTTCCCGCGCATGGATGTCTACGGCTCGCTGGACGAGATCGAGGCTGACTTCGGCGTGCGGCCGGACGATCTGCACCGGCCGATGATCGACGAGCTGGTGCGGCCGAACCCGGATGATCCGAGCGGCAAGTCGATGATGCGCCGGGTGCCGGAAGTGCTCGACGTGTGGTTCGATTCCGGCTCCATGCCCTTCGCCCAGGTGCATTACCCGTTCGAGAACAAGGAGCGGTTCGAGCAGAACTTCCCCGCCGACTTCATCGTCGAATACGTCGCCCAGACCCGTGGCTGGTTCTACACCCTGATGGTGCTGTCCACCGCGATCTTCGATCAGGCGCCGTTCCGCAACGCGGTCTGTCATGGCGTCGTTCTGGACGAGGACAAGCAGAAGCTTTCCAAGCGGCTGCAGAACTATCCGGACCCGGTCGGGGTGTTCAACACCTACGGCGCCGACGCGCTGCGCTGGTACATGCTGTCCTCGCCGCTGCTGGTGGGCGGCGATCTTGCGGTGGCCAAGGACGGGCGCGGCATTGCCCAGTCCCTGCGCCAGGCGATCATTCCGATCTGGAGCGCCTATTACTTCTTCACGCTCTACGCCAATGCCGATGGCTACAAGGCCGAGGTTCGCTTCGACCAGAAGGGGCTGCTTGATCGCTACATCCTCGCCAAGACGCGGGAGCTGATCGAGAAGATCGAGGGCGCGCTCGACGCTTATGACATTCCGGCCGCCTATGCGGTGGTGCCGGGCTACATCGACGCGCTCAACAACTGGTACATCCGGCGCGGCCGTGCCCGGTTCTGGACCGAGACGACCGATGAGGACAAGCGCGACGCGCTCGATACGCTCTACACCGTGCTGACCCATCTGACGCGCACCCTGGCGCCGATGATGCCGTTCGTCAGTGAGCGGATCTACAAGGGGCTGACCGGGGAGCTGTCCGTGCATCTGGCCGACTGGCCGGAGGCGGCAGCCCTGCCACACGATCCGGTGCTGGTGCGCCGCATGGACCTGATCCGCGAGATCTGCGCCAGCGTCATGTCCCTGCGCGAAGCCAAGCGCCTGCGTGCGCGTTTGCCGCTGAAGACCCTGACCATCGCCCATGCGGACATCGAGGAGCTGCGGCCCTACGCTTCGCTGATCGCCGATGAGGTCAACGTCAAGGAAGTGGTGCTGGAAAGCGACCCGCTTTCGGTCGGCGAGCACAGCCTTGTGGTCAAGCCGCAGATCGGCAAGCGTCTCGGCAAGAAGATGAAGGAGGTGATGATCGCCTCCAAGTCCGGCAACTGGACCCTGCGTCCCGACGGCATCGTCGAGCTTGCCGGCATCGAGCTGCCGCCGGAAGACTACACCATGCGGGTGATGGCGACTGAAGGGGCCGATACGGGCCTGTTCGACGCCAGCCGCGGTGTGGTGGTGATGGACACGCGCCTTTATCCGGAGCTGGAGCGCGAGGGGCTTGCCCGCGATCTGGTGCGCCTGATCCAGCAGACCCGCAAGGATGGCGATTTCAACGTCACCGACCGGATCCGCCTCAATCTCACCGTGCCGGACAGCCTGTTGCAGGCGGTCGAGGAGCACCGGGAGCGGATCGCTGGCGACACGCTGGCACTGGAACTGACCGTCGGTGAGCCCTTCGAGGGCGGCTATCGGGCGAGCCACGCCCTGTCCGGCGCCGATGTGGTCATCGAGATGGCGCGGATCGACGGCGCGAACTGACGAAAACGCCCCGGTCCGACAGGATCGGGGCGCTTGACCTTCCCGTAGCTGGATGGTTCACCTTGGCCTCGGAGTAACCCGACGAGGCGGACCATGAACATCGGTGCTGCGGCGGAACGGTCGAACCTTCCCGCAAAAACCATTCGCTACTATGAAGAGATCGCGCTGGTCACTCCGACCCGCGCGGCCAATGGCTATCGCGACTACAGCGACAAGGACGTGCACCGGCTGCGGTTTCTGCAGCGGTCCCGCAGCCTTGGCTTTACCATCGACGAATGCCGGGCGCTGTTGTCGCTCTACGACAACGAGCAGCGCGCCAGCGCCGATGTGAAGGCGGTGGCGCTGGAAAAGATCGGCGAAGTCGAGCGCAAGATCGCCGAACTGCAGGCCATGAAGAAGGTGCTGAAGCGGCTTGCCGAAAGCTGCCACGGCGATGCACGGCCCGACTGCCCGATCCTCGACGATCTGGCCGGCGCGGATCCTCTGGCATGACGGGGGCGGCATGAGCGGAAAAGGCAAGGTCCTGGCGCTGCTTGTGGTGATCGCTGCCGGCGTTGCCGGTGCGCTGCTCCTGCGCGGCGGCGAGGCCCCGCCGTCCGCGCCCGGCGCTGGTGGCGCGGCGCTTGCGAGCGTGAAGGTCCCGGCGCGTCTGTCCGAGACGGAGCGGGCCGGGGCGGCGCTGTTTGCGGCCAATTGTGCCACCTGCCACGGGGGCAACGCCGCCGGGCGGGGCGGGCAGGGGCCGCCGCTGGTGCACAAGATCTACGAGCCTAGCCACCATGCCGATGGCGCGTTCTTCCTCGCCGCCACGCGCGGCGTGCGCCAGCATCACTGGACCTTCGGCGACATGGCGCCGGTGCCGGAGGTGAGTGAAGCGGATGTGGCGGCGATTGTCGCCTATGTCCGCGCCTTGCAGCGGGAAAACGGCATCTTCTGAGGGGGGATTTGCTCCGCGCGGACGAGACGCAATTCCGCCGGGCAGGCGGAAAATGAAAACGCCGGCGCGAGAGGCGCCGGCGTTTTCGTGTCGGTATTGGCCCAAAAGGCCGATGTGGTCGTTAGCCGGTATGCGCCGAATCGAACCGGCGCTGCCGGCCGCGATAGCCGCCTTCGGAGCCGGAGGGACGATCCTCGCGGGGGCCGCGCTTGGCTCCCTGCGGCTTGCCACGGAAGCCGCGCGGCTTGCCATTGGCACCGGCGTCACCCTCGGCCCGGGGCTTGAACGGCCGCCGGGAGGGCTTGCGCCCCTTGGAGGGCATCGGGCCATCGTCCTCGCGCTCGACCAGCGTCTTGCCGATCAGCTTCTCGATGTCGCGCAGGAACGGCCGTTCGCTGCGGTCGCAGAAGGAGACGGCAAAGCCGCTCTTGCCCGCGCGCGCCGTCCGGCCAATGCGGTGGACGTAGGATTCCGGCACGTTCGGCAGTTCGAAATTCACCACATGCGAGACGCCATCCACGTCGATGCCGCGCGCGGCGATATCGGTGGCGACGAGCACCGGGGTGCGGCCGGAGCGGAAGGCGTCGAGCGCACGCTGGCGCTGGCCCTGGCTCTTGTTGCCGTGGATCGCGGCGGAGGAGAAGCCGGCCCGCTCAAGATGCTGCGCCACCTTGTCGGCGCCATGCTTGGTGCGGGTGAAGACGATCGCCCGTTCCATGTTTTCGGTGTTGAGCACGTCGACCAGCGCCTGGCGCTTGGCGTCACGCTCGATCAGCAGCACCTTCTGCTCGATCCGGTCGATCGGCTTGGAAGCCGGGGCGACGGCAATTTCCTGCGGATTGCGCAGGAAGTCGTCGGCAAGCGCACGGATCGGCTTGGGCATCGTTGCGGACAGGAGCACGGTCTGGCGCTCTGCCGGCAGGGCGGCGAGAATCTTGCGGATCGCCGGCAGAAAGCCAAGATCCAGCATGTGGTCGGCCTCGTCGAGGACGATGGTCGTGGTCTGGTCGAGACGCACGGCACCGGTCGACATGTGGTCGAGCAGGCGGCCCGGCGTGGCGACGACGATGTCGATGCCACGGGCAAGGTTGCGGATCTGCGGCATCGGCCGGGCGCCGCCGACCACGACGGTCGACGAATGGCGCACCTTCTGGCCATAGGCGCGGATGCTGTCGGCGATCTGCGCCGCCAGTTCGCGGGTTGGAGCGAGAATCAGCGAGCTGCAGGTCTTGGGCTGCGGACGGCCCTTCTGCTGGCACACGCGATGAAGCAGCGGCAGCACGAAAGAAGCGGTCTTGCCGGTGCCGGTCTGGGCGAGGCCCAGAACGTCGCTGCCGGACAGAATTGCGGGGATGCCCTGTGCCTGGATCGGCGTCGGCGAAGTATAGCCTTCGGCCGCAACGGCTTTCAGGATCGGCTCGGCGAGGCCGAGATCAGAAAAAGTGGTCAAGTCGAATCCTTGCTATGTCGCCGCGCGCCAGGCAAGTGCCGGCGCAGGGCGAGTGCGAGCGTTGTCGATAAAGGGAGCTTGCGCAGATCAGCTGCCTTGGTCATGCGCTTCCCGGAGGAGGCGGCTTTCTCGGGCAACGATCGGATCAGGAAAGTTGCTGGGCCTGAAGGCGCCGTGAACGGTCGGACCGTCTCTCCACGCAGCGCTGGCACAAGCCGTAGACCACATAACCGTGTGCGGTGCAACGAAAATCGTGTGCGCCGCATATCAGCTCCGCCCTGGCCGGAGGACTGCCGGAGGGTGGCCGGCGGCGCGGACGGTCGGCCCCGCGGCGCCATTAATGGAATGAATATTCCAAAATCTGGCGAGGAGGTCGGGTTCGGAGCGGTCTCGCCGGTTGGGGTGGGAGCACGGCGCCATGCGGGTCTGCCTGTCGTCAACCGGCGCTCTCGGTGTAAGGTCCGTTATGCCTTGATTTTGCGTAAGAAAAATTACACTCCCAACTCTCATTTGGCGAATTCCGGAGGGAATAACGGCGCGTTCTTGCCTGGTCCTCTGGCCAAGTGGAAGGGCGGAGGCCGGCCCGGCTTCGTGGTAAGGGGCTTCGGGGGTATTCCGAGTGGCAGACCGGGAGAAAGGTGAAAATCCGGTTGCGGGGCGGGAAAATGGAATTTATGTTCCGTTTTGAGCCTGCGTGATGGCCTGCGGACGGCTGCCGGATGGTGTCGGGCGATGTGGGTCGGTTTCAGGGATTGATAGGACGGGGAGCCCGATTGTCATGGTGGGAAACTTGTGAAGACGCTGGATGTGATCACCATCGGCCGCGCCTCCGTTGATCTTTACGGGGCGCAGGTGGGCGGGCGGCTGGAGGATATGCGCTCCTTCGGCAAGTATATCGGCGGGTCGCCGACCAACATGGCCGCCGGCACCGCGCGGCTCGGTCTGAAATCGGCGCTGATCACCCGGGTCGGCGATGAGCACATGGGCCGGTTCATTCGCGAGCAGTTGCAGCGCGAAGGGGTCGATGTCTCCGGCGTCGTCACCGATCCGGAGCGGTTGACCGCGCTGGTGCTGCTCGGCATTCGCGATCAGGAACAGTTTCCGCTGATCTTCTATCGCGACAATTGCGCCGACATGGCGCTGTGTGAAGACGACATTGACGCGGACTTCATCGCCTCGGCCCGCGCGGTGGTCGCCACTGGCACCCATCTGTCCCATCCCCGGACGGAAGCGGCGGTGCTGAAGGCGCTGCGCCTTGCCCGCGACAGCGGCGCGCGCACGGCACTCGACATCGACTACCGGCCGAATCTCTGGGGGCTTGCCGGCCATGATGCCGGGGAAAGCCGGTTCATCGCCTCGCCGGAAGTCACCGCCAAGCTGCAATCGACCCTGCCGCTGTTCGACCTGATCGTCGGCACGGAGGAGGAATTCCACATCGCCGGCGGCAGCACCGATACGCTCGCGGCCTTGCGCGCGGTACGCGCCGTGACGGCGGCGACGCTGGTGTGCAAGCGCGGCCCCATGGGCGCTGTCGCCTTCACTGGACCGATTCCGGACGATCTCGACGCAGGGATCTCCGGTCCGGGCTTTCCCATTGAGGTGTTCAATGTGCTCGGTGCCGGCGATGGCTTCATGTCCGGCCTGCTCAAGGGCTGGCTTGACGACAGGGACTGGAAGACCGCGCTCACCTATGCCAATGCCTGCGGTGCGCTGGCCGTGTCGCGCCATGGCTGTGCGCCGTCCTATCCGAGCTGGGAGGAGTTGCGCTTCTTTCTGGAGCGCGGTGTGCGCGTGCCCGCGCTGCGCCACGACGCGGCGCTGGAACAGGTGCACTGGTCGACCAATCGGCGCGGCGACTGGCCCGAGATGCGGGTGTTTGCCTTCGATCACCGCAAGCAGCTTGAGGATATGGCCGAGGAACTGGGCGCGGATCCGAAGCGGATCGGCGCTTTCAAGCGGCTGTGTCTTGCTGCGGCGCTGGCGGTGAAGGGGGACCTGGACGGGTACGGCATTCTTTGCGATGGCCGGCTCGGGCCGCAGGCGCTTTATGATGCCGCCGGCACGGGTCTGTGGATTGGCCGGCCGGTGGAGCGGCCCGGTTCGCGCCCGCTTGAGCTGGAAATCGGCCCGGACTATGGCTCCGATCTCGCCGAATGGCCGACGGAGCATGTGGTCAAGGTGCTGTGCTTCTATCATCCGGACGATGAGCCGGAGATGAAGCGTCAGCAGGAGGAGCGTGTCGTGCGGCTCGCCCGGGCGGCGCGCGCCAATGGGCTGGAGCTGTTGCTGGAAGTGATTCCGTCCAAGGTCGGGCCGGTCGGCGACGACACCACCGCCGCCGTCATTCAGCGGTTCTACGATCTCGGCGTCTATCCGGACTGGTGGAAGCTGGAGCCGATGACGAGCGCCGCCGGCTGGGAGAAAACCTGCGCGGCGATCTCCCGCAACGATCCGCATGTGCGCGGTATTGTCGTTCTCGGGCTCGATGCGCCGGCGGATCGCCTGCGGGCCAGTTTCGAGGTTGCGGCCGGGTTCGATCTGGTGAAGGGCTTTGCCGTCGGCCGGACGATCTTCGGGCCGAGTGCGCGCAAGTGGCTGGCCGGCGAGATTGACGACGCGGCGGCGGTGCGGGCCATGCGCGAGGCCTTCGTCGGGCTGTGCGCGGCCTGGGACGCGGCGCGAGAGACCGCCGCCGGTGCAAAGACGATGGGAGCCAAGGCATGACGACGATCCGGCTGACCGCCGCGCAGGCGATGGTACGCTATCTCATCGCCCAGAAGAACGAGGAGGGCGAGCCGCTGATCCCCGGATGCTGGGCGATCTTCGGCCATGGCAATGTCGCTGGTCTCGGCGAGGCGTTGCAGGCGGCGGGGGATGAATTCCCGACCTGGCGCGGCCACAACGAGCAGGGCATGGCCCATGCGGCGATTGCCTATGCCAAGGCGCGAAACCGGCGTCAGGCCATGGCGGTGACCACCTCCATCGGCCCGGGCGCCGCCAACATGGTGACGGCCGCCGCCCTTGCCCATGTCAACCGCCTGCCGGTGCTGCTGGTGCCGGGGGATGTGTTTGCCAACCGCGCCCCGGACCCGGTGTTGCAGCAGGTGGAGGATTTCGAGGACGGCACGGTTTCGGTCAATGACTGTTTTCGCCCGGTCAGCCGCTATTTCGACCGGATCACCCGGCCCGAGCATCTCCTGACCGCGCTGCCCCGCGCCATGGCCACCCTGACCGATCCGGTCGCTTGCGGGCCGGTGACCCTGGCCTTCTGTCAGGATGTGCAGGCCGAGGCCTTCGACTGGCCGGAGAATTTCTTTGCGCAAAAGACCTGGCGCCGTCGCCGTCCACGGGCGGATCGCATGGAGGTGCAGGCCGCCGCCGAGGCGATCCTGGCCGCGAAAACCCCGCTGATCATTGCCGGGGGCGGGGTGCATTACGCCGGCGCCTGTGCCAGCCTCGCCGCCTTTGCCGAGGCTCATGGCATCCCGGTGGCCGAGACCCAGGCGGGCAAGTCGGCGCTGCCGGCGGATCATCCGCTGAACCTCGGCGCCATTGGCGTTACCGGTTCCTCTGCCGCCAACGCGGTCGCGGCAAAAGCGGATCTGGTGATCGGCGTCGGTACCCGCTTTCAGGACTTCACCACCGGCTCCTGGGCGCTGTTTCGCAACCCGGACCGGCGCATCCTGTCGATCAATGTCGCCGCCTATGACGCGATGAAGCACGACGCCCTGTCGCTGGTCGCCGATGCCGATGGCGCGCTGAACGAGTTGTCGGCGCTTCTCGGCGATCATGCGGCAACGCCGCCGGCGCCCGCCTTGCGCGCCGAGTGGCTCGATGCTGTGGCTAAGGTGACCGCGCCGCCCGCCGGCAATGCCCTGCCGAGCGATGCCCAGGTGATCGGCGCGGTGCAGCGCGCCAGTGACGAGAACGCCATCGTTCTGGGGGCTGCCGGCGGCCTGCCGGGCGAGCTGCACAAGCTGTGGCAGGCGGGGCGGCCAAACGGCTACCACATGGAATACGGCTTTTCCTGCATGGGCTACGAGATCGCCGGCGGTGTCGGCGCGAAGATGGCCCATCCGGACCGGGACGTGATCGTCATGGTCGGCGACGGCTCCTACATGATGATGAACTCGGAGCTGGCCACCTCGGTGATGCTCGGGGTCAAGCTGATCGTCGTGCTGCTCGACAATCGCGGGTTTGGCTGCATCGACCGTCTGCAGCGGGCCACCGGCGGGGAGAGCTTCAACAACCTGCTCGATACGGCCCGCCATGTGCAGCCGAGCGCCATCGACTTCACCGCCCATGCCGCGTCGATGAACGCGATCGCGGAAAAGGTCGATGACATCGCCGGGCTGGAGGCGGCGCTGCAGCGGGCGCGCGCCTCCGACCGCAGTCATGTGATCGTCATCGACACCGACCCGCGCATCTCCACCGATGCGGGCGGTCACTGGTGGGACGTGGCCGTGCCGGAAGTCTCCGGCCGGACCGAGGTGCGGGCGGCGCGCCAGTCCTACGAACAGGCTCTCACACATCAACGGCCGGCCGACTGACGGCGGCGAGCGGAAAGCGACTGCGATGATCCTCTATGGCACCAACCCGATTGCCTGGTCGAACGACGATGACCAGACCCTCGGCGCCCATATCCCGCTGGAAACCTGCCTGCGTCAGGCGGGCGAGATCGGCTTCGACGGCATCGAGAACGGCCACAAGTTCCCGGTCGACCCGGAAGAACTGCGCGCCGTGCTGGAGCCCCATGGCCTGCGGTTCGTCTCCGCCTGGTATTCGCTCAACCTCCTGACCCGCTCGGTCGAGGAGGAAATCCGCGCGATCCAGCCGCATCTTGATCGGTTGAAGGCGATGGGCTCGCCGGTTTGCATCGCCTGCGAGACCTCCAACGCGGTGCATGGCGCCGATGACACACCGGTCAATGACCGGCCCCGGCTCGATCCGGAGCGGTTCGCCGCCTTCTGCAAGGATGTGGAGGCGGTCGCCGCCCATTGCGCGGCCGAGGGCGTGCCGCTGGTCTATCATCACCACATGGGCACGGTGGTGGAGAGCGAAGCGGAGATCGACCGGTTCATGGCCGAGACCGGCCCGGCGACCCGGTTGCTGCTCGACACCGGCCACGCCTTTTTCGGCGGTGGCGACCCGGAGGCGCTGGCCCGCCGGCACATGGGGCGGGTGAGCCACTTGCACGCCAAGAACGTGCGGCCCGATGTCATGGCCGAGGTGCGCGAACAGGGCTTGAGCTTCCTGGAAGGCGTGCGGCGCGGCGTCTTCACCGTACCGGGCGATCCGGACGGGGGCGTGGCCTTCGAACCGGTGCTGCGCATCGCCGCCGAGCATGGTTATTCCGGCTGGTTGGTGATCGAAGCGGAGCAGGACCCGGATCAGCGCGATCCGGTCCACTATCAGTCGATGGGGCTTCAGGCCCTGCGGCGCATGGCGCGGGACTGCGGGCTCGACAAGGCCCCGGCAAGGGAGACGAACTGATGGCGGATCTTCTGGTCAGGCCAAACGGCAAGAGCGGCAAGGTGCATGACATCACGCCGGAAAGCGCCGGCTGGGGCTATGTCGGCTTCGGGCTCTATCACCTGGCGCCGGGCGAAAGCGCCGCCGAGGCGACCGGTGACCGGGAGGCGATCCTGGTGCTGGTCGAGGGGCGGGCGGAGATCGACGCCGGCGGCCAATCCTTCGGCGAACTCGGCACCCGCATGAGCGTGTTCGAGCGCAAGGTGCCCGATTGCGTCTATGTGCCGAACGGCAGCAACTGGAGCGCCCGGGCGACCACCGCATGCACCCTGGCGGTCTGCACCGCCCCGGGCAAGGGCAACCATCCGGTGCGCCGGATCGAGAATATTGGCTTCGAGGAGCGCGGGCGCGGCGCCAACACCCGCTACATCCATCCCATCGCCATGGAGGACAAGGACATCGCCGACAGCCTGCTGGTGACCGAGGTGTTCACCCCCCAGGGCAACTGGTCGTCCTACCCGCCGCACCGTCATGACGAGGATGCCTTCCCGGAGATGACCTATCTGGAGGAAACCTACTATCACCGGCTCAATCCGGCGCAGGGCTTCGGCTTCCAGCGGGTCTTCACCGAGGATGGCGCGCTGGACGAGACCATGGCGGTCTCCGATGGCGATGTGGTGCTGGTGCCCAAGGGGCATCACCCCTGCGGCGCGCCCTATGGCTATGAGATGTACTATCTCAACGTGATGGCCGGCCCCTTGCGCAAGTGGCGTTTCCAGAACCATCCCGATCACGACTGGATCACCCGGGCGGAGTTTTAGGCCCGAGGCGGGGAGGCCGCCGCGCCGGACAGGACGCGGCGGCGCTTCCCTCTGGTCAGATTTCCATCACGATCCGTCCATCGATCGTGCCGGCCCGCATCCGGTCGAAGATGGCGTTGATGTTGTCGAGACGGTCGGTGGTGTAATGGGCGGCGACCTTGCCTTCGGCGGCGAATTGCATCGCCTCGGCCAGATCGTTGCGCGTGCCGACGATGGAGCCGCGAATGGTCTTGCGGTTCAGCACCGTGTCGAAGATCGGCAGCGGGAAATCGCCCGGCGGCAGGCCGACAAGGCTCATGGTGCCGCCGCGTGCCAGCATGTGAAAGCCCTGGCTGAACGACTTCGGCGAAACGGCGGTGACCAGTACCCCTTCCGCCCCGCCGCCTTTCTGCACCTCTTCTGCCGGATCGGCTTCGAGCGCATTGATCGTCAGGTCGGCGCCGAGATCGCGTGCCAGCGCCAGCTTGTCCTCGGCGATATCGACGGCGATGACGTGAAAGCCCATCGCCTTGGCGTATTGCACCGCCATGTGGCCAAGCCCGCCAATGCCGGTGATGACCACGGTCTGGCCGGGCCGGGCCTCGGTTTCCTTCAGGCCCTTGTAGACGGTGACCCCGGCGCACAACACCGGCGCGGCCGGGTTGAACTCCAGCCCATCGGGCAGATGGCCCACATAATCGGGATCGGCGAGAACGTAGTCGGCAAAGCCGCCATTGACGCTGTAGCCGGTGTTCTGCTGGTCGCCGCAGAGGGTTTCCCAGCCGCCGACGCAGTGCTTGCAGTGGCCGCAGGCCGTGTGCAGCCACGGCACACCGACCCGGTCGCCTTCCCTCACGGAGGTGACACCGGCGCCGACGGCAGCCACATGGCCAACGCCTTCATGTCCGGGAATGAACGGCGGCTGCGGCTTGACCGGCCAGTCGCCCTCGGCGGCATGAAGGTCCGTGTGGCACACGCCGCTGGCGGCGATCTTGACGATGATCTTGCCGGGCGCGACCTCCGGCTTGGCGACTTCGGAAATCTGGAGCGGGGCTCCGAATTCCCGGACGACGGCCGCTTTCATGGTGCTTGGCATGCTGTCTCCTTCCCGCGGTCTGCGATGGACGAGAGAGGCCGGGCGGGCCGCATCGGCCCGTCCGGCTGGAGTTCAGCATAGCCCAGTATCAGCTACCGGGCGTTGCGGAAGATCAACCGCAGCTGTCGATGTGCGCGCTGGCTCAGGCCCAGATCAGCGCGGCGCCGGCCAGCGCGGTCAGGCCGCCAAGCACCCGGGTGACGGTGAGGCCGGACAGGCCGGACCGTCCGAACAGCGCGCCCGCGCCATAGCCGATGGCAAGGCCGGCGCCGTGCAGCAGGGCGGTCGCCAGGGCAAAGCCGGCGCCATAGGCGACCTGCGTTGCCGCGCCGATCTCGCCGCCATGGGCATGGCCATGGAACAGGGCGAAGGCGGCGACGATCACCGCGCAAGGTCCGACCGGCAGACGGACGGCGAGGGCAGCGAGCAGGCCGATGGCGATCACCGAGGCGAGAATCGCCGGCTCAACGAATGGGAGCGGCACGCCGGCGATGGCGAGCACGAAGCCGGCGAGCATTGCGCCGACGAAGGCGGCAGGCACGCCAAGCAGCGCCTTGCCGCCGATCTGCCAGGCCCAGAGGCCGACAGCGACCATCGCCAGGATGTGATCGGCCCCGAACATCGGATGGGAAAAGCCGGCGGCGAACGAGCCGTGCTCGCCGGGGTTGAGATGGGCGAGCGCCGGGGTGGCGCCAGTGGCGAGGGCCGCGCTCGCGGCGGTCAGGGCAAGCGCGGGGCGCGTGAATCTGGTCATTCGGTGATCCTTGTCCAAAAGTCGATCGAGCGCCCCGAAGTGGGTCGCGCCTTGAAACGCCGGGTCGCGCCGCTGGGGCCAATGGTCGCGAAGGGAGCGGATCCGACGGCGGCGATGCTATGGTCGGTGAGCGCGCGTCGACAAGCTCAAATATTGATCTTTACCGATCTTTCGGTGCCTTTTCGCGAAATTGCGCGCCTGGCGAGTGACCTTTCCGGTGATCCCTTGCCCTGGGGAGATCGTCATGCCCTTGATATTTTTTGCGTTGCACAATGAAAGGGCGACGGCAATACTCGGCACACGTGTTGCGGTCATCGCCCGGGGGCGCATACCCTGGGGTCGGTAACGAGAACGAGGGATAAATCATGCTGGTGTCCCATACACGCATTGTCGATATCGTTGGCGACATCATCCGAATTCGCGCTGGCGCCGGCGCTGGAAAGAGCGAGGGGCAACCCTGTCTCGGCGATCTTGCCCGGGTGACCAGCGACAACGGCTTTGCCTCGCTGGCGCAGGTCATCGGCATTGACGGCGAGATGGTTTCCCTTCAGGTCAACTTCGGTACCAAGGGGCTGCCCAACAACGCCGAGGTGCGTTTCCTCGGCGAAGCGATGCAGGTCACCTTCTCCGGCAGCATTCTTGGCCGGGTGTTCGACGGTGCGGGCGTGCCGATCGACCGGGGGCCGGATCTGTCGCATGACCCGGCCATTCCCATCGGCGGCCCCTCGGCCAATCCGATGAAGCGGGTGCTGGCCTCGCGCATGATCCGCACCGATGTGCCGATGATCGACGTGTTCAACTGCCTGGTGGAAAGCCAGAAGATCCCGATCTTTTCCGTCTCCGGTGAGCCGTACAATCCGTTTCTGGCGCGCATCGGCATCCAGGCGGATGCGGATGTGGTGGTGTTCGGCGGGCTTGGGTTGATCTTCGACGATTACGCCTTCTTTCGGAAGCAGTTCGAAGATGCCGGCGTCTTCCCGCGCACGGTGATGTTCGTCAACCAGGCATCCGATCCGGTGGTGGAGCGGCTGCTGGTGCCGGACATGGCGCTGGCGGTGGCGGAGAAATTCGCCGTCGAGGAGGGCAAGCGCGTCCTGGTGCTCCTGACCGACATGACCGCCTTCGCCGACGCGCTGAAGGAAGTGTCGATTGCCATGGAGCGGGTGCCGGCCAACCGGGGCTACCCGGGCGACCTCTATTCGCAATTGGCGCGGCGCTACGAAAAGGCCTGCGATTTCCGTGGTTCCGGCTCGGTGACCATCCTGTCGGTGACGACGATGCCCGGCAATGACGTCACCCATCCGGTGCCGGACAACACCGGTTACATCACCGAGGGACAGTTCTACCTGCACAGCGGTGTGCTCGACCCGTTCGGCTCCCTGTCGCGGCTCAAGCAACATGTGATCGGCAAGGTCACGCGCGAGGATCACGGCCAGATCATGAACACCATGATCCGGTTTTATTCCGGCGCGCGCGAGGCGGAGCAGAAACAGTCGATGGCCTTTGAGCTCTCCGACTATGACCTGCAGCTCTTGCGCTTCGGCACGCTGTTCCGCGAGCGGTTCATGAACATCGAGGTGTCCATGTCGCTGGAGACCGCACTGGATCTGTGCTGGCAGACCTTGGCGGAATGCTTCCGGCCCGAGCAACTCCTGATGAAGCAGGATCTCATCGATCGGTATTTCCCGCATCAGAACGGCGAGGCCGATCAGGCGAAGGTCGAGGCGGTGGGATGAGCCGGGTCGCGCTCAACAAGTCCTCGCTGGCCCGCGAAATAGGGCATCTTGCCGAATACCGGCGCTTTCTGCCCTCGCTGGAGCTGAAACGGCTGCAGATCGTCTCCGAGCGGGCGCGGGCGAAGACCGAGGCTGCCCGGCTCGACGAGGAGGTGAAGACGCTGGTGGCGAAGACCGGCGCCGCCTTGCCGATGCTGGCCAATGAAGACGTTCCGCTCGATGGGCTTGTGACCCTGGAGCACGTGGAGGTGAGCGCGCGCAACCTCTCCGGAACCTTGCTGCCGGTGCTGGGCGATGTAAGTATCACCGTGCGCGACTATCCGCGCCTCGGGCGGCCGCATTGGGTCGACGCGGTTGTCACGGCCTTGCGCGAGCTGATCCGCTTGCAGCTGGAGCGGGATATCGCTCATGCGCGGCTGGAAACGCTGATCGAGGCGGAGCGGGTGATTTCCCGCAGGGTCAATCTGTTCGAGAAGGTGCTGATCCCCCGCGCGGAGGGCAACATCCGCCGGATCCGCATGGCGCTCGCCGATGCGGATCGGGAGGCGGTGATCCGCGCCAAGCTGGCAAAGCGCAAGACCGCCGCGCGGGCGGCAGGCGCAAGGATGGCCGAGCTATGACCATCGTCCCCCTGCGCAAGGTCAGCCTGCTGGGCATGCTGGAAGACAAGGAGGCGGTGCTCGATGCGGCGCAGGCCTTCGGCGGCTTGCATCTGATCCCCTTGCGCAATGCGCAAAAGGAGCTGGAAGCGGTGCCCAGCGGCACCGGGCGCGAGGCGATGAACGCCCTGCGCTGGTTGATGGACTGTCCAGCGCCGCGCCGGGTGATCACGCGCGACGGGGGTTTCGACGTGCAGGCGGTGATCACGGCTGCGGGCGAGAACCGGCGTGCCCTGCGCCAGGCGGAGGACGAGAAGGCGGCGCTGCTCAAGCGCATTGCCGATGTCGGCCGCTGGGGCGAGTTCGCTTTTCCCGATGTGGAGGAGCTCGGCGGCTATCGCCTCTGGTTCTATGAGGTGCCGTTAGGGCAGGAAAGCCGGCTGAAGCCGGCCGGCCTGACCGTCGAGACGGTCTATCGCGACCGGCGGACGGCCTTCATGGTGGTGTTGTCGCCGCAGGAGCCGCCGGCCTCGGCCATGCCGGTGCCACGGGTGCATATTGGTGCCCATGCGCTGTCGGCGCTGGAGACCCAGCTTGAGGCGGTGGAAATCCGGCTCGACGATCTGTGGATGCAGCGCCGCGACCTGAGCAAGTGGCGGATGCTGCTCGCCGGCAATCTTGCCCGGGCCCGGGACAGCGCGGCGCGGCGGCGGGCGGCGCTGGAGACAGCCGAGGTCGGGCGCATCTTCGTCATGCAGGCCTGGGCTCGCGCCGATCAGGTCGAGGAAATCGAGCGGTTGGCCGCCCGCCTCGGCATTGCCGCTCACGTGGAAAAGCCGGGCGGAGATGACGCACCGCCGACCCTTCTGGAAAACGCGCCCGGGCTGGCCGCCGGCGAGAATCTGGTCGAGTTCTACCAGACCCCGGGCTATCGCGGCTGGGATCCGTCGGCCATCGTCTACGTGTCCTTCATCGTCTTCTTCGGCATGATCATGACCGATGCGGGCTACGGGCTGTTGCTGCTGGCGCTGTTGTTCGCCTTCCGTGGCCGATTTTCCGGCTCGCCGACCAGCCGGCGGATGCTGGTGATGGGATATTGGCTGGCGCTGTCCACTACGGTATTTGGCGTGCTGACCGGCAGTTATTTCGGCGTCGAGCCAAAGGCGGGCACCGTCTTCGCCCGCCTCAATCTGGTGGATCTTGCCAATGTGGACGCGATGATGAAGGTCACCGTCGGCATCGGCGTTCTGCATCTCGTCATCGCCAATCTGGTGAGTGCCTGGCACGGGCGGGGGACCGTCGGCCGGTTGCCGCCGCTCGGCTGGTGCCTGGTGGCACTGGGTGGGCTCACCGCCTATCTCGCCGGCGGAACGGGCGTGATCGCCGATCTCGGTATTGCCGGCATCGGTCTTGGGCTTGGCGTCGTGGCGGTCTTCGCCAGCGACCGCCCGGTCTCTTCCCTGCGCGGTCTTGGCGCGCGGGTGGCCGCCGGGCTCATGGGCCTGGCCCGGGTGGTGAATATCTTCAGCGATGTGCTCAGCTACATGCGCCTGTTCGCCCTCGGCCTTGCCGCTGCGTCGCTGGCGGCGACCATCAACGCCCAGGCCGGGCAACTGGTACATGCGGTGCCCGGCGTCGGCGTGCTGCTGGCGCTGGTGGTGCTGGTGGCCGGGCATGCCATCAACATGGGGCTGGGGCTGATCGCCGGCACTGTTCACGGGCTGCGGCTCAACGTCATCGAATTCTTCAATTGGGGTATGTCGGAAGAGGGGCGTCCATTCCGCCCATTCCGCAAAGAGGAGACACGCTTGTGACTGAACTCCTTCTCGTTCTTGGGTGGGTCGGTCTCTTCGCGCCGGTGGCGCTCGGGGCCATCGGCAGCAGCATTGGCTGTGCCCGCGCCGGCAGCGCGGCGATCGGTGCGATGCTCGACACCGAGTCCGGTTATGGCCGGTTCATCGGCGTGTCGCTGATGCCGTCCTCCCAGGTGATCTACGGCATCGTCATCATGTTCTCGCTGCAGCGCGATCCGATGACCGCCGAGGCCGCAACCGCGATCTTCGGCATCGGCCTGCTGGCGGGCATTGCCCTTCTGTACATCGGCCTGCGCCAGGGCGACGTGCTCGCCTCTGCCATCAGCGCCTCCAAGGCCAAGCCGGAAATCTTCGGCATCTCGCTGGCGCCGGCGGCGGTGCTGGAAGGCTTCGCGGTGTTCGCGCTGGTGTTCGCGCTGGTGCTGAGCGGTACCATTCCGGGGTAACCACGCCGCAACGAACGGGAACAGGATCATGGCAAAGACGGGCGACAACAACACCGTTCCAAGCGCGGCGGGCGAGGGCGTTCAGGCGCTGATCGACCGGTTGCGCGGCGAGGGGATCGCCGCCGGGCAAGAGCAGGCCGAGGCCCTGCTGGCCTCCGCCCGTGCCAAGGCGGAGGCGATCATCGCCGAGGCGGAGGCCCAGGCGGCACATCTGCGCGACGCGGCGCACCGGGATGCGGAAGCGGAAAAGGCGGCGACGGCGGATGCCCTGAAGATCGCTGCCCGCGATGTGGTGCTCAGCCTGCGCAACGAGATCGCCGCACGCATTGGCGAGGAAACCTCCCGCCTTTTGCGCGAATCCTTCGCCGACGAGGCTTTCCTGCAAAAGCTGATCCTGGCGATGGCCGGACGCGCGCGGCAGGATGCGGACATGGACAACGCCGATCAGGTGGAGATCGAGTTGCCGGAGCGGGTCGTCACCTTCGAGGAATTGCGCCGCTCTCCCGAAGAGGCGCGCGAGGGCACCCTCAGCCATTTCGTCGTGTCGCTGGCCGCCAATGTGCTGCGCGAGGGTGTGACCTTCAGCGCGGGGGCGGGGTTCGAGGGCATTCGCATTCGCATTGTCAACAAGGACCTGACGGTCAACATCACCGAGGAGGCGATTGCGCCGCTGCTGATGAAGCACCTTCAGCCGCGCTTCCATGCGGTGATGGATGGCGTGGTGCGCTGATCTGATGCCCGGCCGCTACGAGTATGTCACCCTTGCCGCCAGTCTTCCCTATCTGGGGCGGCTCTTCACCGAGGCGCATCTGCCGATCTCCCGGTTTCGGCTGGAAGCCCGGCTGGAACAGCTTAGTGCGGAGCATCGGGCATTGCTTGACGAGGTCGTCGCGGCGATTGCCTGGGACCGGGTGGCGCAACTGGACAGCGATGCGCAGATCATCGATCGCTGCCGGCAGGTGATGGGGCGGCTTGGGGCTTATCCGGCCTTGCAGGAGATCCTGCGGGCCCGGCTGGAGACGCGCACCATCGTCGCGGCCTTGCGGCGGCGGCGGGACGGGGCGGGTGATGCGGGCGAGATTGCCGACTGGGGCTATGGCCGCTGGCTTGGCACCATGCGCGCCAACTGGTCCGATCCCGCCTTCGGTCTCGGCCATTTCATGCCCTGGGTCGGCGAGGCGCAGGCAAAGCTGGCGAAGGATGACCGCATCGGTCTGGAGCGGGTGATCCTGTCGGAGGCCTTCCGGCAGATGGACCGGCTGGCCGAGGGCCACGAATTCGATTTCGAGGCGGTGGTGATCTACGTGCTGCGCTGGCGGCTGGTGGAGCGCTGGCGCCAGTATGACGCGGAGCGGGCTACGGCGCGGCTCGGCGGTTTGCTCGACGCGGCCATGGACGCCGCGCCCTCCGACGGTATTGCCGCCGGTGTGTTCACCCATCGGGAGATCGCTTCATGACCCGGGATGCTGCCCTGCCCGAACCGACCGCCGAGGTCATCGCCGTTCAGGATGACCTGGTGTCCATTGCCCCGCTGGGCGATGCGCCGCTGGTCAAGAACGAGGTGATCTACATCATCCCGCACGGCCCGGAGCGGCTGGGCCGCCCCCGCGAATATCTGAAGGCGGAGGTCCTGCGTGTGCGCGGCACATCCGCCGAGGCGCAGGTGTTCGAAAGCACGCAAGGGGTGCGGATCGGCGACAAGGTGATCCAGAGCGGCGAGATGCTCTCGGCGATGCTCGGACCGGGCCTGCTCAGCGGTGTGTTCGACGGCATGCAGACGCCGCTTGCCGAGGTCGCGGCCAGCCATGGCTTCTTCCTGCCGCGCGGCGTGCTGGTGCCCGCCCTCGACACCCGGCGCAAGTGGGCCTTCACCCCGACGGTGGCCTCCGGCGATGTGGTCCGCGCCGGCGACACCTTGGGCACGGTGCCGGAGGGGCGCTTTGCCCACCGGATCATGGTGCCCTTCGGCTTTCGCGGCAGCTTTACCGTGGAGCGGGTGCGGGAAGGGGCCTTCACCATCGAGGAGGTGGTTGCGACCTTGCGCGATGCGCGCGGCGAGCGCCATGACCTGACCTTGATGCAGCGCTGGCCCGTGCGCCGGTCGATCCCCGAGGCACTGACCCGCACTGGTCAGAGCGAGCGGCTTTACCCGTCCGAACCGCTGATCACCACCATTCGCCTGATCGACACCTTCTTTCCCATCGCCCGTGGTGGAACGGGCTGCATTCCCGGGCCGTTCGGCGCCGGCAAGACCGTGCTGCAATCGCTGATCTCGCGGTTTTCCGCCGTCGATATCGTTATCGTGGTTGCCTGCGGCGAGCGCGCCGGCGAGGTGGTGGAGACGATCACCGAGTTTCCCAGCCAGCCGGATCCGTCCGGCGACGGCACGCTGATGGACCGCACCGTTCTGGTCTGCAACACCTCCTCCATGCCGGTGGCGGCGCGCGAGGCCTCGATCTACACGGGCATCACGCTGGGCGAGTACTACCGGCAGATGGGCTACGACGTGTTGCTGATCGCCGATTCCACCTCGCGCTGGGCGCAGGCCATGCGCGAGACCTCCGGGCGACTGGAGGAAATCCCCGGCGAGGAGGCGTTCCCGGCCTATCTGGATTCGGCCATCAAGGGCATCTACGAGCGCGCCGGCGTGTTCCGTACCGCCCATGGCGAGACCGGCAGCCTGACGGTGATGGGCACGGTGTCGCCGGCCGGCGGCAATTTCGAGGAGCCGGTGACCCAGTCGACCCTCGGCACGGTCAAGACCTTTCTCGGCCTGTCCTATGACCGCGCCTACAAGCGGTTCTATCCGGCGGTCGATCCGCTGCTGTCCTGGTCGCGCTACCGCCCGCAACTCGCCGACTGGTACGCCCGCGAAGCCGGGGATGATTGGGGCGAGCGTGTCGATGAGATGGTGGAACTGCTCAGGCGCGGCGACGAGATCGCCCGCATGATGCAGGTGACCGGCGAGGACGGCGTGACCACCGAGGATTTCGTCACCCAGCAGAAGGCGCTGTTCCTGGATATGGTCTATCTGCAGCAGGATGCCTTTGACGATGTGGATGCCTCCGCGCCGTTGCCGCGCCAGAAGGAGACCTTCGATCTGGTCTATCAGGTGGCGGCGCAGGAGTTCGAATTTCCGGACAAAGCCGCCGTGCGGGCGTTCTTCACCCGGCTGACCGGCCAGTTCCGCAATCTCAACTACGCGGCCGATGGCAGCACGGGGCGGGCGGAACAGATCGCCCATATCCGCCAGACGCTTGCCAGCGCGCCGACGGCCTACAGGGACGCTGCACAATGACCGGGACGAACCAACCGATGAGGGCGGAAGCACAACCCCAGGCGATCCTGTTCGATCTCGATGGGACGCTGATCGATTCCGTGCCGGACCTGACCACATCGGTGAACCTGTTGCTGGAGGCGCGCGGCGAGCCGCCGCTGTCCTCCGATGAGGTGCGGGCGATGGTCGGCAACGGCATCGCCAAGCTGGTGGAGCGGGCGTTTGCCGCGCGGGGACATATGCTTGCGGGCGAAAGGTTCGATGGCGAGGTCGCCGCGATGATGGAGATCTACGGTCGCCATCTCGTCGACGAGACGGTGCTGCTGCCCGGCGCGGCGGACATTCTTGCATTTTGTGCGCAACGCGGCATCGCGGCGGCGGTGGTGACCAACAAGCCCGAGGCCCTGTCCCGCAGGATCGTCAGCCATTTCGGTCTGGATGCGTACGTGGCCCTGATCCTTGGCGGCGACAGCGGACCGGTGCGCAAGCCCGCGCCGGACATGCTTCTTCATACGGCCACCGCGCTCGGGTTTCCGGTCTCCGGCTGCGTGATGGTTGGCGACAGCCCTGCCGATATCGACGCGGCGAAGGCGGCTGCCATGGCCTCCATTGCCGTGCGTGGCGGCTACACCACCGTCCCGGCGGAGGATCTTGGCGCCGATCTTTTGATCGACAGTCTTGAGGACCTGCCCCAGGCACTCACCCGCCTGGGCGTCCCGGCCTGAAGAGGGGGTGAGGCGAGCACGGCCCAAGTGATGCGCTCCGGCGCCGGTGGATGACCTGCCGGCGCCGGAGTTTGTCGGATCAGGCTGCGTCGAAACCGCTGATCACGATCTTGCCCCTGGCGGTTCCGGTTTCGATGCGCCGGTGCGCCTCGCGCAAGGTCGCCGCGTTGATCGGCGATAGCTCCGTGTCGAGGGTGGTGCGAAGAAAGCCGCGGTCGATCTGGTCGGCGATGAAGCACAGCAGCCGGTGCTGCTCGATCATGTCCGGCGTCCGGAACATGGCGCGGGTGAACATCAGTTCCCAGTGCAGACTGGCTGCCTTGGTCTTCATCAGCTCCATGGGCATCGGCAGATCGGTGTCGTCGATGGAGACGATGCCACCCTGCGGCCGGATCAGTTCGACGGCCTCCGCCCAGTGACGCATGTCGTTGAAGATGGCGATGTGATCCACGTGCTCCATGCCAAGCGCCCGCACCTGCTCGACCATCGGTTCGCGGTGATTGATCACGTGATCCGCGCCAAGCTCCTTCACCCAGGCGATGGTTTCAGGGCGCGAGGCGGTGGCAAGCACGGTGAGCCCGGCGCGCTTGGCGAGCTGGATGCCGATCGAGCCGACCCCGCCGGCGCCGCCGATGATCAGGAGTGTCTGGCCGGCATCGGCGCCATCCCGGTCAATGCCGAGCCGGTGAAAGAACGCCTCATAGGCGGTGATCGAGGTTAGCGGCAGGGCGGCCGCCTCCGCGTGACTGAGGCTCTTCGGCTTGCGCCCGACGATCCGCTCATCCACCAGCTGGAATTGCTGGTTGCTGCCGGGGCGGGTGATGTCGCCGGCGTAGAACACCGCATCGCCCGGCTGGAACAGGGTCACATCCGGACCGACCGCCTCGACGACGCCGCTGGCGTCCCAACCCAGAACGCGCGGGGCCTCCTCGACCGCATCCTTGGGGGCGCGTATCTTCGTGTCGACCGGATTGACCGCGACCGCCTTGACCGCGACGAGAAGGTCGCGGCCTTGCGGCTGCGGACGGGGCAGGTCGACATCCAGGAGCGCTTCCGGATCATCGATCGGCAGATAGCGGGTGAGGGCAATGGCTTTCATGGCAGGCTCCATGCGAGAGGGAAGGCGCACGCCGGACCGCCAGCAAGATGTCTTGTCGGTCCAGGGCGTACGCCATCTGTGTGACCGGAGCCTAGCCTCGTTGGTGAGGCACGGAGAATTACCGGAATCACGGAAACAGTATTCGGAATAGCCGAATGCTGGAGCCGCAAGGCGTGGCACCGCCCTGCGTCTGCACGGCAAGCTGTGCGGGCAGGCCGTGGAGCGGGGTACGGGCGATGACGAGACTGGTTCTGAGGCCTCCTTGGAAGCCGTCCGGTCTCCTCCGGGCCGGACGCTGGATCAATGATCTTTGCGGAAGAGACTGAACTGGAAAGACTGCGGCTTTCCCCATGGGGTCTGGTGCAGGTGGTGCCGCTGCGCGACAAGCGCGAAGCGCTCCCCAAGAACCTCGGCAAGGCCTTCCGGGCTGTACCGGGCAACCGGGAGGCCGCTGCAGGTCTCGGGCCCGTCCGGCGCGAAGGTCGCGATCATCGCATGGCCACCAACGACCAATCCTTTTGTGAGGTTGTTCAGATAGGCCGCGCGGTCTTCGGCATCGACCAGGAAATGGAACACGGCCCTGTCGTGCCAGAAATCATACTGGCGGTCGGGGCTCCAGGTTGTGATGTCGGCGGCAACCCAGGTCACGGCGTCGCCGGCTTGTCCCAGCCGCTGCCGCGCCGCATCGAGAGCGACTTGGGAAAGGTCGAGGACCGTGACGTCCCGGAGCCCCAGATCCAGCAGCGTTCCAGCAAATCGGGATGTGCCGCCGCCGATGTCGATGGCGGAGGAGGTGGCGGAAATGCCCGCCAGTTTGGCCAGTTCCAGCGAGAGCTGCGCCTCCTCCTGGTGCCAGCTCAGTTGCATCTCGGACTTCTGGTCATAAACCGTGTCCCAGTGCGCTTTTCTCTTGTCGGTCATGGTGTCTCCGTCATCGCTTGTGCCGCACAGGCGACGCTCAAGCGGATAGCACCTCGACCGGGGCGACTCCAGAGCTTTGCAATGCACGGATGTCATTGCGGCGCGCGAGGATCACGACACGCCGGAAGGAACCGGGATGCTGCAGGAAGGTACGATCAGGCCGACCTGTCCGGCGCGATCTGACGTGCGGGATAAGGGGCGATCTGGGCGCGCGGCCTCTGGCGGAACGGTGGCCATCTCGAGAATTGCACGCAAAAAGAGTATTAAAAGAGAAAACAACCAACAATATCGATATGATTATTTATCTGATCAAATTTTGAGTCGTGGTCCTCCCAGAGGGAGGGCAACCTATTGAAATAAAAGAGACTCAAAAATTCAATAGCGAGTTCGGTTGCGCCTGCGCGTTTTGGTTGTATCATGCATGCGCACTACCGAAATTGAGGTTCCAGCTTTTCGAGAGAGGAATATGTTTACCGGTCGAATAGGTCTGGCAGCGACTGGCGGGGTGGGGTCGATCTCGTCGGTTTGTCGTTCCGGTCAAAGCCCTGAGGTGTGGCAGGCGCGCGCGGTCGCCTGCTTGCGTTGACGAATACGTCTCTCGACCCGCTCCCCAAAACCGAACATGAGAAGGCATTCGATGAATCTCAGGAGGTTACGGTTTTTCGTCACCGTCGCGGAAGAGTTGCATTTCGGACGCGCTGCCGAGCGGTTGTGCATGACACAGCCCCCTTTGAGCCAGGCCATTCTTGCCTTGGAACAGGAACTGTCGGTCACCTTGTTCGAGCGGACGAAGCGCCATGTGGCGCTAACGCCCGTCGGCAAACAATTGCTGCCTCATGTCACCAGGCTGCTGGAGGAGGTGGAGGAGTTGCCCGGCCTTGCCCGCGAGCTGGCGCGCGGAGAGGTCGGGGCGCTGAATCTGGGGTTCGTGACCACTGCGGATTACAGCTTGCTGCCCACGCTGATTGGCCGCTATCGGCAGAGCTATCCCAAGGTGAAGATTTCCTTGCGGGAGATGAACAGCGACCTTCAGGTCGAGGCTCTGTTGCAGGGGGAGATCGATGCCGGATTGATGACCCCGCTGCATACGACCTTGCACGCCTCGTTGTCCTATCTGCCGCTGCACCACGAACCGCTGGTGGCGGCGGTGCCGGAAGCATGGGTCGCGAGCGGACGTCTCACGCCGGTCGAGGGACGGCTGCCACTGGCTGAGGTGGCGCGCGAGCCCCTGGTGCTCTTTCCCCGGCGCAGCGCTCCAGTCTTTCACGATATCATCACCAACTATTTCGAGGTCAACGGCACCCGGCCGGTCATCGGCCAGGAGGCGATCCAGATGCAGACGATCATCAGTCTGGTCTCCGCCGGGATCGGGGTGGCACTGGTGCCTGGCTCGCTGTGTCAGCTTGCCCGGCCCGGTGTGCGCTACCTGTCGCTTGCCGAGAAGCCCCCAACCATCGAGACCGGCCTCGCCTGGCGCCGGGACGATCCGTCGCCGACGGTGAACCGCCTCGTTGAGGCCGCCGAGGCGCAAGGGGACGTGGAAGATATGCCCACGCTGACCCCGGTCCTGATGGCCGCAACGAGAGAGCGGCACCGTCAGAACGGGGCGATCTAGAGGTCACCCAAACGGCGGCGGCCCTCGCATATTCCCCGGTTCAATGGGGCGGGAAACTCGCGTCCCGCCCCTTTCCGGGCCGCCCCTCCGGCAGCGCTCTGATCTGGCCCAAGACCCACCCTGTCGCAGGACATAAAAGGGGTGTCAGCTTCGCGTTGTCTGCGCGGCGATGGCAAAGCCACCAATAAAAACAAATGCGCAACAGGTGTTAAGACGCTACCATCTGGGTAGAACCCGAAGAAAAGGGGCGTCAGAGGGGAAGACGATTTCCCGAATAAAGCGATGTTTGGACGTGGGAGGAGCTGGCGGGCTTCCCTCACACTGAAATTTGTTTTTCCATATCCAGAGATTTTCGTGTGCCTTTGCGGCAGGTCGCCCATGAGGGCGGACGATAGTGAGCATACGGCTCGAGAGGGGCGACGGAGGACAGGCGGATGGGGCGGGATCTGACGGGACGCTGTTACGTGGTCACCGGCGGGGCCTCGGGGATCGGCCTTGCCACCGCGCGCCGGCTGTTGGCGGATGGGGCGCGGGTCGCACTCCTCGATCTCGATGAAGACCGGCTCGCCGAGGCGCAACGGTTGTTGTTGCAGGAGGCGCCTGACCCGGCAGATGAAAGGGTCGCCACGGAGCTGGTGGATATTTGCGACGAGGACAGCGTGTTTGCCGCCTTTGCGGCTGTGCGGGGGCACTTCATGGCGTCGCTCTCCGGCCTCGTCAACTGCGCCGGGATTGCGCGCAATGTGCCATTTGTCGACACTTCGGCGGCGATGATGCGTCAGGTGCTCGATGTCAATGTGGTCGGCACATTCCTGTGTGCGCGGGCCTTTGTCGACAGCGGTCCTGAGGAGGGGGCGGCGATCGTCAACATCACCTCGGTCTCCGGCATGACCGGCAACACCGGCCGTTCCGCCTATGGCGCGTCCAAGGGCGCGGTGATCGCCTTGACCCGGGTGATGGCGACCGAACTTGCCGAACTCGGCATTCGCGTCAACGCGGTGGCGCCCGGGCCGGTGCGCACGCCCATGGTCACCGCGCTCCATGCGGAAGGAGGCGCGGATCAATGGACCGCGCGTATTCCGCTGCGCCGCTATGGCGAGCCGGAAGAGCTGGCCGAGGCAATTGGCTTTCTGGTGTCCCCATCCGCCAGTTTCGTTACCGGAGAGGTGATGGTCGTGGATGGCGGATTCCTGTCAGCGGGCGTCTAGGGCATATCCGCAGCACTGCCCCCGTGTCAGATATGCAGCGCCTTGCCGAGGGCGGCGAGGCAGGCTTCCTGCACGGCTTCGCTCTGGGTCGGATGGGCGTGGATCACCGCGCCGATGTCATCGAGCCGGGCGCCCATCTCGATGGCGGTGGAAAACGCGGCGGAAAGTTCCGAGACGCCGGCGCCGACTGCCTGCAACCCGAGGAGGATGTTGTTGTCCTCGCGGGCGACGGCGCGCACGAAACCGCTCTCTGCCTGCATCGTCATCGCCCGGCCATTGGCGGCGAAGGGGAACTGGCCGGTGCGGATGGCGATCCCTTGCGCCTTTGCCTCCTCCGGAGACAGCCCGCAGGTGACGATCTCCGGATCGGTGAAACAGACGGCGGGAATACAGCGCGCGTCCCACTGGCGACGATGGCCGGCGACGATCTCAGCCACCATTTCCCCTTGCGCCATCGCCCGATGCGCCAGCATCGGCTCGCCGGTGACGTCGCCAATGGCGAAGACGCCGCGCATGGAGGTGCGGCAGGTCGCGTCGATGCGGATGAACCCGCCGTCCATGGTGAGACCGAGATCGGGAATGCCGGCGCCGTCCGACCGGGGCCGCCGGCCAACGGTGACGAGGATCCGGTCCGCCGGCAGGTCGAGGGGCTCCGCGCCGTCTTCACCGCGCCCGACCTGAAGGCCATCATCCGACAGGCCGAGCGCGCGGGTGTCGATCATCACTGTGACCCCCAGCGCCTTGAGGGACGCGAGCACAGGCTTCGTCAACGCGGCGTCGTACTGCGGCAGGATGCGGTTTGTGGCCTCGACCACGGTGACCTGTGACCCAAGCTTGGCAAAGGCCGTGCCGATCTCAAGCCCGATGTAGCCGCCACCGACCACGACCAGCCGTTCCGGCACCGCATCGAGGGCAAGCGCTTCAGTGGAACCGATCACCTTGCCGTCAAAGGGCAGGAACGGCAGCTCCACCGGCGCGGAACCGGTGGCGATCACCACCGCCTCGGCATGAACCTCGCGCACGCCTTCCGGCCCGCGTACCCGCACGGTCTTGCCATCGACGAATTCCGCTCGCCCGGCGAGAATGCGGGTTCCGGCTTTTTTCAAGAGCCCGGCAACGCCCCGGGTCAGGCGTTCGACGATGCCGTCCTTCCAGGAGAGGGTGGCGGCAAGATCGATGGCAGGGGCCTTGGCGGAGATGCCAAGGGGGGAGGTGCCGCCGGCAAAACCGCGCAGCTTGTGAAACTCCTCCGCCGCGTGGATCAACGCCTTGGAGGGAATGCAACCGACGGTCAGGCAGGTTCCGCCGGGGGTGTCTTCCTCCACGAGGATCGTGTCGATGCCGAGCTGGCCGGCACGGATGCCGCAGACATAGCCGCCGGGGCCGCCGCCGATGATCAGAAGCTTGCAGGTCTCTACGCGCATCGGCTCAGTCCTCGATGAACAACAGGGCAGGGGTCTCCAGCAGCTTCTTCAGTGCCTGCACGAACACCGCCGCGTCCCAGCCG
This sequence comes from Stappia indica, assembly GCF_020177335.1. GTDB lineage: Bacteria > Pseudomonadota > Alphaproteobacteria > Rhizobiales > Stappiaceae > Stappia > Stappia indica_B. Next base: position 734,940 of record NZ_JAIVMG010000001.1, on the reverse strand, counting down.
TCGATCACCCGGTGATCGAAGGCGCAGGAGATGTTCATCATCTTGCGCGGCTGGAAGGCCTGGCCGTCCCAGATCGGCCGGACCGCCATCTTGTTGATGCCGACGATGGCCACCTCCGGGTGGTTGATGATCGGTGTGGTGGCGATGGCCCCGAGCGGGCCGAGCGAGGTGATGGTGATGGTCGAGCCGGACAGCTCCTCGCGGGTCGCCGCGCCGCTGCGCGCCGCCTCCGCAAGCCGGGTCAGCTCTTCGGCACTGTCCCAGAGCCCGTGGGTTTCCACATGCCCGGCGACCGGCACGGTCAAGCCGGCGCCGGTCTGGGTGGCGATGCCGATATGCACCCCGTCGAACTGGCGGATCACGCCGGCCTCGTCGTCATAATGGGCGTTCATCTCCGGCTGCTCGCGCAGGGCGGTGACGATGGCCCGCATGACGAAGGGCAGCAGCGTCAGCTTGCCGCGCGCGGCGCCATGCCGGGCGTTGAGGCTCGCCCGCAGGTCTTCCAACGCGGAGACATCCACCTCCTCGACAATGGTGATATGCGGGATGCGCGCCTTGGCCAGAGCCATCTTCTCGGCGATCTTGCGGCGCATGCCGACCACCTTGATCTCGCGCACGCCCGTCGCCGGTGGGCGGGCAATACGCCGTGGCGCGGTGCCCGCGGAGCCAGAGGACGGCTCCGCCCAGGCATCGAGATCCTCATGCAGGATGCGCCCTTCCGGGCCGCTGCCGGTGAGAAGGCGCAAGTCGATGCCACTTTCCTGCGCACGCCGACGCACCGAAGGTGCGGCCAGCGGTTTTTCGCCAATGGCCAGCGGCCGGCTGCGGGGCCCGGCGGCAGGAACGCCGGTTCTGGCCTTGCCATTGCCGGTGGCATTCGTGGCCGCAGGCAGAGGAGTTTCGGCGGGTTTCGCCGGCGCAGAGGCGGTTGGCTCCGGTTCCGGTTCCGCTGCGGGGGGCGGTGGCGGCGTTTCGGCTTTCACCGCCGGCGCAGCGGCCGCCTTGTCGGTGTTGCCCGGCCCCTCGACCTCGATCTGAATGAACTTGCCGCCGATGGGAATGAAATCGCCGGGCTCGCCGCACAGCCAGGCCACGGTGCCGGATACGGTCGAGGGCACCTCCACCGCCGCCTTGTCTGTCATCACGATGCCGAGAACGTCGTCCTCTTCCACATGATCGCCGATGGCCACGTTCCATTCGGTCAGTTCCGCTTCAGCGATGCCCTCGCCGACGTCGGGCAGGGTGATCGTGTAAATGCCCATGCCTCAGCCCTCCAGAACCGCTTTGAACGCCCGGCGGATCCGGTCCGGGCCGGGGAAGTAGGCCCATTCCTGCGCATGCGGATAGGGGGTGTCCCAGCCGGTCACCCGCACCACCGGCGCCTCCAGGTGATAGAAGCAGGTCTCCTGCACCAGGGCGCTCAGCTCCGCGCCGAAACCGGAGGTGCGGGTCGCCTCATGCACGACAACGCAGCGGCCGGTCTTCTTCACCGAGGCGGTGATGGTCTCAAGGTCGTAGGGGATGAGGGTGCGCAGATCGATCACCTCCGCATCGACGCCTGCGTCCTCCGCCGCCGCCTCGGCCACATGCACCATGGTGCCATAGGCCAGCACGGTGAGAGCCGAGCCCGGACGGCGGATTGCCGCCTTGCCAAGCGGAACGGTGTAGGGGCCGTCCTCCACCTCGCCCAGCGGATGGGCCTTCCACGGCACCACCGGCCGGTCGTGATGACCGTCGAACGGGCCGTTGTAGAGCCGTTTAGGCTCCAGGAAGATTACCGGATCCGGATCCTCGATGGCGGCAAGCAGCAGGCCCTTGGCGTCCTGCGGGTTCGACGGCACCACCACCTTCAGTCCGGAAACATGGGTGAACAGCGCTTCCGGGCTCTGGCTGTGAGTCTGGCCGCCGAAGATGCCGCCGCCGGTCGGCATGCGGATCACCATCTGGCAGGTGAACTGGCCGGCGGAGCGGTGGCGCATGCGCGCCGCCTCGCTGACGATCTGGTCATAGGCGGGGTACATGTAGTCGGCGAACTGGATCTCCACCACCGGCTTCAGCCCGTAGGCGGCCATGCCGATGCCCGCTCCGACGATGCCGCTTTCGTTGATTGGCGCATCGAAACAGCGGCTGCTGCCGTATTTCTTCTGCAAGCCGGCGGTGCAGCGGAAAACGCCGCCGAAGTAGCCGACATCCTCGCCGAAGACGACGACCCGCTCGTCCCGCTCCATGGCAAGGTCATGGGCGCTGCGGATCGCCTCGATCATGGTCATGCGTGCCATGTCAGTACCCCGCTTCCTGGCGTTGCCTGACGAGGTGGGCCGGCATCTCGGCATAGACATCGTCGAACATGGCGCGCGGGGAGGGATGCGGGCCGGTGATCAGCGTGCCGTTGGCCTCCGCCGCCTTCTGCGCGCTGCGCACCGCGTCGGTGATTTCCGCCAGCGCCTGGCTGTGCCGCTCCTCGGACCATTCGCCGATGGTGACGAGATGCCTCTTCAGCCGGTCGATCGGATCGCCGAGCGGCCAGGCATCGCATTCTTCCTTGGAGCGGTAGGCGGAGGGATCGTCCGAGGTGGAATGGGCGCCGGCCCGGTAGGTGACATGCTCGATCAAAGTGGGGCCGAGGCCGGCGCGGGCCCGCTCCGCCGCCCAACGCGCCACCGCATGCACCGCCAGATAGTCGTTGCCATCGACCCGGATTGCCGGAATGCCGAACCCGTGCCCCCGGGCGGCGAAGGTGACCGCGCCGCCGCGGGCCATGCCCTGGAAGGTGGAGATCGCCCACTGGTTGTTGACGATGTTGAGAATGACCGGCGCCTGGTAACTGGAGGCGAAGACCATGGCCGCGTGGAAGTCGTTCTCCGAAGTGGAGCCATCGCCGATCCAGGCGGCGGCGATGCGGGTGTCGCGGGCAATCGCCGAGGCCATGGCCCAGCCGACCGCCTGGATGAACTGGGTGCCGAGATTGCCCGAGACGGTGAAGAACCCGTGATCGCGCGCCGAATACATCACCGGCAACTGGCGCCCCTTCAGCGGATCCGCGCCATTGGAGAAGATCTGGTTCATCATCTCGGTGAGTGGATAGCCGCCGGCGATCAGCAGACCCGCCTGACGATAGGTCGGAAAGTTCATGTCGCCGTCTTCCAGCGCCATGCGGAAGGCGCAGGCAACCGCTTCCTCGCCGAGGTTCTGCACGTAGAAACTGGTCTTTCCCTGGCGCTGGGCCTTCAACATCCGTTCGTCGAACTGGCGCAGCGTCAGCATGTGTCTGAGACCGGCGCGCAGGTCGTCGGCGGTCAGCCGTCCGGCCCAGGGCCCGACCGCCTCGCCGGCCTTGTTGAGCACCCGCACCACGGAAAAGGCCATGTCGCGCATGTCCTCCGGTGCCTCGTCGATGCCCGGTCGCCGGACCGCACCGGCGCGGGGGATTTCGAACTCGGAGAAGTCCGGTGCATCGCCCGGCCGCACGCCCGGTTCGGGAACGTGAAGCTGGAGCGGTTTGTGTCGCGGGCCTGAAACGGTCTCGTTCATGACGGTCTCCTGTGCCGGAGGATGCAAAGGACGCGAAAGATGTCAGTGCCGGGAGGCGTGGCCCGGATGAGGTAGCGTTGCCGCGATTTTACTCTCTCAGCGGCCGAAATATCCTGCCAGAAGCCCTTATTCTTGGGCAGAATGCGAAATAATCTACTTCGTATCTCCGAAGGGAAGAAGGATCTCTTCTTCGAGGGAGCGGGGCGCGGTCCCTCAGGTTGCACGGGTCTCGGTTGCCGAAAGGGCGGAAAGCATTGAAAAACTCTCCGTCAGAGCGGGATAAAGAGCGGCATAGGCGGAGTAGAGCTCCCGGTAGCGCGCACCGTCGTGCCGGTCGGGGTGTTGCACGGTGAGGGGGCGGCAGAGGCGGGCGGCCTCGCCGGAATCCCTCCAAACGCCGCAGCCGACACCGGCCAGCAGCGCGGCGCCGAAGGCCGCGCCCTCCGCCGCGCCCTCGGTGGTGACCACGTCGCAATCGAACAGATCCGCCTGGATCTGCCGCCACAGCGGCGCGCTGGCCCCGCCGCCGGAGGCCTTGATCAGGCTCCCCTCCACTCCGAGGCGGCGCATCAGCGCGAAGATGTCGTAGAGCGCGAAAACAACCCCCTCCATGGTGGCGCGCACCATGTCGCCGGCGCCATGCCGGGCGGTGAGGCCGATGAAGCCGCCGCGTGCGGCCGGGTCCGGATGGGGGCAGCGCTCACCGTTGAGATAGGGCAGGAACAGCAGGCCGCCGGCGCCGGGGACGCTCTTTTCCGCCGCCGCGACCAGACTGTCGAACGTGGGCGGGGAGCCGGTCCCTTCGGACAACACGTCCCGGAGCCAGGCCATTGCGCCGCCGGCATTGAGCGAAACCCCCATGCAATGCCAGCTCTCCGGCGCCACGTTGCAGAAGATCTGCAACCGTCCATCGTCATTGTCGCGCGGGGCATCGAGCACGGCGGCGAGAATGCCGGCGGTGCCGATGGTGGTTTGCAATTCGCCCGGCGCGGTGATGCCGGAGCCGAGGGTCTGGACCACCGCATCGCCGCCGCCGCCGATCACGGGCGTACCCTCGCTAAGGCCGAACAGCGCGGCGCCGCTCCGGCTTACCCGGCCCGTGACCTCGGAGGATTCGAAACACGGCGGCAGCAGCGCTGCATCGAAGGGCATCCGCGCGAGCAGCTCATCGGACCATTGCCGTCGGTGCGTGTCGAAAAGCCCGGTACCGGAGGCGTCCGACACTTCGGTCGCCACCTCGCCGGTCAGTACCAGCCGGAGATAGTCCTTCGGGTTGAGGGCGTGCCGCATCCGCTCGAACAGATGCGGTTCGTGCCGTTGCAGCCACAGGATCTTGCCGCCGGTGTAGCCGGCCAGCATCCGGTTGTTGGTCATCTGCCGCAGCGCCGCCGAGCCGCCGGCAAGCCGGGTCAGTTCCTCGGCCTCATGGGCGTTGCGCTGATCGTTCCACAGGATCGCCGGGCGCAGCACCTTGTGATCCCGGTCGACCGGCGTCAGCCCGTGCATCTGGCCGGTGAGGCCGATGCCGGCGATCTCATTGGGGCGTACCACGGCCAGAACGCCGGCAAGCGCGGAGCGGACGGCCTCGATCCACAGGGTGGGGTCCTGTTCGCTCCAGCCGGGGCGGGGCTGGGCCAGCCCATAGGCGGCGGTGCCGCGCGCCAGAATCTGCCCTTCCGCCGACAGGGTCAGGATCTTGCAGGCGGAGGTGCCGATGTCGATCCCGAGAAACGCTTCGCCCATGCCGCATCCTCCCCCATAGAAAAGCCCAAGAGCCGCAACAGGTAACGGCGTCCTGTCGAAGGATGCAAGGCAAGGCGCGTGAAGGCTGTGTCAGGCGTCGTCGGGGGAAGGGGCCGTCAGTCGCTTGATCTCTTGCGCCAGCAATTCGCAGATGAAGATCTTGGCGATGGCGGGGCTGGTCTCGCCCCGTTCAGGCAGCGGCGAAAGCGGGGTGGCCAGCAGGATCGTGTCGCACAGGGCACCGAGCTGCGGCATGCGCCGGCCGGAAACGGCGATGGTGTGGGCGCCCGACTTTCGCGCAAGCCGCAGAAGTCCTTCGTTGTGACGGGTCAGCCCGGTTTCGGAAATCACCATGAAGACCGAGCGCCCGCCGGGCTTGTTGGCGACCTCGGCGGCGGCGACCCCGTCCTGAAAGGCGCGGGCGACAAGCCCCAGCCGGGAAAAGCGATAGGCGAACAGCTCGGCGACGATGCCGGACACACCGGAGCCGAACAGGTTGATGCAGCGGGCCGCGATCAACATCCGTGCGACCTGGGTGATCTCGTCATTGGACAGGGCGGCGGAGGTGGCCAGAACGGCGGCATTGACCCGAGCCACCGCCTCCGGCACCGCGTGCGGCTGGGCGCGCTGCTGATAGGCGATGTCGGAGGCCAGGGCGATCTTGAAGTCGCGGAAGCCCTTGTAGCCGAGAAACCGGCAGAAGCGGACGATGCTGGCTTCACCGCTGCCGCACAGTTCCGCCAGCTCCGCCATCGAGGCGCGGGCGGAGCGTTCGGGCTCGCGGGTGATGTAGCTGGCAATGCGCGACAGCGCCTTGGGACAGGTGTCGATGGTGGCTTCGATGCGGGCGATGGTGCCTTGTCCGAAGCCATTTTTTCCGTTCCACTCCGCCGCCATCTCCGTCTCCTCCTCCGCGATGCCGTGTGTGGCGTTGCTGCCTTGCGCCCGTGGGCGCAAGGCGTCGGTCCTCAGGGGGACGGTATGCCGATGGCCGTGTCGGTCAGAACCAGTGCGGGTTCGTCCAGGCGCGCTTGCCTGCCGCATCGGTGACGATCAGGCGCATCCAGGGGCTGCCCTTCAGGCCGTCGAGCGGCAGGACCACCCGGCTGAGGCACTGGCCGAACTGGAAGCTGTACTGGTAGCCCTGACCGATGGCGACGATGCCGGAGGCCGGGCTGCATTCCACCACGATGCCCTCGTCGGTGAGCGCGACCATGTTGATCTGCGGCCCTTGCGTGGAATAGTAGCTGCCGCCCTTCAGCGCTTCGAGGATCGCCTCGGGAGAGCGGTCGGCGGCGCGCAGGTGGATCCAGCCGCCACCGAAGTCCGGCGATTTGAAATGGGCGTCGTCGCAGGCGTAGGTGAGCATCCGGTGGCCCTTGTCGGCCAGCCCGTCGAGCATGTAGGCGCCGTCGCCCTTGTCATGCATCAGGTGGCAGCCGTGATTGTAGATCTCGACCGCATGGCAATGCTCGACCAGCGTTTCCGCGTCATCGAGGGACAGCTCGTACCAGGCCGGATGCGCCATGCCGACGAAGGCACCGGCCTCATAGGCGCGGCGGGCAAGAGCGGGGCCATCCTCGTCGGACCGGGTCGGCGCGAAATCGCGCGGCAGACCAACGGCGACCAGGTGCCACAGATCGCTCATTTCCGTGCGCGGCGCGTGCAGTTCCGCGCCGTGAAGCGGGGTGAAGCTGCTATCGGCGAAGGTCGAGATATCCGTCAGCGGAAAGTCGAACTGCGCCAGGAAATGGTCGGTCATGCACAGGAAGTCATAGCCGCCGGCCTTGTAGCGGCGCACCACTTCCTCCGGCGGCAGGGCGCCGTCGGACCGGGTGGAATGGGTATGAATGTTGCCCTTGAGAAGCGGGCCGGTGCGGTCGAAGGGAGGAAGCGGGGTCATCTCGTCAGTCTCATCGGTTGGGGGCGGACGAATGCAGGTAGTCCTGCAGCTCGGCCATGGAATGAAGGCAGATTTCGGCGCCGGCGGCCAGCAGTTGCGCGGGCGTGCCGTCAGTGATGTGGCTGCCGCCGCAAAAACCGATGGCCCGGGCGCCCGCCGCCCGCGCACCGGCGATGCCGGACACGCTGTCGTCAATGGTGATGCAGCGTGAGGGATCGACGCCAAAGGCTGCTGCGGCGTGCCGGAACAGGTCGGGCGCCGGCTTGGGCGCGGCCACGTCCTCGGCGCTGAACACGTTGCGTCCGAAGTAGCGCAGCAGATCGGTGGTCTTCAGCGTCAGCGCAAGCCGCGAATGGGTGCTGTTGGAGGTGACGCAGACCGGCGCGGAACAAGTCTCCAGCACCTGGCGGATGCCGGCGATCTCGCGCAGCTCCTCGGTGAAACGGCGCATGAGGGCCGCTTCGTGCCGGGCGGCATAGTCCTCCGGCAGCGTCACGTCGTACCGTTCGGCGACCAGCCTGGCCGCATCGCCAATGGTCTTGCCGGTGAAGATGCGGATGGCGTCCTGGACGCTGAGGGCGATGCCGTGTTCGGCAAGGATCTCGCTGGTGGTCGCGGCGGAGAGCACTTCGCTGTCGACCAGCACTCCATCGCAATCGAAAAAGAAAAGCTCTCTCAAATCTTGCTCGTTTCTCTGAAGAAGGGCGCCGCCGGAGGCGGGGCGCTCCGGCTGTAGGCGGAGCGGGTCCGGAACCGGCCCGCCAGAACCAGGGTCCTGGCGGGCCGGGAACCCAGGCTTACTTGCCGATCAGGGCGTTGGTCTCATCGACCATCTCGGCCAGACCGTCCTCGACGGACAGGTCGCCGGCCATCACCGCGCTGATGATGTCGCGCTGGGTGCGCCAGATCTCGACCGCGTTGGTGCCCGGGTAGCCGCCCCACGGGATCGCCCGCTCAAGCTGGTTCAGCGAGGTCTTCCAGTTGGGGTTCTTGGCGTAGAAGTCACCAAGCAGTTCCGGCGCCATCGCCAGCTGGTTGGTGGGCATGTAGCCGGAACCGAGCACGGCGAGCTTCTGTCCCTCGGGGCTCGCAGCGAACTTGATGTACTCGAAGGCGGCCTTCTGCCGTTCTGCGTCCTGGGTGGTGATGATACCGCCGTTGCCGCCGGTCGGCACCTTGCCGTTCGCCTTGTCGGCAACCGGGTAGATGGTCGAGCCGACGGTGAATTTGCCCTTGGCCAGCTCTTCGAAGGAGCGTGCGGAGTTGACCGACTGAATGGTGAAGCCCGTGAGGCCAGCGGCGAACTGCTGACGGCTCTGCGAGAACTCCATCTGCTTCATGCCGGCGTCCTTGACGAAGCGCACGGCCAGTTCCAGGGCCTTCTTGCCGCTGTCGTCATTCCAGGCAACGGCGGTGCCGTCCTCGTTCATGAACGGGGCGCCCTGCTGCGAGATCAGCGCGCGCCACAGCCAGTCGTCCGGCCAGGCGTCGACCGCATAGGACATGCCGGTGATGTCATCGCCGAGCGCGTCGACCTTGCCGGCCAGCTCGATCCAGCCGTCCCAGTCCTCAGGCATGTTGTCCAGATCGCCGCCGGCCTTCTTGACCAGGTCCGCGTTGTAGAAAACGATCGGCGTGGAAGCGTTGAACGGCAGGCCGTAGATCTCACCCTTCACGGTGGTCAGGTTGATCATCGCCGGATTGTAGTTCTTCTCCAGCCATTCGGCACCGCCGGCGGCCTCGATGAACGGGGCAAGCGGCACATCCAGCTCGCGCGCCTGAAGCTGCTCGATCAGCTCCGGCAGCAGGTGGTAGCCGGAGAAGACGATATCCGGGAGATTGCCGGTCAGCGCATCGCGGATGATCGCCTGGTGAGCCTGGTCGTAGCTCTCGGCCGGGGCGAGGAAGTTGATCTTGATGTCCGGGTTCTTCTCCATGAAGGCGTTGGCGACGTCTTCATGGAAGTGGCGGTGGCCCGGCCATGCGTGCAGCACATTCAACGTGACCTCGGCTTGTGCCGCGACCGTGCTTGCCAGTAGAGTTGCGCCAAGGGCGGCGGTGCTAAGCAACTGTTTCATCGTTTTCCCTGTCGAAGGGGGGAGTATCCCCGTTTGATGCGGCCTCAGGGCCGCGGGTTGCGCGGGGGTGGTGGCAGCCACCTTCCGCGTCTCGCGCTTGTCAACGCGATCTCGTCGGGGAGCGGGCCTTGACCTCATGGCGGCCCGGCTCCCGATTTGTCAGCAAGGCGCTTATTTCACGCCGGTCATGGTGATGCCGCGGATGAACTGGCGCTGGGCGAAGAGGAAGGCCAGCATCAGGGGCGCGGTCAGGATGGTGGCGGTTGCCATCAGCGCGCCGTAGTTCTCGCCGCTTTCGGAATCCGCGAAATAGGCCAGCCCCAGCGGCGGCGTCATCAGCTCGTTGGAGCGGATCACGATCATCGGCCAGTAGAGGTCGTTCCAGTGGCTGGTCAGCGAGAACACCGAGAAGGCGGCGATGGCGGGAACCGAGCCGGGCACGACGATGGTCCACAGGATCGCCCATTCCGACATGCCGTCGAGCCGCGCCGCGTGGATGATCTCATCCGGATAGGACTTGAAGCTCTGGCGGAACAGGAAGATCGCGAACACCGAGAGGAAGAACGGCATCATAGCGGCGAAGTAGGTGTCGAGCGCGCCAATCGCGTTGAGCCCGAGAAAGAGCGGCAGCGCCGGCACCTGGATCGGCACCGTCAAGGCGAAGATGACGATGGCGAACAGCAGCTTGCGGCCGCGAAATTCGAACTTGGCCAGCGCATAGGCGCACGGGATCGCCGTCAGCAGTTGCACCAGCAGAATGCCGAGGGAGATGATCACGCCGTTCTTCATGAAGGTCAGCACCGGCGTGGCAGTCAGCGACTCGATGTAATAATGCGCGCCAGTAAAGACTTGCGGCAGCCAGTTGAACTCCGGCGTGAACAGCTCCTGCGGTGCCCGGAACGAGGTCACCAGCATCACGTAGAACGGGAACATGAAGATGAACGCCAGCGCCAGCAGGAATGCATGGGAGGCGAACTGGCCGAGGGTGTAGCGCATGCCGGCGCCGGCCTGTCGGGTCTTTGACATCAGTAGTGCACCTTCCGGTCCAGCACCCGCGCCTGAAGAAAGGCGAAGATCATGATGATGGCGAGGAAGACGACGGTCATCGCCGCCGCCGAACCCATGCGGAAGTAGGTGAAGCCTTCCAGATAGGTGGTGTAGAGCAGCACGTCCGAGGCTCCGCGACGGGGACCGCCCCGGGTGATCACCGCCACCGTGTCGAACACCTTGAAGGCGGTGATGGTGGAGGTGATGATCACGAACATCGTGGTCGGCCCGAGCAGCGGCAGGGTCACGGAAAAGAAGCGGTCGAGCGGGTTTTCCATGCCATCGACCGACGCGGCGTCGTAAAGCTCCTCCGGGATCGCGGTCAGCCCGGCGATGAACAGCACCATGTTGAACCCGGCAAGGCTCCAGATGTTGATCAGGGCAAGGCCGCCCAGCACCAGGTCCGGGTCGCTGAAGAAGTCGATGGCTGGCAGGCCCCAGGATTTCAGCAGCAGGTTGAACGGACCGATGGTGCCGTGCAGCAGGTACTTCCAGACGGTGGCCATGGCGACGAGCGTCGCGGTGACCGGCAGGAAGAAGATGAGCTGGTAGATCTTGCGACCGCGGGTGAGGCCGTTGATCAGCACCGCCAGCAACAGGCCGAGAAAGACGCTGGCCGGCACCACCATCGCCACATAGGTGAAGGTGTTGCCGAGCGCTCGCCAGAAGGCGCGGTCGCTGTTCAGGTCGACGTAGTTGTCGAGCCCGACGAAGGACACCTCCAGCGCGCCGAAGCGGTAGTCGGTGAAGCTGAGCAGGACGATCGCCGCGATCGGCAGCAGCATCAACAAGACCAGCAGGACGACGGAGGGGCCGGCGAGCGACCAGCTGACCCAGCCGGGGATCTGCGCGCCATGCCGGCGGCGCGGCGACACGGCGACGGGGGCAGGGCCGGGGAAGGCGGCGATATCAGCTGGCATGGGACAGCATCCTGTCCGCCGGCATCATGCCGTCAGGTGAAAAGGGCAGGGGCGCGCGCTTGCCTGACGGGTCGAATGCCAGCAGCGCCTCCGGCCGCAGGGTGAAGGCGATCTGGCCATCGGCGACGGCAAGGCCGCTCCACTGCGCGGCGGGAATGCGCCCGGTGACCTCGGTGCCCTGATCGGTCTGCAGGAACACCAGCACGTCATGGCCCAGGAGCTCATGGCGCAGCAGCCGGGCGTCGACGCCGATGCCCGCCGATTTGGGCGTGAAGTCGATAGCCTCGGGACGGAAGGCGATATGGGCGATGCCGTCCGGCAGCGGCTGGCCGGTCCAGCGCGCGGTCTCTTCGGTCGACACCACATTGATTTCCGGCGAGCCGATGAAGCGGGCGACGCGCAGGTCCTGCGGGTTGGTGTAAAGCTCCTGCGGGCTGGCGCATTGCACGATCTCGCCATCCATCATCACCGCCACCCGGTCCGACATGGTCATCGCCTCGGTCTGGTCGTGGGTGACGTAGATGAAGGTGGCACCGAGCCGCCGGTGCAGGCTGGTGATCTCGCCGCGCATGGTGACCCGAAGCCGTGCATCCAGATTGGACAGAGGCTCGTCCATCAGGAACACCTTGGGGTTGCGGATGATGGCGCGGGCAAGGGCGACGCGCTGACGCTGACCACCGGAGAGGGCGGCCGGTTTGCGCGGCAGCAGGTGGCCGATTTCCACCTGATCGGCGACCTCGCGCACGGCCTCCTGAATTTCACGGCGGGCGGTGCGCTGGCCCGGCACCAACCGGCCCAGCACCGGCAGGCGGACTGCGGTGGGCAGCCGGCGGACCCGCAAGGGCGTGCCGATGTTCTGCTCCACGCTCATATGCGGGTAGAGCGCGTAGGACTGGAACACCATGGCGATGTCCCGTTCCCGGGGACGCAAATGGTCGACGCTTGTCCCGTCGATGCGGATTTCACCGGCGCTTTGCGGCTGCAGGCCCGCCATGATGCGCAGCAAGGTGGACTTGCCGCAGCCGGAGGGACCGACCAGGGTCATGAACTCCCCGGCCTCGATGGTCAGGGAGGCGGAACGCAGGGTCTGCGTCGCGCCATAGGATTTCTCGATATTTTCCAGTTCAACCTTCGCGGACACGGATGGTTCCCCAGTGTGTTTGGTCAGCCGTCCGACCGGCCGGCGCGCAAGGCACACGCCGCCCCATCCCGGCCGCTGTACGCTGCCGGGTCTGTCGTCTCGTCTGGATCATTTGAGTGGCTCGCCGGTTGTGCGCTTCTACGGATCTTGTCGTGCGGCACCTGCCGGAAGGCCGATGGTGGGAACCCTATTGGAGTTTTGCTTCAGTTTTGTGATGCCCTGAAATTTTCCTCCGTTCCTGATCAAGGTGTTGAATTATATGAAATAAAAATGGTTTTCACTGGGCGCATTCAGGGAATGGTGCAACCCTTGATGTCGTGCCGCTTTCCGGTGGGGCAGACGCCCGTCTTCGGCATCCCCGGGTGGAAGCGGAGGAGGGAGCGCTGCTCTCGATCCCGGGCCATGGAGGGTGGAATCGGCAGACCAGGGCGCGCGTCACAATGGGCAATTGACACCCCGCTCCGCCGTGCCTATCTGTTTAGGTATGTTGCTCCATGCAGATCATTTTCGATTTCTTCTGCTGACCCGCCCCTTCCCCCGGGCGGCCTAGGCGTATTGCGCCTGTCTTACCCCCGGGGCTTCCTTACATTTTCGAGTTGAAAGGGTGACCGGCCGGTCACCGGAAACATGGCATCCAGGAAGCGGCGAAGGGCATTCGGCTTTCCCTTGATATCCCTGACCACGCTCTTCGACCGGTCGGTCTGCCGGCAGTTCTGATTGAAGTCCGGCTGTTGTCGCAGATGGCGGCCATGGACCTGCAAACGCGCTTCATTCATCCGGTGACTTCTGCCTTGCGTCCCTTGAACGCCGGGTGCGCCGCCGGCCTGATCGTCAATCGTTCCGTTTCTGTCCCCGGCCACTGGCCTTCCAAGGAGACTTCGCATGACCACTGCTGCCAAGCCGCGTCGCCCGTCCGGGCGCCGGCCGAAAATCACCCTCGGCGAGGAGACGCTGGAGCGTCTCGAAGCGCTTGCCGAGGCGGCCATGGCGCGCAACCCGTCCCTGGCCGAACGCCTGCTTGAAGAGATCGACCGCGCCCGTGTGGTGCCGCAGAAGCGCCTGCCGGCCAAGGTCGTGGCGATCGGCAACAAGGTGACCTACCACGACGAGACCACCGGGCAGGAGCGCACCGTCACACTGGTGTTTCCGGACGATGCTGATATCGACCGGCAGCGGATTTCGGTGATGACCCCCATTGGCGTGGCGCTCATGGGCCTGACCGAGGGCGCTTCGTTCCACTGGGATACGCTGGATGATCACCGGCGGCAGCTCACCGTTGTCCGGGTCGAACCGGGCGACACGGAAGAGAAGGACTGACCCATGATCCGGACGAAAGGAGCCCGTGCGGCCGCACGTCCTTCGCCCGGAGCGGGCTGCCCCTGATGTGACAGGCATCGGGGGGCCTTCTCCGGGATCGGCGAACCCGTTTGCGTCCAGTCTTCAGGAGCCCCCGATGAGCTCGTTACTTCCACGTTCGATTTGTGTTCATTGCGATGCGGTGCTGCCCCGTGCCGCGCTGCTGCGCTGCCCCTTGTGCAGCCATCCCGTCAACCGGGCCGTGACGCCAGTCCGTGCGATCTGCCGCCGTTGCGACCGGCCGCTGCCGCGCGCCCATGCGGGGCATTGCCCGGCCTGTAGTGTCGGTTGAGGAAAGCGCCCGCCCGAACGAAAAACGGGCCGCCAACTGGCGGCCCGCTGTGTTTTTCCAATTGCCGATGGGGTGGGGCCCCGTGGCCGGCAAGGTCACACGGTGCTGATCCGCACCGGCAGGCCCTGACGGACGGAAGCGCCGGAAACCGGCTCCAGCCAGGTGCCGAGGGTCTTGCGCGTCGGGTCGGCAAAGCCGAGATCGTTGATGTTCACACCAGCGGCGATCCACGGGTTGCCGGGCACCGTCTCGCCGTCGATGACATGATCCCGCGCCCCCAGTTCGGTATGGCCGAAGCTGTGCTCGATGCCGATGGCCCCGGGCATCACGCCCTTGGTGACGATCGCCAGACCGCGCAACCGGCCGCCCGGGCTTTCGACCAGGATCTCCGCGCCGTGGGCGATGCCAAGCCGTTCCGCGTCGTCGTGATTGACCAGGATCGGGTTGTACGGCTTGATCATCCGCAGCCGCTCCAGTCCGATGGCATAGCTGTTCATCACGTTCGACTTGTAGGAGAACGCCAGCATCGGCCAATCGGCCTCCGCGAAATGGTCGCGCATGGCCGAGCCATCGGCCATCGCCGGACGCAGGAAGCGGGCGGTGCCGAACATCCGTTTGCCGGTCATGCTGTCGATGCAGGTGCCGACCTGTTCGTTCCAGACGCAGAGCGTCCGCTTCCACTGGTTGCCGAGCGCTTCGCCATCGCGGGCCTTGTCGAAGGTCTGATAGCGACCGCCACGGGAGTAAAGATGGGCGACCGGACCGCGCTCGTCGGCCGGAAGCGTCGCCTCGATCTCCGGCAGCAGCCGTTCCAGACCGGAAAAGCGGATGTCATCCTCGCTCGCGTCCGGCAGCGGCTTGCCCATGAAGGCGATGTTGGCCGCCGCACGCAGGTAGAAGTCCTCCGCCCGGTTCAGCGGATGGGTTCCACCCTCCGCATCGGTGATGGCGTTGTCGCCAAAGCCGTCAAGGCCGAGCCGCTTGGCCAGCTTGATGAAGAAGCTTTCCATGCTGACCGGTTGGCCATCGGCGGTCTTCGCCTGGCGCGGCTCGACGATCGGCCAGCAGGCGGTCGTCATCTTGGTCAGGTTGCCCGACCAGGCACCGGCGAAGCCCCACACCTCATACATCACCGAATCCGGCACGATGTAGTCGGCATAGGTGCTGGTCTCGTTGATGAAACCATCCACGGCGACATAAAGCGGCAGAACCTTCGGGTCGCGCAGCTTGTCGGCGATCAGCGTCTTCAGCCCGGCCTGGCCGTAGATCGGATTGCACATCACGCCGATCATCGCCTTGATCGGATAGGGATACCCGTCAATGGCTGCGGTGATGTGATCCGTCAGCACCGGTGGGGCCAGCCGGCGCCAGGGCGCGCGGGCGGGGTAGGGGCTCTTTCCTGCCGCCTTCAGTCGCTTGAATTCGCTGGTCTTCTCATACGGGAAGCGCGAGCGGGACAGGAACACGCCCTTGGGCTTGCGGGCGCCCTTGAAGCCGGCGAGGTTGTAGCGCGGGCCCTTGCCGGCACCGTTGAACTTGCCGCCGCCATGGGCGCTGCCGCCCGTGTGGTTGACGTTGCCGACCAGCACATTGAGCAATTGCAGGGCGTAGGCGGAATAAAAGCCCGCGCCCGACATCATGCCGCCGTGGCAGTCCACCGCCGCCGTGCGGCCGTGCTCCTTCAGCTTGCCGGCCATGTGCTGGAGCTGCTCCACCGACACGCCGCATTCCGCCGCCATTTCGTCGAGCGGATGGGACAGCGCTTCGTCGCGCAGGAGGCGCAGGGAGGTGCGCACCTCGACACTGGTGCCATCGGCCAGCGTGACCTTGGCATCAGTGAAAAGCTCCGCGCGATCCACCGTATTCGCCGGCACGATCGCGCCGGCCGCATCCACGACCATCGGCGCGTCGTCTTCCGCGTCCGCCGGCTTCAGGCCGAGATCGGATTCGCGCAAGAAAGCCCCGGCGCGCGGATGATCGTCGCTGGTGATGACCAGATGCACGGCGTTGCTGTTCGATGGCTCGCCCGCGGCCTTCGCCGCCGCGGCATTGGGGATCGAAAGATATTCCGCCGCATAGCCTTCGGTTTCGAACAGAAGGCGCATCAACGCCATGCCGAGCGCGGTGTCACTGCCCGGACGGATCGGCACCCAGTTGGCGCGCGGACCGGCGGCGCGGGCGACGGAGGCGTTCAGCGCCGGGTCGACGACGATGTACTCCAGCGTTTCGTCGACGCGGGCCTTCGACAAAAGCCGGCCCTGGCGCTTGAACGGGTTGCCCGCCTGCGACGGTGCCGTGCCGATGAACAGGCCGAAGGTGGCCTTCTCGAAGTCCGGCTTCAGATGCGCGTTCTTGGCGAGGTCGTTCATCATCGCGCCGGCGCCCATGCGGAAGGCGAGGCCGCAATAGGAACCGTGGTGGCCGTAGTTGCGGGTGCCGAACGCCTTGTCGGAGAAGCGGCGCAGCACGGCCGAGCGGCCGTAATCGGTCGCTTCCATGACCAGGAGCTGATTGGTCTTCGGCCCGTATTCCGGGTTTTCCGGGTCGAGCGGCGTGTCGTAGTCGTTGATGGCCGCCAGACCGTCCACATGGCCTTCGCCGAACAGGTCGCCGCCCTCGACGATTTCCTCGATCAACTGTTCGAAGCTGATCGTCTCCCACTTGCCTTCGCCGCGCTTGCCGGCGCGCTTCAGGCACTGGGTGATGCGGTGCGGGCTGGTGATCTGGGCGATCATCGCATTGCCGCGCGCGCAGGTGGTCGAGCGCGCCGCCCAGCCTTGATCCTGAAACGCGGTGGTGCGCAGCAGTGCATCCTTGACCGGCAGGGTCTCATCCGCGTGCTCATCCGCCGACAGCGGGTTGAACGGATTGCCGACCGAGCGCAGAACGGTCTCGCTACGGTTGTCGATCCGCACCCGCACGCCGCATAGGGTCGTGCAGCCATAGCAGACGGTGAAGGCGACGCGCTGGTCCGGATTCAGCGTGATGTCTCCGGTCTCCAGATCCACCCGGTATTCCGGATCGAGCGCATTGCCATAGACCGGATGCTTGGGCTTCTCGCCCGAGCTGCCCGTCAGGCCCTTGGCCATGCGGGTCAGGGGTTCGGAATAGCCGGCGGCAAAGGTGGCCGCACCGGCAGCGATGGCGCCGCCCTTGAGCAGATTGCGACGTGTCTTATCCATGGCTCGCGGCTCCTTTCGCCGAGTAGTCTGGGGTCGTGTCCGGCGCGTCTCCGGCGGTGCCGCCAAGAGCCCCGCGCCAGGGCACGAGCATGTCGATGACGAGGATCAGCGCGATCCACAGGCCGAAGGTGCCGACCACGCCGAGCCAGCCGCTGGAGCCCCAGCCAACGGTGTATTCCAGATAGCCCGCCGTCTGTTTCTGCACGGTCTGCACGTCCATCAGCACGACCCAGCGGGCCATCCAGGCAAGGTGCAGGGCGACAAGGCCGACGATCCAGCTCCAGCCGCGCTGGGGCTTGCGCCACAACAGAAGCAGGCAGCCGAGGGTGAGGGCGGTGCCGACGCCCAGGCCCCAGGCGGAGGTGGTGCGCCATTCCGCGCTGTGGCGGACCGAGCGCAGCGCGGCGGCGACCGAGCTGTTCTCCACGTAAAGACCTTCCAGCACCCACATCAGGGCAACGCCAGCGGTGGCCACGGCGGCGGCGGACACCACCCAGAGCATGTTGCGGGCAGTGTCGGGATCGCGCGGGCCGGCGATGCGCGACAGCAGCAGCACCAGACCGCCGGCGCCGATGAGGCCGGTGGTGGCGAAGAACGGCAGCAGCCACACGGTGTTCCACAGCGGCCGTCCCTTGACGATGGCGACCTCGCTGCCGGTGTAGACGGCGATGCCAAGCGACAGCGCGGCGGTCGCCAACGCCAGGGTGACCACGAGGAAGCGCGGGGTCTGCCAGCTGCCCAGCGTCACCAGCCGGGCGATCATGCCGAACAGATCGCTGCGGTCGCGCCAGGCCAGCATCGGCTCGCGCCAGACCAGCCAGGCCAGGGCGATGATCGCGAAGACGAAGGGCGGCAGCATCAGGCTGCCGATCGACATCCAGGACCAGGGGGTGAAATACGCATAGAAATGCCAGAACCGCAGCGGCTGATGCAGGTCGGCCAGCAGCGCGATCGGCGCGACGATTGCCGTCGTCATGGCGCCCAGCATGGCAAAGCGCGCGGTTGCCTTCCAGCGGGCCGCCCCCAGAAGGCCGGGCAGGGCAAGCCACAGCGACGCATAGGCCAGCGCGATCATGAAGAAGTACTGCACGGCCCAGGGGTACCAGGCGATCTGGTAGCGCGGGGCAAGGATCTCAATGACCGCTGAATTCATAGTGCAGCTCCTTGTTGTCCTTGCCGTGAATGTCCCAGATCGAGGCGAAAGCCTCGGGCCGGTCGATGAACCGTTCGTCCATCCCCAGATAGAAGACGTGCGGGCTGGTGCCCTTTTCCGGTTGCAGCACTTTCAGCTCGCCGTGATGCTCGGCGACCATCTTCGAAATCGTGCTCTCCGGATCGTTGAGGTCGCCGATGATGCGGGCGCCGCCGACGCAGCTTTCCACGCAGGCGGGCAAAAGCCCTGCCTCCAGCCGGTGGGTGCAGAAGGTGCACTTGTCCGCCGTCTGGGTCTTGTCGTTGATGAAGCGCGCGTCATAGGGGCAGGCCTGAACGCAATAGGCGCAGCCGACACAGCGCTCGGCATCGACGACGACGATGCCGTCTTCCTGCTGGTAGGTGGCCTGCACCGGACAGACCGGCACGCAA
This sequence comes from Stappia indica, assembly GCF_020177335.1. Taxonomy (GTDB): domain Bacteria; phylum Pseudomonadota; class Alphaproteobacteria; order Rhizobiales; family Stappiaceae; genus Stappia; species Stappia indica_B. The sequence goes on along the minus strand of NZ_JAIVMG010000001.1, from coordinate 716,163 downwards.
GGCGGGTTGTCGCAATGGTTGCACAGACGCGGCAGGAAGAAGGTCGACATGTCGCCGGTTTCCGGATCGTCGACCTCGTATTGAGAGACGATGGTGCGGAACTTGCCGAGTGGCGCGTCGTTTTCCAGATGGCACGACACCGTGCAGGCCTGGCAGCCGATGCAGCGGCGCAGGTCGATCAGCATGGCGTAGCGTTTGGCGGGATCGCCGCCGCGCCGCGGCGGCTGTTCGTTGATGGCGGCCTCCGCAACGGTGGCCAGCGGCACAAGGCTCGCGCCGGCGGCAAACCGCGCGAGCTGTCCCATGAACATCCGTCTTGCAAGATCCATGTGGCCTCCAGAGTGACTGGCATGCCGGCTGAGGCCGCCCAGAATCGGAACGGTCGTCGCGCCAGCGCAAATTTCGCTGAGCTGAAATTAGGTCGCGGTGTTCAGTGGCGATTTGATCGAGGTCAAAAACCCAAAATAATCAGTCGGTTATGACTTTTATGCATGGGAGGGTGTCCTGGAATGCAGGGCTCTGGACGATCTATCGCAAGGGAAGCATGCACGGCGGCCCGCCTCTCGAAGGGATGTCTGTCTGAATGCTGTAAAGGCGGTCTTCGCCGATGGAAGAGCGGTCTTTCCGCTTTGGCGCTTCGACAGGTTTCAAATCTACCACGCGACGCATGTTGGCGGAGGGACTTGCGCGAGGGGGAGGGAGTTCGTTTCAGGGTCTTCGGCGAGGAGGTCCACAACTTGTTTAGGGGCGGGGCGGGAAAACGCGGCGCTCAGCCTCCCGCATGACGTCCGTCCTTGTGCGGGTTCAACTTCAGGGCGGTGGCGCTGCCGTCTGATCTGGTGTCGCTGGGGGGGCTTCTTAGTCCTGGCCGGAAAACGTGGGATAGGCCTCACCGATGCGTCTCCTGACAATCATTCTGGGCGATCTTGTGCTTCGCGAAAATGGTGTTCGGGCTGCGGCGCGGATCAGCGGGGCGCCGGTGTCGACCGTTGCGTCCGCGCTGACGCGACTGGAGGCGGAGCTTTCCTTGCAACTGGTGCGTCGCGGCGGCGGTGATCTGGCGCTCTCGGTCCAGGGCGAACAGCTGCGCAACAGCCTGGAACGCCTCAGCACTCTATGCCGCCGGGTTTACCGGTTGTCACCTGACGATTCGCTCGGCGCGATCCTCACCACGCCCGTCACCCTGGAGGCTTTGTTCCGCCTGGCCGGCGTCCTGCGGGCTGGAAGCATCCGCAAGGCGGCATTGGAAATGCAACTTGGTCAGCCGCAACTGACCCGCACAATCACCCAGATCGAACAGCGGTTGGGGCGCGTGCTGATGGAGCGCGGCAGCCACGGCGTCACGCCCACGGCGGAGGGTCTGGCCTTGATCGAGGTCATCGACGAGTTGCAGGACCGCTGGTCGCATCTCAGCCGCACTTCGGACAACCGGTTCGAACGTGGCGTGCGCGGTCGTTCCCTGGGATCGGTCATCCCTTCCGGCAGCCAGAGCGAAATTGCGGAGGTGATGGCCCGCATTTCCGTCCGCTGGCTCCAGCGCTTCCCCATGCCACTGTTCATTGCGTCGGCGACGGCGGAGGAATTGATGACCGGTCTCGATGAGGGGCGCTACGACGCCGTTCTTCTGGACAGCGGAACGGTGGAGGACCGCTACCGCTGCGTGCCGATGCTGGCCGGGCGGCTTGCGCTCTATGGCAAGGATTTGCCCGACACGCTCGCCGGTCCTGAGTTGATGGAAGCACTGTCGCGTGCGCCTCTTGCCCTGCAGAGCCTGCGCAGCGGATTGCGTCAGAAGACGACGCAATTCCTGGATGACTTCTGCGGCCCCGACTGGCGCTGGAAGATCCGTCTGATGGAGATAGATTCGGTGCCCGTGACACTGAACGCCGTGCTCTATCAGGGTGCGATCTCGGTCCTGCCGGCTTCGCTGCGCCTGCCGGCCGGGGCGTGCGTCAAGCGTCTTCTGCTACCGGCCGACTACCTTCAGACGCTCTCCCTGATCTCTCGTCATGATGCACGGAGTCAGCGCTTTGTTGAGCAAATTCAAGAGCTTTTCTGAAACATCTCATCGCTCTTCCGCCTGAGCGAAACAGCGCATCGTCTGTCCATGTTTTGGGATATGCCCCTTTTGCGCATCGCTCGCTAGCGTTTTGTCACACAAGACGTGAGGGGGGACATCATGTCCGATTTTGATCTGGTGCTGCGCGGCCGCGTCGTTCTGACGGACCGTGAGGTCGAGGGTGGTTTCGTCGCTGTACGCGACGGCAAGGTCGCCCTGGTGGGCGAAGGCAGCGCCCCGGCCGCGCGTGAGCGGCATGACCTCGGCGCGGCGCTGATCCTGCCCGGTGCGGTCGATGCCCAGGTTCATTCTCTGTCGCAGAAGGGTGCGGAAGGTTTCGCCGCCTCCACCGCCGCAGCTGCTGCCGGCGGTGTCACCACCATCGTCGACATGCCCTATGACGAGGGCAATCTGGTCTGCTCCGCCGAAGCCGTGCGGCGCAAGGCCGCTGAGGCGGAGGCCGAAGCCCGCGTCGACGTGGCGCTTTATGGCACGGTCGATCCGACCGAGGGCCCGGTCCGCGTTGCCGAGCAGGCCGAGGCCGGCGTCGCTGCCTTCAAGTTCTCCACCTTCGGCACCCACCCGACGCGGTTCCCCCGCATTCCGCCGGCCCTTCTGATGGCCTGTTTCGCGGAAGTCGCCAAGACCGGCCTGGCCGCCGGCGTACACAATGAAGACGATGCCTTCGTGCGCGAAGCGGTTGCCGCAGTCGAGGCCGCCGGGATCACCGACTGGCGTGCCCATGGCCTGTCCCGGCCGCCGATGACCGAAATCCTGGCCATGTTGCAGATCTATGAGACCGGAGCGGCGACCGGCTGTCCGGCGCATGTGGTGCATTGTTCCCTCGGGCGCGGCTATGAGATCGCCAGCCGCTACCGTGCGGAGGGGCACCACGCCACTGCCGAATGCTGCATCCATTATCTGACGCTCGATGAGGAAAACGACGTCGCGCGGCTTGGCGGCAAGGCCAAGATCAACCCGCCGATCCGTCCGCGTGCCGAGGTCGAGACCCTGTGGCGCCATGTGGCCGCCGGCAACATCTCCATGGTCTCCACCGATCACGTGAGCTGGTCGGAGGATCGCAAGACCGATCCGGAGATGCTGAAGAACGCCTCCGGCGTGCCGGGGCTGGAAGTGATGGTTCCGCTCTTCGTCAAGGGCGCGCTGGAGCGGGGCATCTCGCTGACCTGGGCGGCCCGGCTGATGGCGGACAATCCTGCCCGCCATTTCCGCCTCGATCATGCCAAGGGCGGCATTGCCGCCGGGCGCGACGCCGACCTCACGGTTCTGGAGCCGGTCGCCCGCGTCTATGACGCAGCCGCCAGCCGTCATTCGCTCGCCGGCTGGTCGCCCTATGACGGGATCGAACTGCCCTGGACCACCGCCGCGACCTGGCTGCGCGGCCAGCAAGTCTTCGACGGTACGAGCGTTTGTGCGGCGCCGGGCACGGGCACCTTCGTGCGCCCCGAGCGGCCCCTTGGCCTGCGCAAGGCGGTGCACTGATGCGCAATCTCCGGGTCGACGCCAACCGCATTCAATCCGATCTTGAGGCGCTTGCCGCGATCACCGATCCCGGCCGCCCCTGGACCCGCCGGGCCTTTTCGCCCCGTTTCGATGAGGGGCGGGGGTGGCTTGCCCGCCGCTTCGCGGAAGCTGGTCTCACCGTCTCGCATGATGCTGGCGGCAATCTGATCGGGCGGCGTGCCGGCAGCGCCGGCGGGCTGGGTACGATCCTGCTCGGCTCCCATTCCGACACCGTGCCCGATGGCGGGCGCTTCGACGGTATCGCCGGTGTGGTGGTCGCCCTTGAAGTGGCGCGGACCCTGGCGGAACGCGGTCACGTCCTGCGTCACGATCTCGGCATTGTCGACTTCCTGGCGGAGGAGGTCTCCGTCTTCGGCGTTTCTTGCATCGGCTCGCGCGCCATGGCCGGGGTGCTGCCGGCGGACTGGATGGCACTTACCCACGAGGGACGGACGCTGGAAACGGCGATGCGCGACGTCGGCGGCGCGCCGGAGGGCATCGCCGCGCGTGATGATATCCGCGCCTTCCTGGAACTGCACATCGAGCAGGGGCCCGTTCTGGAAGACAGCGGCTGCGATCTGGGCATTGTCACCGCCATTGCCGGCATCACCCGCGTTGAGATCGTGCTGACGGGCCGCCCGGATCATGCCGGCACCACGCCGATGACCGGGCGCAGCGACGCGCTGGTCGCCGCCGCCGGGCTGGTCTCCGCCATCGAGGCGGAAGCCCGTGACCGTGCCGCACAGGGCAGTCATTTCACCGCCACCGTGGGCGAGTTCTCGATGGAACCCAATGCCGCCAATGTCGTGCCAGGCCGGGTGCGGATGTTGATCGATGCCCGAGCCGCCGACCGGGCGCAGATGCTCGGTTTCCTCGACTGGATTGATGCGCGCTGCGCCGCATTGCCCGAAGCCATTGCGGTGGAGGTGAGGCGCCTGTCCGACAACCAGCCGACGCCGATGGATGGCGCTTTGATCGACCGGCTGGATGCCGCTGCCGACCGCTGCGGGGCGCGGCACCGCCGGATGGTCTCCGGCGCCGGTCACGATGCCGCCTTCATGGCGCGGATTGCGCCGGCGGCCATGGTTTTCGTCCCCTGTCTCGGGGGGCGGTCACACTGCCCGGAAGAATGGGCCGAAACCGCCGACATCGCGCTAGGCGCGGAAGTTCTGGCCGAAACCGTTATCGCCCTGGACCAGGGCTGAGACCTGACGAGAGGAGAGGAAATGCGTCGTACCTTGACCGAAAAGGACGTCGAACCGGCCGTACGCGGCGGCTCGGTCTATGCTGCCGGCGGCGGCGGCTGGGCGGATCACGGCCGCAAGCTCGGCTATGCCGCTGTTGGCGCCGGAGCGCCGGAACTGGTGTCCATCGATGAGTTGAACGATGACGACTGGGTCGCCACCGCTGCCGCCATCGGCGCGCCGGCCAGCACCACCCCCTGGGAAATGCGCGGCGTCGACTACGTGAAGGCCGTGCGGATGCTCAACGAGGCACTCGGCACGCCGGTTTCCGGTCTGATCGTTGGCCAGAACGGCAAATCCTCCACCTTGAATGGCTGGCTTCCGTCCGCGATCCTTGGCTGCAAGGTGATCGACGCGGTTGGCGACATCCGCGCCCACCCGACCGGCGACATGGGCTCCATCGGCATGGCCGGCTCGCAGGAACAGATGATCCAGACCGCCGTCGGCGGCAATCGCGAGCAGAACCGTTACATCGAACTGACCGTGCGCGGCGCCACCGCCAAGGTCTCGCCGATCCTGCGCACCGCCTCGGACATGTCCGGCGGCTTCATCGCAAGCGCGCGCAATCCGCTGCGCGCGTCGTATGTGGCGCGCAATGCCGCGCTCGGCGGCATCTCCATGGCGCTCGATCTGGGCCATGCGATCCTGGCGGCCGAGCCGAAGGGCACGGCGGCGGTGATCGACACCATCGTCGAGCAGACGCGCGGCGCGATCCTGATCGAGGACGTCGTCACGAAGAAGAACGTCGTCTACACGAACGAAGCCTTTGATGTCGGCACCGTGGTTGTCGGCTCGGGCGACAAGGCGCTGACCCTTCATGTCATGAACGAATACATGGCCATCGATGATGCCGGCGGCAATCGCATCGCCAGCTTCCCCGATGTCATCACCACCTTGTCGACCGACGCCGAACCGCTGTCCGTCGGACAGCTTGAGGAAGGCATGCGGGTGCACATCCTGCATGTTCCGAAGTCGGTGATCCCGCTCGGCGCGGGCGTTCTCGATCCGGCCGTCTACCCGTCGGTCGAAAAAGCCATGGGTATTGAACTCGCGAAATACGCGCTGGAGCCGTCGAATGCCTAAACCCAATCCCCGTCATCCCGACTTCCCGATCCCCGGCGGGCCCGAGCGCCGTGCCCGGACCTGGCGCGCGGAAGGCCTGCTGCGGCTGATGGAAAACGTCCTGGCCGTCGGCGAGGCGCCGGAAAAGCTGATCGTCTATGCCGCCCTCGGCCGCGCCGCGCGGACCTGGCCGGCCCATGACGCCATCGTCAAGGCGCTGCTTGAGATGGAAGAGGACCAGACGCTGGTGATCCAGTCCGGCAAGCCGGTCGGTCTGCTGCGCACCCACAAGGATGCGCCCATGGTGATCATGGCCAACTGCAACCTGGTCGGCCAGTGGGCGAAGGCGGATGTCTTCTACGATCTGGAGCGCAAGGGCCTGATCTGCTGGGGCGGGCTGACCGCCGGCGCCTGGCAGTATATCGGCTCGCAAGGGGTCATTCAGGGCACCTACGAGATCTTCATGCGGATCGCCGAGCGCCGCTTCGAGGGCAAGCTGAAGGGCCGCTTCATCCTGACCGCCGGTCTCGGTGGCATGGGCGGCGCCCAGCCGCTGGCCGGGCGCATGGCCGGGGCTGCGATCCTGTGCGTCGACGTGGATGCGGAGCGGGCCGAAAAGCGCCGCGAAATCGGTTTCCTCGACGAGATTGCCACGGATCTGGACGATGCGCTGGCGCGTATCGAGGCGGCTCGTGCGGAAGGCCGGGCGCTCTCCGTCGGCCTCGTTGGCAACGCCGCCGAGGTCTTCCCCGAGATCGCCGCGCGCGGCATCACCCCGGACATCGTCACCGATCAGACCAGCGCCCATGACCTGGTCTACGGTTATGTTCCCGCCGGCTATGACCTTGATCGTGTCCGCCGTCTGCGCGAGCAAAATCCGGAAGAGCTGATCGAGGCGGGGCGCGAGAGCATCACCCATCATGTCCGTGCCATGCTGACGTTTCAGGAGCGTGGAGCGGAGGTGTTCGACAACGGCAATCTGATCCGCACCCAGGCCAGGGAGGGCGGGGTCGAGAACGCTTTCTCCATTCCGATCTTTACCGAAGCCTATCTGCGTCCGCTGTTCGCCCGTGCCATTGGCCCGTTCCGCTGGATGGCGCTGTCGGGCGAGGAAAGCGACATTGCCCGGATCGACGATCTCCTTCTGGAGATGTTCCCGGACAACAAGATCGTCACCAACTGGATCAGGCTCGCCCGCGAGAACGTTCCCTTCGAGGGGTTGCCGGCGCGCATCGCCTGGCTCGGTCACGGCGAACGCACGGAGCTTGCCAAGGCGGTCAACCGTCTGGTCGCCTCCGGTGAACTGGCCGGGCCGGTCGCCTTCTCGCGCGATCATCTCGATGCCGGCGGCATGGCGCATCCCAACATCATGACCGAGGGGATGCGCGACGGATCGGACGCCATCGCCGACTGGCCGTTGCTCGATGCCATGGCGCTGTGCTCCTCCGGCGCGGATCTGGTCGCCATTCACTCTGGCGGTGGTGGATATGCGGGATACATGACCTCCGCCGGCGTGACCGTGGTTGCTGACGGGACGGAAGATGCCGATACCCGTATCGACCTGTCTTTGACCAACGACACGGCGCTCGGCGTCATCCGCTATGCCGATGCAGGCTATGCGGATGCGCTCGACGAAGCACAAAAGAAGAGCGTCGGACACATCAGGACCTGAGTTCTGCCCGCTCCGGCCGGCACGCTGGCCGGAGCACCTTCCACCAATAAACAGCACAAGGGGAACACCATGCTGGCACTGCGCAAACTGAAACTGGGAAGCCTCATCGCGGCCGCGGCACTCACACTGGCCACTCCGGCCATTGCCGAGGAGCAGGCGACGCTGAAATATTCCTCCTTCCTGCCGGCGACGACGGTCAACAATGCCCTGTCGGCCAAGGCGTTGATCGACAAGGCGGCTGAACTGTCCGACGGCACCTTGAAAATCGAGCTTTATCCGGGCGGTTCGCTTGTCTCCGGCGGCGAGGTCCAGCTCAAGCTGGTGCAGGACGGTGTCGCCGATATCGCCGAGATTCCGCTGCCCTATACCCCGGGCCGCATTACCGGTCTTGACGTGTTCGAACTGCCGGGCCTGACCTCCAGCAATTCCGACGGCGCCCTCGCCAGCCTCGCCCTGATCGAGCAGGGGTTGATCGACGGGATGGACGGGTTGATCCCGCTCGGCATGTTGCAGTCCGGCCCGTACTTCATTCATCTCGCCGAGCCGATCAAGAGCCTGGCCGATCTGCGCGGCAAGAAGCTGCGGATCTCCGGCCAGATGCAGGCGCAGATCGTTGCCCGCCTCGGCGCGGTGCCGGTCTCCAACATCCCCGCCACGGCGCTTGCCGAAAACGTCAGCCGCAGCCTGATCGACGGCGCGCTGGTGGACACCGGCAACCTCTACAACTTCGGCGTCGGCGATCTTCTGACCTATCACGTCACCAATCTGCCGCTCGGCGCGTTCGCCGTGCTGTTCGGTTTGTCGGAAGACAGCTATGAGGCGCTGCCGCCCAAGGCCAAGGCCGCCATCGATCAGCTCAAGGGCGAGTGGTACACGACGGAACTCGGCAAGAACATGGATGGCCAGACCGCCGATGTCGTGGCGCGGCTGGAAGCCTCGGACGCCCACCACTTCATCGAGTTGTCCGAGAGTGACCTGACCAAGGCCAAGACCGTGCTGAAGCAGGTCGAGAAGCAGTGGCTCGCGCGGTCGGACAAGAATGCCGACATTCTCGCGGCGGCGCATGCCGCGCTCGGCAAGTGAGAGGCGAACCACTCCTGGTGAGGCTGGCCAACGCGATCGCGGTGGTCGGCCTGACCGCCTTGCTGGCGGTGACGGCTCTGGTTCTGCTCGATGTGTTGCTGCGTTCGAGCGCCGTCCTCGCCCTGCGGGACAGTTGGCCACATCTGGACATGTGGCTGCTGGAACATGGGTTCGACGGGCTGTCCGACCTTTACGCACCGCTGGGGATCGTCGCCGTCGCGGCCTGTTTCCCGGCGATGCTGGTCACCCGCTCGGCGATCACCGTGCGCTTCCTCACCCAAAACTTTCCCTGGCGCTTCCGGGAAGCCTTCGAGGCGTTCGGGGCCGGCATGCTGCTGGCGATGTTTGGCCTGATGGCCTGGTGGACGAGCGAATACGCGCTCGACCTCTGGCACTCGGGCGAAACGACCTGGCTCTTGGAAATCCCCCGCTGGCCGGCCTTCGCCATCACCTGTGTCTGTCTCTGGCTCGGCGTCGTCATTCAGACGGTCGTGGCCCTCCGGCAGGTGGCGGTGGTCTTCGCAAAGGTCGAACCGCCCACCCTTCCGCCCAGCGTTAGCGAGATCGAGTAGCCCATGTCTCCTGTCCTGATCGGCCTTCTGGGCTTGGCCGCGCTGCTTGCGGTCATCCTGCTCAATGTCCCCATCGCCGCCGCCATGGCTGCGGTCGGCGTCCTCGGAACCCTGTTCCTCGATGCCCAGGCTTCCGTCTTCTCCCTGTTCGGCACCGCCACCGTGCAGGCTCTTTCCTCGCAGGAACTGATCGTCATTCCGCTGTTCATCCTGATGGGCGGTTTCGCGATCATTGCTGGCCTGTCGAAGGAGATCTACCGCCTCTCTCATGCCTGGATCGGCCACTTTCGTGGCGGTCTCGCCCTGACCACCGTCGGTACCAGCGCGATCTTCGGGGCGATCTGCGGCTCGTCCGTCGCCACCACGGCAACGATGGTGCAGGTTGCCTTGCCGGAAATGCGCAAGCGCGGCTATTCCAACGCGCTGATTGCCGGCTCCATCGCCGGTGGCGGCACGCTCGGCTCGCTCATTCCGCCCTCCGTGATCATGGTCGTCTACGCCATTCTCACCCAGCAGAGCGTGCTTGACCTGTTCCGGGCGGCGATCGTTCCCTCGATTGTGGCCGTGCTTCTCTACTTCGTGGCGATCCGTCTGGTCCTCTTGCGCAATCCGCAGGACGGCGAGGCCCTGCCGCGCTCCACCTGGGGCGAGCGGGCGCGTGCCACCGGACAGGCCCGGCTGACGCTGATGGTCGCCGGCGTGATGCTCGGCGGCATCTATTCCGGCATTTTCACCGTCAACGAGGGAGCGGCCATCGGCGTGCTTATGGTGCTGGTGACCTGCCTGGTTCGCCGCCGGCTGACCCGTGAGAACTTCATCCAGACGCTGATCCGCGCGGCCTCCAACATCGGCATGATCTACCTGATCCTGATCGGGGCGGAGATCTACAAGAGCTTCCTCACGCTTTCCGGCCTGCCGGCCGCGACGGTCGATTGGGTCGGCGGTCTCGACCTGCCGCCGCTGTTGATCGTCTCGGTGGTGATCCTGCTCTACATCCTGCTCGGCTGCCTGTTCGACGCCATGGCCGCGATGATCCTGACCATGCCCTTCGTCTTCCCGCTGGTGGTCGGCCAGCTCGGCTACGATCCGGTCTGGTGGGGCATCATGAATGTGATGATCATCGAGATCGGCATGATCACGCCGCCGGTGGGCATCAACATCTTCGTGCTGCATGGCATGCGGCCCGACCTGAAGCTCAGGCAGATCTATGCCGGTCTGACGCCCTTCGTGCTCGTCGACGTGCTGCGCATCGTGATCTTCCTGCTGTTCCCCGGCCTGATGCTGGCCCTCGTCTAAGGAGACAGACATGTCGACCGCTTCCGGCCGTCCGCTGGACGGGGTGAGGATTCTCGACTTCACCCGCGTTCTGGCCGGCCCCTTCTGTACCGCGTTGCTTGCCGATATCGGCGCCGATGTCATCAAGATCGAAAGCGCTTCGGGTGATGACCAGCGGCATATGGGTGCCGTTCGCAATGGCCACTCGATCAATTTCGAGCTGATCAACCGCAACAAGAAAAGCCTGTGCCTCGACCTCAAGTCCGAAGCCGATCAGGAGATCGTGCGCCGGCTGCTGCCCTCCTGCGATGTGGTGGTGGAGAACTTCCGCCCCGGCGTCGCCGCGCGGCTGGGGCTCGACCATGAAACCCTGTCGGCCCTGCGTCCCGATCTGATCTACTGCTCGATTTCCGGCTTCGGTCAGGACGGGCCGCTGGCGCGGGCGCCAAGCTATGATGTTGTCGCGCAGGCCATGAGCGGCTTCATGAGCGTGACCGGCGAGCCGGACGGGTCGCCCGTCTTCGCCGGGGATTCCATCGGTGACACGGTGCCGGGCATCTATGCCGCCTGGGCGATCTGCGCCGCGCTGTTCAAGCGTGAGCGGACAGGGCAGGGCGAGCGCATCGATGTCGCGATGTTCGACAGCCTGTTCTCGCTCCTGCCCACCGCGCTGTCGCAGCTTCAGTCGACGGGGGAGGCGCCGCAACGCTCCGGTGCGATCCACCCCTTGTCCGCGCCGTTCGGCGCCTATCGCGCCGGCGACGGCTATTTCATCCTCGCCGTGGCCAACCGTCCGCTGTTTCAGCGCCTGGCGGAGCTGATCGGCCGCCCGGACTTGCCCGACGATCCGCGCTTTGACAGCGATCAGAACCGGCGTGCCAACGAACCGGCGCTGCGCGAGATCCTCGAAGGATGGGCAGGCGCCTTCTCCGCCGCCGAGGTCATTGCCCGGCTGGAAGAGCACGGCATCCCCGCCGCGCCGATCTGGGATGTCGCGGAAGCGGCGGCGAGCCCGCAGGTCGCGGCGCGCAACCTTCTCACCCGTCAGGTCGCGACCGCCGCCGGTCCGCTCGACCTGCCCGAACAACCCGTCGTCTTTTCCGGCTCCCCGCGTGGGCAGCAGGCGTCGGCGCCCGCCCTCGGCGGTGACCGTGCGCATGTGGATGCGATCCTCGCCAAGAGCCGCGAACAGGAGAATACCTGATGGATTTGGCCTTTTCGCCCGAGGACCGGGCGTTTTTCGACCACGTGAAAGCGACCTTGTCCGCCGAACTCGATCCGGCGATCGCCGCCAGGGTGCGGCGCAACGAAATCCTGGAGCGGGCCGAGCATCTCGCCTGGCAGGATGTTCTGGCGCGGCACAACTGGCTGGCCGCCGGCTGGCCGGCGGAATTCGGCGGGCCGGGCTTCACGCCCACCCAGCGCTATCTGTTCGAGCAGGCCTATGGCGCAACCTATGCGCCGCCGCCGGTTCAGTTCGGCATCACCATGGTCGGACCGATCCTCTACACCTATGGCAACGCGGCGCAGAAGAACCGGTTTCTGCCCGATATCCGCCAGAACAAGGCGTGGTGGTGTCAGGGCTATTCCGAGCCGGGTGCCGGATCCGATCTTGCCAGCCTGCGGACGACCGCCGTGCGCGATGGCGATGCCTATGTGGTCAACGGCCAGAAGACCTGGACGACCTGGGCGCAATGGGCCGATTGGATGTTCTGCCTGGTCAAGACCGACCTGACGGTGAAGCCGCAGGCGGGTATCAGTTTCCTGCTGATCGACATGAAGACACCGGGCATCACCATTCGCCCGATCCGCACCATCGACGGCGACACCGAGATCAACGAGGTGTTCCTCGACAATGTGCGGGTGCCGGCAGAGAACCTGATCGGCGCGGAAGGGCAGGGCTGGACCTATGCGAAGGTCCTCTTGGAGCATGAGCGCTTCATCATGTCCGGCTCGTCCCGCTCGCGCCGCGATCTCGATGCCTTGCGGGCGCTCGACGATGGCCGGTTCGCAGAACGGTTCCGGCAACTCGATGTGGAGCTTCTGGCGCTGGAATATCTGGAGCTGCGCCTGCTCTCCACCATGAATGCGGGCCAGAACCCGGGCCCGCGCACCTCGGCCCTGAAGATCCGGGGAACCGAGATTGCGCAAGCCATCTCGCTGTTGCGGCTCGATATGGCCCGCGCCTGGGCGGCGCCGCTTCCCGACATTCTGCACAACGCCGAGGAAACCTGGCTGAACCTGCGCAAGCTGACGATCTGGGGCGGCTCGAACGAGATCCAGCGCAATGTCATGGCCAAGGTCGTGCTCGGCATCTGAGGAGGCGAAGATGGACTTCGAACTGAACGACACCGAGCGGATGCTGGCCGACAGTCTGGCCCGTTTCGAAGAACAGGCGGTCGGCTGGGACGCGGACCGGCAATGGGCGCACAGCCGGGAAATGGGTTGGCATTGCGCCTCTGTTCCCGAGGATCAGGGCGGTTTCGGCCTCGGCCTCAATGGGCCGTTCCTGATCGCCGAAAGCTTCGGCGCGGCGCTCTCACCGATCCTCTGGCAGTCTTTCGCGGTGCTTCCGGCCATTGCGCTCGGCGCGCTTGCCGAAGCCGGCGACAGCGCACCGCTCGATGCCTTTCTTGGCGGCGAGCGCAGCTTCTGCATGCTCGCCGGGACCGGCACGACCACGGCGGAGGGCGCTTGCGTGCTGCGCAAGCCGCAGGATCTTGAGGCCGATGTCTATCTGGCCCTGTTGCCGGCGGGCGAGGGGCAGGTGCTTGCGCTGATCGAGGCTGGCGACCTGCCGGCGCCTGTGTCGGAGGAAAGCTGGATCGACGGCCGCCGGATGGCCGAGGTCGCCGTTCTGCCGTCCGCTCATGCCGGCGTCCCGGTCTCCGCGGATCTGGCGGCGCGCCTGCGCGTCGCCGCCGAGGTGACGGCCGCCGCCGATCATCTGGGCGCCATGCGACAGTTGTTCGATCAGACGCTGGAGTACACCAAGACCCGCAACCAGTTCGGCCGGGCGCTGTCCGCCTTCCAGGCGCTGCAGCACCGTCTGGTGGATATGTCGATCGCCCTGGAGGAAACCCGCGCTCTGGTGATGGCGGCGGCCATGGCCGCCAGCCAGAACCATGAGGACAGCGCCCGTCTGGCATCCGCCGCGTGGAGCAAGGCACGTGCCGCAGGTCAGAAGGTGGGGGAGGAGGCGATCCAGCTTCATGGCGGCATCGGCATGACCGAAGAATGCCAGGTCGGCACTTATGTCAAACGGATGATGCGCAACGCTCCGGTGATCGCTGCCGCGTGAGCCGCGCGCCGGGGCACTGCTCTGATCAAGGTCGGCGGAACAACGCGAGGGGTTTCCCGCCCCGGTATTGTTCCGCCGGCAACGATCCGCGTTTCGGCGGGCCGTCAGTTCTCGTCGGCCTCGTCGTCCTGTAGTGCGCGTTGCAGGCGTCGGATCAGGACATCGCGCGAGCGCTCGTCCGCAGCGCCGGCCAGGGCATCGTTGATATCCAGAATGAGCCGCGACACGTCGTTGTGCCAGTCGAGCCGCGCGATCTTTTCCGGACCGAGGCGCGGCGGCGTGGGGACGGAGAGACGCTCGACGCCCGTTCGCGTCAAGACAAAGCTCTCATCGAGCACTGGCCGCAGCACATGGCCGAGATCGACGATCCCTGCCAGCCGTGCCGCCAGCCCGTCAATCGCCGCTTCTTCTCCGTGCACCAGAAACAGGTCGTGGCGCAGCGGCAGGCGGGCCTTGATCCAGTCGACCAGTTCGGTGCCATCGGCATGGCCGGAATAAAGGTCGAGCGAGCGTATCCGTGCCCGCACCTTGAACTCCTCGCCCTGAATGCGCACCGAGCGCGCCCCGTTCTGCAGAATGCGCCCCAGCGTGCCTTCGGCCTGGAAGCCGGTGAACAGCACGGTCGCTTCATCGCGCCACAGCCAGTTCTTCAGCCGGTGACGGATGCGCCCCGCATCGCACATGCCGGAGGCGGCAATGACGATGTGAAAGCCGCGCACGTGGTCCAGAGCGATGCTCTGTTCCCGGGTTTCGGTGAAGTGCAGGTGCCGGGACGCGAGGCCGCGCATCAGCACCGCCCCTTCTTCCAGTTCCTTGTTGTGCTTGGCAAAGACTTCCGTCGCCCGGGTGGCGAGCGGACTGTCCACATAGATCGGGATCGGCGGCAACCTGCTTTCGGCGATCAGGCGGCTGAGGTCGCTGATCAACTCCTGTGCGCGTTCCACCGCGAAGGAGGGGATCAGCAGCGCACCATTGGGGTTGGTTGCCGCGCGCACTTCCTCGCACAAGAGTTCGCGGCGGCGTTCGGCGGTGGCGTCGATGCGGTCGCGGTCGCCATAGGTGGATTCGCAGATCAGATAGTCGATCCCGCTCGGGCCTTCCGGATCGGGATGCATCAGCTTGTAGTCCGGCCCGATATCGGCGGAGAACAGAAGCCGCATCGGCTCCGGGGTGCCCTCCTGTGCCACCTCGATTTCGACCGAGGCCGAGCCGAGCAGATGCCCTGCATTCCAGAACCGGGCGCGCACGCCGGGCAGGACCGCGAACCAGGTGTCGTAGTCATGCGCGCGGAACTGCATGAGGCAGGCCGCCGCATCGGCGCCGGTATAGATCGGCGAGACCTGACCGCGATTGCGGCGGGCGGCGCGGCGGTTGAACTGCTGGACCTCATATTCCTGGATATGGGCGCTGTCCGGCAGCATCACCCCGGCCAGATCGGCGGTTGCCTGGGTGGCGTGAATCGGACCCTTGAACCCGTGGCGCACCAGCTTGGGCAAAAGGCCGGAATGGTCGATATGCGCGTGGCTGAGGATCACCGCGGTAATCTTGTCCGGCTCAAAGGGAAAGGGGCGGTAGTTCAGTTCCTTTTCGGTCTTGGCGCCCTGGAACAACCCGCAATCAATGAGGATCTGGCCGTGATCGGTCTCCAGCCGGAAGCAGGAACCGGTGACGGCCCGCGCGGCACCATGGAAGGTCAGTCGTGGATCGGGCATCTTCTTTCCTTCCGGTTCGTGCCGCGCCAGTGGGGAGGGCGCCTCAGTGCCTTGCCCCAACATATGTGTGATATTCGAACCGGAACATGTTCTAAATCAAAGGGAAAGTGCTTTCTGGACCTT
This sequence comes from Stappia indica, assembly GCF_020177335.1. GTDB lineage: Bacteria > Pseudomonadota > Alphaproteobacteria > Rhizobiales > Stappiaceae > Stappia > Stappia indica_B. Next base: position 700,536 of record NZ_JAIVMG010000001.1, on the reverse strand, counting down.
ACGTTTGGTGAATATAGGTGCCGGGTGCTGCCGTGATCGGGGGATAGCCCAACTCCGGGGCGCCCATGGCCGGGGCGCTCGTCTTGCCACTGCTGTTGTCCATCAGCCACTGTGACCATTCCCCCCACCAGGAGCCTTGTCTTGGCGCATGTCGGGCGAGCCATGCGTCGGGGCCCATATAAAGCGCGCCGGCTGGGCGAGGCGAAATGCGATAGTGACGCCCGGCATGGCCCGGCTCGCTGAGGATGCCGCCATTGTGGCCGCTGTTGGTCAGCACGAATGTCAAATCGTTGTCGGTGAACAGCTTGGTCTTGTAGACCGATCTCCATGGGGCAATATGGTCGGCCTCCGTGCCGACCACGAACATCGGCGCCTGGATATCCTTCAGGGCAATCACCTGGCCTTCGACTGCGAAACGCCCCGCCGAGAGCCGGTTTTCCAGGAACAGGCCACGCAGATACTCCGAATGCATGCGCGCAGGCATGCGCGTGGTGTCGGCATACCACACGCCCATATCGGTCGGCGCGTCTTCCTGCCCCAGAAAATAGCGTCGCACGGCACGGGAGTAGATCAGGTCCTCGGCGCGGATGGTCGCGAAGGCGCGGGCCATCTGCGGGCGGTCGAGATAGCCCTGATCCCACATCATGTCCTCAAGGAAAGCCACCTGGCTTTCGTCGAGAAACAGCAGCAACTCGCCGGCTTCGGCGAAGTCGACCTGGGCCGCCATCAGCGTGATCGAGGCCAGCCGGTCATCGCCGTCGCGCGCCATGGTGGCCGCGGCGATGGCGAGGATGGTGCCGCCAAGGCAATAGCCGACCGCCTGCACCTTTTCTCCCGGCACGATCGCACCGATGGCATTGAGCGCCTCCATGACCCCGTGTTTGCGGTAGTCCTCCAGAGAGAGAGCGGCCTGTTCGGCGGTGGGATTGCACCACGAGATCACGAACACGGTGAAGCCCTGGTTGACGAGGTATTTCACCATCGAGTTTCTTGGTGACAGATCGAGAATGTAATACTTCATGATCCAGGCGGGGACGATCAGGATCGGTTCGGCCTGCACCGTCTCGCTCTGTGGCGCATACTGGATCAGCTCGAACAGATCGTTGCGGAACACCACCTCGCCCGGGGTGCAGGCCAGATCCTTGCCGATTTGGTACCCCGGAGGGGCGGGGATGTGCGCCTGCGTCAGCGTATGCAGGTAATCGTGGGCGAAATGAGCCGCGCCTTCGCTCAGGTTCCGGCCCCTGGTCTGAACGGTTGCCTCGATGATCTCCGGGTTCAGCGCCGGGAAATTCGATGGTGACATCAGGTCCAGCATCTGCCGCATCATGAAGCGGGTCCGATCCGCATCGTCGGGCCTGAGGCCGCGCAGGTGATCCGTCGCGTAGTCCCACCAATCCTGTGCGGCGAGAAAGCCTTGTGCCCAGATTTCAAATGGCGCCCTGTTCCAACCGGCGTGTGCGAAGCGATGGTCATGAGCCTTGGGCGCAAAGGGCGGTTCGGCAGCGTCATCGATGTTCAGAAGATAGTTTGTCAGCTTGAATACGTTCTCCTGGGCGTGCTCAATCAGCTCAAGCTGCCGTCCGGGAGAGCGGGCCATATGCAGTGTCCAATCGCTCCAGGCCTCAATGAACGCATGGGGAGACACGCCGCCGGTCAGCCGGGCTGCGGTCGCCCGCACCGTGCGATCAAGGTTTTCGTGCGGATGCTCTGGCCCTGCTCCGCTATCCGGTTTGGGCTGGTAGTCGGTCTGAGGATAGATCAGCGCACGTAACTGGGCGGCGGCATGGTCGCTCCCGGGCGGCTGGGCCGTTTTCCGCGCTCTGTTTACGGTCATGTCTTCCTCCCGGTATCCGACTGATCATGTTTCCCCCCAAGTTCCAACGGTCCTCGCCGTGCCGTCGCGCCGTGGTGGCCATCGTGCGAACGCCGCATGTGGATCGGTCATCGGGAACCGCGATGTTCGATCCGGAATGCGATCGGCCCTCCAGCACGCAACCCATCGCCTCGCCAATACCGGCGCGCGCGATTGACAGCTTACGACACCAGTGTGTCGCATCTGCGGCCATGGTTCCCGCGACGGAGCAAGGCGCCTCTTGAAACCGGTGGGCACACGAAACGCGCCCGGCGGCCGGAGGAGGCCAGTTGCCACACGATGGAACCCGAACGGGGGGACAGCCATGCCAAAGGGCGGCCCTGCTTCGCTTGCGGGAGGGGGACAACGGGACGCAGGCAAACCTCTCTCACCTCAGCCACTGCCGTTTTCAGGATAGATATCGGAGGTGCGGAGTATTCGCATTGATGAATGTCAATCGGTTGTGCTGGAGATGAAGTGCATGTCCCGCTGGTGTTGCGAAGAGTGACGCTGCAAGGGGCGCCAGCCCGGACGCGCATCCGATAGCCTTCACCGCCTGGTGCTGGCGACAGAACCTGACGGTCCCGCGAGGAAAGACTGTCGTCGGGGCGCGGGAGTGCCATCGCCAGCAGCATCTGAAGACCGAGCCTGCCAATCAGGCCGCGTTCACCTTGATTTTGCGCTCCTGCTGCTTCGCTTCCGCGCTCTTGGGCAGCGTCACGGTCAGGACGCCATTGGAGACGCTTGCGGAGATGCCATCCACGTCAACGCCCGGAGGAAGGGGAAGACTACGATGGAAACTGCCATAGCGACGTTCCTTGAGCAGGTAGTTCTCCTTCTCTTCTTTCTTTTCCTCCGACTTTTCGCCCCGGATCACGATCGAGCCGTTGGCCAGTTTGATCTCGACGTCTTCGGGCATGAGGCCAGGAAGCTCCGCCGTGATCCGGTAGTCGCCATCGCAATCGGCCAGTTCCATTGCCGGGATCACCGCCCAAGTGTCTGCTGCGGGAAAAAGGTCGTGGAGCCGGCGCGAAAACGGCCTGTGCCACAAACCTGCTCCGAAATCGTCGAACAACCGATCGATTTCGCCTCGCAACGACATGAGCGGAGTCCAGCCTTCAGCCTGAGTGGGAGCGGATGCTGTCGGCTCACGCTTGACCTCAATATTCGACGGTTTGGCGGACATCCTTCGACCTCCCTTCATCGACGCCTGTGCTGCATGGCGTGGTATTGACAACGGGAACGACACTAGATCGGCCTGGATTTATTGCATTGATGGCTGTCAATCAGGCGGCGATATCTCGCCTGTTGTGGCGCCGCGCGGCCATGGCGGCCTGCGGTGGGGCGCAGTCCGCTCTTGGGTCCATGCCGGCAAGGCGGATCAGACATGCCGGGTCTGCGATCCAATAGCGGTCGGGGGCAAGGGGCTTGACCAGCCCCTTTTCCGAAAGCTGGCTCATCACACGGCTGATCGATTCAACCGTGGTGTTGGACAGGGCCGCCCAGTCCTTTCGGGCAAGCTCAATGGTGACGACAATGCTGCCGTCGGGCCCTGGGACGGTAGGCATGGCCCTGACGGACAAAGCAAGAAACGCCAGGATCCGTTCGCGGCAGGTCAGCGCACCGCGTTGCCAGATTGTCTCTTGCAGACGTGCAAGCTGGTCGGCTGTCGCTTGCAGCAGGCCAAGGCGGAACTGTCCGTCTGTTGCCATCATGCGCCGTACGGTCTGGTCGTCGAATAAGCAGATCTCCGCATCCGTCGCCGCCTCCAGTGAATAGGTGAGGCTGTGTCCCGGAAGCTCGCCGATGATGTCCCCCGGCACGGCCAGGTCGAACACCGTACGCCGCCCGACCCGGTTCAATCTTTCCTTGCGCAGGTAGCCCCGGCGGAGCACGCCGATGGTGCCATGCTGCTTGCCTTGTTCGAACACCAGACCGTTGCGTGCAATTCGGCGCAATCGAACCGGCCGGGCTCCCGGCAGGTCGGCGGCGTCGATGAGATCACACAGGGAGGCACCGCGCAGCGCACAGTGGAGGCACCTGTCGGGGATGGGCCGGCCAACGGTTTGGGGCATATCCGCTCTCCTTCCGCGAAGGGCGCTGATATGGTGCGTCTGGACTGTTCCACGTGCTCCGCCCGTGCGGCCTGGCGAAGGACGTGCCATCTCTTCAGCTCAGGGCCATCCACGAGGCTGAACGGGACAGTCGGGCGACCGGGCACCGCGCGCATCCAGTCGTTCGCCTATTCGCAATCTGTGGCGATTGCCTCGATCCGACTGCCCGATCGCCTGCCTGCTCGTCGAACGGCTTCGGCACCCGGACGTACGTTCAGGGTGCGCGGTTACTCCCAAAAATGCATATGCCTTGGGCCTCGCCACAGTCTTGATAATACGCATTTCAGGCTGTTCGCTGCAAACGGGAAATGAATCTTCTTGCATCCTCAGAGGATTGTGAGAGTCGATCGAGCGGGCGCGAAGTGCAGGATCGAGATGACGCGCCGAACAATTTTACCCGCTGTGGTATTATGTCGATCCGGGAATGGGAAAACATGCCAATATGTTGCGCCTAAGGTAATTTTGTTGCAGCGCCGGTCGAGGGTGCGATGGTTCGGGAACGGGGCGGGATCCTTCATTCTTGCGTGGGCTGCGGGCTGGCGCAGGTGCCGTGGCTGGCGAACGTGCCGGCGGAGACCTTGCAGGAGTTGGCGGCGATCTGCCGGCGCAAGAGTTTCCGTGCGGGAGAAACCGTTGCGCGTGAGGGGGAAGCGCCCGACCGCATCTGCTGCGTCGTCAAAGGAATCCTGCGGATGCAAAAGACCCTGGGCGATGGCCGTCAGCACATCGTGGGGCTTTTGTTCGAGGGAGATATCTTCGGGAGCATGGACGGCGGGTCCCTGGCGGTCTCCATCGAAGCGGCCAGTGATGCCGAGGTCTGCGCCTTCCAGCGTGAACCTTTCAAGACGCTTGTCCTACGCTCTCCGGCTCTGGGCCAGGGCGTTCTCGTGAACCTGCGCAGCGAACTGGAGCGGGCCCGCGACTGGATGGCCATTCTGGCAATCCCGAAGGTGCGGGGTCGCCTGGCGGGCTTTCTTCTGGCGCTCTGCTCCCGGTTCGGCGGCGTTTCCGCCGTCAAGAGTTTCGGACACGGCACGTTTGAGGTGAAGATACCGATCAGCCGGGCCGATCAGGCCAATCTCCTGGGCGCGCGCCCTGAATCCATCAGCCGCGCCTATCACGCTCTGGCCGATGACGGAAAAATCGCAATCCTGCGCCCGGACCTGATTGAGATCCGCAACATTGAGGCCCTCGCCGCCGAGGCGGACGAAGGGGAAATGGACGCACGCGATCGCTGAACGGCGTGAAACAGCCGTCGTCAGGGCGCGACCGCAGGGAGCCGCTTGGCGATTGCCCGCCAAACGGCTTCACCGACCTCCGCTGGCGACAGGCGGGGCGTCAGGCGTGGCGTCAGGCGTGGTGTTCGGCTACTGCGTGCAGAAGCTCGCCCGACAGCTCGTGATTGACTGCATGTGCGATGTCACCAAGACCGAGCATACCCACCAGTCGCTTGTCTTCGTCGATGACCGGGAGACGGCGGATCTTCTTCTGGTCCATCAGGTGGATGGCATCCTCCACCGTCTCGTTGGTCCGGCAATAGATGATACCCTTGGTCATCACGTCCTCGACCGTGGTCTTTTCGGGATCGCGTCCCGCAGCCACGATCCGCAGCGCGATGTCCCGGTCGGTGATCATGCCGATCAGCTTGTCGTTCTTGCCCACAGGGATCGCGCCGATGTCGTCCTTCTGCATCATCCGTGCGGCCTCGCAGACGGGAGTATCGGCACTGACCCAATCGGCGTGCTCATGCATTGCCTTGCGTATGTCCATCAGCGCATCCTCCATGATGAGATGAAGCGACAGTATGGACCGTTGTGGCAGCGGCCTCATTGACAGCCGTCAACGAGGTGGGCGGATCAGGGGATCAGGACGGCGGCGCCCGACAGAGTGCCCTCGCGCAGGGCGCTCAGCGCCTCGTTGGCGCGGACCAGGGGAAACTCGGTGACCTCGGTGCGAACAGGGACTTTCGGCGCCAGTGCCAGGAAGTCGACGCCATCCTGCCGCGTCAGGTTGGCGACCGATCGCACGCAGCGCTCGCCCCATAGGAGCCGATAGGGGAATGCCGGGATGTCGCTCATGTGAATGCCGCCGCACACCACCGTTCCCCCCTTGCGCACCGCGCCGAGCGCTGCCGGCACGAGTTCCCCTGCGGCGGCGAAGATGATTGCAGCATCCAGCGGGGCCGGAGGCGCCTCATCCGACCCGCCCGCCCAGGTCGCCCCCATGCGCCGGGCGAACTCTTGCGCCGCGGTATCGCCCGGCCGCGTGAAGGCGAAGATCCGGCGACCCTCGAAGGTCGCGATCTGGGCGACGATATGCGCCGCTGCGCCAAAGCCGTAGATCCCCAGCGTGTTGCCGTCGCCCGCCATGCGCAGGCTCCTGTATCCGATCAGCCCCGCGCAAAGAAGTGGCGCGGCCTCGGCATCGCCATAGCTGTCGGGCAGGGGGAAACAGTAGCGGCTGTCGGCCAGGGTATACTCCGCATATCCGCCGTTGCGGGTGTAGCCGGTGAACTCCGGCGCGTCGCACAGGTTCTCCGCCCCCATCCGGCAATAGGGGCAGGAGCCACAGGTTTCGCCAAGCCAGGGAACGCCCACCCGTTCACCGACAGACAGTCCGCTCACATCCGCTCCCATGCGTTCGATGGTGCCGACGATCTCGTGCCCGGGGACCAAGCCGGGCCTGACCCCGGGCAACTCGCGATCCACCACATGCAGGTCGGTGCGGCAAACGCCGCAGGCGCGAACCCGGATGAGAACCTCCTGCGCGCCTGGGGAGGGAATGTCCCGCTCCACCTGTTCCAGGCGGCCGGGGGTTTCGCTGACGGTCATTGCAAGCACAGGGGGATCCTCCGGGGCGGTTCCGAACATACTCCCAAGGGAGCCTCTTCCTTGTGACAGGGCGGTCCGGCCGGCTCATTGCGCGCGATCAATGCGCCCCGCAGTTCCATCGGATATTGCTGCGATATGGATGATCGAGAAAGGGTGTTCACCAACCGGGCCGAGGCGGGAAGGCAACTGGCGGCCCGGCTTGCGTCTATGGGGCTGGACCGCCCGGCGGTCTATGCGCTTCCGCGTGGCGGGGTGCCCGTCGCGGTGGAGATATCGCGCGCGCTCGAAGCTCCGCTCGATCTTGTGATGGTCCGCAAGATCGGTGCGCCCTCAAATCCCGAAGTGGCGCTGGGCGCAGTTGTCGAAGGCGCGGTGCCCCAGACGATCCTGAATGAGGATGTTCGGCGGATCTCGGGTGCCGATGAGGCCTATATCGAGCGCGCCCGTACCCAGGAGCTGGCCGAGATGGAGCGGCGCCGTGCACTTTACCTCGGCGACCGTGAGCGGGTTGACCCCACGGGACGGACGGCGATCCTCGTCGACGACGGCCTGGCGACCGGGGCCACCATGAAAGCCGCGATTGCCGCCATCCGGCGGCAGGGGGCTGCGCGCATCGTGGCCGCCATTCCCGTCGCGCCGGAGGAAACGCTGGTCGAGATCGCGGCTCTGGCCGACGATGTCGTCTGCCTGACGCCGTCGCGTGCCTTTCGCGGTGTGGGCGGGTTCTTTGCGGATTTCCATCAACTCACCGATGAGGAGACGATCGGCCTGTTGCGCCAGGGGTGGAGTGCGCAGGTTCCGGCATCCGGGGGCGAAGCGCGTTCGGTCTTGATCCCGCCCCATGGCCTTGCGGCGGATCTGACGGTTCCCGCCAATCCCCGTGGCATCGTGCTGTTCGCCCATGGAAGCGGGTCGAGCCGGTTGTCGCCACGCAACCGTGCCGTCGCCGCAAGCCTTAACGGGCAAGGCTTCGCGACACTCTTGATGGATCTGCTGACGCCGGACGAAGCGCGCGACAGACGCAACGTCTTCGACATCCCGCTGCTGGCCGAGCGGCTCGCCGAGACGGCACTTTGGATCGCCTCCGAACCGGATATCGCTGATCTGCCGCTCGGTCTGTTCGGCGCCAGCACCGGCGCCGGGGCGGCACTTCTGGCGGCGGCCGAGATGCAGGACCGGGTTTCTGCGGTGGTGTCGCGCGGCGGGCGCCCCGATCTCGCCGGCCCGCGACTGGGGCAGGTCCGGGCGCCGACGCTTTTGATCGTCGGTGGCAATGACGATCAGGTGATTGAGCTCAATCGAAAGGCGTTGACGGCGCTCACCTGCGAGAAGCTTCTGAAGATCATTCCCGGTGCCGGGCATCTTTTTGAGGAGCCGGGCACGATGGATCAGGTGATGGCGGCGGCGGGCGCCTGGTTCCAGCACTACCTTGAACCCGAGAGGCAAATTGCCGTTCGGCCGACGGCCGTCGATCCGTTGCGCGCGGCGGCCGAACCCTTGCCGGCGCCGGAAGATCCGGAATTCGCGGCTCTCTTCGATCGGTTTGCGGATGCCCGTGTGGTGCTGCTCGGCGAAGCCACCCATGGCACCTCGGAATTCTACCGCGCCCGCGCCGCGATCACCCGGCGCCTGATCGAGCGGCACGGCTTCACCATTGTCGCCGTCGAAGCGGATTGGCCGGATGCCGCCGCAATAGACCGCCATGTGCGCCACTTGCCGCACCAGCCGATGCACACGCCGCCCTTTACCCGCTTCCCCACCTGGATGTGGCGCAACAAGGATGTGGACAGCTTCGTTGCCTTCCTGCGGCGCCACAACGCGGGCAAACCGCCGGATGAGCGGGCGGGGTTTTATGGTCTCGACCTTTATAACATGACCGCCTCCATCGCCGCCGTGCTGACCTATCTCGACAGGGTCGACCCCAAGGCGGCGGCGATCGCGCGCGAGCGCTATGGCTGTCTGGAACCCTGGGCACGGGAGCCAGCCGCCTATGGCCGCGCGGCGCTGAGCCGCGGCTATGCCATGTGCGAAGACCCCGTGACGCGAAGCCTGGTGGACATGCTGCGCAAGGAACTGGCCTATGTCCCGCATGATGGCGAGCGTTTCTTCGATGCCACGCAGAACGCGCGGCTGATCGCCGATGCTGAGCGCTACTACCGGATCATGTATTACGGGTCGCACCATTCGTGGAACCTGCGCGACAACCACATGTTCGACACGCTGCAGCGCCTGCTGGCGTGGTCGGGCGGCGACAGCAAGGCGGTGGTCTGGGCGCATAACTCGCATATTGGCGACGCGCGCGCGACCGACATGGGGGCCGAGCGTGGCGAGTTGAACCTCGGGCAGCTTTGCCGTCAGACTTATGGCCGGGAGGCAGTGCTCATCGGCTTCGGGACCCATTCGGGGACTGTGGCCGCTGCCTCCGATTGGGATGCGCCGATGGAAATCAAGGCGGTGCGGCCCTCGCGCGCCGATAGCTACGAGGAGCTGTGCCACAAAATCGGAGAAGAGCGCTTCCTGTTCGACCTTCGGCCCGATCGGAATGCCGATCTGCGCAAAGCCTTGTCCGCCCGACGGCTGGAGCGGTACATCGGTGTCATCTACCGTCCGGAAACCGAACGCTGGAGCCACTATTCCTACGCCTGCCTTCCCGACCAGTATGATGCCTTCGTCTGGTTCGACGAAACCACCGCCGTGGTCCCCCTGCCAACGGAGGTCGCCAAGGGCGAAGACGAAACCTACCCCTTCGGCCTCTGACAAGGCCGAATGCCGATGCCGCAACCTGGTCTTTCCAGAAGGGGCCCGATTGCCGCCCTTGACCTGCATCAACGACCTTGAGCGAGCGATTTGCGAGGGTTTAGGCTGCGATAGCTGAGGTGCGAGCGTGGCAATATGGGCAACAGCGGACAAAAACAACCCGGCGACGGCTCCAACGGCTTGCAATGGCTGATATGGGGGCTGTTCAGTGCGGTCCTGATGATGGCCGTGCTCAGCAACGCCTTGTTCGACACCCGTACGGGGCCGAGCACCGTTCCCTACAGCGCGGTCAAGAAGCTGATCCGCGACGGTCAGGTGGTTTCCGCCGATCTGCAGGAACATGCCATCGTTGTCACCACCGGTGAGGCCAACGCGGCCAAGGTCGAGGCGTTCCGGGCGGTGACCCCGGCGCAGGGCGATCCGGAATTGTTGCCGCTCCTGGAGCAGCACAACGTGGAGATCCGCGCCGAGGCGCCGGCCGGGGTCTCGCTGCTGACCTACATCCTGCCCTGGATCGTCATTCTTGCGGTTTACCTGTGGCTGCAGCGGCGGATGATGGGCAACATCGCCGGCGGAAACGGGGGGCTTGCCGGCGGCCTGTTGGGCGGGCGTTTTTCCAAGCCGAGCGCCACCCGCGAGAAGGTTACCTTCAGCGATGTCGCCGGCCAGGATCAGGCCAAGAAGGAGGTGGCGGAACTGGTCGACTTCCTGCGCGAGCCGCAGCGGTTCGAGCGGGTCGGCGCCAAGGTCCCTCATGGTGTCCTGCTGGTCGGCCCTCCCGGCACCGGCAAGACCCTGCTGGCCAAGGCGCTGGCCGGCGAGGCGGATGTTCCGTTCTTTTCCACCTCCGGCTCGGAATTCATCGAAATCTTCGTGGGGGTCGGCGCGGGGCGGGTGCGTAAGATGTTCGAGGCCGCGCGCGAGGCGGCCCCTTCGATCATCTTCATCGACGAGCTCGACAGCATCGGGCGCACGCGCGGCACCGGGCTTGGCGGCGGGCATGACGAGCGCGAGCAGACGCTGAACCAGATCCTGGCCGAACTCGATGGCTTCGCCGCGCGCGAGGCGGTCGTCGTGCTGGCGGCCACCAATCGGCCCGACGTGCTGGATCCCGCGCTGTTGCGCCCCGGTCGCTTCGACCGTCATGTGACCTTGAACCTGCCCGACAAGGACGCGCGCCGCGCGATCCTCGATATCCATGCCCGGGATCTGCCGCTGGCCGATCCGGGCGATCTGGATGTCATGGCGGCGGGCACGCCCGGGTTTTCCGGTGCCGATCTGAAGAACCTGCTCAACGAGGCGGCGATCACCGCCGCCCGACGCAATGGCGAGCGCATCACCCGCGAGGATCTGGGCGAGGCGCGCGACAAGGTGATGATGGGCACGGTGCGCTCCCTCGCCATCCGGCCGGAGGAAAAGCACCGCCTTGCCGTGCATGAGGCGGGTCATACAGCTGCCGCCTATTTCACGCCCGGGGCCGATCCCTTGTACAAGGTCACGATCATTCCGCGCGGACATGCGCTGGGCGGCACCCATATGCTGATGGAAAGCGAACGGCACACGCTGGATGAGGCCTATCTGCGCGGGCAGCTTGTCACGCTTCTGGCCGGGCGGTCCGCTGAAAAGCTGCTGCTCGGCACCGTCAGCTCCGGGGCGGATGACGATATTCGCCGGGCGACGGAGCTGGCCCGGTCGATGGTGGCGCGTTGGGGCATGACCGAGGGACTGGGGCCGGTCGACCTGCGCCAGAGTGAGGATCATCCCTTCCTCGGCCAATCCATCGCCCAGCCGCGCAACCACGCCGATGCCACCGCCGCCCAGGTCGACGCGGCGATCATCGACTTGTTGAAGGACGCCGAAGCGCAGGCCCTCAGCGTTCTTGCCGAGCATCGCCCTCGGGTCGAGCGTCTGGTCGCGTCCCTGGAGGCCAAGGAAACGCTGAACTTCGATGAGATCCGGCAGTGCCTGGAACCCGACAATAAGGTGACCCCGCTGAAACGCCCAAAGGGCGGGAGGGATGAAGCCCCGCCGGACCTGTGAATGACGCGCCCCAAGGTCTTGAATACAAAACGGAAAGGGGAGGGCGTGGTCGCCGATCTTGAAAGCCGTTCAACGGTTCACGCCGATCCCCCTGAGGAGGTTCTGCGAAAGCTCGGCGCCGATGCCGATCTCGGGTTGAGCGCGGGCGAGGCCCAGGCCCGGCAACGGCACTATGGCAAGAACGCGATTGCCCGTGCGGCGCGGCGCGGGTGGCTGTCGCTGTTGCTCGACCAGTTCCGCAGCGTGATCGTCTGGCTTTTGGCCGGTGCCGCGGCGGTCTCGATCCTTTCGGGCGATCTGGCCGAAGCCATCGCGATCCTGAGCGTGCTGGTCATCAACACCGCAATCGGTTTCACCACCAGTCTGAATGCAATCCGGTCGATGGAAGCGCTGTTTCGGATGACGGCGGTGACGGCGCGGGCGCGGCGGGACGGGCGCTCGCGAATACTGCCGGTCCAGAATCTGACCCCCGGCGATATCGTCATTCTGGAAAGTGGCGACACCGTACCGGCGGATCTGCGGTTGCTGGACTGCGCCGACCTGCGCTGCAACGAGTCTGCCCTGACCGGGGAATCCGCGCCGATCAGCAAATCCACCGATGCGCTGGCCGTCGATACGGTGCTTCATGACCGGACCAACATGGCCTTCAAGGGCACGGCCGTCATGCGCGGTACCGGCATCGGCGTTGTGGCGATGATCGGACCGGAAACCGAGGTGGGGCGGATCGCGGAGCTGGCCCAATCGACCGAGGCGGACAAGCGGCCCCTGGAGAAACGTCTGGACCGGCTCGGCGAGACGCTGGTCTGGGTGACGGTCGCGCTCTCGGCACTGATTGCGCTTGCCGGGTACCTGCATGGGCTGGCGCTGACCGACATGGCGCAAACCGCGATTGCCCTTGCCGTTGCCGCCGTCCCGGAGGGCTTGCCGGTGGTGGCGACCCTGGCGCTGGCGCGCGGCATGCTGCGCCTTGCCCGGCGCAACGCCCTGATCGAACGGCTGGCGGCGGTCGAGACCCTGGGGGCAACCACCATCATCCTCACCGACAAGACCGGCACCCTGACGGAGAACCGGATGGAGGTGAGCGGTTACCTTCTTCACGGGCACGATGTGGCGGAGATCAACGCCGGGGCCGCGACCGCCGACCCGTTGTTGAAACGGGCGCTGGAGATCGGGGCGCTTTGCAACACCGCCGAACTCGGGACACGGGAGCAGACGGCGCCACAGGCCGGCGTTGGCGACCCGATGGAGGTGGCGTTGTTGCAGGCGGCGGAGCAGGCCGGTGTTTCTCCCGCAGCGCTCGGCCAGGCCTATCCCTTGCACGACATGCGCCCGTTCGATCCGGACACCGGCCTGATGGTCAGTCAGCACTCCGGTCAGGGCGGGGGCTTTGCGGCGATCAAGGGCGTGCCGGAGCGGGTTCTTCGCGAGGCAACTCGGGTTCTGACGGAGACCGGCGTCAAGGTGCTGACCGAAGCGGACCGTGCGGATTGGCTGGCGCGCATCGAGGAGGCCGCCAGGCGCGGATTTCGCCTGATCGGGCTCGCTTTCGTGGAAGGCGACGCCGGTGCCGGGCGTCTGGAGGAGGATCTGGTTCTGGTCGGCTTCGTCCGCCTGCTCGATCCCTTGCGTGCGGATGTGCCGGCCGCGATCCGCCAGAGCCGGGGGGCCGGGGTGCGCGTGGTCATGATGACCGGCGACCATCCGGCCACGGCGACCGAGATTGCCCGGCAGGCCGGATTGGGAGAGGAAGGCGCTATCCTCGCCCTGTCCGGGCGCGAGTTGGCCGAACTGGGGAGCGACACCGCCGACCGGCGCTCGGGGCCGGACCTGATGGCGGTCGACGTGTTCGCGCGGGTTTCGCCGGAAACCAAGCTGCGCCTTGTCGAGGCCTATCAGTCCTCAGGCCATGTCGTTGCCATGACCGGCGACGGTGTGAACGACGCGCCGGCGCTGAAGAAGGCCGATATCGGTGTGGCGATGGGGCAAAGGGGCACGCAGGTGGCGCGCGATGCGGCGGATATGATCCTGAGGGACGATGCGTTTGCCTCGATCATCGCCGCGATGCGCCAGGGGCGGGTGATCTTTTCCAACATTCGCCGCTTCGTGATCTATCTGATGTCCTGCAACTTCAGCGAAATCCTGGTGGTCGGGCTGGCGATCGCGGCAGGTCTGCCCGCCCCGTTGCTTCCCTTGCAGATCCTGTTTCTCAACCTGGTGACGGATGTGTTCCCGGCCTTTGCGCTGGGGCTTGGCGAAGGCGACAGAAGGGTCATGAAACGCCCGCCGCGCAGCCCCGAAGAGCCGATCATCGGGCGTGTGCAATGGCTGGATATCGTCGTTTTCGGCTTGCTGGTCACGCTGGCGACCCTTTCCGTCTATTGGGCGGCGCTTCACGTGTTCGAGCTGGCCTCGTCGCAGGCGGTGACAATCGCCTTCCTGGCCCTGGCGGTCTGTCAGTTGCTGCATGTGTTCAACATGCGGGCGCGCGACGAGGGAAGGCTGCGCAACAGCGTCACCCGAAACCCCTTCGTGTGGGCGGCGCTGGGGGTGTGCGCGGGGCTGCTCGCCGCCGCGTTCTACCTTCCCGGGTTGTCCGATGTCATGGCGCTCCAGCCGCTCCACCTGTCGCATCTGGCTTTGCCCCTTTGCGCCGGTCTTGCCGTTCTGGGGCTGGGGCAGGTGTGGTTGGCGGTCTCCGCGAAACGCCGTTCCGCGCGCCGCATCGGGCAGCGCGAGAATTGGTGAGGCCAGTGTTCAGCTCTGGACAATCATCTTGGCGACCAGTTCGGCTGCGTTGTGGACATCGAGTTTTTTCATGACGGAGCTGCGGTGGACCTCGACCGTGCGCGGGGAAATGCCCATGGCTTGCCCCGTCTCCTTGCTGGTGTAGCCATTGACGATATATCGCGCGACCTCGCGCTCGCGCGGGGTCAATGTGGCCGATGTCGCCGGTCTGTTTTCCAGATGTTCAAAGGTCCAGACCATCAGCCGAAAGGGATCGTCCGGGGTCAACGTCCGACCGGCGGCGCGGGTCCATATGATCTCCCCGCTGCGGCATTGCATGAACCGCTCATCCACATAGCGCGGTTGGCCCTTGAGCCACCGTTGCCACTTTGCGCCGGTCTTCTCGTAGTCAACACTTGATGGGTAAAGGATCCGGATGGACTGCCCCTCAAGCTCGTCCCGTGTCCATCCGAAGATCCGTTCGATCTCCGTATTGACCCGTCGAATGACGCGATTGGACAGCACCATCAGGCCGATCGGAGCATCCATGAAGCCGGTGAGATCGAGGTCTGCCTCGGAAATCTGATCGTAGCTCATCTGGCCTCCCGCCTTCGCTGCATAGGCGTCTACGTAATTTCTACGTAGATTTCTACGTAAATACACGTGTTGCTGCCATGCGTTTTTTTTCTGAGCCTAGTGCCAGGAGGAAATTGCATGAACACAGACATTTACATCACCGGTTCCGGTCACACCCGTTTTGGCCGTTTGGAACAAAGCCTTGAGGACCTGGTCGTCGAGGCGACCCGTGAGGCTTTGGAGGAGGCTCAGATCCCTCCTGCCGAGATTGATGCGGTGTTTCTGGGGCATTTCAATTCGGGACTGGTGCCAGATGGTTTTGCGTCGTCCCTGATCCTGCAAGCTCATCCCGATCTGCGCTTCACGCCTGCCGCGCGCTGCGAAAATGCCTGCGCCTCGGGGGCGGCGGCGTTCCACGCCGGCCTGAATGCCATTCGCGGCGGGCGCGCCCGAAATGTCTTGGTCGTGGGCGCGGAGAAGATGACCCATCGCTCGACGCCGGATGTCACCGCCGCCCTGGCAGGGGCCGGATATCAGGGAGATGAGGCCGAGGCGGGCTTGAGTTTTCCTCAGGTGTTCGCCATCGCGGCGGCGCGCTATGGCGAACGCTATGGCGATCCCGCCGACACGTTTGCGCGGATTGCCGCCAAGAACCACGAAAACGCGATGAAAAATCCCCTGGCGCAGATGCACAAGGCATTGCCCTATGAATTTTGTCGTGAGGTGAGCGAGAAAAACCCCCTGATCGCGCCGCCGCTTCGGCTGAGCGACTGTTCTCTGGTCACGGACGGCGCCGCCGCAATCGTGTTGAGCTCGGACCAGGCCCATGCGGCGGATGCGTCGGCGCGGGTTCTGGTGGCCGCTGCCGAACATGTCTCCGATTTCCTGCCGATGAGCCGCCGTGAATTCCTGGACTTTGAAGGCCCGGAGCGGGCCATTCAGATGGCCTACAAGGCGGCGGGGATCGACGTTTCCGATCTCGATTTCGCCGAGGTGCACGATTGTTTCACGCCCGCCGAATTGCTGATCTACGAAGCAATGGGCCTTGCTCAAAAAGGGCAGGGCGCCCGCGCTCTGGCTGAGGGAACGGTTTATGCGGACGGCCGTACGCCGGTGAACCTGTCCGGCGGCCTCAAGGCCAAGGGCCACCCGGTCGGAGCCACCGGCGTTTCCATGCTTGCACTGGGGTTCCGGCAATTGACGGGGCGCGCAGGCGCGATCCAGCGCGAAGGCGCGGAATGGGGCCTGGCCTTTAACATGGGTGGGGCCGCCGTCGCCAACTATGCGACGGTTTTGAAGGCCGACCGCGCCTGACACAGACAATCCAAAGACCGACAAGATCATGAACATCGCAAACTGGCTGTATCAGACAGCCTTGTCATGGCCGAACCGTCCAGCCCTTTATGAGGGCGACGCATTGCGTCAAACCTATGCCGAGCTCCTGCAGTCGACCTGCAACCGAGCCGCCTGGTTGCGCGCCGAACACGACGTTCAGGCGGGCGACAGGCTGGCGATTTTTGCCAAGAATGCCCCTGAATACATCGAACTGCTTCATGCCTGTTGGTGGCTTGGCGCCGTGGTGGTGCCGATCAATTGCAAGCTTCACCCGCTCGAAGCCGAATGGATCATTCGGGATTCGCAAGCCAAGGCGGTTTTCACGCAAAGCGGTACGGTCTTTGCCGATCAGCCGGACATCAACGAGACACCCCTGAGTGCATCCGGTGCGCGGGATGAGAAGATCACGGCTCCCGCGCCTGTCGAGGGGCAGGATCTCGCATGGCTGTTCTACACCTCCGGGACGACAGGAACCCCGAAGGGCGTGATGCTGAGCCATGACAACCTGCGCCAGATGACCCTTTGCTACGCCTTGGACGTGGATTGCGCGCAGTCTGATGATCATATGCTCTACGCCGCGCCGATGTCGCATGGGGCGGGGCTTTATATGTTCGCGCAAATTCGCGCCGGTGGCGCCCATCTCGTTCCCGCATCCCATGGGTTCGACAGTGAGGAGATCATTGACCTTGCCAGAACACGGGGCCAGCTCGTTTTCTTTGCGGCTCCGACAATGGTCAAGCGGCTGATCGCGGTCTCGAAAGCGCAAGGATATTCCGGCGAGGGCATTCGGACGATCATCTATGGCGGGGGGCCGATGTACGCCAACGACATCAACGAAGCCCTTGCGTGTTATGGCCCCCGCTTCGTCCAGATCTACGGTCAGGGCGAAACGCCGATGACGATCTCCGCCCTTGGACGGGACCTGGTCGCGGACCAGTCCCATCCACGCTGGCAGGCGCGCCGCGCCTCGGTGGGGATCGCACAGGGGGCCGTCACGCTCGCGGTGCTCGGTGCGGACGGAGCGCCTTTGCCGCCGGGGGGCACGGGCGAGATTTGCGTCAAGGGACCGACCGTCATGAAGGGCTACTGGAAGAACGCGCAGGCCAGCGCGGACGCCCTGAAAGACGGATGGCTGCATACGGGAGATCTCGGGCATCTGGACGAGGACGGGTTTCTTTACCTCACCGACCGCTCGAAGGATGTGATCATCTCCGGAGGGACGAATATCTATCCCCGGGAAGTCGAGGAAACGCTGCTGCGTCACCCGGCCGTGTTCGAGGCTGCCGTGATCGGCGTGCCGGAACCGGACTGGGGCGAACAGGTGGTCGCCTATGTCGTCTTCGAACAAGGGCGCAGTGTCAGCATATCGGAGCTCGACAGTTGGTGCCGTCAGCATATTGCGGCGTTCAAGCGGCCCAAACACTACGAGTTCGTCAAGGATCTGCCCAAGAACAGCTATGGCAAAATTCTGAAAACGGAGCTCAGAACCCAGGCTGGATCTGGGACGACACCGGTGTGAACCGGAAAACAAGAGAACCGGGCCGGAGGAGCTCGGTCTCACTGGAGGAGAAAACGCCATGAGAAGACGTGATTTTCTGAAAGCGACGGGTGCACTGGCTGGAGCCGGAATTCTCTCGAGCCTGCCCGGTTTGGCGCATGCGGCGACATCGCTGAAATTCGACAGCTATGTGAGCGAAACCGCCGGACCGTCCTGGATTGATCGCTGGTTCTTTGAGGAACTGGAGAAGCGCACCAACGGCGAAATCGGTATGAAATATTACTGGGCCGGAAGCCTCAACAAGGTGGGCGAGCATCTTGGCGCGGTGCGCGATGGGACGAGCGACGCAACCCTGATTTCGCCGGGCTATTACCAGGCCGAACTGCCGGTCACCCGCGGGCTTGAATGGTATTTCCGCATGGAGCGCGCCGATGAATTGCAGCTGGTGTGCCGCGACGTGTACGAAAACTTCGCGCCGCTGCGCCAGGAATGGGAAGATCGGCATCGCTCCAAGGTGCTTTACTGGACCAACTGGAACTACGCGCCGCTGATCCTGCGTGAGCCGATCACCTCGCTTGCCGATCTCAAGGGCAAGAAAATCCGCGCCTATGGTGTGGCCACCGATGTGATCGAGAGCTTTGGCGGTATCGCTGTGCCGATGGCGGCGGGCGAAGTGTATCAGGCGCTTGAGCGCGGCGTGCTCGATGGCGTCTACGGGTTCGATTTCGTGACCGCCGTGGCCTACAAGCTCCACGAGATCGCCCCGAATTTCCATGACATCGGTGATGGTCCGCATGCGCCTGCGGTGACGGTCATGAGCCGGCGCGTCTGGGACGGGCTGCCGGCCGCCCATCAACAGGTCTGCACCGATCTGGCCAATGAGCTCTACGCGGGCAAATTCGCGGAGATCTACAACAAGGCATTGGCCGACTACGTGCAAAAGGCTCTCGCCGAAGGCGTCACGTTGACCGCACTGTCTGACGAGGAAAAGGCCAAGGCCAAAGCCACGGTTCAGCCGGCTCAGGTCGATAAATGGATCGAGACGGTTGCCGGGCCGAACGGCATCAATGGCGAGGCCATGCAGGAGGTCGTGGAAGAGGCCATCTCGCGCCATGCGGGCACCGGGACAATGAAGCGTCCGGTCGAAATCGCGGCAGACCTGTAAGCCATGTTGGCGCGCCTGAACCGCCTGCTCGACGGGGTTTCGCGGCTCACATCATGGGTGGCATTGAGCTTTCTTGCCTTCATGATGGTGGCCATCACATTGGATGTGGTGGCCCGCGCCACCTTCGGACGTGCCGTGCCGGGACTTTTCGAAATGACGGAAATGTCCATGGTGATGGTGGTCTTCATGGGTCTTGGGGCCACCTTGCTCGACGATGGGCATATCCGGGTGACGATGATGACCGATGCGCTGCCAAGGCCCTGGTCACGTGGCTGCACGTCTCTGGCGTGGCTGTTCGCGGGGCTGACGTTTGTCATGCTGGCATGGCCCGCGACACAGGAAGCGATCTATTCGTTCTCGATCCGCGAGTTCCGCTGGGGCTATTTCCAGGTGCCGATCTGGTGGGCCAAGATCGCGGTCGCTGCGGGACTTTGGTTCGCCGCTCTGCAAGCCGTGGTCCATGCCTTGCGCATCGCGTTGAAACAGGTCGCCGCACCGACAGCGACCCGCGTTCCGTCCGAGTTGCACTAGGGTCCAGACAGGTTCACGTGCTTCGCCCGGCGCGGTCGCGATTGCATGGCGGCGGGCGATGTACCTCACAACAACAGGACATCGACAATGGATGTGATCCCCATCACGGTGCTCGCCGTCGGGCTGATCTTTCTCCTCTTGGCGCTTGGCACACCGGTTTTTGCCGCCTTGGCGCTGTCCGGGGCTTTCGGCATCATCATGGTCGAAGATGCGGGCTTTTTGCTCGCCCGATTGAAGTCCTTTTCTTTTATTCACACGGCGAATTACGCGCTCACCGTGATCCCGCTGTTCATCCTGATGGGCGCCTTCGCCCATCATGCACAGGTCGGGAAACGCCTCTTTCACGTGGCCAACAAATGGGTCGGCCATTTGCCTGGCGGTCTTGCCATGGCGAGCATTCTGACCTCGGCGGGCTTTGCCGCGACCTCTGGCTCCTCCGTTGCCACTGCGGCCACCGTGGGGGCCGTTGCCATCCCTGAAATGAAGGCGAAGGGCTATGATCGCCGTCTTGCGGCGGGTGCGGTTGCCGCGGGCGGCGTTTTGGGTGTCCTGATCCCGCCCTCGGTGTTGCTGATCTTCTATGCGGCGCTGACCGAGGTTTCGGCAGGCAAGATGCTGATCGCCGGTTTCGTGCCCGGCCTCATCACGACGGTCGCCTTCATGCTTGGCGTGGCGTTGATCGGTCACAAGGTGCAGGACAGGTCCACCCGTGCGGCCCGAGCCCCCTGGGCGGAGCGGCTTTCGGCCACGACGCAGGCGTGGCAGGTTGTGGTGCTCTTCCTGATTGTTCTCGGCGGGATCTACCTCGGGCTGGTGACCCCCACCGAGGCCGGGGCAATCGGGGCGCTTGCAGCGTTTGTGATGCTGCTTCTGGCGAAGTCCGCGCGTGGAAACCTCGGGGGCGCGCTCTCTGAAAGCTTCCGTTCGACCGCGACGACCACGGTGATGATCCTGTTCATCATGATCGGGGCTGGCATCTTCAGCTATTTTCTCACCCTCGTTCAGATCCCGCAAATGATTGCCGGTGCGATCACGCAAAGCGGCATCTCGCCTTACCTCATCGTCGCCATTCTGCTGCTGGCCTACATTCCTCTGGGGATGTTTCTGGATGCGTTTTCGATGATGGTGATTACGCTTCCGATTGTTTTTCCGACCATTTCGGGCCTCGGCTTCGATCCGATCTGGTTCGGCATTCTCTGCGTCAAGATGTGTGAGATCGGACTGATCACGCCTCCAGTGGGGCTGAACTGTTTCGTGATCGCAGGGATCGACCGGGAGACGCCCTTGCCGGACGTGTTCCGGGGCGCGCTCTGGTTCGTCGCCATCGAGATGGTCACCGTCGTTCTGCTGTTTTCTTTCCCGCAGATCGTGACGTGGCTGCCGGACACGATGATGAGCCGCTAACGCGCATGAAAGGCGCATCGGCGGTTTCCGCCGATGAGCCAGACCCTCCGGAGGGGCCGGTTCGGGGCGATCCAGGGACGGGGGGCACGTCAACGGCACTTGCCAATCGGGCAGCACCACGAGAGGTCATTTCTGCACCACTTTTGTGGTGCACGGATGTTGCGTCTCTGAATATAACGGTTTCGCGCGACGCATCCGACGTGAGAAAGTTTCTGTAAGTGCCATGCCTGGAATGAGAACTAGATTATACGACGATGTGCAGCTAAGCGTTGCGCCGATGATGGAATGGACCGATCGGGAATGCCGGGTGTTTCACCGTCACCTGAGCCGCAAGGCGCTGCTCTATACGGAGATGGTGGCGGCCGCGGCGGTGGTGCATGGCGACCGGGAGCGGCTTCTTGGCTTCAGCGACATCGAGCATCCGCTTGCCTGCCAGCTTGGCGGCTCCGATCCGGATGAGCTGGCGCGGGCCGCGCGGATTGTCGCCGACTTCGGCTATGACGAGGTCAACCTCAACGTCGGCTGCCCGTCCGACCGGGTGCAATCGGGCCGCTTCGGCGCCTGTCTGATGCGCGAGCCGGAACTGGTCGCGGAGTGCGTTGCCGCCATGAAGGCGGTGGTCGATATCCCGGTGACGGTGAAATGCCGCATTGGCGTCGATGACCAGGACCCGGAACCGGCGCTCGATGCCATGGCGGACAGGCTGGTTGCCGTTGGCGTCGACGCGCTGTGGGTCCATGCCCGCAAGGCATGGCTGAAGGGGCTGTCGCCCAAGGAAAACCGGGACATCCCGCCGCTCGACTACGACCGGGTTTATCGGCTGAAGCAGCGCCTGCCGGATCTTTACATCGGCATCAACGGCGGCATTGCCACCTTGGCGGCGGCGGAAGCGCATCTTGCCCATGTCGACGGGGTGATGCTCGGCCGGGCGGCCTACCACGACCCCTGGCAACTGGCGCGGGTCGACAGCCGGCTGCACGGGCTGCCCGATCCGGCGGAAGACAGACACGCGGTCATCGAGGCATTCCGGCCGTATATGCGCGAGCGGTTGGCGGCGGGCCTGCGGGTCAATCAGATCGCCCGCCACATGCTCGGCCTGTTCCACGGGGTGCCGGGCGCGCGCGGCTGGCGCCGGCGGATGACGGTGGATGCGGTTGCTCCTGGCGCCGGGATCGAGGTGCTGGATGGTGCGCTGGCGGAAATCGCCCGCGCCGGCGCCGCCATGGAGCGTGGGCCGGAGCCGGTCTCCGCCTGAGGCGGGCGTTGTCCTCGCCCACGGGGCATCGGCCCTTCCTTCCTGCCCCGGATGCTCATGAAGACATTCGCTGTCCCGTCGCCTGCTGGACAAAACCGGCGCGCTGGGCCAGTTAGGGGGCGCGTGGTCTCCACCGGGGTGGAGCGACACGGGGTTCTTTGCGGGCGCGGCATTTCCGCCGGTAGCCTGCCTTCATGGCATTGGGGGGACGTATGGATTTGTCGTCGATCAATGGCGAGGTGATCGGCCTCGTGCTTGCGTTGCTGGCGTCCGGCGCGGTCGCCGGTCTGCTCGCCGGGCTGTTCGGCATTGGCGGCGGCGCGGTGCTGGTGCCGGTCCTCTATCAGTTCCTCACCTGGCTTGGCGTCGATGAATCGGTGCGGATGCATGTGTCCGTCGCCACCTCGCTCGGCATCATCGTGCCCACCTCGCTCCGTTCGTTCCTGGCGCACAAGAAACGCGGCGCCGTCGATCTGTCTTTGCTGAAAAGCTGGCTGATCCCGGTGCCGGTCGGCGTCGTGGCGGCGAGCCTTGTCGCCGCCTATGTTTCCGGCGACGGGCTCAAGGCGATCTTTGCCGGCATTGCCGTGGTCGTCGGCCTGCGGATGCTGTTCAACCGCGAAAGCTGGCGGCTTGGCAGCGACATTCCCGGCAATCCGATCCGGCCGGTGTGCGGCGCGCTTATCGGCTTCTTCTCAACGCTGATGGGCATCGGCGGCGGCGTCATGAACAACACCTTCATGACCCTTTACGGCCGCCCGATCCACCAGGCGGTGGCAACCTCGTCCGGCACCGGTGTGCTGATCTCCATCCCCGGCGTCATTGGCATGGTCTGGGCCGGGTGGGGACATGCGGACCTGCCGGCGTTTTCGCTCGGCTATGTCAATCTGCTCGGCGTCGCGCTGATCATCCCGGTCACCACCTTCGCCGCGCCGTTCGGCGTGAAGATCGCCCATGCGCTGCCCCGGCGCCAGCTTGAGGTGTTCTTCGGCCTGTTCCTGCTGACCGTGGCCGCCCGCTTCGCCTGGAGCCTGTGGGGCTGACGCGAAATTCGCTACGGTTCCAGCAGCAACCGGTCTCCCTCCACCCGCCAGCTTTTCAGCCGGTCGAGTGCGGACATGCCGAACAGGCTGGTCTCCAGCGCGCCGTCGCGGGCCACATAGGCCCTGAGGCCGGTGAGCGTCAGGGTGCCGATGGACAGGCTGTCGATCCGCACCACAGCCACCTGCGCCATGCCATTGGCGGTGGAAACGGGCACGGTATAGGACAGGCGTGCGGTATCGAAGCCGGCGGCCTGTGCGTCCGCATGGGTCAGGGTGAGGGCGGAGGCGCCGGTATCGAACATGAAGGTGACCGGTGCACCGTTGACCTGTGCCTGGATACGGTAGTGGCGCGATCGGTCGCGCACCACGGTGATGGTTCCGCCGGCATCGCTGACGGCCATGCCGGGCATCAGGGTCGCCAGCATGCGCCGGCCGATGGTCTCCAACTCGGAGCGGTAGCTGTAGCCGGCGACCAGCAGGAGCGCGAGGCTGCACCAGACGACGATCGAACGCAGCAGCGTGGGGATCGACGGCGGCGCGGCCAGCAACGAGCCGAGAAACACCACCAGCAGCGCGATCAGCGCCACCATGCGCGGTCCCTTGTCGGAAAGGTCGATGGTGCCGCCCGGCGCGGGGGCGCTGGAGAAAAAGGCGATCAGCGCGCCCAGCATCACCACGATCAGAACGGCGACGACCAGCGTCCCGGCCAGCTTGCCACGAAACATCAGCCCGCCGCCCGCAGCCGTTCGGCACGCGCGGGCAGCTCGCCCATGATGCGCGCGCGCTCGCCGTCGCTCAAGCTGCCCCAGGTGGCGATTTCGTCAAGCGTGCGCCGGCAGCCGGTGCACAAGCCGCTTGTGGCGTCGATCTGGCAGATATCGACGCAAGGACTTTGGATTTCACTCATCAACGCTCCGCAGGTCTCGTTCGCTGGTGGCACGCCCGTTATGTGGGGCGCTATTGCGCACCGGAAAAGATGGTGATCGGTGCGGTCAAGATCTTCAGCGGCAAGGTGACCGCCGCCTTGGCGGTCGAGCCGACCACATCGCCGACGCTGTCGACACCAAACTCGGATCCGCCACCGCTTTCCCGGCGGCCCTGTCCGGCCAGCATCTTGCGGAACTCCGGCGCGAGTTGGGCAAGCTGGGCAAACTTGCCGTGGTGGGCCGCGTCGAGGGATTCGATCTGCGTCAGGTCGACGACCGTGACCCCGAGTTCGGCCAGCTCTTCTTCGTTGTCATAGGCGCCGACCCGCTGCTTGCCGCCGGCGATGAGGCTGGAGGCCTTCAGCGCCCGGTCGTCCTTCGATGCGAGTAGAATGAAGGGGCGGTCGGGCTTGCCGGTGCGCCGAAGCTGGGCCTTGAACACGTCGACATCGAGATCGGGGGCGGCCATGGCGAACAGGCCGATCTTGCTCTGCGGCAGCGGCTTGCCGGAAATCCGGATCTGCCGGGCGGTCTCCATCAAGGCCCAGTTGCCCATGGAATGGGCCAGGATGTTGATCTTTTCCGCCTTCGAGGCGGCAATCGTGCGCAAGGTCTCCTCCAGCGCGTCGCGGGCGATGGTGGCGCTGTTGTTGTCATAGATATAGTCGGTGACGTCGCCGCCTGAGGCCCAGGTGAACAACACCGGCACATGCGGCAAGCGGGAATCGCTGGTCAGCTGCGCCATCCGGAAAAGCGCTTCGGGAAAGCGGGTGTTGTAGCCGTGAATGAAGACGAACACCTCCCGCTTGCCTTTCGGCCGTTTGGCCAGTTCCTTGTCAAGCGCGGCGCGAAAGGCCGATTTCCCGTCGATATAGCTGGCGGACCGCACGGTGAAATCCGTTTCCGGATTGCCCGGCGCCTTGGCCGGCCACTCGATCTGGCCGGCCTTGTGGGTCGGGGGAATGGAAACGGTGGCGCGGGCGAAGTCGATCTTGTCGGCCCGCTCCCGGTTGAAATACGTGCCGGGCCGGTCGTCGCGCTCGCGGGTGGTGGCGATCAGGATGGTGTGTTCCTGTGCCTCCGGCGCCGGTGCGGTGGAAAGGGCGAGGCTTCCCGCGCCCGGACGCCCCGAACAGGCCGCAAGCGTCAGTGCGAGTGCCAGCAGTGCCGCCGAAAGACAGGCGCGCGGACGCGGGCTGAAGGAAATGCGGGGCAAGGACATGTGCGAAAGGCCCTGGGTCGTCGTGCCGGGAGAGGCGCCGGTTGTCGGGTCTTCCTAGCACGGGATGAGGTGCCGGGACAGGGTGCGCGCTTTCACGCGACCGCGCCGAACCCGGCAAGCGCGGCGAGCAGGGCCAGTTGCTGGGTCGCCCCGAGTACGTCGCCAGTTTGTCCGCCGATCTTGGCGCGGGCAAGGCGCGCCACCAGAACGCCGACCAGCCCGGCCAGCCCGGCCGCGAAGAAAAGCGCTGCCGGCGAAAAGACGTATGCTGCGGGCAACAGGACCAGAGCGCCAAGGCCAAGCGCGGCAAGCGTCGCGGTTCGGTCCGGCTGGCCGCAGAGAGCTGCAAGGCCGCCGGGGCGGGCCGGCGGAAGGCGGTGCCACAGGGCCACCATGACCGCGCGTGATCCGGCCTCGGCGATCCACCAGCCGAGTGCGGCGGCAAGCGGCCCGGATCGGGCCGCCAGTCCGGCCAGAAGCACGACCTTGAGACCGATGGTGATGATCAGCGCCAGCGTACCGAACGCGCCGATGCGGCTGTCCTTCATGATTTCCAGACGCCGCTCGGGCGTTGCCCCACCGAAGAAACCGTCGCAGAGATCGGCAAGGCCGTCCTCATGCAGGGCGCCGGTGACGGCGATCCCGAGGCCAAGGGCGATCAGCGCCACCGCCGGCAGGGGCAGGGCGGTGGCGGAAAGCGCGGCAAAAAGAAGCACGCCCGGCAGGGCGATCAGGCCGCCGGCAAGCGGTGCGAGCGCGGCGGCGCGCCGGAAATCGGGCAGTGCGGACGGATCGTCCCGGCGCGAAAGACGGGGAATCGGCAGGCGCGAAAAGAACCGGGCGGTACCGGCGAGGTCGGCGAGGAGGAGGGCGGGCGACCAGCGGGGAAGATCCGAGGAGCAAGACTGATCGGTCGGCATTTGGTGCGCTGTCCCTGCTTTTTCGCCGGCTCGTCTTTGCGGTGCCGGTCTGCCGGTTTATAGATCGGCGCGCCGCATGCCGCAAAGTCGGTTTGCGGCCGTCCGTTCCCAGATCCTGCCCGGAGAGCATGAATGTCCCTGTCCGCGTCCGCCCTGCCGTTCGATGATATCCGCAACCTGGTGCGGCAGATGCCCGGACCGGACGAAGAGGCGATGCAGGAGGCGCGCGCCCGCGATGCCCAGCTCACCAAGCCCGCTGGCTCGCTCGGGCGCCTGGAAGAGCTGGCCGAATGGGTTGCCGGCTGGAGCGGCCAGGGGCGCCCGAAGATCACCCGCCCGCTGGTGGCGATCTTCGCGGCCAATCACGGCGTCGCCGCCAAGGGCGTTTCCGCCTTTCCCGCCTCGGTCACCCGGCAGATGGTGGAAAACTTCGCCGCAGGCGGGGCGGCGATCAATCAGCTTTGCATCGCCCACGATCTTGGCCTGAAGGTGTTCGATCTGGCGCTCGACATGCCGACGCCCGATATCACCGAGGACGATGCCTTCGATGAGGCGAATTGCGCCGCGACCATGGCCTTCGGCATGGAGGCGGTGGCCGGTGGCACCGATCTTCTGTGCCTTGGCGAAATGGGGATCGCCAACACCACCGTGGCGGCTGCGGTCTTTGCCGCGCTGTTCGGCGGAGCGCCGGGCGATTGGGTCGGCCCGGGCACCGGCGTCGATGCCGACGGGATGGCGCGCAAGCGTGCGGCGGTGGAAGCAGCCGTCGCCCGGATTGGCGGTGAGCGCGATCCGCTGGAGATCCTGCGCCGTGTCGGCGGCCGGGAAATCGCCGCCATGGCCGGCGCCGTGCTGGCCGCCCGCCTGCAGCGCATTCCGGTGATCGTCGATGGGTTCGTGACGACGGCTGCCGCTGCCGTGCTTTACGCCATGGACCCGGCGGCGCTTGACCATTGCCTGTTCGGGCATGTTTCGGCCGAGCCGGCACATCGCCGCGCGCTGGAGACCATGGGCAAGACGCCGCTTCTGGACATGGGCATGCGGCTCGGCGAGGGCACCGGCGCGGCGCTGGCGGCGGGCATCGTCAAGGCAGCGACGCAGGTGCATGACGGCATGGCGACCTTCGCCGATGCCGGCGTTGCCGACAAGGACGGCTGAGGACGAGGGCTTCGGCCGGCCCTCACGCGGTGCCGGCCCCGCCCGCTGGTCGTGGTGGAGGGGTCAGGACGCCCGGCGGCGCGCAACCGGGCGGGCCTTGCGGGGCTCGGCCGGTGCGGGCGGTTCTTCGAAGGCCGGCATCGCCTCCAGCACGCGCGAGGCGGGGAAGGTGACCACCGCCTCCGTGCCTTCGCGCAGCTTCGATTTCAGCTCGAACTTGCCGTCATGCATGGCGACCAGCGCCTGGACGATCGGCAGACCGAGGCCGGTGCCGTCCTCCGCGCTCTTGATGGCGATGGCGCCCTGGCCGAACGCTTGCATGACGATCGGGATTTCCTCTTCCGGAATGCCGGGGCCATTGTCGCGGATCGACACATATTGACCGCCGCCGGCGGTCCAGCCGGCCTTGATCGTCACTTCGCCGCCGCTCGGGGTGAACTTCACCGCGTTGGAGATGAGGTTGAGGATCACCTGGCGGATGGCGCGTTCATCGACCCAGAGCTTCGGCAGGTCCGGTTCGACGCTCTCCGAGATGACGATGTTCTTCTTGCGTGCCCGGATCGCCATCATGTGCTTGCATTCTTCAAGCACCGAGACAAGCGGCACCGCTTCCTCGCTCAATTCATAGCGGCCGGCCTCGATGCGCGACAGGTCGAGGATCTCGTTGATCAGATTGAGCAGGTGCTGGCCCGAATTGTGGATGTCGGCCGCGTAGTCGCGATAGGTCTCGTTCTCGATCGGGCCGAGGATCTGCTGGTGCATCACCTCGGAGAAGCCGAGAATGGCGTTGAGCGGGGTGCGCAGCTCATGGCTCATGGTCGCCAGGAAGCGGGACTTGGCGAGATTGGCCTCCTCGGCGCGCCGGCGGGCCTCGTCGGAAATCGCGTTGGCCTGTTCCAGCTCGGCGATCAGGTGATCCTTTTCCGCCCGGTAGGCGAGCATGGTCACCGTCGAGGTGTGGAGCTGGTTGCCCAGCATCAGGAAAAAGCCCTGGGCACCAATGGCCATGGCCATCATCGCGTAGTGAATGGCGCTCTGCTGGTTGAAGAACGACACGACGATCGCGGCGGTGATCGGCAATGTGCCGGCCAGAAGCGCCCGGGGAATGCTGGCCGACAGCATGGTCAGCATGGCGATGACGATCAGCATGGTCGCGAACTGGAAGATTTCCGAGCCGTCCTGCACGTCCGCAGTCGACTGCAGCAGGAAGAAACTGGCCCAGGCCAGGCCGTAGAGCAGATCGCCGATCACCATCTGCCGCCGCCAGCGGCCCAGTTCGCGTGCCGCCTCTTCCTCGCGCTCGAAGCGCCGGCAGGTCATCAGAAGCAGCACATGGGCGATCAGCGTGAAGGCGAGCCAGGCCACCACGACCGGCGGGTTCATCCACAACAGCGAGATGCCGGCGACGATCAGCGCGAACAGCGGCAGGGCGAGGGCCGCGCTGAGCCGGTTGCGGGCAAATGTCAGAAGCAGTTCAAAATCGAAGTCCGGTTGAACTCCTTCGGCGGAAGACAGGCGGTCGCGGGCATTGCGCACCGCCCGTGCCACGTCGCGGCGATGCTGCGCCCGCTCGCTGTTCAGCGCGGTCTTCCTCTCGCTGCTCTGTGTTGTCTGCGCCGCCATGTGCTGCCTGGACGGAAAGGTTGACGGGCTCTTGCCCGGGACTTTGAATTCTGTCCCATGATGCTCATCAACCCTTAATATCCGGCTCAAGGACATGGTTAATGCAGCGTTGCGCTTTTCAGGGGCGAACCGGAGGACGAGCATGACACGGGCAGGGAGGGAGGAAGGAGCGGGGCAGGGGCTGGCTGGGTTACAGACCGCCATCGGGCACTGCCGTATCTGTGTCGAGGCGCCGCTGCGCCAGCCGCTGCCGCATGCGCCGCGCCCGGTTTGCGTGCTGTCGTCCTCCGCCCGGATCGCCATCTGCGGCCAGGCGCCCGGCACCCGGGTGCATGCCAGTGGGCGCCCCTTCACCGATCCGAGTGGCGACCGGCTGCGGGACTGGATGGGGATCGGCGAGGCGGTGTTCTACGACGCGAAGAAGGTGGCCATCGTGCCCATGGGCTTCTGCTTTCCCGGGCTCGACGCCAAGGGGGGCGACCTGCCGCCCCGGCGCGAATGCCGGCTTGCCTGGCATGACCGGGTGTTCGCGGCGATGCCGCAGATCCGGCTGAAGCTGGTGATCGGCCAATACGCCCAGGCCTATCATCTGGGAAAGCTGCGCAAGGGCTCGGTGCGCGAGACCGTTGGCGCCTGGCGCGAGATCCTTGAGGCGAGCCGGCGGGAGGGCGTTGCCGCGCTCTGCCTGCCGCACCCGTCCTGGCGCAACAATGCCTGGCTGAAGAAAAATCCGTGGTTTGAAGAAGAGTATCTGCCGGTGCTACGGGCGGAGATTGCCGCGGCGCTTGCGGAGTAGGGCGGCGGCCAGGAGCGCAAAAAGACGCCCGGCGGAAGGCCGGGCGTCAGGTACTTCAGGGCCGAAGCGGGTCGGAGGAGGTCTGTCCGGCCCGTGACCGGCGGGTCAGCCCAGAAGCCCGTCGAAAAACGCTTTGATGTCGTCCAGCATCGAGCGCTCGGAGGCCATCGGCAGGGCCTCGTCCTGGCTCCAGCCGACCATGCTGTCGTCGTACAGGGTGACGTTCTTGTGCCCGAGCACCTCGCGCAGCACGAACCAGTTGGTTGCCGCCCAGTGTCCGGTGTTGCAGTAGGAGACGATCTCCACATTCGCGTCGGCCAGAGTCGGCGGCACCAGGCTGGCAAGCACCGTCTTGTCCTTCAGCCGGCCCCGGTCCGCGTCGAAGAACTGGGCCTGATCGAGGTTCTGCGCCCCGGGAATACGGCCGAAACGGGTCGCGTTCGGATGCTTGGCCTTGCCCGAGAACTGGGCCTCGGGCCGTCCGTCGACCAGAATGGCGGAAGACTGCATGCGCTCGGCCACGTCGCTGGTCGCGACCAGCAACTCCGGCTGGATGTCGGCGACGAACATGTCGCCGCGCGGGGTGACCGCGCCGGTTTCAAGCGGGCGCTTTTCCGCGACCCAGGCCGCATGGCCGCCATCGAGAATGGCGACGGCGTCATGGCCGAGATACTTCAGCGTCCAGTAGATCCGGGCAGCGGCACCGAATTCGGTGCTGTCCGTGCCGGCGGGCACGATCACAACCGCCTTGCGCTCGGACACGCCAAGCTCGGAGAGAGACGCTTCCAGCTTGTCGACCGAGGGAAGAACGCCGGTGACGCTGCCACGATTGGTGCGCCAGTAGCCCGGATACGCGCTCCGGAGTGCGCCCGGGATATGCCCCTTGAGATAGTCTTCCTCGCCGGATTTCGCACCCTTGGAACGGATGTCGAGCACCAGCACGTCGTCGCGGTCAAGGTTCGCGGCGAGCCAGTCGGTCGAAACCAGCGGGGTGACGGTCGGCGCGGCGATTGCCGCCGGCGCCTGCGCCATGACGAAGACAATCGCCAGGGCGCCAATGATGTGTCTGAGGAGTGCCATGGCACGGGTCTCCAGCCTTGTGCGCATCGACAATGCGCGGAAAAAAATTCTCTGTGAGGTGGTGAGTTGACATTGGCGACAAAAAGCGGCAAGCGGAAAAGAGGGGTTCTTTGGAAGAAAAATCTAAAATTCTCTAAAATGGCCCTCTCAGGAGAAAGTAACCGCCGCGTTCTCAGGGGGTGTTGAAAAATGAATCCTGCCCGAAAGGCCGGCAACGGAGGCTTGCCATCATGATCGACCGCATCGACCGACGCATTCTCTCGATCCTGCAGGAAGACTGCACCATTCCCGTTGCCGAGGTCGGTCGCCGGGTCGGGTTGTCCACGACCCCGTGCTGGCGCCGGATCCAGAAACTGGAGGAGGACGGCGTCATTCAGCGCCGGGTGGCGATCCTCGATCCCAGGAAGGTCAATGTGAAGGTGACGGCGTTCATCTCGATCACCACCTCCCGCCACAATGACGATTGGCTGCGCAAATTCGCCGACGTGATTTCCGAGTTTCCCGAGGTGGTCGAGTTCTACCGCATGGCCGGCCAGGTCGACTATCTGCTGCGGGTCGCGGTGCCGGATATCGAGGCCTATGACGCCTTCTACAAGCGGCTGATTTCGAAGATCGATATCTCCGACGTCTCCACATCCTTCGCCATGGAGCAGATCAAGTCGACCAGCGCCCTGCCGCTCGCCTATGTGCCGACGGAGAAACCGAAGGCCGACCGCGACAGTTGAGCGGGCGACCCGTGAATTTCATATTCGAAATATGAGATATGTCATTGCATCCCGCTCCATCCCTCGCATGATGAGCGGATTGGAATCGCTGGACAGGGGCCCGGGCGGCCAACGCGGCAGGCCGGGCGCGAGGGAGGAGACAGGATGACAAGCGGATTTGGAAAAAGGATTGTGGCGTGGGGGCGGACCCTGATGGGCGCTGCCATCGGGCTCGCTTTGGCAGCAGTGCTGGCCCTTTCGGGTGCGGTGGCCGCCTCCGCGTCGGAGTTGCCGGAAAGCGCGAGCGGAAAGACGGTGACGCGCGCCTATGACGATGTGCGGTTCGATCTGGAAAGCGCCATCGTCAACCGGGGACTGGTCATCGACTACGTGTCGCATATCGGCGAGATGCTGGCGCGCACCGGCGGCGATGTCGGGTCGGACAAGCAGATCTTCACCAAGGCGGAAGCGATGCTGTTCTGCTCCGCGCGCCTGTCCCGGGCGGCGATGGAGGCACGGGCCGGAAATCTCGCCTTCTGTCCCTACGCGGTGTTCCTCTTTGAGACGCCGGATGCGCCGGGCCAGGTGACCGTCGGCTACCGCAAGCTGCCGGAAACCGGATCGGATGCGTCCAAGGCAGCGCTCGCCAACGTCAACGCGCTGCTTGAGGAGATCGTCCAGGAGGCGGCCGGCGAATAACGTTCCGGTGCGGTGTGCCAGCACAAACAAAAAACGCCCGCCTCCGGGACGTACGTGGCGGGCGCAAGGCTATGGAAACGGGCAAAGGCACCTTCTGCGTCGTCCCGGCCCCCGAGCCGGGGTCGGGGAGCCGAAAGACGTGCGTTTCACAAGGCTGGAGCCGAACGGTCCGTGCCTCTCCGATCCCGGGTCGCGCTGACGCTTGCCCGGGAGGACGCGGAGTGTGGCGCACTGTCGGGAGCGCGACCGCCGTCACCACGAGGAAGGGCGTCATCCCGGCCCCCGAGCCGGGATCGGGGAGCCAGAAGACGTGCGTTTTCAATCGGCTGGAGCCGAGAGGGCGTGCCTCTCCGATCCGGGATCTCCGCATGCGCTCCGTTCGGGAGGACGCGGAGAACCGGGCGGGCGTTTGGCTGAGGCCCGAGGGATCAGCTCTTGTCGGCGTTCTCCAGCCGGGCGATCAGGCTTGAGGTGTCCCAGCGCCGCCCGCCCATCGCCTGCACTTCGGCGTAGAACTGGTCGACCAGCGCGGTGACCGGCAGGCGCGCGCCGGTCTCGTTCGCGGTCTTCAGGACGATGCCGAGATCCTTGCGCATCCAGTCCACCGCGAAGCCATGCTCGAACTCGCCATCGCGCATGGTCTCCCAGCGGTTTTCCATCTGCCAGGACTGGGCCGCCCCCTTGGAGATGACCTCGATGACCTTGGCGACATCGAGATCGGCGCTCTTGGCGAAGTGGATTGCTTCCGACAGTCCCTGCACCAGACCGGCGATGCAGATCTGGTTGACCATCTTTGCCAGTTGTCCGGCGCCGGACGGCCCCATCAGCCCGATCATCCTGGCGTAGCACTCGATCACCGGGCGCGCCTTGGCGAAGACGTCTTCGTCGCCGCCGACCATCACGGTCAGGACGCCATTTTCCGCGCCGGCCTGGCCGCCGGAAACCGGTGCGTCGAGAAAGCCGCAATCGCGTGCGGCGGCGGCGGTGTGCAACTCGCGCGCCACCTCGGCCGAGGCGGTGGTGTTGTCGATGAAGATCGCGCCGGGCTTCAGCCCGTGAAAGGCCCCATCCGGGCCGATGGTGACCGAGCGAAGATCATCGTCATTGCCGACGCAGCAGAACACGAAATCGCATCCTTGCGCGGCTTCGGCCGGCGTGGTCGCAACCGTGCCGCCGTATTGCGCGGCCCATTTGTCCGCTTTTGCGGCGGTCCGGTTGTAAACGGTCACGTCGTGACCGCCCTTCGTCTTCAGGAAACCAGCCATGGGATAGCCCATGACACCCAGACCAATGAATGCAACCTTCGCCATACTGCGCTGCTCCCGGAGTCTCTGACGGCGCCTGCCCGGCCAGAGGGGCGAGCGGGGACCTGAATTCAGGAGCGGTTGTAGCGTAAACCGGCCTGTGTGTCAGGAGCCGGCTTGGCTTTGAGGCCGGGATCAGGCGGCCGAAGGCTTGGCGGCGGCCTTGTCCGCAGGCTGGGTGGGGCAGGGCGCCGGCGCTGCTTGAGGGGCACGCCGGCGCGGCTCCTGCGGAACATCGCTTCGGGTTGCGGTCAGCATCGACTGGGCGAGAATGGAAAACATCGCGGATCCTCCGCTCATGTTGCGTCTGGCTTATGATACGCTTTACCCGTGCATGCCTCGACGCAGGAGTTTTCCCGACTTGTAAGGTGAGGTTACAGATGGACTGGCGCAATCTGCCTTCGCTCGGGAGCCTCAGGGCGTTTGCGGCCCTCGCCGAAACCCGCAGTTTCACCAAGGCTGGGGGGCTGCTGAATGTCAGCCACGCTGCGGTGAGCCAGCAGGTGCGGGCGCTGGAAGCGCATGTGGGCACGCCGCTTGTCCAGCGGGAGGGGCGGGGGATGGCGCTGACCCCGGAAGGCGAGGAGTTGGCCCGCAGCCTGGAGCAGGCCTTCGCCATTATCGGCGGTGCCGTCGATCTTCTGGCTGGTGGCGCGCGGTCCCGCCCGCTTCAGGTGACCATGACCCCATCGTTCGCCGTGAGTTGGTTGATGCCGCGCATCGCCGATTTTCGCCAGCGCCATCCGGAGGTGGAGCTGATGCTCAATCCGACCTCCGATATCGTTGAGCTTGCGCCGGGCGGCGTCGATGTGGCGATCCGCTTCGGCGATGGCCGCTGGCCGGGGCTCGATGCGGAGTTGCTGCTGGCCACCAATTTCGTGGTGGTGGCCGCCCGCACCCTGGTGGGCGACCGCGAAACCCTGACCAGTGAGGACCTGGCGGCGTTTCCCTGGTTGCAGGAGCTCGGCACCGATGAGTTGACGAAATGGCAGCAGAGCCAGGGGCTGCTGCCCTCGCAGCGGCTGAACATCACCCATCTGCCCGGCTACATGATGCTGGAGGGGGTGCGACGCGGCGAGGGCATTTCCGCCACCGCCCGCGCCTTTGTGGAGGAGGATATCGCCGCCGGAACCTTGCGGGTTCTCTATGAAGATCCCCGGCCGAATTCCGGCTATTACATCGTCACCCGCCCGGGTGTGATGCGCCCGCCGCTGAAGGCGTTTGTCCGTTGGCTCAGGGCCCAGGCGGATGGGGTCCGCGCCGCGTCGCCGGTCCTGTCAGGCCGGCAGGCCTGACAGCGCGGTATCCAGATCGGCCAGAAGATCTTCGGCCGCCTCGATGCCGACCGACAGGCGGATCAGGTTGCGCGGCACACCGCTGCTGTCGCCCTCCAGGCTGTGGCGATGCTCGGCAAGGCT
Source organism: Stappia indica (assembly GCF_020177335.1). Lineage (GTDB taxonomy): Bacteria > Pseudomonadota > Alphaproteobacteria > Rhizobiales > Stappiaceae > Stappia > Stappia indica_B. Next base: position 665,558 of record NZ_JAIVMG010000001.1, on the reverse strand, counting down.
TTCCACGCCGCCGAGCGAGGTGGCGCGCAGGATCAGTTTCAGCCGTCCGATCACCGCCAGCGCTTCCGGCGCATCCCCCTTGACGAGGAACGACATCAGATAGCCGAAGCCGCCGTGCATCTGCGCCCTGGCAAGCGCGTGCCCCGGATGGGTGGCAAGACCGGGGTAGAGCACCTTTTCAACCGCTGGATGGGCGTCGAGATGTTCGGCGATTTTCTGGGCGCTCGTGCACATGCGCTCCATCCTGAGGGCCAGCGTGCGCATGCCGCGCAGCAGCAGATAGCCATCGAAGGGCGAAAGCACTGCGCCGGCGTCGTGACGTTCGGCGCGGATGAACCGCCAGAGGTCGCTGTCCGCATCCGCCGTCGACACCAGCCCGGCCAGAACGTCGGAATGGCCGTTGAGTGCCTTGGTGCCCGAATGACAGACAAGATCGGCCCCCAGCGCCAGCGGTTTCATCAACAGCGGCGTTGCCGTGGTCGCATCGACGGCGAGCACCGCGCCGGCGGCATGGGTGGCCTCGGCGATGGCCCGGATATCGGCGATGGCGAGGAACGGATTTGACGGAACTTCAAGAAACACCAGCGCCGGCCCGCTCTCGCGGATGGTCTCCGTGAAGCGCTCCGTCTCCGTGGCATCGGCCTCGACGAGTGCAATGCCGACATGGGCGCAATGGGAGCGCATCCAGGCGGTCGTGCCCCAGTAGATGCCCGATTGCACGACGATGCTGTCGCCGGGCTTCACCGCGCGGACAATCGCCGCGATCGCCGCCATGCCGCTTCCGAACACCCGGGTGTCGCGGGCGTCCTCCAGCCGCATCACCAGGTTTTCGATCTGCCGGGAGAGGTCGTTGTCGTCGCGGGCGTAAAGATGGCTGGAGCTGATCAGCCGATACTCCGCGTCGCGGGCGAAGGTGGTGGCGGGCTGAATGGCCGGCACCACGCCGCCGGTCGAAGGGTCGAGCCCGCCGCCGGCATGGGCAAGCAGGGTGTCGGGCTGGGCGGCGGCGATGGGTGTGTCTGTCATGGTGGCGGCGTCCGTGCAGCAGGTGGACAACAACGCACGTCCGGTGCGGGCGGAATCAAAAAACGAGGGCGCCGGCCAGGGTGTTGGCCGGCGCCGCGATCAGGCGGACCGTTTCAGATGGCGGGTCAGCCGGGCTTCCAGCCGATCCCAGATCCGCCGCAGGCCCTCGACCATCATCAGGTAGAGGACGGCGGCCCAGATATAGGCCTGGAAGTCGTAGGAGCGGGAGAAGGAGCGGCGGGTGTGGCCCATCAGGTCGAAGATGGTGATGATCGAGACGATGGCCGAGCCCTTGATCATCAGCACCAGCTCGTTGCCATAGGGGCGCAGCGCGACGATCAACGCCTGCGGCAGGATGATCCTGAAGAAGGTGACGCCCTTGCCAAGTCCGAGCGAGGAGGCCGCCTCCCACTGTCCCTTGTCGATGTTCTGCACCGCGCCGCGCAGGATCTCGGCCTGATAGGCCGCCGTGTTCAGCGTGAAGGAGAAGATCGCGCAATACCAGGCATCGCGGAAGAACCACCAGAGGCCGATGTCGCTGAAGAAGCCTCTGAAACTGCCAAGGCCGTAGTAAATCAGGAAGAGCTGCGCCAGAAGCGGCGTGCCCCGGAAGAGATAGACATAGCCATAGGCCAGCCCGGACAGCAGCGGATTGCGCGAGCTGCGCGCCAGCGCGATCGGCAAGGACAGCAGGGCGCCAAGCACCATGGACAGCGCCACCAGCTCGATGGTGACGACAGCGCCCTCAAGATACTGGCTCCAGTATCTCTGGACGAAGGGCGACATCACGTTGTTGGCCAGATACAGCAGAAGGAAGGCGCCGGACACAATCCAGAGCGCCATCAGCACATGGCCGGCGATCCGGCTGCCGGTCCAGCCGCGTTCCGGAGCGGGGGGCGGCTTGCGCGCGGCAATGGGGGCAAGGGTGTTCACGCTCATCTGGGCACCTCGCCGCGCCGGCTCCAGGCATCGATCCGGCTGAGACCGGCGGAGGAGATGATCGACAGCGCCAGGTAGATCAGGCAGGCGGTGCCGAAGAACAGGAACGGCTCCTTGGTCACCCGGGCGGCGACGCCGGCCCAGCGCAAGAGGTCCTCAAGCCCGATCACCGACACCAGCGCGGTTTCCTTCAGGAGGATCAGCCACAGATTGCCGAGCGCGGGCAGGGCAAGGCGAATGAGCTGCGGCGCGATCACCAGCCACATGGTCTGGCCCTTGCTCAGGCCGAGCGCATAGCCGCCCTCGTATTGCCCCTGCTTGATGCCGCGAAAGGCGGAGAGGAAGGCCTCCGACGCATAGGATGAAAACACCAGCGACAGCGCCACCATGCCGGCGACGAAGGCATTGACGTCCACATTGGCGGTTGGGTCGAACTGTCGGACCAGCTCGTTAAGCAGGATCTGCACGCCGTAATAGACGAGGAACAGGGTCAACAGCTCGGGCAGGCCGCGAAAGAGGGTGGTGTAGATATTCGCCGCCGCGCGCATCGACGCCTCCGACGAGGTCTTGGCAAGGGCAACGAGAAAGCCGACCACGAGGCCGAGCGGCAGCGAGGCAAGGGCCAGGGAAACGGTGACCAGCGTACCGCGCGCGATCTGGTCGCCCCAGCCGTTGTCGCCGAATGAAAGCAACATCAGGGCATCGGTCATGAAGGCCGCCTTGCAAGGCGCGATGCGGCGGTGGGCCGCCGCATCGCGTTAGGCATCATCGGTCGCGGTCGATCAGTCGCCGTAGACGTCGAAGTCGAAATAGGACGCCTGGATCTTGTCGTAGGTGCCGTCGTCGCGAATCGCCTGAATGGCGGTATTCAGCATGGCCTTCAGGTCATCCTCGTTCTTGCGGATGGCGATGCCGATGCCCTCGCCGTAGATCTCCGGGTCCGGTGTCAGGGTGCCGAGCAGCTTGCAGCAGGCGCCATCCTTGGAGGCAAGCCAGTCCGACAGCACGACCACATCGTCGATCGCCGCGTCGAGCCGGCCCGAATCGAGGTCGAGCTTGTACTCGTCCGGGGTCGGATAGAGCTTCAACTCGGCCGATCCGAGCTTGGCCTCGGCATAGTTGGAGTGGGTGGTCGAGGACTGGGCGCCGAGCAGCTTGCCGGCAAGTGCCGCGTCGCTGGCTTCGGTGATATCGCTGTCCTTGGGCACGGCAATGGCCGGCGGCGTGCTGTAATACTTGTTGGTGAAATCGACCTTTTCCCGCCGTTCGTCGGTGATCGACATGGACGCGATCACCGCATCGAACTTGCCGGCCTGAAGCGCGGGAATCATGCCGTCCCAGTCCTGCACGACGAATTCGCACTCGACCTTCATCGACGCGCAGAGCGCATTGGCGATATCGATATCGAAACCGACCAGCTTGCCGTCGGAGGTGAGGTTGTTGAACGGAGGATAGGCGCCCTCGGTGCCGATCCGCACCTTTGTCCAGTCCTTGGCCTGCGCCCCGCCGAGCGTGGCCAGGACCAGTGCGGTTGCGGCCGCGAGCTTCAACAATTTCATGGTGCTTGTCCCCTGTGGTTCTGGTTGTTTGTCCGGATGCGGCTTGTTCAGTCGCCGCTTCGTAGATCAGCGGTCATACTCCCACCAATTTCATCCGGATTTCAACAACCTTGCGCAGCGGCAGGGGCAAATTTCCGATCCCTTCGGACGCTGGGAGACCAGCAGGGGAGGGGCAGCGCACTCAGCGGGCGCGCAGGCCCAGTTCCGGAAACGGGAGAAACGCCACCGCTTCGCCGGCCGCCACCGACACCGCGTCCTCGGGAATTTCGATCAGCCCATCGGCTTCGCGCAGGCTGGTGATCAGGCCCGAGCCGTCCCGCTCGAACTTGCGCACGACCGTGCGCCCTTGCGCATCGGTGGCAAGACTGCCGCGATAGAACTCGCGCCGACCGGGCTTTTTCTGCCCGACGGAGAAGTCGGCGGGCACCTGAAACCGGCGCGGCTCGGCAAAGCCTGCGCCGCCCATCACCGACAGCACGGGCCGCACATAGAGCAGGAAACAGACCATTGCCGCCACCGGGTTGCCAGGAAGGCCGAAGGTCAGGCAGTCGCCGATCTGGCCGAAATTCATCGGCCGGCCGGGCTTGATCGCCAATTGCCAAAGGTGCCGCTTGCCGATGGCATCGAGCGCCTCGACCAGGTGATCCTCATCGCCGCGCGAAGCACCGCCCGTGGTCAGAATCGCATCATGATCGGCTGCCGTGCGGGCGAGCGCCGCGCGCACCGTCTGCGGATCGTCGGGCAGAATGCCGACATCGGTGATTCGGGCGCCAAGGCCATCGAGCAACGCGCGCAGAAGATAGTGATTGCTGTCGTAGACCCCGCCCTTGGGCAGCGGCGCCCCCGGCCGGCGCAATTCGTCGCCGGTCGAGACAAGCGCCACCCGCAGCCGGGAAAACACCTCGACCGTTGACGTGCCGGTGGAGGCGATCGCTGCAAGCTCCTGCGGGCGCAGGCGGGTTCCCGCTTCCAGAATCGGGCTTCCGGCGGCGACATCCTCGCCGGCGCGGCGGCGATTCGCTCCCGCCTTCAGGCCAGCGGGCACGATGACGAAGGGGCGCCCGTCCTGCTCGTGGGTCTCGCAATCCTCCTGCATGGCCACCGTATCGGCCCCCTCCGGCATTGTCGCGCCGGTGAAGATCCGCGCCGCGCTGCCCGGAACGAGCGGCGCGGTGGCCGGATGGCCAGCGGCGATCCGGGCGGAGATCGGAAAGAACCCGCCGGTTGCCGCATGATCGGCGGCGCAAAAGGCATAGCCGTCGACCGCCGAGTTATCGGTGTCGGGAATGTTGCGCTCCGAGACAATCCCTTGCGCCAGCACCCGGTCGCTCGCCTCCTCAAGAGGTACGGTTTCCGTGCGCGCCACCGGGCGCACCCGGTCCTTCAGGATAGCCAGCGCCTCGTCATGGCGCAGCCGGTCGCCATCGTGAAGGAAGCAGTCGTCGAGCAAGCGTTTAGCGCCGGTCATGGCGAAGGTCTCCCGGGTCAGCAAGACCGCAGTGATGAAGGATGAAATCGGCGATGGCCGGAATGTCGTCGAGGTCGAAAAGCGGCAACCCGCCGCTGTCCTCGGTGCCATCGCTGGCAATCGCCCGGATTTGCGGGTCGCGCGGCGCCAGCGGTTCGCCGCGCACCGCCTCCCGGCGGCGGACCTCCAGCTTGGGGTGCCCTTCGCGCTTGTAGCCCTCGATCAGCACCAGATCGCAGGGCGACAGTCGCGCAAGGATTTCGTCAAGCGGCGGCTCGCTCTCCTCCCGCAGCTCATGCATCAAGGCCCAGCGCCGGCCGGAGACCAGCGCCACCTCGCTGGCACCGGCCTCGCGGTGGCGCAGGCTGTCGGTGCCCGGATGATCGACATCGCAGCCATGATGGGCGTGCTTGACGGTGGAGACCTTGTGGCCGCGCGCGGTGAGTTCCCGCACCAGCCGTTCCACCATGGTGGTCTTGCCGGAGTTCTTCCAGCCGGTCACGCCAAACACCGGGGGCAGGGCGCCGGTCATGAGGCGCTGCCCGCCAGCGTAGCCGCGGCCTCATGCAGGTCCTCGGGCGTGTTGATGTTGAAGAAGGGATCGCGCCCGCCGGGGGGCGGGGTGAAATCGGCGCGGGCATTGGTGTGGCGCTCGACGAAGGCCAGCACCTTGCGGGTGGTGCCCTCGATAAGGAAGCGTTCAAGCGGATCGGTCAGCGCCACCGGCCAATAGCCGAACACCGGATGGTATTTGCCCGAAGCCTCGGCGAGAACGATGGTCGGCGCCTTCGGATCGCGTTCGGCCAACAGCCGGGCGACCAGATCGGCGGGGAAGAAGGGGGTGTCGCCGGCCACGGTGACGATGCCTTTGGCTTCGGGAAAGTGGGCGCGCACATGGGTCAGCCCGGCCAGCACCCCGGCAAGCGGCCCGGCAAAGCCCTCGACCGGATCGGCGATGACCGGAAGGTCAAACCGGGCAAAGCGCGCCGGATCGCCGTTGGCGTTGAGCAGCATGTGGTTCACCTGGGGGCGCAGCCGGTCGATGACATGGGCCAGCATCGGCCGCCCGCCAAGGTCCATCAGCGGCTTGTCGCCTCCGCCCATGCGCCGGGCCAGGCCGCCGGCGAGAATGCAGCCGACCACTGGTCCGGGGGAAAGATTCGCCGCGCTCGGGGGCATGCCGCTCATGTGTCCGTCTCCTCGGCGCGCGCGCCCTTGCGCCGGTGGCGGGGAGACTCATCCTCCGCCTCGCCGGGCGCCATGTCATAGACGATCCGTTCGCTGCCGGACAGAACGACAAAGCGCTTGCCGCGTGCTCGGCCGACGAGGGTCAGGCCGACCCGGCGGGCAAGCTCCACGCCCCAGGCGGTGAAGCCGGAGCGCGATACGAGAACAGGAATTCCCATCAGCGCGGTCTTGATCACCATTTCGGAGGTCAGGCGCCCGGTGGTGTAGAAGATCTTGTCGGCGGCCGGCACCTTGTTGAGCCACATCCAGCCGGCGATCTTGTCGACCGCGTTGTGCCGGCCGACGTCTTCCATATAGGCCAGCGGGCGGTCCTGCTGACACAGCACGCAGCCATGAATCGCCCCGGCTGCGAGATAGAGCGACGGCTGGGTGTTGATCTTCTTCGTCAGCGCGTAGAGCCAGGAGGTGTGAAGCCGCGCATCCGGGTCGAGGGCGATTTCGTCAAACCGCTCCATCACGTCACCGAACACCGTTCCTTGCGCGCAGCCGGAGGTGCGCACCTTCTTCTTCATCTTCTCTTCGTAGTCGGTGGCCCGCTCCGTGCGCACCACGACCACCTCAAGATCCTCGTCGTAGTCGATGCCGGTGAGCACATCGTCCGGCCGCAGCATGTTCTGATTGAGCAGATAGCCGACGGCGAGCAGGTCAGGCCGGTCGCCGATGGTCATCATCGTGACCACTTCCTGCGAATTGAGAAAAAGGGTCAGCGCCCGCTCGGAGACGACCCTGAGGTCGACCGGTTTGCCGTCCTGGTCCAGCCCGCTGACAGGCTGCGACAGCCGGGGATCGTCCGGATCGGGGCGAATGTGAAAATCAGGCAGCGGGGCGTCGGAAACGCATCTAGCGCGCAAGGGCTTCTCCCTGGGGCATCATGTCGATCCGGGCAGGATCAGGCCTCAAACTATGGGCAGGGATGCGAGCGTGACAAGGGGGCGGAAGCCACTGCGACGGTTCGCCCGCCGGCCGGCCGCGCATTGGGCCGGACCGGGCGGCGAGAGGGGGGCGGGGTCAGGCGGTCATCACGTCCCGGTCGATCGACGAGCGGCCGATTCGGGCGGCGCTGAAGATCAGCACGGAGATGAGGTCATCGTAACGCACCTGTTCCGGGGCGGTGGCAATGGGCAGGAACAGGCTGGCCAGCACGCCGTCATAGGCGTCCATGGTGTCGGTGAAGAACAGCCGGCTGTCGGGGAACAGGCGCTTGCTATCCTGCCGCCGGTCGATCACCACCGGGCCGCTGTGCCGGGGGTCCTGGCTGATGCGCGCATAGGTCTCCTCGACCGTCTCTTCGGCGCCTTCCAGGACCTGAAAGAAGTTGTTGCCGGCCAGAAGGAGCGCGCCGGTAATCCCGGTGCGCGCGTTGTTGCGCCGTGCACTCGAAATGATGAGGTCGACCTCTTCATCGAGTGGCAGCGTCATGTGTGCGTAGTTCAGCTTGCTCCGATAGCAAAGCCGTGTGACAGCCATTCCCGGCACTCCCGCCTTGAGCGTTTCTCAATGACGGCACCTTAGCTGCGACACCTTTGGGTTGCGTAAAGCGGTCGGGGTGAATGTTGAACAGTGTCATTAACTTACCGGAAAGGACGGTTTCCTTTCCAGGTCGGAAATCATCACCGGATGGCGCGCTACACGAGCATGGCGGCGTAGGTGATTTCCGCCGATTTCAGCACGCAGGAGACCGGTGCCAGTGCCGCACCGACGCCTTCCAGCGACCGGCGTCCGCCCAGGGCGGCGAGCCGTGCGAACTCATGGTCCCGTTGCCCGCTGTCGTGGCGGTGGTCGCCGAAATAGAGCCAGCAATGGGGGAAGAGACGGGTGGCGAGCGGGCCGCTGGCCAGCACCTCCAGGGAGGTCAGCCGCCGGTCGCGGGTCGCGCACTCCAGGGTGTCGGCGATGCTGTCGGGCTCGCCCTCGATCCATTGCAGCACGTGATCGGAAAACAGCAGCAAGGCGCCGGTTACGCCGTTCAGCCGGTTGAGGCGCCGCGCACGCTGGAGCGCCCGTTCGATTTCCCGGTCCGCCGGTTGATGAACCCTGCGCCAGTCGATGTCGGCGCGGTAGCAGATCGCATTGAGGGTCATGATCTCGCCCTCCCGTTTTCTGTTGCGTTCCTTGTTCGTCACCAAGCCTGGGCGGCGCTGATTGACGTTAAGTTAAGGATGCACCCGAACCTTCGTATTTGTAGGTAATTTTCATCACATTTTAGCGATCTCTGGTGACATGCTTGCCAAAACCTTAACCCGGGCGGGCGCTGTCGTTTTTTGTCGCACCCTTGTGGGTTTTCCTTCTCGGAGGGCTTGAACGGTTCCCTTCGCCTCCATGCCGGACTAGGTTCCTGTACGGATTTGGCCGAACGGCACTTGGAGTGACACGGAATGTTCTGGAAGAAAAAGGACGGCGAGATGCCGACCCGCGAAGAGGTGCTGGCGGAGCTTGCCAAGGTCAAGGGGCCGGACCTTGAAGGGGATATCGTCTCGCTCGGGCTGGTGTCGGATGTGTTCCTGTCCGAAGGGCGGGTGATCTTCTCGATCACCGTGCCGGCGGAGCGGGCGCAGGAGCTGGAACCGCTGCGCCAGGCGGCGGAGAAGGTGGTGTCGAAGCTGCCGGGCGTGAAGAAGGTGCTGGCCGCGCTGACGTCCGAGCGCAAGCCGGGCAGCGCGCCGGTGCGGCCCGCGCCGGCCGCGGGCGATGCGGCCAGCGTGCCGCCGCCAATGCAGGGGCGGGGCGGTGCCGCAGCCAAGGGCAAGGAGCCGGCCGCGGCCAAGCCCGGGGTGCCGGGTGTCGGCGCGATCATCGCCGTTGCCTCGGGCAAGGGCGGCGTGGGCAAATCGACCACCACCTGCAATCTGGCGCTGGCGCTTCAGGCCAACGGCCTGCGTGTCGGCGTGCTCGACGCGGATATCTACGGCCCGTCGATCCCGCGCCTGTTCCGGGTGTCGGGCCGGCCGGAGCCGGTCTCGGGTCGGATCCTCAAGCCGCTGGAGGGCTATGGCATCAAGGTGATGTCCATGGGTTTCCTCGTTGAGGAAGAGACGCCGATGATCTGGCGCGGGCCGATGGTGATTTCGGCGATCACCCAGATGCTGCGCGAGGTCGCGTGGGGCGAGCTCGACGTGCTGGTGGTCGACATGCCGCCGGGAACGGGCGACGCCCAGCTCACCATGGCGCAGAACGTGCCGCTCGCCGGCGCGGTGATCGTCTCCACGCCGCAGGATCTGGCGCTGATCGATGCGCGCAAGGGGCTCAACATGTTCCGCCGGGTCGATGTGCCGCTGCTCGGCATCGTCGAGAACATGAGCTACTTCCTCTGCCCCGATTGCGGCGGCCGGCATGACATCTTCGGTCATGGCGGAGCCCGGGACGAGGCGGAAAAGCTGGGCGTGCCCTTCCTCGGCGAAGTGCCGCTGGACATGGCCATTCGCGAAACCTCCGATGCCGGCACGCCGGTGACCGTGACCGATCCCGACGGCGCTCATGCCGCCGTCTATAGGGAGATCGCCCGGCGGGTCTGGGCGGAGGTGGAGCGCAACCGCGCCGAGGGCCAGCGCGACGCGCCGAAGATCGTGCTGGAAAGCTGAGGCCCGCCACGCGAAGGAGGCGTGGCGACAAATCAAATAGGGACGCCGGGCAGGGGCATCGCGCACCTGCCCGGGCTCACGTCTCGCCCGCGAGTCGCGGCACCTGCGTGCCGGAACCGGGCGCCGCCCCAGGTCCGGCCGTCAGCCTTTTCAGGGGAAAGAATCCGTAGCTTCCGGCGTGCGAGGGCAGGTGCGATGTTGCGTTGCAGTATGTGCGTGCCCCTTCGCTTATGCATTCTGTGTCATTGTCTGTCTTTATTTCCCAAAATAGCCGAAAAATATCTTGAAAATGAAGGGATTAGCGCCCGCAGCGCAAAATTGAATTCAATTGCCGGTCCTTGTCCGCTTGGCTATTCTACGGAGGAGGGAGACTGTCTGAATGACGGCTGCAGCAATGAATCCCGACGGGCCCAATATAACGACACCGGAGCGTGTCCCTGCGCCTGATCCCGCGCGCATCGCGCCGGAAGATCGGGACCGGGCAGCGCTTTATGGCATTCTCGCCAGCGCGCTGGAAGCGCCGGTGACGCGCGACTGGCTGACGGTCGTCAGCGCCTTGCCCGGAAGCGGTGGCGGACCGATTGGCGAGGCACTGTCCGATCTGGCCTCGGCGGCCGCCGGCACCACGCCGGAACGGGCCGCGCGGGAGTATCACGACCTGTTCATCGGCGTCGGGCGCGGCGAGCTTGTGCCCTACGCCTCCTACTACCTGACCGGTTTTCTCAACGAAAAGCCGCTGGCGTTGCTGCGCCAGGAGATGCGCCGGCTTGGCGTCGAACGCGACCCGTCCGTGCGCGAGCCGGAGGATCACATCGCCGCGCTGTGTCAGATCATGGCCGGCCTGATCGACGGCAGCTTCGGCGATCCGGGCGCCCCTGCCGCGCAAGGGCATTTCTTCCGGGCGCATCTGGGTAACTGGGCTCCCTATTTCTTCAAGGATCTGGCGGCTTCGACCACGGGTCGGCTGTACCCGGCGCTCGGCCGGCTGGGACAGGTGTTTCTGGATCTGGAAGAGCAGGCCGATGCGCTGTTCGCGTCGGAGCGGGCCACGGGCGATGAAGGTCCCGTAGGCTGACGGCGCGCGGTGCGCGTGAGCCGGAGTGAGACGTGAAATGTGATGAACCTGGCGTTGTCAGACGCCGACGGATGAAGATCGAGACGATCGAGGAGACGGGCATGACGCGGAAGAACAACGGGCACGACGCCGGTATCGAGGCGGATCGGCGCGGGTTTCTCAAGCTTGCCGGGCTTGGCGCGGTGGCCGGGTCGGCGACGCTGGTTGGCGGTGCCGCGCAGGCGGCCGAAACGCCGTCCGAGACGGCGGCCGGCTATCGCGAGACCGAGCATGTGAAGGCGTTCTACGCCAGCGCCCGCTTCTGAAACGACACCATGTGGCGCGCCCGTTCTTGTGCGGGGCGCCGGGGCGCGTCGGCTGGATCGCTTGAGCGCGCGACTGAGGGAGAAACGAGATGCTGAGGAAGAAGACGAGCGCGACGGCCCGTCGGACCCGGTTGTCATCGGCAATCGAGGCCATCGGCACGAGTGCGATGGACCGCCGTGCCTTTCTGCGCCGTTCCGGTCTCGCGGCGGGCGGTCTTGCCGCCGCCGGCGCCCTGACGGGCGGCATGGTGCGCAAGGCGGAGGCCGCCGGGCCGACATCGGCGAAGGTCGAGATCAAGAAATCGGTCTGCACCCATTGTTCGGTCGGCTGCACGGTGCTGGCCGAGGTGCAGGACGGGGTCTGGACCGGACAGGAGCCCGGCTTCGACAGCCCGTTCAACCTCGGTTCCCATTGCGCCAAGGGCGCCTCGGTACGCGAGCACGCCCATGGCGAGCGGCGGCTGAAATACCCGACCAAGCTGGTCAACGGCAAATGGGAGCGGATCTCCTGGGATCAGGCGATCGACGAGATCGGCGACCAGATGATGAAGATCCGCGAGGAAAGCGGTCCGGACAGCGTCTACTGGCTCGGCTCGGCCAAGCACAGCAACGAGCAGGCCTATCTGGTGCGCAAGTTCGCCGCCTTCTGGGGTACGAACAACGTCGACCATCAGGCCCGGATCTGTCACTCCACCACGGTCGCAGGTGTTGCCAACACCTGGGGCTACGGGGCGATGACCAATTCCTACAATGACATTCACAACAGCCGAGCGATCTTCCTGATCGGCGGAAATCCGGCCGAGGCCCATCCGGTCTCGCTGCTGCATCTGTTGAAGGCGAAGGAAGAGAACAACGCGCCGCTGATCGTCTGCGATCCGCGCTTCACCCGCACCGCGGCCCATGCGTCGGAGTATGTGCGGATGCGGCCGGGAACGGACGTGGCGCTGGTCTGGGGCATTCTCTGGCACATTTTCGAAAACAGCTGGGAAGACCGGGAATTCATCCGCCAGCGCGTATGGGGCATGGAGCAGATCCGTGCGGAGGTGGCGAAATGGACGCCGGAAGAGACCGAGCGGGTGACCGGCGTTCCCGGCTCGCAGCTTCGGCGCGTGGCGCGCACGCTGGTGAACAACCGGCCCGGCACCGTGATCTGGTGCATGGGCGGCACCCAGCACTCGAACGGCAACAACAACACCCGGGCCTATTGTGTGCTGCAGCTGGCGCTCGGCAACATGGGCAAGGCGGGTGGCGGTACCAACATCTTCCGCGGTCATGACAATGTGCAAGGGGCCACCGATCTCGGCGTGCTGGCCGATACGCTGCCGGGCTATTACGGGCTGTCGGAAGGCTCCTGGAAGCACTGGTCCCGGGTTTGGGATGTCGACTACGACTTCCTGCTCAGCCGGTTCGGCTCCAAGGAGCTGATGGAAAGCTCCGGCATTCCGGTGTCACGCTGGATCGACGGCGTGCTTGAGGACAAGGAGAACATCCAGCAGCCGGACAATGTGCGGGCGATGGTGCTGTGGGGTCATGCCCCGAATTCGCAGACCCGGCTCCCGGACATGAAGGTGGCGATGGAGAAGCTCGACCTGATGGTCGTGATCGATCCCTATCCGACCATGTCGGCGGTGCTGTCGGACCGTACCGACAATGTCTACCTGCTGCCGGCGGCCACCCAGTTCGAGACCTACGGATCGGTCACCGCTTCCAACCGTTCGTTGCAGTGGCGCGAGGCGATCTTCGATCCGCTGTTCGAATCCCTGCCCGATCACACCATCGCCCACAAGTTCGCGGTGAAGTTCGGCTTTGCCGACGAGATGTTCAAGAACATCGAGGTGAATGGCGAGGAGCCGCTGATCGAGGACCTGACCCGCGAGTTCAATCGCGGCATGTGGACCATCGGCTACACCGGCCAGTCGCCGGAGCGGCTGAAACTGCACATGGCCAATCAGCACACATTCGACCGCACCACGCTGGAGGCGCGCGGCGGGCCGTGCGACGGCGATTATTACGGCATGCCCTGGCCCTGCTGGGGGACGGCGGAGATGAAGCATCCGGGCACGCCGATCCTCTACGATCCGTCCAAGTCGGTGGCCGAGGGCGGTCTGACCTTCCGCGCCCGCTTCGGTACCGAACGCGATGGCGACAACCTTCTGGCCGAAGGCTCCTGGTCGGCCGGCTCGGAAATCGAGGATGGCTATCCGGAGTTCACCATGGCCATGCTGCAGAAGCTTGGCTGGGACGGTGACTTGACCGACGAGGAGCGGGCCGCCATCGACGCGGTGGCCGGGGAGAAGACCAACTGGAAGACCGACCTGTCCGGCGGTATCCAACGGGTCGCGATCAAGCACGGCTGCGCGCCCTTCGGCAATGCCAAGGCGCGTGTGGTGGTCTGGACTTTCCCCGACCCGGTGCCGCTGCACCGGGAGCCGCTCTACACCAACCGGCGCGACCTGCTCGACAAATATGCCACCTATGACGACAAGGTGTTCTGGCGTCTGCCGACCGCCTACAAGTCGATCCAGGAAAAGGACTTCTCGGGCGAGTTCCCGATGATCCTGACGTCGGGGCGGCTGGTCGAATACGAGGGCGGCGGCGACGAAACCCGGTCCAACCCGTGGCTGGCCGAGCTGCAGCAGGACATGTTTGTCGAGATCAATCCGCGCGATGCCAACAACCTGGGCATTCGCGATGGCGAGATGGTCTGGGTGCATGGGCCGGAAGGCGGCAAGGTCAAGGTGATGGCGATGGTGACCGAGCGGGTCGGCGAGGGCGTTGCCTTCATGCCGTTCCACTTCGGCGGTCATTTCCAGGGCGAGGACCGCAGGTCGAAATACCCGAAGGGGGCGGACCCTTATGTGTTGGGCGAGGCGTCGAACACGGCGCAGACCTACGGCTACGATTCCGTCACCCAGATGCAGGAAACCAAGGCCACGCTGTGCCGTATCGAGCGCGCGGCGTAAGGGGAGCAGATCATGGCACGGATGAAATTCCTCTGCGACGCCGAGCGCTGCATCGAGTGCAACGCCTGCGTCACTGCCTGCAAGAACGAGCATGAGGTGCCCTGGGGCATCAACCGGCGCCGGGTGGTTACCATCCAGGACGGCAAGCCGGGTGAGCGCTCCATCTCGGTGGCCTGCATGCATTGCTCGGACGCGCCCTGCATGGCGGTCTGTCCGGTCGATTGCTTCTATCAGACCGATGAAGGGGTGGTGCTGCACTCCAAGGATCTGTGTATCGGCTGCGGCTACTGCTTCTACGCCTGTCCCTTCGGCGCGCCTCAGTATCCGCAGGCCGGCAATTTCGGCTCGCGCGGCAAGATGGACAAATGCACCTTCTGCGCCGGCGGGCCGGAGGCGGACAATTCCTCGGCCGAATACGCCAAATACGGCCGCAACCGTCTGGCCGAGGGCAAACTGCCGCTCTGTGCCGAGATGTGTTCGACCAAGGCGCTTCTGGCCGGCGATGGCGATGTGGTTTCGGCGATCTACCGCGAGCGCATCGTTGCCCGTGGGTTTGGCTCCGGCGCCTGGGGCTGGGGCACCGCCTACGAACAGAAGGCCGGTAACATCTAGGGGGCGGGCGATCCCTGAAAAGGCTTGGGGATGCTTGGTCCGGCAGCCGTGAGGCCAGATGCCGGGGCGGCCTGTCGGGTTGCCCCTGCCTGTCCTCGGGCGGGCGCCATCACAGGTGCCCACCGGAAAGCGGATTTGGCAAAAGGAGCGATCCGGGTGAGATCGGGTTTGGGACCGTGGCCGGTGCTTGCGCTGGCCGGCGTGCTTCTGGCAGCCGTGCCGGGCTGCCGCGAAGATGAGCAGAACCGTGTTCTCGGACTGGAAAAGGGCGTCTACGCCGGGGCCAGCGATACCGAACTGACCGAGGAACAACGCCGGGAGTTGCGCCAGCGCGGCGAGCGCCAGCGGTTCTAGCCATTTGCGCCCCATTTGCGCCGGACACGCCGGCCCGGGAGGCAGCGCTGTCGACGTCAGCCGATGCAAGGCGTGGCCATTTGGCGGTGGTCCTGTCGGGTGCGGCGGAAGGTAAGGAATGCTGAGAATGCGGAACGGATGTACCGGAGCCAGCAAAGGGCGTTGGGCGTGGCGTGGGATTGCGGCCCTGGTTCTGGTGCTGTCGGCGATGGTGTTTGCCATTGGGCAGGGCGGGTCGGCGCTGGCCCAGCAGGGCACCAAAGAGGTGCCGGCGGCAGCGTCCCCCACCGGCGGCATGGTGCCGGGCAACACCCTCGGGACCACGTCGGATTCCGATTTCTGGCGGGCGGTGCGCCAGGGGGCGGATGGCAAGGTATCGATCCCGGACAAGAAGGCCGCGACGCTGGTGCAGTCCGAGGGCGAGCTGTGGCGGGCGGTGCGCAATGGTCCGCTGGCGCTTTATGCCAGCTGGGCCTTGCTGGCGATGATCGTGATCCTGGCGCTGTTCTTCGCCATTCGCGGCCGTATCCGCATCGAGCATGGCCGCAGCGAGCGGACCATCACCCGCTTTCTGGCGGTCGAGCGTTTCGGGCACTGGCTGCTGGCCACCTCCTTCATCATTCTGGCGCTGACCGGGCTCAACGTGATGTACGGGCGCTATGTCCTGCTACCGGTCATCGGCGCGGATGCCTTTGGCGCCGTCACCGCCTTGGGCAAGTATCTGCACAACTATCTGGCCTTTGCCTTCATGGCCGGTCTGGCTCTCATCTTCCTGATGTGGGTGCGCCATAACCTGCCGGACCGGACCGACATAAAGTGGATCCTGCAGGCCGGCGGTCTCTTTTCCAAGCGCCTTCATCCGCCGGCGAAGAAGTTCAACGCCGGACAGAAGCTGATCTTCTGGGCGACGGTCCTGGTCGGCCTCTCCATTTCCCTGTCCGGCTGGTCGTTGCTGTTCCCTTACACCACTCATTTCTTCGGCGGGACGTTCGAGGTGATCAACAGCCTGTTCGGCGCCAGCCTGCCGGTGCCGCTGACCGTGGTGCAGGAGCAGCAGCTCGCCAGCCTCTGGCACTCGATCATGAGCGTCGTGCTGATCTGTGTGATCATCGGCCACATCTACATCGGCTCCCTCGGTATGGAGGGCGCGTTTGATGCGATGGGGTCCGGTGAGGTCGATCTCAACTGGGCGAGGGAGCACCATTCGCTCTGGGTGGAAGAGGTGCTGGCACGTCAGAAGGGCGCCGGCACGGGCGCGACACAGGCGGCGGAGTAGCGCGCATGTGGCGGGCCGCGCCCCTGGCTGGACGGTTTGCCCGGGCGGCCTTTGCCTCGGCTGCCGCCGCACTCGTCGTGTCGCAGGCGCCGACCGCGGTGGTGGCGGCGGAGTGGTCCGGCCGGCTTGAGGGTCATGGCGGACCGGTCAAGTCCATCGTCCTGTCGCGGGACGAGACCCGGGCCTTGTCCGCCTCCTTCGATTATTCGGTCATCCTCTGGCAGCGGCAGGATCAGGGCGCGGGCGTGGTCCATCGCCTGATCGGTCATGACGCACCGGTGAACGATGTCCGTTTCCTCCCCGCAGACCGGGCGGTGTCCGTTGGCGACGATGGCGCCATCCTGCTCTGGGGGTTGGGGACGGGGCAGGTGCTGGACCGGGTCGACACCGGCGAGGAAAAGCTGATCCAGGTGCGGGCCGCACCCGATGGCAACTTCGTCGTGGCCGCCTCCTGGGACCACACCGCGCGGGTCTTCGCCCTTGCCGGTGACAGGCTTGTCGAAGCCCCCCGGCTTGAGGGGCATCGCGGCCCGGTCAACGCGGTGGCGATCACGCCGGACGGGGCAGGGGTCTACACCGCTGCCTATGATGGCGGCATCCGCTTGTTCGACCGGGCCACCGGCGGCTTGCTGCGCGAGGTGTACCGCCATGGCTGGGGTGTCAACGTGCTGGCGCTGACCGGGGATGGCCGGCGGCTGGTGTTTGGCGCGGCCGATGGCACGCTGGCGGTGCTCGATCCTTTGAGCGGCGAAATCGTCAAACAGCTCGCCAGCCATACGCGGCCGGTGCTGGCGCTGGCCTTGTCCGCCGATGGGCGCCGGCTTGCCGGTGGCGGTGGCGACGGGGCGATCCGGGTCTATGCCACCGACGACTGGCATCTGCTGGAGGCCTATGACAACCCGCATGGGCCGGTCTGGGGTTTGGCGTTGAACAGGGATGGCCGCCGGGCCTTACATGTCGGGCTCGATGATCATGTCAGCGTCTGGCAGGTGAACCCGCGCGTCGCCTTCGATGACAGCGGGCAGAGCGCGCCCCGGCGGTTTCAGGTGGGCGAGACCGGGGATCCGGGCGCGCGGCAGTTCGCGCGCAAATGCTCGGTTTGCCATACGCTGACGCCGGCGGATGGCAACCGCGCCGGGCCGACCCTCCATGGCCTGTTCGGACGGCGGGCGGGCAGCCTGCCCGGGTATCCCTATTCGAAGGCCTTGCGAGAGGCCGGGTTCATCTGGACGGAAGAGACCGTGTCGGATCTCTTCGCTCGCGGTCCGGATCTGGTGACGCCGGGGTCGAAGATGCCGCTACAGCGCCTGACCGACCAGGAAGAGCGCAGGGCTCTGGTGGCCTATCTCAAACGCGCGACGGCCCCAAAGGGGATGCCGGCGCCGGGCCAGCCACCGGCCGGCCAAGCAGAGGACGAGAGACGATGAAGGCATTCTTGAGCGCAGTGGTGGTGATGGCCGCCATCGGCATCGGCGCCTGGGCGGTGCTGAACAAGGGCTTCGATTACTCCTCCTCGGCGGTCTACACCACCCAGACCCCCGGCGCGGTCCGCCTGTCGCCGGGCGATGGCACGCGGCCTGCGAACCAATCGGACAGGTGAAGGGAATGCGTGAGGAAACCCGAAAAATGTCAAAACAGTCATAAGCTTGCAGCGATTTTGCGATTCACTGCGCGAAGCAGATGAATCGGTTTGTCAGGCAGGCCACAGCGCCGAGAAAAACGCGCGCCGCACCCTGAACGCAGGAAGTCCGCCAGAACGACAGATGAGGAGCCAGACCCCATGACCAGCGACACCTTCAACATGTCCATGCGCAAGTTCCTGAAACAGGTCGGCGTGACCTCGCAGCAGGCGCTCGAAGCCCATGTGCGAGATGCCGGGCTGACCAGCGGCAGCCTGTCGGCGAAGGTGGTGTTCACCCTCGACGGTCAGGAGTTCGAGCATGTGGTCACCGGCAAGATCGACCTGGATTGATCGGTGCAGGCGGTTCGGGCAGGATGACTCGACAGTTTTGCAAATTGCCGCAAATTGCTGACGGGATTCAGCAAAACGTGTTCGTTGAATCCCTTTCCGAAGCGCAATTGATTCAAAATCTCAACGTCTGACGTCGTCGGTGGCGATGCCGTCGCCGGCATCTCGTCAGGTTGGCCATGGAGGGCCTCGCGCGTGGATCTTGCCGATCCGATATTCCCGCCGCTGTTCACTGGCCATGCGACCGGCGAGGCGGAAGACCCGATGCGGGTCGCGATCCGGGGGGCGGCGGAAGGGCTGTTTTCCGCCGGCGATCTGGTGTGGTCGCGGTCCCGCGAGCGGATTTCGCTGGCGCTGGTGCTGGAGCCGGAGGTGCCCCGTTCCCGGGCGTCTGAGATGCTGTTCCTGGCGATGGTGGCCACCGGCGATGCGCTTGGCGCGTTGACCCCGCCGGAATTCGCGCTGACCTTCGAGTGGCCGGCGGGTGTCCGGGCAAATGGCGCCAGGGTGGGCCGCGCCCGCCTTGCCGTGAGCGATCTGGACGACGAGAGCCAGGCGCCGCTCTGGCTGGTGATCGGTCTGGACCTGGCGCTGGCGCCTCTTGCCGGCCCGCGGGAGCCGGGAGAGACACCGGATCGGACCAGCCTTGTGGACGAGGGGGCGGTGGATATCGACCGCAGCCGCGCGCTGGAAGCCCTGTCGCGGCATCTCCTGAGCTGGATCCATACCTGGGATGTGGACGGTTTCGCGCCGGTTCTGGAGAACTGGCTCTTCCGGGCCGACGGCTATCGCCGCAGCCATGCGGTGGAGACGGCACAGGGCCGCGTTCGCGGCACCTTCCTTGGGCTTGATGAACAGGGCAACATGCTGTTGAAGCAGGAAGAGGGCGAAGGAGGAGAGACGTTGTCCTTGTCTCTGCTTGCGAATCTGTCACCCGAAGAGAAATTGTCACCTGAAGAGACGGAGGCCGCGGCGCGCTGACCATGGCACGACTTCTGAAAGCCATCCGTCTGGATGAGTCCGATACGCAGATTTTCCCCGAGGTCGCCGAGCCGGGCGACTGGGTCATTCCCGGCACCTTCGCCTTTCGCAATTACACACCGGAAGGGCTGACGGGCCAGGTCCGGCAGGCGTTCGCCTTCGGCTTCCTGTCGCTGGGAACCTTCGGCTGGACCACGCTCGCCACCCCGGCGGAGATTTCCGACGAGGAACGGGACCGGCTGGTCGGGCTGCTGGCCGATCACTTCGTCGCCGAACACGGCGCGCCCAGCCGCGAGGCGGCCTTGCCGGTTGCCGAGGCGGAGATCGCCGATGCCATGGACATCGCCAGTGGGCTGGAGGACAACGACCTTCTGACCATCCTGCGCGAGATCGATGACGATGGCGCGGTGCATGAGCGCTTCGAGGTGGTGACCCCGCCCGAAGACGCGCCCCATGCCCGCATCTGGGATGTGGACGAGACCGAGTGATGCGGGCGTTCTGGAAATCCTCCGGCGCGCATCTGGTGTCCCGCGATGGCAACGGCTGGCTGACGGTGACGCCGGACCTGCTGCGGGCCTATGTCACCCGGCCGGAAATCCATCCGGTGGAGGAGTCTTGCCCAGCCGAACATGCCCTGTTCGAAAAGCTGATGGCCGATCCCTTCGCCGGGGTGAGCGAGGCCGACCTTGCGGCCATCGTCGATCCGGATGCCGCCGACAATTACCGGGTGCTGCTGGGCTTTCGCGATCATCTGGCCGCGCATGGCACCATCGAGGGCGCCTATGCGGCCCTGTTCGGCAAGGGGGCGGCAATCGCGATCCCGCCGATGTTCATCGACCAGATGGTCCATCTGATCTGCCACAACATGCTGCGCTCGGTGACGGATCCCTTGCGGCTGCGCGCGGGCGAACTGTTCTTCCGGGAACAGGCGGTGACCACCGGCGAGGGGCAGTTGATGCTGGCCGATGCGGAGATCGTCGAGACCTACGCAAGAACCGGCGGGCTCGGCGGCCTTGGCGCGCTGCTGGCGGAGGCCGGAACGCCGGCCCGTGCCGTCTCGCTCGACGTGATCGGCGAGGAAAATGCCGCCATCTACTGGGACAGGTCCGACCGCTACGACACGGCCATCGACTTCCGTTTCACCGAACCGGCGCTCGATGCCTTTGCCCGGGTTCTGGAAAGCTGGGTTCGGCATTTTCATGGCGTCGACGTGCGCATTCAGCCGCAACAGTCGATCCGGGATGCGAAGTGGTCGTGGCATGTGGGGTTGGACGCCGAGGCCACCCGTATTCTCAACCGCCTCTATGAGGGGGCGACCGTCGGCGACGCCGAGCTGACCCGCATCGTTGCGCTGTTCCGGCTGGATTTCGAGCGGCGCGGCGATGTCATCGATACGATGCGCGGCAAACCCGTGTGGCTGGCGCTGGCGATGGGCGCCGACGACAAGATCCGCATGAAACCGCAAAACCTTTTGACCAACCTCCCGCTGCGGCGGGGCAATTGATCGCAGGTGGGGCCCGGCTCCACGCTATCCGCAAGGCAGAATATGACCCTTCAAGGCAACGGCCGTGCCGTCGTCATCATGATGCTCGCCATGGCGTGCTTCATTTTCAACGACAGCTTCGTCAAGCTCGTCTCCAGCCATCTGCCGCTTGGTCAGATCATGTTCCTGCGCTCGCTGCTCGCCATGGCGCTGTTGCTGGGGATCTGTCTCGCCAATGGCTCGATCTATCATTTCGGCCGCCTGCAGCACCCGCTCGTGGTGCTGCGCGTGGTCACCGAGGCGCTGGCCACCGTGTTCTACCTGACCGCGCTGTTCCACCTGCCGATCGCCAATGTCACCTCCATTCTCCAGGCGCTGCCGCTGATGATCACCGCCGGTGCGGCAGTCTTCCTTGGCGCGCCGGTCGGGTGGCGCCGCTGGAGCGCGATTGGCGTCGGCTTCTTCGGCGTTCTGGTGATCGTCCGGCCCGGACTTGCCGGCTTCGATGCCTGGTCACTGATGGCACTGGTCGGGGTCGTCTGCATGGCGGTGCGCGATCTTGGCACCTCGCTGTTGCCCAAGACCATCCCGACACTCGGGGTGACCTTCGCGGCGCTGGCCGGGGTGGCGGTGACCGGTCTGGCCATGGCGGTGGGCGAAACCTGGGTGATGCCCAGCCTGCTGGATATCGTTTTCCTGGCCGCTGCCGCGAGTTTCATCTTGGTGGGGTACATCACCCTGATCCACGCCATGCGCACCGGTGACATCGCCGTCGTGGCGCCGTTCCGCTACTCGATCATCCTCTGGGCAATCCTGATCGGCTATCTGGTCTGGGGCGATATTCCCGACCTCTACACCCTGGTCGGTGTGGCGATCCTGGTGGCGACCGGCATCTACACCTTGATGCGTGAGCGCAAGCTGATGAAGGAGGCCGGGCCGGCGGCCTCCAGCCCGCCGCTGCCGTGATTTTTCGGTCCGGCGTGCCTTGGCGCCGGCGCTCATCGGGCCGACAGGCGCAAAGAGCTTGCCTTGTCCGGCGAACCGTTTCAGGTAACGGGTATGACAAATAGCATCTCAACCACCTTCGAGGGGCGCCGTCCGACCCTGGCGATCCTCGTTGCCGTGTCCGCCGTCAATCCGTTGGCGCTCAATATCTCCCTGCCGTCCTTGCCGCTTCTGGTCGATGTTTTCGGCACGACCACTGGCATGGTCCAGATGTCGCTGTCGCTCTATCTGGCGGCGGTGGCGGTCGCCCAGATTGGCATCGGCCCGCTGTCGGACCGCTATGGCCGGCGTCCGGTGCTGCTTTGGGGGCTGGCGATCTTCGTCGTCGGATCGGTGGTCTGCGCGGTGGCACCCTCCATCGAGGTCTTGCTGACGGGGCGGATGCTTCAGGCAACCGGTGGGTGCGCCGGGATCGTGCTTGGCCGGGCCATTGTCCGAGATCTTTATGATCGCAGCCAGGCGGCCAGCATGATCGGCTATGTGACCATGGGTCTGGCGGTGGCGCCGATGATCGGGCCAGCCATCGGCGGCGTGGTCGATCAGAGTTTCGGCTGGCGCAGCAGCTCTTACCTGATGGTGGTGCTGGGTGTCTTGGTGCTTGTTGCCGCCTGGTTCGACCTACACGAGACCAATCACAACCGGGTTTCCGGCGGCGGCATCGCCGGCCTTGTGCGCAGCTATGGGGCGCTGTCGCGATCCGGGTTGTTCTGGGCTTATGCACTGACCTCCGCCTTCACCTCCGCCGTGTTCTTCGGCTTTCTCGGCGGTGCGCCCTTCGTGGCTGCGGACCTGCTCGGCATGACACCTGCGGTCTATGGTCTTTATTTCATCCTGGTGGCCGGCGGCTATGTTATGGGTAACTGGATTTCCGGCCGCTATTCCGGGTCCATCGGCATGGTGCGGATGATTGGTGCCGGCAATGTGGTTCTGGTGCTGGCGGTATCAGTCATCGCCCTGTTCTTCGCACTGGGTCTGGTCCACCCACTTTCGCTGTTCGGGCCGATGTTCGTGGTGGGCGTTGGCAACGGCATGTGCCTGCCTAATGCCATCGCCGGCGCGGTGAGCGTGCGTCCGGACCTTGCCGGTGCGGCTTCCGGCCTGACCGGCAGCCTGCAGATCGGTGCCGGCGCCATTGCCTCGGCGGTGGCCGGGTGGCTGCTGTCGGGCATCTTGTGGCCGGGCACGATCTGGCCGCTGGTGCTGGTCATGGCGACGGCCTGCGCCCTGTCTGTTGTCGCCAGCATCGCCGCACGGGTTCTGGAGGCCGAGCAATACTGAGCGTGGCCTGCAGGGCCAGCCAAGCGCAAGGAACCCTTCGACCAGAAAGACCAGGGGGACGCAGATGACCAACAGACGGGAACGGCGCGCGGCGCGGGCGGAGGGGACGCTCGACACTGCAAGCTTTCTGCAGACGGCGGCACGGTTCATCGACCTTGCCAATCGGGAAAACCGCAAGATCCAGGCGACCGACCTGCATCTGGCTTTCCTCTGGGCGGCGGCACGCTACAACGCCCATGTGGCCAAGGCGGTGCTGGAGGTCGACGAGCACGAAGCCTTCGTCACCGATATGGTCGAACGCTACCGGGAAATGCTGCGTCAGAACCTTGCCGACCCGGAGCTGGACCCGCCCGCCGGCAATGGCTGAGCGCGGTCCAGTATTTTCGTCCGTCAGTCGTCCTTGAGGAAATCGTCGGCAGAGAGTTCCTCCCGGGCGGCGAGATAGTCGTCGGTGGTGACCGGGCGCGGTCGGGCGCCGCCGCGCAGCGGTGTGTCCGGCATGGTCCATTGGGCGCTGATCCGGCAATCGTCGCACATGTCGATGAGGGCGATCTGATCCGCGCGCTGGAACATCCAGTGCTTGCCGGACAGCTTCTCCCGGATCCGGGCAATCGAGGATTTGGTGCCGAACGGCTTGCCGCAGGAGGCGCAGAGCGCCGGCTCCTCCTCATGTAGCACCACCGGACGCATGGCACTTGGCGCGCTGTTGTAACGAGGCTCCAGCGTGATCACGTGTTCCGGACAGGTGGCCGCGCACAGGCCGCATTGCACGCAGGCCGCTTCCGTCAGGCTCACCTGCGGCTTCTCCGGATTGTCGGCCAGCGCATTGGCGGGACAGGACGAGACACAGGCAAGACAGAGGGTGCAGCCCTCGGCATCGATCCGGATCCGGCCATAGGGCGCGCTGTCCGGCAGGACGATGATCTCCGCCGGGGCGGGGGCCTGATCGAGCAGCCGGGCAATGGCGCTACGGGCGACATCCCGCTTGCCGCCGACCGGGGCGAACAGGCTGCCGGGAAGCGCCGGCGCCGGGCCAGTGAGGCTGAGATGGGCCGGCAGTGCGTCCGGGTCTGTTTCAAGTGCAATGTCAAAAAGATGATCCGCCGGATAGCCCATGCCGGAAAGAAGCGCGGTGGCCAGGTCGATCTCGGCGCGCAAGGGATCAAGTTCCCCGGAAAGCTTTGGCGAAGCCAGCACCACCAGCCGCCGGGCACCGGCCAGAACCGCCGCCAGCAAGGCGTCATGACCGAAGCCGCTGACCGCATGAACGCCGAGCGGCAGGACGTTGCCGGGAAGACCGGCCCCCTGCCGGCTGAGCGCCGAAATCAGGTCAAGCCCATGGGTCTGGTCATGCAAGAGCAGCACCGGATCCTGCCCGCCGGCGCCGGTATAGGTCAGGAGCAGGGTCTGGATGCGGCCGATCAGGTCCGACCGCTTGGGGTATTGATAGGCGATGGCGCCGGTGGGGCAGTGGGCGGCGCAGGAGCCGCAGCCGCCGCAGATGCCCGGATCGATGGCGATGGTATCGCCGGCACTCTCGATGGCCCCGGCCGGGCAGGCGTCGAGACATTTGTGGCAACCGGTCTTGCCGCTGCGGCCATGGGCACAGATCTCCGGCGCGTAGCCGACATAGCGGGGCTTCTCGAAGCTGCCGACCATGTCGGAGATGTCGAACATCGCCCGTGCGACCGCCGCCGGGTCTTTCGGGTCGGCCCGCAGATAGCCGTCGCGCTTGTCCGGGGCGGTGACCAGCGGGGTGTCGCCGGACAGGTCGAGGATCAGCGCGCAAGTGGAGCGGGCGCCATCGCGGGGCAGATCGAACTCCGGTGCCTGCCGCGAGGAGGGCAGCATCTGCGCATAGTCGTCGACGGTCACCGAAAACCCGCCGAGCGAACCGGTCACCGTGCGGATCCGGCCCCGATGGATCGGCACGTCGAGCACAGGCGGCAACAGAAGATCGTCCGCGTCGGTGAGAAGCAGCGAGACCGCCAGCCGGCCTTCCAGGGCGCGGGCGGTGTCCAGCGCCTGCTGGCCGGCGCCATAGACGAGGCAGACCCCGTCCGAGTCCACCGAATGCAGCGGTGCCGGTTCGCTGGCAAGCTGCGCCTCGGCCAGAAGCGCGGCGATCTTCGGATGCGGGTCGGTACCGCTGTCGCACCAGCCGGCGCGCTCGCGAATGTTGACGAAGCCGACGTCGTCGTGCCTGTCGGCGTCCTCGGCGATTTCCGAAAAGAGCGGCGCTTCTTGGGTGCAGGCGACCAGCAGCGGCGCATCGCCGGCAAGCGCGGTCTCGAAGGCGGCAAGCTGGCTGCGGCACAGGTGGCTGTGGACCGGCGTGTCGTCGTCGATCCCGGCGATGCGTTTTGCATCGAGGCGCATCGTTCGCTGGCAGTTGCACAGAAGGATCCGAGGCCGGGGCGTGGTCATGCGCGGGGTCTCCGTCGGCGACGCCACGGCCCGGCTGCTGAGACGGGCGCTGCGCCGCGAAAAGCTGATTTGCCAGAACAATAACGCAGAACCGTGCCGCTGTCCGGCGATGTTCGCACGCCATTGTCAAATGCTCTTGAGCGCCCCACAATCAGAAGAACCACGGGCCGCATCAGTTTGCGCCTGTAGGGCCGTACCACAGTATCTGGAGCCGGATCGTGCAACGGGAAGTGTCGCTCTCATTCGGGATCGTGCTGGAGCGCCGGCCGGCCACCTCGCGCTGGTCGGATTGGGTCTGGTCCGTCCCGGAGGTGATCGTCGAGGCGCCGGCAACGGATGGCTGGCGCGAGATCGAGGCACGCGGCGAGATGCGCCGCTACCTGTCCGCGCCCCATCGCCTGACCCTGCATCACAAGATGGTCGAGGCCTATGACAGCAACATCGAGACGGGCGAGCCTTGTCTCTGGGTGCTGCTGAACGAGGCGGACGGGCCGGAGGATCCCGGCTGGCGGGTGGCGGCCATCACCGCCGATCCGCATCAGGCCATCGGCTTCCTCGACAGCGGCGAGGGGCTGGTGGAGCGGGTGCCGATGCCGCGGGCGGTAATCGCCTGGATGGCGGAGTATCTGAAGTGCCTGCCGGAGGCGCCGGCCTTTCGCAAACGGCGGCGCGACCGGATGCCGGACGAGGTGCAGCTGTTCGGTAAGACGCCGATCTTCAAGGCGCCGGCGAGGGGCGGGGCCGGGCAAGAAGGAGAGGAGCCGACATGAGCGGCGAGGATACCTCTGGATTCCTGACCCGCTGGTCCCGGCGCAAGCAGGCGGCGCGGGCGGAGGACGCCGAACGACCGGAAGAGGCTGCGGCGCTGGAACCGGATGATGCCGACGAGACTGTGCCGGCTGACGCGGAAGAGGCGCGGCTTGAAGCGGAAAACCGGGCGGCGGCGGAGGCTGTCGATCTGGAAACGCTGACCTTTGACTCCGACTATTCGGTCTTCCTCAAGAAGGGGGTGCCGGCCTCCTTGAAGAATGCCGCGTTGCGCCGGCTGTGGCGGTCCAATCCCGTGCTTGCCTGTGTCGACGGGCTGAACGATTACGACGGGGATTTCCGCGATGTGAAATCCCTCGGCGAAGGCCTGAAGACCGCCTGGGAGGTGGGCAAGGGGTATCGGCGCAAGGGTGAGGAGCTGGACGCCGCCCGCAAGGCGGCCGCAAGCGACGCCCCGGATGCCGCGCCTCAACCGGCGGAGGCGGTTGCCGCGCAGGAAGGGGCGCCGGCCGATGAACCGGACGAGAAGCTGGCCCAAGCCGTGGCGGAGCCCGAAGCGCCCATCCCCGCAGCGGAGGCGCCGCGCGCCCAACCGGTCGAACGTCCGGCGAAGCGGCCGCGCCGGCGCATGACCTTCACCTGAGAAAACCGTTGAAAGATCGCGCGGCTATTGCGGCGGAAATTGCGTCTGGCAGTAGCTGATCGCCCGGGCGCGGAAGGTGTCGTATTGCCCGTCGCTGACCACGCCGTCGCGGCGCATCTGCTCCACCGCGCCAAGCCGTTCGGTAAGGCAGGCGGCCAGTTCGGGGGAGGCCGACGGGGCGGTATCCGCCGCGCCGGGGGCTTCGGCGAAGGGCGTCAGCGGCATGCCGGCAAAGCCGATCTTTCCCACCCAGACAATCGCGGCGCCAGCGGCAAGGGCGACAAGCAGCGCAGCCAGGCGCGCAGCGACACCATCGAGGCCGGAACGGCGCGTGAACCGACCCGTGCCGCCGGGCATTATCAGCCCCCGGTCATGCTCATGTGACGGGAAACGGCGGGCTGGCGGGTCTTGCGGTCGATGACGAAATCATGCCCCTTGGGCTTGCGGCCGATGGCCTCGTCAATCGCCTGAGCCAGCAAGTCGTCGCTTTCGGAGGCCCGCAAGGCGGCGCGCAGGTCCGCGCTGTCGTCCTGGCCGAGGCACATGTAGAGCATGCCGGTGCAGGTCACCCGCACCCGGTTGCAGCTTTCGCAGAAATTATGGGTCATCGGCGTGATGAAGCCGAGGCGTCCGCCGGTCTCGCGGACCGACACATAGCGGGCCGGGCCGCCGGTCTTGTAGGGAATGTCGTCAAGCGTCAGCGTTTCGGCAAGTTGCGCCCGTACCTGGGACAACGGCAGATATTGATCGGTACGGTCCTCGTTGATCTCGCCCAGCGGCATGGTTTCGATCAGCGTCAGATCGTAGCCATGTTCATGACACCAGGTCAGCATGGGCAGGATCTCATGCTCGTTGACGCCCTTCAGCGCAACCATGTTGATCTTGATCTTCAGGCCGGCATCGGTGGCCGCCTGAATGCCGTCCATCACCTTGCCAAGATCGCCCCAGCGGGTGATGGCATGGAACTTCTGCTTGTCCAGCGTGTCGAGCGAGACGTTGATCCGGCGCAGGCCGCAGTCGTAAAGCTCGGGCGCGAAGCGGGCGAGCTGCGAGCCGTTGGTGGTCAGCGTCAGTTCTTCCAGCCGGCCACTGTCCAGATGCCGCGACAGCGAGCGGATCAGCCCCATGATGTTCTTGCGCACCAGCGGTTCGCCGCCGGTCAACCGCAGCTTGCGCACGCCCTTGTCGATGAAGGCGGTGCACAGCCGGTCCAGCTCTTCAAGCGTGAGAACATCGCGCTTGGGCAGGAAGGTCATGTCCTCGGCCATGCAATAGACACAGCGGAAATCGCACCTGTCCGTCACCGAGACACGCAAGTAGCTGACGGTACGGCCGAAAGGGTCGATCATCGGCTGGGACATTCTGTTTCCTCGTCTCGCCCGGCATGGCAGCGCCGCCAGCGTGTTTTCTCTTTCTAGGCAAGGTAGCGTAATCCGCATGCGCGTCAATCGCCGCGCTCATGCGAACAGGGAGGCGCGGCGACCGGTCGCCGGTGAAATCGCGACAAAGGCCTTGCCCGCTCTCTGGCGATGCCTATCGTGCGAGCACATCACGATTTTCCGGACGGTGCCTGTCATCGGGCACGGCCGTCCTCACCTAAAGGAATTTGACCATGCCCGAGAGCAAGCCCTGGCCGACCGAGCTGCGCCTTAGCAAGGACCGCCGCACATTGACGGTGGTCTTCGACAATGGCGAGAGCCACGCCTATGCGGCGGAGTACCTGCGGGTTTGCTCGCCCTCCGCCGAGGTGCAGGGGCATTCCGCCGCTCAGCGCAAGACCGTGCCGGGCAAGCGCAATGTGACGATCATCCAGATCGAACCGGTCGGCAATTATGCTGTGCGGCTGCATTTCGATGATCTGCACAACACCGGGATCTTCTCCTGGGACTACTTCCAGAAGCTTGCCCATGAGCGCGAAAGCCTGTGGGGCGGCTATCTTGCCGAGCTGGAAGAAAAGGGCATGAGCCGCGATCCGGCGGTTTGACCGCAAGCATCCGCCGCACGCGGTGCGGCGGGGGGCGAGATTTTGGCTGTGACCGGTGCGGGAATCACGGGCATAGTATCTTCATAGATCCGCAAGGGAATCGACGGAGATCATCGCCGTGCATCTTGGAACCAGTCGCCGCGCCACGAAGACAGGACAGATGAGCCGCCGCTCGCTGCTGCTTGGACTGCCGCTGCTGCTTGCAGCCTGTCAGAGCCAGTCAAGCCGGGTGCGGGTTGCGGGGCTCGGCTCCTATGCCAGCGCGACGCCTAATTACGCCTCGGCCTACGCGCCGGTGCGCGATGGCGGCTTCAACCTGCCGGCCATTCCCTATCAGGAGTTCGACCCGCAGTATCTGCGTCAGACGGTGCGCTACTACTCGGCTGAGGAACCTGGCACGATCATCGTCGATCCGAGGTCGAAGTTTCTCTATCTGGTCCAGCCGGGCGGCCAGGCGATCCGCTATGGCATCGGCGTTGGCCGGGCCGGCTTTGCCTGGTCGGGCGATGCGACCATCCGCTTCAAGCGCGAATGGCCCAAGTGGTTCCCGCCCGATGAGATGATCGCCCGCGATCCGAAGCTGGAGAAATACCGCAATGGTCAGGACGGCGGCCCGCGAAACCCCATCGGCGCCCGCGGCCTTTACCTCTGGCAGGGCAACGTCGATACGCTCTACCGGATTCACGGCACCAATCAGCCGCGCAGCATTGGCACCAACGCCTCCAGCGGCTGCATCCGCATGTGGCAGCAGGACATCATCGATCTCTACAACCGCGTCAATGTGGGGGCGAAGGTGGTGGTGTTGAGCTGACCCGTTTCCAGAGCAGCGAAAAAGTGGCTCGGCCCCTTTCGGTCACTTGATCTGTCGCGCCAGCTGTTCCGCATAGGCGACGATTGCAGCGATATCGTCATGAACGAGAATGACCTCGGTGATGGTGGCCGGGTGATCCGGCGCGCGGGCGGCATCGCCGACGAAGCGTACATGCGCCGGATGAGGCCGGCGCGCATGAAAGGTCTGGAACCGGTCGTGCCAGTCGTCCAGCGCCTTGATCAGGATCATGAAGGATGGGGTCGAGGCAATGCCGCCCATCCGGTTGTCCGGGCTGATCACATGGCAGCGGGCGCAGTGTTGCTGTGACAGTTCCTCGCCGCGCCGCGCCAGCGCGCTTTCTTCGGCGATTGCCGTGGTGCCGGTCAGGGCGAGCGCGGCGAGAAGGGCGAGGCCGCTGGCAAGACGGCCCGAACCGCTCGCAAGCGCGCGGCGTCGGAAGGTGAGGTAGAGCTGCGAGGTTCGTGGTCGTTTGCCCTGTCGCATCGTTGGTCTTCCCGTCCTTCGTTCAGGGACGTCACCTGACCAAGGGTACGCTCGTGCGAAAGGCGAGAAAAGGGCAAGGCTCCCTCTCTGCGTCATCCCGGCTCCCGACCCGGGCCCCCGTGGGCAGAAGGGCAAGTGTTTTTAAGAGGCTGGAGCCGAGAGGTCGTGGCTCCCAGGTCCCGGATCTTCGCTTCGCTGCGTCCGGGAGGACGCGGAGTGTGGGGGGCGGGAGGAACGCCGCCGTTGCCCATGAAGTGGCGTCGTTCGGGGCAAAGGTAGCTCCTGCGTCCTCCCGGGCAAGCTTTTGCGCGACCCGGGATCGGAGAGCCAAGAACATCCATTTCTGATCGATCGGAGCCAGTAGATGGTGCCTCCCTGATCCCGGTTATGTTGGCGCTTGCCCGGGAGGACGCCCCTCAGGGGCTTGATCCTCACGAAAAAGGCCGGGCTAGCGCACGGCCTTTCTTGCATGGGACTCTCACGAAAGCCTCGTGAACCCAAGCGGCTCAGCGCCGGACCACGACCTTCGCACCGAGATCCACGTTGTCGTAGAGGTGGACCACATCGTCATTGGCCATGCGGATGCAGCCGGAGGAGACTGCGGTGCCGATGGTCCAGGGCTCGTTCGAGCCGTGAATGCGGTAGAGCGTGGAGCCGATGTACATGGCACGGGCGCCGAGCGGATTGTTTGGCCCGCCTTTCATATGGGCCGGCAGCTTCTGTCCCTTGGCGCGGGCGCGGGCACGCATCTGCGGCGGCGGCGTCCAGCCCGGCCATTCAGCCTTGCGGGTGACGCGGTGTGTGCCGGCCCACTGGAAACCCTCGCGGCCGACGCCGATGCCGTACTTCATCGCCTTGCCGCCAGGCAGGACGTGATAGAGGCGGCGCTCGCCGGTATCGACGATGATGGTGCCGGGGGCGTATGGCCCCTTGTAGCTGACCCGCTCGCGCGGGATCGGCGATTTGCCGCTCGTGATGCCGTAGGCGTTGTACTCGACCCACTGGCGGGTGGCCGGGTCGAAGACACGCGCCGACAAGGCGGGCGTTGCCACGAGTGCGGCGGTTATGGCGATGGCTGTGAAACGGAAGATACGCATTTTTTATCCCCATCCGGTCGATTTGACACTGCCCCCAGCGGCAGGGAAATTGTGGGTTTATATGGTCCGTATATCCCTTGCGATCCTGTTAATGGCGCCCGGGAAAGACCATGCGCAAACATAGTGTAGCCCGCCCTGTGGGCAGTGACGGGAATCACATCCGCGTGAGGTCTTGTCAGATGGCGAGGTGAGGCGGCGCCAGGCGCCGCCTCCGCAGATCATCCGAGGTTCAATTCCTTGAAGAAATCATTGCCCTTGTCGTCAATGACGATGAAGGCCGGGAAGTCTTCGACCTCGATGCGCCAAATGGCTTCCATGCCGAGTTCCTCGAACTCGACCACTTCGACCTTCTTGATACAGTCCTGGGCAAGGCGTGCGGCCGGGCCGCCGATCGAACCGAGGTAAAAGCCGCCATGGGCCTGACAGGCGCGCCGCACCTGGGCCGAACGGTTGCCCTTGGCCAGCATCACCATGGAGCCGCCTGCCGCCTGGAACTGGTCGACGAAGGCATCCATGCGCCCGGCCGTGGTCGGGCCGAAGGAACCGGAGGCATAGCCTTCCGGTGTCTTCGCCGGGCCGGCGTAATAGATCGGATGGTTCTTGAAGTAGTCGGGCAGCGGCTCGCCGGCTTCAAGCATGGCTCGCAGCTTGGCATGGGCAAGGTCGCGGGCGACGATCACCGGACCGGTGAGCGACAGCCGGGTCTTGATCGGATGCTTCGACAGCTCGGCGAGGATTTCCGGCATCGGCCGGGTCAGGTCGATGCGCACCACATGATCGGAAAGGTTCTCTTCGCCCACTTCCGGCATGTACTTGTGCGGCTCGCGCTCCAGCTCCTCCAGGAAGACGCCCTCGCGGGTGATCTTGCCGACGGCCTGACGGTCCGCGGAACAGGAGACGCCGATGCCGATCGGCAGCGACGCGCCGTGGCGCGGCAGCCGGATCACCCGCACGTCATGGCAGAAATACTTGCCGCCGAACTGGGCGCCGACACCGGTCGCCTGGGTCAGCTTGTGGATCTGCTCTTCCATCTCCGTATCGCGGAAGGCATTGCCCAGCTCGGAGCCTTCGGTCGGCAAGCCGTCGAGGTAGCGGGCGGAGGCGAGCTTCACCGTCTTCAGGTTGCTCTCGGCGCTGGTGCCGCCGATGACGATGGCCAGGTGATAGGGTGGGCAGGCGGCGGTGCCGAGGGTGAGGATCTTCTCCTTCAGGAACTCCACCAGCCGCTCCGGCGTCAGCAGCGCCGGGGTCCCCTGGAACAGGAAGGTCTTGTTGGCCGATCCGCCACCCTTGGCCATGAACAGGAACTTGTATTCGTCCTCGCCCTCCGCATAGAGGTCGACCTGGGCCGGCATGTTGTTGGAGGTGTTCTTCTCCTCGAACATGGACAGCGGAGCGAGCTGCGAGTAGCGCAGGTTCTTCTTGAAATAGGCGTCGCGCGCGCCTTCGCCGAGCTTGGCCTCGTCGCTGCCGTCGGTCCAGATCCGGCGACCCTTCTTGCCCATGATGATGGCGGTGCCGGTGTCCTGGCACATGGGCAGGACCCCATGAGCGGCGATATTGGCGTTCTTCAGAAGGTCGAAGGCGACGAACTTGTCGTTCTCCGTCGCCTCGGGGTCATCGAGGATCTTCCGCAATTGGGCCAGATGCCCCGGACGCAGGAAATGGTTGATGTCGGCGAAGGCTTTCTCGGCCAGGAGCCGCAGTGCCTCCGGCTCGACCATCAGCACCTCTTCACCGTTGAAGGTGGCGGTGGAGACGTGGTCGGACGTCAGCTTGCGATAAGGGGTGGTGTCCTTGGCAAGCGGGAACAGCGGCGAATGCCGGTAGTCGGGGGTCTGTGGCTCGGACATCGGATGACCTTGGCTTTTCGAAAAAGGAGGAATGGGGTCGCCGCCTTGTACGCCATCCAGCCACCGCCCGCCAAGAGAGCGGTGGGAGATTTTGCCGGCACAAGGCTGACCGCCCGCGCTCCGCTCAGCGGGTCGCGGTGATGTCGAGCCGGATGGTGACCTCATCGGCGACGGTTGCGGCCGGAATGTCCGCGCCGATGCCGAACAGCATGCGCATCACCGAGACCTCGGCCGTGGCATGCGCGGTGTCGCCGTCGATGGTCAGCGTGAAGGGCAGGGTCAGCGGCTGTTCATGGTCCTTGATCGTCAACCGTCCTGCGGCGGTGTAGCTGTCGCCGCCCGTTGCGGTGATGCTGTCGGACACGAACACCGCCTTGGGAAAGGCCGCCACATTGAACCAGGCTTCACTCGGCAGGGTCTGGTCGATCTGCATCTGCCCGGTGGTGGCCGAACCCGTTTCGATCTCCGCCCGGATTGCGGCATTGGCAAGATCGGCCGGATCAAGCCGGATCTCTGCCGACCAGGTGGCGAAACTGCCGTCCACCGGGCTTTCGCCCTGCTGGGCCGTAAAGCTCAGGGAACTTGCGGCAGGGTCGACGCTCCAGTCGGAGGCGGCGGCGGGCAGCGCGGCGAGGACGAGAGCCGTGCCGGCGACAAGAAGGCGTGTCAGGGCCGAAGGGGCGCGCATGGGGAACTCCGGAACAAGATTGAGAACAAGGGGCCGATCACTCCGCCGTCTCGGCGTCTTGCCGGGCCGGCCGGGTCGAGAGCATCCGGGTCAGCACGGTATCGCGGTCGTAGAAGTGATGCTTGAGCGCGGCGGCGACATGCACCACCAGCAGCAGAAGAAGGAACAGGCCGAGCGCCTCATGCACTTGCTTCAAGGTGGCTTCCGCCTGCGCCAGGGTGCCGAGCTCCGCGGGAACCGGCAGATGCGGCACCGGCAGGGTGTTGAACAGGACGGTGGGGATGCCCCAGGGCGAACTGGAGACCATCAGCCAGCCGGACAGCGGCAGGGCGAGCAGCACCGCATAGAGGCCGGCATGGCCAAGAGCGGCGGCAAGACGCAGCGGCACAGGCGTTCCTTCCGGCAGCTTCGGCGCCGGATTGACCGCCTTCCACACAAGGCGAAGACCTGCGAGCGCGAGCACGACGAAGCCGAAGGACTTGTGCCACTGATAGAGCGCGAAGGTCTGCGGGTCCGTTGGCTCCAGCCCCGACATGTACTTGCCCAGGACGAACAGGCCCGCGACGAGAACGGCCATGGTCCAGTGAAACGCGATGGCAACGGTTCCGTAGCCGGTCTGTGTGTTGCGCAGCTGCATCGAGCTCTCCTTTGCCCGGATCGGACCGGAGCGCGGCGACGGCGGGAAAGTCCCCGATCCGTCTGCCGCGCCCGCTCCGCCGAGATGTGTTCTCGTGCTTACTTCGCCTGCAAGGCTTCGGCGCTGAACGAAATCGTGATCTCGTCGCCGACATAGGGCAGGAACATGGTCATGCCATAGTCCGAGCGCTTGACCACCGCCGTCGCGTCGAGCCCCACCGCCGGCACCTTGGCCATCGGAT
The DNA here is from genome assembly GCF_020177335.1 of Stappia indica. Taxonomy (GTDB): domain Bacteria; phylum Pseudomonadota; class Alphaproteobacteria; order Rhizobiales; family Stappiaceae; genus Stappia; species Stappia indica_B. Next base: position 630,786 of record NZ_JAIVMG010000001.1, on the reverse strand, counting down.
GCTCACCGACGGTGTTGACGGTAACATCAAAGGTCACCGGCTTGGTGACGCCCTTGATGGTCATATCGCCGCTCACTTCCAGCGTGTTGTCGCCGGTCTTGCGCACCTCGGTGGAGGAGAAGCTGGCCTGCGGATGGGTTTCGACCCCGAAGAAGTCGGCGCTCTTCAGGTGGTTGTCGCGCTCTTCCCAGAACGTGTCCAGGGTGGCCACATCGACCTTCATGGCGATCTTCGAGTTTTCCGGGGCGTCGAGGTCGATGACCAGATCGCCGGTCCAGTCGCCGAAGCGGCCATCGGTGGTCGAGTAACCGAGGTGATTGTAGGAAAAGCTCAGGTTGGCATGGGACTTGTCGAAAGCATAGGCAACCGGCTCGGCGAGGGCCGGAGCGGCGACGAGAACGGTGGCAAGGGCCGCGGCGGCGGTGCGGATCATGGGGTATCTCCTCAGGTGAAACGTGCGATGGGCTGAAAACGCCGGTCCGGCGCTCGCCCGCTACAAATCGCCCCGGGAGGCGGCAGCATCAACTGCGTGGCTTTGAATTCACTGTTCGCGGTGGGTGAACAGTGCTGTGCCCCCTGCGCGTCATTCGTGCTCTTGCGCGTGCGCTTACGCTGAGGCAGGCTGCGGTCCCGGCCGCCCGGCCGCCCGGCCGCCCGGCCGCCCGGCCGCCCGGGGCCGGCGGACGGCAGAACGCGACGGCGACACACAATCGGGGAGTTCGGAATGATTGATCTGTACACCTGGTCCACGCCGAACGGGCGCAAGGTGTCCATCATGCTGGAAGAATGCGGGCTGGACTACACGGTCTACCCCGTGGACATTCGCAACCGCGAGCAGCACCGTCCCGCCTTCGTGCAGATCTCGCCCAACAGCAAGATCCCGGCGATTGTCGATCGCGAAGCGGGTGTCAGCCTGATGGAGTCCGGCGCGATCCTGCTTTACCTGGCGGAGAAGACCGGCAAGCTCTTGCCGCCGTCCGGTCCGGCGCGGCTGAGGGTGATCGAGTGGCTGATGTGGCAGATGGGCGGGCTCGGCCCGATGCTGGGGCAGGCGCATCACTTCCTGCATTTCAACCCGGGCAAGGCGGCTTACGCGGAAGAGCGCTACCACAGCGAGGCCGCGCGACTGTATCGGGTACTCGACGGTCAGTTGCGCGACCACGAATTCGTGGCGGGGGAGTATTCAGTCGCCGACGTGTCGATCTGGCCGTGGGTCAGCCGCTTCGAGTGGCAGCGGATCGATCTGGACGACTTTCCGAATGTGCGGCGCTGGTACGAGGCGCTGGCCGCCCGTCCGGCCGTGCAGAAGGGCTATGATGTACCGGAAAAGACCAATCCGGTGCCGATGCCTGGTGAGCGGGGCGGCCTGTCACGGGAAACCGAGCCGGAAAGTGGCCCGGAGATCGGTGCGGAATAGGCCGCACGAAACGCGCAATGCAACGTGTCGTCGTGCGGCCTGGCCTGGGGGGGCGCGTGTCGCGGATTATCCGGGCTGGGCCATGCCACGCACGGACGCCGGACGGGCCATGCAGGCACTCAGCCAGCGATTGATGTTCGGCAAGGCGTCGAGCCCGGTGATTTCGCCGGCCTCATAGGACTCGCGCAAGGTCTGTACCCAGGGGAAGATCGCGATATCGGCGATTGTATAGGCATCGCCCATGATATGCGCCCGGCCGTCAAGCCGCTGTTCGAGCACACCGAGCAGGCGCTTGGCCTCGCCGAGATATCGGTCGCGGGGATAGGGATCGGAGACCTTGTCGGCCGCGTATTTGTGGAAATGCCCGAGCTGGCCGAACATCGGGCCGAGCCCGCCCATCTGCCACATCAGCCATTGCAGGCATTCGTAGCGGGCATTGGGCGCCTCCGGCAGCAGCTTGCCGGTCTTCTCCGCCAGATAGATGAGGATCGCCCCGCTTTCGAACAGCGCCAGCGGCGTGCCTTCGGGGCCGTTCGGGTCGAGGATCGCCGGGATCTTGTTGTTCGGGTTGAGCGAAAGGAACTCGGCGGTGAACTGGTCGTTGGTCTCGAACGACACCTTGTGCGCCTCATAGGCCAGACCGAGCTCTTCGAGCGCCACCGACACCTTCCGGCCGTTCGGGGTGCCGAGCGTGTAGAGCTGGATCCGATCCGGATGGCGGGCGGGCCAGCGTTGGGTGATCGGGAACTGGGCAAGAGCGGTCATGGCGGCCTCGGTTGGGCTGATTGTTCGCATGGGGAACTGGCGACCCATCCGGCCGGCATGCGCCATGCGACAAGAGGAGGAAGGACGCAAGGACGAGGAGGTTCGCGCCTTGCGTGTCAGGAAGACGAAACTGCGATAAGCTGGGGGCACCCATGCCGTGTCAGTTTCATGGTTGGGATTGCAACCTAGTCGCTGCCGATCCGTTTTCAAGAGGGTTTCATGCAAGGTCGCGTTTCGGGAATGCTGCGGTCGTTGCTCGTTCCGATCGTCACGCTTCTTGCCCTTGATGTCGTCATCCTGTTCGTCGCGACGCGGCACGTCGGCGACGACCGGACAACTGAAGCGCTGCAGGTCCTTGCCGGTCAGCTGTCGTTGGTGGCGGAAAGTGGCACCTATCATCAGGTGCGTTCCACCGGGCCCAGCGCTGCCCCGGATCGCCCCGAGTTCCTGTTCGTGCCCCCCGGGGGCGCGCGCGATGGGATGCACGCAGGCTTGCCGGTCGGGGATGCGCTGCGGGAGGTCATTGACGGGGGCGCGCGCGATTTCCGGACCGCTGTGGACCTGAACGGCGAGACCGTGCTGTTCGCGGCGGTGCCGTTCGAGGCCGGTGCCACTTGCAGGGGGTGTCATGATCGCGCCGAGGCGGTGGGAGGCACACAGGCCGTTCCCGTTCTGTCGGCTGAGGGCGTCGCCGGTCTGATTGCGGCCCGGGCCCCGCTGTCGGGGTCATTGGGTAAACCGGAATTCGTCCTGGAGATCGGCGGCGTCCTTGTTTCGATGGTCCTTCTGTCGGCGCTCTTCCTGCTGTTCTGGGTGTACTATCGGCGCCAGCATGAGGCGCGCTTATCCCAGCATCTGGCAGAGAAAGAGGTGCATCGGCTTCAGGAAATGGCCGAGATGCATGACCGCGATGTTCGATTGCGTGCCATCGTCGACAACATGGGCGAGGCGCTTGTGACCATTTCCGAGATGGGGGTGGTGGAGAGCGTCAATCCGGCGGCCCGCGGCATGTTTGGCTATAGCGTGGAGGAAATTGTCGGCGAGCCCTTCGCGCGGCTGGTCCCTGGCGTGGGAGCGCGGGCCGGAGCGGCCGAGGTGCCCCGGTTACACGAATTTGCCGCCCGGAAGGAGCAGGTTCCGGTCGAGGTGCGCGGGGTGCGCAAGAATGGCGAGCGCTTTCCGATGGAGCTGATGCTCTCGGAGGCAGGCACGGGAGACCGCTGCCGTTTTGTCGCCATTGTACGCGATCTGTCCGCCAGCAAACTTGCAGAAACGAAGGTTCGCGAGGCGCAGACACGCCTGCGCGAGGCTATTGAGTTCCTGCCCGATGCCTTCGTTGTCTATGACGCGGAAGATCGGCTGCTGCTGTGCAATCAGCGGTTCAGGGACGTCTATGCCCGCAGTGCCCATGCGATCCGGCCCGGCGTCCGGTTCGAGGATATCGTAAAGGTTGGCGTGGAAGCGGGCCAATATGCCGACGCGGATCTCGATTCCAACCCGGAAAAATGGATCGCCGAACAGGTGCGCCTGCATCGGGAACCGCCGGCGGAGCCGATCGAACAGCGGCTGGGTGATGGACGCTGGCTGAGGGTGTATGAGCGCCAGACCCCGGATGGTCAGACGGTGGGCCTGCGTATTGACATCACCGAGCTGAAACGGCGGGAAGAGGCGCTGAGGCTGAGCGAAAGCCGGCTCGGCGCCGTTGTCATGGCAGCGCTCGACGCCATCATCGTGATCGATGAGTTCGGCCGGATCCGGGAGTTCAACCCGGCGGCGGAGCGGGTCTTCGGATATGCGAAAGACGAAGTCATGGGGCTTCGTGTCCGGGAGCTTATGGTGCCAGAACGGTTTCGCTCCGCCTTCGATACCAAGATGCGGGTCCTGCAAGACGCGGAACCGACGACGCTCATCGGCGACCGGGTCGAGGTCATCGCGCTGCGCAAGGACGGGTCGGAAATCCTGATGGAGGTGGCGTTCAACCACGTCACCGGCGCCAGCGGGCGGGTGATCATCGGCTTCATGCGCGATATCACCGAGGAGAGGGCCAAGACCCTGGCGCTCGACGAGGCGCGGCAGCGCGCCGAGGCGGCCAGCCAGGCGAAGGCCAACTTCCTGACCATGATGAGCCATGAGATCAGAACCCCGCTCAATGCGGTGCTTGGGCTGCTTGATCTCCTGCTGCACACACGGCTCAACGGTGAGCAGAAGAAATACATCGAAACGGCGCGGGAATCGGCGCTTGCCCTGTTGCAGATCCTCAATGACATTCTCGACTTTTCCCGCCTGGAGGCTCGACGCCTGGAGTTTGTCGATGCACCCTTCGACCCCCGTGCCCTGATTGGAAATGTTCGCGATCTGTTTTCAGCTCGGGTGGGAGAAAAGGGTCTGACCCTGGAGACCCAGGTCGATACCAAGGTGCCAACCGTTCTTGTGGGGGATGCGGGGCGTATTCGCCAGGTGCTGATCAATCTGGTTGCCAATGCGGTCCGGCACACGGCGCGGGGCAGGATCCGGATCGAGCTGGCGCTTGCCCCGATCCCGACGCTGGCAACAGAAACGGAGCATGTGGCCTTGCGGTTCTCCGTTGCCGATACAGGCGCGGGGATCGCTGAAAAGAACAGGAAAAACGTCTTCGCACGCTTTACCACCTTGCCGGCGCAAGGGGAGACGCGCAGCGAGGGAGTTGGTCTGGGTCTCGCCATCAGTCGGGAACTGGTCGAGGGGATGGGCGGGAGCATCGATTTTGCCTCGCGCAGCGGTGAAGGTACGCGCTTCTGGTTCGACCTGGGCCTTGCCCGTGGGACGGTCGATGTCTTGCCCCGGACCGAACAGAACGCGGATGCGGAAGGACCTTGCGAGCTGGACGGGGCGAGGATCCTGCTCGCGGAGGACAATGCCACCAACCGGATGATGACGGGTGCTTTCCTGCAACGCTGGGGCTGTCGGTTCGAGACCGCCACGAATGGGGCCGAGGTCCTGGAGATGCTGGCGCAGGCTCCCTATGACGCGGTGCTGATGGATGTTTCCATGCCGGTGGTGGACGGGATCGAGGCCACGAGGCGCCTGCGGGCCAGTGGCGCCGCCTTTGCCGATATTCCGGTGGTGGCCTTGACCGCTCATGCCCTGGTGGAGGAGCGCGACCGGGCAATGGCCGCCGGCATGAATGCCTTTGTGACCAAACCCGTCGATTCGGCCGTTCTCCGGCGCGCGCTGGGCGCGGTGCTGGCGGGGCGGGCCGTGGGCCGGGCGCCGGATAGCGCGCCGCCCGAGGCTTCGCCGCCCGTGTTGATCGACGCCGACCGGTTCGCCGAGCTGATTGCCGATCTGCCGGAAGAGGTGCGCGATGCGGTGGTGCATCGCTGCGTGCTCGATCTCGATGCGGAGGCGGAGGCGCTGGACAAGGGGCAACAGGATCTCGACCGTATTCGCGCTTCAAGTCATGTTCTGGTCTCGCTCGCCGCGACCTTTGGCGCGCTGTCGCTGGCGGAAATGGCCGAAGAGGTGGAGCGGCTGGCCCTCAGCGGCAGTGACGCAGCGCGTGCCCGTGCGCCGGAACTGGCGATCCGCGCCCGGGCCGTTGCCCGGGATCTGGAGCGCCGGCGGCGGGAACGGCTCATGGTGAGCGCCTGATCGCGGGAAAGGCCGTTCCGGTCTTGGACTTGTCACGATTGCGTGGTCCCCTTTGACGAACGCAGGGCGTGTCGGACGCGGTTGGAAACAGGGGGCAAGGCCTTTGCCCTCTTTCCTCCTGCCTCGGGGCAGGATATCGATTGGCGGTTGCGCGCAAAGCCGAACGCGCCGAAAAACGGGAACGGGAGATGAGAGCCATGGGCGCAGACAATCTGACGAAGGCGCATGCGCCGAAGGGGATTGGCCGGATCTCCCGGGTGCTGTTCGGTGCCGGGCTTTTGTCGCTCGCCGTTCTTCAGGGCGCTGGGCAGGCGGAGGAACGGCGCATCGTCACCATCGACAATGCGGATTACTTCGGCTCGGACCTGCGCACGCTGAAGGATGTCGATCTCGATGCCTGCAAGGCGGCCTGCGTTGCCGAGAAGAGCTGTCAGGCGCTGACCTACAACACCTCTGCCGGCTGGTGCTTCCTCAAGTCCAGCGTCGGCGAATTGCACGCCTTCAAGGGCGCGATTGCCGGGCGTATCGTGATGGTCAAGGCGATGGACGAGGCGACGGTGGATGCCCGCCGCGCCGATCTGTCCTTCCTGCCGGGCAACCTGATGGACGAGGCCGGCCGCTATGCGCGCCAGCTCCCGCGTGCCTTCACCCCGGCGAGCGATGGCACCTCCGCCTTCGGCCTTCTGGCGCAGGGGCAGTCGGAAGCCGCAGAGCGGGCCTTTGGCCGGTCGCTGGCGCTGGAGCCGACAAACTACGGCCTGTGGGCCGGCATGACCCGGTCGTTGTTGCGACAGAAGCCGGATGACTGGCGGCGGCGCAACAAGGTGATGCAGGATGGTGGCGCGGCGGCGGTCAACGCCTATCTTGCGGCGGCCACCGACATGGACCGGGTCGAGGCCTATGATCTTCTCGCCTCGGCGCTGGAACGGCGCCAGCTCTACAAGCCGGCGATCAAGGCCCTGCGTGCCGCGCTCGCTCTCGATGACCGCGCCGACCTGCGCTCCCGGTATGAGCAGCTCGTGGCGGAACATGGCTTCCGCATCCTCGATCATCAGGTCGATTCCGATGCGGTGAGCCCGCGCGTTTGCGTGGTCTTTTCCGAGGAGTTGCCGCGCACGCGCGACATGGGACCGTTCGTCAAGGCGACCGGGGAGGGGCCGTTCTCCGTTGAAAGCGATGGCGCCCAGGTCTGCGTCGACGGGGTGCGTCACGGTCAGCGTTACGGCATTCTCGTGCGCCAGGGGCTGCCCTCCGCCAGCGGCGAGGTGCTGGAGAAATCCGCCGACCTCTCCGTCTACGTGCGCGACCGCAGCCCGGCGGTGCGGTTTCTTGGCCGGGCCTATGTGCTGCCGGCGGGCGATGGGGCGACCATCCCGCTCGTGTCGGTCAACACCGGCGAGGTGGAAACGGAAATCTACCGGATCGGCGAGCGCGGCCTGGCCTCGGCGCTGCGCGACCGGCGCGTGCTGTCCCAACTCGACAGCTACAAGGCCGATCAGATCCGCGACGAATACGGCGAGCAGGTCTGGTCCGGCACCGTGGAGACGGCGCAGCGGCTCAATCAGGACGTGACGACGGCGGTCCCGCTGGAGGAAATTGGCCTCGACATGAAGCCCGGCATCTACGCCATGGTGGCACGAGCCGCCACCGACCAGGCGAACCGCTGGGGCCCCTGGGCGACCCAGTGGTTCATCGTCTCCGATCTCGGCCTCAGCGCCTATTCCGGCGGCGACGGCACCATGGTGTCGGTGCGCGCCCTGTCGAGTGCGCAGGCGGTCGCCGGGGCCACCGTGCGCCTCGTTGCGGTCAACAACGATGTGCTGGGCGAGGCGACCAGCGACGGCGAAGGCATTGCCCGCTTCCCGGCCGGCTTGTCGCGCGGCAAGGGTGGACGGGCGCCGGCGCTTGTCGCGGTGGAAACCAAGACGGGGGATTATGCGTTCCTCGATCTCACCAAACCGGCCTTCGATCTGAGCGATCGCGGCGTGGAAGGACGGGCCTCGCCCGGTCCTGTCGATGTCTTCGCCTGGACCGATCGCGGTGTCTATCGCCCCGGCGAAAGCGTGCATGTGGGTGCGATGGCCCGGGATCCGGGGGCGCGAGCGCGGGCCGATCTGCCGCTGACGCTCGTCTTTGCCCGGCCCGATGGCGTCGAGCACAGCCGCGCGGTCACCGAGGATGCGGGCGCAGGCGGCCGGGCCTATTCTCTGGCCCTGCCGGCCAGCGCGCAGCAGGGCACCTGGACCTTGCGCGTCTATGCCGATCCGAAGGCACCGGCCCTTTCGGAAACCTCTTTCCTGGTGGAGGACTTCCAGCCGGAGCGCGTCGATTTCACGCTGGAAGCGGATGCGAAAGCGATTGATCCGCTCGATCCGCCGGAAGTCTCCTTCACCGCCAAGTTTCTCTATGGCACCCCGGCCTCCGGCCAGCGGATCGAAGGGGAGGTGATTGTCTCGCCGACGCGGGAGAATGCAGCATGGCCGGGCTATGTCTTTGGCCTGGCCGACGAGCAGATCTTCCCCAACCAGGCGATCCTTTCCGATGCCGGCGTGACCGATGAGGCGGGCCGGGGCAGCTTCGTTCCGCCGCTGCCGGATCTGGAGCCGACCACGGCCGGATACACCGCCCGCATCGTCACCCGCCTTGTCGAGGCCGGTGGCCGCTACGTGGAGCGCGGGCTGGAGTTGCCGCTTCTGCCCGATGGCGCGCGGATCGGCGTCAAGCCGGCCTTCGATGGCGGTGTCGAGGAAGGCGGCCCGGCGGAATTCGACGTCATCGCCATCGACCGCGAGGGCGCGCGGGTGGCCATGAGCGAGGTCACCTGGACGCTGGCCAAGCTGGACACCCGCTATCAGTGGTACCGCTCGGATGGGCGCTGGTCCTACGAGCCGGTGACCACCTCGCGCCGGGTTGCCAGCGGCACGCTGGACATTGGCGCCGATGGGCCGCAGCGGGTGTCGCTGCCGGTGGACTGGGGGCGCTATCGTCTGGAGGTGGTGCGCGATGGCACCGAGCCGGCGGCAACCAGCACCGAGTTCAACGCCGGCTGGTATGTGTCCTCCGCCTCGTCGGAAACCCCGGATGTGCTGGACGTCGGTCTCGACAAGCCGGCCTATCGGGTGGGTGAGACCGCACGGCTGCGGATGAAACCGCGCTTCGATGGCGTCGCCCTTGTCCATGTGGTCAACGAGAAGCTGATCGAAACGCGGGCGCTGCCGGTCAAGGCCGGTGAGGCCGACGTGGAGCTGACCGTGACCGATGACTGGGGCGTTGGCGCCTATGTCACCGCGACCTTGTTGCGACCGATGGACATTGCCGCCAAGCGGATGCCGGCGCGGGCCCTTGGCCTGCAGTGGCTGAAGGTCGATCCGGGCGCGCGGGTGCACACCGTCTCGCTGGAGGCGCCGGAGCAGATGCTGCCGCGCACCACCCTTGATGTGGATGTCCGGATCGCCGGGCAGGGCGCGGGCGAGACCGCCTATCTGACCCTTGCCGCCGTCGATGTCGGCATTCTCAACCTGACCCGCTTCGAAACGCCGGACCCGGATGGCTGGTATTTCGGCCAGCGGCGTCTGGCGACGGAAATTCGCGACTACTACGGCCAGTTGATCGACCGCACCGCCGGCGAGCTCGGCCGGGTGCGCTCGGGCGGCGATGGCATGGGGCTTTCCCTTGCCGCACCGCCGCCGCAGGAAGCGCCGGTGGCGCTGTTCTCCGGTGTCGTCGAGACGGATGCGGAGGGACGGGCGACCGTGTCCTTCGACGTGCCTGACTTCAACGGCACGCTACGGCTGATGGCGGTGGCCTGGAGCGCCGGCGGCGTTGGCCACAGCGAACGGGATGTCACCGTGCGCGATCCGGTGGTGATGACCGCGACCCTGCCGCGCTTCCTCGCACCGGGAGATGCTTCGCGCCTTCTCGTCGAGATCGACAATGTGGATGGCGGCGCGGGTGATTACCGCATCCATGTCGATGTGGACGGGCCGGTGTCGGTGGACCTGCCGGACAGCGGGCGCGGCCTGACGCTGGCCAAGGGCGAGCGGCAATCGCTGCGCCTGCCGCTGCGCGCCGGGGGGACCCCGGGCGATGCCTCGCTCCACCTGACGATCAGCGGACCGGGGGGCGAAATAGCAGAAAAGCGCCTGGCGCTCGGCGTCCGGGACAACACGCCGCTGGTGACCCGCCGCTCCTTCGTCACGCTGGCCCCGGGCGGGGCGCTGACGCTCGATGGCGGCAGCCTGTCCGGGCTGAAGCCGGAAACCGCATCGCTGACGCTGGCGGCTGGGGGAGCTGCGCGGATCGACATCCCCGGCCTTCTCGCCGCGCTCGATCGCTACCCCTACGGCTGCACCGAGCAGACCACCAGCCGGGCCTTGCCGCTGCTCTATCTCAACGAGATGGCCAGCGCTGCCGGTCTGAAGAGCGACGACGAGATCGCCGCCCGTGTCGACAAGGCGATTGCCGCCGTGCTCGCCAATCAGAGCTCCAACGGCGCCTTCGGCCTGTGGTCGAGCTATGGGTCGCAGGATCCTTGGCTCGACGCTTATGTGACCGACTTCCTGATCCGTGCCGGCGAGACGGGACACATCGTCCCGGCGCAGGCCCTGAGCGGCGCGCTCGACAATCTGGAGAACCGGGTCGCCTATGCCTCCGACTTCCGCGATGGCGGTGAGGGCATTGCCTATGCGCTGAATGTGCTGGCCCGGGCCGGCCGTGCCTCGGTCGGGGACCTGCGCTACTACGCCGATGTGAAGCTGAACGACTTCGGTTCGGCGCTGGCGCGGGCCCAGTTGGGCGGTGCTCTTGCTGGCTATGGCGAGAAGCAGCGCGCGCGGCAGGCGTTCCAGTCGGCGCTGGCGTCGATCCCCGCCGGGGATGGCACCGGCTATCGTGAGGACTATGGCACCGCCTTGCGCGATGCCGCCGGTGTCCTGACCTACGTGACCAAGGCCGGGCTCGATGGTGTCGATGCCGCCGGGCTGACCCGTCAGGTGGCGGACCGGCAGGACCGGACCAGCGCCTTGTCGACCCAGGACATGGCCTGGTTGCTCTTGGCCGGCCATGAGCTGCAGGTGAACGCGGAGGCCGACCGTTTCGCGATCAACGGCGATGCGCTCGCCGGGCGGCTGGTGCGCAAGGTCGGCGGCAACGCCCTGATGCGTGAGAACCTGCGGGTGGAAAATCGCGGCGATACCGGCAGCGACGTGGTCGTGACGGTGAGCGGTCAGCCGGTCGTGCCGGAACCTGCCGGCGGGCGCGGCTACACGATCACCCGGCAGTTGTTCGACCTCGACGGCAAGCCGCTGGAAGGCGGCGTGGTGGCGCAAAACACCCGCGTTGCCGTGGTGTTGACGGTGACCGCCGACCGCCCGGGCAAGGGCCGGATGCTGGTGGTCGACCGGCTTCCCGCCGGCCTGACCATCGACAACCCGCGTCTGGTCCGCTCCGGCGATATCGGGGCGCTCGACTGGCTGTCGACCATCGATTCCGCCGATCATGTGGAGTTCCGTGACGATCGCTTCGTGGTCGCCCTCGACCAGAGCGGTCAGAACACGGACAGCTACACCTTCGCCTATCTGGCGCGGGCTTCGATCCCCGGTGAGTTTGCCCATCCGCCGGCAACGGTGGAGGACATGTATCGCCCGGATCTGGCAGCGACCACCGCGACCGGGCGGTTTGAGGTGCTTGGGCCGCAGCGCTGACAAGGGTGAGCCGACGGAGAGCAGGATGACCCGCAGTGGTGCGTCTGGGGGCGCGACGGGGGGAACGGGTGGCGATCTGCCGGCCCGCTCCCCGAACGGCCCCGTGCGCCGGCGGCGAGCTTTGCGTCTTGCCACTTTTGTCCTGGGCGGCGGCCTGCTGGCCGCGGGTGTTGCAGCAGGCGCGCTTGCCTATGCGGTCCATGTGGCCGAGGTGCCGGGCAGTGTGCGCCCGGTCGCCGTGTCGCGCTCGGTGCTGGACCGAGAGGGGGTGCTTCTGCGCGCCTTCCAGACCCCGGATGATCGCTGGCGCCTGCCGCTCGAACCGGATGAGGTCGATCCGCTGTTCCTGCGCATGCTCCTCGCCTATGAGGATCGCCGCTTCGAAGAGCACGCGGGCGTCGATCCGCGCGCGCTCATTCGTGCGGCCGGGCAGGCGGTCTGGCAGGGGCGGATCGTCTCCGGCGCCTCGACCCTGACCATGCAGACCGCGCGGCTGCTTGCGGAAACGCCGACCCGGTCGCTCATCGCCAAATGGCGGCAGGTGGCGAGTGCGCTGGCGCTGGAACGGCGGTTCAGCAAACACGAAATCCTGACCCTCTATCTGCTGCGCGCGCCCTATGGCGGCAACATCGAGGGGCTGCGCGCCGCCAGCCTGACCTGGTTCGGCAAGGAGCCAAAGAGGCTGACGCCGGCGGAAAGCGCGCTCTTGGTGGCGCTGCCGCAGGCGCCGGAGGCGCGCCGGCCCGACCGGCACCCGAAGGCCGCGCGGCAAGCCCGTGACCGGGTGCTGGAGGCGATGGTGTCCGCTGGGGTTCTGGCGCCCGATGAGGCGGCCGCCGCCCGGCGCGATCCGGTGCCGCGCCAGCGCCGTGCCGTGCCGATGCTGGCTGCCCATTCGGCGCGCGATGCGTTGGTGGCCGCCCCCGGTGCCGAAACGGTGCGTCTGACCATCGACAGCCGGGTGCAGGCACGTCTGGAGGCGCTGGCCGAAGAGCGCGCGCGCCGGCTGGGCGGTAAGGTGTCGCTGGCGATTCTGGTGGCCGACCATGGCAGCGGTGAGGTGCTGGCGCGGGTCGGCTCGCCCGGGCTGTTGTCCGAGGCGCGGCTCGGTCATGTTGACATGACCCGGGCGCTGCGCTCGCCCGGCTCCACCCTCAAGCCGCTGATTTACGGGTTGGCGTTCGAGGAGGGGATCGCCCACCCGGGCAGTCTGATCGAGGACCGGCCAACCTTGCTGGCCGGCTACAGCCCGACCAATTTCGACCGGGCGTTCCAGGGCACGGTCCGAGTGCGCGAGGCGCTCCAGGCTTCGCTCAACGTGCCGGCGGTCAAGCTGCTCGATGCCGTCGGCGTTTCCCGTTTTGTCCAGCGGCTGGCCGCCTCCGGCGCCCATCCGCAATACTCGACGCGGGAAGCTCCGGGGCTGGCCGTCGCGCTCGGCGGCTTCGGCATGACGCTAGAGGATCTGGTTGCGCTCTATGCCGGCTTTGCCCGAGGTGGAAAGGCGGTTGTCCTGCGCGAACGCAGTGATCCGCCGCCGGCGGTGGGAGAGGCAAGAGCCACCGGATCCGGGCGTATTCTCGCCCCGGCTGCTGCCTGGTATGTGGGCGATATCCTGTCGGAGGTGCCGCCGCCGGATGCCGCGCGCGGCGAAGGCGTCGCCTACAAGACCGGCACCTCTTACGGCTATCGGGATGCCTGGGCCGTGGGCTATGACGGCCGGCACGTGATCGGCGTCTGGGTTGGTCGCGCTGATGGTACGCCGGTACCCGGCATCACCGGTTTCCGCACGGCCGCGCCGGTGCTGTTCGAGGCGTTCCAGCGGGTTGCGCCGGCGCGCACGCGCCTGCCGGCCCCACCGCCGGGCGTGCAGGCGGAAACCTCTGAGCACGCCCCCGGCGCCCTGCGCTATGCCCGCACCTCGGACCGCCGTGCGCTGCTTTCAGAGGAAAACGGCCCGGACATCTTCTATCCGCCAGATGGCGCGGTGGTTGATCTGGGGCTTTCGGAGCCTGATGCGACGGGCGGTGAGGCGGTGCTGGTGGTCAAGGCGCGGCGCGGGCGCGGGCCGTTCACCTGGATGGCCAATGGCGTTCCGGTCGCGCGCGGCCCCTTCGCCACCTCGCTGACCTTCCGCCCCGATGGCCCCGGTGCCTCGACCATCACCGTGATCGATGCCGATGGCCATGCCGATCAGGTGGTGGTCGATATCCGCTGACGGCCAATGGTTTAGGTGCAGCGGTCGGCGAAATCGGCGATCCGGGCAAGGGTTTCCGCATCCCACAGCAGCGGCGCGTGACCTTCATCGGGAATCGTCATGGCTTCCGCATTCGGATGCCGCCGCAGCATCTCGGCCAGGGTCGCCTCGGTGAGAATGTCCGAATGGGCGCCGCGCAGGATCAACAGGGGCACATCGCCCAGTTGGTCGTAGATCGGCCAGAGGTCGATGGGCGGGGCGTCTGGCTGAACCGCTTCCACCAGATTGTGGCGGAGTGCGGGATCGTAGTCGAGGGTGAGGCCGTTCGGTGTCTCACGGTAGAACTGATGCGCCAGCCGTCGCCAGCCTGCCGCATCGAGCGCGGGAAACTGCGCCTTGAGACTGCGCTCCAGACTGTCCGCCGCCGCTTGCCAGTCCTCGGCCCGCATGTTGGTGCCGATGGAAACCGCAATGCGCGCGAGCCCGTCCCGGTCGAGTTCCGGTCCCACGTCGTTGAGCACGATCCCGGCCACCCTGCCGGGGTGGCGGCAGGCCAGCAGCATGGCGTGAATGCCGCCGCGCGAGGTGCCGATGGCGATGAACCGGCCGGGGGCGAGGGCGGCAAGACCGGCGTCGATATCCTCCGCCTCGCGCTCCACCGAATAGTTGCGCCAGTCGCTGTCGCGATCCGAGGCGCCCCGGCCGCGGTAGTCCATCGCCAGGACGCGGTGGCCCCGCGCGCACAGATCCGCCGCGAGCGCTTCGAAGTCGCGCGCGTTGCGCGACAGGCCCGACAGGCAGAGAACGGGCAGGCGGGGATTGTCGGAGGGGGCAGGCGGCCAGGTCAGGGCGCTCAAGGTCAGCCCGTCTTCTGCCCGCCATCGGCGGCAAGGCGTTTCCTTCGCCTCTGGCCGAGGCGCGTCAACTGGTAGCATTGGGCGTTTCCTCACAACATTTTTACGTCATATTAGCGCTCCTGTTCGACGGATTGAAGCTTCGGTTGTGCGTGAAGCGCGGATGGCGCGTCGCGGTTGCCGGGATGTCGTAAAAACCGCCGGGGCAGCCGGTCAGTGTCGGTTGCTTCGCCCGCCTGTCACGATTATGGTGCGCCACCCACGAAGGGTTTGTTTGCACTGCACACTCCATGAGGACCATCATGTTCAAGGGATCCATCCCCGCGCTTGTCACACCGTTTCGCAATGGCGCGGTTGATGAGAAAGCGTTCCAGGAGTTTGTGGACTGGCAAATAAAAGAGGGCAGCCACGGGCTGGTTCCCGTGGGCACCACCGGTGAGAGCCCGACCCTGTCCCATGACGAGCACAAGCGCGTCATCGGCCTGTGCATCGAGGCGGCCGGCGGCCGCGTGCCGGTGATGGCCGGCGCGGGCTCGAACAACACCGCCGAGGCGATCGATTTCGCAACCCATGCGGAAAAGGCCGGTGCCGATGCGCTGCTGGTCGTCACGCCCTATTACAACAAGCCGAACCAGGCGGGCCTTTTGGCGCATTTCCGGGCCATTGACGCCGCCGTCGGATTGCCGATCTATATCTACAACATCCCCGGTCGGTCGGTGATCGACATGCAGCCGGAGACGATGGCCGAGCTGTTCCGCACCTGCCGCAACATCAAGGGCGTCAAGGATGCCACCGCCAACATGTCGCGGGCCAGCCGCCAGCGCGAGCTGTGCGGTCCGGAGTTCGTTCAGTTGTCCGGCGAGGACATCACGGCGCTTGGCTTCAACGCCCATGGTGGCCACGGATGCATCTCGGTGACGGCGAATGTGGCGCCGCGCCTGTGCTCCGATTTCCAGAAGGCAATGCTCGCCGGCGATTTCGCCACGGCGCTGACCTTGCAGGACCGGCTGGCGCCGCTGCACAACGCGCTGTTCATCGAGCCCAACCCGACTGGCGCGAAATACGCGCTGTCGCTGCTGGGCAAGCTGGAAAACGAGCTGCGCCTGCCGCTCGTTCCGGTATCCGACACAACGAAGGCCGCGATCCGCGATGCGATGACGCACGCCGGCCTGTTGAACTAGAAGGACGCGGCGGGGAGGGCCTTTCCGGCTGTCCCCGCGCACACGAGACCATGGCAAAGAAGAGCGCCGCCGACAGCAACCGCAAGGTGATCGCCGACAACCGCAAGGCCCGGTACAACTACGAGATCGAGGACACCTTCGAGGCAGGCATCGAGCTCAAGGGGACCGAGGTCAAGGCGCTGCGTCTGGGCAAGTCCAATATCGCCGAATCCTACGCCAGCAACGAGGGTGGGGAATTCTGGCTGATCAACTCCTACATTCCGGAGTATCTCCAGGCCAATCGCTTCAATCACGAGCCGCGCCGCAAGCGCAAGCTCTTGCTGCACAAGCGCGAAATGGCCAAGCTCGCGCTTGCCGTCCAGAAAGACGGCAAGACCATCGTTCCGTTGAAGCTCTACTTCAACAAGCGCGGGCGGGCGAAGCTGGAACTGGCGTTGGCGCGCGGCAAGAAGCTGCATGACAAGCGCGAGACCGAGCGCCGCCGCGACTGGGATCGCGAGAAGTCCCGACTGTTGAAAAGCGCTGGATAGCCTGTGGAAAAGTTCGGGATAAGTCTGTGACGTGTCCAGGTGCGATCCCGGTCATGGTCCGCAGGGTCGCCCCGGGAGCCGGTAGGCAGCCTCCTGATATCACATGATTTTCAGGGATGTTCCTGAATTGTTTCCAGTAGCCCGCGCCGGTCACCAATGATCGGCGTGGGCTGGCGCGTCTGTTTGTCCACCTGCACGTGGATAAATGTGCCCTGCGCGCTCGCCGTCTTGGCCTCGCCGCGAAACAGGGCGATCCGATAGCTGACCGAGGAGCGCCCCAGGCGGGTGACCTTGAGGCCGGCATGCACCACATCCGGAAAGACCAGCTCTGAGAAGTAGCTGCAGCGGGTGTCGACCACCAGGAACACCTCTGAGGAGGTGGCCGGGTCGAGCACACCGTTTTCGATCAGCCAGCCGTTTACCGCCGTATCGAAATAGCTGAGATACTCCACGTTGTTGACGTGGCCGTAGGTGTCCACGTCCATCCAGCGGGTGGGAATGGTGCGAAACACCTGAAAGGCGTCGCGGTGCAGAGGGGCGGCTTTTTCGCTCATGTCGGCAATGCCTTGAGGACTGGAGAGGGCCGGCCGGCCCCTAAAGGGTGCGCCGGCCGAACTTGTTGGTACGCGGGAAGCCGTTGGGCGGCAGGCGTCCCGCCTGCGCCCGGTCGCCGCGCCAGTCGGTCAACTCATCCAGCTTGCGGGTGAAGCTGCGGCCGGAGCTGTCGATCCAGGTGAGGCCCTCCTCGGCGGCAAACACGGTGATGTCGGAGACGCCGCCATCCCGGTAGCGCTGCAGGCGAACGCCGCGCCCGCGTGTCATCTCGCTGATCTGCGCCAGCGGGAACACCAGGAGCTTGCGATTGCGGCCGATGATGGCGACATGATCGCCCTCGGCGGCAACGCACAGGGCGGCCTCATGCGGCGCTGAAACGTTCAGCACCTGCTTGCCCTTGCGGGTGTTGGCGACAACGTCCTCTTCCTTGACGACAAACCCGCGCGCCTCGGTGGAGCTGACCAGCAGCCGGCGGTCGGGCTTGTGCACGAACACCTCGACCACGTCGCTGCCTTCCTCCATGTCGACCATCAGCCGGATCGGCTCGCCATGGCCGCGCCCGCCGGGCAGCTTGTCCGCTCCGAGGGTGAAGAATTTGCCGCTGGTGCTGAATACCAGCAGCTTGTCGGTGGTCTCCGCGTGAAGATGCAGCTTCAGCGCGTCGCCCTGCTTGAAGGAGACGGTGGTGAGGTCGCTCTGGTGACCCTTCAGCGCGCGGATCCAGCCCTTTTCGGACACGACGACGGTGATCGGCTCCTTCTCGATCATCGCCTGATGGATGTCGGACAGGTCGCGGTCGACCGCATCGGCGAAATCGGTGCGGCGCTTGCCGAGCTCGCTATCGGCGGGATAGGCCTTCGCCAGATCGGCGATCTGCTTGCTGATCCGGGTCCACTGGCGCGCTTCCGAGCCGAGCAGGGCGAGCAGGCCTTCCCGCTCCTTGGTGAGCTTGTCGTGTTCCTTGCGGATCTCCAGCTCTTCCAGCTTGCGCAAGGAGCGCAGACGCATGTTGAGGATCGCGTCGGCCTGCACCTCGGACAGGTCGAAGGCGGCCATCAGCGAGGTCTTGGCGTTGTCCTCCTCGCGGATGATGCGGATCACCTCATCGAGATTGAGATAGGCGATGAGGTAGCCGCCGAGCACCTCAAGCCGGTGCTCGATCTGGGCGAGCCGGTGGCTGGAGCGGCGAACCAGCACTTCCTTGCGATGGTCGAGCCATTCCCGCAGCACCTGCTTCACGCCCATCACCTTCGGCACCACGCCGCCGGACAGGACGTTCATATTGAGCGAGAAACGGTTCTCCAGATCGGTCAGCTTGAACAGCGATTCCATCAGCAAGGTGGCGTCGACATTCTTGCTGCGGGGCACCAGCACGACGCGCACATCCTCGGCGGATTCATCGCGAATATCATCGAGCAGGGGCAGCTTGCGGGCCTGCAACAGCTCGGCGATCTTCTCGATCAGCCGGGATTTCTGCACCTGATAGGGAATTTCGGTGACTACCACCTGCCAGGTGCCACGCCCCAGATCCTCAATCTCCCAGCGGGCGCGCACGCGGAAACTGCCGCGCCCGGTCTCGTAGGCTTCGAGCAGCGCGGCGTCGTTGCGCACCAGAAGCCCGCCGGTCGGGAAATCCGGGCCGAGGATGAACTGCAGCAGATCGGGCGTGTCCGCGTCCGGGTTCTTGATCAGATGCTGCGCGGCGGCGCAGATCTCGCCAATGTTGTGCGGCGGGATCGAGGTCGCCATGCCCACGGCAATGCCGGCTGCGCCATTGGCCAGAAGGTTGGGGAACCCGCCCGGCAACACCACCGGTTCCTTGTCGAGCCCATCGTAGGTTTCGCGGAAGTCGACCGCGTCCTCGTCGAGCCCGTCAAGGGTGCGCGCGGCAATATCGGTCAGCCGCGCCTCGGTGTAACGCATGGCGGCGGCGCTATCGCCGTCGATATTGCCGAAGTTGCCCTGGCCGTCGACCATCGGATAGCGCACGGCGAAATCCTGGGCGAGACGCACGAGCGCATCGTAGATCGCCTGGTCGCCGTGCGGATGGTATTTACCCATCACGTCACCAACGACGCGGGCGCATTTCTTGAAGCCGGCGCCGGGATCGAGCTTCAAAAGGCGCATGGCGTAAAGCAGGCGCCGATGCACCGGCTTCAGGCCGTCGCGCACATCCGGAAGCGCCCGGTGCATGATGGTCGAGAGCGCGTAGGCGAGGTACCGTTCCTCAAGCGCTTCGCGCAGGTTGATCGGCTCCACGCCGCCAGCCGGAATCAGATCTTTTCCCATGCCCCTTGGCTACAGTCATTCGCCGAATCGCGCAATGAAATGCGGCGGAAAATCCCGGAAATGCGCGCTTTTGCGGCTGCCCGAGCCGGTGGATCTCGCGTCAGGGACGATTGGGCGAAACTATGACGCGGCAAGCGCGCGCTTCACCGCCTCGACAAAGCCTTCCCGCGCGGGCGAGGCGTCAAGCGAGCGCGGCTCGTAGACGTAGCGATGCAGGAAATAGCCGGTGAGGGTAAAGGCATCCACGAGATCCGCGTGATCGGCCCGGCGCAGATCGGTGTCGCTGTCGCGGCCACGCAGGAACGCGGGCAGGGCGAGCAGGCGGCCCGCATAGGGGCGCCCGGCCTCGCGGCAGACGGCACGGCCGGATTTCGGAGAAACGTAGATGAGGTCGGTGGCGGTTCCTGTCGCCGCGCATTCGCTGAGATCGAGACCGAAGCCCAGGTCGGCCAGAAGCTGCAGTTCGAAATGAACCATCAGCGGCCCGGCGAGCTGCGGCGCGTTGAGATGCTGCAGCAGGGTCTCCAGCCCGTCGAACAGTTGCGGATGCGGGTCGCGCTCTGGCAGGAGATGCAGCAGCGCGGCAAGGGTCTGGATGCCGTAGACCCCGGTCGGCGAGGTCATCAGGCTGGCCGCGCGCATCACCTGCGGCTCGACGGTGAAGGTGCCGAGCTGATCGTCGATCCTGGCCCGCCAGACCAGCCCGACTTCGTTGCCCGGCTGCAGGGCCGCCTGCATCTTGCGGCTGCGCCCGCCGCGCACCACCCCGAGGTGACGGCCGCGGTCGCGGGTCATCACCTCCAGGATGACGCTGGTCTCGCCCAGCTTGCGCGTGGCGAGGATGATGCCTTCACCGGTCCACTGCATGTCGTCCTGCTGTCGCCGTACGTCTGGCCGTCAGCGCCATCACGGGAGCCGGAATAGGGGCACCCGCGTTCCGCCGCGCCGTGTCAGCGGGGGAATTCGAGCCCCATCTCCCGGTAGCGTTCCGGATCGTCGGCCCAGTTCTCCCGCACCTTGACGAACAGGAACAGATGCACTTTCTGCTCCAGCGCATCGGCGATCTCAAGCCGGGCCGCCTGGGAAATCGCCTTGATCGTCTTGCCACCCTGGCCGAGGACGATCATCTTCTGGCTGTCGCGCTCCACGTAGATCGTCTGCTCGATGCGCACCGATCCGTCCTTGCGCTCCTGCCAGCTTTCCGTCTCCACCGTGGAGATATAGGGCAGCTCCTCATGCAGGCGCAGGAACAGCTTCTCCCGGGTGATCTCGGCGGCGAGCATTCGCATCGGCAGATCGGACGCCTGGTCTTCCGGGTAGAGCCACGGGCTCTCAGGGACGACGGCGCCCAGGTGCTCCATCACCTTGTCGAGGCCATGGCCCTTGGCCGCCGAGACCATGAAGGTCTCGTCGAAGGCGACTTTCGCATTGGCCGCCTGCGCCAGCTCCAGCAGCTTTTCGCGCGGGGTGATGTCGATCTTGTTGAGGATCAGGATCTTCGGCAGCTTGACGTCGGCCAGACGGTCGAGAATGCCTTCCACCTGCTCGTCGATCCCCTTCTTGGCATCGATCAGCAGCGCCACCACATCGGCTTCGCGCGCACCGCCCCAGGCGGTGTCGACCATCGCCCGGTCGAGGCGGCGGCGCGGCCGGAAGATGCCCGGTGTGTCGATGAAGATCACCTGGGAGTTGCCGCGCATGGCAATGCCGCGCACAAGCGTGCGGGTGGTCTGCACCTTGTGGGTGACGATGGAAACCTTGAGCCCGACCAGTGCGTTGAGCAGGGTGGATTTGCCGGCATTGGGGGCGCCGATCAGCGCGACAAAGCCGGCGCGGGTGGCGGCGCTGTCACCAGCGGGGGAGCCCTGTGCCGGTGCGCCGGTCTCGGGAGTATCGGTCACGTGTCTTTCGTCTCCGTCCATAGCCCTTCGCGCGTCAGCGCGGCTTCGGCAGCTTTCTGTTCGGCGATCCGTTTCGAGCCGCCCCGGCCGAAGGCCGGATCGTACCCGTCTATATCGACCCGCACGACGAAGATCGGCGCGTGGTCGGGACCGCTGCGTTCTGTTTCGCGATAAAGGGGCGCCGGCTTTCCAAGCCCTTGCGCCCATTCCTGGAGCATGGTCTTGGCATCGCGCAACGGTCCCTTGTAGTTGGTCATGCGCGGACGCCAGTGCCGCTCGATCAGATCTTGCGCCGCTTTCAGGCCGCCGTCCAGATAAACGGCGGCAATCACCGCCTCGCAGACATCGGCAAGGATCGCGGTCTTCTTGCGCCCGCCCGCCTGGGCTTCGCTGCCACCGAAGACGATGGCCTCGCCGAGTTTCAGGTCGCGGGCGACGTCGGCGCAGGTCTCGCGGCGCACAAGCTGGTTGAGCCGGCGTGCCAACTCGCCTTCCTCTGCCTGAGGAAAGGCATGGTGCAGCATGGTGGCCACCGCCAGTCCAAGGACCCGGTCGCCGAGAAACTCAAGCCGTTGATAGCTGGTTTCCGAGGCGCCGCCGCGCGCGGTCGCACTGCCATGGGTGAGGGCGCGTGTCAGCAAATCACCCTGCTTGAAGCGATGGCCAATGCGCTGTTCGAGCGCCCGTTCGGCCGCCCGTTTCTGTTCGCCCGTCATGTCCTGCCGTCCAGTCCGTTGTGCAAGGGATGCTCAGAGCATCCGGAAGATCCGGCTGCCGCGCACCGTCCACGGCCATTTCCAGAACATCCAGGCCGAGGCCTGCTCGTCCACGGAGAAGAACAGCATCTCCGCCCGGCCCACGAAATTCTCGAACGGCACGTAGCCGACCGCCGAGAGCACGCGGCTGTCGGTGGAATTGTCGCGGTTGTCGCCCATCATGAAGTAGTGGCCCGGCGGCACCTTGTAGACCCGGGTGTTGTCCCAGGTGCCGCGCGGCGTCAGGTCCAGCGTGTCGTAGCTGACGCCGTTCGGTAGGGTCTCGCGATAGCGCGCGACCCGGCGCACGCTGCCAAACGGATCGGTGGAGATGAAATCGTCGATCCGCTCGCGCGGCACCGCGGTGCCGTTGATGTGCAGCACGCCGTCGATCATCTGGATTTCATCGCCCGGCAGGCCGATCACCCGCTTGATGTAGTCGGTCGAGTTGTCGCGCGGCAGCTTGAACACCGCGATATCGCCCCGCTTCGGCTCCGACGCCCAGATGCGGCCCTCGATCGGCAGAAGGCCGTAGGGCACCGAATACCGGGAGTAGCCGTAGCTGTATTTGGAGACGAACAGATAGTCGCCGATCAGCAGCGTGTCCATCATCGACCCTGAGGGGATGTTGAATGGCTGGAACAGCAGCGTCCGCACGATCAGGGCAAGGATCAGGGCCTGTGCAAGCACCTTGGCGGTATCGTAGAGGCCACCGTCTTTGCTCTTTTTTTCCTCAGACACGCTCATCTCTCTCTTCAGGAGCCCTTGCCGGTCAGGGACGATGCGTCGAACCTCGCCGGGATCATCTTATGGCACCGCTTGCCGTCGTCTGGCCTTGCGTGTTGGGCGCGAGACCGGATCACGGCACGATTGGAAAAAGCCGGGTTCAAGCATGGGGAGACATGTTCGAACAACCAGCCGCCAAAGGCTTGTACCGGCTCGCATGTCCGGGCGCAACGCAAAGACGCCGCCTCCGCCGTCCTTCTCAATCGGTGGAGGTGAGGGGGCGGGGCAGGTCCGGCCAGTCGGCGGGCCACGCGCTGATGACCACGAAGGCCTGTGCCAGCGGCGGATCGTCGGTGATGGTCAGGTCGATCCGGGCACGAAAGCCAGCCGGCAGCAGGCTGTCGAGCCGGGCGGCGGCGGAGCCGGTCAGATGCAGTGTCGGCTGGCCGGAAGGAAGGTTGATGACCCCCATCTCTCGCCAGTTGATGCCCATGCGGATGCCGGTGCCAAGCGCCTTCGAGCAGGCCTCCTTGGCCGCGAACCGCTTGGCATAGGAGGCCGCGCGCAGCCGCTTGCGGTCGGATCGGGCGCGCTCTTCCTCGGTGAAGACGCGTTGGACGAACCGCTCGCCGAAGCGGTCGAGGGTCTTCTCGATCCGCCTGATGTCGATCAGGTCCGTTCCAATTCCGACGATCATCTGTCAGCGCGCTCCCTTGCGGCTATCATCCATGCGCCGGCGCATTTCGGCAATGGCGGCCTCGAGACCGGTGAAAATTGCCTCGCCGATCAGGAAATGGCCGATGTTCAGCTCGGCGAACTCGGGGATCGCGGCAATCGGTCCGACGGTGTCGAAGGTCAGGCCGTGACCGGCATGCACCTCAAGGCCGATGGCGGCGCCATGACGGGCAGCAGTGCGAATGCGCTCCAGCTCGCGCGCGGCGCCGTCCGTGTCCCCTTCCAGGGAGAGGTCGCAGTAGCGCCCGGTGTGCAGCTCCACCACCTGCGCGCCAAGCGCGGTGGCGGCATCGAGCTGGGCGGGGTCGGCCTCGACGAAGAGCGAGACGCGAATGTCCGCCTCCACCAGCCTGGTGACGATCGGCAGGAGATGGGTGTGGCCGCCGATGGCGTCCAGCCCGCCCTCGGTCGTGCGCTCCTCGCGCTTTTCCGGAACGAGGCAGGCGGCATGGGGGCGGGTGCGCAGGGCAATTGCCAGCATTTCGTCGGTCGCGGCCATCTCGAAATTGAGCGGCAAGGCGACGTCGGCCCGCAGGCGCTCGATATCCGCATCGAGAATGTGCCGCCGGTCTTCCCGCAGATGCGCGGTGATCCCGTCGGCCCCGGCGGAGGCCGCCAGCTTTGCCGCGCGCACCGGATCGGGCGCGGCTCCGCCACGCGCATTGCGAACGGTGGCGACGTGATCGATGTTCACGCCGAGACGCAGGCGTTGGGTCGTCATGCGGGAAGCTCCTGTCAAGGCAGTTGGCGGGCGATCGTCAATGAGGGGCGTGTCCGGCGGGCCGGGGTGCGGCGGAGTGGAACGAAGGATCAGGCCGCCGACGAATCCACGCCGCCACGCCCGTTGTCCGGGGACGAGCCACGCCGGGCGGAAAGCCGCTGGCGCCGTGCACGCTGATAGGTCCGGACGCTGTAGTAGACCAGAAAATAGAAGAGCCCCGCAACCGCCAAGCCGATGGGCAAGGCGCCGACCAGCATCGGCTTGAGGAGCGGCAGCAGCGTGTCGAGAGAGGATTGCAGGAGGCCGCCGCCCATATGCGCGCCCATGTGGCCACCAGAGACCGTGCGTGCCTCGCCGTAGAGCAGCAGCGAACCGACCTTGTAGGTGGACGCCCAGATAAACGGGAAGGTCAGCGGGTTGCCGATCGAGGTGCCGAGCGCTGCGGCGAGCATGTTGCCGCCAATCAGAAAGGCGATGGCGAAGCTGAGCAGGAAATGCAGTCCGACGAACGGGGTGATGGAGGCAAACGCCCCGGCGGCGAAACCGAGCGCGATGGCGTTCGGACTGGCGGTCAGTCGAAGCACCCGCTTGGAGAAATAACGGGCCGACCGGGCCCAGCTGTGGCGCGGCCAGACCGCGACCCGCAGGCGTTCCAGGTGGTTGGGCTTGTCACGGCGTTTGAACAGCATGTCTTATCGCTTCATGGCGGCATGTGGCGAAACGCGCGCTGCTGCCCCTGGAGGTTCGCTTCGGAAGGCTGTGGCCGGTGCTCCTTCGTGACCCTAGCCGATTTCGCGTTGCACGTTGGACACGTTGGTTTTTGCTCTTAGCTGGTTGATGATTCGTGTCAGGTGCTTCAGATCCCATACCTCGAGATCGATGATCATTTCGTGAAAATCGGCGGCCCGGCGCACCATCTTCAGATTGTCGATGTTGCCGTCCAGGTCGGCGATCGTCGCGGCAATGGCCGCCAGGGATCCCGGTTCGTTCAGCGCCGAAACGGCAATGCGCGCGGGGAAGCGGTCATGCTGGTCGCCTGACATATCCCAGCGCACATCGAGCCAGCGCTCGGGCTCTTCCTCGAACGCCTGCAGCGCGGGCGACTGTATGGGATAGATGGTGACGCCGACGCCCGGTGTCAAAATGCCGACGATCCGGTCACCGGGCACCGCGCCGCCTTCGGGCGCGAAGGAGATGGGAAGATTGCCGGTCAGGCCGGTGATCGGCAGGGAATGCGCGCCGCCGGTCGCGCTCTCCGCATCGGGAATGCGGAACTTCATGCCGCTGCCCGGCTCCAGGTCGAACCAGCCGTCCTCCGCTTCCGTCGGGACGGTTCCGAGCCGGTCGTCGCGGAAATCGGGATAGACCGCGTGAACCACGTCATGGGCGCGAATGTCGCCGCGCCCCACCGCCGCCAGCAGGTCGGCGAGATTGGAATGGCCGAGTTGAACGAGCACGCCGGCCAGCCGGTCGTCGGTCAGGGTGTGGCCCGCGCGCAGGAACGCCCGTTCAAGGATGTGCCGGCCGAGAGAGCCATATTGCTGGCGGGCCGATTCTCGCGTCGCCCGGCGAATGGCCGCCCGCGCCTTGCCGGTGACGGCCAGGGATTCCCACGCCGGGGGCGGGGTCTGCGCCTGGCTGCGGACGATGTCGACCTCGTCGCCGTTCCGAAGTTCCGTCACCAGAGGCATGATCTGGCCGTTGATCTTGGCGCCGACACAGGTGTTGCCGATATCCGTGTGCACCGCATAGGCGAAATCGATCGGCGTGGCCCCGCGCGGCAGGGCGATCAGCCGCCCCTTGGGGGTGAAGCAGAACACCTGGTCGTGGAACAATTCCAGCTTGGTGTTCTCCAGGAACTCTTCCGGCGTGTCCCCTTGCGCAAGCAGCTCGATGGTCCGGCGCAGCCATTCATAGGCGCGGCTTTCGTCGTTCAGCTTGGCGATGTTGCGCCCGCCCAACTCACCGTCCTTGTACAGCGCATGGGCGGCGATGCCGTATTCGGCGACCCGCTCCATGGCGCTGGTGCGAATCTGCAGCTCCACCCGCTGCCGGCTGGGGCCGACCACGGTGGTGTGGATCGAGCGGTAATCGTTCTGCTTCGGGGTCGAAAGATAGTCCTTGAAGCGCCCGGGAACCGTCGGCCAGGTGGTGTGCACCACTCCGAGCACCCGGTAACAGGCCTCCACCGTGCCGACGATGACGCGGAAGCCGTAGATATCCGACAATTGCTCGAAGGCGATCGACTTCGACTGCATCTTGCGGAAGATCGAGTAGGGGCGCTTTTCGCGGCCGCGCACGACGGCGGCAATCCCGCGCTCCTCCAGACGTTCCGTCAGGTCCGCTTCAATGTCGGTGATCAGGCTTTCGTTGCGCTGCTCCAGCGCCGCCAGCCGCTCGGTAATGGTCTCGTAGGCGTCCGGGTTGAGGGTCCTGAAGGCAATGTCCTCCAGCTCCTCGCGCATGTCATGCATCCCCATGCGACCGGCGAGCGGCGCATAGATCTCCATGGTTTCCTCGGCAATGCGCCCGCGCTTGTGCTCCGGCATGTGGTGCAGCGTGCGCATGTTGTGCAGCCGGTCGGCCAGCTTGACCAGGAGCACCCGCACGTCGTCGGCAATTGCCAGCAGCAGCTTGCGGAAATTCTCGGCCTGCTTCGCGCGTTTCGACACCAGATCGAGGCGCTTGATCTTGGTCAGGCCATCGACCAGCTTGCCGATCTCCGGCCCGAACAGCCGGTCGATCTCGTCGCGAGTCGCTGAGGTGTCCTCGATCGTGTCATGCAGCAGGGCGACGGCGATGGTGGCGTCGTCCAGGCGCAGATTGGTGAGAATCGCAGCGACTTCAAGCGGATGGGAGAAGAACGGATCGCCGGAAGCGCGCGTCTGGCTGCCGTGCTTCTGCATGGCATAGACATAGGCCTTGTTCAGCAAGGCCTCATCGGCATTCGGATTGAAACGCTGGACCCGTTCGACAAGTTCATATTGCCGCATCATTGCGGAGACGCCTCACAACGCCAGACCGTCCGGCTGGACCGGACGGCACTGAAATAAAGATGCGGATCCGCCTGAGGTGGCCCTCTGGCCGGCGTTGCCGCCTGGCGTCAGATATCGTCCTTGCGCTCCGGCGGGACAAGTCCCTCAAGCCCGCGCAGCAGATCTTCTTCTGACATCCGGTCGAATTCAACGGCACTGTCATCAACGCTGTTGACTTCGGTGCCGCCTCGCGCGCCGGCATTCGGCACCAGTGGCACGGCCTCGGTCTCCGGCTCGTCCACCTCGACGTATTTTTGCAGCGAATGGATCAGATCTTCCTTGAGATCCTCCGGGCTGACGGTTTCCTCGGCGACCTCGCGCAGGGCAACGACAGGGTTCTTGTCGTTGTCGCGATCCACGGTCAAAGGCGAGCCGCTGGAAATCATCCGCGCCCGATGGCTCGCCAGCAGAACCAGCTCGAAGCGATTCTCGACTTTGTCGATGCAATCTTCGACGGTCACGCGCGCCATGCATTTTCTCCGTTGCAGTATGGGAAGCAAGGCGCGACACATAGAGGGTTGGCGACCAGAACGCAACCCGAAACACAAGAATTGCGGGTCGGCCGAGGGTTAAGTATTTTTGGTCTGCGTTGTGTATTGTCATGAAACGGGCGGAAAACCTACCGGAAGGTCTGTTGCCGTTGCCGGGCGAAATGGTGTAGGTGAATTTCATAAACAGGCATGCCGAAACGGCTGTTTGACAAAAAGGACAGGCTCCGCGCAGGGGCGGTTCCATGGTCACGGGAAAACCGGGCAGTGATCCGGGCAGTCAAGTCGATCCGAATACGGTGAACGCGAACGCATTTCTTTGTCCTCTCGTGAAGGCGAATTCACGCGCAAGGATCGCTCTCGCATTTTATAATGGCAAAATATCCGTAGGGCTGGCGACTTTCTGCATTAATAAAGAAAGGCATTACACGTGATGTTCGACCCCAGAGAAAAGGTGGCCTTGTTTATCGATGGTGCGAATTTGTACTCCACCGCGAAGACAATCGGCTTCGATATCGATTACAAGCGGCTTCTTCAGGAATTTCAGTCGAAGGGGTATCTTCTGCGGGCGTACTATTATACGGCATTGATTGAAGATCAGGAATACTCCTCAATTCGCCCGCTGATCGATTGGCTCGACTACAACGGTTACAAGGTCGTGACCAAGCCGGTAAAGGAATTCGTTGATTCCAGTGGTCGGCGCAAGGTCAAGGGCAACATGGATATCGAACTGGCCGTCGATGCCATGGAACTGGTCGATCAGGTCGACCATATCGTCTTGTTCTCCGGCGATGGCGATTTCCGGTCGCTGGTCGAGGCATTGCAGCGCAAGGGCCGCAAGGTCAGCGTCGTCTCTACTCTGCAGACCCAGCCGCCGATGATCGCCGACGATCTGCGCCGGCAGGCCGATCACTTCATTGACCTCGCCACACTGGCCAAGAAGGTCGGACGCGATCCGGCGGAACGGCCCGCCCGTGTTGTCGAGCGTGCGCCGCGCGACGATGAGGACGAGGACTACTGATCTGTCGGACGCAATGACGCATCCTCTCGATCCCGATCGCGACTGCCCGCTCTGCCCGCGGTTGGTCGCGTTTCGCGCGTTGCATCGTGAGCGCTCGCCGGACTGGCATAACAGTCCGGTGCCAACCTGGACCGGGGCGACGCCCCGGTTGCTGGTGGTCGGGCTGGCGCCTGGCCTGCGCGGTGCCAATCGCACCGGGCGGCCGTTTACCGGGGATTATGCAGGCGATCTGCTCTACGAGACGATGATCGATTTCGGCTTCGCGCGGGGAACCTATGACGCGCGGCCCGATGACGGTCTGGAGCTTGTTGGCGCGGCGATCACCAATGCGGTGCGCTGCGTGCCGCCGGAGAACAAGCCGGTCGGAGCGGAGATTCGCGCCTGCCTGCCGTTTCTGACGGCCACCCTGACCCGCACGGAAAGTCTCGTCGCGGTGCTGGCTCTGGGGCGCATTGCCCATGATGCGGTGATGTCCGCCTATGGGGTGCGCAAGGCGAGCCATCCCTTCGGCCATGCGGCCCGGCATGCGATTCCCGGCCGGCCGGTGCTGTTCGACAGCTATCATTGCTCGCGCTACAACACCAACACGGGCCGGCTGACCCGTGACATGTTCCGCGATGTCTTCACGCTGATCCGTGCCGAGGTCGACGCCGCCTGACCAGGGCTCGCTCTGGGGAGAATTGTCTGGGGCGGGCGGTGTTCGCCTCAGGTGGCGGGGAGCCAGCCATCCGGCCCCAGATGCTCCTGCGGTTGGAACCGTGCCTTGTAATCCATCTTCGGCGAGCCATTGACCCAGTAGCCCAGATAGACATAGGGCAGGCCCAGCGCGCGCGCGCGCTCGACATGATCGAGAATGAGATGGGTGCCGAGACTGCGCGAGGGCGCGTTTGGCTCGAAGTAGGAATAAACCATCGACAATCCATCGCTGAGCAGGTCCGTGAGAGCGACGCCGAGCAGCGGCCCTTCACCGGTTCCCGTCAGGAATGAGTCGGGCCCGCGCTGACGGTATTCGATCAGCATGGTCTCCACATGGGTATCCTCGATCATCATCGCATAGTCGAGAACGGTCATGTCCGACATGCCGCCCTCGGCGTGGCGGGCGTCGAGATAGCGACGGAACAGATCGTATTGCTGTGCGCTTGGCGCAGGCGTGGAGGTGGTGCCGATCAGGTCTGCATTGCGCCGCCATTGCCGCCGGAAGGAGCGGGTCCAGTGGAAGTCGTCGACCCGGACCCTTACCGAGACGCAGGCCTTGCAGCCCTCGCAGGCCGGGCGGTAAGCGATGTTCTGGCTGCGCCGAAACCCGCCTTGCGTGAGCACGTCGTTGAGCGCCTGGGCCCGGCTGCCGACCAGATGGGTGAAAACCTTGCGCTCCTGCTGGCCTTCCAGATACGGGCAGGGCGAGGGGGCGGTCAGGTAGAACTGCGGTGTGTCGGTCGGGTGCCGCGTCACGACAGTGATCTCCGGTCAGGATACGTCACAGCATATCGAAACCATAATACACCGGCGCCAGGAAAGTGAACGTCAGCCAGATCAAAATCGCAAGAGGTGTTCCGGCGATCAGGAAGTCGGAGAACCGGTAGTGGCCGGGACCCATGACGATCAGATTGGTCTGATATCCGATCGGTGTGGCGAAGGAGCAATTCGCGGCGAAGATCACGCAGGTGACGAAGGCCTCCACCGGCAGGCCGGTCTGGACCGCCATGTTGACGGCGATCGGCGTCAGCAGCACGGCGGTGGCGTTGTTCGACAAAAGGTTGGTCATCACCATGACGAGGAAGAACAGCGCCGACAGGATCATCATCGGCGGCTGCGCTTCCAGCGCACCGACCAGCAGATCGGCAATGGCGGTGGCGCCGCCTGTCGCTTCCAGCGCCGTTGCCGAGGCGATCGAGGCGCCGATCAGCATGAAAATGCGGCTGTCGACCGCGCGCAGCGCCTGGCGCACGTTGAGGCAGCCGGCGGCGATCATGGCGAAGGTGGCCGCCAGTGCGGCAGAGACGATGGGAACGACACCGGTGGCGATCACCGCCACCAGCAGGGTGAAGATCGCCAGCGCACGTGGCGCCAGCCGCCGTGGAGGGACCTCCGCCGTCGACCAGTCCAGCAGCAGGACGTCGTGATAGCGACGCAGTTTCTCGATATCGCTGGCGCCGCCTGCGATCAGCAGCACATCGCCGGGCTCCAGCCGGATCTCGGTCATCGCCATGCGCGGCATCCGCGAGCGCCGCTGCACCCCCATGATCACGCAGCTTGTCGCCGAGTGGAAGCCGCTCTGGGCGATGGTGCGCCCGCTGAGCCGCGACGCAGGCGCGACCATGGCCTCGGTCAGGGTGAGCGAGCGCTGGGAGGGCGCCGGTTCGGTATCGTCCGTCTCGTTGCCTTCCGTGCCCATCAGGGGATTGCGGCGGGCCAGCGCCGAGGTCAGGGCCGAACGGGTGGCGGCGACGATCACCGTGTCGCCGACCGACAGGGTGACGTTTTCGAAGGGCGGTAGAATCGGCCGCTCGCCGCGCTGTACCAGACGCACGGTCATGTCCTTCAGCGGCGGAAACAACCCGGCCACCGCCTCCACCCCTTCGAGCGGATGACCGGCGGTAATGGAGATCTGGGCGATGAATTGCTTGCCGGAGGAAGATTGCAGCTCATCGGCCATGGTCCGACGCGCGCGAAGCAGCAGCGGCATGACGAAGATGACGTAAAGGCCGCCGACGACGGCAAGGATGGCACCAAGTCCGGTGAAGCTGAAGAAGCCGAGGCGGACATCGCTTGACCGCGCCGCGACATCGGCGACCAGAAGGTTGGTGGAGGAACCGATCAGCGTGGTCATGCCGCCAAGAATGGCGATGAAGGACAGCGGCATCAGTAGCCGCGAGGCCGATTTTCCTTGCGCGGCGGCGACCGCGGACAGGATCGGCAGGAACATCACCACCACGGGCGTGTTGTTGAGAAAGCCGCTGGTCACCGCAACGGTGGCGAGGATGGCACCGGCGGCGACAAACGGATAGCGCCGGGTGGCCTTGACCATCAGCTTCGCCGGTTTGTCGAGCGCGTCGGTCTGGAACAGCGCCTGACCGATGATCAACAGACAGA
Source organism: Stappia indica (assembly GCF_020177335.1). Lineage (GTDB taxonomy): Bacteria > Pseudomonadota > Alphaproteobacteria > Rhizobiales > Stappiaceae > Stappia > Stappia indica_B. Next base: position 599,191 of record NZ_JAIVMG010000001.1, on the reverse strand, counting down.
TGACGGTGATCAGGGCCGGATTGGCGAAGCCGGCAAGCAGATCCGCCGGACCGATGGTGGGCGCGGGCTGGCCATTGGAGGCCGCCCAAGGAAACGAGAAGATCGCCAGAAGCGCCACGACCGAGCCAAGCGCGATGAATTCAAGCGTGAACCGGTCGATGGCATAGAGCACGATGGTGACAACAATCACCAGCAGCGTGAGAAGCATCGGCAGGTCGGCTGGCGTCATGCGGTCGGCCCACATCCTTTTGCTGGCTGGCCGGCACGGCAGCACGGCACGAAATCGAACTCCCCTTTTCTAGAGCAGTTTGATGAAAAGTGGAAACCGGTTTTCCACGCGAAACCGCATGAAAGCAAACGGATAGCCGAAAGTCATACAGCCCGCATGCGCTGTGCGGGATTGGCGTATCGTCGCGTCAGTGCCGGCCGGAATCGCGATAGGTGACCGCGCTGTTGATCACCACCGTTCCCAGAATGAGATCATGCAGGAGTTGCTTGCGCGGGGTGAAGAGGCACACCGCCAGCACCAGGGGGGTCAGCAGCGTGACGGAGAACCAGTAGAGCAGCGTATGCATCGCGCCGATCAGTGCATCGGGGCGCCCGCCGTTCCACATGCGCAGCTCCAGCCCGGCCGAGCGCATGCCGATGGTCGCCGAGCGCGGCCCGCCAAGGGTGATGGCGGCATAGACCAGCGCCACCACCTGCCACAGAATGGGATAAATGAACCAGCCGAGCCCGAAGGTGAACAGGCCGAGCAGCAAGACCAGGAAGCCGGCGCCGAGGCAGAGCGCGCCGACCACCACCACATCGAGCAGGAAGGCAAGGGCGCGCCGGGTGCGCACATCCTGATAATAGGCTGCCGACCCGAGGGGATCGCCGCCGGATGCGGCGGGACTGGTGACTGTGGGGTCGGGTTGCATGGGCAGTTGGGCTCCGGTGATGACTCTCATTCCCTAGATAAGGAGCGGACGCCTTGATTCAAAGGCGGGACTCGCCAAGATCCAGCGGTTTGACCTTGTGGCCGTGCTCTTCCAGGGCCGCGATGATCCGGTCCGCGTGAGCCCGGTCATGGGTTTCCATGGTGACGTCAAGGGTTGTGCCCTTGGCCGGAACGTTCAGGAACAGCCGGTGGTGCGACACTTCCAGGATGTTGCCGCCAAGCGTGCCGACAAGGCTGGAAATCTCGCCAAGGACACCCGGGCGGTCCTGGGTGGCGATGCGGATCGCCAGCATCCGCCCCTCGCGCGCCAGCGCCCGCACCATGATCGAGGAAAGAAGGCGCGGGTCGATGTTGCCGCCGCACATCACCAGGCCGACCCGGCGGCCGGCGAACCGCTCAGGCGTGGTCAGGACGGCGGCGAGCCCCGCCGCGCCCGCGCCTTCCGCCATGGTCTTTTGCCGGGTGAGATAGGCGTTGACCGCTTGTTCAATGGCGTCCTCGCTGACGAGCAGGATGTCATCCACCGTGTCGCGGGCGATCTTCTGGGTCAGGACGCCGACATTCTTCACCGCGATGCCCTCGGCCAGCGTCGCGCCGCCGCAGGTCGCCTGCTCACCGCGCAGGGCCGCCAGCATCGAGGGGTAAAGCTCAGGTTCCACGCCGACGATCTCGATGTCCGGCTTCAGCGCCTTGGCTGCGGTCGCCATGCCGGCGATCAACCCGCCGCCGCCGATCGGCACGACGAGACAGTCAAGGTCCGGCTGTGCCTCCAGCATCTCCAGCGCGATGGTGCCCTGTCCGCAGATGATCGCCGGATCGTCGTAAGGATGGACCCAGACGAGTCCGTGTTCTTCCGCTCGGCGCTCCGCCTCGGCCTGCGCATCGGCGAGCATTTCGCCGGCCAGCACCACCTGCGCGCCGTAGCTGCGGGTGGCGGCGACCTTCACGAAGGGCGTCGGTTCGGGCATGACGATGGTGGCCGGAATGCCGAGCCGCCGCGCGTGATAGGCGACCGCCTGGGCATGGTTGCCGGCGGACATGGCGATCACCCCGCGCGCCCGTTCGTCCTCGCTCAAGGTAAGTAGCTTGACGAGGGCGCCGCGCTCCTTGAAGGCATTGGTGACCTGCAGGTTCTCGTATTTGACGCGGATGTCCGCGCCGGTGAGCTGCGACAGCTTGGGCGCGGGCAGGCAGGGCGTTTGCATCACCGCGCCGGCGATTGACCGGGCCGCGTCCTGGATGGATTGAAGCGTTACCTGCATTTGCGCCACCGGGCCTGTGTCATGGGATCCCAGTTTGTGCCTCTATCCGGGGATCATTTGCAAGCTCGTGATGGTCGAGCCGACCATCAGCGCGGCCAGCGCGACGTTGAGCCCGCGCAGGATGCGCCCGTCGCCCGTGCTCGCCCGCATCAGGCTGCCACCACACAGCCAGAGGCTGTTGAGGGTGATGCCCAGGAGGCAGAAGGTCACGGAGACCACCAGTGCATCGGCGAGGAACCGGTTCGGCGCGACGAACTGGGAAAGCGCGGCGACCTGTATGGCATAGGCCTTGGGGTTGAGCGGATGCACCCAGAAGCCGCGCCAGAACCCTGGTGCCGCACCTGCCTTCATTGTCTTCGGTCGCGCCCGGACAATGAGCCAGGCGAGGTACAATATATACCCCATGCATGCCCAGCGCAGGATCTGGAACACCGCCGGAGCGCTTTGCAGCAGAGCGAACAGCCCAAGGGCGTTCAGCCAGAAGATCAGTTGGAAGCCGCCCGTGGTTCCCAGCATGAAGGGCAGGACGGGGCGCACGCCAAAGGCGAGCCCGTTGGCCACCAGAGCCATGTTGGCCGGACCGGGCGAGCCGACCATCGCCACGATGAACCCGGCAAGCAGAGCGAATTGCGTCAGCGGCATCAGCATCTGCGATGCGGCTGCGAGGTGTGAGGGCTGTGCGATCTCGGAAAGCATGGCGATCCTTGCGTGGCCGGTATGGCGTTGCGTTTCTGGCAAGGCATCGAAAGTCGATTGATATGTACCAAGTTACAATATTATTATTGTACTCATGACAATATTCCGGACCTTCGGCGCTCAGGACGGGCCACTGACCGCGCGGCGGATCGAGAGCTTCCTGCGTGGCCAGATCGAGGCGGGCGTCCTGTCCTCCGGGGCGAAGCTGCCGCCGATCCGCGAGAGCGCCTGGCAGATCGGCTGCGCGCCGGGAACCGTGGCGCGGGCCTATCGCGCGCTGGTGGTGGCGGGGCTCGCCCATGGCGAGGTTGGCCGCGGCACCTTCATTGGCAGCGGCGCGGGGGCCGATCCGTTTCCCATGCGCGCGCCGCCGCCCGAGGCGGTGGCGGATTTCAGCGTCAACAGCTTCCAGATGGAGGATGCAAGCGGTTTGCTCGCCGAGGCCCTGCACCGGAGCGCCGCGCGCGTCGCCTCCGGTGCGGTGTCGCTCTCCTATCAGGGGCTGGAGGGTTGCCGGGAGAACCGGGAGGCGGTGGTGCCGCTGATCTCGCGTTGGCGGTCTGGCGTGACAGCGGAGGATATCGTCGTTGCGAGCGGCGCGCAGTCCTTGCTGTCGGCGGCGTTCCTCGCTCTGCGGGATCCCGGGGGCGGTGTCGCCTGCGATGCCTTGACCTATCCCGGGGTGATTGCGGCGGCGGTGGCCACCGGCACGAAGCTCCACCCGGTGCGGATGGATGCGCAAGGCATGTGCCCGGAGGCGCTCGATGCCCTGTGCCGGAAGGTGCCGGTGTCGCAGGTGTTCCTGATGCCGGCGGTGCAGAACCCGACCGGCGGGGCCATGCCGGGCGCCCGCCGGTCTGCGCTGGCGGAGGTTGCGGCCCGGCATCGGCTCACCGTTCTGGAGGATCAGATCTACGGCTTTCTGGAGGAGCCTGGGCGGACAGGGTTTTCCGAGCTGATTCCGGAGCGGACACTGCTGGTGTTCAGCCTGTCGAAATGCGTCGCACCGGCCCTTCGGGTCGGCTATGCGGCTGGCCCGTCAGTGATGATCCGCCGGCTCGCCAGCGCGCAGAATGCCATGCAGATGATGGTGTCGCCGGTCCTGACCGACGCGGCGAACTGGATCCTTAGCCTGCCGACGTTTGAGGAAAGACTGGCGCGGCTGCGCGAGGGGGGGGCCCGCCGGGCGGCCTATGTGGCCGAACGGTTGCCAGGCTTGTCGCGCGATACCCTGGCAGGAGGGCTTGCCTGGCTTTCCGTGCCGGAGGGCTGGACCGAGGATGGCTTTTGCGCCGAGGCGGAGGCGCTCGGCGTGCGGGTCAGTCCGGGGCGGCTGTTTGCGGCCGACGCCCGCACCGCGCCGGGCGCGGTGCGTCTGTGCCTTGCCTCCGTGCCCGACGAGACCCGCTTTCGCGCGGCCATCGACCGCATCGCCGGGCTGTGTCAGCGGCCCGGAACGCGGTCGGAGTTCATCCCCTAGACGGCCTTTGCCAGCCGGCGGGCGACCTCGGGGGCGAAATAGGTGAGGATGCCGTCGGTGCCGGCGCGCTTGAAGGCGATCAGGCTTTCCATCATCGCCCGGTCCCGGTCGATCCAGCCGTTCTGGCCGGCGGCGCAGATCATGGCGTATTCGCCGGACACCTGATAGGCGTAGGTCGGCATCAGGAAGGTGTCCTTCACACGGCGGATGATGTCGAGATAGGGCATGCCCGGCTTGATCATCACCATGTCGGCGCCTTCCTCAAGATCGAGCTCGACTTCGCGCAACGCCTCGTCGCTGTTGGCCGGATCCATCTGGTAGGTGCGCTTGTCGCCGACCAGCGTGGTGTTGGTGCCGACCGCATCGCGGAACGGGCCGTAGAAGGCAGAGGCATATTTCGCCGCATAGGCCATCACCTGCACATCGCCATGGCCGGAGCGGTCGAGAGCGCCGCGAATCGCGCCGATACGTCCGTCCATCATGTCCGAGGGGGCGATCACGTCGGCGCCGGCATCCGCCTGCAACAGCGCCTGGCGGACAAGCTGTTCCACGGTCTCGTCGTTGAGGATGTCCTCACCCTGCATCAGCCCGTCATGGCCATGGCTGGTGTAGGGGTCGAGCGCCACATCGGTGATTATGCCGATCGGCAGGCCCTCCCGGGTGATCGCCCGGCAGGCGCGGCAGATGAGATTGTCCGGGTTGAGCGCCTCCGATCCGGTCTCGTCGCGCAAGGAGGGGTCGGTGTTGGGAAACAGCGCAATGGCCGGAATGCCGAGCTTCGCCGCTTCCTCGGCCTGCCGCACCACGCCATCGACGCTGAACCGCTGCACGCCGGGCATGGAGGGCACGTCCTCGGCAATGCCTTCGCCTTCGGTCAAAAACAGCGGCCAGATCAGGTCGTCGACCGTGAGGCTCACTTCGCGCACCAGCCGGCGCGACCAGTCGGTGCGCCGGTTGCGGCGCAGCCGGCGACCGCCAACGATGGAGCCGACATCGGCAGCAAGGCCGCCGGCGTAGGGACGATGAGGCGCGGTCATGTTGAGGAATCTCCAGTGTGTCGTCGAAAATCGCGTTTGTCCGGACACTATCCCATGCGCCTCTTCGCCGAAAGACTGAGAGGGTGCGATACAATGGCAAGATTGACGGCAGGTCAGGTGACCGGTACTCAAACCTAGGGTCCAGAGCCGCAAATGAGGCATTTCGAGCTCATTTGCGGCTCTGGACCCTTGCGCTGCCCGGCCGTCTTGCCGCGCGGTGCGTAAGGTAACGTGCGGTAGGGGAGGCGCCGTTCATGGATTTTACCCTCGGTGAGGATCAGCGCGCGTTTCAGGACGTAGCGGCACAATTCGCCCGCGACGAAATGGAGCCACACGCCCGGGAATGGGACGAAACATCGACGTTTCCGGTCGAAACCATGCGCAAGGCCGCCGAACTGGGCTTTGGCGGCATCTATGTGGGGGATGATGTCGGCGGCTCCGGCCTTGGCCGTCTCGACGCGGCGGTGATCTTCGAGGAACTAGCCAAGGGCTGCACCTCGACCGCCGCCTATATCTCGATCCACAACATGGCGTCCTGGATGATCGACCGCTACGGCTCCGACGAGCAGCGCCGCCGCTTCCTGCCCGATCTTTGCGCCATGCAGCGCTTCGCCAGCTATTGCCTGACCGAGCCGGGGGCGGGTTCCGACGCGGCGAGCCTCAGGACCCGCGCGGTGCGCGATGGCGACCACTATGTGCTCAACGGCTCCAAGGCGTTCATTTCCGGCGGCGGTGTATCGGATGTCTATGTGACCATGGTGCGCACCGGCGAGGATGGCCCCCGGGGGATCTCCTGCGTTGTCGTGGAAAAGGGGACGCCGGGCCTGTCCTTCGGGGCGCAGGAGGTCAAGCTGGGCTGGAAAAGCCAGCCGACGGCGCAGGTCGATTTCACCGATTGCCGGGTGCCGGTGGCCAACCGCATCGGCGAAGAGGGCGAGGGGTTCCGCATCGCCATGGCCGGGCTCGACGGCGGTCGGCTCAATATCGGTGCCTGCTCGCTCGGGGCGGCGCAGACCTGCCTGGATCGCACCACCGCCTACATGCGCGAGCGGCGCCAGTTCGGCAAGGCGCTCGCCGAGTTCCAGGCCCTGCAGTTTCGTCTCGCCGATATGGCGACGGAGCTGGAGGCGGCCCGCCTCTTGCTGCACAAGGCGGCGATTCTGGTCGATGCCAAGGCACCGGATGCCACCCGCACGGCGGCGATGGCCAAGCGGCTGGCGACCGACACGGGCTTCAAGGTGGTCAACGAGGCGCTGCAACTGCACGGCGGCTACGGGTATCTGCGCGACTATCCGATCGAGCGCTACCTGCGGGACGTGCGGGTCCATCAGATCCTGGAAGGTACCAACGAGATCATGCGGTTGATCATCGCGCGGGACCTGTTGAAGGATTGAGAATGCGCCCCGGGTTCCATGCGCGTGCTTTGCGGCCGGTGTCGTCATTTCCGGACGTCCGGGTGATGCGGCGGCAACGCTTCTGCTCGCGCAGATGTTTCCGGCCATTCCGGCGAACGACGATGTGCTGTTCGCCGCGATGGTGCTATGGGGCTACGGCGTGATCCTGGCCGTGCTGATCCTGTTCGGCGACAAGTTAGTGAGGGCTCGATGAGCGAAGACGAAATTCTGTTCGAAACCCGTGGCCATGCCGGCGTCGTTACCCTCAATCGTCCGAAAGCCCTCAATGCCCTGAGCCATGGCATGGTGCGCGCGCTCGCCGCGCAGATGAATGCCTGGCGCGAGGACGATGCGGTTCGTCTTGTGGTGTTGCGGGCCGCTGGCGAGCGGGCCTTCTGTGCCGGTGGCGACATTCGCCGGATCTACGATCAGGGGCAGGCCGGGGATCCGCACAAGGTCGACTTCTTCGCCGACGAATACCGGATGAACGTGGCGATCAAGCGTTATCCCAAGCCCTGGGTGTCGCTGATCGACGGCATCGTCATGGGCGGCGGCGTCGGCATTTCGGTGCACGGCAGCCACCGGGTCGGCACCGAACGAACCGTCTTTGCCATGCCGGAGACCGGCATCGGCTTCTTCCCCGACGTCGGCGGCTCCTATTTCCTGCCGCGCCTGCGGGGGGAGACCGGAATGCTGGCGGCGCTGAGCGCAGGGCGGATGAAACAGGCCGATGCGCTGTGGACCGGCGTGCTGACCCATGCGGTCGCCTCCGCCGATCTCGATGGGCTGCTGGACGCGCTTGCCGAGAGCGGGTCTCCCGACGAGGTGCTGGCCGCGCGGGCCCGCACCGCTGCGGATCTTGCCGAGGGCGAGGCGCCGCTGGCGGAACGCGAGACGCGCATCGCTGACGTGTTCGGCCGCGACTCGGTCGCCGCGATCCTCAATGAGCTGGATCAGGTCACCGGCGCGGATGCGAATTGGGCGGCCGGGCTGGCGGACACCATCCGCTCCAAGTCTCCGACCAGCCTTGAGATCGCCTTCCGGCAGGTGCGGCGCGGTGCCGATCTGGACTTCGAAGATTGCATGCGGATGGAATACCGGATCGTCAGCCGGATCCTGGAAGGCAAGGACTTCTACGAGGGCGTGCGCGCGGTCCTGGTGGACAAGGACAACACCCCGCACTGGACGCCGGCCAATCTTGAAGATGTGCGCGAAGCGGATGTGGAAGCGCACTTTTCCGCACCCGCGGGCGGTGATCTGGATGTATGACGAGGACGGGCGGGGGCGAGGACTGGCAACAGGGATGATGTGCCGATGATCTCGCTGATCAAGGATTTCGTGCAGAGCCGGCCGGCCTGGTCGGTGGTGCTCGTCTGGTATCTCAGGGCCATGGCGGTGCTCCTCTTGGGCGGCGGGCTCATTCACTGGGCGCGGATCATCGGCATTGTGCCCTGGCGCGGCGCCTGGTTCTGGGACATGCCGGTGGAGTGGCAGGCGGCGACCGTGTTCTTCGCCGTCTTGGATCTGGTGGCGGCCATCGGCCTGTGGCTGACCGTGTCCTGGGGCGCGGTGATGTGGCTGTTCCGGGCGCTGACACAGGTGGTGATGCACTCCGCATTTTCCGATGTGTTCGGGCGCCGGCCTTATGAAATCGCGTTCTATCTGTTGACCATCGCACTCTATCTGATCCTGCTCTACCTCACGGAGCGGGAACAACGACGTTAGCGCGCCATTCCGGCGCGCGGATCTCGAATCTTGAGTGTTGTGAACTTTCGTTCAGCCAAGGAGAGAATACATGGCAACCATCGGCTTTATCGGACTGGGCAACATGGGTGGGCCGATGGCGGTCAACCTGGTGAAGGCCGGGCACAAGGTCTTCGGCCTTGATCTGTCGACCGAAGCCAAGGAGCGCCTCAGCGCGGCGGGCGGTGTTGCCGTCGACAGCGTCGCGGAGGCGGTGGCCTCTGCCGATGTGGTGGTGTCGATGCTGCCGGCGGGCGCGCATGTGCTCAAGGTGTATTGCGGCGACGACGGGGTGCTGGCGCATGTGCGTCCCGGTGCGCTGCTGATCGACAGCTCCACCATCGATGTGGACTCCGCCCGCAAGGTCGCTGCCGCCGCCGTCGAAGCGGGCATGCGGATGGTCGATGCGCCGGTCTCCGGCGGGGTCGCCGGTGCCGCCGGCGGAACGCTCACCTTTATGGTCGGCGGTCCGGACGACGCCTATGAAGCGGCGCTGCCCTATCTGGAAATCATGGGCAAGACCATCGTCCATGCCGGCGGTGCCGGCACCGGGCAGGCGGCGAAGATCTGTAACAACATGCTGCTTGGCATTTCCATGATCGGTGTCAGTGAAGCCTTCGTTCTAGCCGAGCGGCTCGGGCTCGATCACCAGAAGCTTTATGATATTTCCTCCACCGCCTCGGGTCAGTGCTGGTCGCTGACGAGCTATTGTCCCGTTCCAGGGCCGGTCGAGACCTCGCCGGCCAACCGCGACTACCAGCCGGGTTTCGCGGCGGCGATGATGCTGAAGGATCTGAAGCTCGCTCAGGAGGCGGCGCATTCCAGTGGTGCCTCGACGCCGCTCGGGGCCGAGGCCGCGGCGCTCTACAACATGTTCTGCAATGCGGGTGAGGCGGGAACCGACTTCTCCGGCATCATTCGCTTCCTGCGCGGCAAGCAGGAGGCCTGACGCGCTCGTTTTCCAGCAAACCCGTGCCGCGCCGATGGGCGCGGCACTTAGGGTCCAGACTCATAAATGCGCTGACATGGCATGGGAATGGCAAGAGACTGCAAGGAAGGGCGTGCGGAGCGGGCTTGTTGCCCGGTCAAACGCGCTGACGATGCAGGGCGAAGCCATTTCCATGTCCTGAAGGATTTGACCGGATTGCACCTGCTCATGCGTCGCGAAAGGCTTGAAAATGAGCCACATTTCCGGCGCTTCCGCTCCTTGACCAGGAGCAATCCGCCTCAAACCATTTCGAGCTCATTTATGAGTCTGGATCCTAGGGTTTCCAGTAAGTAAATCTTGGTTTTTTGGCTGTTTTGCTACCTAAATCCATGTTTAACAAAACGTCACGCATGTTGGTTTGGGGTAAAATTGGCAATTAACGTTCGGTTTAGCGTTCTTTTTAAGCGGATTTTAGAGACCGGCCGCCTAATGTCTGTTTCAAGGTGAGGATAACCCACCAAAAACAATACATGAGGCGCAGACAGATGATGACCGCAAAAAAGGTGGCTGAAACAACAGTTCAAGCCGAAGACACGAACCAGATCAAACCGCTTTACCTTGAAGCTCTGACTTTGGTCGAACGACTGCATCGCCGGTTGCTGGATGTGGTCAAGGACGAATTCGACAGGGAAGGCCGCTCGGATATCAATGCGGTGCAGGCACTGCTGCTGTTCAATATCGGCGATGCCGAACTGACTGCCGGCGAGCTGCGCACCCGGGGCTACTATCTGGGCTCCAACGTGTCCTACAACCTGAAGAAGCTGGTCGACATGGGCTTTATCCATCACCAGCGTTCGCGCACCGACCGCCGCTCGGTTCGTGTCAGCCTGACGGAACAGGGCAAGGAAGTCGCCAAGAAGATCAATGATCTGTATGAACGGCAGATGCTGTCGGTCGAGCAGGTCGGCGAGATCGGTCCGGATGATTTCGTGGTGCTGAACAAGTCGCTGCGTCGGCTTGAGCGGTTCTGGACCGACCAGATCCTGTATCGGCTGTAAAAGCCCGGCAAAGGTCACCGGTCGCGGTGTGCCGCCTCTCCGGCAAGGGAGCTTCCCGGATCCGGATTTCAAAAGGCCCGCCTTCCTCCAGGAGGGCGGGCCTTTGACGTTTGCCCCCGCCGGAGACTGCATCGGCTGTCGGGTCCGGTTGAAAAGTGCCGGTGGGGCAGACCATGAATGCGCCACAATGACATGAAAACCCATGTACCCGACATGTCCGGAGTGTGGCCGCAGGTTGCGCTGGCTTTGCCGGATGGCTCTCGTTGCCGTAGTATTCGCCGGGAGATGCAATTGGCCCTGTGCGTGTGAGTATTTGTTAACAGGGGCGGGGTACCCATGTCCTGACCGCAGGATGCAGGGTGAAAAGGGAGTATGCGCGTGGGATCGATGGCAGCCACCATCTTCGAGGTGGGATCGTTGGCGCGAAAGGCCGGTTTCGGACTGGCCGGGCTGGCTCTGATGGCGTTGCCCCAGGCGGCGACGGCACAGAACGCGGCGGTGCAGATGCTGATCGAGCAGCAGCAGCGGGCCGAGTGGAGCGATCAGTTCGACAACACCATGCGCAGCCTTCAGGCAATCGAATCCACCTCGCCGACCTTGTCTCCCGATACGGCGGCCTATGTGGAACAGGCGATCGCCCGCTATTCCTCGATCGTTGCGCAAGGCGGCTGGCCGCGGGTCAGCAGCGGACGGCGGGCCATGCGGCTCGGTGCCCGGGATGACAATGTGGTGCCCTTGCGCCGCCGCCTGATGGCCTCCGGCGACCTTGAGCAGACCGCCGGCTTTTCCAGCACCTTCGATTCCTATGTCGATGCCGGCGTGCGGCGTTTCCAGGCCCGCAACGGCCTGACCCCCGATGGGGTGGTGGGGAAGGGGACCCTCGATGCGCTCAACGTTCCGGCCGAGGTGCGTCTGTCCCAGCTTGAAACCAATCTGGTGCGCCTGCGTTCCATGTCCGGCTTCCTCGGCGACCGCTATGTGATGGTGAACATCCCGGCAGCCGAAATCGAGGCGGTGGAAAACGGCCGCGTCCGGTCTCGGCACACGGCCGTGGTCGGCAAGATCGACCGGCAGACGCCGATTCTCAACTCGAAGATCTACGAGCTCAATTTCAATCCCTACTGGACGGTTCCCGTCTCGATTATCCGCAAGGACCTGATCCCGAAGATGAACGAGGATCCCGGCTATCTGGAAAAGAACCGGATCCGGATCTTCGACTGGAAGGGGAACGAACTGACCTGGCAGCAGATCGACTGGAGCACCGACGAGGCGACCAAGTTCCAGTTCCGTCAGGAGCCGGGCGAGATCAATTCGCTTGGGTCGGTTCGCATCAACTTCCACAACAAGCATCAGGTCTATCTGCATGACACCCCGTCGAAGTCGCTGTTCGGCTCCGACTATCGGTTCCACTCCTCGGGCTGCGTGCGCGTGCAGAACGTGCGTGAACTGATTACCTGGCTGCTGGCCAGCACGACGCCGGATTGGGACCGTCAGCGGGTGGATACCACCATTCGCTCCGGCGAGCGCGAGGATGTGCGGCTGAAGACCCAGATCCCGCTGTATCTCGCCTATGTGACCGCTTGGGCGACCGCCGAGGGCGTGGTGCATTTCCGCGACGATATCTACAATCGTGACGGACTGATGATGAGCAGCACCGAGGCATCCTTGCAGTGACGGGGACGCTTTGTCGCGCGGAAGCAAATCGCCGTCGCAATAGGCGCCATGCCGACGGTGTCGGTTCGTCATGTTGTGAGGGATGGCAAGTGGTTTTCCTCGCCGGCTTCGAATGCGGCGCAGTGACGCGGAGGCCTGAGGCATGAGCGGGACCACGTCCATGCCAGGGGAGGTGTATTTCGAGTTCGTTCCGCTTGGTCGACAGGTCAAGGTGACCGCCATCGACGCGGCCAGCGGGCTGGAAGTCGTGGTGATGGGGCCGGTTCAGGCGGCGCAGGCGGATCTTCAGCAATTGGCGCTGCGCAAGCTGATGCGGCAACTTGAGGTGAGGACAACCCGCCGCTGACCCCGGAAAATGCCCGGAACTGGGCCTTGGTTCCGTTTGGCGGCTGTGCTATTTGCATCGCCCTTGATGGTGGTGGGGAAGATTGGCTGTCCCCGCTGGAGCGCTCGCCGGCATGTTGCAAGGCGCGCATTCTTTTCGTGAGTGAAAACTCTCCTGGTGAGACTTGGAAGGGGACCGACGATGTCGATGACCGAAACTGCACTCGACGCGCCGATTTATCCGGATTTCTTCACGTGCGCCCTGGCCGACGCGGACCCCGAGCTCTATTCCGCGATGAGCAAGGAACTCGGTCGCCAGAAGCATGAGATCGAGCTGATCGCTTCGGAAAACATCGTCTCGCGCGCCGTGCTGGAAGCACAAGGCTCGGTGCTCACCAACAAATACGCCGAAGGCTACCCGGGCCGCCGCTACTACGGCGGTTGCCAGTTCGTCGATATCGCCGAGGAACTGGCGATCGACCGAGCCAAGCAGATGTTTGGCTGCGATTTCGCCAATGTGCAGCCGAACTCCGGCAGCCAGGCGAACCAGGCGGTGTTCCTTGCCCTGTTGAAGCCGGGCGACACCATTCTCGGGCTGAGCCTCGACGCTGGCGGTCACCTGACCCATGGTGCGCGTCCGAACATGTCCGGCAAGTGGTTCAACGCGGTTCCCTACGGTCTCGACAACAGTACCGGCATGATCGACTACGACCGGCTGGAAGAGCTGGCGAAGGAACACAAGCCGGCGATGATCATTGCCGGCGGCTCCGCCTACTCGCGTGAGTTCGACTTCGTCCGCTTCCGTGAGATCGCCGATGCGGTCGGCGCCTATCTGATGGTGGATATGGCGCATTTTGCCGGCCTCGTCGCCGGTGGTGCGCATCCCAGCCCGTTCCCTTACGCGGATGTGGCGACCTCGACGACCCACAAGACCCTGCGCGGTCCCCGTGGCGGTCTCGTGGTGACCAACCGTGAGGACATTGCCAAGAAGATCAATTCGGCAGTGTTCCCGGGCCTTCAGGGCGGTCCGCTGATGCATGTGATCGCGGCAAAGGCGGTGGCCTTCGGCGAGGCGCTGCGCCCGGATTTTCGCATCTATGCCCGCAACGTGGTGGAAAACGCCAAGGTGCTGGCCGAGACCCTGCGCGAGGGCGGTCTGGATATCGTCTCCGGCGGCACGGACAACCATCTGATGCTGGTCGACCTGCGACCGAAGGACCTCACCGGCAAGGCCGCCGAGGCATCGCTCGGCCGCGCCAACATCACCTGCAACAAGAACGGTGTCCCGGACGATCCGCAGAAGCCGACGATCACCTCCGGCATTCGCCTAGGCACGCCGGCCGGCACCACCCGCGGCTTCGGCCCGGCGGAGTTCCGCGAGATCGGCCTCCTGATCACCGAGGTTCTGGACGGCCTGAAGAGCGCCAACAGCGAAGATGGCAATGCCCGCACCGAAGAGACCGTACGCGGCAAGGTGCTCGCTCTGACCGAGCGTTTCCCGATCTATCCCGGCCTTTGAGCCGGGAGCGATCCAATCCGGAGCCACGTGACGCATGAAATGCCCGTATTGCGGCTGCGATGATACGCAGGTGAAGGATTCCCGTCCCACCGAGGACAACACGGCGATCCGCCGCCGCCGGATCTGTTCGGCCTGCGGCGGTCGTTTCACCACCTTTGAACGGATCCAGCTGCGCGAGTTGACGGTCATCAAGCGTAGCGGGCGCCGTGTGCCCTTCGACCGGGAAAAGCTGGCGCGGTCCGTGCGGATCGCGACCCGCAAGCGGCCGGTCGAACCGGAGCAGCAGGAGCGCATGGTCAGTGGGATCGTGCGCCAGCTGGAAAGCTCCGGCGAAAGCGACGTCAAGGCCAGCGACATCGGCCATCTGGTGATGGAGGGCCTGAAGGTCCTGGATGATGTTGCCTATGTGCGCTTTGCCTCCGTCTACAAGAACTTCCGGGAGGCAAAGGACTTCGAGGCTCTTCTCGATGAGATGAGCGGTCCGGAGGGGCCGGGGCTTGAGGACCGCTGACAAGCGGACGACTGCGTGAGCGATATCAACCGATTGAACGATGAACGGTACATGGCTGCGACCGTTGCCTATGCCCGGCGCACCCAGGGACTGGTCTGGCCGAACCCGTCCGTTGGCGCCCTGATCGTAAAGGGGGGCGTGATTCAGGGACGCGGTGTGACCCAGCGCCCCGGTGGCCCCCATGCAGAGGTGATGGCCCTGCGCCAGGCGGGCGAGGCGGCCCGGGGCGCGAGCTGCTATGTCACACTGGAGCCCTGTTCCCATCATGGCCGCACCGGACCTTGCGCCGTCGCGCTTGCGGAAGCGGGGGTGAAGCGGGTGATCATCGGCCTGCGCGACCCCAATCCACGCGTTGCCGGGCGCGGGGAGGCGATCCTGCGTGAACGCGGCGTCGAGGTGGTGTCCGGGGTGGCCGCCGATCTGTGCCACGCTCATCACATTGGCCATGTACGACGCCTTCTGGACGGGCGTCCCCAGGTGATCCTGAAGCTCGCGGTGTCGCAAGATGGCTTCATCGGCCGGCGCGGCGCGGGTCAGGTGGCGATCACCGGCGAGGGAATTGCCCGGCGTGTGCATATCCTGCGCGCCGAGTGCGATGGCATCATGGTGGGCATCGGTACGGCGCTCTGCGATGATCCGTTGCTGAACTGCCGTCTGCCCGGTCTGGGGGAGCGTTCGCCGGTCCGGGTCATTCTCGACACCGCCGCCCGGCTGCCGCTCGACAGCAAGCTGGTGCGCGGCGCCGCCGATATTCCCGTCTGGGTTCTGGTCGGCAATGGCGCCGACTACGCCCGTACCGATGCCCTGCGTGATGCCGGCTGCACGGTGGTTCGGCTGGCAACCCTGGCCACTGGGCGGATCGATCCCTTGGTGGCGCTGCGCGCGCTCGGCCAGCGTGGGCTCACCCGTCTGCTGGTGGAGGGCGGCGCCTCCGTCGCCCGCGCCTTCGTTGACCGGGGTGTCGCCGATGAGGTGATTATTTCACGCGGCAATGTCGTCATCGGGGAGGGGGGGATCCGGCCCTTCGTCGATCGCGGCATCGAGTTTTTCGAGCGAATGCCGGACTACCGGCTTGTTGCCCGCCAGTGCCACGAGGGCGAGCAGCTTCAGCATTATCGACGCGAGAGGGGCTGACCATGTTCACCGGGATTGTCACAGACATCGGGCGTATCGCCGCTATTTCGGAGATCCCGGCCGGGCTACGCACCCGTATCCTCACGGTCTATGACCCGGATGGCATTGCCCTTGGCGCCTCGATCGCCTGCAACGGCGTGTGTCATACGGTGACCGCCAAGGGGCGGGACGCGGGCGAGAACTGGTTCGAGATTGAATCGGCGGCGGAAACCCTGAAGCTGACCACGGTTCCGAAGTGGAAGGTGGGGGACCGGCTCAATCTGGAGCGCTCCCTGGCCATCGGCGACGAACTGGGCGGCCACATCGTGCAGGGGCATGTGGATGGCACCGCCGAAATCATCGAGCGGACCGATCATCCCGAATCCGCTTTCTTCCGCTTCAAGGTGCCGGGTGAGTGCGCGCCCTTCATCGCGAAGAAGGGCGGCGTGGCGCTGGATGGCACCTCCCTGACGGTAAACGATGTCGACGGTGATACCTTCTCCGTCTTTCTCATCCCCCACACCCTGACGGTGACCACCTGGGGGGAGCGCAAGTGCGGCGATCTGGTCAACCTCGAAGTCGACATGATGGCGCGGTACGCGGCCCGTCTTGCCCAGTATGCCGGGGGCGCGGATCTCTAGCGCATGACTGCCCTGAACACAGGGGGCTGGACAAAGCCATGAAGGCATGGTTCCTACCGGCACCCCGTGGCCGGGGCGGATGATGCCTGCCGCTGGCATGGTCTGCGCCTGGACCCCGACACCGGCCTCGATTCCCGCGCCCTTGCCACCCCTGTGGAAGCGGCGCCTGCCCGAAGAAGTGGATTTGCGACATGACGGCTCCCACCATCCTGATCATCGACGCCCGGTTCTACGATGATATCGCCGATGCCCTGCTGGCCGGCGCGACCGAGGTGCTGGATGCCGCCGGCGCGAAGGTGACCCGGATCTCCGTGCCCGGAGTTCTCGAAATTCCGGCGGCCCTGGCCATGGCGCTGGCCGCCATGGAAAACGGCGGCACCGAATATGACGGGTTCGTGTTGCTTGGCTGCGTGATTCGCGGCGAAACCTCGCACTACGATATCGTGGCCAACGAATCCGCGCGGGCGGTGATGGAGCTGGTGGTGGATGCGGCCCTGCCGCTCGGCAATGGCATCCTGACCGTCGAGAATCGCGCCCAGGCCTGGGCGCGCGCCGACGTGGCCCAGAAGAACAAGGGCGGTGTGGCCGCGCGGGCGGCTCTCGACATGATCGCAATCCGGGATCAGCTCGGAGTCTGAAGAACAATGTCCGACAAGTCTACTTCACACACACCTGGCGAAACGCGTCCGGCCAACAAGCGTGGTGCCGCGCGCCTGTCGGCCGTGCAGGCGCTCTACCAGATGGACGTGGGCGGTGCGACGCTGACCGACGTTCTGGCCGAGTTCGAAGCCTTTCGTCTCGGTGGGGAGCTGGATGGCGAGCAGTACCGCGAGGCGGATGCCACCTGGTTCCGCGATCTGGTCAAGGGCGTGGTCGCCGAACAGCGCCTTCTCGATCCGCTGATTCACAAGGCGTTGGTCGCCGACTGGCCCTTGAAGCGGATCGACACCACCTTGCGGGCGATCCTGCGATCGGCCGCGTTTGAGCTGCTGCGCCGCAAGGACGTGCCGGCGCGGGTGGTGATCACCGAATATATCGATGTGGCCAAGGCCTTTTACGAGGGGGATGAAACCCGCCTCGTCAACGGTGTACTCGACCGGATCGCCCGGGAGCACCGGGCTGGAGAGTTCGGCGGTTCCGCGCCCACGACCTGAGCCTTCGCGATTGCCGAGCGCTTTCACAAAGGCATTGCCGCGGGTGACCTGCGGCAGTGCCCTGGTTGCCTTCCGTTTCCGATGAACTTTCCCGTCTGATCGTGAGGGGCGCGTGCGGGCTGCAGATTGCCCGTCGCCGCGTGTCGGCCTATGGTCCACCGCTCACAACCATCGGACGTTTCCCATGACCGCGATTCCCGCTGACGATTTCATTGACGACCGCCTCGCGCGGCGCAACGCGATCCTGCTCGCCTGCGCGCAGGCGCTTGGCGGGGCCTCAGCCTCGATCGTGATCGCAACCGCCTCGCTGGTTGGCGCGGGGTTGCTGGGAGCGGACAAATCCCTGGCGACGCTGCCGGTCTCGTTCTTCGTGCTGGGCACCGCCTTCGGAACCTTGCCGGCCGGGGCCATTATGCACCGGTTTGGCCGGCGCGCGGGGTTCGTGGGCGCGTCGCTGCTTGGTGTCGGGTCCGGAGTGACCTCCGCCTATGCGATCTTTGCGAGCAACTTCGCCTTGTTCTGTCTGGCGGTGGCTGCCAGCGGGGTTGTCGGTGCCTTCGTGCAGCAATACAGGTTCGCCGCAGCCGATACCGCCAGCGATGGCTACAAGCCGAAGGCGATTTCCTTCGTTCTGGCAGGCGGTATGCTGGCTGGCATCGTCGGACCACAGACGGTGATCTGGACCGCGGATCTGTTCTCGCCGGTCATGTTCGCCGGCACCTATGTGGGGCAGGCCGTACTGTCGCTGATCTCGCTGGCGTTTCTCCCGTTCCTGCAGATCCCGAGGCCGAAGCACACAGGCGAGGCGCGCGGCGAGCGCCGCCCGCTGTTGCAGATCCTCGCGCAGCAACGGTTCATTGTCGCGGCGGCCTGTGCCGTGACGTCCTACGCGCTGATGAACCTCGTGATGACCGCCACACCGCTGGCCATGATCGGGTGCGGCCACAGCCGCACCGATGCGGCCCTGGCGATCCAGTGGCATGTGCTGGCCATGTTCGCGCCGAGCTTCTTCACCGGGCACCTGATCGCCCGTTTCGGCCGCGAGCGGATCGTCGCCGTCGGCCTCGCTTTGCTCGCTGGCTGTGCTGTCGTCGCCATTTCGGGTGTCGAGGTTGCGCACTTCTGGGTTGCGCTGGTACTGCTCGGGTTGGGCTGGAACTTCGGCTTCATCGGCGCGACCGCCATGCTGACCGGAGTCTATCGTCCGGCGGAACGTAACCAGGTGCAGGCGGTCAACGACTTTATCGTGTTCGGCTTTGTTGCCGCAGCGTCATTTTCCTCCGGGGCACTGCTGGATGCGTTCGGATGGGCGACCGTCAACTGGCTGGTATTCCCCTTCACGCTGCTCAGCCTGGTGTTGCTTGGCTGGCTCGTGATCAGCGAGCGTCAGCGCGAATTGACGTAAAACAAAGGCGTTTTTCCCTCCCGTGAGGTTCAAAGTCTTTCTTGACGAAAGGCTCAGGACAGCTACCGTCATTGGCGGCAGGCCGAAGAAAAGCAAACGCGCGGCCGAGTCGTGTCCTTCAGGGGGGGTGCAATGCTCGAACTTTCTATTGTGATTGTGTGTGGGCTTTTGTCTGTCGCCTATGGCATCTGGGCTGTCGGATCCGTCATGGCGGCGGACGCCGGCAATGCACGCATGCAGGAAATCGCCGGTGCGATCCAGGAGGGCGCGCAGGCCTATCTCAACCGTCAGTACACGACCATTGCCGTGGTCGGGGTCGTGATCTTCGCGCTGGTGGTGTGGTTGCTCGGTTTGCTTGTGGCCATCGGTTTCGCCATCGGCGCGGTGCTGTCGGCAGCGGCCGGGTATATCGGCATGCTGGTCTCGGTTCGGGCCAATGTGCGCACCGCCCAGGCAGCCAGCAATTCGCTCGCGGCTGGGCTCGAAATCGCCTTTCGCGCCGGCGCGGTCACGGGGCTTCTGGTGGCCGGTCTGGCCCTTCTGGGGGTCTCCGTCTACTTCACGCTGCTGACCTACGGACTTGGATTTGAAGCGCAAAGCCGCACGGTGATCGACGCGCTGGTGGCGCTTGGCTTCGGCGCCTCGCTGATCTCCATCTTCGCCCGCCTTGGCGGCGGCATCTTCACCAAGGGCGCCGATGTGGGCGGGGACCTCGTCGGCAAGGTTGAAGCGGGCATTCCGGAGGATGATCCGCGCAACCCGGCGACCATCGCCGACAATGTGGGCGACAATGTCGGCGACTGCGCGGGCATGGCGGCGGACCTGTTCGAGACCTATGCGGTAACCGTGGTCGCGACCATGGTGCTCGCGTCGATCTTCTTCACCGGTGCGGCAGCGCTGGAGCTGATGATGCTGCCGCTGCTGATCGGCGGTGCCTGCGTGGTGACCTCGATCATCGGCACGTTCTTCGTCAAGCTCGGCACCAGCAACTCCATCATGGGGGCGCTTTACAAGGGGTTCGTTGCCACGGCGCTGTTCTCCGCGGTTGGGCTCTTCGCCATCACCTTCTTCTGGATCGGTTTCGATACCAGCTACACCACCTCCGGCGGCGTTACCTTCATTGGCCGCAATCTGTTTTACTGCGGTCTCATCGGCCTTGTGGTGACCGGGCTGATCATCTGGGTGACCGAGTATTACACCGGGACCGACTATCGCCCGGTCCGGGCGATCGCTCAGGCCTCGGTGACCGGTCATGGCACCAACGTCATTCAGGGGCTTGCGATTTCACTGGAAGCCACGGCCCTGCCGGCACTGGTGATCATTGCCGGCATTCTCGCCGCCTTCAATCTGGCTGGCCTGTTCGGTATCGCCATTGCGGTGACGACGATGCTGGCGCTGGCCGGCATGGTGGTGGCGCTCGATGCCTTCGGTCCGGTGACCGACAACGCCGGCGGCATTGCCGAGATGGCCGGATTGCCGAAGGAAGTGCGGGTCACCACCGACGCGCTCGACGCGGTTGGCAACACCACCAAGGCGGTGACCAAGGGCTACGCCATCGGCTCCGCCGGGCTCGGCGCGCTGGTGCTGTTTGCCGCCTATACGGAGGATCTGAAGTTCTTCGCCGCCAATGCGGCGCCGGGCTCCTACTTCGAGGGGGTGTCGGTCGATTTCTCCCTGTCCAATCCTTACGTGGTCGTCGGCCTCCTGTTCGGCGGGCTGCTGCCCTATCTGTTCGGCGGTATCTCGATGACCGCAGTGGGCCGGGCGGCCGGCTCCGTGGTCGAGGAGGTTCGTCGCCAGTTCCGGGAAAAGCCAGGCATCATGGCCGGTACGGAAAAGCCGGACTACGGCCGGGCAGTGGACATGCTGACCAAGGCCGCGATCCGCGAGATGATCATTCCTTCCCTGATGCCGGTGCTGTCGCCGCTTGTTGTCTTTGGGGTGATAACTGCGGTGGCCGGCAAGTCGCAGGGCTTTGCCTCGCTCGGCGCGATGCTGCTCGGCGTGATCGTCACGGGTCTGTTCGTCGCCATTTCCATGACCGCGGGTGGCGGCGCCTGGGACAATGCCAAGAAGTCCTTTGAGGATGGGTTCACCGACAAGGATGGGGTGACACATGAAAAAGGCTCGGAGGCGCACAAGGCCTCCGTCACCGGCGACACGGTGGGCGATCCTTACAAGGACACCGCCGGCCCGGCGGTCAATCCGATGATCAAGATCACCAACATCATGGCCCTGTTGCTGCTTGCCGTGCTGGCGCACGGCTAGGCTGAGAGCGCCGACCGGCAGGACCGTCGGCCATCAAACGGAAAACGCCCCGGCCGAGAGAATCGGCCGGGGCGTTTTCATGTCGCTGCCGGGCACCCCCGGCCGCGGCCGCGTGTCAGAGACCCAGGCTCGGGTTCTGCGCGCCGCGCAGGATCTGCGTCAGGAAGCCGTAATCCGAACCGCCGGTGCGGGTCTTGCGGGTGAGCACATCGATGACCTTGCCGTCTTCCATGCTGTAGTAGCCGGTGTCGCGGACGAAGCCGTCTTCGTCGAAATAGATGGCGACCACGCGCTGTTCCACCAGCTCGGGCTTGAGAAAGGCCGTCGTCTCGCGGGTCTGCGAGATGTAGTAATAGGCATCGCCATTGAGGCGCGAGGTGGTGGAGGGAGAGCCGAGCAGGAGTTCCACCTGTTCGCGACTCGAGCCGACCTGAATGTCGCGGACCCGCTCACTGGAGATGACATGTCCGTGATTGAGCGTGGTCGTGAAGCAGCCGCCGACCGGCAAACTCAAGACACTCACCATCAGTGCGCCGCGCAGCCATCTCTTCATCGCAAACGATCCTGTTGTTTTCTGCAAGCCGAAGCCGATCTATGACCTTGGGATTGGTCAAGCCGGAATGGTCGCCAGTCCTTGGCAAAGTCCCTAACCTGCGATAGGCCACTTGGCAACCGTGGTCCAAACGAGGCACAGCATGGTGTTCGGGTTATTTCGCCGGCGCAAGCGTCCGGAAGTCTTCACGACGTATAGCGCGATCGTGGCGCAGGCGCGGCAGGCGCATTTCTATTCCGACTTGCGCGTCCCCGACACGCTCGACGGGCGTTTTGAGTTGATCATGCTGCATGCGATTCTGCTGTTCGACCGTTTGCGCGGCGAAGGGGATGCTGCATCGGCCTTTGGTCAGGAGGTGTTCGACCTGTTCTTCCAGGACATGGATCACTCCCTGCGCGAGATGGGGGTCGGTGATCTGACCGTGCCGAAGAAGATCAAGAAGATGGCCGAGGCCTTTTATGGCCGGGCGGGGGTCTATAGTGAGGCGCTGGCGTCGGAAAGCCGGCATATGTTAGTCGAGGCGCTGGATCGCAACATCTTTGCCGAGGCATCGGATCTGCCGGCGGCCGCAGCGCTTGCCGACTATGTGCGGGCCGCCTGCGGAACCCTCGGCGAACAGCCGCTGCCGGAGGTGATGTCCGGCAGTCTGAACTGGCCGGAGGCAACCGGCTTTATCGCGAAAGATACATGATGACAGTCAAGGAATTCCCCGTCCGCCGTCCGCAGGATGTCAGCCGGCTGGGTGATCGCACCCTGAAGATCGCGCTGGTTCCCACCGACGCGGAACGGGCAGCGATGATCGAAGCCTACGGACTTCTCTCCCTGCCGGAACTGAAGGCCGATCTTGAGCTGCGGCCCTGGCGCAAGGACGGCGTCACCGTCGAGGGGCATCTTCAGGGACGGGTGTCCCAGGCCTGCGTGGTCACGCTGGAGCCGGTGGAGCAGGTGCTCGATGCGCGGTTTACGGTCCGGTTTGCGCCGGGTGCTGCCGTAGAAGACGTGGACGAGGACGGCGAGATCGTCATTGACGTGCAGAGCGAGGATCCGCCCGATCCGCTTGAGGGCGACGAAGTCGATCTCGGCGCGGTTCTGTGCGAGCAGTTCGCGCTGGCGCTGGATCCCTATCCTCGGGCCGAGGGGGCGCAGGTGCCGGAAGCCTACGCCGATGCTGGTGAAACGGCGGAAAACGGGGGCGAAGCGCCGGCGCGACCGTCCCCCTTTGCGGTGTTGGCGGACCTCAAGAAAAAACAATCCTGATGCGATTGTGCGCGCTGGCGCGGGGCGGTGCGCTTCCTGCACCTGTGACAGGACAGGGAGAAAGCTGTTGTTTCCGTGTCGCAAACAGGTATGTTCCCCGACGCTGCAGACCGCAGGGAAAATGCTCCGGGCGGGTGTTCCGGAGGATGCGACGCGCGGTCTTGCCGTGGCGCGCGCCCGCTGACTGGCGGGCCTTTCAACCGACCGGAAAGACGACGGCCTAGAAGAAACGGACCATGGCGCAGACCATTCGCATTTCGCTCGATGTCATGGGGGGAGACGCCGGTGCCGAGGTTGTTGTGCCCGGCGCCGCGCTGGCGCTGGAGCGGCACCCGGGCATCACCTTCCACCTTTACGGCGATGAGGCGATCATCGCTCCCTTGCTTGACGCCCATCCGGCGCTGAAGCAGGCCTCGACCCTTCACCACTGCGATGTCTCGGTGGCGATGGACGCCAAGCCGAGCCAGGCCCTTCGGCAGGGGCGCTGGCGGTCAAGCATGTGGCGGGCCATTGAGGCGGTGAAGAGCGGGGAGGCGGATGTCGCCGTTTCCGCCGGCAACACCGGCGCGCTGATGGCCATGTCGAAATTCTGCCTGCGGACCATGGCGAATATCGAGCGGCCGGCCATCGCGGCGATCTGGCCGACGGCGCGCGGCGAATCGATTGTGCTCGACGTGGGTGCGACCATCGGTGCCGATGCGCAGCAGCTGATCGATTTCGCGCTTCTCGGCGGTGCCATGGCCCGGGTGCTGTTCGGCATCGAGCGTCCGACCGTTGGCTTGCTGAACATCGGTGTGGAAGAGGTCAAGGGACTTGAGGAGGTGCGCACCGCCGGCAAGCTGCTGCGCGAGGCGGACCTGCACTCCCTGTCCTACTACGGATTCGTGGAAGGCGACGACCTTGGCAAGGGCACGGTCGATGTGGTCGTGACCGAAGGGTTTGCCGGAAATATCGCGCTGAAGACGGCCGAAGGCACGGCCAAGCAGATCGGCGGCTACCTGCGCTCGGCCATGAGCCGGACCTGGCGCGCTCGTCTCGGCTATCTGCTGGCCAAGGACGCCTTTGACCGGCTGCGGCAGAAGATGGACCCCCGCAACGTCAATGGCGGGGTGTTCCTCGGACTGAACGGCATTGTCATCAAGAGCCATGGCGGCACCGACGCGGAAGGCTTCGCCGCCGCGGTCGAGCTTGCCCATGACATGGCCCGCAACGATCTCATGCCCAAGATATCCCAGGATTTGCTTCATTATCATCGCGGCCGGTTCGCGGCGCGGGATGGATCGGAAGGTGATCAGTGACAGTTAAACGTTCCGTCGTTTTGGGAACCGGCAGCTACCTGCCGGAGCGCCGGCTGAGCAACAGAGATCTGGCCAAGATGGTCGACACCTCGGATGAGTGGATCGTTCAGCGGACGGGCATTCATGCGCGCCATATCGCAGCTGAAGGGGAGATGACCTCCCATCTGGCGCTGGCTGCGGCGCGCAATGCGCTGGATGCGGCGGGCGTGTCCGCTGACAGCATCGACATGATCATCCTGGCCACCGCCACGCCGGACAACACCTTCCCGGCGACTGCGGTTACCGTTCAGGCGGAATTGGGGCTGACCACCGGCTTTGCCTTCGATGTGCATGCGGTCTGTTCCGGCTTCGTCTACGCGATGACCACGGCCGATGCCTATCTGCGCGGCGGTCTTGCCAAGCGCGCGCTGGTGATCGGTGCGGAGACCTTCTCCCGCATTCTCGACTGGAACGACCGGACCACCTGCGTTCTGTTCGGCGATGGCGCCGGCGCGGTGGTGCTGGAAGCGGTCGAGGCGGAAGGGACCAACGCCGATCGCGGGATCCTCAGCAGCCACCTGCGCTCCGATGGGCGCCACAAGGAAAAGCTGTTCGTCGATGGCGGCCCGTCCTCGACCCAGACCGTCGGCCATTTGCGCATGCAGGGGCGTGAGGTGTTCCGTCATGCGGTGTCGATGATCACCGATGTGGTGGAGGATGCCTTTGCCGCGACAGGGACCAGCGCCGAGGATCTCGACTGGTTCGTGCCGCACCAGGCCAACCGGCGGATCATCGACGCCAGCGCCAAGAAGCTCGGCATTGCGCCGGAGAAGCTGGTGATCACGCTGGAAGAGCAGGGCAATACCTCCGCAGCGTCAATTCCGCTCGCGCTGGATCAGGCGGTTCGCGATGGCCGGATCCAGCCTGGTCATCTGGTGATGCTGGAGGCCATGGGCGGCGGTTTCACCTGGGGAGCGTCGATCCTGCGCTGGTAACCGGCCATCTATTTGATGGCGGTGTGTTTTTTCTGTCGCGGGCAGCCTTGCGCGGTTGACCCGTCCGGCAGGAGTCAATAGGCTACCGTCTCTTGAGAATGTATCCCTATTTTCTGCCAGATCACGGTTTCTGGCCAAGGAGGGACCATGGGCGGCAGGACTATCACACGCGCGGATCTGTGCGAGGCTGTGTATCAGAAGGTCGGATTGTCTCGCTCCGAGTCATCCGAGCTGGTCGAAAAGGTGCTTTCCGAAATCGCGGACTGCCTCGTGACGGGAGAGGCGGTGAAGCTTTCTTCCTTCGGGTCGTTTGTGGTGCGCTCCAAGGGGGAGCGGATCGGACGGAACCCCAAAACCGGTGAAGAAGTGCCGATTTCACCGCGTCGGGTAATGGTGTTCAAGCCGTCCAACGTGCTGAAAAAGAAGATCAACGAAACCATTCTTGGGAGTGCCGGCGGCGACTGATGACGCTGCCGCCTCGGTAAGGTGTCAAACAGGTGTCCGTGGAAAAAAGTCCCGATGCGTTTCGCACCATCAGCGAGGTCGCCGATGACCTCGACCTGCCGCAGCATGTGTTGCGGTTCTGGGAGACACGTTTCACCCAAATCCGCCCGCTGAAGCGGGGCGGTGGCCGGCGCTACTACCGGCCCGACGATGTCGACCTTTTGCGCGGCATTCGTCATCTGCTTTACGAAGAAGGCTACACGATCAAGGGCGTGCAACGGATCCTCAAGGAACAGGGGCCGCGTTTCGTCATGCAGATCTGGCGCGAGGATGCGCTGACGCTGACCGCGATTGCCGCTGCCGCCGGCCGGACCGAGGCCGGCTCGAACGAGGTGGCGCCGGAGCCTGAGCGTCCGGCCGCCAAGGCGCGCGGCACGCGCAAGAAGCCCGCTGCCAAGCCCACCGAAGCCTGGCCCGATGAAGTGCCACCGCCGGCGGCCCCCGCGGAGCCGGAGGCGGAACCCGGTGAAGAAGAAGCTATCCCGCGCGGCATTCTGCCCGAAGGGGTGAGTGTCGAGCCCGGCACCGCTGGCTGGTCCGGCTTGCGCCTGATGGAGCGGTTTCTCGGCGACAAGGCCGAGGCTGCGGGCGGCGGAGCCTTGTCGCGCGATGACGTGCGCCGGCTTCAGGCGACCCTGTTCGAGCTGCTTGAGTGCAAGCGGATCCTCGATCAGGCCCGGTAGGGCACTCCCGGCTGAACACTGTATCTCCTGAAACCGAACGCGCCTTCGAGACTGTGATCTTCCGGCGTGCGCCAATTGGCGTCGTCGCAAGGCCATGGTGGCCGGGCGAGCGCAGGGGCGCATGTGTCCGAGCCTGCGGGACGGCAGAAACCGCGACAGGGGCGTGCTCCTGAGGTTCGCCAAAGCTTGCTGGATTGTCGGTGTGAACAGATCGCAAGGAGGGGAGGCGGAGCGCCTCGTACCCTTTAGTTCTGGCCTGCGTTGCAAGCTGTCTGGATGATCGCCTGGCTGACCGTCAAAAAAGACCACTTAAAGCGTGGTCGGGCAGGCCGGATTTGAACCGACGACCCCTTCACCCCCAGTGAAGTGCGCTACCAGGCTGCGCTACTGCCCGTTTGTCCATCTGCGAACGGCTTCTTCCTAGCCGTTTGATCCGGGCGGCGCAAGCGGTTCTGTTGCGGTGTGAGCGACTGTGCACAGCGCAGTGGCTGCAGCGCCCCTTGTCGGGCGCGCCGATAGGCCTGTTCCGCGCCGATCAACCCCCAGGCGAGACCGTAGAGCAGATAGAGATGGCGCCACCGGTCGGTGTCGATGATCGCCGACATCAGCATGTGCCCGAGCAACACCATGAAGACGCATTGGACAAAAGGTTGCCAGGGGCGCGGCTGGAACATGAGCGGAAAGAGCTGGCGCACGGTGACGGTCACCAGCAGCAGATAGGCAAACCCGCCAAGCCAGCCATAGGTGGTGAAGGCCTTGAGGTAGCTGTTGTGCTCGTCTTCGGGAAAGAAGTTGCGGAACTGCAGCGGTCCGAGACCGAAGGGGTGGTCCAGCACCATCTGGAAGCCGAGCGAATAGCGGGCGAAACGGCCGAGGCGGGCCGTGTCGTAGTCCTGGACCAGCTTGGCGCGCTGCAGGAACATGTCGGCGACGCTGTCGATCGACAGGGCAATGGCCAGCAGCAACACAAGCCCGCCAAGCCCGGCAATCGCATAGGCGATCAGCCGCAACCGGTCCGGGCCCTTCGGCATGGTGATGAAAACCGCGAGATAGACGCCGATCCCGGCAAAGGCCAGAAGCCCCCAGGCCGCGCGCGAGAAGCTGAGGAACACGCCGATGGTGAGGAACAGCAGGAGTGCGATCTGCGGCAGGGCACGCGTGACCGGACGGGTCAGCACCTGATGCAGCAGCAGAGCCCAGGGGAGCACCAGAAACGGCCCATAGACATTGGGGTCCTGAAAGGTGCCCTTGGCACGGCCGTAGAGGGTGAAACTGTCGCCCGGGAGGAGGTGAAAATAGCCGGCGATGCCGGTGAGGGTGACGATCACCGCGCTGGCGATATAGGCATTGGCGATGATGGAGAGCCGCTCGGGGCGCACCGCAACAATGCAGGCAAAGAAGATCGCCGTCAGGGCAAGAAAGGCGGTGACGGTGATGTAAAGGGCCGCCTCGCCGAAGTCATCCGACATCAGCGAGGAAAACAGCCCGCCGGTGACGAAGAGCACCATGATAAGGAGCAGAGGACCGACCGCCGCCGGAAAACGGGCGCCGCCGATGAGCCACCCGGCCAGCACCACCAGCATCGCCAGTTCATAAGGCGCCGGTTCCCGAAAGACGAAGCCGCCCAGAAACACGAGGCACCAGAGGGCGCCGGCCGCAATGGTTTCCGCTGGCACGCTCCAGCCGCTCCCGGCCGCGCGCGGCCGGGGCGGACAAAGCCAGAGCGGGGCCGGCAGGGTGCGCTTCAATAGGCGTTCTCCGTGTTCAGCAGCGCGAACGGCGTGCTGACGAGGATCTTGAGATCAAACAGGATCGACCAGTTTTCGATGTAGTAGACATCGAACTCCACCCGCTTCTGGATCTTTTCCGGCGTATCGACCTCGCCGCGCCAACCGTTGATCTGGGCCCAGCCGGTGACGCCCGGCTTGACCTTGTGGCGGGCAAAATAGCCGTCCACCACATCGTCCCACAGGGTGTCATTGGTATGGGCATTGACCGCGTGCGGTCGCGGGCCGACCAGGGACAGATCGCCGCGCAGCACGTTGAAAAGCTGTGGCAGTTCATCGATCGAGCTGCGCCGGATGAACTTGCCGACCCTTGTCACGCGCGGGTCGTCCCGGGTCACCACCTTCTTCGCGGTCGGATCGGCCATCTCGTGGTACATGGAGCGGAACTTCAGGACCTCGATCACCTCATTGTTGAACCCGTAGCGCTTCTGGCGGAACAGAACCGGTCCCTTGCTCTCCATGCGGATGGCAATGGCCGTGCCGATCATCACCGGCGAGAGCAGCACGATCATCAGGCAGGCGAAAACCAGGTCGAACGCGCGCTTGGCGATGGAATCCCAGTCGGCCATCGGCTTGTGCACCACATCGACAAAGGGAACCGTGCCGATGAAGGAGGAGGCGCGATCGCGGAAGCGCATCTTGTCCATATGCGCGGACAGGCGAATGTCGACCGGCAGGACCCACAGGGTCTTGAGGAACTCCAGAAGACGCTTTTCCGCCCGCAAGGGGATCGTCACGATCAGCATGTCGATCCGGGCGATCCGGGCGAATTCGACCAGGTCGGCCACTGTGCCGAGCTTCGGATAGCCGGCGACGATATCCGGAGAGCGGTCGCCCTTGCGGTCGTCGAAGATGCCGCAGATGCGGATGTCGTTGTCCTGATGCATCTCGATTTCGTGGATCAGGTCGGCCGCCGCCGTGCCGCCTCCGACAATCACCGCGCGCCGTTCCAGTCGACCTTGGCGGGTCCAACGGCGGGTGAGAATGGACAGGGTGAGGCGCAAGACCAGCATTGCGGCAAGCCCGAGCGCGTACCAGGTTGTCAGCCAGAGTTCGCTGGTGCCGGTCAGGAGGACGCCGGAGGATTTGACGACCAGAAACACGCCGAAGACGAGCGTCCAGGCAATCGTTATCCGCGCACCTTGTGACAGCATCGTCCGCATCACGGGCAACTGGTAGCAGTCGGCCGCCTGAAGGAACGCCACCGCGAGAATGAGTGCCGCCCCCACGAGCAGCAGATGTTCGAGCGCATAGCCGCCAGGGCCGGTGGAGGCGAAGGTTGCCAACCCGGCGAAAATGACGATCGCCATGTCGAGGAGACGAACGGTCCCTCCGAGAACCGAGGGCGAGATAACGGAGTCTTGCAGGCTCTCGGCGATTTCCAGCGCTTGCGGCGACAGTTTCGAGCCGGGATGCCGGGCCTCCTGTCCGCTCTCCTGCTTGCGCCTGGTGGCTGCATCGTCCTTTTCAGGCGGCAGGATGTCCTTGAGAAAACGCACGGTTGGATCATTGGTCATGGCGCGGGCCCCACCCTGTTACTCTGGCTTGCGCCGTACTGCCTGCGCCTTGGATTCTGCAAGCGCACCGGTTGAAAGAAATGCGGGCGCTTCTGTCCCCGTGGTTGCGCCACGCGGCTTCGGCTCGCGAATGGTGACATAGAGCGAGGTGATTCGATCGCTCATCAGCTCCACATTGAAGGTTTCCGACAGGCATTGGCGCTGGCCGACAGCACGGCGCTGCATCCCTTCCGGGTCGGCATAGGCCGCAGCCATGGCGCCGGCAAGCTCTCCTGCGTCCCCCGGCGTCACCAGCCGGTCGGCATAGCGGCCGAAAATCTCAGGGATGCCGCCAACGCGGCTGGCAATCAGCGGCACTTCGGCGGCCACCGTCTCCAGAACGATGTAGGGCATTGCCTCGGCGCGAGAGGGCACCACGACGCATTGTGCCTTGCGGAAGGCATCGCGCGCGGGGAGGGGACCTGTGAACCGCACGGTTTCGCTCAGGCCGTAGTCTCTCACCATTCTTTCGTAGCGCGGGTGGTCGTCGCCTTCGCCGACGATCAGGGCGCGGGGCGTGAGGCCCTGCTCGCTTTTCATGCGGTGCAACGCCTTGATGAACAGATCCGGTCCCTTGAGGTCGCGCAGCATGCCGATGAACACAAAGTCGGCGGCATCCGGGTCCGGTTTGACCTTCGAAAACTCTTCCGGCGAGAGGCCATTGTAGACGACCCGGGCCGGGGCCTTCGGCGTCATCACCTTGGCTTCGTAGGCGGCGTATTCGTAATCGGAGACGAATACGAGCCCGTCGGTGAAGCGCTGCTGGAGGCGCTCCAGGGCGAAGTAGACCTTTCCTTCAAGACGGGCCGGATCGTAGTGCAGGCTGCCGCCATGAGGGCAATAGATGCGGGTGACCTTCTTTCCGGACATGCGCAGGATGGTGCCGATCGCCCGGGCGAAGACACCGCCCTTGGCGCCGTGGCCGTGAATGACGTCCGGGGACAGGTCGCGGATGTGCCGGTAGAGCCGTAGGGCCGAGCGCAGGTCGCCCGGGGTGACCTGCCGGCGCATCGGAAAGCGCGCCAGCCCAAGCGCAAGTTGCGGAGCGAGCCGTGCAATGGCCGCGTCCTCGAATGGGCCGCCGGTGCTGGAATCGCAAATCACGCCGACCTGATGCCCGGCACGAGTCTGTGCAAGGGCAAGGTCGGCAATATGTCGAAAGATCCCGCCGATCGGGGCGCGAACGATATGAAGGATGCGCAAGGGCGCGGCGGTCATCGGAAACTCCCTTGTTCGACGCAAGGTGCACGTCCGGATTATGCTTCCGGTTGGCACGAGGTCGACCCTAGCAGGGAGGAGTGAGTCGCAGGTTAATTCCGACGATGCAGGGACTTGCGGCCCTTCTTAGAAGAACCGCTCGCGCACGTAGATGGTGTCGCCAGGGCGCACCGGATCGGTGATCGGCACGCGGCCGCTGATGACCTCGCCGTTGATCTGACGGGTGATGTCGACGGTGCCATGCAGGGCGCGGGGGGAGAACCCGCCGGCGGTAGCAATCGCATTCTGGGCGGTCATGCCCGCCACATACGGATACTGGCCGGCGTTGGTGACCTCGCCCATGACGAAGACCGGGCGATAGGTGGCGACTTCGATGGAGACGTCCGGGTCGCGCAAATAGCCGTTTTTCAAGCGCTTTGTAACGGTCTTCTCAAGCTCGCGAAGGGTCAGGCCGCGCACGGGAACGCTGCCGATCAGCGGCATGGAGATGTAGCCGGCCTGATCGACGGTGTAGGTGTTGTTGAGATCCGCCTGGCCGAAAACGATCACTCGCAGAACGTCCGAGGAATCGAGCCGGTAGGGCTTGGTAAGAATGTCATGGAACGCGGTCGGCGGTTGACGGTAGCCGCTGCAAGCGGCGAGCATCAAGGCCAGAGCCATGACGAATGCGGTGCGCGTGATCATGCCTGTCTCCTGGGGCAACTGCGCCAGTATTTTCCGCATCATGGTTAACGGGCAGTGAATCAACGGGAAATGAATTGGGCATCAATGAGAAAGCGCCGACTTTCCGCCGGTTAACGGTCCGCTTACCATAATTCCCGACAATGGGCTCCAGGATCTCGCGGAGTAATAGTCATGAATCAGCCCCAGCCCTCGGGCGCGGATGAAAGGGTCGAGATCGACCTGTCCGCGATACTTGGCGCCCTGCGTGGTGCCTTGCGCTGGTTGCTGCCGCTGTGCGCGGCGGTTGCGCTGATTGCTCTTGTCGGGTTGCAATTCGTTTCCCCCAAATATCGCGGCGAAGCCAAGGTGCTGATTGAAACCTCCGGCCCGGTCTATCCGGGGGACGCGCGCGGCGCGGAGGAAGAGCGGGCTCTGCTGGACGGGGAGGGGGTTGCCAGCCAGGTCGAGTTGCTGATGTCCCGCGATCTGGCGCGCCGTGTGGCCAAGCGCATGGATCTTGCCGCGGTTCCGGAGTTCGGCGGTAATGGCTCCTCGGGGCTGGTGACGGATATGTTCATCTCCCTGGGGTTGATGCGCGATCCGGGGCGTACCTCGCGGGAAGAGCGGGTGCTGAAGAAGTTTTATGAGAACCTTGAAGTCTACCGGGTAGATGGTTCGCGGGTCATCGCTGTGCGTTTCGTCTCACGGGATCCGGAACTTGCCGCGGGTGTCGCCAATGCGCTGGTCGAGGAGTATCTCAACCTGCAGTCGACAGTGAAGCGCGAGACGACGGACTTCGCCGCGACGGCACTGGAGCCGCAGATCGAGCGGCTGCAGCAGGAGGTAAAGGCGGCGCAGGAGAAGGTCGAGGCGTTCCGCTCGCAGGCCGACCTGTTGCTTGGCGCGGACAATCAGACGCTGGATCAGCAGCAGCTCGGTGAAATCAGCACTGAGCTTTCCGACGCACGCGCCGCCCAGTCCCAGGCCGAGGCCCGGGCCAATCAGCTCCGGCGCCTTCTGAAGCAGGGTGGTTCGCTGGACAGCGCCAGTGAGGTGCTGAACTCGCAGCTGATCCAGCGGCTGCGTGAGCGCCAGGTGGAGTTGCAGGGGCGGATCGCCGAACTCTCGACCACCTTGCTGCCGAACCATCCGCAGATCCGGGCTCTGCGCTCGCAGCTCACCGATTTCGACCGGCAGATTCGCGGCGAAGCGGGCAAGGTCATCGCCGGTCTTGAGAACGACGCGAAGGTGGCGCGGGATCGCGTTGCTTCGCTGAGCGCAACCTTGAACGAGTTGAAGGCGCGGGCGGCCAAGTCGAACGAGGATCAGATCCGCCTGCGCGAACTGGAACGGGAAGCCGGCGTCAAGGCGGCGCAGCTCGATCAGTTGATGATCCGCTACCGCGAGGCGGACACCCGGCGCAATGCGACGGTGCTGGCCGCCGATGCCCGTGTCATCTCCCGGGCCACGGTTCCGCAGGAGCCTTTCTCGCCCAAGGTCCTGCCGATCACGATTATCGCAACCCTGGCAACGCTTGTGCTCGGCGCTACCTGGGTCGTGCTGGGGCAGTTCCTTTCCGGCCGGGTCTTTGTGTACGTGCCGCTGGCAGACGGAGAAGCCTCCGACAGCCCGGCGCCGCCGGCGATGCCGACGCCAGTGACCACCGCCGGATTTGGCGCGGGCGCTTTTGGTGCGGCCAGCTATGCCCGTGCGGGTGGCGGTGCCTTTTCCTATGGCTTTGGCGCGCCCCAGACGGTCACCCCCGCTCAGGCGGGCGCGGCTGCGCCGACCGAGGCGCCGGAAGCGGCCCAGGCAGAGGCGCCCGCGGGCGATGAACCGAAGATGAGCGCCGCGGAAACGGCGGCGTCAGCCTATGCTCCGGTTTCCCGTCCTGCGCAGGACCGGCCCCGCCGGATTGCCGTTCTCAGTGTCGACAACGATGAAGTGGCGCAGGAAGTGGCGTTCCGCCTGGTGCGGGAGGCGGCCGAACAGGGCGTGTTGCCACTGTTTCTGGAGGTGCGCCCGGATCTCGCCGATCCGGAGGCCGTGGCCGGGTTTGCCGAGCTTCTGGATGGCAGCGCCTCGTTCGCCGGGGTGATCTATCGCGATACGGCCTCGCGCGCGCATGTGATCGAGTCGGGCCGCCAGCTCATCGACGATGACCTGGCGCAGAGCGGCCGTTTCGAAACGCTGATGACCGCCATCGACCATACCTACGACCAGGTGTTCTTCGATCTCGGGTTGATCGACGATTCCCTCATCAGCGCGCAGATCCTGGCCATGGCCGATCAGGTGGTGGTGGCGTCCGGCGGATCGCCGGCAGGCCCGGAGCTGGAAGAGGCGCTGCGGATGCTGGAAGAACACACCGGCGCACCGGTGGCGATCGAAACCGTGAGCCGGGACGACGGCGGCAAGCGGCCACGCTCCGACATGGCGGCCTGACAGACGGCAGGCTCTCGGTTGCGTGAGTAGGAGGCGATCAGGCTGTTGGAAGGGCTCCCGCAGAGGCAGCCTCACCGCCTCAGAGCGGCAGGCCGAGGCGGCGCAGTCGGCGGACGATGGCCCACAGGCGCGGGGAGTTGCGGATATAGCGTTTGCTGTTGCGCAGCGCACGCACGCTCATCTCGGCGCAGCGGCCCTTGAACGTGACCGGGATCTCGATATCCATCAAGACCTCCTTGTCCGCCCAGGCGGTCTTGTAGCGCTCCGCGCCCAGACCGAAGTCAAAGGTCGCGGCGCCGAGCGCGCATGCCTCGGCGACCACATGGTTCAGCAGGATGTCGCCAGGGCTGCAGGCGGCCACGTCCTCGCTGATGCTGTTGGTGTAGGCGTGGAACCGGTCGAACTGGAGGCCGGACAGATAGGTCGCCTTGACCGCGTCGCCGACGATCAGGGCGTGGATCATGAAGCTGTCCGATCCGTCGTCGAGAGCCTTTGTGAGCTGCTCCGACAAGAACGCCCGAACGTCTTCCGGCTCGAACACATTGGGAATGCCGCTGCTTTCTTGCCGCGCGCCGCGCTGCGCGATCAGCGTATCGAGGAAGGAAAGCGCAGTTGCCGCGTCCCGCGCACGCTCGATGCGCACCGGCCCGATCTCGCCGAGTTTCTTTTCCTTGGTCCGCAGCTTCTTGCGCGCGCTTGAACTGCGCCGCGCCTTGTAGAGCGTATCGAAGTCGGGGATCAGTGGCAGGGCGTGAATTGCGTTGAGGCTTTCGATCGACGCTTGATCAACCAGGGGGTGCACACGTCCGTTGATCTCCGCCGGGACATATTTCAGATCGAAGAGGTCAATGCCGTGGCGCCGGCCGATGGAAATCAGGGCCTTCCGGAGGGTGCGCCCGTGAATGCCGGCAAGGATGTCCCGGCGCCACAGGCCACTGTTCTGATTGCCATGGAAGTCGGCGAGAAAGCGGGCGATGGTCAGGGTGCCGCCGGCCGCGCGCATCAGTCCCAGCGGCAGCAGGAACGCCGGCTTACCCTCGATCGTCCCGACGACGATCAGCGCTTCGATGCCCCGCGCCCGTCCGACATGGTGTTGCCAGGACGACAGCCAGTCGTAGCTGGTGAAAAGCGTGCCGAACGCGTTTTCCTGAAGGGCGCGCCATTCCACCTCGACCTCAGCGGGATCATTGGCGGCGCGGATGGCGAAGTCGCCGGACTCCAGCATGGCATCGATCCTCATGGCTTCTGCATCCATCTCTTCCCAGGTATGTGCGGGGAGCCGGAAGGCGGGGGGCGCAGAGGTTGCTGACATCCGTGCGTTCTCTCGTTCTCAGTCCAATTGGATGGCCGCCGTGAGGCGTTATTGCAATTTCAAATAGCAAGGAGTTCTAAAGAAAACGTCGCTAGGCTCGCGCCTGTGTTATCGGGACGCTCGGGAAGGGGCTGGAATGGACGTGCGCCGGCAGATCCTTGGAAGTGGCTGCAAACTGCTTCACTGGAGCGGCATCGGGCGTCTCTTGTCGCCGCTGACAGCCGGCAAGGGCCTCATCTTCACCCTGCACAGCGTGCGGACAGGGAAAGCACATGGTGACTTTCTCCCCAACAGGCACCTGTCCGTCACCTCCGATTTTCTGGAGCAGACCATCGAACAGGTGCGTGGTTCCGGCTTCGATTTCGTCTCGCTGGACGAGGCGGTCGACCGGATGGGGCAAAGCGGCGGGCGCCCCTTTGCCGCCCTGACCTTCGATGATGGCTATCGCAACAATCTCGACATCGCCTATCCGGTCCTGAAGCGACACCAGGTGCCCTTCACCATTTTCGTCACCAGCGGCTTCGTGGATCGGACCTCGGAAATCTGGTGGGAAGCGCTGGAGCGGATCGTTGCTTCGGCCGAGGCGATCGAAACACCGGTCGGCGAACGGATGCAGCGGTTGCCGACCAATACCCCCGCACGCAAGAGGCAGGTCTTCGACAGGCTGCTGAAGTGGTATTCGCTGGATCTTGGCGAACGGTCGCAGCGGATGGAGATCCGGCGGCTCGCCGAGCACCATGGGCTGGACCTTGCTGCGTTGGCCGAGGAGCTCATCCTCGGTTGGGATGACATCCGCAGGCTCTGCGCCGATCCGTTGTTCAGCCTAGGTGCGCATACGCACAATCACTTCGCGCTGGCCCGCCTGACTCGCGACGACATGCGCGCCGAAATCCGGCAGGGCCTTGAGCGGTTCCAGGCGGAACTGGGGCTTCGGCCCACCATGTTCGCCTATCCCTATGGTTTCGAGGCTGCCGTGAACCACCAGTCGACGGAGGCGGTGCGCGAGTTCGGCTTTCGTGCAGCGGTGACCACCCATCCGGGCGTCCTGACCGGCGGCGAGCCGCTGTTGGAGCTGCCGCGCGTGTCGCTGAATGGCTACTTCCAGGATCGGGCGATCATTGCCCAGTATCTCACCGGCGCGCCGTTCCCGGTGCTCAACGCCATGAAGCGGATCCGCAGCCGGCTTAGTCCTCAGCCTGCTTGCGGCTGATTGTCGCGGGGCGCTCCATCCACCAGATCAGCGCGCCGGCGGGAATGGTCCAGGCGATACCGGCGATGGCGAAATAAAGCATCTGCACGGCTGTATGGGCGTTTTGCAGCGTCATGTCGCCAATCACCATGGCGATGAAGGCGTAGACGATGACGAAGGTCACCAGAATCACCATTCCAATGAACTTGCGCAGGCGAGAGGGCATGGGCGTTGTCGTCCGTATCAGCGGGAGAGGGCGCGCGGCAAACCGCGCTTGTCCGCTGCATGTGTCACATTCTCCGGGCGCGTCAAGCCTTGTCATTCGCGGCCACGGTCTGTAACCGGCTTTGAGGGGAGGCTCCGAGCCAGCTTCAGGCACGGGTCAGGGCGGAGGAAACATGACGGATATGGCAGTGTCTTTCGAGCACACGGCAGAGCAGCGCGCGCGCGACCGGCGGGCCATTCGGGTCTGGCTCTATGGCGTTTGCCTGCTGATCTTCGCCATGATCGTGGTCGGCGGCGCCACCCGACTGACCGAATCCGGCCTGTCGATCACCGAATGGAAGCCGATCCACGGGGTGATTCCGCCGCTCTCCGTTGCCGAGTGGGAGGAGGAGCTGGAGAAATACCGCCAGATCCCTGAATACCAGCTCATCAACAAGGGGATGTCGCTGGCGGAGTTCAAGTTCATCTACTGGTGGGAATGGAGCCACCGCTTGCTCGGCCGGGTGATTGGCGTGGCCTTCTTCCTGCCGCTGGTCTGGTTCTGGGCACGCGGGCGGGTGGAACCCTGGTTGCGCCCCTGGCTGATCGGAGGCTTCGTGCTTGGCGGCATGCAAGGGGGGATCGGCTGGTGGATGGTGGCCTCCGGTCTCGTCGACCGGGTCGATGTCAGCCAGTACCGACTGGCAACCCATCTGACGCTTGCCTGCCTGATCCTTGCCTATCTGCTTGCGCTGGCTCGCCATCTGGCACTGGCGCCACTGGACGGCCCGGCGCGCCGGGGGAGGGGCCGCTACAGCGGCGCGGCGGGGGGGCTGCTGGCGCTGCTCGGCGTGCAGATCTTCCTCGGCGGGCTGGTCGCGGGTCTCAATGCCGGCCTCACCTTCAATACCTGGCCGCTGATGGATGGTGCCTGGATCCCGGATGGGCTGTGGCTGATGCAGCCGGCGTGGCTCAATCATTTCGAAAACGTGTTGACGGTGCAGTTCCAGCATCGCCTTACCGCCTATCTGCTGGTTCTGGCGGCCGTCTGGATGGCTGTCCGGGTATGGCGCAACGCGAGCGCCCGCGCCCTGCGTCCGGTGGCGCTGGCGGTGGTTGGCGTGCTGTTCGTGCAGATGACCCTCGGCATCTTGACCTTGCTTGGCCATGTGCCCTTCACGTTGGCCCTGTTCCATCAGGGCTTCATCGTCATCGTGCTCGCGGCCATGGTCGAGTTCTGGATCCGCGCGAGGCTGCATACAGGCGATGTGGCGCGGGCGGCCGGCTGACGAGACGGTTTTCAATCCTCGGGAGATGAAACAAAGATGGACCGGCAAGCCCCCGGGCCATTTGGGTAAGGACAATTCGTCTGAGTTCGTCATCCCGGACGCAGCGTAGCGGAGATCCGGGATCAGGGAGCCACAACGTGTCGGCTCCAATCCATTGGAACGCTTGCCTTCCGGCTCTCCGATCCCGGGTCGCGCTGACGCTTGCCCGGGATGACGCCGTGAGGGGCGGTTGTCCTTTTCAGCAGTCTGTCAGGCCGGGGAGATGCTCCCCGGCCCGTTTGTTGTTGTGCCGCGCTGTGAAGACGGTCAGCCCTTGACGCTGGCCAGCGCCTGATCCAGATCGGCGATGATGTCTTCCGCGTCTTCCAGGCCGACGGAAATCCGCACCACGTCGGGGCCAGCGCCCGCCGCCGTCTTCTGCTCGTCGGTGAGCTGGCGATGGGTGGTGGAGGCCGGATGGATGATCAGCGAGCGGGTGTCGCCGATGTTGGCAAGGTGGGAGATGATCTCGCAGTTGGAGACCACGGCAACGCCGGCGTCATAGCCGCCCTTGACCCCGAAGGTGAACACCGCGCCGGCGCCCTTGGGCATGTATTTCTGGTGCTTGGCGTAGTTCGGATCGCCCGGAAGTCCGGCGTAGGACACCCAGCTGACCTTGTCGTGCCCATCGAGATATTCGGCGACCTTCAGCGCGTTGTCGCAATGACGCTGCATGCGGAGCGGCAGGGTTTCGATGCCGGTCTGCAGCAGGAAGGCGTTCATCGGCGAAATCGCCGGTCCGAGATCGCGCAGGCCCAGCACCCGGCAGGCGATGGCAAAGGCGAAATTGCCGAAGGTCTCGTGCAGCACCATGCCGTTGTATTCCGGCCGGGGCTTGGACAGCATCGGGTAGTTCTCGCTGGACGACCAGTCATAGGAGCCGCCATCAACGATGACGCCGCCCATGGAGTTGCCGTGCCCGCCCATGAACTTGGTCAGCGAATGCAGGACAATATCGGCGCCATGCTCGATCGGCCGGCAGAGATAGGGGGAGGCCATCGTGTTGTCGACCACCAGCGGCACGTTGCGCGCCTTGGCGATTTCGGCAATCGCGGCGATGTCGGTCACCACGCCGCCCGGGTTGGCCAGGCTCTCGATGAACACGGCGCGGGTGCGGTCGTCGATCAGATCGGCGAAGCTCTGCGGGTCTTCCGCATCCGCCCATTTGACGTTCCAGCCGAAGCTCTTGAACGAATGGTTGAGCTGGTTGATCGAGCCGCCATAAAGCTTGTTCGCCGCGACAATGTTGTCGCCCGGGGTCATCATGGCGTGGAAGGTCAGCAACTGCGCGGAATGGCCGGACGCGACGGCAAGCGCGGCGGTGCCGCCCTCAAGCGCGGCGACCCGCTCTTCCAGCACCGCCGTGGTCGGGTTGGTGATCCGGGTATAGATGTTCCCGAACGCCTGCAGGCCGAACAACGAGGCGGCATGGTCGACGTCATCGAACACGAAGGAGGTCGTCTGGTAGATCGGCGTGGTGCGCGCGCCGGTGGACGGGTCCGGTTGGGCGCCCGCGTGAATGGCGAGCGTCGAGAAGCCGGGAATGCGGTCAGTCATGGAATCCTCCACCGTGGATGAATGCGCGGCATACTGGCCGAAGGCGCGGAGGCGGTCAAAGAAAACAGATCCGCCTCAGGCCTTGGTCAGATGATTTCATCCTCATCGAACAGCGGATCGCTGCCGAGTTGTTCCGTCAGGCTGTCGATGGTGCTCAGGGCATCGTCATGGGGCATGGCTGCGATGTGAAACAATGCATCGCCCTCGTTCACCACCGGCAGGTTGGTGCGACCGATGATCAGGCCGGCGGTTGTGGCGACGACATCCTGTTCCACCTCGCCAAAGGGATCGGAGACGGTGCCGAGCAGATCGCCCGGCGTCAGCGTGTCGCCGATGGTCTTGAACGCGCGCAGCAATCCTCCGGCCGGCGCGCGCAGCCAGGTGCTGGAGCCGACCTTGATCGGCGGCGCCTTCGGCCTGGTGACGCCCTTCGGGCCGATCATGTGGAGCTGGCGCATCACCCGCAGGATGCCGCTGACGCCGACCCGCACGGCGAATTCATCGAAACGCAGACCCTCGCCGCCCTCGAACAACAGGATGTCGACATCATGCTGCTGCGCCGCCTGCCGCAGTGACCCCTCACGCAGCGGCGAGGTGAGAATCACCGGCGCGCCAAAGGTTTCGGCAAGGGCGAGGGTTTCGGGCTTGGATGGTGAGACGCGGATTTGTGGCAGGTTGGTCCGGTGAATGGCGGCGGAGTGCAGGTCGATGCCGATATCGGCGCGCGCCACCACCTCGGTCATGAAAAGATGGGCAAGGCGGGCGGCCAACGACCCGCGCGGGCTGCCGGGGAAGCTGCGGTTGAGGTCGCGCCGGTCCGGCAGGTAGCGGGAATGGCTGTGGAAGCCGAAGGCATTGACGATCGGGACCACCAGCAAGGTTCCGCGCAGGTTCTCCAGCGCCGGCTGGCGCAGAACCCGGCGGGCAATGTCCACGCCGATGATTTCGTCGCCATGGATCGCCGCGCTGACGAACAGCGTCGGTCCGGGGCGTGCGCCATGGACCACATGCACCGACATGGAAACCGGCGTGTGGTCGGACAACACGCTGACCGGAAGGTCGATGGTGCGCCGCTCCCCCGGGGCGATCGTGAAGGATCCGATCGCGAAGGGCGGACGCGGCTCCGCTCCGCCCCGGGGCCGTGCCGGCTGTGAGGCCGTCGGCGGCGTCACCCTTTCCCCCTGGTGCGGGTCTTGCCCGGTTTGGCTTTCTTCTCGATGAATTCGATGATCTTGCCGGCAACGTCGATGCCGGTGGCCTTTTCCACCCCTTCCAGCCCGGGGGAGGAGTTCACCTCCATCACCACGGGGCCATGATTGGCCCGCAGCATGTCGACACCGCAGACATTGAGCCCCATGGTCTTGGCTGCGCGAACGGCGGCCTGCCGCTCCTCCGGCGAAATGCGGGTGGGCTCCGCACTGCCGCCGCGATGCAGGTTTGAGCGGAACTCGCCTTCAGCGCCGGTACGCTTCATCGCGGCGATCACCTTGCCATCCACCACCAGCGCGCGGATATCGGTGCCGCCGGCTTCCTTGATGAACTCCTGCACGAGAATGTTGACCCCGGCGCCGCGAAACGCCTCGATCACGGATTTCGCCGAGCGGTGGGTATCGGCAAGGACGACGCCAATGCCCTGGGTGCCCTCCAGCAGCTTGATCACCAGCGGCGCGCCCCCGGCGAGCTTCAACACTTCCTCGGTCTGCTTCGGGTCATGGGCGAAGGTGGTGACCGGCAGGCCGACCCCATCGCGAGCCAGCAGTTGCATCGATCGCAGCTTGTCGCGCGAACGGCCGATGCTGACGGATTCGTTGAGCGGGAACACGCCCATCATCTCGAACTGACGCAGTACGGCCAGGCCGTAGAAGGTGACCGAAGCGCCGATGCGCGGGATCACCGCATCGAAGAGCGGTAGCTTCTCGCCGTTATAATAGATTTCCGGCCGGCGCGAGGCGATGTTCATGTAGCAGCGCAGGGTGTTGACGATCTGCATCTCATGCCCGCGTTCCTCGGCGGCCTCCTTGAGCCGGCGATGCGAGTAAAGGTCCGGGTTGCGGGCCATCATGGCGATCTTCATGGTATGTCTCCGGATGGCGGTGGCACGATCGGTGCCCCAACGTGAAACTGGCTGCTTGGAGCTCCGGCGACATAGGAACGCCCAGGATCGACAAGGACGCCGCGCCGGCGGATTGCCGAACGTCCAAGGATCAGATCGAATTCCATCTTCGCGCGATTGGCGAGCGATGCCTCGATGGACCAGTGATGACGGCCGAGCAGCAGCGTCGTGCGGATCACGAAGCGCCGTTCGGGAATGCCGCTGGTGTTCTTGATGTCGCGCTCGTCGATCAGCGGGGTCTCGACCGGGATGGTCTTGTGCGCGGCCGAGGCGGGGACCTTGAAACGCACCCACTTGCGGCCTTCGCGCTCGAACAGCTGCTGGTCGACCGCATGAAGCGCGGAGGTGCGCGCGCCAGTGTCGATCTTGGCCTTGAGCGTGGCGATACCAAGGTCCGGCAGGGAGACGATCTCCCGCCAGCCGATGATGTCGGGCTGGGGTTGGGGACGTTTGAGCCTTGCCGGCCCATCCGGTTGCAGGCTCCCGGACTTGCGCGAAGTGGTCACCTTGCCTGTCTCGTGTGCTGCCATGTCCCGCGGGCCGCCAATCGGCGCGCGGTCACCTTTTGCAGAGTGCACCCGGGGCGGGCACCTCGTCAAACGCCTTGTTTGACAGGCTTTCCCGTTCCGGGCGGGGGTGTCGGGCGACGCTCGCCCCCTCCTGGGGGCTCAGTCCTGAGGCGGTTTGCTCGTCGCCAGTCCGCGATGCTGATAGCCGCTCTTCAACACCGGACGCTTGGCCGACAGGTTGCGCGAATTGACGCCGGTCCAGCCGATCTCGCCGGAAAGGCGCCCGTATTCGATCTTCGGGCAGCGATCCATCACCACCTTGAGACCCTTGTCCTCCGCCAGCCGGGCCGCCGCGTCATTGCGCACGGAAAGCTGCATCCAGATGACCTTGGGCAACGTCGGGAGCCGCAAGGCCTCCTCAACGACGGCGCCGGCCGCCTCCGAATTGCGGAAGATGTCGACCATGTCGATGGCAACGGGGACATCCGCCAGTGAGGCATGGACGGTCTGGCCGAGAA
This sequence comes from Stappia indica, assembly GCF_020177335.1. GTDB lineage: Bacteria > Pseudomonadota > Alphaproteobacteria > Rhizobiales > Stappiaceae > Stappia > Stappia indica_B. The sequence goes on along the minus strand of NZ_JAIVMG010000001.1, from coordinate 556,379 downwards.
TCTCCTTGCCGGCCTGTCCCGGATTGATCGGGATGACCTCATAGCCCTTGGACAGCAGGTATTTCAGAACGAAGTAGGACGGCCGCACGGTGTTGGCGCTGGCGCCGACCAGGGCAATGGTCTTCACCCCGTCGAGGATGTCGCGGATATAGGCGTCCGAGTAGCTGTCATGGTTCACGGCAAGGGGCTCCGGTAAGGGCAGGGCGGCGGGCGCGGGGAAGGGTTATTCCCCGGTCCAATCGGGCGAGCGCTTTTCCAGGAAGGCGCCGATGCCTTCCTCCGCATCGCGGGCCATCATGTTGTCGACCATCACCTGGGCGCAGTAGTCATAGGCCTCGGCAAGCGGCATCTCGATCTGCCGATAGAACGCTTCCTTGCCGGTCTTCAGCGTCAGCGGCGATTTGGCGGCGATGGTTTCGGCATATTTCGCCACCACCTGACCGAGATAGGCCTCCGGCACGACCCGGTTGACGAGCCCGAATTCGCGGGCGGTCGAGGCGTCGATGATTTCGCCGGTGAGCAGCATCTCCATCGCCTGCTTGCGCGAGACATTGCGCGACAGCGCCACCATCGGCGTGGAACAGAACAGGCCGATATTGACGCCGGGGGTGCAGAACCGGGCCGTGTCGCTGGCAATCGCCAGATCGCAGGAGGCAACCAGCTGCAGCCCGGCGGCGGTTGCCATGCCGCCCACCTCGGCGATCACCGGCTTGGGCAGAGTGACGATGGTCTGCATCAGCCGTGAGCAGCGCCCCATCACATCCGTGTAATAGGCCCGGCCGCCATCGGCCTTTGCGCGGGCCGCGGTCATCTCCTTCAGGTCGTGACCGGCGCAGAACACCGCGCCCGTTGCCCTGAGCACGACCACCCGCACCTCGGGATCCTCTGCCGCACCCTCGAGCGCCGACTGAAGCGCGGCCATCATCTCCTCCGACAGCGCGTTGCGGCTTGCCTCCCGTTGCAGGGTGAGGGTCAGAACGCCGCCCTGGCGGTCCTGGGCGATCGGTGGGGTGGCATCTTGCGCTTGCAGCATGGCGAGCGGTCTCCTTGACGTGTCTGCCCGTTATAGCGGAGCGGCCGGCGCCGACAAAGCGCCGCGTGGGCCTTGTGATGCAAGGTCGCATTCCGTAAACGGAAAGGGGAGATACGCGAGGGAGGGAATATCTTGCAGCCGATCATGAGTATCGCGGAACTGGACGAGTTCATCGACCGGGAGTTTCCGCAAGTGCATGTGGATGGGCGGATCTATGCCATCGAGGACCTGTCATCGGGGCAGGCGGTGGTGTCGATCACCCCGCAGGACCGGCATTTGCGCCCCGGGGGGACGGTGTCCGGCCCGACTCAGATGACGCTCGCCGATCTCGCCGCCTATATCGTGATTCTCGCCCATATCGGGCCGGTGGGGCTTGCGGTGACCACCCATCAGTCGATCAACTTCCTGCGCAAGCCCGAGCCCGGCGAGCTGATCGCCACCTGTTCGCTGCTGAAGCTCGGCAAGCGGCTGGCCGTCACCGAATGCGGTATCCGCAGCCGTGGCAGCGAGGAGCTGGTTTCCCACGCAACCGCGACCTATTCGATCCCGCCACGGGAAAGCTGAGCCGGCGCAGGGCGGTTTGGGTGAGGAATTTATGTGGTAATATCATACCGTTTTTATAATGCATTGTTTTATTTGGCAAATCTCGAGGGCGGTGCGAATAATGTTGATTGACAGGTTGTTCCGCCACGCGTAAATACCCTTCGACAGCACGCGGTCCCGTTTGGGGCCGTTTTGCATGGCATTCGGACCGGCTTGGCTGACATCTGGCAATGTCCGGTTCGCGACAAAAACGGATCGCACCCATGAAGACCTATTCTGCCAAGACGGCCGAGGTCGAGAAAAAGTGGATCTTGATCGACGCTGAGGGCGTTGTCGTCGGCCGCCTGGCCGCCTTCATTGCCAACACTTTGCGCGGCAAGACCAAGCCGACCTTCACCCCGCACATCGACTGCGGCGACAATGTCATCGTCATCAACGCCGACAAGGCGGTTCTGACGGGCAACAAGCTGCAGGACAAGAAGTACTACTGGCACACCGGTTATCCCGGTGGCATCAAGGAACGCACCGCGCGCGCCATCATCGAGGGCAAGTTCCCCGAGCGCGTTCTGGAGCAGGCCGTGAAGCGCATGATGCCGGGTGGCCCGCTGAGCCGCCAGCAGCTGAAGAATCTCCGGATTTACGCCGGGTCCACCCATCCGCATGAAGCCCAGACGCCGGTCACGGTTGACTTCAAGGCCTTCAACGCGAAGAACGACGGAAAGAGGGCTTGACCATGGCTGAGCTGCAGTCCCTCGAAGAACTCGGCGGCGCCATCGACGCCGGCCAGTCCGAAGCTCCTGTGCATGTCCAGAAGCTTGACGCCCATGGCCGCGCCTACGCGACCGGCAAGCGGAAGGACGCGATCGCACGTGTCTGGATCAAGCCGGGCACCGGCAAGATCACCATCAACAAGAAGGACTTCGTGGAGTATTTCGCGCGTCCGGTGTTGCAGATGATCCTGCGTCAGCCGATCGTTCTGACCGATCGCGACGGCCAGTATGACGTGATCGCCACCGTCACCGGTGGCGGCCTGTCCGGCCAGGCCGGCGCGCTGCGTCACGGCATCTCCAAGGCTCTGACCCATTACGAGCCGGAGCTGCGCGGTGTGCTCAAGAAGGAAGGCTTCCTGACCCGCGACAGCCGCGTTGTCGAGCGTAAGAAGTACGGCAAGCGCAAGGCGCGCCGGAGCTTCCAGTTCTCCAAGCGCTGATCTCCGGATCGGTTCTTGCAAGAAACACGACGGCCCGCCCTTTGGCGGGCCGTTTTGCGTTATGACAAGCCCCTTCTCAGGGCGTCCTCCCGGACGAAGCGCAAGCGGAGATCCGGGACCGGAGAGCCACGACCTCTCGAGTCCTGCTCCTTGAAAATGCAGGCCCATCGGCTCCCCGATCCCGGGTCGCGCCAAGGCTTGCCCGGGGAGGACGGGGGAGGCGTCTTCGCCCTTTGGCGGGCCGTTTTGCGTTTGTCGGGCGGTTTGTGCCGGCCTGCCGCGTCCCGGCGATAGATGCGCGGCCTATCCCTTGCGCGAGGCGAGAAGGATGCTGGTTTCGGAGGAGGCGATGCCGTCGAGGCCGCGGATGGTCGACAGCAGCCGGTCAAAGGCCTCCAGCGTGTCCGCCTCGATCTCCGCGACCACATCCCAGCGCCCGTTGGTGGTGTGCAGCGCGCGCACGTCCGGAAAGCCATAGAGCCGGCGCACGATCGCATCGGCCCGGTGTCCCTCGACCTCGATCATCATCACCGCGCGAATCGGCCGGCCCGTCGCATCGCTGCGCAGGCGAAGGGTGAAGCCCTGAATGGTGCCATCGGCCACCAGCCGGTCCATCCGCGCCCGAACCGTGGCCCGGGACGTGCCGAGCTCGGCGGCGAGCGAGGCAACCGGCAGGCGGGAATCGTGGCGCAGCAGGGCGATCAGCTTCCGGTCGAGATCATCCATATCTGTCACATTGCTCCATTGAGCCTGCCACTATGGCAGAATTCCTGAACAAATCGCCGAAAATCCATCTATTTGCCACCGCGCAATCGGCGCATCCTTTGTGAAACGACCGGGAAGGGAGGGCGTCTCCCATCTCCGGCACCAGGATGCGGGGAGGCGGATGATGAGCGGAAACGGGGCGCGGCGGATCGGTTTGCTTGGCGTGCCGGTGGAGGCGGGAACGGGCCGTCGCGGGGCGGGTATGGGGCCGGAGGCCTTGCGCGTCGCCGAACTGGAAGCCCGACTGGTCGCCCTTGGCCGGGATGTCACCGACCATGGCAATGTGGTGCAACTGGATGCACGAGCTTTGGGGCCATTGACCTTCGCCGGCGCCGCCCACAGCCCGGAGCGGGTGGCGAGCTGGGTGCGACCGCTTGCCCGCCAATCCTACGATCTGTGCAAGGCCGGCACGCTGCCGGTGTTTCTCGGCGGCGATCACTCGTTGGCGATGGGCTCGGTCATGGGGGTTGCCCGCCACTGGGAGGAGGAGGGCAGGCCGCTGTTCGTCCTCTGGCTCGATGCCCATGCGGATTTCAACATTCCCTCGATTTCGCCTTCGGGCAACATGCACGGCATGTCGCTGGCGCTGCTCGCCGGTGAAGAGGAATTGCGGCCGGTGTTCGGTGATGACCCGACCACATCCATTCCGCCGGAGCGCATGTGCGTGTTCGGCGCCCGCTCGATCGACCCGGGAGAACGCGATCTGCTGCGCCGGCGCGGCGTGTCGATCGTCGACATGCGGCAGATCGACGAACATGGTGTCTCGGTTCTGCTGCACCGGTTCCTGAACCGTGTCGCCGCCGAAAACGGCGTGCTGCACGTATCGCTCGACGTGGATTTCCTCGACCCCACGGTCGCCCCTGGCGTGGGCACCACCGTACCGGGCGGCGCCACCTATCGCGAGGCCCATCTGGTGATGGAGCTTCTGGAGGATGCGGGCTGCGTCGGCTCGCTCGACGTGGTCGAGCTGAACCCGTTTCTCGATGACCGCGGTCGCAGCGCGCTCGTGCTTGCCGAGCTGGTGGCCAGCCTGTTCGGGCAGGAAATCATGGACCGGCCCACCCAGCCGTTCGGGTAAGCGAAGGAACGCGCCCCGACCACCCGTTCACTGACTTTTGCATCACTTGATCCGAGGAGGCCCGCATGAGCCGGTTGCCGGAAGACTACATCGCCGCCGAACACCGCTTGGGTGCGCATAACTACAAGCCGCTGGACGTCGTCCTGACGAGAGGCGAGGGCGTCTGGCTGTGGGATGTGGAGGGGCGGCGCTATCTCGATTGCCTCTCCGCCTATTCAGCCGTCAACCAGGGGCACTGCCATCCGCGCATCCGCGATGCGATGGTAGAGCAGGCCGGCAAGCTGACGCTGACCTCCCGGGCCTTTCACAACGACCAGCTTGCGCTTCTCTATGAAGATCTCTCGGCCCTGACCGGCGCGCACAAGATCCTGCCGATGAACTCCGGCGCCGAGGCGGTGGAAACGGCGGTCAAGGCGGTACGTAAATGGGGCTACGAGGTGAAGGGCGTGCCGGCGGGCAAGGCGGAAATCATCGTTTGCGCCAACAACTTCCATGGTCGCACCCTGGGCATCGTCGGCTTCTCGACGGATCCGACGGCGCGCGCCGGGTTCGGTCCCTTCGCGCCCGGGTTCAAGGTGGTCCCGTTCGGCGACTATGAGGCGCTGGAAGCGGCAGTCACCGACAATACGGTCGCCTTTCTCGCCGAACCGATCCAGGGCGAGGCTGGCATTCTCCTTCCACCCGAAGGGTATTTTCGCAAGGCGCGGGAGCTGTGCACCGCGCGCAACATCACCATGATTCTCGATGAGATCCAGACCGGCCTCGGGCGCACCGGGCGGCTGCTGGCGGAAGAGCATGAAGGGGTCGAGGCGGATGTGACGCTGGTCGGCAAGGCGCTGTCCGGGGGCTTCTATCCGGTTTCAGCGGTGCTCTCCAACTCGGAGGTTCTCGGCGTTCTGAAGCCGGGCGAGCATGGCTCGACCTTTGGCGGCAATCCGCTCGCCTGTGCCGTCGCCCGCATGGCGCTGAAGGTGCTGGTCGAGGAGGGGATGATCGACAATGCGGAAACCCAAGGGGCGTATTTCCGCAAAGGACTGGGGGAAATCCGCTCCAATGCGGTGCGCGAGGTGCGCGGGCGCGGCCTGATGATTGCCGTGGAGCTGCATCCGGAAGCCGGCGGCGCGCGGGGGTATTGCGAGGCGCTGCGCGATGAGGGGATCCTGGCCAAGGACACCCATGAAGACACCATTCGCATCGCGCCGCCGCTGGTGCTGGGCCGTGAGGATGTCGACTGGGCACTGGAGCGGTTCGACAAGGTTCTGACGCGCGGGGGCTGAGGCGCCCGCGCGTTCAGTCAGGACCCTGTCTGGCGACGTGTCTGCTTGCCGGTCTGGTGGCTGGCAGCGTTGTCGTTGTCCGGAGTGACGCTCCAGGAGCGGTAGACGGGATGCGCGTCGCGCATCTCGTCGTAGAGCCCGACCATGGTCTGCAGGAAGGTCATCTTCCCCGTATAGGTCAGAACCAGACCGATGACGAGCGGCACCAGGCTGGTGGTCGCCGCGCCCCACAGTCCGATGACGAAGCCGATGCCGGTGACCAGCGACAGCACCATGGCCCGGCGGTTGATGGCGTCGGGGATCGGGACCATCAGCCGGTTGAGCCACACCCGTTCGCCGAAGGTCGCGCGCACGTGCCAGCTGTCGAACCGTCTGGGCGGTGGGAAGAGCCTCGGGTTCAGCCACAACCAGATGCACACCAGCGCGATAGCGGCAAGCGCCACCGGCCAGCCGTACCAGGCATGCGACCAGACGGCGAGATGCAGCAGGGGCAGGGTGGCGAAGCGGGTCCACACACTCCAGCCGCTGGCGTGGCGCCGCCAGACATCCGCATCCATGCCCAGCGCCGGAATCTTTCCTGCGTCCATGGGCCTGTAAACGGAGTATTTTGCGGCCGGCGTGCCGGTCCGCTGCGGAGTGTGCGGCATGATGCGCCTGTATTCGGCTGAACCTGTCAGCGACTGAAGCGGATACCCGATGACGCGGCCAGACCCAGCGCGATCGGTGCTCCGAGGCGCCGGAAGGTGCCTGCGAGAGCCTTTTCAGTCATACCGCATTTTCCCGCCCCATGCCAAGGCTGGGGCAGGATGGAGGCGTCGGATGCGGACGGTCAGGAGCGCGTCTTGACGTAGCTGCCGGGCGCATCCTCCAGGATCTTCATGCGCCGGGCGCCCGGCTTGCGCGCCTTGGCAGTGGTGTCGTCCTGCGCGCGGATCCAGGCGTCCCAATGCGGCCACCAGGAACCGGGATGTTCGCTCGCCTGGGCGATCCAGTGCTCAAGTGAGCCCGTCGGCGGACCATCGACCCAGTATTGATACTTTTTCTTGGCGGGCGGATTGACCACCCCGGCGATATGCCCCGAGCCGGAGAGCACATAGTCCACCTTGCCGCCGAAGAAGCTGGAGCCGAGAAACACCGATTCCGGCGGAGCGATGTGATCCTCGCGGGTGGCGAGGTTGTAGACCGGGATCGTCACCTTCCCCAGGTCCAGCCGTTCGCCGGCGATTTCCATCTCGCCCTTGGAGAGGCGGTTTTCCAGGTAGCAGTTGCGCAGATAGAAGGAGTGATTGGCCGCCGGCATCCGGGTGGAGTCCGAATTCCAGAACAACAGGTCGAAGGGGAAAGGTTCGCGCCCCTTCAGGTAGTTGTTGACCATATAGGGCCAGATCAGATCGTTCGACCGCAACAGGTTGAAGGCGGAGGCCATCTTCGAGCCATCGAGATAGCCCTTTTCCTCCATCCGTTTTTCCAGCGCTTCGATCTGCTCTTCGTCGACGAACACTTTCAGATCGCCCGCGTGGGTGAAATCGACCTGGGTGGTGAAGAAGGTGGCGCTCTGGATCCGCTCGTCGCCGGTGGCCGCCATGTAGGCCAGCGTCACGGCCAGCAGGGTGCCGCCGACGCAATAGCCGATGGCATTGACCTCTTCCTCGCCCGTGGCGCGCTTGATGACGTCGAGGGTCTCCAGGATGCCCTCGCGCATGTAGTGCTCGAAGCTCTTCTTCGCCTGGCGTTCATCGGGATTGACCCAGGAAACGACGAACACCGTGTGTCCTTGCTCCACGGCCCATCTGATGAACGACTTTTCCGGATTGAGATCGAGAATGTAGAACTTGTTGATCCAGGGCGGCACGATCATCAGCGGCCGCTTGAGAACGGTATCGGTGGTCGGGGTGTACTGGATGACCTGGCACACGTCGTTCTGGGCGATCACCTTGCCGGGGGTCAGCGCCAGATTCTCACCGACCTTGAACTTGGTCGGATCCGACTGGCGAAGGCGCAACTCGCCCTTGCCGGCCTCGATATCCTCCGCCAGCAGCTTCATGCCGCGCACCAGATTCTCGCCGTTCGATTCCAGCGTCTCGCGCAGCAGCTCCGGATTGGTCAGGACGAAGTTCGACGGCGACAGCGCGTTGGCGATCTGCTTGACGTAGAAATCCGCCTTGTGGCGCGTATGGTCGTCGAGGTCCGCGGCCTCGACCACGAGCTGCTCCGCCCATTGCGAGGTGATCAGGTAGAGCTGCTTGACGAAATCGAAGAACTGATTCTCGCTCCATTCCGGGTCGCCGAACCGCTTGTCGCGCGGATCCGGTGTGACCGCTGGCGTGGAGGGCTCGCCCATCATGCGCTTGAGCGAGGAGTTCCAAAGGCCGATATATTGGGTCCACAGACGGCTCTGGGCTTCGATCGCGCGCTGCGGATCGGACATCCAGTACTCACCGACCTGGCTGAGGGTCTTGACGATTCCCGTCAGTTCATCGGCCAGTTCGGACTTGATCTCCCCCTTTTCGCGCGGTTCGACATAGGCGGCCATGGCTTTGCCGGCGTTTTCGATGATCTTGGCGAGGTTCTGCGCAAAGGCTTCCGGATTGTTCACGATGTACTGCAGAAGTGGGTTGTGTTGATCGTTCTGCATCCGCGCTGTGCCCTCCACTGGCATTCCGGAAATTGATGTCTGCCGCCGCTGGTGTCGGTCCCTGGCGCCGGTCCGTGCATGGCGGGTGTGGACCGACGAAGCTCAACTGGCATAATAGCGCTTTATCAGGCCGGCATGACAAGATGGACAAAGCGCTTAGTGTGTCGTAACCGGGGGAATGTTGAATCCGATGACCTTTGCACGAAGGGATCGGCCACAGGGTCGGACCGCGTACCGTTCGATGTCGGCAGCACCACTTGCGACTGCAATGGCGCTAATCGTTGGCGCTTGCGCCTACGCGCCTTCCGGCACGCTGGTTGACGCCTTCGAACCGGTGCCGGCGCGTGGGGGGGCGGCCTCCGGTGCCGAGGCGCGCCCAAGCGCAACCGCCGGTGAGCAGGGGACCACGGCCGAGCGCCTTGCCGGGAGTGCGACCGCGGCATCAGCGCCGGTGGCAAACGCCGACGCTTCCCGGCCGGAGACGCCGGCAACGGCGTTTTTCACTCCCTACGACTTCGATTCGCAGCTTCTGTCCCTTGAGGAGCAGGAAGCGACGCGCCGCCGGCTCCTGGATATCGCTGCAGGGCGGGCGGGGGCATCGCCTCCCGCGCCGGCACAATCGGGAGCCGAGGCCCTGCGCCGTCTCGGTGCCGAGCATGGTCAGCGTGCCATTCGCGAAATCGAAGCGGGTGCGGAGGACTAGAATGGACTGGGGTAGCCGGGCGGTTTGACCGCAGGTGCCCGTTCTTTCTACCCGCTTCGGCGGGGAAGACCGCAAGATGAGCGTCATGAACGTGATTTTGCCGATGCAAGGCGCCGCGTTCGCTGGTAAACATCCGCGCTGCCGTGCCGCCTGACATCCCGTCTCCCGACCGTTCCGCATTCGCGCGAAGGCAAGGGGGAAGGGCAGGCGAAGCGGGCCGGAAGCGTTTTCGCAGGTGCCGCCTCCGGATGATCGAAGAGTTCCCTGCGCCGTGCAAGAGGTGTGTCATGGAAGAGTTCTACCAGACGCGGCGTTTGCCGCCCTATGTCTTCGAACAGGTGAACCGGCTCAAGGCAAAGGCACGCGCGGCAGGGGCGGACATCATCGATTTGGGCATGGGCAATCCGGATGTGCCCACCCCCCAGCACATTGTCGACAAGCTGGTCGAAACGGTCCAGAACCCGCGGACCCATCGCTATTCCTCCTCCAAGGGCATTCCGGGGCTGCGCCGCGCGCAGGCGGCCTATTACGAGCGCCGTTTCGGCGTAAAGCTCGACCCGGAAACCCAGGTGGTCGCCACGCTCGGGTCCAAGGAAGGCTTCGCCAACATGGCCCAGGCGATTTCCGCGCCGGGCGATGTGGTGCTCGTGCCGAACCCGAGCTATCCGATTCACGCCTTCGGCTTCCTGATGGCCGGCGCGGCCCTGCGCTCCATTCCCGCCGAGCCCGGCCCGGAGGTGTTCCACGCGCTGGAGCGTGCGATTGTCCATTCGGTGCCCAAGCCGATCGCTCTGATCCTGTGCTATCCGGCCAACCCGACCGCCTATGTGGCCGATCTCGAGTTCTACAAGGACATCGTCGCCTTCGCGAAGAAGCATGATATCTTCGTTTTGTCCGATCTGGCCTATTCGGAGATCTACTTCGGCGATACGCCGCCGCCCTCCTTGCTGCAGGTGCCCGGCGCGATGGATGTCGCCGTGGAGTTCACGTCCCTGTCCAAGACCTACTCCATGCCCGGCTGGCGCATGGGCTTTGCCGTCGGCAACGAGCGGCTGATCGCCGCCCTGGCGCGGGTGAAGTCCTATCTGGACTATGGCGCCTTCACGCCGATTCAGGTGGCGGCCACCGCCGCGCTCAACGGTCCGGACGATTGCATTGCCGAGACCCGGGCGATCTATCGCAAGCGGCGCGATACTCTGGTCGATGCCTTCGGCCGGGCGGGCTGGGATGTGCCGGCCCCGGAAGCGAGCATGTTCGCCTGGGCGCCGATTCCGGAGAAGTTCCGCGAGCTGGGCTCGGTGGAGTTTTCCAAGCTGCTGATCGAGAAGGCCGAGGTGGCGGTCGCCCCGGGGCTGGGCTTCGGCGAGCATGGCGACGGTTATGTGCGCATCGCGCTGGTGGAAAACGAACAGCGCATCCGCCAGGCGGCGCGCAGTCTCCGCCGCTTCCTTGAAACGGCGGACAAAACATTGCACAACGTGGTCCCCATCGGAGCGTCCCGCTAGGACGGTCGCGCTTACAAACGGATTGCATCTCATATGGCAACTGAATTGCACGTCGGTGTCGCGGGCCTTGGAACGGTCGGCGCGTCCCTCGTCGGACTGCTGGACAAGAAAGCGAACGCGCTTGCGGCCCGGTGCGGCCGTCCCTTGCGGACGGTCGCGGTCTGCGCCCGCGACAGGACGCGCGATCGCGGGCTCGACCTGTCCGGCTGCGAATGGTTCGACGACCCCTGCGCGCTCGCGGTCTCGCCGTCGATTGACGTGTTCGTGGAGTTGATCGGCGGCGACGAGGGGCCGGCGCATGACAGTGTGCGGGCCGCCCTTGAGGCCGGCAAGCATGTGGTGACGGCGAACAAGGCCTTGCTCGCCCGCCACGGCGTCGAGCTGGCGGCGATTGCCGAGAAGAACGGCGTCAGCCTCAATTTCGAGGCGGCGGTGGCCGGCGGCATTCCCATCGTCAAGACCATGCGCGAAGCGCTGGCGGGCAATGACGTTACCCGCGTCTATGGCATCATGAACGGGACCTGCAACTACATCCTCACCCGGATGGAGCAGGAAGGGCTCGGCTTTGCCGAATGCCTCGCCGATGCCCAGCGTCTCGGCTATGCCGAGGCCGATCCGACCTTCGACATCGAAGGGTTCGACACGGCGCACAAGCTGGCGATCCTGACCTCGCTCGCCTTCGGCTGCGAGATCGACATGGATGCGATCTACGTCGAGGGCATCAGCTCGATCAGCAAGGCGGATATCGAGGCGGCCAGCGAGCTGGGCTATCGCATCAAGCTCCTGGGCGTGGCGCTGCGCACCGACAGCGGCATCGAACAGCGGGTGCACCCGACCATGGTTCCGCGCTCCTCGGCGATTGCCCGCATCGACGGTGTGCTGAACGCGGTCGCGGTGGATGGCGATACGGTCGGGGAGGTGGTGCTGGTCGGCCCCGGTGCCGGCGGCAACGCCACCGCGTCCGCTGTGATCGCCGATCTTGCCGATGTGGCCCGCGGGCAGATGCGCCCGGCGCTTGGCGCACCGGTCGGCGAACTGGCCCCCTATCGCGCGGCGCGGATGCGCCGGCATGAGGGGGGATATTACATCCGCCTTTCCGTCTTCGACCGTCCGGGCGCTTTCGCCGAGATCGCGCGTATCATGGCCGATGAGGAGATTTCGCTGGAGTCGATCGTGCAGCACGGCCGGGCGCCAGCTGCGGCCGGTAAGGGCTGTTCGCCGCAACCGGTGATCCTGATAACCTACGAAACAACAGAAGCCGCCGTGAAGCGGGCCCTTGCGACGATTGAGGCGCAAAACCTGGTCGACGGCACCCCCCAACTGATCCGGATCGAGAAACTCGCTTGATCCGTGCACCGTACCATTGATCTGAGGACCATTCATGTCGAAGACCGAAGCCGCCAAGAGCGATGCGCTCGACCGTATCCTGGCCCTGGAACTGGCCCGTGTCACCGAGCGTGCTGCCGTGGCTGCTGCCCGGTTGCGCGGGCGCGGCGACGAGATGGCTGCCGACCAGGCCGCCGTTGACGCCATGCGCCGCGAACTGAACTGCCTGCCGATTGCCGGCACCGTGGTGATCGGCGAGGGCGAGCGTGACGAGGCGCCGATGCTCTACATCGGCGAGACGGTCGGCACCGGTGAGGGACCGGCGGTCGATATCGCGCTCGATCCGCTCGAAGGCACGACCATTTGCGCCAAGAACCTGCCGAATTCGCTGGCGGTGATTGCGATGGCACCGAAGGGTGGGCTGCTGAACGCTCCGGACAGCTACATGGAAAAGATCGCGGTCGGTCCGGGTTACCCGGCGGGGATCGTCGATCTCGATGCGCCTGTGGAAGAGAACATCGCCGCGCTGGCCAAGGAAAAGGGCGTGCCGGTGGCGGAAATCACCGCCTGTGTGCTCGACCGTCCGCGCCATGCCAGCCTGATCGAGGGCTTGCGCGCCACCGGCGCCTCCATTCGCCTGATCGGCGATGGCGACGTGGCCGGCGTGATCCACACCACCGATCCGGACGAGACCGGCATCGATATCTACATGGGCATTGGCGGTGCGCCGGAAGGCGTGCTGGCGGCCGCCGCCCTGCGCTGCATCGGCGGCCAGATGCAGGGCCGTCTGGTGATCACCCGCGAAGAGCAAGTCGAGCGCGCCTATCGCATGGGCATCAAGGACATCAAGCGCAAGTACACCATGGAAGAGATGGCCACCGGCGATGTGCTGTTCGCGGCCACCGGCGTCACCGACGGCAACTTCCTGCAGGGTGTGCGCTTCGGGCGTGGCGACATCACCACCCACACCGTCGTGATGCGCTCCACCACCGGGACCGTTCGCTACATCAAGGCGCGGCATACCCATCTCGACAAGTTCCATCTGGGCTGACTGAAAACGAAGCGCGGGCCGGACGGCTGAACGGCCGGCCCCGCACCGGCGCCGACGGGGAGCCTCGAACGGGCATGACAGGCATGGACGAGGGCACGCGGCGCACGGTTCTTGGCGTGGTGCGCTCCGCTGGTGAACGCATCTGGCAGGAGCGGCTCGACCGGCGCCAGGCCAGCGTTGCCATGGCGATTACCCAGCGGCTTGGCGTGCCGGAAGTGGTGGGCCGGGTGCTGGCGGGGCGCGATGTGCCCCTTGACGCGGCCACCGCGTTTCTCGACCCGACAATCAAGAGCCTGATGCCGGATCCGTCCGTGGTTCAGGACATGGAGGCGGGTGCGGCCCGGGCCGCCGATGCGGTTCTCGCCGGGGACGAGATCGCCATCTTCGGCGACTACGATGTGGATGGCGCCACCTCCTCGGCGGTGCTGTCGCGCTACTTCTCCGCGCTTGGCGTTTCCTGCCGCATCCACATTCCCGACCGGATTATCGAGGGCTATGGCCCGAACGGCCCCGCCATTCGCGCCCTGAAGGACGCCGGCGCCGGGCTGCTGATCTGCGTCGACTGCGGCAGCACCTCGTTCGAGGCGCTGGAGGAAGCCGCCGCCGTGGGGCTGGAAACGCTGGTCATCGACCATCATCAGGTCGGCGAGACGCTGCCCCGCGCTCATGCCCTGATCAACCCCAACCGGCAGGACGACCTGTCCGGTCTCGGCCATCTGGCCGCCGTCGGGGTCGCCTTTCTGTTCATTGTCGCGCTCAATCGCGAGCTGCGTCGCCGGGGTGTCTTCCGTCAGCGGCGGGAGCCGGACCTTCTGGCCCTGCTCGATCTGGTCGCCGTCGGCACCGTCTGCGACGTGGTGCCGCTCAAGGGGTTGAACCGGGCCTTCGTGCGCAAGGGGCTGCTGGCGCTGCATGCGCGTGGCAACATTGGTCTTGCCGCGCTGTGCGACACGGCCCGGGTCAACGGCCCGGCCACGCCCTATCATCTCGGCTTCCTCATCGGTCCGCGCATCAATGCCGGCGGGCGGATTGGCGATGCGGCGCTCGGCGCCCGTTTGCTGACCACCCTTGACGGGGATGAGGCGCGGTCGATCTCCGAGACACTCGAACGGCTGAACGGCGAACGGCAGGCCATCGAGGCGATCATGCTGGAGGAGGCCGATGCCGCCGCGCTGATCGCGGTGGAGCGGAACGATCCGCCGGTGCTGGTCTCCGGCTCCGATGGCTGGCATCCGGGCGTGGTCGGGTTGGTCGCCTCCCGCCTGAAGGAACGCTACCGCCGTCCGGCCTTCGCCATTGCCTTCGACGAGCGGCGCGGTGTCGGCACCGGGTCCGGCCGCTCAATTCCGGGCGTCGATCTCGGCGGGGCGGTGCGCAAGGCGGTCGACCTCGGGATCTTGGAGAAGGGCGGCGGCCATGCCATGGCCGCTGGCCTGACCGTGGCGCGTGACCGGATGACCGAGCTTGAGGAATTTTTCCGGGCCGAGCTTTCGGATGAGGTGGCCGCCGCCCGCGCCGGCAACACCCTGAAGGTCGATGGCGTGCTGACCGCCAGCGCTGCAAGCGTCGATCTCCTGCATCTCCTGGAGGACGCTGGGCCGTTCGGCGCCGGCCATTCGGAACCGGTGTTCGCCTTTCCCGCCCACCGGGTGAAATTCGCCGATGTGGTCGGCAAGGGGCATGTGCGCCTGACCCTTGGCGATGGCGCCGGAGGCAGCCTGAAGGCGATCGCCTTCAAGGCGGAGCAGACCCCCTTGGGAGAGATGCTGCTGTCGAAGCGCGGGCAGACCCTGCATCTGGCCGGGTCCCTGTCGCTCGATACCTGGCAGGGCCGCGAGCAGGTTCAGGTGCGGGTGATCGACGCTGCGGATCCGCGCACCTGCCGGCCTTGAAGCAGGCCGTCAACTAGGCAAAAATTTCCCTCGATTAACCAAGATGTAATCCCGTCGGCCTTACCCTGAGGGCGGATGATGATGACGGGATTGAACCAATGACACCTCGGGCACAGCTGCGCCGGTTGATGAGCGACGTCGACCAGGCGGCGGACAGGGCGCATGTGGCGCTGCGGCGCGTGCAGGTCGGACCCGATGTGCGCTGCGTCGACGCCGCCGAGGTGGCCGCGCCCCTGCGCCATGGCCTCATTCTCGCCAGCCTGCTGATGGCCGCCAAGGTCCTTTTCGCGCAAGGGTGATCCCGCGCGGAAGCCGGGGGAGCCGCTGATTTTGCGGTTGAATTTCCCCGGTACTGGCGGCAGCATCGCCGCCCATGAGCACCAATTCCTATCGTATCGCGCTATGCGCGCTGAACCTTGGTCACGGTGGGGAGACCCCCGGTGACTTCGTCGCGGCCATTGCCCGCCATATGGAGCGGGCGCGGGAGGCGGGCGCGCGTCTGCTGCTGCTGCCGGAATACATCAGCGAGTGTTTCCTCGCCTGGCGCCCGGAAGGGCTGTCCCCCGATGGCGAGATCGCCTGGATGGCGGGGGAGGCGGACCGGATCCTTCCCCAGCTTCGCGAACTTGTCACCCGCACCGGGGTTTCGCTGGTGGCTGGGTCGATGCCTCATGCGGCCGGCGAGGGGCGGTTCACCAACCGGGCAACCGCGTTTCTACGTGACGGCCGGACCATTCATCACGACAAGCTGGCGCTCACCCCGGATGAGCAGGACCGGGACACCTGGGACCTTTACCCGGGCGATGCGGTGACGCTGTTCGAACTGGACGGCATCCGCATGGC
This sequence comes from Stappia indica, assembly GCF_020177335.1. Taxonomy (GTDB): domain Bacteria; phylum Pseudomonadota; class Alphaproteobacteria; order Rhizobiales; family Stappiaceae; genus Stappia; species Stappia indica_B. The sequence goes on along the minus strand of NZ_JAIVMG010000001.1, from coordinate 540,518 downwards.
GATGCTGATCTGTCTTGATGTGGAGATGCCGGCCCTGTCCTGCCTGATGGCCGCCGAGGCACCCGAATTGCTGCTGGTGCCGTCGATGACCTCGAGCCTTGCCGGGTATAGCCGGGTGTTCGGCTGCGCCAAGGCACGGGCGGTGGAACTGATGGGCGCGGTGGCGGTCTGCGGCACGGTCGGCAGTACGCCGGGCACCACGCAGAACGAGGAAACCGTCTCCGGTGCCGCGCTCTATCTTCCATGCGAACCGGCGCTTGGCTATGACGGTGTCGGTGCGGCGCTGCCGCCGGTCGACGGCAAGGCCGGGGAAGAGCCGTTTCTGGTGGTGGATGTGCCGGTCGGTGAGATCCGGGCACTGCGTGCCGGCGGGGCCGAGGTCTGGCCGGGCAACTGGCGCGCCGATGGCGTGACGCTGCGCAAGGCCTGAAGGCGGCCAGTCGCTGTGGCGTCAATCAGAATAGCCGCCCCCGCCAGGCAAGCGAGGGCGGCCGATGCGGGACCCTCGGCGGATCAGTTGGTTTCCTTGACAGCGTTCGGGAAGAACAGCTGCTGACCATCGACCTTGTAGGCGGCAATCGCCTTCTGGCCTTCCGCGCCGATCAGCCAGTCGATGAAGGCCTGTCCGTCGTCTTTCTTCACCGCCGCATGCTTCTCCGGATTGACCAGAATGACGCCATACTGGTTGAACAGCTGGTCGTCGCCCTCGGTCAGGATCGCCAGTTCGCCCTTGTTCTTGAAGGCGATCCAGGTGGCCCGGTCCGACATGGTGTAGGCGCCCATACCGGCGGCTGCGTTCAGCGTCGCGCCCATGCCCGAGCCGGTTTCCCGGTACCAGCTACCCGACGCCTCTCCGATGTCGACCTCGGCCATTTTCCAGAGCGCGCGCTCCTTCTTGTGGGTGCCGGAATCATCGCCGCGCGAGGCGAAGGGTGCCTTGCTGTCAGCGATCTTGCGCAGGGCAAGCGGTGCGTCGGACAATCCCTTGATGCCTGCCGGATCGCTCTTGGGCCCGACGATCACGAAGTCGTTGTACATCACGTCGGATCGCTTCACGCCGAAGCCATCGGCGACGAATTTCTCCTCCGCCGGCTTGGCGTGGACCAGAAGCACGTCGCCATCGCCGTTGCGGGCGTTCTTCAGCGCCTGTCCGGTGCCGACGGCGACGACACGGACCTCGATGCCGCTCTTCTCCTTGAACTGCGGCAGGATCGCATCGAGCAGGCCGGAGTTCTGCGTCGAGGTGGTCGACTGGACGATGATGAAACGATCATCGTCGGCGAGAGCCGGTGCCGTGGCGACAACGCCCAGCGCGAGGACCGCGGCGGCGGATGCGGAGAAGAAACGTGTGAGCATGGGATCTCCCTTCGGGTCTTGGCGGAAAATTCAGAGCAGGATCTGGCCGGCGAGATAGGCCCGGGCCTCGGGGGAGGCCGGTGTGTCGAAATAGCTGTCGGCGTCGCTGTGCTCGGTCAGCCGGCCGCGATGCAGGAAGACCACGTCTTCGGCCAGCCTGCGGGCCTGGTGCAGGTCGTGGGTGACGAGCAGGACCTTGGTGCCGCCGGCCCGCGCCTTGTGCAGGGTCTCCTCGATCAGCAACACCGAAGCCGGATCGAGATTGGCACACGGTTCGTCGAGGAACAGGATATCCGGGGCCAGAAGCAGGGCGCGGGCAAGCGCCAGCCGTTGCTGCTCACCGCCTGATAGCAGGCGCGCCGGTCGGTCGGCCAGGTCATTGAGATGAAGGTCATCCATGAGAATGGACAGAAGCTCAGTGGCTTCAGGCGACTTCTTCAAGTTGACCGCAAACTGGAGGTTGGCGCGTACCGAGCGTCTGAACAGCACCGGTTTCTGGAACACCATCGCCTGACGCTGGCGCGTTTGCCGGTCGAGCTCCCGCCCGCCCCAGAGGATCCGTCCCGCCGAGGGGGCCAGAAGCCCGTGCAGCAGCTTCAAAAGCACGCTCTTGCCTGCGCCGTTTGGGCCCATGATCACCGTCAGCCGGTTGTCCGCCAGGTCGAGATCGATGCCGTCGAGGATCCGGGTGCCATCGGCGACGAAGCCGAGCCCGCGAATGGTCAGCGGCAGCCGGGCGGCCGGGCGCGCTTCGCCTGGGCTTGTGGGGAAGGGCAGGACGCGGGGGTCAGGCATAGGCCATCCTCCGCGCGCTCGCCCTGACGGCCATCACGGCAGCGTTGACCGCCAGCGCGATCATCAGGAGCACGAGGCCCAGCGCCAGCGCCAATGCCAGATCGCCCTTCGATGTCTCAAGAGCGATGGCTGTGGTCATGACGCGGGTGACGTGGTTGATGTTGCCGCCGACAATGATGACGGCGCCAACCTCGGCGATGGCCCGGCCGAAGCCGGCAAGCACTACGGTCAAGAGCGCATAGCGGGCATCCCACAGCAGCGTCACGGCGGCCTTGTGCCAGGGAACCACCATGGAGCGGAAGGTGTCCGCGTATTCGGCGTTGAGATCGCTCAGGACCTGGTGGGTGAGGGCGACGATGATCGGGGTGACCAGAACGGATTGTGCGATGATCATCGCGCCGGGGGTGTAGAGCAGCCGGAGAACGCCAAGCGGTCCGGCATTCGACAAGAGCATATAGACCAGGAGGCCAACCACCACCGGCGGCAGGCCCATCAAGGTGTTGAAGAGAACGACGAACAGCCCGCGTCCGGGAAAGCGCAGGATCGCCAGCGCGGCGCCGATTGGCAGGCCGATGGCACAGGCGATCAGAACCGCGGCGAAGGTGACGCGCAGCGACAGGAACACGATCTCGCCCAGCGCCGGGTCAAACCGCCACAGCAACTCAAAGGCCAGCGAGAAGGAGTTTGCGAAATCCTGCATAATCCCGCGCGGTTTCCGAAAATGAATGCCTTTACGTAACCTAACGCAGCTTATGCGCTTGTAAAGCCGAATTCTCTCGCGGCGATGGCGCCATCGGGCTGGGTTTGGGGTATAACGGCAGCCACATGGAGAGCGGGCCGGTACGGGCCGGCCGCCGCAGCGAAAAACTTAAGGAAAGTCATGGGGATCGGACGGCGAGCGGGTTTGGGGTTCATCCTTGGAGGGATGGCCGGAGCGGGCGGCGTGGCGCTGTCGGCGGCGGCTACCCATTCGGCTGCAACCGAGTTGCTTCGGCCGGCGGCACAGATGTTGCTGTTCCACGCGCCGCTGTTTCTCAGCCTGTCCCTGCTCTTTCTCTGGCGCGGGCGCGGTGTGCCCTCCGGCGTTCTGGCGATGGGGACCGGAGCGCTTTTTGTGCTTGTTGCCGGTCTGGCGCTCTTTTGCGGCGATCTGCTGTTTCGCGCCTATGGCGGCGTGCGGCTGTTTCCCTTCGCCGCGCCGCTTGGCGGCAGCCTGTTGATCGCTGCCTGGCTTGGTGTGATCCTCACAGGTGCGGCGCTGCTGCGCTCCGGTGAAAGCGAGCGTGGCGCTTAGGCGCGACAGCATGTCGGATTTGCACAAGCCGCGCGCTGGAAACGGCGGCACAACAATGCCATGGATGGTCGCGCCGGTTCGCGATCGCGACAGGAAGCCGAGGTTCGCATGACCCGTTTCTCCTTCTGGGAGCTGGCGCGCAAGGCGCTGAACGCCCATCAGGACTGGGGCGATCAGTGGCGCAAGCCCGAGCCGAAACCCGCCTATGACGTGCTCATTATCGGCGCGGGCGGCCATGGGCTGGCGACCGCCTATTACCTGGCCAGGGAGCACGGCGTGACCAACGTCGCCGTGCTGGAAAAGGGCTGGCTCGGCGGCGGCAACACCGGGCGCAACACGACCATCGTTCGCTCCAACTACCTTTGGGAGGAGAGCGAAGCGCTCTACGACCATGCCATGGACCTGTGGCAGGACCTGTCGCAGGAGCTGAACTACAACGTCATGTATTCGGCGCGCGGCGTGATGATGCTGGCGCATACGGTGCATGACATCCAGGTGTTCAAGCGCCATGTGCACGCCAACCGGCTGGCCGGCGTACAGAACGAATGGCTGACCGCCGAAGAGGCGAAGGCCTTCTGTCCACCGCTGAACATCGGCAAGAACATCCGCTATCCGGTGCTCGGCGCCGCCTTGCAGCGCAAGGGCGGCGTCGCCCGGCATGACGCGGTGGCCTGGGGCTACGCGCGCGGCGCGGACAAGTACGGCGTCGATATCATTCAGAACTGCGCGGTCACGGGCATTCGCCGGAATGCCGATGGATTGGTCGCCGGGGTCGAGACCTCGCGCGGCTTCATCGGCGCGAAGAAGGTGGGCGTTGTCGCCGCCGGGCATACCAGCACGGTGATGGACATGGCCGGCGTGCGCATGCCGCTGGAATCGAATCCGCTGCAGGCGCTGGTCTCCGAACCGGTCAAACCCTGCTTCCCTTGCGTGGTCATGTCCAACACGGTGCATGCCTATGTCTCGCAGTCGGACAAGGGCGAGTTGGTGATCGGCGCCGGCACCGACCAGTATGTCTCCTACAGCCAGACCGGCGGATTGCAGATCACCACCCACACGGTCGATGCCATCTGTGAGCTGTTCCCGATGTTCCGCCGCATGCGGATGCTGCGCAACTGGGGCGGCATCGTCGACGTGACCCCGGACCGCTCGCCGATCATCGGCAAGACGCCGGTGCCGGGGCTTTTTGTCAATTGCGGCTGGGGCACTGGCGGGTTCAAGGCAACGCCCGGGTCGGGGCATGTCTTCGCCCACACCATCGCCCGCGACGACCCGCATCCGATCAATGCGCCCTTCACCCTCGACCGGTTCCGCACGGGCCGGCTCATCGACGAGGCGGCAGCCGCCGCCGTCGCCCATTGAGGTAGGTTCATGCTGCTGATCCAGTGCCCCTATTGCGCGGTGGAGCGCCCCGAGCTCGAATTCCGCTATGGCGGCGAGGCGCATATCGCCCGCCCCGAGAGCCCGTCGGAACTGACCGATGAGCAATGGGCCGATTTTCTCTACATGCGCAGCAACCCGAAGGGCGTGATGGCCGAACGCTGGCGCCATGTGCATGGGTGCGGCCGGTTCTTCAATGCCCTGCGCGATACGGTCAGCGACCGCTTCCTCGCCGTCTACAAGGCCGGCGAGCCGCGCCCCGCTATCGAGGTGTCGGCGCCTGCTGCCCCGAACAAGGAGACCGGCCGGTGACCCAGATCCGCCGCACCCGCTCCGGCGGCCGTATCGACCGGTCGCAGCCGGTGCGTTTCACCTTCGATGGCCGGGAGCTGACCGGCTTTGCCGGAGATACGCTCGCCTCCGCCCTTCTGGCTAATGACGAGCATCTTGTCGGCCGCTCGTTCAAGTATCACCGGCCGCGCGGTATCCTCACCGCCGGCTCGGAGGAGCCGAACGCGCTGGTCGGCGTCACCCGGTCGCCGGGCTCCGGCACCCCGAACCTGCGCGCCACCCAGGTTGAGCTCCATGAGGGGCTGTCCGCCCGCAGCCAGAACCGCTTTCCCTCGCTCGGGTTCGACATCGGCGCGGTCAATGATTTGCTGTCGCCGCTGTTTGTCGCGGGCTTCTACTACAAGACCTTCATGTGGCCGAAGAGCTTCTGGAATCGGGTCTACGAGCCGTTCATCCGGGCGGCCGCCGGCCTCGGGGTCGCGCCGACCGCGCCGGATCGCGACCGCTATGCCAACCGCTATGCCCACTGCGACGTACTGATCGCCGGCGCCGGTCCGGCGGGCATCGCCGCTGCCCTGTCCGCCGCTGAGGTGGGCGCGCGGGTGATCCTGGCCGATGAGCAGGCGGAAATGGGCGGGGCGCTGCTGCATGAGACCGGCGCGACGGTGGAGCGCCAGCCGGCTGACCGCTGGCTGGAAGCGGCGCTGGCGGAGCTGGCCGCCAATCCGCGCGTCACCCTGCTGCTGCGCACCACCGCGTTCGGCTATTTCAATCACAACTATATCGCGCTCGGCGAACGGGTCACCGACCATCTTGCCGTGCCGGACCCGGATTTGCCGCGCGAACGGTTGTGGCAGGTTCGCGCCCGTCAGGTGGTGATCGCCGCCGGTTCGATTGAGCGCCCGCTGGTGTTTCCGGAAAACGACCGCCCGGGTGTGATGCTGGCCGAGGCGGGGCGTATCTATGCCAACCGCTATGGGGTGTTGCCGGGCAGATCCATCGCGGTCGCCACCGCCTGCGATACGGCCTATCGCGCAGCGCTCGACATCCATGCGGCGGGTGGCTCCATCGCGGTCATCGCCGACCTGCGGGAGCGGCCCGATGAGGCGCTTGTCGCCGAAGCGCGGGCGGCAGGCATCCGCGTCGAGACCTCCTGCGTCGTCACCGGGGTGCTTGGCCGCAAGCGCGTGCGCAGCGTTCTGCTGGGCCGGTTGCGATCGGGCAGCGTTACAGCGGCCGGTACCGTGAATGCCGATTGCCTGCTGATGTCCGGCGGCTGGACGCCGAATGTCAGCCTGCACTCCCAGTCACGCGGAAAGCTCGTCTGGGACGCGGAGCGCGGGGCCTATCTGCCCGGAGCGGCCGTGCAGGCGGAGCGCTCCGCCGGGAGCTGCGCCGGGGTCGACGGGCTTGCGGCGGTGCTTGCCGATGGCGCCCATGCCGGCGCGGAGGCAGCCCGAGAGGCCACGGGCACGGCGCATGCGCCGCGCCAGATCGTCGCCGAGGGCGGTGAGGCCGGTATTGGCTGGGTGCTGGGCGCGCTGCCGCACGACCGGGATGCGGCCAGGGTGCGCGCCTTTGTCGACTACCAGAACGACGTCACCGCCAAGGACGTCAAGCTGGCGGTGCGCGAGGGCATGCACTCCATCGAGCATATCAAGCGCTACACGACCACCGGCATGGCGACCGATCAGGGGCGTCTGTCGAACATGAACGCCCTGTCGATTGCCTCCACCGCGCTGAACCGGCCGGTGCCGGAGGTGGGGCTGACCACGTTCCGCCAGCCTTATACGCCGGTCAGTTTCGGAACGCTCGCCACCACCTCGCGCGGCGATCTGTTCGATCCGGTCCGCAAGACGCCGATCCATGGCTGGGCGGCGGGGCAGGGCGCGGCCTTCGAGGATGTCAGCCTGTGGAAGCGCGCCTGGTATTTCCCGCGCGGCGGTGAGGACATGCACCGCGCGGTGGAGCGGGAGTGCCGCACGGTGCGCGAAAGCGTCGGCCTGTTCGACGCCTCCACCCTGGGCAAGATCGAGGTCGTCGGACCGGATGCGGCGGAATTCCTCAACCGGATCTACACCAATCCGTGGCTGAAGCTCGGGCCAGGCCGCCTGCGCTACGGGCTGATGCTGAACGAGGCCGGGTTCATCATGGATGACGGTGTCGTCGGCCGGCTGGCCGAGGACCGGTTCCATGTGACCACCACCACCGGCGGTGCGCCGCGTGTGCTCGCCCATATGGAGGACTATCTCCAGACCGAATGGCCGGACCTCAAGGTCTGGCTGACCTCCACCACCGAACAATGGGCGGTGATCGCGGTGCAGGGGCCGAAGGCGCGGGAGGCGATCGCGCCGCTTGTCGATGATATCGACCTTGCGACCGAGGCGCTGCCGCATATGTCCATGCGCGAAGGGCACGTGATGGGCGGCATTCCCTGCCGGCTGTTCCGCATGAGCTTCACCGGCGAGGCCGGATATGAGCTCAACGTGCCGCCCTCGCGCGCCCGCGAGGTCTGGGAGGCGGTCTGGGCCAATGTCGAGAAGCTTGGCGGTTGCGCCTATGGCACCGAGACCATGCATGTGCTGCGGGCGGAAAAGGGCTACATCATCGTTGGTCAGGAGACCGATGGTACCGTCACCCCGGACGATGTCGGCATGAGCTGGGCCATCGGCAAGAAGAAGCGCGACTTCGTCGGCATGCGTTCGCTGGCCCGGCCGGATCTCGTGGCCGAGGGGCGCAAGCAACTGGTCGGCCTGTTGACCAGGGACGGCACGGCGCTCCTGGAGGAGGGGGCGCAGATCACCCGCGAGGCGGTGCCCGCGCTGAAGACCCCCGCGCTTGGTCATGTGACCTCGTCCTATGTTTCACCCGCCGCTGGCCGGCCGATTGCCCTGGCGATGATCGCCGATGGCCGGGCCCGGATGGGCGAAACCCTGCATGTGCCGATGCCGGAAGGCGCGATCACCGTCGAGGTGGTCCCACCGGTGTTCGTCGATCCCGAAGGAGCGCGGCTCAATGTCTGAGGCAATCCTTTATTCCGCCGATGGTGACACCGAAACGGTGCTCGCCGCCCCGGGGCTGCGCGTTTCTCGCACCCGGCCCGTCGCGCGCTTCGCCTTTCGCGGCGACGCGGCTGCCGCCGGCAAGGCCGGCGCGGCTTTCGGCGCGTCCCTGCCGATGACCCCGCTTGCCGCCAACCAGGTCGCCGCCCGCGCCGCGCTGTGGCTCGGGCCGGATGAATGGCTGCTGCTCGCCGCCGATGAGCCCCCAGCGGCAATCGCCGCCGGCATCGAAGCGGCTCTGGCAGATGTGCCGCATGCTCTTGTCGATGTTTCGGAGCGCAATCTGGCGCTTTTGGTGGAAGGCGAGCGGGCGGCGCGTCTGCTCAACACCCAGGTGTTTCTCGACCTCGACCTTGCGGCCTTCCCGGTGGGAATGGCGACGCGCACCTTGTTTGCCAAGGCGGAAATCATCCTCTGGCGGCTCGGGGACGAGGCCTTCGCCGTGGAATGTTGGCGCAGCTTTGCCCCCTACATCGAGGGGCTGCTGCTGGAGGGAGCGCGGGGGCTGTGAGCCAAATCATCTGCGTCAGAATTTGATCTGGCTGGAATCTCGGGGTGTTGCCAGGACCTCGGGCAGGCGACTGTGGGCGGCGATCCATCTGCTTTTTCGTGGTGCGATCCAGTCCGCGATTGTCAGAATGGATTGATAGTCGTCTCGAAGGTCGCGCATGAAAACCGGCTCATGATGCGCGATCCGATTGCGGAGTATTCTTAGATTGTAGAGCGGTTTGTGGACCCGTTTTCTGGAGACTTTGTCCGCATGGGGAAAGGCTCCTCGCAAGGCCGGGCGCCAAAGGGTCATTTCGTAATTCGCCTTAACTCCGCTCCGCTGATCTAAAAGACCTCCTCGCCCCAGGAGCGAGACCCAGAAGCCGAACGACAAGGAAGCGACGATATGGGGCGAGTCGTCCGGATATCGCTCTCTTGCAAGCTTTCGCCTGCTTTCCCTGATCCTTTGCCGACAGCCATGGTCGAGGCCGGCGGCAGGGTTCTCGTACCAAGAGGCGCCATAGGCCAGTGCCAACTGCGAAGTCATGGAGTTGCGAAGGGCGACTTCCAATGCTTGCAAGGGGCCGTAGAAAGCAGCGCTGACTGCTGTGTTCCATGCATAAAGCCGCATGGCGTCCACACGATTGCCTGATGTGGCATTCGTATACGTCGCCAAGCGATCATGGGACAAGGATGCCGATAACTCATCCAGAGAGTCTGGCAGGCCAAATTCCTTGACTTCGGAGTGGTCGATAGCCATAATCTCCGTTGTTCGCCCCGGACCCGCCTCTGCCATATGGTATGCGCCCGGGGTTTTTGATTCTGGGCGTTTCTCGTCTATTGTGCGGGCAAATCGAACTTCCGAAAATTAGACCGAAATCCACTCCAGATTGCAAGAGTTGTGCTCTGGCGGCTCGGGGACGAGGCCTTCGCCCTGGAATGCTGGCGCAGCTTTGCCCCCTACATCGAGGGACTGCTGGCGGAGGGAGCGCGGGGGCTGTGACGCCTTGCACGCCCCCACGCTCCGGTTTCAGGCTTGGTCAGTCGGCGATCAGCCCGCGCTTCTTGAGCAGGCCATCGACCGACGGCAATGCGCCGCGGAAGGCGATATAGGCGTCCTTCGGGTCCTGGCTGCCGCCGGCGGAGTAGATCCACTTGCCGAGCCGCTCGGCGGTGTCCGGATGGAACGCGTCGCCGGTTTCCTCAAAGGCGGTAAAGGCGTCCGCGTCCATCACCTCCGACCACATGTAGCTGTAGTAACCGGACGAATAGCCATCGCCGGAGAACACATGGGCGAAATGGGTCGGCCGATGCCGCATGACGATCTCGCGCGGCATGTCGATGCGTGACAGGGTGGCCGCCTCAAGCGCGGCGACGTCCGCACCGTCCGCCGGCTGGCCGTCATGCACATCGAGATCGAAGATCGCCGAGGCGAGATATTCGACGGTGGAGAACCCCTGATTGAAGTTGCGGGCCGCGTGCAGGCGGTCGAGCAGATCCTGCGGCATGGGCTGGCCGTCATGGGCGCTGACGGCAAATTTCGACAGGATTTCAGGCTCGCTGAGCCAATGCTCGAACAGTTGCGACGGCAGTTCGACGAAATCGCGCGCAACGGAGGTGCCGGCGATCAGCGGATAGGTGACATTCGACATCAACCCATGCAGGGCATGGCCGAACTCGTGAAACAGGGTGCGGGCATCGTCGAAGGTCAGCAATGTCGGCGCGCCGGGGGCGGCCTTGGCGAAATTCATCACGTTGACGATGATCGGGCGAATGTCGCCATCGAGCTTCTGCTGGCGCCGGAAGGCACTCATCCAGGCGCCGCTGCGCTTGGAGGCCCGATTGAAATAATCGCCAAGGAACAGGCCCAGATGCTGGCCGCTCCGGTCCTTCACCTCGAAGGCACGTACATCGGGGTGATAAGGATCGAGCCCTTTGACCTCCTGGAACGTCAGGCCAAACAGCCGGTTGGCTGTGTGGAAGGCCGCCTCGATCATCCGGTCGAGCTGGAAATAGGGTTTCAGCTCGGCATCATCGAGGGCGTAGTCGCGCTGGCGAAGCTTTTCCGAATAGTAGCGCCAGTCCCAAGGGGCGATTTCAAGGTTGTCGCCCTCAGCCGCCGCGATTTCCTGCAGCGCGGCGGCTTCCGCGCCAGCCTGGGCCCGTGCCGGGTTCCAGACCGCCTCCAGCAGCTCGCGTACCGCCGCCGGCGATCCAGCCATGGTGTCGTCGAGCTTGAAGCTGGCGAAATCGTCGAACCCGAGAAGCTGTGCGCGCTCGGCACGCAGTTTCAGGGTCTCGGCAATGATCTCGCGGTTGTCGGTCTCGCCTGGCATCTCGCCGCGCCGGATCCAGGCGGCGAAGGCCTCCTCGCGCAACTCGCGTCTTGCGGAGAATTGCAGGAACGGCTCGATCAGCGAGCGGGACAGGGTGATCACATGCTTGCCCGGGCGTCCGCGTTCGCGCGCCGCTTCGGCCGCTGCCGCCCGCAGAAAGTCTGGCAGCCCGGCAAGATCCGCTTCCGTTTCAAGAACGAGCGCATACTCCGCTTCGTCGCGCAGAACGTTCTGGGAGAATGCCGTGCCCAGCACGGCCAGCCGCTGGGTAATCTCGCTCATCCGTGCCTTGGCGGCGTCATCGAGCCCGGCCCCGGCGCGGCGGAACAGGGTGTGATAGCGCTCCAGAACCCGGAACTGCTCCGCATTGAGGCCAAGGCTCTCCCGTTGCTGCCACAGCTGCTCGATCCGCCGGAACAGCGCCGAGTTGAGCATGGTCTCACTGTGGTGGCGGGCAAGCCGGGGCGCCATGTCGCGCTCGATGGCCTGCAAGGCGGGGCTGGTGTGGGCGCCGGTGAGATTGAAGAACACCGACGCGACTCGGGTGAGCTGCTCACCGGCCCGCTCCAGTGCCTCAATGGTGTTGGCGAAGTCGGGTGCGTCCGTCCGCTCGGCGATGGCCGTGATATCCGCCTTTGCTTCCGCCAGGGCCGTGTCGAACGCCGGGGCGAAGTCACCCGCTTCGATCTGGCCGAAAGGGGGAAGACCGAAGGGCGTGTCCCAGCGGGCAAGAAGCGGATTTGCAATATCGGACATGAATGGGTTCCGTCTGCGGGAAGGAAGGGGGTGAGAGGTCACCGGAAATGGGGACCTCCATTATATGGGCGCAGAGACTTTCCTTGTCAGCCCTTCCAGACCGGGCCGCAAAGGTTTTCAAATGCGGTGACAGGAGAACTCCTGAGAATTCGCCCGGTTCGTGTCATTGATCGTTAAGGGCGCGTGCATCATACTGGCGCCTATGTCCGCTCTATCCATCTCCCTTTCCGGCCTGCAACGCGCCGGTGCCAGATTTGAAACCTCCGCCCGTCAGATCGTCTCAGCGGGAACGGTTCGGCAGGGTGCAGAGGATGCGGGACAGACTCCCGCCGCCGGAGCCGAGGCCGCCATTGGCGCGCCGCGACCCGGTTTCTCACCGGACATGGCCACCGCGATGGTGGGGATGATTGAGGCTGAAAACGCCTATACCGCCAATGCACGGGTGGCCGGCCGTATCGCCGAGATGCAGAAGGCCTATCTGGACGCGCTTGCCCCGAAATCCGAAAAGTAAAGCCTTGCGCCGAACACGTCGCGATCTCGTTCAGACCGCAAGGGAGCGCGTCAGGCGAACCGCTGCCGGCTGCATGATCGTGTGTTGGGTGTGGGGGAAAGCCGGGGCCAGAAATAAATAACGCCCACCGGAGGGAGGAGAACCGGTGGGCGCCATTTATTGGCAACCGATGCTGGGAGGAGGTGCACCGGTTGTACAACGGAGCCAGACGTTGGGAGGAGGAGTGTCCGGCGCCGTTGAGAGACATATGGGGGAGTCGGCCCCTGATTGCCAGAGCCGAGGTTGCATATCAGCTCTGATCCCAGCGCAGGGCACTGCACAAATTTTCGCGCCATTTTGTGTGCAGCGCAAAATGAGCGGTGCTTCAAGCCACGTCTCGCCCTTGGCAATGCGCGGGAGGGGTTTGTCCGGATCTCAAGATAACATACTGTAATATAAGGGATATCAAGAATTCCTGGAGCCGGATTTTGCCTCCTGGCTCAGACACGCGCGCCTTTCTCACTGGTGCTTGCGCTGGCTGGCAGGCGCGAACACATGATATCAAAAGAGGATGAAGCCCTGCCGTCTCACCTCCGCCGGTCTCATTGTTCAGGCTGATGGTTCCAGTTATCCACTGCCGGACGTCGATGCGGCCGAGATTCTTGTGCCTCATCTGGCCCCACGTGTCGAAACTTATGAGCTGGGGGGCTTGGGCGAGATCGGCGTTCTGATCCGCTATTCCTGTCATTGCTGGACCAGCAAGTATGATGAGGCACTCCATGACGGCGGAATCCGGATCATGGATCGTGGGCGGGCGCGCGCCTTTGACCCCGCGCGCTATGCGGCCTCGTTGGAACTGCCGGAATTGATGCGGGATCTGCCGCACAAACGGATCTATGCCACCCGGGGCGACCGCAACTACGGCAGCTATGATGCGAGCCGACGCGATGCGGATGGGCTCTTCTATACGGCCTATTTCGCCCTGAAGGCGCGGAAGGGGCTATGTGGCGCTGCCCCCTATAGTTTTCGCTTGTTCGTTGAAAGCGCCTATCCCAAGGCGCAACAGGAGCCCGGCCGGGCAACGAGCCTGCGTGCGATCATTGGCAGGTCCCGAACGGGCATCGGGGCGAACGGCGATTCTGAAGACTGACGCAGCGCGGGTGTGGAAACGAAAAAAGCGCCTCCCGAGGCTTCGGGCGGCGCTTTTTGTTCGGACCCGCCTGACGGCGGGGCGAGATCAGCGATGGGTGCGGGCGATGAAGTCGATGTCGCCACGGCCGATGCCGAGATCGCTCAGTTCACGGTTGGACAGCCGCGACAGCTCGTAATAGGTCTGCCGGTACTTCTGCCAGGAATTGTATTTGCGCACGAGGGTGTCGAACATGGTTTCGCTCTTTCGGTCTGACGTTTCGGTGAGCGAACACCCGCCGATGTTGCGGCGCGACAATCGCTCGATAGGGTGGATATAAGCTGCCTTTCGGCCTTCGGAAGACGGTGTTTCAGCATGGCTGGGCCGCGCTGGCCGCTGAGCTGAAACAAGGGCGTCCGGTGCGGCGGGACACGCCGCGAAGGTCTTTCAAAAAAGCGATCGCCCACCGGAGGGAGGAGAACCGGCGGGCGACGCTATTTCCGGACGAGGCTGGGAGGAGGATGCCTCGCCGGGCACGCTAAAGGGACAGGGGAGGAGGTCTATCCCTTTGAACGTGATCTCTTATCGGCTTACGCGCTTGGCGATGAAGGGAATGTCGCCGCGTGCAATGCCAAGGTCGTCAAGTTCGCGCGTCGTCAAGCGCGACAGCTCGGAAACCGTGCTCTGGTAGCTCTTCCAGGACCGGTACTTGCGCGTAAGTGACTCAAACATCGGATGGCCTCGCCAGATTTGCGCCGCTGCCGTTTCGCGTCAGCGCCGCGTCAATTCGATGACCGGTAGATAGATTTTCCAGGTGATGAAAAAAAGTGCGATTTGTGCATGGCAGGGGTGCGGATTGTGCATTGCACCATCATGCCCTTGCCCAATTGCCCGGTTTTGCGCCGAACTTGGCTTATTCGGCGGCACTCATCCGCCGGATCGGCCGTCGTGCCAGCACCTCGCGAAGGAACTGCCCGGTATAACTTTCCGGCACTTCGGCGATGTCTTCCGGCGGACCGGCGGCAACCAGCGTGCCGCCGCCATCGCCGCCCTCCGGCCCGAGATCGAGAATCCAGTCGGCGGTCTTGATGACCTCCAGATTGTGTTCGATCACCAGCACGGTGTTGCCCTGGTCGACCAGCTCGTGCAGCACCTCCAGCAGTTTCGCCACGTCATGGAAATGCAGGCCGGTGGTCGGCTCGTCGAGGATATAGAGCGTGCGGCCGGTGGCGCGCTTGGCCAGTTCCTTGGCCAGCTTGACGCGCTGCGCTTCGCCGCCGGACAGGGTGGTGGCCTGCTGGCCGACCTTGATATAGCCGAGCCCCACCCGGGCGAGGGTCTCCAGCTTGTCGCGCACCGCCGGCACGGCGGAGAAGAACGCGGCGCCTTCCTCAACCGTCATGTCGAGCACATCGGCAATCGACTTGCCCTTGAACAGGACTTCGAGGGTCTCCCGATTGTACCGCTTTCCCTGGCAGACATCGCAGGTGACATAGACGTCGGGCAGGAAGTGCATCTCGATCTTGATGACACCATCGCCCTGGCAGGCCTCGCAGCGCCCGCCCTTGACGTTGAAGGAAAACCGGCCCGGCGCATAGCCGCGGGTCTTGGCTTCCGGCAGGCCAGCGAACCACTCGCGGATCGGCGTGAAGGCGCCGGTGTAGGTCGCCGGGTTGGACCGCGGCGTGCGTCCGATCGGCGACTGGTCGATGTCGATCACCTTGTCGAGCAGTTCCAGCCCGTCGATATGATCGTGCGGCGCCGGGTTGTCGCGCGCGCCGTTCAGCCGCCGCGCCGCCGCCCGGTACAGGGTGTCGATCAGGAAGGTCGACTTGCCGCCGCCTGAAACGCCGGTGATGCAGGTGAAGGTGCCGAGCGGAATGTCGGCGGACACGTTCTTCAGATTGTTGCCGCGCGCGCCGGCCACATGCAGCCGGCGTGTCTTGGAGATCTCGCGGCGCATGGCCGGCATGGGAATCGCAAGGTCGCCGGAGAGGTAGCGACCGGTCAACGACGCCGGGTTGGCGAGGATGTCCGCCGGCGCCCCTTCGGCGACAACCTCACCGCCATGCACGCCCGCGCCCGGGCCGATATCGACCACGTAATCGGCGGTCAGCACCGCATCCTCGTCATGCTCGACCACGATCACCGTGTTGCCGAGGTCGCGCAGGTGCTTGAGCGTTTCCAGCAGGCGGGCATTGTCGCGCTGGTGCAGGCCGATCGACGGCTCGTCGAGCACGTAGAGCACGCCGGTCAGACCCGAGCCGATCTGCGACGCCAGCCGGATGCGCTGGCTTTCGCCGCCGGACAGGGTGCCGGAGTTGCGCGACAGCGACAGATAGTCGAGCCCCACGTCATTGAGAAACTTCAGCCGCTCGCGAATTTCCTTCAGGATTCGCACGGCAATTTCGCTCTGCTTGACGGTGAGTTGATCCGGCAGCGCGGAGAACCAGTCGCCGGCCTCGCGGATCGACAGCCGGGCAATGTCGCCGATATGACAATCGGCGATCTTCACCGCCAGCGCCTCCGGTTTCAGCCGATGCCCGCCGCAGGTGGGGCAGGGGCGGTCCGACTGGTAGCGCGACAGCTCCTCGCGCACCCATTCGGATTCGGTCTCGCGCCAGCGCCGCTCGATATTGCCGACGACACCCTCGAAGGTCTTGGAGGTGCGGTAGCTGCGTACCCCGTCGTCATAGACGAATTCGATCTTCTCCCGGCGGGTGCCATGGAGGATGGCGTTGCGCAGCGCCTCCGGCAGGTCCGACCAGGGCACGGTCATCGAGCCGTCGAAATGCCGGCAGAGCGCCTCCAGGGTCTGCGCGTAATAAGGAGAGGTCGAGCCGGTCTTGGCCCAGGGCAGCACCGCGCCGCCGCGCAAGGAAAGGCTGTGGTCCGGCACCACCAGTTCCGGCTCGAACGCCAGCGTGGTACCGAGCCCGTCGCAGGCCGGGCAGGCGCCGAACGGGTTGTTGAAGGAGAACAGGCGCGGCTCGATTTCCGAAATGGTGAAACCGGAAACGGGACAGGCGAATTTCTCTGAAAAGACAATCCGTTCGTGGGTTTCGTTGCGATTCTGAAGCACCGCGTCACGGCTCTTGTCCGCAGCCGGAAGCGGACGGTCCGCATATTCGGCAATGGCAATGCCGTCTGCCAGCGACAGGGCCGTTTCCAGGGAATCGGCCAACCGTCCGGCGATGTCGCCGCGCACGACGATGCGGTCGACCACCACGTCGATGTCATGCTTCAGCTTCTTGTCGAGGGCCGGGGCTTCGGAAATCTCGTGGAACTCGCCGTCGATCTTGACCCGCTGGAAGCCCTTCTTCATCAGCTCGGCCAGCTCCTTGCGGTACTCGCCCTTGCGCCCGCGCACCACCGGCGCCAGTAGATAAAGCCGCGTTCCTTCTTCCAGCGCCAGAACCCGGTCGACCATCTGGCTGACCGTCTGGCTCTCGATCGGCAGTCCGGTCGCCGGCGAATAGGGAACGCCGATGCGCGCGAACAGGAGGCGCAGGTAGTCGTAGATCTCGGTGACCGTGCCGACCGTCGAGCGCGGGTTGCGCGAGGTCGTTTTCTGCTCGATGGAGATGGCGGGCGACAGGCCGTCGATCTGGTCGACATCCGGCTTCTGCATCATCTCCAGGAACTGCCGGGCATAGGCCGACAGGCTTTCAACGTAGCGGCGCTGTCCTTCGGCGTAGATGGTATCGAACGCCAGCGAGGATTTGCCAGAGCCGGACAGGCCGGTCATCACGATCAACTGATCGCGCGGCAGGTCGAGGTCGACATTCTTCAGATTATGCTCGCGCGCGCCCCGCACGCTGATCATGCGCCGGTCCGGTGCGGACTGGGGAGCGGAAGGGGTGTTGGTCGAGCGGGTCTTGGCCATTGGTGTCTGCAATCCCTGGCGTTGCGGTGCCGGAGTTATTCAGGAGTTCCGGGCGATGCGGTCCCGGATCGAGGATCCGTCACGCCGCGCCGTTCTACGCTATGACGGCGGATGCGTCGATTGCCGAACGCGACCCGGCGCGGGGTTGATGTCTATACGTATTGGCGTGGAAGTCCGATTGCACGAACATAATAAGAACATTGCCTGGGTGGCAAGTCCGTTGCGGCGCGGCGGCGAAATTTCCTGTTCGGTTGCCCTCGCGATGGCCGGAGGGAGCGTCCCGCGCGAGGGGCAAGAGAGGCTCTTGAAATCGCGCCGTGGATATGGAACGAATAGGGAACGCGGTCGGACCTTTCGGCGCCGACTGTGGAAAAACGGCAAAAATCCACGGCATCGCTGGCACCAAACCCATATGGTCCCCCGACGCGGCCGGACATTCGGCGGGCGCTGAATGAAGACGAACGAGGAGAGCGACAATGTCGGGTAGCGTCAACAAGGTGATCCTGGTGGGCAATCTCGGCGCCGATCCGGAAGTGCGGCGGATGCAGGATGGCCGTCCGGTCGTCAACCTGCGCATCGCCACCTCGGAGAACTGGCGTGACCGCAACACCGGCGAGCGGCGTGAGCGGACGGAATGGCACCGGGTGGTGATTTTTAACGAGGGGCTGGCCAAGGTCGCCGAGAACTACCTGCGCAAGGGCTCCAAGATCTATGTGGAAGGCCAGTTGCAGACGCGCAAGTGGCAGGATCAGTCCGGCCAGGATCGCTACAGCACCGAGGTCGTGCTGCAGGGCTTCAACTCTGTGCTGACCATGCTGGATGGCCGCGGCGAAGGCGCTGGCGGCGGCGGTCGTGAGCTTGGCGGCCCGTCTGGCGGGTCGGCATCGGGTGGCGGCTTTGGCGGCGGTTCGCGTGGCGGCGGCTATGACGCGCCGCAGCAGGGCGGTGGCGGGGGCTACGGCGGTTCCGGTGGTCCCGGCGACATGGACGATGAAATTCCGTTCTGAGGCGATGTCCTGTCTTTGTGAGGCAGGCTGAACCGGACAACGAAAAACCCGGCGCGAAACCCGCGCCGGGTTTTTTCATGTCTGGTGCGCGCAGCGGCGTGCCGTAGGGCAACGCACGCGGTGCGATGGGATCTCAGGCCGGGTCCGTGTCCCGGGACTTGCTGGCCGCCAGCATTTCCTCATGGTGCCGGGTGGCCTGCACCTCGATGAAGACCCGGCGCACAATGGGAAAGCGCTGCTTGATCGCGATCTCCAGCGCATAGATCGCCTCTTCCACCTTGCCGACCGTGAGGTTGTCCTGAAAGTCGATGGAGAGGGCGAGCAGCACGTCCTCCGGTCCCCGGTGCAGGGTGCGGATCTCGTTGAGGCGCGAGACGGTCGGCGTCGCCTCGACGACGGCACGGATGGTCTCCACCACCTCCGGCGCGGCGGCTTCGCCCACGAGAAGACCCTTGGTCTCATAGGCAAGGAACGCGGCCGTGGCCGCCAGGATCACGCCGATGGCGACCGAGGCGGCGCCATCGAGCCACGGAAGGCCGAGATATTGCGCTGCCAGCAGGCCGGTGAGGGCAACCAGCAGGCCGAGCATGGCCGCCGTATCCTCGAACAGAACGGTGAAGACCGCCGGATCCTTGCTGTCGCGCACGGCCTGCAACAATCCCTGCCGCCCGCGCACCTTGGAAAACTCCTTGTAGGCGATCCACCAGGCGCCCGCCTCGAACACGATGGCAAGGCCCAGCACCACATAGGCGACGATGGGCGAGGTAACCGGATGCGGATGCAGGATCTTCTGGACGCCCTCGTAGATCGAGATGCCGGAGCCCACGGCGAAAATCAGGATGGCAACCACGAAGGACCAGAAGTAGAGTTCTGCTCCATATCCGAAAGGGTGTTTTTCATCAGCAGGTTGCCGGGCTTTCCTCAGGCCATGCAAAAGGAGTCCCTGGTTGCCGGTATCCACCAGCGAGTGAATCCCTTCCGACATCATCGCCGAGGAGCCGGTGTAGGCTGCGGCGAAGAACTTGGTCACGGCGATGAGGGCGTTGCCGGCAAGCGCGGCGTAGATGACTTTCCTGGAGCCGGTCGCTGCCATGGCGTTTTCCTTTCCTGCCGGTCGGTCTGCTGACGTGGGGCGACAATCCGCGAATGCGCCTGGCACATCTGACGCGGATGTGACTCGAGAGCACGTTCTGTTTCGGGGTAGTCAATTGAGGACGGCTCTGCAACCTGTCGCAAGCGGGCAGAGGTGGGAGAAGGGGAGGAAAAACCATGCGGCGGCGTGTTCCAAATGCTCAAGACGCTGCGGCAGGGAGACCGTTTCGGCGACGGTCGGCAAGTCTGTTGGTGGCCTTCATTCTTCTTGGCACGGTTAGTCCTGCGTGCGCCGGGGAGGCCGAGGTGGTCGATGCCCGCGCGCGGCAATCCACGGATGGGAGCTGGCGTTTCGAGGTGACCGTCTCCCATGCCGACACCGGCTGGGATCACTATGCCGATCTGTGGGAGGTGCTGGCGCCCGATGGTCGGGTGCTTGGTCGCCGGGTCCTCGCCCATCCGCATGTGAACGAACAGCCTTTCACCCGGTCGCTGGCCGGGGTGGCGATCCCGGAAGGTCTCGATCGGGTCGAAATCCGGGTGCGCGATACGGTCCACGGATGGGGGGAGCGGCGCTATCTCTTGAACTTGCCTTGAGAATTGCTCCGCGCGGGGCGAGACGACGGGGCTTGTGACCGAATATGAAGCGGAAGAGATAGGTAATTGTTTTTGCTTTAAAAAACAGGGAATATGAGAACTCTATCAAAAGTCGATTCCCGGGGGCTGACATGTATCTTGGATTGCTGTTCCTGCTGCTGACGGCAACGCTCGCCAGCGCCGCCTATGGGTCGCCGCGCTGGACGGTGGGGCTGACCGTTGTTTCCTTTGTCGCGGCGGGGCTGGTGTATTTCCATCACGCCTCCGACTCGCTTCCTCTGTCGTTTTGAGGCCCGCCATGATCTCCCGTACGCTCGAAACGACGCTGAACGCGCTCGCCCTCTACGCCATCGCCGCCGTGCTTGGCGTGGCCTTCTTCGACCAGCTCGTGAACGGCGAGTTGCCCTGTCCGCTCTGCCTGCTGCAGCGGGCTGGCTTCCTGCTCCTGGCGATCGGCCCGGTCATGGCTGTCGCGCGCGGGCCCCGGGCCGCCTACTACGGCGTGACCATCCTGGCCGGTCTCGCCGGCGCGGGCTTCGCCATGCGCCAGATCCTGCTGCACATTGCGCCGGGGGATGCCGGCTACGGCGCGCCTTTCCTGGGGCTGCATTTCTACACCTGGGCCTTCGTGGTGTTCGTCGTCGCCATTGCCGCGAGTGCGCTGATGTTGGTCTTGCGCCAGCCTGATGGCGAAAAGGCCGATGAGGCGCAGGTCGGCGCCGCTGCGGGCAGCGCGCTCGGACGCATCGGTATCCTGCTCGTCATTCTCATGGCGGCAGCGAATACGCTCTCGACCACGCTGGAATGCGGATTTGCGACTTGCCCGGACGATCCGGTGACGTACCAGCTTCTGACCCCGTCGGGGTCCTGAGATGCGCTGTGGGTGTCCGTGGCCGGGTACCCACGCACTCGCGCATTGATTGACGCTGCGGGCGGTCCTCCGTATCACGGGAGGCCGCCTTTTTTGTGCCTCGCTGAGCCGGAGCCCGTCCATGACCCAACGCCTTGCCATTCGCCGCATGAAGCCCGCGGATCTGGAACGTGCGCTCGACTGGGCTGCGGACGAGGGGTGGAACCCGGGTGTCGACGACGGCACGCCGTTTCTGGCGAGCGATCCGGAAGGCTTCTTTGTCGGTGAGTGCGAGGGAGAGCCGGTGTCTTGCATATCGGCGGTGCGCTACGGCGAGGGTTACGGCTTCATCGGCTTCTACATCTGCCACCCGGATTGGCGCGGCAAGGGGTATGGCAAGCCCATCTGGGATCATGCCATGGCCTATCTGGAGGGGCGTACGATCGGTCTCGATGCGGTCCTCGCCCAGGAAGCCACCTATCGCTCATCGGGCTTTGAGAGCGACTATCACACGATCCGCCATGGCGGGCTCTCGATGGCCGAACAGCCGTCCGACCCGCGCGTCTCGATGCTCGGACAGGGCATCCTGCCCACGGTGCTCGCCTATGACCGTCCGTTCGTTCCGGCCGTGCGCGATGCCTTCCTGGCGTCCTGGTGCTCGCCGATGGCGAAGGGGCGGCGTGGGTGCGTCTTCGTGGAAGGCGGCGAGCTGCGCGGCTACGGCGTGATCCGCCAGTGCCGCGAAGGTTTCAAGATCGGTCCGCTCTTCGCCGACACGCCGGAGGTGGCCGACACGCTCTTTCGCGCGCTGGCGGGGCAGGTGCGCGGACAGATGGTCTGGCTCGATGTGCCTGAGTGCAACGCGGCGGCGATGGCATTGGCCGAGACCTACGAGCTCTCGCCGGAGTTCGAGACCGCGCGCATGTATCATGGCGAGAAGCCCGTTCTCGATCTGGCGCGGACCTACGGCATCACGACATTGGAATTGGGCTGAAAGCGGCGCTTGCGGTTCCGTGCGGCGTTCAGCCGGCGGCGATCAGCGCACGAACGCCATCGGCGATGAACTGCACCGAAAGGGCGGCCAGCAGGACGCCGAGAAGGCGGGTCACGACCATCGCCGCCGTGTCGCCCATCAGCCGCTCGATCCGGTCGGCCAGCAGGAACGAAACGAAGCAGCTGCCGATGATCACGAGGATCACCGACACCAGACCGGCCATGGAAAGGCTGTCGGGCGCCTGGGAGCTGAGCAGGATCACGGCGCTGATCGCGGCGGGGCCGGCGATCAGCGGAATGGCCAGCGGAAACACGGCCACCGCGTGCAGCTCGTCCTGATGGGCGACCGCCTTTTCCGCGCTTTCCGATTTCCGCCGGTTGCGTTTCTCGAACACCATTTCCACGGCGATCATCAGGAGCAGCAGGCCGCCGGCGATCTGGAAGGCCGGCACGGAGATGCCGAGCACGCCGAGAACGCTCTTTCCCGCCACCAGGAACAGGAACAGGATCGCGCCGCCGATCAGGGTCGCCCGCACGGCGATGCGCTTGCGCGTCTGCGCGGTCGCACCGGCGGTGATGGCGAGAAACATCGGCGCGAGGCCGACCGGATCGATCGTCACGAACAGTGTGGCAAAGGCGTTGACGAGGAATTCTGCCAGCATGTGCGGCGCTTCGGCTCCCGACTCGGATGCCTCTTTATATCAATGAAACGGGCCAATGTCGGCCAGCGACTTCCCGCGTTCTTGCGACAATTCACAGGGAGCTGTCCCAACCATTTGAATTCGCAGGGAAATGCAGTTCCCGTTTTGCTGTCGTGAATTTGTCGCGCAGGGCGAAATCGGGTATAAGAAACCAGCGAATTCAACAGAATGCGAGACACCTCCTTGTCAGATCAGGATACGAGCGCACCGTCGGGCGGGCTACCGTCCGATATCCGGCCTGTTTCCATCACCGACGAAATGAAGCGCAGCTATCTCGATTACGCCATGAGCGTGATCGTCAGCCGTGCGCTTCCCGATGTCCGGGACGGACTGAAGCCGGTCCACCGGCGGATCCTCTACTCGATGCATGAAAACGGCTACGAGTGGAACAAGCCCTACCGCAAGTCTGCGCGCGTCGTCGGTGACGTGATGGGTAAGTATCACCCCCATGGCGACAGCGCGATCTATGACGCGTTGGTGCGCATGGCGCAGGATTTCTCGCTCCGGCTGCCGTTGATCGACGGGCAGGGCAATTTCGGTTCGGTCGACGGCGATCCGGCCGCGGCGATGCGTTACACTGAATGTCGCCTGCAGAAGGTCACCCAGCGCCTGATCGACGATCTCGACAAGGATACGGTCGACTTTCAGGACAACTACGACAATTCGGAAAGCGAACCGGTGGTCATGCCGGCGAAATTTCCGAACCTCCTGGTCAATGGCGCCGGCGGCATCGCCGTGGGCATGGCGACCAACATTCCGCCGCACAATCTGGGCGAGGTGATCGACGCCTCCATCGCCCTGATGGACAATCCGCACATGTCTCTGGCGGAGCTGATGGAGATCGTGCCGGGCCCGGACTTCCCGACCGGCGGCATCATCCTCGGCCGCTCGGGCATTCGTTCCGCCTATGAGAACGCGCGCGGATCGGTGGTGATGCGCGGCCGGGCCGAGGTGGAGGAAATCCGCAAGGACCGCTTCGCGATCATCGTCACCGAGATCCCGTATCAGGTGAACAAGTCGACGATGATCGAGAAGATCGCCGAGCATGTTCGCGAAAAGCGGATCGAGGGCATCTCCGACATTCGCGATGAGTCCGACCGTTCGGGCATGCGGGTGGTGATCGAGCTGAAGCGCGACGCGGTCGCCGATGTGGTGCTGAACCAGCTCTACCGCTATTCGTCGCTGCAATCGACCTTCGGCGCCAACATGGTGGCGCTGAACGGCGGTCGCCCGGAGCAGCTCGGCCTGAAGGAAATGCTGAGCGCCTTCATCGCCTTCCGCGAGGAGGTGATTGGCCGGCGGACCCGCTTCCTTCTGAAGAAGGCGCGCGACCGGGCGCATCTGTTGGTCGGTCTGGCCATCGCGGTGGCCAATATCGACGAGGTGATCCATCTGATCCGGACCGCGCCCGATCCGGCGACCGCCCGGGCCCAGTTGATGGAACGCAACTGGCCGGCCCGCGATGTGGAGCCGCTCATTCGCCTGATCGACGACCCGCGCCACATGGTGCAGGAGGACGGCACCTATCGCCTGTCCGAGGAGCAGGCGCGGGCCATCCTCGAGCTGCGCCTGCAGCGCCTGACTGCGCTTGGGCGCGATGAGATCGCCGATGAACTCAACAAGATCGGCGAGGAAATCCGCGACTATCTGGAAATCCTGCGCTCGCGCGAGCGGATCCTCGACATCATCCGCGACGAGCTGACGGAAATCCGCGACGAATTCGCGACCCCGCGCCGGACCGAGATCGTCGAAGGCGGCGCCGATCTGGAAGACGAGGACCTGATCCAGCGCGAGGACATGGTGGTCACCGTCAGCCACGCCGGGTACATCAAGCGGGTGCCGCTCGATACCTACCGGGCGCAGCGGCGCGGCGGCAAGGGTCGCTCGGGCATGTCGACCAAGGACGAGGATTTCGTCACCCGGCTGTTCGTCGCCAACACCCATACGCCGGTGCTGTTCTTCTCCTCGCGCGGCATCGCCTACAAGATGAAGGTCTGGCGCCTTCCTCTCGCTGGCCCGACGTCGCGCGGCAAGGCGCTGGTCAACATGTTGCCGCTGGAGCAGGGCGAACAGATCACCTCGATCCTGCCTTTGCCGGAGAACGAAGACAGCTGGTCCGAGCTGGACGTGATGTTCGCCACCCGTCGCGGTACGGTCCGGCGCAACAAGCTGTCCGATTTCGCGCAGATCAACAAGAACGGCAAGATCGCCATGAAGCTGGAGGACGGCGACGGCATCGTTGGCGTCTTTACCTGCACCGAGCATGACGATGTGCATCTGACCACCGCGCTCGGTCAGTGCATTCGCTTCGCGGTGACCGATGTGCGTGTCTTTGCCGGCCGCAATTCGGTCGGTGTGCGCGGTGTCAATCTGGCCGAGGGGGATCATGTCATCTCCATGTCGATCCTGCGCCACTTCGATTGCACGGCGGAGGAGCGCGCGGCCTATCTGCGTCGCCGGCGGCTGATGCGCGGCGAGACCGACGAGAGCGTCGAGCCGGTTCCGGGAGATGAGGAAGAGGTGGATGCAGGTGAGTTGCCGCTGGATCGCTACGCGGCGATGAGTGCCGCCGAGCAGATCATCCTCACCATTTCCGAGAACGGTTATGGCAAGCGCTCCTCGTCCTTCGAGTACCGGGTGACCGGACGCGGCGGCAAGGGCATCACCGCCATGGCGGTGACCAAGCGCAACGGGCCGTTGATCGCCTCCTTCCCGGTCGACGACAGCGACCAGATCATGCTGGTGACCAACGGTGGTCAGTTGATCCGCTGCCCGGTCGACGGGATCCGGATCGCGGGCCGTGCCACCCAGGGTGTGATCGTCTTCAAGACGGCAGAAGGCGAGGAAGTGGTCTCCGTCGAGCGGGTCTCCGACGAGGGGGACGACGACGACGTTCTCGGCGGCGAGGGCGCGTCCGATGCGGTGACCTCCGAGGATCCGGGTCAGACCGGGGATAACGGGTCGGCGGAGGACGGGGCGGCGGAAGAGTAATCGGCTCGACGCTGCTCTGATAGAGCTTTGAAGGGGCGCGTGGGGCATTCCATGCGCCCTTTTTCGTGTCCGGGGGATGGTGTCGAAGGGAAGGGGCGAGGCTGGCGATTTGTGCCCTGAAACGGCAAAGGCGACGCCTGAAGGATCAGGGCGTCGCCTTTTGCAGTGAGGTGTTCAGCGCCGTTGGCGCGGAGGGTCAGGTGCTGATCGGCACGCGGGTCAGGATCGAGGTGCGATTGCTGACCGACCGGTCCTCGTGGGTCTCGAAACGGATCTGCCGCGAGGCCCGGTTGCCCTCCAGGGCGTTGATGCAGTCGCTCGACCAGTTGCCCCAGCTCTGTCCTTCACAGGCCGCCGGCAACGGCTTGGTCTGCCGATTGGTCTTGGCTTCCAGATTGGAGATCACCGTTTCGGCCGTTGCCGGATCCGCCGCAGCCGGTGCGCTGGTCAGCGACTGAGAAAGGCTCACCACACCGGCAAGAATGGCGGCGGCGGCGACAGTGGCAATGGCCAGGTTGCGGAAGTGCTGTTCCGAGGGCTGCTGGACAAAGGTCATTTGAGGTCATCCCTGCTTCGTTGTTGATGCCTCCATCTTGTCAGGACCGACGGGGAAAGCCGTGACGGGTATCACGATCCGAATGTTTGCAGCAGGCTGTACTGACGTCCGGTGCCCAACGGGGTGACCAGAACGGGCGCACGCATCTGCGTTTCCCGAAGGCCGAAACAGGACGGGTCCTCATCGCGGAAAATGACGCCGTCGCAAGCCTCGGCTGCAGCCTCGACCCCAATGGTTTCCTCTGTCGTCGCATAGGTTGAATGGGTCCGATCGGCAGACGCCTGTCGGTCGGTATAGGCCACGCCGCTGACCAGAACGGCGGTAAACGCCACCACGCCAGCCAGCCAGAAGGCAAGTGGGGTGGACGGCTGATAAATTTTGTGAATCGTCATCATGGGCGCATACATGGATCATGGATCGCCTTCTGGCAACGGGTTGAAGCCGTGGCCCTGTCATATTTTTGTTATGTGTGCCGGCTTTCGGTGAGCCGGTGACCTGGCCGAGGCTGTGGATGCTCGGCAGTCATCTGATTTTGGCCGCCGAAACGGAGACGCGGTGATGAGTCGGGGAACTCACCACCGCGTCGCACGAGAGGTCCGAGGTCAGGGTATCGGATCACTCTGTAACGGGGATGCGGATCAGCTCCGTCATCGAACTGGTGGTTCTGGCAACGGTCGTGAAGGCCGGTTTGGCATCGGGGTCGACCGAACGCGCAAGCTCCGCGCACCCGGTGACGGAATCCGTCACCGTCGTTGCACAAGCCACATGAACCACTCTTTGCTGTCGGTCGCCCTTGCGCGCGGTAGCGCTGTCGCCGCCCAGCATGGTGGTTCCCGTGGTGGCGATGAACAGAGCAGCGCCAGCGGCAATAATGCCAAGGGTCCAGGCCCCCACTACACTCTTCATCTTCGCCTCCTTGTGTTTATTGGCCACACCCTAGCAGAAAATGACGTTGGGTAAAATAAAATCGTTGTGTGTGATTATTACGCAACATGATTGCCCGGAAACCTGCGTGCGCGCCGGCCTCTCTTGTCTCGGCGCGTGTGCGCGGGTAGAGATGGCGCATGACTCGTATCGCCCTCTACCCAGGCTCGTTTGACCCGGTCACCAATGGCCATATCGACATCCTGCGCCAGTCGCTGGATCTGGCCGACCGCGTTGTCGTCGCCATTGGTATCCATCCCGGAAAGACCCCATTGTTCCCCTTCGAGGAGCGTGTTGAGATGATCGCCGAGGTGGCGCGCGAGGCGTTCGGCGCTGCCGATGCGGCGCGCCTGGAGGTGATCTCCTTCGACGGGCTGGTGGTCGAGGCAGCACGCAGCGCCGGGGCGGACTGTCTCGTGCGCGGGCTGCGCGACGGCACCGACCTGGATTACGAGATGCAGATGGCGGGTATGAACGGAGCGATGGCGCCTGAAGTGCGCACGCTGTTCCTGCCAGCTTCGCCCGATGTTCGTCATATCACCGCCACTCTGGTGCGGCAGATCGCGAAGATGGGGGGCGATGTGCGCCCCTTCGTCCCGTCGCATGTCGTGGCCTGTCTGCGGCAGCGACTGGCCGAGCCGGCGTAAGCGCCGGCAGACCGGCCGCAGTATTTCTGGAGAGAACATGATAGCCCGTTTGACGTCCCTGATCTGCGCTGCCGCCCTTGCCGTGGGGCTTGCGTTCAGCGCCAGCGCCCAGGCGCCGGACCTTGAGAATACGCTTTATCTCGATCTCAAGGATGGGCGGGTTGTGATCCGGCTGCGTCCGGACCTTGCGCCCAAGCATGTGGAGCGGCTCAAGAAGCTGACCCGCGACGGCTTTTACGATGGCATCGTCTTTCACCGGGTGATCGACGGTTTCATGGCCCAGACCGGCGATCCCACCGGCACCGGCACGGGCGGATCCGATCTGCCCGATCTTGCCGCCGAGTTTTCCGACGCGCCGTTCAAGCGTGGCACGCTCGGCATGGCGCGGGCACAGGACCCCAACAGCGCCAATTCCCAGTTCTTCATCATGTTCGACGATGGCGACTGGCTGAATGGCCAGTACACCGTCTTCGGCGAGGTGGTCGAGGGCATGGACCTCGTCGACAAGATCAAGCGCGGCGAGCCCGTCCAGAACCCGGATAAGATTATCAAGATGCAGGTCGCGGCGGACGCCAACTGATCCCGGGACCTGGGATGAAACGACCCGACAACTCGCGACCCAACAAGGAGAAAGCGCGTGGCTGATTACAAGGATCCGGAAAACACCCTGCTGATGGAAACCACGCAGGGGCCGATCGTCATCGAGATGAAGCCGGAGCTGGCACCGGAGCATGTCGCCCGCATCAAGGAACTGGTGCGTGATGGCTTTTACGACGGCATCGTCTTTCACCGGGTGATCGATGGCTTCATGGCCCAGACCGGCTGCCCGCAGGGCACCGGCACCGGCGGCTCGGGCAAGAAGCTGAAGGCCGAGTTCAACGCGCACAAGCACACGCGCGGCACCTGCTCCATGGCCCGCGCCATGGACCCGAACTCCGGCGACAGCCAGTTCTTCATCTGCTTCGCCGATGCGCCCTGGCTCGACGGCCAGTACACCGCCTGGGGTGAGGTGATCGAGGGCATGGACAATGTCGACAAGATCAAGCGCGGCGAGCCGGTCGTGAACCCGGACAAGATCACCTCGCTGAAGGTCGCAGCCGACGCGTAAGCGGAAGGGATCGGAACGTGAGCACGATGAGCAACAGCGTTCCAATCCTTCGAGTCGCGCGGCCGACCAACGATCTTGCGCCGCTTGAGCGCTTCTACATGCAAGGCGCCGGCTTCCGGCGCCTTGCCGCTTTCCAGGGGCACGACGGATTTACCGGCATCGTTCTTGGATACCCGAAGGCGCCCTGGCATCTGGAGCTGATCCGAGAGGACGGGCAGATCGCCCCGCGTGCCGGCAGCCCGGAACAGCTTCTCGTTCTCTACCTGCCCGACCCGGACGAATGGCGCGTTGCGGTTGACCGGATGACGGCGCACGGGTATGAGCCGGTGCCCGCCCAGAACCCCTATTGGGACGTGGTGGGCAAGACCTTCGAGGATCCCGACGGCTACCGGCTCGTCTTCCAGAACCGGGCCTGGGATCTCTGACATTCGCCCCAGAAGATCCAGAGCGGCCATGCGCGTCGACGATTTTGATTTCGAACTTCCGCCCGAGCGTATTGCCCTGCGGCCCGCCCGCCCGCGCGATGCCGCGCGGATGCTTGTGGTGCGCCCCGGCGGCCAGCCGGAACTCTCGGATGCGGGGGTGTCGGATCTTGCCGCGCTGCTCGAACCGGGCGATGCGCTGGTCTTCAACGACACGAAGGTGATTCCGGCGCAGCTTGAGGGCCGCCGCACCCGGGGCGAGGTTACAGCGCGGATCGGCGCGACCTTGCACCTGCGCGCCGGCGATGACCGGTGGTGGGCCTTCGTGCGCCCGGCCAAGAAGCTCGTGGTTGGGGATCGGGTCAATTTCGGAGATGGGGCGAACAACGCCTGTCTGCTCGGCAGCCTCGATGCGACGGTTGCGGAAAAGCGCGACAGCGGCGAGGTGTTGCTGGTGTTCGACCTTGCCGGACCGGACCTGGATGCGGCGATTGCCGCCGTCGGTCATATTCCGCTGCCGCCCTATATCGCCGCCAAGCGCGGGGAAGACGCGGCCGACAGGGCCGATTACCAGACCATCTTCGCGGACAAGGACGGCGCGGTCGCGGCCCCCACCGCCGGGCTGCATTTTACCCCCGACCTGCTTGCCTCGCTCGATGCGCGCGGCATTGAGCGGCATCTGGTGACCCTGCATGTGGGCGCTGGCACCTTTCTGCCGGTCAAGGTGGATGACACCGCCGACCACAAGATGCATGCGGAGCGGGGCGAGGTGAGCGCGGAAACCGCCGAGGCGCTGCGCCAGGTGCGGGCGCGGGGCAACAAGGTGGTGGCTGTCGGCACGACGTCCTTGCGCATTCTGGAGAGCGCTGCGGCGGGCGAGGGCGGACTTGAGGCCTTCTGCGGCGAAACCTCGATCTTCATCACCCCGGGCTACCGGTTTCGGGCCATCGATGCCCTGATGACCAACTTCCACCTGCCGCGCTCGACCCTGTTCATGCTGGTCAGCGCCTTTGCCGGGCTTGAGACCATGCATCGGACCTATGCCCATGCGATTGCCGGCGGCTACCGTTTCTATTCCTACGGCGATGCGTCGCTGCTGTTTCCCAAGGATGTTTCATGACCGATCGTTTTGCCTTCAGGTTGCTGGCGCGCGACGGCGCGGCGCGGCGCGGCGAGATCCGTACCCCGCACGGGACGGTGCAGACCCCTGCGTTCATGCCGGTCGGCACGCAAGGAACCGTCAAGGCGATGTATCCGGAACAGGTACGTGCGCTCGGCTCCGACGTGGTGCTCGGCAACACCTATCACCTGATGCTGCGGCCGACGGCGGAGCGGGTTGCGCGTCTGGGGGGCTTGCACAAGTTCATGAATTGGCCGCACACGATCCTCACCGATTCCGGCGGCTTTCAGGTGATGTCGCTGGCTCAGCTCCGCAAACTGACGGAAAATGGCGTCACCTTTCAGAGCCATGTGGACGGCAGCCGTCACGAGATGACGCCAGAGCGCTCGGTCGAGATCCAGCAACTGCTCGGCTCCGATATCCAGATGCAGCTCGATGAATGCATTGCCCTGCCGGCGGCGCGTGACGATGTGGAGCGGGCCATGCGCCTGTCGCTTCGTTGGGCGGAGCGCTCCCGGCGCAAGTTCGAGGAGATGGGCGGCCCGCAGCGGGGGCAGGCGCTCTATGGCATCGTCCAGGGCGGCGATGTGCCCGACCTCCGGGTGATCTCGGCAACCGAACTCGGCGCCATGCCTTTCGAAGGCTATTCGGTCGGCGGCCTTGCCGTCGGCGAGCCGCAGGACGTGATGTTGCGGATGCTGGAGGAAACCACCCCGGCCATGCCCCAGGACAAGCCGCGCTACCTGATGGGCGTTGGCACGCCGGAGGATATTCTGGAAAGCGTCGCGCGCGGTATCGACCAGTTCGACTGTGTGATGCCGACCCGCGCCGGTCGCCATGGCCTTGCCTATACGCGGTTCGGCAAGGTCAATCTGAAGAATGCCCGTCATGCGGAAGACCATCGTCCGCTCGACGAGGAGGCGGAGTGCCCGGCGGCCCGGGACTACAGCCGCGCCTATCTGCACCATCTGGTGAAGGCAGGGGAGGGATTGGCCGCGATGCTGCTGACCTGGAACAACCTGGCCTACTACCAGAGCCTGATGAAGGGCATTCGCGAGGCGATCGAGGCGGGACGGTTCGAGGATTTCCGCAACGAGACACGCGAAAACTGGGCGCGCGGCGATATCTCAAAGCTGGGATAAGACGGCAGCCGCCCGTCGGGCCGCCGCTTGGACTGCGCCGCGAATGCGACAAGGCGTCCCTTGCTGTTTTCGGGGCTTGAATGCTCCGGCGTTCTACTTCACGATGATGTAAAGCTCTGTGAAAACAGGTGCTTACCATGAGTTGTGTCGGTCGGGGAGTCTGAAGGTCAATGACGGCTGACAAACCAACGGTGCGCGGCGAAATCCGTGCTGTTCCGCGGGCGGATTGCTCGATTCCCGCCGTTCTGCATGACAGGGGCATGGACATCGCCTGCGTCATCGAGAACCTCAGCATTTCCGGATGCCGGGTGCGTTTGCCACGCCGGGCGTTGCTCAGCGAGAGTTTTACCTTGGAGTTCTCAGGTCGCGGAATTCGCGTTGCCGCCGAACTCGTGTGGATCAACGGCGAGGAAGCGGGATTGCGCTTCCACCACGAACGGCCGGCCGACGCCCCTTCCGGGGTGACAACCGTCGACGTGGACGCGCCGTAGACGCGGCCCGCGCGTAACTGGCCGGAGGTTAAAGGCGGTTGAGCAGGGCCTCTGTCGGCCAGCCATCCGCCGGGATGCCGAAACGGAGTTGCTCGGCCTGCACGGCGGCGCGGGTTCCGGAGCCGAGAATGCCGTCGATCTTGCCAACGTCATATCCCCGCTCGCGCAGCCGCGTCTGCAAGGCCTTCATCTGCGCATCCGAAAGTCCGGGCTCGGGGGAGCCGGCCTGATAGCGCGGCGCACCTGCGAGACGGGTTGCAAAATAGGCCGCCGTTGTCGTGTAGATGAACGACTGGTTCCACTCCAGATAGACCCGGTAGTTGGGGTAGGCGAGGAACGCCGGCCCTTTCCGCCCCTGCGGCAGCAGGAGCGCGGCGGGCAGCCGGCCCTCCGGCAGCTGGCCGGAGCGGGCGCGCACCCCCTGCGCCGCCCAGTCGCCGGTTGTCAACTCGAACTGCACGCCGCTTTTTTCCCAGGTGAGCGTGTCAGGCAGGACAACCTCTTGCAGCCAGGGCTCGCCGGCGCGCCAGCCGAGGCTCTGAATGAAACGGGCGGCGGTGAGGATGGTGTCGGGCGCGCTTTTCTTCAGGTCCACATGTCCGTTGCCGTCGCCATCGACGCCGAAGCGGATGATGTCCTGCGGCAGCATCTGCACCTGGCCGATTTCCCCGGCCCAGGCGCCCGTGGTGCGCGCGGGGTCGAGATCGCCATGTTCCACCATCCGGATGGCGGCCAGCAATTGTGGGCGAAACAGCTCGGGCCGCCGACAGTCATGGGCAAGGGTCGCCAAAGCACTGACCGTGTTGAAGTCGCCCTGAACCGCGCCGTAGTCGGTCTCCAGCCCCCAGAATGCGGTGATCACCGGCCCCGGCACCCCGTAGTCCCGTTCGGCACGGGCAAAAACCTTGGCGTATTTCGACAGATTGCCGGCGCCGTGCTTCAGCCGGTAGCCGCTGACCGCCCGTTTGGAAAAGGTGAGGAAGGTCTGCTTGAACACCCCTTGCGCGCGATCGCGCGCCAGCACCTTGCGGTCGATCCGCGCATTGGCCAGCGTTCGCGAGATGGCGGCATCGGACAGGCCCTCGGCCCGCGCGTCGCGGCGCACGCCATCGAGGAAGGATCCGAAATCGCCGCCGCAGGGGGCGCCGGCCGCGTTGGCGGTCGGGGGGGCGGCGAGGAAAGCCGCAAGGCAGGCGGACGCGAGGGTCAGGGGCATGCGGATCATCGGGCGCTCCGGCGATTCGTGGCTGTGTGGGCTGTATGATCGCGGATCGCGGCGCCGATGAACAGGGGCGTTGCCGGCGGAAGGGCCTTCAAGAGGAAGCTTGCCGCGTCGCCTTGTCATCGCGCAGATAGATCTCCGCCGTTGCCCGTGGCATCGGCGCGCCGAAGCGGTATCCCTGACCGAAATGGCAGCCGCGCTGGCGCATATAGCGTTCCTGAGCCTCCGTCTCGATGCCTTCCGCAACCACGTCGGCGCCGAGGCCGTTGGCGATCGACAGGAAGCCCTCGATGATGACTTCGGAGGAGCGGTCCTTGCCGATTCCCGCGACAAACTCGGTGTCGATCTTCATCTCGTGGAAGGTGAACTGGCGCAGATGCTGGAACGAACCGTAGCCGGTGCCGAAATCATCCATGGAGATACGAACCCCCATGGCCGCAAGCGTTTCCACGTTCTGACGGATCATCTCGGCCGCTCGGGCAATGAAAACGTCTTCGGTGATCTCCAGGGTGATCAGGGGCGCCAGATGCGGCATGCTTTCGATCAGCCGGCACAGATCGTCGAGCCCGCTGTGGCTGGCAAGGGTCGCTTCCTCGATGTTGATCGCGACGCCGCCGGGGGCGAGACCCTGTTTCAGGAAACCATCGAGGTCGGCAAGGACCTGGGTGGTGATGGCTCCCGTGAAGTCGCCCTGAAGGCCGAAGCGGCTGATTCGGGGAAGGAAATCCTCCGGTGTCAGAACGCCCCGTGTCGGGTGGTGCCAGCGGGCCAGCGCCTCGAACCCTGCATGGGTCTTGCTCCGCAGGTCGATCTTCGGCTGGTAGTAGGGCACGAAGGCGCCGCTGCGCAGGGCCTCTTCCAGTTCCTCCCGGTCATGCACCCCGACCCGCTCCGGTGTCGTGTTCCGGGTGAAGACCGAAAAGGAGGGGCGCTTGTCCTGCTTGGCTGCGTACATGGCCTGATCCGCAGCCGCCATCAGCGCTTCTCCGTCTCCGTCGATGTCGTTCAGCCGCACGGCGCCGATACTGGCTCCGACACGCAGGACCTTGCCGTCATGATCAATCGGGTCGCGGGTGGCATCGAGAAACCGTGTGGCGATCGACGCCGCGTCGAGCGGGCGGTCATCCGAGGTAATGGCGATGCCGAACTCGTCACCGCCGATCCGCGCGACCATGTCGCCGGGGCGCGCCAGCAGCGAAAAGCGCCGCGCCAATTCCTTCAGCACTGCGTCCCCGGCCTCGTGGCCGTAGGTGTCGTTGATCGGCTTGAAACTGTCCAGGTCGATCAAGAGGCAGATCAGATTGTCTTTTTCCCTGTGCGGCGCACGGATCACCTCTTCCAGGAGCAGGTCTAAGGCCTTGCGATTGGCGAGGCCGGTCAGGCCGTCATGCAGGGCCAAATACTCCAGCTTTACCCGTTTTTCCTCGCGCTCCTCCTCCAGTCTCCGATTCTCGATCAGCACCCGCTGAAGCTCTCGAACCGAGAGGGAAATGCTGCCGATCTCGTCCGAGCGCTCGGTGTAGGGCACCTCTCCCTTGAGCTTGCCGTGAAGCAGCCGGTTGATGGTTTGCACCAGTTCCCGGATCGGGCGGATGATCGCTCGGGAGGCGAGATAGCTGGCAACGACGGCGAGGGAGCCGGCGAGAAGCGATTGCCAGATGAACTTGCGTGCCAGTTCCCGCGCGTCGCGGCTGGCGCGGTTGGCCTTTTGCCGGAAATGCTGAGACGCATTGGCTGCGGCCTCTTGCGCCAGCGATTCCACCCGGCTGAAGATGGTATCTCCGCCGCGCGCGGCAACCGCGCCAAGCGTGGCATTGCGCAGAATGAGCAGCATCACCTGCGAGGTGTTGTCCCGGTAAGCGTTGAAGGCATCGCGCAATCGGTCTGTGCCCGCCACGCCGGCGGCTTCCAGCATCTGGATGCCGCCATCGGCTTGCCTGAGCGCCTCGTGGATGGACTTGAGGGTTCGTTCCAACTCAGCGCCCTTGACGCCGATCTGGCTCCAGACCGAGAGCCGGTACAGATGGGCGTCGATCCGTGCAAGGGACTGCGGTATCTCATAGGCATGGGCCAGGACCGGGGCGAACTCCTCGTAGCCGGCGGTAAGGACCGCGCGCTGGGTCTTGAGCGTCTGCCAGCCGTGGACGGACAGGAGCGCCAGGAAGCCGAGCGTCGCCAGCGGGGCGGCCATCACCTTCAGGAGAATGGGCCAATTGGCCAGTC
Organism: Stappia indica; assembly: GCF_020177335.1. GTDB lineage: Bacteria > Pseudomonadota > Alphaproteobacteria > Rhizobiales > Stappiaceae > Stappia > Stappia indica_B. The sequence continues at coordinate 505,168 of NZ_JAIVMG010000001.1, read as the reverse complement.
TGATGCGTTGTATCAAGGCGTCAGTAGTCATCTTGGAAGGCGCCGGCACAGAGGATGCGTTTCCCGTCATCCAGAAAGAAGCAGGTATGAAGGCCGCGGGCCGAGCGCCCGGTCTCAGGATGAAGGAACAGCAGCGAGAACACCGTTTCACCGGTGCCATCCGCCGATTGTTTCGCGAGCGCGGCCCAAAAGCGACCTTCGATGTCCGTTATGTTGTTGACATTGGTTCCAACCATATCCGGATGCCCGGCGTCGAACCAGCTCAGACCATCGGTGGTTACTCCCCATAGATGCAGGCCATTGGCCTTTCGTTTCCAGGGAGCTGTACCGAAGTCCGCCAGCGCGGCTTCCAGACCGACCGCCCGAACATGCCGACGGGCCAAGGCGGCCAGGCCCGTTACGTCTCGCTGAAGTGCCTCAAGGTCCGATCCGGCCGCGCGGGCGTGCAAGCTCGTCACCTTCGCGTCCAGACTCTGGGCGGGCGGTGGGTAAAGCATCAACGCAACCAAGGATGGAATTAAGACCCTCATTGAACGCTCCAGTATTTAATAATATTGTTATCTTATTATGTGAAGGAAGATTTAAGAAGCTATTGGATTTGAAAATGTACAAGTTTATTCTATTCGTATTTTTCTAAAAATTTAATCATGAAATGGCGGGGATATTCTTTGTCTTCCAGATGCGGCCTGTCCCTGCATTGCAGCGCCCAAGGAGGGGGGCGGCAGGGGGCACTCTGTCGGTCCTTGGTGCTTTTCTGCCGATGCGGCATCGACTAGTCTGCGGCGACCCTTGAAACGGATGTCTTGCATGGCTGATCGGTTGGAACTGAATGCGGAGGAAACTGCGGCCTCCCGCCGGGATGGAATATCGCCGCAGTCGCGGCGCCACCTGCAGATGCGCAAGGACGCTCTGGCTGCTCATCCGCAGCTGCGGGCGCTGGCCGGCCCGGACTGGCGAACCGTCCTCGCTCTGCCGGTGCTTCTTGGCTTGCATTGGTCGGTCGCCGCGGCCGTTTCGCAAAGCAATTTGCTGGTTGTCTTTCTTGCTGCCTTTCTTGTCGGTCAGTTCGTGATCCATGCGGCCGGCGCCCTGGTGCATGAGACCGCGCACCGGCTGATCTTTCGCGGGGAGAGGGCCAAGCTTGCCTTCGATCTCGGATTGGAGACGATTCTCGGCTCCTTTGCCAGGCAGCTGACCTACCAGCACGAGCATCTGTCGAGCCATCACCCGTATATCGGCGACTATGAGCGCGACTATGAGCATGAGGATCTTTGCGCCTTCAAGGCGCGGGAGATGCTGATCGAGGGGCGGCCCCGATTGCAGCGCGTGCTGACCATAGCCACGCTGGTCGTTCATCTGTTGCCGTTCGGTTTCATCATCAGCGACGAGATCTTTCCCCGGCTTTATCAATGCCTGACCGGGCGGGCGGCGAAGGATTGGCAGCGGCACATCCAGGCAACCTCGGCGCCAGTCTGGCAGAAGCGCCTGTTCATTGGCTGGTCACTGGCGGTGAATGCCCTGCTGTTCTGGCTGTTCGGCTTTTATGGCTGGCTCTACCACAACTGGGCGCTGTCGATCTTCCTCGGCAAATGCGGCATCAGCAATCTGGGGCAGTCGTTGAGCGAGCATCCCGGCGACAATGATCAGGCGCCGACCCGCTCCACCTATGGCTGGATCAACCGGTTTCTGTTCAACACCGGCTATCACAACGAGCATCACACCTTCCCCAATGTGGCGTGGAGCCGCCTGCCGCATCTGACCGCCGAGGCGCCGGAGGTGTTCAACAGCCGGGCGGAGCGCTCCTATCTTGGTTATTGGTGGGCGCATGTTCGGGGTGACTTCCTCACCTCCCGCCGCAACCCGTTGCAGCGGCAGGACCAGAGCGTGCGCTGCCCGCGGGCCAGTTGACTGGCGTCTTGCCCGCGAGGCGGCGGACGGTCCGCGCGCCATTGGTCGCGAGAGCCTTTCCTGCCAGCGCCTTTCCTGCCAGCGCTTTTCCGGAATGCTGCCGAAAGCCGGGGTCACCATGGGGTACATGCGTGGCGGGGCTTGTGTTTTTGGGGCTGATGCGCTTTGACTGCCGAAGCCTGAGATTCCCCGCGCGGGGAATCCGCGCCGGCCAAGACCCCGCCGCTTTCTCCCGCGCGCCAACCGAGTGACGCCCCCTATGCATCTGTCCCGCTACTTCCTCCCCATTCTCAAGGAAACGCCGAAAGAGGCGGAGATCGTGTCGCACCGGCTGATGCTGCGCGCCGGCATGATCCGTCAGGAAACGGCGGGTATCTATGCGTGGTTGCCGATGGGGCTCAGGGTCTTGCGCAAGATCGAGCAGATCGTGCGCGAGGAGCAGAACCGGGCCGGGGCGCAGGAACTCTTGATGCCGACGGTGCAGCCTGCCGACCTGTGGCGCGAGAGCGGGCGCTACGATGCCTATGGCAAGGAGATGCTGCGCATCACCGACCGCCACGAGCGCGAGATGCTGTTCGGCCCGACCAACGAGGAGATGGTCACCGACATCTTCCGTGCGTCGGTGAAGAGCTACCGCGACCTGCCGCTCAATCTCTATCACATCCAGTGGAAGTTCCGCGACGAGGTGCGGCCGCGCTTCGGCGTGATGCGCGGCCGCGAGTTCCTGATGAAGGATGCCTATTCCTTCGACCTGGACAAGGAAAGCGCGCGCCACGCCTACAACCGCATGTTCGTCGCCTATCTTCGCACCTTCGCCCGCATGGGGCTGAAGGCGATCCCGATGCGCGCCGATACGGGCCCGATCGGCGGCGACATGAGCCACGAGTTCATTATTCTCGCCTCCACCGGCGAGAGCGAGGTTTTCTGCGACAAGGCGATCCTTGACCTGCCGATTCCCGGTGAGGACACGGACTTCACCGCCGACCTGAGCCCGGTCATCACCGACTGGACGACGCCTTATGCCGCCACCGACGAAATGCATGACGCTGCCGCCTTCGAGGCGGTTCCGGAAGCGGAGCGCATGTCCGCGCGCGGCATCGAGGTTGGTCATATCTTCTATTTCGGCACCAAGTATTCCGAGCCGATGAATGCAAAGGTGACCGGCCCGGACGGGGCCGAGGTGCCGGTGCACATGGGCTCCTATGGTGTCGGCGTGTCCCGCCTGCTCGGTGCGATCATCGAGGCGCATCACGACGACGATGGCATCGTCTGGCCGGCGTCGGTCGCGCCGTTCCATGTGGGCATCATCAATCTGAAGCCGGGCGATGCGGCCACGGATGCGGCCTGCGCCGATCTCGACGCCCAGTTGACGAAAGCCGGTCTCGACGTGCTTGTCGACGATGTCGACAGTCGGGCCGGTGCGAAGTTCGCGACCATGGATCTGATCGGCCTGCCGTATCAGCTGATCGTCGGCCCGCGCGGGCTGAAGGACGGTGTGGTTGAGGTGAAGGCGCGGGCAAGCGGCGAGCGCGCCACGCTTTCGCCGCAAGAAGCGGTCAATCGCTTGATTGGCGAGCTGTCCTCCTGAGACGGGCCGTTCGCCCCATGCAAGGCAAGAGACAGGTATGAAAATAGGCGTCAAAGCTTCCCGATCATCCGGTGATACGCGCATGTTCGCCGGGTTCGAATGGATGCTTGCCGGGCGCTACCTGCGCTCGCGCCGGCGGGAAACCTTCATTTCGGTGATCGCGGGGTTCTCCTTTCTTGGCATCATGCTGGGGGTTGCGACCCTGATCATCGTCATGGCGGTGATGAACGGCTTCCGCGGCGAGCTTCTGTCCAAGATCCTCGGCATCAACGGTCATCTGCTGGTGCAGCCGATCGGCAGCGAGCTTGACGACTATGACGCGGTGGCCGCGCGCCTGGAAAACCTCGACGGCATCACCTTCACCTTGCCGTTCGTGGAGGGGCAGACGCTGGTCTCCGGTCCCTCGGGCGCGTTTGGTGCTCTGGTGCGCGGTGTGCGCGAGGGCGACCTGATGCGCCAGCCGCTGGTCGCCAACACGGTCGTGACCGGAACGCTCGACAAGTTCGACGAGGGAACCGGCATCGCCATCGGCACACGGATGGCCCAGCAGCTTGGCGTCAATGTCGGGGATACGGTGACGCTGGTCAGTCCGCGCGGCAATGTCACGCCGATGGGCGTCACCCCCCGAGTGAAGGGCTATCCGGTGGTTGCCGTGTTTGAAATCGGCATGTCCGAGTATGACGGCACCATCGCCTTCATGCCGCTGGCCGAGGCGCAGCGCTACTTCAACCAGGAAGGCATCGTTACCGGCATCGAGGTGTTCACCGAGAACCCCGACGACGTCGGCCGGTTGAAGCCGCTGGTGGAGGAGGGGGCCGGGCGGCCGACCTATGTCACCGACTGGCGCACACGCAATGTCACGTTCTTTTCCGCCCTTGAGGTGGAGCGCAACGTGATGTTCCTGATCCTGATGCTGATCGTCATCGTCGCCGCACTCAACATCATTTCCGGCATGACCATGCTGGTGAAGGACAAGGGCCGGGATATCGCCATCCTGCGCACCATGGGGGCAACCCGTGGCGCGGTGTTGCGGGTCTTCGTCATCACCGGGGCCAGCATCGGCGTGGTCGGCACGTTGGCCGGGTTCATCCTCGGCTTTGTCGTCTGTCTCAACATCGAGCCGATCCGTCAGGGCATCTCCTGGCTGACGCGAACCGAACTGTTCTCGCCGGAGCTTTACTTCCTGAGCCGTCTGCCGGCGGATATGGACAGTGGCGAGACCGCCACCGTGGTCATCATGGCCATGGTCCTGTCGCTGCTGGCGACGCTCTATCCGGCCTGGCGCGCGGCCCGGCTCGATCCGGTCGAGGCGCTGCGATACGAATGACGATGATGGATCACGCGACGACCATGGCCGGAGAGAACGCACCGCTGCCCCTGATGCTGGCAGGCATCAGCCGGGGCTTTCGCGAGGGGGCCGGACGGCTCGATATCCTCAGCAATGCCAATCTCGCGCTTCATCCGGGAGAGTTGGTGGCATTGGTGGCCCCGTCCGGGGCCGGCAAGTCGACGCTGCTGCATATCGCCGGTCTGCTGGAACGTCCCGACGAAGGTGAGATCTACATCGACGGTGTGCCCTGCGGCAGCATGGACGATGCGGAGCGCACGCGGATGCGCCGCACCCGGCTCGGCTTCGTCTATCAGTTCCATCATCTCCTGCCGGAGTTCACCGCGCTGGAAAACCTGATGATGCCGCAGCTCATTCGCGGTCTCGACAAGGCCGAGGCTCGGGCGCGGGCGCGGCAGCTTCTCGACTACATGCGGCTCGGGCCGCGCGCCGATCATCGCCCCTCGGAACTGTCGGGCGGTGAACAGCAACGGGTGGCCATTGCCCGTGCGGTCGCCAATGCGCCGCGTATTCTCTTGGCCGACGAGCCAACCGGGAACCTCGATCCGGTGACCTCTGCCTATGTGTTCGATGCCCTGGTGGCGCTGGTGCGCGCGTCGGGGCTGGCGGCGCTGATCGCCACGCACAATCTCGACCTGGCGTCGAAGATGGACCGGCGGATCACCTTGAGGGACCGCCAGGTCGTCGAGATCTGATCGTCCCGAGGCGTCGGCGCCTCAGGATACGCTTCACCCTTTGCTAACCTTGATGGTTTTTCCCGGAAGGGTGGGGTTGCATAAAGAACAAAACGAGAACATGATGGACGCATCAGGCTCGATCAACGGGGGAATGTCATGTTTCATCTGGTGCGCGAAACGGTTAGGGATCTGGTGGCGCTCGGCTCGCTGTCGCTGTTCGGCATGACGATGCTGCTGTGGAGCGATGCAATCGCCGAGGTTTTGCGCCCCTGAGGATCGGTGGATGGGCAGCGGGTCGCTGCCGACACGGATGGGTGGGGGATAAACCAGGTTTGTCTGGGGACCGCGCGCCGTGGGTTGCTCGACAGCGGGGGGGCAACGTCGGAAACTTGGCCGAAAGGCGGTTTGGCCGTGTTGGGTCGCCGCTTCAATGACAAGAGACGGTTCAATGGAACAGCCCGGCTTCATTCACCTGCGCGTGCATTCGGCCTTTTCGCTGCTGGAAGGGGCGCTGCCACTGGGGCGGCTCATCGACCTGGCGAAAAAGGATGCCCAGCCGGCGCTGGCGATCACCGACACAGCCAATCTGTTCGGCGCGCTGGAATTTTCCGAAAAGGCCTGGGGATCGGGCATTCAGCCGATCATCGGTGTTCAGATTCCCGTCGACTGCGAGGATGGCGGCGTCAAGCGCGGCCGGGAGACGCTGCGGCTTGGCGAGGTGGTTCTGCTTGCCGCTGATGCCGCCGGCTATGCCAACCTGATGGACATCGTCAGCCGGGCCTATCTCGATACGGATCCGGAGATCGCCGCGCATGTTGGGCTTGCCCGTCTTTGCGAGAAATCCGAGGGCGTGATCCTGCTGACTGGCGGGGCCGGCGGTCCCCTGGGGCAGGCGGTGCTTGCCGGTGATGACGACAGGGCACGCAGCCGTCTCGACACAATGAAGGCCGCGTTCGGCGACCGGCTCTACATCGAGATCCAGCGCCATGGCATGGCCGATGAGGTCGCCAGCGAGGCCGGGTTGCTGGCGCTGGCCTATGCGGCACAGGTGCCGCTGGTCGCCACCAACGAGGCGTTCTTCCCCGCGCGCGACGATTATGAAGCCCATGACGCGCTGATCTGTATCTCGGAAGGTCGGGTGATTGATGAGGACGACCGTCGCCGCCTGACGCCCGAGCATTACTTCAAGACCCGCGCGGAAATGGTAGAGCTGTTCGCCGACCTGCCGGAGGCGGTGGCCAACACGGTGGAGATCGCCCGGCGCTGCCACGCCCGTCCGTTGAAGCACCCGCCGATCCTGCCGCAATTCGCCGGTGCGAACGCCGACCCGGACGCGGCCTTTGCCGCGGAGGTGGCTGAGCTTGTGCGGCAGGCCCGCGAGGGATTGACCGCACGGCTGAAGGCGCATGGTCTTGCGCCGGGAACCGAGGAGGAGGAGTACTGGAAACGGCTCGACTATGAGCTCGGTATCATCGAGAGCATGCGCTTTCCGGGCTACTTTCTGATCGTTGCCGACTTCATCAAATGGGGCAAGGCGCACAATATTCCGGTGGGGCCGGGACGTGGATCGGGTGCAGGCTCGCTCGTTGCATGGTCGTTGACCATTACCGATCTGGATCCAATGCGTTATGCACTACTGTTCGAGCGGTTTCTGAATCCCGAACGCGTGTCCATGCCGGACTTCGACATCGACTTCTGCCAGAACCGGCGCGAGGAGGTGATCCGCTACGTGCAGGGCAAATACGGCCGCGAGCAGGTTGCCCAGATCATCACCTTCGGAACGCTTCAGGCCCGCGCCGTGCTGCGTGACGTTGGCCGTGTGTTGCAGATGCCCTATGGCCAGATCGACCGGCTGTCGAAGATGGTGCCGGCGGCGCCGGGGCAGCAGGTGACGCTGGAAGAGGCGATCCGCGACGAGCCGCGCCTTCAGGAGGCGCAGCGCGAGGAGGAGAGCGTCGCGCGGCTTCTGGCGATGGCGCAGAAGCTGGAGGGGCTCTACCGCCACGCGTCCACCCACGCCGCCGGTGTCGTCATCGGCGACCGGCCGCTTGAGCAACTGGTGCCGCTCTATCGCGATCCGCGCTCCGACATGCCGGTTGCCCAGTTCAACATGAAATGGGTCGAGCAGGCCGGGTTGGTGAAGTTCGACTTTCTCGGCCTGAAGACGCTGACCGTGATCGACACGGCAGTGAAACTGATCGAACTGCGCGGCATAAGCGTCGACATGGCCAGTTTGCCGATGGACGACCCGGCGACCTACCGGCTGCTCGCCGCTGGCGAGACGGTGGGCGTGTTCCAGCTTGAAAGTCAGGGCATGCGCCGGGCCATCGCCGGCATGAAGCCGGACCGGTTCGAGGACATCATCGCCCTGGTGGCGCTCTACCGTCCCGGCCCGATGGACAACATCCCGGTCTATAACGCCGTCAAACACGGCGAGCAGGAAGCCGACTACCTGCACCCGCTGCTGGAAACCATCCTGAAGGAGACCAACGGCATCATCGTCTACCAGGAGCAGGTGATGCAGATCGCCCAGGTCCTGTCCGGCTACTCGCTCGGCGAAGCCGACCTTCTCCGCCGTGCGATGGGCAAGAAGATTGCCGCGGAAATGGAAGTGCAGCGCGCCCGCTTTGTCGATGGCGCGGTGGAGCGCGGCGTCGACAAGGGGCAGGCCGGCACGATCTTCGACCTGGTGGCGAAGTTTGCCAACTACGGTTTCAACAAGTCGCACGCGGCCGCTTATGCGCTGGTGTCCTATCATACCGCCTGGCTGAAGGCGAACCACCCGGTCGAGTTCATGGCCGCCTCCATGACCCTCGATCTGGGCAACACCGACAAGCTCAGCGACTTCTGTCAGGAAGCCAAGCGCATGGGCATCAAGGTGCTGGCGCCGTCGGTCAACCGCTCCGGGGTTCACTTCACGGTCGAGGACGGCAAGATCCGCTACGCCATGGGCGCGATCAAGGGTGTCGGCGAGCAGGCGGTGGAGCATATCATCGAGGCGCGCGGCGACCGGCCGTTCCGGGATCTTGGCGATTTCGCCAGCCGCGTCTGCGCCCGCCAGATCAACAAGCGCACGTTGGAAAACCTGATCAATGCGGGCGCCTTCGATGAGCTGGAGCCGAATCGGGCGCGGCTGTGCGAGGGGATCGACCGGATCGTCGGGGTGGCGCAGCGCACCGATGAGGATGCGGCCAGCGGCCAGAACGACATGTTCGGCGGCGGCGAGGCCGGCGAGGAGGTGCATCTGCCCGACACCGGCAATTGGCTTCCCGAGGAGCAGTTACAGCGGGAGCAGGCGGCGATCGGCTTTTATCTGTCGGCCCATCCGCTCGATTCGTACCGGCCGTTGATGGAGCGGATGCGGGTGCAGCTCTGGAGCGATTTCGCCGTGTCGGTGAAGCAAGGCGCGACAGCCGGACGTCTTGCCGGCACCGTGCTGGCACGGCAGGAACGCAAGACCCGCAGCGGCAACCGTATGGGGATCGTTCGTCTGTCCGACCCCAGCGGGCAATATGAGGCGCTGCTCTTTTCCGAAACCCTGCATCAGTACCGCGATGCGGTGGAGCCGGGGAAATCGGTGATCCTGATCGTCGGTGCGGACATGCGGGACGATGAACCCAGCCTGCGGATCCAGTCGGTGCGGCCGCTGGAGGAGGCGGCCGAGCGGGTGCAGCGAAACCTGACGGTGTTCCTGCGCGATCCGGCGGCGGCGCGGCGCCTGCCGCGTCACCTGTCCGAACGCGGCGACGGCGAGGTCAGCGTGGTGGTGATGCTGGACAATGGCGCCCGCGAGGTCGAGGTTCGCCTTCCGGGGGGGTATCGGCTGACGCCGCAGATCGCCGGGGCGCTGAAGACGATTCCCGGCGTCGTCGAGGTGACGATGGCCTGACGCCGCGCCCCCTTGAGCGGGCGAGGCAGGAAGTGGGCCGGCGCGGTCGATCCATGCCGATCAACAATAAAAAAGCGTCAAAAACGCGGGCGAAGGGCAGGGCGGGCTTGAATTGCCGGGGCGCGGCGATTATAACGCGCGCATTCCACACGCAGGGTTGGTTTTCGTCGAGAAACGGGGTCCATCCGGTGCCGGCACGTGAGTGTCGCCACGCCCTGCGGAGGTTTAACCGGAAAATCAAGGAGTTGCACGGCCATGGCCCTGCCCGATTTCACGATGCGTCAGTTGTTGGAGGCCGGTGTTCACTTCGGTCACCAGAAGCACCGTTGGAACCCGAAGATGGGTTCGTACATCTTTGGTGTGCGCAACAACATCCACATCATCGACCTTGCCCAGACCGTTCCGCTGATGCACCAGGCGCTGAAGGCCGTGTCCGACACGGTTGCCGCCGGCGGTCGCGTGCTGCTGGTCGGCACCAAGCGTCAGGCTCAGGAGCCTGTCGCCGAGGGCGCTCGTCGCTCGGCCCAGTACCACGTCAATGCCCGCTGGCTCGGCGGCATGCTGACCAACTGGAAGACCATTTCCCAGTCGATCCAGCGCCTGCGCAAGCTTGAGTCCACCCTGTCCAACGAAGGTGGCGGGCTGACCAAGAAAGAGCGTCTGTTCATGGACCGCGAGCGCGAGAAGCTGGAGCGGAACCTGGGCGGTATCAAGGACATGGGTGGTCTGCCGGACCTGCTGTTCGTGATCGACACCAACCGCGAGGCCATCGCGATCCAGGAAGCCAAGCGTCTTGGCATTCCGGTTGCTGCTATCGTCGACAGCAACTGCGATCCGGACGGCATCGACTTCCCGGTTCCGGGTAACGACGACGCCGGTCGGGCGATCACCCTTTACTGCGATCTCATCGCTCGCGCCGCGATCGACGGTATCTCCCGCGCCCAGGGTGGCATGGGTCTTGATATCGGTGCGGCCGAAGAGGCGCCGATCGAGCCTGCTCTGGACGCCGAGCCGGCAGCGGAAGTTGCTGCGGACGATGCGTCGCAGGTCCAGGCCGGCTGATCATTGAGACTACATGCCGGCGGGGCCTTTCAGGCTCCGCCGGCTGCCGCTCTGAAAAAGGGCGGTGCCTGTCATTAATCCTATGTAGGGCCTCGGCTAAGCTCGCCGGGGTGCAAACCCGTCAACGAGGCGATCTATGAGCATTACCGCAGCGATGGTGAAAGAGCTCCGGGAAAAGACCGGTGCTGGCATGATGGACTGCAAGGGAGCCCTGAAGGAAACCGACGGGGACATGGAAGCTGCTGTGGACTGGCTGCGGACCAAGGGTCTGGCCAAGGCCGCCAAGAAGGCTGGTCGCGTCGCGGCTGAAGGCCTGGTCGGCGTTGCTTCCAATGGCGCCAGCGCGGCGGTGGTCGAGCTGAACTCCGAAACCGATTTCGTTGCCCGCAACGAGGGTTTCCAGGCTCTGATCGCCGGTGTGTCGAAGGCGGCGCTTGAAGTGAACGGCGACGTCGAGGCGCTTGCTGCCGCTTCCTTCCCGGGCAGCGACAAGACCGTCGAAGGCGAGATCAAGGAAGCAATCGCGACCATCGGCGAGAATATGTCTCTGCGCCGCACGGCTGCCGTGTCCGTTTCCAAGGGCGCCGTTGCCTCCTACGTGCACGGTGCGATTGCCGACAACATGGGCAAGATCGGCGTGCTGGTCGGCCTTGAGTCCGACGGCGATGCCGAGGCCCTTGCCGCATTCGGCCGCAAGATCGCGATGCACATCGCTGCGACCAACCCGCTTGCGCTCAATGTCGATGAGCTGGATGCGGACGTCGTCGAGCGCGAGCGTCAGATCTTCGCCGAGCAGGCGCGCGAGTCGGGCAAGCCGGAAAACATCATCGAGAAGATGGTCGAAGGTCGTCTGCGCAAGTTCTACGAGGAAGTGACCCTCGTGAAGCAGGCCTTCGTCGTCGATCCGGACAAGACGGTCGAGGAAGCGGTCGAGGCCTTCGCCAAGGAGCTCGGCAGCCCGGTCAAGCTTGTTGCCTTTGTGCGCTATGCCCTCGGTGAGGGGATCGAGAAAGAAGAATCCGATTTCGCCGCGGAAGTCGCCGCGGCGGTCGGTAGCTAAGTCCAGTAGGGCGCCGGATGATCCCGGCGCCCTTCTTCTATCCGGCGCTCATTGGAAGATGTACCATGCCGAGCGGGCCTTTCCTTTGGGGAAGGACGCGCGGCATTTTTCTGCGGGCCAGCAGGTGTCGTGGTACAAGACGTCGATGAGCGCCATCTGAAGCCGGGCAGACCCGGCGGAAACTGAAACATCCAATGGCGGGACGGATGATGACGAGAAAACTTCGCTGGCGGCGCGTGCTTGTGAAACTGTCGGGCGAAGCATTGATGGGCTCCCAGGACTTTGGCATTGACCCGGAGACGGTCGGCCGGGTGGCCAAGGAAGTCGCCGAGGCGGTCAGCCTCGGGGCGCAGGTTGGTGTGGTCGTCGGTGGCGGCAATATCTTTCGCGGCGTCGCGGTGGCGGCCAAGGGTGGCAACCGGGTGACCGGTGACCACATGGGCATGCTGGCGACGGTAATGAACTCGCTGACGCTTGCCGATGCGCTGCGGCGCCTGGGCGTGCCCGCGCGTGTGCTGTCGGCGGTGCCGGTGCCCTCGATTTGCGAGACCTTCACCCAGCGCGGTGCCGAGCGCTATATGGAAGACGGAGACGTGATCGTCTTCGCGGGTGGCACGGGCAACCCGTTCTTCACCACGGACAGTGGTGCGGCGCTGCGCGCCGCCGAAATGCGCTGCGATGCCTTCCTGAAGGGCACCAGCGTCGATGGCGTCTATTCCGACGACCCCAAGAAGGTGCCGGACGCGGAGCGTTACGAGACGCTGACCCCGGGCGAGATGCTCGGCCGTGACCTGAAGGTCATGGATGCGACCGCGGTCGCGCTGGCGCGCGATAACGCGATTCCCGTGATCGTCTTTTCCATTCGCACGCCCGGCGCTCTGGTCGACGTGATGAATGGTGTCGGCAAGTACACCGTCATTTCCGATTGATGATTGTGTGAGGCGCCGGGCTGGCGCGGCGGTGTGGGCCGCCGCACTGGCTCGGCGTTTTTCGGAATTTCCCGTGAATTCCGGTCGTTTGCCGTCGCGCAGGGCCTGCAGCGGCGCGGAAGCGCTTGCCTTTCGGCCCCCGCTCATGGAAATAAGACGCAGTTGTTTTATGGGGTTGGCCATGTGCATGTGGGCCGACCGAAAAAGGAGAGGTCACTATGGCGGATCAGGATGTCGACTACGCGGATCTGGAGCGCCGCATGAACGGGGCGATCAGCGTGTTGAAGACGGATCTGGCCGGTCTGCGGACCGGGCGCGCCTCGTCCAACATGCTGGATGCGGTTTCGGTGGATGCATACGGCTCGCCGATGCCGATCAACCAGGTGGCGACGGTCAGCGTTCCCGAGCCGCGGATGATCTCCGTGCAGGTCTGGGACAAATCGATGGTCTCTGCGGTGGAGAAGGCCATTCGCGAATCCAATCTCGGTCTCAATCCGGTGGTGGACGGCACCACCCTGCGGCTGCCGATTCCGGAACTGAACGCCGAGCGGCGCAAGGATCTCATCAAGCTGGCGCATAAATATGCGGAACAGTCGAAGGTCGCCGTGCGCCACGTCCGCCGCGATGGCATGGACACCTTGAAGAAGCTGGAGAAGGATGGCGACATCAGCGAAGATGACAGCCGGGTCTCCGCCGAGCGTGTCCAGAAGATGACCGACGAGATGATCGTCGAGATCGATGCCATGCTGGCGAAGAAAGAGCAGGAAATTTCCCAAGTCTAGCCGCATGCGGCGGCCTGGTCGGCGGATGAGGGAGCAAGGAATGACGGTGACGGCAGACCTGAATGTCTCCGCGCGGGACAAGGCGCCGGGGGATGTCCCCCGGCACGTCGCCGTGATCATGGATGGCAATGGCCGGTGGGCGGTGCAGCGAGGCTTGCCGCGCACGGAGGGGCATCGGGCGGGCGTGGCCGCGCTCCGCCGGATTGTCCGCCATAGCGCCGCGCGCGGCGTCGAGTTCCTCACGCTGTTCAGCTTTTCCTCCGAGAACTGGAGCCGGCCGGCCGCCGAAGTCGGTTTTCTAATGAGCCTGCTTCATCGGTTCGTGCGCCGCGATCTGGCGGAAATCCACCGCCAGGGCGTGCGTGTGACGATGATCGGCGAGCGCGAGGGGCTGGAGCCGTCGATTCTCGGGTTGATCCTCGAAGCCGAGGAGCTGACGCGGAACAACACCGGCATGACGCTGGTGGTCGCCTTCAATTACGGGTCCCGTAATGAGATCCTGCGGGCGACGCGCAAGGTTGCCGAAAGGGTCGCCGCTGGCGAGTTGGCCCCCGGGGAGATCGATGAGGCGACGATTTCGGCAAATCTCGACACCGCTGACCTGCCGGATCCCGATCTGATCATCCGCACCAGCGGCGAGCAACGCCTGTCGAATTTTCTGCTGTGGCAAGCGGCCTATTCGGAATTCTATTTCCCGGACCTTCACTGGCCCGACTTCGATGAGCATGCGCTGGATGAGGCCTTCGCGGCCTATGCGGAACGGGATCGCAGATTTGGCGGGCTTTCCGCGAAAGTGGCAAGATGACGCATTCTGATCCGCGGCCGCAGCCCGGCGGTCCGAACCGGTCGGAACTGACCCTTCGGATCCTGTCCGCCGCCGTGCTCGCGCCTCTGGCGCTGGCCGGGACCTACGTCGGTGGCTTGGCCTTTGATCTTGGCGTCGGCGCCTGCGCCTTGTGGCTCGTGTGGGAATGGGCGGCGATGGCTGGTGCCCTTCGGCAAGGGCGTGGCATGGCGCTGGCGACGCTCGCTGGAGTGCTGCCGGCGCTGGTGTTGGCGGTTGCGACCGGGCAGGCGGCGCTTGCGACCCTGGTGCTGGCGATCACCGCCGGCGGCGTTGCGCTTGCCGGCGTGATGACGGGCCGGACGCTGTGGACCTGGCTTGCCGGGGGGGTGCTCTATGGCGGGCTGCTTGGTCTCGTCCTGATTGATGTGCGCGCCGGCGCGCATGGGCTGGCGATGGTTCTTTTTCTCTTTGCGGTGGTCTGGGCGACGGATATCGCCGCGTATTTCGCGGGTCGGTCCATCGGTGGTCCGAAGCTGTGGCCGAGGGTGTCGCCGAAGAAGACCTGGAGCGGGGCTCTCGGCGGGTTGGCGGCCGCGATCGCCGTCGGGGTTGCCGCGTCCGTGCTCGACCACGCGGTGTCGCCCCTGTTCTGGATCCCGGCGGCCGCCGTCCTCTCCGTGTTCTCGCAAGCGGGCGATTTGTTCGAATCCTCTCTCAAGCGCCACTTCGGGGTGAAGGATTCGGGACATCTCATTCCCGGCCATGGCGGGATCATGGATCGGCTCGACGGGCTCGCCGGTGCTGGAATCCTCGGCTATCTGGTCGCGGTGGTGGTGAGCGGAAGCGTTGCCGATCCGGTCTACCGGCTGATGACCGCCCAGGGATACTGACCAGGAACAGTGATAGTGAGCGAAATGATGCAAGGTCCGGGCGGCGCAGATCACGACGAGGCCGCCGGGGCGCCGATGCGCCTGACGGTGCTGGGGGCGAGCGGCTCGATCGGTCGCAGCACTCTGGATCTGGTCGAGCGCTATCCGGAGCGGTTCGAGGTTCAGGCGCTGACGGCAAACACCAGCGCCGAGGCGCTGGCGGACGCGGCGATCCGGGTCGGGGCCCGTCTGGCCGTGGTGGCGGATCCGACGGCGTATGCGACCCTGAAGGCCGCCTTGGCCGGCTCCGGGATCGAGGCGGCGGCGGGCGCGGAAGCGGTGATCGCGGCGGCCGAGCGGCCGGCCGACATGCTGGTGGCGGCGATTGTCGGGGCCGCCGGACTGGCGCCGACCCTGGCGGCGGTGCGGGTGGGCACGACCATCGCGCTTGCCAACAAGGAATGCCTTGTTTGCGCCGGCGATCTGTTCATGCAGGCGGCACGTGCCGCCGGCACGACGATCCTGCCGGTGGATTCGGAACACAATGCCTTGTTCCAGGTGTTCGAGACGGCCAATGCGGGGCAAGTCGAGCGCTTGACCCTGACCGCCTCCGGCGGGCCGTTCCGGACCTTTTCGCTTGAGGAGATGCGTCACGTCACGCCGGAAGCGGCGCTGCGTCATCCGAACTGGAGCATGGGCGCGCGCATCTCCATCGACAGCGCGACGATGATGAACAAGGGGTTCGAAGTTATCGAGGCGCGGCACCTGTTCCCGGTCCGCCCCGATCAACTTGACGTGCTGGTGCATCCACAGTCCGTGGTGCATGGTATGGTACAATACCGCGACGGGTCGGTGCTGGCGCAGCTCGGGTCGCCGGACATGCGCACGCCGATTTCGCACTGCCTCGCCTGGCCCCGCCGTATGCGGACGCCGGCACAGCGCCTTGATCTCGCCGCATTGGGAACGCTCACCTTCGAGGCTCCGGATCCGATCCGCTTCCCGGCTTTGCGTCTGGCGCGTGAGGCAATGGCGACCGGAACGGCCGCCACGGCCGCACTGAATGCGGCGGATGAGGTTCTGGTCGAGGCCTTTCTGAACCGCCGCATCGGCTTTCTTGAGATCGCCGAGACGGTGGAGGCGGTGCTGGAGACCTTGGGGCGCAATGGCGAGCTGACCGCGCCCGGTTCGGTAGATGAGGTGCTTCAGGTGGACGCGCTGGCCCGCAAGACGGCACGGAACCTTGCCGGATTGACCGGCTGATGATGCAAACAGCTTCTTAACTCGTCGGGGGCAGAATGCTGGCCCAGGCGGAGGGGATACGAATGGAACTGATCGGATCTGTGTTCGGATCTGCGGCGGGATATCTTCTGCCGTTCCTCTTTGTTCTGACAGTTGTCGTGTTCTTTCACGAACTGGGTCATTTCCTGGTCGCGCGCTGGTGCGGCGTCAGGGTTCTGGCTTTTTCCGTCGGCTTTGGGCCGGAGCTGTTTGGCCGCAATGACCGGAAGGGGACGCGCTGGAAGGTCTGCGCCATTCCGCTCGGCGGCTACGTCAAGTTTGCCGGTGACGAGAATGAGGCGAGCGCTCCCGATACCGCAGCGCTCGCCCGGATGAGCGCGGAAGAGCGCGCCGGTGCCTTCCAGACCAAGAGCGTCGCCCGGCGGGCCGCCATCGTCGCCGCCGGACCGATTGCCAACTTCATCCTGTCGATTGTCATCTTCGCGTTGCTGTTTTCCGTGCTGGGCCGCTCGGAGATCTCCCCGCGCGTCGATCAGGTGCAGGCGGAAAGCGCCGCGCAGGAAGCCGGCATTCTGCCCGGGGACCTGATCGTTGCCATCGGCGGTCAGCCGATCGAGACCTTTTCCGAGCTTCAGCGGGCGGTCAGCATCAGCGCCGATGTTCCGCTTCAGTTGGCGATTGATCGCGCCGGGCGGCTGATCGACGTCACGGTCACGCCCAAGCGGCAGGAGATCACCGACCGTTTCGGCAATGTCCAGAAGGTGGGGCTGCTCGGTATCAGCCGCAGTGCCAAGCCGGAGGATATCGTCAAGCGTCAGTTCGGGCCGATCGAAGCGCTGCAGGAAGGCGTGAAGGAAACCTGGTTCGTGGTCGCGCGCACCGGCGGCTACGTGGCTGGTATCTTTGCCGGACGCGAGTCGGTCGACCAGTTGGGTGGCCCCATCCGCGTCGCCCAGATCTCCGGGCAGGTGGCGACCCTCGGCTTTGCCGCTCTGCTGAACCTGACGGCGGTTCTTTCCGTTAGCATCGGCCTGCTCAATCTGCTGCCGATTCCCATGCTGGATGGTGGGCATCTGCTGTTCTACGCAGCCGAGGCGGTGCGCGGAAAGCCCTTGAGCGAGCGCGCTCAGGAGTACGGATTCCGATTGGGGATAGCCATCGTGCTGTTCCTGATGGTATTCGCGACATGGAACGATGTGTTGCACCTTTCCGCCCTGTGAGGCGGAAAGCGTGTCGCTGCTGCAACGCCTGCGCTTGAATCGCCGAAGGGACGGTTTGAGCGGTTGCGTCCGTGGCAAAAGACTGTAAAACGACTGACGTATATGAAGAATCTCGGCCGCTCATCCGACCTGTAGTCAGCAGGTACCTGAGGTGGCGGAACCAGAAAAAGGCACAGTGTCTTTATGCAGCGTCTGCAGAACACGACCAGAACGATCCTGGTAGCCGCAATGATGTGCGGGGTCGCGCCGATCCTGCCGCATTCCGTACCGGTCATCGGAACCTCTGAGGCCGAAGCCGCCGTGATCAGCCGGGTTGTCGTGCGTGGCAATACGCGCATCGAGCCTGCGACGGTCGAAAGCTACCTGACGATTCGTCCCGGTCGGCCCTATGGTCCGGCTGATATCGACGAATCGCTCAAGGCGCTGTTCGCTACCGGGCTGTTCGAGGATGTCTCGATCAATCGCCAGGGAAATGCCCTTGTGGTGTCCGTGGTCGAGAACCCGATGGTCAGTCGTGTGTCCTTCGAGGGCAACAAGCGGATTTCGGATGAGACGCTGAAGGGTGCGGTGCGGACTCAGGAGCGGTCAATGCTGACCCGCGCCAAGGTGCAGTCCGACGTTCAGAACATTCTCGAGGCGTATCGTCGCTCCGGTCGCTATCGCGCGACCGTCGAGCCGAAGATCATCAGCCGTGACAGCAACCGTGTCGATCTGGTGTTCGAGATCAACGAAGGTGAGCGGACCGGCGTCGAGCGCATTACCTTCATCGGCAACACCAAGTTCAGTGACGGCCGTCTGAAGGATGTGATCCGCACCCGCCAAAGTGGGTTGCTCAGCTTCCTGCGCACCACCGACAGCTTCGATCCGGATCGTCTCGATGCCGATCAGGAGCTTATTCGTCAGTTCTATTACCGGCATGGCTATGCGGATTTCCGCATCATTTCCGCCGTGGCCGATCTCGACCGTGAGGAGAACGTGTTCTACGTCACCTTCACGATCGAAGAGGGTGAGCAGTACACCTACGGCGATGTTGATGTGCAGACGTCGCTTGCCAGCGTCGATCCGGAGGAGCTGCGGCGCAAGCTGCGCACCGATCCGGGCGATACCTATTCCTCGCTTGAGGTCGAGAAGTCGCTAGAGGCGCTGACCCTGGATGCCTCGCGGCAGGGGTATGCCTTCGCTCAGGTTCGTCCGCGCGCCACGCGCGATTACGAGAACCGGACGATCTCGCTGACCTATTTCATTGAGGAAGGTCCTCGGGTCTATGTCGAGCGGATCAATATTCGCGGCAACGACCGGACCCGGGAATACGTCATTCGGCGCGAGTTCGATCTGGCCGAAGGTGATGCCTTCAACCGGGTGCTGATCGACAAGGCCGAACGTCGCCTCAAGGATCTGCAGTTCTTCAAGAATGTACGGATCACCACCGCGCGGGGCAGTGCGCCGGATCGCATCATCGTTAATGTGGATGTGGAAGAGCAGCCCACTGGTGAGGTTGGCTTCGGTGTTGGCTACTCGACCTCCGATGGTGTGATCGGTGACGTCACCATCAGTGAGCGCAACTTCCTTGGTCGCGGCCAGTTTGTTCGCGCCAAGCTTGGCGTCGGCAGCTCGACCCAGTCCTATGAGTTCGCGTTTACCGAGCCGTATTTCCTTGGTCGCCGGGTCGCGCTTTCGCTGGATGTCTACCGCCGGGTCTATGGCGAGACCGACTTCCGCGATTACGAGTTGGACACCACCGGTGGTTCGATCGGTCTCGGGCTTCCGCTGCGCGATGACGAGCTGCGCCTGAACCTGGTCTACCGGATCTTCGACCAGGAGGTGAGTCGCAAGAACGTGGGCACCCTGTCGAATGCGCTGACGTCTTCGTACGGTCGGAACATCACTTCGTCGATCGGGTACACGCTGGTGTATGATACCCGCGACAGCCGGATGGATCCGCGCGACGGCTTCTATGCGACCTTCGGTCAGGAGTTGGCTGGTCTCGGCGGCGATTCCCGCTACCTGTCGACCACGGTCGATGCCCGCGCCTACAAGGAGCTCCTGCCTGAATGGGGCGTGGTTGGCGTGCTGCGCGCCGGCGGTGGCAACATCTTCGGTCTCGGCAAGGCGCTGCGGGTGACCGACCAGTTCCAGCATCGTGACTCCTGGCTGCGTGGTTTCGAGCCGCAGGGCATCGGTCCGCGTGACGCCACCACGGGCGATTCGCTCGGTGGCCGCTGGTATGTGCATGCCAATGCGGAAGCGGAGTTCCCGATCTTCGGTCTGCCGCGCGAGCTCGGCCTGTTCGGCGCCGTGTTCACCGACTTCGGCGCTGTCTGGGATGCCGATCCGGCGCTTATCGCTTGCGTTGAGACCGCGAACGGGTGCGGTGGTACGCAGGCTGCTGGCTCGGTGACTTCCAACGGCTTCTCGCCGCGGGTGTCCGCCGGTTTCGGTGTTAAGTGGGTGTCGCCCTTCGGGCCGATCCGCGCCGACTTCGCCTGGCCGCTGGTCAAGGAAACCGGTGACCGCACGCAGTTCTTCCGCATCGGCGGCGGCACGCGCTTCTGATCGGTGTGAACACTGCTGGAAAATGAACCGGCTGCCGCTCGTTCGGTGGCCGGTTTGCTCGTGAGGAAACCATGACAGACCCGGTCTTTTTCGACGCCTTCGCACCGGTGACCATTGCCGATCTGGCGGCCTGGGTGGAGGGCGATCTGCCCGCCGGCGGCGGTGAACGGGTGATCGACAGTGTCGGGCCGCTGGAAGACGCGGTTTCCGGGCAACTGGTGTTCTTCGACAATACCAAGTACCTCCCGATGCTGGCCGAAACCGTGGCGACCGCCTGTCTCGTTTCGCAGCGTCATGCGGCCAAGGTGCCGGAAAGTGTCACCCCCATCGTGGTGCGCGAGCCGTACCGGGCCTGGGGCATCATTCTCGGCCGCCTTTATCCGGCCGCGCTCTCGCCGATGACGATGGACGGCACCCTCGGCGGGATCTCGCCCGCCGCGCGCATTGATCCGAGCGCGCGTCTGGAAGATGGCGTGGTGGTCGAGGGCGGGGCCGTGATCGGCCCGGAGGCCGAAATCGGCAGGGGTACCCGCATCCAGGCGAATGCGGTGATCGGCGCGCGGGTGCGCATCGGCCGCGATTGTGCGATTGGCGCCAATGCGGTGGTGCAAAGCACGTTGATCGGCAATCGGGTGATTCTGCATCCGGGCGTGTGTGTCGGCCAGGATGGCTTCGGCTTTGCCATGGGCGCGCAAGGACACCTGAAGGTGCCGCAGATCGGCCGGGTCATCATTCAGGATGATGTTGAGATCGGGGCCAACACCACGGTGGATCGCGGGGCCAATCGCGATACGGTGATCGGCGAGGGCACCAAGATCGACAACCAGGTGCAGATCGGCCACAACGTTGTCATTGGCCGCCATTGCGTGATCGTCTCGCAGGTCGGCATTTCCGGCAGCGCGACCTTGCAGGATTATGTCGCCATCGGCGGGCAGACCGGCGTTCGCGGTCACGTCACCATAGGCATGGGCGCGCAGATCGCCGCCGTCAGCGTCGTGGAGGCGGATGTGCCTCCGGGCGAGCGCTATGGCGGAGTTCCGGCCAAGCCGGTAAAGGTCTGGTTCCGCGAGGTGAAGACCCTTGCCAAGCTGGCTGAACGCGGATTGAAAAAGCCGACCGACTAACGGCCTGCCTTGTCATCTCCCAGGGGAATGGGAGAAGGTCGGTGGAGTCGCCTCCGGAGACAGGGCCGGATTTTCGTGACGCAGGAAATAAAAACACATCAGGTTGAGGACTGAGGGCATGAGCGAGGGCGAACACAAGACGTTGGGAAGTGCGGATATCCTTCGGGTTCTGGAACTTCTGCCACATCGGTACCCCTTCCTGATGGTCGACCGGATCATCGACATGGATGGGGATCAGTCCGCCATCGGCATCAAGAATGTCACGGCGAACGAGCCTCATTTCATGGGCCACTTCCCGGGCCAGCCGGTGATGCCGGGCGTGTTGCTGATCGAGGGCATGGCCCAGACCGCCGGTGCGCTCTGCGTCCATTCGCGCGGCAATGCCGACACGCCGAAGCTGGTCTATTTCATGACCATCGACCGTGCGAAATTCCGCCGGCCGGTCGTCCCCGGTGATCGGGTCGAGTACCATATGAAGAAGATCCGCAACCGTTCCAACATCTGGAAATTCGACGGCGTCGCGCTGGTCGACGGTGTGAAGGTGGCGGAAGCGGAAATCAGCGCAATGCTGGTCGACAACAACGACGATTGAGGACTTTAATGGCACGAATTCACCCGTCCGCGGTGGTGGAAGATGGCGCGCGGCTTGGCGCGGATGTCGTCATCGGCCCGTTTTGCCATGTGGGGCCGGAGGTCGAGCTTGGCGAAGGCGTCGAGCTGAAGTCTCACGCGGTCGTGGCGGGCAACACCCAGGTTGGCGCCCGCACGGTGATCTTTCCCTTCGCCTCCGTCGGACATCAGGCCCAGGACCTGAAGTTCCAGGGTGAGGAAGCGCGCCTGATGATTGGCGCCGACTGCATCATCCGCGAGGGGGTGACGATCAATCCGGGCACCGCCGGTGGCGGTCATGAAACGGTGATCGGCAATCGCTGTGCGTTCCTTGCCAATTCTCATGTGGGGCACGACTCGCGCCTCGGCGACAACATCATCCTGTCGAACAATGTGATGATCGCCGGCCATGTGACGGTTGGAAATCACGTCATTTTCGGTGGCGGCGCCGCCGTGATCCAGTTTACCCGCATTGGCGACAATGCCTTTGTCGGCGGGCTCGCGGGTCTGGAAAACGACCTCATCCCCTTCGGTATGGTGATGGGCAATCGGGCGCGGCTCAATGGGCTCAACCTCGTTGGCCTGAAGCGGCACGGCTATGCCCGTGAGGATATTCATGCCCTGCGCAGCGCCTACAAGGACCTGTTCGAGGTCGAGGAAGGCACCTTGCGCCAGCGCGCGGAAAAGGTCGCCGCGGCCTATGCGGATCGAGCTCTGGTGCTCAAGGTCACGGATTTCATTCTGGAAAAGACCGACCGTCGGTTCTGTACACCCGCATCCGAAGGGTGAGGACCGGTGACCTCCGGCGATGATCCCACTCCCGTTGCAGTGATCTGCGGCAGCGGGCGGCTGCCGGTGGAGGTGGTGACGGCGGCGCGCGCCAGTGGGCGCAAGGTGGTCGCCATCGCCATCAAGGGCGAGGCCGATCCCGCTATCGCCGAGCATGACCCGGCCTATCTCGGCTGGGGACAGATCGGCAAACTCGCCGACCTGCTCAAGCGTGAATCCTGCCGCGATGTGGTGATGATCGGCGGTGTCACGCGCCGGCCGGAAATCCGTGAAATCGTTGGTGATCTCGGCACGATGCGGCGCCTGCCGCGCATCGTCGCGGCGCTGGTCGGCGGCGACGATTCCCTGCTGACCCGGATCATCCGGCTGTTCGAGGACGAGGGCTTTCGGATCATCGGTGCCCATGAGATTGCGCCGGAGCTGCTGGCGGGCGAGGGGGTGATTGCCGGCCCGCGCCCTTCAGCCGAGGCGATGGCCGATCTGGAACTGGCTCGCCGGGCGGTGATCGAGCTGGGCCGCCTGGATATCGGTCAGGGGGCGGTTGCCATCGCCGGGCGGATCGTCGCCGTCGAAGGCGCGGAAGGCACGGATGCCATGCTGCGCCGCTGCGCCGAATTGCGGCAGATCGGCCGGGTGAAGGGCAAGGGCGGCGTTCTCGTCAAATGCGCCAAGCCGGGACAGGACCTGCGCATCGACCTGCCGGCCATCGGCCCGGCAACGGTGGAGCTTGCCGCCGCCGCCGGCCTTGCCGGCGTTGCGGTCGAAGCGGGGCGGGTGCTGATCGCCGAGCGGGCGCGAACGCTGCAACTGGCCGGCAGCTCGAAAGTGTTCCTCTGGGGCATGCCGACCCTTCCGCAAGCGCCGACGCTTTCCTCCAGCCAACCGGGTGACGCATGACCGCCGACCAGCCACACGGCGAGCCTGAGAGCCCGCACAAGCCGCTGAATGTTTATCTGATCGTTGGCGAGGAATCGGGCGATCAGCTCGGCGCCCGGCTGATGCGCTCGCTGAAGGGCGAACTTGGCGATGGGGTGCGCTTTCGCGGCGTCGGCGGCGAGCGGATGGCCGGTGAGGGGCTGACATCGCTCTTCCCGATTTCCGACATCGCGGTGATGGGGTTGACGGCGGTGCTGCCGCGCCTGCCGACCATCGTTCGCCGGGTCTATCAGGCCGTGGACGATGTGATTGCCGCCGATCCGGATGTGCTGGTGATCATCGACAGTCCGGATTTCACCCATAATGTCGCCAAGCGGGTGCGCAAACGCGCGCCGCATATTCCCATTGTCGACTACGTCTCGCCCTCGGTCTGGGCCTGGCGCCCGGGGCGCGCGCGCAAGATGGCGGCCTATGTGGATCATCTCCTGGCGATTCTGCCGTTCGAGCCGGCCGCCCATCGGCGCCTGGGCGGCCCGCCGACCAGCTACGTCGGCCACCCGCTGATCGAGCGTATTGACGAATTGCGACCCGCCGACGGGGAGCGCGCGCCGCTTGACGCACTGGAGACCGAGCGTGTGCTGCTGCTGTTGCCGGGAAGCCGGCGCAGTGAGGTGTCGCGTCTGCTCGCCGATTTCGGTCAGGCGGTCGAGCGGGTCCATGCCCAATGCCCCAATTTGCGGGTGTTGCTGCCAGCTGTGCCGCATCTGGCGGACGAGATCCGCAAGCAGGTGGCCGGTTGGAAAACAGTGCCGGAAATCATCATCGGTGAAGAGGCAAAATTCGCCGCCTTCCGCAGCGCGCACGCGGCCTTGGCCGCGTCTGGTACAGTATCGCTTGAACTGGCGATCGCCGGCGTTCCGATGATCATTGCCTATCGGCTCGACTGGGTGTACCGGCGGATCAAGGACCTCAACAAGGTGCTGAAGTTCGCTGGCGTCACCTCAATGGTGCTGCCGAACATCATCCTGGAGGAAAACGCCGTTCCGGAGTTTCTCGACGATGATGCATCGCCGGAGACCCTGGCCGCCGCGCTGGTGCCGCTGTTGGGCGACACACCGGAGCGCGCTCGTCAGACCCGCGTCTTTTCCCGGCTGGACGAGGCCATGCAGCTCGACAATGGCGAGACGCCGTCAGGCCGTGCCGCACGGATCGTTATCGACGTCGCACGGCGACAAAGGGCCGACTAAAGCCGGCGGTAGCGCTGCGGGCTCATGCCCGTCCAGTTGCGGAAGGCGCGGGTGAAGGCCGACTGCTCCGAGTAGCCGAGGTTGTAGGCGATTTCCGTCAGCGACATGTCCGGGTCGTCCATATAGTGCAACGCAAGCTCATGCCGGGCGGCCTTGAGGATGTCCGGGAAGGCAAGGCCGTGCCGCCTGAGCTGCTTCTGGAAGCTGGAGCAGGACAGCCCCAGTACCGAGGCGATCTCCGGCAGGGTCGGCAAGCGGGAGCCCAGGTTGAGCTTGACCTGATTGCGCACCAGCGTGGCGAAATCCGTCGGGTCCTCCACCGAAGCGTTGCGGCTTTCCAGGAAGGCTTTCACCACCGAGAACAGATAAGGATCCTGATCCGGCATCTTGGCGTCGAGATCCTTGCGCCGGAAGGCGATCGCGTTGGTCCGGCGTCCGAACCGCACCGGTGCGTTGAACAGCCGCTCATGCTCCCTGCCGTCATCGGGTGCGGCGTGTTCGAAGCGCACTTCCAGCGGAGCCCAGTCTTCACCGAGTGCGGCGCGGAACACGTTGCAGAACATGCCCAGCGACAGTTCCGCATCCTGACGCCGGTTGACCACCCTGGGATCGACGATCTGGTAGCTCAGCCACAGAACGCCATCGTCCGGCAAGAGCCCGAAGGTGGTCTGCCCCTGATGGGCGGGGAAGTAGGTCTCCATATGGCGCAGGCCTGCGGCCAGTGTCGGCGAGCTGATCGCCGCATAACCGAGCATCCCAAGTTGTTTTGGCTGGAAATTCTTGCCGAAATGCAACCCGATGTTGTGGTTCCCGGTTTGCTGCGCCGCAACCTCGAACATGTGGCAATACTGAGAGAGATTTACTTCGGAAACCGGGTTTTCGAAGTCCTCGTGTCGGATCCCGGTCTGGCCAAGGATCCGGTCGATGTCTCCCCCACACGCGCGAAACAATTGTTTCGCTCCATTTGCCGCTGCCGACAGAACTTTAGACGGCGCCGTGAATTCGCACGAATTTACTGGCTGTTGCACGGATTTTTCGATTCATGGTTTGCCGGCACGGGCTTTATGCCTCGTAGCCATCCCTCTGGAAACCGACCTCGTTGACGGGTCAGGTTGGAAAGTAGTGTTAAATTTGAACTGTCGCTTGTCAAGTCATGCGGAGGAAACCGGTATTAGGCTGGAAGGATAAAATAAGGAACGAAATGCCTAACCAGAGCCTGACCGGAGGGGAATCCAATGACTGTTACACGCAGACGATTTCTGGCTGGAACCGCCGCCACGGCAGCGGGTCTGATGGTTGCCGGCCGCATGTCGCCGGCCCGTGCCGCGCGCAATGACCAGATGAACATTCTCTGCTGGGAGGGGTACAACTCCGATGGGGTGCTCGGGCCGTTCCGCGCCGCCAACTCCGGGGTCACCGTGCGCGCCGAAAGCGGCACCTCCGACCCGGACATGATCAACAAGCTGCGTGCTGGCGAGACCAGCGTCTGGGACCTGATCAACGTCAACCAGCCCTGGGCCCGCGATCAGCTTTACCCCGAAGGGCTGATCAAGCCGCTCAGCAAGGAGCGGTTCCTGCCGTATTTCGACAAGATGCTGCCGGAGTTCGCCGCGCCCTATCCGCTGGCCTTCGCCGACGATGGCAATCTCCTGGGCATGCCGCAGCGCTACGGCCCGTTCAGTTTCGTCGTCAACACCGACAAGATCAGCCGCGAGACGGCGGAGGACCAGGGCTGGAACCTGTTCCTCGATCCGGCGATGAAAGGCCGCTACGGCGTTCTGACCTACGACAACTGGAACGTCATTCACATGTGCCTGACCGCCGGGCTCAATCCCTTCGCCGCCATTGAGGGTGAGAACTTGTCGAAGTTCCGCGACACGGCAATGGGGATTTTCGGCGGGGCGAAGCTGCTCACCGACGATCTCGTCGCTATGAACACCGCGCTGATCAATGGCGAGATCGATGCCTATTTCACCGGCGGTACCTATACCGCGTCGCCGGCCCGCTATGACGGGGCGGACAATGTGCGGGCAATCACGCCGAACTCCGGTCCGGTCGATGGCAAGGGCGGCTGCGTCTGGGTCGAGCTGACCTCGGCGGTGAACAATCCCGATCCCAGCTCCGTGGCCGAGGACTTCCTGGAGTTCGTGCAGACGCCGGAGATCGCCAAGGCGGTGGCCTTCACCGAGGGCACCTACAACCCGGTCAGCCAGATGGGCAATCCGGACGTGCTGGCGCAGTTCGACAGCGAGGAGCTGAACGCGATCCAGATGGACAGCCTGGCGGAGGAGATGGCCCGGTCGCTCGACTACGATGTGGTGACATCCTACGACGCGCTGATCGACATCTACACCGAAGCCCGTCGCACCTGAGCGAAGCCAAGCGCTGGAAGCCATTCATGACATCGCAACCCATCTTGCGGCTTCGGAATGTCGTCAAGACCTTCGGGAGCTTCACCGCACTGCCTGGTGTGAACCTCGATATCGAAGAAGGTGAGTTCTTCACCATCGTCGGTCCCTCGGGCAGTGGGAAATCGACGTTGATCCGGCTTCTGGTCGGCATGGACGAGGTGACGGACGGGGAAATCTGGCTGCGTGACCGGCGCATCGACCAGACCCCCGCCAATCAGCGTCCCACCTGCATGGTGTTCCAGTCGCTTGCGCTGTTTCCGCACATGAGCGTGGGGCAGAACGTGGAATTTCCGTTGAAACTGCGCAAGGTCCCGGCCGAGGAACGCCGGGCCCGGGCGCTGGAGCTCCTGGATCTTCTGCGTCTGCCCCAGAGCTACTACAGCAAGCGGATTTCGCAATGTTCCGGTGGTGAACGGCAGCGGGTGGCGCTGGCCCGCGCGCTCGCCTTCGATCCGGAGATCCTGTTCTTCGACGAACCGCTTTCCGCGCTCGATTACCGGCTTCGCAAGACGCTGGAAAAAGAGCTGAAGGATCTGCACACCCGCACCGGCAAGACCTTCGTCTACATCACCCATTCGCTGGAAGAGGCGATGGTGATGTCCGATCGGATCGCCATCATGAACAAGGGGCATTTCGAGCAGATCGCCGTGGCCGACGAGATCTACGGCCGGCCGGTCAACCGGTTCGTCGCCGAGTTCATGGGCGAGGTCAACCTGTTCGATGTCACCGGCACCGCCGGCGGAGGGCTTGCCGGTGCGGGGCTGGAAAGTCATATGAACGGCCATGCCGAGACCTGCGGGGTGGCGATGGCGCCCGGTGCCAGTGGCACTTTGATGGTGCGGCCGGAATACGTGCGCTTCCTCGCCAGTTCCGACACCGCCGACTTCACCCTGCGCGGCATTTTGCACGGCGAATACGCCCTTGGCTCGCGCATTCAATACGAGGTGGAGACGCCAGGCGGGCAGGTGATCACCGTGGAGAAGCTGCGCGAGGACCGGGTCGACCGTCAGCCGGGCGCCGAGGTGGTGCTGGGGTTCGATGGCGATCATGTTCACCTGATCCGGGGGCAGTGATGGAGCGTCACGACCGCAAACTGGGTCTTCTGTCGGCGATGCCCCTGGGGCTGATCCTCGTGCTCAGCTTCCTGGCGCCGCTTGTGGTGGTCGCCGTCTTTTCCGTGATGCCGGCGAAGGTGTTCACCCTGGCGCATATGCCGGACTTTTCCGCCTATGGCGTCTTCTTCGAGCGCGGCTACTACAAATCGCTGCTGTGGTCGCTTGCCATGGCGCTCATTGCCACCCTGGCGCTGTTCCTGGTCTGCTGGCCGCTGGCCTTCGGCATGGCCAAGGTGTTTGGCCGGTTTACCCTGGTCCTCACCGTTGCCGTGGTGATGAGCCTGTTCGTGTCGGAAAACATCCGCCTGTTCGGATGGGTGCTGACCCTGATGAAGGGCGGGTTGTTCGAGGGCTACTTCCGCTCTCTGACCGGCATCGGCTTTGACAGCCCGCTCTACAACACCGGCATCATCATCTTCGGGCTGGTCTACGTCTATCTGCCGTTCATGCTGTTTCCGCTGGCCCAGGGCATTTCCATGGTTCCGGACGACACACGTCAGGCGGCGGCCGATCTCGGCGCTTCGCGCTGGCAGATCCTCTGCCAGGTCGAGCTGCCACTGGCCGCGCCCGGCATCATGGTCGGCTCCCTCCTGACCTTCGTGCTGGCGGCTGGGGCGCTGGCGGAATCCAAGATCCTCGGCGGTCAGGCGGTGATCGTCATCGCCGATGACATCGAAACCGCCTTCACCTTCGGCCAGAACTGGCCGCTCGGCGCGGCGCTTTCCATGGTGCTGATCGTCATCATCGGCGGGCTTGCGCTGTTCGGTGTCAGCCGGATCGATCTCGACGCGATCATGGGGAGGAAACGCTGATGAACACGAGCCAGACAACCCGGATCGCGCTCTATGTCTATGGCGTGCTGATCATCGGCTTTCTCTACCTGCCGCTGGTGTCGGTCGGCTTCGCCTCGATTTCCAAGGCGCGCTACCTGAGCTTCCCGATCCGGCACTACTCGACCAAATGGTACGCCGAGGCGCTGCGCAGCGATACGGTGAGCGATCTGCTCTTCACCTCGCTGAAGGTGGCGGTGATCGTCACGCTGGTGTCGATGGTGGTGGCCTTTTTCGGCGCGCTGGCCTTTGCCCGCTACCAGTGGCGATTTCGCAGCCTGTTTCAGAAGCTGATCCTGCTGCCGATCTTCTTTCCGCAGACCGTGCTCGGGCTGGCGCTCTTGATGTGGTTCAACTCGGTCGGGGTGATCCCCTCCTGGAAGACCGCTGTCGTCGCCCATCTCGTCTGGATCGCACCGATCGCCACCCTGATCGTTGCCATTCGCGCCTATAGTTTCGACCCGGCGCTGGAGGAGGCGGCGCGCGACATGGGGGCATCGACGGTGACGATCCTGCGCGAGGTGACCCTGCCGCTGCTGATGCCGGGTCTCGTCTCCGCCGGCCTGTTCGCCTTTCTGCTCAGCTGGGGCAACTTCCCGCTGTCGCTGTTCACCACCGGCGCGGATTCGACCCTGCCGGAGTGGCTCTACGCGAAGATGGTCTCCGGCTATTCGCCGCTTGTGCCGACACTGGGAGTGATGTCGGTCGTCGGCTCCTTTGCCCTGATCCTTCTGGCCATGTCCATCGGCTGGCTGGTCCGGTCCGTGCGGGAGGCGCGGGCCGGATAGGAGCGGCGGGACAAGAACACACGAACTTGAAGCAACTGGGGAGGAACCATGCTTACATCCATCAAGGGAAAAAGCGTCATTGTCACTGGCGGGTCGAAGGGGATCGGCCGGGGCATCGCGACGGTCTTCGCCCGGCAGGGCGCGAAGGTGACCCTGGCGGCACGCGGCGAGGAGGCGCTGAAATCTGCTGCCGCCGAGATCGGCGGGGAGGTGCGCTATGAGGTCTGCGATGTCGCCGACTGGGACAGCATGCGCGCCATGGTCGACAGCACGGCCCGGGCGCAGGGCGGGATCGACATCCTGTGCGCCAATGCGGGCGTCTTTCCCCAGACCAAGATGGTCGACATGGACCCGGCCGAATGGGACCGGGTGATGGCGACCAATTTGCGTTCTTCGTTCCTGTCGGTGAAGGCCTGCATTCCTCATTTCGAGAAGGCGGGCAAGGGCAGGGTGGTGCTGACCTCCTCGATCACCGGACCAGTGACGGGCTTTCCCGGCTGGTCCCACTATGGTGCCTCGAAGGCCGGGCAACTGGGCTTCCTGAAGACCGCCGCGATGGAACTGGCGCGCTACAACGCCACCATCAACGCGGTCATGCCCGGCAACATCTACACCGAGGGCCTTCAGGACCTAGGCCAGGACTATCTCGACACCATGGCCGCCTCGATCCCGCTGAAACGCCTCGGCGCGGTGGAGGATATCGGCAACGCGGCCCTGTTCTTCGCCTCCGATGAGGCCGGCTACATCACCGGTCAGCAGATCGTGGTCGATGGCGGGCAGATCCTCCCCGAATCGCTTGAGGCGATTGCGGAGATCTAGATCGGCCTTCGCGCGGTGCCCGGATAGGGCGCCGCGACCGGAAAGCCCGATCGAATTCCAGCAGTCGGGGCCCTCGCGCCTAGCCAGGCGGCGGGGCGGCCCGGACGCCCAACGTTAGGAAACAGCATGTCTAAATGCGATATGCCGCTCGAGGAGCTCCTCGAGCGATTGGAGACGCTTGCCAATCGCTCACTCACCCTCTGGGACATTCCGGACGGGGCAACGGCCCGCCTGATCAACGTCTCGGAGAACGCGACCTATCTGGTCGAAGCCGGGGACTTTCGCTCCGTCCTGCGGGTGCACCGGGAGAACTATCACTCCGAACGGGCGATCGAATGCGAGCTGGCCTGGTCCGATGCGCTGAATGCCGAGGCCGGCATCACCACCCCCGGCGTCTATGTCGGGCGCAACGGCAAGCGCATTCAGCAAGGCAGCGTGCCGGGCCTGCCGGCGCCGCGCTACATGGTGATGTTCCATTTCGTCGAGGGTGCGCAGCCGGACGAAAGCCAGGATCTGGTCGGCCATTTCGAGAAGCTCGGCGAGATTGCCGCCCGCACCCACACCCATTCCGCCAGTTGGCAGCGTCCGGGCAACTTCGAACGGCTGGTGTGGGAGGAGGAGGCGGTCTTCGGGCGGAACCCGACCTGGGGCGACTGGCGCGATGGCCCGGAGGTGGATGGTCAGGTCCGCGAAGTGCTGGAGGAGGTCGAGGCGCTGGTTCGCCAGCGGCTGGCCGCCTTCGGCAAGGGGCCGGACAGGTTCGGCCTGATCCACGCGGACATGCGCCTTGCCAACCTTCTGCTCAGTCCCGAGGGGCCGCGCCTGATCGACTTCGACGACTGCGGCATGGGCTGGTTCCTCTACGATTTCGCCTC
This sequence comes from Stappia indica, assembly GCF_020177335.1. Lineage (GTDB taxonomy): Bacteria > Pseudomonadota > Alphaproteobacteria > Rhizobiales > Stappiaceae > Stappia > Stappia indica_B. The sequence goes on along the minus strand of NZ_JAIVMG010000001.1, from coordinate 473,774 downwards.
CGCCATCAGCTTCATGGAAGACCATCCTGCCGTGCCGGATCTGAAGGCCGCCTGGGTGCGCGGCTACCGCCGGAACCGACCACTCGGTGCAGCGGAAGAGCGGGAGATCGACACCTTCATCATGCTCCGCCGGATGGCGTTGCTGGCCTGGATCGGCAGCCATATCGAGGCGCCCGAGCCGCAGGCGTTGGCACCCGGATTTGCGCGTGTGACGGCGGATCTGGGCGCGGACTACCTGCGCCGCATGGGGGAAGGCCAGCCTGTCAATTCAAACTGCGGACCTGTCAAGTCAGTCCTGCGGAAATCGCTCTAAGTAGCGGTAACTGTTGAAAGGAAGCCCGATGTCCCAGGCGAAGACAGAGTTTCTGGAGCGGTCGAAAACCTTCTGGAATCCAGGGAAGACGCAGGACTGGATCGACATGGGTGTCGATCTGGTGATCGACCGGCGTGAAGGCTATCACCTTTACGATATGGACGGTCGCCGCCTGATCGACCTGCACCTCAATGGCGGAACCTACAACCTCGGACATCGCCATCCGGAGCTGGTGGAAGTGTTGAAGGCCGGCACCGAGCGCTTCGACATGGGCAACCACCATTTCCCGGCGCTGGCCCGCACCGCGCTGGCCGAGGCGCTGCAGGCGGTCGCCCCCGGTCCCAACTTCAAATACACCGCCTACGGGTCCGGTGGCGGCGAAGCCATCGACATCGCCTTGAAGACCGCCCGCCACGCCGCGCAGAAGAAGAAGATCGTCTCGATCGTCAAGGCCTACCACGGCCACACCGGCTTGGCGGTGAAAACCGGCGACGACCGCTTTTCCAAGCTGTTCCTCTCCGAGGATGCGCAAGGCGAGTTCGTTCAGGTTCCCTTCAACGATCTCAACGCGATGGAGGACGCCCTGCGCGGCCGGGATGTCGCCGCCGTGATCATGGAAACGATCCCGGCGACCTATGGCTTTCCCATGCCCGAGGTCGGCTATCTGCCGGCGGTGAAGAAGCTCTGCGAGAAATACGACGCCTTCTACATCGCCGACGAGGTGCAGACCGGCCTCATGCGCACCGGTGAGATGTGGGGCTGCACCAAATACGGCGTCGAGCCGGACATCATGGTCACCGGCAAGGGCATTTCCGGCGGCATGTACCCCATTGCCTGTGTGCTGATTTCCGAGCGTTGCGGCGGCTGGCTGTCGGAGGATGGATTCGGCCACATCTCCACCATGGGCGGCGCCGAGCTTGGCTGCATCGTCGCCATGAAGACGCTGGAGATCATCCAGCGCCCGGAGGTGCGCACCATGGTGCAGTACATCGGCGATTACCTGCGCGCAGGTCTCGACGACATCATGGTCCAGTTCCCCGACTTCTTCATCGGCATCCGCCAGCATGGCGTGATCATGGGGCTGGAGTTCAATCACGAACAGGGCGCCAAGCCGGTGATGAAGCACCTTTATGAAAACGGGGTCTGGGCGATCTTTTCCACGCTCGATCCGCGGGTGCTGCAGTTCAAGCCGGGCCTTCTGCTCAGCCAGGCCGATGCCGAGGATGTGCTCCGGCGCGTCGCCATCGCCGTCGAGCTGGCGCGGGATGAGGTCATGGGCAGCCGCCGGAGGACGTACTGATGGATCAGGCGCTTTACAACTCGCTTGTCGATATTTCGGACAGCCCCGCCGCGCGCGCCGGCAAGGCGGATCTGATGCTGGATCGTGCCCGCTGGGCCGCCACCGTATTCGACCGCTACGACCGGGCCGCGACCATGGCCATTGTCGATGCGGTCGCCGAGGCGGCTCATGCGATGGCCGGGGAGATGGCAACGAAGGCGGTGGAGGAAACCGGCTTTGGCGTCGCCGAGCACAAGAAGCTGAAGAACGAGCTGACCGCCCGCCCGCTGGTGGAGCATTACCGCGATCAGGACTTCGTCAACTCCCGTATTGATGACGCGCGGAAGATCGTCGAGATTCCCCGGCCAGCCGGGGTGATCTTCGCGCTGACCCCCTCGACCAATCCGGTGGCGACCCTCAACTACAAGATCCTGCTGGCGATGATGACTCGTAATGCCATCGTCATCTCGCCCCATCCGGCGGCGCGCGCGGTCTCGATCGAGGCGGCAACGGCGCTGGCCCGGGCGGCGGAGGCCGCCGGTGCGCCGAGCGGTGCCATCCAGATCCTGGAGACGCCGTCAATTCCGCTGGTCGAGGCTTTCATGACCTCGCCGAAGACCAACGTGATCCTGGCAACCGGCGGCACGCCGATGGTGCGCGCGGCCTATTCCTCCTCCAATCCGGCGATTGGCGTGGGGCCGGGCAATGCCCCGGTGTTCGTCGATGCCACGGCGGATATCGGTGCGGCCGCCCAGGCCATCGTTGCCTCAAAATCCTTCGACAACTCGATCCTGTGCACCAATGAAAGCGTGCTGATCACGGTTCCGGAGGTCGAGAACCAGTTGCGGATGGCGCTGAAATCCGCCGGCGCCTACCTGTGCACGGACGAGGAGACGGCGGCCTTGCGCCGGTTCCTGTTCCATCCGCGCGGCTTCAACGTGGAAGCCATTGGCCGGGACGCCACCTGGATTGCCCAGGAATGCAACATTCGCGTTCCCGCCAACACCCGGATCCTGGTGACGCCCATCACGCAGATCGGCGTGGAAGAGCGGCTGTCCAAGGAAAAGCTGTGCCCGGTTCTGGCTCTTCATGTTGCAAAGACCCGAACGCAGGCCCTCTCCCAGGCCCGCGCGGTCCTGCGGTTGACCGGAGCCGGGCACTCGGCGGCAATCCATGCCCGCGATGAGGCGGTGATCATGGACTATGCCGCGCTGGTGGAGGCCTACCGCGTGGTGGTGAATGCGCCCTGCTCGCAAGGGGCGGCGGGGTTCGCCACCAATCTGGCGCCCACCTTCACCATCGGCACCGGTTTCTTTGGCCGCTCGTCCATCGGCGAGAACGTCGGCCCCCAGCACCTCGTTCACTGGACCCGCATTGCCTACAACGCCGACCGGAAGGTGCCCTTCGGCAACTTCCAGGGGGTAGGCCGCGCCTTCCGGGGGCAGCTTCCCACCGCGCCCGCCGATGGTGTGCCGGGCACTGCGCCGCCGCGTTTCGCGGCGCCGACACCTGCACCGTCTGCCGCGTCCTCGCTGGACGCTGCAACCAAGGACGAGCTGCGCCGCCTGATTGCGGCCGAGCTCCGCGATCTCCTGAGGAAATAACCCCATGGCAGACCTTCGCTCCTTCATCTTCATCGACCAGTTGCAGCCGCAGACGCTGGCCTATGTGGCGACCTGGATGCGCGGCAGCCTGCCACGCTCACGCATGGCCGCGCAGATCATCGAGATCGCCCCTGGGCTTGATATCGAGGCCCTGACCGACGTGGCGCTGAAGAGCGCCGACGTGAAGGCCGGCCTTCTGGTGGTCGAGCGCCAGTTCGGCACGCTGGAGTTCCACTCCCGCTCCACCGCCGAGGTGCAGGCCGGCGCCGACGCGGTGCTCCATGCCCTTGGGGCGCGGCGCGAGGATGCGGCCCCGCCGAAGATCCTTGCCTCGAAGATCGTCACGCGTGTGGACCACCAGCACGCCTTCTTGATGAACCGCAACCGCATGGGCTCGATGATCCTCGGCGGCGACAGCCTCTACCTCCTGGAATGCCAGTCGGCGTCCTACGCCATGCTGGCCTGCAACGAGGCGGAGAAGGAAGCGAACATCAAGCTGATCGACTACCGGATGATCGGCCCGAACGGGCGGCTTTATCTCGCCGGCGACGAGGCGGAGGTGCGCAATGCGCGCAACGCCGCGGAAGCCGCGCTGCGGTCGGCGGGAGCGGTCTAGTGGACGACCTTCGCCAGGTTATTCGCGAGTTGTTGCGCGAGGAACTGGGCCGGGTGCGGGCGGATCTGGCGCCCGCCGCCGCGCCGCAGGTGACGCAGGAAGCGGTGGCGATCCGTTCCAGCGCCGATCTCAACGCCTTCGCCCTCCGGGTGCTGGAGATGGCCCAGGATGGCGCCCGTCGGGCCGACATTCTCGCCGGACGCCACCGGTTCCGTCTCGCCGACGATGCGGCTCCGGTGCGGATCGAGGCGCATCAGCCGGCGGCCCCGCCGCCACAGGCAGCGCCCCGCCAGGTGCGGTTCGACCGGGGGATGATCTCGGAACGGGACATCGCCGGCCTGCCGGACGGGACGACATCGGTGCTTGCGGACAAATCCGTGCGGCTCACCCCTCTGGCCCGCGACGAGCTGCGGCGTCGGGGCATCCGACTTGAAAGGACAGCGTCATGATCCGTGGAAAAGTGACAGGCCGGGTCTGGGCCACCAAACGCATCGAAACCCTGCCGGTCGGCTCGCTGCTGGAGGTCGATGTCGCCGGCACCACCATCGTTGCCTTCGATCCGCTCGGCTGCGCCGAGGGTGAGGATGTGCTGATCACCCAGGGCTCTGTTGCCGCTGGATATTTCACCAAGATCAAGGCTCCGGTCGATGCGCTGATCATCGGCTCGATCGACGAGAACTGACGGGCGGCCCCGCCCGTTCTGGACAAGACCTGAAAGAGGAGAAGCATCATGGCTAGTCAGGCAATTGGAATGATCGAGACCCGTGGCTATGTGCCGGCGCTGACCGCCGCCGACGCGATGGTCAAGGCGGCCAATGTGGAGATCGTCGCCCGCAACGAGGTCGGCGGCGGCCTCGTCTCGGTGGTCGTCAAGGGCGATGTCGGTGCGGTCAAGGCCGCGACCGAGGCCGGCGCGGAAGCCGCCAACCAGATCGGCGAAGTGGTGTCGGTGCATGTGATCCCGCGTCCGCATCCCGATCTCGGCAAGCATTTCGAAGCCGCGAACGTCAAGTAAGGCATCGATCAGGAGAGGGCCGGAACCATGACAGAACTCAGGGTCTATCTGCCGATCCAGGATCTGCAGCCACAGTTTGCGGCCTATCTTGCAACGCCGCTGCGGGCGCGGGGCTATCCGCCGTTTGAGGGTCAGAACAGCCTGATCATCGAGGTGGCCCCCGCGCTTGCCATTCACCGGATCGCCGATCTGGCCTTGAAGGAATCGCCGGACATGGAGCCCGGCATTCTCTTCACCGAGCGACAGTTCGGATTGCTGGAGCTGCATTCCGACGATCCGGAGGAATTGCAGAAGGCCGGACAGGCGATCCTCAAGGGGATCGGCGCCAAGGCCAGCGATCAGATGGTGCCGAAGATCCTGTTTCAGGACATCATCGACGACCTGTCGGACCAGCACGCGATCATCCTCAACCGGTCGCGCGATGCGTCGATCCTGGTGCCGGGCGTGTCCTTGCTGATCTACGAAATGGCGCCGGCGCTGTTTGCCTGCGTCGCCGCCAACGAGGCGGAACGGGCCGCGCCCGAAGCCACGATCAACGATGTGCAGATGATGGGCGCCACCGGCCGCATCTTCATGTCGGGCTCGCGGGCGGAGATGGAAAAGGCGCGCGATGCCATCACCCGGACACTGGAACAGGTGAAGGGCCGGGCGGGCTGAGGACGCTGCGCACGGAAAATCGACAGTGAAAAACAGGAAGCCGGCCGGATCCGTTCAAGGACCCGGCCGGTTTCATGCTGGAGCAGCCCTGGAGGGGGAAGGCGCTCAGACAGCTTTCGCCAGATCGCCGGCAAGAGCCTTTGCCGGAACGAAGTTGGTCTCGTAGAAGCGCAGCCAGTTCTCGCCGAGAATGCCGTCGGCCTCGGAGGCGGAGAAACCGGCCGCCAGCAACCCGTCGCGCAAGATGCCGAAATCCCGGTTGTCCCGGTACCACTCCGGCATCGGCGGGAAGCCGGGATTGTCCGCCGAGCCCTCGCCATAGTCGATCGACTTCGACCAGCGGCCGACACGCATCCATTCCACCACGCTGTCCGGCTGGTCCTGACACAGGTCCGAGCCGATGCCGATGGCGGCCGGCCCCATGATTTCCGCCGTGCGCGCGGCCATTTCGCAGAAGCTGGCCAGCGTGCAGTTGGGACCGTCCTTCAGGTGATGCGGATAGAGCGAGAAGCCGAGCATGCCGCCGGACTGCGCCAGCGCCCGCAGGATGTCGTCGCTCTTGTTGCGCAGGGCAGGGGCCCAGGCCTTCGGATTGGCGTGGGTGATGGCAATCGGCCGGGTGGAAATCTCCATCGCCTCGAAGGTGGACCGGTCCGCCGAATGGCTCATGTCGATGACGAGCCCGACCCGGTTCATCTCGCGGATCACTTCCTTGCCCATGCGGGTGATGCCGGGGTCTTCCCGCTCGTAGCACCCGGTGGCGAGCAGCGACTGGTTGTTGTAGCTGAGCTGCATGAACCGCGCGCCGAGGTCATGAAGCACCTCGACGAGGCCGATATCGTCTTCGATGGGCGAGGGGTTCTGGAAGCCGAAGAAGATCGCCGTGCGGCCGGTTTCGCGCGCCCGGCGCACGTCGCTGGCCCAGCGTCCGGGCATGATCAGATCGCCGTGCTGCTCGAACCAGCGGTTCCACTTCTCCATGTTGGCGACGGTTTCGCGGAAGGTCTCGTGATAGGCGATGGTCACATGCACAGCGTCGAGCCCGCCGGCGCGCATCTGTTCAAAGATCTTACGCGACCAGTTGGCGTACTGAAGATTGTCGATGCGAAAGGCCGGGCTTGCCATGGGCGGGGTCGAGCTCCTTGAAAAGAAAGCGCCGCCCGAAACGGCGGTGCGACTGTTGGCGCACTCTCGACCCGGAGATGGATTTCAGTCAAAATCAAATATCTGAAACGAATTTGAGAAAACCTGAAATGGCAATCAAGCTGGAGATGTTGCGCTGTTTCGCGGCGGTGGCGCAGCGGGGCAATCTGTCGGAGGCTGCGGACCATCTTGGCCGCACCCCCTCGGCGGTGTCGATGATGCTCAAGCAGTTCGAGGAGCACCTCGGCGCGCCTCTGTTCGAGACCGAGCGCAAGAGCAAGCTGACCGGCCTTGGCCAGCATATCTTCGAGCAAGCGCTGCAGACCGTGAACCAGTTCGATGGCACGGTCGATGAAATGCTGAGCTATGCCCGTTCCGAATCCGGATCGGTGCGGATCGCTGCGGTGCCCTCGGTCGCGGCGAGTATCCTGCCGGAGGTAATCAAGACCTTTGCCCGCGCACGGCCGGGGGTCTTCATCGACTTGCGGGACATGGATTCGCTTGCGGTAACCCGCGAGTTGACCCGCGGCCGGGTCGATATCGGACTTGCGAGCTTTGCCAACGACAGCGGGGAACTGCTCGGCGAGCCATTTCTGTCGGACCCATTCGGGCTGGTCTGTCCGCCGGATCATCCGTTGGCCAGGCGGGGAACGCCTGTCGACTGGAGCGATCTGCAAGGGCTCGACTTCCTCGCCAACGGCACCTGCTTCCAGATCACCGGGGCGGAATTCAAACCGATCCTCGACGGGTCCCGCATGATGGTGCGCAACAACACCTCACTGTTCTCGCTGGTCCGCGCCGGGGTCGGCGTGACCCTCCTGCCGGAGCTGACCATGCAGGGGGTGTCGGATCTGCGGTTCCTGCCACTGGCCGACGAAAACGTACGACGGAGGGTCGGGATCCTGCGCGCGGCCCGTGCGGTTCCCAGCCCGGCGGTTCTGGCGTTCCTGGAAGAGTTGCGCGATCTCAGGTTGAAGCTTCAGGAAAACTGAAATTCGCATCAGAAATTTAAGCTTGATGGAAAGGCGGCCACGCGGCACCCGTAGAGCATCGGTTAAAACGACGCAGCGTCGCTTGCGCGATCCGTTGCCTTCAGGGAGGAACCATGATGGTTGAAGCACTGAACAGACGCACATTCCTCAAGTACACCGGCGCCGGCGCTCTGGCCGCCGCGCTGCCGCTGTCCGGCGGTCGGGCCTTTGCCGCCGCTCCGGATTTTCTGGCGATCGGTGCCGGCCCCTCGGGCGGTGTGTTCAACATCGTCGCCACCGGCATTGCCGACATCCTGCGCGGCGTCTACCCCGACACGATCATCGACGTGCAGCCGGGCGGCTCCGGGCCGAATCTCCTGCGGGTCCAGTCCGGCCAGGCGGATCTCGGTCTGACCTCCGCCAGCAACGCCTGGGATGCGTGGAACGGCAAGGATCCGGCAACGCCGGAAGCGCCGGTGCGCAAGACCCGTGGTCTCATGTCCCTGATGCAGAGCGGAATTCAGATCTGGGTCGATGCCACCTCCGACATTCACTCGCTCGCCGATCTTCGCGGCAAGCAGGTCAGCGCCGGTCAGCCGGGCCAGACCTCCTGGAATGCCTTCAAGACCCTGCTTGAGGCCGCCGGCATGTCCATGGCCGACATCGAGGCCGATGGCGGCGCGATCCGTGAGCTGAGCTGGGCAGAATCGCACAATGCCCTGCGCAACGGGCAGCTCGACGCGGTCATGTGGCTGTCGCTGTTCCCGCATCCGAGCGTGCGCGAGACCGAAACCGCCCGGCCGATCCGCACTCTGTCTCTCGATGCATCCACCATCGATCGTTTCCTGGAGCTGACCGGCGGCGGCTATGAGAAGCTGACCCTGCCGAAGGGGCTTTACGGTGGTCAGGCCGAGGAGGCCCATACCGTCGGCACCGCGACCTTCCTCTTCGCCTCCGAGGATATGCCCGACGATCTGGCGCGCGCCGTGGTCGAGGCGATCTGGACCCGCCGCGAGGACTTCAAGGGCATTCACGCGCTTCTGGCCGGCGTCTCTGAAGAGACCGTCGGGCGCGGCATGAGCGTGCCGATCCATCCGGGCGCGCTGGCCTATTACAAGGAACAGGGCATCCCCGTTTCGCCATCCACACTCGCACAAGACAAGGGTTGACGCCCGTGTGGCCCATGAAGGACCGGCGTGTGGTCGTCATCTCCGTGCTTGCGGTGATGATGACCCTCTTTCACCTCGCCGCCGCATCGCCGTTCTGGATCGCGCCGAACCTGGTGCTGCGGGGCGTCCATCTTCTGTTCGCGGTGATCATCGGCATCCTGATGTTCCCCGCGCGCACGCGCTTCTTCCCCCGCTGGGTGGATGGCGCGCTGATGGCGCTCGGTATCCTGTGCATTGGCTATGCGGTGGTCGAGCATCAGGCCATCTCGGTCCGCCCGCCCTGGACGCTTGAGGCCTCGCCCTTCGAGCTGTTCGTGGCGCTGGGTGCGATCGTCGTCGTTCTTGAGGTCACACGGCGCAGCCTTGGCATGACCATCACCGGTCTGTGCCTGGCCTTCATCGCCTATGCGTTTGTCGGCCCCTATCTTCGCTTCGTCGACTGGCTCCGGCCGCTCGCCCATCGCGGTGTCGGCATCAACGAGTTCGTCGACCAGATGTACTTCAGCTTCGAAGGCATCTTCGGCACCGCGCTTGGCGTTTCGGCGGAATACATCTTCCTGTTCGTCATGTTCGGTGCGGTGTTGCAGGTGGCCGGCGGCGGCGATTTCTTCATCAATCTGACCCGTGCGGCCACCGGCGCGAGCCGGGGCGGGCCGGCCAAGATGGCGGTCATCGCCAGCGGCCTGATGGGCATGATGTCCGGCAGCTCGGTCGCCAATGTGGCGACCACCGGCTCGCTGACCATTCCGATGATGAAGAAGCTCGGCTATCCGGCGCGTTTCGCCGGCGCGGTGGAAGCCATTGCCTCCACCGGCGGGCAGATCACCCCGCCGATCATGGGGGCGGCGGCCTTCCTGATGGCGGCGATCCTCGGTCGCGACTATCTGGAAATCGCCTCGGCGGCACTCGTTCCGGCACTTCTGTTCTTCGCCGCGCTGCTGATTGCGGTGCACTTCACGGCGCTAAAGAGCGATCTGGCGCCGCTTGAGGAAGGCGAGCGCGGCTCCACCTGGGCCACCTTCAAGGCCGGCTGGACCTTCATCATTCCGGTGGCCGTGATCATCGGCATGATGCTGAAGGGCTACACCGCCAGCTTCAGCGCCTTCTTCGGCGTGCTGGCGACACTCGCGGTGCCGTTTCTGCGCCGCTCCACCTTCATCACCTTGCCCCGTCTCGTCACCGGCATAAAGCTTGGTGTCCAGGGCGCGGTGATCGTCGCCGCCGCCTGCGCCTCCGCCGGAATCATCGTCGGCATCGTGCAGATTTCCGGCCTCGGCTTCCGCTTCAGTGCGCTGGTGACCGATATCGCCGGCAACAATCTCGATGCGGCGCTGTTCCTGGCGATGATCGCCTCCTTCATCTTCGGCATGGGCATGCCGACGACACCGGCCTACATTGTCCAGGCAACCCTGGTCGCGCCGGTGCTGATCAAGCTGGGCGCCGATCCGCTGGCGGCGCATTTCTTCGTCTTCTACTACGCCGTGCTGGGGCAGGTGACGCCGCCGCTCGCCGTCGCCGCCTATGCGGCCGCGCCGATCGCCGGGGAGACCCCGTCCCGGGTTGGCTGGAGCGCCTTTGCCCTCGGCATCCCGGTCTACATCATTCCGTTCCTGTTCGTCGCCAACACCGAGTTGCTGGCGCCGCAACTGACCCCGGAATTCCTTGCCACTGTCTTGCGCAGTCTCGTTGCCATCGGCGCGCTGTCGATCATGATCGTCGGCTGGATCGGCGGCACCCGCCTGCCGGTTGTCGGCCGGGCCCTGCTTCTCGGGGTGGCGGCGCTGATGATCCATCCGGATCTGACGACGACACTGGCCGGGCTGGCGCTGGCCGCCGCGATCTACGCGGTGCAGCGCTGGCGGGCGAAGGGCGAGGCGCGCGCGCGCGGCGATGCGCTCAAGGAAGGAGCGTGATCATGGCCCTTGGCGAAGCCTTCGAGACCGTCTTCGACTACATTCCCTCCGCCACCGATGGCCGGATCCTGTGTCTTGCCGGCCAGATCCCCAAGACCGGGCCGGAGACCATCCACATCGCCGGCCGCGTTGGCGGTGAGGTCTCGCTGGACGATGCACGCGAAAGCGCCCGGATCGCCGCCCGGCAGGCACTGGCGTGGCTGGAGCGGGAAACCGGATCGCTGGAGCGGATCGACCGGATCCTGCGGATCAGCGTCTATGTAGCGGTGGCCGACGGGTTCGGCGAGATCTCACAGGTCGCGGATGCGGCCTCCGGGATCTTCGCCGAGGTTCTTGGCGAGCGCGGCCGGCACCCGCGCTCCGTCATCGGCGTCTCCTGCCTGCCACGCAACGCGCCGGTGCTGCTTGAGGTCACCGCCAGCCTGCGGGCCTGACTTCTTCCGGTCGCTCCCGGCGCCGTACCTGCTCAACGCTTTCTCCCTTCACCCGGACGGTCCCAGCCAGCCTCCCTGGTCGGGACCGCCGTTTCCTGCCGCATGTGCGGCCCCTTCCTCCATTCAGGGATTTTGACATGACCTCAACCGTCAAGCGCTTCGGCGCGCAGACCCGCTTTTCCAGCATCGTCGTCCACGGCAACACGGTGTATCTCGCCGGCCAGGTGTCGCAGCTCGTCGATGGCGACATCACCGCCCAGAGCGAGGATGTGTTCGCCAAGATCGATGCCATGCTGGCCGAGGCCGGTTGCAGCCGCGACAGCCTCTTGTCGGCGCAGATCTGGCTCCGCGACATGAGCGACTACGATGGCATGAACGCTGCGTGGGATCACTGGCTGGAAGGACGCGCCAAGCCGGTGCGCGTCTGCGTCGAGGCGCCGATGGCCAAGCCCCATTACCTGATCGAGGTTCTGGCGGTCGCTGCTCTCGACGGCTGATCAACGATGGCCGGGGGCGGGGTCGTCCCCGGCACGTTTTGGCGGGTGCTCTCGCCTCGGAAACGAACTCCGGCGCGCGCCCTTTCCGGGTGCGCGCCGTTTTTTGGCGTTAGCTGAAGACCACGGTCTTGTGTCCGTTCAGCATCACGCGCCCTTCCAGGTGCATCTTCACCGCGGCGGCCAGCACCCGGCTTTCGATGTCGCGGCCCGTGGCGACCAGATCCTCCGGACCCATCGCATGGGTCACCCGGCCGGTTTCCTGCTCGATGATCGGCCCCTCGTCGAGATCCGGCGTCACGTAATGCGCCGTGGCGCCGATCAGCTTGATGCCCCGCTCATGCGCCTGATGATAGGGGCGGGCGCCCTTGAAGCTCGGCAGGAACGAATGGTGGATGTTGATCACCTTGCCGTAAAGCCGCTTTGACAGGGTGTCGGACAGCACCTGCATGTAGCGGGCGAGCACCACCAGATCGGTTCCGGTTTCCTTGACCAGCGCCAGCAGCTTTTCTTCCTGCTCGGTCTTGTTCGCCTTGGTCACCGGCCAGTGATGGAACGGGATGCCTTCGATCTCGGCGGTGCGGCGGCTGCCCTCGTGGTTGGAGACGATGGCGACCACCTCCGCGTTCAGCCAGCCGACCCGGATCTGATAGAGCAGATGCAGCATGGCGTGGTCGAACCGCGACACCATGATGATGATCTTGGGGCGGTAGTCCCCATCAAGGATGTTGATGCGCATGTCGAAACGGTCGACCGCCGGTTTCAGGCTGTGCTCGACCGTCTCCCGGCTGACGTCTTCGCCGGCGGTAAAGGCAATGCGCATGAAAAAGCGGCCGGTCTGGCGATCCCAGAACTGGTTGCTCTCGGCGATGTTGGCGCCAAGGCTGGCCAGTTCCGTCGTCACCGCGGCAACGATGCCGGGCTTGTCATCACAGGACAGGGTGAGGACGAACGAGCGGGTCGACATGAAACAGCATCTCCATGAAAGGCGGCAGCATGAGTGAGTGGGATTTCCTGCCGGGCGCAGGGGAACTGACGGGTGCTCCTTCGCGAGGAGGGCGGGGATGCCCAGGTCACGCGGAGCGACGCCGCGTCAGTGTAACGTCATCGTCGCAAATTCAGCAGCCATTCGTTCTGGTGGGACTGCATCGGGCGCGGTTTCAACAGCTTTTCTGTCGCATCCGCGCAGCAAGGGCCCCGAAACACAGGCATTTGTTCCGCAAAACGCGAGAAGGGCGCCCCGAGGGGCGCCCTTCAAATGTGGCCGAATGGCTCCAGACGTCAGCGACGCTGGTTGATCGGCATGTAGTCGCGCGGCCCGGCGCCCGTGTAGAGCTGACGCGGCCGGCCGATCTTCTGCGAGGGGTCCTCGACCATTTCCTTCCACTGGGCGATCCAGCCGACGGTCCGCGCCAGGGCGAACAGCACGGTGAACATGGTGGTCGGGAAGCCGAGCGCACGCAGCGTGATGCCCGAGTAGAAGTCGATGTTCGGGTAAAGCTTCTTCTCGACGAAATACTCGTCGCTGAGCGCGATGCGCTCCAGCTCCATCGCCACTTCCAGCAGCGGGTCGTCGCGATGGCCCAGCTCGGCGAGCACCTCATGGGTGGTCTTCTGCATGATCCGCGCACGCGGGTCATAGTTCTTGTAGACCCGGTGACCGAAGCCCATCAGACGGAACGGATCGTTCTTGTCCTTGGCCCGGGCGATGTACTCGGGGATGTTGTCGACGGAGCCGATCTCGGCCAGCATGTTGAGCGCGGCCTCGTTGGCGCCGCCATGGGCCGGACCCCAGAGGCAGGCGATGCCGGCGGCGATGCAGGCGAACGGGTTGGCACCCGAGGAGCCGGCAAGACGCACGGTCGAGGTTGAGGCGTTCTGCTCGTGGTCCGCATGCAGGATGAAGATGCGGTCCATTGCCCGCGCCAGCACCGGATTGACCTTGTATTCCTCGCACGGCACGGCAAAGCACATGTGCAGGAAGTTCGACGCATAGTCGAGGTCGTTGCGCGGGTAAACGAACGGCTGTCCCACATGGTACTTGTAGGCCATGGCCGCCAGCGTCGGCATCTTGGCGATCATGCGCAGCGATGCAACCATGCGCTGATGCGGATCGGAGATGTCGGTGGAGTCATGGTAGAAGGCGGACAGCGCGCCGACCGTGCCGACCATGATGGCCATCGGGTGGGCATCCCGGCGGAAGCCGGTGAAGAAGCGGCTCATCTGCTCGTGGATCATCGTGTGATAGGTCACACGCTGCACGAAATCGTCCTTCTGGGCCTTCGTCGGCAGTTCGCCGTAGAGCAGCAGGTAGCAGCTCTCCAGGAAATCGCCATGCTCGGCCAGCTGTTCGATCGGATAGCCGCGATACAGCAGCGTTCCGGCATTGCCGTCGATGTAGGTGATCTGGGATTCACACGAAGCCGTGGATGTGAACCCTGGGTCGTAGGTGAAGCAACCGGTCTGTCCGTAAAGGGACGCGATATCGATGACGTCCGGTCCAACGGATCCGGAACGGACCCCGAGATCCCAGGACTGGTCACCGATCGTCAACTTGGCAGTCTTGTCGCTCATTCAGGCTACCCCCATTTGAGTAAGGCGCGGTTGCACAGCCGGAAGTGGCCCCGTTTGCGGGGAACCGGACCGGTGGCACGGCGGGAGGAATGGTGCCCGTTGCCTATCCCATTTGCCGCCCCCCCGCAAGCGCGCGCCCATGACGCTTTCGTCACAGGGGGGGCGAAAAGGAGTGAAAACGCCAGAGCTTCCCGAGGGGAATCCAGGGTTTCCACTCCTTGTTTCAGATTGTCTTGAATTCAGCTCTGGGCCTGATCGAGCAGGCGGGCGAGTGATTCCTCTCGGCCGAGAACCGCCAGAACGTCGAAAATGCCAGGCGAGGTGCCCCGGCCAGTCAGTGCCGCGCGCAGGGGCTGCGCCGCCTTGCCCAGCTTCAATTCGACCTCCTCGGCATAGGCGCGCACCGCCGCTTCGGTGCTCTCCGCGCTCCACTCGGGCAGTGCTGCAAGCCGAGCGTGCAGGGCAGCGATGGTGTCACGCGCACCTTCGGCACCGAGAAGCTTGGCCGCCTTTTCGTCGATGTCGAGCGGTCGGGTTGCCCAGAGATATCCCGCGCTGTCAATGAGTTCGACAAGTGTCTTCGCGCGATCCTTGAGACCGGGAAGGGCCATGCGTAGCATCGCCTCGTGAGCCGGATCGGCGAGCCAGTCCAGAATCGGTTGGCCATTTTCCACATGCGGCAGGAAGGCCATCAGGTCGGCCATCAGCGAATCCGTATCCGCCGCGCGCATGTAGTGGCCATTGAGGTTCTGCAGCTTCTGGAAATCGAACCGCGAGGGCGATTTGCCGATAGCGTCGAGGTCGAACCAGCCGATCATCTCCTCGGTGGAGAAGATCTCGTCGTCGCCGTGGCTCCAGCCGAGCCGTGCCAGGTAGTTGCGCATGGCAGCGGGCAGGTAGCCCATCGCCCGGTAGGCCTCCGCGCCGAGCGCCCCGTGACGCTTGGAGAGCTTGGCGCCGTCCGGACCGTGGATCAGCGGAATATGTGCCATCACCGGCACATCCCACCCCATCGCCTGATAGATCAGGGTCTGGCGGGCGGCATTGGTCAGGTGATCGTCGCCGCGCACGATATGGGTGATGCCCATGTCGTGATCGTCGACCACCACCGCCAGCATGTAGGTCGGCGTGCCGTCCGAGCGCAGCAGCACCAGATCATCGAGATCCTTGTTGGGGAAGCTGACCCGCCCCTGCACCTTGTCATCGACGATGGTTTCGCCCTCGGTCGGCGCCTTCAGCCGCACCACCGGCTTGATACCCTCCGGGGCTTCCGAAGCGTCGCGGTCGCGCCAGCGGCCATCGTAGCGCGGCGGCCGGCCCTCGGCCCGCGCCTTCTCGCGCATTTCCGTCAGCTCTTCCTGGCTGGCATAGCAGTAGTAGGCGCGGCCTGCTGCGATGAGCTGTTCGGCCACGTCCCGGTGCCGCTCTGCCCGGGCGAACTGTGAGATCGGCTCGCCTTCCCAGTCGAGCCCCAGCCAGGTCAGCCCGTCGAGGATTGCCGCAACCGCCGGCTCGGTGCTGCGCTCCCGGTCCGTATCCTCGATCCGCAGCAGCATCTTGCCGCCATGGCGCTTGGCGTAGAGCCAGTTGAACAGCGCCGTCCGGGCTCCGCCGATATGCAGGAAGCCGGTTGGGGAGGGGGCGAAACGTGTGATGACGGCTGCGCTCATGAACGATGGGCCTTGTGATCGGGTGTGAATTTCAGATCGCGACAGACGACAGACGACAGACGACAGGCGACGGACGACTGGCAGCGGGCAGAATAGGAACTCCCTCATGCCGCGTACCGCGTGCCGGCTGCACGTTTGGGCGTGGCGCGAGGTCGGCGCCCGTGTAGCATAGGCGCCGGTGTGGCCATAGCCACAAATGTGCGGTGCTGGCAAGGTCGGCGCTGGGAGGGGGGCAAGGTGTCGGGGCGTTCCGGGGGGCCACCTGCCATCGGACAGGATGCGGAGGACGCCGCGCCGGAGGCGGTGGCTGCCACCGCGCGCCTTGGCGAGCGGTGGGGCGTGGGGCTTGCCCGGTTCCGGCCCCGCCCATCGCGCCCGCGCCCATCGCCGTCCCGCCGGGGCCGCGCTGCGGTATCCCACCGCTTTTCCCAGGCCGTAGCGGAGGCGCTCGACCGGGGGCAGGGGCTTGTCTGGGCGGTGCTGCCGTTCGGCCTCGGCATCGCCCTTTACTTCCATCTGCCGGCCGAACCCTCGGTGATCGTCCTCGGTCTGCTCGCCGGGCTGCTCACCGGGCTTTCTCTCTGGCTGCGCCGGGCCGGGCAGGCACCGGCCGGGTTGATCATCGCCGCGCTGCTGCTCGCCGGCATGACGGCTGCCGGTGTGCGCACCCGCGCAGTGGAGGCGCCACGGCTCGACCGGCCGCGCACCGTCGAGCTGGCCGGCTTCATCGAGCACGTCGACAGGACCGCACGCGGGTACCGGCTGGTGCTCCGTGTCGTCTCCGCTGGCGGTCTCGACGCGGCGGCGCGCCCCGCCCGCGTCCGGGTATCGCTGCGCGGGGAGGTGAAGGCGCCGGGCGTTGGCGCGGCGGTGCGGCTGCGGGCGCGGCTGATGCCGCCGCCCCGGGCCACCATGCCGGGCGGCTACGATTTCTCCTTCCGCGCCTTCTTCGACGGCATCGGCGCGACCGGCTTTGTCTTCGGTGCCGTCCGCCCCGCAGATCTCGGCGCTGTGCCGGCGGACCTGCGCCTGCATGCGGCCATTGCCAGCCTGCGCGCCGCAGTGACCCGGCGTATTGTCGAGGCTCTGGGGCCGGGGACGGCCAGCGGTCTGGCGGCGGCGTTGATTGTCGGCGACCGCTCCGGCATCCCCGAGCCGGTCACCGATGCGCTGCGCACCGCAGGTCTCGCCCACATCCTCGCCATTTCCGGCCTGCACATGGCACTGTTCGCCGGCTCGGTGTTCTTTGTCATTCGCGCGGGGTTGGCGCTGTCCATGCGCCTATCGCAATCCCACCCCATCGACATCTGGGCCGCGTGGGGCGCGCTCTTTGCCGCGAGCTTCTATCTGGTGCTGTCCGGGGCTTCGGTCGCGACCCAGCGCGCCTATGTGATGATCGTTCTGGTGCTGGCCGGACGCCTGCTCGGGCGCCGCTCGCTGACCTTGCGCAGCGTCGCCATCGCTGCCTTCGCGATCCTGCTGGTGACGCCGGAGGCGCTGCTGGAGCCCGGGTTCCAGATGTCCTTCGCCGCCGTGGTCGCGCTGATCACCGCCTATGAGGAGATCACCCGCCGCCGGCTCGCCCGGCAGCGCGAGCGTCACGAGGAACCGCAAGGGGGCGGCATTCGGCAGGCGCTGCTCTGGGGCGTGAAATGGCTCGGGGCGATCTTCCTGACGTCGCTGATCGCCGGTGTCGCCACCGGCGCCATCGGTGTCCAACATTTCCATCGGATCGCGCCGCTCGGGCCGTTGATCAACCTCTTGGCCATGCCGATCGTCACGGCACTGGTGATGCCGATGGCGGTGCTGGCGCTGGCGCTGCTGCCGCTGGGGCTGGAGGTCGTGCCGCTTACCATCATGGGCGCGGCCATCGATCAGGTGGTGGCGCTTGCCCTTTGGGCGCAAGAAAGCACGCCGGGCGAAGGCACGGTCGGCGCGCCATCCGCAGCGGCCACGCTGTTGATCGTGCTCGCCGGACTGGTGGCCTGTCTCGCGCCGAAGGGCTACCGGCGCGCGTGCCTTCTCCCGCTCGCCGCCGCGCTCGTTCTCTACCTGCAGTATCAACCGCCCGATCTCTTGATATCCGACGATGGCAAGTCGCTGGCCCTGCGGGATCGCAACGGCACACTGCATGTCACCATGCGGCCGACCGGCTTTCTCGGCGAGGTCTGGCTGCGGGCGGAGGGAATACCGGAGGCGGAGCGACGACGGCGCCGCGTGCCGAAATCGGCCATGTCCTGCGATCCCACCGGCTGCATCCTGCTTGCCTACGGTCCAGTTGGGGAAGTGGAAGAGGTCGGGGCAAGAGCGAGAGCAGGACAGGCCGCGCCTCGCGCCGGCATGGCACATGGTCCTCCGACGGGCGGACCTCTAAACACCGCGTCGCCGACATCCGGACTGGAACACACGGCAAGCGCATCATCCGCGCCCGGGTCTCGCCAGGCCGGCGCCCATCACTCGGCCACGTCGGTACCGGCCGGCGTCGCTCCTGCTGGCCACCGGCCGGCCCAAGAGGTGCTAGCGGCACAGAGCCACGCGGCAACCCGTTCTCCGCCGCTCATCATCGCCCTGGTGCGCCGGGCCGATGCCTTTGCCGACGACTGCCAGCGCGCCGATATCATCGTCACCCGTCTGCAGGCGCCTGAGGATTGCGCCGCCCGTCAGGTGTTCGACGCCGACCGGCTGCGCCGCAGTGGAACCGTCGCCCTTCGCCTGACGGCGGATGGCGCCGGCGGAACGGACCTGAACCTGACCCCGAGCTACCGCTGGCAGCGCCCCTGGAACCGGACTACGGAGCCGGGAGAGGCACGCTAGCAAGCCCCAGCTGGCAGCCGGCACACAAACCTTATGGACCGCTCCCATCTGTGAATCGGAAGGGCCACGCCTTTGCTCGATAGCGGCCTCAGTACCGGCGGAACAGCGACACCAGCCGTCCCTGGATTCGCACCCGTCCGGGGCCGAAGATGCGCGTCTCATAGGCCGGGTTGGCGGCCTCCAGCGCGACCGAGGCGCCTTTCTTGCGCAGGCGCTTCAAGGTCGCTTCCTCATCATCGATCAGAGCAACGACGATATCGCCGCTGTCGGCGGCATCGGAACGGCGGATCACCACCGTGTCGCCATCGAGAATGCCCGCGTCGATCATCGAATCGCCCCGCACCTCAAGCGCGAAATGCTCGCCGCTGCCCAGTAGATCCGCCGGCATGGACACGGTGTGTGAATGAGACTGGATCGCCTCGATCGGCACACCTGCGGCGATCCGGCCCATCACCGGAATGGCGACCGTGTCGGCCGCCGGCGGCGTGTCGTCCCGAGGGCTTTCGACCGGACGCACCCGCCCAAGCGATCCCTCGATCACCGCCGGCGAAAAACCTTGTGCCCGCTGCGTCGCCAGCCCCGGAGCCACCGATTCCGGCAGCTTGATGATCTCCAGCGCCCGCGCCCGATTCGGCAACCGGCGAATGAACCCGCGTTCCTCCAGCGCCGTGATCAGCCGATGAATCCCCGACTTCGACCGCAGATCGAGCGCATCCTTCATTTCATCGAAAGACGGCGGAACCCCGGTTTCCTTCAGTCTTTCGTGAATGAACAGGAGCAACTCGTGCTGCTTGCGGGTCAACATGGACTGGGCTCCTCGGTTTCGGTCGATCTATTCTATGTACAAAACATGAACACAATCTAACCGTTCCCGACCTGTTCCACAAGTCTTGCCGGGTATGTTTGTCAGTCGCAAGTGGCGATGGAGCCCCGGGTCAGCCCCGGGAGCGGGGCAGGCGCAGGATCGGCACCCGGGCACCGGCGGCCAGCGGCGGGGCGTGCGGCGGGCGAATGACGAGGGCATCGGCCTGGGCCAGCGTCGCCAGCATGGAGCTGTCCTGGCGCGGGAAGGGGGTCACCTGCTCCACGCCCTCCGCGTCGTGGGTCAGGGCGGCCCGCAGGTAGTCCTCGCGTTGGTCGTTCGCGCCGACACCCACCGCCAAAGGCAGGGTTTCACCGATCCTCGGCGCGGGCGGGCGGCCCAGCAGCGCATCCATCAGCGGGCGCAGGAACAAGAGCGAACAGACGAGGCTGGAGACCGGGTTGCCCGGCAAACCGAGGACCCGCATCTCGTCGATATGCCCGGCCATCAACGGCTTGCCCGGGCGCATAGCGATGCGCCAGAAGGCGAGTGCCATGCCGGCGCCGCCAAGCGCGTCCTGCACCAGGTCATGGTCGCCGACGGAGGCGCCGCCAAGGGTGACGAGCACATCGGCATTGGCCTCGCGCGCCGCCGCGATCCGCTCGTTCAGCGCCTCCTGCCGGTCCGGCGCGATGCCAAGGTGGATCGGCGTACCGCCACAATCTTCCACCAGCGCGGCGACGCCGGCATGGTTGGAGGCGATGATCTGATCCGGCCCCGGGTCCGTGCCCGGTGGCACCAGCTCATCGCCGGTGGCAAGAATGGCAACGCGCGGCCGTCGGTGCACCGGCAACCTGGCGTGGTTCATGGCGGCGGCCAGCGCCAGCTCGCGAAAACCGATCCGAGTTCCGGCCCGCAGCAACACCTCGCCGGCGTGAAAATCGAGACCGGCGGGGCGGACGAACTGGCCTTTGGAGACCGTCTCCAGTGCCGTCACCGTATCGCCTTCGCGCTGCGCGTTTTCCTGGATCAAGATCGCGTCCGCGCCCTCGGGCACCGGTGCGCCGGTGAAGATGCGGACCGCCTCTCCCTGCAAGACCTTGCCGGAATAGCCGTGCCCGGCCGGCGCTTCGCCGATGACCGTGAGCGCGGCGGGGGGATGGGCGAGGTCGGCGGCGCGCACCGCATAGCCATCCATCGCCGAGGCGGAGAAGGGGGGCTGTGTGCGGGTCGCGGCAAGGTCGCTGGCAAGCACCCGGCCGTTGGCCTTGGTCAGCTCGACCCCCTCGGCGGGCAGCGCCACCGCGCCCTGCAACAGCCGCTCAAGCGCCTCGTCGACGGAAATCAACGCCATGGATCACTCCGCCGTTTCGCGCGCATCGACCGACCAGTCGCCGGACTTGCCGCCGGATTTCGCCAGAACGCGAATGCCGGAAATGGTCATGCCGCGATCGGCGGCCTTGGCCATGTCGTAGATCGTCAGGCAGGCGACCGAACAGGCGGTGAGCGCCTCCATCTCGACCCCGGTCTTGCCGGACAGCTTGGCATAGCTTTCCACCCGAAGGCCGGGCAGCGCCTCGTCGATCTCGATATCGACCGCGACCTTCGACAGGGCGAGCGGGTGGCAGAGCGGAATGAGCTCATGGGTGCGCTTGGCGGCCATGATGCCGGCGATCCGCGCCGTCGCCAGCACATCGCCCTTCTTGGCGTTGCCGTCCCGGATCATGGCAAGGGTTTCCGGCTTCATCTGTACGAAGCCTTCCGCCCGCGCCTCGCGGGTGGTGTCGTCCTTGGCCGAGACATCGACCATGTTGGCGCTGCCGGAGGCATCGAGATGTGTCAGGCTCTTGGAGGACGTCATAGGCATTCTCTCCTGGAATGGGCCGCGGGACGGGAGCTAGCCCGCCATCGCCGCTCCGCCCTCGCGCGACAGCAGCGCCCGGGTGGCGGCGGCCACGTCCGCCTGCCGCATCAGGCTTTCGCCGATCAGGAAGGTGGTGATGCCGACCGCGCCCATGCGGACAAGGTCCGCCGGGGTGAAGAGCCCGGATTCGCCGACGACGATCCGGTCGTCCGGAATACGCGGTGCCAATTCCTCGCTGACCTCAAGCCGGGTCTCGAAGGTCTTCAGATTGCGGTTGTTGATGCCGATCAGCGGTGAACGCATCCGCAAGGCCCGATCAAGCTCGGCGCCGTCATGCACCTCGATCAGCACATCCATGCCGAGACTGAAGGCGGTGCGCTCCAGCGCATCCGCGGTTTCGTCATCGACGGCGGCGAGAATGATCAGGATGCAGTCCGCGCCCCAGGCGCGCGCCTCGAACACCTGGTAGGTGTCATAGAGAAAATCCTTGCGCAGCACCGGCAGCGTGCAGGCCGCCCGCGCGGCCTTGAGGAAGTCCGGGTGCCCCTGAAACGAGGGGGTGTCGGTCAGAACGGACAGGCAGGCGGCGCCGCCTTCTTCATAGGCTCGGGCCAGCGCCGGCGGATCGAAATCCTCCCGGATCAGGCCCTTCGACGGGCTTGCCTTCTTGATCTCGGCAATCAGGCCGTAGGCGCCGATGGCGTGGTGGTCGGCCAGCGCGTTGAAGAAGCCGCGCGGCGCGTCGGCGGCCTCGGCGCGCCGCCGGATCTCGTCTTCGTCAACGGCTGCCTTGGCGGCGGCGATCTCCACCCGCTTGTAGGCTTCGATCTTGGAGAGAATATCACTCATGCGGCTCACCCGTTGGAGACGGCAACAAGATGCGACAGGCGGGCAAGCGCCGCGCCGCTGTCGATCGACTGGGCCGACAGGGCAACGCCCTCGGCCAGGTCCTTCGCCCGTCCGGCGACCACCAGAGTCGCACCGGCGTTCATCAGCACCGTGTCGCGATAGGCGTTCTTCTCACCCTCCAGCACGGCCTTCAGCGCCGCCGCATTGACCGGCGCTTCGCCGCCCAGAAGGTCCTCTGACTTCCAGAGCGACAGTCCAACCTCCTGCGGCGTGACCTCGAAGGTCCGGATCCGCCCCTCTTCAAGCGCGGCGACCTTGGTCGGGCCGGTGGTGGTGATCTCGTCGAGCCCGTCGGACCCGTGCACGACCCACACCGCTTTCGAGCCAAGCGCGGCCAACACCTCGGCAATCGGCTCCACCCAGCGCTCGGCAAAGACGCCGACCATCTGCCGCTGCACCCCGGCCGGATTGGACAGGGGGCCGAGCAGGTTGAAGATGGTCCGCGTTCCCAGCTCCACCCGGGCCGGTCCCACATGCTTCATCGCCGAATGATGATTCGGCGCGAACATGAAGCCGAGGCCGACCTCACGGATGCAACGGCCGATATGCTCGGCCGAAATATCGATATTCACGCCGAGCGCCATCAGCACGTCCGCCGAGCCGGATTTCGACGACAGCGACCGGTTGCCATGCTTGGCGACCGGCACGCCGCAGCCGGACACGACAAAGGCCGAGCAGGTGGAGATATTGTAGCTGCCGGAGGCATCGCCACCGGTGCCGACCACATCGACCGCATCCTCCGGCGCCTCCACCGGCAACATCTTCGCCCGCATGGTGCTGACCGCGCCGGCAATTTCGTCGACGGTTTCGCCGCGCACGCGCAGGGCCATCAGGAAGCCGCCGATCTGCGCCGGGGTGGCGGCGCCCGACATGATGATATCGAACGCGGTCTGCGCCTCGGGCCGCGTCAGGGCGTTTCCGTCGGCGACTTTCGCGATCAAGGCCTTGAGGTTGCTCACGCTGTCTCACTCCGAAAATGAATGGCCGCGCGTTCCCCCGGACCCCGGGCGAACGCGCGGTGGGCTTATCCGCCCTGACCGATCACCCGGCCGATGTTGGTCTGATTGACGGTCACCCCAAGCTTGTCCTGAAGCTCGCCAGCATATTGACCGATCACCGAATCGCGCAATGCCTCGGACAGGCGTGTGTCGAGCGCGGTGATCTCGCCCGCCTCGCGGAAGAAGGCCGGGCTGCTGACCGCCTCGACCATGAAGACGACGCGGGTGCCATCCGTGCCGGCGGCCTCACCGGCGGTGCCCACCGGTCCGGTGAAGGCACTGGACACAGCCTCGGCGGGCAGGGTGTCATGGGCGCCATTGCGCTTCACGCCGGTTGCCGTCGCGACGGTCGTCTCGTTTTCGGTGGCCACCTCGTCCAGCGACTTGCCACCCTTGATGGCGGCCAGGGCAGCTTCGGCGCGGGCTTGAAGTTCCTTGGTCCTCTCGGCCTCGATCCAGGCAGCGACCACGTCGGCGCGCACCTCGTCCAGTTCTCGGTCGCGGGCCGGGGTCACGGCTTTGACCTCGAACCACAGGAAGCCGGTGCGGCCAAGCTGCAGCGGATCGGCTTCCACGCCAACGTCGCTTTCGAAGGCTTCACTGATCAGGGGGGCCACATCCGGCAGGCCGGCGGGGGTGCCGTCCTCGGCCTTGCCAGCGCTGTCGAAGGGCTTGGAGGTCTCAAGCTTCAGCTTGAACCGGTCGGCAACCTCGGCCAGCAGGGCGCCGCCGGCGCGCGCATCCTCGATCTCGTCGTAAAGGTCGAGAATTTCCCGCTCGGCGGCCTGCTCGGCCAGTTCCTTACGCAGGGTGTCGGCGACCTCGGCCAGCGGCGTCTTGTGCGCCGGGGCGATCTTGGCGACCTTCAGAAGCACCGGGGCGAAACGGCCCTCGACGATCTCGGAGGCGGCGCCTTCCTCAAGCGTAAAGGCCACCTCGGCAATCGCCGGGTCGAGCATGTCGCTCTTGGCCAGAGCGCCGAGGGTCACGTCCTCGATGGTCTTGCCGCTGTCGGTGACGATCTCTTCAAAGCTCTTGCCCTCGGTCAGCGCTGCCCGCGCCGCGTCGGCTTCGTCCCTGGAGGCAAAGGTGATCTGCAGGATCTCCCGCCGCTCCGGCTCGCCGAACCGCTCGCCGGCGGCCTCATAGCTCTGCTGGATATCCGCGTCGCTGACTTCTTCAGGACGGGCAACGCTCTCCGGGGTCATGGTGATGAAATCGAGGGTGCGATACTCGGGCGCCCGGAACGCGGGTTTGTTGGCCTCAAAATAGGCGGCGAGAGCATCGTCGTCCGGTGCGGCAATCGCCTCGGCCGGTTCGGCCGTCAGGACGATATAGCGCAGGGTGCGTTCCTCGTTGGCGTGGAGGTTGAACACCTCCAGCATCGGCGCCGGGGTGGTGAGCCCGCCGGAGACCGCTGCGGCAAGCTGCAGCCGCTCTTCCAGCTTGCGCTGATCGGCAACGAAGTCGTCTTCGGTAAGGCCGTTGGCCTGAAGTACCTGGGCGAGCCGGTTGCGGTCATAGCCGCCGGACGGCCCCTGGAAGGCCGGGGAGGACTGGATCTGGCGCACCAGCTGCTCGTCGGAGATGCCGAGGTTCAGGTCGCTGGCCGCCTGGTTCAGCGCCGCTTCGGCGATCATGCCGCCCAGCACCTGGCCGGGCAGGCCGAGCGCCGCGCCCTCGGTGGTCGACAGCGGACGGCCGATGCGTTGCCCGAGCTGGCGGAGCTGGCGCCGGTAGGCGGCGTCGAAATCGGCGGTCGCCACCTTCTGCGAGCCGACAGTCGCGACCTGGTCGCCGCTTGTATTGAGCAAGTCGCCGGAGATCCCCCAGATCGCAAAGCTGATCACGAGCAGACCGATGAGGAGTTTTGAGATCCAGGACTTTGCGCCGCTGCGCAGAGTGTCGAGCATTGCGGTTTCCGTTGTTCGAACGCACACAACCGGCGCGGAGACGTTCCGACCGGACCAAAGCGAGCGGAGCATAGAGATGCGAACTGTCCGGAGCAAGGCGCCGCGAGGGCATTGGTAGCGCTGGTGGCTTGATCCCTCCACGATTTCTGTTAGCAGGAACGCGAAACATGTCCCATCAGCCGGAGGCCCGAATGACCCAGACCGTGAAACCGCTCATTGCCGGAAACTGGAAGATGAACGGATTGAGCGCCTCCCGGGCGGAGCTGGACGCGCTGGCACGCGGTGTTGCCGAGGCAACCGCCGGGCGGGTCGACATGGCGGTGTGCCCGCCCGCGACCCTGGTGGCGGCCGCGGCGGATGCCCTGCGCGGCTCGGGCATTGCCACCGGCGGCCAGGATTGCCACACGGCGGCCAGCGGCGCGCACACCGGCGATATTTCCGCCGAGATGCTTGCCGATGCCGGCGCGAGCATGGTGATTGTCGGCCATTCCGAGCGCCGCGCCGATCATGGCGAGGACGACGCCTGCGTGCGGGCCAAGGCGGAGGCCGCATGGCGGGCCGGCCTGGTGGCGATCCTGTGCGTCGGCGAAACCGAGGCGGAGCGCAAGGCAGGCACGGCGCTTGAGGTGGTCGGCAAGCAGCTCGCCGGCTCGGTGCCCGACGGGGCCGATGCGCAGCGGCTGATCGTTGCCTATGAGCCGGTCTGGGCCATCGGCACGGGGCTGACGCCCACCGCCGAGGATGTGGCGGAAATGCATGCCTCGCTGCGGGCCGGTTTGGTGGAGCGTTTCGGCGCGGCCGGTGAGGGGATCCGGCTTCTCTATGGCGGTTCGGTGAAGCCGGGCAATGCCGGCGAGCTGATGTCGGTGGCCCATGTCAACGGCGCGCTGGTGGGCGGCGCGAGTCTCAAGGCCGCCGACTTCCTTGCGATTGCGGCCGCCACGGCGGCCGTGACGCACAAGGGGTGACGACAAGGGTGGAAAGCACCGTCGCATTGGTGTAGAACCCACGCCAAATTCGTAACACCGAGGCAGATTCCGCCCCTTGCTGGGGCATGAATCATGTCTTCGGAATTCTGACCCCGATCAACGCGCCGGCCTTTGGGCTTTCGGTAGTCCGGCCGGTTGATCCAATCTGGTGTCCGATGGAAACCGTTATCATCGTCATTCATCTGATGGTCGTGCTCGCGCTCGTGCTCGTCGTTCTGTTGCAGCGCTCCGAAGGTGGCGCGCTCGGAATGGGTGGCGGCGGTGGCGGCGGCGGTCTGATGTCCAGCCGTGGCAGCGCCAATGTGCTGACCCGTGCGACCGCCATTCTTGGCGCTGCCTTTTTCGCGACCTCGCTGACCCTCGCCATTCTGGCGCGCACCGGCGACCGTCCGGCGTCGATTCTCGATGCGGCGCCCGGCACCCAGACGGCACCGCTCGGCCAGACCGAGGGCTCCGGCAACGGCATCCTGGATCAGTTGAAGCCGCAAGAGCAGCCGGCGGCGCCGGCAGGGCCGCAGGTTCCGGCCGCGCAGTAAGGCGCGGCGCGTTCCCTCTTCGAAGCCCCGCGATCTACGTCGCGGGGCATTTTCTTGTGTTTAATCCCGTGTCGAGCGTTGGAATCAATGCTCGCGGCGATATGGTATTGGTCCATGGCGCGATACATCTTCATCACCGGCGGCGTGGTGTCCTCGCTCGGCAAGGGGCTTGCGTCCGCAGCCCTTGGAGCCCTTCTTCAGGCGCGTGGATACAGGGTGCGGCTGCGTAAGCTCGACCCTTATCTCAACGTCGATCCGGGGACGATGAGCCCCTATCAGCACGGTGAGTGCTTCGTCACCGACGATGGTGCCGAGACCGACCTCGATCT
This sequence comes from Stappia indica, assembly GCF_020177335.1. Lineage (GTDB taxonomy): Bacteria > Pseudomonadota > Alphaproteobacteria > Rhizobiales > Stappiaceae > Stappia > Stappia indica_B. The sequence goes on along the minus strand of NZ_JAIVMG010000001.1, from coordinate 446,768 downwards.
GGGTCATTACGAGCGCTTCACCGGTCGTCCGGCCAACCGGCAGGACAACATTACCACCGGGCGCATCTACCAGGACATCATCGCCAAGGAACGGCGCGGCGATTATCTGGGCGGTACCGTGCAGGTGATTCCGCATGTGACCGATGCCATCAAGGCGTTCGTTCTCGACGGTAACGACGACTATGATTTCGTGCTGTGCGAGATCGGAGGTACGGTCGGCGACATTGAGGGGTTGCCGTTCTTCGAGGCGATCCGTCAGCTCGGCAACGATTTGCCGCGCGGCCATGCGATCTATATTCACTTGACCCTGATGCCGTTCATCCCCGCCGCCGGCGAGCTGAAGACCAAGCCGACCCAGCATTCGGTCAAGGAGCTGCGCTCCATCGGCATCCAGCCGGACATCCTGATGGTGCGGTGCGATCGGAAGATCCCGGAAAGCGAGCAGCGCAAGCTGTCGCTGTTCTGCAACGTGCGCGAGGGCGCCGTCATTCCGGCCTATGATGTGGCGTCGATCTACGACGTGCCGATCGCCTATCACGAGGAAGGTCTCGACGAGGAAGTGCTCGCCGCCTTTGGCATCATTGGTGCGCCGCCGCTCGACCTGTCCCGCTGGGAGGGAATTTCCGAGAACCTCGCCAACCCGGAAGGTGAAGTGACGATTGCCATCATCGGCAAGTACACGGTGCTGAAGGATGCCTACAAGTCACTGATCGAGGCGCTTGTGCATGGTGGCATCGCCAACAACGTGCGCGTCAAGCTGGAATGGATCGAATCGGAGATCTTCGAGAAAGAGGATCCGTCTCCGTGGCTGGAAAACGTGCATGGCATTCTGGTGCCTGGCGGCTTCGGCGAGCGCGGGGCGGAAGGCAAGATTGCAGCTGCCCGGTTCGCTCGGACCCACAAGATCCCTTATTTCGGCATTTGCTTCGGCATGCAGATGGCGGTGATCGAGGCGGCCCGCAACCTCGCCGGCATTCCCGAAGCCAGTTCCACCGAATTCGGCAGCACCAGCGAGCCGGTCGTCGGCCTGATGACCGAATGGAGCCGGGGTAACACCCTTGAGGTGCGCCGCGAGGATGGCGAGCTTGGCGGAACCATGCGGCTCGGCGCCTATCCGGCGCATCTGGCTGCCGGTTCGCGCATTGCCGAGATCTACGGCGCGGAGGAGATCTCCGAGCGTCACCGGCACCGGTATGAGGTCAATATCGCCTACCGCACGCGGCTGGAGGAAGCTGGTCTCTGCTTCGCCGGCACGTCTCCCGATGGCGAACTGCCCGAGACGGTCGAGATCCGCGATCACCCCTGGTACATCGGCGTTCAGTACCATCCGGAGCTGAAGTCGCGCCCGTTCCAGCCGCATCCGCTGTTCGCGTCCTTCGTTGCGGCGGCGATGGAGCAGAGCCGGCTGGTCTGACGCCGGTCAAGTTCAGAGAAAACGGAAGACTTGCCCCGTTCCGGCGCATGAGGATGCGCCGGACAGGAGGAGGGGCACGAGGGGGGAGCGACAGGGCATGCACGCGCGCGGACTGGATCATCTTGTGTGGGCGGTGCGTGACCTCGATACGGTCGCGGACTGTCTTCAACGCCTCGGCTTCACCGTCACCCCGCGCGCCCGTCATCCCTGGGGTACCGAAAACCGCTGCGTGCAGTTCGACGGGTTCTTCATCGAATTGCTGACCGTGGGCGAGGCGGCGCAGATCCCGCCCGCAGCCAATGCGACCTTCTCCTTCGGGGCGTTCAACCGCGATTTCCTGGAAACGGGCGAGGGCGCGTCGATGCTGGTTGCCGAGAGCCAGGACCCGGCTGCCGACCGGCGCGCCTTCGAACAGGCCGGACTTCCGGTGTTCGCGCCGTTCGCTTTCGAGCGGGAGCAGACCCTGGCCGATGGCGGCGTGCGCAAGGTCGGGTTCGATCTGACCTTCACCCGCGACCGCGACGATACCCGCAACGGTTTCTTCACCTGCCACAATCGCTACCCGGAAAACTTCTGGTCGGCGGACTACCGGCAGCATGAGAACGGGGCGCAGTCGTTGGAGGCGGTGATCGTCGTTTGCGATGAGCCCGCCAGCCATCATATCTTCTACTCGGCATTTACCGGCGTGCGCGACATGCGCGCCAGCAGCCTCGGTATTACCATTGACACCCCGCGCGGGGCTGTTCGGCTCTTTACCCCCGGCGCTTTCGCCGGTTTGTTCGCGCAGGCTGCCCCTCGCGATCCGGCGGGCGCGCCGGTCATTGCCGCGCTTGTCATTCGCGGGGCGGACCGGGCGGCGCTCATCGCGCGGCTTGAAAAAGCAGGCATGGACTATGTGCTTGCGCCGGAAGGTCTGGTGGTGCCGGAGACGGCCGAGCACGGTTTGTCGCTTGTTTTTGCCTGACTTGGCTGTACCGTCACGTGACTATAGTAGACAATTCGAATGAGGTGCCCGGGGTGGCTATGCCGGGTGCGGACCAGAACGCAAGGTGATCTCCGGGTCGCCGACATACGTAAGAGAGCCGGTGACGGCGCATCCTCGGAATACTCAAGGAGCTAGGGCGAATGATTTCTGCGGTCGGTCGGTATATGCGGAACACTGGCGGCATTGCGCTCGTTCTTGTCGCCGTTGGCGTTGCTGCGTGCAAACCGCAGGAAGAAAAGGCGACCGCCGCTCCGCCGCCTTCTGTCCAGGTTGCGGCGGCCTTCAAGAAGGAGATTCGCCAGTCGGCCAGTTTCGTCGGCCAGATCGAGGCGGTTGACGATGTCAACCTGCTGGCCCGCGTGTCTGGCTTCCTTGAAAGCAAGCAGATCAAGGACGGCGCATCGGTGGAGAAGGACCAGATCCTTTTCACCATCGAAAAGGCGTCCTATGAGGCTACGCTTGCTTCGGCAAAGGCCGATGCCGAGAAAGCCGAGGCCGATGCCGCGCTGAAGGCCGCCGACCTGGAGCGGGATACCGACCTCTTCGAAAAGGGGCATGTCTCCAAGGCCAAGTTCCAGGCGACGCTGGCGACCAAGGAACAGGCCGACGCGGCGGTGGAAGCCGCCCATGCGCAGGTCAAGCAGGCCGAGCTCAATCTCGGCTATACCGACATCTACGCACCGTTCCCGGGCAAGATTGGCAAGACCACCTATAGCGTTGGCGATGTGGTCGGGCCGACGTCGCAGCCCCTTGCCCGGCTCGTGCGTCTGGCGCCGGTCTATGTCAACTTCGCCATCAGCGAGAAGGATTATCTCGACGCGGTGCGCGGATCGGGCAAATCGCCTGACGATGTGAAGTCCGGCGATGCCAAGATCCAGATCCATCTCATTCTGCCGAACGGCAAGCGATACGGCGAGGATGGGGAGATCGTCTTCATCGACAACACCGTCGATCCGAGGACCGGCACAATCTCCGTGCGTGGTCAGTTCGCCAACAAGGATACGCTGCTGGTTGCGGGCACCTTCGTCACCGTGGTGATCGAGGCGGGCGAAAGCTCGAACGAGCTGTTGATCCCGCAGGCGGCGATCCAGCGGGATCAGCGTGGCGCCTTCGTGCTCGCCATCGGCCAGCAGGAGATGGTCGAGCAGCGCTACGTCGAACTGGGCGAGCAGGTCGAGACCGACTTCGTGGTCAAGAAGGGCCTTCAGCAAGGTGACCGCGTCATCACCGAGGGGCTTCAGAAGGTCCGTCCCGGCGTTCCCGTCAACGCTGTGCTTGCCGGCACGCCGGTGGAGTAAGCCAGATGCTGTCACGGATCTTCATTTACCGGCCGAAATTCGCTCTGGTGATTTCGCTGGTGATTTCGATTGCCGGCGCTCTGGGCTACATGGCCCTCCCGGTCGAGCAGTTCCCCGACATCACGCCGCCGGTGGTCAATGTCTCGGCCACCTACACCGGCGCCAACGCCGAGGTGCTTGAGGAAACCGTCGCCGCGCCGATCGAGGCGCAGGTGAACGGTGTCGACGACATGATCTACATGTCGTCGAACAGCACCGACAACGGCAACTATTCGCTCAACGTCACCTTCGCGGTCGGGACCGATCCGGATATCGCCACGGTGAACGTGCAGAACCGGGTGAGCCAGGCGACCAGCCAGCTGCCGTCCGACGTGACCAAGAACGGCGTGACGGTGCAGAAGGCCAGCACCAACATGCTGCTGGTCACCACGCTTTATTCGCCGAACAAGACCTATGACGAGGTCTTTCTCGCCAACTATGCCTCGATCAACCTGAAGGATGCGCTCGCGCGTGTTCCCGGCGTCGGCAAGGCGGACGTGCTGACCGACTTTGCCTATGGCATGCGCATCTGGCTCGACCCCGACCGGCTGACGAGCATGAGCATGACGCCGGCGGATTTCATCTCGGCGATCCAGGACCAGAACCTGCAGGTCGCCGCCGGCCAGATCGGCGCCCCGCCGGTGCCGGACGGGCAGCAGTTCCAGTACACCATCAAGGCACAGGGACGCCTGGCGACCGTCGAGCAGTTCGAGCAGATCGTGCTGCGCACCGGGTCCGATGGTGCGGTCGTGCGCATCGGCGATGTCGCCCGGGTCGAACTGGGCTCGCAGATCTACTCCGCCAACGGCCGCTTCAATGGCCGTCCGGCGACGGTGTTGGCGGTCTATCAGGCGCCGGGAGCCAATGCCCTGGCGGTCTCCGAAGGCGTGCTCAAGCGGCTTGAGGAACTGTCGAAGGCCTTCCCCGACGACATGGACTATGAGGTTCCGTTCAACACGACGGACTTCGTCAAGCAGTCGCTGAGCGATGTGGTCTTCACCCTGTTCCTGACCTTCACGCTTGTCGTGTCCGTGGTGTTCATCTTCCTTGGAAACTGGCGCGCGACGGTCATTCCGACGGTTGCCATTCCGGTGTCACTGATCGGCACCTTCGCCATTCTCCTTGCGGCGGGCATGTCGCTCAACACCATCAGCCTGTTCGCGCTGGTTCTGGCCATCGGTATCGTCGTTGATGACGCCATCATCGTGGTGGAGAACGTCGAACGGATCATGGAGGAGGAGGGGCTTCCGCCGAAGGAGGCCACCGCCAAGGCGATGGAGCAGATCACCACCCCGGTGATCGCCACCACGCTGGTGCTGCTCGCGGTGTTCGTGCCCACCATCTTCATGCCGGGCATCACCGGTCGGCTCTATTCGCAGTTTGCCGTGACGATTTCCGTCGCGGTGGTGATTTCCTCGATCAACGCCCTGACCCTTTCGCCGGCGCTGTGCGGTTTGGTGCTGAAGCTGCGCAGCGGTCCGCCGAAGGGCATCTTCGCGGTGTTCGAGCGCCTCATCGACGGTATGCGCAATAGCTATGTCGGGGTCGTCTCCCGGCTCTTGCCGCGCTCCTTCATCGGTCTGGGCGTCGTGGGTCTGGCGGTTGCGCTCATCGTGCTGCTCGGCGGCCGGCTGCCGCAGGGCTTTCTGCCGCTGGAGGATCAGGGCTACCTGATGGTCGACGTGCAGCTGCCCGATGGCGCGGCGCTGCCGCGTACCGACAAGATCACCGAGGAGATGGAAACCCGGCTGGAGAAGATCGACGGCATCGCCAATGTGGTGATCGTCAACGGCTACTCGATCCTGAACGCCGGATTGTCACCGAATGCGGCGATGGTGATCGTCACGCTCGACCCCTGGGACGAGCGCCAGACACCGGCACTGAAGGCGGATGGGATCCTGGCCACCATGTGGCGCGACTTCTCCACCATTGCCGGCGCCAACATCATCGCCTTCAATGCGCCGCCGATCCCGGGTCTCGGAACCACCGGCGGCGTGGAAATGAAGGTCCAGCAGACCGGCGGCGGCACGCCGCAGGATCTGGCCTCCGGCATCGGCTCGATGGTCTATTCCGCCAATCAGGCGAAGTCGATCGGCCAGGCCTATTCCACCTTCCGGGCCAATGTGCCGCAGGTGTTTGTCGATCTCGATCGGGAGAAGGCCAAGCTTCTGGGCGTCAAGATCTCCGATGTCTTCCTCACGCTGCAGGCCTATCTCGGCTCGTACTACGTGAATGACTTCAATCTCTTCGGCCGGGTCTACAAGGTGATGATCCAGGCGGAGGGCGCGTTCCGCAATCAGGTGGAGGATATCGACCGGCTCTACGTCCGCTCCGCGGATGGCGACATGGTGCCACTGCGCTCGCTGGTCAACATCGAGAATATCCTCGGTCCGCAGATCCTCAACCGCTACAACATGTTCCGGTCGGCGTCGGTCAACGCCTCGCCCGCGCAGGGGGCATCGAGCGGTACGGTGATGGCGGACATGGAGAAGGCGGCCGCCGAGGCCTTGCCCGCAGGGTATGCCTACGAATGGACCGGAACGGCGCTGCAGCAGCAAGGGGCGGGCGCCATCGTCATCTACATCCTGTTGCTGTCGATCCTGTTCGCCTATCTCTTCCTGGTGGCCCAGTATGAAAGCTGGTCGATGCCGATCGCCATCCTGATGTCGGTCACCATCGCTCTGCTCGGTGCCTTCGTCGCCGTTCTGGTCACCGGGCGGGACGTCAACCTCTACACCCAGATCGGCATGATCATGCTGGTCGGCATGGGGGCGAAGAACGCGATTCTGATCGTGGAATTCGCCATGGAGGAGCGGGCAGCGGGCCGGTCGATCATCGGTGCCGCGCGCAAGGCGGCGGGCCTTCGGTTCCGGGCTGTGATGATGACGGCGCTGTCGTTCCTGCTCGGTGTCGTGCCGCTTCTGGCCGCCTCCGGTGCCGGCGCGGCCAGCCAGCAGGCGATTGGCTACGCGGTCTTCGGCGGCATGCTGTTCGCGACCCTGTTCGGCGTTGTCGTCATTCCGGTTCTCTATGTGGTGATGCAGATCATCCGTGAGCGGCTGAAGGGGCAATATCGCGGCGCCGATACGGAGCGCGAGCCGGAGGAGCCCCTGCCGGGCAAGGAGGCCGCGCCGCAGGCGGGCTGATAGCGTCGCCGCTCTCCAGGAAATCGAAACCCGCCGGCTCTCTGAGGTCGGCGGGTTTTTTGTGTTCTGGCATCGCCGAACCGGCCGACTGGCGTGAGGACTTTGGCATCTTCTGGTTGAGTAATGGCCTATAAATGCTGATTACCACTTGATAATCTGCTATGACCGCCCTCCTGAAACATAAGAATGGCCGAGGACACTCCTTGAAGAAGGAAACTTCCCTGAACAGCCTGCGACGCGGCTTCCTGATCCTTGAAACCTTCGGCGTTGGCGAGGACAGTCTGAGCAATGCGGAGATATCGGCGCGCACCGGAATGCCGAAATCGACGGTTTCGCGGCTGACCGGCGTCTTGTGCGACATGGGATACCTCAGCCCGGCGCTTGAGACCGGCGGCTTCCGAATCGGCGCCGGCGCGTTGCGTCTGGGCTATTCGGCGCTGGCGAGCATGAACATCCGCCAGCGCGCCCGCCGGCCCATGCAGGAGTTGGCGGACCGGGCCTCGGTCTCGGTGTCGCTGGCCATCCGCCAGGGCGTGCACATGCTGTATATCGAGCAGGCGCGCGGGGCGGCGGCGGTCACCACCCGGCTGACGGTCGGCGACCGTCTGCCGATTGTCGTCTCCGCCATCGGTCAGGCTTATCTGGCGGCCTGCGATGCGGCGGAGATCGCCGAGATCGCCGAGCTGCTGGCGGAGAGTGATCCGCAGGCCGCAGCCACCCTTGGCGACAAGGTCACCGAAGCGCGGCGGCAGGTCGCAGAGCAGGGGTTCTGTCTGTCGATGGATACCTGGTTGCCGGGCATTCATGCCATCGCCGCGCCGGTGCTCGATCTCGATACCAAGACGCGCATGGCGGTCAATTGCGGCGGCGTCGCGACCCTGTTGCCGAAGGAGCGTCTTGTCGCGGAACTCGGTCCGGCCATCGAGGCGCTCGCCTCCCACATCTCGGCGCTGCCGCCGCGCGCGCTGGTGGCCGAGGTCGAGGCCGGCCGCAATATCTGACGTTTCGGCACGTCGCTTCGGTCAAACGAAAACCGGGCTGACATCTGGTGATGACAGCCCGGCTTCAAAGCGGATCAACGGTCGATGGGGCCGGTGATCAGAAGCGCCCGCAATCCAGCGTGATCGTTTGTCCGGTCATCGCTTCGTTGCACGACAGGAACACGATCGCTTCCGCCACATCGGAGGCTTCCACCCAACGCTTCAGGGTGGTTGCCGCCAGCGAGCTTTCGGTCCGGCTCTCCGGCCAGGTCTCGGTCCAGGGGGTGCGCGTGAGGCCCGGCGCGACCGCATTGACGCGGATCTTCGGGCCCAGTCCCTTGGCCAGATTGATGGTCATGTTGACCAGCGCCGCCTTGCTGGCGGCATAGGCCATGGAGCTGGCACCGCCGCCAAGGCCCGCAATGCTGGCGGTGTTGACGATGGCGCCGCCGTCGCGCAGATGCGGCGCTGCGGCCCGGGCACACCAGAACGGACCCATCAGGTTGGTGTTCAGGATCTTGTCCCAGAACGCATCGTCGAGCCGGTCGAGGTCCGACATGGGGATCGGCTCCAGCGTTCCCGACGTGCCGGCATTGTTTACCAGAACGTCAAGCCCGCCGAGGTCGGCGATCGCGGTCTTGACCATGGTCTCCGCATCCGTGCGGACGGAGACGTCACCTGGGGCGGAGAGAACGCGGGTTTCGCCGTGTTCCTTACGCAGACGGGCGAGCAGTGCCGGGACATTTTCGTCTCCCGGCAGATGGTTGATCGCAACCGTTGCCCCTGCGGCCAGATAGGCCTCCACGGTGGCAAGGCCGATGCCCGAGGAGCCGCCGGTCACCAGGACCCGGGTTTGCGCGGAAATCTGCATCGGCTCAGCGAAGCTCCAGGATTTCGCGGGCTTCGGCGGCGTTCGCGGTTTCCTTGCCGAGACCCTCCAGGATCTGGACGGCGCGACGCACCAGCGAGGCGTTGTCCGGTGCCAGGACGCCGCGCGACAGGTAGAGATTGTCTTCCAGACCGACGCGCACATGGCCGCCGCAGACCGCCGACAGCGCCACGATGTCGAACTCCTGCCGGCCGATGCCGAAGGCCGCCCAGTTGGCGTTCTGCGGGAGCTGCGACTGCAGGAACAGGTGCGACTGCGGGGTGGCATCCGCGCCGTAGGGGATGCCGAGGCAGATCTGGAACAGCGGGGTGCCGGTGAGGGCGCCCTCGGCGATCAGCTTCTTGGCCAGCACGATGTGGCCGATGTCGAAGACCTCCAGCTCCGGCTTGGTGCCGGCTTCCTCGACCAGCCGCGCCATGGTGCGCAGATGCGAGGGGAGGTTGAGGAAGGCATGCTCGCCGAAGTTCATGGTGCCGATGTCGAGCGTGCACAGCTCCGGCTTCAGCTCCAGAACATGGGAGACGCGTTCTTCGGGCGAGCAAAGGGTCGTGCCCGGACCGCCGACCTTCATGTTCTCGGCCGAAGGAATGTAGCGCGCGCCGGCACCGGTGGTGAGGTTGAGGACGATGTCGACATCGGCGTCGCGGACGCGCTCGACCACTTCCCGGTAAAGGGCGATGTCCATCGACGGAGCGGCCGTTTCGGGATCGCGCACATGGATATGCGCCACAGCCGCGCCGGCCTTGGCCGCGCCAATGGCCGAATCGGCGATCTGCTTCGGCGTCACGGGGACCGCGTCGCTCTTGCTGGGGGTGTCGAAGGATCCCGTGATCGCACAGGTGATAATGACTTTGTCGGCCATACGCGTTCCACTCCGGAAGTTCCAAAAAACCTGAATCGGCCCGGCGCGGCGCATGAGACTGCGCGGCACCAGAGCGCGCTAGCTGTGCCACAACCTCAACTGTTCCGCAATATGGAACGGTGTGCCATTTTGTGCTTTCCCAAGTTGCGATTTTGTGCAAGCTGCCTATAGGAGGGGCGAATCCACCCTTCGACGGGTAATTTGTCAGCCGAGAGGAGAAAGACTTGAAGCGCTACTCGAAAACCGCATTCGCTGCGGCCGCTCTTGCCGCGACCATCCTGGGAACGGCATCGCTTTCCGCGCAGGAACTGCCGAAGACCATCGCCTGGTCGTCCTACGGCGTTGGCGGCGCCAGCTACAATCAGGCCGTTGCCATCGGCAAGGCGATGAAGGAAGAGCTGGGTGTGAACCTGCGCATCCTGCCGGGCAAGAACGACATTGCCCGCACGATTCCGGCCCGTGCCGGCAAGGTGCATGCGATTGCCGGCGGTGTTGCCAGCTACTTCGCCCAGGAAGGCGTGTTCGACTTCTCCGGTTCCGACTGGGGGCCGCAGCCGATCCGCATCGTCATGACCTCGATCGGCGACACCAATCTCGGGCTCGGCGTGGCCAATGACATTGGCGTCAAGACCCTGGCCGACCTGAAGGGCAAGCGCGTTGCCCGCATCAAGGCAGCGGCGGCGCTGAACTACAACACCGAGGCTCTGCTGGCCTCCGCCGGCCTGACCTGGGACGACGTTGAAGTGGTCGAGTTCTCCGGCTTCGGCGATTCCTGGGACGGCATCATCTCCGACAAGGTGGACGCTGCCTTCGCCCTGATGGCGACCGGCCGGGCCTACCAGCTCGAAGCTTCGCCGCGTGGCCTGATCTGGCCGGAAGTTCCGGAGAGCGACACCAAGGCCTGGGCCGCGCTCAAGGCCAAGGCGCCGTATTTCGTCTACAGCGTCGGCACCGAAGGCGCGGGCGTCAGCCCGGAGAAGCCGCATCACGGCGCGCTCTACCCGATGCCGCAGCTGATGGTCTACGCCAACCAGGACAACGATCTGGTCTATGCCATGACCAAGGCGATGGTCGACCTCTACCCGAGCTACAAGGACGGTGCCCCGGGTGCCTCCGGTTGGGCTCTGGAGCGGCAGAACTTCAAGTGGGCCGTTCCCTACCATGATGGCGCCATCCGCCTGTTCAAGGAAAAGGGCCTGTGGACCGACGAGATGCAGGCCCACAACGACGGGCTGATCAAGCGTCAGGACGTTCTGGCCACAGCCTGGACCGACTTCAAGGCAAGCGCTGGCGCGGATCTCTCCGTCGAGGCGTTCGAAAAGGCCTGGCTCGAAGCCCGTGCGGCTGCCCTGACCGAAGCCGGCATGGAGCCTGTCTTTAAATGACAACGACGGGGGTCGATGCGCCCTCGACCGAGGAACGGAACGAGACGGTAGCGGAGACTCTCCGCTACCGGACTCTGACCGGAACTTGGCGCGTCGTTCTGGTCCTCGCCACGATCGCTGCGGTGGGGGTTGTTATCAATCAGTTGTTCAATCTCCAGTTTCTGGTTGGGCACACGCTGGTTGGCTCGTCGTTCCTCTATCTGCTTGCGCTCTTCATCCTGCCTTTCATCTTTATCGTCGCCCCGGCGAGCGCCTCCGCGCCGCGTGACAGGGTGCCGCTTTACGATGTGGTGCTGGCGCTGGTGGCGGCTGGTATTCTGCTGTTCTTCAATCTCAACAGCGAAACCATCGTCATGGCCGGCTGGGAGTATGTGGCTCCCGTCTCAGCCCAGATCGTCGCCGCGCTGTTCTGGCTGCTTCTCGTTGAGGCCAGCCGCCGCGCCGGTGGCACGGCGCTCGGCATCATCGTCGCGATCTTCTCTCTGTATCCGCTCGTCGCGGATCAGGTTCCCGGACCCATTCAAGGGTTCCCGCAGGAGCCGGAGACCGCGGCCAGCTTCTACGCCTTTTCCAGCGAAAGCGCCTTCGGCATTCCGATGCAGGCCTTTGGCGGACTGGTCGTCGGTTTCATCATCTTCGGCGCGGCCTTGCAGGCGACCGGCGCCGGCAAGGTGTTCATGGATCTGTCCTTCGCGATCCTCGGCACCGTACGCGGTGGCGCGGCCAAGGTCTCGATCTTTTCCAGCGGCCTTCTCGGGTCGATGAGCGGCAGTGTCATCACCAACGTGCTGACCACCGGCGCCATGTCGATCCCGGCGATGCGCAAGACCGGCTTCGACAAGGAGCACGCCGCCGCCGTGGAGGCCTGCGCCTCGACCGGTGCGGTCCTGATGCCGCCGGTCATGGGTGCGACCGCCTTCATCATGGCCTCGTTCCTGCAAATTCCCTATTCCGACGTGGTGATCGCCGCGATCATTCCCTCGGTGCTCTACTATCTGGCGCTGTTCCTCCAGATCGACGCCTATTCGGCCCGTCGCAAGCTGAAGGGCATTCCGCGCGCGGATCTGCCCCGGGTGCGCGATGCCCTGAAGGAAGGCTGGCACCATATCTTCGCCTTCGCGCTGTTGATGTGGATGCTCCTGTTCCTGAAGCAGGAGGCCGCCGCGCCGTTCTACGCCACCGTCGTTCTGCTGGTGGTCAACCAGATCTTCGGCAAGCGGCTGAACTGGTCCGCCGCCACCAACCTGGTCTACGACATCGGCCGGACGCTGGTGGAGCTGACCGCGATCCTGACCGGTATCGGCCTGATCATCGGCGCGTTGGTCGTGACCGGCCTGGCCGGAACCTTGGCGACCGATCTGATCGTGCTGGCCGGCGGCAGTGCCGTGCTGATGCTCTTGATGGGCGCGGTGACCAGCTTCCTCCTCGGCATGGGCATGACGGTGACCGCCGCCTATGTGTTCCTCGCGATCATTCTGGCGCCGGGGCTTGTCTCCGCCGGTCTCGATCCGTTGGCGGTGCATCTGTTCATCCTCTACTGGGGCATGCTGTCCTTCATCACGCCGCCGGTTGCGCTTGGCTCGTTCACGGCGGCCAGCATCGCCGGTGCCAGCCCGATGCGGACCGGCCTGACCTCCATGCGGCTCGGCAGCATCATCTACTTCGTGCCGTTCTTCTTCGTGCTCAATCCGGCGCTGATCCTGAAGGGAACACCGCTGGAGATCGCGTACATTCTGGGAACGGCCGTCGTCGGTGTCTTCTTCATCTCCGCCGGCACCCAGCGCTATCTGGTCGGCTTCGGTTCCCTGGGCCGTGGTGTCGCCGGGCTGGTGGCGCAGATCCTGATGCTCGTGTCCGGCCTGTGCCTGCTCTATCCGGGCGGCGTTGGCGGGGTGTCGACGCAGCTTGTCCTGGTCGTTGCCGTGGTTGCCGCGGCCGTCGCCATCGCGCTCGCCTGGGCTTTCCCCGAGCGGGCCGGGTCGGAGCAGGCGGCGGAAGGGGCGCGCAATGCGTGACCCTCAGATGATCGAAACCGTGGCCGTGATCGGCCTCGGGACGATCGGCACCGGCTGGGTCGCCCGGTTCGCCGCCGCCGGACTGGCGGTGCGGGCCTTTGACCCGGACGCCGCGCAGCGCGAGGCCTTGCCGGAGACGATCCGGCAGGTCTTGCGCGATGGCGGGCATGGGGAAGCTGCCGAGACGTTGCGGCTGAGCCTGCATGACACGCTCGAAGAGGCGGTCGCCGGCGCGGATTTCATTCAGGAAAACGTGCCGGAGCGGCAGGCGATCAAGGCCGATGTGCTTGGCCGTCTGGACAAGGCCGCCCCCGCCGACGTGATCATTTCCACCAGCACCTCCGGGCTGATGCTCGGTCAGTTCCAGGAGGCGCTTGCCGCGCCTGAGCGGACCGTGGTCGGTCACCCCTTCCACCCGGTCTACCTGATGCCGCTGGTCGAGGTGGTGCCGGGACCGCGCACCGCGCCCGAGGCGGCGGAGGCCGCCGCCCGCTTTTATGAGCGGGTCGGGCATGTGGCGGTGACCTTGCAGAAGGAAGCGCCCGGCCATCTGGTCAACCGCCTTCAGGCGGCCCTCTGGCGGGAGGCGGTTGCCTGCGTTGAAGATGGCATCGCCTCGGTCGAACAGGTCGATAAGGCGGTGGTCAACTGCCTTGGCCCGCGCTGGTCGGTGGTGGGGCCGCACATGGCCTTCCACCTCGGCGGTGGCAAGGGCGGCCTGCGCCATTTCGTGGAGCAGCTCGGCCCCGGCATCCAGAAGCGCTGGAACGATTTCCGCACGCCGGACCTCGCCGCGATGACCGACACGCTGGTGCGCGGCGTCGAGGAAGAGGCCGGGGGCAGGGATCTCGACACCCTGCAGCGGGAACGGGATCGCAAGCTGAGCGCCTTGCTCGCCCATCTCGCCGGCTGAGCTCTTTCGTCGGCGCGGCCCGCATGCGGCTGCGCCGGCCCCGTACCTTTTCGCATTGCCGTAAAACGCCGGATCCTGCCTCCGGCAGAAGGACTGCACACCCATGACTGACCAGACGGAGCCATCGGTCGTTTACGACGTGGGCGATGGCTATGCCAAGCTGACGCTGAACCGCCCCGAGACGCTGAACGCCTTCACCCCGGACATGCATGCCGGGTTGATGGAGGGATTGGCGCGGGCCGAGGCGGATCCCGCTTGTCGCGCGGTGCTGATCACCGGATCGGGCCGGGGCTTTTGCGCCGGCCAGGACCTGCGCGACCGCGATCCGCGCAAGATGGACGGCCCGCCCGACCTCTCCGAGTCCGTCGGGCGTTACTACAACACCCTGGTGCGACGCATTCGCGAGTTCGACAAGCCGGTGATCTGCGCGGTCAATGGCGTGGCGGCCGGCGCCGGGATCGGCATCGCGCTCGCCTGCGACATCACTCTGGCCAGTGAGGAAGCGCCGCTGGCCATCGGCTTTTCCCGCATTGGTCTGGTGCCGGATGCCGGCACGAGCTGGACGTTGACCCGCCGCCTGGGCGAGGCGCGGGCCATGGGCCTCGCACTCACCGGCGGCCGGCTGAGCGGGCGCGAGGCCGCCGATTGGGGCCTGATCTGGCGCGCCGTCCCGAACGAGGATCTGGCCGCTGAAGCCGAAATCCTGACCGCGCAACTGGCGCGCGGGCCGGCGCAGGCGCTGCGCCTGACCCGAAACGCGATCCGCGCCGCCGCCGATCAGCCGCTCGACGACCAGCTTGAGCTGGAGCGCGGCTATCAGGCCCAGGCGGGCCGGAACCCGGATTACGCCGAAGGCGTTCTCGCCTTCCTGGAAAAACGCAAGCCTTGCTTTGCCGGGGCGCATGACGAAGCGGAGCACGAAAAATGACGGATGCCTTTCTCTGCGAAGGTTTGAGAACCCCGATCGGCCGGTACGGCGGCGCGCTGTCCTCGGTGCGACCCGACGATCTTCTCGCGGGCGTTCTGCGTGCGTTGATGGAAAAGGCGCCGGGGCTCGCGCCGGATGCCATCGATGATGTCATCATGGGCTGCGCCAACCAGGCCGGCGAGGACAACCGCAACGTGGCGCGCATGTCCGCGCTGCTGGCCGGCTTGCCGGAAAGCGTTTCGGGCACCACCATGAACCGTCTGTGCGGCTCCGGGCTCGACGCGGTGGCGACAGCCGCCCGCGCCATCAAGGCCGGTGAAGCGGAACTGATGATCGCCGGCGGTGTGGAAAGCATGAGCCGCGCGCCCTTCGTCATGCCCAAGGCCACCAGCGCCTTCAGCCGCGCCGCCGAGGTGCATGACACCACCATCGGCTGGCGTTTCGTCAACAAGCTGATGAAGGAGCGATACGGCGTCGATTCCATGCCCGAGACCGCCGAAAACGTGGCCGAGGATTTCGGCATCTCCCGCGAGGATCAGGACGCCTTTGCCCTGCGCTCGCAGCAGCGGGCCGTGGCCGCGCGCAGCGCCGGCCGCTTTGCGCAGGAAATCACGCCGGTGTCCGTGCCGCAGCGCAAGGGCGATCCGGTGATCGTCGAGCATGACGAACATCCCCGCGAAACCAGCCTTGAGAAACTGGCTGCCCTGCGGGCGCCCTTCCGCGCCGGCGGATCGGTGACGGCGGGGAACGCCTCCGGTGTCAACGATGGCGCGGCTGCGCTGATCATTGCCTCCGCCGAGGCGGTGAAGAAATACGGACTCACGCCGCGTGCCCGCATTCTCGGCGCGGCCAGCGCTGGCGTTGCCCCGCGCATCATGGGCTTCGGTCCGGCTCCGGCCACCGAGCGGCTTTTGGCACGCACCGGCTACAAGATCGCCGACATCGACCTGATCGAGCTGAACGAGGCCTTTGCCGCACAGGCCCTGGCGGTGACCCGTCATCTCGGCCTTGCCGACGACGCGGAGCATGTGAACCCCAATGGCGGCGCCATCGCCCTTGGTCATCCGCTCGGCATGTCGGGCGCGCGGCTGGCGCTGACGGCCTCGCAGGAACTGCAATATTGCGACGCGCGGCTCGCCCTTTGCACCATGTGCATCGGCGTCGGCCAGGGCATCGCCCTTCTGATGGAGCGCGTGTGATGAAGCTGAGCGATCCCGTCACCATTTCCCAAAAGGGCGATCTGGCGATCGTCACCATCGACAATCCGCCGGTCAACGCCACCTCGCAAGCCGTCCGCGCCGGGCTGCTTGAGGCGGTGGAGCGTATCGAGGCGATGCCGGAGGTTGCCGCCGTCGTCCTCGCCTGCGCCGGGCGGACCTTCGTTGCCGGCGCCGACATCACCGAACTGGGCAAGCCGCCGCGCGAGCCGCATCTGCCCGACGTGATTGCCGCCATTGAGGCCAGTCGGGTGCCGTGGGTCGCCGCGATCAAGGGCGCGGCCTTTGGCGGCGGTCTGGAAATCGCCCTTGGCTGCCATGGGCGCGTTGCCGCACCGGGCGCCAAGCTCGGCCTGCCCGAGGTCACGCTGGGGATCGTCCCGGGTGCCGGCGGAACGGTGCGTCTGCCGCGCCTGATTGCCGTTGCCGATGCGCTGGACATGATCACCACCGGCAAGCCGGTCAGCGCCGAAAAGGCTCTGAAGACCGGACTGGTCGATGCGGTGGCCGAGGACGACCTGCTTGACGCGGCCAGCGCCCGTGCCCGTGCGCTCGCAGCCGAGGGGCGTCCGGTGCCGCTGCTCGATCGGGATCCGGTCGCGCCTCTGGCCGATGTGGACTGGGACGCTGCCGAGGCTCTCCTGCGCAAGAAGGCGCGCGGGCAGGCCTCGCCGCTGGAGGCGCTGGCGGCGCTGCGCGATTCCGCGACATTGCCGGCGCGCGAGGCTCTGACGAAGGAGCGCGCCCGTTTCCTCCGTCTGTCGGGCAGCGAAGAGGCGGCCGCGCTGCGGCATGTCTTCTTCTCCGAGCGCCGTGCCGGTGCCAGCCTGAAGGCGGCCGAGGCCGCGCCGGCCGATCTTGGCCATGTGGGCGTCATCGGTGGCGGCACCATGGGGGCGGGCATTGCCGCCGCCCTTTTGCTGTCGGGATCGCTCGTCAGTCTGATCGAGCGGGATGAGGCAAGTTGTGCCGCAGCGGCAGGGCGCATCACCGGGATTCTGGAAGGAAGCCACAAGCGCGGCCTGCTGGACGATGCCGGTCTGGCCGACGCCACCGCGCGGCTGGAAACGGGCAGCGACTATGCCGCTCTTACGCCGTGCGAACTGGTGATCGAGGCGGTGTTTGAGGACATGGACGTCAAGACCGAGGTCTTCGCTCGTCTCGATGCGATCATGGCGCCGGACGCGATCCTTGCCAGCAACACGTCCTATCTTGACGTCAATGCCCTGGCGGCGCGCACGGCGCGTCCGGCACGGGTGATCGGGCTGCATTTCTTCTCGCCGGCACACGTGATGAAGCTTCTGGAGGTGGTGCGCACCGATGGGGTGTCGGACCGGGCGCTGGCGACAGCGGGTGCGCTGGCCAAGCGTCTGCGCAAGACGCCGGTGGTCGCCGGGGTCTGCGATGGCTTCATCGGCAACCGCATCATGAGCGCCTATCGCCGCGAATGCGACTTCATGCTGGAAGAGGGCGCGCTGCCCTGGCAGATCGACGCGGCCATGCGCGGCTTCGGCTTCGCCATGGGCATCTACGCGGTGCAGGACATGGCCGGGCTCGATGTCGCCTGGGCCATGCGCAAGCGCCGCGCGGCGACCCGTCCGGCGGACGAGCGCTATTCGCGGATTGCCGATCGCCTGTGCGAGATGGGCCGCTTCGGGCGCAAGACCGGCGCCGGCTGGTACAACTATGAGGATAGCAAGCCGGTGCCCGATCCGCTGGTCGAGGGGATCATCCTTGAGGAAAGCGAGCGTCTCGGCATTGCCCGGCGCGAGTTCAGCGAGGCCGATATCGTCGCGCGCATCATGTCGCTGATGCAGGCGGAGGCCCAGGCCGTGCTTGATGAGGGCATTGCCGAGAGCGCCAGCGACATCGATGTGACGATGATCCTCGGCTACGGCTTCCCCCGGCACAAGGGCGGGCCAATGTTCCTGGCCGGGCGGGTCTGATCCTCGTCCCGTGTCTTTAAGAAACGTCGGTTGGCGGTGGCAGGTCCATCGCCAACCGGCCGCTTTCGATCAGAGCAGCAGCTCGGCGCGCCCTGTGGAGATGGGGCACGACAGGATCAGGGCAATCAGATCCGCCTGACGGTTGGTGCCGGTTTTTTCAAACAGATTTTTCAGATGAAATGACACCGTGGTCGGGGCGATGGCCAGCTCCGCCGCGATCTCCGAGGTCCGCATGCCTTTTGCCAGGGCAAGGGCAACTTCCGTTTCCGTTGGCGTCAGTTTGAACAGTTCCGACAGGATCGCGTGGGGAATGCCCAGCGGCTGGTCCGGATCGATGATGAACAGCGCCGTGACCGGGGCGCCTTGGGCACTCGCCACCTTGCTGGCAACCAGGAGGTAGTCGTGCTTGCCCGAGGGGCGGGGCAGCGACAGCGAGGCGGTCGAGGGGGCGGGGGCAGCAGCCTTCTGAAGGTCGCCAAGCATCTCTCCAACCTTGCGATCATCCAGCCCGTCCTCCGCCTGGATCCGGCGGTCGATGCGTATCCCGTCCTTCTGTTCGGCGATATGCCGGGCGGCGCGGTTGGCAAAGATGACCTCGCAGCGCTCGCCGATCAGGACCGTTCCAAACCCCAGCAAATCGAAGGCTTGCACGAAGGCGCTGTGGAGGCCATCGGCTCCCTTCGCCGTGCGGTTCTCGCGCATGCGCTCCACCTCGCGCAGCCGCGCCTCGATGGTCGCCAGCATCAGGTCGAAATCAATCGGCTTGACGAGATAGTCGTCCGCGCCGGCCTTCTTGCCTTCGACAATCTCACCCCGATCCGCCAATGCGGTCAGGAAGACGAAGGGCGTATCGGCCAGTTCCGGCCGGCCGCCGCGCACCGCGCGCAGGACATCGTAACCGGTGAGGCCGGGCATGCTGATGTCGCACAGGATCAGGTCCGGCGTTGCCTCATCGAGCGCGGCCAGGGCGGAGACCCCATCCAGCGTCGAAATGGTGCGGTATCCGGCCTCCTCCAGTTCTTCCTCAAGATCGTTGAGAAGCTCCGCCTCGTCCTCCACACACAGAATGAGCGGGGCATCTGTGGGCTCTTGGTCCTTTCGCTCGGTCATGGGACTGGAAGGCCTCTCCTGGTGTGAACGGGGGTGATATAAAGGGAAGGTGTCGTGGGGCCGGCGCCGATGCGCGGCAGGAGAAAGCGGAATTCGACTTTCCCATCATGCCCTTGGTCCGAAAGCTCAATGTCGCCATTTTGCATGCGCGCCAGGGCGCGCGCCATGTAGAGACCGATCCCGGTGCCGGGAAGGCCCATGGTATTGCTGCCACGGTAGTATCTGTCGAACAGTTTTGCGCGGTCGTCGTCGGTCAGCGGCTTCGTGGTTTCATTGCGCACCGAGCAGGTGACCAGATCGCCTTCCAGGGTAATCCTCACGGAAATGGGCGAACCGTCCGGTGAGTATTTCACGGCATTGGAGATGAGGTTCGACAGAACATGTTCCGCGTGGGTCGGGTCGAACTGCACGGGCGCAGGCCCTGTCGCCTCCAGCTGGATCCTGCAGCCCGGTGAGGTTTCCCGCTGGCGTTCGCAGATGGTCGCCGCCAGGTCCGCAATGTCGCATCGCTCGCAGGTCACCTCGACCTGACCGGCATCCAGGCGTGCGGTGTCCAGGGTCGTTGCGACCAGCGAGGTCAGGCGCCGGATGGCATCGCGGGCCTTTGTCGCCCGCTCGGTTATCTCAAGGGACGAGACCCGGTCGGCCCGTCGCACCAGGCGTTGCAAGGCGGAATCGATGATGGCGAGCGGTGTCCGGAACTCATGCGAGACCATGGCCGCGAAATTGCGGTAAAGATCCGCGGCCGAACGCTGCTGCTGTAGCGCCTCGTTCAGCTCCTGGGTCCGGTCCGCGACCAGTTCCTCAAGCCGCTCATTGTGCCGTGCAATCGCCTCTTGCGCCGCGTGCTTGTCGGTGACGTCCCGCACAAGGCCGATGATGCCGATGGTCTGATCCCGGTCGCGCAGGGGGAACAGGCGCAGGTCCACATAGTGGGGCAACTCCTCGCCCGAACGGAAGAACGGAAGGAACGGAAGGTCGAACGGGGCTCCGGCCAGCGCCTGGCGCAGGCCCTCCCGGACCCGCTCGGTGGCGAAGAATCCGGAAATGTCTTCCAGCAATGCGCCCCGCGCCTGGTTCGGGGAAACATCGAACAGCGCGTGCATGGCATCGTTCCAGACGGTGCATCGTCCGTCCGCGTCGGCGGCGAGGACGCCATCGCCGCTGGAGGCGACGAGCAGTTCCGAGAAGCGGCGCTCCCTTTGCAACAGGCTGGTGCGGTGCCGCGATTGCCTGAGGGTGAAGATCAGATAGGCCGACAGAACCGCGCCTGCCGCCATCAGACCGAAGAGAAGCCAGATGATCTGCCAGAGCTTCTTGCGATGCGTGTCGAGGCGGTTGCCCAACTGGTTCCATTCGGAAATCATCGCCGCATTGCCGGCGCGCCCGAGAACCGGATTGAAGGGGTGCAGCGCGTCCCGGATTTCTTGAATGTTGGCGGGGGTCGGATCCGCGATCATCGGGGCCAGGGAGCGGGCCGCCGCCGTCAACCGGTCCAGCTCGTCGGCAAACCCCAGTGCCTCCACCTGCCGCCGCTGCGGCCCCTCGTTCAGGAGGGCGATCCGGCTGAGGAGCACATTGTAGCGTCTTTCGATCTCCGCCGGAGAGACCGCGCCGGTGTCTGCTTTCAGCAGGACATTCTCCAATTGAAGAGCGGACGCATGCGCCTGATACATCGTCCACAGCATGTTCTGCGTGGCCTTGATGCGCATGTCCTGCTCGATCTCGGCAAGACGGGACAGGGAGTAGAGCAGGAGAGCGGCAAAGACGGCGATCAGGGCAAGCGGCAGGAAGAGGCCGAGGAGGGTCCTTGGCTGGCGGCTCATTTGATATCCAGGCGGTAGAGCTGCCAGACCCAGCGATAATCGTAGCGAATGTCCTGCAGCTCCTCATGATCGTCACGGGGATAGACGATCCAGAGCGGGCCCTTGCCGCTTTTCTCAAGGCGCTTGCCGTTCCGCGTGGTGGCGACGATCACATCGAAACGCGCAAAATCGCTGACGGGAATCTCGACCGAATAGTCATTGAGCGCCGTCGCCGCGACCACCGAGCCGCGGGCGCCGAGAAGTGCCAGCAGGTCGCGCATGAGAAAGCCCTCGAAGACCTGCGTGCCGTCGGTGACGACCGTCGAGGTCTCCAGGGTGTGGGATGGCAGGGCGGCCAGCATTGCCTCGTCGAAACGCGCGATCCCGGTGCCGCCATTTCCGTTCGCGATGTTTCCCTCCACTTCAAGGATCACCGCGCCGGTGGGGGCGGCCAGGGACGCGCCTGCCGAGGGCATGCCTGGCGCTTCCGCTGCGACCGGTTGTGCGAACATGAGCAAGAGGCAGAAGGCATATCGTCTCATTGAAGGCATCGTCTCCTGTTCCAGCCCGCAAGCCGCTGGCCGTATGATCGGCGTTTGCACCGCCACGATACGGGATCGGCGGCTTCGATCCGCCCTCCGTCCGAAGGGGGCGGGGTATCCTCTTGCCGGATCATGAAGATCGCCGCCCGCCTGTTCAATTGCAAAAGCGCCACCTGACAACCGACGCGCCTTCGCCTTCGTTCAGCCGGTTCTCGCCTGAGGCTCTTCTCACGATGGATCAGCCTGACGCCGAGGAGCGGGATCTGGCGCGGCGGAACATGCCGGGGCTCTCGCCGGTCCAGCGACGGAATGCCTTGTGAAAATTGGCGGAAGAGGAAAACCCGAGATCCTCGGCAACCTGCTCGACGCTCTTTTCCGCGTTCAGAAGTTCGCGCATGGCAATGTCGCGGCGCAGGCCGTCCTTGATCGCCTGAAAGGACGTGTTCTCGCGGTCGAGACGCCGTATCAGGGTTCGCGGTGTCATGCCGAACAACGCGGCGGCATCGGCCAGCCGGCAATCCTCCCAGTCCGACCGATACAGAAATTCGCGCACGCGCAGCGCCTGCGCATGTTCGCGGTAGCGCGTGAAGATCCAGTCTCGCGGCGCCCGGGTCACGAATTCGACCAGCTCGGATTTACTGCGCGCCAGGGGAGGACCAAGGGCGGCGCGGTCGAAGGAAATCTCCGAGTGCGGGGCGTTGAAGTCGACCCGCGCGGGAAAGATCACGGCGTAGTCCTCCGCGAAATCGGGCCGGGCAAAGACAAAGCGAATGGTGCGCACCGGAACCTCGTACCCGGCGAGCCAGGACATCAGCCCATGTGCGAGCTTCAGGATCAGCAGGTGTCCGAAGCGCTGTACCGGCTGATCGCCCATCGGCACCAGCGAGAGGGCGATCCGCTCCGCGTCCTGTGTCAACTCGAAGCGGAAATCGTCAAGCAGGAGATTCCAGAAGGTCGAGAACCGGAAAAGGGCCGAGGGCAGGGTATCGGCTTCCCGCACAGTGGTGAGAAGGTGCTGCAGCGCGCGCGCCCGGATCGGACGGCTCCACAGTCCCATCATCTCGTCCCCGCTCTCGACGGCGGCGATCTGATAGAGCAGGACGATCTGGTCCAGCGTCACCCGGGCATCGGAGTGAGCGGATATTTCCTCCAGACCCGAGCGTTGCAGCAGCGCGCGCATCTGCGCCCTGGAACAGCAGCGGCGCAACGCCTCCAGCCAGTCCTCGATCAGGTGGCGGGAGACGGTTGTGGGGCTGACGGGGTCCGTGATGGCAGTCATGGCAATCGGGGCGCGGTCTTTGTCATTTTTGGAAATGAAAATGTCATTCGATGACGTTGAGACGGCATTTTAGGCAGAATAGGTGTCACATAACAACAGAGCAGGGAGTGAGCAGATGACCTTCCAGGCGCCGATAGATGACATCATGTTCAACATCCTGCACGTGTCGCAGTGGCCCGAGGTCGGCTCCCTGCCGCGCTATGACGGCATTGACGATGGCGACATCAGGACGGCGCTTGACGCCTTCGGCCGGTTCTGCAGCGGCGTGGTCGCTCCACTGGCCCAGGCGGGAGACGTGACCGGGGCACGTCTCAGCGAGGGGCGGGTTGTCATGCCCGACGGATACGCCGAGGCCTACGAAAAGTTCGTGGAAACCGGCTGGCAGAGCCTTTCCCATCCGGTCCAGTTCGGCGGCATGGGGATGCCCCGCGCGGCCGGTGCGGCGGCGACGGAAATCGTCAACGCCGCCGATATGAGCTTCGGCCTCTGTCCGCTGCTGACGGATGGATCCATTGACGCGCTGTCGGTCAACGGCTCGCCGGAGCAACAGGCGCTCTATCTTGAAAAGCTGATTTCCGGGCGCTGGACCGGAACCATGAACCTGACCGAGCCGCAGGCGGGAAGCGATCTGGCGCGCATCCGTACCACCGCCACCCGTCGGGAGGACGGCACCTACGCGGTGTCCGGGAGCAAGATCTTCATCACCTACGGCGAGCATGATCTGAGCGAGAACATCGTTCACCTGGTGCTGGCCCGCACCCCCGGCGCACCGGTGGGCGCGCGCGGATTGAGCCTGTTCGTGGTGCCGAAATTTCTGCCGGAACCCGATGGGTCTCCCGGCGCGCGCAATGCGGTCGCTTGCGGCAGTCTCGAACACAAGCTCGGCGTTCGCGCCAGCCCGACGGCGGTTCTGAACTACGAGGGAGCGACCGGGTTCCTTATCGGTGAGGAAAATCGCGGGCTGGAATACATGTTCGTGATGATGACCTCCGCCCGGTTCGCTGTGGGGATACAGGGCGTTGCCATCGCCGAGCGCGCCACCCAGCAGGCGTTCGCCTATGCCCGTGAGCGGGTGCAGGGCCGTCCGGTCGACGGCAGCTCTGCCGACAGCGTGCCGATCATCCAGCACCCGGAAACGCGCCGCACCCTCATGCGGATGCGCGCCACGGTGGAGGGTTGCCGGGCGCTGGCCATCGCCACCGCCGGTTGGCTCGATCTGGCCGAAAACGGCGAGAAGACCAGCCGCAACGACGCCCGGGCGATGGCGGAGTTTCTGGTGCCGCTGGTCAAGGGATACTGCACCGAGAGCGCGGTCGATGTCGCCTCTATGGGGGTGCAGGTGCATGGCGGCATGGGGTTCATCGAGGAAACCGGGGTGGCGAGGCTCTACCGCGACGCGCGCATCCTGCCGATCTACGAGGGCACCACGGCGATCCAGGCGAACGATCTGTTGGGGCGCAAGGTCCAGCGCGACGGTGGCGCCGCCGCACGGCGCTTCGCCGGCATGGTCCTCGACACCGCCCGTGCTCTTGCCATGGGAGACGCACAGGCCCAATCGGTGGCTGCCCAGCTGGACCTGGCTCGCGCGCAGTTCGAAGCGAGCCTCAATCACCTGCTTGCCACGCTCGGGGGGGATGTCAACGCGGCCTATGCGGGCAGCGTTCCCTTCCTGATGCTGACCGGCAACCTCGCCGCCGGGTGGCAGCTGGGCCGCGCCATGCTGGCGGCCAAGGCCGCGCTGGCGCGCGACGAGGCGACCGAGTTCATGACGAACAAATGCGCCACCGCGTCCTTCTATGCCCACAACATCCTCGTGCAATGCGCGGCCGACCGCGCCCGCATCACCGAAGGCGCACCCAGCCTGCGGGACGCCACCCTTTAGACCGAAACTGAATGGGCGCGCCGCGCCCGCCTCAAGGAGTTTCCTATGTCCCTGGATGCCCGTTTCGACGGCTATACCAACCTTTCGATCGAACTGCGCGACAACGGCGTTGCCATCGTGTCCCTGAACCGCGCGGCCAAGCGCAACGCCCTCGACATGGCGACCATTGACGAACTGGTGAGCTTCTTCGGTTCGGCCCATCGTGACGGCGTGCGCGCCGTGGTCTTGCGGGGGGAGGGCGACCACTTCTGCGCCGGCCTCGATCTCATCGAACACTGGAAGGCCGACCGGACCCCGGACGAATTCATGCATGTCTGCCTGCGCTGGCATGAGGCGTTCAACAAGATGGAATACGGCGGCGTGCCGGTGATCGCCGCGCTCAAGGGCGCGGTGGTCGGCGGCGGGCTGGAGCTGGCCTCCGCCGCACATATTCGGGTGATGGACCAGACCACCTATTTCGCTCTTCCCGAAGGGCAGCGCGGCATCTTTACCGGCGGCGGCGCCACGATCCGGGTCAGCGATCTGGTCGGCAAGGCCCGGATGATCGACATGATCCTGACCGGGCGCGTCTATCAGGGGCAGGAGGCTGTCGATCTGGGGCTCGCGCAGTATATCACCGAGGGATCGAGCTTCGACATGGCGCTGGAGCTGGCGGACAAGGTGGCGGCGAATCTGCCGCTGACCAATTTCGCGATCTGCTCGGCGGTCAGCCATATGCAAAACATGTCGGCCATGGACGCGGCTTACGCGGAATCGGTGGTGGCCGGCATGGTCAACACCCAGCCGGCCGCACGCGAGCGGCTTGAGGCCTTCGCCAACAAGACCGGCGCCAGGATCCGTCCCAACAGTTGATCTGATCGCGGTCAATATGCGCGACCGGACCCGTTGGCGGGCCCGGTCGACCGCGCCGTCCGCAGAGGCATTTGGGGGTGTCCTTGCGGACGAAGGGCTCGCACCTGTGCTTGGTGAGGCAGCTCCTTCGGTTCAGGCACGCATCCTGCCGCGCACCCTCGGCATCGCGTCCCAGAAAAGTGCCCTTGAAACCTTCGTGTCCGCCGCTCTCCCGGTCACCCCTGCAAACGCAGGGGGAAGCCCTCCGTCTCCCGCGCTAGGGATGGTCTGGGGTGGCAGACAGGGAGTGTGAGATGCGGGCCTTCAGTGTCGGCAAGGTTTTGGGGGTGTTGGCTTCCAGTACAGCTTTATGTTCTTGGGCGGCGTGCTTGGTTTCGGTCTCGCCGCCGCGATCCCTTATTTTGCGCGCGAATATCTCCTTTGTCTGACCAAGGCCGGGCCGATCGCGGCCTCCGCCCTGCGCGAGCCCTTCGCCGTCGCCGGCCTCCTGAGGCCGCTAGCAAAGCTCCAACAGGTAAAACCATGAAGATGAAGAGTATTTCAGCTCTGGCCCTGGCCCTTGGGCTGACAGGCGCACCCGCTCTGGCCGCCGACGATGTGATGATCGTCTACGACGGCTCCAACTCCATGTGGGGGCAGATCGACGGCATTCCCAAGATCGAGATCGCGCGGGAGGTCATGGGAGATCTGATCGCGACCTGGCCGCAATCGACCAATCTCGGCTTGATTGCTTATGGTCATCGTCGCGCTGGGGATTGCTCCGACATCGAGGTCAAGGTGCTGCCCGATCCGGTCGACCGGGCAGCCTTCCGCGATGCCGTCGATGAGGTGGTGCCGCGTGGCCGGACCCCGCTGACGGCCGCCGTGGAAAAGGCGGCGCAGATCCTGTCCTACCGCGACAATCCGGCGACCGTGATTCTGATCTCCGATGGGGTGGAGACCTGCCAGGCGGATCCGTGTGCGCTTTCCGCCCGGCTCGCCGAGACGGGCGTTGCCTTCACCGCCCATGTGATCGGGTTCGATCTGACCCGGGAGGAGCACGAGGCGCTCGCCTGTATCGCCGAGAACACCGGCGGCATGTTCGTTCCGGCGGAAGATGCCGAGGAGCTGCGCGGCGCCCTGACCCAGGTTCGTCAGGTGATCACGCCCGCCGAGGTCGACGACGGGGCACCGGCACGACAGGCCCCCCTCCGCGAGGTCGGGCTTTCCGCACCGGCGCAAGTGCTGGTGGGAAAGCGGTTTCCGGTTTCCTGGAGTGAGGTGCACGATCGGAGCGACCTTGTCACCGTCGTCCCGCCCTCTGTCCCGGAGGACAATCGCGGTCCTTATCTGCGCGTTGGACGCAAGAGCGAGGGCACGCTGACCGCGCCGCCGCTTCCGGGCATGTATGAGGTGCGCTATCTCTCCCCCAAAACGAAGGAGGTGCTGGGGCGCACGTCCATCGACGTGGTGGAAGCGGAGATGGCAGTGTCGGCGCCGCAAACCGCCGTGACCGGCGCGCGCATCGCCGTGAGCTGGACCAACCCGATCAACAAGCGCGACATTGTCACCATCGTTTCAGCCGGGGCACCCGACATCGAGCGCGGGAACTACATCCGGGTCGGGACGAAAAGCAAAGGCGAACTGACAGCGCCCGCAGAGCCCGGACTCTATGAGGTCCGCTACCGGCTCGACGGGGGCGGGCGCGTCGTCGCCTCGGCCCCCATCGAGGTGCGGCAGGCGGCGGTCGAGGTCTCCGGGCCTGACGGCGCCGTGCGCGCCGGATCGCGGGTGACGGTCGGCTGGTCGCACAGCGTCAACCGGCGGGACCGCATTGCGATTGTCCCGGCTGGCTCCGATCCCGACGATGTCGGATCGACCTATCGGCGTGTCGGTTCGAAAACATCCATGGACCTGACCGTCCCCGACGTGCCCGGTCTTTACGAGGTCCGCTACGTTTCAGCGGAAGGGGATCGCCTGCTGGCCGCGCACCCGTTCGAGGTCGTCGATGCCATGGCGCCGCTCGACGCCGGAGCGGGGTTGCGCGTGCCGGCGACCGCCCGGCCGGGAGAGGACATCATGGTGTCCTGGTCGATCACGGCGGCGGACGCGGACCGGCGGGTTGCGCTTGCGCAGGTGAAGGCACCCGATTTCTCGTGGTTCTCTGCGGCTGCC
This sequence comes from Stappia indica, assembly GCF_020177335.1. Classification (GTDB taxonomy): domain Bacteria; phylum Pseudomonadota; class Alphaproteobacteria; order Rhizobiales; family Stappiaceae; genus Stappia; species Stappia indica_B. The sequence goes on along the minus strand of NZ_JAIVMG010000001.1, from coordinate 419,127 downwards.
GTCGGAGGTGAAAGCCAGATGAAACTGACCATGCCCGACACGCCCGGCCCCTACGAGGTTCGCTTTCTCGATCTTGGTGAGCGAAAGGTTCTGGGGCGTGCGATTGTGGAGGTGACGGAATGACATCACGGACCGGCCGAACGCGGCTCCTCGCCGCTCTGCTCCTCACCTCGGTGCTTTGGTCGGGGCAGGGGCTTGCGGAGATCGACGGACATGGACCGGACGCCTGGCGCGTTCGGGGCGTGGCAGCGAGCGACGCGCTCAACATGCGCATGGGGCCGGGCACCGAATATGGCGTGCTCGGGACGTTTCGTGCCAATGAGCACGGGCTGCAACAGGTGACATGCGTGCCTTATGTGCCTGCTGCGCGCTACATGACCCTGTCGGAGGCGGAGCAGGCGGCCCTTCCGCCGCGCTGGTGCCTGATGCGCAGCCGCGACCTGACCAAAGCCGGTTGGGTGCGCGCCACGTTTCTGGTGCCCGATTATGGCGGGGCGGAGAGGGCGCCGGCAAACAATGGCGAGGCGCAGATACGCGAAGCCGAGGACGTGGTGCGTGCGCTATATGAGGCGCACAGGATCGAGGATGCCGGCGGCAAGACCGATCTCCGGCGCCCTCGCGGCGCGCGGCGGTATTTCTTTGCCGATGTCGCCGCCGATTTCCTGTCCGGGCGCGCCGGGGCGGACCCGGTCTATGGCGGGCAGGATTTCGACGGGAGTTGCCAGCCGCCGCGGCGGGATCCGCAAACCCCGATGCTGCGCGGAATGATCACGGTCAACGTCGATTGCGTGAACTTCGGGCATGCCCAGCGGGCTGTCTATCGGCTGCGCGCGGACCCGGACCAGCCGGGGGCTCCCATCCGCATCTTCCGCATCGAGCATGACGGTTGGTCCTTCCCTTAAGGGGGGGGACATTCGACGACAATCACCTTGGTAGGCATGTAAGGAACTTGACGTGTTTCAAACCGACATCAAAAGACTTGCGCCCGTGGCGATGGCGGGCGGGATAGCCGTCCTTCTGTCCTATAGCGCCGAGGCCTTCGACGTGAAAGCGATTGGCAGTGTGACGGCGACCATCGACGAGGCGTCTTACGAAGGTGAGACGCTTTTCGTGTCCGACGATCAAAGCGCTTCGGCAACCTTTCGCTCCTTTGGGCCCGTAAATCAGGTTTCCATCCAGGCCCATGCCAAGGCCAACGAAAACAAGACCCGCAATATTCTGAACATCGAATTTTCCGTTATGGGGGAGGTCGGCGCCGGGACCGTCACAAATGCGAGCGTGTCCTGGTGGCCTGAGGGAATGAATGGGGAGTTTTTCGTTGCCGGCGGTGAGGGCGGGACGGCAAGGGTAACGCTCGAAACGCTCGTTCTTGATGCGTCTCCAAACGCTTCGGGAACGTTTGAGGCGGAAGTCTGCGCGAAGGAGAGCTTCTCGACCGAAGCGGACCTTGCAAAGTGCGTTCCGGTCAAGGGAACGTTCAATACGTCGCTGGTCGAGGGAAAATAAGGCATTTCAGGCGAGGCGGCGGCACGGCCGCCCAGCCGTGCATCGGCGCATGACCAGATCTGCGCCGCCCGGCCAGCCTGTTCAAATTTCGTGGCCGGCAGCGTCGCTGGGAATCTGAATTGATTTTGGGAGAAATGGTGAGCCCGCAGGGGCTCGAACCCTGGACCTACTGATTAAAAGTCAGTTGCTCTACCAACTGAGCTACAGGCTCACATTTGCGGTTTGTGTAATCATTCCACCGGCCTGAGGCAAGGGGGAAATGGCATCATGCAAAGCCTGCCTGCCGGTTTTCCCATATTTCTTTCCCGCCGTGCTGCGGCCGGGCGCAGAAGGCCTGGAAGGGATGGGGGCACAAGCTCTTGTGAGGGGGCGGTGCCCCGGCCTTGCGAAAAATGTCCCCGTTCAGGGCGGTTCCCTCGGGAAAGCTTGTGAAAAAACACGGATACCACTTCGCGCCCAAAGCTGTCATTGTTCTCATCTGCAGTGAGCGGGCCCAGTTGGCGCCGGTGAGCCGCGTAAAGGTGAGCGATGCGGAGCAGTTGACCGGTCAGGAGGCGGCGGCCATACTCTCCGGCCCTGACAATGGAGGTGGTCATGTCTGACACACCAACAGGATATTCGAGCGGCTCGGCGGAGTTCGCGTTTCTCAAGGGGCACATCGCCGCGACCATGGCGCTGATTCACGGGCTGATTGCGCAAAACGCGATCAACCGGGATGCGCTCGATGATTTTTTCACCGATTATCTCAGTCGCTTGCCCCATACTCGGGAGACCATCGCCCTGCGTCTGGTGATCGACCAATGGCGCCAGGGGCTGCGCGATGGCGTGGATGAAGCCCAGCTTCGCCGCCAGTTCCTCGAAGTGATTTCCGGCGGTCGCTCCTCCGACTGACAGAGCCTCCGGCTCGCGGAAACCGTCAGCTTTCCCCAATCCGCATTGTCTCGCCGGTCCGGCTTCTTGTTCGCTCGGTCGACTGATCCTCTGGAGTCGGTCGGCAGGAGGGGCCGCGTCTGCACATACGCTTGTAAGCCGGCTGTGGCCGAATGTCCGGTCATGGTCGAATGGGCTTGGAATACCGAAGCTTTTCGGTCTACCCTCTTGCTATCCGCACTTGCGCGGGTTCGCGGGTGGCGTTTGCCGCGTCGCGAACGTTGGTTCGAAAGATCGCTTGTCCGGGAAGGCGAATGCCAGGCCGGGCAGGGCGTTTTTCGGTGGGAGGCCCTCGTCGGTCGGAGGCGGGCATGGATGTGTCCTGATGCCGACAGGAGGAGGCTGGCGGCTATTCCGCCGCGCGGTCATGGGCTGCCCGCAGTCATTGAACAGGAGGTGTTCCAGTGAAGTTTTTCAAATCCACCGTGATCGGCGCGGCCCTGACCGGCGCGATGATGCTGACAGGTGCCGCCCAGGCGGAGACGTTCGTCACCATCGGCACGGGTGGTCAGACCGGCGTCTACTATCAGGTTGGCGGGGCGATCTGCCGTCTGGTCAATCGGGGCACCAAGGATCACGACATCAAATGCACCCACACCACGGGTGGATCCGTCGCCAACATCAACGGCATTCGTGCCGGCGATCTGGACATGGGCGTGGCCCAGTCGGACTGGCAGTATCATGCCTATAACGGCACCGCGCCCGAGCAGTTCCCCGATGGCAAGTTCGAAGAGCTTCGGGCCGTGTTTTCGGTTCATCCGGAGCCGTTCACCGTGGTGGCTCGTGCCGATTCCGGCATCAAGACCTTTGAGGACCTGAAGGGCAAGCGCGTCAACCTCGGCAACCCCGGTTCCGGCGCCCGTGCGACCTTCGAGGTTGTCATGGACAAGATGGGCTGGACCGCCGACGACTTCGCGCTGGCTGCGGAGTTGAAGTCTGCCGAGCAGGCCGCCGCGCTTTGCGACAACAAGATCGACGCGATCGTCTTCACCGTCGGCCATCCGGCCGGCACCATCAAGGAAGCGACCACGTCCTGCGAATCCAAGCTGATCAACGTCGACAATGACGTGATCCGCAAGCTCGTGGACGACAACGCCTTCTATGCGATGGCAACGATCCCGGGCGGCACCTACACCGGCACGGACGAGGACATCACGACCTTCGGCGTTGGCGCCACCTTCGTGTCGTCCAGCAAGACCTCGCCGGAAGTGGTCTACGAGATCACCAAGGCGGTGTTCGAGAACTTCGACCGGTTCAAGCAGATGCACCCGGCTTTCGCCAATCTCAAGGAAGCCGACATGATCAAGAACAATCTGTCGGCACCGCTGCATGATGGCGCGGTCAAGTACTACAAGGAACGCGGCTGGATGTAACCGGCGGCAACAGGACGGCGCGGAGGATTTCCGCGCCGTCCTTGTCTTGGGGGCGTCGCGATGCCCCTTGCGCCGGACCTGCTCCCTTGAGGAAAAAGCCCGGCGGAATACCGTTTTTTTTGAGGGACATCTGCGGCATCTGATACGCGAAGCCGATGTTCCGGAGTGTTTTGTTTTGCATGCGTGGGGGGCGCAATGAGCACGGACTCGAAACCGGAAACCTACAGCGCCTCGGAGCTCGATGATCTTGTCGCCTCGGTCGATACCGGCGGGCGCAATCCGAGCAACCGGCAGGTCGCCCTTCTGATCGCCGGCGTGGCGCTGGCCTGGTCCATATTCCAGATCTGGATCGCTTCGCCGCTGCCTTACACCCTCGGTGTCGGCGTCTTCTCCAGCCGTGAGGCCCGGCCGATCCATCTCGGGTTCGCCCTGTTCCTCGCTTATCTGGTGTTTCCCGCGTTCCGTGGCTCGCCGCGCCGCACCGTGCCCTGGGCCGACTGGCTGCTGGCGATCGGCGCCACAGCAAGCGCGCTTTATCTCTTCGTCTTCGACACCGCCCTGATCAAGGCACTGACCGGCACCCAGCTCGCCGACCGACCGAACAACCCCAACGGGCTTGACGTGGTCGTTGCCGTCGCCGGCATCCTGTTTCTGCTGGAAGCGACGCGCCGCTCGCTCGGTCCGCCGCTGATGGTGGTGGCCATTGTCTTCCTCGGCTACACCTTCCTCGGCCCTTACGCGCCGGGCATCCTTGCCTGGAAGGGCGCCAGCTTCAACGCGGTCGCCTATCACCAGTGGCTGTCCACGGAAGGGGTGTTCGGCATTGCCCTTGGCGTGTCGACCGATCTCGTCTTCCTGTTCGTGCTGTTCGGTGCCCTGCTCGACAAGGCCGGTGCGGGCAACTACTTCATCAAGGTGGCCTTTTCGCTGATGGGCCATTTCAGCGGCGGTCCGGCCAAGGCCGCCGTCGTCGCCTCCGGCATGACCGGGCTGATCTCCGGCTCCTCCATCGCCAATGTGGTGACCACCGGCACCTTCACCATCCCGATGATGCGCCGGGTCGGCTTCTCGCGGGAGAAGGCGGGGGCGGTCGAGGTCGCCTCCTCGGTCAATGGCCAGATCATGCCGCCGGTCATGGGTGCCGCCGCCTTCCTGATGGTGGAATACATCGGCATCTCCTATTTCGAGGTGGTCAAGCACGCCTTCCTGCCGGCGATCATCTCCTACATCGCCCTTGTCTACATCGTGCACCTTGAGGCGATGCGGCAGGGCATGGAAGGGCTGCCGCGCTCCGGCACGGTCAAGCCGATGAAATGGGCGCTGCTGTCCTTCGGCGTCACCATGGCCGTTCTTCTGGCGGTCGCCAGCGGCGTCTATTATCTGTTCCTCGCCTTCCAGGCGCTTGGCAGCACCGGCGGCCAGTTGCTCGCCGTTCTGATCGTGCTCGCGGTGGTGTTCCTCATCGGTCGGCTGACCCGGTCGCTGACCAGTGCGGACACCCGCATGAAGACCGTGTCCACCGGCGCGATGGTGCTCGGTCTGACCGTCGTTTGCGCCTTTGGCCTGTTCCTGTTCATGGACCTGCTGCAGGCCGCCGCCGGCAACTCGACCATCTGGGTGGTCGCCGCATTGATCGGCCTCGTGTACGTGGCGATCGTGCGCTATTGCGCCAGCTTTCCCGATCTGGAGATGGATGACCCGAACGAACCGGTGGTGCACCTGCCCGAACCCGGTCCGACCGTGAAATCCGGCCTGCATTTCCTGCTGCCCGTCGGTGTTCTCATCTGGTGCCTGATGGTTGAGCGGCTGTCGCCGTCGTTGTCGGCGTTCTGGGCGACGGCGCTGATGATCTTCATTCTGCTGACCCAGCGGCCTCTGTTCGCCCTGTTCCGCGGGGAGGACAAGACCGGCACGGTGCAACAGGGCTGGTCGGAACTGATCGACGGCATGATCATGGGCGCGCGCAACATGATCGGCATCGGCATTGCCACCGCTGCCGCCGGCATCATTGTCGGCGCCGTGTCGCAGACCGGTGTCGGTTCGGTGCTGGCAGCCCTGGTGGAATTCCTCAGCCAGGGGCAGATCCTGCTCATCCTGATCCTGACGGCGGTGCTCAGCCTGATCCTCGGCATGGGGCTGCCGACGACGGCGAACTACATCGTCGTCTCGTCTCTGCTCGCACCGGTCATCGTCGCCCTGGGGCAGCAGAACGGGCTGATCGTGCCGCTGGTGGCGGTGCATCTCTTCGTCTTTTACTTCGGTATCATGGCGGATGTGACGCCGCCGGTGGGGCTTGCCTCATTCGCCGCGGCGGCGGTGTCCGGCGGCGATCCGATCCGCACCGGCTTCGTCGCCTTCTTCTACTCGCTGCGCACCGCCTTGCTGCCGTTCCTGTTCATCTTCAACACCGATCTGCTGCTGATCGACGTGACGCCGGTGGAAGGGGCCATTGTCTTCGTGGTGGCGACAGCGGCGATCCTGGTGTTCACCGCCGGGGCGCAAGGCTTCTTCATCGTCCGCTCGCGGCTTTGGGAATCGGCGGCGCTCATTCTGGTCGCCTTCACCCTGTTCCGTCCCGGATTCTGGATGGACATGATCTCGCCGCCCTACCAGCTGGTCGATCCGGTCGCCATCACTCAGGTGATCGGTGAGGCCAAGCCGGGGTCCGAGTTGCGGGCCACCGTCGATGGGCTCGACGAGGTCGGGGATCCGGTGACGCTCACCATGATGATCCCGGTCGGCGATGAGCCAACGGGTGAGGAGCGGCTGGAGGCCTTCGGGCTTGCGGTGCTGGAGCAGGACGGCAAGCTGATCGTCGACAATGCCCTCTATGATTCCAAGGCGCAGGCGGCTGGTTTCGACTTCGACCAGACGATTGCGACGCTGGAAACGCCGATCGATCAGCCCCTGCGCGAACTGCTCTACATTCCCGCGCTGTTGCTGCTCGCCGGCGTCTACGCCTTGCAGCGCCGCCGCCGGGCGGCAGTAGGGGGCGAGGCGCAAAAGTCCGTGGCGGGAGGAACCCCATGAGCAACTTCTTCAAGCACGTCATGGCCTGTGTCGATCTCGGCGACCTGCCAACCTCCAGCCAGGTGATCACGGCGGCGATGGAAACGGTCACCGAAGGGGACACGCTGCATGTGTTCACCGTGGTTCCGGATTTCGGCCGCAGCATCGTCGGCTCGTTCTTTCCCGACAATTTCGAGGAAGAGGCGATCGAGAAGGCGCGCCGGGCCCTGCATGCCTTCATGGACACCCAGGTCCCCAAGGGGACACGGGTGCAGGCGGTGATCGGCCATGGCAACATCTACGAGGAGATCATTGCCGCCGCCGAGAAGGTGTCGGCGGATCTCATCGTCATCGGGTCGCACCGGCCGGAGCTGAAGGATTATCTGCTTGGGCCCAATGCGGCACGGGTGGTGCGCCACGCGACAACCTCGGTGCTTGTCGTCCGCTCCTGAGGGGATGCGTGAAAGCGCGGGCGGGCACCCGTGTCGGATGCCGCCTGAGCGTGCTTCCGACCTAGCCGTCGCCGGATGATCGGACATAACCGCCGATGAGGCCCGCGAGGCTGCCCTCCAGCAGCCAGGCGAGACCGAGGCGACTGCCTGCCACGATCGACACAAGCACCACCGGCGCGGAAACCGACAGGGCGGAAAACGCCGAAATGCCCTGGCCGATGGTGCAGCCGAAGGCCATCACCCCGCCGGTTCCCATCAGGAAGGCGCCGACCATGTGCCGGCGCAATTCGCGCACGTCGTCGCAAGCCTCCCAGCGGAATTCGCGCTTGAAGAGGGCGCCGGCAAAGGCACCGGCGATAACGCCGAAGACCGAGCCGATGCCAAAGCTGATTGTGGCGCCGCTGAAGGTCATCAGATAGACCAGCGTGTTGCCGAGCGGCCGCACGAAGGTGAAACTTTCCAGCCGCTGCGGGGCGAAGGGATCGCTGCCGACGAGACCGGTGGCAAGCCAGCCACCGGTGACCGCGAGGCCAACGGCAACACCGCTGATCACCAGGCGCGGTTCGCTGCGGAAGGCGGCATCCCGCAAGGCCCAGATCGTCAGCGCGATCGCGATGAGAAGGCCAAGGGCTGGGCCGGTGTCCCGGCCGATGATCGTATCGAGCACCGCATCAAATGCCATGCCGTTGCTGAAGTCGAAGGACAGCACCCAGGGGGCGATCAGGCTCTGGCGCGCGAGCCCGGTCACTCCGCGCATGGCCATGTAGGCACAGACCGCCATCACGAGGAAGGTCACCACCGCGCGCAGGTCGCCGCCGCCGATCCGGGCCAGCGTCCCGTAGCCGCAGGTGCCCACCAGCGCCATGCCGACCCCGAACATCAAGCCGCCGACAATCGCACCCAGCCACTGAAAGTCCGTGGCGAGATATATCGACCGGGAGAGGTCGATGACGCTGAAAAACACCAGTATCTGGGTCAGGGCAAGGGCAACGGCAATCGCCAGTGCCCAGCTGCGCAGCCGACGCAAGTCATTGCCGATAAAGGCATCTTCCAGCGCGCCCATGGTGCAGAAACGGCCGACCCGCGCGGCCAAGCCGAGGATGGCGCCGCCGGCAAAGCCGAAAAGCGCCACCAGTTGCGGCGTTGTGAACTCCATGACCGCGCCTCCCTCACGTTCGGTCATTGTCACGGCGGGACGGCGGTTTTTCCGCTTTCGTTGGAACCGTTGGCTCCTTGTGTCCGTCGCCGCTCAGTCTCGGCAGAAGACGTCGTAGACGGCCTCGATAATCCGCCGGGCATCGTCATTTGCCAGCCGATAGTAGACGGTTTTTCCTTCCCGGCGGGTGATCACCAGCTTGTCCATCCTGAGCCGCGCCAGCTGCTGCGAGACCGTCGGCTGGCGTAGCGACAACAGCGCCTCAAGCTCGGTGACAGACTTCTCTCCCTCCGCCAGGATACACAGAATCAGCAGTCGGCTTTCATGGGCGATCGCCTTCAGAAAGTCGCTGGCGATTTTGGCACGATCGATGATTTTCTCAAGATCCGAGGAGCATTCGAGATCTTCTACGCGCGGAAGAGACAAAACCCGGTCCTTTTTTCGCAAGTTTTGGAACTGAAATTGTCGCTGGAAGCACAAATTTCAGCTCGGTGGTAGCCAGCCTCTAACATATAGGGCAGAGCGCCGACAGCGACTTGGCTTTCGTCAAGCCGGCCGCCTCAACCTGCGGGAGCAGGGCGGCCCTCCACCGGCGCCTCAAGCCCCGAGACGGTGTCGCGCAGCTTGGCGATCATCTGCGCCAGCAGGCCCCAGAAGAAGTCCTCGCCCGGATATCCCCGGATGCGCCCGTACTCCTTGCCCTCATGCACCAGGGCAAAGCTCGGCGTGAATCGCTCGCCGCGCATCCACGAAAGATCCTCCGGCATCGGCTTGTGGATATCGACCCGGCGCAGCGGTGCCAGCGCGCCTTCCTCCGTCTTGGGATAGATCGGCGCGATCTGTTCGTCCCAGATCTCGCACCAATGGCACCCGGCCTGTTCGAACATCACCAGCTCCGCCGCCCGTGCGGACGGGACGGCAAGGCCCGGGACCACCCCCAGGGTCAGACCGAAAGCGAGGAGCAGCGCTGCGGCGCGGCACGTCATCCAACTGGAGATCACTGGCGAAACGGTCATCGAGGGCTCGCGGAATGGTGAAAAGACAGACAGCTACAGGTTGCCTATACCGGAATAGCTTGATCATATGCAAGAAATGGAATGCGTAAATGGTGCAAACGGTCACATTGCCGTGTGGGCCACAACATGAAAGGGTGCGCTGAAGCACCCGCATGGGCGAGAAACAGGCGAAGAGCCAGGAGTTGAACGAACACATGTTTCAGGATGTCACGATTTATGGCGCCTTCCTGGCTGGCCTTCTGTCCTTTGTTTCTCCTTGCGTGCTGCCCCTGGTTCCGCCGTATCTCGGCTTCCTTGCCGGCGTATCGCTGGATGAATTGACCGGCGAGGGGGAGGAAAAGGCCGACAGCCGGCGGGTGTTCTTCGCCTCGCTCGCCTTCGTCCTCGGCTTTTCGACCGTGTTCGTCGCTCTTGGCGCCAGCGCTTCGTTCATCGGTCAGTTCGTCACCGAGCATCTTCAGGTGCTGAGTTATGTGGCCGGGGCGGCGATCATCGTCATGGGGCTGCACTTCCTCGGCGTGTTCCGGATCGGCCTGCTCTACCGCGAGGCGCGGGTGCATGTGGAGCGCAAGCCCGCCGGCCTGATCGGCGCCTATGTGATCGGCCTGGCCTTCGCCTTCGGCTGGACACCTTGCGTCGGCCCGATCCTGGCCGCGATCCTGTTCGTCGCCGGGTCCGAAGAGTCCGTGTCGCAGGGCGCCTTCCTGCTGTCTGCCTATGCGCTGGGGATCGGCGTGCCGTTTCTCGCCGCCGGCCTGTTCGCCGGACCGTTCATGCGGTTCATGTCGCGGTTCCGCAAGCACATGGTGACGGTGGAGCGGCTGATGGGCCTGTTCCTGATCGTCACCGGCATTGCCTTCATGACCGGCCAGATGGCGGCGCTCTCGTTCTGGTTGCTGGAGACCTTCCCGGCCTTCGCCGTCATCGGCTGAGGCGCGGCGCCCGCTTTCCCTTCCCGAGCGGGCGGTCGCGCTGGCGGCGGATCGATCCGAAAGACGTATCCTAAAATATGAATATGTGAATTGAACGCTGGCGAGGGAGCTGTTACGCTTCTGCCGGTGCTGCGGAATCGTGGCCGCGTGACAAAAGAACCACGTAAAAAAATAAAGGCCGGGACAGCCGGCAGAGGGAAGGAACATTGCCCATGAATGCCATTCTCCGGAGCTCGATTGCCGGCTGCGCGCTTCTGTTCGGGGCCGCAACGGCATCGGCCGAGGGACTCGTCGCCTATGAAATCGTGGATGGTACCATTCCGGTGTCCCTGACCGGAAAGCCGGGGGATCCGGAGGCCGGGCGCGCCGCGCTGGTTGATCGCAAGCTCGGCAATTGTCTTGCCTGCCACACGGCCACGGACCTTGCCGACGAGCAGTTTCACGGTGAAGTGGGCCCCTCGCTCGATGGGGTCGCCGACCGCTGGGACGAGGCCTCCCTGCGCATGCTCGTGGTCAACGCGAAGATGATCTACGAGGGCACGGTGATGCCCGCCTTTCATCGCGATGCCGGCTTCAACCGGGTGATGGACTCCTTTGCCGGAAAACCGATCCTGACCGCCCAGCAGGTCGAGGATGTGGTTGCCTATCTGAAAACGCTGAAGGAATGAGGCCTGCGAAGAGGCCCGCCCAATACGACAACTTAAAGAGGAAACGAACATGAACATCACACGACGCCAGGCGCTTGCTCTGGGCGCCGGGGCCGCCGTCGTCACCATGACCGCATTGCCGCGGCTCTCGCTCGCCGACACCGATGCGGTCAAGGCAGCGATCGACGCCATGGCCGGCGGTGCCACGCCGGAAGTCGCCAATGTGACGCTGACCGCGCCGGAAATCGCCGAGAACGGCAACACCGTGCCGATCACCGTGGCCATCGACAGCCCGATGACCGATGACGACTACGTGACCGACGTGACGATCCTGGCTGCCGGCAACCCGTCGCCGGGCGTTGCGACCTTCCATTTCACGCCGATGTCGGGCAGCGCAGAGGCCACCACCCGCATGCGCCTGGCCAAGACCCAGGACGTGATCGCGGTCGCCAAGACCTCGACCGGCAAGGTCTACATGGATCGCAAGACGGTGAAGGTCACCATTGGCGGCTGCGGCGGCTAAGCGCTGCCCGCCCCACGAGTGATCCCCAACACGTTACTTTTCTTCAGGAGTGCCAGATGGCCAAAGCCAAGCCCCGCGTCAAGGTGCCCAAGAGCGCCGACAAGGACGAAGTGATCACGATCAAGACCTTGATTTCGCACAAGATGGAATCCGGGCAGCGCAAGGACAAGGACGGCAACCCGATCCCGCGCCAGATCATCAACAAGTTCACCTGCGAGTTCAACGGCAAGCCGGTGTTCTCCTGCGATCTGGAGCCGGCGATCTCCGCCAATCCGTATCTGGAGTTCAGCGCCAAGGTTCCGGAAAGCGGCGTCTTCACCTTCACCTGGCTCGATGACGACGGCTCTGTCTATTCCACGGAGTCGAAGATCAAGGTGAACTGATCCGATGGACCGGCGGCTCCCCGGTCGCCGGTCCCGCATTGCCTGAACCAGCCTCTTTACGAAAACGAGAACAAGACGAACCGCAGCGGTTCGCGCAGGAGGGAAAGCCACATGAGGAAACTCCCGGGTCTGCTTGCCGGCGGAGTTGTCGCGGCGGCAATGACCGCCGCGGGCGGAGCAAGTGCCGACGAGACCAATTTGCCCAGCATCGACGGTGTCACCCTGCAAACGCGGGTCGAGGCGCCGGAGGGGCACCCGCTGACGGAAATCATCTCCGGCTTCGAATTCCGGACCAAGGAAACCCAGGCGCTGGAGCTGGACGACTTCAACAACCCCGGTTTCCTGATGGTCGAGCTGGGCGAGGAGGCCTGGTCGACGGTCGAGGGCAGCGCTGGCAAGTCCTGCGAATCCTGCCATGGCGATGCCTCCGAGAGCATGCGGGGCGTGCGCGCGGCCATGCCGAAGTGGAACGAGGCCGCCGGCCGTCCCTTCACGCTGGAAAACCAGATCAATGCCTGCCGCACCGAACAGATGGGCGCCGAAGAGTGGAAGTGGGAGTCCGACGCGATGCTCGGAATGACCGCCTATGTCGGTCTGCAGTCGCGCGGCATGCCGGTCAAGGTCGATATCGAAAGCGGCGAGATGCGCAAGTGGTGGGAGAAGGGCAAGGAGCTCTACCACACCCGCTTCGGCCAGCTCGACATGGCCTGCGCCAACTGCCACGAGAGCAATTACGGCAACTACATCCGTGCCGATCTCTTGAGTCAGGGGCAGTCAAACGGTTTCCCGACCTATCGGTTGAAGTGGCAGAAGATGGGCTCGCTGCACCGGCGCTTCAAGGGCTGCATGGACAACATCCGGGCCAAGGCGTTCAAGCGCGGCTCCGATGAGTTCGTCGCGCTGGAAGCCTACCTCGCCTGGCGCGGGCAGGGGCTTTCGGTGGAGACACCCGCGGTCCGTAACTGAGGCCAGCGCGCCGCTGCCCCCGGACCCGACGCCAGAGTGCTGCCGGGTCCGGCGAAAACGGGCGGCAGGGGCGTCCGGACTGCCCAGGCCTCCGCCCCCGAACGGGTGGGGCCCCGGGCGCCGGGCAGATCCAGAACAGAAACTGCGTGGCGGCCGCAAGGCGCGCGACGGTACTCTATTGCCCGCCGCAAGGCGGCGGAACGAGGACGGAACGGGCACATGATTTCTCGGCGTGAATTCCTGATGGCGGCGGTCGCGACGGCCGCAATGACCAGTGGCACCGGCTTCGGCGGGCTTGGCCGGCTCGCCGCGCAGCAAGCGCTGCGCGAGGAGGACCTTCTCGCCTTCCGGCCGCTTGGCAATGTCACGCTGGTGCATCTGACCGACATTCACGCCCAGCTCATGCCGGTCTATTTCCGCGAGCCCTCGGTCAATCTCGGGGTCGGCGCGGTGAAGGGCCTGCCGCCGCATGTGACCGGCGCCGATTTTCTCAAGCTGTACAATCTGGAACCGGGGTCTCCGGAAGCCTATGCGCTGACCTCCGTGGATTTCGAAGGGTTGTCGCGTGCCTATGGCCGCATGGGCGGCATCGACCGCATCGCCACGGTGTTGAAGTCGATCCGCGCCGAGCGCGATGCCAACACCCTGTTCCTCGATGGCGGCGACACCTGGCAGGGCAGCTACACCTCGCTGAAGACCGGCGGCAACGACATGATCGCGGCGATGAACGCCCTGAAGCCGGACGCCATGACCGGCCACTGGGAGTTCACCTATGGCTCCGACCGGGTGTCGGAAATCGTCGAAAGCCTGCCGTTCTCCTTCCTGGGCGGCAACATTCGCGACACCGAATGGGACGAGCCAGTGTTCGAGCCCTACAAGATCTTCGAACGCGGCGGCGTGCGCATCGGCGTGATCGGCCAGGCCTTCCCCTATACCCCGGTGGCCAATCCGCGCTGGATGTTCCCCACCTGGTCCTTCGGCATTCGCGAGGAAGAGGTACAGGCCAATGTTGACGCGGTCCGTGCCAAGGGCGCCGACGTGGTCGTGCTGTTGTCGCACAACGGCTTCGACGTCGACCGCAAGCTGGCCGAACGGGTCAAGGGCATCGACGTGGTGCTGACCGGCCATACCCATGACGCGCTGCCCGAGCCGGTCAAGGTCGGCAAGACGCTGCTGATCGCCACCGGCTCGAACGGCAAGTTCCTGTCGCGGCTCGATCTCGATGTGCGGGACGGCGAGGTCAAGGACTTCCGCTATCGCCTGATCCCGATCTTCTCCGACGTGATCACCCCCGATGCGGAGATGACCAAACTGGTGACCGAGCTGCGGGCGCCCTATGCCGATGAACTCTCCCGCGAGCTGGCAACGACGGACTCGCTGCTGTATCGGCGCGGCAACTTCAACGGCACCTTCGACGATCTGATCTGCGAGGCGCTGATCGACAAGCGCGATGCGGAAATCGCCATGTCGCCGGGCTTCCGCTGGGGGACGAGCGTGCCCGCCGGTCAGCCGATCACGGTGGAGGACCTGCACAACGCCACCTCGATGACCTACCCGGAGGCCTATCGCTCGGAAATGTCCGGCGCGCTGATCAACGAAATCCTGGAGGACGTCGGCGACAACCTGTTCAACACAGACCCCTATTACCAGCAGGGCGGCGACATGGTGCGCGTCGGCGGCATGGCCTACACCATCGACCCGACGGCCACCATCGGCAACCGCATCTCCAACATGACGCTTCTGAAGGACGGATCGCCGATCGACCCGGCTCGCAACTACGTCGTCGCCGGTTGGGCCAGCGTCAACGAGGGCACCGAAGGCCCGGCGATCTGGGACGTGGTCGAGGAGCACCTCAAGGATCGCAAGTCGGTGACGCTGGAGCCGAACCGCGCGGTCAAGGTGGTGGGCGCCTGAAGGGGCCGCTGCCGCCCGTGGCGGCTCTGATGGCTTCACGTATCTGAATGTAGGAATTTGAAGGTTTGAACCCGGAGTAACAGAATGTCGAGATCTTCGAAGTCTCACGACGGGCCCGCCAACCCGTCGCGGCGCGGCCTCCTGAAGGCGGGAATTGCCGGCGCCGGTCTCGTGGCCGGCGCGGGGCTGGCCCGGGCCGCGGGCGGGGACCCCGCCAACCTGCCGCCCAATGTGGCCGACTGGAGCCGCTATCTGGGGCCGGGCGTCGATGCGGCGCCCTACGGCATGCCGTCGGAGCATGAGGCGCAGGTGGTGCGCCGCAGCGTGGAATGGCTGACGGCCTCGCGGGAAAGCTCGATCAACTTCACGCCCCTGCATGAGCTCGATGGCATCATCACGCCGAATGGGCTGTGCTTCGAGCGCCATCACGGCGGTGTCGCCGAGATGAACCCGACCGATTACCGGCTGATGATCAATGGCCTGGTGGACAAGCCGCTGATCTTCACGCTGGACGATCTGAAGCGCTTTCCCCGCGTCAATCGCCTGTACTTCCTGGAATGCGCGGCCAACTCCGGCATGGAGTGGCGCGGTGCCCAGCTCAACGGCTGCCAGTTCACCCATGGCATGGTCCATTGCGTGATGTACACCGGCGTGCCGCTGAAGTACCTGCTGGAAGAGGCCGGGCTGAAGACCAATGCCAAGTGGATCATGCCCGAGGGCGGCGATGCCGCCGGCATGAACCGCTCCGTGCCCATTGAGAAGGCGCTGGACGACTGCCTCGTCGCCTTCAAGATGAACGGCGAGGCGCTGCGCCCGGAGCAGGGTTACCCCGCCCGTCTGGTGGTGCCGGGTTGGGAAGGCAACATGTGGGTGAAGTGGCTGCGCCGCATCGAGGTCGGGGA
Source organism: Stappia indica (assembly GCF_020177335.1). Lineage (GTDB taxonomy): Bacteria > Pseudomonadota > Alphaproteobacteria > Rhizobiales > Stappiaceae > Stappia > Stappia indica_B. The sequence continues at coordinate 403,418 of NZ_JAIVMG010000001.1, read as the reverse complement.
CATGCCCTGGCACGCCCGCGAGGAAACCTCGAAATACACCGACCTTCTGGAAGGCGGCAAGGCCCGTCGCTTCACCTGGGTGATGGACGCCAAGTCGGTGATCACCAGCCCGAGCCCGCAGGCGCCGATCCTGCATGCCAAGGGCGCGACCGTGCTGACCGGGCTTGCCTGGTCCGGCAATGGCCGCATCACCCGGGTCGATGTCACCCTTGACGGCGGCGAGAACTGGCATGAGGCGCGGATTGACGGTCCGAGCCTGCCGAAAGCGCTGCACCGGTTCTATTTCGAGTTCGACTGGGACGGTTCGGAACTCTTGCTGCAATCGCGCGCCCATGACGAGACCGGATATGTGCAGCCGACCAAGGACGCCTTGCGCGCGGTTCGCGGCACCAATTCCATCTACCACAACAACGGGATCCAGACCTGGTACGTGAAGGCCGACGGGGGAGTGGAAAATGTCGAGATTTCTTAAGGTTGCGGCCCTGTCGGTCGGCGCCGCGCTGGCGCTGTCGCAGCCGCTCCAGGCCGGCTCCTTCGGTCTTGGAACGCCGGCCTCGCCGGAGGAAATCGCCGGTTGGGACATCGACGTGCGTCCCGATGGCGCCGGCCTGCCGGAGGGGCGCGGCACGGTGGCGGAAGGCGAGGCGATCTTCACCGAGCAATGCGCCGTCTGCCATGGTGATTTCGGCGAGGGCGCCGGGCGCTGGCCGGTGCTGGCCGGCGGTCAGGACACCCTGACCAGCGAGGCGCCGGTCAAGACCATCGGCTCCTACTGGCCGTATCTGTCGACCGTCTACGACTACATCCACCGGGCCATGCCCTATGGCAATGCCCAGAGCCTTTCCGCCGACGAGACCTACGCGGTGGTCGCCTATCTGCTCTATCTGAACGACATCGTCGACGATGAGGAATTCGAGCTGTCGAAGGAGAATTTCAGCTCCGTCCGCCTGCCGAATGAAGGTGGCTTCATCGACGATGGCCGCCCGGATACGCCGCTGGCGAGCGAGGAGCCCCCTTGCATGAGCGAATGCAAGGCCGAGGTGAAGATCACCAAGCGGGCACGGATCATCGACGTGACGCCGGAGGAAGACGGCGAGGTCAGCGGCATGGCCGTCGACTGATCGCCGCGACCGTATCGTCTTGAGATGAAGGGCCCGGCCACGCAGGTGGTCGGGCCTTTTTCATGGGCGCTGAAGGCCCTTAGCGCGCCTGCGGCTTCAGCCGGGAGAGGAGCCGCAGCGACAGCCGCTGCACCAGCGCCGGCGGCGCGGTCGCCAGCACCAGACCGCTCATCACCAGCAGGAACCCGGCGAAATGATAGGCGTGCAGCGCCTCGCCCAGGAACACCACCGCCATCAGCACGCCATAGGGCGGCAGGAGATACATGAAGACACCGGTCACCGACGGGCCCACCACCTTGATGCCATACTGGAAGCAGGAAAACGCCAGCACCGAGGAGACCACGGCAACGCCGAAGATCGAGACCCACGCGTCGGAGGTGACCGGGAACTGTCCGGTCTCGGCGATCTCCCAGATCGCGAAGGGAAAGAGGGACACGGTGCCGGTAAGGGCCAGCGCGGCGAACAGCGACAAGGTCGGCACGGCGGTGAATTCGCCCCGCTTCAGCAGTACGGAATAAACCGCCCAACTGAGAGCGGCGAGGGCGAAGATCACATCGCCGCCGTTGAAGCGCAGGCTGAGCAGGGCCGACAGCGAGCCTTCGACCACGATGGTGATCACCCCGAGAATGGCAAGGACGATGCCCACCGCCTCGCGCGCCGAGATGGAGCGTCCGCGAAACAGCCACTCCAGCATCAGGATCAGCACCGGTGACGAGGTGTAGATCAGCGTGCCATTGGTGGCGGTGGTGAAGCGCAGGGCGAAATAGACGCCGGCACCGCAGAACCACATGCCGAGCAGCCCCATGATGCCCAGAAGGTCCCAATGGCGCAGCAGCGTGCCCCGATGGCGGGCAAGACCGCGATGGGCGAAGGGCAACAGGATCAGGAAGGCCAGCGTCCAGCGCAGGAAGGCCAGCGTCCACGGCTCGACCGTTTCCACCGCAGCTCGCCCGATCACCATGTTGGAGGAGAAGAACAGCGGCATGACAAACAGCAGCGCGAACGCCCGATGCCGGGGGGAAGACAGGTCAAGCATGAGGGCAAACCGTTGCGTCGAAGGGAAAAGAACCATTGGAAGCGGGCGCAGGGCATCCGCCGGGAAACATCAATTTATGAGCCGGGAGCGTTATTTCACAAAAACAGTCGGCTTGCAGGGGAATTCCTCTGCCGTCAGGAAGACGCAGGCACCGGCGGCATCGGCGGCGTTGGGGAAGGGCCCGGCGGTCAGTCGGGTACCGCCCTTCGCGGGCGCATCATCGAGAATCCGGCGGCGAACGCCGGAAAGCAGTTTCGGGTATTTTCCGGTCAGGCCGCTCCAGGCTGCTTCGGCGGCCGCCAGCGATCCGTAGGAGCCAAGATCCACGGCGAAGTCCGTGCGGCTGATCCGCTGGCCGCTGATCGAGGCCACCCGCCCGGCGGCCCGGGTCACCGGCAGGGCGTAGCGCTGCGGCGTGTCATCGGGTGCGCCGGCGCTGCCGCCGATGGAGGCGGTTGAGGATGGAACGATGCTGTCCTGCGGCGGCAGGACGATCCGCACCGGTGCCGGAGGAGGGACTGGGAGGACCTTCGCCGCCGGCGCAGCGACAGAGGCTGCGGCGACGGAGGCGGCTTCGGCGGGGGCTTCAGCCGGTTTGCCCTCCGGCTTTTGGGGCAGGACCGGCGCCGGCAGGGTCTCGATCTTGCTCGCCGGGCCGACAAGTCGCTCCACCGCGGTCAGAATGCGATCGCCAAGCCGTGCCACGGGCGCGGGCAGCGCGGCGGCCGCAGGTGCGGCCGGGACACTTCCGGTGATTTCGACGTCTTCCGGCGCGGTCGTCCTGTCACCTGGCTTGGAGACCGTGTTGCCTGGCGTGCCGGGAGTGGTGCCGGCCCGGGCTTCGGCACGAACACGAAACTCATCCCGCAAGGCGGCGAGCGCATGCTTCAGCGTCCCGACTTCTCGTTTCAGGGCGGCGATATCCAGCCATATGCGCCGGTGCTCGTCGGCGGCATCGCTTCCGCCTGCGGACGGGTAAAGGCCAACATCCAGCGGCGACAGGCCGTCGATCGAGGCGGTGGAGGAGACATCCCCGGACGGCGGCAGGGTGACCTGAGCGAAGCTGCGCCCCGTGAAGCCCACTGTCTGGTTGATGAACAGCGAGGAAATACCGACGACACCGAACAGAATCGCGGCACCACCCCACAGGAGCACCCAGCCCATGTCCCGAGACACGGACCGCCGTGGCGCCTTCCCTCTGCTGGTTTTGAGTGGTTTCACGCCACGGGTCCCGGATTCTCGCTAGCTCCTTTCTAGAGAACTCCAAATATGGTTAACAACCGATAAAATCGCCGGTTAAGGTCAGGGAAAACCCGGCGGAAACGTGCCTTTTCAACGCGGTTTTCCGGGGGGGGCGGCAGCGCTTGTCACGAAGTGAAACAGGTTTTGATTGTGCGGATGGGCTCTAGCCTCTCTATGAGTGAGCGCCATCGGGCCCGCCCGATGCCAGACTGCGTGAATCAGGAGACAGCAATCGATGTGCGGAATTGTCGGAATTCTTGGAAGCCAGGCGGTTGCCGCTCAGTTGGTCGACGCGCTGAAGCGCCTTGAATATCGCGGATATGATTCCGCCGGCATCGCCACCCTGGACGGCGGGCAGATCGTCCGGCGCCGGGCCGAAGGCAAGCTGCGCAACCTTCAGGAAAAGCTGGAGCGCGCGCCGCTGGCCGGCAACATCGGCATCGGCCATACCCGCTGGGCCACCCACGGCGCCGCCACCGAACACAACGCCCACCCCCATGCCGCGCCGGGTGTTTCCGTCGTCCACAACGGCATCATCGAGAATTTCCTGGAACTGCGCATGGAACTGGAGGGGCAGGGCGCGCGCTTTTCCAGCGACACGGACACCGAAACGGTGGCCCATCTCGTCTCGCGGGAACTCGCCGCCGGCGCCGATGCGCGCAGCGCAGTTGCCCGGGTGCTGCCACGTCTCAAGGGGGCCTTCGCGCTCGCCTTCCTGTTCGAGGGGGAGCCCGATCTTCTGATTGGCGCCCGGCGCGGCTCGCCGCTGGCCATCGGCCACGGGGAGGGCGAAATGTACCTGGGTTCCGACGCGATCGCCCTGTCGCCCTTCACCGACCGGATCACCTATCTGGAAGAGGGGGACTGGGCGGTCCTGACGCGCGCCGGCTGTGAGATCTTCGACGCGGACAACGCCCCCGTGTCCCGTCCGGTACAGACCTCGCGCGCCATGGCGCAGATGATCGACAAGGGCAATTTCCGCCACTTCATGGCTAAGGAAATCCATCAGCAGCCCGAAGTGATCGGCCATACCCTGACGCGCTATCTCGATCTGGCGAATATGAAGACTATACTCGAAGGTGCGGAAAAGATTGACTTTTCCAAGCTTGACCGGCTGATCATTTCTGCCTGCGGTACCGCCTATTACGCCGGGCTGGTCGCCAAATACTGGTTCGAGAAGGTCGCCCGCCTGCCGGTCGACATCGATATCGCCTCGGAGTTCCGCTACCGGGAAATGCCGGTGAAGGCGGGCGATCTGGCGCTGTTCATCTCCCAGTCCGGCGAGACGGCGGACACCCTGGCGGGCCTGCGCTATTGCAAGGGCGAGGGCATGACCATCGCCGCCGTGGTCAATGTGCCGGAATCGACCATTGCCCGCGAGGCCGATGTGGTGTTCCCCACGGTTGCCGGGCCGGAAATCGGCGTCGCCTCGACCAAGGCCTTCACTTGCCAGCTCTCGGTGCTGGCGGCGCTTGCGGTCCACGCGGGCTATCAGCGTGGGCATCTGGATGACAAGGGCGCGGCGGAGCTGGTGCGCGCGCTTGGGGAAACCCCCGGCTACGTCAACAGGGCGCTCGCCCTGGAAAGCGAGATCGAGGCGCTGGCACAACCGCTGTCGCGGGCCACGGATGTGCTGTATCTCGGTCGGGGCACCAGCTTTCCGCTGGCGATGGAAGGGGCCTTGAAGCTCAAGGAAATCTCCTACATCCACGCCGAAGGTTATGCGGCGGGGGAGCTCAAGCATGGCCCGATCGCGCTGATCGACGAGGACATGCCGGTGATCGTCATCGCCCCGCATGATCCGATCTTCGAAAAGACCGTCTCGAACATGCAGGAAGTGGCCGCCCGAGGCGGCAAGATCATCCTGATCACCGACGAAAAGGGCGCGGAGGCAAGCGGCGCGCTCGCCTGGAAAACAATTGCCTTGCCGGACGTGCCGGAATTCGTTGCGCCGATCGTCCACGCCCTGCCCATCCAGTTGCTCGCCTATCATACGGCGGTTTTCATGGGCACGGACGTGGATCAGCCGCGCAATCTGGCGAAGTCCGTCACGGTCGAATAACCGCTTCCAACATGAAAAAACCGCCCGGCGCTGGTCCGGGCGGCTTCTTCTTGGGCTCGGCCGCTACTGCGCGGCGGGAGCCTCACCGGCTTCTGCTTCGGACGGAGCCTCAGGCTCCGGGCACAGCAGGCCGAGCGACCCGACGCTGATGCAGGACTGACACCAGGTGATGCCCTGGGCTTCCGCCCGTTCCTGCAACTGGGCATCGTCGAGCCCTTCCGGAGGCGGGATGCAGGCACGCCCGCAAGGCTCCACCGATGCGCCTTGCGCGGTCAGCAGCGTGTAGAGCTTGCCGGTCGCGCATTGCGCCCGGTCCGGGGCAAAGTCCGCCAGTCCGGTGGGCTCGGCAGGGGTCTGAGCCGGGCCTGAGGCATCATCGGCGTCCTCCGCAGGAGCCGGTCCCTCGCTGTCATCCGGCTGACTGGCCTCGGCATCACCATCCGCAGGCGGCGTGCCTGCCTCTTCCGGCTGACAGGCCTTGAACAGGGCCGCCAGGGTTTCCGGATCGGTGTAGGGAACCTTCGCCTCGCCGAGACCGGCTGCGGCTCGGAACTCCTCCCAGGCGGAGCGGGTGCGCCGGCCAGCCAGACCATCGACCGTCCCGGCGTCATAGCCGGCGGCGTTCAGGCAGGACTGGATCCAGGTGATGTTGTCCTGCGGGGCCGGACGGGGCCGCTCGGGGGCACAACCGGCGCCATAAGGCCGGTACCCTTCAGCGCAGACGCAGCGCCCCTGGCTCGCCGAATAGACGAAGGGGAAGCTGCAGACCTGGCTGTCGCGCCGGACGCATTCGCCGCCTTCGACCACGTACCCCGACGGACAGATGCAGCCTCCGGCGGAGGTGGAATACTGCCAAGGCGGGATACACGCCGGCGGGGGCGCGATCGGCGGAATCGGTACGGGCAGAATGCACCGACGCTGGAGTGCCGAATAGACATAAGGCAGCCGGCAGACCACCGGCGGGCGAGGCGGCATCACGCAGCGGCCGTTACGCAAAACGCGCGGCGGAGCACAGACCACCGGCGGACGCGGCATCACGCAGCGACCGTTGCGCAACACGCGCGGCGGGGCGCAGACCACCGGCGGGCGCGGCATCACGCAGCGGCCGTTGCGCAAGACGCGCGGCGGAGCACAGACCACCGGCGGACGCTGGGGCATCACGCAGCGGCCGTTGCGCATGACACGCGGCGGAGCACAGACCACCGGCGGACGCGGCATCACGCAGCGACCGTTGCGCAAGACGCGCGGCGGGGCGCAGACGACCGGTGGACGCTGGGGCATCACGCAGCGGCCATTGCGCAAGACGCGCGGCGGGGCACAGACGACCGGCGGACGCTGGGGCATCACGCAGCGGCCGTTGCGCATGACACGCGGCGGGGCACAGACGACCGGCGGGCGCTGAGGCATCACACAACGGCCATTGCGCATGACACGAGGAGGAACGCAGACGGCAGGCCGCAGCTCTGGCCGGATATCGGGCAGGTTCGGGCGGAAATCCGGGACCTGGGCCTGTGCGGAGCCGAGAGCGAGCAAGGTTGCGAGTAAAGCAAGGCAAGCGCTGAGAAGCCATCCGGCTCGGGGATCGATCCCTTCTCGGCGTCGGTTCGGCGTCGATCCGGGGGTGTCTGGGCCTCTGATGAACATTTTCTTACCTCTCGCTTACCTGCTTTACATGACTCCAACGCACGTTCCTGATGGTCATCGCGCCGAGGCTTCCATCCTGACGATTGTCAGCCATCGTGCCGTGACCCGCGTCACAGCGTCTCACAAGAGAGTGATTTTTGGTAAACGAACTGCGCGGAAAGCTCCAGGCCCGTGTCAGGTCTCTGGCGTCACGTTTCCGGCGTCGGGCGCGACAGCACATAGGCCGCGCAGCAGGCGAGGGTGAGGGCGACGGCCAGCGCCAGCGGCCAGTCCGGGTCGGCGCCGAGATAGAACATGTAGAAACCGAATCCCATGCCGCCGACCGCCAGCATCTTCGCGCGCGGGGCAATCGCGCCGTTTTCGCGCCAGGCACGCACCCCGGGACCGAATTGCGGATGCGAGACGATCCACTCTTCCAGCCTCGGCGAAGACTTGGCGAAGCAGCCAGCGGCGGCGATGAAGAAGATGGTCGACGGCAACAGCGGCAGAAAGGCGCCGATCACGCCAATGGCGACCGAGAGGGCGCCAAGCGTCATGAAAAACGCACTTCTGGTGCGCTGATGTCGGATAAGCCCGGAAAGCTGGCGCATATTCCCCGTTACCGCCTGTGTATCAATTCCCCTTTGACCGGGAGTGGCCTATGTAGGTGTCATCACTGTCACGGAAACCCGGGCATGATGGCTGGCAAGAAAGATCCGGCCGACTTCGACACAAGATCAACGTCGGCACAAACAAGGTTGAGCACGCAATGACCGGCAGTTCCGAGGCGGACGATCACGACGACGCAGCGCCGAAGCATACACATTCGAGCGGCATGACCCGTTTGCGCAATTACTTTCTGACCGGTCTCGTCATTGCCGGTCCGCTCGGCATCACCGCCTATCTTACGTGGTCGATCGTTCAATGGATCGACGGCTGGATCAAACCGCTGATCCCCTCCGTTTACAACCCCGATACCTACGTTCCTTTTCCGGTTCCCGGTATCGGACTGATCGTCGCGTTCGTCGGCCTGGTGCTGATCGGCTTTTTCACCGCCAACATCGCCGGACGCACGCTGGTGTCCTACGGCGAATTGCTGCTCGGTCGGATGCCCGTGGTGCGCAATCTCTACAGCGGATTGAAGCAGATCTTCGAAACGGTGCTGGCCGAACGCTCCAACTCCTTCAAGAAGGCCGCCATCATCGAGTATCCCCGGCGTGGGCTGTGGGCGATCGTCTTCATCGCCACCGACGCCAAGGGCGAGGTGGCGGACAAACTGCACGCCGAGACGGATGTGACGGCCGTGTTCCTGCCGACGACGCCGAACCCGACCTCCGGCTTTCTGCTGTTTGTGCCGCGCAACGAAATCATCGAGCTGGATATGACGGTCGAGGCAGCGGCGAAGCTGGTGATCTCCGCCGGCCTCGTCAATCCGGACTACGACAAGACCCTGCCGCGCAAAGGGGCCAAATCCGACAGCGACACCATCCAGACGCCGGAAACGGTGGATTGACGCTGGGAGCGGCAGCGAGGGTGGGCCGTTATCCCGCCCGCAGCAGCCGGATCGCCTCATCGCGGGAAAACAGATAGAGCAGGGAGCGCAGCGCCGGGCCGCGCTTGCCGGTCAGATCGCCGTCGGTTTCCAGCACCAGCTTGGCATCGTCGCGCGCCATGTCCAGGAGCCCTGCGTGCTCGTCCGCCCGCGCGACCTTGAAGCCCGGCGCACCGGACTGGCGGGTGCCCAGGATCTCGCCCTCTCCGCGCAGTCGCAGATCCTCCTCGGCGATGCGGAAGCCGTCGTTGGTCTCGCGCATGATCGCCAGGCGCGCCCGCGCGACCTCTCCAATCGGTGTCTTGTAGAGCAGGAGGCAGGTGGATGCCTCCGCGCCGCGCCCGACCCGGCCGCGCAACTGATGCAACTGCGACAGGCCGAAGCGTTCCGCATGTTCGATCACCATGATGGTCGCATCGGGCACATCGACCCCCACCTCGATCACGGTGGTCGCCACCAGAAGCCGCTTGTCGCCATCCTTGAAGGCGGTCATGGCCGCGTTCTTTTCCTCGCTGGACAGACGGCCATGGACCAGCGCGACCCGATCGCCGAACACCTGTCGCAGCGCCTCGAACCGCTCCTCGGCGGCGGCGAGGTCCGACTTTTCCGATTCCTCCACCAGCGGGCAGACCCAATAGGCCTTGCGCCCCTCATCGAGCGCCCGATGGAGCCGGCCCACCACCTCGTCCATGCGCTCCGACGGCACGGTGACGGTGGTAATCTCCTGGCGCCCGGCGGGCTTCTCGGTCAGGCGCGAGACGTCCATGTCGCCGAAATAGGTGAGAACCAGCGTGCGCGGGATCGGCGTCGCCGTCATCACCAGCATGTCGACCCCATCGCCCTTGGCCGAGAGCGACAGGCGCTGATGCACGCCGAACCGGTGCTGCTCATCGACCACCGCCAGGCCGAGATTGTGGAACGCCACATCCCCCTGAAACAGCGCATGGGTGCCGATGACAAGGTCCAGTTCGCCGGCGGCCAGCGCCTCGCGGGTCTCGCGGCGATAGCGCGCGCCGTCCTTGCCGGTCAGCACCGCCGCGCGAATGCCGGCGGCCTCGCACAAGGGCGCCAGCGAAGCGTGATGCTGGCGGGCGAGGATCTCGGTCGGCGCCATCATCACCGCCTGCGTCCCGGCCTCCACGGCGGCGGCCACCGCCAGCAGCGCGACGATGGTCTTGCCGGCGCCGACATCGCCCTGCAGCAGGCGCAGCATCCGCACCGGCTCGGCAAGGTCCGTTTCGATCTCGGCAACGGCGGCGGCCTGCCCGGCGGTCAGCGCGTAGGGCAGGGCGGCGAGGATCTTCGCCTTCAAGCCGCCGGAAAACACCCGGGCGATGCCCTTGGTCTGGCGCAGCTTGCGCCGCACCAGCGCCAGCGCCAACTGGCTGGCAAGGAACTCGTCGAAGGCCAGCCGCTCCAGCTCCGGCGTCTCGGTGCTCCACGGCCGTTCCGGATCCGGGTGATGCAGGGCAAGCAGCGCCTGCCGGAATGATGGCCAACCGTGCTGCTGGCGCAAGGCCGGATCGAGCCATTCGGCCAGATCGGGAACGAGGTCGAGCGCCGCCGCCATCGCCTTTTGCAAGGTCTTGCCGGACAGCCCTTGCGTCAGCGGATAGACCGGCTCGACCAGCGGCAGATCGCCCGCATCCTCCGCCGCGACGATATGGTCCGGATGCACCATCTGCGGCTGGCCGTTGAACCATTCGATGCGGCCGGAGACCACCAGATCCGCGCCGACGGGGAGGGTCTTCTCCAGCCACGCCGTGTGCGCCCGGAAGAAGACCAGCGTCAACTCGCCGCTGTCGTCATGCACGCGGATCCGGTAGGGCGCGCGGCTGGAGCGGGGCGGCGCCTGATGGCCGTCAACCCGCACGTCCAGGGTAACGATTTCGCCCTCCGGCGCGGCGGCGATGCTGGGCCGGGCGCGCCGGTCGATCACCGAGGTGGGCAGATGCAGCAGAAGGTCGATGACATGCGGTTCGCGCTCCACGCCGGTGCCCAGAAGCACGGCGAGCTGGCGCGCGGTGCGCGGTCCGATGCCGGGAAGCGAGGAAACGGGCGCGAACAGGGGATCGAGTTGGGTGGGCCGCATGGTCCTCTTGCCGGCTGAGGTGGCGAAACAGCGACGGATTGAGTTTCCCGCCGAGGCCGTTATAACCCGCGAACCGGTTGCCGTCTGTCAAGGCCGCTGCTTCGAAACGCAAAGCAAGCGGTGGATGATGGCCCGCGCCGGCGACGATCACCCCCGGGGCGAAGGAACCAGAGCATGGGCGAGCAGTTGCAGACGCCATCGACCGACGACGCGGACCCGAACGCGCCGCGCCGCAAACGGATCCTCTATCGCTGCCAGCATCGCGGCATGAAGGAAATGGACATCCTGCTCGGCGGCTTCGCGCAGCATCGTCTGGCCGAGCTGGGGCCGGAGGAGCTGGACGTGCTCGAAACCCTGATGGATGTGCCGGATCAGGACCTGTTCAGCTGGATGATCGGCCGGGTGCCGGTTCCGGAGGCGTTCGACACCCCGATCTACCGCGAAATCGTCGCATTGCGCGGCAAGATCTGAAGCGGTCGATCCACGGACGCCGGGCGGCGCGCGCTGCCCGCGGGTGAATGGCAAAGCGTGAAGCGCAAGGAACGAAACGGTGCTTGAGACCCTATTCCAGCAGCAGAGCAACACCGTCGTCACCGGCGTGCCCGATGGCGCGGAGGCCTATGTGCTGGCCCGGCTGCTGGCCGGGGGCGGCAAGGGGCTTTCCTGCCTGTTCATCGCCCGCGATGCGCCGCACGCCCGTTCGGTGCAGGACGCACTCGGCTATTTCGCCCCCGATGTGGAGGTGATCGATCTGCCGGCCTGGGACTGCCTGCCCTATGACCGGGTTTCCCCCAACGGCACCGTTGTTGCCCGGCGGCTGGCGGCAATGGGGCGCCTTGCCGGCGGCCTGGCGAATGACCGCCAGACCGTGCTGATCACCACCGTCAACGCGGCGCTGCAGCGGCTGCCGACGCGGGACTGGGCGCGGGCACAGAACTGGCAGGCGCTGCCGGGCAACAGCGTCGACATCCAGGCGCTGGTGACCTGGTTGGAGACCAACGGCTTTTCCCGTTCGCCCACGGTGCAGGACACCGGCGAATACGCCGTGCGCGGCGGCATCATCGACATTTTCGCCCCCGGCATGGCCGCGCCGGTGCGGCTCGACTTCTTCGGCGACACGCTGGAATCAATCCGCGAATTCGACGCCGACAGCCAGCGCACCACCCGTCAGCTCAAGCGCATCGAATTGCTGGCGATGAGCGAGACCACTTTGTCGGAGGAGGTGATTTCCCGTTTCCGCAAAGGCTATGTGGCGCAGTTCGGCGCCACCGACCGGGACGATATCCTCTATCAGTCGATCAGCGAGGGGCGCCGCTACGCCGGCATGGAGCATTGGCTGCCGCTGTTCCACGAGCGGATGGAGACCGTCTTCGACTACGCCGAGGGCGCGCCGGTGGTGCTGTCGGCGGCGATCGACGACGTGGTGCGCGAACGGCTCGATCAGGTGGGCGAACACTACGCCGCCCGACAAGAGGCGATGGGAGCCGGCAAGGCCAGCGGCGCCGTGCCCTACCGGCCGCTGCCGCCGGGTGCGCTCTATCTCGACCAGAGCGGCTGGAACGCGGCGCTTGCCGATGGAACCTCGGTGCGCCTTTCGCCCTTCGATCTGCCGGCGGATGGCAGCGGCCGGCAAACGGTGGCGCTCGATGGCCGCAAGGGGCGCAGCTTCGCCGCCGAGCGCGCCGCCGGCGACATCAACATCTTCGATGCGCTGACCGCCCATGCCTCCGCCCGGCGCAAGGACGGCAGCCGGATCGTCATTGCCTGCTGGAGCGAGGGCTCGCGCGAGCGCCTCTCTCATGTGCTGGCCGATCACGGCCTTGACCGCGCCGCACCGGTCGCCTCCGACGCGGATGCGCGGGCCCTGCCGAAAGGCATGACCGCACTGGCGATTCTCGGTGTGGAATCCGGTTTCGAGATCGATGACCTGACTCTGGTCAGCGAGCAGGACATCCTTGGCGACCGGCTGGTGCGCCAGAGCCGCCGCCGTGCCAAGGGCGCCAATGTGCTGACCGAGGCGGCCAGCCTGTCGCAGAACGATCTGGTGGTGCATGTCGACCATGGTATCGGCCGCTTTATCGGCCTGAAGACCATCGAGGCGGTGGGCGCGCCGCATGACTGTCTGGAGCTGCAGTATGCCGGCGGCGACAAGCTGTTCCTTCCGGTGGAGAACATCGAGCTTCTGACCCGCTACGGCTCGGAGGATACCGAAGCCCAGCTCGACAAGCTGGGCGGCGGAGCCTGGCAGGCGCGCAAGGCGCGCATGAAGAAGCGCATCCTTGAGATCGCCGACGGCCTGATCAAGACCGCCGCCGCCCGGGCGCTGCGCACCGCGCCGCCCATCGACCCGCCGGAAGGGGTCTATGACGAGTTCGCCGCCCGCTTCCCCTATGACGAGACGGACGATCAGCTGAGCGCCATCGACGCCGTTTTCGCCGATCTGACCTCCGGCCGGCCGATGGACCGGCTGATCTGCGGCGACGTCGGCTTCGGCAAGACCGAAGTGGCGCTGCGGGCCGCCTTCATCACCGCCATGACCGGCCGTCAGGTGGCGCTGGTGGTGCCGACCACCTTGCTGGCACGGCAGCATTTCAAGACCTTCTCCGAACGCTTCCAGGGTCTGCCGATCACCGTTTGCCACGCCTCCCGGCTGGTGCCGCCCAAGGAGCTGTCGGCCACCAAGAAGGGCTTGGCGGACGGGTCCGTCGATATTGTCGTCGGCACCCATGCGCTGCTCGGCAAGGGCATGACCTTCCGCGATCTGGGCCTCCTGATCATCGACGAGGAGCAGCATTTCGGCGTGAAGCACAAGGAGCGGCTGAAGGAGCTGAAATCCGAGGTGCACGTCTTGACCCTGTCGGCAACCCCGATCCCGCGCACCTTGCAACTGGCGCTGACCGGCGTGCGCGAGCTGTCGCTGATCGCCACCCCGCCGGTGGACCGGCTGGCGGTGCGCACCTTCATTTCGCCGTTCGATCCGATCGTCGTGCGCGAGGCGCTGCTGCGTGAGCGCTATCGCGGCGGTCAGAGCTTCTACGTCTGCCCGCGCGTGTCGGACCTTGCCGACACCAAGGCGTTCCTCGACGAAACGGTGCCGGAGGTGAAGGTGGCCGTCGCCCATGGTCAGATGCCGCCGGGCGAGCTGGAAGACGTGATGAACGCCTTCTACGAGGGCAAGTACGACGTTCTGCTCTCCACCACCATCGTCGAATCCGGGCTGGACGTGCCCACGGCGAACACCCTGATCGTGCACCGGGCGGATATGTTCGGCCTGGCCCAGCTCTATCAGCTGCGTGGCCGCGTCGGCCGTTCCAAGACCCGCGCCTATGCGCTGTTCACGGTGCCGGCCAACAAGACCCTGACCGCCACCGCCGACCGGCGGCTGAAGGTGCTGCAATCGCTCGACAGCCTCGGCGCCGGCTTCCAGCTCGCCAGTCACGATCTCGACATTCGCGGCGCCGGCAATCTGCTCGGCGAGGAACAGTCCGGCCACATCAAGGAAGTGGGTTTCGAGCTCTACCAGCAGATGCTGGAGGAGGCGGTGGCCCAGCTCAAGGCCGGCGACGACAGCCTTGGCGAGGAAGCGTGGTCGCCGCAGATCCAGGTCGGCACACCGGTTCTGATTCCCGAGCCTTATGTTCCGGATCTGCAGCTGCGCCTGTCGCTCTACCGCCGCCTGTCGGAGCTGGCCGAACCGGAGGAGATCGACGCCTTCGGCGCGGAGCTGATCGACCGCTTCGGGCCGCTGCCGGAGGAGGTGGAACACCTCTTAAAGATCGTCTTCATCAAGGGACTGTGCCGCCGTGCCCATGTGGAGAAGATCGACGCCGGCCCCAAGGGCGTCGTCATCGCCTTCCGCGGCAACGAGTTCGCCAATCCGGCGGGGCTCGTCGCCTATATCGCCGAACAGGGCGTCCTGGCCAAGATTCGCCCCGACCAGAAGATCGTGCTGTCGCGCGACTGGGATACGGCGGAGCAGCGGCTGAAGGGCACTGCCGCCGTGCTTTTGAAGCTGGTGCGGCTGGCGGAGGCGGAAAGCAAGGCCGCCTGAGGGGCGAGCAAGGCGCTGACGCGGGAAAATTACGTTCCGGCGGGTGCCGGCAACGAAGCATTAAGCCTGATGGCACATAGTGAGGGCCGTCGAGCAGTGTGTTCCTGTCAGGTCTCGTCCCCGTGTCATTCAAAACCACCCGATATCGTCGCAAAACCCTTTGGCAGCGCCTCATTGCCCCGTTCGTGGCGATGGCATTGCTGGGCTATTTCGGCTTCCATGCGCTCAATGGCGAGTTGGGCCTTGTCGGCAAGGCGCGTCTGGAGCACCGCTTTGCCGCGCTGGAAACCGAGCTTGCCGAGCTGCGCGGCCAGCGCGAGGAGCTGGAAAGCCGGGTGGCCCTGATGCGCCCGGAGAGCCTCGATCCGGACATGATCGATGAGCGCGCCCGCGCCAGCCTCAATCTCGTGCATCCGGATGAGCTGGCGATCCTGCGCCCCTCGGCAAGGGCTGGTATTTAATCAAGATCAGGTTGATATGGCCATTTCAACCTGATTTCGATTAATCGGCAAATCCGTCATATAATTCATATGCTAAGCGCTGTATGGTCATCGCCGTACGTGGCCTTTTATTGACATTCTCCATCAGGTACCGTCCGCTAGGATTTTCTAGGGGAAGCGCTGTCCCGCAAGGGACTTAAATCATTGAGACGAGGGACATGGCAGCAACGTCGAAGAAAGCAGCCGCCTCGCGCGCGGGAAGCGCCGGGCGGTCCAGGGGAGGGGTGGCGAAAGCAGCGCCCGCGATCGCGGAGTTCACCAAGGAGCAGGAGTTCGACGCCTATCGGCACATGCTCATGATCCGCCGGTTCGAGGAAAAGGCCGGCCAGCTTTACGGCATGGGTCTCATCGGCGGATTCTGTCACCTCTACATCGGTCAGGAAGCGGTCGTCGTCGGCATGCGCATGGCGGCCAGCGAGGGCGACCAGATGATCACCGGGTACCGGGATCACGGCCACATGCTGGCCATGGACATGGACGCCAAGGGCGTCATGGCCGAGTTGACCGGACGCCGGGGCGGCTATTCCAAGGGGAAGGGCGGCTCCATGCACATGTTCTCCAAGGAAAAGAACTTCTACGGCGGTCACGGCATCGTCGGCGCGCAGGTGTCGCTCGGCACCGGCCTCGGCTTTGCCAACAAGTACCGTGAGAACGGCGCGGTCGCGATGACCTACTTCGGCGATGGCGCCGCCAACCAGGGGCAGGTCTACGAAAGCTTCAACATGGCCGAGCTGTGGAAGCTGCCGGTGATCTACGTCATCGAGAACAACAAATACGGCATGGGCACCAGCATCGAGCGTGCCTCCGCCACCACAGATCTTTCCCATCGCGGCGCCTCCTTCGGCATTCCCGGCGAGCAGGTCGACGGCATGGATGTGCGCGCGGTGATGGCCGCCAGCGAAAAGGCGCTGGAGCACTGCCGCTCCGGCAAGGGCCCCTACATCCTCGAAATGATCACCTACCGCTATCGCGGTCATTCCATGTCCGATCCGGCCAAGTACCGCTCCAAGGAGGAGGTGCAGAAGATGCGGACCGAGCACGATCCGATCGAGCAGGTCCGCGCCCGTCTTCTGGAAAAGGGCTGGGCCAGCGAGGATGAGCTGAAGGCCATCGATAAAGAGGTTCGCGAGATCGTCGCCGAGGCGGCCGAATTCGCCCAGACCGACCCGGAGCCGGATGCGTCCGAGCTCTACACCGACATTCTTCTCTGAGGGCGGGGACCTACGATGCCGATTGATATCTTGATGCCGGCCCTCTCGCCGACCATGGAAGAGGGCACCCTGGCGAAATGGGTGAAGAAAGAGGGCGACCAGGTGTCGTCCGGCGACGTGATCGCGGAAATCGAGACCGACAAGGCGACCATGGAGGTCGAGGCGGTCGATGAGGGCACCATCGGCAAGATCCTGGTGGCCGAGGGCACCGAGAACGTCAAGGTGAATACGCCGATTGCCGTTCTGCTGGCCGACGGAGAGGACGCTTCCGCCATGGACGCGGCTCCCGCATCGGCTCCGGCCGCCGAGGCCGCCCCGGCACCGCAGGCGGCCGCGCCCGTCGCGGCGGCGCCTGCGGCGGCTCCTGCTTCCGCAGAGGGGGCAAGCGAGCCGGATGTGCCGGAAGGCACGAAGATGGTCAGCTCCACCGTGCGCGAAGCGCTGCGCGATGCCATGGCCGAGGAAATGCGCCGCGATGGCGATGTGTTCCTGATGGGCGAGGAGGTTGCCGAATACCAGGGCGCCTACAAGATCTCGCAAGGGCTGCTTGAGGAATTCGGCGCCCGCCGGGTGATCGACACGCCGATCACCGAGCATGGCTTCACCGGCCTCGGCGTTGGCGCGGCGATGGCCGGGCTGAAGCCGATCGTCGAGTTCATGACCTTCAACTTCGCCATGCAGGCCATCGACCACATCATCAACTCCGCCGCCAAGACGCTGTACATGTCCGGCGGCCAGATGGGCGCGCCGATCGTCTTCCGCGGCGCCAATGGCGCGGCGGCCCGCGTCGCCGCCCAGCACAGCCAGGACTATGCCGCCTGGTATGCCCATGTTCCGGGCCTGAAGGTGGTGCAGCCCTGGTCGGCGGCGGACGCCAAGGGCCTCCTGAAGGCGGCGATCCGCGACCCCAACCCGGTCGTGTTCCTGGAAAACGAGATCCTCTACGGCCAGACCTTCGATCTGCCGGATGTAGAGGACTTCGTGCTGCCGATCGGCAAGGCGAAGATCGAGCGCGCCGGCAGCGATGTCACCATCGTCTCCTGGGGCATCGGCATGACCTACGCGATGAAGGCGGCGACCGAGCTGGAAGCTGCGGGCATCTCCGCCGAGATCGTCAACCTGCGCACCATTCGCCCGCTCGACATCGACACGGTGATCGCCTCGGTCAAGAAGACCGGGCGGCTCGTGACGGTCGAAGAGGCCTATCCGATGTGCTCGGTCTCCGCCGAGATCGGCTATCAGGTGCAGGAAAAGGCGTTCGACTGGCTCGACGCGCCGATCCTGCGGGTCACCGGCAAGGATGTGCCGATGCCCTATGCCGCCAACCTGGAAAAGCTGGCGCTGCCGACGGTCGGGGAAGTCATCGACGCGGTGAAAGCCGTGACCTACACGGCCTGAGGGGGAGACACAGATGCCGATCAAGATTTTGATGCCGGCCCTCTCGCCGACCATGGAAGAGGGCAATCTCGCCAAATGGCTGATCAAGGAAGGAGAGACCATCTCCGCCGGTGACGTCATTGCCGAGATCGAGACCGACAAGGCGACCATGGAAGTGGAAGCGGTCGACGAGGGCACCATGGGCAAGATCCTGGTGGCCGAGGGCACCGAGGGCGTGAAGGTCAATGAGGTGATCGCCCTTCTGCTGGAAGACGGCGAGGATGCTTCGGCGCTGGAAGGCGCCGCAAGTGGCGTCGGCGGCGACGGTGGCGGCCCGCAAACTGCCCCTGCGGAAACGCCCGCTGCAGCCGTTGCGCCTGCCGCCGAGGCACCGACGCCGGCCGCGCCCGCAGCGCCTGTGGCCGCCTCCGGCGAGCGCATCTTCGCCTCGCCGCTGGCCCGCCGGCTCGCCGCCCAGAACGCGCTGGACCTCAAGGCGCTCACCGGTTCCGGACCGCATGGCCGGATCGTCAAGCGCGACATCGACAAGGCCGTCAGCGAAGGCACGGGCAAGGCGGTGGCTGCGCCGGCCGCGGAAGCGCCGAAGCCTGCTGCGGCGGCGCCCGCGCCGGCCATGCCAACCGGCCCGTCCAGCGATCAGGTGCTGAAGCTGTTCGAGGAAGGCTCCTACGAGCTGGTGCCCCATGACGGCATGCGCAAGACGATTGCCCGCCGTCTGCAGGAATCCAAGCAGACCATCCCGCATTTCTACGTCACCGTGGATTGCGAGCTGGACGCTCTGCTGGCCCTGCGCGCCCAACTCAACGCCGCCGCGCCGACGAGCAAGGACGGCAAGCCCGCCTACAAGCTGTCGGTCAACGACATGGTGATCAAGGCGATGGCGCTGGCGCTTCGCGATGTGCCGGAGGCCAACGTCTCCTGGACGGATGAGGCCATGGTCAAGCACAAGCACGCCGATGTCGGCGTCGCCGTGTCGATCCCCGGCGGCCTGATCACGCCGATCGTGCGCAGCGCCGAAATGAAGCCGCTGTCGGTCGTCTCCAACGAGATGAAGGACATGGGCACCCGGGCCAAGGAGCGCAAGCTCAAGCCCGAGGAGTACCAGGGCGGCACCACGGCGGTCTCCAACATGGGGATGATGGGCGTGAAGGACTTCGCGGCGGTGGTCAATCCGCCCCATGCGACGATCCTGGCCGTCGGCGCCGGCGAAAAGCGCCCGGTGGTGAAGGACGACGCGCTGGCCATCGCCACGGTGATGTCCGTGACGCTCTCCACCGACCACCGCGCGGTTGATGGCGCGCTCGGGGCGGAGCTTCTCGCCGCCTTCAAGGGCTACATCGAAAACCCGATGTCGATGCTGGTGTGACCCAGCCGGCGGCGCGCGATCCAGCGCGCCGCTTCGTTTCCGCGATTACCGTCATTTCAAGGAGCGCGCGGCCCGTCGCAGCAGCTCCCACGACCCATCTGGAGGGGACTTCATGAGCGCGACGTCATATGACGTGATCATCATCGGCTCGGGTCCGGGCGGCTATGTGACGGCGATCCGCGCCGCGCAGCTTGGCCTGAAGACCGCCATCGTCGAACGTGAGCACCTCGGCGGCATCTGCCTCAACTGGGGCTGCATCCCGACCAAGGCGCTGCTGCGCTCCGCCGAAATGCTCGACCATGCCAACCACGCCAAGAGCTACGGGCTGACGCTCGAAGGCAAGATGACCGCCGACGTCAAGGACGTGGTCGCCCGCTCGCGCGGCGTGTCGGCGCGGCTCAACGGCGGCGTGGCCTTCCTGATGAAGAAGAACAAGATCGACGTGATCTGGGGCGAGGCCAAGCTGACCAAGCCCGGTGAGATCACCGTCGGAAAATCCTCCAAGCCCGTGGTCGAGCCGCAAAACCCGGTTCCCAAGGGCGTGAAGGGCGAGGGCACCTACACCGCCAAACACATCATCGTGGCGACCGGCGCCCGCCCGCGCGCCCTGCCGGGCATCGAGCCGGACGGCAAGCTGATCTGGACCTATTTCGAGGCGATGAAGCCGGATGTGATGCCGAAATCGCTGGTGGTGATGGGCTCGGGCGCCATCGGCATCGAATTCGCCTCCTTCTACCGCTCCATGGGGGCGGAGGTGACGGTGGTCGAGGTGATGCCGCAGGTGATGCCCGTGGAGGATGCGGAAATCTCCGCCCTGGCCCGCAAGCAGCTTGAAAAGCGCGGGCTGAAGATCCTGACCGAAGCCAAGGTCACCAAGGTCGAGAAGGGCGCCGATTCGATCACCGCCCATGTTGAGACCAAGGACGGCAAGGTGCAGACCATCACCGCCGACCGGCTGATCTCGGCCGTTGGCGTGCAGGGCAACATCGAAGGGCTGGGTCTTGAGGCCCTCAATGTGAAGACCGACCGGGGCTGCATCGTCATCGACGGCTACGGCAAGACCAACGTGCCGGGCCTTTATGCCATCGGCGACGTAGCCGGCCCGCCGATGCTCGCCCACAAGGCGGAGCATGAAGGCGTCGTCTGCATCGAGAAGATCGCCGGCCTGCCGAACGTTCACGCCATGGACAAGGGCAAGATCCCGGGCTGCACCTATTGCAACCCGCAGGTGGCGTCCGTCGGCCTGACCGAGGCGAAGGCAAAGGAAGCGGGCCGCGACATCCGCGTTGGCCGCTACAGCTTCGGCGCCAATGGCAAGGCCATCGCCCTTGGCGAGGATCAGGGCATGATCAAGACGATCTTCGACAAGAAGACCGGCGAGCTGCTCGGCGCGCATATGGTTGGCGCGGAAGTGACCGAACTGATCCAGGGCTTCGTCGTCGCCATGAACCTGGAGACGACCGAGGAAGAGCTGATGCACACGATCTTCCCGCACCCGACCCTGTCGGAGATGATGAAGGAAAGCGTGCTCGACGCCTATGGCAGGGTCCTGAACGCCTGAGGCGAGCGGGCGCCGGAGCCACGGCCCGACAGGCGGAGGGCCGGTCTCCTGCCGGGGTGCTCTTGAGTTGTCGCGGGGAAGGGGTACCCTTGAAGGGCGCGCCGGGATTGCCCCGGACGCGGGGACACGTGAACGGGGGATAAGGACATGGACGTCAAGAACATCGTCATCTGGTGCGTCATCGGCATCATCGCCGGCTGGCTCGCCAGCCTCGTCATCGGCGGCGGCGGGCTGATCCGCTATCTGGTGACCGGCATCATCGGCGCCTTCGTCGGCGGGTTCCTGTTCAGCTTCGCTGGCATCAACATCAATCTCGGCAATGCTTACGTCAATCAGGTGGTGGTCGCCGCCGTTGGCGCGATCGTCGTCGTGCTGATTGCCCGAGTGCTGGCATGAACTTCATTTTCTGGATCGCCATCGGGCTGATTGCCGGCGCGGTGGCGCACCGGGTGTTCGACAGTCGGGGCGGCTTTCTCGGCAGTCTTGTCGTCGGGTTGGTCGGTGCCCTGCTTGGCGGAAAACTCGCGGAAATCCTGAAGTTGAACGTCACCGGCGGCTTCATCGACCAGGTTGTGATCTCGACAATCGGCGCCATCCTTTTGCTGTTTGTCTGGCGAAAAATACGCGGAAACTGACGGCCGGCGACGGCTGCGACCACAGCGGCGCTTGACGCGCGCGGCGAAGAAGGACATTTGAGGCGCATGGTTACGATCCTCGACACCGTCTCGACACCGGCGAAGGACGACGCGCGTCCCCGCCATCCGGAAAAAGCGCATCGGCCGGACAATCCGATCAAGCGCAAGCCTGCCTGGATCCGGGTCAAGGCGCCGACCTCGCCGGTCTATCGCGAAACCCAGCAAGTGGTGCGCGGCAACAACCTGGTGACGGTTTGCGAGGAAGCGGGCTGTCCGAACATCGGCGAATGCTGGTCGAAGAAGCACGCCAGCTTCATGATCCTCGGCGACACCTGCACCCGCGCCTGCGCCTTCTGCAACGTGCGCACCGGCATGCCCGGTCCGGTCGATCCGAACGAGCCCTCCGGCATCGCCGAGGCGGTGGCGGCGATGGGGCTGGAGCATGTGGTCATCACCTCGGTCGACCGCGATGATCTCGACGATGGCGGCGCCGGCCACTTCGCTGATGTGATCCACGCCATTCGCGGCCGCTCACCCTCGACCACCATCGAGGTGCTGACCCCGGACTTCCTGCGCAAGCCCGGCGCCCTGGAAACGGTGGTCACCGCCCGTCCGGATGTGTTCAACCACAATCTGGAGACCGTTCCGTCGAAATACCTGAAGGTGCGCCCCGGCGCCCGCTACTTCCATTCCATTCGCCTGCTGCAGCGGGTCAAGGAACTGGATCCGGCAATGTTCACCAAATCGGGGATCATGGTCGGGCTGGGCGAGGAGCGCAACGAGGTGCTTCAGTTGATGGACGACCTGCGCACGGCGGACGTCGATTTCCTGACCATCGGCCAGTATCTGCAGCCCAGCTCCAAGCACCACACGGTAGAGCGTTTCGTCACGCCGGAAGAGTTCAAGGCCTTCGAGAAGATCGCCTATGCCAAGGGCTTCCTCAAGGTCTCGGCGAGCCCTCTGACCCGCTCCTCCCATCACGCGGGCGAAGACTTCGCGGATCTGCGCAAGGCTCGCGCCGCACGGATCGGAACACCGACGGACGTCACCAGCTAGGTGAGGCTGGCCGTCCCTGACTGCGGGGGGGCATTCGCCCCGCCAGTGCGGTGTGCGCCGGCGGTACCGCCGGGGCCGGCATGCAAAACAATAAACACGACCAGATCACGAGCACTGCCTGCAATGCCATCCTTTGAGAACCTGCATCCGGTCGCGCATTCGGCGGACGACATGTTCGCCCTTGTCGCCGATGTGGAGAAATACCCGGAATTCGTTCCGCTGTGTTCTGCCTTGCGGGTGCGTGGGCGCAAGGACCTGGAGGACGGGCGCAGTCTGCTCGTCGCCGACATGACGGTCGCCTACAAGATGTTCCGGGAAACCTTCACCAGCCGGGTGACCCTGTCGCCGGACAGGCGGGAGATCCTGGTGGAGTATCTCGACGGCCCGTTCAAGCACCTGGAAAACCGCTGGACCTTCCGGCCGACGGGCGAGGGCCGAAGCGAAATCGGCTTCTACATCACCTACGAGTTCAAGAGCCGCACTCTGGGCACGCTGATGTCGACCATGTTCGACCGGGCGTTCCGCAAGTTCTCCGCCGCTTTCGAGGCGCGCGCCGATCACGTCTATCCGACGGCCTGAGCGCGGGCGCGCGGGCGTTTCCGCTTACCAGAGGTGATAGGACTTCGTCTTCTCGCCGGAGTTCTTGTAGTCGGAAAACGCCTTGCTGATGTCCTTGAACCGCTGGCGGCGAGAAACGGCGCCATCGCTGGAGCGCATCACATCCGCATCGGTGCCGGAGACGCCGATATCCTCAAGCGAAACCTGCTTGTCCGGCTCTTCACAGACCCGGAACCACCCCTTGCCCTCGTTGTATTCCAGACCGACGTCGCGCCCTTCCGTAGCTTCATAGTTGACCCAGCCAACGGTTGCCGCCCGGGCGTAATACTCCCGGCCGCAGAGGGTGATCCGGTAGAGGTTCTCGCCGGCCTTCTCGAACACCCGGTGACTGGCGAAAAAGGTCCCATCGGCCTGGCGCGAAATCATGTAGAACTCGCCAGCTGTGGCGGGCGCGGCAAAAAGCACAAGCGCCATCGATGCATGCCGCATGGACCGGATGGACCACATGGAGGTTTCCCCTTCGAGCGTTGAAATTGCGTACAAAAATTTATGCAATCAACTCATGGGCACCGTATACGATCCCCGCTGGCAACAAAGAGCTTTTTTAGCCGGTCAAATTTTAAGCACCTCCAGATCCAGCAAACCTTCCAGCGCCTGAGCGATCGCGCCGGCGCGGATGGCGGCCCGGCCCCGATCCTCGAACCGGCGCATGACATGGCGCACCGGCGCGCCGCGCGCGGCAAAGCCGAAATGCACCAGGCCGACCGGCTTCACCGCCGATCCGCCGCCCGGGCCGGCGATCCCGGTGACGGACACGGCGATATCGGCACGCGAGGCGGTCAACGCCCCTTGCGCCATCGCCTCGGCGACCTCGCGGCTCACCGCGCCCACCCGGCCGATCAGCTCCGCCGGCACGTCGATCATTTCGGTCTTGGCCTCGTTGGAGTACGTGACGAAGCCGCGATCGAGCACGGCGGAAGACCCGGCGATTTCGGTGATCAGCCCGGCAATCAGCCCGCCGGTGCAGGATTCTGCGGTGGCCAGCATCACCCCGCGTTCCGTACAGCGCCGCACCAGGGTTTCGGCGGCGGGCAGGAGGGGCGCAAGCTCGGTCAGCATGACGTGTCTCCCGGCAGATAGTCGAACGGCAGCCGCAAGGTGGCCGTAGCGAGCGTCGCAATGCCTTCCTCGCGGCCGGTAAAGCCAAGCCGCTCCGAGGTGGTGGCCTTGACCGCGACCCGCCCCACCGGCACCCCGCAGATCTCCGCAATCCGCGCCCGCATGGCCTCGCGATGCGGCCCGACCTTCGGCCGCTCGCACACCACCGTGGCGTCGAGCAGGGAAATCGCTCCACCGGCGCGGCGCACCCGCTCGGCGGCAAAACGCAGGAACTGATCGGACGGCGCACCGCGCCACTGCGGATCGCTTGGCGGGAAGTGATGGCCGATGTCGCCGTCGCACAGGGCGCCGAGAATGGCGTCGGTCAGGGCGTGCAGCACCACATCCGCATCGGAATGCCCCTTCAGCGCCCGGTCGTGCGGAATGGCGATGCCGCCGAGAATGACCTCGTTGCCCGGCTCGAAGGCGTGAACGTCATAGGCGGTGGCCACCCGCACATCGCCGCATCGGGCAAACTCCTCCAACTGGATGATCCGGTCCGCCTGCATCAGGTCCTCCATGGTGGTGATCTTGCTGTTGGCCGCATCGCCCGGGCTGATCGCAACCGCCAGCCCCTGCCATTCGGCAACGGCGGCATCGTCGGTCAGTCCCTCGACCCCGGCCGCCGCCGCCCGCCGGTGAGCCTCCAGAATATCGGCAAAGACGAAGCCCTGCGGCGTCTGGGCAGCCCAGAGGCCCGTGCGCTCGACCGTGCCGCGCACCTGAACGCTGCCGTCCGGCGTCGCCACCTCGCCGCGCTTCAGCGTATCGGCCACCGGCACGGCCGCAACCACCGCCCGGGCGCCAGCGGCAAGCGCATCAAGGGCGCGCGTCACCACATCGGCGGTGGCGAAGGGGCGGGCGGCATCGTGAATGAGCACCAGATCCGGCGCGTCGCCGCGCAACGCCTCAAGCCCGCACAGGACCGAAGCCTGCCGGCTGTCCCCGCCGCCGACCGGCGGGCGCAGCTTCGCCTGGGCCGTGCTTCCTGCCAGCGCCGCGTCGTACAGCGCGCGATCATCGGCATGGATCACCACCTGAATTGAGCCGACCCGGTCAACCCTCGCAAGGGCCTCGACCGTGCGTCGCAGGACGGCAACACCGCCGATCCGGCGGTACTGCTTCGGCGTCTCGCCGCCGCCGGCCCGGGTGCCGCGTCCGGCGGCAACGACAAGAACCGCCACCTTCGTGGCGGATGCAGTTTCAGGCATGGTCAATTCCGACCCCATTCTTGGAAAATCCGCTTACTGGACTGATTGCTACGGTTTTGGCGGTTTCCGCGCGGGCCCTCAAGCCTTATGTGCAGTGCGAAAAAATGAGGCTTGCGGGCCAGTCGCGAATGACTATTCTGTAGGCATAATGAAAAGTGCACATCATATGAGCAGAAATAGCCAGTCACCCACAGAGGCGCCGATGCAGATCGCCGATATTCCCGTGCCCAACCGCGCGTTTCTCGCGCCGATGGCCGGCGTGACCGATGTGGTGTTCCGCCGGCTGGCGCATCGCTTCGGCGCCGGCCTGGTGGTGTCGGAAATGGTGGCGGGCGAACAACTGGCCGATGGCAATGCGGACACGCGCCTGCGCAGCGAAAGCGCCGGCGTCGATCCGCATGTGGTGCAGCTCGCCGGGCGGGAAGCCCGCTGGATGGCCGAGGGCGCGCGCATGGCCGAGGGCGCTGGCGCGGCAATCATCGACATCAACATGGGCTGCCCGGCGAAGAAGGTCACCTCCGGTTACTCCGGTTCGGCCCTGATGCGCGATCCGGACCATGCGCTGACGCTGATCGAGGCGACGGTGGCGGCGGTCAAGGTGCCGGTCACCCTGAAGATGCGGCTTGGCTGGGACGATGACAGCATCAACGCCCCGGAACTGGCCGCCCGGGCCGAGGCGGCCGGGGTTGCCATGATCACCGTGCATGGTCGCACCCGTTGCCAGTTTTACAAGGGTTCTGCCAACTGGGACGCGATCCGTCTCGTGCGCGAGCGCATCTCCGTGCCGCTGGTGGCCAATGGCGACTGCCGTTCGGCGGCGGATGCGCGCGAAATGCTGGCCCGCTCCGGCGCCGATGCGGTGATGATCGGCCGCGCCTCCTTCGGAAAGCCGTGGCTGCCGGGTGCCATCGGCGCCGCGCTCGACGGCACACCGGCGCCGAAAATTCCGGCCGGACCGGATCTGGCGGATCTTGTCTGCGAACATGTGGAGGGAATGTTCTCCCACTACGGAACCGAAAAAGGCGTGCGCAACGCCCGCAAGCACATTGCCTGGTATCTCGACGGGGCGGAAACGCCGATGCCGGCGGATCAGCGCCGGGAGCTGCTGACGGCAACCGTGCCCGCTCAGGTGCTGACCATGCTGCGAAGCTGGTTCTCGTCGGCGCAAATGGGAGTGGCGGCATGAACGTCGGCGGTAAGAAAATGACCTCTGGCGAGCCGATGCCCGGCGGCGGGTCGCAGGTGCAGATCCTCGACGCCCTGCCGCATCCGCTGGTGCTGGTCGGCCCGCAAGGGGAGATCGAGGAGGCCAACACGGCGGCGGAGAATTTCTTCCGCGCCAGTGCCCAGGTGTTGCGCCGCCACCCGATTGCCCATTTCGTGCCCTTCGGCAGCCCGCTCTTGCTGCTCCTGTCCCAGGTGCGTGAACGCGGCACCCCGGTCAATGAATACAAGGTCGACATCGGCTCGCCGCGCATCGGCGCGGAAAAGGTGGTCGACATCATGGCCGCCCCGGTGGCCGACCGCCCCGGCTTCGTGGTCCTGATGCTGCAGGAACGGGGGATGGCGGAAAAGATCGACCGGCAACTGACCTCGCGCGGCGCCGCCCGCACCGTCTCGGGGCTCGCCACCATGCTGGCGCATGAGATCAAGAACCCGCTCTCAGGCATTCGCGGCGCGGCGCAGCTGCTGGAAGCCTCCGCCGATGAGGACGACCGCCCGCTGACCCGCCTGATCATGGACGAGACCGACCGGATCGTGAAACTGGTCGACCGGATGGAGGTGTTTTCCGACGAGCGCCCAATCGAGCGCGAGCCGCTGAACATCCACGTGGTCCTCGACCGGGTGCAGCGGCTGGCGACATCCGGCTTCGCCCGCAACCAGACCATCAACGTCGAATACGACCCCTCGCTGCCGCAGGTCTTCGCCAACCGCGACCAGTTGGTACAGGTGTTTCTCAATCTGGTGAAGAACGCCTCGGAGGCGCTGTCCGGTCAGGAGCATGGGGAAATCACCCTGACGACGGCTTACCGTCCCGGCATCCGCCTTGCCGTGCCCGGTTCCCAGGAGAAGGTCAGCCTGCCGCTGGAATTCTGCGTCCGCGACAATGGCATCGACGGCGTGCCGGAAGAGCTGCTTCCCCACCTTTTCGACCCCTTCGTCACCACCAAGGCCAATGGCTCCGGCCTTGGTCTGGCGCTGGTCGCCAAGATCATCGGCGACCACGGCGGGGTGATCGAATGCGACAGCCAGCCCGGCCGCACGGTGTTTCGCATTCTCATGCCGGCCCATGTGCCGGGCGACGAGCGCTAAGGACAGGATTTCGACATCATGGCAAACGGCACGATCCTTGTCGCCGACGACGACACCGCCATCCGCACCGTGCTGAACCAGGCCCTGTCCCGGGCCGGCTACACGGTGCGCCTTACCTCCAACGCGGCCACCCTGTGGCGCTGGGTCAGCTCCGGCGACGGCGACCTGGTGATCACCGATGTGATGATGCCCGATGAAAACGCCTTCGATGTGCTGCCGCGCATCAAGAAGATGCGGCCGGACCTGCCGGTGATCGTCATGAGTGCCCAGAACACCTTCATGACGGCGATCCGCGCCTCTGAGAAGGGTGCCTACGAGTACCTGCCGAAGCCGTTCGACCTGAAGGAGCTGATCGGCATCGTCGGGCGGGCGCTGGCCGAGCCCAAGGGCCGCCGTACCGAAACGCTGGAGGAGGGGGGCGAGAACATCCCTCTGATCGGCCGCTCGCCCGCCATGCAGGAAATCTACCGGGTGCTGGCCCGGCTGATGCAGACCGACCTGTCGGTGATGATCAACGGCGAATCCGGCACCGGCAAGGAACTGGTCGCCCGCGCCCTGCATGACTACGGCAAGCGCCGCAACGGCCCGTTCGTTGCGATCAACATGGCGGCGATCCCGCGCGACCTGATCGAGGCGGAACTGTTCGGCCATGAAAAGGGCGCCTTCACCGGCGCCCAGCAACGCTCCGTGGGCCGGTTCGAACAGGCCGATGGCGGCACCCTGTTCCTCGACGAGATCGGCGACATGCCGATGGAGGCCCAGACCCGGCTCTTGCGGGTGCTGCAGCAGGGGGAATACACCACCGTCGGTGGCCGGGTGCCGATCAAGACCGATGTGCGGATCGTCGCCGCCACCAACAAGGACCTGCGCCAGCTGATCAATCAGGGGCTTTTCCGCGAGGACCTCTACTATCGGCTGAACGTGGTGCCGATCCGCCTGCCGCCGCTGCGCGAGCGCACCGAGGACATTCCCGACCTCGTGCGCCATTTTTTCTCCCTGGCGGAGAAGGAGGGGCTGCCGCCCAAGCAGATCGAGACGGCGGCGGTCGACCGGCTGCGCCGCTACCGCTGGCCGGGCAACGTGCGCGAGCTTGAAAACCTCGTGCGCCGGCTGTCCGCGCTCTATCCGCAGGATGTGATTTCCGCCGCCCTGGTCGATCAGGAACTGAGCCAGCCGGCAAATGGTGGCGTCGAGGACGAGGCGGAGGAGGGCGCGCCCATCGACCTGTCGGCTTCCGTGGAGCGTTACCTCAACACCTACTTCCAGACCTTCGGCGACGCCCTGCCGCCGCCGGGGCTTTATCATCGCATCCTGCGGGAAGTGGAATATCCGCTGATCGGCGCGGCGCTGGCGGCCACCCGCGGCAACCAGATCAAGGCGGCGGAGCTGCTCGGGGTGAACCGCAACACCTTGCGCAAGAAGATCCGCGACCTCGACGTCCAGGTGATCCGCGCCCATCGGTAGCGCCTGATCCGACAATGCTTGCCGCGCGGAAAGGGGGCTTTCGCGCCTTTCCCGGCGGTTCAGTGCCGGTTGCATGGCCGTGGCAGTCCGTCGCATGACGGGGCGGTCCGGCCAACAGGGGCATTCACATCTCGTTATCCCTGTCGTATTTTGGCAACATTGTGTGGTAACGGTGCCGCATCCGGTGGACCGTTCCGCCCATTCCGATTCTTCAAGGTGGTTGCCAGACCGTGATCGCGGACAAATCCATGAGCAACGATTTCCAGATGGAGCGCGGCGGGCGCAACCGCGTGATCCGCAAGCTCGGTCTGGTGTTCGTCATCGCCGCGCTGATTTCGATCACCGTGACCTTCTTCGTGCTGATGGGGGTGACGCCGATCGCCCCCGATGGCATGGCCACGACAGTCGCCATGATCATCAACGGCATCCTGGTCGCCGGGCTGCTGGTGCTGATCGCGCTGGAGTTCATCAGCCTGTTGCAGGCGCGCCGGCGCGGACGGGCCGCCGCCCGCCTGCATGGCCGGATCGTGACCCTGTTCAGCGTCGTCGCCGCGGTGCCGGCCGTGCTGGTGGCGATCCTTGCCACCATCACCCTCGACCGGGGGCTCGACCGCTGGTTCGAGGACCGTACCCGCCTGATCATCGACAATGCGCTGACCGTGGCCCAGGCCTATTTGCAGGAACATGCAAGGGTGCTGCGCGGCGAGTTGATCGCCATGGCCAATGACGTGGATCGGGCCAAGACCGTCTACGATTTCGAGCCGACCCGCTTCGACAGCTTCTTCCAGACCCAGACCTCGCTGCGTTCCCTGCTTGGGGCTTTCCTGATGCGCTCGGACGGCACCGTCATCACCCGGGTGATCGTCAATCCGGACATCGAGGTGCTGCCGCCGCCGCAGGAGGCGTTCGGTCAGGCCGATGGCGGCGAACCGGTGCTGATCGCCCCGGGCATCTCCAATCTGGTCGGCGGTGTGATGAAGCTTTCCGCCTATGACGACATGTATCTCTATGTCGCCCGGGCGATGGACAAGCGGGTGGTCGACTACATGCGGCTGGCGCAGGAGGGGGCCAGCCAGTACACGGTGATGGAACAGAGCCGCTTCGGCGTGCAGGTCGCCTTCGCACTGGTCTATACCGGCGTCACCCTGGTGTTGCTGCTCTCCTCGGTCTGGATCGGCTTCGGCTTCGCCAACATGCTGGTTTCACCGATCCGCCGGTTGATCGGCGCTGCCGATCAGGTCTCCAAGGGCAATCTCTATGTCCAGGTGGAAACCGACAAATCCGCCGGCGATCTCGCCAATCTCGGCGCGACCTTCAACAACATGACCGCTCAGCTTCGCGGCCAGCGCGAGGCCCTCTTGGCCGCCAACGACCAGATCGACCGCCGCCGCCGCTTTACCGAGGCGGTGCTGTCCGGCGTCACCGCAGGGGTGATTGGCGTCGACGATGGCGGCCGGATTACCCTGGTCAACCGCTCGGCGCTCGCCCTTCTCGATGTCGAGGAAGACGACTTGCTCGACCAACCCGTCGGCACCGCCGTGCCGGAACTTGCCGAGATGCTCGGCGAGGCGCTGGCGCGGGAGGACGACCGGATGCGCGAGGACCAGCTCTCGCTTCACCGCCAGGGCCGGGAGCGCACCATCAACGTGCGGGTCACCAGCGAACAGTCAACCCGCAGCGAGCACGGTTTCGTCGTTACCCTCGATGACATCACCGATCTGGTGTCGGCGCAGCGCACCTCCGCCTGGGCCGATGTTGCCCGGCGCATCGCCCATGAGATCAAGAACCCGCTTACCCCGATCCAGCTCTCGGCGGAGCGGATCCGGCGGCGCTACGGCAAGAAGATCACCGACGACCGTACTGTGTTCGATCAATGCGTCGACACGATCATTCGTCAGGTCGGTGATATCGGCCGGATGGTCGACGAATTCTCCTCTTTCGCCCGGATGCCGAAACCGACCAAGAGCAGTGCCGATCTGCGCAACACCGTGCGCGAGGCCGCGTTCCTGCAAACGGTCGCCAATCCGGACATCTCGATTTCCACTCAGCTTCCGGAAGATCCCGCCCGCGCCTGCTTCGATGCACGGCTTGTCGGCCAGGCGCTGACCAATGTGATCAAGAACGCGGCGGAATCGGTGTCGGCCCTGCCGCCGGAGCAGCTTGAGCATGGCCGCATCACCGTCACCTTGCACAACCAGGGCGACCGGCTGGCGATCGAGGTGGTCGACAACGGCATCGGCCTGCCGGTGGAGAACCGGCAACGGCTGCTGGAGCCTTACATGACGACCCGCGAGAAGGGCACCGGCCTTGGCCTCGCCATCGTCAAGAAGATCATGGAAGAACACGGCGGCGGCATCGAGTTGCTGGATGCGCCGGTGGATGCGGACGGCTCCGGCGGCGGACGCGGCGCGATGGTGCGGCTGACCATGGCCACCGAGCGCCAGGACGCCGCGACGGACGCCACGGACGAACACCTTACCTCGGGAACGGTTGTGACAGATGGCCTATGATATTTTGATTGTCGATGACGAAGCGGATATCAGGGACCTGATTGCCGGTATCCTTGAAGACGACGGCTTCGATACGCGCACGGCCAGCGACAGCGATACGGCGCTGGCCGCGATCCAGGAACGGCGCCCCTCGCTGGTGGTGCTGGACATCTGGCTCCAGGGCAGCCGGCTCGACGGGCTCGGCCTGCTCGACGTGATCAAGGAGCAGGATCCGGATCTGCCGGTGGTGATCATTTCCGGCCATGGCAACATCGAGACCGCCGTCTCGGCCATCAAGCGCGGCGCCTACGACTATATCGAAAAGCCGTTCAAGGCCGACCGGCTGGTGCTGATCACCGAGCGCGCGCTGGAAGCCTCCTCGCTGAAACGCGAGATCCGCGAGCTGAAACAGCGCAGTGCCGACGCGCTCGACCTCCTGGGCAACAGCGGTCCCATCAACCAGCTGCGCAACACCATCGAGCGGGTCGCGCCGACCAACAGCCGGGTGCTGATCACCGGCCCGTCCGGCTCGGGCAAGGAGCTTACCGCCCGCAGCATCCACGCCCTGTCGCAGCGCGCGCGCAATCCCTTCGTGGTGATCAATGCCGCCACCATCACCCCGGAGCGGATGGAGGAGGAGCTGTTCGGCATCGAGGACCAGGACGGCCGGATCCGCAAGATCGGCGCGATGGAGGAGGCCCACGGCGGCACGCTCTACATCGACGAGGTCGCCGACATGCCCTACGAGACCCAGGGCAAGATCCTGCGGGTGCTCGTCGACCAGACCTTCACCCGGGTCGGCGGCGCGGGCCGGGTCAGCGTCGACATTCGTATCCTGTCCTCCAGCGCCCGCAATCTGGAACAGGAGATCGCCGAGGCGCGCATGCGCGAGGACCTGTTCCACCGTCTGGGCGTGGTGCCGATGCATGTGCCGGCGCTGGCCGACCGGCGCGAGGACATCCCCGGCCTGGTGGAATTCTTCATGGAGCAGATTTCGGTGGCCTCGGGCCTGCCGATCCGCCGCATCGGCGCCGACGCCATGGCGGTGCTGCAGGCCCATGACTGGCCCGGCAACGTGCGCCAGCTGCGCAACAACGTGGAACGGCTGATGATCCTCACAAGGGCCGATCCGGAGGCGGTGATCACCGCCGATCTTCTGCCGAGCGAGATCGGCGCCGACGCTCCGAACCTGCCGACCAACGGCGGCGGCGAGCATCTGATGGCCTTGCCCCTGCGCGATGCGCGCGAGATGTTCGAGCGGGACTATCTTCAGGCGCAGATCAAGCGGTTCGGCGGCAACATCTCCCGCACCGCCGAGTTCGTCGGCATGGAGCGCTCGGCCCTGCATCGCAAGCTCAAGTCCCTCGGCCTTTCGTGATACACACCGCGCCAAATGGCACACTAAGAGGACGCGCTGACCCATGAGAGTGGTGATTTGTGGAGCCGGCCAGGTTGGCTACGGCATAGCGGAAAAACTCGCCTCGGAGCAGAACGACGTCTCGGTCATCGATTCGTCGCCGCGGCTGATCAACGCCATTCGCGACACGCTCGACGTGCGCGGTTTCGTCGGTCATGGCGCCCATCCGGACGTTCTGGCCCAGGCTGGCGCCGACCAGGCCGACATGCTGATCGCCGTCACGCTTTACGACGAAGTCAACATGGTCGCCTGCCAGGTGGCCCATTCGCTGTTCAGCGTGCCGACCAAGGTCGCCCGCGTGCGCGCCCAGAGCTATCTGACGCCGCAGTGGAGCGACCTTTTCTCCCGCGACAACATGCCGATCGACGTGATCATCTCGCCCGAGATCGAGGTGGGCGAAATGGTCATGCGCCGGCTGGCGCTGCCCGGCGCGGTGGAGACGATCCGCTTCGCCGACGATCAGGTCGTCGTCGTCGGCGTGATCTGCCGCGAGGATTGCCCGGTGGTCAATACACCGCTGCGCCAGCTCACCGAACTGTTCCCGGACCTTGGGGCGGTGGTCACCGGCGTCTTTCGCGGCAATCACCTGTTCGTGCCCAAGAGCTCCGATTCCCTGCTGGTGGGCGACCTGGTCTATGTCACCGCCCGCCGCGACCGGGTGCGGCGCACCCTGGCGATCTTCGGCCATGAGGAGCCGGAGGCGAACCGGGTGGTGATTGCCGGCGGCGGCAACATCGGCCTTTATGTCGCACGTACGCTGGAACAGCGGCAATCGGCCGCCAAGGTGAAGATCATCGAGCACTCGCGCGAGCGGGCGGTAAGCGTCGCCGACACGCTGAAGCGGGCGGTGATCCTGCACGGCAGCGCGCTGGACCAGAAGCTGTTGCTGGAGGCCGATGTTCAGGACGCCGATACGCTGATCGCCCTGACCAATGAGGACGAGGTGAACATCCTGTCCTGCGTCATGGCCAAGAAGCTCGGTTGCAAGCGCAACCTGTCGCTGCTCAACAACCCCAGCTATCCGGCCTTTGCCCACGCGCTCGGCATCGATGCCTTCGTCAATCCGCGCCAGGTGACGATTTCCAAGATCCTGCAGCATGTGCGCCGGGGCCGCATCCGCGGGGTGCATGCCCTGCAGAACGGCGCTGCCGAGGTGATCGAGGCCGAGGCGCTGGAAACCTCGCCGCTGGTCGGCCGCCCGTTGCGCGACATCGACCTGCCGGACGGAATCCGCGTTGGCGCGATCTTCCGCGATGGCGAGGTGATCACGCCTGACGGCAGCACCATCATCCGGGCGCATGACCGGGCGGTGCTGTTCGCGATCGCGGAGCGCGTGCGCCAGGTGGAGCAGATGTTCCGCGTCAGTCTGGAATTTTTCTGATAGGTGTGGAATCGAATGGTGCATCCGTGCGTCCGCGCGAGCAGGATGCCCGGGGATGCGAGGGCGTCCGGCGCGAGACATTCGGAGGGATGATGAGTCGTATTGCTTATGTGAACGGTCGTTATGTTCGCCATGCCGAAGCGGCGGTGCATATCGAGGACCGGGGCTACCAGTTCGCCGATGGCGTCTACGAGGTCTGCGAGATCTGGCGCGGCAAGGTCGTCGATGAGCGGCGGCATCTGGATCGGCTGGAACGGTCCTTGCGCGAGCTGTCGATCGCCATGCCGATGTCGCGTGCCGCGCTGGCGCAGGTGATGCGCGAGGTGATCCACCGCAACCGGGTGCAGTCGGGCATCGTCTATCTTCAGGTGACCCGGGGCGTGGCCCGGCGCGACCATGTGTTCCCGCCGGCCGGCACCAGGCCGGCGCTGGTGATCACCTCCCGTGCCGTTCGGCCGGAAGTTGGCGACAAGGCCGCCGAGGCGGGCGTCGGCGTCATCACCGTGCCGGAAAACCGCTGGGACCGGGTGGACATCAAGTCGGTCGGCCTGCTGCCGAACGTCCTGGTGAAGCAGAAGGCCAAGGAGGCCGGCGCTAAGGAAGCCTGGTTCGTTGACGCGGACGGGTTCGTCACCGAAGGCGGCTCGACCAACGCCTGGATCATCACCACCGACAACACCCTCGTCACCCGCCCGGCCGAACACGGCATTCTGGCAGGGATTACCCGGCGGGTTGTTCTCGATATGATTGAACGTGAGGGTTTATCGTTTGACGAACGACCCTTTACCGTGGAAGAAGCGAAGAACGCGAAGGAGGCGTTCATCACCGCCGCAACCACCCTCGTCATGCCGGTGGTGAAGGTCGATGATGCCGTGATCGGGAATGGGCACCCCGGTTCATTCGCAAGCGAACTTCGTTCAAAATTCCATGAGGTTAGTGAATTGGAACCAGTTTGAATGCCGCGCTTGACGTTTTGTAAAAACGGGCAGAATTCCCCGTAAGGATACGATAGACTGTCCGCCGCGTCGTCATGCGCCTTCCTCCAGGGTGCATGACTTCGGGCTGGCCGCGCGAGATGGCGCCGGCTGGCCGGGCACGCGAAACGTCGGTGCGGGCGCACCTATAATGCAAAGGCAAAATCAGGAAAAAATAAAACATGGCTGACCGCGCTCAAAACCTTCAAGACACTTTTCTCAACCACGTTCGCAAGCAGAAGACGCCGCTGACGATCTTTCTGATCAATGGCGTCAAGCTGCAGGGCGTCGTGACGTGGTTCGACAATTTCTGCGTGTTGCTCCGCCGTGACGGCCATTCGCAGCTCGTCTACAAACATGCGATCTCCACTGTGATGCCGAACGCACCGGTGCAACTGTTCGATCCGTCCGAGGAAGCGGGCGAGAAAGCCGCGGGCTGATTGAAAAAACAGCCACGCCAGACCTCCGGCGCCCCCAGCGGGGGCGGACCGGACCATGCCAGCGATGGCCCGCGTTCCTCCACCGGGGCGCGGGCCGTCGTGATCGTTCCCGTCCTCGACCCTCGCCGTCGTTCGGACACCGGCCAGGAGACGCCGCGCCGGTCGCCCGAAGCCCGGCTTGAGGAGGCCGTCGGCCTCGCCGCGGCGATCGAACTGGATGTGATCTCCAGCGCCATCGTCAGCGTGAGTGCGCCGCGTCCCGCGACCCTGCTTGGCAGCGGCAAGGTCGACGATCTCGCCGCCATCGTCCGGGCGGAGGAGATCGAACTTCTCATCGTCGATCACCCGCTGACGCCGATCCAGCAGCGCAACCTGGAAAAGGCGCTGGAGTGCAAGGTACTCGACCGCACCGGCCTGATCCTGGAGATTTTCGGCGCTCGCGCCAGCACGGCGGAGGGCACCCTTCAGGTCGAACTCGCCCACCTCAAGTGGCAGAAGAGCCGCCTCGTGCGCTCCTGGACCCACCTGGAGCGGCAGCGCGGCGGTCTGGGCTTCATCGGTGGCCCTGGCGAAACCCAGATCGAGGCCGACCGGCGGCTGATTCAGGAGCGGATCACCCGACTGGAGAAGGACCTGAAGCAGGTCAGCCGCACCCGCGAGTTGCACCGGTCCAAGCGGCGCAAGGTGCCGCAGCCGGTGATCGCGCTGGTGGGCTATACCAATGCCGGAAAATCGACCCTGTTTAACCGGCTGACCCAATCCGAGGTGTTTGCCAAGGATCTGTTGTTCGCGACTCTCGACCCGACCTTGCGCCGGATCGCGCTGCCCCATGGCGGCGAGGTGATCCTGTCGGACACGGTCGGCTTCATCTCCGATCTGCCGACCCATCTGGTCGCCGCCTTCCGGGCGACGCTGGAGGAGGTCACCGAGGCCGATCTGATCCTGCATGTCCGCGACATTTCCCACGAGGACAGCGAGGCCCAGGCGGCCGATGTCGCCGACACGTTGGCGCTGCTCGGTCTGGAGGGAGACCAGGACGCGACCATCATCGAGGTGTGGAACAAGATCGACCGGCTGGCGGAAGACCGCAAACGGGCGATCCTGGCGGAAAACGCCCGGCGCCCCAACGGTGCCATCGGCCTGTCGGCGCAAACCGGGGAGGGGGTTGACGCCCTTCTGGCGCGGATCGAGGCGGAGCTGTCCACCCGGAGCATCACCTATGAACTGCGCCTGCCCGTCGATGATGGCGAGACCCTCGCCTGGCTCTATCGCAACACTGAAGTGATGGCCCGCCAGGACGGCGAAGAGGGCGTACGGATCAGCGCAAGGGTGAGCGAGCGCCACCGGGGCGGGTTTCTTGCCCGGTGCCGCGGCTATCTCGCAGCGCCGGAACCGCTCTTCCCCTCGGACGAGGATGCGGGCAAGGACAACGCGCCCGCGAAACCTTCCGGTTACGATCCGACCTCGGGATCAGGAACCGACTGACTCCGAACCGACGGTCTGAGCGGTAGGGGAGGCCGGCGCCGCGCCGGCGGCGGTCTCTTCGGGCAGGCGCTTGGCCGCCTGCCACACCGCCTCCATGTCCTCAAGGGTCATGGCGTCGAGTGTCGTCCCTTGCGCCGCCGCCGCATCCTCGATGGCGGCGAAGCGGCGGCGAAATTTCCGGTTGGTCCGCTTCAGGGCTTCCTCCGGATCGATGTCGAGATGGCGGGCGAGATTGGCCATGGCGAAGATCATGTCGCCGATCTCATCGGCGATCCGCTCCCGGTCCGGCTGTGGCGCACAGACCTCATCGGCCAGTTCCTCGACCTCTTCGCGGATCTTGTCGAGCACCGGACCGGCCGCGCCCCAGTCGAAGCCGACGCGGGAGGCCTTGCGCTGCAGCTTTTCCGCCTCCGTCAGCGCCGGGAACACCGGCGGCACCGCGTCGAGAAAGCGCGGCGCCTCCTCGCTC
The DNA here is from genome assembly GCF_020177335.1 of Stappia indica. GTDB lineage: Bacteria > Pseudomonadota > Alphaproteobacteria > Rhizobiales > Stappiaceae > Stappia > Stappia indica_B. The sequence continues at coordinate 365,553 of NZ_JAIVMG010000001.1, read as the reverse complement.
AATCCCTCGGCGGCCCGCGCCTCGGCTCGCAGACGCTTTTCCTCCTGCTTGATCCGCTCCCAGGCGCCCTTGGCCATGCCGGCGCTGCGTGCATCCTCATCGCCGAACACATGCGGGTGACGGCGGATCATCTTGGCGGTGATGCCCTCCACCACATCGGCGAAGACGAACGCCTGATCCTCCTCGGCGATCCGCGCGTGATAGACCACCTGAAGCAGCAAGTCGCCCAGTTCCTCACGCAGATCCGTCATGTCGCCGCGCGCGATCGCGTCGGTGACCTCGTAGGCTTCCTCGATCGTGTAAGGAGCAATGGTGCCGAAGTCCTGCTCCAGGTCCCAGGGGCAACCGGTTCCGGGCGTGCGCAAGGCCGCCATGATCTCGATCAGTCGCTGAATGTCGCGTGCCGGCTGCATGGCAGTCTCCCCGAAATGACGTTGGTCTGTCTCGCGCGGTTGGTCTGCCCCGTGACTTAGATCAGGCACAGCCAAAGGGGAACCGGTTTTCCGTGCCGGGCGCCCTGTCCTGTCCATCGGACCGCCAAACGACAAAGCCCCCGCCGAGGAAATCGGCGAGGGCTTGTGATCTGAATTTCTCAGCGCGTGGCTGTCCCGGTGGGCCTCAGCGCCCGTTGATACCGAGACGGGCGGCAAAGGAAGACACCGGCTCGCCGAAGCGCAGGGACTTGAACCGGGCACGCGCGGCTTCGCTATCGGCAACGCCAATATCGGACAGGCTGCGCGCGTCGCGATCCGCGACCTGCAGGGTGTGAACGCGGGATGCGACACCGAGGGTCTGGCCGAGAACCCGGGTCAGATAGGACATGATGTTCTCCTCTTGCGAGATCGACATGGGGACACGCGCTGCGCCAAGCGTCAGCGCCATTACGCGGGATATGTGCGCATTTGACCTGTCAATCAAACGAAAAGAACTTAATTATGAAATCAAATAATTTGAACGATCGAGGTTAAGATGGACAACCTGCCGGGCAAGGGCGCGCCGCTGGTCGAAATGGACCTTTACCGCACCTTTCTGACCATTGCCGAGACCGGGGGCTTTTCCAAGGCTGCCGAGGCGGTCGGGCGAACCCCGTCGGCCGTTTCCATGCAGATCAAGAAGCTGGAGGGGCTGCTGGGCGTCTCGGTCTTTTCCCGGGAAGGCCGCTCGGTCCGGCTGACGGCGGAAGGGGAGGCGCTGCTCGGCTACGCCCGGCGCATCCTGATGCTGAATGACGAGGCGGTGTCCCTGTTCCGGGCGCCGGCGGTGGAAGGTGAGGTGCGCTTTGGCGCCCCTTCCGATTTCGGCACCCGTTTCCTGCCGAACATCCTCACCCGCTTTGCCCGCTCTCACCCGGCGGTCAATGTGGATGTGCATCTGGACGGCAGCCCGCCGCTGTTGCAGAAGTTGAAGGATCGGCAACTCGACCTGATCCTCTACACCGCGCGCCCAGACAGTGAACTCGCGCGCGGCGGAGAGATCGTCTACACCGAGCCGCTGGTCTGGGCCGGTCTTGAGGGCGGTGTCGCCTATAGCCGCGACCCGGTTCCGCTGGCGCTTTCGGTCTCCGGCTGCCCCTGGCGCAAGGCGGCGCGTGCGGCGCTCGACAAGGCCGCGCACCCCTATCGCATTGCCTACCAGAGCTTCCACAGCGCCGGGCAGGAAGCCGCCCTGCTGGCGGACCTCGCCATTGCTCCATTCCCGGCAAGCGTGGTTCAGCCGCCCTTGCAGCGGTTCGGCCGCCGGCACGGGCTGCCGGAGATCGGTACCTATCATCTGATCCTCAAGGAGGCGGGCAAGACCGGAAAGGCCACCGACGCCTTCGCCAGCCATGTCATCGCTTGCTTCGGCGAGATGATGCATGGACAGGTTGGGGATGATGAAGAGGACTCTTAAAACTCAACAAAGACATAAACTTATCGAAATCACCTCATGAACGACACGAGAAATGAAGCTTTCTCGATCGATGCGAGATGACAATTAAGTTTATAAAAATCATATAACAATCTGAATTCAATCGCTTATTTCATATTCAATTTGACTGAATGAGAGGGCGGCGGCCAGGCCCTGGTTCGCGCGGAGCACCCGCGATCCAGCCGCCGCTCGAATCGCGAGACGCCAGTCCTTTTTGTCTGGGCAGGGCGCGAAACGCCGTCCGGAAACCGCTTTTCCCGTCCTTTTGCAGGTGCAAAAAAACGCGAGCTGCGCGAGGGCGCTGCCGCCGGGCGGCAAGGTTTCGTCAAGGTTCGACGGCGACACCGGCGAGCTGGTCGCACCCCCCCCGGAATGCGCGGTTTACCTACCCGCGCGGCGTGTGGCCGCAGGGTGGGGCGCACCACTCCGACGAGGGAAGTCCGTCTGCCATTTTCCGCGTCGAAAGAAGACGAAATAACAAGCGCAAATTCTCATGAATTCCGTGCGCAGACGGGTGATGAAATGTCAGGTATATTTCCTGTTCGCCCCAAAAATGCGTGAGATTAATTAATTTTCCCGCAAATTCAGAGGCGGCAAGACGGACGGCAATAGCCAGCTGCGAACGGCAAAATTTCTGCCGCAAAGCAAAAAAATCAAATTTGAGGCTTTGCGAAATTGACCTGATCGTGTGCTAAATTAAGATCATAGCCAAGTGACAGGCTCGGCGATGTAACTGAATGAGATCAACAAGCATCAGCCATGCTCCCCGATCGGGGAGGGTGAAACTCACCGAGAGACCTCGGCCTTTCGCCGCCTGCCGAACACGCGACACCGCCGCCGCGCGGTCTTCGCACCCCGACAGTTCGACACCGGACAAACTGAAAATGAGGAGGTAGACAGGGCACATGTCGACCAACAATTCTTCGACGGGACTGCATTCCAAGGTTCCGCAATTGCGGAAGCAGATGAAGGATGGTGCGCTGAGCCGCCGCGAGTTCGTTCGCTTCGCCGCGCTTCTTGGCGTTGGCGCCGGCGCCGCCTATTCGATGGCCGGCCTGCCGAGCCCCGCCTTCGCCGATGACCAGGCCAACATGCCGTTCCCGCCCGATGACCCGAACGCCCAGTCCGGCGGCGTGCTGAAGGTCGCCATGCAGGTGCAGAAGATGGAGGATCCGGCGACCTATTCCTGGGTGGAGATGTCCAACCAGACCCGGCACATCCTGGAACACCTGACGATGACCGGCCCGGACAACGTCACCCGGCCGATGCTGGCCGAGCGCTGGGAGGCCTCGGACGATCTCAAGACCTGGACGTTCTACCTGCGCAAGGGCGTGAAGTGGAACAATGGCGACGACTTCACCACCGAGGACGTGAAGTTCAACTTCGAGCGCTGGATGAACCCGGATCTCGGCTCGTCGAATGTCGGCCTGTCGTCCATTGCCGCGCTGATGGAGGAAAAGGACGGCAAGAAGGTGATGCGCGACGGTGCCATCGAGGTAATCGACGACCACACCATCCGCTTCCATCTGTCGAAGGCGGTGCTGTCCTTCCCCGAGGACATGTACAACTATCCGACGGCCCTCGTGCACCGCAGCTTCAAGCCGCCGTTCTCCGACAATGCCATCGGCACCGGCCCGTTCACGCTGGTTGAAAACACCGTCGGCGACCGCTGCATCCTGAAGCGAGTGGAGGGCATCGAGTACTGGGGCGGCAAGGTCTATCTCGACGAGATCCACTACTACAATTTCGATGAGGACAACCAGCTCACCACCTTCGCCGGCGGCGACGTGGATGCGATCTACGAATTCGGCGTCGAGCAGATGGAACTGGCCAAGGCGCTGGATGGCAACATCATCGCGGCGCGCACCGCACAGACCCTGTGCTGCCGCTTCCAGGTGACGGAAAAGCCGTTCGACGACAAGCGGGTGCGCCAGGCGATCGTCAAGGCGGTCGACAATGCGCTGATCAAGGAGCTGGTCTATCCGGAAGGCGGCGATATCGGTGAGAACCAGCATGTGGCGCCGATCCATCCGGAATACTTCAAGCTGCCGCCGCTGGTGCGGGACGTCGACGGTGCCAAGGCGCTACTCGCCGAAGCGGGCTATCCGGACGGGCTGGAGCTGACCATTGACGTCGGCAACACCGATGGCCCGTGGCACCAGACCGTGGCCGAGGCCATGCGCGACCAGTTGAAGGACGCAGGCATCACCCTCAACGTCAATGTGATGCCGCCCTCGAAATACTGGGAGATCTGGGACAAGACGCCGTTCGGCGCCACCGCCTGGACCCACCGCCCGCTCGGCACCATGGTGCTGTCGCTCGGCTACCGGACCGGTGTTCCCTGGAACGAGACGAAGTACTCCAACCCGGAATGGGACAAGGCCCTGGATGAGGCCGAAGCAACGCTCGACGTGGAAAAGCGCCGCGCGTTGATGGAGAACATCGAGAAGGTGCTTCAGGACGATGCGGTGATGGTGCAGCCGATCTGCCGCCCGGTCTACACCATCGCCAGCAAGGCGGTGCATGGCTACCCGGCGCACCCGACCCAGTATCACCAGTTCAACAAGGTCTGGAAGGCGGCCTGACGCCCATGACGATCCGGCCGGGCGGGGGACGATCTCCCGCCCGGCAGCCCTTCGCCGCACCGCCTCTCCAGGGCGGCCCGGCGCCGGGATCCAGACATGGTGACCCAATATGCTGAAACTGATCCTGCGACGGCTTCTCCAGATGCTGTTGATCATGGCCGTCGCGTCGCTGCTCTTGTTCGCGATCTTCGACACGCCGGAGTTCAAGAAGCGTCTCGCGGTTCAGGAACTCGGCGGCTTTGCCGTCTCCGCGCTGACGGAGGAGAGCTACAACGCCTGGCTGGCGGAGAAGGGGCTGGATGTGCCCTTCCACACCCGCTACCTGAACTGGGTGGGGGACATCCTGCAAGGCGACATGGGCTTTTCCTATGAGAAGAACCGCCCCGTCGGCCCCTTGCTGCTCGACCGGCTGGCGAACACCGGCATCCTCGCCTTCTTCGTCTTCGCGCTGATGATCCCGCTGTCGCTGGTGCTGGGCATTCTCGCCGGAATGAAGGAGGGGTCCGTGCAGGACCGGACGATCTCCTTCCTGTCGGTCTTCACCACCAGTATCCCGGAAATCGCCACGGCGATCCTGCTGACGGTGGTGCTGTCGCTCGGCCTTGGCTGGCTGCCGGCGAAGGCGGCGATGATCAACGGCTTCAGTTTCCGCGAACTGCTGCTGCCGGTGCTGACGCTGGTGATCTACGACTTTGGCTATGTCGCCCGCATGACCCGCGCCTCCATGGCCGAGGTGATGACCTCGCAATACATCCGCACCGCCGTGCTCAAGGGACTGCCCTATCGGCGCGTGGTGATGAAACACGCCCTGCGCAACGCGCTGATCGCGCCCTTCACGCTGATCGTGCTGCAGCTCAACTGGCTGCTCTCCGGCGTGGTCGTGGTCGAGGTGTTCTTTGAATACGACGGCTTCGGCAAGTTGTTGCTGGAGGCCGCCCTGTTCCCGGATGTGGAGGTGGTGCAGGCCTGCACCCTGGTCGCCGTGGCCGTGGCCGTGCTGTCGCAGATCATTTCCGACATCGGCTACACCTTCCTCAATCCGCGCATCCGCTTCGCCTGAAGGACGGGAGAGACCCTCAATGGCTGTTACCGAAATCGAGGCGGGACCTTCGGCGCTGGAGCGCTTGTCGCACCCACGGGCGCTGATCGCCCTGGGGCTGCTGATGTGGCTGCCGCTGATGAGCTATGTCATGGGCGGCAGCGCGCTCGGGCCGGCCGCCGACTACATCCTGTTGCCGGCCATTCCGGCAACGCTGCTGCTCTATGTGCTGGGCGTGCGCGCCTTTCGCGAAAGCCGGGTCGCGGTGATCGGCCTGACCCTCGTCTTCTTCTGGCTGCTTGCCGCCGTCGCCGCGCCCTATCTGCCGCTGCTCGACCCGAACAAGCCGATCGCGCCCTTCGTCACCCCGCTCAGCGAAAAGCGCGACGTGTTCTTCTGGCTCGGCACCGATTTCAAGGGCCGGGACATGCTGTCGCGGATGATCTGGGGCTGCCAGCGGGTGATCGTCTGGGGCGTTTCGGCCACCTTCGTCGCCTATGTGGTCGGCGCCCTGTTCGGCCTGATTTCCGGCTATCTCAGCGGCTGGTGGGACGAGATCATCTCCTTCGTCGCCAATGTGCTGTTGTCCTTCCCGGTGATGGTGCTGTTCATCGTCATCCTCAACTATCTCGGCCCTTCGGGCTTCAACATCGTGGTGGCGGTGACCTTCGCCTCGGCGCCGGCGATCATGCGCATCGTTCGCGGGCTGACCCTTGACATCAAGACCCGCGACTATGTGTTCGCGGCGCAAACGCGCGGCGAGCATCCGCTCTACATCATGATCGTCGAGCTGCTGCCGAATGTGCGCGGACCGATCATCGTCGATGCCTGCCTGCGCCTTGGCTACACCACCGTGGCGATCACCACCCTGACCTTCCTCGGCCTCGGACTGCAGCCGCCCGACCCGGACTGGGGACTGATGATCCGCGAGAGCGCCAAGACGGCGATGCTCTGGAAATTCTCCTACATGCTGCTGGTGCCGGCGCTGGCCGTCTCCAGCCTGATCCTCGGCTTCAACCTGATGGCCGACGGCCTTCGGGAAATGAGCCTGCGGGACTGAGGAGCCACATGATGACCGAACAGACACCGGTGCTGGAGTGCCGCAACCTGTGCATCTCCTATTACACCCGGGCCGGCGAAATTCCCGCCGTTGTCGACTTCAACCTGAAGCTCATGCCCGGCGAGGCCCATGGCATCGTCGGTGAGAGCGGCTGCGGCAAGTCGACCGTGGCGCTGGCGATCATGCAGTACATGGGCCGGAACGGTGCCATCGTCGGCGGCGAGATCCTGTTCGAGGGGCGCGACATGCGCACCATGTCCGAGGAGGAGCTGCGGCAAATCCGCGGGTCGAAGATCGCCATGGTCTATCAGGAGCCGATGGCCTCCCTGAACCCGGCCATGACCATCGGCGACCAGCTCGCCGAAGTGCCGATCTATCATGACGGCCTGTCCCAGAGTGAAGCGCTGGCGCGGGCGGAGGAGATGCTCGCCAAGGTCCGCCTGCCGGATCCGCGCCGCATCCTGCGCTCCTATCCGCACCAGATCTCCGGCGGCCAGCAGCAGCGGGTGGTGATCGCCATGGCGCTGTTGTCGAACCCGCGCCTGTTGCTGCTCGATGAGCCGACCACTGCCCTCGATGTCACCGTGGAAGCGGGCATCGTCGAGCTGATCAACGAGATTTCCGCCGAATTCGGCACCTCGATGATCTACATCTCGCACAATCTCGGGCTGATCCTGGAGACCTGTCACCGGCTCACCGTGATGTATTCCGGCGAGGCGGTGGAGGTTGGCGATATCGAGGATGTCTTCGACGAGATGCGCCACCCGTATACGCGCGGCCTGTTCGGCTCGATCCCGCTGCCCGGTGCGGACAAGAACGCCCATCCGCTGATGGCGATCCCCGGTCAGTTGCCATTGCCGCACGAGCGCCCGCCGGGGTGCAACTTCGGTCCGCGCTGCAGCTTCTTCAAGGGCGGGCTGTGCGACGCCCGCGCATTGCCGATGCATCCCGTGCCCGGCGACGACGATCACCGGGTGCGCTGCGAGCGCTTTGCCGAGATCGATTGGGACCGGGACCTGCCGAAGGGCGAGGCCAAACCGCCGATCAAGGCCGGCCCGGTGGTCCTGTCGGTCAAGGACATGACCAAGCATTACGCCATCGAGACCGGCGGCCTTCTGGCCATGGGCGGGGCGACTCGCACGGTGAAGGCGAACGAGAAGCTGACCTTTTCCGCCCGCGAAGCGGAGACGGTGGCCATCGTCGGCGAAAGCGGCTGCGGCAAGTCGACCTTCGCCAAGGTGCTGATGGGGCTGGAAGACGCGACCGACGGTCAGGTGCTGCTCGGCGACACCGAGCTTGGCGATCTGCCCGTGCAGAAGCGGACGAAGGACACCATCGCCAACTTGCAGATGGTGTTTCAAAACCCGTTCGACACCCTCAACCCCTCGCACACCATCGGCGCGCAGATCGGCCGGGTGATCCGCAAGTTTGGCGTTGCCCGGAGCGAGGAGGAGGTCAACGAGATCGTCTATCGGCTGCTCGACACGGTGAAGCTGCCGCGCGATTTCGCCAAGCGCAAGCCGCGCCAGCTCTCCGGCGGCCAGAAGCAGCGCGTCGGCATCGCCCGCGCCTTTGCCGGCAACCCCAGCGTGGTGATCGCCGACGAGCCGGTCTCCGCCCTCGATGTCTCCGTTCAGGCCGCCGTCACCGAGCTGCTGATGGACATCCAGCGCGAAAACCGCACCACTATGCTGTTCATCAGCCATGACCTTTCGGTGGTGCGCTATCTCGCCGACCGCATCGTCGTCATGTATCTTGGCCGGATCATGGAGCAGGGGACCACCGAGGAGGTGTTCTCGCCGCCCTATCATCCCTATACCGAGGCACTTCTGGCCGCCGTGCCGATTGCCGACACGCGGGTCAAGAAGCGGCATATTGTGCTGAAGGGCGAAATCCCGTCACCCTCCAATCCGCCGAAGGGATGCCCGTTCTCCACCCGCTGCCCCTACATGATCCCCGGCACCTGCGATGTGGAGCTGCCGCCGAACCGCACCTTCGGCCAGGACCACCGGATCCTGTGCCACCTCCAGCCTTCGGAGCTGGAAGGCATGGAGCCGGTGATCAGCCCCAGGGCGGAGGCTGCCGAATAGGCAGCGTTGACCGGTGCGGCGGAGGTGCTACTTTCGCTGCCACCCGCCCACCGGAGCTCCCCCATGTCGCGCATCGACAGCATTGCCCAGCTTGAGGCCCTTTACGGCCTGCCGAACGCCGCCTCGACGGTGAAGGAAATCGACTACGTGTCGGAGGACTACGCGGCCTTCATCGCCGCATCGCCGTTCCTGACGATTGCGACATCCGGACCGGAGGGGCTCGACTGCTCGCCGCGCGGCGACCGGCCGGGGTTCGTACGCATCGCCGATGAAAAGACGCTGATGATCCCGGACCGGCGCGGCAACAACCGGGTCGATACCTTGCGCAACATCATCGCCGACCCGCGCGTCGGCCTGTTGTTCCTGATCCCCGGCAGCGGCACCACCTTGCGGGTGAACGGCACCGCCCATCTGTCGGTCGACCCGGAGCTTCTGGCCTCCTTCGCCGTTGACGGCAAGGCTCCGCGCAGCGTGATCGTCCTCACCATCACCACCGTGTTCTTCCAATGCGCCCGGGCCATCGTCCGCTCCGCGCTCTGGGATCCGGGCGAGCAGGTAGCCCCAGATAGTCTTCCGACCCCGGGCAGCATTCTGGCGCGGCTGAGCAAGGACACGGTCGGCGGTGCGGAGTATGACCGCGCATGGCCGGAGCGGGCGCAGAAGACCCTCTGGTAACGCAAGGCCCGCGAAGGGGCGGGCGAGGGGGGCAGCCCCCGCCGGCCAAAGTTTCATTCCGGGCGGCAGATCTCACCGCGCAGGATTCCCCGGCCGGTCTTGACGAGCAAAAGCGCGATCACCACGGCCAGCACCGCATAGGTCGCGTACATCGCCGCCATGTGAAACTCGGACCCGGTGCGGGTGCCGAAATGGGCCGAGGCGATGGTGAAGGCGGCGAGCGGGAAGGAATAGGCCCACCAGGACATGGTGAAGGGCAGGCGGAACAGCCGGTGCACCTGGGTCAGGAGAATCAGCACGAACATCACCGCGACGTAGTAGAGCACCCGGGCCAGCGGATCGAGCGCACCGCCGTTGATTTCCTGCCAGGCGATGAAGCCGGCGGAGGGCGGAGCGATCAGGATCACCAGGGTCGGCAACAGCCGTTCCGGCAGCGGGTTGTGAAAGATCAGCCGGTTGAACACCAGCGTCAGGAACACCAGCCAGAACAGGATGCCGACCGAGAAGAAGAACCACGACACCTCCACATAGCCAAGGCGCACGCCAGCGACCGGCACCAGCACATTGCCGACGGCGGGAATGAACCAGGCCGGGGTCAGATGCGCCTGTTCGAACGGCCGGTGGCTGATCCAGGCGGAAACGACGCCAAGGGTCACCGCCAGATGGGCAACCGTTGCCGCGCACCACAGACCACGCGCCAGCGGCTCCGACACAGGCAGCAGGCCAGCGGAGATCAGCAAGACGCCAATGGTGATCGCCGGAAAGAAGGCGATGCGCACCGGATGGTTCCATTCCGCCCGCAACGCCGCCGGATAGCGCAGGCCCTTGGCGATGAAGAAGACGGCAATGGCAAGGAAGACCAGCGCCGTTGCCCCGATCACCAACCGGCTGGCGGTAAAGGGCAGGTCAAGCGCCAGCTCGATCTGCCGGGTGGCGAGACCGAACCCGGCCAGCCCCATCACCGCTGCGAAAAACGTCACCGGGAAATGCATCAGCCTCGGTTCCTCGGCTTCGCCTTGCATCTGTTCGACCACCCCGTCCGTCATTGCCATCCTCTGTCTTCCATCCACGCGGGTCGCGTCGCGCCGCGCCGTCGCCCTTACTTGCACAGCTTCGCCTGCGACAACAGGGCACAGATCGTCTCAGGTGAATGTGTTTCACGGAACAGTTTTTCCGATCGCGCACGCCATGACTTGACGAGCGCGCGCGCGTCGTGGTGACTGACCCTCATTCCTGACCCCATCTTGAGGATGCCGATGCGCACTCAGTCCTGTCTCGCGATCATTCTGGCCGCCGGCCTTGGCACCCGCATGAAATCGCAGCTCCCGAAGGTGCTGCATGAGGTCGGGGGGCTGTCGCTTGTCGGACATGTGCTGAAGGCCGTGCGCTCCGCCGGGTGCGATCAGGTGGCCGTGGTCATCGGCCCGCAGATGCCGGAGCTTGCCGGCCATGTCGCGGCGCTGGATCCCGCCGCCTCAATCCATGAGCAGGTGGAACGGCTCGGCACGGCCCATGCCGCCCGTAGCGCCGCACCGGCCTATGCCGAGCCCGCCGATCACATCCTCGTCCTGTTCGGCGATACCCCGCTCGTCACGCCGGAAACGATTGCCCGGGTGCGCCAGCGCCTGACCGCCGGCGCCGATGTGGTCGTCCTCGGTTTTGAAGCCGCCGACCCGACCGGCTATGGTCGGCTTTTGACTGAAGGCGACAACCTGACGGCGATTCGCGAGGAAAAGGACGCCAGCGCGGCGGAGCGGGCGGTCACCTTCTGCAATTCGGGGATCATGGGTTTTCGCGGCACGCACTTCGCCGACATTCTGGAGGCCATCGGCAACGCCAATGCCCAGAATGAATTCTACCTCACCGATGCGGTCGAGATCGCCCGGGCGCAAGGGCTCAACGTCGCCGCCGAAACCGCGCCGGAAGCCGAGGTGCAGGGGATCAACACCCGCGTCCAGCTCGCGGCGGTGGAGGCGGAGTTCCAGTCCCGCCGCCGCGGGGCGGCCATGCTTGACGGTGCCACGCTGGTCGCGCCGGAAACCGTGTTCTTTTCCCACGACACAAGGCTTGGCCGCGATGTGGTGATCGAGCCGAATGTGGTGTTCGCCCCCGGCGTCTCGGTTGCCGATGGCACCCGCATCCGCGCCTTTTCGCATCTGGAGGGGGCTGACGTCGGCGCCCGCGTCACCGCCGGGCCCTATGCCCGTCTGCGCCCGGGGGCGCGGATCGGTGCCGGCGCGCATATCGGAAATTTCGTCGAGATCAAGAATGCGCGGGTCGATGAGGGCGCGAAGGTCAACCATCTCAGCTACATCGGTGATGCCACCGTCGGCGCCAAGGCAAACATCGGCGCGGGCACCATCACCTGCAACTACGATGGTTTCGGAAAGCACCTGACGGAAATCGGTGCCAACAGCTTCATCGGCTCCAACTCCACCCTGGTCGCGCCGGTGCGCATCGGCGATGGCGCCTATCTCGCCGCCGGCAGCGTCGTCACCGAAGAGGTGCCGGCCGACGCGCTGGCGCTTGGCCGCGCCCGCCAGACGGTGAAACCGGGCAAGGCGGAAGAGCTGCGCGCCCGCTTCGCCGCCGCCAAGGCGGAAAAGGCCGCGAAGGCCGCCAACCAGGGGAAATAGCTCCGGGGGCAGGGAACAAGGGGCGAAAAGGGCGCACGTTTCCAAAGGGCTTGAGCCGACAGGGCCGTGGCTCTCCGATCCCGGATCTCCGCTTGCGCTCCGTCCGGGAGGACGCGGAGCGTGAGGCGATGTCCGGTGTAGAGCCGCCCTTGCCCATGAAGTGGGGTCAGCAACTCATTGCGGTGAGTTGTCTCTCATGCGTGCGTCAAGGGTGACCGCAATGCCCCGTATGACTGAAGTCGATGCCCCGCGCCTCGGCGTCATCCCGGCCCCCGAGCCGGGATCGGGGAGCCCCAAAGCGCGCGGTTTCAATAGGTCCGAGCCGGAACGGCGTGGCTCGCCGCCCTGCCGTCAGACGTTGTAGTGGGCGCGGTACCAGTCGACGAAGGCCTTGACGCCATCACGCACGCTGGTTTGCGGCCGGAACCCGGTGACCTCGATCAGGTCTTCCACATCGGCCCAGGTCGACAGCACATCGCCCGGCTGCAGCGGCATGTAGTTGCGGATAGCCTTGCGCCCGCAGGCTTCCTCGATGGCCTCGACGTAGCTCATCAGCTCCACCGGCTGCGAATTGCCGATGTTGTAGAGCCGGTAGGGCGCGCCGCCGCTGCTCGCCGGATCCGGATCGAGCGGCTGCCAGTCGGGATCCTCCGCCGCCGGCCGGTCGGCGATGCGCACGATGCCTTCGACGATATCATCCACATAGGTGAAGTCGCGCACCATCTGGCCGTTGTTGTAGATGTCGATCGGCTCGCCGGCGAGGATCGCCTGGGTGAACTTGTAAAGCGCCATGTCCGGCCGCGCCCAGGGGCCGTAGACGGTAAAGAAGCGCAAGCCCGTCACCGGGATCTTGAACAGATGCGAATAGCTGTGCGCCATCGCCTCGTTCGCTTTCTTCGTCGCCGCATAAAGCGAGATCGGATGATTGCCGCCGCGATGGGGCGACAGCGGCATCGCCCCGTCGAGCCCGTAGACCGAGGAGGTGGAGGCATAGACGAGATGCTCCACCGGAAAGGCACGCGCCGCCTCCAGAACCGTCAGGAAACCGGTGACATTGGCGTCCACATAGGCCTGCGGCTCGGTCAGCGAGTAGCGCACCCCCGGCTGGGCGGCGAGATGGATGATCCGCGACGGCGCTTCACGCTCCACCAGCGCCAGCACCGCCTCGCGATCCTCCAGCGACATCCGCGCTTCCTGAAACCGGTTGGACCGACGCAGGATCGCCACCCGCGCCTCCTTCAACTCCGGATCGTAATAGGGGCTGACGCTGTCAAGGCCGACAACCCGCCAGCCATCGGCAAGAAGCCGCTGGCAAACGTGAAACCCGATGAAGCCGGCGGAGCCGGTGACAAGAACAGTGCGCATCATGATCCGATATCGAAGGCAACGGTAAGCGGCGAGGGGTGGAACACCCGGTCAGGAATTCAGGATTTCCGCAAGCAGGGGACGGATCTGGCCGGCCAGTTCGTCGTTGTCGAGCGCATAGGCGATATTCGCCGCCAGGAAGCCCGGCTTGGAGCCACAGTCGAAGCTGCGCCCCTCATAGGCGACCGCGCTGAAGTTTTGCGTCTTCATCAGGGCGATCATCGCATCGGTGAGCTGGATTTCGCCGCCCGCGCCGGTTTCCTGGGTCTGCAGCAGATCGAAGATTTCCGGCTGAAGAATATAGCGGCCGGTCAGGCTGAGGTTGGACGGCGCGGTCCCCGGCGCCGGCTTCTCCACCATGCCCTTGATGGAAATCTCGCGGCCGCCATCCCAGTCCTGCGGGTCGACGATGCCGTAATTGTGGGTCTGATCCGGCGCCACCTCGTCCACGGCAACCACATTGCCGCCGCGCTCCTCGTAGGTATGTACCATCTGGGCCAGACAGCCGACCTCGGCCTTGACCAGCACGTCCGGCAGCATGACGGCAAAGGGCTCGTTGCCGACGAGATCACGGGCGCACCAGATGGCATGGCCCAGACCGAGCGGCGCCTGCTGGCGGGTAAAGCTGGTGGTGCCGGGCGCCGGTCGGATCGCGTCGAGCAGCGCCATCGCCGATTTCTTGTCCCGCTCCATCAGTGTGTGTTCCAGCTCATAGGCGATGTCGAAGTGATCCTCGATCACATGCTTGTTGCGGCCGGTGACGAAGACGATGTGCTCGATGCCGGCGTTCCGTGCCTCGTCGACCACATATTGAATGATCGGCCGGTCGACGATGGTCAGCATTTCCTTTGGCACCGCCTTGGTCGCGGGCAGGAAGCGGGTACCAAGACCGGCGACCGGAAGAACCGCCTTGCGAATTTTCGTCGGAGCCATGCGCGTACCTTCTCAAATATGCCGTGCTGAAACAGCTAATGTGGTTGTGTATCCCGGCTGATGCCAAGAACCAAGTCGAAGCGGCCGATCCGGGAGGTTCTCCCCCAATCCCGAAGCCCCACTATACATGCATGCCTGCCGGCGCTTGCGAATGGGGGGGGATGCGTTTAATCAACCGGGAACTGCCGGCCTCGGGGGCAATGTAGGAGCTGATTCCGAAATGACGGTAAACTGCAACACCACCGTGCGTGCGGGCACGGTCACTTTTGACAATTCGGCACCCTTTGCCCTGATTGCCGGCCCCTGCCAGATGGAGAGCCGGGCGCATGTGCTGGAATGCGCCGCCGCGGTGAAGGAAATTACCGACGCGCTCGGGATTGGCGTCGTGTTCAAGGCTTCCTTCGACAAGGCAAACCGCACGTCTCTGTCCGCAAGCCGGGGCGTTGGCCTCGATGAGGCCCTGCCGGTCTTTGCCGAGATCCGGGAGACCTACGGCATGCCGGTGCTGACCGATATCCACTCGGCCGAGCAGTGCGCGCCGGTGGCGGAAGTGGTGGACGTGCTGCAGATCCCGGCCTTCCTGTGCCGCCAGACCGACATCCTCGTCGCGGCTGCAAAGACCGGGGCGGTGGTCAACGTCAAGAAGGGCCAGTTCCTCGCCCCCTGGGACATGAAGAACGTTCTGACCAAGATCGTCGAGAGCGGCAATCCCAACGTGCTCCTGACCGAGCGCGGCGCGTCCTTTGGCTACAACACGCTGGTGTCCGACATGCGCGCGCTGCCGGTGATGGCCGCCACCGGCGCGCCGGTCGTCTTCGACGCCACCCACTCGGTGCAACAACCCGGCGGCAAGGGTGACTCCTCGGGCGGCGAGCGCGAGATGGTCGCGGTGCTGGCGCGCGCGGCCGTTGCCGTCGGCGTCGGCGGCCTCTTTATCGAGACCCATCCGGATCCGGACAACACCATCTCCTCCGACGGGCCGAACATGATTGCCCTCAAGGACCTGAAGGGACTTCTTCAGGAGTTGATGGAGATCGACGCGGTGTCCAAGAAGTACCGCGCCACCGCCTGACCCTCCGCCGCCGACCGGCGGCGGGCTTGCCCCGTTTCATCCCGCTTCCGGCCAGCCGCCGCGAAGCAACCCCCTCCGAAATCCGGCCCATATTCCCCCAGCCGGACCGACATCTTCAGGGAGATGATTATGACCGCTATCGTGGACATCATTGGCCGCGAAATTCTCGACAGCCGCGGCAATCCGACCGTGGAAGTCGACGTTCACCTGGAGGACGGCTCCTTCGGCCGCGCCGCCGTTCCCTCCGGCGCCTCCACCGGCGCCCATGAGGCGGTGGAGCTGCGCGATGGCGGCTCCCGCTATCTCGGCAAGGGCGTCACCGCGGCGGTCGATGCGGTCAATGGCGAGATCTTCGACACGGTCGGCGGCCTCGACGCGGAAGACCAGATCAAGATCGACGAGGCGATGATTGCCCTCGACGGCACCGAGAACAAGGCCCGCCTCGGCGCCAACGCCATCCTCGGCGTGTCCCTTGCCGTTGCCAAGGCGGCTGCCGATGCCAGCGGTCTGCCGCTCTACCGCTATGTCGGCGGCAGCGGCGCGCGCGTCCTGCCGGTACCGATGATGAACATCATCAACGGCGGCGCCCATGCGGACAACCCGATCGACGTCCAGGAATTCATGATCATGCCGGTCGGCGCCCCCTCCTTGCGCGACGCCGTGCGCATGGGCGCGGAGGTGTTCCACACCCTGCGCAAGGCCCTGAAGGATGCCGGCCACAACACCAATGTGGGCGACGAGGGCGGCTTTGCTCCCAACATCGGCTCCACCGACGAGGCGATCGGCTTCGTCATGAAGGCGATCGAGACGGCCGGCTACCGCCCGGGCGAGGACATCTGCCTTGCGCTCGACGCGGCCTCGACCGAGTTCTTCAAGGACGGCAAGTATCACCTGGCCGGCGAAGGCAAGGTGCTGGGCCCGGACGAGATGGCGGCTTATCTCGCCGACTTCGTCAAGCGCTACCCGATCATCTCCATCGAGGACGGCATGGCCGAGGATGACTGGGCCGGCTGGAAGGCGCTGACCGAGATGACCGGTGACCGGTGCCAGCTTGTCGGCGACGACCTGTTCGTCACCAACTCCGCGCGCCTGCGCGAAGGCATCGAGAAGGGCGTGGCCAACTCGATCCTGGTCAAGGTCAACCAGATCGGCACGCTGACGGAAACCCTTGATGCGGTCGAGACCGCCCACAAGGCCGGCTACACCGCCGTGATGTCGCATCGCTCGGGCGAGACCGAGGACGCGACCATCGCCGATCTCGCCGTCGCCACCAACTGCGGACAGATCAAGACCGGCTCGCTGGCGCGCTCCGACCGGCTCGCCAAGTACAACCAGTTGATCCGCATCGAGGAAGAGCTCGGCCAGCAGGCCCGCTACGCCGGCAAGGGCATCCTGCGCCGCTAGGCCGGTGGCCCGATAGCAGCTAAAACGAACGGCGGCCCGTTTCTCCGATGGGCCGCCGTCAGACTGCAAACAAGGGGCAACGGCGCTTCTCGGCGTCATCCCCAGATCGCTGGAACAGGCCTCAAGGCGAGGCATTCTCAATCAATGGCCAAAAAACGAAAGATCCCGGCGTGCCTGTGGCGCTCCGGGTATGTTTTGAAGAAAACTCAACCGATCTTGGGAGCTCAGGGCGTAACGGAAGCTCCAAGACGACCAATCTGACTGAGTGCAATCACGCAGGCGACACCAAAATTCAGGAAGTATATCCTGCGTGTAAAAGTGAGAGGGGGCGCTACCCCCACTACGATCAATCCGCAAAGTATAGCGCTAATTCCCGAAAGGAAAAATGACGCAGTATCAGAGACACCCGCCTCCTGGGAAGAAGTTGCCGCATAACCAAAAATAAAGCTAAAAAAAATCATGCTTGCCGCAATAGATATAGAGGTCCATAGAGGCCATCCTTTCAACCCAATCACGATTGCTCCGACATATAAAACGTAAAGAAGAGAAATAAAAATATATGGGAAATTAAAATACAAATTATAAATAAATGAAATTTTATTTATAGAAAAAACAATTAAAGCATGAAATGAGTACATAAATATACCAAATAGGACTCGGGCATTAAATATCCTCCCTCGGCCCCACCTCCACTCTTCGTCGGAATCTACCTTTATTCTTTTTTCGAAATTCGAACCGATAGCAATAGCGCTAACAAATACCGCCATCGCGATCATTGATATGGCGATGGACGAAACCTTGAATCCGATGAGATCAATAAATCCTGAGAAAATAGGAAAAACCGTTGCGCGCCACTTAAGAATCAGCCAATCAGCCCACTTCCCCAGCTCAACAATACCTTGAATATTAGAGATAAGCGTTATCGCCCCACCTATAATTCCTATCCACGTCAGAGCAGAATTCTTAATTACTTCAAACATGGCTGGGGAACTCAAAGTGAGAAAATTTTACTCTGGTTTTTGAGGCAGCGGAGACAGCGCGGTCAGGCGCCGTTGCCGGGCCGGGTCTCATGCGCATGACGGATTGCCGCCGCCAGGGTTTCCGGCGCTTCCGCCCCCATCACCATGAAGCGCTCATCGATGATGAAACAGGGAACGCCGGTAACCCCGATGGCGCGGGCGTTGTCGAGATCCCGCTGCACCTTGTCCTTGTCGGAATCGGTCGGCAGCAGCTCCGCCACCAGATCGGACATCATGCCCACATCGTCGGCGGCCTGGATCAGGGTTTCCGGGTCGGTCAGATCGGCGCCTTCCACGAAATAGAGCTGGAACAGCCGCTCCGCCATTTCGCTCTGGGCGTTCTCCGCACGGGACCACAGGATCAGCCGGTGGCAATCGAGGGTGTTGGGCGATTTGCGAATGCGGTCGAAGGCGAAGGGAATGCCTTCCGCGGCGCCCGCCGCCCGCACCGGCGCATAGGCGGCCTCGGCCCGCTCCGCTCCGCCGAATTTCTCGTTGAGATACTGCGCCCGGTCCTTGCCTTCCGGCGGGAGCGTCTCATCGAGCTGAAACGGCATCCAGCGCAAGGAGACGGCGATATCCGGCACTTCGGCCAGGGCCTTTTCCAGCCGGCGCTTGCCGATATAGCACCACGGGCACATCACGTCTGACACGATATCGATACGCAGGGGATCGCCTTCTTCCATCAAACAGTCCTTCAGCGTTGACGGCACCCGCCGGTTGCGGGCGGGCGTCTGTTCCGGATCCGCGCGCGGGTCGCCGCCTCAGAGGAAGCTGGTCGCGCTCACGATCGATGACAGGCGACGGGCCAGCCGGCCGACGGCGGCGGCGTCGCGCAGGACGACCATGTCGCCCAGCCCCTCGACCGTAGCAACAAAATCCTCCTCGCGCGAGGCGGCGAGCGCCGCAGAGCGCAGCGGATTGCCGCCTGCGGGACGAAACGCCTCGTCATTCGCCGCGCTCCGCCACAGCGGATCAGGATGAAACGAGGTAAGTGGTACCGCCAGGGGCTCTCGCCCCTGCAAGGCCAGGATGCGACTGAGTTCGGCAAGGTAGCGGTCATAGGCCGCACGCGGCAGCCGGCCGCGTTCGCCCAGATGCCGGTGACGGAAGCGGCGCAGCAACGCGCCGGCCAGATGGCGCCGCGCTCCGGCACGGATGGCGATCCGCACCCGCTCCGAAAGCTCTGCCGGGTCCAGCCCATGGGCCAGCACATCGCTCGCCCCCGCCGCGTGCAACCGGGCCGCATCCGCCGCATCCCTTGCGCAAGCGATCACGGGAAGATTGACATGCCTGGGATCGAAGCGCAGCCGGGTCACATAGTCGATAGCCATCTCCGGCGGACAATCGATCAGCACCGCATCGAACCGCCGGGCTTCGAGAAACTGCATCGCCATGTCGAACGTGAAGGCTCCGACGATCTCGAACCGTCCCGCGCCCACGCCGAACACCGCGCCGAACCGGTGACTGAGGCCGAGCACCAGCAAGGCGATGGTCGAATGCTCGCGGCTCTCCGCCGTCCACTCTCCCGGCAGGGCGCCGAACACCCGCCGCCGTAGCCGGATTTCGCTGAGACGGCCGATCTCGCGGATCACGTCCCCCAGCCGCTCCCCAAATAGCGGGGCCGAAAGGCTTGGATCCGCATAGGCTGCAGGGCGCACGGCCCCGTCGTACTGTCCGGCACGCCCGCCGATGACGAAGACCGGAAGCTCCAACCCGCGAGCCCGGGCGAGGTGCACCAGCTCCGTGAGTGCGGAATCCTCGGTGGACGGGCGGTGCTGTCCGCGAAAGTGGGCGATAGCATCGGGAAACCGGTTGTGGGTCTTTGCCAGCTGCAGGGCGTCTTTCGTGGTGACCTCGAACCAGCCGACGAGCCCGTCGGTCAACCACGGGCCGGCCCGGGGCATTTCCGCATCGACGTCGATTTCGATGGCAACCGATGGCGCAACGCCGGCGCCGCTGCGCGGCAACGGCCCCAGTTTAGCGGGCACTGCATCGCCTCCCGCAGCGCTGGGGAGAGGCTTCAGTCCGCTCGGCCACCGCAGTCACCCTCGCTTCACGCAACCGCGGCATGGCGCAAGCTCACCCGCTCCGACAGGGCCGCCCGGTCGACCGCACCGTTCTCCTTGCGCGGCAGCGCCGTCAGCGACAGGATCCGATGCGGAATTTCCGCCAGACCGGCCCGCTCCGCATCGAGATAGGCGAAGAACCCCTCGATATCGAGATGAAAGCCTTGTTGCGGCACCAGCGCGGCATAGACCCGGGCGCCGAGAATGCCGTCATCAACGAGAAAGGCCGCTGCTTCCCTCATGCCGGGGAAGGCCCCATAGAGTGCATCCAGTGCGGGCAGGGAGAACACGCCCGGCGCGGAGGTGCCGGGAATACCAACGCCCGAAACCCCATGTTCGGACATTCTGACGGGCAAAAGCGTATCGACGAACCCCGCCTTGTCGGTGGGGATGCGCACCCGCGAGGATGGCCAGGCCGAGTCCGCGACCATGGCACCGCGCACTTTCAAGGTGTTCGGTCCACCGGAGCCTTCCATCTCGGTATCGACCTCGATTTCCAGGAGCGCGGGGCCATTGGCGGCACTTGATGGCGAACCGATCCGGCCGCTGCGGAACGGGCGGGGCAGGGCGCTGCCCTCCCGGCGGCGGGCGATCATGGCGAATTCGTCGAGCACATGCAGATCGACGAGATCCCGATTGGTGGCGCGCGGAACGGGAGCCGCCGAATGCGCACTCCACACCGCGACAACCCTGCATTCCATGTTGTCCAGACGCTTCTCCAGACTGCCGACGAGGCTGCCGGGGCAAAGGACGCAATCGGCACCGACGGAATCCACATGCGCGGCCAGCCGGCGCAGGGACCGGGGCTGATGCAGATGCAAGGTGCCGCCGGAAAGCAGCCAGGGCATCAGCCCGGCGCCGATCCCGGCCATTCCGGTCACCGCATAGGGCAGCACGAATTTCGGCGCACTCGGCAGGGAAAGCTCCAGATAGGGCATCAAGCCGGCGGCAATCCACTGATTGTGGCTGCGGGCGATCGGCAGCGGCTCGCCGCTGGTGCTCTGGGTCCAGGTCAGCGTCGCCACATGATCGGCGGCATCGGTGCCCCGGCGCGGCAGGTTGCCCGACAGATCGCCCATGCTTTCCGCCCCGGCGCCGAGCACTTCGCCAAGCTCCATCACCCCATCGGGAACATCCCGGCCCAGGCCGAAAACGAACCGCAGGGAGAACATTTCCGCCGCCGCGTCCCGCGCTTCCAGCCCGAGGCTGCGCCCGCCGAAGCTCTCGCCGGCGATCAGCGCCTTGGCTCCGGCGCGTGACAGGGCTTCCAGCACGTTCTTCTGGCGCCAGTAGAGCGGCAACGGGGCCACCACCAGTCCGGCGCGCAAGGCGGCGAGCAGGGCGATGACGCCATCCACCGTGTTCGGCGTCTGCAGGCCAATCACGTGATCCGGCTGAAGCCCCACCGCGCCGAAGAAGCTGGCAAGCTGGGTGATTTCCTCATCCGCCTGACCATAGGTCAGCTGGCGTGCGGTGCCGGGAATCCAGCCTGCGCGATCCGCCGGGTCGCACAGAGCCAGCCGGTCCGGATGGGCCATCGCGGTCTTGCGGAACAGCGCGTCGAGGGTGACGCGGCCCCAGATGCCGCTCTTCTGATGCGCTTCAATGGTCTTCAGCGGTGTCAGGATCATCGCAGGTCTTCCAGCGCCTATTGCCCGGCCTCAGTGGCCCACCAGGTTTCGAAACGAGGCCCGGAAACGGCATGTTTCCCGGGCCGGCTGATCTTGTCCCAACGGGCCACCCACTTTTCCGGCAGGTGGAACAGCGGAACCACATAGTGTCCCGAAATCAGCGCCCGGTCGAACGCCCGCACCGCCGAAACGAAATCGCCGGCGCTGCGCGCGGCCAGCATCGCGGTGATCATGGCATCCACGGCGGCGCTCTGCACCCCGGCATAGTTGAAGGAGCCCTGCTGCCCGGCGGCGGCACTGCCCCAGCGGTAGCGCTGTTCGTTGCCGGGCGACAGCGACGAAAGCCAGGTGTTCAGCACCATGTCGTAATCGAAGCTCTGACGGCGACGCTGATACTGGGCGCTGTCGGCGCTGCGCACCGTTGCCTGGATCCCGACCAGCGCCAGCACCCGCTGATAGGCGAGCGCAAGCCGTTCCTGATCCTTCGCCGCAACCAGCATCTCGAAGGTGAGGGGGACACCGTCCGGCCCCTTCATCTCACGCCCATTGATGGTGTAGCCGGCCTCTCGCAGCAGGCCGACCGCCGCGCGCAGAACCTTGCGATCGCGCCCGGAGCCATCGGCCTCGGTCGGCGTCCAACGTCCCTCCAGCACATCCGGCGCGATCTCCTCCATGTAGGGCGCGAGCAGCGCCCGCTCGCGCGCATCGGCCGGACGGCCGCGCGAGGACAGGATGGAGTTGTCGAAATAGCCGCCGGTACGCTGATAAAGCCCGTGATAGAGGTTGCGATTGACCCATTCAAAGTCGAACAGCATGGCCAGCGCCTGACGCACCCGGGGATCGGCGAACACCGGCCGGCGGGTGTTGAAGACAAAGCCGTACATGCCCGCCGGGGTGCCCAGCGAGAAACTGTCCTTGATGACCTTGCCCTCGGTGACCGCCGGGAAGTCGAAGCCGGTCATCCAGCGCGCCGGGTCGGCAACGGGCAGGAGCGAGACGAGCCCCTTCTTGAAGGATTCCAGCAGGGTGTTCTCGTCGCGGTAATACTCGATGCGCACCGTGTCGTAATTGTAGAGCCCGCGCCGGATCGGCAGATCCTTCGCCCAGTAGTCCGGATTGCGCCGGTAGGTGATGTGATTGCCTGGCTCGACCTCGTCGATGATGTACGGTCCGGAGCCGAGCGGCGGCACCAGCGTGCTCTTGTCGAAGGTCTGCGGATCGATCACATGGCGGGCGAAGATCGGCGACAAGCCGACCAGCAGCGGCAATTCCCGGTCGGACCCGTCCTCGAAGGTGAAGCGCACACTGCGCGGGCCGGTCTTTTCCATCGCCGTGATGCGGTTATAGCGGGCGCGGAAATGCGGACGTCCCTTGTCCCGCAGGATCTCGAAGGAGAAGATCACATCCTCGACGGTGACGGGCGTACCATCGGAAAACCGCGCCTTTTCGTTCAGCGTGAACTCGATCCAGTCGCGCGCTTCCGGCATCCGCACCGCCTCGGCGAGCAGACCATAGAGCGAGAAGGGTTCATCCATGTTGCGGTCAAGCAGGCTTTCGATCACCAGCGCGCCGTAGTCGGAATCGCGGATGCCGCGCGCGGTGGTCGTGCCCCCTTGCACGATGAACTGATTGAGACTGTCGAAGCTTCCCTGCACCCCATAGGTGACCGCGCCCCCCTTGGGAGCATCCGGATTCGCATAAGGAAGATGCGAAAAATCTGCTGGCAGGGCGGGCGTCCCATGCATGGCGATGCCATGGGCCGGTGCCGGCATCTCGTCGGCGGCAAGTACGGCGCTCGATACGCACACACCCAGCGCACCGGCCACCAGGACCCGCGCCGAGGACAGAATCAGAGAGCGAAAGCATGTCATCATGGTCAGACCGTAGCGGCTCAATCACTTTGTTATGGTTAACACAATGTCAAAATCCCAATCCGGTGTGGAGCCCTTGTGCCAGGCAAGGGATTGAGGCCCCGCCACGGACAGTCGATCCGGGGCGCAGGTGATGCAAATTCGCACGGGTGCCGAGTTTTTTATCGTCGCGCGGGACGTGGTGCGGCAGATTTCGCCGGTCATTCTGGATATTTGAGTAGCAAGGCTGTAAAGATGCGCGCGGAGCAGACAGGTCAATGTCTCGCCGCAATCGCCACGCACATGAAGGGCGAGCGCGAGTTTTCACGGCGCGACGGATCTAGAAGCCACTTCGGTTTCAGTGCGAGGCAACGGCGCGTCGCATCCAACCGCGCCGCAGCGACACCACGGACGTAGGGACGCATTTGATGGTTATGAGTTTCAAGACGCAACTGGCGGGGCTGTCGATTGCCGCTGCCGTTTTCGCCGCGGCGCCGGGCGCCCTTGCCCAGACCGTTGAGCCGGCCGCGGACTCGCCGTGGGTCAAGGTCTGCAACACCGACCCGCAGTCCAAGAAGGAAGTCTGCGTCGTCACGCAGGAACTGCGCACCGACACCGGTCAGTTCCTCGCCTCCGTCGCCGTGCGCGAAATTGGCGGCGAGGCCCGCAAGACGCTGCTGATCGCCGTGCCGCCGGGAATGCTGATCCAGCCGGGCCTGCGCGTTCAGGTCGACGCCGGCAAGCAGAACGAAGCCAAATACGGCATCTGCTATCCGAACGCCTGCTATTCCGAGCTGGTCATCAACGACGAGTTCATCGGCTCGATGAAGAAGGGCAACGCGCTGATCCTGACCACGCTGAACCAGCAGGCCAAGCAGGTTCCGTTCCAGCTCACGCTCTCCGGCTTCACCAAGGTCTATGACGGCGCGCCGATCGACGCCGCCGCACTTCAGCAGAAGCAGCAGCAGCTGCAGTCGGAGCTGCAGAAGCGGGCCGAGGAAGCCCGTCAGAAGCTGATCGACAAGCAGAACGAGGCTTCCGGCGCCAACTGACCGGCCAGCCAGGTTGAAGATCCGAAAGCGCCGCAGGTTCGACTGCGGCGCTTTTTTTGTTGGCTGTTCCACGACAACAACCGGCAAGGAGACCGGATGCGTCAGAGGGCCGGGCGGCCCTGCCGCGATGCCGACACAGCTTCCGCTGCGGCCTGAATGTTGTGGTTCAGGCGGAAGAAGTTGCCCGGATCGTATTTCGCTTTCGCTTTCCGCAGCCGCTCCATGTTCGAGCCATAGGCCTGCGGCATCCGCGCCTCGTCATCCGCCGGCATGAAATTCACATAGACACTGCCCGCCGCATGGGGTGCCGTCCGGTCGAACAGATCCCGCGCCCAGGCAATGCAGCCCTGATCCTGAGCCGGATCCACCCAGCGCGTGTGAACGTTCAGGACGAAATGCGCGCTGCGCTGCGGGAATGGCGTTTCGGCCAGCTCCACACACGCCATCTGGCCACCCAGATGGGCAACAAAGACTTCGCATTGTGGGTCGGGAAGCGCGGCGACGGAGGAGATGACCGTGTCGATAACCTCATCCGACAACGTCAGGAAGTCATTGCTCTTCCAATAGTTTCGCACGCCCGGCGTAAGCAATGGATCAAATGCCTTCTGCCAGCCTGTGAAGGGATGCGGACCAATGACATCGACGATTGGCTTGCCAAGGCTGCGAAGCTCCTGGAGGGCCTTCTCGCCCTCGTCCATGCCGCCCGTGTAGCAGACCGCGAAGATCAGAACCTCACGGCCGTGCCATTCCTCGGGCAAGAAGGGCAGTGGCGGCGCCTTGCGGAGCACCGCCCAGGCCGTCAACTCGTCCGGGGCGCGCGCGCAGATCTCGCGGTAGCGCCGCAGGAGGTCACGCGCCTCGGCCAGCGGATGCACGACAAGACCCGAAAGCACCTCTGGCCCCACCGAATGCAGCGCGAACTTGAACGAGGAGACGACGCCGAAATTGCCGCCGCCGCCGCGGATCGCCCAGAACAGGTCCGCATTCCGATCCGGGCTCGCCAGGCGGACGTTCCCATCGACACAGACCACCTCGGCGGAAAGCAGATTGTCGATGGTCAAACCGTGCTTGCCGGTGATCCAGCCAAATCCGCCACCCAATGTCAGCCCGGCCACGCCGGTTGTCGAGTTGATTCCCAGCGGAACGGCAAGGCCGTAGAGCTGCGTTTCCTGATCGACGTCGGACAGAATACAGCCGGGCTCGACCCGTACGGTCCGCGACGCGGGATCCACATGGACCGAGCGCATCAGCGAAAGGTCCAGGAGTAACGCCCCGTCCGCGACCGCATATCCCGCGATCTGGTGACCACCCCCCTTGATCGCCAGCAACAGCCCGTTATCGCGCGCGAAATTGACGGTCGCGCAGATGTCGCTCGTCCCGCGCGCACGCACCACGAGGGCCGGCCGCCGGTCGATCATTCCATTCCAGAGGGCGCGGGCGTCATCGTAGCCCGGCTCATTTTCAACGATGGCAACGCCGCGCAATACGCCGCGCAGGTCTTCCAACACCGCGTCCTCAATCGGCGCGCTACCACCCGCCAATGTCTTCAGGGAGAGGGTCATGGCTCGTCCTCCAACCGGTTGCGTGATCGGTTGACGCTGGGGAATTTCGTGCCGTTCCGCTAGTCTTGGAACTGGACCAGCTCGTTCCGCTGGAAGGGCCGCCGTCAACCGCACTTGACTCACTGTCTTCCGCAAGAGGGGCTCTTTCGCCGCGCTCTGCGGGAGATGGGGGCAACAAGGGACAATACCATGACACACGGCAGCTACGGACAATTCTGCCCCGTCGCGATGGCGGCCGAGACGCTGTGCACCCGCTGGACGATGGTTCTGGTCCGGGAACTGGTCGCCGGCTCCACCCGGTTTGGCGATCTGCGGCGCGGTGTGCCGCGCATGTCGCCAAGCCTTTTGTCCCAGCGCCTGAAGGAGCTGGAGGCCGCGGGCGTGCTCACACGCACCCCCGCGCCAGGCGAACCCGGCGTTTACGACTACCGCCTGACGGAAGCGGGTAGGGATCTGCAATCCGTCATCGAGGCTTTTGGTCTGTGGGGACAGAAATGGGTCGAAACCCAGGCGACATTGAAGAACCTCGACCCCTCGCTCTTGATGTGGGACATGCGCCGCAATCTCGATCCGACGCCCTTGCCGAAGAACCGCACGGTGGTGCAATTCAGCTATCCCGAACTGCCCCTTGCCAAGCGCGATTGGTGGCTGGTGGTCGTGCCGACAGCGGAAGTGGACCTGTGCTCCACCGATCCCGGCTATGACGTGGATCTTTGGGTGACGACCGATCTGCGCACAATGACCGCGATCTGGATGGGACTGGCACGGGTCGAGGACGCAGGGGACAAGATCCAGCTGGATGGCGATCCCGCCATCGCACGAACAATGCAGACCTGGTTAGGGCTCAGTCCTTTTGCCGCGCAGGCAAAAATGGTAGGTTAGTCCCGTCACAGAGGGGAAGGAGGTCCAGTTTCTGGACTATCCACGAAGAAGAGGCTGCGGAACTCTGGGGAAGGTCCGCAGAAAAAAATCTGAAATGCGGCCGTCCTATTTCCAAGGAGCCACCCCATGCGTGCACGTCAAACCTCACCCCAGCCCGTGACAGCCTCCGGCATTCGCCCAACCATATGCGCGCTCGGCGCCTGTCTTCTTCTGGCTGCTCCTGCCTTTGCGCAGGAAGCTCCCGATGCGAAAGCGATGATCGCCGACGCCTTGCGCGCCGCACCGCCGAGCATCGCCAAAACCGCCACGGTTTCGGATCTGGAAGGCAATATCCTGCGTGAAGGGAACAGCGAGTACACTTGCTATCCCGCCCCGCCCACCGTCGCAGGTCCCATGTGCATGGACGCCGAATGGCGCCGCTGGATGAAGGCCTGGATGGGAAAGGAGCCGTTCACGGCCGAACGGGTGGCCGTCGCCTACATGCTGGCCGGCGACATGCCCGGCGGCGGCGCGAGCAACATAGATCCGGCGGCCGACACGCCCACCGCCGACAATCAGTGGGTGGTCGAGGGACCGCATATCATGATCATCTCGCCCGATCCGGCAGCCTATGCCGGGCTGCCGACCACGCCGGACACTGACGGCCCCTATGTGATGTGGAAGGACACGCCCTATGTCCACATCATGGTGCCGGTCGCGGAGAGGCCGGAACAGCGCAGTATTCAGTAAAAAAGCGCTCAATTCACGCGGCCCGGAGGCGCCTTGCCATTCGGGTCGTTCGCCGCACCGACAGGCTACCTGAACGGAAATGTGTAGGCTTTCGTCGAGACGCCGGCAGCGGGTTCGAAGCTGCCGCTAATGCAGCTCCACGTCCCGGGGCAGGTAAGAGCCGTCGGCCTGCTGCTCGAAAATCTCGTCCACCTGCGGATGGCGCACCGGTTCGCCGCTGTCGTCCGGGACGAGGTTCTGCTCCGAAACATAGGCGACGTATTCGGTTTCGGCGTTTTCCGCGAGCAGATGATAGAAGGGCTGATCACGGTCCGGACGCACATCGTCGGGGATCGCCTCCCACCACTCCTCCGTGTTGCCGAAGGTCGGATCGACGTCAAAGATGATGCCGCGGAAGGGATAGACCCTGTGGCGGACAACCTGACCGATCATGTATTTCGCAATGCGCATATTACTCTTCGACCCTTTCCGCGCCCAAAGGCGCGGAGGTTCAACGGGCGCCCTACAAGTCACGCCCGCTTGCCATTGTCAAGCCCGGGGGGAGGAGGCGTCAGGCCACCTCCCGCGAGGGTATTTTACCTCATCCGGCGGCGTAGACCCGAGCAAAATCCGGGTCTTTTTCCGTCACCAGCCGCGCCAGATCGTCGATCACCTTGGCCTGCTTCCAGGTGGCGTCGTCCTGCATCTTGCCGTCGATCATCACCGCGCCAGTGCCATCGGGCATGGCCTCGATGATCTTGCGGGCAAAGGCGACCTCGCCCGGCTCCGGGCTGAACACCTTCTTGGCGATGTCGATCTGGCTCGGATGCAGCGACCAGGCGCCGACGCATCCCATCAGGAAGGCATTGCGGAACTGTGCCTCGCAGGCGGCAGAGTCCGAGAAGTCGCCGAACGGGCCGTAAAACGCCTTGATGCCGGCGGCCATGCAGGCATCCACCATCTTGGCGACCGTGTAGTGCCACAGATCCTGCTGGAACCCGGCGCGCGGCGCGCCCTCGGCCGTGCCATCGGCCAGCACCATGTAGTCCGGATGTCCGCCGCCGACCCGCGTCGTCTTCATGCCGCGCGAGGCGGCGAGATCGGCCGGGCCAAGGCTCATGCCATGCATGCGCGGGCTGGCCGTCGCGATGCTCTCCACGTTCTTCACGCCTTCCGCCGTCTCCAGGATGGCGTGGATCATGATCGGGCGGGAGATCCCGGCGCGGGCTTCGAGCTGCGCCAGCAACTGGTCGAGATAGTGAATGTCCCAGGCGCCCTCGACCTTGGGCAGCATGATCACATCCAGCTTGTCGCCGACCTCGGTGACGATCTCCATCAGATCGTCGAGCACCCAGGGGCTGTTGAGGCAGTTGATCCGGGTCCACAGGCCGGTGGAGCCGAAATCGTTTTCCCGTGCCATCTCAATGAAGCCGCGCCGCGCCGCCGTCTTCTGATCGGCGGGAATCGCGTCCTCCAGATTGCCCAGCACCACATCGACCCGGGAAATCAGATCGGGCACCTTCGCCCGCATCTTCTCCACATGCGGCGGCACGAAATGGATCATGCGTTCCAGTTGCACGGGCAGGTCGCGAAGCGGCGCGGGCGCACCGATCGCCAGCGGTTGGTAAAATGCGCGGGGTGTCTTCAAAGGGTCCTCCCAACAATAGCCAACCTCCCGCCACCACCTCGTGAGACAATGACCGGAGGGATCACATCGCAGATGCTCCCTGTCTATACCGCTTTTGCTGCGGTGCAAACAAACTCATGCCGGATGGGTAGGCGACATCGGCGGAATGGGTCGGGAAAGCGGAACCGCTCAGCGGGACGGACCGTCGATCCATTTGCGCATGATCCACATCCACTGTTCCGGATATTCGCGAATCCATGTCTCGAACCGGGCGTGGTAGCGGCGGGTCGCCTCCAGCGCATCGGCCTTGCGGTCGCCGCTCTGCGGCATGGGCACCACCTCGGCCTCGATGCGGAAGCGGCTGCCGGGCAGGCGGATCACCCGGCAGGCGATCAGCGGTACCTTGGCAGCAAGCGCGATGGTGGCCGGATAGGGGGTGGCATAGGCATCCCGGCCGAAGAACGGTACGACCACACCGCGCAGATCGCGCAGATCCGCCAGCATCGCCACCCGGCCGCCAGAGCGGGCAAGGCCGAGCAGGCGCCGAGCGGTGTCATGCCCCTTGGCGAAAAGGCCGGCGGGATAGACCGGCGCCCGCAGGTCATGCAGCAAGGTTTCCGTGAGCGGGTTCTTCAGCGCCTGATAGACCCCGGCCGTTTGCCATCCGGCGGCGTGCCCGCCAAGCGCGGTCACCTCCCAGTTGCCCGCGTGCATGGAGACGATCACCGCGCCGCCGTCGCCAACCGCCTCGCGCACGCCATCCACGTCGAACTCGAAACGGGACGGATCGGCGACAAGTCGGTCCAGTTGCAGGGTTTCGGCCATCACCTGGCCAAGATTTTCCCAGGCATCGCGGGCCAGCGCCTCGCGCTGTTCGGGAGGCATGTCGGGGAAGGCATGGCGGATGTTCTCCAGCGCCCGCTGATGCCGCCGGTTGAACGGCGCCACCCAGCGCCAGCCCTTGCCGATGACCCGGGCGGCCATGGTCGGCGGCATCAGCCGCACCAGGGCAACGCCCGAGCGCAGCAAAGCCCACTCCAGCCAATAGCGGAGCCGCCGCGACACCCCATGCCGGGGGGCGGAGCCACGTGCGCGATCCATCGCTGTCATCCTGTGCGCCCGGTCCCTTTGCGTCCCATTGCGGTGCGGTATCGTGCGGCGTTGACCGCCACCCGCGAACCCGATAGGCCTCGTGGTGCTTACCCAAGCACCGGAAGGAAGGCAACCTGCCGCGCCGGCTTCGGGGCGATCCGGTTCGGAGATTTCAATGAACAGTGTGATTTCCTTGGCGCTTCCGTTCTTTGGACTGATTTTCCTTGGCATCGCCGCCGGCAAGTTCCGCAAGATTCCCGCCGAGGGTCTTGCCTGGATGCAGTTCTTCGTCATCTACCTCGCCCTACCGGCGCTGTTCTTCCGCTTGCTGGCGCAGACGCCGATCGAGGAACTCACCAACATTGCCTATGTGGCGGCAACGACCTTTGCCACCTATTGCGCCTTTGCCCTGGCCTTCTGCGTCGGCGTCTTCGCTTCGCGCGGCAACATCTCCGAGGCGACGATCCAGGCGCTGGCCGGGTCCTACTCCAACATCGGCTACATGGGACCGGGGCTGACGCTGGCGGTGCTCGGGCCCGCCGCCGCCGTGCCGACGGCGCTGGTGTTCTGCTTCGACAACATCCTGCTGTTCACTCTGGCACCGCTGATGATGGCGCTCGGAGGAACGGAGAACCATCCGCCGCTGGTCACGGTTCTGACCGTGCTGCGGCGCATCTTCACCCATCCGTTCATCCTCGCCACCATCGCCGGGGTGCTGGCCGCCGCCGTGGGATTCCAGCCGCCGCAAGCCATCGACACGCTCCTGACCTATCTCAGCAATGCCGCCGCCCCTTGCGCTCTGTTCGCCATGGGCGTGACGGTGGCCCTGCAGCCGCTCGGCCGGGTGCCGCTGGAAATGCCGGTGGTGCTGGCGGTCAAGCTGGTGGTGCATCCGCTGATCGTGCTCGCCCTCTTGAACTGGGTCGGCGGGTTCGACCCGGCCTGGGTGGCAACGGCGGTGCTGATGGCCTGCCTGCCGCCGGCGGCGAATGTCTTCGTCATTGCCCAGCAATACAACGTCTATGTCCAGCGGGCGTCGAGCGCGATCCTGATTGGCACGGTTGCCTCGACCGTGACCGTGTCGGCATTCATTTATGCCATTACCGAGGGAATCCTGCCCTTGCGCTGAGCCGCCCGACCGGGAAGGATCATGCCCAGACCACAAAGTGACGGGATGGATTTCATGCATGACCAGCCGCTGTCCGGGATCCGGGTGCTTGACTTTACGACGCTGCTGCCCGGGCCGCTCGCCAGCCTGATGCTGGCCGAGGCCGGCGCCGAGGTCATCAAGATCGAGCCGCCGGGCGGGGAGGCGATGCGCGGCTTTCCGCCGAAACACGGCCCGGCAAGCGCGCTTTACGCCATGCTCAACCGGGGCAAGACTGCACTGGAAATCGACCTGAAGGCGAAGGATGCCACGAAGCGCATCCATGCGCTTCTGCCGTCCGTCGATATCGTCATCGAGCAGTTCCGCCCCGGGGTGATGGACCGCCTCGGCCTTGGTGCCGAGACGCTGAGGCGCCGCTACCCCCGGTTGATCTATTGTTCGATCACCGGTTTTGGCCAGTCGGGACCGCGCGCGCCGCAGGCCGGCCATGACATCAACTACCTGGCGCTCAGCGGCCTTCTTGCGCTCTCTTACGGCCCTGCGGACGCCGCCGTCCTTCCGCCGGCCCAGATCGCCGATATCGGCGGCGGCAGCTTTCCGGCGGTGATGAACATCCTGCTGGCGCTTCTCCAGCGCGAGCGCGGCGGCAGCGGTTGCCACCTCGACATCGCCATGACCGACGCCATGTTTACCTTCGCCCTGTTCGCGCAGGCCCGGCTCGCGATCTCGGGCCGCGCACCGGACAATGGCGCCGACCTTCTGACCGGCGCGTCGCCGCGTTACCGCATCTATGCCGCCGGAGACGGGTCGCCGATTGCCGTCGGCGCGCTGGAACAGAAGTTCTGGGACGCGCTCTGTGACGTCATCGGCCTGCCTGAGGCCTTGCGCAATGATCGCAAGGACCCGGCGGCGACGATCCGGGGCGTTGCCGCGTGTTTCGCCGCCCGTTCCGGCGCCGACTGGGCCGAGCCGCTGACCCAAGCCGACTGCTGCGCCACGCCGCTGGCGAGCCTTGCCGAGGCCTTCTCCGATCCGCATTTCCGCGAGCGCGGCCTGTTCGATTTTCAGGTGGAAACCGGGGAGGGGGAGATCCCCGCCATTCCGCTGCCGATCGCCCCAAGGTTTCGCGGCGCGCATCGGGCGGCGTCCCCCATCGCCAAGGCGATGGAACCGCTGGACGAGCGGTAGCTGGCGTTTTCCAGCAACGCGGCTGCGAGCGGGATCAGCCCGCGTTGCCGCCGATGGACAGGCCGCGCATCAGCCGGGGGCGCCCCAGCGATGGGGCGATGCCCTCGCGCATCATCATCCGGCGCAAGGGGCCGATCCGGCCAATGGCGTAAAGCCCGAGACCGCGCAGCGCCTGAACCGGCAAAAGGTCCGACAGAAGCGAGCGATTGAGCAGATCGACGGCGGCAACGCGCGAGGCGATATCCGGCCGCCGCGCCCGCTCATAGCGCTCCAGCGTGGCCGCACCGCCGATATCCTCGCCGCGCGCCTGGGCGGCAACCAGGATCTCGCCAAGCGCCGCCACATCGCGCAGGCCCAGATTGAGCCCTTGCGCACCGATGGGCGGGAACACATGGGCCGCTTCGCCGATCAAGGCGCAGCGCGCCGCGCCGAGCCGGTTGGCGCTGAGGCCTCCGAGCGGGTAGATCTGCCGCGCTCCGGCGATCCGCATGGCGCCGAGAACCGAATGCGCGCGCCGTTCCAGCTCCGCCGCCAGCGCATCGTCCGGCAGCGCCTTGAGCCGTTCGGCCTCTTCCGGTTCGACCACACAGACCAGTGAGGAGCGGTTGCCCTTCAGCGGCACCAGCGTGAACGGCCCGGTCGGCGTGTGGAATTCGGTCGAATGATCGTGATGGGGAACGTCGTGCTCCAGATTGACGATCAGCGCCGCCTGCGGATAGCGCCAGTCGCGGGTGTCGATGCCGGCGGTCTCACGCACCATCGAGCGGCGCCCGTCGGCGCCGACGACCAGCGCCGCCGTCACCGTTTCGCCGCTGTCGACGGTCACCGAGGCGCCTGTGGCATCGGAGTGGATCGCCTCGACCCGGCCGAAAACCCGCACCAGGCCCGGCGTTTCCGCCGCAGCGGCGCCCAGCGCCCCGTTGAGATCGCGGTTGCGAATGTTGTAGCCGAAGGCGGGCAGATCGAGTTCGGCGGCGTCGAACACCGTCTCGGGCGCGCGAATCAACCGTCCGGTATCATCGACGATGCGCATATGCGCCAGCGGCGCGGTATGGGGTTCGATCGCCGACCACAGATCGAGGGCGCGCAAGAGCGCCACCGAGGACTCCAGCAGCGCGGTGGTGCGGTCATCCTCGGCCGGGTCGGCCGGGGCGACCAGCGCGGTGGTGAACCCGTGGCGCGCCAGAAGGATCGCCATGGTCAGGCCGGACGGCCCTGCGCCGATGACGGCGACATCCACCCGGACCGCCGCCGTGTCCTGTTGCGTCGCGCTTCCCATGTGCCGGCTCCGTCAGTCGATGTGATAGAATCTGCCGGAGAATGGCGCGCGGCGACGGATTTGCAAGTCCCCCCCTTGGGCATATGGTCGCATTGGGAGGGTTACGGCTCAAAAAAGCCGGGCACAATGGCCTAAAAGCGGTACGACGCCGGAATACGGATTGCGCATCCGCGCTGAGATGGCGACGAACCGGTTTTACAGAGTTGCGAAGGATTTTCTGCCCACCATGACCCAGACCTACGGAGAGACCGGCAAGGACGGAACATCCCCGGGCCTTTTGTCCCGCAGCCCCAGGATCGTGGTTTTTGCCGCCGTCGCGCTCGCCGCGCTGGCCGGCTGGGCCTATCTCGCGGCGATGGTCGCGGCCATGGTGCCGATGATGGACATGGGCGAGCTCGGCCCCGGCATGGCCATGTTCAACGCCTTCAACATCTTCGCCGGCCTGCCGGCGGAGGCGCGCGCCGCCCTTGCCGCCATCTGCCTGCCGGAAGGGGCAAGCACCTTCGGCATGCCGGCCTCGCAGATCTGGAGTATCGCCGACGCGGGACTTGTGTTCCTGATGTGGGTGATGATGGCGCTGGCGATGATGCTTCCCAGCGCCGCGCCGATGATCGCCCGCTTCGCCGAACTGCCGCAGCCGATGGTGGACCGGCCGGGCCGCGTCGTCCCGGTCATGATGCTGGCCGCCGGGTACCTCTCCATCTGGGTCGGCTACGGCCTCGTTGCCACGGTCGCGCAAGGGGTGCTGACGGCGGCGCGAATGATGTCGCCGATGATGTCCCCGGCCACCATGGTCTTGGCGGGAACGACATTGCTGGCCGCCGGCATCTACCAGTTCACCCCAGCGAAAATGGCCTGCCTCATCCGCTGCCAGCGGCCGATCCCGTTCTTCATGGAACGCCGGCCGACATCGCTTTTCGGTGTCTACCGGCTCGGCCTCATTCAGGGACTTTTGTGTCTCGGCTGCTGCTGGGCGCTGATGACCGTGATGTTCGCCGTCGGGGTGATGAACGTCTTGTGGATCGCCGTTCTCGGCCTGTTGATGACCGTCGAGAAGACCGTGTTCCGGTTCTGGATCCCCCGCGCCATCGGTGTGTTCCTGATCGTCTGGGGCCTGTTCGTTCTCGCCCTTTCCGATGCCGGACAGAAGATCCTGTTCGGGTGACCGGCACCGTTTCGGACCATTTCCCTTGCAATTGGTGTGTTGTTGCAGTTGCGGAAACGCCCTTGTGCGGGCATACGGAAGATTGAACAGATGCGCCGCTGTCTTTTTTCGCGCGCGCTCGGCAACGATTTTTAGTACGAGGCAGAGCCCGTGGGAAAAGGCAAGATGGCAAATGTTGACCAGACGGGCGCGGTGGCACGGGTTCCCAGCGCCCACCCCTTGTTCCTGATCCATGTGCTGACCGCACTGGGCGCGCCGATCGCCCTGCTGGCGCTGCTGGCCGGCGCCCAGGGCAACTGGCCCATGCTGTTCATCTGGCTTGGCATCGCCCTGGTGGTGGACGGGATCGACGGCCCGCTGGCCCGCCGTTTCGACATCGCCCGGCGCATGCCGCAATGGTCCGGCGCCTCGCTCGACTTCGTCATCGACTATGCCACCTATGTGTTTCTGCCCGCCTTCGCCCTTGCCGGCAGCGGCATGCTGGACGGGCCGTGGAACTGGATCTGCGGCGGTCTGGTGGTATTCACCGGCGCGCTCTACTTCGCCGACAACGCGATGAAACAGCCGGACGGCTCGTTCAAGGGCTTTCCCGCCGGCTGGAACATGGTGGTGTTCGGGCTGATGGTGCTGTCCTCCTCGCAGGTCTTCACCGTGCTGTTTGTGCTGGCCCTGTGCGTTTTGACCTTCGCGCCGATCCGCTTTGTTCATCCGGTGCGTGTCACCCGCTGGCGCGGCCTCACCCTCACGGTCACCCTTGTCTGGTTCATCGCCGCCGGCTTCGCCGTCGCCAACGGCATGTCGGCGGAGGGCCTGGTGAAATGGGCGCTGTCCCTGTCGAGCCTCTATCTGCTGCTGGTCTCGGCCGTCCAGCAGCTCCTGGAGCGGCTGCGCTGACGCTCCGCGCATGCAAGAAGCCCCCGGCGACCTGACGGATAAAGAGGCACGGCAATGATGGACCTTCTCGGCAACCCGGCGGTCTGGGCGAGCCTCTTCACCCTGACGGTGATGGAAATCGTTCTTGGCATCGACAACATCATCTTCATCTCCGTCATCGTCAGTCGGCTGGAAGAAAAGGCCGCCAAGCGCGCCCGGCAAATCGGCCTGGCGCTGGCGCTGATCTTCCGGATTGCCCTGTTGTCGATCCTGACCGTGCTGATCGGCCTGACCGAGCCGGTGTTTTCCCTGTTCGGCGAAGCCTTCTCCTGGCGCGATCTGATCCTGCTTGCCGGCGGGTTGTTCCTGATCGTCAAGGGAACCCACGAGATCCACCAGGGCATCGAGGGCGGCCATATGGAGCAGTCCGGCGCGGCGGCGGTGGGCTTTGGCGCGGTGATTGCCCAGATCATCGTCATCGACATGGTGTTTTCGGTCGATTCCATCGTCACCGCCATCGGCATGGCCCAGCACATCGAGGTGATGGTGGCCGCCGTGGTGATCGCCATGATCGCCATGTACATCGCCTCCGGACCGATTTCCGCCTTCGTGCAGCGGCACCCCACCACCAAGATGCTGGCACTGGCCTTCCTGCTGCTGATCGGCGTCGCCCTGGTGGCGGACGGTCTCGGCTTCCACATTCCGCGCGGCTACATCTACTTCGCCATGGCGTTTTCCGCCGGTGTCGAGCTCATCAACATTCTCGCCTCGGCCCGCCGCAAGGCGGGATAGGCGAGGGGCTTGCCGCCAGCGGCGCGCGGCTCCATGATCCGGATACGAACACGAGTTCAATCATCTGGAGCAAGTCATGGTTCACGCGATTACGGTGCATGAGACGGGCGGTCCCGACGTTCTTCGCTGGGAAGAGGTGTCCGTCGGCGCACCGGGGCCGGGCGAGGTGCGCCTGCGCCATACGGCCGTCGGCCTCAATTACATCGACACCTATTTCCGCTCCGGGCTCTACCCCGCACCGGCGGGCCTGCCGTTCATCCCGGGCAACGAGGGCGCCGGCGTGGTCGAGGCGGTCGGCGAGGGGGTAACCCACCTTTCCGCCGACGACCGGGTGGCCTATGCCGGCCCGCTCGGCGCCTATTCGGAGGAACGGCTGATCGCCGCCGACCGGCTGGTGCGCATTCCCGAAGGCATCGACGACCGCACCGCCGCGGCAATGATGCTGAAGGGCATGACCGCCCGCTATCTGCTGCGCCAGACCTACAAGGTCACCAGCGACACCGTCCTGCTGTTCCATGCCGCCGCCGGCGGCGTCGGCCTCATCGCCGGCCAATGGGCGGCAACGCTCGGCGCCACCGCCATTGGTACCGTCGGGTCGGATGAGAAGGCCGAGCTGGCGCGCGCCAACGGCTACACCCATGTGATCAACTACCGCACCGAGAATTTCGTCGAGCGGGTGAAGGAGATCACCGGCGGCAAGCTTTGCGACGTGGTCTACGATTCCGTTGGCAAGGACACCTATCCCGGCTCGCTCGACTGCCTCAAGCCGCGCGGCCTGTGGGTGTCCTTCGGCCAGTCCTCCGGACCGATCGAGGATTTCAACCTCGCGATGCTGTCTGCCAAGGGATCGCTGTTCGCCACCCGGCCGACGCTGTTCAGCTACATCGCGGAACGCGCCGATCTGGAGGAAACCGCAAATGACCTGTTCGATGTGGTCGGGTCCGGCGCGGTGACCATCGCCGTCAACCAGGACTATCCGCTGAAGGACGCCAAACGCGCCCATGAGGATCTTCAGGGGCGCAAGACCACTGGCGCCAGCGTCTTGCTGCCCTGACAACGGTAGGGAGACGGGCGTGGCCAAGAGCTGGTTACGCCCGCGACCTCCCACCCGTCACCGGAGGCCTGTTGTCGCCCATGGATCGCGTCCGCCATCTGCATGGCCCGGCCCTGCGCTACTTCGCCGCCGTGGCCGAAGCCGGCTCGATCCGCGCCGCCGCGCGGGAGCTGCATGTCGCGTCCTCGGCGGTGAACCGGCAGATCCTCTGGCTGGAACGCACCCTCGGCCATGATCTGTTCGACCGGCTCGGCCGGGGCGTGCGGCTGACCGAGGCCGGCGAGGTGTTGCGCGCTCATGTGCTGCGCACCCTGTCCGACTTCGAGGCAACGGCAGGGGAGCTCGACGCGCTGACCGGCATGCGCCGGGGAACAGTCGAGATCGCAACGGTTGAAAGTGTGGCCGAAAGCCTGCTGCCGGGGGTCATCGCCGCCTTTCGCGACAAGTTTCCGGGCGTCCATGTTTCCGTGCGGCTGGCCAGTTCCGACAAGGTTGCCGCCGCCATCATTGCCGGCGAGGCCGATGTCGGCTTCACCTTCGAGCCGCCGGAGGACACTCGCCTCGCCATCGCCTTTTATCAGGACCTGGCCATCGGCGCGGTGATGCATCCGTGCCATCCGCTGGCCGCCGAGGCCCCTCTGTCCTTCGGCCAGTGCCTTGCCTATCCGGTGTGCCTGCCCGCCAGGGGGCTTTCCTTGCGCAAGCGCATCGACGTGGTGCTGGCCGAAACGCCGATCCGGGAGCGCGCCCATGTGGAAGCCAACTCCCTGAAACTGATGAAGGCAATCGCCCGCAGCAGTGATACCATTGCCTTCCAGACCATCCTGGGGCTGGAGCGGGAGATCGCCGAGGGCTCGCTGCTGTTTCGCGCGCTCACCGATGCGCCCTTGCAGCGGGACCGGTTCACCATTCTCGCCACCGCCCATCGGGCGCTCAGCCGGGCGGCGCAGGCCTTTTTCGATCATTCCGCGGCCGCATTGCGTGATCGGCTTTCCCTAATCGATGCCGATCCGGCATCATAGGGTACGCGAATCTGTTCTGGTGCCGATCTGCGTCCTGTTGCACTCTTCAGGTTTACGGGGCACCGGGTCGCAACCGGAAGTCCGGCGCGGGGGAGGGCTGCCCCCGGCTTTGGACAGAGGACTGCAATGGGCAGGTGCGACGGGTGGGGGACAGATCTTCACCCGGCCGGGTTTGTCATTCACACTAAGGCATGGTCCCGAACCGAATTTCCGGTTCTCGAACAGGAGCATGCTCGACACTCAAGAGGCAGGATCTCTTTCCGGGGCCAGGGGGGCACCGAGGGAGTTTCAGGAGGCGCGGAGCCGATCATGGGACGACTGACCACCCACGTTCTCGATACGGCGCTTGGACGTCCGGCCGAGGGCCTCGCTCTCACGCTCTGGCGGGCGAGGGGACAGGCGGGAGCCGGGGACTTCGAGCAGATCGGCAGCGCTGTGACCAACGCCGACGGGCGGGTCGATGCGCCGCTGCTGGAGGACGATGCCTTCGAGGCAGGGATCTACGAGCTGCGCTTTGAAGCCGGCGCCTATCTGCGTGCCCACCATGGCGCGGG
This sequence comes from Stappia indica, assembly GCF_020177335.1. GTDB lineage: Bacteria > Pseudomonadota > Alphaproteobacteria > Rhizobiales > Stappiaceae > Stappia > Stappia indica_B. Next base: position 326,259 of record NZ_JAIVMG010000001.1, on the reverse strand, counting down.
AGGAGCCCTGCCGGATCCGTTGTTCCTCGATGTCATCCCGCTGCGCTTCGGCATCGCCGAGCCGCACGCGCATTACCATGTGCCGTTGCTGCTGTCGCCCTACGGCTATTCCACCTATCGGGGGAGCTGACCGTCATGCGCCATTCCATTCGCTTCCTGCATCGTGGCAAGGTCGTCGACCTGTCGGAGGTCGGACCGACCGAGACGGTGCTTGACTATCTGCGTCTGCGCGCCGGCTTGCCCGGCACCAAGGAAGGATGCGGCGAGGGCGATTGCGGCGCCTGCACCGTGGCCGTCGGCCGGCTGGTGGAAGGCCGGCTGGTCTATCAGCCGATCAACGCCTGCATCCAGTTCCTGGCCATGCTCGACGGCGCCGAACTGGTCACCGTGGAGGACCTTGCCGAGGACGGAAGGCTGCATCCGGTGCAACAGGCGCTGGTGGCCTGTCACGGTTCGCAATGCGGCTTCTGCACCCCGGGCTTCGTGATGAGCCTGTTTACCCTCTATCACGCCGACGATGTGCCGCCGACGCGCAAGACCGTCACCGACTGGCTGGCCGGAAATCTCTGCCGCTGCACCGGCTACCGGCCAATTGTCGAGGCGGCGTTGCGCAGTTGTTTCAACGAGATCGACGATGCGTTTTCCCGCCGCGCCGCCGAGACGGAGAGCGCCTTGCGCGCACTTGCCGATGGCGAGGATGTGTGGATTGGCGACGCGGAGCGGTTCGTCGCCGCTCCGCGCACCCTCGACGCGCTGGCCGAGCTTTACGCCCGCCATCCGGACGCGACCCTGGTGGCCGGCGCCACCGATGTCGGCCTCTGGGTGACCAAGCAACTGCGCGACCTGCCGAAGGTGATCTGGATCGGCCGCGTAGAGGATTTCGACCGGGCGGAGGAGACCGCCGGCGGCGTCTTGATGGGGGCGGGCGCCACCTTCGCCGATGCCGAACCGCTGATGGAGCGGATCGACCCGGATCTTGGCGCGCTGTGGCGGCGGATCGGCTCCAAGCAGGTGCGCGCCTCCGGCACGGTCTGCGGCAACATCGCCAATGGCTCGCCCATCGGCGACAGCCCCCCGGCGCTGATCGCCCTCGGCGCCACCCTTGAGCTGCGCAAGGGAGAGATCGCCCGCACCCTGCCGCTGGAGGAGTTCTTCATCGACTATGGCAAGCAGGACCGGGAACCGGGCGAGATCGTTACCGGGCTCTACGTGCCCCGGCTCGATCCCAATCAGGTGTTCCGCTGCTACAAGATCTCCAAGCGCTTCGATCAGGATATTTCCTCGGTGCTGTGCGCCCTGCGCCTGACCCTTGCCAATGGCACCATCACCGAGGCGCGCATCGCCTTCGGCGGCATGGCCGCGACCCCGGCCCGCGCCGAGCTGACCGAAACCGCCCTGATCGGCGCCCGGCCAGCCGAACCGGCAAGCTGGGGCGCGGCCCTGCGCGCCCTTGCCGATGACTTCTCGCCGATCAGCGACATGCGCGCCAGCGAAGGCTACCGCCGGGAAGTGGCACGCGCCTTGCTCGCCAAGGCCCTGGTGGAAATCGGCGGCACACCGGTGAACAAGACCCGGGTGACAGAGCCAAGAGCTTCGGAGGCGCCCCATGCGGCATGAGGAGATGCAGCCGGATTTCGCGGAAATCCGCCAGCCGCGCCCCCATGACAGTGCCGTCCGGCATGTCACGGGCGAGGCCGTCTATGTGGACGACATCCGCGAGCCGGCGGGCACCTTGCACGTGGTGCCTGGATGGGCAGATGACGCGGTTCGCGGCACCATCGCCGAGATCGACCTGACGGCAGTCCGCACCGCACCCGGTGTCGTCACTGTGCTGACCGCCGCCGATGTCTCCGGCGCCAATGATGTGTCGCCCGCGCTTGGCGATGAGCCGATGTTCGCCACTGACGAAATCTCCTTCTGGGGCCAGCCGGTGTTTGCCGTCGTCGCCGAGAGCCGCGAGGCTGCCCGCCATGCCGCACGGCTGGCGCGGATCGTCACCGATGCGCTGCCGCCGCTGCTGACCATCGAGGACGCGCTTGAGGCGAACGAGACGGTGCTGCCTGACTACCAGTTCCGCAAGGGCTCGCCGGAGACCGGACTGGCGACGGCCGACCGCACCCTGACCGGCTCCCTGCGAATTGGCGGGCAGGAGCATTTCTATCTGGAAGGTCAGGTGTCGCTGGCCGTGCCGGGCGAAGAGGGGGACATGTTCGTCCACACCTCCTCCCAGCATCCGAGCGAGACCCAGCATGTGGTCGCCCGCGTGCTCGGCGTGCCCGACGCCGCCGTCACCGTCGAGGTTCGACGCATGGGCGGCGGCTTCGGCGGCAAGGAAACCCAGGCCAATCACTGGGCGGCCATCGCCGCCACCGCCGCCCGGGTCAGCGGCCGCCCCTGCAAGCTGCGGCTCGACCGCGATGACGACATGATCATGACCGGGAAGCGCCACGACATGCGTGTCGACTGGACCGTCGGTCATGATGCGCAAGGGCGGATCCGTGTGGTGGACCAGCGCATCCATGCCCGTTGCGGCTATTCGGCGGATCTGTCGCTGGGCGTGGTCGACCGGTCGATGTTTCACGCCGATTCCTCCTATTTCTACCCCGACGCGCTGATCCGCTCCCGCCGGCTGAAGACCCACACCTGTTCCAACACCGCCTTTCGCGGTTTTGGCGGGCCGCAAGGGATGCTGGCGGCGGAACGGATGATGGACGCGCTGGCGATCACCCTGGGGCGCGATCCGCTCGATCTGCGCAAGGAGAATTTCTACGGCGCGGGCCGCGACACCACCCCATACGGGATGCATGTCGAGGAACATGACACGCTGCATGCACTGGTCGCGCAGCTTGAGGAAAGCGCCGATTACCGTGCCCGCCGCGCCGAGATCGCCGAGGCCAATGCCACCAGCCATATCCTCAAGCGCGGGCTGGCGCTGACCCCGGTGAAGTTCGGCATCGCCTTCACCCTGAAGCATCTCAACCAGGCCGGCGCGCTGGTGCACCTTTACACCGACGGTTCGATCCACCTCAATCACGGCGGCACCGAGATGGGGCAGGGGCTGTTCCAGAAGGTGGCGCAGGTGGTGGCCGAGGTGTTCGGCGTCTCTCTCGACCGCATCCGCATCACCGCCACCCACACGGGCAAGGTGCCCAACACCGGACCGACGGCGGCCTCCTCCGGCACCGACCTCAACGCCATGGCCGCGAAGATCGCCGCCGAGACCATCCGCGACCGGCTCATTGCCTTCGCCGTGGAGCATTTCGACGCGAACGCGGACACCATCTCGTTCCGGGACAATCAGGTTCTGATCGGCAACCGCTCGCTCTCGCTCGGCGCGCTGGCGAAGGAGGCGCATCTGGCACGGGTACAGCTGTCCTCCACCGGCTTTTACAAGACGCCGGACATCACCTGGGACCGGCAGAGCGCCAGCGGGCGCCCCTTCCACTATTTCGCCTTTGGCGCGGCCTGTTCGGAAGTGACCATCGACACCATGACCGGCGAAATGCGGGTGGACCGGGTCGATATCCTGCATGACGTCGGTCATTCCCTCAATCCGGCCATCGACCTTGGCCAGATCGAGGGTGGTTTCGTGCAAGGCATGGGCTGGCTCACCACCGAGGAACTGGTCTGGGACGACAGCGGACGCCTGCGCACCCATGCGCCCTCCACCTACAAGATCCCCACCGCCTCGGATGTGCCGGAGGATTTCCGGGTCGCGCTCTATGCCTCGTCCGGCAACCCGTCTCCGACCATCCATCGCTCCAAGGCGGTGGGCGAACCGCCGCTGATGCTCGCCATCTCGGTGTTCAGCGCGATTACCGACGCTATATCCAGTATCAATCCGGGCGTCGTGCCTGAGCTCGACGCCCCGGCGACGCCAGAGGAAATCCTCAAGGCGGTCGCCCGGATCAAGCGGACAAAGGCAACGAGATGACCCCCTGGCCCGCCATCGTCACGGCCCTTCGGACCCATGGCGCCTGCGCCATGGTGACGGTGCTTGACGTGGCCGGGTCCGCACCGCGCGAACCGGGCGCGCGCATGGTGGTCGCGCCGGATCTGACGTTTTCCGGAACGATCGGCGGCGGCACGCTGGAATATCAGGTGATCCACAAGGCCGCCGAGGCGGCCGCTACCGGTGAGGACCGGTTCGCGGTTCAGCGCATCTCGCTCGGTCCGGACCTCGGCCAGTGCTGCGGCGGTCGGGTGAGCATCGCGACCGAGACCTTCACCCGGAAGCGACTGGCGGAAGCAACCCGGATGGCGGAACTCGGGGAGGGGCCGTTTGCCTCCGTCCTTTCGGTCGATCCGGCGGGGAACGTCGGCGAACGGCGGCTCCTTGAGGAACCTGCGGAGCGCAGCCCTGGCCTTCATGCGGGAGAGCTTGTGGAGCGCTTCGGGAGGAGCCCGACACCCGTGATGCTGTTCGGCGCCGGCCACGTGGGCAAGGCGCTGGTGCTTGCGCTGGCCATGCTGCCGTTCCAGGTGGAGTGGATCGACAGCCGCGCCGATGTCTTTCCGGCCGCGGTGCCGCGCAATGTGACCTGCCGAACGGCAGAGCGACCGGAAGAGCTTGTCGGCATGGCTGCCCCCGGCACTCTGGTGCTGATCATGACCCATAGCCACGCACAGGATCTGGCCATCGCCGATGCTGCGCTGCACCAGCCGGCCATCCGCCATGTGGGGATGATCGGCAGCGCGACAAAGGCGGCCCGGATGCGCTCGCGGCTGCGCGCGGCGGGGCATGGGGAGGCGGCGCTTGCCCGCTTCGTCTGCCCCATCGGCATTGCCGGCATTTCCTCGAAGGAGCCGGCGGTGATCGCCGCGTCGGTCACCGCCGACCTCTTGATACGGCGCGAGGCGCTGACGTCGGTCGTTGACACCACTGTCCACAATTATGACGGCAAGACGCTTGCCCACAGGATGCGAGCCGGATGATAAGGGGGTGGGGGACGCTATGATGCAAGACCATGAGACGAATCCGCCGCCCGGCGCAGAAACACGCCGCAGTGGCGAGGTTCTTCTGGAGGCGCGCGGCATCACAAAGCAGTTCGGCGACGTGCGCGCCAATGACGACGTGTCGTTGGTCCTGCGCGCCGGAGAAATCCATGCCTTGCTCGGCGAAAACGGCGCCGGCAAGTCGACCCTGGTCAAGATTCTGTATGGCGCGCTGGAACCCAATGCGGGCACGCTCCACTGGCGCGGTGCGCCGGTGCGCATCTCCAGCCCGGCGGAGGCACGCGCCCTCGGCATCGGCATGGTGTTCCAGCATTTCTCGCTATTCGAGGCGCTGACCGTCGCGGAAAACATCGCCCTTGCCCTGCCGGGCGGCACGCCCTTGCGCGACCTTGCCAAGCGGATCCGCAGTGTCTCGCAGGACTATGGCCTGGCCCTCGACCCGGACGCCATCGTTGCCGATCTGCCGGTTGGCATCCGCCAGCGCATCGAGATCGTGCGCTGCCTGCTGCAGGAACCGAAGCTGATCATCATGGATGAGCCGACCTCGGTGCTGACGCCGCAGGAGGCCGACCAGCTGTTCCTGACCCTGGAACGGCTGACGGCGGAAGGTTGCGCCATCCTCTATATTTCCCACCGTCTGGAAGAGGTGAAGCGGATCTGCCATCACGCGACCATCATGCGGCACGGCAAGGTGGTGATGGAATGCGATCCCGCCCAGGAAACCGCCGGCTCGCTCGCCCGTCTGATGGTCGGCTCCGCCGTTCACGATCTGAAACGCGGTGCGCAGGTCGCCGAGAGCGCCCCCCGTCTTGAGCTTCGGGGTCTGTCCGCCCCGCCGGACGGGCCGTTTTCCGTGGCCCTGCAGGACATCGACCTGTCGGTGAAGGGCGGCGAGGTCGTGGCCATCGCCGGCATCGCCGGCAACGGGCAGGGGGAGCTGTTCGATCTTCTCTCCGGCGAGCGGCGCGCGCAAGACAGCGGTGCCATTGTCATCGACGGCACCGCCAGCGGTCATCTCGGCATCACCCACCGGCGGCGGCAGGGCTGCGGATTCGTGCCCGAGGAACGGCTCGGCCATGGGGCGGTGCCCGGCCTCAGATTGTCGGAGAACATCGTTCTGACCCGGCACGGCACCGGCGATGGGCTGGTGCGCGGCGGCATGCTCGACATGGGGCTGGCGCGACGGATGGAACAGCGGATCAAATCCAATTTCGATGTGCGCATGTCGCACGACGATCCTGAGGCGCGGGCGCTTTCGGGCGGCAACTTGCAGAAATTCGTCATTGGCCGTGAGCTGGACCGGACCCCCGGCGTGCTGGTGGTCAATCAGCCGACCTGGGGCGTCGATGCCGGCGCCGCCGCGCTGATCCGCCAGGAACTGATCGATTTGTCGCGGCAAGGATCGGCCGTCCTGGTCATCAGTCAGGACCTCGATGAAATCTTCGAGGTCGCCGACCGGATTGCCGTGATTTCCCGCGGGCACCTGTCGCCGGCGGAACCCGCCGTGCAGCTGACGCGAGAGCGGATCGGCCTGCTGATGGGCGGGCTGGAAGAGGGGCAGGGGAAGGCACATCATGCGGCTTGAGCTGGAAAAGCGCGCCGAGCATTCACGGACCATGGCGGTGCTCTCGCCGCTGCTCGCCCTCCTTCTGACGCTGGTCAGCGGCGCGATCATGTTCGCCCTGCTCGGTCAGGACCCTGTGCGCGCCCTCTACACCTTCTTCATCGAGCCTCTGACCGCCTCCTGGTCGCTGCAGGAGCTGGTGGTCAAGGCGGCGCCGCTGATCCTGATCGCCGTCGGTTTGGCGGTCTGCTACCTGTCGAACACCTGGAACATCGGTGCGGAAGGGCAGTTCACCTTCGGTGCCATCGCCGGCTCGCTGCTGCCGATCATGGTGCCCGGGTTTGAGACGCCGCTTACCCTGCCGTTGATGCTGCTCATGGGTATCGCCGGCGGCATGCTCTGGGGCGCCATTCCCGCCTTTCTGAAGATCCGCTTTGGCGCGAACGAAATTCTGACCAGCCTGATGCTGGTCTATGTGGCCCAGCTCTTCCTCGACTGGCTGGTGCGCGGCCCCTGGCGCGATCCGGAAGGCTTCAATTTCCCCGAAAGCCGCCTGTTCTCCGACGCCGCGATCCTGCAGCCGCTCGCCGATGGGCGGATGCATGTGGGCGCGCTGTTCGCGCTGCTTGCCGTCATCGCCATGAGCGTGATCCTGATGAAGACCCTCAAGGGCTTCGAGGTGCGCGTGCTCGGGCAGGCGCCGCGTGCCGGACAGTTCGCCGGCTTTTCCCGCAACAAGATGGTGCTGTTTGCCTTTTTGCTGTCGGGTGGGCTGGCCGGGCTTGCCGGCATCAGCGAGGTGTCCGGCTCGATCAACCAGCTCACACCGGTGATTTCACCGGGCTACGGTTTCACCGCGATCATCGTCGCCTTCCTCGGCCGGCTCAACCCGATCGGCATCTTCATTGCCGGCTTCCTGCTGGCCCTGTCCTATCTGGGCGGGGAGGCGGCACAGGTCTCGCTCGGCCTGTCCGACAAGACCACCCGCGTGTTCCAGGGAATGCTGCTGTTTTATGTGCTCGCCTGCGACACACTGATCCTCTACCGCATTCGCCTGACCAGAACTTTTGCGCCGTCGGGAAAGGAAGCCTGAGATGGGCGGGTATGAATCCATCCTCCTGACAGTCATCACAGCGGCCACGCCGCTGCTGCTGGCCGCCATCGGCGAACTCGTCGTGGAGCGCTCCGGCGTCCTCAACCTCGGTGTCGAAGGCATGATGATCGTCGGCGCCGTGCTCGGCTTTGCCGGCGCCCAGGCCACCGGTTCGGCCTATATCGGCGCGCTCTGCGCCCTTGGCGCGGGCATGGGGCTGGCACTGCTGTTCGGGTTCCTGACCTTGCACCTGGTGGCCAATCAGGTGGCAACGGGCCTTGCCCTGACCCTGCTCGGCCTCGGCCTGGCCGGCATGATCGGCGAGGCCTTCGTCGGCCAGCCGGGCATCCGGCTTGAGCGGCTGCACATTCCCGGCCTCAGCACGCTGCCGTTCATCGGCCCGGTGCTGTTCGGCCAGGATCTGCTGGTCTACCTCTCCCTGGCGCTTGTCGCCGGCGTGTCCTTCGTGCTGTTCCGCACCCGCGCCGGGCTGATCATCCGCGCCGTTGGCGACAATCACGGCTCCGCCCATGCCCTTGGCGTCTCGGTGATCCGGGTGCGTTACCTCGCGGTGCTGTTCGGCGGCGCCTGCGCCGGTCTTGCCGGCGGCTACCTGTCGCTGGCCTACACGCCGCAATGGGTCGAGGGCATGACCGCCGGGCGGGGTTGGATCGCGCTGGCGCTGGTGGTGTTCTCCACCTGGCGGCCGCTGCGGCTTCTCGCCGGGGCCTATCTGTTCGGTGCCGTCGGCATTCTCCAGTTTCACGCCCAGGCGCACGGGGTTGCGATCCCCTCGCAATTCCTGACCGCCTTGCCGTATCTTGCAACCATTATCGTTCTTGTCATGATTTCCCGGAATCGTGTGCTCACCCGGATCAACACGCCGGCCTGTCTCGGCCAGCCCTTCGTTCCCGACCGGTAGACCCGCACGACACCACAAGATGAAGCGGGACATGCCATCCGCCGCTTCTTTTTGCTTGAAAACAAACGGATGCTCAACGGGGATGTGGAGTTCACATATGCGTAAACTTCTCAGCATGGCCGCCGCGGCGGTTCTGAGCTTCGGCGTTGTCGGCGCCGAAGCCGCCGACAAGCTCAAGGTCGGTTTCATCTATGTCGGCCCGATCGGCGATTACGGCTGGTCCTACCAGCACAACCAGGGCCGGCTGGCCATTGAAGCCGCTTTCGGTGACAAGGTCGAAACGGTCTACATCGAAAGCGTATCCGAGGGCCCGGATGCGGAACGCGCCATCGAGCGTCTTGCCCGTGACGGCGCCGGCCTGATCTACAGCACCTCCTTCGGCTTCATGAACCCGACCCTGAAGGTCGCCAAGAAGTTCCCGGACGTGAAGTTCGAGCATTCCACCGGCTACAAGCGGGCGGCCAATGTTTCGACCTATTCCGCCCGCTTCTACGAGGGCCGCTACGTGATCGGTCAGATCGCCGCGCGCATGTCGAAGACCGGCACCGCCGGCTACATCGGCTCCTTCCCGATCCCGGAAGTGATCCGCGGCATCAATGCCTTCATGCTCGGTGCGCAGTCGGTCGACCCGGACTTCAAGGTCAAGATCGTCTGGGCCAACAGCTGGTACGATCCGGGCAAGGAAGCTGACGCAGCGAAGGCACTGCTCGACCAGGGCGTCGACGTCCTTGCGCAGCACACCGACAGCCCGGCGCCGCTGCAGGTGGCCGAGGAACGGGGCGCGATCGGCTTCGGTCAGGCGTCCGACATGATCAAGTTCGCGCCGAAGGGCCAGTTGACCGCCATTGTCGACGACTGGAGCGTCTACTACGTCAACCGGACCAAGGCCGTGCTGGACGGCACCTGGGAAAGCACCGACACCTGGGGCGGGCTCGATGCCGAGATGGTGCTGATGGCGCCGTTCACCAACATGCCGGAAGATGTCGCGAACGCCGCCAAGGAGACGGTGGAGAAGATCCGTTCCGGCAAGCTGCATCCCTTCACCGGCCCGATCTACAAGCAGGACGGCGAACTCGCCGTGGCCGATGGCATTCTGCTTGACGATCAGGCGATGCTGGGCATGAACTGGTACGTCAAGGGCATCGATGACCAGCTGCCGCAGTAAGCGACGGTATCTGTGATCGAAGTGCGGCATCGGGAAACCATTCCGATGCCGCGAAGCCTGGCGCCTCGGAATGAGCGCCATTGAAAATGGCCACCTCCCGTTCTGCGAGATTGCCAGAGGCCGCGGACAGGACGCACGGCCAACAGCAGGGACGGGGGACATGCAACGTCACCATCAGGACCGGTCACGACAGGACCGGGAAGGGGATATGCTCCGAACTCCCCCCAATCATGACCTTGCTGGATCATTGCTTTCATTCCTGATTTCAGATAGTTGCTCAGATCTCTCCACACGTTTCGCTTTCTCGGCAGGACCGCACTGCCGGGAGGGTGCGCAGCCAGGCCAACAGGCGCGCGGCATCACGCGGATGGGTCCCTGATCCGATGTCTTCCGAAAACCACTCAGACGACCAGACAGCCGATCAATCCGGCAGCACCCCGGACCGACAGCCGAACGCCGCCTCCGCATTGCAGCTCTTGTCCAGGCTCGGCTCGGCCATCGATGCCAGATGGGCGGAACAACGGGCGTTTCTGAAGACCCTGGTCCGGATGCCGAGTGAGATCCCGCCTGGGGACATGGACCCATTTGCCAGCGACATTGCAGATGCGCTGCAGGCTCTGGGCCTTGAGGTCGAGCGCCACCCGGTGCCCGAACCCTTTGTTCGCCAGACCGGCATGCGCAGCGTCACCAATCTGATTGTCCGACGGGTGTTCGCAGATGGCCGCGGCCCGGTGATCGCCCTGTGCAGCCACGCCGACGTGGTTCCGCCGGGGGAGGGATGGCATCACGCGCCCTATGGAGCCACCGAGGAAAACGGACTGCTGTTCGGGCGTGGCACCGCCTTCGGAAAATCGGACATCGCCGCCTATACCTTTGCATTGCTGGCTCTTGAGGAAGAGGCGCGCGCCGAAGGTGCGGCGAAACTCTCCGGCACGGTCGAGCTGCATATCACCTTCGATGAGGAAGCCGGTGGCTATGTCGGCCCAAGCTGGATCCTCGGACAGGAACTGAGCAAGCCGGATTTCGCCATCGCTTCCGGCTTCAGCCGCTTCGTCACCACAGCCCACAGCGGCTGCCTGCATCAGGAAATCATCGTCCGCGGCCGAGCCGCCCATGCCGCCGAGCCGGGCGCCGGTGTCGATGCACTGGAGGCGGCCACCCGCATTCTGCATGCCCTCTACCGCGAGCGCGACCGGCTCTCCTCCTGCCGCAGTGCCCTGGATCCGGATATCGCAGCTTCGCTCACCATCGGCCTGATCCAGGGCGGGGTGAACACCAATGTGGTGCCGGATCGGGTGCTGATCCGTCTGGATCGCCGGCTGTTGCCGGAGGAGGATGGGGAGACCGTCGAACAGGCCCTGTCCACCCTGATCCAGAATGCCGCCGGCGAGGAGGAGGAGGGGCTTGAGGTCGAGTGCCGACGCATCCTTCTGGCCGAGCCGTTGCGTCCGGTCACCGGAGTTGGCACATTGGCCAGCGCCGCGCATCGGCATATTCGCGAGATCTTTCCCGACGCGGACACCCGCACCAGCGGATCGCCGATCTTTTCCGATGCCCGCCACTACGCCGCCGCCGGCATTCCGACGATCCTCTATGGCAGCGGCCCGACCTCACTGACGGCAGCCAACGCCCATGGCGCCGACGAGCATGTGCTGCTTTCCGACCTCAGAGCCGCCACCGTCGTCGTTGCGGCGACCTTGGGCGATCTTCTGCGCACCTGACGCCGTGTGCCTCGCCCGTCCGCGCGCGGCGGAGGCGAGGGGCCCACAAGAAACACCTCCACAACTTTTTTAATATATGGCATTTTACGGATTGGCGAAGATCGACCTTAAGGCCGCCCTTCCATAGTCGCCCCCGTCTTCAAAACCTGCACCATTCGCCCGCTTGTAACAGCGGGCTAACGGCGCTTGCGGTACGTCCTGGATCATGCACCTCGATTTTCAGACCCTTTATGTTGTCATCATCCTGAATTCGCTGAGCCTGATCGTCATCTGGGCAGCGATTGTCTGGGTCAACAAGCCGTTTCTGGCCGCGCGCTACTGGCTGGCATCGCTGGTGATGACGAGTATGGGCGGTGCGTTTCTGGCGCTGGACGATGCGCCGACTGCAACCGGACTCACCGGCTTTGGCATTTGTCTGATCGGTGCCGGCTTTGGTGTGATGTGGCAGGGAGTTCGTGTCTTTTATGGTCAAAGGCCGCGATGGGGCTTGCTCGCGCTGATAGTTCTGGGCAGCGCTCTGGCCCTCGCGCTAGTCCTGGCCAGCCAGCACCGCGCTCAGCAAAATGTGGTATTCGCCGGCGTCCAGATGGTGCCGATATTCCTCGTGGTGATGGCGCTTGTGACCTTGCGCCCCAGGAAGCTCGGCGCCCTGGTCGCCGCCGGCGCCGCTATCATTGCCTTCGCCGGACACGCAGGCGAGGCGGGGAGCAACATCGCCCGGCTCATCGGTTTCATGCAGGACGATAGCTATTATGATTTCGCAGCCTGGTTCCTTGTCGCCGTCGTGATCGGATGCAGCCTCTGGAACCTCGGTTTTCTGCTCATGGCGATCGATCGTCTCAAAGCCGATCTGGCCCATCTCGCAACCCGGGACGACCTGACCGGACTTCCAAACCGTCGCGGCTTCCGCGAGATGGTGCGCCTGTGCGAACAGGTGGGGCGGCGGCGCCGCCAGGGGGCCGCCGTGATGATGATCGACCTCGACAACTTCAAGTCCGTCAACGACCGCTATGGCCATGCCGCCGGCGATGCCTGTCTCGTGCATGTGGCACGGCTGGCGCAAAGTGTCGAACGTCCGGGCGATCTGCTCGCCCGATTGAGCGGCGATGAATTTTGCCTGCTGCTGCCGGACACGGACATCGCCAAGGCCGCCCGGATTGCGGATCGGCTGCGGGAGGCGGTCGCCTCCAGCCCCTTCGCCTGGCACGGCCACCTGATCCCGCTGTCGCTCAGCCTCGGCCTCAGCACCTGGTGGCCCGAGACCGGCGATGACATTCGCGACGCGCTGCATCGCGCCGACCTCGCCCTCTATCAAACCAAGCATGGCGGCCGCAACGGCGTGACCGTTCACCAACCCAAGGCGTCACCATTCCCGCTGACCGGCGCGGAGATCTTGTCCCGGCCGGCGGCGGTCTCATGATGGATCGGCGGACGCAGGAAAACCCATGCGCGCATGTCGATGACTTGGCGCGGGCCATGCCGAATGGGCTGTGGCTGAACCTTTTGGTGAAGGATCTCGATCTGGCGATTGGCTTTCAGACCGAGATCCTGGGCTGCGAAACGCTTTACCGGGACCGGTCTTTCGCCCTCATGCGTCATGCCGGATCGACCTGGATGATCCATGAGGACGCCACCTACGCACCCCATCCCATGGGAGCGCTGACCCGCGAGGCCAGCTCACGCGGGGCCGGGTGCGAGATCCGCGTTCAGGGCTGCGACCCGGATGAGGCGCAAGAACGCGCCCGCGCGCATGGCTTTTCCGTGATCGACGAGGCCAGGGACAAACCGCACGGTCTGCGCGAGGCCTATCTCATGGACGCCGACGGCTATGTCTGGGTTCCGTCCATCCCTCTGTCGCAAGTCTGCACCGATGTTCCCGGTACTCAAGACTGAAACCGCGTTCCGGGAGTATAGGGAAATCCAAAGAACATCGATAAAGGGGCAGGGCAGTGTCATCTTCCTTTCAGCGTGAATGGCTCACGGACCTTCTCGAAAGCGCACCTTCTCTTGTGTTCTTCGCACTATTGAGGTCTGGAAACGATCTGGAATTGGCCGGCTGGATCGGGACCGGGCTTGCGGCCATGGTTTTATTTGGTTTTCTAGCGTGTCGCATCCGCTACAACCCGATCTTACTCGGCATCAACGTTCATCTCTTTATCATTACGCCACTCATCGTGTCAGTGTACCAATTCGGATTTCCTGAGGTGGGAGCGACGCTGACCCGCTATTCGCAAGGCGCAGTCCTTGTCACCATCTTTCTTGTCGGTATCGCGCTGACTCTGGTGTCTCGCGACGGCTTCATTGGAGTTGGCGGGCTTTCACCCTCGGCAACGCAAAGCCATTCAGCAAAATTACTCATCGCGACATTGGCCGCAACAGCCTGGGCACTCACTCACAACGAGAGTGTCATCGTCGGGGTTGCCTTGCCCATCATCGCATTGTTCGGCCTCCGCCGCTTCCTGATTGCGCGCTGGCTAGATCGCAACAATCAGATCACTGGCATTAGCGCAATTGGGACTGGCGCAATGTTGGCAAACGGAACCGAGAGCGACGCTGTCGAGTAAGTCGCTTTCAGCTCGCTCCCAAACACACGGTAGTCAGTCCGGAAACCTCGAAAGGCGAGGCTCGAACCGACCCATTCCCCATATCCCTCCACCACAAATCCAATTCGCATAAGATATATTATGGAATATTTTTAGATCGACCGAAAAACGGCGAATGCTCAGTGGTATCAGGCGGTTGCCCGCCGGCAGTTTGAAATGGTAGCCCGTCAGAGACTTCAGATGGTTGCCAGTCGGTGATGTCGGATGGCCGCTCAGGTCTCATCGCCGAAGTGATCGTCGCCGGCCGCCATCCACCCGCCAAAGCCGGTGCCGACGTCGCTGGCGTCCTCCACGTCTTCCATCAGCGATGCAATGCTCGGCGCCTCGATGACCCGGCGCGACAGGCCTACGGAAAATCCGGCACGGCACAGCGCGGCGATTTCCTTTTGGCGAATGGCGAAATCCGCATCGCTCCGGCGCCACGGTCCGATGCGCTTCTTGCGCGCGGCGATACAGGCCGCCGAGAGATCATCACCGGAGCGCTCGTCGTGCATCAGCCGCTCGATCAGATCCGCATCGACGCCCTTGGCCGCAAGCCCCATGCCGATCCGCCGCGCGGACCGGCCCTTGCGGCGCTCGCTGGCGATCCGCGCCTCGGCATAGGCCTTGTCGTCGATCAACCCGGCGCGAACGCAACGCGCCACCACCGGATCGATCAACGGCATATAATCGGACGGATCGGTTCCAAGCTGCATGGCCAGACGGCGCAGCTTGCGCACCAGCACCTGGCGCAGATTGGCTTCGCTGGAGCCGTAGCGATCCAGATACGCCAGCGCCGAACGCATCAGCCGATCCTCGCTCGGCGGGACCGGTTTGCGCGCCATCAGCCAGCGGTCGCCCGCGCCATCGCCGGGACTTCGAACCGCATCCCGTCATAGCCGGGCTCCACACCTGGCGGCAGTTCACGCTCCAGCGTGCGGTAGTCCAGATCCACATGCATGTTGGTGAGAATGGCCCGCTTCGGTCCCATCCGAGCAATCCACCCCAGCGCATCGTCGAGCGAGAAATGGCTCGGATGCGGGCTGCGCCGCAAGGCATCGATGATCCAGACATCGAGCCCGGAAACCCCGTCCATCGCGGCAGTCGGAATGTCTTTTACATCAGGCAGATAAGCGACGTTCTCAAAGCGAAACCCGAGCGCGGGGATATCGCCGTGTTCCACCTCGAACGGGGTGAAGCGGATCGGACCGCCCGCCCCGTCGATGACCTGTTCGCGCCCGGCGACAATCCGGTGCTCGCTCAGGATCGGCGGATAGCTGGAGCCTTCCGGCGTGCGAAACCCGTAGCCGAAAAGCGCGTTCGCCCTCTCGGAGGTCAACGCATCCATATAGACCGGAATGCGCTTGCGATGGGTGATCGCCAGCGGCCGCACATCATCGACGCCATGCAGATGATCCGCATGGGCATGGGTCAACAGCACCGCATCGAGATCGGTCACCGCCGCATCGAGAAGCTGCTGACGCAGGTCCGGCCCGGCATCGACCAGGACGGTGGTTTCTCCTTCCGGACCGATGCGCCGCACCAGCAGCGCGCAGCGCTTGCGCCGATTGCGCGGCTCGTTCGGGTCGCAGGCGCCCCAGATATTGCCGACACGCGGCACGCCCGCCGACGAGCCGCAGCCCAGAATGGTGAAATGCAGGGTCTCGCCGGAGGAATTGCCTGTCGTCATGCCTGCTCCACCTTCGGCACCTTGGAAAACAGCCGGAAGAAATTCTCGGTGGTCTGACGGGCCATCTCCGCCTCGTCGACACCGCGGGCCTCCGCCAGCACCTTGTTGGTATGCGCCACATAGGCCGGCTCGTTGCGCTTTCCGCGCCAGGGCTGCGGCGCAAGATACGGCGCGTCCGTTTCCACCAGCAAGCGATCCGCCGGAAGTTCCGCGGCGATTGCCCGCAAGTCTTCCGAGCGCTTGAACGTCAGGATCCCGGAGAAGGAGACGTAAAGCCCCAGCTCGATCCCCGTCAGCGCCAGCTCCCGCCCGGAGGAGAAGCAATGCAGCAGGGCCGGGAAGGCCCCCTTCCCCATTTCCTCGCGCAGGATTGCCGCCATGTCCTCGTCCGCATCGCGCGAATGGATCACCAGCGGCAGGCCGGTTTCCCGGGCGGCGGCGATGTGACGGCGCAAGCTGGTCGCCTGCGCTTCGCGCGGCGCCTTGTCGTAGAAATAGTCGAGCCCGGCTTCGCCGATGGCCACCACCTTGTCATCGGCGGCAAGGCGGACGAGATCGGCCGTGGTCACGTCCATCTCCTCGCCGGCGCTGTGCGGATGGGTGCCCACCGAACAATAGACGCAAGGGTAACGGTCGGCGATGGCCTTCACCTGATCGAACTTGGCGACCCGGGTGGAAATCGTCACCATGACGCCAACCCCGGCGGCATTTGCCCGGGCGACGATCTCGTCACGCTCCGCGTCGAAATCGGCGAAGTCGAGATGGCAATGACTGTCGACCAGCATCACGCTTTCCCACCATCCGTTTCCGCTTCCGCCTCCACATAGCGGGGGAAGACGCCCGCCGGCTTGGGCAGCTCGGTCCCACCAGCCAGCCGCCCCGCCGGGCCGAGCCGGTCAAACGTCCGCGCATCCACCGGCACGCTCAGGAGATCCAGCAGACGGCCGGCGCTTTCCGGCATCACCGGCTGGGCGAGGATCGCCACCTGGCGGATGACTTCCGCCGTCACATAAAGCACCGTCCCCATCCGCTCCGGATCGGTCTTTTTCAGCGCCCAGGGCTCCTGTCCGGCGAAATAGCGGTTGGCGTCGGCCACAACCGCCCAGACGGTCGACAGGGCCTGATGGATCGCCTGACGGTCCATCGCCGTGCGGCAGGCCTCCAGCATCGCATCGGCCTGGGCAAGGATCTCCGTATCCGCCTCGCTGAAGGCACCTGGCGTCGGCAGCGCGCCCTGACAGTTCTTGCCGATCATCGACAGCGAGCGCTGCGCCAGATTGCCAAGGTCGTTGGCCAGATCCGCGTTGATCCGGTTGACGATCGCCTCATGGCTGTAGTTGCCATCCTGGCCGAACGGCACCTCGCGCAGGAAGAAATAGCGCACCTGATCAAGGCCATAGTGCGACACCAGCGCGAACGGATCGATCACGTTGCCGACCGACTTCGACATCTTCTCGCCGCGGTTGAACAGGAAGCCATGAGCGAACACCCGCTTCGGCAATTCGATGCCAGCGGACATCAGGAACGCGGGCCAGTAGACCGCATGGAAGCGGACGATGTCCTTGCCGATCACATGCAGGTTGGCCGGCCAGTAGCGCCAGTTCTCGGCGTTCTCATCCGGGAAGCCGAGCGCCGTGATGTAGTTGGTCAGCGCATCGACCCACACATACATCACATGCCGCTCATCGCCCGGCACCCGCACGCCCCAGTCGAAGGTGGTGCGCGACACCGACAGATCCTTGAGCCCGCCCTTGACGAAGCTCATCACCTCGTTGCGCCGCTCATCCGGACCGATGAATTCCGGGCTATTCTCGTAGAGCTCCAGGAGCCGGTCCTGGTAGGCGGACAGGCGGAAGAAATAGCTTTCCTCCTCGACCCACTCGACCGGGCTGCCTTGCGGGCCGTAGCGCACCCCGTCGGCGCGCAGCTCCGTTTCGCTTTCCTGGTAATAGGCCTCGTCCCGCACCGAGTACCAGCCGGAGTAGCTGTCCTTGTAGATGTCGCCATTGGCGTCCATCCGCCGCCAGATCTCCTGACAGGCGGCATGATGGCGCGGTTCGCTGGTGCGAATGAAATCGTTGTTGGAACAGCCCAGAGCCGCGACCATGTCGCGGAAACGCCCGGCGTTGCGCTCCGCCAGTTCCTCAACTGGCATATCCGCCGCCCGTGCGGTCTGAAGCATCTTCTGGCCGTGCTCGTCCGTTCCGGTCAGGAAGAACACATCACGCCCATCGAGCCGGTGAAACCGGGCGATGGTATCGGTCGCGATAGCCTCATAGGCATGGCCGATATGCGGCACGCCATTGGGGTAGGAAATCGCGGTCGTGATGAAGAAGGGCGGGCGGTCGGTCATGGCCAAGGTTCGGATCCGGCGGTTCGCTGTCATTGGGTGGCGCGAACGGTTGTGCTCGTTCGCGCTTCGGAAGGGAAAGGCCGGATGGCAAGCGATCCGGCGGGAAATCATCTGTCATGTCCTGTCGGCAACGGCAATCGTCGCCGAAACGTTTGTCTCCACATGGCCTTGCGGCAAAACCGGTTCCGGTCGCGACCTAATGGATTTCCGCCAGATCGCGAAAAACATTCAAGACAACCTGCTTACGGTCGAGATTGAAGGCATCGGCTTCGCGCGCGGCGCGGGAGGCTTTTTCCCATACCTCGCTCACCCTGACAAGGCGGTCCAGCGGCACGCCTGCTCCACCCTGCATCGACTGGTGCAGATACTCATCGACGAGCGAGCGGAACAACTGCCAGGCATCCTCAGCGCCGTTGGCAGCAACCGCGTCGGCGAAACTGTGCAACCGGGCGATCTCTGGCCGAGGCAAGGCCTGCGCCAGTTGGCGGAACCGGTCGGCCAGATCCAGCGCGCCGCTGCCGGCAAGCTGGATCGCCTTGCGCAGGCTCCCTTCCGCCAGCGCCGCCGCGCGCCGGGTCTCGTCCTCATCGGTCCCGCTCACGCCGAGCCGCTGCAACCCTTCGGCGATCTGCGGTTCGCTCAGCGGGCGCAGATGCAGGCTCCGGCAGCGGGAGCGGATGGTCGGAAGCAGCCGCCCCGGCGCATGCGCCAGCACCAGGAACAGAGATTGACGCGGCGGCTCCTCCAGCACCTTCAGCAGAGCGTTCGCCGCATTGGCGTTCATGTCATCGGCCGCATCGACAATGCAGATGCGCCAGACACCGCCAGACGCGGTACCGCCAAAGAACGGCACCGTTCGGCGAATCTCGTCGACGGTCAGATCCTGCTTGAACTTGTCCTTGGACTTGCGCTTGGCATCGTAAGGGCGGCGCAGATGCAACAGCCCCGGATGCGCCCCGGCGACCACCTTGCGCGCGTCCGGATGATCGGGCGACAGCGCAAGATCCGTGGCGCCCAAGGCCGTCGCCGCATGCCGGTCGGGATTGGCGAAGACGAATTTGGCGAAACGAAACGCCAGTGTCGCCTTGCCGATTCCCTTCGGGCCAGCCAGAATCCAGGCATGGTGCATCCGCTCGGAGCGATAAGCCTCCAGCAACTCCGCCTCCGCGTGGCCATGCCCCACCAGAAACGAGGCCTCGCGCGGCAGCGGAACGCCGTCGATTGCGTCCGGCTCCGTCTCATGCGCATCAAGAATGGGGGCCAAAGCCATGGAATCAATCCTGTTTTTGTGCCGGCGCCCCGGTCGCAGCATCATGCGCCCGCCGCCGGAGATCATCGGCGAAGCGATGCTCGACCCCCTCGCGAATTTCGCGCGCCACGGCCTCGGCGGGTAGCGCCCCATCGACGACGATAAATCGGTCGTGTTGCGCCTTGGCTAGATCGAGAAACAGCGCCCGGCGCCGGGCATGAACGGCGGTTTCCTCGGCCTCGAACCGATCCGGGTCGCCGGTCTGTTCCGCCGTCTTGCGCGAGCGCACCCGCGCCAGCCCCACCTCCGGCGGCACATCGATCAGCACCGTCAGATCCGGACGGCGCCCCATGATCGCCAGCGCTTCCAACTGATCGAGGAACGCCAGGTCCACGCCCGCCTCCCCCTGGTAGACCCGGGTTGAATCGGAAAAACGGTCGCACAACACCCAATGTCCGGCCGCAAGCGCAGGCAATATCCGTTCGTCCATGTGGTCGGCGCGGGCGGCGGCGAACATCGCCGCTTCCATCTGCGGCCCGAGCGCGCGGACCTTGCCGGTGAGCAAGAGACGGCGGATGGTCTCCGCGGCCGGCGAGCCGCCGGGCTCCCGCGTCACCTCGACCGGGATACCAGCCGCCTGTAGAAAGCCGGCCAGACGCGCGATCTGGGTGGATTTTCCCGCGCCCTCCCCCCCTTCGAAGGTGATGAAACGGCCTTCGGCCGGCACGTTTCCCGCAGTCATTGCATCATCCCTTGTCGAGCCACCAGCCAAAGAGGGTTTCCCGGATCGCGTCCATGGCCCGGTCGCTGACGCTACCCTGCGCCACATTGCCGGCGGTGACGAGCGGTGCCCGAAAGCGCACCTCTCCTTCATGCAGAAGGCGCAGCTCGCCAATGCTTTGCCCCTCACGGACTGGGGCCTTCAGCGGCCCTTTATAGACCACTCGCAGCCGAAAGGCGCGCCGGTCGCCCCGCGGCAGCAGCACGCGAACGGGCTCGACCGTTTTCAGCGCCACCGCTGGAGCCACGCCGCCGAACACCCGCGCCTCGGTGACGGTATCGCCGGCCGCGTAGAGATCCACTGTTTCGAAGTCCTTGTCCACGCTCTCGAAAAGCCGGGCAAGCGCATTCGTGCGCGCCTCGGCCGAAGCATGGCCTGCCACCACCCCGATGAACCGCCCCTCGCCGCGCAGCGCCGATCCGACCCCATTGTATCCCGAACGCTCGGAATAGCCGGCCGTAAACCCGTCCAGCCCTCGAATCTCACCGATCAACGGATTGCGATTGCGCTGATAAATCCCGTTCCAGGTGAACTCTTCCGCTCCATAGAGCGGATACCAATCCCCGTGCCGGGTAAGGATGTACCCGGCCAGAAGGGCAAGGTCGCGACTGGTGGTCACCGCCTCCCGCGCATCGAACCCCGCCGGATTGGCAAAGCGTGTGCGCGTCATGCCGATCTCCTTGGCAAGCGCATTCATGCGGGCGGCGAATCGTGCCTCGTCTCCGGCCAGTCCCTCGGCCAAGGCGATGGCTGCGTCATTGGCATTCTGAATGATGAGGCCGCGCAAGAGATCGGCGACGGGCACCTCGCTGCCCAGCCTGGCAAACATGGTCGGTCCGCGCGCCGGCGCACCGCCGTCGCGCCAGGCATGTTCGCTGATCGGAAGGGGGGTCTCCGGCGTCACCTCGCCGCGAGAAAGCGCCTCGAAAACGACGGCTGCGGTCATCAGCTTGGCACTGTCGCCAGGCGCAAAGGGCACCTCCGCAGCCTCACTGGAAAGCAGAGTGCCGGTGCTGGCATCGACCAGATAGGAAGACGTCACCTTATCGGCCGCGAATGCCGCGCCGGACGAAGCGAGCCCGCTTGGATCAAGCATAAGAGAAATGGCAAGCGATAACGCCATCGCGGTCTTCAAGATGCGCGGCAGCATTCAACCTCTCCTACCGGATCGCTCGCTCGCAAGGGACACGAATGCAGGATTCGCGGGCAAGCCTTGTCCGGCGACAATAGCCGGGCCCTCGCTCGGGCACCACCGGCGATCTCTGACATGATCCGAGTTCGAGAAAGCGGACCGCGAATGGCCGAATGCGAAAACCGTAATGATTTTCGCATCCGCAACCGTCCGAGTTCACCGAGGCAATGAGGCGCTCAGCGATCCTGAAGCGCAACCAGCTTCAGCGGTGCGCCGCCACCGACACTCATGACCGCCTCATAGGCACCAGCGATGCGCGGCGCGGCCCGGAAGGACGACACTGCCGAGCCCGGCACGAATGTGCGCGGTGCAACCTCCGGCAGGGCCTGCCCTGCCCCGGCCGGCATCAACGTACCGGCACTGGGAATGGCCAGATCGCCAGCGGACGCGACCGTCACACTCTGGCTCGTCGTCTCGTAGGCCACCGCCGGATCGAAGGCGGCGGTAACGGTGCGACCAAAGGCAACCCTCGCGGCAAGCACCGCTTCATAGGGCCGCACAGGTGGTACCGGAGCCGGACCGGCAAGCGCCGCCGGCAAGGCCGGTGCGGTCTTGGGCTCGGCCATCGCCAACATGGTCCCCGGCATCGTGCCACCCGGCTGGCTGGCACCCGGCCCCTGATAGGAGGCCATCAGATACTTGTGGTCGCGGCCATCCATCCGGGCCTTGCCCAGATATTCGATCTTGACCTTGGCAACGCCATTCGACTTGTAGTCAAGCATGGTCGCCGCCCGCTCGGACAAATCGATCTTGCGATTGCCGTGAAACGGACCACGATCGTTGACGCGAACGATCAGCGAGCGCCCGTTCTTCAGATTGGTCACCCGGGCATAGGACGGCAAGGGCATGGTGGTGTGCGCGGCGGTCAGCGCATTGCGGTCGAAGATTTCGCCGTTGGCGGTCATCCGGCCATGAAAGGTCGGCCCGTACCAAGACGCCAGACCGACGGCCTTGTAGTCCGGATTGGCCTTCGGCTTGTACCATTTGCCGGCCACCTTGTAGGGCTTGCCGACCATGTAGCGGCCACCGCCCTTAGGCACGGCCTTACCCTCGGCCACCACCTTGGGACTGGCCGGAACTCCGTATTTCTTCTCGCTGAACTTGACTTTTTTGTCGCCCGAGGACGTCGTACCGCAGCCTGCCAGCGCCAGACACAGCGCCGAGACCGCCAGCACCGCGACGGTGCTCTGGCGATTTTGGGGAAAGGTGACGCCGCTGGTGTTGCCAACGGGCATCCGGGTCTTGCCGCTCTTGATCATGCTGCCCTACTCGATACCTGAACCGGCCGCGCACCTTTTCGGCGCATCTCTCGTTTGCCGGCGCAACACACACATTCAGGCGCGCGAAACCGCCGGGAAACCAACCGGTTGGACTCCTGCATTCGATCGACCGATGCCGCCCCCCAACGGCGCATCGCAAGATAAAATACGGGTACAGGTCTTACTTTAGGGTGAAGCCGGCGTCGAGGTGCCGCGCACGTCTGGATTGCCGTTTTTCCACAGGGTGATGCAAAATTGCCTCAGTTTCCACACCCTCGCGGGCCGAGCGCCGTGGGCAACGCCTTGCCCCGTCTCCTCCAACAGATCGTCACACTGTGATGCGGATCACATCCGAAGACCACCGCACCCTCTACAACAAAAGACGTGGCGCAAGCCCCTGCGCCCCAACGCCGGACCAACCGGCGCAAACCGCCGATCCGGTCGTCCCTGCCTCGACCTTCCGGATCGGCGGTTTTTCTGTTCGCAATTCGAACACCGCCTCTCCAGGGAAAGCGTCACCTTCGGTGAATGATAGCGCCAGAAACCTGCGACTTTCCCGCGCAAGCGCCTTGACAAAAAGACCCATTCCGCCGAAACGAGAGGCCGTTGCGGAAGAGTGGCCGAGTGGTTGAAGGCACCGGTCTTGAAAACCGGCAGGCGGGTAACCGTCTCGTGGGTTCGAATCCCACCTCTTCCGCCATCCCCCCGTTGTCCGCCTGCGGTTCTGGCGGCTTGGCTCGCACCTCCCGCGTTGTCGCTCATATTGACAACGCCTGCGATCGAACACACAAAAGCGCAACCCTCGCCCGTTCCCTCCCTCAGCCCGGTCGACGCCGACCGGACCAGGAGCAAGGCTGTCATGGATTGCGAAGACGGCCTCTACCTTTCCGTTTATGCGCATATCGACCGGCTCTGCCTGACCCGCAGCATTCCTGTCCGCCACGATCAGAACATGGCCCTCTGGCGAAAACAGGGGGCACATGTCGAGCTCCTCAGATACTGGGAGTTCGAACGCTACTCGGGGCGCAAGCACCATTCCGCCTCTTTCGCCGACCGGGCGCAGGCGCTTGCCCTCATTGACGTCCTGCTGCTTGAGGCCGGCATTCAGCGGGATCAGCTCTCGGCCATCATCGGCACCCCTGGCCTGTCCACGCAAGACGACCGCCTGTTGTGCCAGGATGGCTTCAATCCCCATACGGCGGCGCATCTCTTCGGAGCGCTGCTATTTGACACAGACCGCTATTTCGGCGGCGACATGATCGGCCTGGCGATGGACGGCGGCCCGGATGCGGTCCTGACCAGGCCCGGGCTGGAAGACCCGATCTATGCCGGCGCGGTGGTCCGCCAAGGCAAGACAAGGCTGTTTCCGATCTCCTCGCCCGGCCCGTTCTGGTCGGCGATGCGAGCGCTGACCGGTTTGGAAGAAGGGTCGTTGATGGCGCTGGGCAGTGCCACGACCGTGGATCTTGTCGCCCCTCCCTCGCCGCCGCCTTCCGTCCTGACGATGAGAGACTTCAAGACCGCGTTCGACTGGGTGCGCCAGCTCCACGACGAGGTTTTCGCCCTGACCGCAGAGGATCGCGGGACCTGCCATACAGGCTTCGATCCGCGCTTCAGCGAAGCGGAAAATCGGATTTCCATTCTGGCCAAGACCGTCCAGGCATTGTCCATCCGGCAAGTCTGCGACACGCTGCAGGCGATCATCCGCGCCGAAGGGCTGGATCCCGCCGCCACCACCCTTGCCATGAGCGGCGGATTTGCCCTCAATTGCCGCGCCAATTCCCATGTCATGCAGCACTTCGGTTTTGCCCACTTCCAGGCGCCTCCAGCGGTCAACGACAGCGGGATCTCGCTGGGCTACGGATTGCTCTATTTTCTCAAGACGATGCAGCAGTTCCACTTCAAGGGCGGACCGGCAGGCATGGGCGCACGTGCCGCCGCTCTCCCCCGGACCGAGCCGGCCGACCTCGATTCGGTCCTGGATGACTTGATGGTCGGCCCCATTGTCTGGATCGAGGGCGGCGCCGAGATGGGACCTCGCGCCCTTGGCCACAGGAGCCTTCTGGCAGATCCGCGAAATCCGGCAGCAAAGGACCGGCTGAACGAGATCAAGCGGCGACAGTGGTGGCGACCGGTCGCACCCGTCATTCTCGACGAGCATGTCGATGCATGGTTCGAGAAGGCCGATCACTCACCCTACATGCTGCGGACTTTCACCCTTCGCCCCGAACGAGCCGCGCAGGTCCCCGCAGTTGCGCATCTCGACCGGTCCGCGCGCATCCAGACACTATCGCGCGACGAGGCGCCGCAGCTCTGCGGCGTGCTCACCGCGTTTTATCGGCGGACCGGCGTGCCGATGCTCTGCAACACGTCACTCAACGACAAGGGCGAGCCCATCATCAACACGCTGGACGAGGCTCTTGCCTTTGCCCGGCGTCGCGGCGTGGGCGTGGTCTATGTCGATGGCTGGCGCCATGAGGTGCCAGCGGATGCGACGGAGGATGCAAGCCCCCTCCCCGAACGACGGCATGCGGCGCTGTTCCGCCACGATGCCTCGCGAGACGAGTGCCTGGACCGGGAAGAGAACCCGCATGACCTCGACCGAATGGCGCTGGCCATGCACCGATTTCTCCCGGCCTTCCAGACGCTCGACATCCGCGACAAGGCTGACGCGGAACGTCTGCGCCGCCATGCGCGGCACATGGCGAAGAAACAGGTTCTGCCGTGGGAGCTTATCCTGTAGCGCCCGCCACCTGGCTGAAGCGGGGTGTCAACGCGCTCAACTCGACCTTCATGTCCGCCGTGGGCGAGAGCACCAGCTTGCTGGTCAGTCCCATACGGTCGGCCTCCGAGGTTGTCCAGGCGAACCGGTCGAGCAACACCGCCAGCACCGTCGCCATCTCGTACATGACACTGCGCGCCGCGACGCAGGTATGCCGCCCCGCAGCAAAGGGCAGGAAGGCCATGGGATGCTTCAAGGGCCGGAGGAATCGCTCGGCGTCGAAGTTGTCCGGATCGTCCCACAAGCTCCTGTGGCGATGGACCGCGTAGATCGGAATGACAATCACGCTGTCTCGCGGCACCTGCTGGCCGCATAGTTCCGTCTCCTGCGCTGCCGTACGAACGGTGGCCGCAGACGGCGACAACAGCCGCATCGTCTCTCGGAACACCGCAAACAACATCTTCATTTTCGTGATGGCATCCGTCGAAAGGCCTCCCGCCTCGGTCACCGCCTCGCGGACTTCATGCCGAAGACGGGATTGCAACTCAGGATCCTGCCCCAGGATCCAGAAACACCAACTCATGGTCAGCGCCGTGGTTTCCTGTCCGGCATAAAGCAGCGCAAGCCGGTTGTCGTGCAGGTAAGGCTCCTCCAGCGGCCGCGGTCGCGCCGGAGCCTTACCGGCCAGATCCACCCCAGCGATAGCCTCCGGTCCCGGGCCGCGGGCTTCACAGGCGACCGCCAGATCATGGATGTGCCGCATCGCTCCGCGCAGGTCGCCGGCGTGCTGCATCCGCACCAACCCCTCCGCCATCCCCGGCAGATCGTACGCAGCTGTCCCCTCCGCGCCATCGCCGACAAGGGTCCGGTAGACCACATCGACCGAAATCGCCGTGAAGAAACGCTCGATATCGTCGACCGGGAGGCTGGCGCTGGCCTGCGAAGTCACATGCCGTGCGACCTCGACCAGCAGCGCCCAACGGCTGCTATGGAACAGGGGATTGATCGCCCGGCGGATCGGCAGCCAGTCCTCATCATTGGCGGCGAAGATCGTTCCCGTACCCGTTTCCCGGGCGGCGGAATGGCGGTAGATCGGCAGCCACTTGGGAAACTCCGCTTCCCTTTCGACGATCACCCGCTTGATTTCCTCTGGCGCCGCCAACAACACCACGGTCCTGCCCGCCTTCTCGCCGACGCAAATCGGCTCATCCAGGATTTCCGCGGGCCAGTTCGTCTCTGGGGACCGACATGCCCTGATCGGCGAACCAAGGCTGGCCCTGGTTCCGTTCAGCGCGAGCTTCGGCACATGGATCATCAACCGGCCTCAAATGGGTAGGGAAAGAGGAAGATCCGGCCAACGGTCTCGATCATGCGCAACCACCCCTCAAAGGAGGACGCGCCGGCCAGATGTTTTTCCGTCGGCCGAAAGAGCGTCGACCAGCCGCCGCTGTAAAGGCGGCAATGGGTACAGTCCACATCTGGGGTGCAGCATTTCACCTGCTTGGCCGTGCCGGAGGCATCGAAATACCGCAAAGGCTCGCGAATGCGCGAGCCGCAGTTTTCGGCAAGACCGCTCTCCGGATTCATCTCATAGAGCGGGCCCGGCTTGGTGATCAGGTCGCAATACTCTTCCGAGAACAGCACGGTGTCGGGAAAGCGCTGCATCGCCCGGCGGATCGACTCCGAGGTCTTCTTCAGGTCGTCATCGGAAAATACCGGCCGCGCCCGGGTCGGCCCGAGACGGAAATAACTCGAATCCGCCGGAGCGCCCTGGTCAAGCTTCTCCAGATAGGTTTTCGTCGGCGAGAACATCGAGAAGGTGAGCTTCAGGTCATGGTCCTCGCTCGCCTGAACGACTTCGTCCATGTCTTGCAGATTCCACGGAGACAGGGTGAACAGCATGATGGCACGCGGATCGCCTGCATAGTTCCGCATTGCCTTGCGCAACACCGATCCACCGCGCAGCACCGCATCGTCGGTTTCGTTACCCCAGACGGAAACGCCAATGCGAAACCGGACCTCATCCGGGATACGGATCGTTCCGTTCGTGCCGATCTTTCCGTAGCGGATGTTGCGTGAGGCGGCTTTCAGCCGCTCCGGATAAAGCGCCGGCTCCGCTCCGACCAGATAGGCCATCGACACGCCGCGTTCGCGTTCGCCTGCGAAGAACGCGCTCCACGCCGTCTCGGTCATCTCCGCGCTGGCGGATTTGCGAGCGGCATCCTCAAAATAATAGCAACCCTCGCACCAGAGATTGCATCTCTGGCTGACCTCGTAAAAACTCGGACGGCGGAATGCGCGGATAATGCGCCGGGCTCCCCCATAGCGCTGCTCCAACCCCGGAAAATCGTGGAGAATCTCCCGGATTCGTCCCTGGATATATCGCGCCTGAGCCGCCGTCGTATCCACGCTCGCGGCGCGGCGGGTGCGGTCCGCAGCCCTGCGCGGCGTCCCGAGAGCATCACGCTCGCGGCGTGTGTCGTCTGGCTGTTCGTGGGTCACTTATGGACGCCCCAAGGGTGGTGTGTCGTCGGCCCATGTGCCTCGGCACATCAGCGTTTTCACAGATCAGTTTCGCAGCACACATTGAAGGGTGCAATTGCACAATAAATCATCCGTAGATTGTGCATGACGTTTCGGCACTCTCAGTCCCGCGCCTCTCTGATACCATTAAAACGCTGAGGAGGAAGCGCGCCGCCCCCCGCCCCGGAAATTTCGCTCATCTTGGCAATGACAATCATCTCGCTGCCAGACGCCTGGTTCCGCAGGTTCGAGCGATTTCCCTGATAAGCCCTGCCTCAATGCAGAGATTTTCCGGAGTGGATCGCAACACCGCTTCCACCTGCTTTCCATACGCTGCGACCCACTGGCCGATCCAGGCTTCCCGATCGATCGCATAGTCAGCGTCCGGCAGCCGGACCAGTTCGATCCGGACCCGCCCCCTGTCGAGATAGGATTGCACCCAATAGCTTGGCAGATTCATTTTCCAGGCAAGCTTGGGAAGCAAGTTGGGGACCCGCAGCGGCGGGAAATCAAAAAGCTGAAGCTCGACGGTATTGACCAGGTGCGCGTTCTCACCCGTGCTCCAACCGCTTAGAAAAACTTGGTCCAGGGCGGCGGCAACCGGAGCTCCCGCGCGCAGAGCGTTGATCAACGCGCGCGTCGACGCCGGATCGGGGCCCAACGGCAAGGCGGCTCTTGCGGTGGGATGATCGCGCCGCAACTGCTTGTGGACTGCGACCACGCGCAGGTTCGGAAACGATTGCAGAAGGCGCCATACGACGGCATTCGCGCCCTGATGCGTGCCCGTCACCAGAAATGGCTCGGATCGGCCTGCATATCGCTCCAGAACCGCACTGTCAGGAAAATCAACCAGCCCCTCAAGGTCATCGAGTTTTTCCGGACGTTCCGCGTAGCAGTGGGCAACCGTATGCCGGACGGTAGCTCCCTTCAACGCCCGCTTCAGCCAGTCTTCATACAAGCCGTCGGATGGAGCCGAGATTTGTCGTGCAATGGCGAGGGCCTCCGGCTTGATCGACATCGCCCGATAGCCCTTCCCCTGCACGAGCGCTTTCAACGAGAGCCCGCTTGGGACCAAGGACACCGTCTCGGGTACGCCGTCGCCATCGTTGCGACCGAGAAGCCCATGCTTGATGCAGGTGAAGTAATGCCTGTTCGCTCCCCCCAGGTTCTTGAGGGACAACGCCGTCTCCACGGCTTTGTTGAGCGCGGGACCATCATTGCGCAGGATCTGCAGGGCGCACATCCGCCGCAGAAGCTGAACCCTTTCGTGAGCTGCAGACGCCGCTTCGACGGCGTCTTCGAGCCTTGGCAATAGGGCATCGGCCTCAACGCGCCGGCCTTCCATGAGAAGCTTGTTCGCCAGGTCAAAAACATGGGGCGCCCGTAGTTCGGGGAAGCCGCGCAGCAGATCAAGGCAGCTATCAAGCTTGTCGATCCCGAGAAGAAACTGAAAAAGATAGCTCAACACGTCGACGGCGCTCCGGTTCTCCCGCAAGAACCCCACAAGCACCGCCGTCACGCCTCCGAAATCGAGTTCGTATTGCCGCCTCAGGGCACGGGCGATTGCCAGCGCGCTTGATCCCTTGCATCGGCGGAGCAACTCCCCCTCCAGCGTCGAAAGATCGACCGGAGCCTTGGGGAGTTCGCAGCAAACCGTAAAAAAAGAAAGTTTGGCATCAAAGCTGTCCGGATAAGCGTCCATCCACCTTCTGGAAAGGTCGAGCGCTCTGGACAGTTCTCCATACTGCAGGCACAGAAGGATCTGTTGCTGACGGCCGTTGTTGTCGAGAACCGGTGTGTCGACAAAGCGCCTGAAAACCTCCATGGCGTCGTCGTAGCGCCAGTCCCGAACCAACCTATCAATCAGCCCTCGAGCAACAACGGCGGATTGGGGCGCCTGACGAAACAATATCTGCAATTGCTCGACCACATCTTCCTGGTCGCTCATCCGGGCGAGTATCCCCACCCTCTGTTGCGCCAGTTGGATATCCCCGGGGAAACGCCCTGCTGCCAGGGTGTTCGTTGCCAGCGCCTTTTCCGGCTCGTTGTCGGACAGGTGAAGGTTTGCCAAGTGTACCAAGGCCGTTCGATGTCCGGGCATCGCCGCGAGCATGGCATTCAACATCGCCAGGCTTTCATCATGCGCCCCTGCGAGAGACAGGGAGATCGCAAGCTGCAAGGAGGCGTCGACATGCTTTGGATGCAGCGCAACAAACGCTCGCAAATGCGCCACGCTTTCATCCAACCGCTGCGCTTGACGCAGCAAGTTGCCTTGCTTGACCTTCAGGTCGAGATGATCGGGGAAAAGCGCCTGTACCGCGCCCAATGCGTCCAGCGCCTCGGCAAACTGCTGCCGGTGCGCAAGCGTATCGACCTTGCCGATCAGCGCCCCCCGGTGTCGGGGCTCCATCTCAAGTACGGCGTCGAACAGCGCCAGGCTTTCCTCATGCGCACCGACAAAACGCAAGGATGTTGCGAGCTGCAACCGAGCGTCGACATGCTCGGGATGTTGCGCCGCCAGCCTCCGCAAATGCGCCACACTTGCATCGAGCTGCTGAGCCTGTCGAAACAGCACGCCCTGCCTGACCTCCAGATCGAGACCGCCCGGATGACGAACCTGTGCTTCGTGCAGGTTCTCCAGCGCCTCGGTGACCTGCTGTCGGTGTGCCAGCGTGTCGATCCTGGCAACCAGCGCCGCTCGATTGCGCGGGTCCGCCGCAAGGACCGCATCGACCAACGCCAAGCTTTCATCATAAGCGCCGACGAGACGCAGAGATAATGCGAGCTGCAACCGAGCATCGACATGCTCGGGATGCTGCGCGACGAGATCCCGGAAATACGCCACGCTGTCTTCCAGCCGCTGCGCCAGCCGCAGTACAACGCCCTGCTTGAGACGCAGGTCAAGCTCATCCGGATAAAGGACCTGTGCTGTGTCCAGCACAGTCAGCGCCTCGGCAAACTGCTGCCGGTGCGCCAGAGTGTCGACCTTACCGACCAGCGCCGCCCGGTTGGCAGGGTCTCCCTCGAGCACGGCATCGAGCAGCGCCAGGCTTTCCTCATAGGCCCCGATGAGACGCAGTGAGCTGGAAAGGTGCAATCGGGCGCTGACATTCTCCGGATGTCGCGCCACCAGCGCACGGAAATGCGCCACGCTTGCCCCAAGTAGCTGCGCCTGCCGCAGCGAGACGCCTTCTTCTATTTCCTGTTTGTTCACGTTCTCGCCGGGGCTGTTATCTCAGGCTCCCACTCTTCCCAGAGCCGGCATCCACTGTCAAGTTGCTATAAATTATGGAGAAATCGCTGAGGTTACGCTAGAAAACCTGCAAGAAGCGACAATGGCCGGAAACGCGCGTCTTGATTATCGGCGCGTGGATGTGGTCGATTGCCGTGCCTTTTCCGGAGATCCCTCAATGCGTTCCATCTACCCGATTGCCTTGGCGTTGCTTCTCAGCGCCTGCCAGACCACCTCCGGTCCCGTGGACATGGTCCACAAGACAGGCTCGACACGCGAGCAGCGTCAGGATGCGGTCGACCAGTGCCGCATCGCGAGCATCAACAAGATCCCCCAGGTGATCGGAACGGAGACGGTTGGCGGCGACTACATCCCCGGCACGACCAATTGTTATGACACAGGGTTCGGAGTGAGCTGCAACACCATCGGCGGTGGATACACGCCCCCTCAAAGCTACAGCTTCGACATCAACGAAGATCTCCGGGAGCGTGACGTCAAACGCTGCCTGCGGCGCCAGGGCTACGAGATCTACCAGCGGCCCTTGTGCACCTCGGATGACTTTCCCTATGACGTCAACGCGCCGCAGCCCCCGGCAGAGCAGATCAGCTGCGTCACCTCCTCGCTGCTGTAACGCACCGCTCAGGACTTGAGGTGCGCCGGGGCACAGGGCTTCCGGCGCGCCTCTTTGCAGTGTCGACAGACGGGAACCGCACACCGGCTCCCGCCTGTCCGACCTCGCGCGCTACTCGCCAGCCTGATAGAAGGCGACCGGTTTGTCTTCCGCGCCGCCGAAGGCATAGACCGTGTAGCGGGCGGAGGGGTCCTGCCCCATACCGAGCGAGCCCGCCGGCATTCCCGGCACAGCGATACCCCTCACTTGAGGCTTCTCCGCACGGAGCTTGTCGATCGCCTCGAGCGGCACGTGCCCCTCAAGCACATAAGATCCCATCACCGCAGTGTGGCAGCCTTCCAGGTCGGAGGAGACACCGGCCTGTTTCTTGATCGGCGTCAGGTCCTCCATATCCTTGACGGTAACCTGGTAGCCGGCAGCGCGCATGGCGTCGGTCCAGACCTCGCAGCAGCCGCACCAGGGGGTCTTGTAGACGGTCATCGCCGCCGCTTCATCGGCATCAGCGGCTGGCACGCCAAGCGCCACAAGCGGAGCGGAGACAAGAAGAGCCAGAAGCGGCCTGGAGAGGTGAATGGAAAGTTTCATGACAGATGACCTTTCGGGTCCTGGGAGTGTGGCAAGCGCCGCCCCTGACGCGATGCATCGTCAGATGCACCAGCGCGCAGCCGAAGGCGGGCAGTATCGAGAGAGACAGACGGAAGACGCATTGGGTCTCCAATCCTCAAGAACGAAACCTTCCACCTCTTTCGAAGCGGAAGCGGGTTCGATTCAGGAGATCGGAGGACGCAAGGTCAGTGGCGGCGCGAAGGCAGTGCCCTTGCGCAAGACCAAGGAGATGTCACGCGCCGGCCCATGCTCAAGGTTCAGCACAGACAGAGGCAGGATAAAGAGGCAATCGGCGAGGCAATGTCCCGCCGCCGTGTCACCGGCAAGATCCGCCAGCGCACAGCAGCCCATTGTCGCTGCGGTGTCCATGCCCTGATGTTCGCCGGACGTGCCTTGCTCCATGTTCGCCGCCTGCGCCAACAGGCCGGCCGCCACTTCTGACGCCGCCATGGGACCGGCCGCCGGCAG
Source organism: Stappia indica (assembly GCF_020177335.1). Lineage (GTDB taxonomy): Bacteria > Pseudomonadota > Alphaproteobacteria > Rhizobiales > Stappiaceae > Stappia > Stappia indica_B. Next base: position 293,550 of record NZ_JAIVMG010000001.1, on the reverse strand, counting down.
GGCATGACCCAGCAGCAGAACCGCACTCAGCAGCAGCACCAGAAAGGGTCTCATGGATCGGGTCCACCAGGGTTTGAAAAGAAGGTCAGGCAACGTCGAACCACGTGTTCATCCCCGCCGCCGCGTGTTCCAGCATATGACAATGCAGCAGCCATTTGCCCGGGTTGTCGCAGACAAAGGCAACCCGCGTCGTCTGTCCCGGGCCGATCAGGAAGGTGTCCCGCCACGGGCGCCCCTCGTCCACCGTGCTGCCAACCCGCTCGGTGATCCGGAAATGATGCCCGTGCACATGCATCGCGTGGACGAAGGCGGTGTTGTTGATCGTCTCCAGCAGGATGGTCTCGCCACGCCGTGCCCGGAACAGCGGCTCGTCCGCCAGATTGGCCACACCGTTGAGCGCCCACATCTGACCGGTGCGGCGAAGATCCTCCCCCTCCAGCTGTCGGCCGCGATAGACAATGTCGTCGAGCCGCCCCATCATCCCGCCGGTCATATCGAGGATGACGGTGCGGGCGGCGCCCATGTCCGGCTCCGGCAGATCGTTGGCTGCAAGCACGGGAGCCGGCGCGCTCTGGCCCGCGGTCCCGGTCACCCGGAAATCGGCGAGCGGATAGGGCTGCCCCTGCGACAGCTCGTCCAAGGAGAAGTCCTGACCGGCTTCGGGCGTGACCAGCAGATCGACGCGCTGGGCCGGTCCCAGAAGGAACGGCGCGTAGTCAAGCGTCGCCGGCTCTGGCAGGGCCTGCCCGTCATAGGCGAGCACCCTGGCGCCAAAGCTGGCCGGATCGAGTTGCAGCACCCGCGCGTTCGCGGCGTTGATCAGCCGCAAGCGATGCGGTCGGTTTGCCGCCAAGGACAGCGCTGGGCGAATGGCGCCGTTGACGGTGAGCAGATTGCCGAGCCGTCCGCCGTGGCTCCAATCCATCAACGCCCCAAAACTTGCCGTCTCAAGCGCGCCCGTGTCATCGACCCGCCAATCGTCCAGGAGCAGGACATGATTCTGCTCAGGGGGGAACGTCGGCCCTTGCTCGTCGACGATCAGCGCCCCGTAGAGCCCGCGCGCCACCTGGTTCCAGCTCCGGTTATGGGCGTGATACCAATAGGTTCCGGCATCGGGCACGATAAAGTCGTAATCGAAGGTGCCGCCCGGCAGCACCGCTTCCTGGGTCAATCCGGCCACGCCATCCATTGCATTGGCGATGCGGATGCCATGCCAGTGGATCGACGTTGGCTCTTCAAGCTCATTGATCAATCGGGCCCGCACCCGCTCGCCCTTGCGCAGCCGGATTTCCGGTCCCGGCGCGCGGCCATTGTACGTCCACAACGGGGAGACGGCACCGCGCTGCCCAAGAAGCTTCTGGCCGGCCCGGCGCGCCCGCAACTCCAGCACGCCATCGGCCGCGAAGGCGCCGTGCCAACTCGCAAGTGAGGTTGCGGCGACCATCGCCGCGCTACGGGAGAGGAACTGGCGCCTGCCAATCATCATACGTTCAAACCTGCCTTTGGCCGCCATGGGCGGCACCGCCACCGAGTCCCCCAGCGCCGGGGCAGAAAGGTGAGGCTTCCAGCAGGAGGAAGGTCAAGCCCCTTGGGTCATTCGGCCTATTTCTCCAGCGTCTTGCGCCGCTCTTCGTACTCGGCGACATCGATCTCGCCGCGCGCAAGCCGTTCGCGCAGGATCTCCTGCGCATCGCCGCGCGCACGCTCTCCGATCCCGCGCCGGGCGAGCCAGATCCCCCCGAGGATGGCGACCCCGATCAAAAGGATCCAAAACAACATCATGAGGCCCATTCCCCATCCTCCCATTCCCGGGCCATCGCCCCACATGTGCCCACCCGTCCCCCAAAGACTGCCAGCGCCCTGAGCCCGGGCCGAACCGACCGACGCCAGTAAAACGCCAATCCATCCAAAAATCGCTTTCATCGCGGCCTCCTCGCGCCCCCCATTTTCACCACGCACCGCCGCACGCTCACAACCGGATATTGCGCAGCCGCAACGCATTGGCGATCACCGAGACCGAGGAAAGGCTCATGGCCGCGGCGGCGATCATCGGCGACAACAGGGTGCCAAACACCGGATAGAGAACACCGGCAGCAACCGGAACGCCCAGTGCGTTGTAGACAAAGGCGAAAAAGAGGTTTTGCCTGATGTTGCGGAGCGTCGCGCGGGCCAGCTTGCGCGCGCGGACAATGCCATTGAGGTCACCCTTGACGAGGGTCAGTCCGGCGCTTTCCACCGCGACATCTGCGCCCGTACCCATCGCGATCCCGACATCGGCACTGGCCAATGCCGGGGCGTCATTCACCCCGTCCCCGGCCATGGCAACGGAGCGCCCGGCTGCCCGCAGTTCCTCCACCAGTGCCTGTTTGCCCTCTGGCAGAACGCCGGCACGCACATCGTCGATCTTAAGGCTGTTTGCAACCGCGCGGGCCGTGCGCTCGTTGTCGCCGGTCGCCATGATGATGGCAAGGCCAAGCGCATGCAGCTGCCGGATCGCCTCTACCGTCGTTTCCTTGATCGGATCGGCAACCGCCACGAGGCCAAGCAATTGCCCCTCGGCGGCCACGAACATCGCCGTCTTGCCATCGTCGCGCAAGCTATCGGCAAGCGTCTCCAGGCTTGCGGTGGACAGGCCGAGCTGCGTCATCAATGCCTGATTTCCGAGCGCGGCCATCCGGCCCTCCACCACACCGGTCACGCCCTTGCCGGTGACCGCGTCGAACTCAGTAACAGCCTGAAGCTGCAGGTCCCGTGCGCGCGCGCCTTCGACAATGGCATCGGCCAGGGGATGTTCCGAGCCTCGTTCGAGGCTGGCAGCGAGCGCAAGAAGGTCATTCTCGGCGCCGCGCCCGTCCCCGTCCGCGTCCCTGTCACCGGCGATGGCAACGACATCGGTCAGTCGAGGCTTGCCTTCCGTCAGGGTTCCGGTCTTGTCGACAATCAGCGTGTCCACCTGGGAGAAGCGCTCAAGCGCTTCCGCATCCTTGATCAGGACGCCAGCCTGCGCCCCACGTCCCGTCGCCGTCATGATCGACATGGGTGTTGCCAGCCCCAGCGCGCAAGGACAGGCGATGATCAGGACCGACACCGCCGACACGATGGCGAAGATCATCGCCGGATCCGGACCAACCAGCGCCCAAACGGCAAAGGCAATCGCCGCAACGAGCACCACGGCGGGCACGAACCACGCGGAGACCCGGTCGACCACCCCCTGAATGGGCGCGCGCGAGCGCTGGGCCTTTGCCACCATGTCTACGATCTGCGACAGCATGGTCTCCACCCCGACCCGCTCGGCCCGCATCACAAGGGTTCCGTTCTTGTTCAAGGTGCCGCCGGTCAGCCCGTCGCCCTCGATCTTTTCCACCGGAACAGGTTCGCCAGTCAGCATGGATTCGTCGACCGACGAGCGCCCTTCCTGCACCACGCCATCGACCGGGATTGCCTCCCCCGGTCGAACGCGCAACCGGTCGCCGACCACCACCAGCTCAAGGGGGATCTCCTCCTCCAGATCGTCCGGCCGGAGGCGGCGCGCGGTCTTCGGCGCCAGATCAAGCAGCGCGCGGATCGCCGAGCCGGTGCGCTCGCGAGCGCGCAGCTCCATCACCTGGCCGAGGAACACCAGCGCGACAATCACCGCCGCCGCCTCGAAATAGACCGGCACATGCCCCCCTTCGAGCCGGAAGGACGGCGGAAAGGCGAAGGGAAACAGCATCGCCACCACACTGTAGCCATAGGCAGCCCCGACCCCGAGGCCAATTAGCGTCCACATGTTCGGGCTGCGATTGACCACCGACTGCACCGCCCGGACGAAAAACGGCGCGGCCGCCCAGAGAACCACCGGGGTTGCCAGCGCGAACTCCACCCATAGGCTGACGCCCTCGCCGATCCACGCCCTGAGCGGCAGGCCGAACATCGGTGCCATCGCGAGCACCAGGAGGGGCAAGGCACAGGCCGCGCTGATCCAGAACCGCCGGGTGAAATCGATCAGCTCCGGGCTTGGCCCTTCCTCCGCTGCGGGAACGCCCATCGGCTCCAGCGCCATGCCGCAAATGGGGCAAGCGCCGGGCGCATCGCGTATGATCTGCGGATGCATCGGGCAGGTGTATTTGGTCCCCGCCGGCGCCGGCGCCTCCTGCCCGTCTCCACGCGTGTAGTCATCCGGAGCCGCCGCGAACCTGTCGCGGCAGGACGCACTGCAGAAGTAGTGGCGCTCGCCGCCGTGATCGAGACTCGGTGTCTCCGGCCCTGGCATGACCACCATGCCGCAGACCGGATCGCGCACCCCATCCCCGTTGCCCTGACCTTCATGCGCCATCGCCAGGCTCCGTTTTTCACGATGCGAGCAATGTAGGGCTTCCAGCCGCAGGAAGGTCAATGGTGGCCAAAAATGACTGTTTCAACAGGGGCATGGACGGTGCGTCAATTAGCTCCGGTGCGGACGATTGACAACCTGGCGGAGCACGCAAAAAAAATGAGCGCGACCCGCACAAAATGGTGACAAAAGCACGACGATGCGCTAATGTGCCGTCCCATAAGAGAGCAAGAAAGCCGCAAGGCTTTCCTTGCCAAAATAATCGGACATCGCGGTCTGAGTCTTGGGAGGAAGCGCCTTCAGGCGCGTCGTTACGACTGCAGCCCGTGCAACAGATCAAAATCTGCTCTGCACGTTTGAAGGTTTGATACGCGAAACCTGAAAAGCAAGGCCTCTGGCCTTGCTTTTTTTCTTTGCAAGACGGAAAATCAAAGAAATAGTCGACTGAAAACTTCGGACAACTTCACTTCGCTCCCTCATCCTCTTGTTTTCGGATGTGGCGGAAACGGTTCTCGCGGGAAACTTGCTCCGTCAAGGAAGCGCGAGGTCACCCCCGGGCCGCGAACCAGGCCTCCAGAGGCATGATCACCGGCGGCGCACCATTGGCCTTTGGCCAGGAATCCACCGCATAGGCAGCCCCGCCGGGACGCTCCGCCACGACGGCCGTGGCATGGGGATAGCGCCCATCGAGGAAGAAACCGCGCGCCACCGGCACGCGCACCTCATGATGGCGCAGATAGCCATTGCGGGCAGCCACGAGCAAGACGCTGGTGGTGTTGGTGGCCTCGTCGATACAGTCCATTTGCCCGGGCACGCCGGCGTTGTACAAATCATAGCCGCCGACATCCGCGCTTGACCCAACCTCCGGTCCGATGCGCTTTTCCGACCAGGCAATCGCCCGTGCGATGGCCTTGCGTTCTTCCCGCGCCGATGCCTTGCCCCTGGCCAGGATGGCACGCAGGGTCCGCAGATCCTTTTCCGTGAACTGCACCGGCGTCTTCCGGGCGCAACCGAAGGCATGGCACACATAAATCCGGCTTTCACCGCGCGGCATCACCCCATCATGCGCCGCGTACCAACTGCCCGCGTGCCCGTTCACCTGGCCGCTGCACCCTGCGGCGACAAACAGGCTCAGCACCAGCGCCGGCATTGCCCTGATCAGTCCTTGATGTCTCATTCTTCCTCACGATCATTCCTCAGGTGTTATCTCCTGTTTCGTTGCCTCTGACCAGCCGACGCGCTACATCCCTCGCAGAACCGCCACGCGCAGGGCGGAGCGCAGACCACGACCGCGCTCCACCGCCGCGATGGCCCCTTCCCTCATCCGCGCAAAGCGAAGGATCTCATGACGATGCAGCCTGTTCATGTTATCGGCGGCGGGCTCGCCGGTTCGGAAGCCGCCTGGCAACTCGCCCGGCGCGGCATTCCGGTGGTGCTGCACGAAATGCGCCCCGTGAAGGGCACGGCCGCGCACAAGACCGAGGACCTGGCCGAGCTGGTCTGCTCCAACTCCTTCCGCTCCGACGATGCCGATCACAACGCGGTCGGGCTGCTGCATGACGAGCTGCGCCGGTCCGGATCGCTGATCATGTCCTGCGCCGACGACCATCAGGTGCCCGCCGGCGGGGCGCTCGCCGTCGACCGGGACGGGTTTGCCGCAGCCGTCAGCGCAACCCTTGCCGCCCACCCGCTGATCACCATCGAGCGCGAAGAGATCACCACCCTGCCGCCGGAGGACTGGGACAGCGTCATCATCGCCACCGGCCCGCTGACCTCGCCGGCGCTTTCGGAAGCGGTGCTGCAGGCGACGGGCGAGGACGCCCTGGCCTTCTTCGATGCCATCGCGCCGATCATCCATTTCGATTCCATCGACTTCGACACCGCCTGGTTCCAATCGCGCTACGACAAGGTCGGCCCAGGCGGCACCGGCAAGGACTACATCAACTGCCCGATGGACAAGGCTCAATACGATGCCTTCATCGATGCCCTGATTGAGGGCCCCAAGGCGGATTTCAAGGAGTGGGAGACCAACACCCCCTATTTCGATGGTTGCCTGCCGATCGAGGTGATGGCCGAACGCGGCCGGGAAACCCTACGGCATGGCCCGATGAAGCCGATGGGCCTGACCAACGCCCACAAGCCTGACGAAAAGCCCTATGCGGTGGTCCAGCTCCGGCAGGACAACGCCCTTGGCACGCTCTACAACATGGTCGGCTTCCAGACCAAGCTGAAGCACGGGGCGCAGCTTGAGATCTTCCGCATGATCCCGGGCCTTGAAGACGCGGTGTTCGCCCGCCTCGGCGGCCTGCACCGCAACACCTTCCTCAACTCGCCAAAGCTGCTCGACGGCACCTTGCGCCTGAAGGCACGTCCCGCCCTGCGCTTTGCCGGCCAGATCACCGGCTGCGAAGGCTATGTGGAATCGGCCAGCATCGGCTGCCTCACCGGCCTGTTCGCCGCCAGCGAGCGGCTCGGCCACACCCTGCCGCCGCCGCCGCCGACCAGCGCCATGGGGGCGCTGCTCGGTCACATCACCGGCGGGCATATCCTGCGCGACGAACCCGGTCCGGGCTCGTTCCAGCCGATGAACGTCAACTTCGGCCTGTTCCCGCCCATCGAGACACCGAAGGCCGACGCCGAGGGCCGGCGCTACAAGGGCAAGGAAAAATCCAAGGCCAAGAAAGCCGCGCTGACCCGGCGTGGTCGTGCCGATTTCGCCGAGTGGATGACAGCGCATGTGCCGCCAGCCACAGCAGACTAAGCACCGCGCGCATCCGCACACCGCATGAAAAAAGCCCGCCGCGAGTACAAATCGCGGCGGGCTTTGTCATTCAGGGGCCGGAGGTACCGGAGTTCAAGCCACCGGAGCGGCGGCCTCCTTCGGCTGCTGGGACAGGTCACCGCCCGCCGGCTGGACCTGGTCCTTGACCTCGATCTCCGGCAAGCCGCCATCACGCCCCAGATAGGTGACATTGGACGGGAAGGCAAAGTCCGAACCATTCGCCTGAACGATGCGGCCAACCTCGAACAGTAGCTCCTGCTGGATCGCCATGAACTGATTGCGGTCGGAGGTCCCGATCAGGGTGTAGATGCTCACATCCAGCGAATAGTCGCCATAAGCCACGAAGGTGACACGCAGCACCACCTGATCCAATACCTTCGGGTGCTCCACCATATAGTCCCGGATCTGCTCGATGATCCGCTCCATTGCCTCCGGGCTGGTCTCGTAGCGCAGGCCAATCGTGTGCATGAACAGCGACCTGTCGCGCCGGCTCATGTTGACGATCTTGAACTTCGCCAGATCCGAATTCGACACCGTGATCAGCGAGCGGTCGAGCGCGCGGATCCGGGTCGAGCGAATACCGATGGCCTCGACCGTGCCGGACATGCCCTCGAATTCGCAGTACTCGCCAACCCGGACCATGCGGTCGGCGTAGAGGATGATGCCGCCGATCAGGTTCTCCAGGGTCGGCTGGGCGGCAAGGGCCACCGCCAGACCACCGACACCGAGACCGGCGATAACACCATAGATCGGAATGCCGATCCGCGTTGCCCCATAGCCCATGACGACCACTGACAGCGTAAAGCCGAAGGCGCGGAACGCCGTGCGCAGCAGACTGGAATCCAGGCTTTCGGCTGACACCGCCGGGTTCTTCATCACCCAGCTCGCGATCAGCTCGATCGTCTGGTAAATCAGCCAGGCCATCGTGGTCCACATCAGCACCGTGGTCACGGTGCTGATCACAACCATCGGAGCCCCGGTGATGTTGACTTCCTGTTCGACCAGATAGCGGAACGAGGCCAAGGTCCCCATGAACAGAAGCGGGAACTGAAGCCGGCGCATCTGGCGACGGAAGTCGGAGGTCGGCACCGCGCGCCACCGGTTCCAGCGATGGACCAGCATCAGAAGCGTGACCGCCATCACGCTCAGAAGCGCAAGCGCGATCCACTGCCAGTAAGTCTGCGACATGAACTCCGTGCGCAACCAGGGCGGACCGGCCAGGATCAGATCGTACCAGCGCGGCGCAACGAGATTGCCCGGCGTGTAGATATAGTACTTGTAGAGGTCGAGGCCTGTATCCGAGCGGGCGGGAAACTGCTTGATCAACTCGTAATTGTCAGCAATACGGTCCACCGTTTCCCGCGTGACGAGATAGCTTCCCTTGCCCTCCGACGCCGCGAATTCGATGTCCGTACCGGGGATCGTCCAACGGTCCGGCAAACTATCGCGATTCTTGTGATAGTCGAACGACCCCGCGCTCTCTCCCGGAACCGTGCTCAGCTTGGGCAGATGAATTCGGTCGAGGATCTCCTGAAACTGCAGAACGATCTCGATGCTGGCGCTCTCGCGCGCGGTCTCGGCAATATCGCCAAGGTCGAAAATTTGGGACGCCTTGGCGATCAGCAGCCGGACAAGCGCGAGATCCCGTTCCTGTTCCTCGGAAAGCCGCGGCTCTTTGCTCTCCTGGAAGTCTTTGGCCACCCGCATCCAGATGCTCGAGGCCTCGCGCATGATCGCAAGATAGCTGCCAAGCGCGGCGCGCGGGCTAGACGTGTCCGGCGGAACGATCGGATAGTCGCGCAGATAGCTTTGGATGTCGATCTTGGTGACCGTGCCAGCCGGCTCGGCCGCTTCCAGCGACGAATCGTCAGCCGCGCCCACCACCTGTCCGATCGGCTGAACCGCCACCTCCGGTTCTTGCTGAGCGCTAGCCCCAGACACAAGCGGCCCGGGGAAGGCGACCAAACCAAGCGCCAACCAGCCAGCGGCCAGAATACCACCCAATGATGCAGCCAGCGATCGCCCCTGCTTCCTCATGTCCACCACCCGCAATATCTCCAATCGCATTCGGAAACTCAGCAATAGCGCGGAATGTTGAAGACCCGGTTACGCAGATGGCACCTTTTACGCGAAGGCGCGCGCAGGCTCAGACGCGCTTGCCCGCCCGTCGCCAGGACCGCCACAATATCCACTGTCGGCGCAGACGTGACAGCTCCGGAGGTTTGGCGAACAGATCGAAATCCTGATGTGCCATCCGCTCCAGCAACGGCTCGACCAGGCAGACCGGCAGAAACGCCGGGACCACCGCCGCGGGCAACCCGTCAATCCGTGCCCGGGTTCTGGCAAGATGCGAATGGGCAATGCCGGCCAACTCGCGCAACGCCGCCTTCAGCGCCGGGGTGCACTCCCCACGAAACACCGTTTCCCGATCGACCCCATGAGCATCGAGAAGATCGGCGGGCAGATAGAGTTGCCGCCGCGCCGAATGCCAGGGCAAGGCACGCATCAAGCCGGTCAGCGCATAGGCGACGCCCGCATGGCCGGAAATCTCAGCGGTATCAGGGTCCGTCCCCTTGGAAAGAACAATCGCGGCAAGCTGGATCAGCGCTGACGACGTCTCGCCGGCATACCCTTCCAGATCGCCGAGACAGGGCATCGGATCGTCGTAAAGATCGAAGATGCGTGCATCGATCAAGTTGAGGAACGCTTCAAGCGGCAGATGATAGGTCTCGATGGTGCGCCGGATGGCTCCAGCCACCGGATGCTGGTCGGCATCGCCGCCCGCGGGGGCCTGCAAGGCATCGCGCCACCATTGCAGCCGGATTTCCCCGGGCATCGGATCGGACACGATCTCCCGCGCCCGCGCAACCTCCATGTTGAAGGCATAAAGCGCCGCCAGACCGCCCCGCTCCGCTTCCGGAGCGAAGAGCAGTGACAGGTATCGGTCGAAGTCATGCTGGCGCACGAGCGCCAGACAGTGCTCGTCGCCAGGGGATTGCTCAGCGCTCATGGGACGACACCTAGGGCTCCACGCGCCTCAGTCCACGGCCAACAGGACCGTGGCAACGGCACGATCCTCCGACAGAAGAACATTGTAGGTGCGCACCGCCGCGCCGGTGGACATGGGATCGGAGCGAATACCAGCGTCCCGCAGCGCGGCCTTGAGATCCGCCGGGATCGGCACCAGCGTCTCACCCGTGCCCACCAACAGCACCTCGATGTCCCCTGCTTCCTGGAACACCCGCTCAAGCGCGGCGACATCGATATCGGCGACCGCCCGCGCATCCCAGCCGTAGATCCCACTTGGAACGCAGAGGATCGAACCGCGGTGCGACATTTCCGCGAAACGGAACCCGCCGTCACCATAGGCGTCGATCGGAACCCGTCCCGGAAAATGGGCATCACGGATCACGATGCCTTCGCCGCGCTTTGCCATCGTTGTCTCCCGGCGCCGCCTCTCCGGCGACGCGCCATCCTCAGGCCGAGGCAGCCTTGTTGTCTTCGCCCGGCGCATCGCCGGCGTCGCTGTCCGGTCCCGTCACGGCGGACGGGCGCAGCTTGAGCACGATCAGCATCGGCGCTGCCAGGAAGATCGAGGAATAGGTGCCGATCACCACGCCGAAGATCATCGCCAGCGTGAAGGAGCGAATCACCTCGCCGCCAAAGCTGTAGAGAGCCAGCAGCGCCAGCAAGGTGGTGACCGAAGTCATCACGGTCCGGGACAGCATTTCGTTGATCGAGCGGTCGAGCAGCTCCGGCAGCGGCATTTTCTTGTAACGCCGGAGATTCTCGCGGATTCGGTCATAGACCACCACCGTATCGTTCAGCGAATACCCGATGATGGTCAGCACCGCCGCGATACTCGACAGAGAGAACTCAAGCTGCAGCACCACGAACAGGCCGATGGTGATGATGATGTCGTTCACCGTGGTGATGATCGCGCCGATGGCGAAATGCCACTCGAAGCGGAACCAGATGTAGAACAGGATCACCAGCAGCGAGGCGACCACCGCGATGGTACCGGCCTGGGCCAGTTCGCCGGACACACGCGGGCCGACAACCTCGACCCGCCGGAATTCGACGCTCTCGCCAAAGGCCTCGCGCACCAGCGATACCACCGACTGCTGTGCCAGTTCGCCGCCATCGGGCTGCTGCACCCGCACCAGCACCTCATCCGGCGCACCGAACTGCTGCACCTGCACATCGCCCAGATCGAGCGTGCCGAGCTGGGTGCGGATGCCGGAGATATCGGCGGGCGATTCCATCGTCTTCATCTCGAAGACCGTGCCGCCCTTGAAGTCGATGCCGAAATTCAGCCCGACGGAAAAGAACAGACCGATCGATGCCAGAATGAGCACGATGGTGAGCGGATAGGAGATGGTCCTGAGCCGCATGAAGCGGATCTGGGTGTTGTCCGGGATGAGTCTGAGTAGCATGTCCTGGGTCCCCGGCGGTCAGATCGGCAAGCGGCTTGGGCGCTGCCAGCGCACCCAAAGGGCGACAAGAAGCCGCGAGAAGGTAAAGGCGGAAAACACGGTGGTGAAGATACCGATCGCCAGCGTCACCGCAAAGCCGCGGATCGGTCCCGACCCGAGCTGGAACAGGATCAGAGCCGCGATCAGCGTCGTGATATTGGCATCCAGGATCGTCCCCAATGCCCGCGAATACCCGGCGTCGATCGCGCTGATGGCCGAACGGCCGGCGCGCGCTTCCTCACGAATACGCTCGAAGATCAGCACATTGGCGTCCACCGCCATGCCGATGGTCAGGACGATACCGGCAATGCCCGGCAAGGTCAGCGTCGCCTGAAGCGTGGTCAGGGCTCCGAAGATCATCAGGATGTTGGCCAGAAGCGCCAGATCGGCAATCACGCCGAAGCGGCCATAGGCCAGAATCATGAAGACAATCACCAGCGCCGCGCCGATCAGCGAGGCGATACGGCCGGCATCGACCGAATCCTGTCCGAGCCCCGGACCGATGGAGCGTTCCTCGATCACCGTCAGCTTGGCCGGCAGCGCGCCCGCGCGCAGGAGCACCGCCAGGTCATTGGCGCTTTCAACCGTGAAGCTGCCGGAGATCTGCCCCGAACCGCCGGTGATCGGCTCGCGGATCACCGGAGCGGAAATCACCTCATTGTCGAGCACGATGGCGAACGGGCGTCCGACATTGCGCTGGGTCACCACGGAGAAGGTCCGCGCGCCGGAGGTATTGAAGCGGAAGTTCACCACCGGTTCGTTGGTGCGCTGATCGAAGGAGACCTGCGCATCCACCAGATCCTCACCGGACAGAAGCGGAGCTTCTTCCAGCAGGTAGGGAATCGGCGGATCGTCGGCGGAATACGTCACCACAGAGCCGACGGGCGGACGCGACTGCATCGCCTGTTCCGGGCTCATCGACTGATCGACCATATGGAAGGTCAACTGCGCGGTCTGGCCCACCAGTTCCTTCAGCCGCTGCGGATCGCCCTCACCCGGCGCTTCCACCAGGATGCGGTCCTCGCCCTGCCGCTGGATGCTCGGCTCCGTGGTGCCGAATTCGTCAAGACGCAGCCGGATCACCTCGATCGACTGCTGAACGATCGAGCTGATACGCTGCGACAGCCCCTGCTCGGAGTAGGCGAAACGGACCAACCCGTCTTCCGACACGGTCATGTCGAATTCATCGACCGCCTGCCCGCCAAAGAGATTGGCAACCAGCGGATTCTTCAACTCCGCCAGTCGCTTTTCCGCTTCGGCCAGCCGGTCCAGGTCGCGAATACGCACCTGCGCGCCATTTCCCTGCACGCCGAGACCGGTATAGCCAATGCGCGGATCCTCGCGCAGCGTCTGCCGGATATCGCCGACCAGCGTCTTCAGCCGCTTGGCGACGTAGTCCTTGCGGTCGATCTCATAAAGCAGATAGGCCCCGCCCTGCAGATCGAGGCCAAGCACGACCTGACGCTTGGGCAGCCAGTCCGGCCAGGCCTTCAGCGTGTCCGAGGAGAAGAAGTTCGGCAGGGTCGTCACCAACCCGGCGAGGACGACGAGGACGATCAGGCTGATCTTCCAGCGTGCAAAGTAGAGCATGGCGTGGCCGTTTCTGGTTTCCCCGCGTCGCCCGGAGTGGCGGCGTGCGGCGGGGAGCGTCTATCCGTGGCGGCGTGTCAGCCGTTGTCCTTGACCGGCTCCGTCTTGGAGCGGACTTCCTGGATCATGCTGCGCACCGTGCGCACCTTCATGCCCTCGGCGACCTCGATCTGCACTTCCGTCTCGTCGACCACCTTGGAGATCTTGCCGATCAGGCCACCGGCCGTCACCACCGTGTCGCCGCGGCGCAGATTGGCGACCATTTCCTGGTGCTGCTTCATGCGCTGACGCTGCGGGCGGATGATCAGGAAATACATGATCACGAAGATCAGGACGAACGGCAGGATCGACATCAGCATTTCCTGCGTGCCGGCACCACCGACACCTTGCGCATAGGCAGGCGAAATCAGCATCTTCAATTCTCCTCGGCCGGCGGGTCGGAATCGCACGACAACGCGTGTTCAGGACCCGGCACGGCAACTGAACCTCAAGTGGCGCGGACTATACAAGCCATACACGGGTTTGCAAGACGAACCGGACAGGATCCGCACTGGCGAACCGCGCCATCTTTCGAGCGTGCCGGCGAACGTGCTACAGGACACGGAAGCACGGGCATGACCCTTGCTCAGTCTTTCCCTTCCACATGGCAACATCGCGACGGCATCATGGACAGCGCACAGCAACAGGCATCCGAACTCAAGCACCTCGTCGCCCGCCTCGACATGCTGCTCGACCTCGTGGGGCGCGCAGTACCCCCCGCCCCCCGCACGCCGGACTTCACCAGGGCCGATGCCTTCGTCTGGCACCCCTCACCGGAAGAGCTGGAACCGGTGGAGCGGGTCAACCGGGTCGAGATCGACCTGCTTCAGGGCGTCGACCGGGCCCGCGATCTCCTCCTTGAAAACACCCGCCGCTTCGCCGAGGGATTCGCCGCCAACAACGTGCTTCTGTGGGGCGCGCGCGGCATGGGCAAATCCTCGCTGGTCAAGGCCGCCCATGCGGCCGTCAACGCGCAATTCGCTGCCCGGGACTCAGAGGAGCGGCTGAAGCTGATCGAGATCCACCGCGAGGACATCGAAAGCCTGCCGGCCCTGATGAAGCATCTGAAGGCCGCGCCGCACCGGGCGATCATCTTCTGCGACGATCTCAGCTTCGACGGCGACGATGCGTCCTACAAATCGCTGAAGGCGGCGCTGGAAGGCGGCATCGAAGGTCGGCCGGAAAGCGTCCTGTTCTACGCCACCTCCAACCGGCGCCACCTTTTGCCACGCGACATGATCGAGAACGAGCGCTCCACCGCGATCAATCCGGGCGAGGCCGTCGAGGAAAAGGTTTCGCTCTCCGACCGCTTCGGCCTGTGGCTCGGCTTCCACAAATGCAGCCAGGACGACTATCTGGCGATGGTGACGGCCTATGCCGCGCACTTCGATCTGGGCGTGGCTGAGGACACCTTGCGGGCAGAAGCGCTGGAATGGGCCACCACGCGCGGCAGCCGCTCCGGCCGGGTCGCCTTCCAGTTCATCCAGGACCTGGCCGGCCGGCTGGAGCGCCGGCTCGGCTAGGGTATGAACCGGTTGCGCAAACCATTCCTATGCGCCGCCCTCCTTCTCGGCGCCGTCCTGCTGGTGACAATCCTGGTCGCACTCCCGGGACTGTCCGATTTCGACCTCGCCGATCATGATCAACGGGAGTTGAACTTCACGACGCCGCAGGCGCGTCTTACCGGGACATTGGTCCGGCCCAAGGGCCGGCCTGCCACCACGGTCGCCATCCTCGTGCATGGCGATGGCGCGCAGGACCGTTTTTCAGATGGCGGCTATCTGCCGCTGATGAACGCCCTGCTGGAAGCTGACATCGCCGTCTACTCCTGGGACAAACCGGGCATCGGAGACAGTTCTGGCAACTGGCTCGATCAATCCATGGAGGATCGGGCCAACGAAGCACTGGCCGCCCTAGAAGCGGTCGCCGCCGAGACCGGATCGATCCCGATCGGCTTTCTCGGCTTTTCGCAAGCGGGCTGGGTGCTCCCGGATGCCGTCCGGCGCAGCGACAAGGCCGCGTTCGTCGTTCTGGTCGGCGCAGCGATCAACTGGCGTCGGCACGGCATGTATTACACCAGCCGTCGCCTGGAGGCGGAAGGCCTGGACGCTGCCGAAATCGCCGCGACAGTGGCCGCGCGGCAGACCCGGGACGACCTGTTGTTCTCGTCGCAGAGCGTGGAAGCGGGCACCTCCCCGCCCGATGGCATGTCTGCGGAGCGCTTCTCCTTCATTGTCCGCAACCGAGATGCCGACGCGACCGCTCATATCAGTGAGATCCGGCTGCCGCTGCTGGCTCTGTATGGCGCTGAAGACCTCAATGTGGATCCCCGCGCCAACGCAGCCCTCTATCGGCAGGCCATCGAGTCCGGGCACCAGAAAAGCCGCGTGACCGTCTTTCCAGGCGCAACGCACGGGCTGCTGCGCGCCTCGCTGTTCAATTATCAGCTACCATCGCAGATGCCTGCGCTCACGAAGGCCGCCTTCGTCGCGCTCGGGCGCCGCGCTTATGCGCCTGGAGCGCTGCAATACCTGTCGGACTGGATCAATGACGTCACCCGGGAAGGCGAGCGCCAGCGGCCTGAAGCAGCCGGGCTCCTGCCATCTTCAGAAGACGGTGGTTATTGCGGCGGCTTGCGCCGGGGCGTCACCGCGCCGTCGCCAAGCGGCTTGGCCGTTCCGGCCAGCGGATCGTTGGCATCCCCGCCCGCCTGAATCGGCGGACCGCTGTAACCTTCCGGCGGCGCCACATTGGAGGTCTGCTTGCAGTCGGTGAGCCAGACGTCATAAACGGCGTGCTCAACCGCATGGAGCCCCGGGCTGGCCGCGAACATCCAGCCGGTGAAGATCCGCCGCACCTCGCTGCTCAGAGTGATCTCGTCCACCTCGACGAAGGCCGTCGTCTGCGGCGTCTCGGTCTGGGGCCGGGTGTTGCACTGGCGCGGCGTGACCTGCAGCGCACCGAACTGCACGGTCTCCCCCACATAGACGTCGAACGTGATGATCCGACCGGTGATCTTGTCGAGGCCGGAGAACACCGCAACCGGGTTCTCGATCTTCTCCGCCCGCGCGCCCTGCACAGGAAGAGCAACAGCAGCCAGCGCCGAAAGTCCGGCAATCAGAAACCGGGGGGGGCGGGATCGCCTCGCAAGCGGTCGCGGCATTCGCATCATATCCTTGTCCCGTTCACCTTCCGGCCAGATGATTCTGGCCGGAAGGTCTTGATTGAATACCGGAAAAACGGCGCTTTCAGGAAATCAGGCCAGATCTTCCAGACGCCGGCGCGCATCCTCGACCCGCTCGCGCAGCACCAGGTACTCCGAGCGTTTTTCCTTCTCCGCCTCGACGATCTCTTCCGGCGCCTTGGCGAGGAACCCGGCATTGCCCAGCTTCTTGTCGATCCGGGCGATTTCCGTTTCGAGGCGCGAATGCTCCTTGGTCAGCCGCGCGGCCTCCGCTTCCAGGTCGATGATGTCGGCGAGCGGCAGGCACACAGTCGCCTCACCGCTGACGAGTTGCACCGCACCGCGCGGCGCCGCATCGGCAAAGGTCACGTTTTCCGCCCGCGCCAGCCGCAGGATCAGCGCTTCATGCGCCAGCACCTGGGCGCGCGTGTTTTCATTGGCCCCGGTGATCACCAGCGGCACCTTGGCGCCGGCCGGAACGTTCATCTCCGCCCGGATCGAGCGGATCGACGAAATCAGATCGACCAGCCAGTTGATCTCCGCCGCCGCCTTGGCATCGCCGCCAAACGACACCGGCCAGCGGGTGTGCACCAGCAGCGACGCCCGGGCCGCCTCCGGCTCCCCTTCGACCGTGCGTGCCCACAGCTCCTCGGTCATGAACGGCATGAACGGATGCAGCAGCTTGAGGATCTCATCCAGCACCCAGGCCGCGGTTGCCCGCGTCTCCGCCTGCGCCTCCGCATCGCCATCGGTGAAGATCGGCTTGGCGAACTCAAGGTACCAGTCGCAATAGGTGTTCCAGACGAAACGGTAGGCCGCGCCCGCCGCATCGTTGAAGCGGAAGCCTTCCAGCGCCTCGGTCACGGCGGTGATGCACCGGCCGGTCTCCGTCACGATCCAGCGGTTGACGGTCTCGCGCACCGTCGCCGGCTCGAAGCCCTTCGGCCGAGCCCCGCCGTTCATTTCCACGAAACGTGCGGCGTTCCACAGCTTGGTGACGAAGTTGCGGTAGCCCGCGACCCGGCCCGTCGCCAGCTTGATATCCCGCCCCTGGGCCGCCATCGCCGCCAGAGTGAAGCGCAATGCATCCGCGCCATACTCGTCGGCCAGGGCCAGCGGATCGATGACATTGCCCTTGGACTTGGACATCTTCTGCCCTTTCTCGTCCCGGACGAGGGCATGGATGTAGACCGTGTTGAAGGGCTCGGTCTTCATGTAGTGGTTGCCCATCATCATCATCCGGGCAACCCAGAAGAAGATGATGTCAAAGCCGGTGATCAACACGCTGGTCGGATAGTAGTTGGCCAGCTCCGGCGTCTTGTCCGGCCAGCCAAGCGTGGAGAACGGCCACAGGGCGGACGAGAACCAGGTGTCGAGAACATCCTCGTCGCGGTAAAGCGCGATGGTGGCTTCGCCGTCGGCGCCGGCGGCCTCCCAGCGGCCAAGCGCCGCTTCCATCTCGACCACCTCGACCGGCTTGCCATAATGGCCGGTTGCCGCCGCGACGGCCTCCTCTTCGGTCTTTTCAACAAAGATCTTGCCGTCCGGCCCGTACCAGGCGGGAATGCGATGGCCCCACCAGAGCTGGCGCGAGACGCACCAGGGCTGGATGTTCTCCATCCACTCGTAATAGGTCTTGTCCCAGCTTGGCGGCACGAAATTGGTGCGGCCTTCGCGCACACTGGCAATCGCCGGCTGCGCCAGCGTCTTGGCATCCACATACCACTGATCGGTCAACAGCGGCTCGATCGGCACGCCGCCGCGATCTCCATGCGGCACCATGTGCAGATGATCCTCGATGCGGTCGAGCCGGCCGGCCTCTTCCATCATCGCAACCAGACGCTTGCGCACATCGAACCGGTCGCAGCCATCGAAAGCAGCGATGGTGGCGCGCAGCTCCTCGCTCTGCGGAACATCGGCGAGGAACGCCTCGTTCTCCGCCAGAACCACCCGCGCTTCCCGATCGAGAACCGAGATCATGGCAAGGTCATGCCGGCGGCCGACCTCGAAGTCGTTGAAATCATGGGCCGGGGTGATCTTCACCGCCCCCGATCCGGCCTCCGGATCCGCATAGTCATCGGCCACGATGGGAATGCGCCGGCCGACCAGCGGCAGAATGACATGCTTGCCGATCAGCCCACGATAGCGCGGATCCTCCGGGTTCACCGCAACCGCGGTGTCACCGAGCATGGTCTCCGGACGGGTGGTCGCAACCGTGATGTAATCGCGGGTCTCGAACTCCGTCGCGTTGCCGTCTTCATCCCAGGCGACCGGCGCCTCGAAGGTCTCGCCGCCTTCCAGCGGATAGCGGAAGTGCCACAGATTGCCCTTGATCTCGACCTGCTCGACCTCCAGGTCGGAAATTGCCGTCAGGAGCTTCGGGTCCCAGTTCACAAGGCGCTTGTCCTTGTAGATGAGACCTTCGCGATACAGTGAGACGAACACCTCCAGGACCGCCCGCGACAGGCCTTCATCCATGGTGAAGCGCTCACGCGACCAATCGCAGGATGCCCCCAGCCGTTTCAGCTGGTTGAGGATCATCCCGCCGGATTCATCTTTCCACTCCCACACCCGCTTGACGAAAGCCTCGCGCCCCATGTCGCGCCGGCCCGGTTCCTTTCGTTCCGCAAGCTGCCGCTCGACCACCATCTGCGTGGCGATGCCGGCATGGTCCATGCCCGGCTGCCACAGCACATCGCGCCCGCGCATCCGCTCGAACCGCACCAGAATGTCCTGGAGCGTGTTGTTCAGGGCATGTCCCATATGCAGCGAGCCGGTCACATTGGGTGGCGGAATGACGATCGAATAGGACGCAGCCCCCGGCTCCGCGCCCGCCCCCGCCTTGAAGGCATCGGCCACGTCCCAGGCTTCGGAAATCCGCGGCTCAACCGCGGCAGCGTCATATGTCTTGTCGAGCATGGATTTTTCTCAGGATGTGTGTGTCTCAAGGGTGGTAATCGGAGGGGCGACGCCAAGTCAACCGGGACCAGCATTCTCGTCCGCGGCGCACGCCGACCCTGAAACGCAAAACGCCGCCCGGAAGGGCGGCGCACGGTAGGTCTGAAAGGGATGGCCGCCCGGTCAACGTCCCCTGGATACGCGCTCGATTTCCTGGCGTACGAGCCGCTCCACCAGCGGCGGCAGATTGTCGTCCAGCCAGGATTTCAGCATTGGGCGCAGCATGTCCTTCACCAGGTCCTCAAGCGTACGGGCGTTGTTGGTCAGGATGGTTCCAGCCAGATTATTGAATGCGTTGTGGACCGCCTCGTTGGTCGCCGGCGACAGCAACTCATCCGCCGCCCCGTTCATCTTCGGGGCTTCCGTCTTCGCAGGCCCGGCTTCGGGCGCAGGCGCTGTGGCCGCCTCGACCGGCTCGTCGACAAAAGCGACATCGCCAACCGCATCGCCCTCCACATCAAGGCCGTCGACCATATCGAAGTCGTCGATCTCCTCGCTCGCTTCGACGGCGAGATCTTCGGTCAGCTCAAGGACATCGTCCTCGGCCTCGTCCTCCGCCGCCACGGCGACCGGCTCATCGATATCCGCATCCCCATCGGAATCGAACAGCTTGTCGAGATCGTCCTGGGACATTTCCGTGCTGTCCCCGGCCATCGCTGCCGCCATGTCATCCTCGCCCCCGGCCGCCTCGCCTTCTGGCGTCGTTTCTTCATCGGAGATGATCCGGCGAATGGAGGCCAGAATCTCTTCCATTGAAGGCTCCTGCGCCTGATTGGCATTGGCCATGACGATCCCCAAATCCCTAACGTTACATCCATCGGCAGCGCGATCATCGGCAGCGCGATGCCGGCGCCTCGCCAGATCGTACGGCGACCGTTCGGATCCACCCCTACCGGTTTTGCATCAACCGGAAGGTCCCACGACCGACCGTCCGACTCACCTTTGAGCAATATAGCGCGTTCCTGCACGCAGCGGAAAGCCGGCACCCATATCGAATCTCGCCATTCGAAGCTGTCAAGGGCAGGAAATCTCACAAATCGACCGGCGACGCCCCTCAGGCACCGCCGGCCGATTGAATTTCCGTCCGTGCGCCCGTGAAACCGGGGTTACCGACCGTCCGGTGTCGTCAGCCCGTACCAGCTGTTGCGCACCTTCTTGTAATGCGCTGTCGAATCATACTGGGCAACTGCGAGACCGAGACGATCAGCCGTCAGCGCCCCGACGGTCGACAGCAATCCGAAGGCGGCCACCGCCCGGTTGCGCTGTGCCGTCACCAGGCTGACGCGGCTGTTGACCAGTTCGAACTGGGCATTCAGGACATCAAGCGTCGTCCGCTGACCGACCCGCTGCTCCTCGATCACCCCCTCCAGGGCGAGTTGGTTGGCCGCGACCGCGTCCCGTGCCGCCGCGATCGAGGCCACGGCCGCCTGATACTGCCCCCAGGCGGAGACAATGCTGGCGCGCACCTGATCCCGGGCCACATCCACCTGGATGCGCGTCTGGCCGAGGTCTTCCTTTGCCTGCCGGACCTGCGAGGATACCGCGCCGCCCTGATAGATCGGAATGGACACCCGACCGAAGATGCTGGCCGAATCGACCGTGTCGAGGGTCGAGGAGGTCGGCGGGCTCCACTGCCGCTGCAGGTTACCTTCAAGGGTGACTGTCGGCAGAAGCTCGCCCTCGGCGGTCTTCACGCCGAAGACCGCGGCATCCACCAGATGCTGCGCCGACAGGATCGACGGATGCTGTGCCGCGCCCGTGGCCATCGCCTTGTCCAGCGACTTGGGCAGCATGCCGTAGACATTGGTCCGGGCGGAAAGCTTCTTCGGATCGCTGCCGACGACCTGCCGGTAGACAGCCCGGCTGGTATTGACGTTGGCCAGGGCCAGGTTGAGGTCCGACTGCGCTTCCGAGTAGCGGGCCCGCGCCTGGGACACGTCGGTGCGCGTCCCTTCGCCGACCTCGAACCGGTCATTCGCAGCCCGCACCTGCTCGGCCAGGAAGCTGAGGTTGCTGCGTCGCAAGGAGACAATCGCAGTATTGCCGATCACATCCATATAAGCGGTTGCAGCGTCGAACAGCACCGCTTGCTCGGTCGCCCTCAGGCTTTCCCGCTCCGCCCGAACCACCGCTTCGGCCTGCCGAGTCGTGTTGACCGTGCGAAATCCGCGAAACAGCGCCTGAGTGACCGAAATACCCGCAATTGCCGTGTTCCGGTAAGAGTCCCGTCCGGGAGAATTCCGATTGTACTGAGCACCGACATCAAAGCGGCCAAAGATCTGCGGACGCCAGCCGGACAATGCTTGCGGCACCGATTCGTCAACGGATCGCAGGGCGGCACGCGCGGCATTGATCGTCGGATTATCGGAGTAAGCCTGCGCAAGCGCCTCCCCGACCGATTGCGCACCGGCCCCGGAAGGGGCAAGGGCGGCGGCCGTCAGCGCGACCCCGACGAGCAAGGAATGACACAGCTTCACGTTGCGCACCTCTGTTCAAATTTGTCCGACGCGAAGGCCTTCCGCGCCCGGCCAGCCTGGCGAGCGCCTCGACCAACCGTCTCCGCCTACCCGGCACCACGGAGACCAGTCTCCGGAAACAGGCATGACAACATATGGATCCACCTGCGAGCCTGACCGCCTGCCCACGCAAAGACACGCCGCAGACATGAGAATCCCACTTCGGACACAATTTCACCGGCGTTACTGTGACCTTGAAGTTGCAGCGAAACAACCTGCGAATGGCGCGTTTCGGTCACATTGGTGAGCAGCTGCGTCCTTCAGGCAACACTTGGAGTATCGTTTCTGCAAATTAAAACGTCCGGCGCCTAGCGATGGAGGCCATCGCCGGGCGCCGGACGCGAAAAGACCAGGTCACGCTTCGTCCCTGCAGCGGCACTATGAGCTTCGCCGAAGGTTTTATTAGAAAACGAAAGCCTTCGGCCGCGCGAAGCCGGGAAGCAGATGAGCGGAGGCATTGAACGCGAACCGCCCCGAGACCACATCGCCCGAGCGGGTGTAAAGCTTGACGACGGCCGCGCCGCCCTGCCCCTCGATCACGACGAGCCGCCCGCCGTCCTTCAACTGAGCGGTCAGCGTCTCGGGCAGGTCTTCCACGGCACCGTCGACAAGGATCACATCATAGGGCCCCTCGGCGGCCCCACCGGTGGCAAGCGCTCCGTCCAGGATCGCCGCGTTTTCGATCCCCAGTTCGACCAGCAGCGCCGAAGCGGCCTCCGCCGTCGGCGCATCCTCTTCCAGCCCGACCACGGAGCCGGCGAGACGGGACAGGACGGCCACGCTGTAGCCGGTGGCGCATCCCACGCTCAGCACAACATCGTTCTCGGAGATGTCAGCCAGCTGCACCATCTTGGCAAAGACATGCGGCTTCATCAGGTAGCGCGTCGCGCCCTCGCCCGAAACGGCGATATCCTGATCGCTATAGGCAATGCAGCGCTTCGACGCGGGCACGAACCGCTCCCGCGGAATCGCCTCCATTGCATCGAGCACCCGCAGGTCCGTGACATCATTGGTCCGCAGCTGATTGTCCACCATATGGGTGCGGGCCTGATCGAAGTCGCCCATTGCGTGCCTCTTCGTTTTGCTGGTGTGTCGCTTGGGGTTCCTTACCCATGTCCGCCACTGCTGACAAGCGCTGTCGCATGTCTGGCGACAATCTTCGACACTCCGCGGACGAGCCAACCTCCTTTATCGCCTGCGCGCGCAGCACCCCGAAGGCGCCGGGCCACCTGCACGCGCACCCAGGGGGAAACCCGGCTTGCTTGCCAAGCTCCCGCAACGCGAACCCCAGCGCTTCGGTCCTCCGACTGCCCGTCACCGTTTCTTCCACCCTGAGGCGGTATAACGCTCAAATCACGCGCACTGCGCTAATTTGAACAATTGATTTGTATTTCTTGATTTATCCGCTCATCCCCCACTCCAGCCATCTGGGGACAGCCACGGACAGGGGACTGGGCATTGCCAAATCGGCAGGAGGGTATTGCATGATTTTCGGTGATCCGCATGAAGGCCAGCAGTCCGACTTGGGCTGGTCCGTCGATTGGCGCTTCGACCAATTAATGCAAAAGCTCAGACGTTTCGATCTGATGATATTCGCTCAGATGGTGGCCCAGCAGCAGTTCGGCGATCCAAGCCTTGAGAACTTGACCGAGAATCAGAAACAGGTTCTGATTGACGGGTGCCGGAAGGCCATCGTCGAGGCCAGTCTGCAGGAGAATGACTCCGCTTGAATGGATTTGTGCAGCCCTACGCGCTGGCCCAGCTCGAACGCGGCCACAGCGACGACGTTACGGTCTCTCTTTACCGTATGTGGCTGAACAACAAAGGTAAATTCAATCGAGAGTTGCTAGGACTCTCGTCACACCTCCTCCTGCTATCCTGTCGAGCCGCTCCCGGCGACAGCCCGCAGATTCTGTTTTCCGGCACCCATACCCTTGCCACCAACATCTACGGCAACGAGTGGGCCACCGGCGAAGAGGATATGCGCGGCCGCATCAATACGGAGTTCCGGGCGCTGGTCTCCGGTGGATATCATGCGGTGATCGACGATCGCGAGCCGCAGTACGAACTGATTTCGGCCGACCTGCCCTTGCCCCAGGGGCAAACCATCCAGGTCCGCTACGAGCGTCTGCTTTTGCCCTGGCGAACCAGCGCCGGTGTCCGGCAACTGGTTTGCCGCACCTCGCCTATAGAAATCCTTCTGAAATTAAACGGATCATCCTGCTTCCGGCCCGTGCTGAATTACCGACTATGGCCAGATCATTATCAATCTCGACGGGCCCGCTTTCCCACAGGATCGCGTGGCGGTGCTCCTCACTGAAGCCCCAGCGGGAGTGCAACCCGGCCTCAATGTGGCGCGGACGCATCCAGCTATAAAGATAGTCTGGATCAAATAGATTGAACGCCAGAACCTGAGCCATTCGGCACAAGGTGGTCGACAGGTGCTTGCCGCGCCAACCGGTTGAAACGAACAACTCGCCCATATAGGCGATCCGACCGAAGATCTCATCGGAGAACAGATCTTCCTGCGGCTTGACTCGCACCGGCCCGCCATCCACGCCCCGATAGCATCGCCCCCAATATTCCTCCAGATGTTGGGTAAGGCTCTGACTTCCAAGGTCATTCAGCCGCACGGCGATGACGCCGACAATCTCGTGGGCCGCAGTGTCGACTGTCAGCCAGAACGCCTCCTTTGGGGAGTAGGTGTTCAGCGCTGGCGAAAAATGCTCCAGAAGGGGCCCCTTGGACTGTTGCGGCGCGCGTCGTTTCTGCTCGATCAGCCGCGCATTCAGCTCCCTGAAATCACGACCAAGTACCGGCTGCACCCCCGCACTGTTCAGGGAACTCTCAAGCCGAGCAAAGGCGCGAAAATCAGCAATCGGATTTCGTTCTTTTCGCATGATCTACCCCCAAAATTACGGCGCAGAAACAGACATGCTTAAAATTTTAAGAATGTACACCTTGAATGATGCAGGAAATACAAAATAGGAAAAAATGAAACTCGCAAATTGAAGTATATAAAAAATCAGAACGCAGAGGAGGACACCCAAGTGAAGCCAAAGCGACTCAATCGACCATCTTAGCATTGCGATAAATACAACCAAAACGACAAAAATTGACGACTTGCAATCAAGTTAAATCCGTACTCCCTTTGTCCGCGACCGGACGGAACGGCAAGTATTCCACTGGGTCCGCACCCCAGGTGGAAATTCGTCCTGAGGGAATCGTCACCACTGTCTTTGGGGCTTCGGATGACCTATTCACCAATCCTCGGTTCACGCGCGGATGTCGCACAAGGCCCGCTTGTCCTCAGCCGTACGGCCCTTTTCGAGATCTGGAGACGCAAGGGCGTGAGGCCTGAGCCAGATGCCGACCACTATGCCGGCGTCCGCTATACCTATCCTGCGCATCTCGCCGCGACGCTCGCTCCTTATGCCGACAGTGCCGCCCGGCGACAGATCCGCGCACACGCGCTCTACATCGCCGGCAGTCGCCTGTTTTCGTCGGTCGACCCGATCGTGCGCAAGGTACAAGCGGAACTGGGAGCGGCCGCCCTTGGCGTCAATGCCATCGCGGACGCGCCGGCCGCTGCCACATGGCCGGCAGCAACCGAATAGCGGTTGCCCCGACCGTCAGGGACCTGGCTCGGCCTGACCATTGGCCGCCCGAGTCGGCGACCTGCCCGCGCGGAATCAACCGCTGGGTGGGCGAAACGGAAAGTCGTCGAGTGTCAGGCCGGAATGAACCAACAACCAGTAAACGCCGGCGAACACGGCGCTGGCGAGAACCGTCGTCAGCAGCGCCTTCCTGATCAGGTTCGGCCGGCTGGGCGCACTCGGATCGGATCCAGGCACCACTGCCCCCTCCTCTTCCTGCGTCACCACCCCAATGGGCAGGACGATGAAAAGGATCACCCACCAGAGAATGAAAAAGATCGCAATCGACGAGATAATGGACACGGGCGGAACGCTCTTTCTGTCTGCTCAACTCAGGACAGCGGGCGCTGTCAGGCGACTCAGACCTGTTCGAGTTCAACGAGCGTGCCGTTGAAGTCCTTCGGATGCAGAAACAGGATCGGCTTGCCATGAGCGCCGATCTTCGGCTCGCCGGAGCCGAGCACACGCGCTCCTTTTGCCTTCAGCTGATCGCGCGCGGCGTAGATATCCTCCACCTCATAGCAGATATGATGAATGCCGCCGGCGGGATTGCGCTCCAGGAAGGTGGCGATCGGCGAGGTTTCGTCCAGCGGCTCCAACAACTCGATCTTGGTGTTGGGCAACTCGACGAACACCACGGTCACCCCGTGATCAGGCTCGCGTTGCGGCGGCGACACCTGGGCGCCCAGTGTATCGCGATACATCTCACTGGCCGCCGCCAGATCCGGCACCGCGATAGCAACGTGATTCAAGCGTCCGATCATCGTCAAAGTCTCCCGCTACCAGCAGCTCCTTCAGCGAAGGTCAGTCCGCAGGAAAGAGCCATACCTCTTTGATTCATAGACAGGTTCCCAAAAACGCACAGTTTTCGGGAACCCATCCCAGCCAAATAACACGTCCCACCGGTGCCATGCAGCCGGGCACCCGGCCGCCACACCCGGCATGTGCTAGACCCGCATCACCAGCGCCTGCGTCAACGGCTTCTTGCCCCAGCACTCGCGAACGGCTGCCCGGGCCGCGCGGCGCGCCGCCTCCGCGACCAGCCCGTCATCCTTGCGTCGGTTCTTCGGAATGCTTTCCAGCGCGTCGATCACCTCGTCGATGACGATATCTTCCATGTCATCGCCCTCTTCGTCCACCTCCGGCAGACCGAACAGCGCCACCTGGGGTTCGCCAACCAGCGCGCCCTTGGCGTCGACCACGACCGACACCACCACCGATCCGGCAAAGGACAGCTTCCGCCGTTCATTGACGCCGGTTTCCTCCGGATCGCCCAGCAACAGGCCATCCTTGACCAGAATTCCGCAGGCGATCTCGTCCAGCCGCTTCAGCTTACCCGGAGCCAACCGCACGATGTCACCATTGCGGGCAATCAGCGTATCGGCAATGCCATGAGCCCGCGCCAGATCGCGCTGCGCCCGCAGGTGCATCGCTTCGCCATGCGCCGGGATCAGCGCCTGCGGCTGGAGCAGATCGTAAAGCCGGGTCAATTCGCCCCGACGGGGGTGCCCGGACACATGCACCAGCGCCTCCCGGTCGGTGACGATCTCCACGCGGGCCTCGGCCAGCTTGTTGATGATCGCATTCACCGCCTTTTCGTTGCCAGGGATCGTGCGCGAGGAAAACACCACCATATCGCCGCGTGACAGCGCGACATTGCGATGATCGCCCGCCGCAATCCGCGCCAGCGCGGCCCGCTCCTCGCCCTGGCTGCCAGTGACCAGCAACACCACCTTCTCCGGTGGCAGGTAGCCATAAGCGTCTTCCGACAGGAAGGCCGGGAGATCATCCAGATAGCCGAGTTCTCCGGCCACATCGATCACCCGATGCATCGAGCGGCCCATCACCACCACATCGCGCTCGCAGGCCTTCGCCGCCAGGGCGATGGAGCGAATCCGCGCCACATTCGAAGCAAAAGTGGCAATCGCCACCCGGCGCTTGGCGCCGCGAATGACATTGGCCAGCTCGGCGGCGACATCCGCCTCGCTCGGGCTGACGCCATCGCGCACCGCATTGGTGGAATCGCAGATCAGCGCGGTGACCCCCTCCCGGCCGATCTCCGCCAGCCGGTCGATGTCGATCGGCTTGCCGACGCCCGGCGTCGGGTCGATCTTCCAGTCGCCGGAATGCACCACGGTACCCGCCGGCGTGCGGATTGCCAGGGCGCAAGGCTCGGGAATGGAATGGGACATGGCCACCAGTTCCACCTCGAAGGGACCGAGCGCGATACGCCCGCCCTGCTCCACCACATGCACCGGCATCTCCGGCGCGCCCGGCTCACTCTCGCGCTTGGCCGCCAGAAGCCCGGCGGTGAACGGCGTCATGTACAGCGGCGCCTGCAGCCTGGGCCACAGATGCACCAGAGCGCCATAGTGGTCTTCATGGGCATGGGTGATGACAATGCCTTCCAGCCGCCCGCGCTGCTCTTCAATGAAGCTGGTATCAGGCACAACCACATCGACACCGGGCAGGTCGGGTCCGGCGAAGGTCACGCCACAGTCGACCATCAGCCAGCGGCGATCATGTTCGGGACCATAGCCATAAAGGGCCATGTTCATACCGATCTCGCCAAGCCCGCCAAGTGCGACGAACACGAGCTCTTTCTCGCTCGTCATAAAGGAACTCCTGTCTGGCCGCCGCAGCGACCCGTCTCTGATTCAAGATGCGGGAAGAAAACGTCTCCCGCGGAAATAATTCGGTTTGCACCATCCTCGCCGCGCAGCAGCAGCCGGCCTTCGTCGTCAAGTCCGACGAACACGCCTTCAAGCTCCCGGTCGGAAAGCCGCACCCGGATCGGGCGGCCGATACCGGTTGCCCGCGCGCGCCAGTCATTCAGCACGGCGGAAAATGGCTCACGCCGCCAGCGTTCAAGCTGGGTCGCCATCGCCTGGTTCAACGCCCGGTAAGCTGTCTCCGGCAGGACCGGATAGCCAAGCCCCGCGAGATCCGCCGTTGGATAGCCGGGCAGGTCCGGATGATGGGCAAGATTGAGCCCGAAACCGCAAACCACCGCCCGGCGCCCGTCAGGCCCGGTCGACGCCTCGATCAGAATACCGGAAATCTTCCGCCCACCGATGAGCAAATCATTAGGCCATTTGAGCTGAGCGAGATGATAGGTGGAACACATATGGTCCACCGCATGAGCAAGCGCAAGCGCGGCGATGATCGGCAATTGCGCCAGCCGCTCCGGTGGCGCCGGATCGATCAACAACAGCGACGCGTAAAGGTTGCCCGGTTCGGACACCCAGGCACGCGCCCGGCGTCCCCGCCCGGCGGTCTGCCGCCGGGCAACAATCCAGAGATTGCCCTCGTCCCCATTTGCGGCGGCTTCAAGCGCCACCGCGTTGGTCGAGGAGACATCCGAAAAGGCGGCGACCCGAAAGCCGTCCGCCTCCGGATGCGCGCGCCCGTCGAAAATCAGGGCGCTCAGAACAGCGTCCCGGCGGCCGCGCCGGCCAGTTCAACCACCGGCCCGGCGAAGACGATGAACAGCAGCACGAAGGCTGTCGACAGCCCAAGGGTGAACTTCAGCTCCGCCGGCATCGGCAGGAACGCCGGTGCGGGCTCGTCGAAGAACATCACCTTGATGATCCGCAGGTAGTAGTAAGCGCCCACCACCGAGGTCAGCACACCGATGACAGCCAGCGGATAAAGCCCGGCCTCAACCGCCGCCAGGAACACGTAGAACTTGGCGAAGAAGCCGACGAACGGCGGGATACCGGCCAGCGAGAACATGATCACAGCCAGCAGCACAGCCATCGGCAGGTTGGTCCGCGACAGGCCGGCCAGATCGGAGATGTCCTCGACCATGCCTTCCTTGCGCCGCATCGACAGGATGCAGGCAAACGCGCCAAGGGTCATCGCCAGATAGGCGGTCATGTAAATCATGACGCCTTCGACACCCTGCTGCGACCCGGCAGCCAGGCCAACCAGCGCAAATCCCATGTGACCGATGGAGGAATAGGCCATCAGCCGCTTGATGTTGCGCTGACCGATCGCGGCGAAGGCACCGAGCGCCATCGACGCGATGGAGATGAAGACGATGATCTGCTGCCAGTCACGGGTCACCGGCTCGAAGGCGTCGAACACGATCCGCACCAGCATGCCCATGGCGGCGATCTTCGGCGCGGCCGCGAAGAATGCGGTCACCGGCGTCGGCGCACCCTCATAGACATCCGGCGCCCACATGTGGAACGGCACGGCGGAAATCTTGAAGGCAATACCGGCGAGGATGAACACCAGGCCGAACACGAGACCGATGGAAGCACCGCCTTCATGGGTCAGCGCCGTGGCAATCGGGCCGAACCCGGTCTGACCGGTGAAGCCATAGACCAGCGACATGCCATAGAGCAGCATGCCGGAGGAGACCGCACCGAGCACGAAGTACTTGAGGCCCGCCTCGGTCGAGCGCGTGCTGTCCCGGTTGAACGCGGCGATCACGTAAAGGGCGAGCGACTGCAGTTCGAGCCCGAGGTACAGCGTGATCATGTCGTTCGCCGACAGCATCATCAGCATGCCGAGCGTCGCCAGCAGGATCAGCACCGGATATTCGAAGCGCTCGAAATTGGCATTCCGGGCATAGGCCACCGACATGGCGATGGCAAAGCCCGAGCCGATCAGCGTCAGCACCTTCAGGTAGCGGGCGAACCCGTCCAGCACGAAGGCGCCGTCGAAGGTCGTCTCGTTGACGATGCCGAACTCCACCGGCAGCAGCAGCGGCAACGCCGCCACCGCAAGAACCGCCACCGCCAGCGCGGTGACATAGGGCGTGATCCGCCGCTCGCCGAACACGCCGAGCATCAGGAGAAACAGCGCACCTGCCGCCAGAAGCAGCTCCGGCAGTGCCGGCATCAGGTCCGGGAGTTGAGTATAAGCTTGCATGGCGTCTTTTCTCGTCCTCGGCAGCGTCAGTGCGCCAACATGGCGGTCTGTTGCGCCGCCTCGAGCGCGGCGTGGTAATTGGCGAGAAGGGCATCCACCGATGCAGCCGTGACGTCAAACACGGGCGCGGGGTAGAAGCCGAAGAAGATGGTGAGAATGATCAAGGGCACCAGGATCACCCGCTCACGGACGCTGAGATCCATGATCGACTTCAGGCTCTCCTTGTCCAGCGCGCCGAACACCACCCGCTTGTACAGGTACAGGGCATAGGCGGCCGAGAAGATCACCCCGAGCGTGGCCATCAGCGCCACCCAGGTGTTGACCTGGAACGCGCCCATCAGCGTCAGGAACTCGCCGACAAAGCCGCTGGTGCCCGGAAGGCCCACATTCGCCATGGTGAAGATCATGAACGCGACCGCGTAGAACGGCATCCGGTTCACCAGACCGCCATAGGCGGAGATGTCGCGGGTGTGCATCCGGTCGTAGATCACGCCGACGCAAAGGAACAGCGCGCCGGAGACGATGCCGTGCGACAGCATCTGAAACAGCGCACCCTGCACCCCCTGCTCGGTCATCGTGAAGATGCCCATGGTCACGTAGCCCATGTGAGCGACGGAGGAATAGGCGATCAGCTTCTTGATGTCTTCCTGCGCCAGCGCCACCAGCGAGGTGTAGACGATGGCCACGACCGAAAGGGTGAAGATGAACGGGGCGAACATGTCGCTGGCCAGCGGGAACATCGGCAGCGAGAACCGCAGGAAGCCATAGCCACCCATCTTCAGCAGGATCGCCGCCAGGATCACCGAACCGGCGGTCGGCGCCTCCACGTGGGCATCCGGCAGCCAGGTATGCACCGGCCACATCGGCATCTTCACCGCGAAGCTGGCGAAGAAGGCCAGCCACAGCCAGGTCTGCATGCCGGCCGGGAAGTTATGCGCCATCAGCGTCGGAATATCCGTCGTGCCGGCGTCCCAGTACATCGCCATCAGCGCGATCAGCATCAGCACCGATCCGAGCAGCGTGTAGAGGAAGAACTTGTAGCTGGCATACACCCGCCGCTTGCCACCCCACACACCGATGATCAGGAACATCGGAATGAGGCCCGCCTCGAAGAACACATAGAACATCACCAGATCGAGCGCGCAGAACACGCCGATCATCAGCGTTTCCAGCACGAGGAAGGCGATCATGTATTCCTTCACCCGGTTCTGGATGCTGTTCCAGCTCGCCAGGATGCAGAAGGGCATCAGGAAGGTGGTGAGGATGACGAACAGCATGGAGATGCCATCGACACCCATGCGGTAGCCGATGCTGCCGCCGAGCCAGGCTTCACTTTCCTCGAACTGGAAGCCCGGGTTCTGCGGGTCGAACCCGCCCCAGATGAACAGCGAGATCGCGAAGGTGAAGACGGTGGTGATCAGGGCCACCCGCCGCATGTTGTCCTTGGCGCCATCGTCATCGCCGCGAACCAGCAGGATGAAGAAGACACCGACCAGAGGCAGGAAGGTGGTGATGGAAAGAAGCGGCCAGTTGCTCATCAGTGAGCGCCCCCGACGGAGAACATGGACCAGGTGACCAGCGCGGCAACGCCGATCAGCATGGCAAAGGCATAGTGATAAAGGTAGCCGGTCTGAAGACGGACAACCCAGCTGGTGACATTCTGCACGCGGGCGGCAACGCCGTCCGGCCCCATCCCGTCGATGATCGCGCCATCGCCCTTCTTCCAGAGCTGGCGGCCGATCCACATGGCGGGCCGCACGAAGATCGCGTCATACAGCTCGTCGAAGTACCACTTGTTGAGCAGGAACTGGTAGAGCCCGTCATGCCGCTCGGCCAGCCGCCGCGGAATGTCCGGCGAGCGGATGTAGAAGATCCACGCCACGATGAAACCGCCAAGCATCATCACGAACGGCGAGGCCTTCACCCACAGCGGAACTTCATGGATGGCATGGAGGATGTGGTTCTCAGCGGAGGTGAACAGTGCCCCCTTCCAGAAGGCCTCATATCCCTCGCCCATGAACACTCCAGCGAAGATCAGACCGGCGAACAGAGCGCCCGCAGCCAGGATCATCAGCGGCACGGTCATCACCAGCGGGCTTTCATGCACGTGCTTCATCACGTCCACCGAGGCGCGCGGCTTGCCATGGAAGGTCATGAACGCCAGACGCCAGGAGTAGAAGGACGTCAGCGCGGCGGCCACGACCGTCAGCCAGAAGCCATAATGGGCAAAGGCGTTGTGGCCCACATAGGCGGCCTCGATGATGCCGTCCTTGGAGAAGAACCCGGCGGTCAGCGGGAAACCGGTCAGCGCCAGCGTGCCGATGATCATCATCCAGTAGGTGATCGGAATATGCTTCCTGAGGCCACCCATCTTGCGCATGTCCTGCTCGTCGGACACGGCGTGAATCACCGAGCCGGCACCGAGGAACAAGAGCGCCTTGAAGAAGGCGTGGGTGAACAGGTGGAAGACGGCGATCGAGTAGGCCCCGACGCCAAGCGCCACGAACATGTAGCCGAGCTGCGAACAGGTCGAATAAGCGATCACCCGCTTGATGTCGTTCTGCACCAGGCCGACCGTCGCGGCGAAGAACGCCGTGGTCGCGCCGAAGAAGGTGACGACGGTCAGCGCATCCGGCGACAGCTCGAACAGCGGCGACATGCGCGCCACCATGAACACGCCGGCGGTGACCATCGTCGCCGCGTGGATCAGCGCGGAGACCGGCGTCGGGCCTTCCATCGCGTCCGGCAGCCAGGTGTGCAGCAGGAACTGCGCCGACTTGCCCATGGCACCCATGAACAGCAGCAGACAGATGGCGGTGAGTGCGCCCTGCTGGGTCAGTTCGTAGCCGAGGAAGTTCAACACCACAGCCGGTTCTGCTTCCACGAACCCCTTCGCGTTGGCGAAGATCGTGTCGTAGTCGGTGGAGGTGAACAGGTAGAAAATGCCGAAGATGCCGAGCAGGAAGCCGAAGTCACCGACACGGTTGACGACGAAGGCCTTCATCGCCGCCGCATTGGCGGACGGCTTCTTGTACCAGAAGCCGATCAGCAGGTAGGAGGCAAGGCCGACGCCTTCCCAGCCGAAGAACATCTGCAGCAGGTTGTCCGACGTCACCAGCATCAGCATGGCGAAGGTGAACAGCGACAGATAAGCGAAAAACCGGGGCCGGTCCGGATCGTGATGCATGTAGCCAATGGAATAGACATGCACCAGCGCCGAGACGGTGTTGACCACCACCAGCATCACCGCCGTAAGCGTGTCGACCCGAATGGTCCAATCGACGCTCAGCGGTCCGGATTCCATCCAGCGGAACACGGTTTCGCGCACCACGGCGCCATCGCCGTAACCGATGGTGAGGAAGGCCACCCAGGACAGCACGGCGGCGATGATCAGGAACCCGGAGGTCACATATTCACTGGCCTTGGCCCCGATGGCCCGGCCAAACAGCCCCGCGATCAGAAAGCCGATCAGCGGAAGAAAGACGATAGCCTGGTACATCGCGCCCTCAGCCCTTCATCATGTTGATGTCTTCAACCGCGATGGAACCACGGTTGCGGTAGAACACGACCAGAATGGCAAGTCCGATCGCCGCTTCGGCAGCCGCCACGGTGAGGACCAGCAACGCGAACACCTGGCCGACCAGATCGCCGAGGAAGGAGGAGAAGGCCACCAGGTTGATGTTCACCGCCAGCATCAACAGCTCGACCGACATCAGGATGATGATCACGTTCTTCCGGTTCAGGAAGATCCCGAAGATTCCGATCGTGAACAAGATCGCGGCGACCGACAGGTAGTGTGACAGACCGATTTCCATGGGCGCCTCGCAATGCTCCCCAACATGACCAGCCCCGTTCGATCGACCCGGCTGGGCCCCGAACGGACGACTGCTTTCAAACTCGACGAAGGTCCCGGCCTGCCGGAAGCGGTGACCGATGACCCTTGATGACCCTCAACGTGCCGGCTCAGCCGCCGGCACGGTAACCTCAGGCGGGAACCGTCAGATCCCCTTGCCCGTCTCGACCTTGCGCACCTCGACCGCCGCCTCGCGGGTCCGGCCGACCTGCGTCGCGATATTCTGGCGTTTGACCCCAGGCTTGTGCCGCAGCGTCAGCACGATCGACCCGATCATCGCCACCAGAAGCACCAAGCCGGCCATCTGGAAGAACAGGATGTAGCGGGTGTAAATCAGCTCGCCGAGCGCGCGGATATTCGACACATCCGCCGCAGCCGGCGCGGGCGCGGGCAAGGTTCCGGCGAGATCGGGCGAAATCACCCAGGCGCCAAGACCGAGCAGCAGCTCCACCAGAAGCACGATGCCGACCAACGCGCCAACCGGCAGATACTGGAGGAAGCCCTGCCGCAGCTCGACGAAGTCCACATCCAGCATCATCACCACGAACAGGAACAGCACCATCACCGCGCCGACGTAGACGACGACGAGCAGCATGGCGAGGAACTCCGCGCCAATCAGGATGAACAGTCCCGCCGCGTTGAAGAACGCGAGGATCAGAAACAGCACCGAATGCACCGGATTGCGCGCAGCGATCACCATGAAGGCGGATGCCACGGCAATCGCCGCGAAGAGGTAGAAAAAGACGGCTTGCAGAACCATGTCTCGGATTGCCCCCGTCACCGTGTTGAGTGGCGCCGTGCCGCCAGCAGGACGGCTTGTGTCTTAGACCAGCGGCGATGCGACGTCCACTCCCAGCGCCTTAGCGATAAGGCGCGTCCATGGCGATATTGTTTGCGATTTCCCGCTCCCAACGGTCTCCGTTGGCGAGCAGCTTTTCCTTGTCGTAGTAGAGTTCTTCGCGCGTTTCCGTCGCGAATTCGAAGTTCGGCCCTTCGACGATGGCATCCACCGGGCAGGCTTCCTGACAGAAGCCGCAGTAGATGCACTTGACCATGTCAATGTCGTAACGGGTCGTACGCCGCGTTCCGTCATTGCGGCGCGGGCCGGCTTCGATGGTGATGGCCTGTGCCGGGCAGATCGCCTCGCACAGTTTACAGGCGATGCAGCGTTCCTCACCGTTCGGATATCGCCGCAGCGCGTGCTCACCCCGGAAGCGTGGCGACACCGGCCCCTTTTCGAAGGGGTAGTTGATCGTCGGCTTCGGCTTGAAGAAGTACCGCATCGCCAGGAAGAAGGCGGAGACGAACTCCTTCAGAAAGAGCGATTTGGCAGCCTGTTGCAGTGCCATATCATCAAGCCTCGTTCTTTCGTGTCCCCTCAGCCCACCAGCGAGTGGGCCGCAAGATAACCAATCACCGGAAACCCGATGAGCGTGAGTGCCAGCAAAAGCCACCGCAAGGGCGCTTCATATCGGGCGAGCCATCCCTTGCGGCCCGCCCCCTGGCTGTTTTTCTCGGCGGCGCCCCTGAGGACACCCACCATGATCTTGTAGTCGATCCACCCGATATAGAGCCCGAGGGCCGCGCCGATCAGTCCGGCGATCGAAATCGACATGTTCGCTCCTGCGTCTCCGCTTGCCTCAGGGCGCCCAGCCGGTCGCCATCAGCACCGCGGCAACGACGAACACCATCGCCAGCGACAGCGGCAGGAACACCTTCCAGCCCAGGCGCATCAGCTGGTCGTAGCGGTAGCGCGGGACCATCGCCTTGACCATCGCGAACATGAAGAACACCAGCAGCGACTTCAGCAGGAACCAGACAATGCCCGGCACCCAGGTGAACGGTGCCACATCCACCGGCGGCAGCCAGCCACCCATGAACAGGATGGTCGTCAGCGAGCACATCAGCGCGATCGACACATACTCGCCCAACATGAACATCATGTACGGGGTCGAGCCGTATTCGACCATGAAGCCGGCAACCAGCTCCGATTCCGCTTCCGCCAGATCGAACGGAGGACGGTTGGTTTCCGCCAGCGCCGAAATGAAGAAGATCACGAACATCGGGAACAGCGGCAGCCAGTACCAGTTCAGGAAGGTCAGGAACGGCAGGCCGATGGCCGATGCCAGTCCGGTTTCCTGAGCCCGCACGATCTCGCTGAGATTGAGCGACCCGGCACACAGCAGCACCGTAACGATCACGAAGCCGATGGACACCTCATAGGAGACCATCTGCGCCGCCGACCGCAGGGCCGAAAGGAACGGGTACTTGGAGTTGGATGCCCAACCGCCGATGATGATGCCGTAAACGCCAAGCGAGGAAATCGCCAGGATGAACAGGATGCCGACATTGATGTCGGCGATCACCCAGCCGTCCGCCACCGGGATCACCGCCCAGCCGGCGAGCGCCAACGTCACGGTCACCAGCGGCGCCAGCAGGAACAGCGCCTTGTTCGATCCGGCCGGGATCACCGGCTCCTTCAGCACGAACTTCAGAAGGTCGGCGAAGGACTGCAAGAGCCCCCAGGGGCCGACCACGTTCGGGCCGCGCCGGATCTGCACCGCCGCCCAGATCTTGCGATCCGCGTAAAGGATGTAAGCCACGATCACCAAGAGCACGACGAGCAGAAGAACGCTCTGTGCCAGCATGATGACGAAGGGGAAAAGATAATCCGCCCAGAGGTCCGCCATGATTGTCCCCGTTTACTCCGCGGCTTCTGCCGTGCGGGCCTTGGCGAGGGCCGAACATTCGGCCATCGTCGCGGAGGCTCGCGCGATCGGATTGGTCAGATAGAAATCGGCCACTGCATTGCAGAATGCGGCGCCATCGGCCGTCCCGCCAAGCGCCGCCGCATTGGCAACCCCCTCAAGGCCGGCCGCCGGAATGCTGTCGATCTCCGCCATGGCGGGATAGGCCGCATAGAGCGCCGCCCGCAACTCGCCCAGCGAATCGTAGCCAAGCTGTGCGCCCAGCTGCGCCGACAGCGCCCGCAGGATCGCCCAGTCCTCGCGCGCTTCGCCCGGCGGGAAGCCGGCTCGTTCGCCGAGCTGCACCCGCCCCTCGGTGTTCACCCAGGTGCCGGACTTTTCGGTGTAGGTCGCTCCGGGCAGGATCACGTCGGCGCGGTGCGCCCCACGATCGCCATGGGTGCCCTGGTAGACCACGAAGGCCCCGTCCGGCACATTGATCTCATCGACGCCGAGCAGGAACATGACGTCAAGCGCGCCCGGCTCCAGCATCGCACCGGTCGACAGACCGCCCTCGCCCGGCACGAAGCCGACATCGAGCGCGCCAACCTGCGCCGCTTCCGTGTGCAGGATATTGAAGCCGTTCCAGTCCTCGCGCACCGCGCCGACCGCCTGGGCGACCTTGGCCGCCAGCGCCAACACCGCAGCGCCATCGACGCGGTTCAACGCGCCCTGACCGACGATTACCATCGGCCGTTCGGCCTTGGCCGGCATGTGGTCGGCAAGCTTGGCCAAGCTGTCCGGACCGGCGCCGAGGTAGGCATAAGGATAGGTCAGATCGGCCTCTTCGCCGATCACGCCGATATGCACGCCACCCATCGCATAACGCTTGCGGATCCGGGCGTTCAGCACCGGCGCTTCCTTGCGCGGGTTGGTGCCGATCAGGAGGATCGCATCCGCCTCCTCGATCCCGGCGACCGTGGAGTTGAACACGTAGCTCGCCCGGCCGAGCGCGGGATCAAGCGGCGAATTCGGATAGCGGCAGTCGGTATTCTTGACCCCGAGACCCTCCATCAACTGCTTGAGCGCGAAGGTCTCCTCAACGCTGGTGAGCTGACCGACCAGCGCGCCGATGCGCTCCGGCTTGGTTGCCTTCACCTTCTCCGCGATCCGCGCGAACGCTTCGCCCCAGCTCACCGGGGTCAGCTTGCCGTCGACGCGGGCATACGGCCGGTCGAGCCGCTGGGTCTTGAGACCGTCCCAGATGTAGCGGGTCTTGTCGGAGATCCACTCTTCGTTCACCGCCTCGTTCAGCCGGGGTAGAACGCGCATCACCTCGCGGCCACGGGTGTCCACCCGGATCGCGGAACCGAGCGCATCCATCACGTCGATGGTCTCGGTCTTCTTCAGCTCCCAAGGCCGCGCCTTGAAGGCGTAGGGCTTGTGGGTCAGCGCGCCAACCGGGCACAGGTCCACCACATTGCCCTGCATTTCGGAGGACAGCGCGTTTTCCAGGTAGGAGGTGATCTCCGCATCCTCACCACGGCCGATCAGGCCGAGGTCGGCGACGCCGCACACCTCGGTCGTGAACCGCACGCAGCGGGTGCAGTGGATGCAGCGGGTCATGATCGTCTTGACCAGCGGCCCGATGTACTTGTCCTCGACCGCGCGCTTGTTCTCGCCGTAACGCGAGGCATCGACACCATAGGCCATCGCCTGGTCCTGAAGATCGCACTCGCCGCCCTGATCGCAGATCGGGCAATCCAGCGGATGGTTGATCAGCAGGAACTCCATGACGCCTTCGCGGGCCTTCTTGACCATCGGCGTCTTGGTGAAGATTTCCGGCGCCTCGCCATTGGGGCCCGGACGCAAGTCGCGCACGTTCATGGCGCAAGAGGCCGTCGGCTTCGGCGGCCCACCCTTGACCTCGACCAGGCACATGCGGCAGTTGCCGGCGATCGACAGCCGGTCATGAAAACAGAAACGCGGCACCTCGGCGCCAGCCGCCTCGCACGCCTGCAACAGCGTGTACTCCGGCGGGACCTCGACTTCCTTACCGTCGACGAAGATGACCCTGGTCATGCGTTGCTGCCCTCGCGGCTTGAATTCCGTTCCCGTCCGGCGCCGGGAAATTCCGTCATTGCGATCCGGTTGCCCGTCATGGCCCTACTCCGCCGCCATGGACGAAGCCGGAGCCCGGCGCTTGGCCGTGAACTCGTCGATACGTGCTTCGATCACCGGCCGGAAGTTCTTGATCAACCCCTGGATCGGCCATGCGGCCGCATCTCCAAGCGCACAGATCGTATGCCCTTCCACCTGCTTGGTGACATCGAACAGCATGTCGATTTCCTCGCGGGAGGCATTGCCCTCGACCATGCGTTCCATCACCCGCCACATCCAGCCCGTGCCCTCGCGGCATGGGGTGCACTGGCCGCAGCTCTCATGCTTGTAGAAGTAGGACAGCCGGGCAATCGCCTTGATGATGTCCGTGGAGCGATCCATCACGATCACCGCCGCGGTGCCAAGGCCAGAGCCTTGCGCCTTCAGACTGTCGAAGTCCATGCCGCAATCGATGATGTTCTCGGCGCTCACGCACGGCACGGAGGATCCGCCCGGGATCACTGCCAACAGGTTGTCCCAGCCACCGCGAATGCCGCCGCAATGCTTGTCGATCAGCTCGCGGAAGGAGATACCCATCTCCTCTTCCACCGTGCAGGGCGTGTTCACATGGCCGGACACGCAGAACAGCTTCGTACCGGTGTTGCCCGGCTTGCCGAGCCCGGCGAACCAGGCACCGCCGCGACGCAGGATCGTCGGCGCGACCGCGATGGATTCCACGTTGTTGACCGTGGTCGGGCAACCGTAGAGGCCGACATTCGCCGGGAACGGCGGCTTCAGCCGCGGCTGGCCCTTCTTGCCCTCAAGGCTTTCCAGCAGCGCGGTTTCCTCGCCGCAGATATAGGCGCCGGCGCCATGATGGACATAAATGTCGAAATCATAGCCGTTCTTGTTGTTCTTGCCGATCAGCCCGGCCTCATAGGCCTGGTCGATCGCCGCCTGCAGGCGCTCGCGCTCGCGGATGAACTCACCGCGCACATAGATGTAGGCGGCAATGGCTCCCATCGCGAAACCGGCGACAAGACAGCCTTCGACGAGCGTGTGCGGGTCGTGCCGCAGGATCTCGCGATCCTTGCAGGTGCCCGGCTCGGATTCGTCGGCGTTGACCACCAGATAGGCTGGCCGGCCATCGGATTCCTTGGGCATGAACGACCACTTCAGGCCGGTCGGGAAGCCCGCCCCGCCACGGCCGCGAAGGCCGGAGGTCTTCATTTCCTCGATGATCCAGTCGCGCCCCTTTTCGAGCAGCGCCTTGGTGCCATCCCACTGACCGCGCTTGCGCGCGCCTTCAAGGCCCCAATCGTGCAGCCCGTAGATGTTGGTAAAGATCCGGTCCTGGTCCGTCAGCATCCCTCGACCTCCCCTTAGCTCTTGCTCGAGGGCACGTCGCCCGTGTCGACGCGCCTGGAGAATTCGGTCTCGCCGCCGCTGGCAAGAAGCTTTGCCTGCTCGACCCACTCTTCGCGGTCGATCCGGCCCTTGAAGCTCAGCCGCGTGTCGACCCAGGCCTTGTTTTCCGCGTCCCAGCCGGCGATCTGATCGAAATGATAGACGCCCAGCTCGTTGAGGAGCTCCTCGATCTTCGGACCGACACCCTTGATCCGCTTCAGATCATCGGCGCCGTCACCGCGCGGTGCGGCCAGAAGCTCCGGCTCGCGCTCGGGCTGGTCACCGGCCGGCGACAGATCCAGACTTGCCTGCGCAGCCGGCTTCGCCGCTGCGGGGGCCGCAGCCTTCGCCGTGGAGACACCCGGAACGCCGTTGTAATCATGGCCGCCGTGATTGATCGACGGTCCGGCGAAGACATGGGACGCAGGCTCGGAGCCAGCCACCACATGCGGACAGGGATCCCCGCCCTTGGTGTCGTCCTTGATGTCCTCAAGCGACGTCACGCCACCTTCGGGGGCGGAAAACCGCCGCCCGTTCTGCGGACCCGGCGTTACCTCACGCCCGGCGGCGATGTCGTCGATCAGCGCTTCCAAGCTCTCCGGCGTCAGATCCTCATAGGTATCCTTGAAGATCTGGATCATCGGCGCGTTGACACAGGCACCGAGGCACTCGACCTCTTCCCAGGAGAAATCGCCATCTTCCGACAGCTCATGCGCATGGGCTGCGATCTTGCTCTTGCAGACCTTGATCAGGTCCTCCGCGCCGCGCAGCTGGCAGGGCGTGGTGCCGCAGACCTGGATATGCGCCTTCTTGCCCACCGGAGCGAGCTGGAACATGGTGTAGAAGGTCGCGACCTCCAGCACCCGGATATGCGGCATCGACAGCATATCCGCCACATAGCGGATCGCCGGCTCCGGCAACCATCCTGCGTGCTGCTCCTGCGCCCGCCACAGCAGCGGAATCACCGCGGAGGCGTGGCGGCCTTCCGGGTAGCGGGAGATCACTTTCTGTGCCCAGTCCAGATTGTCCGCCGTGAAGGCGAAGCTTTCGGGCTGCTCGGGGTGAAGGCGACGAACGGCCATTACCGGTCAACCTCTCCAAAGACGATATCGAGGGAACCGAGGACCGCCGACACGTCGGCCAGCATATGCCCGCGGCACAGGAAATCCATCGCTTGCAGATGCGCGTAACCCGGCGCCTTGATCTTGCAGCGATAGGGCTTGTTGCTTCCGTCGGAAACGAGATAGACGCCAAACTCGCCCTTGGGCGCCTCGACGGCGGCATACACCTCGCCTTCCGGAACCCGGTAGCCTTCGGTGTAAAGCTTGAAGTGATGGATCAACGCTTCCATAGACCGTTTCATCTCGCCGCGCTTCGGCGGGACGATCTTGCCGTCCATCGACGACACCGGCCCCTTCTCCACCGTCAGCTTCTCCAGGCACTGCTTCATCAGCCGCACCGACTGGCGCATCTCGTCCATGCGGATCAGGTATCGGTCGTAGCAATCGCCGTTCTTGCCGATGGGGATGTCGAAATCCAGCTCCGAATAGCACTCGTAGGGCTGCGACTTGCGCAGATCCCACGGCGCGCCGGACCCGCGCACCATCACGCCGGAGAACCCGCGTGCCCAGGCGTCTTCCAGCGAGACAACCCCGATATCGACGTTGCGCTGCTGGAAGATGCGGTTGCCGGTCAACAGCCCCTCGATGTCATCAAGGGTCTTGAGGAACGGATCGCAGAAATCCCAGATGTCGTCGAGCAGGTCATTCGGCAGGTCCTGATGCACGCCGCCCGGACGCACGAAGGCCGCATGCATGCGCGCACCGCAGGCCCGCTCATAGAACACCATCAACTCTTCGCGCGGCTCGAAACCCCAGAGCGGCGGCGTCAGCGCACCGACATCGAGCGCCTGGGTGGTCACGTTGAGCAGATGCGACAAGAGCCGGCCGATCTCGGAATAAAGCACCCGGATCAACTGCCCGCGCTTGGGCACCTCGACGCCGATCAGCTTCTCGACCGCCAGCGCGAAGGCATGTTCCTGGTTCATCGGCGCGACATAGTCGAGCCGGTCGAAATAGGGCACCGCCTGCAGGTAGGTCTTGTGCTCGATCAGCTTCTCGGTGCCGCGATGCAACAGACCGATATGCGGATCGACACGGGTCACAACCTCGCCGTCGAGCTCCAGCACCAGACGCAAAACGCCATGTGCCGCAGGGTGCTGCGGGCCAAAGTTGATATTGAAGTTACGGACCTGAGCCTCAGCCATGTTGAGGATCCTGGTTGGGCGCGAAGAGAGCAAACACCTCTGCGCCAGTCAGTTTTTGGGTCGAATTGGCAAACGAATAGGCGTCTGGCTTTTCGTCGATGAAGATCTCGGTCGTGAACGCGAAGGACGCGGGATCGTCGAACGCCGGGGCCGCGACGGAAATGTGCGATCCGTCGCGCATGCGCCACATCAGCGACGAGCCACAGTTCTTGCAGAACACGCGCTCGCCGTAGTCGGAGGAGCCATAGACACCGACCGCCGCCGGATCTTCGAACTCCACGTCCTTGCATTCCACCGCCATGAAGGCACCGCCACTCCAGCGCCGGCACATCGAACAGTGGCACACAGCCATCTCACGGGCTGTCGGCTCCGCGGAAAAGCGAACGGCACCGCACAGACAACCGCACTGAAGCCTCTCGTCAGCCATAGCCTCGCCCCCTCAGCTCGCCTTCTCGTCGCCCGGCAGCACGTAATCCGTACCCTCCCAAGGCGACATGAAATCGAAATCGCGGAACTCCTGAGTGAGGCGAACCGGCTGATAGACGACCCGCTTCTTCTCGTCGTCGTAGCGCACTTCGACATAACCGGTGAGCGGGAAGTCCTTGCGCAGCGGGAAACCGTCGAAGCCGTAATCGGTCAGGATCCGCCGAAGATCGGGGTGCCCGGAGAACAGCACGCCATACATGTCGTAGGTTTCGCGCTCGAACCACTCCGCCCCGGCAAAGACATCGACGATCGAGGGCACCGGCGTGTCCTCATCCGTGCGCACCTTCACCCGGATCCTGAGGTTCTGCTTCGGCGACAGGAAGTGGTAGACCACCTCGAAGCGCTTCTCGCGCGCCGGATAGTCCACACCGCACAGATCCGTCAGGTTGACGAACTGGCAGCTCCCGTCGTCGCGCAGGAACCGGACCACGGAGACGATCTCGGAG
Source organism: Stappia indica (assembly GCF_020177335.1). Classification (GTDB taxonomy): domain Bacteria; phylum Pseudomonadota; class Alphaproteobacteria; order Rhizobiales; family Stappiaceae; genus Stappia; species Stappia indica_B. Next base: position 249,912 of record NZ_JAIVMG010000001.1, on the reverse strand, counting down.
GCGCGCGCCTCAACGTTCAGTTCCCCGTGGGCCACCGTGTAGCCATCGATGGCGTCTCCGAGGGTTGCTTGAATGTGATCACCAAGTTCAGCGAGCGTTTCGTCCATAGCCGTGATCCGTATGCCGGGAGGGTGTCCAGCGATCGTTCCGTGAAAGCCGGCCGATCAGCGCTCGATCGTACCGGTTCTGCGTATCTTCTTCTGCAACAGCAGCACGCCGTAAAGCAGCGCCTCAGCCGTCGGCGGGCAACCCGGAACATAGATGTCCACGGGCACCACCCGATCGCAGCCCCGCACGACCGAGTAGGAATAGTGATAGTATCCGCCGCCATTGGCGCAGGAGCCCATCGAGATGACATAGCGCGGCTCTGGCATCTGGTCATAGACCTTGCGCAGCGCCGGAGCCATCTTGTTGGTCAGCGTACCGGCAACGATCATCACATCGGACTGGCGCGGTGAGGCGCGCGGGGCAAAGCCGAACCGCTCCGCGTCGTAACGCGGCATCGACATCTGCATCATTTCCACGGCGCAGCAGGCCAGACCGAAGGTCATCCACATCAGAGAGCCGGTACGGGCCCACTGGATCAGATTGTCGGTCGCGGTGACGACGAAGCCCTTGTCGGCCAACTCGTCGTTGATTTCCAGAAAGAACGGATCATTCGCCCCAACCGGCTTGCCGGTGTTCGGATCGATGATTCCCTTTGGAGCCTGGGCCACGAGCGGCTCGCCCGATGTCAGTCCCATTCCAGCGCCCCCTTCTTCCATTCGTAGATAAAGCCGATCGTCAACACACCGAGAAACGCCATCATCGACCAGAAGCCGTACCAGCCGAGATCACCGAACGCGACCGCCCAGGGAAACAGGAAGGCCACTTCGAGATCGAAGATGATGAACAGCAGCGACACCAGATAGAAGCGGATGTCGAACTTCATGCGCGCATCATCGAAGGCGTTGAACCCGCACTCATAGGCGGACAGCTTTTCCGAATCGGGATTCTTGTAGGCGAGAATGAACGGCGAGATCAGGAGTGCAAGGCCGATGACCAGCGACACCCCGAGGAAAACGAGGATCGGCACATACTCTCTCAGCAGCTCTTCCATGGTCCATCTTGTCCTTGCGCCAAGCCCCGAACCGCCGCGCGGCGACCGTTCGTCCCGCGTCTCGCGGCCCAGCCTGTTTCAGGCGATCATTCGGCGCGAGCGTCACTGCGGCGCGTCAGCCGAACTCATGGGGGCACGCTTAGCCCACGCTTCCCGGCAACGCAAGCCCAACAAGGTGCTAATCCCGCGCGCGATATCGCAACTGCGAAAACAAGTTGTCGCAGCGCCCCGCTTCGGCGCGGCCCGCTGCGGACACACCACGCCCCCTGTTCACGCACCGCAGCGGAACCGGAAAGGACTCACCGGGCAGCAACACCCGCACGCGAAACAGGAAAAGGCCCTTGCGGGCCATCCTGTTCGCATCGAACTGTAAGGATAGACGTCTTGGGACCGTTCGGCGAGTGGCGCGAGTGACGGGGCTCGAACCCGCGACCTCCGGCGTGACAGGCCGGCACTCTAACCAACTGAGCTACACCCGCTCGCCTCATCCGCATGTCGCGGACCGGTCTCCTTCTCCAGGTGAGTGGCGCGAGTGACGGGGCTCGAACCCGCGACCTCCGGCGTGACAGGCCGGCACTCTAACCAACTGAGCTACACCCGCTCACCTCGGGGCGACCAACTGGCCGCCGGGAGTGGCGGTGATGTACGGCGACCGGCCGAACAAGTCAAGCGCTTCAAACCGACCTTCATGACGTTTCCATGGCAATTGGCAGTTTCTCGCCGCAGGAACTCCCAATCCTGCCGCACGCGCTTGTGGAAAACAACCCGCGCGACGCCGCCGGCACTTTTAGGGGATTCGCCCCTCGCCGCACTCGCAGAACAAAAAACGGACCGTCAGTCGCCTGGCGGTCCGTTTGCGTACAAAGTTCCATTCCGCCACACGGCGACCCCTGACGCCCCGTTAAAGGCGCGCCAGATACTGCATCGGATCGACGGGCTTGTTCCCGCGCCGCAGCTCGAAATGCAGTTGCGGCTGGGTCACGGACCCGGTCGACCCGGCCTTGGCGACAACCGCCCCCCGACGGATGGAATCGCCCCGCTTCACCAGCAATTCGCTGTTATGCGCATAGGCCGACACCCAACCATCATCGTGACGGATCAGCACCAGGTTGCCATAGCCCTTCAGCTCATTGCCGGCATAGATCACGGTGCCATCGTCGACCGCCTTGATGTCCGCCCCCTCGGGAACGGCAAGATTGATTCCGTCATTGCGCGTACCGCCCGGCTTGGAGCCGAACTCGGAGATGATTCGACCGCGCACCGGCCAGCGGAACCGACGCACACTGTCATCCGTTTCCGGCCGCGACACCTCGATCGGCTTGGTCGGTGCGGCATCGACGGGCTTTGACGGCTTGACCGCGGCAGCCGTGGCCGGCGTCACCGCCGCCGTGCGGATACTATTCGTCGCGCGCTTGGCAGGCTTGCTCTTGGGAAACGCCTGGAGCGTTGCCGCTGGCACGGTCTGGGCGGTGGAGGCCACCTGCACCGTGGCCGACGGCTTGGCACTGGGACGCGGCACCGCCGCAAGCGCGCCGCCGGAGCGGGCACTTCCCGGAATGGACCCGGTCACGCTCGGGGCCGGACCAGCCGGAGGCAAGCGCACCGGCGCCGACGCCGTCGCAGCCGGCCGTGTCGCCCCGGTGGAGCGGGCGCCATAGACATAGGTCGGAATCACCACCTGCTGACCGGCCGCGAAGCGGCCATTGGGCGGCACATTGTTGATCTCCGCCAGAACGTACTGGGGAATTCCGTAGCGCCGGGCCATCGACGACACCGAGTCGCCCGAACGGGCGCTCACCTGAGTCGCCCCGGCCGTGGTCCAGCCACGCACGGTTCGAGGGGACACGGTCGCGGCGTCCACCGCCGGCGCCGGCGCGGTTGCGACCGGGCGGGACGTCGCCACCACCTGTCCGGTGTTCGTACGCGGAACCGGCTTTGGCGCCACGCGCGCCTGTTGATGGGAGCCGCTGGAGGAAGACACCGACGGGATCGAGCCCGTTGCCATGTCGCGATTGGATGACGTAGCTGGCGGCAGAGCCGCCCGTGTCACCGGCTGCGTCTTCGCAGGCCCGGCCACCACGTCATCGAAACTGGGTTGGCTCGCCGACCCGCTCATCAAAAGAGCGCGCTGGTTGTCGGTATTGCCGGTGAAGATCGGCTCCTCGAAGCGCTCGACACCGCCGCTGCACCCCGCCGCCAGGGCGGCAAACACCACCACCAGCGCCGTCCTGGACAGCAATCGCGAAGAAATTCTGGAAACCTGATTTGACATGGCGCTACTCGGACCCAAACACCTGAAGTCTCTTGTCCCGATTAAAGCTCGGTAAGGTTGACAAAGACTTAAGTCTGGGGAAAAGCGCCATCTGCCCCGAGGTTCGCGGCGCCGCTACGACCAGCATTCACTGTGCGAATGGCCTGTATCAACGCGGCCGTTTTCCGCTGGGTCAGGCGGCGCACAACACGGCCATCAGCACCACGCCGGCGTCACCATCATGGTAAACGCCGGGCGCAGAGCCGAAGCACGTCTTGATCGCGGGAAACTTTTCTGCTTACGACGAATCGGCAGCACGAACACTATTAGAGACGGGAGGCAACGCCCTCGACCAGGGGCACGAACCGTACCTCCTGCAAGGCCCGGGTGACCATGGTCGCCCCCTTCTTCTCCGCCAGCGTCAGAACCTGGACGCCCCCTTTCGGGCCAACCGGCATGATCAGTTTTCCACCATCGGCCAGCTGATCCAACAGCGCGGGCGGGATTTCCGGCCCCGCCGCCGTCACGATGATCCGGTCGAACGGCGCCTTCTCCGGCAGGCCTTCGAGACCATCCCCATGATGAACCGTCACCGACGCAATCTTGAGGGTCGAAAGCCGCTCGCGGGCAAGGTCGGCAAGGGTGCGGTAGCGCTCGATACTGTGCACCTCCCGGCTCAGATGCCCCAGCACCGCCGCCTGGTAACCCGACCCGGTTCCGACCTCCAGCACCTTGTGTTCAGGCGCAATGTCGAGCGCGGCGGTCATCCACGCCACCACGGTCGGCTGGGAAATGGTCTGGCCGCACTCGATCGGCAAGGCCGTATCGGTGTGAGCGTGCTTTTGCAGCGCGGCGGAGAGGAACAGGCGGCGAGGTACCCGCTCGATGGCCGACAGCACCCGGTTGTCGCGAATGCCGCCGGAGCGCAGCCGCAACGTCAGAGCGGCAATTGCCTCCCGATCCGCCTCCTCTTGCGGGGAAGGGGTCGCCGCCGGCCCCTCGCCGGCATTGTCCTTGTCGAAATCGCCCACGTCATGTCCTCCCTGATCGCGCGGCCATCCCTCAAGGGGCGCTCTGGCCGCGCGACCGGCTCGCTAATCAGCCAACCAGGGCCGACAGATCGGCGAGCACGTCATGTGCGGTCAGATCGAGCTTCAGCGGTGTCACGGAAATGTTGCCGCGCGCCAGCGCCGCCAGGTCGGTATCCTCCGGCGGCGTCTCTTCGCCGCTGCGGAAGCCAAGCCAGAAATAGGGAACGCCGCGCCCGTCCTTGCGCGCATCCAGCGCCAGCTCGCTGACCTTGCGCTTGCCCTGACGGGTCACCGCCACCTCACCCACCGCGTCGGGCTCGCAGGCGGGGAAGTTGAGGTTGAGCAAGGTATCGGGCGGGAAGGAGAAATTCAGCAGCCGGTCAATCAGCGCCGGCGCATGGGCCACCGCCGTATCATAGTTCGGCCGCTCGCCGGGCGCCCAGTTATAGGCCTGCGACAGGGCCATGGAGCGAATGCCCATCAAGGTGCCTTCCATCGCCCCGGCGATGGTGCCCGAATAGGTCACGTCATCGGCTGCGTTCTGGCCCCGGTTCACCCCGGACAGGATCAGGTCCGGCCGGTCCGGCATCACCTCACGCACGCCCATGATGACGCAATCGGTCGGCGTGCCGCGCACCGAAAAGCGCCGGTCGCCCAGCTTGCGGAAGCGCAACGGGTCATGCAGCGTCAGCGAATGGGCAACGCCGCTCTGGTCGGTTTCCGGCGCCACGATCCACACATCGTCGGACAGCTCGCGGGCAATCTTCTCCAGGGCGACCAGGCCATCCGCCTCGATCCCGTCGTCGTTGGTCAACAGAATGCGCATCATTCGCCCCCGATCTTTTCCAGTCCGCCCATGTAGGGGCGCAGCGCGTCCGGGACGATCACACCGCCATCCTCGCATTGATAGTTTTCAAGCACGGCGATCAGCGCCCGCCCGACGGCAATGCCCGAGCCGTTCAGCGTATGCACGAACTTCAGCCCCTTCTCGCCCTCGCTGCGATAGCGGGCGTTCATGCGCCGCGCCTGGAAATCGCCGCAGACCGAACAGCTCGAAATTTCCCGATACGCATTCTGACCCGGCAGCCAGACCTCGATGTCATAGGTCTTGCGCGCGGCAAAGCCCATATCGCCTGCCGACAGGGTCATCACCCGATACGGCAGCTCCAGCCGCTGAAGCACCGTCTCGGCGCAGCCCACCATCCGCTCAAGCTCATCGAGCGACGAATCCGGCGTGGTGACCGATACCAGCTCGCACTTCCAGAACTGGTGCTGACGCAGCATGCCGCGTACATCGCGCCCGGCCGAACCGGCCTCCGAGCGGAAACAGGGGGTCAGCGCCGTCACCCGGATCGGCAGCGCCGCTTCATCGAGGCTCGCGCCAGCAACCATGTTGGTCAGCGGCACCTCGGCGGTCGGGATCAACCAGCGGTCATCGGTGGTTCGGAACAGGTCCTCGGAAAACTTCGGAAGCTGGGAGGTGCCATAGAGCGCTTCGTCACGCACCAGCAGCGGCGGCGAGACTTCCGTATAGCCGTGCTCACCGGTCTGCAGATCCATCATGAACTGACCGAGGGCGCGTTCCAGCCGGGCGATCTGCCCCTTGAGAAGCACGAAGCGCGATCCGGACATCACCGCAGCGGTCTCGAAGGCCATGCCCTCGGCGCCGGCGGCGATATCGAAATGTTCCTTGGCCTCAAAGGCGAACTCTCTCGGCGTGCCGACCCGGCGCAGCTCCACATTGGCGCTTTCGTCGAGCCCCTCGGGCACGTCGTCATGCGGCATGTTCGGCAACTCGCTCAAGGCGCGCGTCAGCTCGGCGGTGAGCTCGCGCTCTGCTTCCTCGCCCTCATGCAGCGCCGACTTGAGCTTGGCAACTTCCTCGATCAGCGCGCGGGCACGCTCCTCATCGCCGGACGCCTTTGCCTTGCCGATATCCTTGGAGGCGGCGTTACGCCGTTCCTGCGCCTGCTGCAGCGAGGCGATGTGCTCCCGCCGCCGGTCGTCGAGCGCGATCAGCCGTGCGGCCTGCGGCTCCAGCCCCCGCCGCGCCATCGCGCGGTCAAACGCCGCGTCATTGTCGCGGATCCACTTGATATCAAACATGCAACAACCCCGGGATTGGCCATGACGGCCATTATACGCACCGGCCCGAAACCCGAACCGGTGCCGTACAGATCTTGCCAGCGGAGGTGGAAACGGCGGACCGGCCCGATTGCCGGGGCCGATCAGTCTTCCGCTTCGGCGGCTTCCCGTTCGGCGCGTTTCTTCTCCACCAGCCTGACGCAGATGATGGACACTTCGTAGAGAAGCAGGGTGGGGAGCGCAAGACCGATCTGGCTGATCGGATCGGGCGGCGTCAGGATCGCCGCCATGACAAAACCGATGACGATGGCGTATTTCCGCTTCGCCCGCAGCCCCTCGGCGGAGACGATCCCGACCCGGCCAAGCAGGGTCAGCAGCACCGGCAGCTGGAACACCAGGCCAAAGGCGAAGATCAGCGTCATGATCAGGCCGAGATACTCGCTGACCCGGGCGATCAACTGCACCTTGGTCTGACCATCGACGCCATCCTGTTCCATGGACAGGAAGAAGCCCATGGCCATCGGCATGACCAGGAAAAACACCAGGCAGGCACCGATGACGAACAGGATCGGCGTCGCCACCAGGAACGGCAGGAAAGCACCGCGCTCATGCTTGTAGAGCCCCGGCGCCACGAACATGTAGATCTGCGAGGCAATCACCGGAAAGGCAATGAACAGGGCGCCGAAAAACGCCAGTTTCAACTGGGTGAAGAACCATTCCTGCGGCGCGGTATAGATCATCTCCACCGGATGCCCGGCGGCTCGCTCATAAGGAATGACGAGGATGTTGTAGATGTCCTGCGCAAAGTAGAAACAGACGACGAAGGCAACCAGGATCGCGATCACCGTGCGCAACAACCGTTGGCGCAGCTCGATCAGGTGCTCGATCAACGGCGCCTTGGAGGATTCGATGTCTTCCTGTGTCATGCCTTGGAATCACCCGCCGCCTTCGGTTGCTCGCCTGCCGGCTCGCTCTGGACCGCCGCCTTGTCGCCTGGGGCGACCGGTGCCGGCGGCACCTCCGCCGCCGATGCGGAGGCGCTGGCGGCAGCCTCTGCCTTGGCCTTCCTGGCGGCTTTCCTCTTGGTGTCTTCCTCGATCGTGCGCTTCAGATCGCCGAGCGGATCGAGGTTGCCCACCTTCTCCACCTCCGCCTTCATATCCGCGATATCGGCCTGCTGCTCCGCCTCCCGAAGCGCATCGTTGAAGGTCGACTGAAACTCGTTCGCCATACGCCGTACCTTGCCCAGGGTCTGGCCAAAGGTGCGCAACATGCGAGGCAGGTCCTTGGGTCCGACGACCAGAACCATGACGACGGCGACAACAAGCAGTTCCGTCCAGCCGATATCGAACATGAGCGTCCGTTTTCCGCGGTAAGAAGGTCGTGAAGGCGAAGCGTGGTCACTCCGGATCGCAGCAAGGGGCGTCGCCCGCGCGCGCGAAACCGGTCACGCTGGATGAGTCAGCCCGCGCTGTTCAGCCGGCCTTCGTCTTGTCCTCGGACTTGGTCATCGTGACCGCGTCGTCGGCCTTGTGATCGATGGTCTTCGCCGTCTCGGCCGGCGCATCGTCATCTTCATTGAGCCCCTTCTTGAAGCTCTTGATTCCCTTGGCCACGTCTCCCATCAACTCGGAGATCTTGCCGCGCCCGAACAGCAGAACAACGATCACCGCAATGATCAGGATCTGCCAAACACTGATACCCATACGCCCAACTCCTCGGTCTGTCCGGTGCCCGCGCTCCGGCGCGGCACTATTGCAACAAAGCGCAAGCAATCGCAACAGAAGCCTTGCGCTTCTTCGGCGTCAAACTGCGATACTCATCGACTGTCAGCTATCGTCATCCTGTCGGGCAAAGGCGAGCACGTCCCGCTCGTCCAGTCGCACCCCGACATCCATGCCCACGGCAAAGCGGCCGCCATCGCGAATCCGCGCCTTGATCGGCAGGTCGAGCCCTTCGACCGCGACATCGACCAGATCCACCTCGCCAATGAAGCGCCGGCGCAGGACGCGCCCCGCGCGCCCCTCGCCCGGTTCCCCGAGAATAACACCTTGCGGCCGAACACACACGTCCAGCGCATCACCGGGAGAAATTCCGGGCGCGGCGAACCGGCCGAAGGCGGTCTCCACCTCGCCGGTGCCGGCGACCGCATCGATCTCGTTGAGCTCGGAAAAGAACCGAGCGACGAACATGTCCGCCGGATGATTGTAAAGATCGTCCGCGCCGCCGAGCTGTACCAGCCGCCCTTTTCGCATCAGGGCAATCCGGTCGCCCATGCGCATCGCCTCTTCCGGATCATGCGTGACCAGCACGCAGGTCGCCCGGGTTTCGCGCAGCACCGACAGGGTTTCGTCGCGCACGGCATCGCGCAGGCGCCGGTCGAGCCCGGAGAACGGCTCGTCCATCAGGAGAACGCCGGGGCGCGGGGCAATGGCCCGGGCCAGCGCCACCCGCTGCTGCTCGCCGCCCGACAGGGCATGAGGATAGTCGTCCGCGTAGTCGGCGAGTCCGACCCGGGTCAACGCCACCACGGCTTCGTGCCGGGCCTCGCTCTTCGCCAGATGGGTAAGACCGAAAGCAACATTGTCGGCGATGGTCAGATGCGGAAACAGCGCGTAGTCCTGGAACATCAACCCAACGCCGCGCTTTTCCGGCGGCAGGAAGCAGTTCGGGCCGGCCACCTCGCGTTCGTTGATGAGCACCCGCCCCGCGCTCTGCCGTTCCACGCCGGCGGCAATCCGCAGCAACGTCGTCTTGCCGCAGCCGGAATGACCGAGCAGGCACAGCACCTCGCCCGGCTCCACCGCCAGCGTGACATCGCGCACCGCCGCCAGCCCGGCATAGTCGTGACTGACATGCTCGAAGGTCAGACGCGCGGCGATCGTCGCGGCGGCGGTCCCCCGCACGCCCCAGCGCTTCGCCGGCACGAGAGTGCGATCATCCGGTTTGGTCATCACGGTCATCTAGCGGTCCATCGCCCTCAAGAGGAAGTTCGTACATATGCTCATCGTCGATCGGATCCTCTTCCTCGCGAAGATCCGGCGAATCATCCGGGGACGGCACCTGGAACCCGGCCGGAATGGCACTGTCGAGCAGCCCTGTCCCCTTCAGCTCTTCAAGCCCCGGCAGATCGCCCACCGAGGTGAGCATGAAATGCTCCAGAAACTCCGCGGTCGTGCCATAGGTCACGGGCCGTCCCGGCGTGCGCCGCCGGCCGCGCATGCGGATCCATCCGGTCTCCAGCAGCACGTCCAGCGTCCCCTTGGACGTGGACACGCCGCGAATTTCCTCGATCTCCGCCCGGGTCACCGGTTGGTGATAGGCGATGATGGCGAGGGTTTCCAGCGCCGCGCGCGACAGCTTGCGTTCTTCCACCTGCTCCCGATGCAGCAGATAGGCCAGGTCCTCGGCGGTGCGAAACCCCCAGCGGCCCTCGACCTCCACCACATTGACCCCGCGCGTGGCATAGATCCCCTGCAGTTCCTTCACCAGCGACCGCACATTGATGCCGCGCGGCAGGCGCGCGCGAATCTCGTCCAGACTCAAGAGTTCGCTGGAGGCGAACAGCAGCGCCTCGATCATTCGCAACGCCCCGCGCCGGTCGGCACCGAGATCGCGCGCGCTTGCCTCGTCATCTATCCGCTGGGACGCGCCTTCCACGTCAATCCTCGTCTTGTTCGGGCCCGGTGACGGGCTTCAGGTCCTGTGGACGGCGCCGCAGATAAAGCGGAGCGAACGGCCCGCTCTGGCGCAGTTCGATTTCGCCTTCACGCACCAGTTCCAGACTGGCGGAAAAGGTGCTGGCCAGCACCGTGCTGGCCTGCTCCCGATCCCGCTGAATGTAGCGCATCAGATAAGCATCGAGCGGCGCCCAGTCCACCGTTGATCCCAACAGGCGGGTCAAGAGGTCGCGGGCCTCCTGCAGCGACCAGACCGTGCGCCGGCGCACATGCACCGACGTGACCGAGCTGCGCTGACGCTGCGCCGCGTAGCCGGTGAGAAGGTCGTAGAGCGATGCGCTCCAGCGGCTGTGCCGCTCGATGGAAACGGTTTCCGGCCGCCCCCGGGCAAACACGTCGCGGCCAAGCCGGTTGCGGCTCATCAGCTTCGCGGCCGCGTCCCGCATTGCTTCCAGCCGGCGCAGGCGAAAGGCCAGCGCGGCGGCCATTTCCTCACCACTCAGCGCATCCTCATCCTTCTGCTCGGGAATCAGGAGCCGTGATTTCAGATAGGCAAGCCACGCCGCCATCACCAGATAGTCGGCGGCCAGCTCCAACCGCAGGCGCCGCGCCTCGGCCACGAACTCCAGATACTGTTCGACAAGGGCCAGGATCGAGATCCGCGCGAGGTCCACCTTCTGCTTGCGCGCCAGCGTCAACAGAAGGTCGAGCGGTCCCTCAAAGCCTTCCACGTCGACGACAAGCGCGGGATCGGTGCTGGCCCGGTCTTCCCGAGCCTCCGTTTGCGTCATGCCATCCAGAAAGGAGTCCTGCACTGGCACCTCCCCTGCCCGGCACGTTTCGAGTACCAGACCCATGCCAGCCCATCCTAGATCATCATGCGAAAAACCGGAATCGCATAAACCGCCCCGGCAGTCTGCGGCTCAGGCCCCTTGCGGCTGCGCGCCGACGCGGTCCAGCAGGGCGTCGAACTCGGCCCGCAGCGCCACAAGATCGACAGAGGCTTCCGGCACCCGGCGCGCGGCAAGCGCCGCGTCCGCCCGCTCCGCCGCCCGGCCGGCAAGTACCGGGCTGTTGGCGGCAACCGCCCGCATCTCGGCGAAATCGCCATTGCAGTGCAGGGCCATGTCGCAGCCGGCGGCAAACAGATCGCGAATGCGCCCGCCCATGTCCCCGCCGAGCGCCTTCATCGACACATCATCGCTCATCAACAACCCGTCAAAGCCGATGTCCCGGCGGATGACCCTGTCGATGATGATGGGCGACCGGGTGGCGCAGCGCTCCGGATCAAGCGCGGAGTAGACCACATGCGCGGTCATGGCCATCGGCAGATCCCGAAGCCGGCGGAAGGGCTCGAAGTCCAGGGCGGAGAGATCCTCGGCCGAGGCATCGACCACCGGAAGCTCCAGATGGCTGTCGACCCGGGCCCGCCCATGCCCGGGAATGTGTTTCACGACAGGCAAGACGCCCGCTGCCGCCAATCCGTCCGACAACGCCCGGCCAATCTCGGCGATCGCCTCCACCGTGTGCCCATAGGCGCGGTCGCCGATGGCATCGCTGGTCTCAGGCGTGGGCAGATCGACAATCGGCAGGCAATCGACGGTGATACCGAGCTCGGCAAGATCGGCGCCCATCAGCCGCCCACCGAGCCAGGCCGCCCGGCATCCGGCCGGCCGGTCCTGGTCGAAGAGCTTGCCATAAACGGCACCGGCCGGATAATCCGGCCAGTGTGGCGGCCGCAGCCGGCGCACCCGGCCGCCTTCCTGATCGATCAGGACAGGCGCATCCGCCGCACCGACACATTCCCGAAAGTCGGCGACCAGATCGCGGATCTGCTGTGGCGCCTCGCAATTGCGGCCAAACAGGATGAGCCCCCACGGGCGCTCATCCGCCAGGAACGAACGCTCGCAAGGGCTCAACTGCGAACCGGCGCAGCCGGTGATGAAGGCCTTGGACATTCCCGGCTCAGTTCCGGCGCACAAAGCAATCGCCGCCCGCCGCCTTCAGCCGCTCGCACAGCGAGATGGCATCGTCACGCGAGCCGGCCGGGATGCGCACCCGGTAGAAGGTTCCCCGGTCGCCGAGATCCGCCTTCTCGATGACAGGCGTCACGCCGCCAAGCACCGATCCATAGCGGCGTTGCAGGTCATCGAAAGCCGTCTGTGCCTGCGCCTGCGAGCGCTGCGAGGAGACCTGCACCACATAGGCTCCGGCGGGAATCGAGCCGCTGGCGGTGGCCGCCGGAGCGGCCGGGCGCGCGGCGCCCCCACTGGCGGTCAGATCCATCGGCGCGGTCCCGGACGTGCTGGGCGCTGAGGCGACCTGGCGCGTCGCCGGCGGTGGTGTCGCCGCTGCGGCGATCCGCTCGATATCGATCGGCTTGCCGCGCGGCACATTCCCGGGCGCGGGCTGTGCTGCCCCCCCGGCTTCGGCGGTCGCCGTCGGCGCTGTCGTGGTCTCGGCGGGCATCGGAGCCGGCGTCGCGGTCCCGGCAGCCCCCGAGGGTTCGCCGCTCACAGGAGCGGGCGCCCCGGCTCCGGGCAGGATGATCGGACGTGTCGCCACACGAGTCGGCTCATCCACGCCGCCACGTGAGGTGGCAGGCGTCGTCGTGGCCGGTCTTGCGGTCGGTTCATCGGCCGAGATGATGGTCCCATCCGGGCTCACCACCACGGTGCGCACCCGGCGCGGTCCCGAGGGCACCTCGACATCGCCCGACTGCGATCCGGTAGCGGTCGGAGCCGGCGGAAGCGAGGCGACCGGCGTTTCCTCAGTCTCAAGCAACTGCTCGCCACGCGGCGTTTCGATCCCGCCAACCCGATCGTAGATCAGCTTGCTCTGCCCGGCAGAAGCCGGGCTTTCCGGTTCCGGAAAGGTTTTCATCGGGCCGGTCTGCGCCGCAATCACCGGCGGGGGCCCAGAGAGCGCGTCATCGCCGCCAATGTTCAGCAAGGTAAAGGCACCGCCGCCGACCACGACCACCCCAAGCACGGCGGCAGCCGCATAAAGGCCGCGCCGGGAGGTTTTCTCCGGCACCGCCGCTTGTTCGGTTGCCGAATGGGGCGGCAGAACGCCATGGCCGCCAAGCTGCGGATCGCCCTCGCGCATGGCTTGAGCCACCGCGTCAAGGTCATAACCTTCCGGCGGAGGCGGCGCCTCGCTGTCCGGATCGAAATACGCCGCCTCGCGCGGTGCAGGCTCGGCCGCACGCAGATGATCGAAGGCACGCGGTGCGGGCGCACGCCCTTGCGTCGCGGCGGCAACACCGGCAACGCCAACGGCGGCCCCAGCACCCCAGTCGGACGACTCGGCCTCACTCTGGCCCGGGTGGTCACCGGGGAGCTCCGGCTCCTCGAGAAAGATATCGTCGAGCCGATCCCCATCAAACGGCTCCGGCTCCGGCTCGAACTCCGCCGCGCGCTGACCCGTGTTCACGTAAAGCGCGCTCATCAACCCATCTTCAAGGGACGCCGAAAGATCGTCGGAAAGACCGCTCGGTTGCCGAACGGGATCGGCAGCGACCTCAGGCTCGCTCTCAAGCGCCTGGAGCTGATCTCCAAGATGGGCTTCGGCCTCCCAGATCGCGTCCCCACTCCAATGGGCGTCCGGCTGCGCCCCCCCAACTTCGGGGGCGCGCTCGACCGGCACCACCGGATCGCCATAGGCGTCTTGCGCGTAGATATCCTCATCGCGCGGCGCGGCGGCAGCATAAGGGTCCACCGGCGCATAGGGGTCGACCTGGTATGGGTCGACATGCTGAGGCGCCTCCTCGGCATAAGGCTCTTCCGCATAGACTTGCGGCGCGGCGGCATAGCCCTGCGGCTCTGCGGCGTAGCTGTCCTCCGCATAGGCGCGCGGAGCGTAGGGATCAACGTCCGCGGCGGGAAGCTCCCCCTCCACCCAATCATCACCGACCGGCGCTTCATGATAGGCGCCGCCGGCCTCCACCGGCGCGTAGGGGTCCGGCTCGACGGCATAGGGATCGCGGGACGTCTCGTCTTGCAGCGGATACGGCTCTTCCCCGATCGGCTCGGCGCCATGCGACGGCGTCACCGACTGGAATTGCGCATTTCCCTCACTGACGATCCGCGCCAACTCGACGAGCGGATCTTCCTCGAAAGGTGCGAAATCGTCATCCGCTCGCTGTCGTCCGTCGCGATTGTCCCCGCCATTGACCGAAAAGTTCGAACGATTGGGCATGATGCTGATGGCTTTCCCGCTTGTCTGTACCGGCCTCCCGCACGCGCCTACGGCATCTGCGCGAAAACCGCCCGCCGTTACCGCATCTCCTCGGGCGCGTCGACGCCCAGGATGGACAAGCCTGACGCGAGAACCTCGGAGACCGCCTGTACCAATCCAAGACGGGCCAATGTTGTTTGTCGATCTTCAGTGTTAATAAAGCGTAATTGCGGCAAATCCTTGCCTCTATTCCAGTGGGAATGCAGGGCGCTCGCCAGTTCGTGCAGGTAGAAGGCGACCCGGTGCGGCTCATGTGCTTCCGCCGCGCTGTCCACCAGACGGGGCCATGCCGCCAGACGGGCAATGATCTCACGCTCGCCCGAATCGTCCAGAAGACCGAAATCGGCCTCACGCAGCGCGGCAACCGACTGATCCATATCGGTCAATTCCTGAGCTGCCTGACGAAGCACCGAACGACACCGGGCGTGACCGTACTGAACGTAGAAAACCGGGTTATCCTTGGACTGCTCGGTGACTTTCTTGAAGTCGAAGTCCAGCGGTGCGTCGTTCTTGCGATACACCATCATGAACCGCACCGGATCGCGCCCGACCTCCTCGACCACATCGCGCAGGGTGACGAAATCGCCGGAGCGCTTCGACATGCGCACCGGCTCGCCGCCACGGAACAGCTTCACAAGCTGGCACAGGCGGACGATCACCTTGGCATCGTCGTTGGAAATCGCCCGGCCGACCGCCTCCAGCCGCTTGACGTAGCCACCATGGTCGGCACCGAGGATGAAGATCATCTCCTTGAAGCCACGGCGGAACTTGGACCGGAAATAGGCAACATCCGCCGCGAAATAGGTGTAGGAGCCATCGGATTTCAAGAGCGGCCGATCGATGTCGTCGCCATAGGCGGTGGCACGGAACAGGGTCTGCTCCCGGTCTTCCCAATCCTCCGGCAACTGCCCCTTGGGCGGCGGCAAGGTGCCCTCATAGACCAGATCGCGCGCCCGCAGCTCCTCGATCATCTCTTCGATCTGGGACGGCTTGCCGTCAACGCCCTCATGCAGCGTGCGCTCGGAGAAGAACTCCTCGTGATGCACGTTGAGCAGGGCGAGATCGGCGCGGATCAGATCGAGCATTGCGGCGATCGTCGCGTCCTTGACCAGCGGCAGCCACGCCTCCTCGGCCATGCCCTTCAGCCGTTCGCCGTATTCGGCGGCGAGCGCCTTGCCCACCGGCACCAGATAATCGCCCGGATAGAGCCCCTCCGGGATCTCGCCGATGTCCTCGCCAAGCGCTTCGCGGTAGCGCAGGAAGGCCGAACGGGCCAGCACATCCACCTGGGCACCGGCATCGTTGATGTAGTATTCGCGGGTCACGTCATAGCCGGCGAAGTCCAGCAGCGAGGCCAGCGCATCGCCGACCACCGCGCCCCGGCAATGACCCACATGCATCGGCCCGGTCGGATTCGCCGAGACGTATTCCACATTCACCTTCAGCCCGCCGCCAAGGTCGGAGCGGCCAAAGTCCCGCCCCTGTTCCAGCACCGCGCGCATCACCTTCGTCCAGACTTCCGGCACCAGACGCATGTTGATGAAGCCGGGTCCGGCGACGGAGGCCTCGGCGACATCAGTGTCGCGCAACAACAGCTCCACCAGCCCCTCGGCCAAAGCGCGCGGGTTGGTCTTCAGCGGCTTGGCCAGAACCATCGCCGCATTGGTCGCCAGGTCCCCGTGCGCCGGGTCTCGCGGCGGTTCGACCACGATGCGCTCAAGCGCCTCCGGCGCCACTTCGCCATTCGGGTAGAGGTCAAGGACGGCGGCACGGACACGGCCGGTGAATTCGCTGAAGATATTCATCGCTGGCTTCTTTCGACATTCCCGGGCGGACACCTCGGCGTGGGGGCACGCGGGCAGTCCCTGGAAATCGGTGGAGAAATCGGAAAGGCGGACTAGCCCAAATCCGGAGTGTGGTCAAACAGGCGCCGATGCTCGTCCATCGCGAACCGGTCGGTCATGCCGGCGATGAAGTCGCAGACCCGGCGGGCGCGCCGGTCGGCGGCGGCGCCGTCCAGGCCCCGGCGCCATTCCTCGGGCATCAGCGCCGGATCGGCGAAATAGGCCTCGAACAGCTCGCGGGTGACCTGCGACACCTTCCGCCGCACCGCCAGAACATCCGGGTGCCGGTAGAGATTGGCGAACAGGAAGGCCTTCACCTCCCCTTCGGCCCGGGCCATTTCGGCGGAAAACGCCACCAACGGACCCGATCCGGCGCGCACATCCTCCACGGAGGCTGGTGCGGCCGCCGCGATCCGCGCCACCGCCTCGCGGATCACATCCTCCACCATGCGGGTGATCGACCGGCGCACGATCTCATGGATGCGGCGCGGCTCCTCCAGATCCGGATAGCGCGCGTCGACCTCATCCAGAATGCTGGCAAAGAAAGGCACCTCGCGGATCTGCTCGATACTGAGCAGCCCCGCCCGCAAGCCATCGTCAAGGTCGTGAGCATCATAGGCGATATCGTCGGCGATCGCCGCGGCCTGCGCTTCCGCGCTCGGCCAGGTGTCGAGCCTCAGGTCCTGACGCTCCGAATGGGCGCGAATGGCGAACGGCAACTCACTGCCGGCGAACTTGCCGAGCGGTGTACCATCCGGCCCGACCAGCGGACCATTGTGCTTGACCAGCCCCTCCAGGGTTTCCCAGCTAAGGTTGAGCCCGTCGAACTCGGCGTAGCGCCGCTCCAGGCTGGTGACCACCCGCAGCGACTGGGCATTGTGGTCGAACCCGCCATAGGGTTCCATGCAGGCATCCATCACATCCTCCCCCTCATGCCCGAACGGCGTGTGGCCAAGGTCGTGGGCGAGCGCCAGGCATTCGGCAAGGTCCTCATCGAGGCGCAGTGCCCGGGCGAGCGAGCGGGCGATCTGCGACACCTCGATGGTGTGGGTGAGCCGCGTGCGGAAGTGATCGCCCTCATGATAGACGAAGACCTGGGTCTTGTGCTTGAGCCGGCGAAAGGCGGTGGAATGAATGATCCGGTCCCGATCGCGCTGAAACGGCGTGCGCGTGGGGCTTTCCGGTTCGGGAAAAAGGCGTCCGTGGCTCTTGTCCGGATTTGTGGCAAAGGGCGCGCGCGGCTGTGCGCCATATCCAAGCGGTGCGGTCATCAAGCCTCTCCGATGCGGTGTCCCGTTGCACCGAACGGACGGTGCAAGTGTTGACGCTTGCTCGCTGTGTTCATACCTATCTGATAACGTCTTGCACAGACCAGCTTCGGGCCGGGTGCCGGTTTTCTTGCAGGCCGCACCGCCGCCAGCCGGCGATGCCGACGCACCGGACCGCCTGCCAACACGGACACGAGCGAAAGCCATGACCAGCCAAGTGACGGAAACCAGCCAGGAGGGCGTGTCGCTGAGCGACAGCGCCGCACGGCGCATCGCCAAGATTCTCTCCGCCGAACCGGACGGCACCTGCCTGCGCATCAGCGTGGAAGGCGGCGGGTGCTCCGGCTTCCAGTACAAGTACGATCTGGTGCGCGAGCGCGAGGCCGACGATCTGGTACTGGAAAAGGACGGCGCCACCGTTCTCATCGACCCGATTTCAGTGCAATACATGGCCGGATCGGTCGTCGATTATGTCGATGACATCATGGGCCAGTCGTTTCAGATCCAGAACCCGCTCGCGGCCGCCGGCTGCGGTTGCGGCACCAGCTTCTCGATCTGACGTTTTCCCCAACCACGCGAAAGAGGACCGCCGTGAAAATCGCGACCTGGAACATCAACGGCGTCAAGGCGCGACACGACACGGCTCTGGCCTGGCTGAAGGAGGCAGCGCCCGATATCGCCTGTCTTCAGGAGATCAAATCCGTCGACGAGGCGTTTCCCGCCGCCGCCTTCGAAGAGCTTGGCTACAACGTGGTGACCCACGGCCAGAAGGGGTTCAACGGCGTTGCGCTTCTCAGCAAGTCGCCGCTTGAGGACATCACCCGGGGCCTTCCGGGCGAAGATGAGGACGTTCAGGCCCGCTACATCGAGGCGGTCACCGGCACCGCGCAAGGAGTGGTTCGCGTCGGCTGCCTCTACCTGCCGAACGGCAATCCGGTCGACACCGAAAAATTCCCCTACAAGCTGCGCTGGATGGACCGGCTGCGCCAGCACGTGGCGGAGCGGCTGACGCTGGAAGAGCCGTTCGTGCTACTCGGCGACTACAACGTCATTCCCGAGCCGCGCGATGCCCGCAATCCCGACGCCTGGGTCGGCGATGCGCTGTTCCGCCCCGAAAGCCGCCAGTCGTTTCGCGCCCTGTGTGCCCTTGGCCTGACCGACGCGGTCCGCGCCGCCAATCAGGCCGATGATGTCTACACCTTCTGGGACTACCAGGCCGGCGCCTGGCAGAAGAACAACGGCATCCGCATCGACCACGTGCTGCTCTCGCCCGAGGCCTGCGACCGGCTGGAAGGCGTTGGCATCGACGCCCATGTGCGCGGCTGGGAAAAGCCCTCCGATCATGTGCCCGTCTGGGTGGAGCTGGCGGCATGAGCCCGGAGCAGCGGGCGCGTCTCGCGGCCCTCGACACCCCCGCCCTGCTGCTCGATGAAACCCGCCTTGTCGAGAATCTGACACGGATGGCGAAACGGGCCGCCGCCGATGGCATCCCCTTGCGGCCGCATCTGAAAACGGCCAAATCCATCGATGTCGCCCGGCTCGCCGCCGACCTCGGCGCCGACCGCTGGACGGTTTCCACCTTGCGCGAGGCGGAATATTTCGCCGCGCATGGTCTCAGCGACATGCTCTATACCCTGTCGATCGTGCCGGCCAAGCTGGAGCGGGTGATGGCGCTCAACCGGGCCGGCGCCGATGTCGCCGTCTGCCTCGACACCCCGGAAGGCGCCGCCGCCATCGCCGCCGTGGCGCTCGATGGGCCGCCGCTACGGGTGTTCCTCGAAATCGACGTGGACAGCCACCGCACCGGATTGCGGCCGGGCGAGACCCGGCTGATCGAAACCGCGGAGCGCATCGCCGCCGCCCCGCGCCTGTCACTGGCCGGTGTGATGGCCCATGGCGGCGAAAGCTACGGCTCGCGCTCGCGGGCGGAAATCGAGGCCATGGCGGAGCAGGAGCGCTCCATCGCCGTCGCCGCCGCCGAAGCCCTGCGCGCCGAGGCCATCGCCTGCCCGCTGGTGAGCATCGGCTCGACGCCGACCGCCTGCTTCAGCCGATCACGCGAGGGCGTCAGCGAGTTGCGCGCCGGCGTCTACATGTTTCAGGATGTCTTCCAGGCCAATCTGGGGGTCTGCACGCTCGACGACATCGCCGCCAGCGTGCTGACCACGGTGGTGAGCGCCGCGCCGCATCTCAACCGGCTGATCATCGATGCCGGCGGCCTCGCCCTGTCCAAGGATCGCTCCTGCGCCAGTCAGGACAACGATTGCGGCTACGGCTTCCTCAGCGACGAAGACGGCCGGTGGATCGAGAATCTCCATGTCGCGGGGGTCAGCCAGGAGCATGGCTATGTCACCACCCGGGATGGCGCGCCGCTCCCCTTCGCCGATTTTCCCATCGGCAGCCGGCTGCGGGTCCTGCCGAACCATGCCTGCATGACGGCCGCCGCCTATGACCGGTACATGGTGCTGACCGCCAATGGCGGCACCGACGACTGGCAGCGGATCAACGGCTGGGAACCCTATCCCTGATCCTTGTCACCGCACTCAACTGACGCAGCGGCCGGATTGTGCTATCGTGGCGCATGGCGAAACGATGGCGACCCTATTGCGTGCTGACCGCATGGACGCTGCTGCTGTTTCTGTTGGAAAGCGGCACGGCGATGGCGGCCGAGTGCAGTTGCCGGTATTTCGGCCAATCCTACAAGCTTGGCGACACGGTGTGCCTGCGCGGGCCAAATGGCCTGCGGCTTGCCCGATGCGCCATGAACCTGAACAACACCTCCTGGCAGCCGCTCGACCGCCAGTGCCCGCTGAGCGCGGTAACGCCGCCCTCTCCTGCATCGCATCCCGCGCCGCACCCGGCGGTGCCTGACGCTCTCCGGCTTGGCGAGCGGAAGGCCGGCTAGCGGATCAGCGGCCGTCGGCCACCGCCACATGATTGCTGGCGATCCAGTTCTCGGCAAGCATCGTCGCCCGGCGACGGACGGGCTCGGACGCCAAGCCAAAGCAGCGTTCCTGGGTTTCGGCAACCCAGGCCGCTTTCGGCCCGACCGCACGCTTGCGCGCAATCGTCAGCCACATCAGCCCGGAGGTCTGAGCGTCCGTTCCCCGAAAATCGGAATTGAACAGCAATTCACCAAGCCGGGCCTGTGCCGCCACATGGCCCTTGCGCGCCGCAAGCTTCAGCCAGCGGGCGGCCATGCGCGGATCGCGGTCGCTTTCATCGAGATACAGGATGCCCAGATGATACTGGGCGTCAGCATCGCCGAAATAGGACGCGGCATAGGTGAAGATTTCCCGCGCGCGGCCGACATTCGGGCGGATCGCGCTGTCATTGATGCCGGTGAGGTAATAGGAGCCCAATTCGACGAAGGCGCTGGCTATGAAGGGCGCGCGCGGCGAAGAAGGGCTGTCGTCGGCGTAATTGGAGGCAATCTGACGGAAGTACTCGAATGCCTTGATGTCGTCTTCCTGGACGCCGTCGCCCTTGGCATACATCCGCCCGAGCTTCCAGGCGGCAAGGGGATGCCCCTTCTCGGCGGCGAAGCGCAAGGAATCAAGCGCCCGCTCCTTCTCGCCCGCATAGTAGAATCGCGTGCCGGCACGCAGCGCCTCCAGAGGGGAGACATCCCCCTTCGGCACGGTCTCCAGCACCGCCGTCGCTCCATTCTCCGACGGACGCCCATCAAGCGCCGCCGCCGGACCGGCACACGCCAGTCCGAGCAGGAGAGAAGCCACCATACCTGAACCAGTGATCCGCATTCCCTGACCGCCTCGCGCGTTCACCCGATCCGTTTCGGCACCTGCCGGTTCGCTCGAATGAAACGCGATCCTTCTTCTTTTTCGCCAGCCTGTGCCCTGGAACTCTCCGCCCAGGACAGTCTGTCTGGCATTGCCGTTCGTCCACCCCCAATGAACCGGCCACCTCGTTTTATGTAGCCTCAGTTGTAACCCACCAACTTGGCAACAGTTTGGCCTCATCCGTCCTTCATCATGCAAGATCCAACCTCTTGCGATATCGTGGCTTTCGCCCGCCACAACGCTGCACGTCGCGGCACAGGCGCCACTCCGCCGGCCTTGCCGCCACACCGCCGCCACATCCCCCCGAGCGATGCGGATGACGGTGCGGGTCCGAGCTGCGCCACGCCTCAACGGAAACGATCCAAAGATGGCCGAAACGCGGCGCCAGCGCTTGCGGGCGATCATAGCCGATAGAGAAGCAACATGGTGTGACCCGTTCGACACAACACAGGGGCCGCGCCACTCAGGCGACGGCATTGCATTTATGGCGGTCGTCGCAGCGGATCTGGCGCGCCCCTGCCCGGCCTTCAGGCACCGCCGCCGCGCAATCGCACCTCCGCCCTATCCGGAGATCACCAGCACCAGGGCATTGACAAGCAGAACCCCGGCCATGAAAAGGTCAGCTTCACGCGGTAGCTGTCTTGGCGTAAATCGTCTCATGGGACCTCCTGTTGCCCACGCGAACCGACACGTTGGCCGGCTTCTCCGTTGCCCTCGACGATAGGCCCGAACCGGTTGAAAAACGGTTCCCGCGACCGGACGCACCGGCACGGCTTTGCCGAAACGCCACGCTCTTGGCAGAATCGGCCATGATTCGGCGCAACGCTCTGACGCGCACGCTTCTTGACGGGACAAATAATGACAGTGAACGACGACCTGTTTGATGCCAAAGGCGACAGCGCACCCGCACCCAGTGCGCCGAACCGGTCGGAGACGGAGACCGCCGTCTCTACCGCGCCCGCCCGGCGCCGCCGTCAGCCCGCGCAAGGCTTTTCCGCAGATACGGAATACACCGCCGAACACATCGAGGTTCTGGAAGGGCTGGAGCCCGTCCGGCGCCGTCCGGGCATGTATATCGGCGGCACCGACGAACGCGCCCTGCATCACCTCTTCGCCGAAGTCATCGACAACTCGATGGACGAGGCGGTCGCCGGCCATGCGAGCTGGATCGAAGTCAACCTGACCGCCGACGGTTTTCTGTCCGTGGCCGACAACGGGCGCGGCATTCCCGTCGACCCGCACCCCAAGCATCGCGACAAATCCGCGCTTGAGGTGATCATGACGACGCTGCACGCCGGCGGCAAATTCGACAGCAAGGTCTACGAGACCTCCGGCGGCCTGCATGGCGTCGGCGTCTCGGTGGTCAATGCCCTGTCGGAGGAACTCGTCGTCGAGGTCGCCCGGGCGCGCAAGCTCTATCGTCAGACCTTCCGCCGCGGCCAGCCCGATGGCCCGCTCGAATGCGTCGGCGATGTGCAGAACCGGCGCGGCACCCTCGTCCGCTTCCGTCCCGATCCGGAAATTTTCGGCAAGGGCGCGACCTTCAAGGCCGACTGGCTGTTCAAGATGGCCCGCTCCAAGGCCTATCTGTTCTCCGGCGTGGAAATCCGCTGGCGCTGCGCGCCGGAGCTGGTCACCGGCAAGGATGAGGTGACCGCCGAGGCGGTGTTCCATTTCCCCGGGGGCTTGCGCGACTACCTCGGCGACGCGCTGGGTAAGGAACGCAGGGTCATCGACGACACCTTCGCCGGCCGCACCGCCGAGACCGGCCGCCATGGCGCGGTCGAATGGGCCGTCACCTGGTTCGCCGGAGACGGTTTCGTCAACTCCTACTGTAACACCGTGCCAACCCCGGAGGGCGGCACCCACGAGACCGGCCTTCGCTACGCGCTTCTGCGCGGGCTGAAGGCCTATGGCGAGCTGTCGGGCAACAAGAAGGCGGCAATCATCACCGGTGACGACATCCTCACCTCCGCCGGAGCGATGCTGTCGGTGTTCATCCGCGAGCCGGAATTCGTTGGCCAGACTAAGGACAAGCTTTCCACCACCGAGGCCACCCGGATCGTCGAGAATGCGGTGCGCGATGCCTTCGACCACTGGCTGACCGCCTCGCCCAACCAGGCCAACAAGCTGCTGGAATGGGTGATCGAGCGCGCCGACGAGCGGCTGCGCCGCCGCCAGGAGAAGGACGTGGCCCGCAAGACGGCGGTCCGCAAGCTACGCCTGCCGGGCAAGCTGGCCGATTGCTCATCCAACCAGGCGACCGGATCGGAGCTGTTCATCGTCGAGGGCGATTCCGCCGGCGGCTCGGCCAAACAGGCGCGCAACCGCGCCAATCAGGCAATCCTGCCCTTGCGCGGCAAGATCCTCAACGTGGCCAGCGCCGGTCGGGACAAGCTCGTTGCCAACCAGCAGCTTGCCGACCTCATCCAGGCGCTGGGCTGCGGCACCCGCAGCGCTTACCGCGACGGCGACCTTCGCTACGAACGCATCATCATCATGACCGACGCCGACGTGGACGGCGCCCATATCGCCTCCCTGCTGATCACGTTCTTCTATCGGGAAATGCCGGAGCTGATCCGCAACGGGCACCTGTTCCTCGCCGCGCCGCCGCTCTACCGCCTGACCCAGGGGGGCAAGACCGTGTACGCTCGCGACGACGCCCACAAGGACGCCTTGCTGGCGAGCGAATTCAAGGCAAATGCCAAGGTCGATATCGGGCGCTTCAAGGGGCTTGGCGAAATGCTGCCGGCCCAGCTCAAGGAAACAACGATGGACCCGACCAAGCGCAGCCTGCTGCGGGTCGACATCGAGCTTGCGGAAGACAGCCTGACCCGCACCACTGTCGAGCGGCTGATGGGCAACAAACCTGAAGCCCGTTTCGCCTTCATTCAGGAAAACGCCGAATTCGCCGAAGGATTGGACATATGATACGGGCCCTGCGGGCCCCGCATTAGTTGAAGTCGAAGCCGAACGGGAGACGCACCTTTGCAGACAACCCGTGGGATCCCTCCGCAGTCGCGAGAGGCACAACCATGCTGAGGACGCTCTACCAGACAGTCGATCGCCGGCGACGGCCGCTCCGCGATCATCACTATCTTGTGCTACCCGCACTCGGCCTCGCCTATGGGCGCTGCCCGAACGCAGCAAGCGACGGCATTCGTCAGGCCATGGCGACCCTCGCCCGAACCTTCGGCGAGGCGACGTCCAATGCCCAGTCAGAGCATCCGGCCGCCCAGGCGCAGCATGCCGGCTACGCCACCGGCACGCTCTCCTCCTGGGTCGAAGGCATGACACTGCTCTCCGCCCGGGAGTTGACCCTCAGGCATCCCGATGCCCTGATCTTCAGCGCCGTACGCGACCCGCTGGCCCGCTTGGCCGCCTGCTACCTGCGCCAGTATGGCGCCGGCCGCACGCCGCCGGTCTCAAGCAGTTTCCTCGGCTTCCGCCCCCAAATGAGCTTTGCCCAGTTCGCCCTGCAGGTCTGCGCCATCAACGACCGGAAAAGCGCCAACGCCTACCGCAGCCAGACGGCCATCCTCAGACACAACCGCACCTTGTTGCCGCGCCATTTCATCCGTTTCGAAAGCCCGGAGCCGGATTGGCAGGCCTTGCGCGAGAAGGCCCGCCAGATCTGCGGCATCGACATCGGCACCCTGCCCGCATGTCAGGATGCCAACGAAGCGGAGGTTCGCAAACTCCTCACGGAGATCGGTCCGGACGTGCGCGACGCAGTGCGCAAACGCTACCGCCGAGACTATCAGGTCCTTTACGCGCAGAGCTGACCCAGCCGCCGGCGGGCGACTGCGCCCTTGCCTCCATGGGGTCCCGCCGGGCATCGTGCCCAGACACGGAAAGAGGAGACCGGCCCATGACACCCAGGCTCACCCACATCGCCGCAGCAGCCCTTTGCGCAGCGCTCTGGCTGGCCGGCGCCGCATTCTCCATCCCGGCGCTTGCCGACAGCGATCCGGTCGCGGCGCTGGTGCGCAGCCTGCCCGCCGAGGTGCGGTCCCTGCGACGCCTCGACGGCCCGGCGGACAGCGGCACCGGCTTCATCTTGATCCGCGGGGCGACGCGCGACCGCCTGTTCGTGCGAAATACCAAGGGGAGCTCCACGCCCGTTATCGTTGAAATCGCGGAGGTCTCAGCGCTGGATGGCCACATCGCCGACCTGCGCAGCGAAGCGGACGCCCACGGCGTTGTCGCTTTCGTCGACGTTGTGACCGCCAGCCATGAGGAAACCACATACGAGCTATTCCTCGAAAAGGAGGATCCGGCAGCGTACTTGTTTCAGCCGGCAAGTAACTGACCGGCTCGCGGCGCCGCCTTATCGAGCGCCAGCGCCACCTGATCGAGCGAATGTCTTGCGCATTTAGCATGCGGCCCCATCGATCATTGACATTTTCTATTTGAACTGTAGTGTGCGCGCTCAGTGGCCGGGATCTGAGAGACAGATCGGATCACGGCGAGGATTTCTGTCATAACATCAAGGTCATATGTCCTTTTCCTCACTTGGACTGAGCGAAAAAGTGCTCGCCGCCGTGGAAGCCGCCGGCTACACCGAACCCACTGCCATTCAGGCGGGAGCGATCCCTCACGTGCTCGAACGGCGGGATGTTCTCGGGTTGGCGCAAACGGGGACCGGCAAGACCGCGTCCTTCACGCTGCCAATGCTGACGCTTCTGGAAAAGGGGCGCGCCCGTGCCCGGATGCCGCGCACCCTCATCCTGGAACCGACACGCGAGCTCGCAGCCCAGGTTGAAGAGAATTTCAACAAGTATGGCGTCAATCACAAACTGAACGTCGCCCTTTTGATCGGCGGAACCTCCTTCGGCGACCAGGACCGCAAGCTCGATCGCGGCGTCGATGTGCTGATCGCCACGCCGGGCCGCCTGCTTGACCACACCGAGCGCGGCAAGTTGCTGCTGCAGGGCGTCGACATTCTCGTGATTGACGAAGCCGACCGCATGCTCGACATGGGCTTCATTCCGGACATCGAGCGGATCTGCAAACTGATCCCGATGACCCGCCAGACCCTGTTCTTCTCCGCGACCATGCCGCCGGAGATCCAGCGGCTTGTCGATACGTTCCTGCACAATCCTGCCCGCATCGAGGTGGCGCGGACCTCCTCGACTGCCGACACCGTGTCGCAGCACGTGATTGCCTCCGGCGGCAAGGATTTCGACAAGCGCGCCACGCTGCGCAAGCTGATCGACCAGGCGGAAGATCTGAAGAACGCGATCGTCTTCTGCAACCGCAAGCGCGATGTGCAGACCGTGTTCCGCTCCCTGCAGCGGCATGAGTATTCCGTCGGCGCCCTGCATGGCGACATGGATCAGCGCTCGCGCATGGCAACGCTCGATCAGTTCCGCAAGGGCGATCTGGCCCTGTTGATCGCCAGCGATGTGGCCGCACGCGGCCTCGACATCCCCGACGTCAGCCATGTGTTCAACTACGATGTGCCGACCCATGCGGAGGACTACGTTCATCGCATCGGCCGGACCGGCCGCGCCGGACGCAGCGGCTCGGCGGTGTCGATCGTCACCGGAAGCGACGCCAAGTACCTGACGGCCATCGAAAAGCTGATCGAACGCTCCCTCCCCTGGATTGACGAGCCGGTGGATTTCGAGGCGGCGGCAGCGGAAAGCAAGGGCCGCCGGCGGGGCGGGGCGGGGCGCAGCTCCACCGAAAAATCCGCAGATGCGGAGCAAGGCAGCGAAAGGCCAACAACGCGCGGACGTAGCGCCGCCAAGGACCGGGTCCCGGCGAAAGACGAAGCCGGCGCACGCCCGCCACGGCCGCGGCGCGAGACCAAATCCTCGGACCAGCCGCAGCAAGCCCAGAGCAAGGCTGCACCGGCGCCCAAACGCAAGCGCGGCGGTTCCCAGAAAGGTGAGGAGCGAGTGATCGGCCTCGGTGATCACGTTCCCGCATTCCTGTTGCGCGATCCGCGCCCGAAGAAAGCTGGCTGAATAGACCGCCAGGATGTGAAGGCGGGCCAGGTTCTTTTGCCCGCCTCAACAATCCGCCGAAGGCCCCCTCCTCCCCTTGGGTGATTCTTCCAGAAAACGCAGCTGAATAATTCAAAACAACTTTAACGCGGCCTTAAACCTTGCTAGTCATGATTAGCATAGGATGTTGATCAGATTCGGGTTTATTGTTTTTTCCCGATATGACGCGTAGGAACCTCTATGGCCCAGGAAGACGACCACAAGCGGACGATCGTCTATGGTGAATCTGCGCTAAAGTACATCCGCAAGAACACTCTGCCTGCATACCCGCGCTTCTACGAGCTTTGGTACACGTATGCTGCGGGCTTCAACCATTCACTTAATCGCGCCGTCAACGAACTAGCTGGATCGAGTGACGGGATTACGAGTGACAAGCTTCAGAACATCTACAACAGTTTTTTGTCACCAAACAAGCTCGGCGACCGGATCGATGAAGTCGGAGAGAAGATTTCCGACGAGATTCGCGACATGGTCGATCTTCTG
Source organism: Stappia indica (assembly GCF_020177335.1). Taxonomy (GTDB): domain Bacteria; phylum Pseudomonadota; class Alphaproteobacteria; order Rhizobiales; family Stappiaceae; genus Stappia; species Stappia indica_B. Next base: position 222,118 of record NZ_JAIVMG010000001.1, on the reverse strand, counting down.
GCCCAGAGCACGGCCAAGATCGACACTTATGGCCAGTCGCTCACAGGCGCTCAGGCGCAACTGGAAGCACTGCCTGGTCCGGAGCAGCTGAAGAAACTCATCGCGCATCTACTGCAAGCGACCCGGGATACGGCGCAGTCCAACAAGACGTTGCATTTGCAACTGGTGGAGTCACGCAAGCAGATCGAGGACCTTCAGGAAAGCCTTGAAGCCATCCGGTATGAGTCGCTGACGGATGAATTGACCACCCTCAGCAATCGCAAGCATTTCGACCACACCATCGAACGCATGGTGAAGGATGCGGAAGCATCGCAAGAGCCGCTCTCGCTGCTATTGACCGATATCGATCATTTCAAGAAATTCAACGATACCTATGGTCATCAGACCGGCGATCAGGTGTTGCGTCTTGTCGCCCTGGCGGTCAAGCAGAACGTCAAGGGACACGACATTGCTTGCCGCTATGGTGGAGAGGAATTCGCAATCCTGCTGCCGCACACCTCCCTGCGCCAGGCGGTAACAGTCGCCGAACACATTCGCCGCGCCGTGCTCTCCAAGGAACTTGTCAAGCGTTCCACCGGCGAGAATCTCGGGCGGATCACCATTTCCATCGGTGTCTCCACCTTCCGCGCCAAGGACACCTCGCAGACGATCATTTCCCGCGCCGATACCGCGCTTTACGCGGCAAAGGCCGCTGGTCGCAATCTGGTGCGCAGCGAAGCCGACCCCGACGTGGTCGGCGACATGCAGGTCGCCTGAAAGCCGCCCCCGGGAGAGGCGTCTCCCGGTTGCAGCCATCGACGAAAATTCATGCGTGGAGTTTCCGCGACGATTTCCCTGACGAGCGGAAGGCAATGTTCGAAGGCAATGCGCCGTGTCGCCACCTTGCGCGACCGGTTGCAGTCGGCCGCCGCTTGCTTACCTTTGCTGGGAACTCACATCGGCCAACTCTTCGGCGCTGGCGGGCTTCAGCGAAACGGATTCGCCACAGCCGCAGGCGGAGACCTCGTTGGGATTGCGGAATACGAAGCCTGAACGAAACTTCGTCACCTCATGATCCATCTCGGTGCCCAGCAGGAACAGAACGGCCGACGGGTCTACGAAAATCTTGACGCCCTTGTCGTCGATCACGTCATCGCCGGGGCGCGCTTCTTCCACCAGGCTCATGTCGTATTCCATGCCGGCGCAGCCGCCTTTTTTGATGCCGACACGCAGCCCGAGCACCGGCTTGTCGGCATTCTCGACAATTTCGCGCACCCGCTCCGCGGCTGCGTCGGTCAATGTCAGCACCTGAAACCTGGAAGCCATGGCTCTGAATTCCCGCACTTGATTGGTCGGAAACGCCGCACGGGCCCCACTGCACCTGGCAGATGGAAGAAACCCGCGCGGCTCCGCGTCACTTTAGAATATAGGATGAGGCGCCGATCAGTACCAGTTGAGCGCGACCTTGGCCTCTTCCGACATGCGCTCCGGGGTCCAGGGCGGATCGAACACCATCGTCACATTGACCGGTCCGACGCCAGCGACCGCGCCCACCGCGTCCGCCACCCAACCCGGCATTTCGCCGGCCACCGGACAGCCCGGCGCGGTCAGCGTCATGTCGATCTCCACCGAGCGGTCATCCTCGATGTCGACCTTGTAGATCAGGCCCAGCTCGTAGATGTCGCAAGGGATCTCCGGATCGTAGACCGTCTTCAACGCGCCGACGATGTCCTCGGTGATCTGCTGCAACTCGTCGGCGGAAAACGCGCTTCCCTTTGCCGCGATTTCCGCCTGCCGGTCGCTGTCCGCGCCGGCCGTCATGTTGTCGCTCATTCTGCCCTCACGCGAAGAAGTCATGTGCCTTTTGCAGAGCCTCGACCAGCCGGTCGATTTCCTCCACCGTGTTATAGAGGCCGAAGCTCGCCCGGCAGGTGGAGGTGACGCCATAGCGCGCGAGCAGCGGCTGGGCGCAATGGGTTCCGGCCCGCACCGCCACGCCTTCCCGGTCGATCACCATCGACACGTCATGGGCGTGCACGCCGCGCATCTCGAAGGAGACGATAGCTCCCTTGCCCGGCGCCTCGCCGAAGATGCGGATCGAGTTGATCTGCTTCAGCCGCTCATGAGCATAGGCGCTCAACCGCGCCTCATGCGCGGCGATGCGGTCACGGCCGATGCCATCCATATAGTCGAGCGCCGCCGCCAGTCCGATCGCCTGAACGATGGGCGGAGTGCCCGCCTCGAAGCGATGCGGCGGGTGATTGTAGGTCACCCGGTCCTCGCTCACGTCCTCGATCATCTCGCCGCCGCCGTTGAACGGGCGCATCGCCTCCAGCAATTCCTTGCGCCCCCAGAGCGCGCCGATGCCGGTCGGCCCATACACCTTGTGGCCGGTGAAGACGAAGAAATCGCAGCCGAGATCCTGCACATCGACGGGCATGTGCACCGCCGACTGGCTGCCATCCACCAGCACGGGAATGCCGCGCTCGTGCGCCAGCGCACAGACTTCCTTGATCGGCACCACCGTGCCCAGCACGTTCGACATCTGTGTGATGGCGACCAGCTTGGTGCGGTCGGTGAGCGCTTCGGCAAAGGCGTCCAGATCGAACGAGCCGTCCTCGCGCACATAGACCCAGCGCAGCTTCGCGCCCTTGCGTTCCCGCAGAAAATGCCAGGGCACGATATTGGAGTGATGCTCCATGATCGACAGGACGATCTCGTCGCCTTCGCCGATGTTGTCCGCGCCGAAACTGTCCGCGACCAGATTGATCGCTTCCGTGGTCGAGCGGGTGAAGATCACCTCATCGACCGACGGCGCGTTCAGGAAGCGGCGCACGGTCTCGCGCGCCGCCTCGAACTTCTCCGTCGCCAGATTGGACAGATAGTGCAACCCGCGATGAACGTTGGAGTATTCGTTCGAATAAGCATTCGACACCGCATCGATCACCGCCTGCGGTTTCTGGGCGGAGGCGCCATTGTCGAGATAGACGAGCGGCTTGCCGTAGACCTCGCGCGACAGGATCGGGAAATCCCGCCGCACCGCCATCACGTCATAGGCCGCGTCCGCCGCCTGGCCGGAATTCGCGATGATCGCCATGCTCTACTCCTTTGCGGACAGCCAGCTGCGAATCCGCTCCTCGAATGCCTCGACGACCACTTCGTCGCCGATCTCCTCCACCGCTTCCGACAGGAAGGCGAGCACCAGCAGGGTCCGGGCTTCCGCTTCCGGAATGCCGCGCGCCCGCAGGTAGAACAGAAGATCCTCGTCGATCTGGCCGCTGGTCGCGCCATGAGCGCACTGCACGTCGTCGGCGAAGATCTCCAGCTCCGGCTTCAGCGCCATATCCGCATGCTCCGACAGGAGCAGCGACTGGGTCATCATCTGGCCATCGGTCTTCTGCGCATGCGGGCGAACGATGATCTTGCCCTGGAACACACCCTTGGCGTCGTCATCGACCACGGTCTTGAACAGCTCACGGCTGTCGCAATGGGGCACCGCATGATCGACGACGAGGGTCTGGTCCACATGCTGGCCACCGCGCACCATGGTGATGCCCAGAAGATCCGCCCGCGCGTTTTCGCCGGCGAAGCGGACGAAGGACTGATGCCGGGCAAATCCGGCACCGATCCCGGCACCGATCAGCTTGACCGCGCTGTCTTCGGCCTGGGTCACCAATGCCGTGCCCACATGGGTCGTGCCGGCCGCTTCGGTCTGCAGCCGCGCCGCCACCAGTTTCGCGCCGGAGGCAACCCGGAAGTCACTCACAGAATTGGCAAAACTGCCCTCGGTTCCGCCGACGAAGGTCTCCAGAAGAGTGACCTCGCTACCGGCGCCGGCCTTGACCACGACCCGTTCCGCCGTGCTCACAGGCGCATCGCCCGACAGTGCGTGAACGATTTCCACCGGCTTCGACAGGCGAGCCTTGTCCGCGATCGTCAGCACCAGGCCATCGGCACAGAAGATTGCGTTGAGGCCAACCGCCGCATTGTCGGCGGCAATCTCCGGCACCTCGAAAAGCTCGGCGCCCTCGTCGGCCAGGGCCTCGGCCAGCGGACGAACGACCGCTCCCTCGGCGGCCAATGCCGTCAGGTCCGACAGACCGGCGTGAAACTGACCATCGACAATCACCAGCCGATACCGGTCAACGGCGCCGTAAACATCGCCGGCAGCAGCGAGGATGGCGGCAGCCGCCGTGTCATCGCGCCGTGCGGCAAACCCGGGGACGGACTTCAGCCGGTTGCGCAGATCGGAGTACTTCCAGTCCTCGACCCGGCGATGCGGCAACCCGTTCTGGCGGAAGGCGGCAAAGGCCGCCTCGCGGGAGCGGGACACGTCAGTGGCGCCGGGAAGATCCTGGTGCAGCTTGTCGAACAACTCGGCAATTTCGGTTTCGGCATGGGTCTCCATGCCGCGCGGTTCCATGTTCATCGCATCATTCCCCGCTGTCACGCCGCGGCGCCGACGAACTCGGCGTAGCCGTTCTTCTCCAGCTCAAGCGCCAGCTCCTTGCCACCGGTCTTGACGATGCGGCCCTTGGACAGGACATGCACCACGTCCGGCACGATATGATCGAGCAGCCGCTGGTAGTGGGTGATGACGATGGAGGAGCGCTCCGGGCTCCGCAGCTTGTTGACCCCGTCGGCAACCACCCGCAACGCATCGATATCGAGGCCGGAGTCGGTCTCGTCGAGCACGCAAAGGGACGGTTCCAGCAGCGCCATCTGCAGGATTTCCGCACGCTTCTTCTCGCCGCCGGAGAAGCCGACATTGAGCGGGCGCTTCAGCATGTCCATGGTGACCTGCAGCTCGCCGGCCTTGTCCTTCACGCGGCGCATGAATTCCGGCGTCGACAGCTCTTCCTCGCCCCGCGCCTTGCGCTGTGCATTCATCGCCGTCTTCAGGAACGTCATGGTGGCGACGCCCGGAATCTCGATCGGGTACTGGAACGCAAGGAACACGCCGGCGCTCGCCCGCTCTTCCGGCGCCATCTCAAGGATGCTCTCGCCGTTGAACAGGATGTCGCCCTCGGTGACCTCATAGTCTTCCTTGCCGGCAAGGATGTAGGAGAGGGTCGATTTGCCAGAGCCATTCGGGCCCATGATCGCATGGACCTCGCCCGGCTTCACGGTCAGGTCGATGCCGCGCAGGATCTCGGCGCCATCGTCGGCGATGCGGGCGTGCAGGTTCTTGATTTCAAGCATTGGGTCAGTTCCGTGATTTGGGTGTCGAACAGGCGGTGCGGCGGGCTTAGCCCACCGACCCCTCGAGCGAGATCGAGATCAGCTTCTGGGCCTCGACGGCAAACTCCATCGGAAGCTGCTGGATCACATCCTTGACGAAGCCGTTGACGATCAGGGCAACCGCCTCCTCGCCGGACAGACCGCGCTGCTGGCAATAGAACATCTGATCGTCGGAGATCTTCGAGGTGGTCGCCTCGTGCTCGAACACCGCTGTCGCGTTCTTCGATTCGATGTAGGGCACCGTATGCGCACCGCAGTCCTGCCCGATCAGCAGGCTGTCGCACTGGGTGAAGTTGCGCGCGTTCGATGCCTTGCGATGGGCGGATACCAGCCCACGATAGGTGTTCTGCGAGCGTCCGGCGGAAATGCCCTTGGAGATGATGCGGCTGGAGGTGTTCTTGCCCAGATGCATCATCTTGGTGCCGCTGTCGATCTGCTGGCAGCCGTTCGACACGGCAATCGAGTAGAACTCACCGCGCGAATTGTCGCCGCGCAGGATGCAGGACGGGTACTTCCAGGTGATCGCCGACCCGGTTTCCACCTGGGTCCAGGAGATCTTGGAGTTCTTGCCCCGGCAATCGCCGCGCTTGGTGACGAAGTTGTAGATGCCGCCCTTGCCCTCGGAATCACCGGGGTACCAGTTCTGCACCGTCGAGTACTTGATCTCCGCGTCATCCAGCGCGATCAGCTCGACCACCGCCGCATGAAGCTGGTTTTCGTCGCGCTGCGGCGCCGTGCAGCCTTCCAGATAGGAGACATAGGCGCCCTTGTCGGCGATGATCAGCGTGCGCTCGAACTGGCCGGTGTTCTGCTCGTTGATGCGGAAGTAGGTGGACAGCTCCATCGGGCAGCGCACGCCCTCCGGCACGTAGACGAAGGAGCCGTCGGTAAAGACCGCCGAGTTCAGCGTCGCGTAGAAATTGTCCGTGACCGGAACCACCGTGCCCAGGTACTTGCGCACCAGCTCCGGATGCTCGCGCATCGCCTCGGAAATCGAGCAGAAGATGACGCCGGCCTTCTTCAGCTCTTCCTTGAAGGTCGTGACCACCGACACGCTGTCGAACACCGCATCCACCGCGACCCGGTTCTTCGGCTCGACACCGGCGAGGATTTCCTGCTCGCGCAGCGGGATACCCAGCTTCTCGTAGGTCTCCAGCAGCTCCGGATCGACCTCGTCGAGGCTCTTCGGACCGGCGGCCGTCTTCGGCGCGGAATAGTAATAGATGTCATTGAAGTCGATGGGCGGATACTCGACCCGGGCCCAGGTCGGCTCGGTCATGGTCAACCAGCGACGATAGGCATCCAGCCGCCATTCCAGCATCCATTCCGGCTCGTCCTTCTTGGCCGAGATGAAGCGGATGATGTCCTCGTTCAGCCCTTTCGGCGCCTTGTCGGACTCAATGTCGGTGAAGAAACCGTACTTGTACTGGTCGACGTCGATCGACCGGACGCGGTCGATCGTCTCCTGAACTGCAGGCATTCGTGTCTCCATCCACTGCGGTGTCAAGGACCGCGGGTTGTCACACCTTGTCCGGGACGCCCATCGGTGCCCCGTCCATTGAAAGTGGCGGCTCCATCAGGCGGCGCGACCTGCGCCCGCCTCCCGGATCCGCCGGGAAATCCGCTGCCAGGCAGCGAGAAACGTTTCAATCTCCGCAGCCGTGGTCTCCGCCCCCAGGCTGATGCGGATCGCGCAGCGCGCCAGATCCCGGGGCACCCCCATCGCCAGCAGCACCGGCGATGCCGACACCTTGCCGCTGGAACAGGCAGACCCGGAAGAGACCGCAATCCCCTCCATGTCGAGGGCGATCAGTGCCGTTTCAGCGGCAACACCCGGCACGGCGAAGCAACAGGTGTTCGGCAGCCGCGCCACATCCGCGCCAAACCGGATCGTGTCGTTCCATATATGGCAAAGACCCCGCTCCAGACCATCCCGGAGACGCGTAATTTCGTCGCAAGCGTCAAGCTCGCCAAGCGCCGCATCCGCCGCAACGCCAAATCCGGCGATGGCAAGGGTGTTTTCCGTACCGGCCCGGCGCCAGCCTTCCTGCCCGCCGCCGCGCAGAAGCGGTCGCGGACCGGTCTGTTCATCGCGCAGCACCAGCGCCCCCGCCCCCTGCGGCCCGCCGATCTTGTGCGCCGACAGCGCCATCGACGCCGCGCCCCAGGCCGTCATATCGAGCGAAATCCGCCCGGCGGCCTGCACCGCATCCACGTGCAAGAGACAGTCGCTGCCCGCCAGCGCCTCACCAATCCGCTCCAGCGGCTGCAAGACGCCGGTCTCGTTATTGGCGGCCATGACGCTGACAAGCGGAAGTTCGCCATCTTCCTGGAGATAGGCGAGACGCCGCGCCAATGCGCCAACGTCCACACGCCCAGACGCATCCACCGGGATCGTCTCGATCGCCTCTGCCGGGAACCGGCCACCCGACGTAACGGATGGATGCTCGGTCGCCCCGACCAGAAGACGGGTGAACCTGCGCTCCACACCGTCCAGCTTCCAGTCAGGAGACAACGCGGTAACGTTTGCCTCGGTAGCGCCGGAGGTGAAGGTAACGTGTTGCGCAGGCATGCCGGCCAGCCGGCCAACCGCCGCACGGGCGCTCTCGATGCGCGCCCGGGCGACCCGCCCGGGACCATGCACGGAAGAGGCATTGCCCCGCTCGGCAAGCAACTCGCGAACGGCATCGACCACGCAAGCACGCATCGGCGCGCTTGCATTGTAGTCGAGATAGATCGCCGTCTTCGCCGCCATCACCTGTTCCGACCCCTGCCCGTCCTTTATCTACCATCAATTCCGATGATCGAGGCGGCCCGGCCTCACCTTTCCGCCATGCAATCCTTGCAATTCTTCGTGGAGATCGGGATAAGACATCCCTATATATCACGAAGACCCATTCTTATGGGGCGATCCACGGAACCTTACGGGACGAGCAAATGCATCGCGCCGCCGAGTTTCGAACGATTCTAAAGAAGGTTCTATGAACTGGGCGCGGACGAGTCAAGGCAAGCCTACGCGAAACTGCTTATGCGCAGAACGCGACGCATGGGCCCATCACGACACTCCCCGCTCAACCAAGCAATGAAGGCCTCGCCTTAACGCTCAGTTTCAAAACTGGTTTTCGTGGACAGATGTCGGCCTTCCGCATGGTGGGCCGGAGAATAAGAAGGAAGCTAACCCCCATGCACGAGGTGGTCCATGCCTGAAGTGATTTTCAATGGTCCGGCCGGCCGGATCGAAGGCCGATTTCAGCCGGCGAAATCGCGAACGGCGCCCATCGCCCTGATCCTGCATCTGCATCCGCAGTTTGGCGGGACGATGAACAACCAGATCGTCTATCAGCTCTACTACATGTTCGCGAAGCGCGGCTTCGCGGTGCTGCGCTTCAACTTCCGGGGCGTCGGCCGCAGTCAGGGCACATTCGATCACGGCCAGGGCGAATTGTCGGATGCCGCCGCCGCGCTCGACTGGGTGCAGAGCGTGCACCCGGATGCGCGCGCCTGCTGGATCGCCGGCTTCTCCTTCGGCGCCTGGATCGGCATGCAGCTCCTGATGCGCCGCCCGGAGGTGGAAGGCTTCATCTCCGCCGCGCCGCCGGCGAACCTGCACGACTTCTCCTTCCTCGCCCCTTGCCCGTCTTCCGGGCTGATCATCCATGGCGATGCGGACAAGGTCGTGCCCCCCAAGGATGTCCAGAATCTCGTCGACAAGCTGAAGACGCAGAAGGGAATCGTCATCGATCAGAAGACGATTCCCGGCGCCAACCACTTCTTCGAGAACCACATGGACACCTTGATGGAGGAATGCGGCTCCTATCTGGACCGCAGGCTCGGCGTGACGACGGAAGTCGCCTGATCCAAAGGCCCCTCATCACCGATCGCGTAAAAGGCCCGCTCAAGCGGGCCTTTTTCATGCCCGCCCCGCGCGCGCCGACCTTTTTCGCCAAACCGCACGGGCCAAAAAGAAAGGCCCGCTTGCGGCGGGCCTTACATCCAATTCTCACAGAGCGGGAAGCCCTCGCCTCCCGGACGGCGCAAGGCGCCTCAGTTGCCCGGCGTCCAGGCTTCGTAGTCGCCGGTCACCTCGGGGCGCTTGCTCGTCGCCAGGATCGAGCCCTTCGGGCGGTAGGCAGCGGCCGTGCCGGTCATGTTGGGACGATGCGGCGCCTGCCAGTCCCGCGCGGTGTAGCTCTCCTCGGTCGGCGGCGTGTCAACACGGTGGTGCATCCAGCCGTGCCAGCCCGGGGGAATCATCGAGGCCTCGGCCAGATCCTTGTAGATCACCCAGCGCTTCTTGCCGCCGCGCTCGCGATAGTAGCTATTGCCGAACTCGTCCTGACCGACGAATTCACCCTTGCGCCACGTGAAGAAACGGGTACCCCAGGTGGCGCTGTTCCACCAGGTGAAGAACTGAAGAAGCAGGGTTTTCATCTGATCGAGGGTTCCGGTTTGATGACGCGCCGGTTCGCCGCGCCGGGAATGCCATTTTTCGGGACCGGGCACCCGTCAGGCGCGCGCAGGCCGAAATTCGGCGCGACTATGCCCCGACGGCCGCCCGATGTCCAGCCATCCGATGGCGGCAGTCCCCGGCCGGGTTGCGACCGATGCGCCCGCCCCTACGCTCGACCAGGCCCGCTCTGCGCAGTGGCCTGGTCGCCCAGTGCCTTAGAAGGAGCGGGCCTTGCCACATCGAGGGCAACACCGCTGCGCGCATCCACCAGCGCCGCCAGCGGCTCCGGTGCCGGCAATCGCGGGGCGCGCGACAGCGCCCCATCGCGCGCGCCGGCGGCGGACGGTCGGTCCTTGCCCAGGTCCACCACCTTGCTCGCCCCCATCTGCCGCCATTTCCGCGCCTTGGCATCCAGGCTGGCCGCCACCCCGTCGATGACGTAGCGGCCGTCTTCGGCAAACACCAGCGGCCGTGGATCATGCAGGGTCCAGATCAGCCGCTCATATAGAGAGGCCGGCGACAGCGGCTTGACCAGGATGTTCTGCGCCCCCGCACGCAGCACCCTGTCGATCAGCGTGCGAGTCCCATGAGCTGTGACAAAAATAATTGGCAAGAAGCAGAGAGGCGCCAACCGGCGCTGGCGCATGAGGCGCAGCAGACCCAGGCCCGACATCGGCTTCATGCGCCAATCGGTGATGACCAGGTTCGGCGGATCGATCCGCATGACATCCAGCGCCGCTTGCGCCGAATCGAACGTGCGCACCCGGCGAACGCGAAAGCTCAGCAGAATCGACCGAAGAATGGTCTGCATCGGCTTGGAATCGTCAACGACGACCACATCGAGGTCGGTGATATCGAGCCCATAGGCATAGTGCCGTGTCATCCGCGCCACCGCATCATCCCGCGCACAACCTGCGCAAGCACCATGAAAACATACACGCCCTACAATTCATTTGCCCCGCAGCAGGCAATTCTTCGCGAGTTTTCTTAAAAATTGATGTGGCCCGATGGTACCATGCGCTGCCGGATATGATTCTGGCCCTCTCGGCGGACTGGAAATCCTCGCCATCAACGGCGCTGAGGGCGTGGCGGCCCTCTGCACGGCAAAGCGCGCCCCCCCTGCATCCCGCCGCAAACCTTCGCGGCGACAAGCCTGACGGGGTGGGACGCGGCGGATACGGGCCTGCGCCGGGCTGGGCAACGGCACCGTGAGCGCGACGCGAGGGCACTGTTTTTTTCGGCCAATCCTCGTTATCCACATGCGCAGCTCCACACACCCACTAGACATTGTGGATCATTCTTGCAGCCCCCCCAATAGCTAGCTCTCAGCGCTTGACGCTGGCGGACGATTCACCCTACCTTCGAAGCGTCAGGAACATCGTAACAAGGTTGGGGCAGACGCCCCGCGTCCTCTTCATCGGGAAGCCGGATCAGTGTGCCCGTCACGAACGCAAACCGTTCGCGGCGAAGGCGTTTCCGCGTCTTGATGCATCGATATATCGTGACAAGAATCACACGATGCACTATATTTAGTGTTCATCCACATAGACGGAAGTCGCGCGGCCTGCGCGAAAGACAAACAACAGGGTAGTGATCAGCGACCCTCCCGTGCCTGCGGCGCGGGCAGGATCGTGGCGGTCTGGCCGTCACTGCCGACATGCGGGTTCACCGCGATCGCTCACGACTGGCCGGGCGGGTCAGATGCACGTAAAGGGGCTCCAGGATGAAGATCGAACGGCGTTACACCAAGGATGGGCAGTCGCCCTACGCCGAGATCGCGTTTCGCAACGCGACGAGCGAAATCCGCAATCCGGATGGCTCCATCGTCTTCCGTCTGGAGAACATCGAGGTGCCGGCGCAGTTCTCGCAGGTCGCCTCCGACATTCTGGCGCAGAAATATTTCCGCAAGGCTGGCGTCCCGGCCAAGCTGAAGCCGGTTGAGGAGAACACGGTTCCCTCCTGGCTGTGGCGGCACCAGGCCGATCTCGACGCGCTGGAAGCTCTGCCCGAGGACGAGCGCTACGGCTCGGAGATGGATGCCCGCCAGGTGTTCGACCGTCTGGCCGGAACCTGGACCTATTGGGGCTGGAAGGGCGGCTATTTCGACAGCGAAGCCGATGCCCAGGCGTTTTACGACGAGCTGCGCTACATGCTGGCGACCCAGAAGGTGGCGCCGAACAGCCCGCAATGGTTCAACACCGGCCTGCACTGGGCCTATGGCATCGACGGTCCGAGCCAGGGGCATTTCTACGTCGACTTCCAGACCGGCGAGCTGACCCGCTCGGCCACCGCCTATGAGCACCCCCAGCCCCACGCCTGTTTCATCCAGTCGGTCGAGGACGATCTCGTCAACGACAACGGCATCATGGACCTGTGGGTACGCGAAGCGCGGCTGTTCAAATACGGCTCCGGCACCGGCTCCAACTTCTCCCGCGTGCGCGGCGAAGGTGAAAAGCTCTCCGGCGGCGGCAAGTCCTCCGGCCTGATGAGCTTCCTGAAGATCGGCGACCGCGCCGCCGGCGCCATCAAGTCCGGCGGCACCACCCGCCGCGCCGCCAAGATGGTGGTGGTCGACATCGACCATCCGGACGTCGAGGACTACGTGAACTGGAAGGTGCGCGAGGAACAGAAGGTCGCGGCCCTCGTCACGGGCTCGAAGATCTGCCAGAAGCACCTCACCGCGATCATGCGCGCCTGCGTCAATTGCGAAGGCACGGACGGCGATTGCTTCGACCCGGCTAAGAACCCGGCCTTGAAGCGGGAAATCCGCGCCGCCAAGAAGATGATGGTGCCGGAGAATTACATCCAGCGCGTCATCCAGTTCGCGCGCCAGGGCTTCACCAGGATCGAATTCCCGACCTACAACACCGACTGGGATTCCGAAGCCTACCTCACCGTTTCCGGCCAGAACTCCAACAACTCGGTGCGGGTCACCGACGGTTTCCTCACCGCCGTGCTGGAAGATGGCGAATGGGACCTGACCGCCCGCAAGGACGGCCGCGTTACCAAGACGCTGAAGGCGCGTGAGCTGTGGGAGCAGATCGGCTACGCCGCCTGGGCCTCCGCCGATCCGGGGATCCAGTACCACACCACCATCAACGACTGGCACACCTGCCCGGCCTCCGGCGAGATCCGCGCCTCCAACCCGTGCTCGGAATACATGTTCCTCGATGACACGGCCTGCAACCTGGCGTCGCTGAACCTGCTGCAGTTCCGCCAGGATGACCGGTCGGTCGACATCGACAGCTACGAGCACGCCGTGCGGCTGTGGACCATCGTGCTGGAAGTGTCCGTGCTGATGGCCCAGTTCCCGTCGAAGGAGATCGCCGAGCGGTCCTACCGCTACCGCACCCTCGGCCTTGGCTATGCCAACATCGGTGGCCTGCTGATGACCTCCGGTATTCCCTACGATTCCCCCGAGGGCCGCGCCATCTGCGGTGCGCTCTCGGCGATTATGACCGGCGTGTCCTATGCCACCAGCGCCGAAATGGCCGGCGAACTCGGTGCCTTCCCCGGCTATGCCGACAATGCCGAGCACATGCTGCGGGTGATGCGCAACCACCGCCGTGCCGCCTATGGCGAAACGGACGGCTACGAGGCGCTGAACACCACGCCGGTGCCGCTCGATCACGCCTCCTGCCCCGACGCCGCCCTGGTGGAGCGGGCACAGGCGGCCTGGGACCGGGCGCTGGAGCTTGGCGAACAGCACGGCTACCGCAACGCCCAGGCAACGGTGATCGCCCCCACCGGCACGATCGGCCTGGTGATGGACTGCGACACCACCGGCATCGAGCCCGATTTCGCACTGGTGAAGTTCAAGAAGCTGGCCGGCGGCGGCTACTTCAAGATCATCAACCGCGCGGTTCCGGAAGCCTTGTCCGCGCTTGGCTATTCGGAAAGCGAGATCGCCGAGATCGAGGCCTATGCGGTCGGTCACGGCACCCTCGACCAGGCACCGGCGATCAACCCGGGCACCCTGCGGGCCAAGGGCTTTGACGATGAGGCACTTGAAAAGGTCAAGGGCGCGCTGAAGTCGGCCTTCGACATCAAGTTCGTCTTCAACCGCTGGACCCTTGGCGAAGCGTTCCTGACCGGTGCGCTGAACGTGCCGGCGGACAAGCTCGACGACGTGGATTTCGACCTGCTGTCGTTCCTTGGCTATTCCAAGGCCGATATCGAGGCGGCAAACACCCATGTCTGCGGCGCGATGACGCTGGAGGGCGCTCCCTTCCTCAAGGAAGAGCATTATCCGGTGTTTGATTGCGCCAACCCGTGCGGACGCATCGGCAAGCGTTTCCTGTCGGTGGAAAGCCACATCCGCATGATGGCGGCGGCGCAGCCGTTCATTTCCGGCGCGATCTCCAAGACGATCAACATGCCGAACGACGCGACGGTGGCCGACTGCACCGAAGCCTACATGCTGTCCTGGCGCCTGGCGCTGAAGGCCAATGCGCTGTACCGCGATGGTTCCAAGCTGTCGCAGCCGCTGAATTCGCAGCTTCTGGCCGATGATGCGGACGATGAGGAGGATGCGGTCGAGACGCTGATGGCCCAGCCGCAGGCGGCCCGCGCGGAAAAGATCGCCGAGAAGATCGTCGAGCGGATCGTCGAACGGGTGGTGGAACGGCCGGTGCGCGAGCGCGAGAAGATGCCGGACCGGCGCAAGGGCTACACCCAGAAGGCGCGCGTTGGCGGTCACAAGGTGTATCTCACCACCGGCGAATACCGCGATGGCCGGCTGGGCGAGATTTTCATCGACATGCACAAGGAAGGCGCCGCCTTCCGCTCGCTTATGAACAACTTCGCCATCGCCATTTCTCTCGGCCTGCAATACGGCGTGCCGCTGGAGGAATATGTCGACGCCTTCACCTTCACACGCTTCGAACCGGCGGGCATGGTGCAGGGCAACGAGGCGATCAAGAACGCGACCTCGATCCTTGACTACATCTTCCGCGAGTTGGCGGTCTCCTATCTCGACCGTCACGATCTGGCGCATGTGCCGCCGGAGGCCATCGGCAGCACGGTGATCAGTTCCGGCCAGAACGAGACCCGCAGCAGCGATGGCGCCCATGACGGCGTCGTCTCCAAGGGTCTGGTGCGTGGCCAGACCGAGCGCTTCCGCCTGGTCAGCAATCCGGACGAGCCGGCCGGCGCGCTTGGCGGCGCACAGACCACCGGCACCAGCGGCGGAAGCGCCAAGGCCGGCACGCCGATTCAGGCGCGCGCGGGCGGTCTTGCCACCGCCTTCAAGCGGGACGTGGCGGCGGAAGAAGCACCCGAGGCCGAGGTCGGCACGGCGACCCCTGCCCCCGCCAATCAGGCGCAGCAGATCGCTCAGGCCCGGATGAAGGGCTACGAGGGGGAAAGCTGTGCCGAATGCGGCAATTTCACCATGGTGCGCAACGGCACCTGCCTGAAATGTGACACCTGCGGCTCCACCAGCGGCTGCAGCTAAGCCGCCCACCGGCTTGTTGTTGTCCCGAGTCGCATAGGATGGCCAATTTAGGCCAATAAGCGGCTCAAACGGCCCTGAAACGAAAGAACCCGCCCATCGGAGACGATCGGGCGGGTTTTCTCATTCCAAATTCAATGAGGTTCCCTCAACCTCCCCCTCACCTGCGCCTCGACGAACTGAAAGACCTGGACCATCGCGTTCGTATCGAGCGCGCAGTAGTCCAAGAGCGCCTTTTGAAGCTTGGCCCACTTGTCTAGGCTTCAGACCCATAAAATACCTATGCAAATCATTTGATTTCTGATTCAAACTCCTGAGCAGGGGCTTGGTGATGTCTGATCGGTATTTCTGGCTTAGCGAAGAGCAGTTTTTGAGGTTGCGACCGTTGTTGCCGACCAATACGCGGGACAAGGCCCGTGTCGATGACCGGCGGGTGATCAGCGGCATCATTCATGTCTTGAAGTCTGGTGGTCGCTGGGTCGATGCGCCGGACGTCTATGGCCCCAGGAAACCCCTTTACAACCGCTTCGTCCGCTGGTCCGAAAAGGGTGCCTGGACCAGGATATTCGACACGCTGTCCCAAACCGGTGATCCGGCGCTTGAAGTGATGATCGACAGAACGGCTGTTCGGGCGCATCGGGTTGCCCATGGTGACAAAGGGGGGCTCAAGCCCATGCCCTGGGCCGAGCTCGTGGTGGTCCGGAAACCAAAATCCACGCCCTGAGCGACAACAAAGGCCGGCCAATCGCCTTTCATCTCACCGGTGCCAATATCTCCGACTTCACCGGAGCAGAGGCTCTTTTGCCGCTGGCTCCGGAAAAAGGAGTACTGCATGGCGACAAGGGCTATGACAGTGACCGTATCCGCAGGACCATAGAGGCGCGAGGATCTCTGCCAAACATCCCATCGCGGAAAGCATGGAAATGGAAAAGCTGTTTCTCGCCATACCCTTACAAGGGGAAAAACGTCATCGAACGGATGTTCGGCAGGTTCAAGGAGTTTCGCAGGATCGCAACGCCAACAACTTTCTGTCGGCCATCTGCCTCGCGGCAACAGTCTGCTACTGGTTATGAGTCTGAAGCCTAGTAAGCAACGCTTGGCAGCCAGAGAGCGATCTGTGGAAATAGCCCTACTGCCAGCAGTCCGGTCAACTGCAGGATCACAAAAGGTACGACGCCGCGATAGATCTGGCGGGTTGTCACGTTGGCTGGCGCGACGCTTTTCACATAGAACAGCGCCATGCCCACCGGCGGTGTCAGGAACGAAGTCTGCAGACAGATCGCCAGCAGAATCGCGACCCAGACCGGGTCATAACCGAGCGAAACGATCACCGGCACGGTCAACGGAGCAACGATCAGGATGATTTCCATCCAGTCGAGCACGAAACCGAGCGCGAAGACCGTTGCCAGAACCAGCATCAGGATTGACAGGCGGGACCAGCCCAGCCCAGTGAGCAGTTCTTCGACAAGCGCATCACCGCCATATCCGCGCAACACCACCGAGAAACAGGTCGCGCCGAAGATGATTCCAAACAGAAAGGCAACGGTTTTTGCGGTCGCGATGCAGGCTTCGTAGAGAACTCCCGGCGTCAGTGTCCGGTTCGCCAGGCAGATCAGCGTTGCTCCCAGTGCACCCAGCCCCGAGGCTTCGGTCGGGGAGGCAATGCCGAAGAAAATCGACCCTAGCACCAGCACCATCAGAACCATCGGCGGAAACAGTGCGGCAATGACGTCCCTTAAGGCGGCAAGGTCAAACTTTCCGGCATCGGGTGACGGTGGTGCCTTGTGCGGCTGCAACAACGAGACGGTGACCAGATAGGCAACGTATAGCGTTGCCAGCAGGACGCCGGGAAATACTGCGGCCATGAACAGGTCGCCGACAGAAAGCCGTAACTGGTCGCCCATGACGATCAGCATGATCGAGGGAGGGATCAGGATGCCCAGGCAGCCTGAGGCTGCCACGGTGCCCAGTCCGAGAGGCATGTCGTAACCCGCCTTTCGCAGCGCCGGCAATGCGACCGTCGCCAGCAGAACCACGGATGCGCCGATAATCCCGGTGGATGCGGCCAGGATGACCCCGATCACCACGACAGAAATCCCAAGACTTCCGGGTGTCCGGCCAAGGCTGCGCGCCATTGCATCGAGCAGGCGCTCGGCCACGCCCGACCGGTCGAGCATGAATCCTAAGAATACGAACAGTGCCATCGGGATCAACGAGTAATTGGTCAGCGCGCTGAAGATCCGGTCATTGGCAAAGCCGATGAAATTGACCCCCGCAAAGACGTCTATGCCGAGATATGGGAGAACTTCGCCAAGCAGGGCAAACAGAACGCCCACTCCGCCGAGCACGAAGGCCACGGGAAAGCCGGCGAACAGGCCGATGGCAAAGGTGGCGAACATCGCCAGAACCAGCAGAGCATCTGTTGTCACTTCCGGTCTCCTGATGCATTGGCCCTGATGATCTGCACCGCCCGTATCAGCGAAGCGAGTGACTGTGCCGCCAGTAGCGCAAACCCTGAAAAAAGTAACAATCTGACCAGATAACGTGCAGGTAGCCCGCTGGGCATCGGCGATCCTTCCCCGATCTTCCAGGAATAGGCAAAGCTGTTCCAGCTGAACCACATGATGCCAATGGTGAAGGGCAGCAGCAAAAGCATGATGCCGATCACTTCGACCCATGCCTTGCGGGTAGCGCTCCACCCGTCTCGCAGCACATCGACGCGCACGTGGGCGTCATGTCGGTAGGCGTAGCCAAGGCAGAGCATGATGGTCACGGCATTGAGATGCCATTGCAGTTCTTCCAGCTCTACTAGGCCGAGACCAAACCCATAGCGCAGCACCACATTTCCGACCACCACAAGGATCAGAAGGGGTAGAAAAAGCGCTCCGATGATGCCCGCGGCCTCGGTGACCCGTTCAATGGAACGAGGCAGCCAATCCAGAATTTTATCCATCAGCCGCCCCTTTCGTCTTTACTTCTGAACAGCAGCCCAGCTTGTGGCACTGTCGCGGTAGGCTTGGAGCGAATTCCAGGCACGAGCGAAGTTTTCATCCTTTGCCGACTGTTCCTGCATCACTTCTTCGGTCGCAGTCTGGAAGCCAGCCAGAACCTCTGCGGGAAACTGACGGATTTCGACCCCATTGGCCTTAAACGCATCAATGGCTTCAGCATTTTCCACATACGTCGATGTCAGACCCCACAGCATCGTTTCGCGACAGGTCAGCTCGATTAGGTTCTGCTGACCCTCCGACATCGAATGCCACTTGGCCTTGTTGATGATCAGTTCGTTGATCGCGGCAGGTTGATGCCAGCCCGGCAGGTAGTAGTTCTTGACGATCTGGTCGAAGCCGATCTGCTTGTCGATGGTGGGCATCGAGAATTCGGTACCGTCGATGACACCGCGTTCAAGGTTGGGGAAAATGTCTCCACCCGACAACAGGACAACGGAGACGCCCATCTTTTTCATCACCTCCCCGGCCAGGCCGGCGAAACGCAGCTTGAGACCCTTGAGGTCTTCAACACTGCTGATCTCTGTCTTGTACCAACCGCCGGCTTCCTGGGCCATCAGGCCGCAAGGAACCGTAACGACACCCTGCTCGGCGTAGATTTCACGCCAGATATCAAGTCCACCGCCATTGTAGATCCAGCCGACATATCCCATCGCGTCGGGACCAAAGGGCACGCCGCCAAACAGTTGAACGGCCGGGAACTTACCCGCGACATAGAGCGGTGACGTGTAACCCGCATCGAGCGTGCCGTTGCGCACTGCATCGAAGATTTCCAGCGACGGCACCAGCGCACCGGCGTTCATCAAACGGACCTTGATCTGGCCGCCGGAGGCCTCGTTGATCGCGTCGGCGAAGTGCTTTGCATCTCGCCCGCTTGCCGGCAACGTCAGCGGCCAGGCGCTCTGTACAGTCAGGCTGGCAGTATCGGCTTGCGCTGTGCCGACAAACGTGGCGCCCAACGCTGCAGCGACCCCGAGCGCCAGGCTCCGCAAAAGTGATGACCTCATTGTTTCAACTCCTCCGACTTGAAAATGACCCCGCCTTCAATCACCAGAAAACAGAATGCTCCTCACTCCAGACCAGCAATATAACATAAATCGTGCTTTAAAAAGGCTATTTTTTAACAAAAAATACATCTAATGTGCCGGGGAATTGGGAGGTTCAAAACATGCGATCAGTCTTTATCTCGGGCGTGGCAGGCGGCTTTGGCGGCGCAATCGCTGCGGCACTGGCCGCTGATGGCATGGCCATATTCGGATCGGACACACATGCGAGCGAAGAGATCTGCCGCACGGACGTCACCGATGAGGCTCAGGTCAAGGCGGCGTTCGATCAGGCGGAAGCCCTGAACGGCCCGGTGTCTGTTCTTGTGACCTGTGCCGGTATCATGCCTTCGGGCACAGAGTCGGTGCGAATTCCAGACATGACGGTCGAGGAATGGGACAGTGTTTTTGCTGTTAACACCCGTGGCACCTTCTTGTGCCTGCGCGAATTCCTGCGCCGCCGCGAGCAAGCCCCCCTGCACGGGGCAACGGCTGTGCTGATGTCTTCGGCCGCGGCACAACTGGGCGGATACCGCGGCAGTGCATCCTACGTGGCATCAAAGGCAGCTTTGTTGGGTCTCACCAAGATAGCTGCCCGCGAAGGTGCGGCCTATGGCGTGACGGTCAACTGCGTGGCCGCTGGACCTGTGAGAACCCCGATGCTGGAGGCTGCCACAACACCGGAAAGTGTCGCGGCGCTGTCCGCACGGATCCCTCTGGGCAAGATAGGAACCACCGATGATATCGCCGCAGCCGTGCTCTATCTGGTCAGCCCCGGTGCGCGCTGGGTCACCGGGACCACCATGGATGTCAACGGGGGCTATCGCATGCAATGAAGGGCCATGTTGTCGATGCGAAAAGTGCAATCGGGATGCTTGGCAACCGGTCAGTCCTGATCGTGGCGCAACAGCAGGTCGCCGGACTGATCATATATTCCGGTCATCACGTGCATCAGCGCGACCATGTTTTCAAGATCGAACGCGTCTTGAGGCAATTGCTTGAAAAGCCGCAGAAGCGTTTCCCGGCGCTTCTTCTTGTAGGCGAGAACAACCGCCTTTCCGGATTCGGAAATTACGTAGTTCGTTGTCTTGCGCGAGGTGCCACGCTTTTCGATCAGCTCAATCTGCAACAGCTTCTTCAGTCCGTATTGAAGATTGGGAAGGTCATCCCGATGCAGAAGGCGGCTGATGTCCATCAGGCCCTTGGCGGTGTCATTCATTTCCACCGCATGCAGGATCGAGGTTTCCGACCCGCTGAGGCCGAGATCGCTGACCGCCGCAAAACAATCACGCCGCCAGCGCGAGAACGCAGAGCCGAGATGCCACAGAGCATATTCAAATCCGGCGAGGATTTCTTCGTCCGAGCGTTTCGGTGTCTGTGTCGACATGATCGGGCCCTCCATTCAAAAACCAACATGGCGATACCAGAATATGGATGAAGAACAAGTCACCCCGTCGTTTGAAGGCAGGTTCATGGACTGTCGGAGCGTTGCCGGGCTGCTGAAACAGCAGGCTGTGGCCTTTGCTGATCATGACATGCTCGTGCTTCCTCAATCGGTGCAGGCGCTGTGGCCCGCCGAACCTGCCTGCCTGCGCTACGCCGAGATGCAGGCCGCCGTCGGCAGCCTGTCGGAACAGTATGTAGCGGCCGGATACGGTGCCGGCGACCGCATTGCGCTGCTTCTGGAAAACCGGCCCGCGCATTTCCTGCACTGGTTGGCGCTGAATGCGATTGCGGCAAGTGTTGTCCCTGTAAACCCGCAGGCCAGCGCCGACGAACTGAGCTATCTTTTGTCTCACAGCGAGGCTCGCCTTTTGGTGCGCTTGCCCGATTATGCTGCCCGCACCGACACGGTTGCGGCAGAACTGAATCTTGCCTGCTGCGCCCCGGACGATAGCATCCCGCCGCGCGCAATGGCCAATCAGCCAGGTGTGCCAGCCCTGCATTCCGAATGCGCGCTGATCTACACCTCCGGCACCACCGGAAGACCCAAGGGTTGCATCCTTTCAAACCGGTATTTCCTGAACTGGGCCGATTGGTACAGCAGCCAGGATGGATTGATCGCATTGCGTCCGGGTCAGGAACGGTTGCTGACCCCGCTGCCCACCTTCCATGTCAACGCGATGGGGCACTCCTTCATGGGGATGCTGTCATGCGGCGGCGCGCAGATCATCGTCGACCGGTTCCATCCGCGTAGCTGGTGGCAGGATGCCGTCCAGACTGAAGCCACCTGTTTCCATTACCTCGGCGTGATGCCGGCAATACTGCACGAGCTGCCCGAAACCGAGTTCGAACATAGCCATCAAATGCGCTTTGGGCTCGGCGGCGGCGTACATCCCGATCATCATGCCAGATTCGAAAAACGCTTCGGCGTTCCCTTGCTGGAAGGCTGGGCCATGACTGAAACCGGTGGCGCTGGAACCTTGTGCGATACAACCGAGCCACGCCATGTCGGACAACGCTGCATCGGCCGGCCAGACCGGCCTGGCCCGCCTTTGGAAGTACGACTGGTCGGCGACGATGGTGTAGAGGTTGCAGAAAGAGAGGCTGGCGAGTTGCTGTTGCGGGCCCCCGGACCGGATCCGCGGCTTGGCTTTTTCAGTGGCTATCTGAAGGACGAGGCCGCGACCGAGGCGGCCTGGAGCGGCGGATGGCTGCATACCGGCGACGTGGTGCGGCAGGACGAAAGCGGCGCGCTGTTTTTTGTCGAGCGCAAGAAGAACATCATTCGGCGATCTGGCGAGAACATCGCCGCAGCCGAGGTCGAGGCGGCCATCGCGTCGCTGCCGGAAGTGTCGGCAATTGCCGTAGTGGCGACAGATGATCCTCTGCGGGAGCAGGAAGTGCTGGCGGTGGTGGTGCCAACCGACAGCCAACAGGCCGCGGAGCAACTGGCGGATCGCATATTTGCCTATTGCGCAGTACATCTCGCCTATTTCAAGGTGCCCGGTTACATCGCTTTCGTTAGTGCCCTACCCACCACATCCACACAGAAAGTCCAGAAGGCGTCACTGAAGCCACTGGCAGACGATCCGTTCAGTGCTGACGCATGCTTCGACCTGCGCGACCGCAAAAAAGCCTTGCGGCAGGCGCCAGCATGAGCGCACGCGGCTATGACGATATCGTTCTGACGGTTCCGGTATCGGTCCCCTATCAGCGGTATTCCAACGACAGCGCTGCGGCCTTCTTTGCTCGGGCACTGCGCGGGCTGCTCGGTGGAGCCGGCATCGCCAAGGACCGGGTTGACGGCGTGTGCATCTCCAGTTTCACCCTGACGCCCGACAGCGGCATTGGACTGGCCCATGCCCTCGGCCTGGAGCTGGGTTGGCTAGACTCGATATTCCTAGGCGGTGCCAGCGCGATTGCCGCAATTAGACGGGCGGCTGCGGCGGTGCAAGGTGGAGACGCCACGATCGTGGCCTGCATGGGGGCCGACACCAATACGCCAACCGGTTTCCGCGAGAACACGGCCCGGTTTTCACAAGCTTCACAGGACGCGGTCTACCCCTACGGGGCCGGTGGCCCGAACCAGAGCTTTGCCTTCCTGACCGATCACTATATGCGCCGCTACGGCGCTCGCGCCGAGGATTTCGGCCGCCTTTGCATTGCCCAACGTCGCAACGGTCTCAACAATCCCCGCGCCATGATCCGCAAGGAACTGACGATGGATGCCTATCTGACAGCGCGCCCGATTGCCGGGCCACTACGCCTGTTCGATTGCGTCATGCCCTGCGCCGGCGCCGAGGCGTTTCTGGTGATGCGCCGGCAAGAGGCAGAGCGGCTGGACCTAGCCCATTGCGTCCTTCTTGCCTCCTCCGAGCGCCACAACAGCTTTCCGGATGATCCGGTGCAGGACAGGGCCGGATGGGCGCTGGATGCCGATCGCCTGTTTGCAACAGCTAGGATTGAAAGAACCGGGATCGACTGCTTTCAGACCTATGACGACTATCCGGTGATCAGCTTCCTGCAACTCGAGGATTTTGGCTTCTGCGAAAAGGGAGCTGCTGCCGGATTTGTCGCGTCGCACGACTTGGGCTTCGGCGGAGACTTTCCGGTCAACACCGGAGGCGGGCAATTGTCTTCAGGACAGGCAGGCTTTGCCGGCGGCTTCCTCGGCGTCACCGAAACACTGCGCCAGTTGACCGGGACTGCCGAGGGTCATCAGGTTCCAGACGCGAGCATCGGACTGGTGTCCGGCTTCGGCATGATCGTCTACGATCGCGGTTTGAGCTGTGGCGCCGCAATTCTGGCGGCGGCACGATGAAGCGCATCTTCGCCATTCCGCCCCGCCTGAGAAGCCGCGCCGCACTTGGCATGACCGGTCCTGCCGCCATTGGTCGCTTTGCGCTTCAGGTCTGCGATGATTGCTCCACCGTGCA
The DNA here is from genome assembly GCF_020177335.1 of Stappia indica. Classification (GTDB taxonomy): domain Bacteria; phylum Pseudomonadota; class Alphaproteobacteria; order Rhizobiales; family Stappiaceae; genus Stappia; species Stappia indica_B. Next base: position 198,566 of record NZ_JAIVMG010000001.1, on the reverse strand, counting down.
ATACCCACCACAGGAGTTCTGCCGGCAATGCCTCTCCTCCGCTCTGGTCTGGCGTGAGCAGACCCGTCAAGCCGCAGTGCTGGCCGAAGCCTCGGTCTATCACAGTCTCGAACCGGCTTTTTCTGGCCCGACTGCTCCGCACACGGGGCTGGTCAGGCACAATTCTGGCGTGGTCCTCGTGGCGTTTCTTAAGGACAACTGCTGCGTCGGCAATACAGTCCATCTGTCTTACGTTTTTGCGCCCGGCGGCAGCGTCGTGGTGCAGGCGGCCCCTCCCGCCGCTGACAAGGAAAAGGTCTCCGCCATGACCATAACGCCCCGTCCGCTTGCCGGGCTGAATTGTTACCTGACAGACAGTGAAAACCCGCTCGGGCAGGCCTGCAAGTCCGCTTTGCTGGATGCAGGTGCAGCAAATGTCTGGGGCCCCAGTTCACGAGAGGCGGATGACAGTAAGGTAGAGCTGGTTGTTGAAACCAACTGGTATGCCGACACCTATGGGGGCACCTCTTTGGGGCAACGCATGGAGGCACATCTGGAATTGGCAGAGCGCTTTACGCCTATTCTGCCAGACCGAAAGTGCACTTGGGTTTTTGCTCTCTCCTTCGCTGCGCTGTCGGCTTACCCCGACCAGCCGCGACATTCGGCTCAGATGGCAGCAGCACAAGCTCTGGCGATTTCCCTGCGCGCAAAGCTATTGAATCAAGGAGCGAGGCTGGTTGTGGCCTATCCGGCGAAGCTTGATATTGAAGAGCACCAATCCATTGAGGGAAGCACGCTTTCCTGGCCCAGCCTTGCTTCCGCTCTGGTCACTGCGCTTCAAAATGGTCACGAAGACGTTTACCCCGATCCGCAATCCCGCCTCTGGCTGGAGCGCCTGACAAAGGATCGGAAAGCGCTGGAACGGGAAATGGCGATGTCTCCCGCGCCCTAGGCCGCGTTGACAAAAGAGGAGAACCAGAGCCTCACGGCAGCAAGGCATAGGAAGCCGAGGAAGGATCTGGCGGTTTTATCGTAGCGGGTGGCGATGCGGCGGAACTGTTTGATCCGGTTGAACATGCGCTCGATGCGGTTGCGGTCCTTGTAGGCGCGCTAGTCGCATTTCGCAGGTGTCCTGCGGTTCGACCTGGGCGGTATGACCTGGGCGGTATGACCGGCAGGATACCCTGAAGAAACAGCGCTTCGCGGATAGTGTCGCCGTCATATCCCTTGTCGGCCAGCATCAGGCGCGGTCTGCCAACCGGCATTTCCAGCAGGGGCTTGAAGGCGTTATCGTCGGAAGCCACTCCGCCAGTCAGGGCGAAGCCAAGAGGGCACCCCTGACCGTCTGAACGGGCGTGGATCTTGCTCGTAAAGCGGCCGCGGCTGCGACCAAAGCCCTCCTTGTGAGTCCCCCTTTTGCGCCGGCTGCCTGGCAATGCCCCCTGACGGATGTGCTATCGACCATGTGCTGCCAATCCTCGGTCAGCCCCATCTCGACAAGCGTTTCCAGAAGAGCAAGGGGCCTGTCTGTTCACGAAGAAGCTGGAACCCGGTCGGTTCATCTGGCCGTCGGCCGCGGACGGGACGGTATCCGACAAACCGGCAGCAAGCCAACCTGAGTCCTGATCGGCAAACGGCGCCCCAACGCTCACCGACGCTCAAGTTCTGGCCTTCTCGAACGCGCTCCAGGCTTCCTCGAAGCGGGCAAAGTCGAACCCGGGCGCGCGCGCTGCATCGAGCACGATCCGCTCGGTGGCGAGCAGCTTGTCTATTGCCGCTTCCAGCACCGGGATCACCGCCTCGGGAATTGCGACCGCGCCATGGCGGTCGGCGTGGATCAGGGCGCCCGGCCGAATCGTCAACCCGTGAACGGTCACCGGAATGTCGATCTCCGTGACATGCACGAAGCCGTGGCTGACGCCCACCGATCCGGCAACGACGGGAAACCCCTCCGGCAGGTCCCCCAGATCGCGCATCACGCCATTGGTCAACGCGCCGGCAAGACCGAAACCCTTGTGAACGGTGGTATTGATCTCGCCCCAATAGGCACCGATGCAGTTCGGATAATCGACGTCCTCGATCACCGCGACGGCTGGCATCGCCCCTTCGGCCATATAGCGATAATAGGCCATGCGGCGCTCACGCACGACCTCGGGCGCCTCCTGCGAAGGCGCCAGCGCCGCGATGCGGGCCGTGCGCGCAAAGCCCACCATGGGAGGCGCATCCGGCGCAGAAGACAGCATCGTGCCGCGCGTGAAGTCATTGAACCCGCGTTTGCCCTGCGCCACTTCGATGGCGTTGCAAACCGTGGGCGTATCGACACGCCGCAGCACATCCAGAAGCGAAGAAGACAAATTGCTCATGCTGCATCCTCCAGCCAGCGAACAAGGGCCGCTGTCGTCGTTTCGGGCTGTTCGAGAGTGGGCAGATGCCCCGCCCCCTCGATGATTTCAAACGTGCTCTGTGGCATCAGATCGTGCAGCAAATGATGCCGGGACAGCGGACACAACCGGTCGTGCCGTCCGCACAGAACCAGCGCCGGACCGGAATAGGCCCGCAAGGTCTCGGTCTGGTCACGCCGGTCGCGTAACGCCTTCGACTGCGCGGCGAAGACCCCGGGGCCGAGATCGCGCGCCATCTCCAGACACAGTGCGGCAATGCCCTTCGGATCAGTGGCGTCATGCAGATAGTTCGGGATCATCACATCGCGCATGACGGCGTCGAGACCACCCGCCCGAACCGCCTCGATCTGCGGCCCGCGCCGCGCCTTGACCTCTTCCACTTCCGCCAACGGATTGGTGTCGAGCAGCGCCAGCCGCGCCACCCTCTCCGGCGCCTGGCGAACGAGTTCCATGGCGAGAATGCCGCCCATGGACAGGCCCGCCAGCGCGAAACGCGGCGGCGCACAGGCGAGAATGTCGCCGGCCAGTCCGGCCATCGTGTCACACCCGGCAACGGGCATGGTCATCACTGGAATACGTCCGGACAATGTGGTGATCTGCGGCGCGAAAAGACGCGCGTCGCACATCATGCCGGGCAACAGAACAAGGGGCGTCATGAGACCTCCATTGGGCTGGCAGCGGCCACGCGGCGAAACCGCCGCCGCGTTGCGCACATGGCCGTCAGCCGACCCAGGTCGATCCAGCCGGGTCATCCGTGGCAGTGACACGGTAAAGGCTCGCCTCCCCCGTCATCGAGGGCGCGATGGCATGGATCTCACCTGGATTGAGCAGACAGGTGTCGCCGGGATTGAGCACGGTCTCGCCGCCCTCATGACGCAGCTTCCAGTGCCCCCGCACGGGCATAAGGACGGTGTGTTTGTCACGCGCCGCCATCTCGTCGGCGACCGATCCGCGCGTCAGGAACTCGACCTCGAACCCGGGCCGGTCCTTCAGGAGCGCATCGGGGCCGATCACCCGGGCCGGCTTGTCGGCGGCAAGAGCCATCAGGTCCCAGTAGCGCGCCACGTAGTCGCGCACGACCCTTTCCACCGGCACTTCCGGAAAGGCCTTCAGCTCTTCTTCGCTCAGGAGCGGCATCGGCGCCACACCTTCCGGCAGGGTCTCGCCCTTCTTGCTGTCGTAGAGCATGCCATTGTTGCCCAGAACGAGGCCATGCGCGCGCGCTTCCTCGATCACCTGCGGTGCCCAGGTCACGCCACCGCCGGCATCGTCGCCCCCCAGGATCGCCATGATCATTCCATAGTCTGTTCCGACATTCTCGAACCCGCGGAAAATCCCGGTGGGGATGTTGAAGATATCGCCTTCCTCGGCAATGAACTCACCGGCAGTACCGTGACGCCCCCAGAAGAAACGCCACCGCCCCTTGAGAACGAAGAACACTTCCGCCGTGGTGTGACTGTGGAGCGAGTTCCTGCACTTCGGTGGCTGTCCTGCCGCCCCGATGTTGAAGCCAGGCGTCTCGCGGATATGAACGTGCTGGTCCGGACTTTCCGAGACGCCGCCACCGATGATGGTGAAATTCTCCTTCTGATCACTGCCCGGCGTATGGGCGTCGATGAAGGCAGTCTTGCAGGGGCTCAACTCGCCATAGCGGACGATGCGCGAAGTTATATCGGACATGATGTCTCTCACTGTCTGGAAGGGAAAAGCGTCAGTCGGCGGTCCAGCCACCGTCGATCATCAGCGCCGTCCCGGTGACGAGCGCGGACGCATCGGAGGCCAGAAACTGCACCGCCCCCATGATGTCCTCGACCTCGCCGACACGGCCGAGCTTGATCTTGTCCTCGATCCACGCCCTGCGCTCCGGCTGATCGAAGGTCGATTGGGTCAGGGCGGTCCTGATGAAGGTCGGACAAATCGTGTTGACGCGAATGCCGGCCTTACCCCACTCGATCGCCATCGACTTGGTGAAACCTTCAACCGCGTGTTTCGTTGCCGCGTAGACCGCGCGGTCGATGCCCCCCACCCGTGCCATCTGGCTGGACACGTTGATGAGCGATCCCGGCCGGCCCGCCGCCATAAGGCCGCGCGCCACGGCGCGGGTCAGAAAATAGGCCCCCTTGAAATTGAGCGCCGCCACCGCGTCGAAGTCGGCCTCGGACGTCTCCAGGGCGGGGCCATGCCGGGCCAGGCCTGCCGAGTTGACCAGAATGTCAAAAGGGCCGGCCTCGGCCACAGCCGTCCCGGTGGCCGCGACATCGGCAACGTCGAGTGTCATCGCCTCGGCGGAGTGACCGGCCTCCCGGAGCGCGGCCACGAGTGCCGCCAGTTTGTCCGTCGACCGTGCGGCGACCACCGTCTGCGCTCCGGCCTGGGCAAGCGCCGCCGCGCAGGCCAGCCCGATGCCGGACGATGCACCGGCCACCAGCGCCCGTTTGCCATCAAGACGAAAGCTCGGGGCCACGGGAAGAAGAATCGCACCGCTCTCGCTCATGTTCCGTTCACTCCTGGGGGCTTGCACGTGTCGTTCCGCGTTCGATCAGGGCGCTGTCGATCTGGACGCGGGTGCGCTCCAACGGCTTGCCGTCGATCAGCCGCATCAGCATGTCGACCACCGCCGCAACCATCTCGTTCGCCGGCTGCCGCAGGGTCGTCAGGTCGAACACCCGCCACGCCGCCATTTTCACGTCATCGAAGCCGACAACTGAGACATCCTCCGGCACCCGCAGGCCGAGATCGTACTGAAGCGCCTCCAGCACAGAGAAAGCCATGTGATCATTGCCGACAAAAACCGCTTCGGGCCGATCCGGTCCGGCGAAGATCTCGCGCGTTGCCGCCATCGCCGTGGCGCGGTCGTAACGTCCGTCGACGCAGGCCACGGGCTCCAGGCCGTGATCGGCCAGGCCGTCGAGAAAACCGCGCATCCGGTCAACGCCCGTCAGCGATTTCTGCCAGCCTGAGATATGCGCGATCCGCCGATGCCCGAGCCCGACGAGGAAATCCGCAGCTTTGCGTCCACCTGCGTAGTTCGTCGCGGTCACCGCCGGAATCGTCGGATCGTTCTGCCCCCGGTTGAACAGCACCAGCGGAATCCCGGCGTTCCTGATTTCGTGAGTCAGCTTCAGTGTCGTACTGACGGAGGCGAGAATGATGCCATCCACCTGATGAGCCAGCAGATCCTCCACCGCCAGATCGACGCTGCCCTCGTCGTTCGATGCGGTGAAAACGATGATGTGGTAGCCGAACCCCTTGAGCGCCCCCGACAGAAGCTCAATGGCCTCAGCATAGAAGGGGTTGTCGAGATAGGCGACGACCAGGCCGATCACGTTGGACTGCCCCTTGATCATCGCCCGCGCCAGCGTGTTCGGCCGGTAGCCGAGCTTGCGCGCGGCCTCTTCCACGCGGGCGCGCAATTCCGGCGAGACCCGGGCGCCCGGCGTGAAGACGCGGCTGACGGTCGGCTGGCTGACGCCCGCCGCACGCGCCACATCCACGGAGGTAACCCGGTTCTCCACCATCCTGTCCTCACTCTCCCCGTTAGCCGCGCACCGCCGCCGGCGCACCGTAAGGCACGTTCTCGCCGCCGTAGCGCCGAACACGCAGGTTGCACTGCTCCGCATGGCCGACGAACCCCTCCAAGAGGCACAACCGCGAGCCATAGGCGCCAATCTCTGCCGCCGCCGCATCGTTCGTGATCTTCTGATAGGAATGCGTCTTCAAGAACTTGCCGACCCACAGCCCGCCGGTGTAGCGCCCCGCTTTCTTGGTTGGCAGCGTGTGGTTGGTGCCGATCACCTTGTCACCATTGGCGACATTGGTGCGCGGGCCCAGAAACAGCGCGCCGTAGCAGGTCATGTTTTCCAGGAACCAGTCATCGCGGTCGGTCATCACCTGGACGTGCTCGGAGGCGATATCGTCGGCCACCTGCAACATCTCCTCATAGGTGTCGCAAAGGATGACCTCTCCGTAATCCTCCCAGCTCACCCGCGCGGTGTCGGCCGTCGGCAGAATGGCCAGGATACGTTCGATCTCGGCCAGCGTACCCTCCGCTAGCTTGCGCGAGTTGGTGACCAGGACCGCAGGCGAATTGTAACCGTGCTCGGCCTGTCCCAGGAGGTCGGTCGCGCACATCTCCGCATCCACGGTTTCGTCGGCGATCACCATGGTCTCGGTCGGGCCGGCGAAGAGGTCGATGCCCACCCGGCCGAAGAGCTGACGCTTGGCTTCCGCCACGAAGGCATTGCCCGGGCCGACCAGCAAGTGCACCGGCGCGATGCTTTCCGTTCCGATGGCCATGGCGCCGACCGCCTGAATGCCGCCAAGCACGTAGATCTCGTGCGCGCCGCCCAGATGCATGGCGGCGATCACCGCCGGATTCGGCTCACCGTTGAACGGCGGGGTACAGGCAACAATGCGCGGCACGCCCGCCACAGCGGCGGTCGCCACCGACATATGCGCGCTGGCCACCATCGGGAACTTGCCGCCCGGCACGTAGCAACCAACCGATTGCACCGGGATGTTCTTGTGACCGAGAATAACCCCCGGCAGCGTCTCCACCTCGATATCGGTCATGGAGTCGCGCTGCGCCTTTGCGAATTTCTTCACCTGCTCCTGCGCGAAACGGATGTCTTCCATGTCCTGCGGGCTGACCTTGGCGATCAACGCGTCGATCTCGTCCTGACTGAGGCGATAGCTCTCCCGGTCGTATTTGTCGAACCTGTTGGCCAGTTCGCGCACCGCCGCATCGCCGCGCGCCTCGATGTCCTTCAGCGTCGCCGCGACGACCTCGGCGGTTTTCGCATCATCGGCCGCCCGGTCGGCCTCGGGCTTGCCGCGCTTGAGATACTCGATCGTCATGAGGGGTGTCCTTTCGTCTCCGGCCGATGCCGCATCGGCGCCGGCCTCATGCCTGCAATCAGGGTGTTAGCGCCCGTAGCCAAGCAGGTTCTCGGGCAGAACCAGCGACAGCCACGGCACATAGGTGATGATGAGAAGGGCCACGAACATTGCCGCCACCCATGGGAAGATCCGCCGGGCGATCTTGTCGAAGGGAATGCCCCCGACCTGCGCGGCCATGAAGAGATTGGCGCCGAGCGGCGGCGTCACGAAGCCGATGGCCAGGGCAACGATCATGACGATGCCGAAATGCACCGGATCGACACCCAGTTGCAGCATGATCGGCAGGAGCACCGGCGTCAGGATGACGATGGCCGCAAGCGTCTCCAGAAAGGTACCGACGATGAGCAGCAACACCAGAGCCGCCAGCAGCACCAGATATTTGCTATCGGTCAGCGACAGAACGAATTGTGCCAGTTCCGAGGGGATCTTCTCCAGCGCGATGATGCGGCCGAAGGCGACCGAAGCGCCGATGATGACCAGCACGGCCGAGACCAAGAGGGCGGATTCCAGCATGATTTTCGGCACTGCCTTGAGCGGCAGTTCCCGATAGACGAAACAGCTCACCGCGAGCGCATAGACAACGGCCACGGCGGAGCTTTCCGTCGGCGTGACGATGCCCGAATAGATGCCCCCCAGCACGACGAGCGGCATGGCCAGCGCCAGCTTCGCCTCGTTGAGCGCGGCCAGCAGGCTCCCCCCTCGCGCCGCCACGGCCTCCGCCTGGCGAGGAGCACGACGGCGCTGCAGGATGTTGTAGACGATCAGGGTAAGCGCGATGACAATGCCCGGAATGACACCTGCCATGAACAGCGCGGTGACCGACACGCCGGCGGCGACCGCATAGACGATCATCACCACGGAAGGAGGGATCATCACCCCCAGCCCGCCGGCGCTCGCCACCATCGCCCCCGCATAAGCCCGATCGTAGCCGCGCTCCACCAGCGCCGGGATCAGCGCCAGACCGATGGCCGCCACCGTCGCGCTGCCCGTGCCGGAAATCGCGGCGAAGAACAGGCACGACATGATCGTCACCGTACCAAGATCGCCCGGCGCGCGGCCGAAGGCCCGGTCTGCGACGGCGATCAGCCGCCGCGAGATTCCCCCTTGTGCCATCAGACTGCCGGCGAGCGTAAACAGCACCACCGCGATCAGCGTGAAGCTGTCGATCCCCGACACCAGCCCAAGGGCATACATGTCGAAATTCAGGAACGGGATATAAGCGATGGCAAGCAGGCTGGCCGCTCCCAGCGCAATCCCGATGGGCACGCCGATCAGCAAGAGCAGAAAGAAGCTACCGAAAAGGATCGCGGTGGTCATGATCAGATATCCGTCTGCGGCCCAAGCCGGGTGTCGCCAGCAACCAATGTCCGCCATAGGGACTGCAGCAGACGCAGACTGCTGAGCGCGCCGGAGAACACGATCGCCATATAGAGAAAACCGAGCGGCCATTCCGTCGATGACAGGATCTTGCCCCAGCCGAATGCTTTGTGCGTGATAACCACGCCGAGCCAGCACACCGCCACGGAATAGATCAGGAAAATCAATTCGGAGAGCGCGAAGACCCAACGCCGCGCCGCCGCCGGCATCATGTCGAGCAACACCGTAACGCGCATGTGCCGGCGCTCGCGAATGGCGTAGCTGACACCGAAATAAATCATGTAGACGAAACAGAAGCGGGCCAGTTCATTCGCCACTGCGATCGACGTGGAGAAGGCGAAACGGGCGACCACATCCGCAAACACGAGCAGGATGATCGCACTCAGCATCCCAACGATCACCGTCGGCTCGAACCATTTTTCAAGCGCGCGCATCGCCCCCTCCTTCAAGCTCACGTTTTTGCGGCGGTCGCCTGTTTCCGGCAGCCGCCGTTCGCTTGGGCGACTACTTCGCCACCGCCGCCATGAACGTGTCGTAGAACTCATCGCCAACCTTGGCGCGGATATCCGCCTCGATGGCGCCGTTCATGACCTCACCGAGGCGCTTCTTGTCGGCGGCGGGCAACTCGTTGACCTTGAGGCCGGCCTCCTTCAGCTTTTCCAGAGTCGCGGCATTGGCTGCGGCCGTCAGTTCGCGCTGCCGGGCAACCGTCTCGCGCGCAACCTCCTCAATGAGCCCCTTGTCGGCCGCATCGAGGCTTTCGAACCAGCCGAGATTGGCCATCCAGAGTTCGGGCCAATAGATATGCCCGGTCAGTGACACATAGTCCTGCACCTCGAAGAAACGCTCGATGATCATCGAGCTGAGCGCACTCTCCTGACCGTCGATCAACCCCTGCTGCAGCGAGGAATAGATTTCACCCCAAGCGAGCGGCACCGGCACCGCCCCGACCGACCGCCACGCCTTGATGGCGATGGGGTTGTCCGCCGAACGCATCCGCAAGCCCTTGAAGGCATCGAAACTGTCGAGCGGCGCACGGCTGTTGGTGAAGCTGCGGAACCCCAGCTCCATGAAGCCCATATTCTTCAGACCGCGCGCTTCCATTGCGGTGGAAATCGCCGCCCCGGCATCGCCGTCGAGCAGCGAGCGCGCCTCTTCTTCATCCTGAAACAGAAGAAACTGATCGAGCACCGCCAGCTCATCGACCGCCGCGCTCAGATGCACCGATGCGCCGGTCGTCATGGTGATGTTCCCGGACTGCACCAGCTCGGTCATTTCCTTGACGCTGCCAAGTTGGCCACCGGGATAGATCTCGACCTCGATGCCGCCCTTCGAACGGGCTTCCAGCTCACTTTCAAAATAGGCGAGCGCCTGATGGATCGGCGAGTTTTCCGGGGTCGCATGGCCGATGCGGATGGTGGTGTCGGCCAGCGCCGGTACGGCCATGACAAGGCTCACGCCGAGCGTGACAAGCGGTGCGAATTTCACGGGCTTTCCTCCTCAAGATCCCACGGCTTCGCGCCGTGAATTCGTATTCATGGAGTCAAAACACGAAATACTCTGTTTGGCAAACATTTTTTGCATACGTATTCAGGAACGATCCCAGCTACCTGACCCTCGCGTTACCCCGCCTACAGGTCCCGATCTGTTTGACGTGCCCCCTATCTGGGCGTTCTTGGTCCCCGAGCAGGCGTTCCTAGATCCATTATCGAACGGGCTGAGGAGACCGTAAAAGAGCGACTTGAGGAAATAGAAGAAGAAATCACTCCCCCTGAAGCACCTGAAATCGGTCGAAGAACGCGGGAAAACGAAACCTTCGACGATGCCGCAATTCAGAACCTTTTCGCGCCCCTTTTGTCTCAATGCGCCAGAGGAACTGTTCCGCAAAGGCCATCACTACCCTGAAATTTGGCGTTGTTCATTCTTTCCCCGAGACCCAATTCTCTTCCGCTGCTGAGCGGAGTCCGATGGTTCGTGCTCTGAGACCGAACTTTAGACCGCCGGTGGCTGGAGTTTTCCGGCTTTTTTCACGGTGACGGGCTGGCTGCGACCTTTTGCGCCGGCCATTTGAGGCCGGGAATTGGGTATCAGCGCTTGGAAAGATGTTCGTCCCGATTGAAGCGCGCCGGTGTTTGTGACACCCCTTCACCGGCCGGCATCCGGAACGGCGGTGGCAACGGCCCTGCCCCCCCGAGCGCCCCGCTCCCACCGACGCCGTGGAACCGGCGCATCCCCGCGCCCCCATGCGGCTGGTGGCCGGCGAGTTCCTGCCCCAACGACCAAGGATTTCGGCGGGGCGGCGGACATGACGTTTCGATTGAACGACGCGCTTCAGAGGTATGAGATGATTCGACATATTGTGTTCTTTACCGCCCGGGAAGAGAACCACGAGGCTGTCCGGGCCGGCCTGTCGCGCCTGACCGGTATCTCTCACGCGACCAAGCTGGAAATCGGCGAAAACCTGAAGCGCGACCAGTGGGGCAATGAGGTCGACTTCATCGTCTACGGTGAGTTCGAGACCGAGGCCGATCTCGCCGCCTTCCAGCAACATCCGGACTACCAGCTTTCGACCGAGACGGTGAAGCCGCTGCGCGAGACGCGCTTCGCCGCCGATTTCGACAGTGACCAAGCCGTCACCCGGCCACTGAATACGGTCACCGAACCGGCCTGATCGCACTGGCCTGAAAGGCTGAAACGCGCTCGCTCAGGCGCTCGTCGCAAAGGCATCGCCCCGCCCGCCAGAGACGGCTTGGCGGGGCTTGTCTTCCCCCGACGGGCCGGGTCGCCTGACGCGCCCCGCTCCCCATATTTCGACAGTCATGGAATGATCACTTGACGACCCGCGCGCATGCGCGCATGCCTATTTCCATGAACATCGAAATAGCCTCCCGCCAGCTTGAAGCTCTTGGCAACCCGACCCGGCTGACCCTTTACCGGACGCTTGTCCGCGCTGGGCGCGGTGGCTTGCCGGTGGGCCATGTGCAGGAGCGGCTCGACATGCCCGCCTCGACCCTGTCCCATCACCTCAAGCGACTGGTCGCCGCCGGTCTGGTCCGCCAGGAACGAGCGGGCACCAGCTTGATCTGTCATGCGGAATACCCAGCGATGAACGCGCTGCTGGGCTTTCTGAGCGACGAATGCTGTGCCGAGGAAGGCCGCAACCGGGGCGACGACTGATGCTGACTGAAGCGGAAAGACACAAGATCGAAGACGGCGGCGCCGCAGCCGGCGCGAAGGCGGTCCGATCATGATCTCGGAACGAACACGGGTGATCTCGGCTCTCGGCCTGGTGATGATCCTCACCTGGGGAAGCAGCTTCTACCTGCTGGCGATCCTGTCCGGCCCGATCCAGGCCGAGACCGGCTGGAGCGCGGGAGAAGTGACACTTGGCGTCTCGCTTGGGCTGCTGGTGTCCGGCCTCGCGGCCAGCCGGATCGGCAGTTTCATCCAGCGTGAGGGCGGCCGGCGGGTGCTCGCGGCCGGGGCCCTTTTGATCGCCGCAGGGCTTGGGCTTCTCGGTCTGGCCCAGTCCCTGGCGGTCTATCTGATCGCCTGGGGCATTCTCGGGCTTGGCATGGCGGCGGCACTCTATGATGCCGCGTTTTCAACCCTTGGCCGGCTCTACGGGCGGGAGGCACGTTCGGCCATCACCGCCCTGACCCTGTGGGGCGGCTTTGCCAGCACTGTCTGCTGGCCGATCTCGGCATTTCTGGTCGAAAGCGTCGGGTGGCGCGGCACTTGTTTCGCCTATGCCGCGCTCCATCTGACCGTCACCCTGCCGCTGTGCTGGTACGCACTGCCGGCAAGCGCGCCGCCCGTCCCTGCGCCCTCCCTTTCGGCGACTGTCGCCCCTGACCGGTCGCCTGGCCGCTTCGACCTTCGCTTCTGGTGCATTGCCTGCGCCGGGTCCGCACTGGCGATGCTCGCCTCGCTCTGGTCGGTACACCTGATCACCATCCTGACCGCCAAGGGGTATGCGCTTGCCGCCGCAGTCGGGTTGGGCACGCTGATCGGCCCGGCGCAGGTCGGTGCCCGGGTTCTGGAGATGCTGGGGCGCGGCCGCCATCATCCGATCTGGACCATGCTCGTGTCGACCTCACTGGTGCTGATCGGTTTCCTCGGGCTTCAGTGGGAGTTTCCGGCGGGCGCGGCTCTTGTGGCCTATGGGGCGGGCAATGGGCTGTGGTCGATTGCACGCGGCGCCTTGCCGCTCGCCATCTTCGCCCCGGAGGACTACGCACCGATCATGGGCCGGCTGGCTCGCCCGGCGCTGATCGCCTCCGCATTGGCCCCGCTCCTCGGGGCGATGCTGATCGATGCCTATGGGCCGCATGGCCTGCTCACCCTGCTGGCGGTGGGCGCGCTGGTCCCGCTGGGCGCGGCCCTCGTGCTTGCCGTTGAGCTCAGTCGGCGCGCGCGCCGTCCCGCACTTCATTGATGGAATGCGTTGCTGCTTCATTTGCCGGTGAGCAGGGCGGAGCGACTGCCCGCCCCGCCCCGCCCAAGTGTCATTCCGCCAGGTGCATGTGGATGTTTTCAAACGGCAAGCCGTTGTCATCGCGGGGACGCCGGCTGACCTCCCTGAAGCCGAGATGCCGATAGAACGCGACCGCCTCGGTGTTCTGCGCATAGACCTCAAGCGTCAGTTCCTGCTTGAGCCCCAGGCCATGGGCCACCAGAGCGCGGCCAATGCCGCCCCTCTGCTCTGCCGGATCAACGAACAGCCCGCCGATGAAGCTGTCGAGCAAGCCGATGAAGCCGACGGGTCGCTGCGAGATCGTGGCCACCCAGATCTCCGCCTGCGGCAGATAGATCTCTTCGATCTGCTTGCGTTGGTCCTGAAGCAGCTCCTTCCCAAGGAAGGGATGCGCTTTGAGGGATGCCCGATACCAGATCTCGGAAAGGCAGTCGGTATCGTCCGCGCGAAAGGCGCGGATCGTCAGATTGTCATCTGTCATGATTTTTCCAGAAAGTGGAATACGCACAGGAAATCAACGACTACCGAGTCGTTGATGATTCAAGCCCTCAAGGGGCGCGTCGGGTCATCTGCGCATAAATCTCCTTCTTTCCGGTGGCTGGAGACCTACAGCTCCGCTCGCGTCATTGTCAATACCTGCCCCTGAGACGGGCGGAACATGAAACAACCCGGCGCGGGAAGGGCCCGGCCGGGTTGCTCATCGGTTATTCCCGCGCCCGCCTTCCCCAGAGATGAAGGCGCGCAGCGGACAGTGGCATCAGGTGTCGGGCCGGTTATTTCTTCCAGCGCACGAAGTAGCGTTCGAGCAGCGTCACGAAGCCGAAGACCGACAGACCCATCAGGCTGAGCAGCAGGATCTGCGCGAACACGCGGCCGACGCGCAACTGGCTGGCGGCCACGCGGACGAGTTCGCCAAGACCCTCGCCGCCGCCCATGTACTCGCCGACGACAACGCCGATGACGCTCCACACCGCCGCCAGCTTCAGCCCGGCGAAGATATAGGGCGTGGCAAACGGCATCTGCAGCTTGATCAACGTCTGCCAGCGGTTGGCCTCAAGCGACCTGAACAGCATGGCCATGCTGCTGTCGGTCGCCGCCAGCCCGGCCGCCGTGTTGATGGTGACGGGGAAGAAGGAGATGAACGCCGCCATCATGATCTTGGATTCGATGCCGAAGCCGAACCAGGCCACGAACAGCGGCGCGAAGGCGACCTTCGGCATGGTGTTGATCGCCACCACGTAAGGCATGATCGCCTTGCGGCCGAAGGCGGTCGCGCCGATGATCATCCCGAGCGTCAGGCCGATGGCCGAGGCAAGGGCGAAGCCGAACACCACCTCGACCAGGGTGATCCAGGTGGCATGGGCCACATAGCCGCCGCTGAACAGGTTCTTCAGCGTGAAGATCAGGTCCTGAAGCACCTGATAGGGGCCCGGCAGCACCAGTTCGGAGATGCCGCTGTAGCTGACCGCGCCCTGCCAGACGCCAACAATCGCCGCGCCAAAAAGGAGCACGAGCAGCCATTGCGGCATGCGCTCGACCAGAGTCTTGCGCTCGTTCTCGGCCAGGGCAATGAGGGTTTCGGGATCGACAGACTGGGTCTCAGACATGTGCCGCTTCCTTTTCGCCGCCGAACAACAGGTCGTGAATCTCGCGCACGTAGTCATTGAACCGGGTGCTGGTGATCATGTCCGAGGTGCGCGGGCGCGGCAGGTCGATCTCGATGCGCTTGATGATCCGCCCCGGACGCGGTGACATCACGAACACCGCATCGGCGAGGAACACCGCTTCCTGGATCGAGTGGGTGACGATGATCGCGGTCGCCTCGCGCGACCGGCAGATGCGCTCGAACTCCACGTTCATCTGCTCGCGGGTGAACTCGTCCAGCGCGCCGAACGGCTCATCCAGAAGCAGAAGCTCCGGCTGGGTGACCAGCATCCGGCAGATCGCCGCCCGCTGGGCCATGCCGCCGGACAATTCGCCCGGCACAGCGTGGGCAAACTCCGCAAGGCCGGCCATCTGCAGAAGCTGCATGGCCCGGTCCCGGGCGGCCTTGGCCGCACCGCGCCCCTCGCGGATCTCGATCGGCAACAGCACGTTTTCCAGCACGCTGCGCCAGGGCAACAGCGTCGGCTGCTGGAACATGATGCCGATCTGCTCGTTCGGGCCGGTCAGCTTGTCGCCCTTGAGCTGGATCTCGCCGCCGGTCGCCGGGATCAACCCGGCAATCATTTTCAGGACCGTGGACTTGCCGCAACCGCTTGCGCCGACGAGAGAGGCCAATTGGCCCCTCTCCAGATCGAACGACACATCCTTCGCAGCATGAATGATGTCGCTTTGACCCTGTCTCGCGCGGCGGTAATGCTTGTTCACATTGGTAAGACGGAGGATGGGTGCTCCGTCAGGCCGCGGTGCATGCATCATTCGTCTCCAAGGTTCTCGACGAACTCGTTGGTGTAGACCACCGACAGATCCTCGATCGGCGCGTCCAGTTCGCCGGTGGTCAGGAGGCTCTTGTGCCAGGCGTCCCAACCGCTTGCCGGCAGATAGCCGAGTTTGTTGGAACCGATCGGCATGTACTGCTGGTTGACGGTCTCAAGCAGTGCCCGGGCGTAGGCGGCACGCTCCACTTCCTGCGGATTGTAGGTCTCGCCATCCTTCAGCACGCCATCCGGGTTCTTCATGCCCCAGAGCGTCGCCTTGTGCACCGCCTTGGCGAATCCCGCGACCATTTCCGGGGAGTCGCGGTAGATATCGCCGCGCACCGCCAGGCCGTTGCCGAACAGGTCGAGCCCCTCCGGCGTCAGATCGAACACATCGACGCCGCGATCCTTGAGCACGGCGATGCCGGTGAAGGAAGCGGCGAAGGCGTGGATCGTGTCGCGCTGGAACGCGGTCACGGCCATGCCTTCCTGGCCGATGGTGACGAACTTGTACTCATCCGGCTGCACGCCAACGGAGGCAAGCGCGCTGCGGGCGAAGGAGACTTCGGCGCCATCCGCGGTGGAGACGCCGATCTGCTTGCCGCGCAGTCCCTCGGCGGAGGTGATGCCGTCGTTGCGGTCGCCGGCGAGCATGAACAGCCCGCGCGAGAAAAGGTTGTAGAAGAACTTCACGTCGGCGCCGCGCGCCACCGCGTTCAGCACAGGGCCCGGTCCGGGCGCGCCGAATTCGGCCCGACCCGCGGCCATCGCCTGCAACACGGCGCCCGACCCGTCGAGGCTCTTGATGGTGACATCAAGCCCTTCCTCGGCGAAGAAACCCTGCTGCTGGGCAACGATCATCGGATACCAGGCCATCGCCGAGGAGCCCGGCAGCACGATGGTCACCGGCTTCAACTCCTCCGCAGCGGCCAGGCTGCTTCCCATCACGAGCGCAGCGGCGGCAATCCCCGTGCGTCGCAGGTTGCCGCCGACCCAGCCGGCCACCCTCTCCATCACCGTCATGCGATCTTTCGTCATGTAGTCCTCCCTAACAGCATGATTATTCATGCGTTCTCATGTGCAAGATCACTCCTGCACCGCCGGCAGCACCATGCCCCGGCATTCCCCGAAACCGATCGAGCGGAACCCGTCGCGCTCGCATTGGCCGGCGAAAACAACCTCGTCGTAGTCGTGCAGGAAGCCCCGCGTTTCCCCCTCGCCAAGGGAAAGCGGCTCGGCGCCGCGGCGGGTCAGCTCCATCATCGAGCCTTGCGAGCCCTCCGCCTCGCCGGAAATCGTGCCGCTGGCGATCATGTCGCCGGCGACCAGCGGGCAGCCGTTCGACATGTGGTGCGTCACCATCTGGGCGAAGGTCCAGTAAAGCCCGGCGGAGTTGGTCTCGGCGACCACATGCGCCGTACCGCCCCCCGCCTCGATTGCCTTGCCGCGCAGTCCGACCCGCAAGCGGATATCCAGCGCGCCGGCCGCCGCGTCGTCGCTGTCGGCAAGGTAGTCGAGCAGCGGCGGATCGCCGGCATCGCGTAGCCGCGCCGGGACCTGAAACGGCGCCAGCGCCGCGCGGGTCACCACCCAGGGCGAAATGCTGGTGGCGAAGCTCTTGGCCAGGAACGGTCCGAGCGGCTGGTACTCCCAGGCCTGGATGTCCCGCGCACTCCAGTCGTTGACGAGGCAGAAGCCGAACAGACGCTCACGCGCGGCAGCGAGCGGCATCGGACCAGCCTTGTTGGTGGGGCCACCGATGAAGGCGCCAAGCTCCAATTCGAAATCGAGCATGCGGCACGGCGCGAACACCACGCCGTCCGCCTGGCGCAGCTGCCCGCTCGGCCGGTGCACATCGGCTCCCGAAACGACAATCGAGGACGCCCGTCCGTGGTAGCCGATCGGCAGGCTCTTGAAGTTCGGAAACAGCGGATTGTCGGGCCGGAAGATCTTGCCGATGTTGGTGGCGTGCTCGACCGAGCAGTAGAAATCCGTGTAGTCGCCGATTTTCGCCGGCACCGCCATGCGCAGGCCGTCCTGCGGCAGAAGACAAGCCTCCAGCTGCCCCTGAAGGGCGGAGCCTGTCCGCAGCGCCCGGCTGAGCCAGAGGCGAAGGGCCTGCCAGTCGGCCGGCGGCCGCGCCATCAGCGCATTCAGCGTCCCGGCGGTGAGCACGACGCGCCCCGCCCCCCCCATCAGATCGTCGAACAGCCCCAGATCGACACAGGCGGCCAGATCCAGCGCCTGATCGCCAATGGCGACGACGATATGTCGTGCCGCGCCCTCGCCCGTTTCCGCCACGCCGAACGGCAGATTCTGAATCGGGAACGGGCAACCGGGCGCATTCGCCGACGTCACCCAGCTTTCCAGCTTCTGGTCGTGTGTTTCGTCTAGTCCCGGAACCCGCATCGTTTCGCCACGCTCGCAAATTGGTTACAAACTTTGCATGCAAACAAGCATGCTGATATGGATGCGTCAAGACATCCCTTTTGGCGATTGGATTGGCGGCACATATGAGAGATTGTGAAGATGCGTGCTGCACCACGGCCGCAGAGACACCTGACAGACACCGAAAGACCCGGAAAGCCGCATGAAAAATTCCACAGGCCTGCGCCCCGGAGACGAAAACTGGGTAATTGCCGGCCCTCCGCGCCTGCCCCGCATCCCCCCGGCAGGAAGCGGCGCACCCGAGTGGCTGGGCGATCTGGAAAACCGGGTGATCGCCGGAGCCGACTTCTGGCAGGTGGCGCATGACTTCCGCCAGCTTGCCGCCGACGACGCCCCCGCAGGCGGGCGTCTCGAAACGCCCGTTGCCTTTGTCGAGCTGGTCTACGAGGTGCTGCGCCTGGCGATTCGCACCGGCGCATTGCCGACCGGCACACCGTTGATCGAGGCGGAAATCGGCGAAGCGCTCAGCGTCAGCCGGACACCGGTGCGCGAGGCGATGCAGCGCCTTTCCGCTGATGGGCTGCTGTCGCGTCGCAAGCGGGGCTGGGAGGTCAAGAAGCTCGACATGACCCAGATTCGCGAATCCTACGAGGTGCGCATGTCGCTGGAGAGCTTTGCCACGGCGCAGGCGGCGATTCGTGCCACCGAGGCGGAGCTGGCGGCGATTCTGGAGGCGACCAACGCCCGCTCCCGCCTCACCCATGCGGATCTGTCGGAACGGCTCACCTCAAACCGCGACCTGCACAACCGCATCTATGCCGCTTCCGGCAACGAGCGACTTGTCGATCTCATCAAGAAGAACACGCAATATTATTTCGCCCACCGCTTCGCCCAGCTTGTCACACCGGAGGAATCGGCGCTGTTCCAGGATCAGCATGAGGACATCGGCCGGGCACTCAAGGCGCGCGATCCGGACGCGGCCGAAACCGCCGCCCGCCAGCACATTCAGTCCACCTATCTGGTGTTCGAGAAGTTCTACAAGCTGCTGTAGCAGCCACCTGCGGTGCCCTCCGCAGGTCTACAGATAGCGCTCCAGCAGATTGGTGACCTCGCGGTCGCGCTTGGCCTCGGTCTGGCCGCCAATCACCACGGCAATGATGCTCTTGCCGCCGCGCCGCGCCGAGGCCGCCAGATTGTACCCGGCCTTGCTGATGTAGCCGGTCTTGATGCCATCGACCCCGGCGACCCGGCCAAGCAGGTTGTTGGTGGTCTTGTAGGTGCGCCCGTTGTAGGTGAAGCTGCGCGCGGTGAAGTTGCGCGCCCGCCTCGCATGGTTCCGCTTCAGCGCCCGGGCAAGGGTCGCCATGTCCCGCGCCGTCGTCACCTGACCGGGGTTTTCCAGGCCGGAAGCATTGACGAAATTGGTGCGCCGCATCCCCAGGCTGCGCGCCTTGCGGGTCATCCGATGGGCGAAGGCGGTCTCCGTGCCGCCAATGTTCTCCGCAACCACCACGGCAACGTCATTCGCCGACTTGACCGCCAACGCCCGGATGGCCTGATCCACGGTGATGGTCGTGCCGGCCTTGACGCCAATGCGCGCCGGAGGCTGGGAGGCGGCCTTCCGCGACACCGTCAGCGGACTGTCCAGCGTGACGATGCCAGCATCGAGCGCATCAAACAGCAGATAGAGCGTCATCATCTTGGAGAGCGATGCAGGATTGCGCAGCCCATCCGCATCTTCCTCGTGCAGCACCTTGCCGCTGCGCGCATCGATGACGATCGCCGAAT
This sequence comes from Stappia indica, assembly GCF_020177335.1. GTDB lineage: Bacteria > Pseudomonadota > Alphaproteobacteria > Rhizobiales > Stappiaceae > Stappia > Stappia indica_B. The sequence continues at coordinate 178,836 of NZ_JAIVMG010000001.1, read as the reverse complement.
GCGCCCGCGCCACGGCGCCGCCGGACGGGGCCAGAGCCAGCGAGGCGGGCCCGGGCGCCCGCGGCGCGGTGCCCACCGCCGAGGCGGCCAGCATGGCGTTCTCGGGAGCCGCAGCAACGTCCGGCAGAGCATCCGAAGTTTGGCCGGTCTGAACCGCTCCGGCCGCAACAGGCGACGCCATCCGGCCGGCGCTTCCTGAAGGCGCGGTCTGACACCCTGCGAGCGCGGCAATGGCCAGCGCCGCGATCCCGCACCGCAGCCACCTCAGGCCCAGCCCAGTCATGCCCTCATGCGTCACACCCAGATCTCCATCATCCGTCACGCCCCCGCGCCGCGCCGGACCATATAGAAACGCCGTTCACGGCGAAACCATGCCGCAGCGTTACGATGAATTTTCCAGTGCAATCCGGGCATGAGGCCGCATCCCGTCAGGCAACCTCGGCCTCGGCCTCACTTTCGCCCATGTCCGCCTCGCCGGAGGACAGCGCCTGCGCCAGCTCGATGAACAGCGGCGCGGGCAGCGGCGGCGAGAAGATATACCCCTGAGCGGCGGAAACGCCCAACTCGCGCAACCGCTCGATCTGCTCCATCGTCTCGACGCCCTCGGCGATGATGCCCATGCCCAGGTTGTCGGCCAGCTCCACCATCGTATCGACGATGGTGGTGGAATTGTCGTCGGTCCCCAGGCTGTCGATGAACATCTTGTCGATCTTGATGATGTCGATCCCCAGCTTCTGCAGATAGGCAAAGCCGCCATGGCCCGTGCCCACGTCATCCAGCGCGACACGCACCCCGAAGGCCTGCAGTTCGGCGATGATCTTGCGCGCCGTCTCCATGTCCGACAGGGGTTGGCGCTCGGTGACCTCCAGCACGATCTGCTGGTAGGCGATCTTCGAGCCCCCATAGATCTGCTTGATGTCCTCGATCACCTGCCGGTCCTCGAAATGGCCGGCGAACAGGTTGACGGACAGCTTGAATTCCGGGTTCTCGTGGTAGAGATCCGCCACCTCGTCCCGGGTCTTGCGCATGATCTGCCGGGTCATCTCGAAGATGTGCCCGTGAGTCTCGGCGAAGGTCATGAACGCGCCGGGCGAGATCACCGATCCGTCCGGCCGAGCCCACCGCATCAACACCTCGCAGCCGCGCAGGCGACCGGTCTCGATATCCATCACCGGCTGGTAGTAGGGCACGAATTCGCCGTTGCGGATCGCCTGGACGAAATCGTCCTCCGCCTCGCTTTCCGGTCGCCAGGAAATCCAGACGCCCACCGCGACAAACAGGATCGCGAAGCCGACGCAGGCAATCGCCGCCACCACCTTCAGGTCCCGCACCAGATTGTCGGCGGCCGATGCCGGTGCCGTGACCTGCGCCACCATCGGATACTTCTCCGACCTGACCTCAACGATCAGCTCCGGATCCTCCCCGAAGCGACCGCTCGGTGTCGGCTCTCCGGATTTCAGCCAGACAACACCATCCCCCAGCCGCAGCTCCGCCTGACGATAGGCCCGCAAGTACTCCGGACCGGGGTCGATCGAGATCGCCACCGGCGAGATTTCCGCCAGCAGCCGGTTGCCATTGCCGATCCGCCAACTGACCAGCGCAATGCGCGTTCCCTCGTAGGACCTGTCGCGCATGCCGATACCCACAAGCGGAGAATCCACCTTCAACGCCGGCAGCACCGGCTCGCCGCTGGTGATCTGGTCAGGCACGTTGCACATCAGGACGCCGTTGGTGTCGACGACGCCGATCATCTGCACATAGGGCGCGGCGATCAGACCGGCGTGAAACGCCGCCCGGTCGATGGCCGCACAGGTGACATTGCCGTCCTTGTGCAAGGCCTGCAGCACGGTGACAGCATCATTGATCGCCTTTTCCGCGCGCATCACATAGCGTTCGGCGACGGCCGTCATCTCGGCCCGCGCCTGGGTCACAGCGTAGTTATTGAGGATATAATTGGCCGCAATCAGGGGCGCGACCGCGAGAACAAGCGCGATCAGCAGTGTCCTGAAGAAAAGGGCATATCGATGCGACACGCGAGGTTCCGGAATTTCAGCCTGCACTTATCATGCACCAGCTTGGTAAATGACCCCTGAAGACATGACAAGTCTTTGAAAAAGACGCAAAGACCGGCTACCTGTTGAAAGTGGTTTTTCACGGTCCCGCCGCGAGGAGTTTCAAACTCATGCAGGCTTTATTTATCGGCCAGGCATATATCGACATTACCTTTCTCACCGACACCCTGCCGACGGGCGACGAAAAGGCCATTGCCCGCGACTACGCCGTCAGTTTCGGCGGCAATGCGGTGAACGCCGCCTTCACCTGTGCCCGTCTCGGCGTCCAGCCGGACCTGATGTGTTCCCAGGCCGATGACTGGCTGGCCCGCATGTTCCTCGACATGGCGGCGCAATACGGGGTCACGGTCCATGGCCGCAAGGTGCATGAATCGTCCCTGTCCTTCATCATGCCCAAGGGCGGGAAGCGTGCCATCGTCCGCTGTCGGGACAACGACTTCCTGCACCCCTTTCAGAAGCTGAACCTTTCCGGCTGCCGTGCCCTGCATCTGGACGGTCATATGCCCGACGCCGCGCTTTATTATGCGCGCGCCTGCCGGGAAGCGGGCATCCTCACCTCGCTGGACGGCGGCGCGGTGCGCGAGGACACCGAGGAACTGCTGAGGTTCATCGACGTGGCGATCGTCTCCGCCCGGTTCTGCGAGCAACTGAACCTGAGCGTGCCGGACACCCTCGCCTACCTGCGCGAAAGGGGCTGCCGGGTTGGCGGCGTCACCCTCGGAGAGGAGGGAATGTACTGGTATGAGGGCACCTCACCGATGCGGCATCTGCCCGCGCTCGATGTCCCCTCCGACAAGGTGATCGACACCAATGGCGCCGGCGACGTTTTTCACGGCGCCTATATCAACGCATTCCTGACCTCCCCGGACGCCCCCTGGTCAAAGCACTTCACCTTTGCCCGGGCCGCCTCCGCCCATGCCATCCAGCACCTGGGCAACGAAGCCAGCTTGCCCGCCCTCAGCGATGTCTGCGCGGCGATGGCAAGCCTGCCCGAACGGCCCCCGACCCCGGCGCAAGGCTGAACGCACCGCCGGGGCACCTTGCTCCCGCTCGCGCGGGCGACGGATTTATGTCGTCCCCATCACATTTTTCACGATTTCCCCGTGCATGCACTCCCCCTGCCTGCCGCTACGGGTTGTCCTGCCTTTCATCTTGGCGCATCGTAACGGTCCGCTGGCAGGGAGCGGAAACCAACCCAACCGAGTTTGGAGACATCTTACATGTTGCACTACCCTTCACGATCGGCCATGGCCCTCGTGCTCGCCTGTCCGCTGCTCCTGCCCTCCGCAGGCTTCGCCTTCGAGGCGACAGACAATGCCATCGCCCAGCGTTTCCTGGAGACGGTCGAGGCCGGCGATGCTGTCGTGACCGGGTACAAGAGCGTCGAAAGCGCCAACGACACGGTTACCATCTCCGGCCTTGAGGCGACCCTGGCCGATGACGACGAAGCGCGGCTGACAATCGACGAAACGCTGCTGTCGGGCGCCAAGATCCTTGAAAACGGCCGGCTGTCGGTCGTCACCATGACCCTGAAGGGCGTGACCATCGAGGATGACGACGACGACGATGTGCGCATCACCGTCAAGACCATCAATGTCGCCGATGCGGTTCTTCCCTCCCCCGAGGAAGTGGAAGCGAAAGGCGGCGCCGACGCCGTCGCCCCGTCCTATTCGCGCGCCGAACTGGTCGACATGCTGATCGACGCTGGCGAGGAAGGTCAGGTCCCGGTCGCCCGTGTGCTGGCGCAGATCGACTCCATGGACGGCGACCTGCCGACCGCCGGCTCCGTCCAGGCCGAAGGCATCACCATCGCCGCCGCGTCGCTGGATGCCGACGGCAAGAAGGCGATGACCGACCTCGGTTACGAGTCGATCACCCTCAGCCTGGAAATGCAGGCCAACTGGGATCCGGATGGCGGCGTCCTGTCGCTCAACACCCTCAAGGTTTCCGGCGAGGAAGCGGCAACGCTGATAGCATCCCTGCGGATGAGCGGTGTGACCCGCGAAGTGATGGCGGAGCTGGAGAAGGCGCAGGACAACCCGGAGCAAGCAATGGGCCTGATGCAGAACCTGCTCGTCGACCAGATCTCCATCCGGATCGACAACGATTCGCTGGTTGACCGCGTTCTCGACAAGCAGGCGAAGGAAGCAGGCTCCTCGCGCGAGGAATTCGTCGGCCAGCTGGCCGGCGCCCTCCCCCTGATGCTCTCGGTCATCAACAACGCCGATTTCCAGAAGAAAGTGGCGAGCGCCGCGACGGCATTCTTGAAGGATCCGAAGTCGCTCACCGCCAAGGCGGCACCGCCGGCACCGGTGCCCTTCGCGCAGATTCTCGGAACCGCCATGATGGCGCCGCAGTCCCTGCCCGATATCCTCGGTGTCAGCATCTCCGCCAACGAGGACTGACGAAAACGCAAGAGGGCCCCATGGGCCCTCTTCTCTTTGCAAGACCATATCCATTGACCCGACTGTCGGCCTCGCGCGGCTCGTTCCTCCCCCGCTGGCGAGGCCATATTGAACGCATAGCAGGATCATGACGCACAAGATCAGAACCTACCTCATGAGCGGCGCGCTGACCGTGTCGCTGGGCTTTGTCGGCCTGACGCCGGCGCTGGCCAATCCGGCCACCGACTCCGTCGAGCGCTTCTTCGCCTGGGCCAAGGAAACCGGTGCGGTGACTGCCGAATACGGCAGCCTTGTCGAGACCGGCCCGGAAGACGCGATCCTGCGGGACGCCAAGCTCGCCTGGTCCTTCTCCTTCAAGTTCGGCGGCGACGAGCTGACCGTCGATCTGGCCATGGACGCCCCCGAAACCCGCTTCTTCGGCGCGAAGGAAGGCGATGGCGGGATGTTCTTCCAGAAAGTCGAGCAGCCGGGCGTGTTCGAGTTCCGGGTGAATGCCACGGAAAAGGCTGCGGACGAGGGCGACGACAAAACCCTTTTCGCACTCACCGGACGCCAGCACGACGCGGTCACCACCGGATATTTCCAGCCGACCTTGCCGACGATTGCGGAGGCGCCGGAACAGCCGGTATCCCGCTTCTTCCCGCTGCTGCGCACCGCCCTCAAGATGCAGGCCGAAACCTCGTCCGCGCGACTGGTTGAGGCGGAAACGCACCTTGCCGACGGCTCCATCCAGACCGACCGCTACGAAGGCTTCTCGATCAAGGGCATCCACGACGGACGGATCGCCGAGCAGCGCATCGAGCGCATGGTGTCCGAAAGCACGCTCGACCTGACACCGGACGACGACACCGACAAACCCGTGGCCATGCGTCAGGAGAACGGTGTCTACCTGGTGCTCGGCCAGGACATAAAGCCGGTTCTGCGGCTCATCGGCGTCCTACCGGCGGATACCAAGGTGCGCGACACCGTCCTTGAGCGGGTTGAGGTCAATGATGTGACCGTCTCCACGCCGTTTGGCTCCGGTAGCCTGAAGAAGGCCTTCGCCGACAACGCCCATATCGCACCGGAAACGCCGGTGTTCCCGATTGGCGAGCTGGCCGACCAGGCGGTGCTCGGCACCCTGCCGGAGGATAGGGCGGCAGTTCTAGAGCTCGGCCGCAAGGCGCTGACCACCCTTGAGGGCCTGTCGGTCGCCGATCTGGAGCTGGACGCTCTGGCGATCAAATCCGAAGAGATCAACGGCGGAATCGACAAGATTGCCGTGAAGAATGCGTCCTATCGCAACCTCGGCGATCTCACCATCGAAGGAACCGCCTTCAAGATCCGCGAGAACGACACCGATTTCGCGCTTGCGCGCTTCCAGATGTCGGATCTTGCCCTCAGCCCGCTCGCCTCCTATCTCGGCTTTATGGTGTTTGCGGACGAGAAGGAACCGTCCCTGACGGACTATCTCTCGATGGTGCCGACCCTCGGCCTGATCGACGTCCAGGGCCTGAAGGTTGCGTCCAACAAACTGCCGACGCCGATCTCGCTCACCCACTACCGCTTTGCCATGAGCGACTTCATTGCCCCGTTCCCGACCCGGATCGATGGCAAAACCAAGGGTCTGGAAATCCCGGTCAGGGCGCTCGACAACAGGGACGCCCGCCGCATCTTCGGCCGGCTCGGGCTGGAAAGCGTGCGCTACTCCGACGAGATCAAGCTGGCCTGGAACGCGGACGACCAGACCCTGCGCCTCGACCCGATGAAGATCGCGATCGACGGCGGCGGCACGGTCGAACTGGCGTTCGAACTCGGTGGGATTCCCCGCATCGTCTTCGAGGATCCCGAGCAGGCACAGGCGGCGATGGCGACGGCCACCGTCAACCGGCTGCGCCTCGCGATCACCGACGCACGTCTGGTCACGTCGATCCTCGACAGCATCAACGGCAACAAGGGCGACACGCCCGAGGATCTGACCGCGACCTCTGAAGAGTTCGCGCAGATGCTCGCCGACGAGGCCATGACCAATCTCGGCCCGGTCAAGGATACCCCCTTCGGCCAGAACCTGCATGCGGCGATCAAGACCTTCCTGGTCTCGCCGGGCCGGTTCGAGCTGCATGTGGAGCCGAACGCCCCGGTGCCGGCAACGCAGATCCTCGGGATGCTCGCCACCTCGCCGCAAATGCTGCCCGAGCTGCTCAACGCCTCGGTCTCCGCAGCTCCCTGACGCAGAAACAGGATTTCCGGACGCGCCCTGCGTCCGGAAACACCGCCTATGCAAACGCCACCGCCAGCGCCCCCCCGGGCAAGCTCTAGCGCGACCCGGGCTCGGAGAGCCAGAAGACACGCGTTTTCATGGGGCTGAACCGACAGGCCGTGCCTCGCCGATCCCGGATCTCCGCGTGCGCGTCGTCCGGGAAGACGCCTCTTTCGGGGCTTTGGCATCACACTCGCGCCGCCGGCTCCCACCGGCGGCGTTTTTTTGTGCATGGGGCGAGACAAGACCCGGGTGCCCGCGCCCTTGCCGACACTTCGGCGCGCGCAAGATAAAAAGAACCAAAGCGGAAACGTATCAGTCGTGTCTGGAGGATCGGGCGCACCGCTCAGGAGGCGCCGTTGCCGTTCCCGTTGAACTGCAGATCGCACAGGCGCCGGTAGAGGCCATCGCGTGCATTGAGCTCCGCATGAGAGCCGCGCTCCACCACACGTCCCCGGTCCATGACAACGATCTGCGCCGCCTCGCGTACCGTCGCCAGCCGGTGGGCGATGACAAGGGTGGTGCGGCCGCGCATCAGATTGGCGAGCGCCGCCTGAACCTTGGCTTCCGATTCTGAATCGAGCGCCGAGGTTGCCTCGTCCAGCAACAGGATCGGCGCATCGCGCAGCAAGGCCCGGGCAATGGCGATCCGCTGGCGCTGACCGCCGGACAGGCGCCCGCCGCCCTCGCCCACTTCGCTGTCGTAGCCCTGATCCAGCGCCATGATGAACTCATGGGCATTGGCCTCAATGGCCGCCTGACGAATGGCCGCCTCATCCGCGCCGGGCCGTCCCATGGCGATATTCTCGCGCACGGTGGTGTTGAACAGGAAGGTATCCTGCGACACGAAGGCCAGTGCCGCCCGCACCGAGGCGGTGTCGGCGGCGCGGATATCCTGCCCGTCGATGCGGATCGCCCCCGCGTTGGGCGTATAGAACCGCTCCAGCAGGCCGAAGACCGTCGACTTGCCCGCCCCTGACGGACCGACCAGCGCGGTGATCTCGCCCGGCCGCGCGTCGAAGGACAGACCATCGAGCGCCGGCGCCTCGCCGTAGTGAAAGCGGACATCCTCAAAAGTGACGCGCCCTTGCGGCACGGCGAGCGGCGCGGAGCCTGCCGTCTCGGTTTCCCCCACCGCCCGATCCAGCACCTCGTACATCAACCGCACGCCAACCAGATTGTTGGACAGGTTGACGTTGAGCCGGGCCAGCCGGCGGGCCGGATCATAGGCCAGAAGCAGCGCGGTGATGAAGGCGAAGAACGCCCCCGGATCGCTTCCCAGCTCGATCACCGCATAGCCGCCATAGAGAATGACCAGCGCGATCGCCACACCGCCGAGGGTTTCCATCACCGGCGAGGTGCGCGCCGTCAGGCGGACGATCTTGTTCGACTGCCGTTCCACCTCCGCGACAGCCGCATTCATGTCGGCCCGCATCCGGTCTTCGGCGCCGAACGCCTTGACGGTCCGGATGCCAGTCACGGTCTCCTGCGACACCGACAGGATCCGCGACAGCGAGACGAACTGCGACTTGGCGACCCGGCGCACCCGGCGAACCAGCCCGCCGACAAGCAGGATCGCCGGCGGTGCGATCACCAGCGCAATGAGGCTCATCACCGGATCCTGCGCCACCATCACCGCGACAAGGGCAATGACGGTCAGCAGATCGCGGCCGACCGCGGTCACCACCATGTCGAGCGCGGCCCGCGCCGCAGCGGCATTGTGCGACAGGCGGGTGGCCAGATCGCCAAGACCGGAGCTTTCGAAGAAGGCCACGTCCTGCCGGGTGATCGTCTCGAACAACCGGCGCTGGGTGGCGGCGACGATCGCATTGCCGATCCGCCCAAGCACCACCATCTGGCCATAAGTGGCCGCGCCTTTAAGGGAAAAGATCACCAGCACGACACCGGCGATCACCAGCACCATCGTGGCGTTCCGTTCCAGGAACACCTGATTGATGATGTCCCGCATGATCCAGGCGCTGGCGGCGGTGGTCGCCGCGATCACCCCCATGAAGACAAAGGCAAGCGCATACTGCCAGGCAAAAGCCCTGGCGTTTTCCATCACCAGGCGGCGGATCAGGAAGAGCGCCCCTTCCGTATCGCCAAACAGCAGGCGTTCGATCCGCTTCAACACGTGACCATGCCTCGTTGCGCAATGGATCCGGTCGCGACCGGCCACCGGCATACCGGCCCCAATCGGCCGGCGTGCCGTGAACCGGTCATCCGGGTCAGCCGTTTTCCGGCAGGTTGAGCCGGATATGCAGATCGCGCAACTGGCTCGGGAACACGTCGGACGGCGCGCCCATCAAGAGGTCCTGCGCCTGCTGGTTCATCGGGAACAGCGTGACCTCGCGCAGGTTCTTCGCGCCGACCAGCAGCATGACGATCCGGTCGATGCCGGCGGCCATGCCACCATGCGGCGGCGCGCCATACTGGAAAGCCCGGTACATGCCGCCGAAGCGCTCTTCCAGCACCGCCTCGTCATAGCCGGCGATCTCGAAGGCACGCTTCATGATCTCCGGCTTGTGGTTCCGGATCGCGCCGGAGGCGATCTCGTAGCCGTTGCAGACGATGTCGTACTGCCAGGCGTTCAGTTCCAGCGGATCGGTGGTTTCAAGCCCTTCCAGGCCGCCCTGGGGCATGGAGAACGGATTGTGCGAGAAATCGACCTTCTTCTCGTCCTCGTCCCATTCGTACATCGGGAAATCGACGATCCAGGCCAGCTCGAACCGGTCGCGGTCGACCAGATCGAGCTCCTCGCCGGCGCGGGTCCGGGCCTTGCCGGCAAAATCGGCGAACTTCTTCGGATCGCCGGCGACGAAGAACGCCGCATCGCCTGCTTCCAGGCCGAGCTGCTGGCGGATCGCCTCGGTGCGCTCCGGGCCGATGTTCTTGGCCAGCGGACCGGCGCCTTCCACCGTCTCGCCTTCCTGACGCCAGAAGATATAGCCAAGGCCCGGCTGGCCTTCGCCCTGCGCCCAGGAGTTCATCCGGTCGCAGAAGGCCCGGCTACCGCCGGTCTTTGCCGGGATCGCCCAGACCGCATTCTTCGGGTCTTCCAGCATCCGCGCGAAGATCTTGAAGCCGGAGCCGGCGAAATGCTCGCCCACGTCCTGCATCTCGATCGGGTTGCGCAGGTCCGGCTTGTCGCTGCCATATTTGCGGATCGCCTCAGCATAGGGAATGCGGGCGAAGGTCTCGCTGACCGGCTTGCCCTCGGCAAACTCCTCGAAGACGCCGCGAATGACCGGCTCCATCGACGTGAACACGTCCTCCTGCTCGACGAAGCTCATCTCGACGTCAAGCTGATAGAACTCGCCCGGCAGGCGGTCGGCGCGCGGATCCTCGTCGCGGAAACACGGCGCGATCTGGAAATAGCGGTCGAAGCCCGACACCATCAGCAGCTGCTTGAACTGCTGCGGTGCCTGCGGCAGCGCGTAGAACTTGCCCGGATGCAGGCGCGAGGGCACGAGGAAGTCGCGGGCACCCTCCGGCGAGGAGGCCGTCAGGATCGGCGTCTGGAACTCGGCAAAGCCCACCCCTTCCATGCGGCGGCGCAGGGAGGCGATGATCTTCGACCGGGTCATGATGTTCTGGTGCAGCGTCTCACGGCGCAGGTCCAGGAACCGGTAGGTCAGGCGAATGTCTTCCGGATACTCCGGCTCGGCGAACACCGGCAGCGGCAACTCGCGCGCATCGCCCAGCACTTCCAGATCGCGAATGAAGAGCTCGATGTGCCCCGTCGGCAGATTCTCGTTGATGACCTCGGCATCGCGCCGCTTGATCTCGCCATCGATGCGCACGCACCATTCGGCACGGACCGCCTCGGCCTTGGCAAAGGCCGGCGAATCGGGATCGACCACGCATTGGGTAATGCCATAGTGATCGCGCAGATCGATGAACAGCAAGCCGCCATGATCGCGCACACGATGAACCCAGCCGGACAGGCGCGCGGTTTCACCGACATGGTCTTCGCGCAGTTCCCCGCACGTGTGGCTGCGATAGCGATGCATTATTTCCTCGATGGCCTGACTTGGAAAAACGGGTGACCGGCGCATTCCTGCGCCGGGTGCACAAGCCACGGGAGCGCCGCAAAGTCAAGGATACGGCACGGTCGATCCACTTGGACGCCGCTCGCCCGGTCTGGCAGCCGGGACACAGTTTCGAAGAAAAATCTGCCTGACCGCAACTCATGGCGGTTTCGTGGCGACAAGATGAAAAAGCTGGGATATACGTCGCGATCAACATGCAGATCGTAACCAGCACCTCCGACCTCGCCGACGTTTGCCAACGTCTTGCCCGCCATGACTTCGTCACGGTCGATACCGAATTCCTGCGCGAAACCACCTTCTGGCCGAAGCTCTGCGTCGTCCAGATGGCCAGCCCGGAAGAAGCGGTGATCGTCGATGCTCTGGCGGAAGGTCTTGACCTTGCCCCGTTCTTCGACCTGATGCGCGATGAAAGCGTCATCAAGGTGTTCCACGCGGCCCGGCAGGACATCGAAATCGTCTATCACCTCGGCGGTTTCATCCCCCACCCCGTGTTCGATACCCAGGTCGCGGCAATGGTCTGCGGCTTCGGCGATTCGATCTCCTACGACCAGCTCGTACAGCGCATCACCGACAAGCGGATCGACAAGTCGTCCCGCTTCACCGACTGGGCGCGCCGGCCGCTGACCACCAAGCAGCTCGACTACGCGCTCGCCGATGTGACCCATCTGCGCGACGTCTACAGCTTCCTGAAGGCGAATCTCGCCGAGCAGGGCCGCTCCCATTGGGTCGGTGACGAAATGGAGGTGCTGACCTCCGAAGACACCTACCGCAGCGAGCCGGAAAACGCTTGGCGCCGGCTCAAGCTCCGGGTGCGCAAGCCGATCGAATTCGCCGTGCTGCAGGAAGTCGCCGCCTGGCGGGAGCGCGAGGCCCATTCGCGCAACGTGCCGCGCAACCGCATCATCAAGGACGACGCGATCTACGAGATCGCCGCCCAGCAGCCGACGACGGTCAGCGCCCTTGGCGCCCTGCGCACCATTCCGCGCGGCTTTGAGCGCTCACGCACGGCGGAGGATATCCTTGCCGCCGTCAAGCGGGCGCTCGATCTGCCCAAGGACCAGCTTCCGGAAGTGCCCAAGGGCCGGTCCGCGCCCGATGGCTCGGCCGCCGCGGTCGATCTTCTGAAGGTGCTCTTGAAGCTGGTCAGCGAAGCCCATGGGGTAGCCGCCAAGGTGATCGCCACGGTGGAGGATCTGGAAAAGATCGCCGCCGACGACGACGCCGATGTGGGGGCCCTGAAAGGCTGGCGCCGGGAGCTGTTCGGCGAGGTCGCGCTCAAGCTGAAGCGCGGCGAGATGGCGCTTGCCTTCAACGGCCGGCGGATCGTCGCCGTCGAGCAGGGCGAACCGGTCGTCAGCGAGCAGCCGTCCAAGGGACGGGGCAAGCGGCGCAGCCGCCAGAAATCCTCTGCCGAATAACGGCTCTTCGGTGAAGCTCTGAAGAGCAATCGACGCATCCCGGGCGCCGCCGACGCAAAATGCCGGCGGCGCCCGATTTGCCATACGGTCAGATTTGCCGGCCGCTCAGATGACCGCGTCGAATGTGACGACACAGCCCCACTCTCCGCGTCCTCCCGGACGGAGCAAAGCGGAGATCCGGGATCGGGGCGGCACGGTCTCCCGGTTCCAGCCCCATCTTTCGGCGCCCCAATCCCGCCTCGGGGGCCAGGAGGACGCAGAGGCACGGGGCATCGACTTCGATCATACGCAAGGAACATCGTCCCCCGCAAAGCGCGCATGAGAGACGAATTCGCCGCACAATGAGTTGATGACGCCGGGACGCGCCGTTGCCCTTTGCCAGCCGTCTGAAGACGGTCAGATGACCGCCTCGATGCGGCTGCGCAGGCCGAGCAGACGGCTGAACTGGTTGGCCCGCTTGCTCAGGCGCTCGCCGTCCAGCGCCGCCAGCTCGCCGGGCAGACGCAGGACGAGTTCGCCCTTCTCCACCGCCATGCCGATCTGCGGCAGAATGCCATCGACCGAGGCGCTCAGCACCGAGGCGAGCCGCAAGGCGCCGCCCAGAAGCCGCGCGCGCTCCTTCAGCCGGGTGTGCGCCAGTTCGCGAATGCGCGGGCTGAGACTGTCGTCGATCAGCCCCTGATGGCGATAGAAGACGGACAGGGCCAGATAAGCCCGTCCCGCGTGGTCGATGCCAACAAAACCCGCATTGGAAATGATGTTCAGGCTCTGCTCGCCGCGATAGTCGGGATGGGCGCGCCAGCCGATGTCCGACAGGAGGCACCCCGCCGTACGCAGCCGCCGTTCGTATTCGGTCTCGTCGATCCCCACGGTGGGAAACAGACGGTCGGTCCACACCACCAGCTCTTCGGCGTAATCGGGCGAGCGCGAGCGCAACAGCGAGAGTTCCCGCGCCGCTTCCACCAGCGGATCCTGCGCCCGGATCTCCTCGCTGAGAAGGTCGTAGAGCAGCCCTTCGCGCAGACCGAGCGCCGACATCACCACCCGGTCGGCCCCGCTCCGCCGCAACACGTGTTCCATCACCGTCGCGCCATAGGCGAGGAGCGGCCGGCGGGCGCGGGAGACCACGTCGATCATGTCGAGGCTGTCCGGATTGCGCCGGGCGACGATCTGGCAGAACTCGATCGCCTCCTCCGCCTCGATCGCATAGTCATGCATGACATTGAGCGGATAGCCGTTCTGGAACAGGTGCAGACGGGCCAGCGAACGCCAGGTGCCGCCAACGGCATAAAACGGCTTGCCGGACCCGACCGGCAACCATTCCACCCCTGAGAGCGCCTGTTCGGTGAGCTTTTGCGCCCGCGCCAGCTTGCCGCCCGCCTCTTCCTGCAGACGGATGCCACCGAGCGGCAGCGTCTGCCCCCGGCCGATGGTGCTGCCGGTCAACTCGACCAGTTCGAGGCTGCCGCCGCCAAGGTCGCCGACGATGCCATCCGGTCGCCACATGCCGCAAACGATACCAAGCGCGGCGAGCCGCGCCTCGTCCTTGCCCGACAGCAGGCGCACCGGCGTCCGGCAGATTTTCTGCACGCCGTCGATGAACTCCGCGCCGTTTTCCGCGTCGCGAGTGGCCGCCGTCGCCAGGATGTTGAGATTGTCGACCCCGAGCTGGTCGCACAGCCGGCGAAACCGCACCAGCGCCTTGTGCGCCATCTCCACGGCGGTCTCGGACAGGCGCCCGCTGGCGGCAAGACCGCGACCGAGCCCGGCGAGCACCTTCTCATTGAAAAGAACCGTCGGCGTGCGGGCCTGCCGCTCATAGACGACCAGCCGGATCGAGTTCGATCCGATGTCGATGACGGCGATGGGACCGCTGCCGTTCAACCGGCCACGAATGACACGTCCAGGCGTGTTGTCAGCCACGCTTCCTGGGCTCCACAAAAGATTTCGGTGAATGGTTGCGCAAGGATTTGCCCCGGCCGGAGAGTGAGGGATTGGTCATGAAGTACTGATGAGCGTTAAAGCGCTTCTCGCCCCGAGACAGCTTCACGCGCTCATGTCCTCCATCCGCGAGCAGACGCCAGCTCTGCTGGTTGTCCTTCAGGTTCGCCACCATGATCTGATCGAGCACCTGTTCATGCACCGTTGCGGTCAGCAACGGTGCCAGGGCCTCGACCCGACGATCAATGTTGCGCGGCATCAGATCCGCCGAGCCGATATAAACGACCGCCTTCGGCGAGGGAAGCCCGTGACCGTTGCCGAAGCAGAAAATCCGGCTGTGCTCCAGGAAACGGCCGACGATCGACTTGGCGCGGATGTTCTCCGACAGGCCCGGAATGCCCGGACGCAGGCAGCAGATGCCGCGAATGACCAGATCCACCTGCACCCCGGCCTGGCTGGCGGCATAGAGCGCGTCGATGATCTGCGGATCGACCAGCGAGTTCATCTTCATCCAGATCTGCGCCGGCCGTCCGGCCCGCGCATGCTCCGCTTCCGCCGCGATCATCGCGGTGATGTCGTGGCGCAGGGCGACCGGCGACACCATCATCTTCTCCAGCTTCACCGGCTCGGCGTAGCCGGTGATGTAGTTGAAGATCTTCGCCGCCTCCCGGCCGATCTGCGGATCGGCGGTGAAATAGGACAGGTCCGTATAGATGCGGGCGGTGATGGGGTGATAATTACCGGTGCCGATATGGCAGTAGGTGCGCAATTCGCCATGCTCGCGCCGCACCACCATGGAGAGCTTGGCGTGGGTCTTCAGCTCCAGAAAGCCGAACACCACCTGCACGCCGGCCCGCTCCAGATCCCGCGCCCAGCGGATGTTGGCCTCCTCGTCGAACCGGGCCTTCAGCTCCACCAGCGCGGTCACCGACTTGCCGCTTTCCGCCGCTTCCGCCAGCGCCTTGACGATCGGCGAGTTGTTGGAGGTGCGGTACAGGGTCTGCTTGATCGCCACCACATCCGGGTCCTGCGCCGCCTGACGCAGATATTGCACCACCACGTCGAAGGATTCGTACGGGTGATGGACGATCAGATCCTTCTGCTGGATCGCGGCGAAACAATCGCCGCCATGCTCGCGGATCCGTTCCGGGAAACGCGGGGTGTAGGGCTCGAACTTCAGATCGTCCCGATCGATGGAGACGAGCTGCGACAGGTTGTTGAGCGCCAGCAGCCCGTTCACCAGGAAGGTCTCGTCGCCGGTGACGTCCAGCGCCTCGGCCACGAACTCGCGCAAGGAGGCCGGCGTGGTCGCCTCGATCTCCAGCCGGATCACCGAGCCGCGGCGCCGCCGCTTGAGCGCGCTTTCGAACAGCCGGACCAGATCTTCCGCCTCTTCCTCGATTTCCAGATCGGAATCGCGAATGACCCGGAAGGCGCCCTTGCCGCGAATCTCATAGCCGGGGAACAGCCGGGTGATGAACAGGCCGACGGCGGTCTCGATGGGAATGAAGCGGCTGACCTCGCCCGTCTCGTTCGCCGGCAGACGAACGAAGCGCTCCACCTGGCTGGGAATGCGCAACAGCGCCGTCATGCCGCGCCCGCCCTTCTCCGCGACCAGCTCCAGCACCAGCGAAAAGCCGAGATTGGCGATGAACGGAAACGGATGCGCCGGGTCGATCGCCAAAGGCGTCAGCACCGGGAAAATGTGCGACAGGAAATATTCCTGCAGCCATTGCCGGTCGCTGTCCGACAGGTCCGGCCCATCGACGATGACCACCCCTTCGCCGGCAAGAACCTTGCGCATTTCCAGCCACACCGCCTGCTGTTCGCTTTGCAGCGCCAGCACGGCGGCGGAGATCTTCTCAAGCTGCTCGGTCGGCGTCAGCCCATCGTCGGAGCGGGTAGTCACCCCCTCGCGCTGCTGGGCGCGCAGGCCAGCGACGCGGACCATGAAGAACTCATCGAGATTGTTGGCCGAAATCGACAGGAAGCGCAGGCGCTCCAACGCCGGATGCGAAATGTTTTCCGCCTCCTCCAGCACCCGGCGATTGAACTGCAGCCAGGACAGCTCGCGATTGATGAACCGGCTGGGGTGACCGGACAGCGCCTCGGCGGCATCCGAGACGGCTTCATGCGCATCCGTCTCGCCGTTCTCCGCCGGGGTCGGTGCGTGCGCGTCAATCTCGTTCATGCCTGTCTCCTGTCAGCCGTCGTGCCGGGCGCCTCAAAACGCCGCTCGGCCATCACCTTATAGGACGGGTTTGACGGATTTGCATCGCTCCGGTCGTTTCCAGGAAAAAGGCGCTCATGTGAACGCGGATTTGCGCATTCGCGCCTCTCTCGACGTTCATTCGAAAAGGCCAAAGGGCGGATCTGCGTGCGATGAGCGGTCTGCGCCACCTAGCCTTGCCGCGACTCGCCCTCCATCGCTTCCAGCACCTCGGCGGCCAGCGGCCGGGTGATCCGGCGCCCCACCGACAGGGCTGCCCGGTCGAGCGCATCCACCAGCACCTGCGCGGCGGCGATGGAACGCTCCATGCGCACGGCGAGGAACTCGATCACCGCCGGATCGACGAACACCTGGCGGTCGGCGAACAGCTTGACCAGCACCCGCCGGAGCAGATCGTCATCCGGCTCGGCCATTTCGATCGGCGTTGCCGCGCGCAGACGCGAGGCGAGATCGGGCAGCTTCAGCCCCCAGCTGCGCGGCCAGGTACGCGCGGTCACGAGCACCAGCGCCCCGCGCTCACGCGCCGCGTTGAGCAGATGGAACAGGGCGTTCTCATCAAGCCCCTCATGGGCATCCTCGACCGCGACGGCCCCCGCTTCGACCAGTTCCGACACCTTGTCGCCGGTCAGATCGGACGCGGCGATCACCGCGCAGCCGCTGGCCTCGTGCCAGACATTAACCAGATGGGTTTTGCCCACCCCCACCGGACCGGCGAGAATGGCGACCGGCGCCGCCCAGTTCGGCCAGGAATCGATGAAGCGGAAGGCCGCCTCGTTGGAGGCGCCATGGAGAAAGTCTTCCCGCCCCCGGGCCGCTTCATGCGGCAACACCAGCGGCAACTGCCGGGGTCCATTGGCCCGCTCAGACATCGGAGCCCTCCTCATCGCCCTCAACGAGCGGCCGGCCACCCGGGCCATAGTAGAGGGAACTTGCCATGTATTGCGCCAGGGCGAACCGGGTCAGCACCCCGATCACCGCTGCGGCGGGAACCGCGATCAACATGCCGACGAAGCCGAACAGATAGCCGAAGGCGAATAGCGCGAACATCAGCCACACCGGATGGAGGCCCACATTGCCGCCGACCAGCTTGGGCTGCAGCACATTGCCTTCCAGAAACTGTCCGGCGCCGAACACCAGCATCACCAACCCGATCGACATCCAGTCCGGCCAGAACTGCACCAGCGCCACCCCGAGCGAGACCACCAGCCCAAGGGTCGCGCCCACATAGGGAATGAAGCTGACGAGGCCGGCGCCGATGCCGATCAAGAGGCCGAAGTTGAGCCCGACGACGGCAAGGCCAATGGCATAGAACAGACCGAGCAGAACGCAGACGCTCACCTGCCCGCGCACGAACCCGGCAACGGCCCTGTCCATGTCCCGGGCCAGCGCGCGGATCACCTCGCGGTGATGCAGCGGCAACCAGCCGTCGATCCGCGCGACCATCCGGTCCCAATCGAGCAGCAGATAGAACGCTACCACCGGCGTCACCACAAACAGCGCGGCGAGCGACAGCAGCGCCTGCCCCCCGCTCCAGACCGATTTCACCAGCCCGCCGATCCAGCCTGCCCCTTCACCGAGCAGAGCACCGACGCTCGATTTCAGCTCCTCGCCGCCAATGCCGGAGATGGCCCGCAACTGATCGCCGAAGTTTTCCATCACCAGCGTCTGCAATGCGCCGACAAGGCCGGGAATGGCCTCAAGGAACCCGGCGAGCTGACCGCCCAGCACCGGCAGAAGCAGGAGCAACACCAGCGCGAAGGCGACAACGAACAGCAGGAGGATGGTCACGGTGGCCAGCAGCCGCCCCATGCCCAGGCGCTCCAGCCGGTCGGCGATCGGATCGAGCAGATAGGCCAGCGCCATGCCGGCGATGAACGGCAACAGGATCGGGCTGAACAGGTAAATGAAGCCGGCGAACAGCGCCAGCGACCCCAGCCAGAAATAGATTTGCCGTTTCAACGACACGATGCTCTGTCCCCGCAAGTTTTCCGATGGCCGGTGCCGGCGTCAGCGCGCGCCCGGCGGTTCCCGAAGTTAGCCGGTCTTTCGCTCCGCCATCCGCAGATGCCGGATCCAACTCAGCAGATAGGCAGCCCCGGACAGGAGCGTCAAGCCGCCGGTCCCCAGCATCAGGCAGTTTTCAAATACGGGAAGGTCGATGGTAAACGCCGTCTTTGCGAGCAAGGTTGCCGCCAACCCGATCTGCATCACGGTGGTTGCCTTGCCGATCAGAAGCGGCTTGATCGTCACCCGCCGGCCGATCAGCTCCGAAAGGCCGATGGCGCCCATGATCAGAAGATCGCGCAGCACCACCGCCACCAGCAACCACAGCGGCAGCAGGCCGGACAGATAAAGGGCTGCGAACACCGACAGCAACAGCGCCTTGTCAGCCAGCGGATCAAGGAAGGCGCCCAAGGCACTTTGCATCGCGAAGCGGCGCGCGATATAGCCATCGACACCGTCCGAAATTCCGGACAGAACGAACAGCCAGAACGCGGGTCCGAACCGGTCCTCAGCGATCAACCAGACGATCACCGGCACCAGGGCCAGCCGAACCAAGGTAATCAGGTTTGGCAAGGTCACGGCATCACACGGTCGAAGGTTGTGAACAGGACGCCCGGTTTTTCTTGCATTCCGGTCTTTCTGTGTTTGTATGCCCGCCCAAATCGGGACTTGGAGACGACATCATGAGCCAGGCGCCAACAACCGGCGGCAACGGGATGACCTATGCCGACGCCGGAGTGGATATTGATGCGGGCAATACGCTCGTCAAGCGCATCAAGCCGCATGTCAAGGCGACGGCCCGGCCCGGCGCGGACAGCGACATCGGCGGCTTCGGCGGCCTGTTCGACCTGAAGGCGGCGGGGTTCTCCGATCCGGTGCTGGTCGCCGCCAATGACGGCGTCGGCACCAAGCTGAAGATCGCCATCGACAGCGGCCAGCATGCCACCGTCGGCATCGACCTTGTCGCCATGTGCGTCAACGATCTCGTCGTTCAAGGCGCGGAACCCCTTTTCTTCCTCGACTATTACGCCTGCGGCGCCCTCGATCTGGAGACGGCGACGGCGGTGGTCAAGGGCATCGCCGATGGTTGCCGCCTCGCCGGCTGCGCGCTGATCGGCGGTGAGACGGCGGAAATGCCGGGCATGTACGCCAGCGGCGACTACGATCTGGCCGGCTTTGCCGTCGGCGCCGCCGAGCGTGGCCGCCTGCTGCCGCGCGGCGATCTTGCCGAAGGCGACGTTCTGCTCGGCCTCGCCTCCACCGGCGTTCACTCCAACGGCTTCTCCTTGGTGCGCCGTATCGTTGAGCGCAGCGGTCTCGGCTGGGCCGACCCCGCCCCCTTCGCCGCTGACACCTCGCTCGGCGCCGCGCTGATGACCCCGACCCGGATCTACGTCAAATCGCTGCTTGCGACGCTCGCCGCCGGTGACGGCATCAAGGCGCTGGCGCATATCACCGGCGGCGGTCTGCCGGAAAACCTGCCCCGGGTGCTGCCCGAGGGGCTTGCCGCGCGCATCGACCTTGCGGCGATTTCCGTGCCGCCGGTCTTCCAGTGGCTCGCCCGCACCGGCGGCGTGGCCGAAGCGGAGATGCTGCGCACCTTCAACTGCGGCATCGGCATGGTTGTCGCGGTTGCCGCCGACGCCGTCGACGCGGTCACCGCCACCCTGGAGGGAGCCGGCGAGACCGTCGTTCGCCTCGGTGCGCTGGAAGCGCGCGTGGCCGGAGCCCCCGAAGAGGACGCGGTCGTGTTCGACGGCGCGCTGACCCTGTGACCTCTTCCGCTCGCAAACGCACGGCCGTGCTTGTCTCCGGGCGCGGCAGCAACATGGTGTCGCTGCTGGCCGCCGCCGCCGACCCTGCCTATCCGGCGGAGATCGTGCTTGTGGTCGCCAACGTACCCGGCGCCCCGGCGCTGGAGCGGGCTGAGGCTGTGGGGATCGCCACCGAGACCGTCGCCCATCGCGCCTTTTCCGGACGCCAGGCCTTCGAGGAGCGGCTCGATGCGGTGCTGCGCGAGGCGCGGATCGAGCTCGTGTGCCTTGCCGGCTTCATGCGCCTGCTCACGCCCTGGTTCGTCGACCGCTGGCGTGATCGGCTGCTCAACATCCATCCGGCCCTCCTGCCCGCGTTCAAGGGGCTCGACACCCACGCCAGGGCGCTGGCCGATGGCTGCAAGCTGCATGGCGCCACCGTTCATTTTGTCCGCAGCGAAATGGATGCAGGGCCTATCGTCGTACAAGGGGCCGTTGCCGTTCTCGATGACGACACGGAAGCGACCCTCGCCGCCCGTGTGCTGACGGTGGAGCATGAGATCTACCCGCAGGCGTTGGCGCTCGTCGCCTCCGGCCGCACCCGGATCGAGGGCAACCGGGTGTTGACCGCCGACACGGCCACCGATGCCGCAAGCCGGCGGTTCGTCAGCCCATCCGGCAGCGACAGCTAACGTCCTCCCGCAGCTTGCCCGGTCACGCCTGCCGTGGCCGGTCCGGGCTGTGGCACGCAAGAGTTCCCCTCTTCCCCGCCCGCGCGGATCTGGCGCCACCATTCGGCGTAAAGCCGCTTGCGCGGCCGGGGCGAGCGGCTGTCGAGCACCTTCAGCTCCAGCATCCGGTCGGTGCGGAAGTTGCGGAAATCCTGGCGCAGCTCGCAATAGGCGGCCATCACCCGCGCCCGCTCGAAAAACGCCAGCACGATGGGCCAGACCACCCGTCGTTCCGGCACCCGGTCCGGCACCTGATAGAGGATCTCGACCTTGCGTTCGCTACGCAGCGCCTCGCGCAACAGCGCGGGGTCGATGATATCGGCGGGCACCAACGCTGGCGACGGCGCATAAAGCGGCGCGTCGATGAACGGGCCGCGCAGCCCCTCCGGCAGCACGGCGGCGATCTTCGCCACCGCATCGCGCGCGGCCCGGCCAAGCGCCGCATCGCCCTTGGCCTCGGCCATGCGCAGGCCCAGCATCACCGTTTCCAGCTCCTCGGCGGTGAACATCAACGGCGGAAGGTCGTAGCCCTCTTCCAGCACATAGCCGAGGCCCGCTTCCCCCCGCACCGGCACGCCGGACGCTTCCAGCGCCACCATGTCGCGATAGAGCGTGCGCAAGGATACTTCAAGCTCGCGCGCCATCGCCCCGCCGCTGACCGGTCCGCGAGCCCGACGCAGGATCTGGATGATCTGCAACAACCTGTCTGCGCGGCGCATTCCCGTTCCTCCCTGCCGTTTCGTCATGGCGCTGTGTTTGATGCTGACACCATGCTGTCAGCGGCCTTGCTCTATCACAAGCCCATCGCAACGTCACACCGGGAGTAACCCCATGCTTGTCCTGATCGATTTTCCCTCCACCTTCGGCCTGCGCAGCCTGTCTCCCTTTGGCTACAAGGCCGAGGTCCTGCTCGCGCTTGCCGGGCTCGACTACAGCAAGCAGGCCCCGGAAGAGGCCCTGTTGCCCCATGGCAAGGTGCCGGTGCTGAAGGATGGCGACCGGCTCATTCCCGACAGCTCGCTGATCCAGCAGCATCTGGAACAGCACCATGGCCTCGATGCAGACAGAAGTTTGACAGCCTATGAGATGGCCACCGCCGAGGCGTTCCGACGCATGGCCGAGGAACACCTGCGCTGGTGCCTCGTCTACAGTCGCTGGATCGAACCGGCGAACGAAGCTGTGATGCGCGACAAGGTGCTCGGCTTCCTGCCCGCGCCGGCCCGGGCGGGTATTCTCGCAGAGGTGCGAGAAACCGTGGGCCAGGCGCTCTATCATCAGGGGCTGGGCCGGCACGCCCCTGAGGCGATCTATGAGTTCGGCCGCCGCGATCTCGATGCCATTGCCGCCGTCCTCGACGACAAGCCGTTCTTTCTCGCCGACCGGCCGACGACCATCGACGCAACCCTCGCCGGGCTTCTGATCAACATCCTCTGCCCGGAACTCCAATCGCCGCTGCAGCGCCACGCCGCCGCCATCCCCGCCTTCAGCGCCTATGTCCGCCGGGTCGAGGAAACGGTATTCGGCGCCGCCGCGATGCTGCCGGAAGCCGCCTGAGTTACTGCCGCCGACAAAATGAGGCCGGACGAACGCGCCTCGGCGTCATCCCCGCCCCCGAGCCGGGATCGGGGAGCCGAAAGGCGGGCGTTTTCATAGGGCTGGAACCGAAAGGCCGTGGCTCGCCGTTCCCGGATCTTCGCTAGCGCTTCGTCCGGGAGGACGCCCCTCACGGGGCTTGGTGCATCACTGGCCGGGCGCGGCGATGCGCGCCCGGCCTCGCTGTCGTCAAAGCCCCATGAAGTCGGCGATCTGGTCGATGATCTCGGCATGAATGCGGGCGCGGTCCGTGCCCTCCGGGTCGTCACACACCGGATCGTCCTGCTCCTCGGCCAGCACCGCCGCCCCTTCCGGCTTGCACTCGGCCAGGAAGGTGAAGTGATGCGCCGGCTTGACCACCGCGTGCCGGGCATTGGCGAGACGCCCGGCGAGGTTGCTTCCCGCCGGTCCGACATCCGCCGCCTTCCAGAGATTCTTCTCCCCCAGGCTGATCAGCAGCACTGGCATGGAGAGCTCCGCAGCGCTCGCCTCGGTGATCGCATAGCTCATGCCCGGATCAACGGCAATGGCCGCGCTGATGCGCGGATCACGCATCTCCGCCGCAAACCCGTCCGGCAGGGCCGCCACATCCACGCCCCCCTTGGCAAAGAAGACGCAGTCCTCGGCCAGATCGCCCATGCGCGCGCAATAGGTGCGATAAGCCTCCCGGTCCCACCGGGCGCCGGCCAGGTTGAGCGCCGTCGCCCCGCCGAGCGAAAACCCCAGCGAGGCGATGCGGGCGGCGTCGACATGGCGTGCGAATTCCGGCTCGGCCAGTAGGTGATCCAGCGCGGTGGTCAGATCCGCCGCACGCTCATCCAGCCGCAGGGAGCGGCGCGGCGAGGAATCGCCGGAGGTGCTGCCCGGGTGATTGACCGCAAGCACCATGGCGCCGCGCAGCGCCAGCCCCGAGGAAATCCACGAGATTGCGTCCATATTGCCGCCGGAGCCATGCGACAGCACCACCAGCGGAAACCGCCCCTCGGCAATGGCCGCGCCGACAAGCCCGGAGGAGCCCTTGAACACCGCATTGTCGCCGATCAACCCGCGATAGGTCCGCCGCCCCGCCGGATACCAGAGCGAAGCATCGAGCGGCCGGGCGCGGTGCGGCGCGTCAACCTCCAGCCGGTCGTATCCGGCGATCGGTTCCATCTTCGGTTCGGCGGCAGCCGACGGCAGCGCGAGGCTCGAAACAAGAGAGACGGCAAGCAGCAGACGTTTCATCGGAAGCTCCTTTCGACTGAAAACACTCCAGCGAAAGAACCTCCATCCCATCCATTTGGCGTCCTCAAACCGGTATCAGGTCGCCCGAAACCGGATTTCGGACTATTCAGACGGAAACAACCGAAGGCCGCCCATGCTTGCCCTGCCGATCCCGATGATCGTTGCCCTCGTTCTGGGTTTTCTGTTTCTGCGCGCTCTGCTGACCGGAGATCGCCCTCATCTCTTTTGCGCGCTGCTCGCCGTCTGCGCCTTGCAAGGTGTGGTGGTCTCGCTGCATCAGCACTATGGAATCGCCGCCTTGCTGGCGGTTCAGCCGATCACGGCGACGCTGATCCCGCCGCTTGCCTGGGTCGCCTTTCAGGCAACCGCCATTCGTGCTTTCGATCCCGCGCGCGATGCCGTCCATCTCGCCGTGCCGGTGTTCACCGCCTTCTGCATGGCCTTCGCGCCGGACACGCTGGATGTCGTCGTCCCGGCGGTCTTCCTCGCCTATGGCGGGGCGATCCTGCTGCGGCTCCGGCAGGGGCCGGATGGGTTGCCGCTGATGCGCCTTGAAACCGGCCCTCTGCCCAGCCTCGTCTGGAGCGCCATT
Source organism: Stappia indica (assembly GCF_020177335.1). GTDB lineage: Bacteria > Pseudomonadota > Alphaproteobacteria > Rhizobiales > Stappiaceae > Stappia > Stappia indica_B. The sequence goes on along the minus strand of NZ_JAIVMG010000001.1, from coordinate 154,581 downwards.
GCCCTCGCGCTGATCCTGTCGGCCGTCAGCGATGGACTCATCGCCATTGCCCTCGCCACCGGCCGGGGCTGGCTTCAGCCCTGGATCGTCAGCCTGCTGTCGTCCGCCGCCCTCTTCAGCATCGGCCTGCTCAGCCTGTCACAAAGCGTCGTCGGCGCTCCGGAGGAGCGCACGGCCCCGCAAGCCCCGCGTCCGGATGCGGGCGACCCGGCCGCCGACAAGGACCTGATGGCCCGGCTCGACGCCCTGCTGCGCGACAGCACGCTTTATCTCGACCCTGGCTTGACCCTCGCACGCCTTGCCCGGCGGCTGCAGGTGCCGGCCAAACAGCTTTCCGCCGCCATCAACCGCGCCACCGGCGACAACGTCTCGCGCTACGTGAATGGCTTTCGCATCGCCCACGCCTGCGAGCGGCTACGTGCCGGCGACAACATCACCGGCGCCATGCTGGCCAGCGGCTTCAACACGAAATCCAACTTCAACCGCGAGTTCGCGCGCGTCACCGGCATGAGCCCCAGCGCCTGGCAGGCCCGCGACACCGCCTGACCGTCATACCGCGAACGCAAAAAGCACGGCGCTCAGGCCAGCCGCACCCACACGGCGGTGTCATGGAAGGCGGCCCCGCCATAGGGCGCGACGGCATCGCCGCCGGTCAGCGTGTTGATGCCGCGCCCATCCGGATAGGCGTCGTTCGGCCAGATGCCTTCGGCGATCACCACCCCCGGCTTCACTCCCTCGAACAGCCGGGCCTGCAACCGGACGGCGCCGCGCCGATTGCCGACCAGGATCGCCGCACCGTCCGAGATGCCAAGGCGTTCGGCCTCATCGGGCCGGATCATCAGAGTCGGTTTCCCTTCCTTGGCAAGGGATTCCGGCGTCTTGTTGAAGGTGGTGTTGAGGAAGGAGCGCGCCGGCGCCGTGACCAGCCGGAACGGATGGGCCTCGTCGGCCTCCTCGATCACCGGCCAGAAATCGGGTAAGGCCGGAAGGTCGGCCCAAGGCCCCATCGGCCCGTCATTGGGCGCCGGAATGCTCGGCCAGTCGGGCTTGAACCGGAACCGCCGATCCGGCCAGGCAAAGCCCTTGAGGTAATGCGCGGTCTCGAAGTCCGGCTGGCAATCGATCCAGCGGTTCGCCTCGATCCGCTCCAGCGTACCCAGACCGGAGGCCTGCAGCATCCAGTCGATATGGGCGCGGGCATCCATCTCGAACCCGGGATGCTCGGTGGCACCAAGCCGTCGGGCGAGTTCGTTGAGAACGACGAGATTCTCCCGGGTCTCGCCGGGACCGTCGGTCACCTTCGGCCCGAGGATCAGATACTGGTGTCCGCCGCCCTTGTAGATATCGTCGTGTTCCAGGAACTGGGTCGCCGGCAACACGATATCGGCCATCTTCGCCGTTTCGGTCATGAACTGCTCATGGACGCAGACGAACAGATCGTCCCGGGCAAAGCCCTGCTTCACCAACTCCTGCTCCGGGGCGACCGAGACCGGATTGGTGTTCTGGATCAGCATCGCCGTCACCGGCGGTCCGCCCTGCAGGGCCGCCGCATCGCCGGTCAAAATCCGGCCGATCTGGCTCTGGTCGAGCTGGCGGGTGCGCCCGTCGCAAAGGTCAAGCGCCTCCACCCGGCTCTTGTCCAGCTGATAGATCGCGCCGTTGTTGTGGAACGCACCGCCTCCTTCGACGGTCCAGGCGCCGGTCACCGCGGCAATGGATGAGGCCGCATGCATGGACACCACCCCGTTGCGCGAGCGGGTGAAGCCGTAACCAAGCCGGAAGTAGGTCCTCTTGGTCCGGCCGACCATCGCCGCGAACTGCTCGATCTCGTCGGTGGACAGCCCGGTGATCGCCGCCGCCCATTCCGGGGTCCGGGTCGCCAGATGCGCCTCCAGCTCCTGCGGACAATCCGTATGCGCGGCGAGATACTCCCGGTCCGCCAGATCGTCGCGGAACAGGACATGCATCACCGCGCAGGCAAGCGCCGCATCGGTTCCCGGCTTGAGCACAAGCCCTAGATCGGCCTGTTTCACCGTCTGCGTGCGATAGACATCCACCGCGATGATCTTCGCACCGCGTTTCTTGCGCGCGGTCATCGCGTGGGTCATCACATTGACCTGGGTGGAGACAGGGTTGGTGCCCCAGATGACGATCTGGTCGGACACCGCCATTTCGCGCGGATCGGGACCGGCAAGACGCCCCGTGCCGGCGATGAACCCGGTCCAGGCCGGATTGGTACAGATGGTGTCGAACTGCCGCGAATACCCCTTGGCGTGCCGCAACCGGTGAATGGAATCGCGCTGCACCAGCCCCATGGTCCCGGCATAGTGGTAGGGCCAGACCGTCTCCGCGCCATGCCGGGCTTCAGCCGCGAGAAAGCGCTCGGCGACCGTATCGAGCGCCTCGTCCCAGGAGATCGGCTCGAACCGCCCTTCCCCCTTGGCGCCGACCCGCCGCAGCGGCGTCAGCAGCCGGTCCGGATGATAGAGCCGGTCCGCATAGCGCGCGACCTTGGCGCAGATCACACCGGCGGTATAGGCATTGCCGCGCGCGCCCCGCAGCCGCCCGACCCGCCCATCGGCCAGAAGCTCCACATCGAGCGCGCAAGTGGAAGGGCAATCATGCGGGCAAGCGGAGGATTTCAGGACGGGCGCGGTCATCAAGCCACCTTGCGTAAACGGAATGCGGGGACCGGCAAGGTCATCAGCGCACCCTGTCCTGTCAAGCCCCGGCTTGTCGCAGGCGCACCCCTTCCAAAACACAACAAGGCCGGCTTGCGGGCCGGCCTTGTGCATATCGGATGTGTTCGGCGGCGCGCCGCCGGAGAGACGAGAGGCCTTAGCCGACGATCTCGGTCTCGGAGAACCAGTAGGCGATCTCCTCGGCAGCGGTCTCCGGAGCGTCGGAACCATGCACCGAGTTCTCGCCGATCGACAGGGCGAAGGTCTTGCGGATGGTGCCCTCGGCAGCATCGGCCGGGTTGGTCGCGCCCATCACTTCGCGATTCTTGGCAACGGCGTTCTCGCCTTCCAGCACCTGCACGACGGTCGGCGCGGAGGACATGAACTCGACCAGCTCGCCGAAGAACGGACGATCCTTGTGCACCGCATAGAAGCCCTCGGCCTCGCGGCGGGACATCCACACGCGCTTGGAAGCGACGACGCGCAGGCCGGCCTCTTCCAGCTTCGCCGTGATGGCGCCCGTCAGGTTGCGCTTGGTGGCGTCCGGCTTGATCATCGAAAAGGTGCGTTCAATCGCCATGGTCTGCTGTCCTGTGGTCTGTTGCGCCGAAACCGGTGGGCCGGCTCGGATAATCGTGAATTCCAGATCCGGCGGGCCGTGCCGCCGGGCACGAAGCCGCGGCGAACGGCCAGCGGCCGGTTGCCGCATGCGTATAGCGGCGCAGCCGTCTCGCCGCAAGGCCATCCGGGACGTGATCGCCAGGAAACACGCGCCAGTTTCTGGCATCGGATGGTCTACCGCACGCGCCGCGGACGAAGGTGCTTCGCGGCCGTCGGCGCGCGCCCCGTCGACCATCGGTCCGCGCACGGCGTCCCGAACACCGCCTATTTCAAGGAAATGACGAACCACACCTTCCGCATGGGAACCTCCGGAGAAGCCGAAGTAGTTACAAAATTGAGTCTTCAGAATTTTTACCAAAGATTTAGAGGAAATACGTCTTCTGGCGACATAGCTCGTTTCAAGAGGTCGCTTCCCCGATGTCCATCAAACAGAAAATGCTGGTGCTGGTTGCCGGCTCGCTTGCCGCGCTCCTTCTGGTGCTCGGCGTCCAGACATACACGTTCTACGGCTCCATGATGGAAGGCCGCCGCGACATGGTGCGCTCGCAGGTCGAGACCGCCCACTCCCTGATCACGAAGCTGGCGGAGGATGCAAAGGCCGGCAAGCTGACCCTGGAACAGGCGCAGGAAGCTGCCCGCGATATGCTGCGCGTGCTGCGCTACAATGGGACGGACTACTTCCTGGTCATCGATTCCAGTGCCGAGCGGGAAGGCTTCGTCGTGATGCATCCCAGCCCCGAAGTCGAGGGCAAGAGCCTTCTCAGCATGAAGGACGCCAATGGGGTGGAACTCGTCGTCGGCCAGCTTGAGGCGGCCCGAAGGGGCGGTGGCTATACGGAGTTCGTGTTCCCCCGTCTCGGCGAGACCGAACCCGCGCCGAAGGTGAGCTATTCGCTGAGTTTCGCGCCCTGGCAGTGGACCATCACCTCGGCGCTTTACGTCGATGATGTGAACGAGGCGTTTTCAGCAGAGATGACCCGTACCGCCATGTGGGTGGTGCCGATGCTGGCGTTGATCATCGCCGCCGGGCTCTTTCTGTCAAACAGCGTGACCCGCCCGCTGGCGGCGATCACCGATGCCATGCGTCAGCTTGCCGATGGACAGATGAACATCGAGATCCCGGGTGAAGGCCGCAACGACGAAATCGGCCACATGGCCTCCGCGACCGGTGTTTTCCGCGACAACATGATCCGCGCGCAGGAGCTGTCCGCCGCCCAGTCCGACGAGCAGAAGTCCCGCGATGCCCGCGCCCTGCGCATCCAGGCGCTGACCCAGAGCTTCGATGAGAGCGCCGCCGCCCTGCTGCGGACGGTGACCGCCTCCGCCGACGATATGGAGCGCAACGCCCGCAACATGTCGGAGACCGCCGACGACACCAACGCCCGGGCGACCACCGTCGCCTCAGCCGCCCAGCAGGCGGCCGCCAATGTGCAGACCGTGGCTTCCGCGACCGAGGAACTCAGCTCCTCCATCCTGGAGATCGGATCCCAGGTCTCCAAGTCGTCCGAGATCGCCTCGCAGGCCGTCTCCGAGGCCGAGCGCACCAACCATCAGATCCACGGCCTCGCCGAGGCGGCGGAGAAGATCGGCCAGGTCGTGAACATGATCGCCGCCATTGCCGAGCAGACCAACCTTCTGGCGCTCAACGCCACCATTGAGGCCGCCCGCGCCGGTGACGCGGGGCGTGGCTTTGCCGTCGTCGCCGCCGAGGTGAAGGAGCTGGCCAGCCAGACCTCGAACGCCACGGAGGAAATCACCGCGCAGATCAGCTCGATCCAGCGCGAGACGGAAACCGCCGTCGGTGCGGTACAGTCGATCGGCAAGATCGTCGAGGAAATGAACGCGATCGCCTCGGCAATTGCGGCAGCGGTTGAGGAACAGGGCGCGGCGACCGGCGAGATCGCCCGCAACGTGGAAGAGGCCGCGCGCGGCACCCAGGACGTGACAGGCAACATCCTCGGCGTCTCCGATGCCGCCAACGAGACCCGAGCCGCGGCAAATGATGTCACCAACGCGGCGACCGCCGTCAGCCGGGATGCTTCGGCCCTCAAGACCGAGGTGGAGCGCTTCCTGCACGACGTGCGCGCTGCCTGATCGGATCAGCGCGACCTTTTCGGCAAACCTGAACCGCCGGCGCCCAAAAGCACCGGCGGTTTTCTTTTCAAGCGCTCCCAATTGCTGGCCGGGGGCGAGCCCTGTCCATCAGGCATTCACCCCCTTCATCCCCTCTTCCGTGTAGCGGGCGCCGGCAACCGGCAGCCGTGCGCTCAGGGTATCCAGTTCGGCCAGGTCTTCCGCGCCAAGCACCAAGGAGGCCGCCGCCGCGTTGTCCTCCAGATAGGCGCGCCGCTTCGTTCCGGGGATCGGCACGATGTCCGGTCCTTGTGCCAGAAGCCAGGCAATCGCCACCTGCGCCGTCGTCGCGTCCTTGCGCGCGGCGACCGCGCCAAGCGCGTCGACCAATTGCCGGTTGGTCGCCATATTGGCGTCGGTAAAGCGCGGCAGCGCCGCGCGGAAATCGCCCGACTCGAAAGCATCGCCACTGTGGAACCGTCCGGTGAGAAAGCCGCGCCCGAGCGGCGAATAGGGCACGAAGCCGATGCCCAGGTCCCGGCATGTCGGCAGCACCTCGCGTTCCACATCCCGGGTCCAGAGCGAATACTCCGTCTGCACCGCGCTGACCGGATGGACCGCATGCGCCCGCCGCAACGTCTGCGCACTGACCTCGCACAGGCCGATCCGCGCGATCTTGCCCGCGCGCACCAGGTCGGCAAGCCCCTCCATGGTCTCCTCGATCGGCCGCTGGCGATCGACCCGGTGCACGTAATAAAGGTCGATGCACTCCACCCCGAGCCGGCGCAGGGAGGCCTCGCAGCTGGCCCTCGCATAGTCGGGGCTGTTGTCGATGCTGCGCGCATATTCGCCGGGCTTGCGAACAATGCCGAATTTCGTCGCGAGCCGCACATCGGGGCGGCGGTCGGCGAGAAAACGGCCGAGCAGCTCCTCATTGTGAAAAGGGCCGTACATGTCGGCCGTGTCGAAGAAATCGATCCCGAGCTCCAGCGCCCGGTCGAGCACCCGCAGCGCCTCTTCATCATCGCGCGGCCCATAGAATTCGCTCATACCCATGCAGCCGAGACCAAGAGCCGAAACCTCCAGATCCATTCCCAGTTTTCGCCGTTGCATCCATCTTCTCCTTGTCCGACAGGGCGCAATCATGCTTTCCTCGATAGATGAAAGAAACAGCGATACATGGCGGTTCGATTTCCGATTTCGGAAAACAAGCGACGCATCAGCCGAGCTGGGACGACGCCCGGATCTTTCTCGCCATCGCCCGAGCGGGCACGCTCAGCGGCGCCGCTGCCGCACTCGGTCTCGGACTTGCCACCGTGTCCCGGCGGCTCGACCGGTTGGAAACCGCGCTCGCCGTCCCGCTGTTCAGCCGGCATCAGAGCGGCTACCGGCTGACCGATGACGGCACCGCCCTGGTGCCCCGCGCCGAGGCACTGGAACAGGCCGGCCATGCCTTTGGCGAGGCCGCGCGCGGACAGGGACAGGTTTGCGGCCATGTTCGCCTCGCCACGGCGGAAAATCTGGCAACCTCACTGATCGTCCCGTCCCTGCCTGCGCTGTTCGCCCGCCATCCCGGCCTTCAGGTCGATGTCGTCACCGATGTGCGCACGATCAATCTTCACCGCCGCGACGCAGATCTGGCGGTGCGCATGATCAAGCCGGAGCGGGGGCATCTCACCACCCGCCGGCTCGGCACCCTCGGTTTCGGTCTTTATGGCGCACCCGCCTATCTCGATACGCGCGCCCGCTCAGAAGAACGCGCCGGTTTCGAGGAGGATGATTTCATCGGCTGGACCGAGGACTACAGCCACCTGCCGGCGGCGCAGTGGATCGAGCGTTGCCTGCGCGGTCGTCCCTGCCGGCTCAGGACCACCACCCTCACCGCCCAGATCAGCGCCGTCAGCGCCGGGCTCGGGCTCGCCATCCTGCCGCACAGCCTCGCCCGGCCAGCCGGCTTCACCTGTCTGTTTGACGATCTTGGCGTCGACCAGCCGATCTGGCTGGCGGTACATTCGGACCTGATCCAGTCCGCCCGGGTGCGCGCCGTCGCCGATCACCTGACCGGGGTGCTGCTTGATCGCCGCATGGATCTGCGCGGCCGGCCATGATGTTGCGCCTCGTGCTGTTCGCACTCGCGCCCGCACCCGCATCGCGCTAGGGTACGCCCCTCACCTGACACCCTTTTTCAAAACACAGAACGAGCGAAGAGGACTGGCATGGACCCGTCGACCGATGACTTGCTGACTGGATTGCTGAGATGGGTTCGTATCGAGACGCACACACCGGATGTGACCGGCATCAACAGCCTGATGGATCTGGTGACCCAGGAGGCGGAGGCCTTCGGCGCCACCTGTGAGCGGTTTCCCGGCGCCACGGGCTATGGCGACCATCTGCTGGTGCGCTCGCCCTGGGGCGACCACAGCCAGCCCGGCATCCTGTTCCTGAGCCATCTGGACACGGTGCACCCGAAGGGGACCATCGACAAGGACCTGCCGATCCGCATTGAGGGCGATGCCTGCTATGGACCGGGCATCTGCGACATGAAGGGCGGCGCCTACAACGGGCTTGCGGCCATGCGCACCATCACGGCGGCGATTGCCGGCGGCGCTCCCGCCCCGGCCCTGCCGATGCGCATTCTCTTCACCTCCGACGAGGAAGTCGGCAGCCCGACCTCCCGGGGGCTGATCGAGGAGCAGGCGAAAACCGCGAAATACGCCCTCGTCACCGAGCCGGCACGCAATGGCGGACATATCGTCACCGCCCGCAAGGGCGTCGGCCGCTTCACCCTGCGCGTCGAAGGCCGCCCGGCCCATGCCGGCGCCCGCCATTGGCAGGGACGCAGCGCGGTCACCGAACTGGCCCATCAGGTCATCGCGCTGGAAGCGATGACCGACTATGACCGGGACATCACCATCAACGTCGGCCAGATCACCGGCGGCAGCGGAACCAACGTGGTGCCGCAACATGCCAGCGCGGAAATCGACCTGCGGGTGCCGAGCGTCGCGGCGGCGGAGGAAATGGTCGCCCGCATCACCGGCCTGACGCCGAAGACCCCGGATGTCACCGTGACGGTGACCGGTGGCATGAACCGTCCGCCGTTCGAGAAGACGCCGGCCATCACCGCCCTGTTCGATCATGCGGCAGAGCTTGCCGCCGAGATCGGTTTCGAGCTGATCGACGAGACCACCGGCGGCGGCTCGGACGCCAACTTCATCGCCGCCAAGGTCCCGACCCTCGACGGGCTTGGGCCCGACGGCGACCATGTCCATACGCTCAACGAGCACATCTACATCTCGTCGCTGCTGCCCCGGATGCAGCTCATGCGCCGGCTGGTCGAAACCCTCGACTGACAGCCTTCCGGCGGCCGCCAGCACGGGCGGCCGCCGTTTTTTTTTCATTGCTTCAGTCGATCCGCTTTTCGTCGGCGCCGAAGAAGTGCAGCTTGTCGGCCTCGCAGGTCACATGTACCCGGCTCTCGCCCACCGGCGCGGTCCGGCCACCATCCAGCCGGACGATGATCACCTCGCCATCATCCAGACGCACATGGGCCAGCGTTTCCGCTCCCAGCGCTTCGACGATCACCAGCTCGCCGCTCCAGGCCGCCTGCCCCTCGCCGCAGAAGCTCAGATGCTCCGGCCGCACGCCGACCGTCTTTGCCAAGGCGGGCGCCGCCTCGCCGAAGGAAGCGGCAAGACCGCTGCCCTGCAAGCGCTCGACCGACAGGAAGTTCATCGGCGGCGAGCCAATGAAGCCGCCGACGAAGGTGGTCGCCGGCTTTTCGTAAACGGCGAGCGGCGTGCCGATCTGTTCCGCCACGCCGCCGTTCATGACGATGATCCGGTCGGCCAGGGTCATGGCCTCGACCTGATCGTGGGTCACGTAGAGCGAGGTCACGCCGAGGCGCCGTTGCAGCGTCTTGATCTCCACCCGCATCTGCACCCGCAGCTTGGCATCGAGGTTCGACAACGGCTCGTCGAACAGGAACACCGCCGGCTTGCGCACGATCGCCCGGCCCATGGCAACGCGCTGACGCTGACCGCCGGAAAGCTGGCGCGGCTTGCGCTCCAGGAACGGCTCCAGCTCCAGCATCTTCGCCGCCACCGCCACCCGCTCGCGGATCTCCGCCTGCGGCACCTTGGCGATCTTCAGCCCGTAGGCCATGTTGTCGAAGACACTCATATGCGGATAGAGCGCGTAGTTCTGGAACACCATGGCGATGTCCCGCTCACGCGGCTCCAGCTTGTTGACCACCCGATCATCGATACGGATCTCGCCGGAGGTGACGGTCTCCAGACCGGCGACCATGCGCAGGAGGGTCGACTTGCCGCAGCCGGACGGGCCGACGATGACGATCAACTCGCCATCCTCAATATGGGTATCAACCCCGTGGATGACCTCGGTCTTGCCGTAGGACTTGCGCAGGTTGGAAAATGCGATTTGCGCCATCGGAACCCTATTTCTCAGTATCCACGAGGCCCTTGACGAAAAGCCCCTGCATGAAGACGACAACGGCGACCGGCGGCAGCATCGCCATCAGTGCGGTTGCCATGATGACCGGCCATTCGGCCACATCGTCGCCGGATGGGAACATCTGCTTGATGCCCATGACGATGGTGTTCATTTCCGGCTTGGTGGTGATCAGCAGCGGCCACAGGTACTGGTTCCAGCCATAGATGAACAGAATGACGAACAGCGCCGCGATATTCGTGCGCGACATCGGCAACAGGATATCGACGAAGAACCGGATCGGCCCCGCCCCATCGACCCGCGCCGCCTCGATCAACTCATCCGGCACCGTCAGGAAGAACTGGCGGAACAGGAAGGTCGCCGTCGCCGAGGCGATCAGCGGCAGGATCAGACCGGAGTAGGAGTTGAGCATCCCGAAGCCGGCAGCGACCTCGTAGGTCGGCACGATCCGCACCTCCACCGGCAGCATCAGGGTGAGGAAGATCAGCCAGAAGAACACCATCCGGAAGGGAAAGCGGAAATAGACGATCGCATAGGCGGACAGGATCGAGATGGCGATCTTGCCGATGGCGATGCCGAGCGCCATGACGCTGGAATTCATCAGCATCAGCCAAACCGGCGAGTTGATGCCCTGGGACAGCGCCGTGCCGTAGTTCTCCAGGAAGTGCGGCCCCGGCAGCAGGGGCATCGGCGGGCGGGCGATTTCCTGCTGGGTCACCGTCGAGGCGACGAAGGCCAGATAGATCGGGAAACAGATCGCCGCGATGCCGGCGATCAGGCTCATATGGGTCAGCCAGGTGCCGATCCCGCGTTTTTCGACCATGCCGCTCATCAGTAATGCACCTTGCGTTCGACATAGCGGAACTGCACCACCGTCAAAAGGCCGACGACGACGAGCAGAACCACCGACTGGGCGGCGGAGGAGCCGAGATCCTGGCCGATGAACCCGTCCGCGTAGACCTTGTAGACAAGGATCGTCGTCGCCTGCTGCGGCCCGCCGCCGGTGATGGTGTGGATCACGCCGAAGGTCTCGAAGAAGGCGTAGACGATGTTCACCACCAGCAGGAAGAAAGTGGTCGGCGACAGCAGCGGGAAGACGATGGTCCAGAACCGCTTCCAGAAGCTCGCCCCGTCGATCGCCGCCGCCTCGATGACGCTACGCGGAATCGCCTGCAGGCCGGCGAGGAAGAACAGGAAGTTGTAGCTGATCTGCCGCCAGGCCGAGGCGACCACGACCAGCCCCATCGCCTCGCCATCGTTCAGCACGTGGTTCCAGTCATAGCCGATGGCGTTGAGATACCACGCGACGAGACCGACGTTGGGGTTGAACATGAACAGCCACAAGACGCCGGCAATCGCCGGGGCGACCGCGTAGGGCCAGATCAGGAGCGTGCGATAGGCACCCGATCCCTTGATGATCCGGTCGGCCATCACCGCCAGCCACAGAGCCGCCCCCATCGACAGGAGGGTGACGGCGGCGGAGAACACCGCCGTGGTCTGGAAGGAGGCCAGGTAATAGGGGTCGGAAAACAGGAATTCGAAGTTGCCGAAGCCGACGAACTGCGACTTCAGCCCGAACGGATCGGGAATGAAGGCCGACTGGTAGATCGCCTGCCCGGCCGGCCAGAAGAAGAACACCGCCGTGACCAGGATCTGGGGCGCCAGCAGGGCGTAGGGCAACAGGCGATTGTTGAATACGACGCGTTTTTGCATGTCCCGATCACCGGAAGAGGACGCGGCGCGCCTGAGCGGACCGCGCCGGAAAATGGGAAGACGCGCGCCCCGGGAAGCTCCCGGGCCGCGCGCGCTGTTCTCGGGGCCGCTGGCGTCAGGCCGGCCGGAGACCGGCCACCGTCAACGGTGATCCCGCGTCCCGCCTCAGCGGTTGGCCTGCTCGAAGCGGCGCAGCAGCTGGTTGCCACGGGCGACCGCGTTGTCGAGGGCGGCCTGAGCCGTCTTGTCGCCGGACCACACAGCTTCCAGTTCCTCGTCGATGATGCCGCGGATCTGGTCGAAGCTGCCGAGACGCAGGCCCTTGGAGTTGGCCGTCGGCGCCTTGCCGGTCATCTGCAGGATGGCGATGTCGGTGCCCGGGTTCTCCTTGTAGAAGCCGGCGTCCTTGGTCTGCTCGTAGGCGGCCATGGTGATCGGCAGGTAGCCGGTGTTCTGGTGCCAGGAGGCCTGGATGTCGGCGCTCGACAGGAAGTTGAGGAACTCGGCGACGCCGGCGTATTCCTCATCCTTGTGGCCGGCCATCACCCACAGCGACGCACCGCCGATGATGGTGTTCTGCGGCGCACCCTCGGTGCCCGCCCAATACGGCAGCGGACGAATGTCGAAGGCAAAGTCGGCTTCCGCCTTCACGCCCGCGTAGCCGGCGGAGGATTCGGTGAAGAAGGCGCATTCGCCAGCGCGGAAGCGGGCGCCACCCTCATTGCGGCGGCCGGCATAGATGAACTTGCCGTCCTTCGCCCACTGGCCCATGGCTTCGATGTGCTTCACCTGGACCGGACCGTTGAACGACAGCTCGGTGTCGAGGCCGGCAAAGCCGTTCTCCTTCGTCGCGAAGGGAACGTTGTGATAGGCGGAGAGGTTCTCAAGATGCACCCAGCTCTGCCACGCGGTGGTCAGCGGGCAGCTCGACCCGGAGGCCTTCACCGCATCCATCGCCTCGTTGACCTTGTCCCAGGTCGACAGGTCCATGTCCGGATCGAGGCCGGCCTTGGTCAGCGCGTCGCGGTTGACGTAGAGAACCGGGGTGGAGGAGTTGTACGGCAGCGACAGCATCTTGCCGTCGGTGGTGGTGTAGTAGCCCTTGACGGCGGCCAGATACGCATCCGCGTCGAACGGCTTGCCAGTCTCTTCCATCACCTCGAAGACGGGCTTGATCGCGCCCTTGGCCGACATCATCGTCGCGGTGCCGACCTCGAACACCTGCAGGATATGCGGTTGCTCGCCGGCGCGGAAGGCGGCGATGCCCGCGTTCAGGGTCTCGGAATAATTGCCCTTGTGCGAGGCCACGACCACATAGTCGCTCTGCGAGGAGTTGAACTTCTCGACCTGCTCGGTGAGCAATTCGGCCAGACGGCCGGAGAATGCATGCCACCACTGGATTTCGGTCGCGGCGTAGGAAACGCCGGTGCTGCCAGCCAGAATCGTCGCTGCGACGAGACCGGCGAGTGTCTTGCGATGTGCCATGTTTGTTTAGCTCCCAAACTCGGGGGACGACCCGACATGCGGTTGAACTGAGGCCCATGATCGGAGAACCCGGATCATGCCGAACGAAAACGCCCGCATTTCGTATTGTTTTCATATGAACGCGAAATGTCGCTCACATGAACATTAAGCGACAGTTCCATGACGTTCGCAACCCCGGAACGGCGACACCCACACCTCTCCTGCCCGCCCGGCGGCATCACAACCGGTAAATGCTGGGCGCGATCGGGCTATTTTGAGGGCGCACCGTCCAGGAAATGCGACTAAAGTGATGGAATATTTCATGAAAATGTCACGGATCGGCCGCATCAATTTCCCGAGCGGAATGTGACCCCGCCAGTTATCCACGCAACCTGAAGCGTGTCCTTGAGGGAGAATGGCAATGACCAGACTGCGCCAGACGGATGATTTCGGAAACAAGGCCGAGGCTTTCGAAGAGGCCGACAACACGGTACTGAGCCCGGCCGAAGCGAAAACCTTCGGCGACATCGTCAACGCCCGTTATGGCCGCCGCGACGTCCTGCGCGGCGTTCTTGGCGTGAGCGCCGTCACCGCCCTCTTCGGCACCACCGCGCTGACCGCCGCGCCCGGCACCGCCCGCGCGGCCAGCGGCAGCTTTGCCTTTGCCGAGCTGGAAAGCGGCAATGACGAGCGCCACCATGTCGCCGAGGGCTACGATGCCGATGTACTGATCCGCTGGGGCGATCCGCTGTTCGACGATGTCGGCCCGTTCGATCCGCAGAATCAGAGCGCCGCGGATCAGCTCCGCCGCTTTGGCTACAACAACGACTATGTCGGCTTCCTGCCCCTGTCGGAAGACGGCAAGCGCGGCCTGCTTTGCGTCAATCACGAATACACCAACGAGGAAGTCATGTTCCCCGGCATTGGCCGGCAGGACAACAAGGACTTCGCCGACATGACCCGCGCGCTGGTCGATATCGAGATGGCGGCCCATGGCGGTTCCGTCTTCGAGATCGCCCGCGATGACGCCGGCAAATGGTCGGTGGTCACCGGCTCCAAATACAATCGCCGCATCAGCATGCTCGACACGGAAATGACCGTCGATGGCCCCGCCGCAGGACATGCGCGCCTGAAGACCGCCGCCGATCCGGAAGGCACCCGGGTGATCGGCACCTTGAACAACTGCGCCGGCGGCATGACCCCCTGGGGCACCTACCTGATGGCCGAGGAAAACTTCCACGGCTACTTCTGGACCGACAAGCTGAATGCCGACGGCAAGCCGGTGATCGAAGGCCCGCAGGCCGCCAGCCTCAAGCGCTATGGCGCGCCGGGGCGCTGGTACAACTGGGGCCAGCACCACGACCGGTTCAATCTCGACAAGGAGCCGAACGAGGTGAACCGCTTCGGCTGGATCGTCGAGGTGGACCCGCTCGATCCCGCCTCCACCCCGGTCAAGCACACCGCCCTTGGCCGTTTCCGCCATGAAGGCGCCGAGGCGATCGTCAACGGCGATGGCCGGGTCGTGATCTACAGCGGCGACGATGCCCGCTTCGACTACGTCTACAAGTTCGTCTCCAGCGGCACCGTGTCGGACGACCGCGAGGCAAACAAGAAGCTGTTGTCCGAAGGCACGCTCTATGTCGGCCGGTTCCAGGCCGATGGCCGGCTCGAATGGCTGCCGCTGGTCCATGGCGAAGGCCCGCTGACGGCAGAAAACGGCTTTGAAAGCCAGGCCGACGTCTTGATCGACACCCGCCTTGCCGCCGATGCCCTTGGCGCCACCCCGATGGATCGGCCGGAAGACGTCCAGCCGGGCGAAAAGGGGCGAGTCTACATGATGCTGACCAACAACACCCGCCGCAAGGAAGGCCAGGAGGATGCGGCCAACCCGCGCGCCGACAACGCCTTCGGTCATATCGTCGAGATGGTCGCGCCGCAGGAAGATCATGCGGCCCGGGAATTCACCTGGAGCATCCTGGTCAAATGCGGCGATCCGCGCGTCGCCGAGGTCGGCGCCCAGTGGGGACCGGAAACCTCCGAGCACGGCTGGTTCGCCTCCCCCGACAACTGCGCGATCGACGCCGCCGGCCGGCTCTGGGTCTCCACCGACCAGGGCTCCAACTGGGGCAAGACCGGCAAGTCGGACGGGCTTTATGCGGTCGAAACCGAGGGGGCACTGCGCGGCTCCTCGAAGCTGTTCTTCCGCTGCCCCGTCGGCGGCGAGCTGTGCGGCCCCTACTTTACGCCGGACCAGAGCGCCCTGTTCCTCGCCGTCCAGCATCCGGGGACGGACGGCACGAAGAACTTCAAGGGGTTCGAGCGCAACTCGACCTTCGAGGATCCGGCAACCCGCTGGCCGGACTTCGTCGAGGGCATGCCGCCGCGCCCCTCGGTGGTCGTGGTCACCCGCAAGGATGGCGGCAAGATCGGCGGCTGACCTCCCCGGCCGCGCCAACCGGATGCCCCGCCGTCTCGGCGGCGGGGCACTCCTGAGCCGGCGAAAGTCTTCACATTCTCAACGTCAACCGTGATTCACAGGTTATCCCGGTGATTCACGGGCGCGTCACGCTTGCCGGGAATCCCGCGCCACACCCTTCCCTCGCCTGCCTGCCTCCGCTACGAGAGAGGCAGCAGCGAGGAAACGAGATGAACGGTCCGGCACCAGCGCCCGACAAGAACGACGCAACCGTGATGCGCGTGGCGCCGCATAACGCGGAAGCCGAACGGCAGCTCCTGGGCGCGATCATCGTCAACAACGAAACCTACTACCGGGTCTCGGATTTCCTCGAACCCGGCCATTTCTATATTCAGCCGCATCGCGAGATCTACGAGAAGGCCGGCCAGCTCATCCGCGCCGGCAAGATCGCCTCGCCGATCACGCTGAAGACCTTCTTCGCGCATGACGCGCGGATCGCCGACCTGCCGGCGGCGCAATACATCCTGCGCCTGACCGCCGATGCTGCCTCGATCATCAATGCCGAGGATTACGGCCAGGCGATCTATGACCTTGCCATTCGCCGCAATCTGATCCGCATCGGCGAGGACATGGTCAACATCGCCTATGACGCGCCGATCGAAATGCCGCCGGAAGCGCAGATCGACGATGCGGAACGGCGCCTGTTCGAACTGGCGGAAAAGGGCCGCAGCGACGCCGGCTTCGTCTCCTTCGGTGACGCCCTTTCGGCCACCATCGAAATGGCCGCCGCCGCCTACCAGCGCGAGGGCGCCCTGTCGGGCATTTCCAGCGGGCTGAAGGATCTCGATGCGCTGATGGGCGGCTTGCAGCCCTCCGACCTTATCGTCCTGGCCGGACGTCCGGCCATGGGCAAGACCTCGCTCGCCACCAACATCGCCTATAATGTCGCCGAGGCCTACCGGGCCGAGGAACAGCCCGACGGCGCGCTCAAGACCACCAATGGCGGTGTGGTCGGCTTCTTCTCGCTGGAAATGTCGGCCGAACAGCTGGCCACCCGTATCATTTCCGAGCAAACCGAAATCTCCTCCTCGAAGATCCGCCGTGGCGACATCAGCGAGCATGACTTCGAGAAGCTGGCGGCCGCATCCCAGACCATGCAGGCCGTGCCGCTGCATGTGGACCAGACCGGTGGTATCTCCATCGCGCAGCTCGTCGCCCGCGCCCGCCGCCTGAAGCGTCAGCGCGGCCTTGACCTTTTGATCGTCGACTACATCCAGCTTCTGTCCGGCTCGCAGAAGAACCAGGGTAACCGCGTCCAGGAAATCACCGAGATCACCACCGGGCTCAAGGCGCTGGCGAAGGAGTTGAACGTCCCGATCATCGCCCTGTCCCAGCTCTCCCGCCAGGTCGAATCGCGCGACGACAAGCGGCCGATCCTGTCGGACCTTCGCGAATCGGGCTCGATCGAGCAGGACGCGGACGTGGTGATGTTCGTGTTCCGTGAGGAATATTATCTGGCCAAGGCTATCGGCAACGAGGCAACGCCCGAGGACATGGAAAAGCTGGAACGGGTTCGGAACCGGGCGGAAGTCATCGTCGCCAAGCAGCGTCACGGCCCGACCGGCACCGCCAACCTGCACTTCCAGGGCGAGTTCACCCGCTTCTCCGACCTTGCCGAAAGTGACCGTTTCCCCGAACCTCACGAGTAGGTTACCAACGCGCCATCCGATTCTGGCGCGCGAAGCCGGGACGTTAGAGGGCGCAGCCGTGCCCACGGCGACAAACGAACTGATGGATCAGGATGTGAAGGTCTCGCAAGGAACGGGTGACCGGGACGGGGCGGAGTTCCCGGAAAACGGTCGGATTACGGTCGACCTCGGCGCGCTGGCCGACAACTGGCGCACGCTGGCCGCACAGCTTTCGGGCGGTGCCCGCTGCGGTGCCGCCGTCAAGGCCGACGGCTACGGCCTTGGTGCGGGTGAAGCGACCCGTACCCTGTGGCGCGCCGGCTGCCGCAGCTTCTTCGTCGCCACCCCGCAGGAAGGGGCAAATCTGCGCCGCGACCTTGCCGCCATGGGTCCGGAAGCGGCTGAGGCGGAAATCTATGTGCTGAACGGCCTCTACTCGGGCGCCGCCCCCGCCTACAGCCGCCACGGCCTGCGGCCGGTTCTCGCCACCCCCGCCGATGTGGCGGAATGGGCCGATCACGCCCGCCGCACCGACGCCCCCTGCCCCGCCGCCCTGCATGTGGACACCGGCATCAGCCGGCTTGGCCTCTCCCCGGACGAGGCGCGGGCGGTTGCCGCCTCCGGCTTTCGCCCCGCGCTGGTGATCTCGCATCTGGCCTGCGCGGACATGCCGGGAAACCCGATGAACGACCGCCAGCTCGGCCGCTTTCGCGAACTTGCCAGGCTGTTTCCGGATGCGCGCAAGTCGCTGGCCAATTCCGCCGGCATCTTCCTTGGGCCGGAATATCATTTCGATCTCGCCCGCCCCGGCATCGCCCTTTATGGCTCGCAGGCCACGGCGAACGAGGAAAGCCTCCTCAAGACCGTCGTCACGCTGGAAGCGCGCATCCTTCAGGTGCACCCGCTGAAAAAGGGCGACACCATCGGCTATGGCGCGGCCTTCGCCGCCGAGCGGGACATGCAGGTGGCCATGGTGGCCGCCGGCTACGCGGATGGCTACATGCGGCGCGCCGGCTCCGCCAGCGGACAGCCTGGCGCCCGCGCCTGGCTCGCCGGCCATTATCTGCCGGTGCTTGGCCGGGTCTCCATGGACATGACCGCCTTCGACGTCACCAACGTCCCGATGGACAAGGCCGTCCCCGGCGCTCTGGTCGAGCTGTTCGGCCCGCATGTCTCCGTCGATGAAGCCGCTTCCTGCGCCGGCACCATCGGCTATGAGTTCCTCACCTCGCTGGGCGCACGTTTCACCCGGCGCTACCTGCCGGACACCGCCGCCGACAACGGCACCGCCGCGGACGCGGCCAACTGATGGCCAAGCGCGGCACCTCCTTCGTCTGCCAGTCCTGCGGTGCCACCACTGGCAAATGGGCCGGCCGCTGCGATGCCTGCGGCGAATGGAACACCCTGGTCGAGGAACGCACCGGCGGCGGCGTCGGCGGCACCCCCAACCCGGTGGCCGGACGCAAGGGCCGGGTCGTCCCGCTCGTTGGGCTGACCGGCGACACGGAAGAAGCTCCGCGCATCGCCACCAAGGTCGGCGAACTCGACCGGGTGACCGGCGGCGGCTTCGTGCGCGGCTCGGCGCTGCTGGTCGGCGGCGATCCGGGGATTGGCAAATCGACCCTCCTGATCCAGGCGGCGGCCCGGGTCGCCCGGCTGGGGCACAAGGCGGTCTACATTTCCGGCGAGGAGGCCATCGGCCAGGTGCGTCTGCGCGCCGCCCGCCTTGGCCTTGCCGATGCGCCGGTGGGGCTGGCGGCGGAAACCAGCGTGGAGGATATCCTCGCCACCCTGACCGCCGGACCGCCGCCGGCGCTGGTGATCATCGATTCCATCCAGACCCTGTGGACCGAGACCATCGATTCCACACCCGGAACGGTCTCCCAGGTCCGCGCCTCGGCCCAGGCGCTGGTGCGCTATGCCAAGTCGAGCGGCGCCACCGTGATTCTCGTCGGCCACGTCACCAAGGACGGGCAAATCGCCGGCCCCCGGGTCGTCGAGCACATGGTCGATGCGGTGCTCTATTTCGAGGGCGATGGCGCGCATCAGTACCGTATCCTGCGCTCGGTGAAGAACCGCTTCGGCGCCACCGACGAAATCGGCGTCTTCGAGATGTCCGACGCTGGCCTGCGCGAGGTCGCCAACCCGTCGGCGATGTTCCTCGGCGAACGCAGCGGCCGGTCCCCTGGCGCGGCGGTGTTCGCCGGCCTTGAAGGCACCCGGCCGCTGCTGATCGAGATCCAGGCGCTGGTCGCTCCCTCGCCGCTCGGCACCCCGCGCCGTTCGGTGCTGGGCTGGGACAGCGCCCGCCTGTCGATGATTCTCGCCGTGCTGGAAGCGCGCTGCGGCGTCCGCTTTTCCCAGAACGACGTCTACCTCAACGTCGCCGGCGGCTTGCGGATTACCGAGACCGGCGCCGATCTTGCGGTGGCCGCGGCGCTGATCTCCTCGCTCAGCGGGGTTGCCCTTCCAGCCGATTGCGTCTATTTCGGCGAGGTCAGCCTTTCCGGGGCGGTACGGCCGGTCTCGCAAGGGCAAAGCCGGTTGAAGGAAGCACGCAAGCTCGGGTTCTCGACTGCGGTCGTGCCGGAGGCAAACATCAGTGACGGCAAGGTCGAAGAAGCGGCGGTTACCGGACTTTCGGAATTGGCCGAACTGGTAAGCCGTATCGCAGCCGGCTCTGCCGGAGATCCCGCGTCATAGGATCGAACCGCGCCCGGCCCACGCGGATCAATGGGCCGACCACGCCGTAATGGCAGCGATCAGGGACTGTGCGGAGCAATGCCGATCACGCTTCTCGACGGAATCCTCCTCGTCATCATGCTCATGTCGGCGGTCCTCGCCATGATCCGCGGCTTCGTCCGCGAGGTCCTGTCGATCGCTTCATGGGTCGCGGCGGCTGTGGCCGCCTATTTCCTTTATGGCCAGGTTCTGCCCTTCGCCAAGCAGTATATCGGCCATGAGCAGGTGGCACTCGGTGTCTCCGTGGCCGGTGTTTTCCTCGTCACGCTGATCATCGTCAGCTATATTACCATGCGGATTTCGGATTTCGTGCTCGACAGCCGGATTGGCGCGCTTGATCGGACCCTTGGCTTTGTCTTCGGCGCGCTGCGCGGGCTGCTGCTGGTGGTGGTCGCGATGCTGTTCTTCAACTGGTTCGTCCCGGCGACGGAACAGCCCGCCTGGGTCGCCGGCGCCAAGTCGAAGCCGATGCTGGACACGATCGGCGACAAGCTGGTCGCCACGCTGCCGGAGAACCCGGAAAAGGAAATCCTTGACCGGATCCGCAACCGCACCGGCCAGGCCCCGTCTCCCGCGCAAGGTGGCGCGGTTCCGGCGGAAGAGCCGGCCTATTCGGATTCTGAACGTCGCGGTCTCGAACAATTGACCGCGCCCGGTTCGACCAACAACTGAACGGCGCGCCGGACCGGCTTCCGGCATCCTTGATGCGACATCTGCCCAGGAGCAAAGCGATGATCAGCGACACCACGCTGGAGCTTTCACAGGATGATTTGGACGGCGATACCCTGCACGAAGAATGTGGGGTGTTCGGCGTTCTCGGCCATGATGACGCGGCCGCCATCACGGCGCTCGGCCTTCATGCTCTGCAGCACCGCGGGCAGGAAGCGGCCGGCATCGTCACCTTCGACGGCAGCCAGTTCCGCTCCGAGCGCCATCTCGGCCTCGTCGGCGATCACTTCTCCAATGCGGAGACG
Source organism: Stappia indica (assembly GCF_020177335.1). Classification (GTDB taxonomy): domain Bacteria; phylum Pseudomonadota; class Alphaproteobacteria; order Rhizobiales; family Stappiaceae; genus Stappia; species Stappia indica_B. Next base: position 133,742 of record NZ_JAIVMG010000001.1, on the reverse strand, counting down.
ATCAGCCGCCTGAACGGCCCCTACGCCATCGGCCATGTGCGCTATTCCACCTCCGGCGAAACGATCCTGCGCAATGTGCAGCCCTTGTTCGCCGAGCTGGATGGCGGCGGCATCGCCGTTTGCCACAACGGCCATTTCACCAATGCCATGACCTTGCGGCGCAAGCTGATCAAGGAAGGCGCCATCTGCCAGTCGACCTCCGATTCTGAGGTCGTGCTCCAGCTTGTGGCCCGCAGCCGCAAGGACAAGATCGTCGACCGGTTCATCGATGCCATCTCGCAGATGGAAGGCGCCTATTCGCTGGTGGCGCTGACCCGCAAGAAGCTGATCGGCGCCCGCGATCCCTATGGCATCCGCCCGCTGGTGCTCGGCGACCTCAATGGCGCGCCGATCTTCGCCTCGGAGACCTGCGCCCTCGACATCATCGGCGCCACCTTCATCCGTGAGGTGGAAAACGGCGAAGTGGTGGTCTGCAGCCCCAGCGGCATCGAAAGCTACTTCCCCTTCGGCCGCCGGCCGGCCCGCCCTTGCATCTTCGAATACATCTACTTCTCGCGGCCCGATTCCATCCTGGGCGGGCGCAGCGTCTACAATGTGCGCAAGGAGTTCGGTCGCCAGCTCGCGCAGGAAACCCCGGTCGAGGCCGATGTGGTGGTGCCGGTGCCCGATTCCGGTGTTCCCGCCGCGCTCGGCTACGCCGATGCCTCCGGCATTCCCTTCGAGCTCGGCATCATCCGCAACCACTACGTCGGCCGGACTTTCATCGAGCCGACCCAGCAGATCCGCACCCTCGGCGTGCGGCTGAAGCACTCCGCCAACCGGGCCCAGATCGAGGGCAAGCGGGTGGTTCTGGTTGATGACAGCCTGGTGCGCGGCACCACCTCGGTGAAGATCGTGCAGATGATCCGCGATGCGGGCGCGCGCGAGGTACATTTCCGGCTGGCCTCGCCGCCGATCCGCTTCTCCGACTATTACGGCATCGACACGCCGGTGCGCGAGAAGCTGCTGGCCGCCAAGTACAGCCTTGAGGAAATGCGCAATTACATTGGCGCCGATTCCCTGGCCTTCCTGTCGGTCGACGGCATCTACAAGGCCATCGGCTACGAAGGGCGCGACAACGACGCCCCGCAGTTTACCGATCACTGCTTCACCGGCGACTATCCGACGCCGCTCACGGACATGGCCGAGGAAGGCGATGTCACCCACCTCCCGCGTCTGGTCGAAGTAGGATAAATCACGCATGACGAAACGGTTTGAAGGACGGGTCGCCGTGGTCACCGGCGCCTCGCGCGGTATCGGCTATTTCACGGCCCGCGCGCTGGCGGCGGAAGGTGCCCATGTGGTGGCGGTCGCACGCACGGTCGGCGGGTTGGAGGAGCTCGACGACGAGATCCGCGCCGACGGTGGCCAGGCGACGCTGGTGCCGGTCGACCTGACCGACTACGACGCTCTCGACCGGCTCGGCGCCGCACTTTACGAACGCTGGAAGAAGCTGGATATCCTCATCGGCAACGCCGGCATCCTCGGCGGCCTGTCGCCGCTCGGCCATGTCGATCCCAAGACCTGGGACAAGGTGATGGCGATCAACGTCACCGCCAATTGGCGTCTGATCCGCTCGCTCGACCCGTTGCTGCGCCAGTCGGATGCCGGGCGTGCCCTGTTCCTGTCCTCAGGCGCGGCTCACAAGTGCAAGGCCTACTGGGGCCCCTACTCGGTATCGAAGGCAGCCCTGGAAGCGCTGGTGCGCACCTATGTCGCCGAGACCCTGACCACGCCGATCACCGGCATGCTGGTCAACCCCGGCCCGATGCGCACCGCCATGCGGGCGCAGGCCATGCCCGGCGAGGATCCGGAGACCCTGCCGCACCCGTCCGAGCTGGTACCGCATCTGCTCGACCTCGTGTCCCCGGAGAACACGGCGAATGGCCAGCTTTTCGACTTCCCGTCGAAGGAGTTGCGGGACTTCGTGCAAGTCTCCTCGTAAGGAAGCCAGAACGTGAAAAAGGCCCGCCTGTTATCCAACAGGCGGGCCTTTTTCATGTAATCGGGCGTCATCCCTGACGCAGCAAAGCGGAGCCGTGGTAGGGGCTGCTCTGCTCTTGAGACGGCCCCGCTCTCCGCGCGTCCTCCCGGACGAAGCGTCAGCGCGACCCGGGACCGGAGAGCCACGGCCCCGCGCCTCCACCCCGATGAAAACGCACGTCTTCTGGCCCCCCGATCCCGGCTCGGGGGCCGGGAGGACGCCGAGGTGCGGGGCACCGAATACCGCCATGCGCGCGGTCATCGTCTTCGTCAGCGCATGAATGAGAGACGAATTCACCGCAATGAGTTGATGACGCCGAGCGGCACCGTTGCCCTCGGTCAGAAATGAAAAAAGCCCGCCCTGCCAGATGGCAGCGGCGGGCTTCTTGATGGGTCCTGTGGGACAGCACGTCCGGCTACTGGATCTTGCGCTTTTGCGCCTTGGCCGCGTAAGGGTTCTCGCCCTTGCGGTAGCTCAGCCGGATCGGTGTTCCCGGCATGTCGAAGGTCTCGCGCAGGCCGTTCACCAGATAGCGGGTGTAGCTTTCCGGCAGGGTTTCGGGCCGCGAACAGAACACCACGAAATGTGGCGGCCGGGTCTTCGGCTGGGTCAGATAGCGCAGCTTGACCCGCCGCCCGGCGACCGCCGGGGGCGGATGATGGATCAACACGCCATCCAGCCAACGGTTCAGGCGTCCGGTCGACACGCGGCGGTTCCAGACCTCATAGGCGCTGAAGGCCGCTTCCATCAGCTTGTCGATGCCCCGCCCGTGCAGGCCGGACAGGGTGACGATGCGCACACCGCGAATCTGGTTGAGATAGCGTTCGGAGGCGTCACTGATCACCTGCATCGCCGCCGTGCGATCCTCGATCAGATCCCATTTGTTGATGGCGATCACAAGCGCCCGCCCCTCGCGGGCGACCAGATCGATGATCTGCAGGTCCTGCTTCTCGAACGGGATGGTGGCATCGAGCGTGACGATCACCACCTCGGCGAACTTGATCGCCCGCAGCGCATCGGCGACGGACAGCTTCTCCAGCTTTTCCTGCACCCGCGCCTTGCGGCGAATGCCGGCGGTGTCGAACAGCTTCACATGCCGGTCGTTCCAGACCCAGTCGACGGAGATGGAATCCCGGGTGATGCCCGCTTCCGGGCCCGTCAGCAGCCGGTCCTCGCCAAGAATCCGGTTGATCAGGGTGGACTTGCCCGCATTCGGCCGGCCGACGATGGTCACCCGCAGGGGCCGTTCGCGGCTGCCGGCCGGCGCCTCGTCCTCGGCATCCTCCACATCCACGTCGGTCTGTGCCTCGGCACCCGTCCCCTGGGCTGCCTCGACCCCATCGATGATCGGCAGCAGCGCGTCGTAAAGATCCGCCAGCCCCTCGCCGTGTTCCGCCGACATGGCAATCGGATCGCCAAAGCCGAGCCCGAAGGCCTCGTAGAGCCCGCTCTCGCCGGCCCGCCCCTCGGCCTTGTTGGCCAGAAGAATGATCGGCGTCTCGGTGCGACGCAGCAGATTGGCGAAATGGGCGTCGCTCGGGGTCACCCCGGCGCGCGCATCAATGACGAACAGCACCGCATCCGCATCGGCAATCGCTTCCTCGGTCTGCGCCCGCATCCGCCCTTCCAGCGAGCGCTGATCGGCTTCTTCCAGACCGGCGGTGTCGATGATGGTGAATTTCAGGTCGCCGAGGCGCGCATCGCCTGCGCGCCGATCCCGGGTGACGCCGGGCGTATCGTCGACAAGCGCCAGGCGTTTGCCGACGAGACGGTTGAACAGCGTGGACTTGCCGACATTCGGTCGGCCGATAATCGCGATGGTCGCAGGCACGGTATTACCACTTCATGGTCGCCCGCCGACAAGCGGCGCGGCGGGCGCGAGCAGGACGAACGGTCCTGGGTCAATTGAAGGCGACGACGTCGCCCTTGCTGGTGATCGTGATCATGCGCCCACCAGCGATGATCGGAGTAACGTAGATGTCCTCCGAGGTCTGTGTGGTCGCCAGGATCCGGCCGGAGGCCGCGTCGATGCGCACGAGGCGCCCGTCGCTCGATACCGCCACGAGAACCCCGTTGGCAAGCACCGGTCCGGCCCAGTTGATGCGCTTCTTCTTCTCAAGGCTCGGCAGCGCGGTCCGCCACAGCGGTTCGCCGCTCTTGCGGTCGATCGCAACCATCCGGTCCTCGATGTCGACCAGGAACACCGCCCCGCCAGAGACGACCGGCGTGTGCACCGAACCGACATTCTGCTCCCACAGGCGCTCGCCGGTCCTGAGCTTCGACGCGACCAGTCGCCCGGACACGCCGGAGGCATAGACCACCCCGTCGGCGATCACCGGGCTGGCGGAGACGTCGGAAAAACCGGAAACGGCGCGGGTGCGGAAGGAGCGCGTCACCCCCTCGATCCACTTCGGTTCGCCGCTCTTGATATCGACCGCCATCACCTCGCCCGAGGTGAAGGGAACGATCACGAGGCCGCCGGAGATCGCCGGATTGGCGAAGGCGAGCAGACCACTGTTTTCGGCAATACCGGAATAGGTCCAGCGCTCGGCGCCGTCGTCCTGGGCAAGGGCGTGCACCTCGCCGGTCTGGGTGACGGCGAACACCGTGCCATTGGCCGCTGCCGGCGCCTGACGCGCCGGAGCGCCGATGTCCTTGGTCCACAGCACCCGGCCCGAGCCGGCATCCAGTGCGGCAAGCTGGCCGTAGCCGGTGGCGGCGAAGACACGGCCGCCATCGACGACGACACCGCCGCCGGAGGCCACGTCATTCTCGCCTTCCGGGCGCAGCGAGCGGCGCCACGCGCGCCCGCCATTGGTGGACAGGGCCACCACGTCGCCATTCTGGGCATAAACGAAGATCCGACCGCCAGCGGCGACAGGGCGCGCGGCGATCCGCACCGCGCCGGAGAACAATCCGCCGCCGCTGCCGCCAACCGAGGCCCGCCAGGCACGGCCGCCGGAGATGTTGGTGGCGACATTGCCCGGATTGTTCGCGGCGTTGCCGCCGCCATGGGTCCAGGAGCCAGCCGAGGTGGCCGGACCGACCCGCGCGGTCTTGCCGGTGGTCTCGGCGAGCGGGTCCGCCCCTTCGAACAGCGCCTCGCGCTCACCCGGCAGGATCTTGTCATCCTTGGAGAACGGGTTGAGATCGGAAACGGTCTCGCATCCCGCGAGCGCCAGGGCACCGCACAGCAGCGCGGCGCGGATCATGAAACCACGCGTCATTGCGATTCGGCCTTCTTGTCGGGGGTCCCTTCCGCCGCGTTCAGGAGATCGAGAACGGTACCGACCCGCGCCACCACATCGCTGGGGGCCTCCGCGCTCTCGGTGATTTCCTCGATCCGGCGGCGAGCCTCGTCGTTGTCGCCGCTCTTCCAGGCGGCAAGCGCCAGCGCTTCGCCGGCCAGGAACCGCCAGGCGCTGTCCGGACCGGTGAGCGGCTCCAGACGATCCGCCGCGCCGGCGAAATCGCCCAGCTCCAGCGCCAAGTATCCGGCCCGCAGCCGCGCCACATTGCGCAGCAACGCATCCTCACCCGACTTGGCCGCGAAAGCGTCAAAGGCGGCCATGGCCTCGGCCTTGTCGCCGGCCTCGGCCTGAACGCCGGCGGCGCGCAAGGCTGCAAGCGCAGGATATCCGCCCTCGGCATCGGTCAGGCTGGCGAGCAGCTCCTGGGCCTCGGCCAGCTTGCCGTCCTCGGCCAGTTCGGAGGCCTTGATGAACACATCGCCCGATTTCTGCGCCTCGGTCTCGCGCCAGTACAGCCAGCCCCGATAGGCAGCCGTGCCGACGACCACGACAAGTGCGAGGGCGATCAACCAGGGCCCGAAGCGATCCCACAAGCGCTTGTAGCGCTCGTGCCTGATTTCCTCGTCGACCTCACGAAAAATGTCCGACATACGCAGCGATTTCCTGACGAAAAGAAGAGAAAGTGATGCGAGCGGCGCCCGCGCGGCGCCACCTTATCCATTTGCCATCCCACTGGCAAACGCCGTTCGCGCCCTCCTCGCGCCTCTTCATGGCGCAAGTGAGGCAAGGGCGCCCGCCAACCAGCGGTTATCAGACCACCGGCACGCCGATCAGCCACTCATGCAGCACGACGATGAAGGCGGCATAGAGGGCAAGACCGGCGAGAATGGCAATCACGTCGCCGCTCCTGGATGGCACGGCAATCGCCGCCCCGCCAATGTCGCCGCGCCGTTTCAGGGAGATCCGGTCGATGACGCCCCAGGCGAGAAACGCGCCGAACAGCAGCACCGAGGCCTGATCGCCATTGGCCAGCAGATGGGCCACGGCCCAGATTTTCACCGCCAGCACCATCGGGTGCTTGACGCCAGCCTTGATCCGGCCGCCCGGCGCATAGGCCGCGACCAGCAGCACGAAGACCGGCACCATCACCAGCATGGTCACATGCCGCAGCCACAGGGGCGGGTCGTAGAGCAGCGGCGAGCCGGCCATGCGCGCCTCGCCATAGCCATAGACGATCAGCGCGAAACCGATCAGCGAAACCACCGAAAAGGCCGCCTTGTAGCCGATCTCGCCCAGCTTGCCGCGCAGGGCGGTGCGCAAGGCCGGACGCATCGGCACGGCATGCGCCGCGAAAAACAGGATCAGCCCTGAAATCAAGATGCTCATGTCCTTGGTCCATCCCTCTCAACCGGAAGAGCAATTGCTGGCTGTGGATCGCATGACGCAGCGTGCAGGGTCAAGCATGACGGTCCGCGTCCGGACTTCCGCGTCTACGCATTTCCCACAGTCCACGGGTCCCTTGCGGCAGGTCTCCCAGCCGCTTATTCACAAGCGACGCAGTCCCCCTGCCCACCAGCGACAGGGAATCTGTGCTATATACACGTTGACGTGGAAACTTGAGGTCGACACACGCCATGACCGGTCCGGAACGCCGCAGCTCTCCCCGACACCGCACGCTCAAGAGCGGCAAGATCGTCATCAATGGCCAGAGCTCGGTGTTCGATTGCCGCGTTCGGAACCTGTCGGAAAACGGAGCTCTCTTGAAGCTTCCCTCAACGGTGTCGATCCCGGACAAGTTCGAGCTGCGCGTCGTCAATGACGACATTCGCGTCATCGCCGTGGTGCGCTGGCGCACGGGCACCGACCTCGGCGTCCAGTTCGAAGGCCCCGCGCCCGACTAGAGACGCGGGACCGAATACCTGCAAAGGTCAGAGCGCGGCGACCGCGCGGTCGACCGCATCGCCGAGGCGGTCGACGATCTCCCCGACCATCTGCGCGTCGATGTTATAGGGCGGCGCCAAGAGGATGTGATCGCCGCAGGTGCCATCCACGGTTCCCGCCCCCGGATAGACCAGCAGGCCCAGATCCATTGCCTCGCGCTTGATGCGCGCACCGATCCGCAGCGCAGGATCGAACGGGGTCTTGCGCGCCCGGTCTTCCACCAGTTCGATGGCCTGCAACAGGCCGCGCCCGCGAATGTCGCCCACATGGGCATGATTGCCGAACCGGGCGCCGAGCCGCGCCGAAAGATCGGCGCCACGGGCGGCGACATTGTCCATCAGCCGGTCGTCGCGGATCACCTTTTGCACTGCCAGCGCCGCCGCGCAGGCCACCGGATGGGCCGAATAGGTGTGCCCGTGCACGAAGCTGCCGCTGCCCTTGGCGAAGGTCTCATGAATGGCGCTGGTGCACATCACAGCAGCCACCGGCTGGAAGCCTCCGCCCAGCCCCTTGGCCAGCGTGACGAGATCCGGCGCAACGCCCTCTTCCTCGCAGGCGAGGAACCGGCCCGTCCGGCCGGCGCCGCACATCACCTCATCAAGAATCAGCAGGACGCCGTATTTGTCGCAGATCTCGCGGATGCGCCGGAAGTAGCCCGGCGCGGCCGCCACCGCCCCGGAGGTCGCCCCGACCACGGTTTCGGCCAGGAATGCCATCACCGTGTCCGGCCCGGCGGCGAGGATTTCCGCCTCCAGCAGATTGGCGGCACGCAGGCCGTATTCCTCGGGCGTTTCCTCCGCCTGCCGGTAACGATAGTCGAAGCAGGGCGCGATCTTGCGCTGTTCCAGAAGCAGCGGCGCATAGGGCTTCTGCCGGCCCGGATTGCCGCCGAAGGACAGGGCACCGAGCGTGTTGCCGTGGTAGCTCTGGTGCCGGGAGATCAGCACCCGGCGCTGCGGCTCGCCCCGCTCCACGTGATACTGGCGGGCCATCTTCACGGCGGTCTCCACCGCTTCCGAGCCGCTGCACACGTAATAGACCTTCTCCAGCGGCAGCGGCGTCGCCGTGCACAGGTGCTCGGCCAGTTCCTCCGCCCCTTCGGTGGTAAAGAAGCTCGAATGGGCGTAGTCGAGGGTGGAAAGCTGGCGCTGGATCGCTTCCAGAACGCGCGGCTCGCCATGGCCCAGACAGGAGACGGCGGCACCACCGCAGGCGTCGATGTAGCGGCGCCCCTCGGTGTCGATGATTTCGGCGCCCTGGCCCGAGGCGGCGACCGGCAAGCCGCCAAGTGCGGTGCGATGGAAAACGTAGCTCATGGCAGATCTTCTTTATGACTTGCTGCGGCGCGAATGCTGATAGGATCCGGAGGCGTAAAGTTGCTCCTCGATCCGGTTGATACGATCCGTCGCCGTGTCGCGCAGTTCGGCGAGAATTGCTCCGGCCAGGCTCTCCACCAGCGCAACGGCGGAGACGATGGACGGGAAGAAAGACGGGCTTTCGGCGGAGTAGAGCAACACGGTCCGTGCCTGGGCCTGCAGCGGCGTGGCCCGGCTGTCGCTGAGGCTGATCAGATCCGCGCCCGAACGCTGCACCGCCTCGCCGACCTGCGCGATCTCCCGCCCATAGGGCTGGAAGTTGATCGACAACACCGCATCGCCCGGCTCCAGCATGGACAGATCGGCAACGAGGGATGAGCCCTCGCCGCCGAGCAGTTCCACATTCGGCCGCAGCATCTTGCACAGATAGGTGAAGGTCAGCCCCGGCCCCCGGCAGCTCATGAAGGCGGCCACATAGACCCGCTTGGCATGGGCCAGGGTGCGGGCGGCCTCGGTGAAGGCTTCCGGCGGGTTGACCTGCGCGGCGAAGGCAAGGCTTGCCTCCTGCGCCCGGAAGGTCTCCGCCATCAGCCCGCCGGCCTTGTCGCTTTCCACCGCCGCCCGCGCCTTGTCCGCATAGCGCGCCGGAACGGTGCGCAGATGCTCGGTGTAAAGCGCGCGCATCTGCGACCAGTCGGCGAAGCCGAAGCTGCGGGCGAGCCGCACCAGCGTCGCCGGAGCAACGCCGGCCCGTGCCGCGATCTCGCGCATGGAGCTGATCACCACATCATCGGGATGGTCGATCAGATAGCGTGCCCCGTCGGCCAGCCGGCGCGGCAGCGCGTCCATGTCGGCGATCATGCGCGCGTTCAGCGCATCGAGGGTCGTTGGCGTGGACGCCGGTTCGCTCATGGCCCTACCCCCGTATCAGTTCCGGCAGCCACAGCACCGTCGCCGGAAATGCGATCAGTATGGCGACCGTCACCACGTCGGCAAGCAGGAACCACCCGACCCCGCGGAACACGTCACTGGTCGACACCTTGCCCGACACCACGTTCTTGATGACGAACACGTTGAGCCCGACCGGCGGCGTGATCAGGCCGATCTCCAGATACTTGGTGATGATCACACCGGCGTAGATCAGGCTGATGCCCGCATTGTCGAAGATCGGCAGCAGCACCGGCAGGGTCAGGAGCATGACGCCAATCGGATCGAGGAACATGCCGAGCAGAAGGTAGATCAGCGACACCGCCAGGATGATGGTCAGCGGTGACAGGTCGTCGCCGATCAGACCTTGCACGTAGTCAGGAAAGCCGGCGAAGGCGAACAGCCGGGTCAACAGTGCTGCGGCCACCGCGATCAGGAAGATCGCCGAGGTCGAGCGGATGGTCTCCAGCGCCGCCTGCACCAACGCCTTCCAGCTCAGGGTCTTCTTGGCAAAGCCGATCAGGATCGAGACCAGCGCGCCGATCGCCCCGGCCTCGGTGGCCGAGAACAGCCCGCCGAAGATGCCGCCGAACACGGTGACGATCAGCAGGAACAGCGGCCAGGTCTGCCCCAGCGAAACGAACCGCTCGCGCCAGTCAACGGCGGTCTCGCGCGGCGCCAGCGCCGGGTTGTACCGCACCCGCAACAGGATCATGGCGCTGTACATCACCGCCGTCAGCAGCCCCGGGATCACCGCGCCGATGAAGAGCTCGCTGACCGGCACCTCGGCGAAGACAGCGTAGAGCAGCAGGATGGTGCTCGGGGGGATCAGCGAGCCCATGGTACCAGCCGCGGCAATGGTGCCGACCGCCAGCTTGGGATCGTATCCGCGCTCCAGCATGGCCGGCACGGCGATCTTGCCCATGGCCGCCGCGCAGGCGACCGAAGATCCGGTGACGGAGGAAAACAGCGCCGCGCCACCGACGGAGGAGATCGCCAGCCCGCCGGGCAGGAAGGTCAGCCAGGCACGCGCCACCCGAAACAACCCGTCGGTCAGTCCGGCGGAGAAGCAGATGTAGCCCATGAACAGGAACATGGGGATGGCGCTGAGGCTCCAGTGCGCGGCGAAGGCATGCGGCACCGAGCGCAACACGCCCCAGGTCGCCCGTTCGCCCATCAGGATATAGATGCCGACGATGGCCACCAGGCCGAGGGCCGCGGCCACCGGCACGCGCAGGGCCAGCAGAACCAGCAGCGCACCGAGAGCCCAGTAAACGAGAGTGATGCTATCCAAGGTGCGCCCCCTTCGAATCGAGCGTGTTCGGCAGATATCCGCCCCGGCCGGTCACCGCGACCCGGATCGCGCCAACGGCGCGCACGAGGCACAGGAGGCCGGTCAGACATCCGGCAACGGGCAGGAAGAAGCGCGGTGGCCAGGTGATCACCGGGATCATGCCGACGATGAACTCGCCCTGCCGGGCGGCCCGCATCGCCTGTTCGAACCCGGCATAGGCGATCAGCCAGAGAAAGAGACCGAAGCACAGCAGCGCGAAGGCATCGCAAGCCGCGCGCCAGCGCGGGTTGAGCCGCTGGTGCAGAATGTCGACGGCGATGTTCTCGTCGCGCCATTCCACATTGAGCAGCGGCAGGAAGATGAGCGCCGGCATCCACCACTCGGAGACGATCTCAAGGGTCGAGGGCATCGGCATGGACAAAAGGAACCGTCCGGCGACATCCAGACAGACTTCCACCATCATCAGCACCAGGCAGGCCACGGCCGCCCAGGCCAGCCAGCGGCCGAGCCGGCCAAGGAAATTATCGAGTGTTTGCATGGGGTCCCCAGCTTGACAGGGCAAGGCGGCGGCAGCGGCGGCCGGTCCTCTTCAGACCGGCAAACGCCCCGCCGGATCGGCGGAAACCGGGGCCGGAGCGACGCGGTGCCGCTCCGGCGGGCAAGAAAGGTGGCGGCCCGGGTGCATCTCGCCCAGAGTCTCATTGACCCGATTCATCTTGCGAAGAATGCGCCGCAACCTCTTGGCATCATTGCAAATCCGCACAGAAACCCGAAAGGCCGGGTTCCCGGGGATCGCCTTAAAGGCCGTAGTCGGTCTCCGACAGCTTGTCGAAGATATCGGCCTTCATGCGGGCAACCAGTTCCTCGCGCGAGGCGACCTCGGAGGTGATGCCCTGCCACTTGGCCAGAAGCTGGGTGTAGCTCTCGATCAGCGACTTGGCGTCCTTCACCCCATAGACGTTTTCCGCCTTTTCGATCACCGCCGAAATGTCCTGTCCGTTGAAGGCGGCGATCTCTTCTTCCAGCTTGGCGGGCTTTTCCACCAGCGTCACGCCGTGCTCCGGTGCCTCGGTCTTGGCGGCGGCGTTTTGCGTCAGGTAGGCCTCGGTGGTGGCGACGATTGCCAGCGCCATCTTGTCGAGCATCACCCGGCGGTTTTCCGGGGTGAGCTCGCCCCAGGCGTCCTTGTTGAACGACAGCAGCGGGCCGGAGTTGTAGACGCCGAAGCTGCCGAGGGTGATGGAGTTGGCCACATCCCACAGCGAATGGGACTTCAGCGCGGCGGCCGGCTGCATGGCCACGTCGATCATGCCCTTGTCCAGCGCCTCGTACATTTCCGAGCTGGAGGTGTGCACCACGGTCGCACCGCTTTCCGTGATCCAGCGATCCCAGGCACCGCCCGGCGAGCGAATCCGCTTGCCGGCGATGTCGGCCAGCGAGGTGATGTCGCCCTTGGAGATCAGCGCGTAAGGAGCGGTGGCGTAGCTGCCGGTATAAACGACGTTCTGCGCCGAGAACTCGGTGATGCAGGGCTGGCAGTTGAGCAGGGTGAACTCGGTCACCGCCGCCGCCACGGCCAGGGAATTGCCGCTGAGCATGGCCAGCTCGGCCACGAGCTGGCTGGTCGGAAGCTGCGCCGGATTGTAGGTCAGCGCCAGCACCGATCCGTCGGCGACGCCGTCGCCAAGACCGGTGAGGGTTTCCTTGCCGCCGAGCAGCGCGCCACCGGAGACGAGCTTGAAGGTCACTTCGCCCTTGGTCGCCTCTTCGACGGCGGGGAAGTAGGTCTCGTAACCGGCGAAGATCGTCGGATGGGACGGGGCGACCCAGGAGCTGATCGTCAGTTCCGTAGCCATTGCACCGGTCGTCAACGTGGCCAGCCCGACAAGGGCGATGGGGAGCGTTTTTTTCATGTTTCCCTCTGGTCTTCTTTCAGGGTGAGCCGATCCCGCGGAACGTGCCGGAACGGCAGTTGAGAGACGTCGGCCATAGCCGGACCGGGCGTCTCGCAATGGTGGATTTCGTCGAAGGCATCGGCGAAGGCGGCCATGAAGTGGTTCTTCGCCTTGGCCAGCAGCAGCGGCACTCCGGCAAGGTCGATGCCGTGCAGGTGGAAATAGCCATGGTCGTTCGGCGACTGGCAGCCGGTGGTGACGATCACCCGCATCGGCCCAACCTCAAGCAGCGCCGTCGGACCCAGATTGACGGTCATGCCGCGTTCCATCGGCCCGACATTCCGGAACCGACCGTCGGTCACCGCCCGCACCACGGCCTTGCACGGCACGGCTGCGCCGAAACGCTCATCAAGCCGCCCGCCAAGGGTCACGTCGAGCACAGCATCGACACCGGCGGCATGAGCCCGCGTCACCAGATCCGGATCGCAGAAGAAGGCGAACACCGTACCCTCGGGCACCGCCCCGTCCAGCCCGGCGGCAAAAAGCCCCGGCGTATCGCCGATCCCGCCGGACAGGGGATTGTCGGAAGGCTCAAGCAAGGCGATCCGCCGGCCATTTGCCCACGGGCGCCCGGCGATCAGCGCGCTCGCTGGCGGCAGGTCGGGCCGGAACGCCGTTTGCCGGGCCAGCATTTCCGCCGCCACCTGATCGGCAAGGCGCGCACCCGCCTCATCATCCTCGCAGGTGACCAGAACGCCGGCATTGGTCGCCGGCACATCCGCATAGCCGAAGCTGGCGAAAGGATAAGCGGCCAGCAGCGGCGCGCCCGGCTTTTCCCGCGAGGCTGCCTGGGCCAGATCCTCGATCTCCCGCATCGGGCCGGGAAAATCCGTGCGCATGTTGAAGCTCGGCAGCACCCGGTCGATGGTGCGCAGAAGAACGCGCGGGCGGCAGCCGGTCTCCATCATCCGCGCCAGCATCTCCAGCGCGCTTGCCGCTGCCTTGTCCATGTCCACATGCGGATAGGTCCGGTAGACGGTGGCGCCGTTCAGGCAGGCGACGAGGTCATCGCAGATGCAGGCATGCATGTCGAAGGAGGCAACGATCGGCAGATCCGGGAACCGCCGCCGCAGCGCCTTGAGCAAGGTCGCTTCCGGATCAAGGTCATCGGTGCCGATACAGGCGCCATGCAGCGACAGATACAGACCGTCCAACTTCTCGAATGCCGGCTCGCCGGCGATCTCGGCAACAACCCGGTCGAGCACCGCCTGCACCACCGGGCCGGCCGGTGCCGCCGAGGCGCAGCGGGAGAACACCAGCTCCACGTCGCCGCGCGCCTTCGCCCAGGAGAGCGCGCCGCCCGGCTCGGTCGCCGTGCCTGCGTAAAGGCCAGGCGCCGCCTCGCCGCGCACCCACTCGCGCGCCTCGAATTCAGCCAGATCCGTGACTGAAACCGAAAAGGAATTGGCCTCGTGCCAGAGCCGCCCCACACCAATTCGCATATCCACCCCATGAAACATTCGTTTCGTTTTTTGAACGGTAGCTTATATGTTTTTTCTGTCAACCGGTCACATACGGGTTTTCCCGGGCAAGATCGGCATGGATCCGCGCGGCCGAAGACAGCCACGCCTGCGCTCACGCAGCGCTTCAGGAGGGATTTTCCTGTTCAAAATGAATTACTTGGAAAAAGTCTCTGACTCAAAATCTGCAACAGTTTTGGGGCGCGGGACACCACAACCGCCCGCGCCTCAAGCTGTTTCGCGTCGCATCAGAGCACGTCAGCGCGCGGTGTCTTCGCCGCGATTCGCGAAGGTCAGGCTGGCGTCCAGCCCGTGCGGGGTTCGGTTGACGAGCCGCAGCGCCCCGCCCATGCGCTCCATTGCCAGCTCGACGATTGCCAGCCCAAGGCCGCTTCCCAGGGCGCTGCGATTGCTGCCGCGAAAGAACCGCTCGGTGGCAAGGGGCAGTTCCGCCTCGGCGATCCCCGGCCCGTCATCCCGCACATGAAGGGACACCCGGCCATCCGGGGCGCGCCGCAGCTCGCAGGAGGCTTCCCCGCCCGTTGGCGCATGCAGCACGGCATTTTCGACCAGATTGCGCAGGGCCAGTTCCAGGAAATGCGGCTCCATCGTCACGCGCAGCGGCGCATCCGGCACCGTGACGGAGAGCGACACCTCACGGCTCCGCGCCAGCGGCTCCAGTGCGGAGGCCACCGAGCGGACCAGCGCCGCCGGATCGCCCGAAGCGAGCTTCGGACCGGCGTCATTTGCTTCCAGCGCGGCAAGATCGAGCAACTGCTTCACCAGCCGCGCGGTCCGGTCGACACCGGAAGAGATCTGCCGCAGCGCATTGGCGTGCACATCCCGGTCGTCGCTCGCCAGGGCGATCTGCGCCTGGGTCTTCAGCCCCGCCAGCGGCGTTTTCAGCTCATGCGCGGCAAAGGCGGTGAAGCTGCGCTCGCGCTCGCGGGCATCCTCCACCCGTTTGAACAGCCCGTTGAGCGCCCCGACCAGCGGCGCCACCTCGCGCGGCAGTTTCCCGTCCGGCACCGGCCGCAGATCACGCGCCCGCCGGCTCGCCAGATGGGCGGCGACCGTGTTCAAAGGCGACAGGCCCTGCCGCACGCTGAGCCAGATCAGGCCGATCATCACCGGCAGCACCAGCACCGTCGGCAGCAGCATCCCCTTGATGACATCGCCGACGAGCCCATCGCGAATGCGCAGGTTGTCGCCGACCATCACCCGAACGTTGAGCTCCGGGTTCTCCACGGTGAAGACGCGCCAGGTCTCGCCATCGATGTCCGACAGGGAGAAGCCGGCCTCCGCCGTGCTGAGGCGTATCTGCGGCGCGCTTTCCGAGCGGCCGACCAGCGCCCCGTCCAGCGACCAGATCTGGCAGGAAAGCTGGCGCTCATAGGCCCGGGGTTGCCGCTCGAACTCACCGAACAGGGTGTCCTTGGAAGAAAGGCCGCCGCCCGGCTCCTGCCGCCGTTCGCTGATCAGGGAATTGACCATGCGCGCCGCCTCCATCAGCCGCGCATCCAGCACCTCCTCCACCTCCGCCCGGGTGCTGAGGAAAATCCAGGCCATGGCGGACAGCCAGACGGCGGCGGTGCCGGTAATCAGGATGAGCAACAGCCGGGCGCGCAGCGAGGTCATGCCCCCTCCTCCGCCAGCCGGTAGCCGACACCGCGCACGGTCTCGATCACGCCGGGGCCGAGCTTGGCGCGCAGGTGGTGGATGTGCACCTCCACCGCGTTGCTCTCCACCTCCTCCTGCCAGCCGTAGAGCGCATCTTCCAGCATCGCCCGGGTGACGATCACCCCCGGCCGTTCCATCAGCAGGCTGAGGATGGAGAACTCGCGCCGGGTGAGTTTCAGCGGCGCACCGTCCTTCGTCGCCGACAGGCTGCCCGGCTCCAGCGACAGGCTGCGCCACTCCAGCCGCGCCGAGGCCCGCCCCTTGCCGCGCCGGGCAATCGCCCGCACCCGGGCGGCCAGCTCATCGAGATCGAACGGCTTGCCGACATAGTCATCCGCCCCGGCATCGAGCCCGCGAATCCGGTCCGGGATCTGATCGCGCGCGGTCAGGAGCAGCACCGGCGTGTCCGATTTGCGCGCCCTGAGCTCCGCCAGCACATCGAGGCCGGAGCCATCCGGCAGCATCAGATCGAGCACCACCGCATCATAACCCTGCGCCCGCAAGGCGCTGCCGGCATCGGCGCAGCTCGACACCGCATCGCAGGTAAAACCGGCAAGCCCGAGCCCAACCGTAAGACCGTCGAGCATCATCGGGTCGTCCTCGACAATCAGTATCCGCATTTTCGCTTCATTCCTTCGGTCTACCGGCCCTCGGCCATACCGGACCCCGGTCTACTGGAACGCCTGTCACGTCAATCGCACAAGTCCAGCTTAAGGCTGCCTTAAGACTGGCTGGCGATCAGGCGGACATGATCCGCGATTCACACACCAAAAACACCGCCTTGAGGACCATCGTGAGACGTCTGGCATCGCTTTTACTCTGTCTTTTCGTCTGGACCCTGCCGGCCGGCGCCGCGCCGCTGCCCGTGGACGAGGCCTTCACGCTGCAGGTGCACGAGGCCCCGGACGGCGGCCTTGCCTTCCAGTGGAAGATCGCGCCGGGCTATTATCTCTACCGGGAGCATATCGAGGCCAAGACCGCCGATGGCGGCGCGCCGCTGCCCCTTGAGACCGGCAGCGGCATTGCCAAGGACGATCCCAATTTCGGCACCACCGAGATCTACTATGCCAGCGCCGAGGCCACCCTTTCCGCGCCCGGCGATGCGCCCATTGCCCTCACCTATCAGGGCTGTCAGGAAGACGGCATCTGCTACCGGCCGGAAACGCGCGTCATCGATCCGCTGACCCTTGCCGTCACCGCGCAAGGCGGCCTCGTCGCGCCCAAGCTCTCGCTCTGGACACCGGCGCCGACGGACACGACCGCCGACCCAGCGACCGACCGCGCCACGGAGACCACTGGCGCCGCGCCCGCCTTCGAGCTTGCCGAGGACCCGGGGCTGATCCCCTCGCTGATGGCGCGCGGCGGGGTCATTCTCGTGCTCGCGGCCTTCCCCCTGTTCGGCCTGCTGCTGGCCTTCACCCCTTGCGTCTTTCCCATGTATCCGATCATGGCCGGCGCCCTTGCCCGTGAAGGCGAACGGCTGACACCCCGGCGCGGCTTCGTCTTGTCGAGCCTTTACGTGCTCGGCCTTGCCAGCGCCTTCGCCTTGCTTGGCGCCGCCGCCGGCTGGTCGGGCCAGAACCTGCAGATGGTGCTGCAATCGCCGTGGATGGCCGGGGTGCTCGCGCTGCTGTTCGCGGTGCTGGCCCTGTCGATGTTCGGCCTTTACGAACTCCAGCTTCCGGCACGTTGGACCAATGCTCTCTCCCGTGGCACCGGCCAGGGCGCCGGCTCCAAGCGCGCCGCCGTGGTCCTGGGCTTTTCCTCCGCGCTGATTGTCGGCCCCTGCGTCACCGCCCCGCTTGCCGGCGCGCTGCTCTACATTGCCCAGACCGCCGATGTCACCCTTGGCGCCGCCGCTCTTTTCGGCCTCGGCATCGGCAAGGGCATTCCGCTCATCGTCTTCAGCACGCTGGGCGGCGGCGTCCTGCCCCGGGCCGGAGCCTGGATGGACACGGTCAAGCAGGTGTTCGGCTTCGGCTTCCTCGCCACGGCGATCTGGATGGCCGCTCCGCTCCTGCCGGCGGGGCTCGAGCTCTTCTTGTGGGCCGCGCTGCTGATTGGCTTCGGCACCTATGCCTTCGTGCATTGGCCGGTGGAGCGGTCCGGCGGCGTCGTGGTGCGCACCGCAAGCCTGCTGGCGCTGCTCTACGGCGCGGTGTTGACCGTGGGCGCGGCGGCCGGCTCCAACGATCCGCTGAAGCCGCTTGCCGTCTTCGCCGGCGGGAGCGCCGCCGGCACCTCGGCCCCGCCGCTGGTCTTCGCCCCGACCGGCTCCACCGAAGCGTTCCAGGCACAGCTTGCCAGCGCGCGCGGACAGGACCGGCCGACGATGATCTACTTCACCGCCGACTGGTGCGTGACCTGCTACACCATCGAGCGCTCGGTGCTGCCCGCGCCCGACGTCAAGCAGGCGCTGTCCGGCTTCCAGCTCGTCAAGGCGGATGTCTCCGACATCGACGCGGCCAACACCGAGCTGATGGCCCAGCTCAAGGTCGCCGGACCACCGACCATGATCTTCTTCGACGAAGGCGGGAAGGAGATCGCCGGCGCGCGGCTCGTCGGCGACATAAACCGGCAGACCCTTACCGCCGCCGCCGACCTGGCGAAGGAGCGCTGACATGGGTGCCGTTTCTCTCGGACCGCTGGTGTTCTCCGCCGACCGTTTCGCGGCGATCCTCGGCCTTGCCGTGTTTTTCATCGCCGCCTCGATCGTCGCCCGCAAGGTCGATCCGCGCTTCAACACCTGGTCCTGGCGCACCTTTCTCGCCGCGCTCATCGCCGGGCGCCTCGGCCATGTGGTGCTCTACTGGCAGAACTTTTCCGCCGAGCCCTTAAGGGTGTTCGCCCTGTGGGAAGGCGGCTTCTTCTGGCCGCCGGCGGCAGCCGCGGTCATCCTGATGATGCTGTTCGGCCTCAAGACCACATCCTTGCGCCTGTGGGCCGCCGCCCCGCTCGCCGCAGCGCTGATGACGGCGAACATCGCCTGGCAACTGACCGGCACAACGCCCGCCACCCCGCTGCCGGAGCGCGCCTTCAAGACCCTCGCCGGTCCCGTTCACGACTTCGCCCGGCCCACCGGCCGGCCGATGGTCATCAACCTGTGGGCAAGCTGGTGCCCGCCCTGCCGGCGGGAGATGCCGATGATGGCCGAGGTCGCCGGAGAGGTGGAGGGCGTCGATTTCATCTTCGCCAACCAGGGCGAGGATGGCGGCACGGTCAACGGCTATCTCGCCGGCGAGGGGCTCACCTTGCGCACCGTGCTGATCGACGGGTTCTCCGACCTGTCGCGCCACTATGGCGCCCCCGGACTGCCGGCCACCTTGTTCATCGGCGCCGATGGCAAGGTTCGCGACACCCATCTCGGCGAAATCTCGCGCGAGATCTTTCAATCCAACATCCAGCGGCTGACCGCAGCCCAATGAGGAGAGTTTCCTTGACCCAGGTTCCCAGCCACCGGACCCATGCGCCGTATCGCGCTTTCCGGCTGCTGCTTGCGCTCTGCGCCCCCCTCGCCCTGGCCGCCTGCCAGACGACCGGCCAGGATCCGCAAACCTCAAGCCTTTCATCCTACGCGCAGATGTATGGCGAGATCGACGACAATGGCACGGTCATCAAGGCCATCGACGTGCGCAAGGTCGACAAGCGCAACCTGCGCCAGATCGTCGACTACAAGACCGATGAGCGGGTCGGCACCATCGTCGTCGATCCCCATGCGCGGTTTCTCTATCTGGTGATGGAGAACGGCAAGGCCATGCGCTATGGCGTCGGCGTGGCCAAGTCCGGCCTGGAATACCAGGGCGATGCGGATATCGCCCGCAAGGCCTCCTGGCCGGGCTGGACCCCGACGCCGAACATGATCAGCCGGGAGCCGGAGCGTTACAAGAAATGGGCCGGCGGCATGAAGGGCGGCATCGACAACCCGCTCGGCGCCCGCGCCCTCTACCTCTACAAGGGCGGCCGCGACACGCTCTACCGCATCCACGGCACCAACAATCCGTGGTCGATCGGCAAGTCCGTGTCCTCCGGCTGCATCCGCCTGTTCAACCAGGACATCATTGACCTGCACAAACGTGTTCCCAACGGCGCGCGCGTGGTCGTGCTCGACAAGCCGGACGAGATCAACACGCCGAAGGAAGAGGAAATCTGACCATGATCACCAGACGCAACCTGCTCGCCGGCTCGGCCGCCGGCATCGCCGCCAGTGCCGCCGCCTTCACCCTGCTGCCGGCGGCGCTTCAGGCGCAAGGCATGCCCACGGTCAAGGAAGTGCTGTTCGATCCGGAAATCCCGGTGCTCGGCAACCCGAAGGGCGATGTCACCATCGCCGAGTTCTTCGATTATCAGTGCCCCTATTGCAAGAAGGCCCATCCCGACCTGATGGAGGTGGTGAAGGCCGATGGCAACATTCGCCTGGTCATGAAGGACTGGCCGATCTTCGGTGCCCCCTCGTTCCACGCCGCGACCATGGCGCTGGCCGCCCAGAAGAGCGGCGCCTATCCGACCGCCGTCGCAGCGCTGATGGCCACCGACGGGCGGCTCAGCCTGGAGGAAATCAACACGGCGCTGCGTGGCGCCGGTCTCGATCCCACTGCCCTGCAGGCCGCGCATGACAAGAAGCCGGACTGGATCAACGGCATTCTGCGGCGCAACGACGCCCAGGCCGAAGCCTTCCGCTTCGGCGGCACGCCGTCCTATATCGTCGGCACCCGGATCTACAACGGGGTGATGGACAAGAAGGCGCTGCTTTCCGCCATCGCCGACGCGCGCAAGGGCTGACCCCGGCTCTCTTAACGTGTTCAACTGCGCGGCCGCCGCCAGGTTCCTCCCCGGGTCCCTCGCGCGGCGGCCGCACGGCATCCGGTCCGCGCGCCAATGCCCCCGCGAACCATCCGACGTCCGCGTCCTTTCCCCTTCCAGCGCCACCACCAGCACCGCCTCCCCTTTGCCCTCTCGCGACAAAGGCGCTTGCCATCCCTCCCTTCGCCTCGTAATGTTATTTTATAACATATCCGTTTCAGCGAAAGGGACCCATGTCTTCCTCCTTCAGTCGCCTGCCCGTGACCGTCCTCTCCGGCTTCCTCGGTGCTGGCAAGACCACCCTCCTCAATGAGATCCTCGGCAACCGCCAGGGCCGCAAGGTCGCGGTGATCGTCAACGACATGTCCGAGGTGAACATCGACGCCGACCTCATTCGCCATGGCGCCGCCGATCTCAGCCAGACCGACGAAAAGCTGGTGGAGATGACCAATGGCTGCATCTGCTGCACCCTGCGCGACGATCTTCTGAAGGAAGTGGCCCGCCTCGCCGCCGATGGGCGCTTCGATTACCTGTTGATCGAATCGACCGGCGTGTCCGAGCCCCTGCCCATCGCCACCACCTTCGAGTTCCGCGACGAAGACGGCGTGAGCCTCGCCGATGTGGCCCGGCTCGACACGATGGTGACGGTGGTCGATGCGGTCAATCTGCTGAAGGACTACGCCAGCCGCGATTTCCTGCGTGATCGCGGGGAAACCGCCGGCGACGGCGATGACCGCAACCTCGTCGATCTGCTGGTCGATCAGATCGAATTCGCCGATGTGGTGGTGCTGAACAAGGTCAGCGACGCCAGCCCCGACCGGCTGGACGCGGCCCGCAAGATCATCCGCAGCCTCAACCCGGATGCCCGGCTGATCGAAACCGATTTCGGCCGGGTGCCGGTGGACAGCATCTTCGACACCGGCCTGTTCGACTTCGAGACCGCCCACCAGCACCCGCTCTGGGCCAAGGAGCTTTACGGCTTCGCCGATCATGTGCCCGAGACCGAGGAATACGGCGTCTCCTCCTTCGTCTACCGTGCCCGCCGCCCCTTCGATCCGGAGCGGGTCCACGCGATTCTCGGCGGCGCGCTGCCGGGGGTGATCCGCGCCAAGGGGCATTTCTGGATCGCCACCCGCCCCGATTGGGTCGCCGAATACTCCCTCGCCGGCGCGCTGTCCTCGGTTCAGCCGCTGGGCCGCTGGTGGGCATCCGTCCCGCGCGAGCGCTGGCCCGGCGGCCCGGAGGCCCGGGATCACCTGAAGCGTATGTGGCATCCGGTGTTCGGCGACCGGCGGCAGGAACTGGTGTTCATCGGCGCCGGCATGGACAAGGAAGCCATCACCGCCGCGCTCGACGGCGCTCTTGCCGGCGAGGAGACCCGCTTTGATCCGGCGGAATTTCAAGGGCTTACCGACCCGTTTCCGCTCTGGCGCAGGACCGAAGCCGCCGCCTGATCGCCATATGACGAATTTATGTCATTTGGTTATAAGTACATCTGCTATTGCGATAGGACATCATCGGGACGCCGGGATACGCTGAGGCGAAATGTTCCCGATTGAGGTCTCACAGTGTCAGATGAAACACGAGAGACGCGGATAGAGGCGCAGAATCCTCTTTCCGCTTCTCAGAATAATCCAGAGAAAACGAGCCACATCAAAAGCTTGATTTGGGGAGGAGTGGTCACGCTGATCATTCTCGCCTTCCTGCCGGTTCCCCTGTTCACCACAAACCTGTCCTTCATGTTCTACATGATGCTGTGGCTGACCATGGCGACGTCCTTCAACTTCGTCGCCGGCATGGCCGGGTATATGCCTTTTGGTTATGTGGCATTTTACGGCATCGGCGCCTATGCCACCGGCGTTCTTTACAAGACCTTCGGTCTGCCGATCCCCATCGCCCTCGCCGGCGCCGCCGCCGCCGGCGTCGCCATCGGCCTGCTGCTGGCGCCGACCCTGCGCCTCAAGGGCGTTTATTTCGGCATCGTCAGCCTCGCGCTGGCCATGGCCATGAAGCTGATCATCTCCCTGATGCCTGCCAAGATCACCGGCGGCAGCCTTGGCCTGATCCTGTCCAGCGCCAACGATCCGACCATGGCCTATTACGCCATGTTCGCCGTCCTGCTCGGCGCGCTCGCCGCCGGCACCTGGCTTTCCATGTCGCGCCTCGGCATCGCCCTCAGGGCCATCCGTGACGACCGGGAAGCCGCCGAAGTGGTCGGCGTCAACGTGGTGCGCACCCGTCTCAAGGCCTGGGTGATGGCGACCATGTTCCCCTCGCTCGTCGGCGGTGTCGAGGCCTGGTACACCAACGCCATCGACCTGGAATCCTCGTTCAACCTGCTGGTGACCGCCAAGAGCATCGTCTACGCGATGGCCGGCGGGCTCGGCTTCCTGGTCGGCCCGATCGTCGGCGCCTCCGCGCTCTATGGCATCGACCAGTTGATCTGGAGGCATTTCCCGACCCTGAACCTGCTGATCCTCGGCGTGGTCATCATCGCGCTGATGCTGCTGCTGCCGCGCGGCATCGTCGGGGCCTTCGCGCAGCGGTTCTCGCGCTTCCGCCGCTTCATTCCGTAGTCGCACAGGGTTGAAACAAAGATGAACGAACTTCTGCTTCAAGGCCTGGTCAACGGCATCGTCGTCGGTCTGATCTACGCGCTGATCGGCGTCAGCCTGAATGTGATCTTCGGCGTGCTCCGGGTCGTCAACTTCGCTCATGGCGAATTCATCGTGCTCGGTGCCTATGGCGCCTACTTCGCCCAGCAGCTTCTCGGCCTGTCGCCGCTCTTGGCCATGCCGCTGGTCTTCCTCGTCTTCGGCCTGCTCGGCTACGGGCTCTACTTCCTGCTGGTGCAGCGGCTCAGCCGTTCCAACGATCCCGAACACGCCTCGCTCCTGGTCATGTTCGGCCTGTCGCTGGTGCTTGGCGCGTTGATGTTGCTGGCGTTCGAGGCCGACAGCCGCTCGCTGAACTTCTCGCTGGAACCGCCGTTCCTGATGTTCGGCAACGTCATCCTGCCGACCACCAAGCTGCTCGGTCTCGCCGTCAGCGTCGTCATCACCGGTTGCCTTGCCTACTTCCTCTACCGGACCATGCCGGGCAAGGCGCTGCGGGCGATCATCATGAACCGCGATGCCATCCAGATCGTCGGCGTGGATCTCAACCACCTGTCGGCGCTGACCTTCGGCCTTGGCCTCGGGCTGGCGGGCATCACCGGCATCATCGTGTCGATGATCTTCCCCTCCTTCTCGCCCTTCATCGGCCAGGATTACACGCTGATCGGCTTCATCGTCATCGTTCTGGGCGGTCTCGGCCATCCCATCGGCGCGGTCGCCGGCGGCATCCTGTTCGGTCTCGCCGAACAGACCGCGATGGTCTTCTTCAGCGGAACCGTGGCGATGCTGCTGGGCTTCGTCCTGCTGATCGCCGTCATTCTCATCCGTCCTGCCGGCCTGTTCGGCGTCCAGAACCTTCGGTGACGCCATGTTGAAAGTCGATCAACTCGTCAAGACCTTCGGTGGCATGACGGCGCTTGCCGGCATCAGCCTCACCGTCCCGGACCGCTCCATCCTCGGCGTTCTCGGCATGAACGGCTCCGGCAAGACCACGATGCTGAACTGCATCAACGGCATCTACGAAGCGACGTCGGGGGAAATCAGCCTTGATGGCGTCAGCCTCATCGGCAAGGCCCCGCATGCGGTGTTCACCGAGGGCGTCGGCCGCACCTTCCAGGTGCCGCGGATCTTCCCACAGATGTCGCTTCTGGAAAACCTTGCCGTCGCGCTGCTCAACAAGGGGCTGAGCAACGCGCAAGTGGCGGAGATCAGCGCCCACTGGCTCAACAAGGTGGAGCTCTACCGGCTGCGCCACAACTACGCGGAGGAGCTGTCCGGCGGACAGCAGAAGCTCCTGGAGCTGGCGCGCATCATGGTCGCCAACCCGAAGCTGGTGCTGCTCGATGAGCCCTTTGCCGGCGTCAACCCGAGCCTTGCCCTGCTCCTGATCGGCATCATTCGCGAGATGCCGCAAGAGGTCGGCTGCTCGGTCATGCTGGTGAGCCACGACCTGACCTCCGTCTACGAACTGTCTGACAACATTCTGGTCATGCATGAAGGCCACGTGCTTGCCGAAGGCAACGCCGAGGCCATCCAGAAGAACCCCGACGTCATCGAAGCTTACCTGGGAGCCTGATCATGGATGGCGTTGAACTCAGCATGGAAAACATCAGTGTCGCCTACAATGGGGACATCACGGTGTTGCAGGGCGTGGCACTGCGCGCCCAGCCGGGCGAGGTAACCGGCATCATCGGCCCGAACGGGGCCGGCAAGTCGACGGTGCTGAAGACCATCTTCGGTCTTTTGACCACCCGCACCGGCGCGATCCACATGGGCGGGCGCGACATCACCGGCCTGAAGGCGTTCCAGCGGGCGCTGGAAGGCATCGCCTTCGTGCCGCAGAACCGCAGCGTGTTTCCGGGCCTTTCGGTCTACGACAACCTGCTGCTCGGCTGCTGGCCGTTCCGCAAGGACAAGGCCCGGATTACCCGCGCCATCGCCGCGACCTTCGACAAGTTCCCGGTGCTCAAGGAACGCTCCGCCAGCCCGGCCAGCGCGCTCAGCGGTGGCCAGCAGCGGTTCCTCGAGATCGCCCGGGCACTGGTCACCGACCCGAAGGTCATTCTGCTCGACGAGCCGACGGCGATGATCGCGCCGAAGATTTCCAAGGACATCTACGCCCTGACCCGCTCGCTGGCGGACCAGGGGGCGACCATCATTCTGGTCGACCAGAACGTGCGCCAATGCGCCGCCATTTCCGACCGGCTCCACATCCTGGAGCTGGGCCGCAACAAGGCAGAGGGCACCAAAGAGGATTTCGCCACCGACGGCCAGCTCAAGGAGATGGTCGCCGAATGGATGAACTACAGGATCGACGTCTGACGACGTCGGGACGCAACCAACCGGACCCAAGAGGGAGGATACCTATGTGGACCATTACCAAGCGTAGTTTTCTGGCCGGCACGCTGCTGGCGTGCATGAGCCTGCCGCTGACCGTGGCAGAGGCGGCGGAGAAGATCCGCATCGGCATGACCGTGTCGTCATCGGGCAACTTCGCCCTGGCATCCCAGTCGGGCGTGCGCGGCGTGGAGATCTGGGTCGACGAGATCAACAAGCAGGGCGGCCTTGAGTTCGGCGGCGAGAAGCGCCTCGTCGAGCTGGTCAAGCGTGATGACCGCAGCGACAAGCAGATGGTCGCCCGGGTCTACGAAGACCTCATCGTCAACGAGAACGTGGACGTCCTGCTCGCGCCCTTCGGCTCGACCCTGACGGCGGCGGCAGCCACCGTGACCGAACGGCTCGGCAAGTTCATGGTGATCTGGTCGGCGGCCTCCGATGCCCTCTACGACCAGGGCTTCAAGAACATCGTTTCCGCCACCCAGATGCCGGTCTCGCGCATGCCCTCCGCCGGCCTTGAGGCGGCTCATGCCCTCGGCGGCACGAAGGTCGCCATCGTCAATGTCGACGAGCCCTTCCCCGCCGGCCTTGCCGACGGTGCCGAGGCCATTGCCGAGAAGCTCGGCATGGAAGTGGTGCTGAAGGAAGATTACCCGAAGGGCACCAAGGACTTCAGCCTGCTGCTGCAGAAGGCGCGTGCCGCCGGTGCGGATGTGTTCTTCCCCACCAGCTACGAGGGCGACCTCATCTCCATGGTGCGGCAGATGCGCCAGATGAACGTCAACTTCCCGTTCTCGTTCATGGTCTACGCCTCGACGCCGCAGTTCATCGAGATCGGCGACGATGCCCAGTACATCTACAGCCACACCAACTTCCATCCCACCATCAACTGGGACGTGAACGCCGGCCTCGACCGCGCGGGCTTCATCAGCGCCTACGAGACGATGTTCCCGGACGTCTCCTATGCACCGGACTTCCAGACGGTCCTCGCCTATGGCGCCGCCGTCATCGCCGGCGAGATCATCGAGAAGGCCGACAGCTTCGAAGCCGACAAGCTGAAGCAGGCCGCCCTCGACCTCAGCGACAACCTCACGGTTCTCGCCGGCCCCTATGCGGTCGACGAGACCGGCAAGCAGCTGAAGATGCCGTTCCCGGTCGTGCAGCTGCAACCGGAAAAGGGCCTGGTCACCGTCTGGCCGGAAGAGGTCGCCGTCGCCAAGCCGGTGTACCCGATCCCCGCCTGGGACCAGCGGAACTGATCAATCGCGCTCGGCCCGGGGGCGCTCCCCGGGCCGGACGTATCTCCTGTGAAAAGAAAGAAGACATGGACCTGTCATTTGCCTCCCTTGCGGATCTGTCGAAAGCCCTCGATGAGGGGGCTCTAACCGCAACCGATATCACCCGGCATTTCCTCGACCGGATCGCCGCGCATGACGCGAAGCTGGGTGCGTTCGTCCATGTCGATGCCGACAAGGCGATGGCCATGGCCGAGGGCCATGACAGGCTGCGCGCCTCCGGTGTCGTTTACGGCCCGCTGCACGGCCTGCCGATCGCCATCAAGGATCTGGTGGACTGGCAGGACGAGACCTGCACCGTGGGCAGTGCCGCATGGTCGGATCGCCGCTCGGCGAGCGATGCCACCGTGATGCGGCGCCTGCTCGCCGCAGGCATGATCCCCATCGGCCGCACCGCCATGGTCGAGTTTGCCTTCGGCGGCTGGGGCACCAACCCGATCTGCGGCACCCCGCACAACCCGTGGGACCTTGACACCCATCGCATTCCCGGCGGCTCCTCCAGCGGGTCCGGTGTTGCTGTCGCCGCCGGCCTTGCGCCCGCGGCCCTTGGCAGCGACACCGGCGGCTCCGTCCGCATCCCGGCGGCGCTCAACGGCCTTGCCGGTCTCAAGCCGACCTATGGCCGCATCAGCCTGAGCGGCTGCTTCCCTCTCTCCGGGACCCTCGATTCCGTCGGGCCGATGACCCGTACCGTCGAGGATGCCGCGTTGCTGTTTGACGCCCTTGCCGGCGCCGATCCCGCCGACCCGGCGACCCTTGCCGCCCCCGCGCGCACGGCCAGCGCCTGGCGCCAGCTTTCGGCGGAAGGCATGCATGTGGCGGTGATGCGGGAGGAGGATTTTCCCACCCCGCTCGATCCGGTCATGCAGGCCGCCTTCGAACGGACGAAAGAGGCCCTGCGCTCCCTTGGCGTAAAGCTGGTGCCGGTCAGCCTGCCCTTCAGCTTCGACGATCTGACGGCCCGCAATGGCCGCATCATTGCCGCCGAAGCCTATGCGGTGCACCGCGACTACATCGCCGATGACGCCCGCGCCTTCGGCCCCTATGTGCGCCAGCGCATTCTCGCCGGCGCCGGGGTCAGCGCCGACGACTACATCGACACCCTGGCGCATCACCGCCACATGAAGGAGGTCTATGCCGACTTCATGCGGCCGTTCGATGCCTTCCTGACGCCGGCCGTCCCCTTCCCGGCGGTGCCCGTGGCCGAGGTGGATGAAACCACCGTCCCGCTGGCGCTCTATGGCCGCCCGGCCAACTACGTCGGCGCCTGTGCGCTGGCCCTGCCAGCTGGCTTCAGCGACGCCGGCTTGCCGCTCGCCGTGCAGCTGATGGGCCGCGCCTTCGGCGAGGACAGCCTTCTCGCCCTCGGCGCCGCCCTTGAGCCCCGCCTGTCGCCGGATCGGCGCACCCCGGCAGGCCTTTCCGCATAACCACCACCGCCCAGCGCCACGCCCACCGACCGAAGGACCCACCGATGACACGGAAACAGTGCGACACGCTGCTGATCAACGCCGAGCTGTTCGACGGTCTCGGCAGCCCTCCGGTAACCGGCGGCGTGGCGATCGGTGGCGGGCAACTGCTTGCCATCGGCGATGTCTCCGACTGGTCGGCGCCGGATACCCGCGATCTGGACGGGCTCTGCCTCGCCCCCGGTTTCATCGACGTGCACACCCATGACGACCTCGCCGTTCTCAACGACAGCGCCATGGAGCCGAAGATCACCCAAGGGGTGACCACCGTGATCGTCGGCAACTGCGGCATCAGCCTCGCGCCCTACAAGCATCCGCCGAAGCTGGTGCCGCCGCTGGGCCTCTTGGGCGATACCGACGATTATCGCTTCGGCTCCTTCGCCGCCTATCGGCGAGCGGTCGACGATGCCGGCGTTGCGGTCAATGTGGCCGCGCTCGCCGGTCACGGCACGTTGCGGGCGATGGTGCTCGCCGACACGGACCGTCCGGCGAGCCCGGCGGAAGTCGACGCCATGCGCGGGCATCTCAACGAGGCATTGACCGCCGGCGTGCTCGGTCTCAGCACCGGCCTTGCCTATCCGGTGGCCAAGGCCGCCCCGACCGAGGAAATCGTCGCCCTGTCGCAGGAACTGGCCGCCTTCCCCGGCGCTCTCTACGTCACCCATATGCGCGACGAGCGCGACGGGGTGGAAGAGGCGGTCGGCGAGACCATCGGCATCGGTCGGCAGGCAGGCGTTCCGGTGGTGATTTCCCACCACAAATGCATCGGCAAGCAGAACTACGGCCGCTCGGTTCGGACCCTGTCGATGATCGACAAGGCCCTGCGGCATCAGGACATCGCCATGGATGTCTACCCCTATGAGGCCAGCTCCACCGTGCTGCTGCCGGAGCTGACCCGGCACGCGGAACGCATTCTGGTGATCAACTCCCGGCCCCATCCGGAATTCAACGGCATGGAGCTCTCCCGCGTTGCCGAGCAGATGGGCTGCGACGACGAGGAAGCCGCCCGCCGGCTCAGCCCCGCCATGGGGGTCTATTTCCAGATGTCGCCGGAGGATATCCGCCGCATCATGAGCCACCCGCGCACCATGATCGGCTCCGATGGCATTCCCGGCCCGCAATCCCATCCGCGCCTCTGGGGCACCTTCCCCCGCGTGCTCGGACGCTACGTCCGCGAGGATGGCGTGCTACCGCTGGAAGAAGCCATTCGCAAGATGACCTCCCTGCCCGCGCAGGTGTTCGGCATGGCCCGCCGCGGCCGGCTGCAGACCGGCTTCAGCGCCGACCTTGTCGCCTTCAATGCCGAGACCGTGCTGGACCTTGCCGACTACGACACGCCAGACCGCCCTTCGACCGGCATCGAGCATGTGTTCGTCAATGGCCGGCCGGTTCTCACCGATGGCCGGGTGACGGGAACGCGCGGCGGCAGATTCCTTGCACGCGGCGCCATCTGAGCGCAAGGAAGCGACGGTTTGCGGACCGGCGCGCCTTCCTCCAATCAGCTTTCCTGGTGCAGCTCCGTGCAGGCGGATTTCAGGATCTTGATGAACATGTCTTCCGCGTTCGAGATCGGCCGGTTTTCCGCCGTGAGCGCGGTGATGGTGAACTGAAGCGGCGGCGTCAGCGGACGCAGCCGCACCCCGCGTGTGAACCGGGCGGAAAACTCATCGACGATGGCGCAGCCCACCCCCTGGCTGACACAGGCGGCGGCCACTGAATAGGTGTGCACCGAGATGCGCGGCTCATAGGCAACGCCCACCCGTTCGAACGCATCCTTGAGGAACACCCCGACGGGCGATTCCCCTTCCAGCCCGACAAAGCTGTTCATGTCGATCTCGCGCAGATCCATCGGCGAAGGATCGACCGGCACGTCCGGACCGTCAGTCTCCAGATAGGTCAGGCTCATGGTGCCGACGGTGGTGCTGTTGACGCCCGGCGTCTCGACGATGGAGAACCCCACCGCCAGATCCAGATCGAGCGCCAGCAGCCGTTTCACCAGCACATCGTAGTGATGGGTGAAAAGCTCCAGCTTGAAGCCCTCCCAGTGCTGCGGCAGCTTGGACACCACCTTCGGCGCCAACCCTACCCCGAGGCTGGGCAGGAAACCGACCCGCAGCACGTTGTCCGGATTGCGCCCCAGGTTGCGCGCCAGCGTGCGGAAGCGCTCCAGCGCGACCTGCACGTCCTTGGCTTCGGCGAACAGCAGTTCGGCTTCCTTGGTCGGCACCAGCCGCTGCTTCACCCGGTCGAACAGCTTGAACCCGAGCAGGGATTCGGCGTGTTTCAGGGTCCGGCTGAGGGCCGGTTGGGACACGTTCAGCCGGTCGGCGGCGGCATTGATCGAACCGGCCAGCCGGATTGCGTGGAAAACCTCGATATGGCGAAGATTCATCTGGTCAGGTCAGGGTCCGCGTTTGATCCCGGGGGAACAAGGGCGCTGTGCTGCAGGTGTCACGAAAAGAATACACGGACGGTCCGGCCCGATGCGAGATTTTCTTGGCGCTCGCGCCCTTTTGCGCAGTCACCCGCCCCATCACCCGACTGGAGACGCGGCCGGCAAACCTGCTATGTTCGGTGACAAAGGGTCGAAAGAGCCCACACACGTGCTGATCATCGGGGGAACAGTCGGATGATGCCAGGCATTCGGTCGGCGCCACATCGCGTGCGCCGGTGGCGGCGCGGCGCTGAGGCCATGGGCGGCTGATGGACCTGCCGCATCTGCCCGCGCTGCGGTCCTATCACTCCTGGATCGCCAACGAGACGCTGGAGGACTACTCGCTGCGCTACGCGGCGCGGTCGTTCCGGCGCTGGTCGCCCTTCGTCATCGCCAACACCGCGCTGGGCGGCATCTCCTTTCTCGCGCTGGAGGCGATCGGCGGCGCCATTACCCTCAGCTATGGCTTTGCCAACGCCTTTCCCGCCGTGCTGGTGACCTGCCTGTTCGTCTTCATCACCAGCCTGCCGATTGCCTATTATTCCAGCCGCCACAACATCGACATGGATCTGCTGACCCGGGGCGCGGGCTTCGGCTACATCGGCTCCACCATCACCTCGCTGATCTACGCCACCTTCACCTTCATCTTCTTCGCGCTGGAAGGCGCGATCATGGCCCAGGCGCTGAAGCTGTTCGCCGATGTGCCCCTGGTGCTCGGCTACATCATCTCCTCGCTGATCATCATCCCGATCACCTTCATGGGCGTCACCATGATCAGCCGGCTGCAACTGATCACCCAGCCGCTGTGGATCATGATGCTGTTGCTGCCCTTCATTGCCATCGCCATCGGTCATCCGGAGACCGCGCGCGACTGGGTCGCCTTCGCCGGCAGCGAGAAAGGCGGTGGCGGTTTCAACATGCTCTCCTTCGGCGCGGCGCTGGGCATCCTGTTCGCCCTGTCGATCCAGATCGGCGAACAGGTCGACTATCTGCGCTTCCTGCCCGACAAGACGCCGGAGAACCGCCTGCGCTGGTGGGCCGCCGTCATTTCCGCCGGGCCGGGCTGGATCGTCATCGGCGGCTTCAAGATCCTGTGCGGCAGCTTCCTCGCCGCCATCGCCATCACCTCGGGTCTTTCCAGCGAAACCGCGCTGGAGCCGATCCACATGTACATCCAGGCCTATGGCTACGTCAGTTCCGATCAGGTGGTGGTGCTGGCGGCGGCGGCGATCTTCGTGCTGGTCTCGCAGGTGAAGATCAACGTGACCAACGCCTATGCCGGCTCGCTCGCCTGGTCGAACTTCTTCGCCCGCGTCACCCACTATCATCCGGGCCGGGTGGTCTGGCTGGTGTTCAACATCCTGATTTCGCTCTTGCTGATGCTGCTCGGCATCTTCCAGACGCTGGAACTGGTGCTTGCGGTCTATTCGGTCATCGCCGCTGCCTGGATCGGGTCGATCTTCGCCGATCTCGCCATCCTCAAGCCCCTTGGCGTCAGCCCCGCCTACCCGGAGTTCCGGCGCGCCTACCTGCCCGATTTCAACCCGGTCGGCTGCGGCTCGATGGCGCTCGGCGCATTGGTGGCGGTGGTCTGCTTCACCGGGACGCTGGGCACCATGGCCCAGGCCTATGCCGCGCCCATCGCCTTCCTCACCGCCCTTGCCAGCGCGGTCGCCATCGGCGTTCTCACCAAGGGCAGATACTACCGCGCCCGCCCGGTCACCCCCTTCGCCGATCCGAAACGCCGGATCCTGCGCTGCGAGCTTTGCGGCCTCGATTACGAACGGCCGGACATGGTGCATTGCACCTTCTACGAACGGCCGATCTGCTCGCTCTGTTGCAGCCTCGATTCCCATTGCCACGATGTCTGCAAATCGCCCGGCGGGGTGCTTGAGGAATCCCGCGCCAGCTATCTGGGGCGGGGCCTGCGCAACAAGATCGCCCCGCACATGCAACAGCGGCTGTTCAAGGTCGGCGGCATCCTCTTTGCCCTTGCCATCGTCACGGCGGCAGCGATCCTTCTGACCTACCGGCTGCTCGAACCCGCCGCCGGGCAGCCACGTCTTGAAAGCAGTTCGCTGCTGCTCGGGGTGTTTCTCGCGCTCCTGCCGCTTCTGTGCATCGGCGCCTGGTGGATCGTCCTGTCGCACGAGAGCCGGGAACTGGCCGAACGCGACCTGATGGCCTCCATGGAGAAGCTGCGTCAGGCGCAACAGGACCTGGCCAGCAACGAGCGGCTGGCCGCCATCGGCAAGGTCACCGCCACCGTCAGCCATGAATTGCGCAACCCGCTCGGCACGCTGGTGACCTCCTCGGACATCCTGCGCCGCTCGCTCAAGAACGCCGGCGAACCGGTATCCGGCGAGCTGGAACGGATGCAGCGCAATGCCTGGCGCTGCGTGCGCATCATCGAGGATCTTCTCGACTTCTCGCGCAAGCATCGCTTCGCGCCCGCCCCGCTGGCCATCGACCGCTGGGCGAAAACCCAGGTCGATGAACTCGATGACCGAACCCGCGCCCTGATCCAGCTCGACCTTGCCGCCGATTGCGAGCTGATGGTCGATGGCGAGCGCCTGCACCAGGCCTTTTCCAACGTGCTGACCAACGCGCTTCAGGCCTGCGAGGCAGTGCAGGATCGCGAGACCGCGATCCGTGTCGCCACCCGGCGCGAGGGCGACCGGGTGAGCCTGTCCATCGCCGACAACGGCGGCGGCATGTCGATGGAGGCCCGCCGGCGCGCCTTCGAGCCGCTCTACAGCACCAAGGCGTTCGGCGTCGGCCTCGGCATGCCGCTGGTCAAGCGCATCATTGAAGCCCATGGCGGCGAAATCCGCATCGACAGTATCGAGGGCGAAGGCAGCACCGTGACCCTTGTGTTACCGGGGATGGGAGCATGAGCCAACCGGAGGATGGCAACATGACAGGACAGGAGGACAACCGACCCGGTGAGGAGGGCCACGGCACCAGCGGGCGAGCGCTGCTGATCGTCGATGACGACACGGATTTCGCCGCAAGCCTCGCCGGCCTGCTGCAACTCGAAGACTACCGGGTGTTTCAGGCCCATGACGGCGAGACCGCCCTTGGCCTGATCGACCGGCAATCGGTCTCCGTTGCACTTGTCGACGTGCGGCTTGGCACCGGCGATGGCATCGAGGTGGTGCGGGCCCTGCGCAAGAAGGACCCGGACCTCGTCTGCGTGATGATCACCGCCTACGCCTCGGTCGAAACGGCGGTCGAGGCGCTGCAGGCCGGCGCCTACGACTACCTGATGAAGCCGTTCCACTGCGAGGATCTGCTCGCCACCTTGAACCGCTGCTTTGAACGCATCCAGCTCCTCAAGGACAAGGCGCTGGCCGCCGCAAGGCTGAGCCAGAAGCAGCGCATGGAGGCGATGGGGCAACTGACCAGCGGCATTGCCCATGACTTCAACAACATCCTCGCCGTTCAGCTCAGCAATCTGCGCCTGCTGGAAGAGCGGGTGCGGCACCAGCCGGAGCTGGCGGAGCTGGTCGCCGACGCGCTCGCCGCCACCCGGTCCGGATCCGACCTGACCACCCGGCTTCTCGGCTTCGGCGCCGCGCCATCGGAAAACATCGGCCTGGTCCGGCTGGACGAAGAGCTTCCCGCTCTCATCCGCATGCTCGAACGCACCTTGGGGGATACGCTCGTCATCCGCCTGCGCATGGAGGACGGGCTTTCCCCGGTCGAACTCCTGCCCGGACGGCTGGAAACGAGCCTGCTCAACCTGGCGCTCAACGCGCGCGATGCCATGCCCACCGGCGGCACCCTCGATTTCGAGGCCCGCAACGTCCGGCTCGGCATCGACGGACATCATGGCCCGACCGACCTGGTCCCCGGGGACTATGTGGTGATCTCGGTCGCCGACAGCGGCGAGGGCATGAGCCCGGCGGTGCGGGCCCGCGCGCTCGATCCGCTCTTCACCACCAAACCGCCGGGCGAAGGCTGCGGCCTTGGGCTGCCGATGGTGGAGAATTTCGTGCGCGGCTCGGGCGGGCGCCTTGCCATCGACAGCGGCCCGGGGCGCGGCACCCGCATCAGCCTCTATCTGCCGCGCGCGGTTCAGTGCCCTTCGGGCGGCGCGAACATGTAGCCGATGCCGCGAATGGTCTTGATGAACTGCATCTCGCGGGCATTGTCGTTGAGCTTGCGACGGATCTTGCCGATCAGCACGTCGATGCTGCGGTCATAGGGGGTCCAGTTGCGGTTGGCGACGATCTCCAGGATCTGCTCGCGCGACAGGATGCGGCCGCGCCGCTGCACCAGTGCTGTCAGAACCTGAAACTCCTGGCTGGTCAGCCGGACCGCCTCACCCTCCGGCGACTTCAACTGATAGCAGGTCGGGTCGAGCCGCCAGCCGGCGAAACACATCGGCGCGACCACCGCCTCCCCGTTTGCCGCCGGCTCGATCCGCCGCACCGCCCGGCGCAGCACCGAGCGCACCCGCGCCAGCAACTCGCGCGGCTCGAACGGCTTGGTGATGTAGTCATCCGCGCCCAGTTCCAGGCAGACCACCTTGTCGATGGTGGTGCTCTTGCCCGACAGAACGATCACCGGGAAATCGTATTGCGCCCGCAAGGCACGCGCCAGCGTGATGCCATCGTCGCCGGAGGAAAAGGTCAGGTCGAGAATCACCAGATCGAACGGCTGGTCGGCCAGCGCCCGCCGCATCTCCCGCCCTTCATTGGCACAGGCAACACCGTAGCCCTCGCCCGACAGGAACTTCTGCAGGAAATTGCACAACAGCCGGTCATCATCGACGACGAGTATGCGGGATCGTGTTTCTTCGCTCTGCATGGCGATACGATAAGCGCATTTCCCGCCGCCGGTCGAGCGCTTCAGCATCGGTATTTGTCGCAGGCTCCCCCGCAACTATTGGGAGGGAGAGCCGATTGCCGCACCACGGCGAAGGCGCGGCCTTAGAAAAATAATACAAATCATTGATCGGAAAGACGAAACAGGGGCTCAACCCACTGCACGAACACACCCTTAACCCCTTGGCTTGATTACAAAAAATTACAATACGGCCGATCATCGCCCACAGTGGAATTACACAAGCTGCCTAACCTTGCCCCGCACGGTTCGCAATCCCGCACAAAGACGGAATGCGGATGGCGATCCTGGGGGGGATGACGGCTGCGGCAGGCTCCTCCCGTCTTTGAGACTAACCGGAGGAGGAGCTTCCATGCCCAAGACAGTATTTTCGGTCGACCTGAACAAGGCGCCGGAAGATCAGGATATCAAGACGCACAACCGATGGCATCCGGACATCCCCCTCGTCGAAACCTTCAAGCGGAACGAGGTGATCCGCGTTGAATGTCACGACTGGACCGGTGGCCAGATCGGTAACAACGACAGCGCCAACGACATTCGCGACGTCGATCTGACGCGGGTGCACTACCTCAGCGGACCGTTCGGGTTCGAAGGCGCGGAGCCGGGCGATCTGCTCGTGGTCGACATTCTCGACCTTGGCGCCAAGCCGGATTCCGAATGGGGCTTCAACGGCCTGTTCGCCAAGGAAAACGGCGGCGGCTTCCTGACCGAGCACTATCCGAACGCCAGCAAGTCCTGCTGGGATTTCCAGGGCATCTACACCACCTCCCGGCACATTCCCGGCGTCCGCTATCCGGGCATCATCCACCCCGGCCTGATCGGCTGCCTGCCCGATCACAAGCTCCTGGCCGAGGCCAACCGGCGCGAGGCGGAACTGGTCGCCACCGATCCCAACCGGGTGCCGCCGCTCGCCGCCCTGCCCTATGCCGACACCGCGCTGATGGGCCAGCTCACCGGCGATGCGGCCCGAAAGGCGGCAGAGGAAGCCTGGCGCACCGTGCCGCCGCGCGAACATGGCGGCAACTGCGACATCAAGAACCTGTCGCGCGGCTCCAAGGTCTATTTCCCGGTCTATGTGAAGGGCGGCGGCCTTTCCATGGGCGACATCCACTTCTCCCAGGGCGATGGCGAAATCACCTTCTGCGGCGCCATCGAGATGGCTGGCTGGATCGACATCAGCGTCGATGTCATCAAGGGCGGCATGGCCAAATACGGCGTGGTCAACCCGATCTTCAAGCCGAGCCCGATCGACCCGCATTTCGACGACTATCTGATCTTCGAAGGCATCTCGGTCGATGAGCATACGGGCGAACAGTACTATCTCGACGCCCATGTCGCCTACCGGCGCGCCTGTCTCAACGCCATCGAATACCTGATGAAATTCGGATACTCGGGCGAGCAGGCCTACATGATCCTCGGCACCGCGCCAGTGGAGGGGCGCATCGCCGGCATTGTCGATATCCCGAATGTCTGCGCCACCCTGGCGATCCCGACAGGCATCTTCGACTTCGACATCAACCCGAACTCGACCGGCCCGACACGGCAGGTCTTCGGCGCGGATGTCGCCAAGGCGAGCTGACGCTTCGTCCAAACACCCAGAACAACAAGCGAGCCGGCCGGGGGGCGAACCCCGGTCGAGCCCGCCACTTGGGGGGAACCGCCCATGCTGCTCGGGTTTGCACTTTTGTACGTCGGCGCCGTTCTGTTTCTCAACGGGCTCTGGCTCCTCGGCAAGATCGAGGATCGCGAGATCGTCGTCATCAATGTCGTCTCGGGGGTCGCCACCCTCGCCGTCGCCTTCAGTTCGCTGTTCGGTAGCGCAGCGGACGCCGCGTCGGTCAAGGCCGGCGCCCTCACCTTGCTGTTCACCACCACCTACCTTTGGGTTGCTTACAACCGGGTCGTTGCCGTCGACGGCCGCGGTCTCGGCTGGTTCAGCCTGTTCGTGGCCATCACCGTCGTGCCGGTCGCCATCCAGGGGCTGAGCTCCGCCCAGTCCTTCACCGATGTCTGGCTGGGCCTCAACTGGGCGATCTGGGCCGTGCTCTGGTTCATGTATTTCCTGCTGCTGGGCCTGCAAAAACCGGTGCTGCGGCCAACGGCGCTTCTGACACTGGTCGCCGGCATCGTCACCGGCTGGATGCCCGGATACCTGCTTCTGGATGGATTGCTGTGAGCTGACCGGACCGGGCGGCGGCCGCGCTCCCCCGCCCTGATCCCTGAATGAAAGGACAGGAGACAAATATGCCTCTTTACAACTACATCTGCGAAGAATGCGGCCCCTTCGACAGTTGGGAAACGATGAGCAACGCCGCAAATGCCTGCGCTTGCCCCGCCTGCAGCGAACCCAGCGCCCGGGACGTGGCGGCGCCGCGTCTCAACCTGATGAACACCACCTTGCGCCGGGCCATGTCGCGTTCGGAAAAGAGCGGTAGCGAACCCAAGGTGGTCAAGAGAAGCCACCTTGCCGGCTGCGGCTGCGCGCTGTGCAAGGTCGGGCCGCAGAAGCCGACCCCGACCCGGCACAAATGGATGATCGGCCACTGATGGGCCATTGACCCCGGTCGGACGCGGCGCCATCGCCTCCGCATGCGCGCCGCGCCCGGCCGCCTCCATTTCGCTGCCCGCTTCTCTGCTCTGCATCCGTGCAAGGCAATTGCCCCCGCAATGCACGTTGCCCCTGTGCGGCCCCGCCGGTCTGTGGCACAAGGTGTCAGCTGAAAAAACGCAGGCATCCAGAGACCCAGGCATGAAACCCGAACACGCAGAAACCGCCCGTCAATCCCTCCTGCTGGCAAGCGCGCCCGCTCAGGCCCAGGAAGCGTTGCTGGCCGGCGCCCATACCCGCGTGTTCGAACGGGGCGCCACCATCTTCCTGCAAGGCGAACGCGCCAAAGCGATCTACATCGTCGTCGAGGGGTGGGTGAAGCTGTTCCGCATCGCCCCGAACGGCACCGAGGCGGTGGTCGGCGTGTTCACCAAGGGCCGCAGCTTCGGCGAGGCCGTCGCCTTCCGCCACGACGTCTATCCGGTCGGCGCGGAAGCGGTCACCGATTGCACCTTGCTGCGGATCGAGGCGGATGCCTTCCTGCGGATGATCACCGAGTCTCCCGAAGTGGCCGTCTCGATCCTGTCGGCAACCTTCGTCCACCTGCACAGCCTGGTCGGCCAGGTGGAGCAGCTCAAGGCCCAGACCGGCGCCCAGCGGGTCGCCGAGTTCCTGCTGGAACTGTGCGACCGCGATGACGGCTCCTGCACCGTGCTCCTGCCCTACGACAAGGCGCTGATCGCCGGGCGTCTGGGGCTGAAGCCGGAGAGCCTGTCGCGCGCCTTCGCCAAGCTGCGCGACCATGGCGTCACCATTCGCCAGTATTACGCCGAGATCGCCGATGTCGCGGCCTTGCGCGACTATGCCGAAGAAGACACCGCTCTGGCCTGGAACCGTGGACAATGACGCAAGATCCCACCCGCCTTGACGCCGCCCTTGCCGCCATCGACGCGGCCAATGCCGCCGACCCGACCCAGGAAGACGGCCGCCCGGCCGCCCTCGTCTATGGCGAGCGCATGAGCGCGGAGCTGGAGCGGCTGTTTCCGCACGCCTCGGAAGTGCTGCGCATCGCCGCCCGGGGCCAGCATGTGGAGCGCTGGACCCTCTCCCGTGACAGCTATCCGCAAGGCCGGCCCGGCTATCTCGCCTGGCGTAAGGAACAGGGACGACGCCATGCCGAACGGGTGGCCGGCATCATGGCCGACGCCGGCTACGATGACGAGGAAATCGCCCGCAGCGGCCGCATGTTGCGCAAGGAAGGCATCAAGCGCGACCCGGAGGTCCAGCAGCTTGAGGACGTGATCTGTTTCGTCTTCCTGCGCTGGTACTTCTCGCCCTTCGCCGACGGGCGCGACCCGGAGGAACTCCTGCGGATCGTCACCCGCACCGCGCGCAAGATGTCCGACGAGGGCCGGGCGCGGGTGCTGGCGGAGTTCGATCTGCCCGCCCCCTTCGCCGCGGCCTTCCGCCCGGAGGCGGAAACGCTCTAACGGCAGACGTGGCCGCCGTCTCCGGCGACGCCACGTCCGCTTCTGACTGGGATCACTCCCCGGTCACACCGCCTGTTCCAAGGAACTTGAAAGGCTTTGCTTCCTTGAACTGATCATTGGCGACGCCCGAATAGGTCAGGGACTGATTGGGGCCAAGGTCGAGCTTCAGCACCTTGCCGGCCTCTTTCGAGAAATCCAGCTTCTTCAGATCGACCCAGAAGGTATTGGGGGTGAGCGCGGATTCGAAGAAATACAGCTTGCGCTTCTGGTCCGACACGGTGCGCCAGCGCGTCGACGAGATATTCGGCTGGTCGGGGGTGGAGATGCCATAGGGCACCGAGACATTGCGGATCACGCTGAAGGCGCTGGCAATGGCCTCGACCGGGTCTTCGCTCTTCGGGATCGCATTCACGTAGAAGGTGGCGCGGGCGAAGCGGTCAGACGCGCGATTTGTCCCCGGCAGCATCACCGTACCGCCGATCTGCGTCCAGTATTCGCTCAAGACAAGCTGCTTCTCGAAAGCCGGGGAATTGGTCATCACATCATAGTCGCGGCTGTGATGGATCACCTGCTTGCCGTCGATATATTCGATGATGGCGCTGTCGCCAGTGGCATCGGACAGTGACAGATGCAAGGTGGCCAGCCGCTCTTCGCCCGGAACCTTGTCCGTCACGATGGTGAAGGGTTCCGAGGCCAGCGCATCGACCGCCTCCTGAACCGTCGCGAAATTGTCGAGCACGTATTGCGCCCATGCCGCGATGGTCAGGCCCGGCTTTTCACCACGCTCCTGCGGATAGGAGGATTCCACCAGCCACAGCACATTGGCGACAAGTCCCGCCTCGTTCATGCCATCGGTGGTCGAGATGTCATAGCCGGACGCGATCACGCTTCCGTATTTCGATGTCCACTGGAGCGAGTTCGCCCCCGCCTCTCCGGTGCGGGCCATGCCCCGTGGGAACACCCAGAGATTGGTGCCGACATCCACCTTCCAGTCCATTGAGCGCGCGGTGATCACCTCATCGCCGGCACCATGATAGACGAAGCGGGTACAGGCATCCGCCACAGAAGAAACAAGCGTGCTGGTCGCCAGAAGCATGGCGGTAAAAACCGAGGCATAGGAGCGTTTTTTGAAAATCACGGGTTCGTTCCAGTCAATTTGATCAGGCAGATAGCCGGGGAAACCATGCGCGCAGGGCGTGTCCTTGCACAACGGCACATGCACTTCAGCACAGAAGACACGCAGAAGCCACCGTGCAGGGCCGGCTCCCTCACAGGCGCACCAATCTCCTGGAAGTGTGCCGCCTAAAGCACCGGGATGGTGTAGAGCCCGAGCAGCAAGAGCGCGTAGAGCGCCAGCACAATGCCGAAGCCGCGCCGCCAGAAGGGCGCGGCGGCCAGCCCCAGATACTCCGACAGAATGATGCGCGCCTTCAGCCAGGCAAGCAGCAGGATCGCCGCGCCCGCCCCGGTCGCGGCAAGGCCGGCGAAGCTGGTCCGCTCGATGGCGAGCGCAAGGACCGTGGAGGCAAGGCACAGGCCGATCAGGAGGGCCCAGGCACGCAGAAGCGGATCGCGGAGCATGGCCTACCTCAACAGATAGATGACCGGGAACAGCAGCACCCAGACCAGATCGACCATGTGCCAGAAGGCCGCCCCCACCTCGACGCTGCGCGGACTATCCTTCCAGCCGACGAGGCCGAGAATGATCACGCCGGCGAGCACATGCGCGGCGTGGAACCCGGTGAGCAGGTAGTAGAAGGTGAAGAACGGATGGGTTTCAACGCCGATCCCGGCGGCTGCCTTGTCCGCGTATTCCATCCCCTTGATGATGAGAAACACCAGTCCCAGCACCGACGCGCCCGCCAGCAGGCAGCGGGTACGCAGGCGCTGTTCCGCCTCGCGTGCCCGCACCGCCAGCGCGGCCAGAAGGCCGGAGGTGACCAGCACCACCGTGTTAAGGCCCGCCGCTGCCCGGTGCAGATGATCCTGCGCCGCCGCGAACCCCGCCGGATCGCCGATCCGCACGGCGAGGAACGCCGCAAGCCCCGCGCCGAACACCAGAAGCTCGGACACGATCAGCACCCACATCATCAGATCGCCCGGCAATTGCTCAAGCGGATGCGGCGTCTCGACGGTTTCGCTCATGCCCCCACCAGATGCCGATAGATGTCGGGCAGCGCGCTCGGCAACCGATCCGGATGCGGCACCAATGCGTAGCCGCCGCGTCCGAACATGCGCGGGAACCAGGATTTGCCGTCCCGGTCGACCGTGATGCCGAACACCGCATGGCCAGCCCGGCGCGCCTCGCGCACCGCCATGGCGCTGTCCTCGATGCCGTGCCGCCCCTCGTAGTGATCGAGATCGTTCGGCTTGCCATCGGTGATGACCAGCAGGAGCCGGCGCTTCTTCGCCTGACCGGACAGCTCCGCCGAGGCATGGCGGATCGCCGCCCCGAGCCGGGTGTAGAACCCCGGTTTCAGCCCCGCGATCCGGTCCTCGACCACCGTGCTCATCGGCTCGCCGAACTCCTTGCAGCCGAACAGATAAACCCGATCCCGCCGCAGCGAGGAAAAGCCGTGGATCGCGAAATCGTCGCCGCAGGCATCCAGCCCCCAGGCCATCGCGGTCAGC
The DNA here is from genome assembly GCF_020177335.1 of Stappia indica. GTDB lineage: Bacteria > Pseudomonadota > Alphaproteobacteria > Rhizobiales > Stappiaceae > Stappia > Stappia indica_B. The sequence continues at coordinate 91,425 of NZ_JAIVMG010000001.1, read as the reverse complement.
GCCTCGCGCTCGATGTCGATCACCGCGCGGCCGGTTACCGCGCTTTCGGTCGAGCGCGACACGTCGAGCAGGATCGACACCGCCAGATTGCGCGCCTGCGGCCGGGTCTGCCGCCAGATCCGGTCCCGGGTCTCGCCCGTCGCCAGAAAATCAGCCCGCGCCCGCACGGCGGCCTCCATGTCGAGATCGTCGCCATCGAGATGACCCGGGGTGGTCACCCGCCCCGGACGCAGGGCCTCGAACTGGCGCTTCACCGCCTTGATGCGCCGCAGCGCCTGCGGATCCTCGCGAAACGCCGGGGTCTCGTCGCCCGGCTCCACCATGCTGGCGAAAACCCGCGCATGATCCGGCAGATAGGCCTTCGTGCGCACGTCCCATTCGGGATAGACATGAACGCCGGACAGGCTCTCCCGGTCGACATCCTCCGGCGCCAGATCGAGATGCAGCTTCAGCCGGGTCGCCGGCGCCTTGGAGATTTGGCCGAGACCGATCTCGTCCTGGTCGTCCGCCGCCTTTTTCGCGGAATCGACGTCATCATCCTCCACCCGCCGGTTGAGATTGATGAACTCCGCCCAGCTCAGGATCGCCTCGAACTTGTGCAGGATGAAGCTGTCGCTGCGCTCCGCCTGTTCGGACTTGCGCCGCCGCGCCCGGCGGGTGCCGCCCTCGCCCTCCTCCGGCGGCCCGTCGGTCTCGCGGGTTTCCACCTCTGACCGTGCGGAGCTGCCGGGCTCGCGCAGGTCCGGCCAGATCGGCACCGGCCGCAAGGGGCGATAGCCGCGCGGCGCGCGAAAGCCTTGCCGATCGCCTGAATGCACCGCCGCCAGCATCGCCTGCGCCCGATCGGACAAGGCGGCCGGATCGCCGAGCAGATGGCGCACCACCGCCTCCACCGCCGCCTCCACCGGCGGCAGGGAAAGCTCCGGCCGCAGGCTCAGGTAGGCCGCGCACAGGTCGTCGTAAAGCTGGGCGAAGCCCGGCGCCTCGGCCAGGGTTGCCGTGGTCATGCGCAGCGCGCCCGCCAGGTGGCGCAGATCCGCGCGCAGCGGATCGCTCTCCTGCTGCTCGGCGCCTGCCTGCGACAGGATGGCAGCCAGCCAGAGATAAAGGGCCGCATTCGCCTCCCGCGCGGGAAAAACGGCAAGGCTTTCCGGCAAGCGGACCGCCGCGCCGTCGAAGCTGGCGCGCGGCGCCCGCTCGGCCGCCGTTCCCAGCCGGCGCAGGAAGGACAGCCGATGCCGGCTTTCCTCCTCGGCCACCGGTTTCATCTCCACGGATGGATTGCCGCCAAGACCGCGGAAAAGTACCGCCAGCCGTCCGCCGACCTCGGAAAGGTCGACACGGGCTCCCTCATGCGCTTCCGGCGCATCAAGACGGCTGGCGAGGGCGTGCCACAGTTTCCCGACGGTTTCCTCGGGTTCCCATGGCTCGATTTCGATCCCGGACACGGCCTGCCTCACCCGTAAATGGCCGTGACGAGATCGAGGAGCCCGCGTTTCACATCCTCATCGTCGCTGAGCGGCTCGATCATCGCCGCCAGTATCGCGCGCTCCACCGGCATCCCCTGGGCAATCAGGGTCGCGGCGTAAACAACCAGACGGGTCGAGACCCCCTCTTCCAGGTCCTGCCCCTTCAGCGCCCGCAGCTTGCCGGCAAGCCGGACCAGCGGCTTGACCTGCTCCTCGGACAACCCGCTTTCGCGCGCCACCACCGGGATCTCGTTGGCCGGGGTCGGGAAGTCGAACTCAAGACCGACGAACCGCTGCCGGGTCGACGGCTTCAGGGTCTTCAGGATGTTCTGGTAGCCCGGGTTGTAGGAGGCGACCAGCATGAAGCCCGGGGCCGCGGCCAGTTCCTCGCCGGTCCGGTCGATCGGCAGGATGCGGCGGTCGTCGGTCAGCGGATGCAGGACGACGGTCACGTCCTTGCGCGCTTCCACCACCTCATCGAGATAGCAGATTGCCCCTTCGCGCACCGCCCGCGTCAAGGGTCCGTCGACCCACACGGTCTCCCCGCCCTTGAGCAGATACCGCCCGATCAGATCGGCGGCCGACAGATCGTCGTGACAGGCGACCGTGTAGAGCGGCCGGCCGAGACGGGCCGCCATATGGGTGACGAACCGGGTCTTGCCGCAGCCGGTGGGCCCCTTCAGAAGCGCCGGCAGCCGGTTGGCATGAGCGGCGGCGAACACCTCGCATTCGTCGCCCTGCGGCAGATAGAAGGGGGCCTCCGCCCCCTCCTGCAAGTTGACATGAGCGTTCATGCTCTTCACTCCGCCGCGGCACGGACCGTCGGGCCCGGCTCGATGACTTCACGACCTGGCACCAGGATCGCATAGAGGAACAGGAACACGCCGAGCACCACGGCCACACCGGAGCCAAACCGCATCCAGAAGAAGATGGCGATCTGGTCCTGCACATCCATGAAGTTCTCGCCCACGACCCGCTGCATGTGCGTCTGCACGGTGCCGGCAAAGGTCAGCGTGAAGGTCATGAACACCATGCCACCCGACATCAGCCAGAAGGAGGCCATGTTGAGCACCTGGTTATAAGGATCGCGCCCTTTCAGGATCGGCATGGCATAGGTGAAGATCGCCAGGTTGAGGCACACATAGGCGCCGAAGAAGGCCAGGTGACCGTGGGCTGCGGTGATCTGCGTGCCGTGGGTGTAGTAGTTCACCCCGTGCAGCGTGTGCAGGAAGCCCCACACGCCCGCGCCGAAGAAGGCCAGCGTCGCACAGCCCAGGCTCCACAGCAGCGCCGCCTTGTTCGGGTGGTCACGCCGCCCTTTCCAGACCATGACGAAGGCGAAGGCCATCATCGCGAAGAAGGGAATGACCTCCAGCGAGGAGAAGATCGACCCGATCCACTGCCAGTAGCCCGGGGTGCCGATCCAGTAGTAGTGGTGGCCGGTACCCAGAATGCCGGAGAACAGGGCGGTGGCGACGATCACATAGAGCCACTTTTCCACCACCTCGCGGTCGACGCCCGTCAGCTTGAGCATCAGGAAGGCGAGGATCGAGGCCATGATCAGTTCCCAGACGCCTTCGACCCACAGATGGATGACATACCACCAGTACTGCTTGTCGAGCGCCAGGTTGGACGGATTGTAAAAGGCGAACAGGAACAGCAGCGCCAGCCCCCACAGGCCGATAAGCAGGATGTTGGAGATCGCCGTCTTCTTGCCCTTCAGCACCGTCAGGGTGACGTTGTAGAGGAAGATCAGCGCGGCAACGACGATGCCGACCTTGACCCATCTGGGCTGTTCCAGGAACTCGCGCCCTTCCTTGCCGAGGAGGAAATTGCCCTCGAACAGGTTGAACAGGTAGGTCACCACCACGCCGGCGGTGCCGATCACCAGGATCGCAAGCTGGAGATAGGCCAGCTTCGGCGAATGGATTTCCCGCTCCGCTTCCTCGGGAATGAGGAAATAGGCGGCGCCGAAGAAGCCGGTCAGCAGCCACACCACCAGGCTGTTGGTGTGCAGCATGCGGCCAATGTTGAAGGGCAGGATTTCGGCGAGGAAGTTCGGCTGGACGTAGATGTAGCCGAGCACGAGCCCCATGGTCACCTGAACGGCGAACAACGCCATCGCGACCGCGAAATACGCATACGCGATCTTTTGTGTTTGGTACTTCATGGGTCTCTCCTCAGCCCGCGTCGTTCGGCGGCCAGTCCTGCGCGCGGATCCTGTTGGTCCACAGCAGGAAGTCGGCAAGTTGGCGATATTCTTCGTCGGTGAGCTTGAAGCTGGGCATCTGGCGACGGCCCTCGATGCCGGTCGGCATCGCCTGCATCCAGGATTTGAGCGCCTCATAGGCGCCTTCCGGATCGTCGTTCACCCCCCAGCGGGTCATGACATTGGCGAGCTCGGGCGCGAAATACGCCCCTTCGCCCAGAATGGTATGGCAGTTGATGCAGCCGTGCTTTTCCCAAAGGTGCTTTCCGGCCGCGACATTGTCCGTCAAACCGGCACGGTCCGTCGAAGTCGTGACGATATAGTAGTGGCTGTGTATCGATAATCCGATGAAAATGACGATGAAGAACAGTGACCCGCCGTAAAATATATTACGGGCCATGCTCTTGGTCATGACTTCGCGCATTGCGCCCTCCTTCGCGGAGCGGTTGATGGTGCTGGCACATTCGTCGGAGTGCCGGCGCAACTCCTTAACGAAAGTCAACTGCCAGGATTTATCCGCATCTGATCATGCCGCAACGGAACAGTGCCTTCTACCCGAAACTGCCGTCGCGCGGACCGCGGCCTTCCCCGGCGGAGCAAGGCCGCAGACAGCGCCATGAACATCGTCAGCAGAAGGATCAGGGCCTGGTGCTGGCCGGTGGTGCTGGCGGCGATGGCGGCGCGCTCACCCCCGCGGCCGGACGCACCCGGCGCTTCAGCACCGTACAGGTGGCCGGGTCGTGATAGATCACCTGACAGCGCAGGCACAAAACGCATTCATTGGGGTTGATACGCCCCAGCGGGTCGATCGCCCCGACGGTGCATTTGGTCTCGCACAGCCGGCACTCGCGTCCGCATTGCGGCCGGCGCCGCAGCCAGTCGAAGATCTTCAGCTTGGCGGGAATCGCCAGCGCCGCCCCGAGCGGACAAAGATAGCGGCAGTAGAATCGCTCGATGAACAGCCCCGCCAGCAGCAGGACGCCGACAAAGGCAAGGAACGGCCAGGCGCGCATCATGCGCATGGAAATCGCCGTCTTGAACGGCTCCGCCTCGGCCAGCACCAGGGCATCGTGCATGGAATAGAAGGACAGCGCCAGAATCGCGACGAACAGGGTGTATTTGATCACCCAGAGCCGCTCGTGCAACGCCTGCGGCACCGCGATTTGCTGAATGCCCAGCCGCTGCGCCGCCGTGTTGAGCAGCTCCTGCAAGGCACCGAACGGACACAGCCAGCCGCAATAGACCCCGCGTCCCCAGAACAGAAGCCCCAGGGCGACGAAGGACCAGAGCAGGAAGATCACCGGCTCGATCAGGAAGGTTTCCCAGCGAAAACCGGTCAGCAGCGAGTGGATGAAGGCGACGACCTGCACCACGGAAAGCTGACCGTTCAGCCCCCAGCCAAGCACGAACAGGGTCACTGACAGGAAACCGATCCGTCCCCAGCGCCAGAGCTTTGGCCGGCGCACGATGCTTTCCTGGAAGAACAGGATCAGCGTCAGCACGCCGAGCATGGCGCCCGTCGCCATCGTCGCCGGGCGCTTGGTCATCCAGATTTCCCGCCAGAGCGGTTCGGCCGCGGGCGGCGGCGCCGCGCGCAGCGCCTCGGGCAGGGCGTAGTCGGCGGTCACGGTCATGACCGCCGTTCCGCCGGACCCTGTCGGACGCCGTGCCGTGACCTCGACCTGGAAGGGCCGGGCCGGGTCGATCCCCTCGCCCAGCCGGAACACACTGAGTTCCTTGAGGGCCGGTGCGCCCTCGATCGCCAACCGCTTCACGAACACGTAGTCGCCGGCGGTGGGCCGGAGCAGCCGGTCGCCCTGGCGGATTTGGATCCGGTCGAACAACCCCGTGCGTTTCCAGGCGGTGCCCCGATGGGAGTGCAAGCCGCCGGACAGGACGGCCAGCGCCGCCTCCCCCGGCCCGAGCGCGGCCACCGCCCGGGTATAGACCTGCTGGCCCAGAAGATTGCGGCCCACGGTCGGCGGATCGATCAGCCCGACATAAAGATCGAGGAACGCCGCATCCCCGGGCGGCAGCGGCACCTTGGCCTCCGCCAGCGCCTTGCCCGCCTCATCCATCGTCACCCGCCGGTGCGACAGCGCCCCCATGCTCGCAAGCTGATCCCAGGTGGCCGGCGCGTAGGACAGCCGGTCAATCCCGTCGCCACCGGGCAGCACCCCGCGCGCCATCGCCAGCGTACGCGCGGTTCGGAGGATCCCGTCGCGAATGACGCCGGTGGAGACGGTGGCGCGAGAGATCACATCGGGAAGATCCGCCTGCGGGGTGAGGATTTCCGTGCGCGGCGCATCGAGCGCAACGCCGGCGAAACCGTTCACATAGGCGGCGATATCCTCATCGGAGATCCCAAGCGTCAGCACCGGTTCGTTGTGCTGGACAAGGCGTGCCCCGGCGATCCTTGCATCGAGGCTGACGCCGACCAGCACATCCAGCGGTCGCCCCGAATAGCCGACGGAATTGGCGATCTCCCAGGTGGAGCCGATATGGCCGACCACCTTGCCGCCGGCACTGACGGTCCAGCCCGGCACACCGGTCTCCTGCCGGATCACGCTGAGCGGCCCGTCGGTCTTGAACAGCGCCGCCGCCAACTCCGCATCCGGCGCAGTACTCTCCACCGATGCAACGTGAGGTTCTACGGCATGGACTGAAGAAGAAATAAGTGCAAGGCTGATCGTCGCCAGTAGGCCGAAGATGAAGAGGAGTGAATGCATGTCGGATTCCGGACCTCCATTGCACAACTCTGCGGCGCGTATGGCGCCCCTGCCTTAACGAAAGTCAAGGAGAGCGATCCCCCTCGGGCGCATGGTCGCACACGCCTCACTACCCGAACGGAGACCCCGTTATGAAAAGCAAGTCAACTACCGTCAGACGCTCGCTGTTCTCCAGCGCTGCGCTGGCGCTTGTGCTCGCTGCGGGTCCTGCTTTCGCGCAGGACAAGCCCGCGGACCATGGTGACACGCCTGCGGCCGCCTATGAACCGAGCATGACGACGCTGGGCCAGATCCAGGTTGAGATTCCCGGCCGCAAGGCGGACGACCCCGTCATCACGGACGAGGAATTCCAGCGCGGTGCCAAGATCTACTTCGAGCGCTGCGCCGGCTGCCACGGTGTTCTTCGCAAGGGGGCGACCGGCAAACCGTTGACCCCGGATATCACCCGGGCGCTCGGCTATGATTACCTCCAGAGCTTCATCACCTATGGTTCGCCCGCCGGCATGCCCAACTGGGGCACCTCCGGTGAGCTGACCGAGGCCGATGTGGACCTGATGGCACGGTACATCCTTATGGAGCCGCCGGCACCTCCTGAATTCGGCATGCCGGAAATGAAGGAGACCTGGAAGCTGATCGTTGCGCCGGAAGACCGGCCGAAAGAGAAGCTGAACGATATCGACATCGACAACCTGTTCTCCGTCACCTTGCGCGATGCCGGTCAGATCGCCCTGATCGACGGCAAGACCTACGACATCCACGCGATCATCGACACTGGCTATGCGGTGCATATTTCCCGTATTTCCGCGTCCGGCCGCTACCTCTTCGTCATCGGCCGCGATGCCAAGATCGTGATGATCGACCTCTGGATGGAAACCCCGGCCGCCGTGGCCGAGATCAAGATCGGCACCGAGGCGCGCTCCGTCGAGACCTCGAAGTTCGAGGGCTACGAGGACAAATACGCCATCGCCGGCGCCTACTGGCCGCCGCAATACGTCATCATGGATGGCGACACGCTGGAGCCGAAGAAGATCGTCTCCACCCGTGGCAACATCTATGACGAGCAGACCTACCATCCCGAGCCCCGCGTCGCGGCGATCCTGGCCTCCCACTACAAGCCGGAATTCATCGTCAACGTGAAGGAGACCGGCAAGATCGTCATGGTCGACTACACCGACCTGAAGAACCTGAAGACCACGGAAATCGAGGCCGAACGGTTCCTGCATGACGGCGGTCTGGACAGCACGCACCGCTACTTCATCACGGCGGCCAACGCGCGCAACAAGCTGGTGGTGATCGACACCAAGGAAAGCAAGCTGGTGGCCATCACCGACACCGGCGGCGCGACCCCGCATCCGGGTCGCGGTGCGAACTTCACCCATCCGGAGTTCGGTCCGGTCTGGGCGACCTCGCACCTGGGCGATGAAAGCGTGGCGCTGATCGGCACCGATCCGGAAGGACATGCGGACAATGCCTGGAAGATCCTCGACAGTTTCGAGGCCCTGGGCGGCGGTTCGCTGTTCATCAAGACCCATCCGAATTCGAACCACCTTTATGTCGACGCGACGCTGAACCCGGATGCGGAAACCTCCGCCTCGGTCGCGGTGTTCAAGATCGACGAGATGAAGGCGGATACGGATCCGGAATACACCACCCTGCCGATCGGCGAGTGGGCCGGCATCGCCGAGGGTCAACCGCGCGTCGTCCAGCCGGAGTTCAACCGCGAAGGTACCGAAATCTGGTTCTCGGTGTGGAACGCCAAGGACAAGGAATCGGCCATCGTTGTCGTCGACGACAAGACGCTTGAACTGAAGAAGGTGATCAAGGACCCGCGCCTGATCACCCCGACGGGCAAGTTCAACGTCTTCAACACGCGCGGCGACGTCTACTGACGGTTCGCCTTCGGGGAGGGCCGCGCCGGCCCTCCCCCTCTTTTTCCCTTATCGGACAAGAGAGGCTTCCCATGACCGGAAAAGTCTTCCTCATCGGCGCGGGACCCGGCGATCCGGAGCTGCTGACGCTCCGCGCGCTCAAGATCATCGAACGGGCCGACGTGGTGGTCTTCGACCGGCTGGTGTCGCCCGAGATCCTGCGCCTCGTTCCCGCCGCCACCCGCCGCATCAGCGTCGGCAAGTCTCCAAACTGCCATTCGGTTCCGCAGGACCGCATCAACGCCCTTCTGGTCGCGCTCGCCCGGGAAGGACTGGTCGTTGCCCGGCTGAAGGGCGGCGATCCGCTGATCTTCGGACGCGGCAGCGAGGAAGCCGCCGTTCTCGGCGATGCCGGCATTCCCGTCGACTACGTGCCCGGCATCACCGCCGCGCAAGGGGCGGCCAGTTCCACCGGCATTCCGCTGACCCATCGCGGTCTTGCCACCGGCGTGCGCTACGTCACCGGTCACAAGGCCGCCGACGCGCCGCTCGATCTCGACTGGGCCAGCCTTGCCAGCGAGGAAACGACGCTGGTGGTCTACATGGGCGTTGCCAATATCGCCGAGATTTCCGCCTGTCTCATCGGCCATGGCATGCCTGAAAGCCTGCCGGTGATGGCCGTGGCCAACGCCACCACCCCGCGCGAGCGCCGGCTGATCTCCCAGCTCGACCAGATCGCCGATGAACTGCAAACGACGGGCTTCGAAGCCCCCGTTCTGTTCATCATCGGTCATGTGGTCACGCTTTACCGCGAGCTGCCCGCCTGTCTCCCGGCCGGCCAGTTGCTCGACGAGGTGCGGATGGCGGCTCATGCGTAGCCTGTCGCTCCTCCTGCTGCTTGCCGCCGCAGCCCCTGCCCTCGCCCTTGCCTCCGCGCTCGCGGAGAACGCCGCGCCGGCCTTGCCCGGCGCGCCGGCTCTTGCGCCAGAACAGGCGCAGAAACTCGCCCATCTGGTGGAGCAGGACTGCGGCTCCTGCCACGGACTGACCCGCAAGGGCGGGCTCGGCAGCCCGCTGACCGCCGAGGCGCTCGGCCATATCGAGCCGGAAGGCATTGCCGGCATCATTCTCGACGGCGTGCCCGGCACCGCCATGCCGCCCTGGCGCCCGCTGATGAGCGAGGATGAAGCCCTCTGGATTGCGTATTACCTGTTGAAGGACGAAGGCAAATGATCCGCTTTGCTGCCCTGGCGCTCTGCGCCGCCCTGCTCGCCCCCACAGCACATGCGGCCTCGGAAGAGGCGCCCTGCTGCGCCACCGGCGACCTGGGCCTGATCGTCGAGCGGGCCAGCGGCTCCCTGCTGGTGGTCGACCAGTCCGAGCGGGCGGCCATCGGCCGGATCGAAGGGCTCGGCGATCTGTCCCACGCAAGCCTGGTTTATTCCCCGGACGAGCGCTTCGCCTACGTCTTCGGACGCGATGGCGGCCTCACCAAGGTCGACATTCTGACCCAGCAGATCACCGGCCGGGTGATGCAGGCCGGCAATTCCATCGGCGGCGCGATTTCCGATGACGGCACGCTCATTGCGGTCGCCAATTACGACCCCGGCGGCGTCCGGGTTTTCGACGCCGGCACCCTGGAGATGGTTGCCGACATTCCCACCGGCTCCAAGACCATCGGCCTTGTCGATGCGCCAGACCGGCGCTTCGTCTTTACCCTGTGGGACACGGGCGAGACCTGGATCGCCGATTTCAGCGGCGATGCCCCGAAGATCACCAAGGTGCCGGGGATCGGCAAGAACCCCTATGACGCGCTGATCGCCGCCGACGGGCGGACCTATATCGCTGGCCTGTTCGGCGAGGACGGGCTCACCGCTCTCGACCTTTGGGACGAGACGCCCGAGCCGCGCCGGATCCTGCCCGGCTATGGCCAGGGCCGCGAGGGGCTTCCCGTCTACAAGATGCCGCATCTGGAAGGCTGGGCGTTGGCCGGGGAAGAGTTCGTCCTGCCCGCCGTGGGCCAGCATGAGGTGCTGTGGGTCGATGCCCGTGATCTGACCGAGACCGCCCGCACCAAGACCCACGGGCAACCGGTGTTCGCCATGTCCCGGCCCGGCGGGCGTCAGGTCTGGGTCAATTTCGCCCACCCGCTCAACGACACCATTCAGGTGATCGACACCCGCAGCCATGAGGTGATCCGCGAGCTGACCCCGGGGCCGGCGGTGCTGCACATGGAGTTCACCGCGCGCGGCACCGAGGTCTGGGTGTCGGTCCGCGATGCCGACCGGGTGGATATCTATGACGCCGCGACCTTCGAGAAACTCGGCGAAATCGCCGCGAAAAGCCCCTCGGGCATCTTCTTCACCGCCCGCGCGCACCGGATGGGACTCTAAGACCATGGAAAACCGCCGCGATCCGCTCGACCAGCGCTTGCTCGACGACTTCCAGCGGGACCTGCCGCTGGTCTCCCGCCCCTTCGCCGCCATCGCCGACCGGCTCGGCGTTGCGGAAGCCGAGGTCATCGAACGCCTTGCCGCCCTGAAGGCGCTCGGCGTCATCGCCCGGGTCGGCGCCACCTGCCGCCCCAACACCGCCGGCGCTTCGACGCTGGCGGCGCTGTCCATCCCCACGGATGCGGATATCGACGCGGTGGCCGCCGTGGTTGGGGCCGAACCGGGGGTCAATCACTCTTACTTGCGCGAACATGACTGGAACCTCTGGTTCGTTGCCACCGCGCCGGATGCCGCCGAACTGGCGGCGAGCCTCGCCCGCATTGAAAAGAACACCGGCTACCGGGTTCTCGACCTGCCCCTGGTGCGCCCGTTCAACATCGACCTGGGCTTCCGCCTTTCCGGCCCGCGCCACGCCCTGCCGGATGCCGGAGCGGTCGATCTCGATGCCCTGCGGCCTGACGACCGGCCGATCATGCAGGCGCTGGCCGCCGGGCTTCCCCTCGTCCCCCGGCCCTTCGCCGAACTGGCAGAAAAGCTTGGCCGCAGCGAAGCGGACATTCTGGAGCGGATCGACCGGCTGTTGCAGGCCCGGCTTCTGACCCGGGCCGGCGTCATCGTCCGCCACCGGGCGCTCGGCTGGCTCTCCAACGCCATGGTGGTCTGGCAGGTGCCGGAAGAGCGGATCGAGGCGGCCGGCACCGCGCTCGCCGCTCTGCCGGGCATCACCTTGTGCTACCAGCGCCGCACCGTGCCCGGTGTCTGGTCCTTCCCGCTGTTTTCGATGATCCACGCCCGCAGCCGCGCCGAGGCGGGCAAGGTGCTGCGCGCCGCTTCCGACCTGCCGGAACTGGCCGGCGTTCACCATGAGGCGCTGTTCTCGGTACGCTGTTTCAAGCAGACCGGCGCGCTGCTTCAGACAGGAGCTTCCACATGAGACGCGCCCCGCTCCCGGAAGGCAGCCTCGATCAGGCAGACCGCGCCATTCTCACCGCGCTGCAGGACGGCTTTCCCCTGTCCTCCCGCCCCTTTGCCGAGGCCGGCAAGGACCTCGGTCTCGGCGAACAGGACCTGATCGACCGGATCGTCCGCCTGCGCGAGATCGGCGCCATCACCCGGTTCGGACCGTTTTTCGACGCCGCCGCCATGGGGGGAGAATTGTGCCTGTGCGCCATGGAGGTGCCGAAGGAGCGGTTCGACGACGTCTTGGCTTTGGTCAATGCGCATCCGGAGGTGGCGCATAATTATGAGCGCAGTCACCGCCTGAACATGTGGTTCGTGCTCGCGGCTGAAGCCATCGGCGACATCGAACGCACCGCGACGGCAATCGAGCGGGAAACCGGCCTTACCGTGCTAAGGTTTCCCAAGCTCGAAGAGTATTACATCGGATTTCGGGTGCCTCTATGAGCGTTGACGCCACCGACCGCCGCCTGATCGCCGCCACCCAGGCCGGCCTGCCGCTGACCCAGGCGCCCTATGCGGAGGTGGCCGGCTGGCTCGGGCTCGGCGAGGAGGAGGTGATTGCCCGCCTCAAGGCCCTGCAGGAGCGCGGCATCGTCCGGCGGATCGCGCTCGCTCCCAATCACTATGCCCTCGGCATGACCGCCAATGGCATGAGCGTCTGGGATGTGCCGGACGAGCGCATCGGCACCCTCGGCCCGAAGGTCGGCGCCCTCGATTTCGTCAGCCATTGCTACCAGCGGCCGCGCGCCCTGCCCGACTGGCCCTACAATCTCTTCGCCATGGTGCACGGCACCAGCCGTGAGGAGGTGGAGGAAAAGCGCAAGCGCATCGCCGCGCTGCTCGGCCCGGACTGCCGGGCGCATGACATTCTCTATTCAACGCGCATCCTGAAGAAGACTGGCCTGCGCCTCAAGGACAGGAAGGGATAAGCCATGTTTCGCCTGAGCCAGTACATGCATCAGCTGATCGACCCGACGCCGGTGCGCGGGCGGCGCGGCAGCGGCCCGGTCAAGCCGGTGGTGATCTGGAACCTGACCCGGCGCTGCAACCTGCGCTGTCGCCATTGCTACACCACCTCCGCCGACGTGGCCTTTCCCGGCGAACTGACCCATGAGGAAGCGCTCGAGGTGCTGGACGATCTGGCCAGCTTCAACGTTCCGGCGCTGATCCTGTCCGGCGGCGAACCGCTGTCGCGCTTCGACTTCTTCGAGCTGGCCGAACGGGCACGGGCGCTTCAGTTCCGCTATCTGGCCCTCTCGACCAACGGCACCCGCCTGACCGGCGAGACCGCCGACAAGGTGGCCGATCTCGGCTTTGATTATGTCGGCATTTCCCTCGATGGCATCGGCGCGACCAACGACTGGTTCCGCGGTGTCGAAGGCGCCTTCGCCGAGGCCCTCGCCGGTGTGCGGGCCTGCAAGGCGCGCGGCGTCAAGGTGGGCCTGCGTTTCACCGTCACCGATGCCAATTCCGACCAGTTGCCGGCCATGCTCGATCTGTGCGAGGCCGAGGGTGTCGACAAGTTCTACCTCTCCCATCTCGTCTATGCCGGGCGCGGCGACAAGCACCGGGGCGAGGACACCGGCCACGACCACACCCGCCGGGCGATGGACATCCTGATCGAGCGCGCCTGGTCGGCGCTCTCCGCCGGCCGGCCGCTGGAGATCGTCACCGGCAACAACGACGCGGACGCGGTCTATTTCCTGCAATGGGTCGCGGCCAATTTCAGCGCCGAACAGACCGCCCATGTGCGCGACCATCTGGAAGCCTGGGGCGGCAACTCCTCCGGGCTCGGCGTCGCCAACATCGACACGCAAGGCAAGGTTCATCCGGACACCTACTGGTCTGACTACACGGTCGGCTCCGTGCGCGAACAGCCGTTTTCGCAGATCTGGACCGGCGACGATCCGATGCTGGCGACCCTGCGCCAGCGTCCCCGGCCGCTGAAGGGACGCTGCGGCGCCTGCGCCTACAAGAGCGTGTGCGGCGGCAACACCCGCATTCGCGCCCTGCAACTGACCGGCGACCCGTGGGCGGAAGATCCCGCCTGCTACCTCTCCGCCGACGAAATCGGCCTCAACGCGGACACCGACACCGGCCGCCTGACGGTCACGCCATTCCGGGGAAAGAGCCATGATCCGGCCCATCGCTTCGTTTAGCCGCCTTGCCCTTGCCGCTCTCACCGCCGGCCTGCTGGCGCCCGTGTCCATCGCTTCGGCGGAACCGGATGCGGTCGCGCTGTTTGCCGAGCATTGCGCCACCTGCCATGCCGCCAGCCGGCTTGGCGGCACCGGTCCGGCCCTGATCCCCCAGACCCTTGGACGGATGCGCGGCCCGGTGCTGGAAACGGTGATTGCCAATGGCCGCCCCGCTACCCAGATGCCCGCCTTCGCCGACACGCTCGACACGGGCGAGATCGCCGCGCTGGCCGCCTATCTGCGCACGCCGCTCGCCGAGGTTCCGAGCTGGAGCGCGGAGGATATCGCCGCCAGCCGCGAGATGGCGGCGGACTACACGCCCGCCCCGGCCCCGGTCTTCACCGCCGAGCCGATGAACGTGACGCTGGTGGTGGAAACCGGCGACCACCACGTCAGCGTGCTCGACGGCGACACCTTCGAAGTGCTGGACCGCTTCGCCACGCCGTTCGCCGTGCATGGCGGCCCGAAGTTCACCCCCGACGGGCGCTACGTGTTCATCATGTCGCGCGACGGCTTCGTGCAGAAATACGACGTCTGGTCGCTGCAGGAGGTGGGCCGGGTGCGCGCCGGTCTCAACAGCCGCAACATCGCCATGAGCCATGACGGCAAATGGCTGGCGGTGGCCAATTACCTGCCGATGACCGTGACGATCCTCGCCACCGAGGACCTGTCGGTCGCCAAGGTGATCGACGTGGTGGCCCGCAACGGCACCGCCTCCCGGGTGTCGGCGGTGTATCAGGCACCGCAGCGCAAGAGCTTCATCCTCGCCCTGAAGGATGCGCCGGAGATCTGGGAAATCGCCACCGACCCGAACGCCGGCCCCTATTACGACGGCTTCGTGCACAGCCACGAGGCCGGCATGAAGGAGGCGCTCGGCGCCGAGGAAGGGTTGTTCGCCCGCCGCCGCATCGCCATCGCCGAACCGCTCGACGATTTCTTCTTCACCCCCGATTACACCAACCTGATCGGCGCCAGCCGCGAGGGCGATCGCGGCGTGGTGGTCAACCTGATCGTCGGTCGGGAGATCGCCGAACTGGCACTGCCGGGCATGCCGCATCTGGGCTCGGGCATCACCTGGATGTCGGGCGGACGCCGGGTGATGGCCACTCCGCATCTGAAGGAGGGCAAGCTCTCCGTCATCGACATCGACACCTGGGAAACGGTCAAGACCATCAAGACCGAAGGGCCGGGCTTCTTCCTGCGCAGCCACGAGAACTCGCCCTACGTCTGGGCGGATGTGTTCTTCGGTCCCAACAAGGACGCGATGCACATCATCGACAAGGAGACCCTGGAAATCGTCAAGACCCTGCGTCCGCAGAAGGGCGCCACCGTCGCCCATACCGAGTTCACCCGCGACGGCCGCTACGCGCTGGTCTCGATCTGGGAGGATGACGGCGCCGTGATCGTCTTCGACGCCAGGACGCTGGAGGAAGTTCGCCGCCTGCCCATGCGCAAACCCTCGGGCAAGTACAATGTCTGGAACAAGATCAGCTTTTCCGATGGCACAAGCCACTGACCCGCGCCGGGCGGCGGTGATCGTCGCTCATGGATCGCCGAAGGATCCAGAGCCGCAGGAACGCGCCCTGACGGCGCTGGCCGCGCGGGTCGCAACCCGCGTCCCCGGCCTGACCGTGCGCGGGGCGACCCTGGCCGCCGACGGCGCGCTGGAGGCCGCGCTCGACGGGCTGGACGCTCCGCTGGTCTACCCGTTCTTCATGGCGGACGGCTGGTTCACCCGCAAGCAGTTGCCGCGCCGACTGGCCGCCGCCGGGCAAAATGGCGCCCGCTGCCTTGCCCCGTTCGGCGCCGATCCCGCCCTCATCGACCTTTTGGTGCGGACCGCGCTCGACACCGCGCGCGCCGCCGGCCTTTCGCCCGCCAACACCACGCTGGTCCTGGCCGCTCATGGTTCAGGTCGCCACAGCAGCTCCGATGTCACGGCACACGACTCCGCCCGCGCCCTCAGTGCCCGAGGTCATTTCCGCCAGGTGGTCACCGGCTTCATCGAACAGCCCCCGTTTCTCGCCGATGTCACCCGGCGTGCGGGCCCGGCCCTGTGCCTGCCGTTCTTCAGCCTGCGCGCCGGTCATGTGCTCGATGACATTCCCGGCGCTCTGGCCGATGCCGGCTTCGACGGGCCGGTTCTGCCGCCCATCGGGCTTCACGGCGACGTGCCGGGCCTGATCGCCGCTACCCTGACCAAAACCCTGCAAGAGGTTCCCCAATGACTGCCATCGACCCCTCCTCCACGCCAACAGACGGCCGCTGGCCACTGTGGAAGCTGGCCCTCCTCCTCTACCCGTTCACGGCGGCGGCGGTGGCCATCAACCTGTTCATGCTGGCCCTGATGGGACAGGCCATCGGTCTCAGTGCCTTGTCGCCGGAAGCCGCCCTGGCCCTGTCCGTCGTCCTGGGCATCCCGGCCACCTGGGCCGCCGCCCGCTGGGTACGTCATCTGATCGACGAGGCGGAAAAGAATCCCTGAACCCCGATTCCCCCATTCCGAGACACGGACAAGGGATGGAATTCGGAATTCTTCGCCTCTTGTGAAATTTTTTTGTGCATCAGGAGGTACAACCTGACGATGATCTGGAAGCCGATCGCAATGGCGTGACCGGCTTCTCCTGTCACGAAATGCAAGTCCGCGAACCATCACGCCAGACTGGCCAACGCCCGAACCGAGACGCCTTACGCTACGTTCTCAGGGCCTTCGCTGCGGCACACGAAAAAGCCGCGCCAGAAAATCCGGAACGCCAGCTAAAAAGAAGTTTGAAATTTTAATTATTCAAGAGATTCAATCATAAGTACTTTATTTCATGTATTCATGAATTCGAATTTATATTGTCTCGGAATATTGACTTTCATCAATGTGGGAATCTGGCATCCCTTGGTAATCCCTCCTGACATCGAGGGATCGACCCTGGAGTTCGAAACAGTGTCCTCAAGAATTCTATATCGCATACTGGGGGTCGTCGCGGCGGTCCTCTTCGCGCTTGCCCCAGCGACCACGATGGCCGCGACGGGCGAACTTCCCACCTTTCTCGCCAAGGTCCCGGCTGGCGAGATCGTTCCTGGCGCGACGTCCTATGGCGCGCCGCGCGAAGATGTGCCGGTGGTTCCGGCCATGGCCGATGGCAAGACCCTCGGCTGGGTGTTCCTGACTTCCGATTTCGTGTCCACCACCGGCTACTCGGGAAAACCGATCCACACGCTGGTCGGGCTGAATGACGACGCGGTCATTACCGGCGTGAACCTGGTCAAGCACTCCGAGCCCATCGTGTTGATCGGTATTCCCGATTCCGAGATCAAGGCGGTGACCGAAAACTACACCGGTCTTGACCTCAAGGTCGAAGAAGCCGCCGGCGGCTCCGCCCATGAGCTCGACATCATCTCCGGTGCCACCGTCACGATCATGGTCATCGACGATTCGATCATTCGCTCGGGCCTGAAGGTGGCGCGCGCCATCGGTCTTGGCGGCCTCGCGCCGGATGCCGTGGCCACGGGTCCGAAGAAGATCATCGATCCGGACAAAAAAGAGATCCTCGACTGGAACGAGTTGACCGGCGACGGATCGGTCCGCCGTATGTCGCTCGATGTCGCTCAGGTGAACGCCGCCTTTGTCGCCCAGGGCGACGCCAAGGCGATTGCCCGCCCCGAACCCGGCCCGGAAACCGACACCTACATCGATATGTATGCCGCGCTTGCCGACGCCCCCGGCATCGGTCTGTCGCTGCTCGGGTCGGCCGAGTACAACAACCTGAAGGCTCGTTTGAAGGAAGGTGAACACGCTGTCCTGATGCTCGGGCGCGGGCGCTATTCCTTCAAGGGCTCGGGCTATGTGCGTGGCGGCATCTTCGACCGCATCCAGTTGATCCAGGATGACGTCTCGGTCCGCTTCCGTGACAAGCAGCATGTCCGGATCGGCGAAATCACCGCCGAGGGCGCCCCCGCCTTCACCGAGATGGACATCTTCATCATTCCCGCCGATGTCGGTTTCGATCCGGCCAAGGAATTCCGGATGCAGCTGCTGGCCCAGCGGGCGATCGGCGCCATCGACAAGGTGTTCCTGACCTTCGATCTGGGGTATCGGCTGCCCGACAGCTACCTGAAGAGCGAAACTCCGGCTCCTGCCGCGGCAAACGGCACCGCTCCGCAGGCAACGGCCTCCTCCGTGACCACGGCGGCCATCACCGACGATGCCGGCGAGCCGAAGCTGTGGGTGCGGATCTGGCAGACGCGCAAGGTCGATGTCATCATCCTCGGCACCGCGCTTGCGATCCTGACCGGCGTCTTCTTCTTCCAGATGCAGATCACGCGCAGCGAACGCTTCACCTTCTGGTTCCGCATCGCGTTCCTCACCTTCACCCTGTTCTGGCTGGGCTGGACCCAGAATGCGCAGCTGTCGGTGGTCAACGTGCTGGCGTTCTTCTCCTCGGTGACGACCCATTTCAGCTGGGATGCGTTCCTGATGGACCCGCTGGTGTTCCTGCTGTGGTTCTCCGTTGCCGCCGCCCTTCTGTTCTGGGGACGCGGCGCCTACTGCGGCTGGCTCTGCCCCTTCGGCGCGCTGCAGGAGCTGACCAACCGGATCGCCAAGGTCTGCCGCATTCCGCAGTTCGAGGTGCCCTGGGGCCTGCATGAGCGGCTCTGGCCGATCAAGTACATGATCTTCCTCGCCCTGTTCGGCCTGTCGCTCTACTCCCTCGATGTTGCCGAGCACTATGCCGAGGTCGAGCCGTTCAAGACGGCGATCATCCTGAAGTTCCAGCGCGCCTGGCCCTTCGTCGCCTTCGCCATCGTGCTCTTGATCATCGGCCTGTTCGTGGAACGCTTCTACTGCCGCTACCTGTGCCCGCTGGGCGCGGCGCTCGCCATCCCGGCGCGCATGCGGATGTTCGACTGGCTGAAGCGGTACCGTGAGTGCGGCAACCCCTGCAAGCGCTGCGCCAACGAGTGCATGGTTCAGGCCATCCACCCGGAAGGCAACATCAACCCCAACGAGTGCCTGAACTGCCTGCATTGCCAGGTGCTGTATCAGCACGACCAGAAATGCCCCGTCTGCATCAAGAAGGCTGCCAAGCGCAAGCGCTTCGAGACGCAGATCGGCATAGCGAAACCGGATACCGCAAAGCCAGCGGCCGTGCTGGATCCGGCTGAATGACTCCGACCCCTCAACAAAGGAAGAGTGCCATGACGGAGAAAACTGAACAGGCCGGTGTGTCGCGTCGCGACCTGCTGGGTGGAACCGCCAAGACAGCTCTCGTGGCTGGCGTCGGCGCGGCAACCGGCGCCGGAGCGGTGGCGACCCTCTCCCCGGAGCAGGCCCAGGCTGCTGACCATGCGAAATACGCCCTCGCCCCCGGTGAGCTCGACGAGTACTACGGCTTCTGGTCGTCGGGTCAGACGGGCGAGCTGCGCATCCTCGGCGTGCCGTCCATGCGCGAGTTCATGCGCATCCCGGTCTTCAACCGCTGCTCGGCGACGGGCTGGGGCCAGACCAACGAGTCCCGCAAGATCATCATGGAAAACATGCTGCCGGAGACCCGTGCGTTCCTCGCCGCCCAGGGCAAGGAGATGTACGACAACGGCGACCTGCACCACCCGCACATGTCGTTCACCGACGGCACCTACGACGGGCGCTACCTGTTCATGCAGGACAAGGCGAATACGCGCGTTGCCCGTATCCGTTGCGACGTGATGAAGTGCGACAAGATCCTCGAGATCCCGAATGCCCATGACATTCATGGCATGCGGCCGCAGAAGTACCCGCGCACCGGCTACATCTTCGCCAATGGCGAGCATGAGGCTCCGCTGGTCAACGACGGCAAGATCCTCGACGATCCCTCCCAGTACGTGAACATCTTCACCGCCGTCGACGGCGACGAGATGCAGGTCGCCTGGCAGGTGATGGTCACCGGCAACCTCGACAACCTCGACTGCGACTACCAGGGCAAGTACGCCTTCTCGACCAGCTACAACTCGGAAATGGGTATGAACCTTGCCGAGATGACCGCGAACGAGATGGATCACGTCGTGGTCTTCAACATCAAGGAGATCGAGAAGGGCATTGCCGAGGGCGACTATCAGGAACTGAATGGCGTCAAGGTGATCGACGGCCGGAAAGGCAAGAACAAGAAGTACACCCGCTACATTCCGATCCCGAACAGCCCGCATGGCTGCAACACCGCGCCGGACAAGCGCCACGTCGTCATCAACGGCAAGCTGTCGCCGACCTGCTCGGTGATCGACGTGACCAAGCTCGACGCCCTGTTCGACAGCGATGCCGACCCGCGTTCGGCCATCGTCGCCGAGCCGCAGCTGGGCCTTGGGCCGTTGCACACTGCCTTCGACGGCAAGGGCAACGCCTTCACCACCCTGTTCATCGACAGCCAGGTGGTGAAGTGGAACATCGACAAGGCCGTCCGTGCCTATGCCGGTGAGGACGTCGATCCGATCATCTCCAAGATCGACGTGCACTACCAGCCGGGCCACAACTCGACCTCCATGGGCGAGACCGCGGAAGCCGATGGCAAGTGGCTGCTGTCGATGAACAAGTTCTCCAAGGACCGGTTCCTCAACGTCGGCCCGCTGAAGCCGGAGAACGAGCAGCTCATCGACATCTCCGATGACAACATGACGCTGGTGCATGACGGCCCGACCTTCGCCGAGCCGCATGACGCCATCATCGTCCATCGGTCCAAGGTGAACCCGCTGACGGTCTGGAAGCGTGACGATCCGATGTTCGCCGATGCGGTCGCACAGGCCAAGGCCGACGGCATTGACCTGGAAGACTGCGCGGATGTCATCCGTGATGGCAACAAGGTCCGGGTCTACATGTACTCGGCGGCGCCGACGTTCAGCCTGGAGAAGTTCACCGTCAAGCAGGGCGACGAGGTGACCATCTATGTCACCAACATCGACGACATCGACGACCTGACGCATGGCTTCTCCATCTCCAACTATGGCATTGCCATGGAGCTGGCGCCGCAGGCGACCGCTTCGGTGACCTTCATCGCAGAACGGCCGGGCGTGCACTGGTACTACTGCAACTGGTTCTGCCACGCGCTGCACATGGAAATGCGCGGCCGCATGCTCGTCGAGCCCCGGGAAGCCTGATCATGACCTGCGTCCGACCTCTTCGCATCCTTGTCCTTGCGGCGGGCCTGTTTGCAGGCTTCCCCGGCGCGATGGCGGCTGAAATCGCCGTGCCAAGCGGGTCGGACGCACTCATAAAGGCTATCGACAACGCTCAAGCCGGAGACATTCTCCGGCTTGAGCCCGGCATTCACAACGGACCGGTCGTCCTCGACCGTCCCCTCACCCTCAAGGGCGATGGCAAGGCGGAGATCCGGGGCAACGGCACCGGCAGCGTCATCACCGTCGATGCGCCCGACAGCGCCGTGATCGCCGTCACCGTGACCGGTTCGGGCCTGTCGCAGGAAACCATCGATTCCGGCATCAAGCTCACCAAGAAGGCCGCACGCGCCCGGGTGCTGAACAACCGCGTTCTCAACAATCTCATCGGCGTCGACGTGCATGGGCCGAAGCAGGCCCTTGTCGCCCGCAATGTGATCGAGGGCCGCCGCGACATGCGCAAGAACGAGCGCGGCAACGGCATCTATGTCTGGAACGCCCCGGAGCTCGTCGCCGAGTTCAACACCATTCGCTATGGCCGCGACGGCATCTTCGTCAACACCAGCCACAAGGACACCTTCCGCAACAACCTCTTCGAGGAAGTGCGCTTCGCCATCCACTACATGCATGGCAACGACGGCGTGATCAGCGGCAATGTCTCCATCGGCAACGACATCGGCTATGCGCTGATGTTCTCCGACCGGTTGACCATCGAGAACAATCTCTCCGAGGGCGACCGCGACCACGGCTTGATGCTGAATTACGCAAATTGGGCGCGGATTTCCGGCAATCTCGTGCGCGATGGCGGCGAGAAGTGCCTGTTCATGTACAATTCCAACAAGGGCACGGTCCGGGGCAACCGCTTCGAGGGCTGTCCGATCGGCATTCACTTCACCGCCGGGTCGGAGAACAACGCCTTCAGCGAAAACGCCTTCATCGGCAACAAGACCCAGGTCAAATACGTCGGCAGCAAGCACCATGACTGGAGCAAGGACGGGCGCGGCAACTTCTGGAGCGACCACGCCGCCTTCGATGCCGATGGCGATGGCATTGCCGACACCGTCTACCGGCCCAACGACATGGTGGACCAGATCCTCTGGACCCAACCGGCCGCGAAGCTTCTCATCGGCAGTCCGGCCGTTCAGTTGCTGCGCTGGACGCAATCGCAGTTCCCGGCGCTGTTGCCCGGCGGCGTGGTCGACACCGCACCGCTGATGCACGCGCCCACCTTCACCACCCCGAACGCGGGAGCAAAGGGATGACCCCTGCCGCCCTCACCCTCGACGGCATCACCAAGACCTTCGACAAACGCCCGGCGGTCAATGGCGTCGGCTTCACCCTTGAAGCTGGCGAGCGCATCGCCCTGCTCGGCCACAATGGCGCGGGCAAGACCACCTTGTTCAAGATGATCCTCGGCTTCCTGCAGCCGGATACCGGGCAGATCCGCATCTTTGGCGCCGAGCCCGGCTCCGCCGCGGCCCGCAATGCCATCGCCTACCTGCCCGAGGCCGTCGCCTTTCACAAATCGCTGACCGGCGAAGAGGTCCTGCGTTTCTACGCCCGGCTGAAGAGCGAGGATCCGGCGGCGGCGGTCAAGCTGCTGGAACGGGTCGGCCTCGGCGAGGCCGGCCGGCGCCGGGTCGGCGGTTATTCCAAGGGCATGCGCCAGCGCCTCGGCCTCGCTCAGGCGCTGATCGGCAACCCGCGGCTCGTCTTGCTCGACGAGCCGACCAGCGGCCTCGATCCGATCTCGCGGCAGAACTTCTACGAGATCATCGATGAAGTCGCCGCACGGGGCGCGACCGTGCTTCTGTCCTCCCACGCCTTGACCGAGGTGGAAGCCAAGACCGACCGCATCATGATCCTGTCCAAGGGCAAGCTCGTCGCCAACGACACCCTCTTGAGCCTGCGGGAGGCGGCCGGCCTGCCGATCCGCCTCAAGGTGCAGGGCGCGGCAGACAATGCCGACGAGATCGCCTCCCGCCTCGGCGGCAAGCGCATCAACTGCCGTTCGGTCGAGCTTCTGTGCACCCCGTCCGACAAGGTGTCGCAACTGGCCGCGATCACCGCACTCGGGCCCCTGATCGCCGATGTGGATGTCAGCCTGCCCAGTCTCGACGACGTCTACCGCCATTTCTCCGGCGTAACCGCCAAGGAAGGTTGAGCCATGCCAACCCGTATCCTCACCGTCGCCTTTCAGGAATTCCGGATCGGCCTGCGCAATCGTTGGATCATGCTGGCCGCGCTGATCCTGGCGGCGTTTTCCCTCGCCCTCGCCCTGCTTGGCTCGGCCCCGGCCGGCACCCTTGGCGTCGACCGGATGACGATCACCATCGCCTCGCTGGCGACCCTGTCGGTCTATCTGGTGCCGCTGATCGCCCTGTTGCTGGCCTTCGATGCCGTTGCCGGCGAGATCGACCGGGGCACCCTTCTCCTGGTGTTCTCCTGCCCGATCTCCCGCGCCGAATTCCTGCTCGGCAAGGCGCTGGGGCATGTTTGCGTGCTCGCGCTGGCGCTTCTGTTCGGCTACGGCGTCACCGCCGGCCTGTTGATCGCGTCCGGCGCGGGCACCTTCGCCGGTCTGGCGGATTTCGCCCGATTGATCGCCTCCTCGGTGCTGCTTGGCTTTGCCTTTCTGGCGGTTGGCTACACCTTGAGCTCGCTCACCCGGCAATCGAGCACCGCCGCCGCCCTGTCGATCGGGGTCTGGCTGGTCCTGGTTGTTCTTTATGACCTTGCCCTGCTCGGTGCCCTTGTTGCCGACAGCAGCGGCACCTTCGCCGCCAAGGTCTTCCCCTTCGCCATTCTCGCCAATCCGGCCGATGCCTTCCGCCTGTTCAACCTCGCCGCGCTCAACGCCAGCGATCTGGTCGGCGGAATGGCCGGGGTCGGCGAGACCCTGCCCTTCCCGCCGGTGGCGGCGCTCGCCTCGATTTTCGCCTTCGCCGCCCTGGCCATGTCCCTTGCCATCGTCCTTGTCCGGAGGATCGCACCATGACCCGCACAGCGCCCATTCTCACCGCCCTCTTCGCCGTCCTTGGTCTCGCCCTTGCCGGCTGTCAGGAGGAGACGGTGGCCGAGAAGCCGCAGCCCGTCGCCCTCACCCTGGAGGCCGCCGGTCACTATTGCCAGATGACCGTTCTGGAGCATGGCGGCCCGAAGGCGCAAATCCATCTGGCCGGGAACCCGTTCCCGCTCTGGTTCACCCAGGTGCGCGACGCGGTGGCCTTTACCCGCCTGCCTGAAGAGCCGAAAGACTACGTGGCAATCTACGTCAACGACATGGCCAAGGCCGAGAGCTGGGAAAATCCCGGCGCGGCCAACTGGATCGATGCCGGTGACGCCTGGTTCGTGATCGGCAGCCGCACCCGTGGCGGCATGGGCGCCCCCGAAGCCATCCCGTTTGGAACCGAAGAGGCCGCCGATGCCTTTGCCGCGCAGAACGGCGGCGCGATCATGCGGTTCGATGCCATCCCGACAGATTACGTGCTTGCCCCGGTTGCCTCCGAAGGATCCGCCGCAGGCATGACCCCTCCCCAACTTCCAATCCGGGTCTCGGAGAACGAGCGATGACCACTTCCCCTCTTTCACGGCGCCGCTTCCTGATGATTTCCGCCGCTGCGGTCGGCGTGGCCGGCGCGGCCGGCGCGGCTCTTGCCCTGCCGGCACAGGCCGGCGTGCAGCAGGTGCGCTGGCGCGGCATTGCCCTGGGCGCCGCCGCTGAAATCCGGTTGATGACCACCGACACCGCGCAGGCGGACGCCCTGCTGGCGGCGACGGAACGGGAGATCCGCCGGCTGGAGGCGATCTTCAGCCTCCACGACAAAAACAGCGCCCTTGCCCGGCTGAACCGGGACGGCCGGCTTGACGGCCCGCCGCTGGAGCTGGTGGAACTGCTTGGCCTGTCCGCTCGCCTGCACGGCGCCACCGACGGTGCCTTCGACCCCAGCATCCAGCCGCTCTGGGCGCTGCACGCCGAAAGCCACGCCGCCACCGGCAAGGCCCCGGGCGCCGCAGCCATTGCCGAGGCGCATCGCCTGGTCGGCTTCGACAAGGTCGGCATCGACAGTGAGGCGATCCGCTTCGGCCAGACCGGCATGGCCCTGACCCTCAACGGCATCGCCCAAGGCTTCATCACCGACCGGGTGAGCGCCCTGCTGCGTGCCGGCGGCATGACCGACCTTGTGGTCGACATGGGCGAGATCCGCGCCAATGGCACCAACGGCGGCACCGGCGGTTGGCCGGTGCGGCTTGACCCCGATCACAGCGCCGGCGCGGCGGCCGAACGGCTGCAGCTTGTCGACCGGGCGGTCGCCAGCTCCCACGCACGCGGCACCACCTTCGACAAGGACGGCCTCGCCGGGCACATCCTTGATCCGCGCACCGGTGCGCCGACCACGAGCAGCATCACCGGCGCCAGCGTCGTCGCCGGCAATGCCGCGCTCGCCGATGGCCTGTCCACCGCCGCGCTGGTCGCGGATGAGACCACCTTCGCCGAGGCGCTGCGGGCGTTCCCCGGCACCCGTGCCCGCCTCGTTGCCGCCGACGGCACAGCGCGCTGGCTCAAGGCCGAGGGCTGAGGGGCGGAGGGCTGACGCCCTGCCCCCTTTGGCAGACCCACGAACAGAAGGCGGAGGAGCGATCCTCCGCCTTTTCGCGTCATGACAAGGCTTTCTGGAAACGGCGGCGAGACAGGCCCAGCTCCCTGCCCGCCAGTCTTTCAGCTCCCCGATCCCGGCTCGGGGGCCGGGATTGTTCGTTTGAAGAGGTGTTAGGATGGGGGTGGTCTCCCCAACCTTGCCCCACACTCCGCGTCCTCCCGGACGAAGCGACGCGAAGATCCGGGACCGGAGAGCCACGGCGTTGCGGGTCCGCCCCTAGGTAGACCTAGCTCTCCCGGCTCTTCTTCCCCACCCCGGACCGGCCGGAAACCGCACGCCGTCATTTGCCGCCGAACAGCTCCTCCCAGCGTCCATCGACCCGCGCCACCAGATCGGCGGGCATGGTCAGCCGGTCGGCGAAGGGACGTGTGGTTTCCGCTCCGATCTTGATGGTGGCGTCGATCCCCAGCTTGCCGCCCAGTCCGACCTCCGGGCTGGCGAAGTCGAGCTGATCCACCGGCGTGCGCTCCAGAACCATCAGGTCGCGCTGCGGATCGGCCCGGGTCGCCACCGCCCACATCACATCGGACCAGTTGCGAATGTCGATGTCCCGGTCCACCGCGATCACGTATTTGGTCATGGTGAATTGCGGCAGGAGCGACCAGAAGGCCATCATCGCCCGCCGCGCCTGTCCCGGGTAGCGTTTGTCGACGGAAAGCACCGCCATCCGGTAGGAACAGGTCTCCGGCGGCAAATGCACATCGAGGATATCCGGCACGGCCTGGGTCAAGAGCGGCGCAAACACATCGGTCATCGCCGCGCCGATCACCGCCGGCTCATCCGGCGCCCGGCCGGTGAAGGTCGACAGATACGGCGCCTCCGCGCGGGCATGAAGTGCGGAAAGGCGCAGCACCGGATAGCGCTCCGCATCGTTGTAATAGCCGGTGTGGTCGCCGAACGGCCCTTCCAGCGCGCTGTCGCCCGGCTGTACCGTGCCTTCCAGCACGATCTCCGCGCTGGCCGGCACATGCATCTCGATGCTGCGGCACGGGGCAAGACAGGTGCGCCGGCCATTGATCGCCCCGGCCAGCGCCAGTTCGCCCACCCCTTCGGGCGCCGGCAGCACGGCGGAAAGCAGCGTCGCCGGATCGCAGCCGATCACCACCGCCACGGGCATCGGCTCACCCAGATCCTCCCACATGCGGTGATGCTTCGCCCCGCCGCGCATCGGCAGCCAGCGCAGGATCGCCCGATCCGGGCCCAGAACCTGCATCCGGTAGATGCCGAGATTGTAGCCGCGCGGATCGTCCGCCCCCGGCGGTCGGGTGATCACCATGCCCCAGGTGATCAGCGGGCCGGCATCTTCCGGCCAGCAGGTCTGCACCGGCAGTGCCGTCAGATCCACCTGCTGCGGTTCCAGCGTCTTCGGCCAGGACACCAGCTTCGGCCGGGCGGCGAGCCCGGCCCGGACCACCGGCAACAGCTCGCGCCAGGCGCCCAGCCCCTTGGGCGGAGACGGCGCGCGCAAGGCCGCAAGGAACTGGCCGAATCTCCGCAAGTCAGCCGCATCCAGCCCGAGGCCGGCCGCGACCCGCTCCCGGGTGCCGAAGAGGTTGGTCACCAGCGGGCGGGTGAAGGGTTTTCCCGCACCATCGCAAGGTGTGTCGAAACGTAGCACCGGCCCGCCGGCGGCGATCACCCGGCGGTGGATTTCTGTTGCCTCCAGCTCCACCGCCACCGGCGCGGCGATCCGGGTCAGCTCCCCCCCCGCCTCGAAATGGCTCAGAAACGCGGAAAGATCGGCAAAGGGCGGCAGGGAACGCAGGTGCATGGGCGGAAACTTCATCGAGGACAGCCGGCCCGGCGGATCGCACAGCGCGCGCCCGGGCCCGGGCGTGGCACGCGAGGATGCGACAAAATCGACGCCCCGCCTTGACCTTGATCAAGGGGCGCGCCTCGGCGCGAGCGGTACAGTCCGGCACGCGAGCAAAGAGGCCCCCATGACACGCCATCGAGACTGCGGAGAACTCCCGCCCGTCGTCGCCCTTCTGACCAAACCGCTTCCCCGCCGTCCGCTGGAACTGATCCTCACCCGTCTGGTGCGCCAGTTCGTGGAGCGGCGCCCGGAGCTGATCGAGCGGCTCGGCCCCACCGCCCAGGTGCCCATCGCCGTCGTTCCCACCGACCTGCCCCATGCCTTCATCGTCAACCTGGACGGGCCGCGCTCGCGCATCGACGTGGTCGCCAGCGATCAGGCGACCAGCGCGGCGGCGCGGATCGAAGGTCCCTTGCTGATCCTGCTTGGCCTGTTCGACGGCAGCTATGACGGCGACGCGGCCTTTTTTTCTCGCGACATCGCCATCGAGGGCGCGACCCAGCACGTGCTGGCCCTGCGCAACACGCTGGAAGAAGCCGACCTTACCCCGGCCGAATTCGCCGGCCTCAGCGGCAATCTCGCCGAGATCGTCAACCGCCGCACGGCCGAGGCGCTTGGCCTGGCCCGCCGTCTGCTCGGCGCACCCGCCGCCGACATCCGCGCAACCCCGGAGCATGGCCGATGAGCCTTCAAGCTGAAACCGCCGCGCCGTTCGAACTGGTCTGCCCGGCCGGCACGCCTGCGGCCCTGCGCGCCGCCGTCGACGCCGGCGCCCATGCGATCTACTGCGGCTTCAACAACGAAACCAACGCCCGCAACTTTCCCGGCCTGAACTTCTCCGAGGCCGAGATGGCCAAGGGCGTCGACTACGCCCATCGCCATGGCGCCAAGGTGCTGGTCGCCATCAACACCTTCGCCCGGGCCGGCAGCGTCGAGATCTGGCAGCGCGCGGTGGACGCCGCCGCCGAGGCCGGCGCCGATGCGCTGATCGCCGCCGATCTTGCCGTGCTCGAACACGCCGCCCGGCACCAGCCCGGCACGAGGCTGCACCTCTCCGTCCAGGCCGCCGCCAACACCCCCGAGGCGATCCGCTTCTATACCGAGACCTTCGGCGTCAAGCGGGTGGTGCTGCCCCGGGTCCTGTCGGTGGAGGAGATCGCTCGGCTCAACCGCGAAATCGCGGTGGAGACCGAGGTGTTCGTCTTCGGCGGCCTGTGCGTGATGACCGAGGGGCGCTGCGCCCTCTCCTCCCACGCCACCGGAAAGTCGCCCAATCTCACCGGCGTCTGCTCGCCGCCGGATCATGTGGCCTATGAGGAAAACGCCGACGGCACCCTGCTGGCACGGCTCGGCGGCTTCACCATCGACCGTTTCGCCGCCGGGGAGCCGGCCGGCTATCCGACCCTGTGCAAGGGTCAGTTCAGTGCCATGGGCAAGACCGGTTACCTGTTCGAGGACCCGGTGAGCCTCAATGCCGCCGCCCTGCTGCCGGCCCTGCGCGATGCCGGCGTCACCGCGCTGAAGATCGAGGGACGCCAGCGCGGCAAGGCCTATGTGAGCAGCGTTGTGCGCGCCTTCCGCCGGGCAGTGGATGCGCTGGCGCGCGGCGAGCCGGAAACCGATCTGGCCGGCGAACTGGCCGCCCTTGCCGAAGGGGGCCGGCAGACCACCGGCGCCTACCGCAAAACCTGGCGCTGAGGACCTATCGCCATGACCGCAATCGAACTGGCCATCGGCCCATGCCTCTTCAACTGGTCGCCGGAGCACCTCACCGATTTCTACGCCCGCATCGCCGACGAGGCGCCGGTGGAGCGGGTCTATCTGGGCGAGGTGGTGTGCGGCAAGCGCATGCCGTTTTCCGATCCGGTCTGGCCCCGGGTGATCGAGCGCCTCGACCGGGCCGGCAAGACCGTGGTGCTGTCGTCGCTGGCACTGCCGGCCACCGTGCGCGAGCGCAAGGCGATGGCCGGGCTCGCGGAGGCCGGGCTGCCGCTGGAATTCAACGACATGTCCATGCTGGCAACCACCGAGCCCGGCCCCTTCGTCGCCGGGCCGTTCCTCAATGTCTACAACGAGGCGGCGCTCGGCGCCCTTGTCCGGCACGGGGCCAGCGACTGGTGCCCGCCGGTGGAGGTGCCGCTTGCCTCGATCGCCGCCGTTGCCCGGGCCCACCCGCAAGTGACGGTGGAGCTGTTTGCCTTCGGCCGGCTGCCGCTGGCCCTCTCGGGCCGCTGCTATCATGCCCGCGCCCACGGGCTGTCCAAGGATTCCTGCCAGTTCGTCTGCGAGAAGGACCCGGACGGCATGAATGTGGCGACGCTGGACAAGGCCCGCTTCCTCGCGGTCAACGGCATCCAGACCCTGTCCGACAGTTGCCAGGTGGTGACCCTTGGCCCCGAGCGGCTGGCGGAAAACGGCATCTCCCGCCTGCGCCTGTCGCCGCATACGGTGGATATGGTCGCCGTCGCCCGTGCCTATCGCGATCTCTTGGACGGCGCGGCGTCGGAGGCGGAAACGGAAGCGCGGCTGACGGCGATGAACCTGCCCGGCCCGCCCTGCAACGCCGCCCTTGCCGGCGAGGCCGGCTGGCGGCAGGTCGCGCTTTGACCATCGGCTTCGCGGTTTTCCGCAAGGCAATCCAATCAGCGCAAGTGTTGTTCGATTCTCATCTTGTGCTGGCCGGAGAACGTGCCTATATAGGGACCATCGATCTTGGCTGACGAATTTTGTTCCGCGCCGATGGCGCTCTGACGATCTTCCCTATCAATGTCGACGCCATCCGTCCGTCGTGCGCCATGTGCGATGGGCATAACTCACTGAGCGATTGAAAGGAAATCGTCATGAGCATTGGAACCGTGAAGTTCTTCAACACCACCAAGGGCTTCGGCTTCATTCAGCCGGATGAGGGCGGTGCGGACGTGTTCGTTCACATCTCCGCCGTCGAGCGCTCCGGCATGCATACGCTGGTCGAGGGCCAGAAGGTTTCGTTCGACGTTGTCAAGGACAACCGTTCGGGCAAGAACGCTGCTGAAAACATTCAGTCTGCGTAAGTACGTCTTATTCAATCCATGACCGCCCTTGTGCTGGCACGGATTGTCGAGATGAAGAAGAGGTCGGGCTCACGCCCGGCCTTTTTTTGTTTTAGGGTCGCCCGCCTTGTGACCGGCTCCCCGCGCCCACGCCGCATGCCGGCGAAAAACCCGTTTTGACTGGGCGCATGTCCCAGCCTGGAGGTCCTGTGAAAAATGATGCCGCCGAGCACGCCGCCGTTGCGCGCGATGCCCGCTCCTGGAGTGCCGTTCTCGCGAATTACCGCCATCCGAGCACGGCCCGCAGCATCTTCGAGGTCGTCGTCACCGTGCTTCCTTTCGCCAGCCTGTGGGCGCTGGCCGGCTATTCCGCCGTTCATGGCATCTGGTGGGGCCTGCTGCTGACGATCCCCGCCGCCGGCTTTCTCATCCGCATGTTCATTCTCCAGCACGACTGCGGCCATGGCGCGCTGTTCACCCGGCGCAATGCCAATGACTGGACCGGGCGCATGATCGGCGTTCTCACCCTCACCCCTTACGATTACTGGCGCCGCACCCACGCCATTCATCACGCCACCGCGGGCAACCTGGACAAGCGCGGCATCGGTGACGTCGATACCCTGACCGTTGCCGAATATCGGGCGCTGTCGCGCTGGGGCCGCTTGCGCTACCGGCTGTACCGGAACCCGGTGGTGATGTTCGGTCTCGGCCCGGCCTGGCTGTTCATCTGCCAGTACCGGCTGCCGGTCGGCCTGATGCGCGCCGGCGTGCAGCCCTGGGCCTCGACGCTCGCCACCAATCTGGGCATCGCCCTGCCGGTCGCCGGGCTGATCTGGCTGATGGGCCTCGGCCCGTTCCTGATGGTGCAACTGCCGATCACGCTGATGGCCGCCACCGGCGGGGTTTGGCTGTTCTACATTCAGCACCAGTTCGAGGACACTCACTGGTCGGAGGGCGAC
Organism: Stappia indica; assembly: GCF_020177335.1. Lineage (GTDB taxonomy): Bacteria > Pseudomonadota > Alphaproteobacteria > Rhizobiales > Stappiaceae > Stappia > Stappia indica_B. The sequence continues at coordinate 59,940 of NZ_JAIVMG010000001.1, read as the reverse complement.
GACTGGACCTTCCAGCACGCCGCCCTGCACGGCAGCTCCCACTACGACCTGCCGGCGGTGCTGCAGTGGATCACCGGCAACATCGGCATCCACCATGTGCATCACCTGTCGAGCAAGGTGCCGTTCTACCGCCTGCCGCAGGTCTTGCGCGACCACCCGCAACTGCGGGACATCGGCCGTATCACCTTCCGCCAGAGCCTTGGCTGCATCAAACTCGTCCTGTGGGACGAACAGGCCCGGCGGCTGGTCTCCTTCCGCGAGGCCCGCGCCCTGCCCGCCCCGGCCTGACCTCGCCCCCGCGAGGGGGGCGACTTCGGCGAGCTGCCTTTGCAACGGCCTCATTGTTTCAATCCACGCCCCCGTGAGGGGGCGACACTGCGTGCCATGACCACGGCCAACGGCTGCACCGTTTCAATCCACGCCCCCGTGAGGGGGCGACCTGCCCGAAGAGGCCGATTCAGACCTCGCTTGGGTGTTTCAATCCACGCCCCCGTGAGGGGGCGACGTACTCTTGCGCCTGCTGCTGCATGCGCGAGTCGTTTCAATCCACGCCCCCGTGAGGGGGCGACATCACCGCCTGATCGAAGTCCGGCACCACCATAGCGTTTCAATCCACGCCCCCGTGAGGGGGCGACCCTCGATGCGATCCGGATGCAGCGGGTTGAGCGCCAGTTTCAATCCACGCCCCCGTGAGGGGGCGACTTGCAGCAGGCCGGTTTCTTTGAACGGTTGATGTGGTTTCAATCCACGCCCCCGTGAGGGGGCGACTTGTCGGCGATGGACGCGCCAGTGCCCCACAGCGGTTTCAATCCACGCCCCCGTGAGGGGGCGACACGGCGGACCAAAGGCCCCGCCAAATTCTGAATCAGTTTCAATCCACGCCCCCGTGAGGGGGCGACTATTGGCGGACGAAAACCTGCCGACAAACCTGCAGGTTTCAATCCACGCCCCCGTGAGGGGGCGACGCCTTGGCGGCAAACCAGGTGTTGACCTCGGCGGAGTTTCAATCCACGCCCCCGTGAGGGGGCGACTTGCAGGCACAGTGACAAATTGCGCCCGGCGGGGGTTTCAATCCACGCCCCCGTGAGGGGGCGACGAGGCGGCGGGTTTTAACCCGCTGACGGCGTTGCGTTTCAATCCACGCCCCCGTGAGGGGGCGACTTGTGCCAAAAAACGGAGCGGCAAAAATGGACGTAGTTTCAATCCACGCCCCCGTGAGGGGGCGACTCGCCTCGCAGGCCCTCAGCTCGGCGCCGCTGCCGTTTCAATCCACGCCCCCGTGAGGGGGCGACATCCGGACGCGCGCACGCCATCAGGGCCGCCAGCGGTTTCAATCCACGCCCCCGTGAGGGGGCGACGCGGGCGTGACGCGCGGCCTTTGCGCCCTCGTGGATGTTTCAATCCACGCCCCCGTGAGGGGGCGACAAGATGGTCCAGCGTTCGAGTGGTCCTCAGGGACGTTTCAATCCACGCCCCCGTGAGGGGGCGACCTTTTCCGTGTCCCCGATCATGTGGGGCGGCACGCCGTTTCAATCCACGCCCCCGTGAGGGGGCGACTTGATGATCTCCAGCGCCGCGCCGCCTTCCGCGTCGTTTCAATCCACGCCCCCGTGAGGGGGCGACGAGGCTGACGCTCCGCGAGATCGACGCGGTGCTGTTTCAATCCACGCCCCCGTGAGGGGGCGACCGTCCCCTTGCTATCATATTGAGGGACCAAACAAAATCCGGCGCGTTGCGCGAACCTGCCTCGCTTGACGCGCGGCGCAGGGTCGGGCGGCCCCGCCCGGAGAAAAAAGATCAGCGATGTCAATGATCTGGCGGAAGCGCGAACCTCCCGGGGTTTTCCGGCACGCTTGCGGTTCGCGCGGGGCGAGCAACGCTGCCCCGATCCCCCAACGGCACGGCGGCGCCCTCCGCTCCTGAAGGGCGCCGCCACGCAACTTTACGCCAAAGACAAGTGCTACAGCACCTCGATCAGCTCCACCCCCTCCGGCAGCGCCTCGCGGTCGAGCAGCACCTCGTAATCGCCAAAGCGCCGCGCCGGTGGCTGGTTGTCGAGACGCGGATCGCCGAGCGGATAGCTGTCGCCATTGGAGCGGCGCCGCACCTCGACCCGGTCGAACAGGGTATGAGCGGGCGCGTTGCCGAGCGGGGACGCGTGCTTGAAGGCGATCACCCGCCGGGCCGCCATCTCACCGCGCGCGGCGGAGCGGTCATGCTCGAACATCATCTTCAGCGCCTCGAACAGATGATCGAGATCCGCCTCGGTGAAGCCGGTCTTTTCCGCCAGCTTGGCATTGACAAACACATGCGCCCGGTAAAGCCCATAGGGCACGATGTGCTTGCGCCCCATGGTGCGGTTTTCCGTGCGCTCCTCGCCATCGCCCTTGTCCCGGTCCTCCTTTTCCTTGGCGGTGGTGGCCGCCATGCGGGTGATGGAGATTTCCAGCGGCAGGATCGCCTCCTGTGAGCGGGCGAAGGCAACCTGCACCGGGCCACGCACCTGCCCGGCGTTGATCCCGGTGCTCATGACCGCGCCAAAGGCGCGCACGTCGAAGAAATTATCGCACATGAAGCCGGTGATCTTGCGCGCCTCGTCCTCCCCTTGCGGGTTCAGCTTGGCGGCCTTGGCCAGCTTGTCATCCTCACCGCGCACCGCCGTGTAGGCCTCCCGGTGCTTCTCGTTGAGGACCGAGCCTTCCTGCACATAGATCCGCCAGCCGGGCTCCTCGCCCCTGGCCAGTTCGGTGTAGTTGCGGATCTTGCGCTTCAGGCAGACATCGGACACGAGGCCCATGTTGGTTTCCGGGTCCATGCGCGGCAGGTTGCCCGCATCCGGGTCGCCATTGGGGTTGCCATTGACCACATCGAACAGAAAAACAATGTCATAGCGATTGGAAAGTACGGTCATTGGGTGTCCTCTCCGGCCTCATGCCCGGTCTCAGATGAAGTGTGTTTGCGGAAAAAATCATTGCGCTGGTGGTAATAGCCGAGCGCGAACAGCCCCTGTTGCCGGTCCGGCAGATGCGCCGGAAACGGATCGCCCCCCGGCTCCATCAGGTCCATGATGCCGCCGAGCTGCTTTTCCAGGGCGATCCTCTGACCCGGCCGCTGCTTGCCGATCTTCGACAGATGCGGCGCCGCGCCGGCATCCAGATGGCGAAACACCTTGCGCGGCTGGGCCGAGGCAGAGCCGTAGAACTTGTCCTTGATGGTCGCGTTGAGATTGCGGCCAAGCGCCGCCGTCTGGATATGCTCATAAACGGCGAACAACCGCCCCAGCAGATAGCCGGTTTCCTGAAATTCGGTATCGAGCGCCACGGGCACCTCTCCTTTGAAGGTCTTGCCAAAATTTCGGATCAGAACGGATTTGAGAATGGCCACCCGCAGCGCGTTGACATCGCCGTCGGCCCGCAGCCGCATGATCAGGCTGGCCAGCAGCGTCAGCGGATAGGGGGTGTCCGACAGGATCGCCCGCATCCACTCGCCGGCAAGGTTGGGCTGGATGTTCTCGCTCTTGCGCAAGGTGGCGGTCTCGATCAGCATCCGCCACATGGACGGCGCCTCGTCCTTCGGCGGCGGCTCGATCCGCATCCGCTGAAGGTGCCGCAGATAGCGCTCGGCGATCACGCCGAAATCGTCTTCCAGATAGAACCGCACCGACAGCCGCGATGCATTGGGCGCCAGCCCGAGCACGTAGAACCGGACCCCTTGCAGGTCCCCCAGCACCTCGCCGAGCGGCCGGCCCTCGCGGATCAGCGCCAGGATGTCGCCCACCTTGCGCGCCTCGGCCTTCTCGTCGACCCCCATAAAGCTGGCGAACACATCCTCCGCCTCGTCGGCCTCCGAGCCCTCGGCCCAGAACACGGTCGAGGCATCGCCGATCTGGATGCGGTGGGTGCTGCCGGTTTCCAGAAAGTGGTTGAGCGCGGCAGTATAGGCAAAGGCCGCCGCTTCCGACACCGGCGCATTGGCGCCCTGCTCATGGCCATAGGACGTGAAGGCATCCAGATTGAAGGAGACGATCGAACCGCCGGACGACTGGCCGCCCCACACCCCCTTGATCGCCGGATGCAGCCGCGCCACCGCGCCCCGCTCGCCGGTGACGAGGCAGGCCGCCTCGCCGCCCTCCGCCGCGCTCGACAGGTCCGTCCAGAGCGCCCGCGCGGCGGGCCGGTCATGCAGATGGACACCGTCCAGGCGCTCGCTTTCCAGCGCGAAGACGACGTTCTGGTCCACCATCTCCTCCGGCCAGCCAAGCTCGGCGAAGCGTTCCGGCCGCCACCAGGCGAGGAACCGGAGCAGCGCCGTCAGCCCCTCGTCCTGCGTCCCGGCCAGCCACTCCTCATGCCTGGCGATGAAGGCCGCATGCTCCTTCGCCGTGCGCTTGCCCTCGCCCGCCGTCACCCCCAGCACATAGGCGGTCTTGTCCCACAGGAAGTTGGGGGCGATGCCGGAGGTCCGCTTGGTCGGCTGCGGCACGGCGATCAGCCGGGGCCGGGTCTTGCGGCCCTCCTGCTCGCGCAAATCCACCGGCGGACCGGCGGGCTGGCCGTCGGGCAAGAGGGAGATCAGATAGGCGATCTTCTGCTGGCTGTAGCCCTGGACCGGCACCTCGCCCGCCTCGGCCAGCCGGTCATAGGCGCGCGCCAGCGCCGCCAGCGGGCTCATCGCCGGATCTCCGGCGCCCCGGGCCGGGGCACCCGCACAACGCCTTGATCAAGCTCCGCCCGGAAGAACAGCGGCGCCCCGCCCCCGCCATGGTCGATGTCCCACAGCATGAAACCGAGATCGCGGCTTTCGTCGATGGCCTCGGGCACCGATGCGCCCGGTTCGACCAGCTCGAACCGTGCCGGAAACTCCCGGGTGCCAAGGCAGGGGTGATGGAAGCACTGCCCCTTGCGGGCGCGGCGGTTGAAGATATCGAGATGCTTGCCCTCGCTGTCCTCCGCGCCCGCCCGCTCGGTCAGGGTGAAATGCGCGCTGATCACATAGTCCACATCGCGCAACACGGTCGCCGCGCGCTGCTGCCGGTTGTCATCGGCCACCAGCACCAGATCGCCGACCCGGCCGGATTTCATCGCAGAGCGGACCTTGGCGGCGGGCGCCTTGGCGCCCACCTCGTTGCGCCGGATCGACTGGAAGCGAATGGGCTCCAGCACCCGGATTTCGTCGATGACCCAGCGGATCGCCGGCTTCCAGTGAATGGCTTCCAGAATACCCCGCGCCGCCGATGGCGTCATGACATCATAGGAAACCCGCTCCACCTTCATCTCCGGGCGGGTAAAACAGGCGAAATCGCCCGAAACACGCAACTGGATGCCGTAGGGCATACCCCCTCCACTTGTTTCCTGCCGGATCTGCAAGACCGGCTCCGATCACAGTCCTTTACGAACGCTCCACGCTCCATCAGCCGCAATGCCGCCCGGGGCCTATTCCCTTCAGCTTGCGGCCCTTTTCAGGGTCACAAGATCCCGTTCTCGACCCCCAGCTCCCCTGCCTGCTCCCAGGCAAGCCCGGTTTCCATGGTGTAGAGGTGGTCGCTCTTCAGCACCGCGAACTGATCGTCGAAGCCCTCGACAAAGCGGACGTGACCATTGTCCAACAGCTCCTGCCGCTGCTGCGGCGGCACCTGCACCACATGAGGTTGCAGCTTGCGGGCAGCGGCAGCCGGAGACAGCCCGTTCGCCAGCGCCGCAAGCACAGACTGGGCCGCCTTGTCGTGCCCAATGATCACCGCCGCCATGCCGCTTTCGATCATGCGGAACTTCTCCGCCGCCGAGCGGTAGGAAAAGTCGAGGCTGCCCCGGCTCACACGGAACGCCTCGGTGAGGATTTCTTCCCTGTCGAGGCCTGGCCCCTTCTGCCAGTAGACCTCCTCGAAATAGTTCTGGATCGCCGCTGGATCGTCGAGCGCCTTGCCGCTGGCGAGCACCCGCCCGGTGGCGGCGGCAAAGCCGGCAATCTCGCGCGGCGGCTTCATCTCAGCCGGGCGGAACACCGTCACCACGCTGTCGTCCACCGGCCGCCGCCCTTCCCGGTTGCAGCGTCCGGCCGCCTGCATGATCTGATCGAGCCCCGCCTCGGCCCGCCACACCCGGGGAAAATCGAGATCGACACCGGCCTCCACCAGCGACGTGGCGATCACCCGGCAGGGCTGGGGCCGCTCGGGATCGAGCCGGCAGCGAATATCCGCCAGGATCCGCCGCCGGTCCGCCGCCGTCTGCCGGGTGGTCAGATGCACCACGCCCTCAAGCCCGGCGGCCACGGCCTCCCGATAAAGCACCAGCGCATGGGCGCGGCTGTTGACGATCACCAGCCCCTGAGAGACCTCGCCGAGCGCGCCGACCAGATCCGCATCCCCCATGGTCTCCGGCGCCAGGTCGAACCGCACCCGCTTCAGCCTGGCATGCAGGTCCGCCGGATCGGGCGCCAGTTCGCGCGCCGGATCGAGCGCCAGCCCGCCGGCAAAGCGCGGCGCGGCCAGCGCCGGCTGGGTCGCGGTGCACAAGACGATGGTCGCGCCGTAGTTGCGCGCCAACTCATCGAGCGCGGCGACACACGGGCGCAGCACATGCAGCGGAATGGTCTGCGCCTCATCGAGAATGATGACGCTCCGCGCCAGATTGTGCAGCTTGCGGCAGCGCGAGGTGCGCGCGGCAAAAAGGCTTTCGAACAGCTGCACATTGGTGGTCAGAACGAGGGGCGCCGCCCAGTTTTCCATTGCCAGCCGCAGCTTGCTCCGCCCCCAGCGCTGCTCATCGCGGGACGGCACCTCCTCCTCGATCGCCGAATGGTGCTCCAGGATCACCTCATCGCCCAGCACCTCGCGGAACACCGCCGCCGTCTGGTCGATCACCGAGGTGAAGGGAATGGCGTAGACGATCCGCTCCAACCCGTGCCGGCGGGCGTGATCGAGCGCGAAGCCGAGCGAAGCCAGCGTCTTGCCGCCGCCGGTCGGCACGTTGAGCGTGAACAGGCCCGGCGAAAGCTCTGCCTGCGCCCGCGCATGGGCGAGGATATCGGCCCTGAGCCGATTGACCGGCGAGGCCGGCGCGCCAGCCTGCTTGGCCGCCATGAACCCGTCGAACCGGGCGATCAGGCCACCGAGTTCATCCTCCAGCCGGGGCCAGGACCGGTCGACCTCAACGCCTTCGACGGAAGCGTAGAACGCTTCGGTATCGAGGAAATCCGCATCGACCAGGCAGGAAAACAGCATCCGCCCGAGGAAGGCGAGTTGAAACCATTGCCGTTCCTTGTCCCGGCTCCAGTCAAAGCCCGCCGGCACCAGCGGCCCGTCGCCGGGGGATATCTCCCGGCGCCAGACCTCGTCCAACGGCTCGGTCCGCTTGTCCAGCCGGCTGCGCAAGCCGCCATTCGCCCCGAGCCAGTCGGCCAACCCGGCGTGATGCCCGGCGATGACGAAGGACAGGAGATCGGCCATCACCCGGTCCATCTTCTGAAACGGCAATCCCCGCACGCACTGTGCCCCGGCGGTGGAGTGATCGACGCTGACGCCCTGCCCTTGCAGGTAGGCCTGGAACGGGGCGGAGTATTTGCCAAGGTCATGCAACAGCCCGGCCAGCTCGGCCGCGCGCCCAGCCCCGAAGGATGCGGCGAAGGCTCGTGCCAGAGCGGCGACGGCGGTCAGATGATCGGAGAGCGGCTGCCAGTTTCGCCGGTCGGGATCCGGCGTGGAATGGGCGAATTGCACGCGCTGAAAAACCTCAAGAAAAGCACAAAAAGACGAAAAAGAGTGCCGGAGTTGCACGGGAGATTGTCGATATTCGCAAGCCTAGCGCGAGTCTTCACAAACGCGCAAGCACCCGCATCCCGCCCGCCGAAAAGCGCGGGGCAGGTCAGTCGATCCAGACCATTTCCGGATTGGCGCTGGCGCAATAATCGGCGGTGCAGCGCTTGGCCTGCCGCACGATCTGGCGGATGAACTCCTGGCGCAGGCTCGCCTGGTAGGACGCAATGATCGGCATCGGCGGAAAGCGCTTGGTCACCCGGATCGGGTGCAACAGGCCCATCTGCAATTCACGTGCGATGGTCACCGTCGGCACCGCGCCGACACCGAAGCCATCGATCAGAAGGTTGATGATGGCGAACAGCGAATTGCAGCTCGTCAGCTTCGATGCCAGTGCCTGCTCATCGTGAAAATAGGGCGCAACCATTTGATATGGCGGCGAATTCTTCGGGAAGGAGATGATCGGCAGATCCGCCAGCGCAGCCACCGAATAGACCCGCTCCGGGTCGATCAGCTTGGGCGAGCCGGCCCAACTCATCTGGAAGACGCAGGCCGTATAGCTGCGAAATCCCTCATCGAGCACCGGGTGCAGGCAGAAAACCAGGTCGAACTCGCCCTTGCGCATGCCCGCCACCAGCGGCTTGGTGCCATCGACGGTCAGTTCGATCTTCAGCCCCGGAAACTCCCGGTGCAGCGCCTCGATCAGCTGCGGCATCCAGGTGGAGGAAACGGAGTCGATCGCCCCGATCCGCAAGGGTTCATGGCTGTTGTGATCGGCGCCGGACAAGGAATCCTTGAGCGAATCCATCCCCTCCAGCACGGTTTCGAAATGCTGGAGCACGCTCTCCCCGTCGGAAGTCAGAGCAAAGCGCCCCTCGCCCCGGATCACCAGCTTGCAGCCCAACTCGCGCTCGATCGAGGCCAGCCGGCTGGAAATCGCCGGCTGGGTCGTGTTGAGCTCCTCCGCCGTCCGCCCGAAATGGCGGTTCCGGGCGAGCGCGACATAGGTTTTCATGTCCAGCAGGCGCATCAGGAGATCCATGGCAGTTGCCCGCATTCCCTAGCAGATCGCACCGGCTGCCCCCAGGCTTTTCGTGATGTACCGGCCCGAAAACCGCGCCGGCGGGCCGCCCTCAGGAGGCGATCATCACATGGCGGGCCTGGGTGTATTCCAGCAGCGATTGCATTGACAGATCAGAGCCGTAGCCGGAGTTCTTCATGCCGCCATGCGGCATCTCGGTGGCAAAGACGCCATGGGTGTTGACCCAGGTGACGCCGTATTCCAGCGCATTGGCCACCCGCATCGCCGCCGAGGCATCGCGCGACCAGACCGAGGAGGCGAGCCCGTATTCGGACGCATTGGCGAAGGCGGTCGCCTCCTCCGGCGTGTCGAACGGGGTCAGGGTCACCACCGGCCCGAAGATCTCCTTCTGCACGATCTCGCTTTGCAGATCGGCCCGCACCAGCGTCGGCTGGTAGAAGAACCCGGCTCCATCAGGCTGGGCACCGCCCGCGACGATCTCCGCCCCATCGGCACGCGCCCGGTCGACGAACCCGGCGACCCGGGCCTGCTGGCTGGCGCTGATCAGCGGACCGAACTCAACGTCATCACGCTCCGGCTCGCCATAGACGAGACTTTCGACCATATCGCCGAGCCGGCGGGTCAGGGTCTCGGCGATGCTGCGTTCGGCAAACACCCGGCACGCGGCCGTGCAGTCCTGCCCGGCGTTGTAGAAGCTGGCCTCGCGCAGGGTTTCCACCACCGCATCGAGATCGGCATCCTTCAGCACGATCACCGGCGCCTTGCCGCCCAGCTCCAGATGGGTGCGCTTGATGTGCTCGCCCGCCGCCGCCTTGAGAATGGCCCGGCCGGTGCGCACATCGCCGGTGAGCGAAATCATCCGCACCAGCGGATGGGAGATCAGCGGCTGGCCCACATCCGGCCCGTTGCCGCAGACCACGTTGACCACACCGCGCGGCAACACCGTGTCGAGGATCTTGGCGAAGGCCAGAAGGCTGAGCGGCGTGTTCTCCGAAGGCTTGATCACCACGGTGTTGCCAGCCGCCAGCGCCGGCGCCAGCTTCCAGGCGGCCATCAGCAGCGGATAGTTCCACGGCGCGATCGAGGCGATCACCCCGAGTGGATCGCGGCGCAGCATCGAGGTCATGCGGTCGGAACGATAGCCGTTGGCCGCGACGCCGGGAATGTTGCGCACGGCGGTCGCGAAATAGCGGAAGACGTCGGCGACATTGGCGAGCTCGCCGGCGACGACGAACCGCAAGGGCTTGCCCGCATTGAGCGATTCCACCCGCGCCAGCGCATCGGCATTGGCCTCGACCGCGTCGGCGATGGCCCACAGCATCCGGCTGCGCTCCTTCGGCGTCGTCCGCCGCCACTCGGCAAAGGCCTCATGGGCGGTGCGCACCGCCAGATCCACCTGCTCGGCGCTGGCCGACGGCACCTCGGCCAGCACGGTGCCGCGTGCCGGATCGTGCGCCGGTTCGGACGGGCCTTCGCCCGCGACAAAGGCTCCGCCGATGAACAGACGGGTTTCAAACTCGCTCATAATCCGTGTCTCCGTACAATGTCAGCAACCTGCCCGCCCGGATCAGCCGGGCGGCGACAGGCGAAAGTCAGGACTGCGGCAGCGCCCGGATCCGGGCCGGATCGACCTTGAGACCAACACGGCTACCGTCTTCGAAGACCGTCTCCGTGCCGGCGAGCACGCGGATCTCGGTCCCGGCGACATGCACCACATACCGGTTGCGCGCGCCCAGATAGATGCGCGTGCCGATCTCGCCGACGATCTGCCCCTCGCCTTCCGGACACAGGATGACGTCCTCCTGACGCAGGGCCAGCGTGGCCGCGCCGCGCCGGCTCTCCTCAGTGGAAAGGGCCAGCGACTGGCCATCTTCCAGCCGCGCGGACAAGGTGCCACCGGTCTCCGAAATCACCGCCGGCAGCAGATTGGCCGCGCCGAGGAAGTTGGAGACATAGCCGCTCGCCGGGTTGGTGTAGATCTCACTGGGCGCGCCCTGTTGCTCCACGTTGCCGCCATTGAGCAGCACGATACGGTCGGACAGGCTCAGCGCCTCTTCCTGATCGTGGGTGACGAAGATCGTGGTCAGGCCGAGCCGTTTGTGGATCTCGATCAGCTCCACCTGCATGTCCTCGCGCAGCCGCGCATCGAGGTTGGACAGCGGCTCATCGAGAAGCAGCACGCTCGGCCGGGAGACGATGGCCCGCGCCAGCGCCACACGCTGCTGCTGACCGCCGGAAAGCTGGGTCGGCTTGCGGTCGGCGAGGTGGCCAAGCTGCACCGTCTCCAGCGCCTCGCGCACCTTCTCGGCCTGTTCCTCGCGGCTGCCGATGCGGCGCATGCGCAAGGGGAAGCGGACGTTCTCGGACACTGACAGATGGGGCAGCAGTGCATAAGACTGGAACATCATCGCGATGTCGCGCTTTTCGGGCGGCAGCGCGGTGACGTCGCGCCCGGCCAGTTCCACCGTGCCGCTGGTCACGCCTTCGAGGCCGGCGACGATGCGCAGCAAGGTGGTCTTGCCGCACCCCGAAGCACCGAGCAGGCTGATGAACTCGCCGGACGGAATGTCGAGGGTAATGCCATGCAGCACCTCGACCTTGCCGAAAGCCTTCTTGATCTGTGTGAGACGGACATCAGCCATGGGTTAGGAACTCGCGAATTTCTGAACGCCGAGCAGGCGATCGATGATCAGGATCAGGGCGATGGTCAGACCAATCATGATGGTCGAGACGGCGGCCACCGACGGGTCGGGACTGAACTCAAGCTGGCCATAGATCTGGACCGGCAAGGTCGTCAGCCCGGGCTTGCGCAGGAAGAGAGCCAGCACCGCCTCATCGAAGGAGATGTTGAAGGCGAAGAACGCCCCGGCCACCAGCCCCGGCCGGCACTGGGGCACCACCACCAGCCACAGCCGCTGCAGCCGGTTGGCGCCCATGGTCTGCGCCGCTTCCTCAAGGAACGGATTGGATTCGGACAGAACCGCCAGCGTGGTGCGCACCACATAGGGAATGGTGATGACCGTATGGCTGAGCCAGAGAGTGACGATGGAGACCGGCCCGAACACCGCGCTCCACAGCATCAGCATGCCGATGGCATAGATGATGGTCGGCAGCACCAGCGGCGACAGAAAGAAGGTCGCCAGCGCTCCGGAGAACGGCAGCTTGCGCCGATGGATCGCGATCGCCGCCGCGCCGCCGACCAGTGTCGCGGTGAGCGTGACCAGGATCGCCACCCGCAAGCTGATCCAGGCGGCGCTGACGTAGCTGTCCGAGGACAGGACCTGCTCGTACCAGCGCAGCGACAGGCTCGACGGCGGAAAGGCGATGAACTGGCTTTCGGAGAGCGAGACGCCCACCACCACCACCAGCGGGGCCAGGAGGAAGATCGCGGTCAGCACCACGAAGATCACCACGGCGATGCGCAGCGGGGTCGAGATGGCCTTAACCATTGGAGCGTCCTCCGGCCAGACGTGCATAGGGCACGAGAATGAGCAGGATGCCGGCGAACAGGATGACGGCCTGCGCCGCGGCGAAGGGCCAGTCCAGCGTCTGGGTCACCGACCGGTAGATCGAGGCGGCCAGAACCTGGATGCGCGAGCCACCGAGCAGGTTGGGCGTCACGAAGGAGCTGGCGGACAGGGTGAAGACCAAGAGCGACCCGGCGACGATCCCTGGCACGGCCAGCGGAAGCACCACGGTGCGCAGGGTCTGCATGAAGGAACAGCCCATGGTCCGCGCGGCCTCCTCAAGGCGCCGGTCGATGCGGGTGACCACACCCAGGATCGACAGGGTCATGAACGGCAGCAGCACCTGCACCATGCCGATGACGATGGCCAGCTCGGTCTGCATGATGGAGAAATTGCGCTCGGCAAGGCCAAGGTCACGCAGCACCTGCGGCACCAGCCCGGAGCGGCTGAGAAGCACCATCCAGCCGAAGGTGCGCACCACCACGCTGGTCATCAGCGGAAGAATGACGAGAACGATCAGCCAGAGCCGCAGACGCGGGCCGACCCGCGCCATGATATAGGCAAGCGGGAAACCAACGGCCGCGCAGATCACGGTGATGATCAGCGACAGGCGCACGGTCCGCCAGAGCACGTTGAGATAGTAGGGATCACCCAGAAAGCGAGTGAAATGGTCCAGCGTCGGCCCATTCTCCCCGGACACCGACAGCACCAGCATCTGGGTGATCGGCACGAAAAAGGCCAGGGCGAGCAACAATAGGCCTGGTAAGACCAGCAGCGTATTTTCCGCGCGATCGCTCATCGGGGTCCCGTACTCCTTGCTCGGTCTCATTTAAAAAAACCACCGCGCGGCCCGAGCGGCCGCGCGGTGGCAGGTTGGGTATCGATCAGCGCGCGATGGTGCGGTTCCAGGCGTCGACCCACTCGGAGCGCTTGGCCTCGATGACGGTCGGGTCGAAGCGGATCAGACCGGACACGGCCTCCTCGCCATAGGCGACGTCGGCGGCGACCTCACCGTCCAGCACCACCTTGGCGTTGGTCGGCGAATAACGCAGCTGCTCGGCGAAGCAGGCCTGGGCCTTGGCCGAGATCGACATGTCGATGAACTTCAGCGCCAGTTCCTGATTGTCGCGGCCCGCGACCAGGTTGGTGGTGATGAAGCTCGCCGGCGTGCCTTCCTTGCCCTGGACGAATGCCGCCGGCAGACCGGCCTTGCGCAGAGTGTAGGCGTAGTCGGAGGCGTACGGCGCGACCCATGCGTCGTTCTGGGCGAACTCCTGCTGGATCTCCGGCGAGGTCGACACCACGATGGCACCGTTGTCCAGAAGCTCGGTGACCGCGTCGAGGCCCGGCTGGATGTTCTCCAGGCTACCGCCCTTCACCTTGTTGAGCATCAGGAAGCCGAGCATGCCGTAGCCGTTGGAGATGTCGGTCAGCACGATGTGATCGGCATAGGCCTTGTCCAGCAGATCGGACCAGGAGGCCGGCTCCTTCGGCACCGTGACGCTGTTGTAGACGAGGCCGATCGCGGCGATCGAGTAGGCCGGACCTTCACCGCCGGCAAGGTTTGCCTTGGCGAAGTCGTAAAGATCGGCCGCATTCGACAGGCTGGCCGGGTCGATGGGCGACAGCAGCCCTTCCCGCGCGCCAACGATTTCCTGGCCGCCGGAGAAGTGGATGACGTCGAACTGAGGCGCTTCGGCCTGGGCCCGCAACTGGGCGAAGGCGTCCGCCGAATAGGCGGTGACAACCTGAACCTTGGCGCCGGTGGCCTCCTCGAACGGGGTGATCACGCAGGCACGATGCGCGGTTTCATACGCGCCGCCGAAGGAATTGATGGTGATGGTCTCACCCGCCGCGAAGGCAGTGGTGGCCATCAGGGTTGCCAGGCCGGAAACGGCAATCGTCGAAATTACCTTCATCACAGTGCTCCTCTCCTTGATTATCGCAGGTCACAAAGGGCGCGGCCGGAGACCGGCCGCACCCTGAAAATCATCCGAGGCGACCAAGCTCAATGGTCTTGACGCCTTCCTTGCGGATCAACCGGCACTGCTCGGCGATGGCGTCGAGGCCTTCGGTCATCCGGGCGAAATAGGTGCAGGGGATCCAGCCGGTCGGACCGAAGGTACGCCCGCCCACGCCGTAGAACATGCCGATCTCCCAGAACTCGTCCGGATCGATCTTGAAGAAGTTCTTCGGCTGGTAGAACCACAGCATGTCGCCGGGCTCGGGCAGCACGGTCTGGTTTTCCGGCGGCAGGGTGGTCGGGTCGAAATTGCGCGCGCTCTCCGGCAGCCCCATCATGATTTCCGGACCGGAGAAAATCGCATGACTGGCGGGAACCTGGATCGGCGTTTCCAGCGCGCCCCACAGGGCCTTGCAGGTCTCAGGAGCGTTTTCCCAATAAAGGGAAATGATGCCCTGGACGCCGGATTCGATAAATTTCAGATAGAGCTTCTTGTCTGTCATGGTACCTTCACCGCTGTAAGATACAGGCATTTCAAGGCATCCGCGGCATTCTGTCCAATTCGAATGCCGAATTCTGCCGATAGATTTTTTTTATAGAGAAGCGTCCGTACGTAGGGTCATCGCCTTGCGTGCCTGCGTACCGACATATCGCCAGAATGCAAGGTCATGATGCCGCCCTTCCGGCTGCCATTCCGGGTGCCACTGCACCGCCAGCACCGGAGCCTCTCCTTGCGTCGAAGACAGCGCCTCGATGACCCCATCCTCGGCGCGGGCCTCGACCTTCAAGCCCTTTCCGACCGCATCAACGCGCTGAAAGTGCACGCTGTTGATGGGGATCGACCCCCTACCGACCAGATCGGCCAGAACACCGCCGGTCTCCGCCGTTGCCCGGTGGCCATAGGTGAACATTTCCTGCAGGTCCGCCTCCGCCGGCGCGTGGTGCGAAACCGCCACGCCATCGAGGGCGCGTTCGTCCGCCAGCGTACCGCCAAAGGCGACATTGAGTTCCTGCAGACCACGGCAGATGCCGAACAGCGGCTTCTTCGCCGCGATGGCGCCGGCGATCAGATGCAGGGCGGTTTCATCCCGGGGTGGATCGAACGGTGGCGCACCAGCCGCACCACCCCCATAGCGGGAGGGTTCGATGTTGGAGTTGGATCCGGTCAGGAGCACCGCATCGACCCGGGCGAGCAGCGCCGCCGCTTCCGCCGGGCTGGCGGTCGGCGGAACGATGATCGGCAGCGCATCGGCATAGCGCGACACCGCATCGAGATAGCGCTGCTTGACGATGCTCGCGGGCTCGCCTTCCACCTCGCGACTGCAGGCGATCACGGCAATTACGGGCTTGTTCGACATCAGCACTTGGGGCCTCCGGTCAGGACGTCGTTGCAATCGGGCAGCACAAGGAGAAGGGGATCGTGAACGCGCCACCGTCGATCCGACAGCGAATCGCGCCGGTTCGCGTTTTCGGGAAGCCACCGCCGCTCCCGGTCAGATCCTGCCCCTTGCGCGGTGACACGATCTAGCAGTTTCTGCCGGTGCGGAAAGCAGAGATTGTTTCCCCCTCCCCGGTGCACTAGGGTTTCCACCCCATTTCGGACCGACGCCACCATGCCCCTGCCCAATCTCCCCCCGCTCCACCTGATCCGCGCGCTACATGCGGTCGGACGAACCGGCAGCATCCGGCGCGGGGCGACCGCACTCGGGCTCTCGCACACCGTGGTCAGCCGGCACCTGCGCAACCTCGAAGCCTGGGTCGGGACCAAGCTGCTGACGCGCGGCCCCCTCGGCGCAAGCCTGACCCCGCAAGGCCGAGCACTGTTCGAGGCCACCGACCATGCCTTCGCGGCGCTGGAAGCATCGCTGGAAAAGCTGATGCCGCAACGGGATGCGGCCAGCCTGCGCATCTGGGCGATGCCCGGCTTTGCCGGTCGCTGGCTCGGTCCGCGCCTTGCGGAGATCGAGCGACTGTTGCCGAATCTGGAGGTGGCAATCCGGGCCACGGAGACCCTGCCCGATTTCAGCGCCCACGAAGCGGATCTGTTCATCGGCTTCGCGCCCGATGCGGTGATCCCGCAAAGCGCGCAAGTGCTGGTAACACCGCGCATGTTTCCCGTTGCCAGCCCGGGATGGATCGCCCGCAATGGCGTGCCCGCCTCCCTGGCGGCGCTGGCCGAACAATCGCTGATTCACGAGCGTGACCATGGCCAATGGCGCCGATGGCTGGCTGCTGCCGGAGTGGAACCGCACGGCCCGCTCTCCGGCCCCAGATTGTGGACGGCAAGCCTCGGTCTCGATGCCGCCGCCGCCGATCAGGGCATCGCCCTGGCCACCCAGCTCAGCGTCGCCCGGGAGATTGCCGATGGCAATCTGGTGGAGGTTCTGAACACCGACATCACCATCGGCAGCTACTACCTGCTGGCCGCGCCGGAACGAAAGAACAAGTCGCCGGTGGTCGCCTTCCGCGCCTGGCTGCAGGACCAGCTCGCCGCCTCCGACGTTACCAATTAGCCTTCAGGCGGTTCGAATCCCGCAAGCCATTTCACCAGCAGCCTGTCGAGCGCCCGCCGCTCCTCGGCCGTGAGCGGCGCCATCATCCGGTGCTGATTGGCCACATGGTCGCTCACCGCGGCATCGATCAGCGCAAACCCGGCCTCGGTCAGGGCGACGACGAAGCCGCGCCCATCCTCAGGATTGCGGTCGCGCCGCACCAGACCGGCCTTTTCCAGCCGGTCGATCCGGTTGGTCATCGTGCCTGAGGTGACCATGGTCCAGTCAACCAGATCGGAGGGGCTGAGCGCGTAAGGAGGCCCCGCCCGGCGCAGCGTCGCCAGCACGTCGAAGCTCGCCGCATTGAGCCCATGGGCCGCGAACACCCGGTCCATGCCCTTGCCCAGCTGCACCTGCAGCCGCTTCACGCGGCCGATGGTGCCCATATCCGCCACATCGAGATCGGGGCGCTCGGCCCGCCACTGATCGAGAATTCTGTCTACCTGATCCATGGCGACACCATCTGAAGATTTTATCTTGACGTCAAGCTTTCTCGGTTTATCTTGACGTCAAGATATATGAGGAACGCCATGTCCCGCACCGCCGATCTCATCACCACCGCCGCTGCCCCGACGATCTGGGGCAGCACCTACATCGTCACCACCACCCTGCTGCCCGACGGTTTTCCGCTGACGGTCAGCCTGTTGCGCGCCCTGCCCGCCGGCCTGCTGTTGCTGCTTCTGGTCCGGCAATTGCCGCCCATCGACTGGCTCGGGCGCCTTCTGATCCTCGGCGCGGCGAATTTCGCCGTGTTCTGGTCTCTGCTCTTTGTCGCCGCCTACCGGCTGCCCGGCGGGGTCGCCGCCACGCTGGGGGCAACCCAGCCACTGCTGGTCCTGCTGCTGGCGCGCGCCGCCCTCGGCCAGTCGATCCGGCCGGCCGGCGTTCTCGCCGCGCTTTCAGGGATTGCAGGCGTTGGCCTGTTGATCCTGACGCCTGCCAGCGAGCTCGACGCGCTCGGCATCGCCGCAGCCCTCGGCGGCGCGCTCTCCATGGCGGCGGGCACCGTGCTGACCCGCAAATGGCAACCGCCGGTCTCGCCGCTCACCTTCACCGCCTGGCAGCTGACGGCGGGCGGGCTGCTGCTCCTGCCGGTCGCTCTGCTGGCCGAACCGGGCTTTCCCCTGCCGACGGCAACCAACATGGCCGGGTTTCTCTGGCTTGGCCTGATCGGCGCGGCGCTGACCTATTTCTTCTGGTTTCGCGGCATTGCCCGGCTTGGCCCGGCCAGCGCCACCGCCTTCGGTTTTCTCAGCCCCTTGAGCGCCATCCTGCTCGGCTGGCTGCTGCTGGACCAGAGCCTTTCCACCACCCAGGCACTCGGCGCGGTGATCGTCCTCGCCAGCGTCTGGTTCGGCCAACAGGCCGGACGCCTGCCTCACTCTCCCGCTCTCGCAGAAGGAAAAACAGCATGAAACTCATCATCTTTGGAGCCACCGGCGACGTTGGACGTCAAACGGTGCGCGAAGCGCTCGACCGGGGCCACACGGTCACCGCCGTTGCCAGATCCGCCAAGACCCTGGAGGCCTTGCCCGGCCCCCTCACCCGCGTGACGGCCGATCTTCTGGCGGACGACGGCGCCGCCGCTACCCTTGTCAGCGGACAAGATGCGGTGATCGGCGCCCTGCGCCCGCCGGCCGGACACGAACCGGATCTGGTCCGGCTGACCGAAGCGCTGCTTGTGGCGGGCGAGAAGACCGGCGTGCCACTCTTCATCACCGGCGGCGCGGCAACGCTGAAGCTTGCCGACGGCAGCGGCCACACGGTGCTGAGCGCACCGGATTTCCTGCCCGAGAGCGTGCGCCCCATCGCCGAGGCCTGCGCCGCCCAAGATGCGCTGCTGGATCGCGTCAAGACGGCCAACTGGACCTGCCTGCGCCCGCCGGCGATGCTGCTGCACGGGCCGCGCACGGGAAACTATGCCCTCGGCAGCGACACGCTGGTCACCGACGCGCAAGGCCAGTCGCAGATTTCCTATGCGGATTTCGCGGTGGCGATGCTCGATCTGGTCGAGGGGCCGGCGCGCCCGCATCGCAAGGCGACCGCCGGCTGGCGGGCCGTGCCCCAGGCGCTTGCGGGATAGCTTCGTCGCAAGACGTAAAGACATAAAAAGGGCCGCCCCGCCTTTTCGACAGGCGGGACGGCCCCTGACCTTCGCTTCGCAAGCGTCCGGTTACCCGGCCTTCGTCATCGTGATGGCCTTGAACGCCCGGGTCTGCTCGGTCATCGCCACCTCGGTCGGCAGGCGCTCCATCGACGAGGCGCCGTAGAACCCGTGGCAATGGCGGGTGTTGGCCAGAACATATTCCGCATCCGACGGCATGGAGATCGGCCCACCGTGGCACAGAACGATCAGGTCCGGGTTGACGGCAAGCGCCGCTCCCGCCCAGGCGTCGATCAACGGCGGGCAGGCCTCCAGCGTCACGGCGGTATCGGCGCCGATGCTGCCGCCGGTGGTCAGCCCCAGATGGCAGACGATGATATCCGCCCCCGCCCTGGCCATCGCCTCCGCATCGGCTTCGCTGAAGACGTAAGGCGTGGTCAGCATGTCCTTTTCCGCGGCAAGGCGGATCATCTCCACCTCAAGCGCGTAGGACATGCCGGTTTCTTCCAGATTCTGCCGGAACACCCCGTCGATCAGACCGACGGTCGGGAAGTTCTGCACGCCGGAGAAGCCCAGCCGCTTCAGGTCATCAAGGAACATGTCGAAGTTGCAGAACGGATCGGTGCCGTTCACCCCGGCCAGAACCGGGGTGGATTTGGTCACCGGAATGACCTCCGAGGCCATGTCCTTGACGATCTCGTTGGCGTTGCCATAGGCCAGAAGCCCGGAGAGCGAGCCGCGCCCGGCCATGCGATAGCGCCCGGAATTGTAGATCACGATCAGGTCGATCCCGCCCGCTTCCTCGCATTTGGCCGACAGGCCCGTGCCGGCGCCGCCGCCGACGATCGGCACGCCCCGGGCCTTCATGTCCTGAAATTTCGCAAGCAGTGCCTTGCGGTCGAATCTCGGCATGGTCCTGTCCTTCTCAGTCGATGTCACGCAGCGCCGCGATGGCCGCGGCGGCAAACTCGGGCGAATTGATGTGATGCGGCACGCGGATCAGCTTGCGTGTCGCCGAGGGGATGAAGCGGGCGGTGATGGCGTCGAACAGCGCCGCGTCCGCCTCCGGATCCCAGAACGGCAGATCGGGCGCGTCGAGGGCCGACACGCCGCCTTCGGGCAGCAGGAACCGCACCGGGCCTTCCATCTGGTTGAGACGGCCGGCGATCCAGTCGCCCATGCGGGTGTTTTCCTCCGCCGTGGTGCGCATCAAGGTCACCTGCGGATTGTGCTCGTAGAAATTCCGCCCCTTGTAATGGGTCGGGACGGTGGCCGGTCCGCCGAAATTCACCATGTCGAGCGCACCGCAGGACCCGACATAGGGCACCCGGTGGCGGATGATCGCGCCGAACCGATCCTCATCGGCGGCCATCACCCCGCCCATCATCATGTCGCAGATCTCGGTGGTGGTGAGGTCGACCACCGCGCGCATGTAGCCGCTGTCGACCAGCTTTTCCATCGAGCGCCCGCCAACGCCGGTGGCGTGGAAGACGAAGGGCTCGTAAGTGTCCTCCAGCCCGGCGGCGACCGCCTGCACGGCAGCGGTGGTGACGCCGAACATGGTCAGCGCCAGGCCCGGCTTTTCGGCCTCGGACGGCGCGTCAACCGGCGGATGCTGGATCATGCCCGCCATGGCGGCGGCGCCATTGCCCAGCACCTGCCGCGAGATCGCGTTGAGGCCCTGCACATCCGTCACCGAATACATCATCATCATGTCGCAAGGGCCGACATAGGGCGCGACATCACCAGACGCGACGGTGGAGATCATCACCTTGGGCACCCCGACGGGCAGAACGCGCATGGCCGGGGTGGCCAGCGCCGTGCCGCCCGAGCCCGCCGCCGAAATCAGCCCGCCGATCTGGTCCAGACTAGCCGCAACCCAGGCCTCGAAGGCCTGCGACATGGCCGAAACGGCGGTGCCGCGATCGCCGGTGAAGACCGCCTTGGGCCCGCGCGGATGGGCGGCGGCAATCTCGCCCGCTGTGATGTCGGTCCCCGCGTCCCCGCCCGTGGTCGACAAATCGACGGTCTTGCAGGCGACCCCTGCCGCCTTCAGCCGGTCGGCCAGATAAGTCAGCTCGGCGGATTTGGTGTCGAAGGTTCCGGCGACAAGCACGGGTCTGGCGGTCATCTCTCATTCCTCCATGGGCAGTGGTGTCAGCTCACATGCGCGGCGCCCCACCCCCATCTGTTGTTGTTGCAAGCTGGCCTTCACGCGCTCCCCGTGGCACGGACCACAGGGCTGAACCGCAGGCGATGGTCCGCCATCGACTTGACACGCTCAACCGGTCGCGGCACCACACTTGGGTAAAATCGGGTAAGAAACGATGCCAACCGACACAAACCCCGCGTTGCTGCATTGGCAGATCTGGCACCCCCGTGCATCAGCGCCGGTCCCGTCTGGTATCCTGACCTTTGCACCGGGCGGCGCCGATCTGGGGCTCCCGCCAGAGGTCGCCGTGCATTTGCCAACCGCTGCGGGAAATCAGGTACTGCTCGACGCGCTGTCGCAGCCGGCGGGGCACCCGCGCACCACGGCGATCAAAGACAAGGCAGTCAGAGACAAGGCGGCCGGGCTTTTCATGGCCGATTGCTTCCTGCATGTGGAGCGCACGGCAGAGATCCTGCGCGCCGCCGGCATCGAGTGGGTCTGCAATCTGCCGACCGTCGGCCAGCACGACCGCGCTTTTCAGCATGTCCTTTCGCAGGTGAACATGGGCGTGGACCGGGAGCTGGCCGTGTGTGACGCCTTCCGCGCACGTGGCTTTCGCCTGCTGATCGCGGTCAGCGGAGCGGAAGAGGCTGCCCTGTGGGTCAGCCTCAACCCGGAGGCGATTGCCCATGTGCCGGCGCTTGCCGCCTTCCACACCGGCCGCCCCGCACTGTCGCAGCGCCGGGCGGCGGAAGCGGATTTGCGCGCCGCCCTCGCCGCAAAGGGCTGGAACGGGCTGTTTCTCCCCTATGGCGACCCGGCGGAAAGCACCGCGATGGGAGACCAGGCCGCCCCGTGCCTGTGTCCGCCCCGCGCCTGGCCGACATGATGCCCGGCGCCCCGTGCGAATGATCCGCCTCCAGAGACCGCACATGCAAACGGCGGGACGCGCACCATGCACGCATCCCGCCGCCGCAATTCTCAGTCTTGAGGGCCGGAAGGCCCCGGAAGCGCCGTCAGAGCGCGGTGCGCTTTGAGTGTGATAAAGCCCCGCAAGGGGCGTCATCCCGGACGCCGCACGAGCGGCGACCCGGGATGACGCCAAGTGGCACCGTTGTGCTTTGTCAGCCCTCTGAGAGCGCGTAGCGCTTTTCCATTTCGTCGAAATGCGCCTTGTTCACCATGCGCTGACGCTCGGCGAAGCTGGCCACCGGACCGTCTTCATCCAGCATGGTCTTTTCCTTCAGCTGGCCAAGGGCAACCTGCATGCCGTGCAGCGCGCTCTGCAAGGCGACATTGGCGTAGAGCACCAGCGAAAAGCCCATCTCATCCAGCGTCTTCAGATCCATGATCGGGGTGTGTCCACCGACCACCAGATTGACAAGCTGCGGGGTGCCCTTCAGCGCCTGCGGGATGCCTTGCACCTCGTCCAGCGTCTTCGGCGCCTCGACGAAGGTGATGTCCGCCCCGTCCTCGATGAAGGCGGCGGCCCGGTCCAGCGCCGCCTGATAGCCCTCGGTGGCTCGGGCGTCGGTGCGGGCGACGATCAGCGTGTTTTCATCCTGGCGCGCATCGACGGCGGCGCGGATGCGCGAGCGCGCCTCGGCGAGCGGCACCACGTCCTTGCCGGCGAAATGGCCGCAGCGCTTCGGCGTCACCTGATCCTCAAGCTGGATGGCGCTGGCGCCGGCCCGCTCCAGCACCCGCACCGTATGCGCCACGTTCAGCGCGTTGCCGAACCCGTTGTCCGCATCCACCACGATGGGCAGATCGGTCACGCCCCGGATCGCCGAGGTGTGCTGGGCAATTTCCGACAGGTTGATGAATCCCATGTCCGGCATGCCGAGATAGGTGTTGGTCAGCCCCGCGCCCGTCAGATAGACCCCTTCAAACCCCAGATCCGCGATCACCCGCGCCGCCAGCGCGTTCGGGGCTCCGGGCAGCAGCATGGCGCCGCCTTGGGCCAGACGCTGCTTGAAGGACTTGCTGATTTCATGATTGAGCACGAACGGTCTCTCTTTTCTTTCTCATGGTAATGGGGGCGGCGCGGATCAGGCGTCGTCGGATTTGAGCTGCGCCTCAAGGGAGGCCCAGCTGTTCTGGATGTGGCGGCGCATCAGCAGGCCCGCCACTTCGCTGTCGCCGGCGGCAATCGCTTCCACGATCCGCTCATGCTCCCGCAGGGCGGAAACGCCCCGCCCGGTCACATGGGTATGCCGGACCCGGAGCAGCGCGAGCTGCGGATAGAGCTCCTTCGTCAGATAGCGCTGAATGATCGCGTTGCCGGCCATGCGGGCAATGATGTTGTGAAAGTCGCGGTCGGTGCCCCCTTGCAGATAGGCGCCGGTCGGATGGGCGGCGACGTCCCGGGAGTGACCCGCCAGCACCGCGCGCAACTGCGCCACCGCTTCGGGAGAGGCGGATGCGGCGGCAAGGGACGCGGCCTGCGCCTCCAGCGCCTCGCGCACCTGGTAGAGCGCGCGGGCGTCGTCATAACTCATTTCGCGGACACGGGCACCGCTGTGCGGCACCACGGTCACCACCCCGGTCTCGGCGAGCATCTTCAGCGCCGCGCGAATCGGACCACGGCTGACATCGAAGCGCTTGGCCAGCGCCACCTCACCCAGGCGGGTTCCGGGCGCGAGCTCCCCGGCCAGGATTTCCTCGCACAGGCAGTCATGGATTCGCTGCGCCGCCAGCCCTGCCGGGCTCTCGTCTTTTGTAAACAATTCCGCAGCCATAGCGTTCCTTCACCCGCTCTCCACCGACCTCCATCCCGCATCAAAAAGCCCATTATTTGCGGACTTGTCAAGGAAATGCGCTGACCCCCATGCGTCTTGACAGAACCCGATCTTTGCTATTTTGTCCTACAATGTTGCAGTTTCACGACAGATCGTGGATGGGAGGAACCTGAGAAATCTCATGAAAATCGCAGCTCTGAAATATTGTGTCGCCGGCCTGCTCCTGGCCTCCACCGCCGCTCTTGCGGATGTCACCGCTCCGGAGTGCATCGCTCCGGCGAAGCCCGGTGGTGGCTTCGACCTGACCTGCCGCGTGGCCCAGACCGGCCTTGCCGCGCAGTTCGACAAGCCGATCCAGGTGACCTTCATGCCGGGCGGCATCGGCGCCGTGGCGTTCAGCCAGTTCAACACCACCCGCACCGACGACCCGAACGCGATTGTCGCCTTCTCGTCGGGCTCGCTGCTCAACATCGCCACCGGCAAGTTCGGTGAATTCACCGAGAACGACATCCGCTTCCTCGCCACCGTGGGCGCGGATTTCGGCGCCGTCGTCGTGCGGGCGGACAGCAAGTTCGAAACCCTCGATGACCTGATGGCGGTCTTCAAGGAGACCCCGGCCGAGGTGGTCGTCGGTGCCGGCGGCTCCGTCGGTTCGCAGGACTGGATGAAAGGCGCCCTGCTGCTCAAGTCCGTGGAAAGCAGCCCGCGCGACATGCGCTACGTGTCCTTTGAAGGTGGCGGCGAGGCCCTGGCGGCTCTTTTGGGCGGTTCCATCGACATGGTCACCGCCGATGTGGGCGAGGTGATTTCCCACCTGGAAGCCGGCAACATCCGCGTGCTGGCCGTGCTCTCCCCCGAGCGGCTCGACGCGCCGTTCGACCAGATCCCCACGGCGATCGAGCAGGGCTATGACGTCGAATGGACGATCATGCGCGGCTTCTACATGGGCAACAACGTGCCGGATGCGGACTACCAGGCCTGGGCAGATGCCTTCGCCAAGGCCTATGAGACCGAGGAGTTCCGCAAGATCCGCGAAGAAAAGGGGCTTTTGCCGCTGAACCTCTCCGGCGCCGAGCTTGACACCAAGGTCAAGCAGCGCATCGGCGAGCTGCGCCAGATCGCCCGCGACGCCGGTCTGATCAAGTAACCGTCAAGCCCGGCAGAAGCGCAATCTGCCGGGCTTTTTCGCTCTCACGACCCCGTGGACGGACACATGATCGACCGCATTTTCGCCGGCACATTACTCCTGATCACCCTGGCCTATGGCTTCATCGCCTTCACGCTCATCAAGGCGCCGTTCCAGTACGACCCGATCGGACCGGAAGGCTGGCCGCAGATCCTCGCCATCGTCGCGGTGATCTGCCTGATCATGCTGCTGATCCGGCCGGACGTGGACAGCCTCGACACCGACCGGCCAACCTGGATCAAGCTCGCCAGCGCTTCCGCGATGCTGCTCGCCTATGCGGAGCTTTACGAGCCGCTCGGCTTCATCATCGCCACAGCCCTGTTCGCCACGTTGATGGCGCGCCTTCTGGGCGCGGCCTGGGGGCGCTCGGCGGCGTTCGGCATCACCATCGGCGTTGCCGGATATCTCGTCTGCGCCGGCCTGATGGGCCTCAACCTTCCCGCCGGGCCGCTGCCCAAGATTTAAGGACGCCAAGAGATGCAAGAAGTTTTCGCCAGCCTGGGCACAGGCTTCGGCGTCGCGCTGGCGCCGTTCAACATCATGCTGGTGCTGATCGGCTGCTTCGCCGGCACACTCATCGGCGCCCTTCCCGGTATCGGCCCGATCAACGGCGTCGCCATTCTCCTGCCCATCGCCTATGGGCTGGGGCTGCCGCCCGAAAGCGCCCTGATCCTGCTCGCCGGCATCTACTACGGCGCCGAATACGGCGGCCGGATTTCGTCCATCCTGCTCAACGTGCCGGGGGACGCCGGCGCGGTGATGACCACGCTCGACGGCAACCCCATGGCCAAGCGCGGCGAAGCGGGGCGTGCCCTGTCGCTGTCGGCCATCGCCTCGTTCGTCGGCGGCACCTTCGCCGTCATCCTGATGTCCCTGTTCGGTCCGGCGCTGGCCCGCTTCGCGGTCACCTTCTCGCCGTCCGATTATGTGGCGCTGATGGTCTTCGCCTTCGCCTCGCTGGCCTCGCTGGTCGGCAAGAACCCGTGGAAGACCCTGATGGGCGCCTTGATCGGCCTGATGCTCGCCACCATGGGCATCGATGGCAACACCGGCGTGCCGCGCTTCACCTTCGGTGTGCCCGACCTTCTCGCCGGCATCGACTTCCTGATCGTGGTGATCGGCCTGTTCGGCATGGCCGAGCTGTTCCACCTGGTCGAGCAGCAGGTGACCGGCAAGCTCCAGACCCTGCCGGTCGACAACTCCTTCGTTCGCATGGCCGATCTGGCCAGAACGAAATGGACGATCCTGCGCGCTTCGATCATCGGCTTCTTCATCGGCATCCTGCCGGGAACCGGCGCCTCGGTGGCCTCGGCTGTCGCCTATGGCGCGGAAAAACGGGCGGCCGGCGCGGACACGAGCGAATTCGGCAAGGGCGACATGCGCGGCCTCGCCGCCCCGGAAGCGGCCAACAACGCAGCGGCCAGCGGCGCGATGGTGCCGATGCTGACGCTCGGCATCCCCGGCTCGGGCACCACCGCCATCCTGCTGGGCGCCCTGATGCTGTTCAACGTCCAGCCCGGCCCGCTGCTGTTCACCCAGCATCCGGAAATCGCCTGGGGTCTGATCGCCTCCATGTATGTGGGCAACGTGGCGCTCCTGATCATCAACCTGCCGCTGGTGGGCCTGTTCGCCCGGATGCTGACCATCCCGCAGCACTACCTGACACCGCTGATCGCCATCCTGGCCTTCATCGGGGTGTATTCGATTGTCGGCAATCCCTTCGATCTGTTCCTGATCATCCTGCTGGGCATGTTCGGCTGGCTGCTGCGCAAGATGGAATTCCCGCTCGCACCGGTCATTCTCGGCTTCGTGCTCGGTGGGCTGTTCGAGGACAACCTGCGCCGCGCCCTGTCGATCTCGGCCGGTGATTGGGAGATCCTGGTGGAGAGCTGGAAGAGCCTGGCGCTCTACGGGCTTGCCGTGCTCGCGGTGGTGCTGCCGGCAACCCTGTCCTACCTCAACAAACGCCGAGCGCGTGACCGCGCCCCAACTTGAGACAGGCGGCGATCCGCCACCCTTTCTCGCACGGCCCCTTGAGGAGAAATCTTCAAGGGGCTTTTTTTTCGCATTACCCCCTGAGGCACACCTAGCCGGTAACGCCGTACCGGCGCATCCGATTGTAGAGCGTCTTGCGCGAGATCCCCAGCGCTGCGGCGGTCTTGCCCCGGTGGAAGCCGTTGCGCCACAGCGCGTCGATCAGGCGCGTCTTCGCATCCAGAACAGTGGCCCCAGCCAGTGCGCCCGCAGCATTGCCAATAATCCCGCGCACATCCTCAGGGTTGAGTTCGCCGTCATGGCCCAGGGAGGTCATCACCCCGACCACCCGGTCGATCTCCAGATCGTTGGCGGCCCACAGATGGCCGCGCAGCACCTGCACCGCCGCCGCCGAAAACCGGGGGACCTGCCGAGGGGGCCGCCCAACGCCGGCCATCCGCGCCGCGATCAGTCCGACGATGTCCGGGGAGCGCGCACGCACCGGCGGATAGGTCAGCGTCCAGCCCTCCAACAGGGCGGACAGCTCCGGCACCAGTGCCGCCGCATCTGCCCCGCCCTCGTCGATCACCACCAACCGTGCGGTGAGCTTCAGCGGCGCCCGGGTCTTCGGATGCGCCACGGTTTCGCGCCTGAGCCGCATGGCAAGCCGCCGCTGCCCGCCCCTGGGGATCAGATGGGCATTGCGCAAGACAACGACCCGGGTGGTCGGGTCGGTGAGAAGCCCCAGTGTCGTCAGGTCGCCGCGCTGGTGCCCGAGCAAGCGCCGAACCGCATGAGAGGCAAGGCTTTCCTGCGCCGCATCGACGATCCGCACCGCCTCCCCCGCCCCCTTCGACAGAGCGCCGATCACCGGGCCGTCATCGAGCCCGCTTTCGCAGACAACCCTGAGCGGATGGGCGCTGGCGCACATCTTCCGCAAGGTCTTGAGAAAGGCGATCAGGCAAGGGGCCCGCCCGACGAAGCCGAGCGGCCGCGACCAGTCCAGCACCTCCTGATCGGCCGCCACGATCTGCCGGCGCGCCTCGCCCGCCTGCTTGTAGCCGGCGATCCGGTTGGCCACCGCCGCCTCGAAGGGCAGCCGGTCAAGGGTGGAGCCGCCAACATAGCCATCGATGGGCGCATGCAGCGCCACATGGGCAAGATCATCCGAGGTATCGATCGGGCCGCCTTCGAGGAAGAAGCGGATGGTCGGGTCGACCCGCTTGATCAAACGGCCGATGCTGTGGGCAATCGCACCGGCCTCTTCCAGCGACATGCGGGCCTCATGCCCCAGCCGCCCACCGACGTTCCAGCCGAAATTATAGAGAATGTTGCGCAGGCCCGCCTCGGCCGCCCGCCGCGCTTCCTCCGCCGAGCCGCAATAGTAAAGGCTCTCCAGCCCCAGATCCTGCGCCGCCCGGAGAATTTCGATTTCCCTGTCGGCATCGATTCCGACAGTGGCCAGCACCTCTCGCAGGCTCGCGGAGAGCAGCATCACCGGCGGGAAGTTGACCACACCGGCGAACCCCATCTCCCGGGCCCGGCGCCCCGGCGCCACTGGGTCCCCCGCCCGCGCCCAGCAATTGACCCCGAGAAAGACCGGCACCTGAGCCCGCGGCAGGATCTCCCGCATCGCCACGTCGATGCTGATCGTGTCCGCGTCATGGGTGGGAAGGGTGGAGGCTATCGACGGCGCGCCCATGTTGCGCAGGCGTCCGGCATTGATCGCCAGCAGGAAGTCGGCGCCGCCGACCTCCGCCGCATGCGCGGCAATGCCACTGCCGACAACCGCGCCCACCACCAGATCCATGGGTCTTCTCTCCGCACCCCAGCCCCGTCTGCACATGCCACAGGAGCGCGGGGAACGGAAGCCAATGCACGCAGGCGCCACGCGACGACGCGCCTTTTCGATGGGCGAAACCTGAACCGCGCGGATCGTTGCCGGCGTCAGTCGCGCACCACCTCCCAGCTCTCATCCGGGTTGAAGCGCTCCATCTCGCGCGCCAGTGTGTCCGTCTGAGGTCCGAGATCCGCCTGATACAGCGTGCCGTGGTGACTGATGGCGAAGGTGTAGACCCCGGTCTCGCCATAACGCACCGGCCAGGCGACAAGGGCGAAGCCGGCGATCATGTTGCCATTGATGATGTAGTCGTAGTGCCCACCGGCAATGTTTTCGCCCTGCCCGGTCAGCACCCGGAAGCGATAGCCGAAATAGCCCTCGCCCTCGGCCGCGCGGTCAAGCGCGGCCTGGTCGGTGAAGGCCCCGGCCGGGCTCGGCTCGACGGTATCGGTTTCCGGCCAGTAGAGCCCGTCCTGCGCGCCATCGGAGCTGACAAGTTTCTGGGCGAATTCCAGCACGCCATCGTCATCCCAATCGCCTGCGGCGTAGCTTTCCTGCGCCTCCACATAGGCCCGCGCGGTGGCAATGGCTTCCAATTCGTTCTCGCCAATGCGCCGGTTCACGATTTCCTGGAGCCCCGCATAAGTATCAAAGGACCACCGGCCATCCTCTCCCTTGACCACAGGGAATGGCAGGGGCCAGAGGATCCGTCCGATCCGGATCAGCACCCGGTCGCCCAGCTCGCTGACGCTGACCCGCCGGGCCGCGCCTTCGCGAATGACGGCGAAGGTCTCCAGCGTTGCCTCCGAGCCCTTCACCGCATCCGGATCGAGACCGAGAAGCTCCACCGTCGCGGCGAGATCCCCCGCCGCAAGACGGTCCTTGAACGCCTGAACGGCTTCCTCCGACGAGGCAAAGGTGGGCGGTTCCTCCTCGGACACGAAGGCGGCAATGCCGGCGGGCTCCTGCGCCTGCTTCTGCTCTTGCTCCTGCGCCCGCGCATCGCCCACACCCGGGCCAGAAGGTGCGAGCAAGAAGCCGCCCCCCAGGGCAAGCAGGATCAGCAGCCGAAACATACCCGTTTTCATGATCCGTCCTTCCAGTGAAGACTTGAATGCACGCGGCCGGACACCGTCCATCCGCGAGTTGCCCGGCCTCGGCTCAACGCCGGCGCCCGCCGCCGCCGCGCTGGACTGTCCTGTGTGCCCGGTTGCCGCCGCGCTGGCCACCGCCCATCGACTGCCGCCCCCGGTTGGAATGCACACCGGCGGCACGCCCACTGCGCACCTGCCCCAGCCCGGACGGGTTTTTCGGCCGCCGGTCCACCCGCCCCGCGGGACGCGCCTTCCCCGGTGCCCGGTTCTGGGCCTTGCTTCGGGCCTTGGTGTTCGCCGCCTTGGAGCGCGCGCCCTGCCCGCCCTTGCGGGCGACATTGCCCTGGGCCGGCTTCGCCGCCGGCCGGGTCCGTGCGGTCGGCGTTCCGGGCTTGGCCTTCAGCCCCTCCAGCGTCGATTTGCGTACATCCTGACCGGTGCGGTTGCCGCCGCCCGTGCCGGGCCGCTTGTCCCTGGCCAGCGACGACGCCCGGTTGCCGATGTTGTTGCCCTTGTTCGCCTCGATGTTGTTGCGCAAGTTGGTCCGGTCGATCTTGCCGAGCTGGGTCTTGTCGAAGGAGATCTTCGACCGGTCGACGTTGCGCCAGTCCACATCGCCGATATTGATCTTGCCGTTGAAGTCGACGTTGTTGAGACACCTGTTGCAATTGATGTTGACATTGCCGCCGTTCCAGCGCCCGCCCCAGACGCCCCACCGGTTCCAGTCGATCACCGCGCCCCAGATCACGCCCGTCACGACGCCAGCGAAGAAGGTGGCGCCGGGGGAGTAATAGATCGGATAGGGGTCGGGGTAGTAGCTGATCGGCACGGGTTGATAGTCCGGCACATACAGCATCTCCGGCGGGTATTGCGGAATGTAGACCACATCCGGCTTGGCCGGCTTGATGACGATGCTGTCATTTTCCTCCACCACCTGGATCTTGTCATCGGATTTGATGATGCCCGCGGCCTGCGCCTCGGCCCGCAGCTGCTGGATGGCGACCAGCACATCCTTTTGCTGCGCGCCCAGAGCCGCCGCCAGCGACTGGGTCCAGTCCAGATCGTCGCTCATCATCTTGACGATCTGCGGATAGTTCAGCAGCGAGATGACGCTGCCGTCCCAACTGCTTTTCGGCTCCAGCTTGTCGTTCTTCGCCCGCTCGTCGAGAAACCGCGACGCCTCGACGATCTGCAAGGGATAGAGCGACGCGGCGGAGATCAGCGCCACCAGTTCGTCCGGATAAAGGGCGATCCGCGCCACCAGAACCTCAAGCTCATCCTCGCTGAGCAGGTCCGACGCCGTGTCGGTTGCCGGGCTCTGGGCGGCAGTGGAGGCTGGCGACGGCTGCGGCACGGGGATCTGTTGCTGTGCCTGCGCGCGCACGGCGGCGCCGGGGGGCAAGGCCGTGCCCGTGATCAGAAGCCCCATGGACGTCAGCGCAACCAGCGCATGATGTCGCAGCATTGAACCCTCCTCCCTCGAACGGCGGTGCGCACGGTGCCGGTTCGTTTCCTGTTCATGCGTACAGGTGGAGCGGGGATATGACACCCGCTCCACGCTTGAGCCCGGTTGCAGGCGCGGGCGATGGCCCTCCTGCCGGCTTCAGCCCATGCATGGTACAACGTCAGGCCGCAGGAGGCGAGCCATACCAGCCGGGCGGCTCACGGGAGCCGCCCGGCCGATCGTGCGTGCAAGACCGCCCCCTTCAGGGAGACAATCGTGTCTCGTCAGTTCGCCAGGCCTTCGCTCAGCTTTTTCTCAATGCTGCTGAGGTTGAACGAACCGGGCGTCTGGCTCGGCGGATACTCCGTCATGGTCTTGAGGAACTGAGCGGCCAGTGCCTGGATCGGCACCAGAATGAACGCACGGTCGAGGAACCAGTCATTGTAGGTGTTCGAATTGTGCTGGGCCCGCTCGAACGGATCGCGGCGCAGGTTGAACAGCAGCGGCGTCCGCAGTTCGATGAACGGTTCGCGCCAGACCCCGAACGCCTGCCCCCGGTTCTCCAGAAACACCACCTTCCAGTCGTCGTAGCGCGCGGCAACCACGTTGCCATCGTCGTTGACGTACCAGAACTCATGACGCGGCGCTTCACCCTTGCCTTCCAGATACGCAAGCTGGTTGTAGCCATCGATATAGTTGCGATAGCTCCGCCCGTTCAGCTCTACCCCTTCGCGCAGTTGTGCCTTGATATCGGCATTGCCGGCGATGGCTGCGAAGGTCGGCAGCCAGTCCTCATGGGCGACGATGCCGTTCAGGGTCTTGCCCGCCGGGAAGCGCCCCGGCCAGCGCACGAAGGCCGGCACCCGGTAGGCGCCTTCCCAGTTCGAGTTCTTCTCGCTGCGGAACGGGGTGGTGCCCGCGTCGGGCCAGGTGTTGTAGTGGGGGCCGTTATCGGTCCCGTACATCACCACCGTGTTGTCGGCGATGCCCAGATCGTCGAGCTGCTTCAGCAACTCGCCCACCAGCATGTCATGCTCGACCATACCGTCGTGGTAGTTGTTGCCGCTTGGGCCGGCGATCCCCTTGTGCTCCTCCTTCACATGGGTGCGGAAATGCATCCGGGTCGCATTCCACCACACGAAGAACGGCTTGCCCGCCTCGTGCTGACGCTTGATGAAATCCATGGCGGCGGCGACCGTTTCCTCGTCCACCGTTTCCATGCGCTTCCGGGTGAGCGGCCCGGTATCCTCGATGCGCTGGGTGCCGTCCTCGTTGGCCCAGGAGTGAATGACCCCGCGCGGGCCGAACTGTTCGCGGAAGGTCTTGCCGTTGGCCAGCACCATATCGCCCGGGTAATCACGGTTTTCCGGCTCTTCCTCCGCATTCAGGTGATAGAGATTGCCCAGGAACTCGTCGAAACCATGCATCGTCGGCAGGTGCTCGTCCCGGTCACCCTGATGGTTCTTGCCGAACTGGCCGGTGGCATAGCCCTCCGACTTCAGCACCGTCGCCATGGTCACATCGGTTTTCTGCCAGCCCTGCTCGGCGCCGGGCAATCCCACCTTGGTCATGCCGGTGCGCACCGGCACGTTGCCGCCGATGAAGGCCGCACGTCCGGCGGTGCAGCTCTGCTGCGCATAGTAATCGGTAAAGCTGAGACCTTCCTTGGCGATCCGGTCGATGTTCGGCGTCTCGTAGCCCATCATGCCCCGGTTGTTGAAGCTGATGTTCCAGGTGCCGATATCATCGCCCCAGATCACCAGGATGTTCGGCTTGGCGTCCTCCTGTGCCTGCGCGGCGGAAAGCGTTGCCAGCGCGGCAATCCCGCAGGCCAGAACGCCTGTCCCCAGGACCACCGCGGATACTCTCAGGAATTTCGGAAATTCACGATGCCTCGTTCTCCCAAGCATTGTCCTCTCCCTTTTCCAACGCATTGAAACAAATAAGAGATCAAATTCCCCGCATCCATTGGGACACGCCAAAAGCATTTAAGCGTCGCGGGCGCACGGCAGAAGCGCCGCTCCCCTTCCCGCTACTCGGGGAAAATCCGCGTCCAGCCGTCCTTCATGCTGACGATGCCCCCAATGCAAGGCATGCCCAGCGCCGGACAAAAGCCGCCCCCGCTGGAACCATCAGCGGTGTATCGGCGATCGGATCATCAAGTACAAATCATGAATGCAGGATTCATTATTTTCAATCCATGAAATACATGCTTTCATACAAAATGCATTTTCCGCCCGCGATCTGGAATGCGCCGAAACGAGCCCCGAAGACATCCAACCGGAATTTCGAGACAACAAAGACGACGTCGGGAACGGTAGGGTCTTTTCAGAATCCACCTCTACGTCATTGAAAAACAAGTCTTGAAGGCAGGAGGCCAAGGTGAGCAGCAAAACAACAATAGCCACTGTGCGCAGGTTCTCTTCAACACTGACGACGCTTGCGGTTATCGCCGGAACCTGTGGAAGCGCAGCCGCCATCGAAGTGACAGGAACATTGGGCTCGCCTAGCGCCACCAGCACCATCGAGGGCACGCGGTTGCCGGCGCCGGACCCGACATTCGGCGGTGAGATCAAGGAAGATGCACTTTCCTCCGAGCCGTGGTGGCCACCGCGCATCGTGCCACCGCCGCAGGCTCCCAATGTTCTGCTGATCATCACCGATGATGCCGGCTTTGGCGTCCCGAGCACATTTGGCGGCGTGATCCCGACCCCGACCATGGACCGGCTGGCGCAGGAAGGCCTGCGCTACACCAACATTCATTCCACGGCACTGTGCTCACCGACACGCGCCGCGCTCATCACCGGGCGGAACCATCACTCCGCGGGCTTTGGCGTGATCTCCGAACAGTCGACGGGTTTCCCTGGCTACAACAGCATCATCCCGGAGGACAAGGCCACCATCGGCAAGATCCTGCGCGACAATGGCTATGCCACCTCCTGGTTCGGCAAGAACCATAACACGCCGGCCTTCGCCGCCAGCCAGGCCGGGCCGTTCGATCAATGGCCGGCAGGCATGGGGTTTGAATATTTCTACGGCTTCGTCGGCGGCGACGCCAATCAGTGGCAACCGAACCTCTTCCGCAACACCACCCAGATCTACCCGTTCACGGGCCAGCCAGAGTGGAACCTTGTAACCGGCATGGCCGATGATGCGATCGCCTACCTCGGCCGTCTCAATCAAACCGTCCCGGACAAGCCGTTCTTCGTGAAATACGCGCCGGGCGCGACCCACGCTCCCCACCACCCGACGAAGGAATGGGTCGAGAAAATCCGGGCCATGCACCTGTTCGACGATGGCTGGAACAAGCTCCAGGCGCGGATCTTCGAGAACCAGAAGCGGCTTGGCGTGATCCCCGCGGACACCGAGCTTGCCCCCTGGCCGGAGAAGGTCCTCAAGAACTGGGAAGACCTCAGCGCCGAGGAACAGAAGCTCTACATCCGCCAGGTGGAGGTCTTCGCCGCCTATGCCGCCTACAGCGACCATGAAATCGGCCGTGTCATTCAGGCCATCGAGGACATGGGCAAGCTGGAAAACACGCTGATCATCTATATCAATGGCGACAACGGCACCAGCGCCGAGGGCGGACCGTTTGGC
Organism: Stappia indica; assembly: GCF_020177335.1. Classification (GTDB taxonomy): domain Bacteria; phylum Pseudomonadota; class Alphaproteobacteria; order Rhizobiales; family Stappiaceae; genus Stappia; species Stappia indica_B. The sequence goes on along the minus strand of NZ_JAIVMG010000001.1, from coordinate 25,034 downwards.
ACGCCCAACGAAGTGGCGTTTTTCAATGGCGTCTCCGTTCCGGTCGAAGCCCAGATGAAGTGGTACGACACCTGGGGCACCGAGCAGACCTACAACCATATGTCGGCGGGCTGGTCCTGGGCCTTTGATGCGCCCTTCACCTGGTTCAAGCAGAACGCCTCCAAGCTTGGCGGCATTCGCCAGAACATGGCCATCTCCTGGCCGGCCCGCATCACGGACAAGGGCGGCCTGCGCACCCAGTTCATGCATGTGATCGACGTGGTGCCGACCCTTCTCGAAGTCTCCGGCATCCCCGCCCCCGAGTATGTGGACGGCATCAAGCAGGCGCCGATCGAGGGGACGAGTTTCGCCTATACCTTCGACAAGGAAAACGCCGACGAACCGTCACGGCACAAGACGCAGTACTTCGAGATGATGGGTCAATGGGCGCTCTATCACGAAGGCTGGCTGCTCAGCACAGAGGTGAACCGCGCGCCCTGGGAGGCCTATGGTCCGGCGAACACCGATCCTCTGAACAATCAGGTGCTTGAACTTTATGACCTGACCAAGGACTACAGCCAGTCGCGCAACATCGCCGACCAGCACCCGGACAAGGTGAAGGAGCTGAAGGCGATGTTCATCGCGGAGGCGAAGAAGTATCAGGTCTTCCCGATGGACGCCTCGGTTGCCGCCCGGCTCGGCGCGCCGCGCCCGAATATCACCGCGGGCCGCAGCGAGTTCGTCTACACTCAGCCGATGACCGGACTGCCGCAGGGGGATTCCCCCGTGCTCCTCAACAGCTCCTATACGATCACAGCGGAAATCACCGTCCCGGAGGGCGGCGCGGAAGGCATGATCCTGACCTCAGGCGGCCGGTTCGCCGGCTACGGCTTCTACCTGTTGAAGGGCAAGCCGGTCTTCCTGTGGAACCTCATCGATCTGGAGCGCATCAAATGGGAAGGACCGGACGTGCTGACGCCTGGCCGGCATACGGTCGAGTTTGCGTTCGACTATGACGGAATTGGCGCCGGCACCCTGCGCTACAACAGCTTCAGTGGTCTAGGCCGCTCCGGCACCGGAACACTGAAGGTGGATGGCAAGACGGTCGACACCCGCAAGATGGAGAAGACCCTGCCGATGATCCTGCAATGGGACGAGGCGTTCGACATCGGCTCCGACACCCTGACCGGCGTCAATGACGCCGACTACCAGCCGCCCTTCCCCCTGACCGCCAAGCTGGAAAAGTTGACGATCAAGGTGGACCGGCCGCAACTGTCGGAAGCCGATATCGAAAAGCTCAAATCCGCCATGCGCAACAACAGCTCAAGCGAATAGGCCCCGGCCTGCCCCCCGCAATCACTGATGCCTTGCGGGGGGCCTCGCCTCTCAGTCCCAGCTCAGCGCGCCGCCGTTCTGGTACTCGATGACGCGGGTTTCGAAGAAGTTCTTCTCCTTCTTCAGGTCCATCGCCTCGCTCATCCACGGGAAGGGATTTTCCGTCTCCGCATAGACCGGCTGAAGGCCAAGCTGCGCGCAGCGCCGGTTGGCGATGAAATGCATGTATTGCTCGCAGAGCGCTGCATTGAGCCCGAGGAAGCCGCGCGGAATGGTGTCGCGCCCGTATGCGGCCTCCAGTTCCGCCGCCTCGGCGATCATCCCCCGCACCTCCTCCTGGAACGCCGCGCTCCACAGATGCGGGTTCTCCAGTTTGATCTGGTTGATGACGTCGATGCCGAAGTTCAGATGGATCGATTCATCTCGCAGGATGTACTGATACTGCTCGGCGATCCCGACCATCTTGTTGCGCCGTCCCAGCGACAGGATCTGCGCGAAGCCAGTGTAGAACCACATACCTTCGAAGATGACATAGAACGCCACCAGATCGCGCAGGAACGCCTGATCGGCCTCCGGCGTTCCCGTCCGGAACTCCGGATCGTCCAGGTTCTGCGTGTGTTTCAGCGCCCAGGCCGCCTTGTCGGTGATCGAGGGCACCTCGCGATACATGTTGAACAACTCCCCCTCGTCGAGCGCCAGGCTTTCCACGATGTACTGGAACGTATGGGTATGGATGGCCTCCTCGAAGGCTTGGCGCAGCAGGTACTGGCGGCACTCCGGATTGGTGAGATGGCGGTAGATCGCCAGCACGATGTTGTTGGCGACCAGGCTTTCCGAGGCGGCGAAGAAGCCGAGGTTACGCTTCAGCATCCGCCGTTCGTCGTCGGTCAGACCATCGCGCGACTTCCACAGCGCGATGTCCGCCTGCATCGACACTTCCGTCGGCATCCAGTGGTTGTTGCAGCCGGACAGGTATTTCTCCCAGGCCCAGCGGTATTTGAGCGGCAGGAGCTGGTTCACGTCGGCACGGGCGTTGATCATGCGCTTGTCATCGACGGACACGCGCGCGCCGCCGCGTTCGATTTCGCCAAGGCCGGTGGCATCGGTGGGGGCAGCGTCATCGGCGGGCGCCGGCCTGGGGGTGGGGACGGATGAGGGATCGGACCAATCGAGCATCGGAATTTCCTTGAAAACGGTCTGGGGATCCGGCGCGCGCACTCACGCGCCGGCGTCTTTGGTGTCTTCTCTCGTCGCGTCTTACTGACACGCCTCGCAGTCCGGATCGTCGATGGCGCAGGCCCCGCCCCAGGCGCTTCCCGGCTCGGCCGTAGCAGCCACAGAAGACACCGCGTTCAGCTTGCCGTCCGTGCCCTTCAGCGTCGACTTCTCCACATGGGTGGCGGAGCGCGAGCGCAGGTAATAGGTGGTCTTCAGACCCTTCTTCCAGGCCAGCCGGTAAAGCGCGTCGAGCTTCCGCCCGCTCGGATTGGCGATGTAAAGGTTCAGCGACTGGGCCTGATCGATCCATTTCTGACGGCGTGAGGCCGCTTCGATCAGCCAGGCGGAATCGATTTCGAAGGCTGTCGCATAAAGCGCCTTGAGATCGTCCGGCACCCGGTCGATCTGCCCGACGGACCCGTCGAAATACTTCAGGTCCGACATCATCACCTCGTCCCACAATCCCCGCGCCTTCAGGTCATGGACAAGCCGGGCATTCACCACGGTAAAGTCGCCCGACATGTTCGATTTGACGAAAAGGTTCTGGTAGCTGGGCTCGATCGACTGCGACACGCCGCAGATGTTGGAGATCGTCGCGGTCGGGGCAATCGCCATCACGTTGGAATTGCGCATGCCGGTGGTCCTCACCTGCTGGCGCAAGGCCTCCCAGTCCAGTGTTGCCGAGCGGTCCATCTCCACACCGGGCCGCGCCTCCTGCAACAGCCCGATGCTGTCGATGGGCAGCACGCCTCTGGACCACAGCGAACCGTCAAAGCTGGCGTAGCGACCACGCTCCGCGCTGAGGTCGACCGAGGCGGCAATCGCATGGTAGCTGATCGCCTCCATGCTCCGGTCGGCAAACTCCACCGCCTCCTCCGAGGCATAGGCGATGCCCAGCTTCTGAAGCGCATCCTGGAAGCCCATCAGGCCGAGCCCCACGGGGCGGTGGCGAAGGTTGGAGCGGCGCGCTTCGGGGATGGTGTAGAAGTTGATGTCGACCACATTGTCGAGCATCCGCATGGCGGTGCCGACGGTTCGCGCGAGCCGTTCCATGTCGAGCCGACCGTCGATGATGTGATTGGCGAGATTGACCGAGCCGAGATTGCAGACGGCGACCTCGTCCTTCGCCGTGTTGAGGGTGATTTCCGTGCACAGGTTGGACGAATGCACCACACCCACATGGCCTTGCGGCGAGCGGATGTTGCAGGGGTCCTTGAAGGTGATCCAGGGATGCCCGGTCTCGAACAGCATGGTCAGCATCCGCCGCCACAGATCGACCGCGCGCACCGTCTTGAAGACGCGCACATCGCCCGCCGCCGCCCGGGCTTCATGGGCCTCATAGGCCGCCTTGAACGCCGCGCCGTAAAGGTCGTGCAGATCCGGCGTCTCATTGGGCGAGAACAGCGTCCAGGTGCCATCCGCCTCGACCCGCTCCATGAACAGATCCGGCACCCAGTTGGCGGTGTTCATGTCATGGGTGCGGCGGCGGTCGTCACCGGTGTTCTTGCGCAGATCGAGGAACTCCTCGATGTCGATATGCCAGGTCTCCAGATAGGCGCAGACCGCCCCTTTTCGCTTGCCCCCCTGATTGACGGCAATCGCCGTGTCATTGGCCACCTTCAGGAAGGGAACCACCCCCTGGCTTTCCCCATTGGTGCCCTTGATATGCGCGCCGAGCCCACGCACCGGTGTCCAGTCGTTGCCAAGACCACCAGAGTATTTCGCGAGCAGCGCATTGTCCTTCACCGCCTTGAAGATCCCCTCCAGATCATCGGAGACCGTGGTCAGGAAGCAGGAGGAGAGCTGCGGCCGCAGCGTGCCGGAATTGAAGAGGGTCGGCGTCGAGGCCATGAAGTCAAAGGAGGACAAAAGGTCGTAGAATTCGATGGCGCGGGCCTCGCGGTCGATCTCGCGCACCGCAAGCCCCATGGCGACCCGCATGAAGAACGCTTGCGGCAACTCGAAGCGCTTTCCCCCCGCATGCAGGAAATAACGGTCGTAGAGCGTCTGCAGCCCCAGATACTGGAAGGTCAGGTCCCGTTCGGGCCTCAAGGCGGCCCCGAGCCGTTCCAGGTCGAAGCGGCCAAGCTCCGGGTCGATCAGTTCGGCATTGATGCCCGCCTCAACGAACTGGTGGAAGTAGCCGGGGTAGCGCTCCTTCATCTCCGCCTGCGTCGCCTCTTCCGCCCTGCCGGTGACGAAACTCAGTGCCTCGCGGCGCAGCCGGTCGAGCAAAAGCCGCGCGGACACGAAGGCATAGTCGGGCTCCTGCTCCACCAGGGTGCGTGCCGCCAGGATCGGCGCCAGCGACAGCTCGTCCTGACGAATTCCATCATAGAGATTGCGGCGGGTCTCGGTCAGGATCGGCTCCGCCGTCACCGCCTCCAGCCCGGCGCAGGCTTCCGCGACAACCGCGACAAGCCGCGCCTCATCGAGCGGCACCTGCCGGCCGTCCTCAAGGGTCATCCGCAGCGCCGGCGCCCCCTTGTCCGCCGGAGTGGCCTCCGCCGCCGCGCGCTCGCGGGCGCGCTCTTCCCGATAGAGCACATAGGCGCGGGCAACGCGGTGATGCTCGCCGCGCATCATCGCCAGTTCCACCTGATCCTGAATGTCCTCGATATGGAAGGTGCGGCCGCTGTCGACACGCCGGGTCAATGCGGACACGACGTTGCCGGTCAGTTCCTCGACACAATCGTGAACCCGGCGCGATCCGGCCGCAGAGGCCCCCTCCACGGCCAGAAAGGCCTTGGTGAGCGCAACCGTGATCTTGCCCGGATCGAACGGCGTCACCGCGCCATTGCGGCGGATGACGCGATACTCCGGCTCTGGCGTTGCGGAGCTGTGCGTGTCGGTCGGAAAAGGGGCCTTGATGGCCCCGGTGGTCTGCAAATCTGCGGTCGCCGGCATGATGATCCCCGTGGCGGTCTGGCGGCGGGACGGCACGGAGGCAGGCGGCACCACGGGGAAAGACCGGCGGCAGCACGCGCACCACCGGGACACCCCGCCCGTGGACGTTCATTTCATCGTGGCAGGTCTCCTGGCTCGCAGGTCATCGCCGCTGTCTGGCCTTCCCGGCGCCCGCTCGGCGCCAGTGACACGATGTGACAGCAGCTCACTGCTTACAGTTGCGGGGGCAGCGCCGGACTTGCGTTTCGCGCACCGGCTTCCCTCTTAGCTTCCGATCGATGAGGAATCGAAAGAACCACGACCACCGCATTTCGTAGTCAAGCACCCCACCATGTCAACATATTGTTGACATGGCATATGGACGGCCCATCAGCCAACACGGCTGCGGGCACCGCCTTGCTCTGGAAAATGGGGAGATCGAACCGGAAACCGGCGTTTATCGCGCGGCGAAAAACGTGAGGAAAAAACGCCGGCGGTGAGCCTCGCGCCCGAAGGCGCGCCCCGCAGCATAGGCCGATGTTGCTCCCCAGCGCACTAGGGGGATTACTTTCGGCGTGCGGCGATGAAGGGACGGTGGTCGTTGCCACGACTGGCGTGGGTCTCCACCGCCAGGATCTCGAACCCCGCATCGGCAATGTGCTGGCTGAGCTCCTCCGCCCCCAGCGACCGCACATAAGGCGCCACGCCGACAGCGCGCATCACGGGCAGCACCAACCAGCGGATGAGTGGGGTCATGTCCGTAAGGCACGGGGTCTTGGAGATGAACAGCCCCTCTTCGGCAAGCATGCCGTGAATGCTGCGCAAGGTGCCGGGCAGATCGCGCAAGAGGTGGAGGTAGTTGAACGCAAGAACCGCATTCACCCGGGGCACGTCGCCCGCCAGATCCTCCGCTGTTGTCACCTGGAAAGTAAGCCCGTCCACCGGAGCGGCGGCCTGTTTGTCCCGCGCCAGCGCGATCATTTCGGCGGAGAAATCCGTCGCCAGATAGCTCTCCACGGCCCCGGAGAGCACCAGCGCCGTGGAGCCGGTGCCGCAGCCGAGTTCGACGACCCGGTCGTCCGGCCGCAGCAAGGCGCGGCAGCGCTCCAGCGTGCGGGCATACCCGGCCTCATCGGTGATCGCCCGGGCCGCATATTTCCCGGCCACCCGATCCCAAAACCCCGCGTCACGTTCCGTGCTCATGATCTCGCCTCCTTCACGCCTCGCGGCCGGGGAGTATCATATGCAGGCTTCAGGTAAATTGCCGAAATTCTCATGATTGATATACGTATATGCATGAGAAGCCTCGACTGGAACCACCTTCGCGCCTTTCACGCCACCGCCACCGCCGGCTCCCTGTCGGCCGCGGCCCGCCAGCTTGGCCTGACGCAACCCACCTTGTCGCGTCAGGTCCAGTCTCTGGAAGAGCAACTGGGCGTCGCGCTGTTCGAGCGGCCGGGCCGCAAGCTGGTGCTGACGCCGACGGGCCACGAGATGCTTAAACATATCCGCACCATGGCGGATGCGGCGCAGGCCGCAGCCCTGACCGCCGGCGGCGAGATGCAGGAACTTCGCGGCCGGGTGTGCATCTCGGCAAGCGACAGCGTGGCCGCCTATCTGCTGCCCGGGATCGTCGCACGCCTGCGGGCAGAAGCGCCCCGGCTGACCATCGAGATCCTTGCCGCGAACGAGCTTAGCGACCTGCACCAGAGGGAAGCGGATATCGCGATCCGGCACCAGCCCCCGGACCGGCCCGGGTTGGCGGGGCAGCACCTGCGCGACACGGAGGCCGGCTTCTATGCCTCCGAAAACTGGATCGCCCGCAACGGGATGCCGGCAACCCTCACCGAGCTCGCCGGGGACGACCTGCTTGGCTTTGACGACACGGCTCGCTTTTCCGCCTATCTGCGCGGGACCGGCATTCCCATGGAGGCGGACGACTTCCGCCTGGTCTCCAGTTCCTCGGTCACCGTCTGGGAGATGGTCAAACGCGGGCTGGGCGTGGCGCCGATGCTGTGCGACATCGCCGAGCGCACCCCCGGGGTGGTGCGACTCCTGCCGGACCTGGCGACAACCCCGGTGCCGATCTGGCTGGTGACCCATGACGCGTTGCAGGCCAGCCCGCGCATCCGGCTGGTGCTGAAGGTTCTCGCCGAGGAATTGGGCGCCCGAACGGGCGAAGCTGGCAACCGCAACGCCGAATGCTGAGCGCCCTGCCCCATCACCCCGCCAGGCGCTCTACCGTGCGAAATAGGGTTTGAGCGCCGTCAGGTTCGGATCGCCCGGATTGGCGGCAAGCCCCTTCTGCAAAGCCACTTGCGCGGCCGCCATATCCCTGACCGCAAGCAGAATCCGGACCTGCATGATCCAGGCATCGACCATCTGCGGATCGAGCCGGGTCACTTCCCCAAACGCGGCAACCGCGGCCTTCGGATTGCGCATCGCCAGCGCCGCGCCGCCAAGGACGAGATGCGTTTCCGGGAAATCGAGCTTGGCGGCATTTGCCGCCTGCCATTCCTTCGACGCGGAGCGCGCCGCCCGGTCGATCTGCGGCGGCAGGTGGGCGACGGGCAGACCGAGCATTTCCCGCGCGGCGGCGATCCGCACCGCCTTCACCGGATCTTCCAACGCTTCGGCGATCCGATGCAATCGGTCAGGGGGCTGAGCCGCCCGCTGAACGGAGACGGCAGCGGCGCGAACCAGCGGGTCGGCATCGCGGATCAGCGGCGCCGCGCGCGCGGCCATCTGCGGTGTCGCCCGCTCCGCCAACAGGTTGAGCGCGGTGGCACGCACGATGCCCGGTAACCCGTCGTGCCCGGCAAGCTCAAGCAATTCCGCATCGAAACCGCTCGGGTTCTGCTGCGCGCCCGCCAACACCTCCCCGTAATGCGGGCCGCGATGGGTGCTCTCCGGGAAGCGCTTTTTCAACGCCGCCGCCGCCCAGCTTGCCGGCTTGTCAGCGTGACAATCGGTACAGGCATTGGGCGTACCGAGCGTCTCGGTCAGATCGGGTCGCGGCACGCGAAAGGAATGATCCCGGCGGCCATCGATCCCCATGTAGACCCGCTCGATCATGTGACAGGAAACGCATTGGGCACCGGCAGTTCCCGACTCATGAAAATGATGGGAGGGATCGTCATAGCGCCGCGCCGTCAGGGACGGGAACGCCGCATTGCCGGTGGGCGAATGGCATTGGGTGCAGACCGCGTTGCCTTCGGCCCGCAAGTCCCCGCCATGCGGCTCATGACAGTTCGAGCAGCGCACGCCCTTGTTGTACATTTTCGACTGAAGGAACGAGCCATAGACATAGACTTCGTCCAGGATCTGCCCATCCGGGTGGTAGAGCCCCGGGGTCAGGAGCGCCAGCCGATAGCTGTCGTGAAAGGGCGTGCCGGGCAGCGGATTGCCATCCGCGAAAGGCTCCCGGCGCGCATGACACCCGGCGCATTGCTGAATTTCCACCTCCGGAAGGCCCTTGGCGAAGCTGACCGGCAAGCCGGTGTCCCCCGAGCCGGGAAACGGGCTGCTCTGACCGCCCTTGCCGGCCCGCGCCCATGCGACATGCGCCGCGCCGGGCCCGTGGCAGGCTTCGCAGCCGACGCCGATTTCCGCCTGGGTGCTGGAATAGCTTCTGCTGCGAAGATCGTAGGCCTTCGAAAACCCGGTTGCGTGACATTCCGCGCAGCGGGCATTCCAGGTCTTGTACGGTCCGGACCAGTGCAGCCCGTCCTTCGGCGTCAGCTTCTGGTCCGGATAAAGGTGATACCAGCGCTTCTTCTGCTGATCCCAGACGACATCGAACGACTGCAACCGGCCGGGCTCGGTCTCAAGGAGATACTGTTGCAAGGGCGCGATGCCGCCGACGCCCTCAACCTTGAAGGCTCTCCGCCCACCTGGAAAATCCTCGGTTTCGATGACGTAGTCGCCATCCTGCCTGAAGAACCGGGTGGTCCGCCCATCCTTGCTGAAGGTGGCCCCGCTGAAATCGCCGTCGACCGTCTCTTCGCTCGGCGCCATCCAGGCGCGGGCATGATGGGAGGACCGCCAAGCCTTGGCTTCCGCTTCATGGCAGCCGGCGCAAACGGTGGAGCCGACATAGACAGGATGAGGAGTGGAGCCGGCGGCCGGGTCGCCGCCCTCCGCGCGGGCTGCGCTCGCGCCAAGCCCAAGCGCCAGAAACAACAGCGGAACGAGGAAATCGACAAATTTCTTCAAGGCGTAATTCCTTGTTTATCTTAAGAAATCCGCGAATTCCTCACCTGGCGGCTCCTCACCCGGAACCCGAAACGACAACGGTGCCGCGCCTTGCCGCGACAGCAGCGGCGCGGCCGAAACGCGCCTAGAAACTGAAGGCCACGCCCAGCAACGGCCCATGGGTGATCGTGTCATAGGAAAAGGCCGACCTGCCGCTCTTGCCATTGTCGTAGTTCACGCCGACGGCCTTGTACTGCAGGTGAAGAGCCCAGTTCTCGTTGAAGTGATAGCCAACCCCGGCCTGCGCGCCCCAGGTGAACTCCGAAACAAGGCCGAAGCCACCGATGTTGCCGCTGCCGTAAAGGGACCATGTGTCGGAGAGAAAATACTGGCCGCGCACGCCGATGACCGGATCGACCCATTGTTCGGTAATCGTTCGGGAGAAGGTATTGCCCGGCACATTCGCGTCCACACCGAGCTGATTGTACCACCAGCGCCCGCCCGCATAGGCCTCGGCCCAGTTTCGGTCCTCGGACCAGAACCGGTAGCCGAAGAACCCTTCCGTCACCAACTGCTTGACGCTGGCCTTGACCGATCCGCCAATGGCGGGAAACGTCCGGCCGCTGCCCAGATCCATGTAGGCCACATCGAGCGAGGCGCCGAAGCGGTTGTCGTAGAGCACCTCCACATGGCCCATGGCGCCGAACTGAAGGTTCTCGAAGATCGTTCCCGGCGAAACGTTCAGATCGGTCGTCGGCAATCGGCCGATCCTCGACGTGCCCGTGATGGTCGGCCCGAGCATGTATGGCGCGATGACGAATTTCCATGCGCCCTCTTCCCGGGGCGCCGGTTGCTCCGCGGGTGGCGGCGCCGAGGGAAAATCGGCGGCAAGGGCCGAACCGCAGGCCAGGCAAAGTATTAGAACACTGTAAGCTGGCACGCGCATGGTCGTCCCCTTTCGATCACAAAAATCAGGCTCCGGCTATCGTGACGTAATATTCGCCTATCTTTTCGAATCGGTCAGCCATTATTTTGCGAACGGGATTACGCCCTCACCCGCAACTTCTGATCGAGTCTGGCTGAATCTCCGCTGAAAGCGCAAGCTCTACCGCCAAAGCCCGGCGTTCCCTCCGTTGTCGCCTCTCCGGCGCAGCAGGTCATGGCGCGGAATTCGGCACCCTTTGGGAAATCTGTTGCGAAATCCTGTGAAATTTCCTCAAATGCGCCCAAAATCACGCCCGCAAAGGGCTCGCTTCCGGGGAGGGGCAGGATGGGCTCGCAGTCCATGGCTGAGGCGACTGATACGCGAAACGATTCAGAGTTCAGCCCCAGGCTGGGACATGCGTCCATCCTCATCGTCGATGACGAACCGGGCATGCGCAACTTCCTTGTCCGGATTCTGCAGCCCCACTGTGCCCGCATCGACGAGGCCGCCGATACGGTTGAGGCCTCCAAACGGCTCGATGCCCAGCAGTATGATGTGGTCATCATGGACAACATCATGCCCGGCAAGACCGGCGTGGAGTGGCTGGCGGAACAGCGCGGCATCGGCTTCTTCGCCGATGCCATCCTGATGACCGCCTATGCGGATCTGGAAACCGCCATTCAGGCGCTGCGGGCGGGCGCGGTCGATTTCATCCTCAAGCCGTTCCGCTCCAACCAGTTGCTCAACGCCGTCGCCCGCTGCCTCGACCGCTCGACCCTGGCACGGGAAAACCAGCTCCTGCGGCATCAGCTACATGCCACCTCCGACCACCTGCTGTTGCGCGACAAGCTGATCGGCCATTCGCACCAGATCGGCGAGGTGCGCCAGACCATCGCCCGCGTCGCGCCGCTTCCCACCTCGATCCTGATCACCGGAGAATCGGGAACCGGCAAGGAGGTGGTCGCCCGCTCGATCCATGACCTGTCGGATCGCCGCGACAAGCCCTTCGTGCCGATCAACTGCGCGGCGATCCCCAGCGACATGATCGAGGCGGAGCTGTTCGGCCATCTGAAGGGCGCCTTCACCGGCGCCGGCACGGATCGCGACGGGCTGTTCATGCATGCCCAGGGCGGCACGCTGTTTCTCGATGAGATCGGCGAGTTGCCGCTGGCGCTGCAAAGCAAGCTGCTGCGGGCACTCGAGGACCGGCGCATCCGCCCGGTCGGCTCGGAACGGGAGGTGCGGGTCGACCTGCGCTTCGTCTTCGCCACCAACGCCAACCTTGAGGACGAGATCGCCGCCGGACGGTTTCGCGCCGATCTCTTCTACCGGATCAATGTGATGCAGATCGAGATGCCGCCCTTGCGCGAGCGCGGCACGGACATTCAGGAACTGGCCGACCTGTTCATGCAGAAGCTGGCGCGGCAGCTCGGCATGCCGCCAGTGCCGATGGACGATGAGGTCATCGCCGGGCTGCTGGCCTATGACTGGCCGGGCAACGTGCGCGAGCTGCGCAACCTCGTCGAACGCTCGCTCATTCTCGGCCGCTTCCCGGAAGAGTTTCACCGCCGGGGGGCCTCGGCTCCGAAGCCGGATGACACGCTGGAGGCGGTCGAACGCCGCCATATCCTGACAGTGCTCGATCAGGCTGGCGGCAACCGCGCCGAGGCCGCCCGCCGGCTGGGCATCGCCCGCAAGACCATCGACCGAAAGCTCGCCGACTGGAATGCCTGAGACCACGCCCGCACAAGGGCCGCGCCGGCGGCGCCTGTCCGTCCGTGTACGGCTGCTGGCGCTTGCCCTGCTGCCGACGCTGGTGGTGCTGCCGATCTTTCTCGGCGTCGCCATGGTGCGCTGGAACGCCAAGTTCGATGCGCTGCTGAAGAGCAAGGTCAATGGCGACCTGACCATCGCTCATCAGTATGTCGCCCGGATCCTGGAAAACAGCGGCGAGAAGATCGACGCCCTGGGCTCCTCCGCCGCGTTCCGTGATGTGATCGACAGCCGCGACCCCGCCGCGCTCGCCGCCCTCTTGGAGCGGCAACGCCAGAAGTTGGGCCTCGATTTTCTCTATCTGGCCAGCGGCGCGGGAACGGTGCTCGCGGCCTCGCCCGCCACCGCCCGTCCACGCCTTTCCCCGGATTGGCCGGTGATCAGGAAGGCCCTGGCCGGCACACCGGCAACCGGTATCGACATCTTCGAGCACGCGGACCTCGCGGCGATCTCCCTCGACCTTGCCGAACGGGCGAAACTGGAGTTGGTGCCCACAGTCAATGCGCTGCCAAGCCCGCGACAGGTGGAGGATCGCGGCATGATGGTGCATTCGGCGAGCCCGGTCTCCTTGCCCGGACAGCCCGCCTCCGCTCTGGTCGGCGGACTGTTGCTCAATCAGAATCTCGTCTTCATCGATACCATCAACGATCTCGTCTACCGGGAGGCCAGCCTGCCGGAAGGCAGCCAGGGCACCGCCACCCTGTTTCTGGACGATGTGCGCATCAGCACCAATGTCCGTCTGTTCGAAGGCCGCCGGGCGCTCGGCACGCGGGTTTCGGCGGTGGTGCGGGAACGGGTGCTCGATGAGGGCCGGACCTGGCTCGACAGCGCCTTTGTCGTCAACGACTGGTACATCTCCGCCTATGAGCCGATCACCGACAGCCGAGGCCGGAATGTCGGCATGCTCTATGTCGGCTTTCTCGAAGCCCCCTTCTATCAGGCCAAGCTCGCCACCCTCCTGGCGCTCGGCCTTGGCTTTCTGGTCGTCACCGCCGGCAGCGTGCCGCTGTTCCTGCGCTGGGCGCGCGGCGTCTTCAAGCCGCTGGAGCGGATGAACCAGACCATTGCCCGGGTCGAACGGGGGGATCTGGGCGCGCGCACGGGCACGGGTGCGAGCAGCGCCAGCGACGAAATCGCCCGGGTCGCCCGGCAGCTCGACGACCTCCTGGAACAGGTGCAGGAGCGCGACCGGCAGCTACGGCGCTGGAACGAGGAGCTGAACAGCCGGGTGGAGGCGCGCACCCGCGATCTGAAGATGGCCAACCGGCGGCTGGAGGACACCACCAAACAACTGATCCTGTCGGAAAAGCTCGCCGCCATCGGCGAGATCACCGCCGGCGTCGCCCATGAGATCAACAATCCGATTGCCGTCATTCAGGGCAACATGGAGGTGCTGCGGATGCTGCTCGGCCGTCATGCGGAGCTGGCGAGCACGGAAATCCGGCTGATCGACGAGCAGGTCGACCGCATCAACCAGATCGTGATGAAGCTGCTGCAATTCGCCAAGCCGGACGAATACGCCGGCCAGGCAGACCGGCACGCGCCGGCGGATGTGATCTCGGACTGTCTGCCTCTGGTGCGCCATCTGCTACGCCAGGCGGACATCGCAGTTCTCCGCGACAACAGCGCCACCCGGCAGGTCTTGATGAACCGGACCGAGCTGCAACAGGTGCTGGTCAACCTCTTGGTCAATGCCATTCACGCCATGCCACATGGAGGAACGCTGACCCTGCGCTCCCGCGATGCGGAGAACGACGGCCGGCCGGGGGTGGCGATCGAGGTCGCCGACACCGGCGCCGGCATCCCCGCAGCCGTCGCCGCGCGCATCTTCGATCCGTTCTACACCACCAAATCCCGCGAGGGCACTGGCCTCGGCCTGTCGATCACCCGCACGCTGGTGACCCGCCATGGCGGCACCATCGACTTCCGGACCGATCCCAACACCGGCACCTGTTTCAGGGTGTGGTTGCCGCAGGCAATGTAGCGCCCAGCGCGGGCGTCAGCCCCTTCTGGACAAAATGTCCACTTCACCCGCACCCATCCCGGACCAGGTGTGGTCGAAATGTCCCCTCCCGATTGGCGATTAGAATTACCCGATTGAAAATCCAGATGAATTCAAATTGGCGCCGAACTTGCTTCGCTGGAACCGCTGCCCGGGGGAGGACGGGTTGCGGCGACAGTCCGCCGGCATGATACGGCGTGGCCACAAGATTGCCGCGCGCCCTGCCCTCCCCCGCTGGCTGCACGGCATTCCGGCTCACCGCGAGCCGAACCGGGAAAAGACCGGACGGAATGCCAGCCAAACAGCGCATGGGAGGAAAGTAAGTGCATGTTTGACCGGCTGAAAAAGGAACACATCGTCGCCGACGACGATTTCAACCGCTGGAAGGTTCCGCCAGCATCCATCGCCATTCACCTTTGTATCGGCTCCGTCTACGCCTGGAGCATCTTCAATCCGCCGCTGACCAAGCAGTTCGGCGTGGTGGCGGCCTCCTCCGGTGACTGGAGCCTGTCCTCCGTCGTCTGGATCTTCTCCGTGGCGATTGTCTTCCTCGGCCTTGCGGCGGCCTTCGGCGGCAAGTGGCTGGAGGAAGTCGGCCCGCGCATGGTCGGCGTCGTCGCCGGACTATGCTGGGGCGGCGGCTTCATCATCGGCGGGCTGGGCATCATGACCCACCAGCTCTGGCTGGTGTATCTCGGCTATGGTGTCATCGGCGGCTGCGGTCTCGGCCTTGGCTATGTCTCGCCGGTCTCGACGCTGATCCGCTGGTTCCCGGACCGGCGCGGCATGGCGACCGGCATGGCCATCATGGGCTTTGGCGGCGGCGCGATGATCGCCACGCCGATCAAGGAATATCTGCTCGGCCTGTTCTACAAGGCGCCGGAGTATCTCGGCCCCCAGGCGGCGGTGGAGATGGTGACGGAGGCCGGCAAGCGCATGGCCGAGGTCAACGGCCAGCTCGTCGAGGTGGTGATCGCCGGCGCCAAACAGGTGGCCGCGGCCCCGATTCCGCTGGAGGAAGGCGTCTATGTGGTCGGCACCGGCAACACCGGCGCGGCCGGCACCTTCTTCACCCTCGGAATTGCCTATTTCGTGGTGATGATGATCGCCTCCTTCTCCTACCGGGTGCCGCGCGAAGGCTGGCTGCCCAAGGGCTGGACGCCGCCGACCGCCGATGCGGCCTCGCGCAAGATGATCACCCACAACAACGTTCACATCGACCAGGCCCTGCGCACGCCGCAGTTCTACCTGCTGTGGATCGTCCTGTGCTTCAACGTCACCGCCGGCATCGGTGTGATCGGCGTTGCCAAGACGATGATGACGGAGATCTTCGGCACGACCCTGCCGCTGATCGTCAACTCCGCCTTCGCCGCGACCTATGTGTTCATGATCTCGGTCTTCAACATGGTCGGCCGGTTCTTCTGGGCCTCCGCCTCCGACTATATCGGGCGCAAGAACACCTATTACTGCTTCTTCATCATCGGTATCGCACTCTACCTGTCGATCCCCTTCGCGGCGGCTCAGGTGAGCGTCAATCCGGCGGTGACCTGGCTGGTGATGTTCTATGCGGCGACCATGGTGATCTTCACCATG
Source organism: Stappia indica (assembly GCF_020177335.1). Classification (GTDB taxonomy): domain Bacteria; phylum Pseudomonadota; class Alphaproteobacteria; order Rhizobiales; family Stappiaceae; genus Stappia; species Stappia indica_B. The sequence continues at coordinate 9,129 of NZ_JAIVMG010000001.1, read as the reverse complement.
TACGGCGGCGGCTTCGCCACCATCCCGGCCTATCTGGCGGATATCTTCGGCACCAAGTATGTCGGCGGCATCCATGGCCGGCTCTTGACTGCCTGGAGCACCGCCGGCGTGCTCGGGCCCCTGGCCATCACCCAGTTGCGCAACCTGTCGCTGAACAGCTCGATCAAGGAGCTGGCCGCCAAGGTCGATCCGGCGACCTTCACCGAGAAGTTCGGCGCCGGGCTCGATCAGCTCGATCAACTCGTCGCGGCAAAAACGGTGACGATCGCCCAGTTGATGGAGATCGCTCCGGCGGGTACGGTCGATCCGACCTCAAGCCTTTACAACACCACCATGTATGCGATGGCCGGCTTGCTCGTCATCGCATTGATCTGCAATGCGCTGGTTCGCCCGGTGCATGAAAAACATCACATGGAAGCCGGTGAAGGCGCAGAGCCGGCACGCGCCTGACCCATCGCTGAAGGCGCCCGGGAACCTTGCGTTTCCGGGCGCCTTTCCCCCCTTCCCGGTTCACCGGCACCCGAAACGGACCTTCAATGATCGACAAGCTGGAAATGTTCATCGCCCTGGCGCGGGAACAGCATTTCGGACGCGCGGCGGAGGAATGCGGCGTGACCCAGCCGACCCTTTCGGCTGCGATCAAGCAGCTTGAAGAGCAACTGGGAGCCCTGCTGGTGCTGCGCGGCTCTCGCTTTCAGGGACTGACGCCCGAGGGGCAACGGGTGCTGGAATGGGCACGGCGGCTGGTGGCCGATGCCCGGACCATGCAGCAGGAGATCCGAAGCGGCCGCCACGCCCTGTCCGGCCATCTGCGCCTTGCGGTCATTCCGACCGCGCTCGCCTATCTGCCGGAGCTGACCATGCCCTTCAGCAAGGAACACGCCGGCGTGACCTTCTCGATCCTGTCGCGCTCCTCGGTGGAAATCCTGTCGCTGCTGGAGAACCTGGAGGTGGACGCCGGCATCACCTACCTGGACAACGAGCCAATGCGGCGCGTCCTGCAGGTGCCGCTCTATCGGGAGCGCTACTGCCTCGTCACCGCCGCCGGCGCCCGCCTTTCGGACCGCAGCCACGTCACCTGGTGCGATGTCAGCACGGTTCCGCTTTGCCTTCTGACCCCGGACATGCAGAACCGCCGGATCGTCGACAGCATCCTCGCCGGCGTCGGCATGACCGCCGACCCGACGCTGGAAACCGATTCCGTCGTCTCGCTGTTCGCCCATGTGCGCACCGGATGCTGGGCAAGCATTGTCCCCGAAAGCCTGGCGGCGGCCTTCTCCTCAGACGCGCTGAAGGTCATCCCGATCACCGAGCCGGATGCCGGCACCCTCGTCGGGCTGGTCACCACACACCGCGAGCCGCATGCGCCGTTGATCGCCGCCCTGTTGCGGCTGACCCGGCGGATTGCCGCCGCCGATCCCAGACTGCAATAGGTCGGCCGGACCGTCGATAGAAATGTGCTATCGCACAACGGAACTGCGATATTGATCTTGCCGATGGTTGCCCTGCATCTTCTCCCGATATGCGCGAATGAGGGAGAAAACGCATGGGTTTGCAGGATTCTGCGCAGAATATAACGGAGCGCACGGCGGAAATCGTCTCCAGGAATGCGCAGCTTGAAGGGCCACTGCTGCCCATCCTCCATGACGTTCATCATGCGTTCGGCTGTGTGCCGGAAGCCGCGATCCAGCCGATTGCCGATGGGCTGAACCTCAGCCGCGCCGAAGTCCATGGCGTCGTCAGCTTCTATCACGATTTCCGCAAGTCCCCGGCCGGCCGGCACACCCTCAAGCTCTGCCGCGCCGAGGCCTGTCAGTCCGTGGGCGGCGACCAGCTCGCGGAAGACGTCATGCGGGCGCTTGGCATCGATTGGCACGAAACGACGCCGGACGGCCGGATCACCCTGGAGCCGGTCTATTGCCTCGGCCTGTGTTCCTGCGCGCCCGCCGCCATGATGGATGACACGCTCCACGGGCGGCTCGATGCGACCTCCGTCAAGGACATCGTCGCGGAGGCAAGCCGATGACCCCGACCATCTTCATCCCCTGCGACGCCGCCGCGCTTGCCGTGGGCGCCGACAAGGTCGCCGCCGCCATCGCCAATGAGCTTTCCGCACGCGGACTGGAAGCCACCATCGTCCGCAACGGCTCGCGCGGGCTTCATTGGCTGGAACCGCTCGTTGAGGTGCGCACGGGCCATGGCCGGATCGCCTACGGGCCGGTCCGGCCTGCCGATGTCCCCGGTCTCTTCGATGCCGGGTTCCTTTCCGGCGGCGACCACCCGCTGTGCCACGGCCGTACGAAGGAGATGCCCTACCTGAAGGGCCAGACCCGCCTCACCTTTGCCCGCTGCGGCGTCACCGATCCGCTGTCGCTGGAGGATTATCGCCACTACCAGGGCCTGAAGGGGCTGGAGAAGGCGGTGACCATGACCCCGGCCGACATCGTGCGCGAGGTCACCGACAGCGGACTGCGCGGACGCGGCGGCGCCGGCTTCCCCACCGGCATCAAGTGGAACACCGTGCTGGGCGCGCCCGGCGCGCAGAAATACATCGTCTGCAATGCGGATGAAGGCGACAGCGGCACCTTCGCCGACCGGATGATCATGGAGGGCGACCCCTTCGTCCTGATCGAGGGCATGGCGATTGCCGGCATCGCCACCGGCGCGACCAGGGGTTACATCTACACCCGCTCCGAATACCCGCATGCGGTCGCCATCATGCGCAAGGCGATCGAGATCGCCCGCCGCGCCGGGATCCTCGGACCTTCCGTGCTCGGCTCGGCCCATGCCTTCGACATGGAGGTGCGGGTCGGCGCCGGCGCCTATGTCTGCGGCGAGGAAACCTCGCTGCTCAACAGCCTTGAGGGCAAGCGCGGCGTCGTGCGCGCCAAGCCGCCACTGCCGGCGCTCGAAGGCCTGTTCGGCTGCCCGACCGTGGTCAACAACGTGATGTCGCTCGCCTCCGTGCCGGTGATCCTCGATCGGGGCGCGGCGTTCTACCGCGACTTTGGCGTCGGCCGGTCCCATGGCACCATCCCGATCCAGCTTGCCGGCAACATCAAGCATGGCGGGCTCTACGAGACCGCCTTCGGCCTGACCCTTGGCGAGCTGATCCATGACATCGGCGGCGGCACCGCAAGCGGGCGCCCGGTCAAGGCGGTGCAGGTCGGCGGACCGCTCGGCGCCTATTTCCCGCCGGCACTGTTCGACACCGTGTTCGACTACGAGGCCTTCGCCGCGCGCGGCGGACTGATCGGCCATGCAGGCATCGTCGTCTTCGACGACACCGCCGACATGCTGAAGCAGGCCCGCTTTGCCATGGAGTTCTGCGCGGTCGAAAGCTGCGGCAAGTGCACCCCCTGCCGCCTCGGCGCGGTGCGCGGCACCGAGGTGCTGGACAAGATCGCGAAGGGCGAGAGCCCGGAGGCGAATATCGCGCTGCTGGAAGACCTCTGCAACACCATGAAGCTCGGCTCGCTCTGCGCGCTCGGCGGCTTCGCGCCCTATCCGGTGGAAAGCGCCCTCACCCATTTCCCGGATGATTTCGACAAAAATCCCTTTCTCCAGGCGGCGGAGTAACAGCCATGTCCCTGATCAAGGAAACCGACTACGGCACGCCGGCCTCCCGGTCGCAGGAGACCGTGACCCTGACCGTCGATGGCTTTGACGTCACCGTCCCGGCGGGCACCTCCGTCATGCGCGCCTCGATGGAAGCGGGCATTCAGATCCCCAAGCTGTGCGCCACCGACATGGTCGACGCCTTCGGCTCCTGCCGCCTGTGCCTGGTGGAGATCGAGGGACGGCGCGGCACGCCCGCCTCCTGCACCACGCCGGTGGAAGAGGGCATGGTGGTGCGCACCCAGACCGGCCGTCTGAAGGACCTGCGCCGGGGCGTGATGGAGCTTTACATCTCCGACCACCCGCTGGACTGCCTGACCTGCGCGGCCAATGGCGACTGCGAATTGCAGGACATGGCCGGCGCGGTCGGTCTGCGCGATGTTCGCTACGGCTATGAGGGTGCCGGCCACGTCACCGCCCGGCAGAATGGCGAGGACAATCCCCGCTACATGCCCAAGGACGAGACCAACCCCTATTTCACCTACGATCCGTCCAAATGCATCGTCTGCTCGCGCTGCGTGCGGGCCTGCGAGGAGGTGCAGGGCACCTTCGCGCTGACCATCGAGGGGCGCGGCTTCGACTCCCGCGTCTCCCCGGGCATGTCCGAGACCTTCCTCGCCTCCGAGTGCGTGTCCTGCGGCGCCTGCGTCCAGGCCTGCCCGACGGCGACCTTGCAGGAAAAATCGGTGATCGAGATCGGCCAGCCGGAACATTCGGTGGTCACCACTTGCGCCTATTGCGGTGTCGGCTGCTCCTTCAAGGCGGAAATGCGCGGTGATGAACTGGTGCGCATGGTGCCCTACAAGGATGGCAAGGCAAATGCCGGTCATTCCTGCGTCAAGGGGCGCTTTGCCTATGGCTACGCCAACCACAGGGACCGGATCCTCAACCCGATGATCCGCGAGACAATCGACCAGCCCTGGCGCGAAGTATCCTGGGACGAGGCGCTGGGGTTCGCGGCATCGCGGCTGCGCGGCATTCAGGAAGCCCATGGCAAGGAGGCCATCGGCGTCATCACCTCCTCCCGCTGCACCAACGAAGAGACCTATCTGGTCCAGAAACTGACCCGCGCGGTGTTCGGCAACAACAACACCGACACCTGCGCCCGTGTCTGCCATTCGCCGACCGGCTACGGCCTGGGCCAGACCTTCGGCACCTCGGCCGGAACCCAGGATTTCGAGAGCGTCGAACAGGCGGATGTGGTGGTAGTGATCGGCGCCAATCCGACCGACGGCCATCCGGTGTTCGGCTCGCGCCTGAAGAAGCGGCTGCGCCAGGGCGCGCGGCTGATCGTCATCGACCCGCGCCGCATCGACCTCGTCAAGTCGCCGCATATCGCCGCCGCCCATCATCTCGCCCTGCGTCCGGGCACCAATGTGGCGGTGGTGACGGCCCTCGCCCATGTGATCGTCACCGAGGGACTGCACGACGAGACCTTCATCCGCGAGCGCTGCGACTGGGAGGAATTCCAGGACTACGCCGAATTCGTCGCCGACCCGGCGCACAGCCCGGAAGCGGTCGAGGCGCTGACCGGCGTCCCGGCGGCGGAGATGCGCGCCGCGGCCCGGCTTTACGCTCAGGGCGGCAACGGCGCCATCTACTACGGGCTTGGCGTCACCGAACACAGCCAGGGCTCGACCACGGTGATCGGCATCGCGAACCTCGCCATGATGACCGGCAACATCGGCCGGCCCGGTGTCGGCGTGAACCCGCTGCGCGGCCAGAACAACGTGCAAGGGTCCTGCGACATGGGCTCCTTCCCGCACGAGCTGCCCGGCTATCGCCACGTGAAGAACGCCGATGTGCGGGCGATCTACGAAGCCGCCTGGGGCGTCGACATCTCGCCCGAGCCGGGTTTGCGCATCCCCAACATGCTCGACGCGGCCGTCGATGGCAGTTTCCGGGGGCTCTACGTCCAGGGCGAGGATATCCTTCAGTCCGATCCGGACACCAAGCACGTCTCCGCCGGCCTGGCGGCGATGGACTGCGTCATCGTCCATGATCTCTTCCTGAACGAAACCGCCAACTACGCCCATGTGTTCCTGCCGGGCTCGACCTTCCTGGAAAAGGACGGCACCTTCACCAACGCCGAACGGCGGATCAACCGGGTGCGCAAGGTGATGGCGCCGCGCAATGGCTATGCCGACTGGGAGGTCACCCAGTTGCTGGCCAATGCCATGGGCGCCAACTGGAATTACACCCATCCGCGCGAGATCATGGCCGAGATCGCGGCAACCACGCCGAGCTTCGCCAATGTCACCTACAAGCTGCTGGAGGAGATGGGCTCGGTGCAGTGGCCCTGCAACGACGCCAGTCCCGAAGGCGCGCCGGTGATGCATGTGGACCGCTTCGTGCGCGGTCGCGGCCGTTTCATCCGCACCGATTACGTGGCGACCGACGAGCGGGCCGGCCCGCGCTTCCCCCTGCTCCTGACCACCGGCCGGATCCTCAGCCAGTACAATGTCGGCGCCCAGACCCGGCGAACCGACAATGTGGTCTGGCACAGCGAGGATGTGCTGGAGATCAATGCCCACGACGCGGAGCTGCGCGGCGTCAAGGAGGGCGACTGGGTGAAGCTCGCCAGCCGCTCCGGCGAGACGTCGCTGAGGGCACAGATCACCGACCGGGTGTCGCCGGGCGTCGTCTACACCACCTTCCACCACCCCGGCACCCAGGCCAATGTCATCACCACCGACTATTCCGACTGGGCGACCAACTGCCCGGAATACAAGGTCACGGCGGTTCAGGTGTCGCGCTCGAACGGTCCGACGGACTGGCAGGAAGAGTATGAACGCCTGTCGGCCCGCTCCCGGCGGATCGAGGCGGCGGAGTAGCCATGAAGCCGCATCGCGAACTTTCGGCAATCTCGCATCACGGGGGACGGTTCACCGCCTCCGCGCGGGCGCTGGCCAATGAGGTCGCGGTGGCCATCAGCTACAACGGCACCTCGCAGGCGGTGCTGATGGCAACCCCGTCGGACCTCGCCGATCTTGCCATCGGCTTCTCCCTGACCGAGGGCATCGTCGCCGCAGCCGACGAGATCGAGCGCATCGAGACGGTCGATTGCGGGCGTGGTCTCGACGTTCAGCTCTGGCTGGCGGAGGATGCCGCCGGTCGGCTGGCAGCGCGTCGCCGGTCGATGGCCGGACCGGTCGGTTGCGGGCTGTGCGGCATCGAAAGCCTTGAGGAAGCGATGCGGGCAACGCCGCAGGTCACGGCGGACGCGCGGTTCTCCGCGGCCGATGTCGCCAGCGCGGTCGAGGCGATCACCGAGGCGCAGGCCCTGCACCGGCGCACCCGTTCGGTGCACGCCGCCGGCTGTTTTTGCCCGCAAAACGGGCTGGTCGCGCTGCGTGAGGATGTGGGTCGGCACAATGCGCTCGACAAGCTGATCGGCGCCCTCACCGCGACCGGGCAGCAAGCAGCCTTCGCCGGCGGGGCGCTGGTGCTGACCAGCCGCCTGTCGGTCGAGCTGATCCAGAAGGCCGCCATCGCCGGTTGCGGCATCCTGATTGCCATGTCGGCGCCAACGGCCCTTGCGGTGGAAACGGCGGATCACGCACGGATTACCCTGGTCGGGTCGGTACGCGAGACCGGTTTTGAGATTTACACGCATCCGGAACGGATTATCGGAGGAGCTCTTCTACATGTCGCCTGACAAGCTCGCCTATATGGCGAACCAGATCGCCACCTTCTTCCGGCATGCTCCCCGCGAAGAGGCGGTTTCCAGCATTGCCGAGCACATCAGCAATTTCTGGGAACCGCGTATGCGCAGCCAGTTCTTCGATCTTCTGGCGCGGGAGAAGGAGCGCTTCGACCCGCTGGTTCAGGACGCCGGGCAGCAGGTCCGCCCGATCGCCGAGGCCTGACGGCGCGCAACGAACCGCCCCCCTGCACAGAACACCTGTTCACAGTGCGAAAACCAGAAAGCCCCGGGCATTGCCCGGGGCTTTTTCAAAACTCGCCACATCCAGCCTCAGCCGCAAAGCCGCATGAAGGTGGCGTAGGTGTAGACGAACACGGGATCGAGATACGCGAGGAACCCGTAGATCGACACCGCCAGCAGTGCCGCAACCAGCAGCGCCTTCACGGCAAGGGAGGCCGACGACCGTTCATCGCTCATGCCGGCACCGCCTCGGCAGCCTTCGGCCTTGCGACTTCCCGATCATTGATCGGCATGTGCAACAGGGCCGCCAGAACGCCAATCCCGATCGAGAACCACCAGATGTAGCTGTAGGACCCGGTGGTATCGAAGACATAGCCAGCCATCCAGATACCGAAAAACGCGCCGAGCTGGTGGCCGAAGAAGACAAACCCGAAGAGGGTCGTCAGATATCGGGTGCCGAAGATCTGCCCGACCAGCCCGCTCGTCAGCGGCACGGTCCCCAGCCACAGAAAGCCCATCACCGCCGCGAACAGATAGGTGCTGATCGGCGTCAGCGGCAGGGAGATGAAGGCGATCATCGCGACCACACGGCAGACGTAGAGGAAGGTCAGCGTGTATTTGCGCCGGAAGATCGACCCGCCGACATAGCCGAACACAAAGGTTCCGGCGACATTGGTCAGCGAGATCAGGGCAATCGCCGTGCCGCCGACGGACAGCGGCAGCCCCTGATCGACAAGATACGGCGGGATATGCCCGGCCAGGAACGCAAGCTGGAAGCCGCAGGCCATGAAGCCAAGGTTGAGGTACCAGAAGCCGCTGTGCCGGAACGCTTCGGAGATCGCCGCCCACATGGAAAGCTCGCCGTGGCCGGCAACTTCATCCGAGCCTTTCGCCCGCAGAAACCAGGCCAGCGGGCACATCGCGGCAAACAGAACGGCAAGAACAAGGAACGTCCCATCCCAGTTCTGCGAATTCAAAAGCTGATGAACGAAGGGCACGACGAGGAACTGGACCAGACCGCCAATCGCGCCAACCGCGCCGATGGCCCAGGCCCGATCCCCTGGAGGAACGATCTTGCTCACCGCGCCGTAGATGACACCGAAGGCCGTGCCGGCAAGTCCGATCCCGACGAGAACGCCGGCATTGAAGCTGAAGATCAGGAAGTCAGGCGCGTAGGCCATGGCGAAGAGACCGGCAGCATAGATCAGCACGCCGAAGATGATGACCTTCGCCGGACCGAACCGATCCGCCGCCATCCCCGTCACCGGCTGCGTCAATCCCCAGACCAGATTCTGCAGCGCAAAGGCAAAGCCGACATCCTCGATCGACCAATCCATGCTCATGGTCACGGGCAGCATGAACAGCCCCTGCGACTGACGGATGCCAAGCGACAACCCCATGATACTGCCGCCAGCGAGGACGAGCAGGCCCCAGCGGCCCAAGACTCCATTCATAAGGTTCATCGGCATTCCCTCCATAGATCAATCGATAAACAAAACATGAACTTCAAGCGGGACGGCGCCCTGCCCGGCTGTCCCTCCTGCCGGAAGGTGCTCCACGGGCCGCCATCGTCTCAAAAGGGCGATGGCACCACCTTCCCGGGCCATGGGTTGACGCCGTCGCGC